>NZ_JOEM01000009.1 GCF_000718135.1 Streptomyces cyaneofuscatus | reverse complement strand
CCCCTGCCGCACCACCCGCCAACCCGACACCGACCAAGCCCCCATCGACCCCACCGAGGCCGCCGACATCGAGGCCCGCATGGCCAACCTCCGAGACCTTCTCAAAACCGTGTGAGGTCGGCAGTGACAGATCAGCTCACGCCTCTCCACCAGCCGACAGAGCCGCTAGGCGTAGTCCCTGTCGGCCTACCTGCTCCAGCTTCTGGTTGGCGAAGCGGCCTTGCTGCCCCGGAGGAAGCGGCCGAGTACGCACGGGGAATCGCCGCAGGCGGGCAGGTCACCGCCGACGACGTGTGCCGCGTCCTGGCCGAAATGCGTGAGGTGCGTTCGTGAAGGTGCGGGTTCTCGACGCCTCCGCGCTCGTGGCGTTCCTCGTAGGCCGTGCTGCTCAAGGAGGCTGGTGAGCCGGGTGCGTCCCGGACTTCGGCGTCAAGCAGCGTCGTTCCCCGTACGGGCCTCACCTCCCGCCTGCGACAGTGCAGCCGCGTGGTGTCCAGCTCGCTGCGTGGCCCGGTGGCGCGTATGCCAGTCTGTGATCGTTACGCGCACACTGACGGATTACCGTTCGCCCCGGAGGACTGAGCCGTGCCCGACCGGCCTGAGATCGTCTGCATCTGCGGCTCCACCCGGTTCGTGGACGAGATGAGCGCGGCCAATCGTGATCTGACCTTCGGGGGAGTCATCGTCCTCGCGCCAGGTGTCTTCCTGCGTGCCGAGGATCCCGAAGCAGGGGGGTCGATCACCGCCGAGCAGAAGAACGCGCTCGACGCCCTCCACCTGCGCAAGATCGACCTGGCCGACCGGGTTCTGGTCGTCAATCCGGGCGGGTATATCGGCGAGTCCACGAGCAGGGAGATCGCGTACGCCCGCGCCACCGGCACGCCGGTCTCGTTCACCGATCCCTCATGACCGATTCCGCTCACCCCACGGGCCCTCCGGCAGCAGGGCGTCGAGCACGGCCAGCAGCTGGGGAGGCTCAACCGGGTCCGGCAGCGAGGTCAGGTCCGACCACTCGATCCAGGCGTACGTGTCCAGGTTGACCTGTTCATCGGAAAGCAGGCCGGTCCGCACCAGCGATGGTTGCTCGTCGGTGAACCGCGCAACGAAGAGGTGCTCCGTCCCGATGTACCGCTTGCCGTTCCACTGAACATCACGGTCGACCGGCACAGACCGATCAAGCACCGCAGCCGGATCGAGTCCGGTTTCCTCGGCCAGCTCTCGTCGTGCCGTCGCCAGCGGCGTCTCGCCGGGCTCGATACCGCCACCGGGCGGCTCCCAGAGCCGCGTCCCGTCGAACGGGTCACGCCAGCGCAGAAGAAGCAGGCGATGAGCAGCGTCCAGACAGATGACCCGGGCGGCGGGCCGGTGCGTTGTATCCACCGGTCTGACGCTATGCGGTGGCCGAGAAGTCGATCAGGACTGGGGGTGCGTTGACCTACCGCTCAATATGCCTTGACTGACCGTTTCGCAATGAGGCGTCGTAGCCAGACGTTGTCTGCAGGCTCGGACGAGGTCTGCGCCGCTTTCGGTGGAAACGTGTCCGAGCCTGCCGTCTTTGAAGAGTCGGCCAGGAGCGCGTCGTGGAGGTGATGGCCAGAGTACCGCCGCGGTCCAACCCGCGCACCGTCCTGCTGATGAGCTCACATGCCGATCGCCAACGCGGCCCCAACCAGGACGATTCCCAGCCCTCCGTACAAAAGGGCTGCCACCTTGTGTGCGAACAGTGGCATGGTGCCTGGCAGATACATGCGGGCCGGCTCTCGCGGGTCGAGCTCCACCTTCACGGCCTGGCCGACTGAGATCCGCAACTTCTTCCCGTACAGCGAGCCCTTTATCACGTGCCCTTCGTGCACCACCGGCCCCAAGTGGTAACGCGTCTCATCCGAGGAGAACCGGCCCTGCCCATACCCGGAACACGGGACCTCCAGAGAGATCCGCCGCTGCCGACTCCGCACGTCAGACACCAGCAGCGCTACCGCCCACACGACAGCCCCGGCTGCCAGAACAAGAACCACGAGCACGTTCGCCCACCCCAGTCTCAGAAACGAGCAAGTAGCAAGAAGCCGGGCTTCGGATCACAGGGCGCTGCAGAATCCCTGCCGTCCGTTCACACTCATCAAACGAGTTCGCTGTGACAGACACGCCGGTCAAACTTCTTCCGCCACGATCACGACGTGAACAGAGATCTCGTGCCCGACGACCTGTGGGCCCGCATCGCTACAATTCTGCCACCCCCTCCACAGCGGCGGAATCGGCATCCGGGACGACGCCGGACAGACGACCGCACCGCCCTGGCAGGCTGTGGTCCCCGCGCTCGCGGGGTTGCTCCTCCGGCTGCGGAGCCCTCGCCGCAGTCAAGTACAACTAGGGCACGGTCTTCGCCACGAAGCAGGTCCCGGCGACGATCGAAGGTACGCGCGTCAGGGCCCGTGACTCGGGTGGGCCCGTCCGCGCACTTGGGGGGAAGGGCAGGGCGTATGCGGAACGCGGCGTCGATGGCGGTGGGGGAGGCGGAGGAGGGCGCAGGAGCAGAGGGCTCCTTGGGTCCTCGTGCCGCCTCGGGATCAGCGATATCGGGCTTGACCGGTCCGGACTCGCGGGCTCCCTGGCGACGGGTCGGCGTGGGCAAGGTGGTTCTTTGTCTGCTCGTCGTCGCCTCGTTGGGCGGGTGCTCGGGTCAGCAGGACCGCATGTGCACCCTCATCGGCATGGACTCAGGCGTCTCCGTCGTCTGGCGGCCGGCCGACTTCAAGGGGTCCGGCGGAGCGACCATCCGGGTCTGTGTGGACGGATCCTGCGAAGAGCGCGCGTCCGGCGACCCTAGCGATCCGATCGGGATGGCGTCGGTGCGGCTTCCGCAGGACATCGGGGGCAGGAAGCTGCCGGTCGAGCTGACCGTGACCCCGGTGAAGGGCGACAGCGTGGTCACGGACACCGCGCAGGCCCAGTTGACCGAGAAACGGCCCAACGGGCCGAACTGCGAACCCGTGGCCTGGGTGGCCCGCTTCCGTGCCGACCCGGTCAAGGGGCTCGTCTCGGCGGAGGGTTTCTCCCTCCAGGGGGATCAGCCGTAGTCGCACCGCAGCGTGCTCACGGACCCGGCGGTACCGCACCCGTCCGCAGGCCCAGGCGGTCGTGCGGGTCCGCGATCTCCGTCGGGTGGGCGGCCAGCAGGCGGCCCGCCACCGGGAGGGGCATGCGGATCACCACCGGGGTCGGGAGGGTCAGGTCGCGTTCCGCCACCTGGGTGTTGGACGTGCGTACGCGGTCCGTCACGCGGGCCACCACCCGTATGTCCAGGGTGAATTGAATCAGGACCGAGGAGAATTTCGGCTTGTGCAGCGGCATCGAGCCCGCCGCGTTCGTCGCCGCGCCGGTGGCCGAGCCCGAACCGCCCGTGTTGCCCATCAGCTGGTTGAGGCGGAATTCGTCGGCGTTGAGGACTCCGGCGCCCAGGAGGCCTCGGGCCTGTCTGCTCTGTTCGGCCGCGCTCTGGCCGTCCGTCTGGGTGGGGCGAGGGGCGCCCAGGTGGCTCTGGGCCGCCGTCTCGAACGTCATCTTGTCTCCGGTGCCCAGGACCCGGCCCGCTCGTAGCCGCGCGTGCACCGAGGCGTTCAGGTCCTGGCCCTTCGCACCGCTCGCGTGCACCGGGGGCAGCTCCGCGCCGGCGTTGGTGAGCAGGGGCAGGGCCGCGATCAGCCACTCGGTGGAGACCGCCTCGCCCAGCGTGTACGCGGCAGCCTGGCCCTTCTCGCGGAAGCGGTCGTCGCCGCCTGCCGCCCGTACCGTCGCGTTCACCAACTCCCTTACGCGTGGCGCCCCCTGGAAGCCGTTCGCCTGGGCCTCCATCGGGAGCGGGACCCCTGCCGCACGCCAAGTACCCAGCCCCGCCTGGCCGCCGGTCGGGGCGCCCGGGGCGGGGCGTGGGGCGCGGCGTGGGGTGGTCACCCGGCGCAGGGCTGTCAGGTCGCTCTCCAGGATGCGGTGGACGAGTGACGTGCGGCCTGAGCCCGCCATCGCCAAACGGCCCTCCCCCTGGTGGAGTTCGAGGCTCGCCACGATCGGCACCCGCACCTTCGCCGACTTCGCCGTCTTCGCCTCCGCCACCGTCTTCATGCCCAGCTGGCCGCGTGCCGCCCCGCCCCTGCGGCGTCCGGAGCCCGACCCGAGGCCGAGGCCGGCCACCCCGCCGACACTCTTCAACTGGCCCACCCCGCCGTCCGGTTTGCCGGAGCCCGCGAGGACGCCCTCCACTCCGGTGCTCTCGCCCTCGTCGTGCGAGGTGGCCTGCTGGGCGGCCGCCGAGGTGATGTACTCCATGTCCCGGCCGTCGTCCGCCTCGCCCTCCCTCACCCCGTCGCCGCTGCGGACCACCTTGAACACCGCCCAGTACGGCGTCCTCCGGCCGTCCAGCAGCTCCACCGTGACCCCGCCGTCCATGGCGCTCGCCAGCAGGCCGGCCGAGCCGTCCCGGTCCAGGACCCGCAGCAGGCGCTGCACATTGTCGTTACGGTCCCGGAGCTGCTGACGGGGCAGGAGATCGTCGGCCAGGTCCTGGCGGCCGGTGGTCGCGAGATTGCCGCGCAGGCCGTCCAGCAAGGGAACGAAGTCCGGCAGGTCCTCGATCATGCCGAAGCCCAGCGGGAGGTCGCGGGAGAGTCCCGGGCCCGGGCGGGAAGGCCCACCACCGGTAGCGCCTACACCCTCCCTCGCCGGGGTCTGCGTGCCGCCTCCCGAGCCCTCCGCCCGGCTGGTCGTGGGCCTGTTCTCCGGCCGCGGCCTCTCCAGCTTCAGCGCCTTCCGCGCCGACTCCGGCAGGTCCGCCCCCGCCGCCCGCAACTGCTCCGCCGTCAGCCACACCGCCGCCGCGCCCGGCAGGGTCCGGGCCGAGCCCGCCACGTACGGGCCGCCGCCCGTCACCTTGACCTCCGCCACCATCGTGACGAGCAGATCGCACCGGACCAGGTAGAGCGGGGCCTTCTTCGGTGTGTGGGCGTTGCGCTCCACCGATCCCGAGACCGTGGCCGCCTCCGTGTCGCCCGTACTCGTCGACCAGGACGCCGACAGGCCTTCGCCGACCCGCCATTCCGGGCCGTTCTGTACGAGGGTGGCTCCGGCCTGCACTGTGGTGGAGGTGCTCTCCCCCTGCTGTCCGCCCGCCTGGTGGCCGCCCAGGATGAACGTCTCCGTGCCTGGGCCCGCCGCCTCGTGCACCAACTGGGGTGAGGAGAGAGCCAGTCGCGTGCCTACCGCGCCGTTCAGCGCCGCCATACGGCGTGGGTAGCGCAGGTTCCTCACCACCCAGCCCGACGATGCCGCCTGCCGCAGCGACGCCGTGATCGCCCGCGGGCTGAACCGCTCCTCCACCGCCAGCCGGGGCGCCAGACCTTCCGTCCCCAGCGCCTCGTCCCGGCGGCCCGCCTCGCCCCGCGCGGCGGCCCGGGACAGCAGCGCCAGGGCGAGGTCGCGCACCGGCTGCCCGTCGCCGATCGTCTCCACCAGCTGCCAGTCCCGTACCAGCTGCCCGGCCGTCGGCGTCGGGGCCAGGCCCGCCAGGTCGCCGATGCCCGCCGCGCCCGTCACCGGACGCTCCGCGCCGGGGGCCTGGCCAGCGCCCGCGTCCAGCCGCGCCTTCTCGTCCGGGCCGACGGTGAACTCGGACGGTGTCAGCAGCCGTACGTCCTGCTCCTCCATGTGCAGCCCGGACAGCAGCTTGGCCTCCGGCACATCCCGGCCCGGGCCCCCCGGGGTGACCGCACGGGCCAGCTTGCGCTGCCGCGAGGTCATGGTGACGTCCACGTTCAGCCGCAGCGCCGCCCCGAACGCGCTCGCCTTCTCCGAGCCGTTGGTGAGGACGTCGGTACGGGTCGTGGGGCCGGCCTGGTTACGGCGCGTGCCGGAGCTCTGCCGCTCGTAGCGGGCCGAGCCGGTCAGGACTCCGGGGATCAGCCGTGCCTGGGCCAGCACCATGCCGCCGATCGAGCGCGAACTGCTGCGGCCGGTCTGTGCGTTGGCCGCCACCCCCGCGTGAGCGCGTACCAACCAGTCGTCGATCTCGCCGAGGTGGTGCGCCTCGCCCATCGTTCCGTGCACCCGCAGCTGAACGTCGTGCGCGTGCATCGCGGTCTTGCGGCGCAGCCGGACCCGGATGCCCGTGGACAACAACTGGTCTTTGTTCACCCGTAGGTTGGCCTCGGAGAGGGCGGCCATCAGCTCGCGGTCGTTGGCTCGCTGCGCCTCTTCCTCCTCCCGGCTGAGGTCGGCGGGAGGAGGCGTGGCGCCGAAGGCCGGCAGGTAGCCGGTCAGTCGTGGATCCGTGGCAAACAGCTCCCGTACGGCCTTCATCATGGGAGCCGTGTCGAGGCGGCCCAGCGTCACGCTCGAACCCGTCGCGCCGAAGGGCAGGTGGCGTTCCTCCGCCCCGGCCTCGGGCTGCTTGATGAACTCGCCCGCCTCCACGCCCTGCGGCAACGGCAGCCCCAACTCCCTCGCCTCGTCCGCCCGCAGGCTGATCCAGACCCGCAGCGCGTGCGTGGCCACCCGTGCCTCCGGGCGCAGGATCGCCCGGACCGACCGGGGCCCTGTGCCCTCCACGGTGAACTGCACCGTCCCCCGGTACAGCACCTTCTCGCCCCGCACCTCCGCCCCCTGCCGGCTGGAGACGGTCTGCTCGTTCACGCTGAACCGGGCCTTGCGGGCCGCGGCGACCGGCATCGCGGTGGCCCGTACCACTGCCGCGTTGGCGGCGGCCCCGACCCCGATCGCCGGGCCGATCCCGCCCGCGACGGAGCGTCCCTTGCCCGCCGACTCGGTGGCCGTGTGCTGCGCCTGCTGGTGGGTACGCAACTGGGTCTTCCCGGTGCCCCACGCGGGGGTCAGTCCGGTGACCACGGCCCGCATGCGGTAACTGCCCGCGCTGCTGCCGTCCTTGGAGTACAGGTCGTCCCCGGTGACTCCGTCGCCGCCCAGTAGCCGGGGCAGGTCCTCCAGCACGGTCGGGGTGGCCGTCGCCTCGTACAGCCGGGAGCGGCCGGGGGCGCCGGGCGCGGTCACCGAAGGGTGCAGGACGGAGGCGACCGCGTCGAACAGTCCGCCGCCGCCCTGGTGCGGCCCTGCGCTGTCGGAGACGCCGAGCGGGGCCAGCGAGTCCGCCAGTGCGACCCGCCGCGCCAGGTCGGCGTCCACCGGTCTCTCCTGCCCCCCGGCACCGGAGGAGGGCAGGGGTTCGGTGCCCGCCGGGATCAGGTGCTCGGTGGGCACTCGCTGGGTGAGCCCTCCCGTCCCCCGGAAGACCTGCTCGTCCCCGCCCTCCTGGCGCCGTACCCGTACGACGTACACCACCCGGCGCGCCACCTCCACCGAGCCCGAGTCGCTGCGCAGCACCCGCGGTTCGGCCACCCCGCGCTGGGAGCGGGAGTCCCGCGAGGACTGCCAGGGCTGCACGCTCCCCGTCGCCGCGGCGCCCAGCCACAGCCCCGGGGCGACCGGGGCCAGCCCGAACGCCGTGCCGCCCGCGCCCGTGCTGGAGGAGTTGCCGACCGTACTGCTCGCGGTGGTCCCGCTGTTGTGCTGGACGTCGACCTTGGTGTCCTTGCCCTCGGCGTCGTCCACCGCGGCGAGCGGCGCGCCGCCCGGGTCCGGCGGGGCGCTCGCGAGGGTGGCGGCCGGGTGGAAGGTGGGCGGCAGGTCGTCGGGCGCGGGCTCGATGCTCACCGTGACGTCGAACCCGTTGCCGCCCTGCCCGTTCCGTCCGCCCTGCCCTCCCTCCGCGCCCTCCACCGCGAACGCGCGCCCCCGGCCGAAGAACGACTCGGGGCGCCCGGCCAGTTCGGCGGAGATGGCCGCCACCGTGCCGCCGCCGTGCCCCACGACGGCCGCGACCGCGCTGCCCACGAACTCCTGCCCGGTCAGCCCGTACGCCGTGGAGAGCCCGCCCGCCTCCAGCTCCATCAGGTACGGGGGCAGGACGAGCCCCTGTTCGGCGCGCTCGTCGATGGCGGGAGGCCGGTTCGCGGGGCGCTTCCCACGGCGCACCGCCCGCGCCGTGGCCTCGTTGCCCAGCGTCTGCTGCATGGCCCGCAAGCCGCCGGGGCCGTCGCTGAGGACGCCGGGACCGGCCGGGCGGAGTACCGACAAGCGGGCCGCCTCCCCGGCTTCCCGGGACGCCCCCCGCGCACTCGCGCTCGCGCTGTCGCTCCCCGACCCCTGCTGCTGCCTGCGCACAGCGTCAACGTAGCCAGCGGCGGAGCAGCCCACGCCCGATCCGCGAGCCTCACGGCCATTCGCCGCCGACTCCACATCCGTACGTCAACTGCCGTACATCCGAACGTCCGTGCCCAGGCCGGTCGGCCTCACCCCAGCCCCTCCTCCACCAGCGCCGCCCACTGCGCCACCACCCGCGCGCGCCGGGCGGTGTCGTCGGTGAGGAGGTTGGCGAGGCCCAGGCCGCGGGCCATGTCCAGCAGTCCCTGGACCGTCTCGCGGGCGCCGGGGCGGGACTCGTCGGCGCCCAGGAGTCCGACCGCGATGCGGTGGGTCTCGCGGCCCACCCGCGCCTCCAGCTCCGTCACGCGCGGGCGCAGCTGGTCCTCGTTCGACGCGGCGACCCACAGCTGGAGCGCGGCCCGGAACAGCGGCCCCGTGTACAGGTCCACCAGCGCCGCGACCACCTCCGCGCGCCCCTGCACGGGGAGCGCGCGCAGAGCGGCCGAGCGCTCCTCGGCCACGTACTCCACCGCCCCCGTGAACAGGTCCTCGCGGGTCGGGAAGTGGTGCTGGGCCGCGCCCCGCGAGACCCCGGCCCGCTCGGCGACGACCGAGACGGTGGACCCCGCCCAGCCGTGTTCGGCCAGGCAGGCCACCGCCGCCTCCAGGAGCCGCTGCCGGGTCGCCCGGCTGCGGTCCTGCTTGGGGGCGTGAACCGATTTCGCCACGCTGGAAGACGTCACCGCACTGTCACCGCACCCATGCCGGGTCCCGTCGTTCAAGGAAGGCCGTCATCCCCTCCCTGGCCTCCTCGGAGGCGAACAGTTCCGCTGAGCGGGCGATGAGGTCTTCGGCGTACTGGTCGAAGCTCCTCAGCACCGTAGCCGTGACCAGTTCCTTCGATGCGGCCAGCCCCTGCGGTGACGCCCGCCGGAGTCCGTCCAGGACCGGGACGAGGGCCTTGTCCACATCCTCGGCGGCCAGCGTCACCAGGCCGATCCGCGCCGCCTCCGCCCCGTCGAACCGCTCCCCCGTGAGGTAGTAGCGGTTCGCCGCCGTAAGGTCCACGCGCGGCAGCAGCGTCAGGGAGATGACCGCCGGGGCCAGGCCCAGCCGCGATTCCGTGAGCGCGAAGGACGACGCCTCGCCCGCCACCGCGATGTCGCACGCGGCCAGCAGGCCGAGGCCTCCGGCCCGGACATGCCCGTCGACCCGGGCCACCACCGGCTTCGGCAGCGCCACGATGTCCCGCATCAGGCCCACGAACGCCTCCGGGTCCGGCGGCGCCTTCAGGTCCGCCCCCGCGCAGAACGTCGACCCGGTGTGGGCCAGCACCACCGCCCGTACGGTGTCGTCGGCGGCGCAGGCCGTCAAGGCATCCCGCAACTCCGCCACCAGCTGCGCCGAGAGCGCGTTGCGGTTGGCCGGGGAGTCCAGCGTCAGGGTCGCGATGCCCCGCTCCCGGGATGTGGCGATCAGCGTCACTGTTCCTCCGTCTTCTCCCGGTCGCGCAGCTCGCGCCGGAGGATCTTGCCGGACGCCGCCCGGGGGACGGCTCCGATGAACTCGGCCTGCCGCACCTTCTTGTACGGGGAGACCCGCTCGGCGACGTACGTCATGACGTCGTCCTCCGTCAGCCCGTCCGCCCCCGGTCCCCGGACCAGGAACGCCTTCGGGACCTCGTTGCCCTCGGCGTCGTACACCCCGATCACCGCCGCGTCCGCCACCTGCTCATGGGTCAGCAGCAGGGCCTCCAGCTCGGCCGGGGCGACCTGGTACCCCTTGTACTTGATCAGCTCCTTCACCCGGTCGACGACGTACAGCCAGCCGTCCTCGTCGGCCCGGCCGACGTCCCCCGTGTGCACCCAGCCGTCCGCGTCGATCATGTCGGCAGTGGCGTCCGGACGGCCCAGGTACCCCTTCATCACCTGCGGCCCGCGGATCAGGATCTCGCCGTCCGCCCCCGGCTCCGCGTCCCGCGACGGGTCCTCCAGCGACACGATCCGCATCTCGGTGTTCGGCAGCAGCTTGCCCACCGTGCCCGCCGGCGGCTCCGCCACGGAGAGCGGCACCACATGCGTCCCCGGCGACAGCTCCGTCATCCCGTACGCCTGCCGGACCGGCGGGAGCCCCAGCCGGGTCGAACACGCCTCCGCCAGCTCGGCGTCGAGCGGGGCGGCGGCGCTGACGATGTACCGGAGCGAGGTCAGGTCGTACTCCCCCACCAGCGGGTGCTTGGCCAGCGCCAGCACGATCGGCGGGGCCACGTACAGGCCGGTGATGCGGTGGGTCTGGATGGCCTCCAGGAACTGCGCCAGGTCGAAGCGGGGGAGGACGACGACGGTGGAGCCGCAGCGGAGGGGGGCGTTCATGAGGGCGGTGAGCCCGTAGATGTGGAAGAAGGGCAGGACCGCCAGGATCCGGTCGCCCTCCCCCATCGGGATGAACGGTCTCAGCTGCTCCAGGTTCGTCCCGATCGACCGGTGCGTCAGCATCACGCCCTTGGGCGTGCCCGTCGTGCCGGAGCTGTACGGGAGCGCCGCCACGTCCTCGCCGGGGTCGATGGCGACGGACGGTTCGGGGGCGGTGGAGGAGAGCATGTCCAGGATGGAGGTGTGGCCCTCCGAGGCCGGCGCCTGGTCGCAGACGTAGATCTCCTGGACGCCGCCGGTCAGTTCGGCCGCCCGGCGGGCCGTCTCCAGGAGCGGGGAGACGGTCACGATCCACTTCGCCCCGCTGTCGGCCAGCTGCTTGGCGAACTCCTCGGCCGTCGCCAGCGGGTGGACCGTCGTGACGGAGGCGCCGGCGCGCGTCGCGCCGTAGAAGACCGCCGGGTACGCGATGGTGTTCGGGCTGTGCAGGGCGAGCACATCGCCCTTCCTGAGCCCGGCCTCGGCGAGTGCGGCGGCGATCCGCCGGTGGAATCCGTCGAGTTGGGCGTACGTGAGGGACATGCCGTTCGTCCCGTCGATCAGGGCGACCGTGTCACCGAACCCGGCCGCCTCGCCGAGGACCGCTTCGTGGATGGGCACATCGAGGGCCGGAACGTCTGCGTACTCGCTGCGGAACACCATGGCAGTCAACCCCTGTCGTCGCGGTGGCCCGCGCCGCCCGCCAGGGGCGGGCGCGGGACGCCGTGCGGGTGTGGAGAGTCAGAATCGCCCCTGCGGGTGGGAAAGGGGGAGAGGTCGGACGGGCTTCATTCCCAACGGGCTCTAGTACGACTTCGGCAGACCGAGCGACTGGTGCGAGACGTAGTTCAGGATCATCTCCCGGCTGACCGGCGCGATCCGGGCCACCCGGGATGCGGTGATCAGGGAGGCGAGCCCGTATTCGCGTGTCAGGCCGTTGCCGCCGAGCGTGTGCACCGCCTGGTCGACGGCCTTCACGCAGGCCTCGCCGGCCGCGTACTTCGCCATGTTCGCCGCCTCGCCCGCCCCGATGTCGTCGCCGTCGTCGTAGAGCCGGGCGGCCTTCTGCATCATCAGGCGCGACAGCTCCAGGTCGATGTGCGCGGTGGCGAGCGGGTGCGCGATGGCCTGGTGGGCGCCGATCGGGGCCTTCCAGACCTGACGCGTACGGGCGTACTCGACGGCCTTGCCCAGCGCGAACCGGCCCATCCCGATCCCGAACGCGGCCGTCATGATCCGCTCGGGGTTCAGCCCCGCGAAGAGCTGGAGCAGACCTGCGTCCTCGTCGCCGACCAGGGCGTCGGCGGGCAGCCGTACGTCGTCCAGGACCAGCTCGAACTGCTTCTCGGGGGCGTGGAGTTCCATGTCGATCTGGTTCCGGCCGAAGCCCTCCGCGTCGCGCGGCACGATGAAGAGGCAGGGCTTGAGCTTGCCGGACCGGGCGTCCTCGGTGCGACCCACGATCAGGGTCGCGTCGGCTATGTCCACACCCGACACGAAGACCTTGCGGCCGGTGAGGACCCAGTCGGCGTCCGGTCCCGTGCCGTCGCGGCGGGCGGTGGTGGTGATGCGGTGGGAGTTGGACCCGGCGTCCGGTTCGGTGATCCCGAAAGCCATGGTGAGGGTGCCGTCGGCGAGGCCCGGCAGCCACTTCCGCTTCTGTTCGTCGGTGCCGAAACGAGCGATGACTGTGCCGCAGATCGCGGGTGACACGATCATCATGAGGAGCGGCGAACCGGCCGCCCCCAACTCCTCCAGGACGATGGAGAGTTCGGCCATGCCGCCGCCCCCGCCTCCGTACTCCTCGGGAAGGTTCACGCCGAGGTAGCCGAGCTTCGCCGCCTCCGCCCACAGCTCGTGGGTGTGGGAGCCCTCGCGGATGACAGTGGTCATGTAGTCGCGCCCGTAGCGCTTTCCGAGGGCGGCGACGGCGGCGCGGAGCGCCTGGTGCTCTTCGGTTTCGAGGACGGCGGTACGGACGGTGCTCATGCGGTCTCCTCCGGTACGGATGCGGGTACGGGGGTGGCGTCCAGGTCCTCCTGGACCACGGCGAGCAGGGCGCCCACCTCGACCTGGTCGCCGGGGGCGGCGTGCAGGGCGGTGAGGGTGCCGGAGGCGGGGGCGAGGATGCGGTGCTCCATCTTCATCGCCTCCAGCCAGATCAGCGGCTGCCCCGCCTCGACCGCAGCCCCGGCCGCCAGGCCCTCCGCCAGGCGGACGACGGTGCCGGGCATGGGGGCGAGGAGGGAGCCGGGGTCGGTCTGGGTGGCGGGGTCGGTGAAGCGGGGCAGGGCGGTGAAGGTGTACGAGGCTCCGGCGGTGTCCACGTACACCCGGTCGCGGTCCCGCATCAGGCTGAAGTGCCGCGTCACGCCATCGAGTTCGAGCGTGACCCGGTCCGGGGTGGCGGTCAGGACCCGGACGCCGGGGGCGTCGTACGGTTCCGGGGTGCCGGTGCGCGGGGTGCGGTAGGCGATCTCGTGCTCGGTGCCGTCCGGTTCGCTGCGGTAGCGCTTGAGCTGGGGCTGCGAGGGGACGTTGCGCCAGGCGCCGAAGCGGGTGGGAGTGGGGGCGGGGCCTGGGGTGGTCGTGGCGCGTACGGCTTCCGCGAGGGCGGCGGCGAGGGCGGCGGTGGCGGGGTCACCGGCTCCCGGGGCGGTGGCACTGGCTCCGGGGGTGGTCAGGTCGGCCAGGTGCCGGTCGTAGAAGCCGGTGTCGAGCCGGGCCGCCACGAAGTCCGGGTGGCGCAACGACCGTACGAGCAGGGCGCGGTTGGTGACCGGGCCGTGGATACGGGCCCGCTCCAGGGCGCCGGCCAGCAGCCGTACCGCCTCGGTGCGGGTCGGGGCGTGGGCGATGACCTTGGCGAGCATCGGGTCGTAGTGGACGCCGATGGTGTCACCCCCGACGTATCCCGTGTCCAGGCGCAGGCCGGGCCCGTCCGGCACCTCCAGCGTGAGCAGTGCTCCGGTCTGCGGCTGCCAGTCGCGCGCGGGGTCCTCGGCGTAGAGCCGGGCCTCGACGGCATGGCCCGACGCCGACGGAGGCGCCGGGGCGGGCAGCGGCTCCCCCTCCGCCACCCGCAGTTGCAGCGCGACCAGGTCCACCCCGAACACGGCTTCCGTCACCGGGTGTTCGACCTGGAGGCGGGTGTTCATCTCCAGGAAGTACGGCCGGCCCTCCGCCGAGACCAGGAACTCCACGGTCCCCGCGCCCCGATAACCCACCGCCCGCGCCGCCGCCACCGCCGCGTCGTGCAGCCGGGTGCGCAGGCCCTCCTCCAGGCCGGGCGCCGGGGCCTCCTCGATGACCTTCTGGTGGCGGCGCTGGAGCGAGCAGTCCCGGGTCCCGAGCGCCCACACGGTGTCGTACGCGTCCGCCATGACCTGGACCTCGACGTGCCGGCCCCGCTCCACGTACGGCTCGGCGAACACCTCGCCGTCCCCGAAGGCGGACGCGGCTTCGGCGGCGGCCGCCAGCAACTCGCCCGGCAGGGCCGCAAGTTCGCGGACGATGCGCATACCGCGACCGCCCCCGCCCGACGCGGCCTTCAGCAGCAACGGCAGGTCGTCGGCGCCCGCCGTGGCCGGGTCCACCGGGGCCAGCAGCGGCACCCCGGCCCCCGCCATCAGCTCCTTGGCCCGGGTCTTGGACGCCATCAGCTCGATGGCCTTGACCGGCGGACCCACCCACGTCAGCCCCGCGTCCTGCACGGCGGCAGCGAACGCGGCGTTCTCGGAGAGGAAGCCGTAGCCGGGGTGCACGGCGTCCGCCCCGGCGGCCAGCGCGGCGGCCACGACGAGGTCGCCGCGCAGATAGGTGTCGGCGGGGGCGGAGCCCGGCAGGCGCACGGCGAGGTCGGCCTCCCGTACGTGAAGGGCGTCGGCGTCCGCGTCGGAGTACACGGCGACCGTGGTGATGCCCAGGTCACGGCAGGTGCGGAAGATCCGGCAGGCGATCTCGCCCCGGTTGGCGACGAGCAGAGTGGCAATGGTCATCTGGGCCTCACATCCGGAAGACGCCGAAGCCGCCGCGGGCGCCCTCGACCGGTGCGGTGTGGATCGCGGACAGGCACATCCCGAGCACGGTCCGGGTGTCGCGCGGGTCGATCACCCCGTCGTCGTACAGCCGCCCGGACAGGAACATCGGCAGCGACTCCGCCTCGATCTGCTGCTCCACCATGGCGCGCAGCCCGGCGTCCGCCTCGTCGTCGTACGGCATCCCCTTCGCGGCGGCCGACGCGCGGGCCACGATCGACAGCACACCCGCGAGCTGCTGCGGCCCCATCACGGCGGACTTGCTGCTCGGCCAGGCGAAGAGGAAGCGCGGGTCGTAGGCGCGCCCGCACATCCCGTAGTGCCCCGCCCCGTACGAGGCGCCCATGAGGACCGACAGATGCGGGACCTTGGAGTTGGCGACAGCGTTGATCATCATCGCGCCGTGCTTGATGATGCCGCCCTGCTCGTACTCCTTGCCGACCATGTAGCCGGTGGTGTTGTGGAGGAAGAGCAGCGGAATGTCGCGCTGATTGGCGAGCTGGATGAACTGGGCGGCCTTCTGCGACTCCTCGCTGAACAGCACCCCCTGCGCGTTGGCGAGGATCCCCACCGGATACCCGTGCAGCCGCGCCCACCCCGTGACCAGGCTCGTCCCGTACAGCGGCTTGAACGCGTCGAAGTCCGAGCCGTCGACCAGCCGGGCGATCACCTCTCGCGGGTCGAAGGGCACCTTCAGGTCGCCCGGCACGATCCCGAGCAGCTCGTCCTCGTCGTACTTCGGCGGCTCGGCGGGCCCCGGATCGGCGTGCGCCTTGCGCCAGTTGAAGCGGGACACGATGCGCCGGGCCTGCCGGATCGCGTCCTGCTCGTCGACGGCGAAGTGGTCGGCGAGCCCCGACGTACGGGCGTGCATCTCGGCCCCGCCGAGGGACTCGTCGTCGCTTTCCTCGCCGGTCGCCATCTTCACCAGCGGTGGTCCGCCGAGGAAGACCTTGGACCGTTCCCGGATCATCACGGCGTGGTCGGACATGCCGGGGACGTACGCGCCTCCGGCGGTCGAGTTGCCGAACACCACGGCCACGGTGGGGATTCCGGCCGCCGAGAGCCGGGTGATGTCCCGGAACAGCGCCCCGCCCGGGATGAATATCTCCTTCTGGGAGGGCAGATCGGCGCCGCCCGACTCGACCAGGCTGATGCAAGGGAGCCGGTTGGCGAAGGCGATCTCGTTGGCGCGCAGGGCCTTCTTCAGGGTCCACGGGTTCGAGGCCCCGCCGCGTACGGTCGGGTCGTTGGCGGTGATCAGGCACTCCACGCCCTCCACCACCCCGATACCCGTGATCAGCGAGGCGCCGACCGCGTAATCGCTCCCCCAGGCGGCCAGCGGCGACAGCTCCAGGAACGGGGTGTCGGGATCGACCAGCAGCTCGATCCGCTCGCGCGCCGGGAGTTTGCCGCGCTTGCGGTGGCGGGTCACATACTTCTCACCGCCGCCCGCGAGCGCCTTGGCGTGCTCGGCCTCCAGCTCGGTGAGCTTGGCCAGCATGGTGGCCCGATGTGCTTGGTATTCAGGGCTGTTGGTGTCGAGCCCGGTGGGCAGGACGGTCATGCGGACACCTCCGGTCCATCGATACCTTCGAGCAGTCCGGCGGGGATGGGCAGCCACCGCGACCGCAGCCACTCCCCCACCGCCTTGGCCTGCGGGTCGAACCGGGCCTGCGCGGCGACGCCCTCCCCGAGGAGGCCGTGGACGGTGAAGTTCAGGGCGCGCAGGTTGGGCAGGACATGGCGTACGACGGTCAGTTCGGCTGTCTCCGGGAGGAGTTGGCGGAACCGCTCGACGGTCAGCTCATGGGCCAGCCACCGCCAGGCGTCGTCGTCGCGCACCCAGACACCCACGTTGGCGTCGCCGCCCTTGTCGCCGCTGCGGGCACCCGCGATGAGGCCGAGGGGGGCGCGGCGGGTGGGGCCCACGGGATACGGAGCGGGGAGCGGCGGTTCGTCGACGTCGGCCAACTCCCGTGTTTCGCAAGGTGGTTCTACGATCTCCGGACCCCCGTCCGGCAGTACGGCGGTGTGCTCGACCTCTCCCGCCGGTACGTAGACCGCCTCGAACACCCCGTAGGGCGCGCCCTTTCCGGGCGGGGCGGTGACGTGGAAGCCCGGGTAGCTGCCGAGGGCCAGTTCGACGGCGGCCCCGGAGACGGCTCGGCCCACCGCGTCGGCGTCCTGGTCGCGGACGACGAGCCGGAGCAGGGCGCTGGCCCGCTCCTCGGTGTCGGCGTCGGGGTGGTCGGTGCGGGCCAGCTCCCAGCGGACGTCTGCGGGCGGGCGGGCGCCGCCCCGTTCCAGGGCGTCGGCGAACTGGCCCTTCACCAGGCGGGCCTTGGCCTCGATGTCCAGGCCCGTGAGGACGAAGACCACCTCGTTGCGCCAGCCGCCGAGCCGGGTGAGCCCGGCCTTGAGGGTGGGCGGCGGGGCCTCGCCGCGTACCCCGTCGATACGGACCCGGTCCGGGCCGTCGGGCGTGAGCCGTACGGTGTCGAGGCGGGCGGTGACGTCGGGGCCGGCGTACCGGGCTCCCCCGGTCTCGTAGAGGAGTTGGGCGGTGACCGTGCCGACGTCGACGACGCCCCCCGTTCCGTCGTGCTTGGTGATCACGGACGAGCCGTCGGCGTGAATCTCGGCGAGGGGGAATCCGGGGCGGCGCACGTCGTGGTCCCCGAAGAAGGCGTAGTTCCCGCCGGTCGCCTGCGTACCGCACTCCAGCACATGCCCGGCGACCACGGCTCCCGCGAGCGCGTCCAGGTCGTCCGGCCCCCAGCCGAAGTGGGCGGCGGCCGGGCCGGTGACGAGGGCCGCGTCGGTGACCCGGCCGGTGACCACGATGTCGGCCCCGGCCCGCAGGCAGGCGGCGATCCCGGCGCCGCCGAGGTAGGCGTTGGCGGTGAGGAAGCCGTCGGGCACGGGCAGGCTGTCGCCCTCGACGTGGGCGACGGTGACCGGGACCCCGACCTTGGCCGCCAACTTCCTTACCGCGTCGGCAAGTCCGGCGGGGTTGAGGCCGCCGGCGTTGGTGACGATCTTCACCCCGCGCTCGTGGGCGAGGCCGAGCCCTTCTTCGAGCTGGCGCAGGAAGGTGGCGGCGTACCCCTTCTCGGGGTCCTTGAGGCGGCTGCGGCCGAGGATGAGCATGGTCAGCTCGGCGAGGTAGTCGCCGGTGAGGACGTCGAGGGGGCCGCCGGTGAGCATCTCGCGGACGGCGTCGAAGCGGTCGCCGTAGAAGCCGGAGGCGTTGCCGATGCGGAGGGGCGCGGGGGCGGGGGCGTCGTTCATCGGAGCCCGTCCCGCTCCGCGCGCGGCAGTCGGCCCGGTCCGGGGGGTCCGGCGAAGGCCTGGGCGATGGAGAGCCACTGGTCCGCGTCGCGCCCCTCGGCGGTGACGGCGAGGTCGGTGCGGTGGGCGCGCTGGGTGACCAGGAGGCAGAAGTCGAGCAGCGGGCCGGTGACGCGCTGGGCGGCGCCCTCGGGGCCGTACGCGATCAACTCCCCCTCCGGCGTGTGCAGTTCGACGCGGAACTCGGTCTCGGGCGCCGCGATGCCCCGTACCGCGTAGGCGTAGTTCCGGGCCCGTACGCCGATCCGCGCGACGTGCCGCAGCCGGGCGGTGGGGGTCCGGGTGGCGCCGAGGGCGTCGGCGATGTCCTGGCCGTGGGCCCAGGTCTCCATGAGCCGGGCGGTCGCCATGGACGCGACGCTCATCGGCGGCCCGTACCAGGGGATCCGGGTCCCGGCGGGGGCGTCCCTCAGCACCATGTCGAGCCGCTGCCGCCCGTCCCGCCACCGGGCGAGCAGGGCGTCCGGGGCGTGGGCGGCGACCAGGGCCTCGGCGGCCTCGTCGACGAAGGCCTCGGGGGCGGCGAGCGCCTTGGTCACCTCGTCGCCGAACCGGTCCGGCTCGGTGGCCGCCAGCAGCGCGACCTCGTCGGTCCAGGCGAGGTGGGCGATCTGATGGGCGACGGTCCAGCCCTCGGCGGGGGTCGGGCCACGCCATCGGTCCAGCTCCAACGCACTTACCAGTACGTCGAGTTCGTCGCTCTCCTCGCGCAGATCGTCGACCACCGCTGCGACATCGGACACGTGCGCTCCCCTCGGGACCGGGTGTGGTGCCCAGGAGCATGGCAGCGGACCAGGAAACAATCAAGCACGCTTGCATGATTTTCTGCCTGACAGCCGCCACCGCGGGCAGCCCGGGGGGGCCTTCCGGGGGACTTCCGGATGTGTCAGCGTCCCGCCGGCTCCGGGAAGGCCGCCATCGCCACGTCGACCATCCGCTCCAGCGCCTCCCGCCCCACTCCGTCGCAGGCCTGCTGATTCATGCCCTGGACGACGGCCGCATAGAAGACGGCCAGGCCCTCGGCGTCGGTGTCGTCGGGCAGCAGGCCCTCGTCGATGTCGGCCTGGACGCGGGCGGCGAAGAGAGCCTTGGTCGCTTCCCGCATCGCCCGCAGTTCGCTCTTCACGTCTTCGGAACCAGGACCCCCGTTGGTCGCGGCGGTGATGACGAGGCAGCCCGGCGGGTGGCTCGGGTCGGTGTAGTCGGCGGCGATGTGCTTGAGCACGCGGGCGAGGGCGGTCCGGGCGTCCGGACCCTCCAGCGACACGGAGCCATAGGTGCGGGAGTACAACTCCACTGCCTCGGAGAACAGTTGGCGCTTGTCCCCGAACGCGGCGTAGAGGCTGGGCGGGTTGATCCCCATCGCCTTGGTGAGCGAGGAGACCGACGTGGACTCGTACCCGTACGTCCAGAACTCGCGCAGCGCGACAGCGAGGGCGGCGTCCCGGTCGAAGGCGCGGCGGGGGCGGCGGGCCCGGGGCGGGGGCTCGGGTCGGGCGGGGCTCGGTTCGCTGCTCACCCCACCACTCTACGCCAGCTGTAGCGATCGCTAAGGAAGCAGTGCTACGGTCCGGGGCGTGGCCAGCTTTAGCGATCGCTAAAGCAGCCGCACTCACCGGCCATGCCACCCGACCCCCACCCACCAGGGACCCCACCATGACGAGCACCCACGAAACCGCCCCGCCCTCCACCACACCCCTCACCGCACCCCTCGCCCGCACCGTGCGCGGCTCCGGCCCCGGGCTCCTGCTCGCGCACGGCGCCGGAGGGGGGATCGAGGCGAACTACGGCCCGATCCTGGACGGGCTCGCCGCCCGGCACACCGTCGTCGGGGTCGACTATCCGGGGGCCGGCGCCTCGCCCCGCTCCCTCGCCCCGCTGGACGTCGACACCCTGGCGGACGAGCTGGTGGCGGCGGCCGATGCGGAGGGGGTCGAGCGGTTCGCGGTGAGCGGGTACTCCCTGGGCGGCCCGGTCGCGATCCGGGTCGCCGCCCGCCATCCGGAGCGGGTCGACGCGCTGGTACTGAGCGCGACGTTCGCGTACGCCGACACGCGGACGGACCTGGTCGCCTCGGTCTGGCGGCAGCTCCTGGCGGTGGACGACCCGCGCCTGCTCGGCGAGTTCGTCCAGCTGATGGCGCTGGGCGAAGGGGCCCTCAACACCCTCACGCCCGACGAGATACGGGCCGGCGCCGAGCTGATTACGGCGACCGTGCCGCCGGGGACCGGCGATCAGGTGGATCTGGTCCGGCGGATCGACGTACGGGAGGATCTGGCGGGGATCACCGTGCCTGCCCTGGTGATCGTCACGGCGGACGACCCGCTCGTCTCCCCCACCCTGCAACGCGCCCTGGCGGCCGGGCTGCCCGGATCCGAGACGGCCGAACTCCCGACCGGCCACCTGCCGTTCGCCGAACGCCCGCAGGAGTGGCTGGCGCTCATCACCGGCTTTCTGGCACGCCACCGGGAGGCCGGGAGGGCTTAACCCCCGACGACCCCTCCGGCGGACCCCGCGGCTTCTCCGACGGACCGGCGGGAGGGCTCAGTCCCCCGACGTACCCCCTGACGGACCCTCCGACGGACCCCTCACCCCGGCCTCGTCCAGCGCCGGGGCGAGGACCGCGAAGGCCCTGTCCGTCAGCGCGGCGGGGTCCTCGGCGCCGCCGCTGTCGCTCCAGCGCCGCAGCACGGTGTCGAAGGCGGCGAGGGCGGCACCGGCGGCGAGACGGGGGTAGAGGTCGACCTCCGGGTCGAGCCCCTGGCGGCGGGCGGCCTCGACCGCGAGGTCGTCGCGCCACTGCCCCTGGTGCTCCAGGAAGCGGGCGCGCAGGGCGGGGGTGCGCAGGATCAGCTGGACGACGCGCAGGGCCCGGCCGGAGTGGTCGACGCCGTCGGCGCAGGCCGCCATGGCGACCCAGACGGCGTGCCGGAGCGCCACGGAGGGGGGCTCGTCGGCGGGGCGGGCGGCGAGCTCGGCGCACATGCCGGTGCCCATGTCGGCCAGGAACTGGACGACCACGTCCTCCTTGGACGCGAAGTAGCGGAAGAACGTCCGTTTGGAGACTCCGGCGGTGGCCACGATCTCGTCGACGGTGACCGCGTCGAACCCCTCCACCGCCATCAACTGGAGTGCGGCTTCGGTCAGTTCGGTCGAGACGAGCTGACGTTTGCGCTGGGCCATGGTCACTTCGGGGCGGGGGCTCACGCCGGCCATCGTAGCGCCATGCCATCGTCGACACCTAGTGCCACTCTGACACCTAGTAACTCCTTGACACTTAATGCCACCCAAGACAACGTATGCCACATGACTGAGAACCCCACACCGAAGCAGCCCTGGACCGTCGAACGGATCCCCGACCAGAGCGGCCGCGTCGCGGTCGTCACCGGGGCCAACAGCGGCCTCGGCCTGGCGACCGCGCGTGCTCTCGCCCGCCGGGGCGGGCGCGTGATCCTCGCCGTGCGCGACGAGGAGAGGGGCCGCCGGGCCGTCGCGGACATCACCGCCGGGCAGCCGGGCGCCGAGCTGGAGGTGCGCCGGCTGGACCTGGCCGATCTCGACTCCGTACGAGCGTTCTCCGACGCCCTGCACGCCGACCGCCCCCGGCTGGACCTGCTGGTCAACAACGCCGGGGTGATGGCGCCGCCGCGCTCGTCCGGCGCGCAGGGGCACGAGCTGCAGTTCGCCGCCAACCACCTCGGCCACTTCGCGCTCACCGGGTTGCTGCTGGACCTGCTGGAGCGGGGGCAGGACCCCCGCGTCACCACGGTGACCTCGGTCAACCACCGCAAGGCGCGCCTCGACTTCGGCAACCTGAACGGCGAACGCGGCTACAAGCCGATGGTCTTCTACGACCGTTCCAAGCTCGCGAACGCCGTGTTCGGGCACGAGTTGCACCGACGGCTGGCGGCGTCCGGCAGCCCGGTCCGCAGCGTGCTCGCGCACCCCGGCTACACCGCCACCAACCTGCAGACGAGCGCGCCGACGGGCCTGGTGAAGCTGCTGTTCGGCCGCGTCCTGCTCCCCCTCGCCCAGCGCCCCGACACCGGCGCGCTCCCGCAGCTGTACGCGGCGACCGCCCCGGGCGTACGCGGCGGCGAGCTCATCGGCCCGGACGGCCGCGGAGAGCTGCGCGGCGGCCCGACCCGGGTGCCGCTCGCCCCGGTGGCCACCGACGCGGAGACCGGGCGGCGGCTGTGGGAGGCGTCGGAGGAGCTGACCGATGTCCGCTTCCCGTTCCCGGCGCCGGCCTGAGGCCTGAGGCCCGGGGCCGGGGCCAGGGGCCGGGGGCCAGGGGGGACGTGTCCGATTCCCGTTCCCGCCGCCCGCCCGACACCGGCCGCCGCTGCTAACCTCCGCCGATGACTGCCGAACCGCACCTGGTGAACCCGCACTTCGACGGCGACCGGCTCGTCCTGGAGGAGCGCCACGACGGCGGATCCCTCCGCTACGCCTTCCCCGGTACGACGACACCGCCCCCGGGCCCGCTGCACGCGCTCTCGCTGGACGAGGCCCTGCACGCGCGCCTCTGGCCGGCCGGTACGGCGGAGGCCGTCCTGCGGGCGTGGGCGGAAGGGTCCGGCCCGTGCGGGACGGTGGAGGTCCCGGTGCACGATCCGGCCGCCGTCCCTCCCGTACGGGTCCGGGCCGGGGCGATCGTGATCCGCGACGGGCACATGCTGCTCATCCACTTCCGGGAACCGGACGAGGGCGGCCCGCACTTCGAGATCCCGGGCGGTGGGGTGGAGCCGGGCGAGACGCCCGAGGAGGCCGCCGTACGGGAGCTCCGCGAGGAGACCGGTCTCCACGGGAGCGTCGGGCGCGAGGTGGCGCGGGTCTGGAAGGAGGGCCGGCACGAGCACTATTTCCTCATGGCGGCCGAGGGACACCTCGGGGCCCCCGAGACGCTGGACACCTACGGCGGCGACCCCGTCTGGATCCCCGTGGCGGAGCTGCCCACCACCCCGCTGTGGCCGCGCCGGCTGTCCTGGCGGATCGAGCACTGGCTTCGGATGGGGTGGCCCGCACACCCGGCCGAACTCGCCGACTCCATCACCGACCTTCAGGCGCACTGCACCTGGTGACAGCACGCTGGAATCTCCCGCCCCCTCCGTCGGACGGGCGGTATTTTGCAGCACCATGAGAGAGACCACAGTCGCCCTTCCGGAAGAACCGGAAGGGCGACCGGACGCGGAGCCGCCGAAGCGCAGCCGGGAGCTGCCGGTCTTCGACAGCGGGCGTCCCCTCGCACCCCATGAGATGGACGCGTCGGTGTACGAACACAACAAGAAACGGGCCGCACGCCGTTGATCACCGCCGCCGACAGCTGAGGCCTCCGCCCCTCACCCCTTCTGCCGCTTCTTCCGCGCCCCCGTCTGACTGCGTACCGCGCCCATGCTCGCCCCGATGACCAGCGCGATGGCGAGGGCGTCCGTCGTGGACAGGGCCTGGTTGAGGATGAGGAAGCCCGCCGTGGCCGCGATCGCCGGTTCCAGGCTCATCATCACCGCGAAGGTGGAGGCGGGCAGGCGGCGCAGGGCCATGAGTTCCAGGGTGTACGGGAGCACCGAGCTCAGGACCGCCACCGCCGCGCCGAGCGCCAGCGTGGACGGGACCGTGAGCTTCGCGCCGGACTCCCAGATGCCGAGCGGCAGCGAGAGGACCGCCGCCACCACCATCGCCAGGGCCAGCCCGTCCGCCTGCGGGAAGCGGCGGCCGGTGCGGGCGCTGAACACGATGTACGCCGCCCACATCGCCCCGGCCCCCAGCGCGTACGCCGCTCCCACCGGGTCCAGGCGGTCGAAGCCCCCGCCGCCCAGCAGGACCACGCCGACCAGGGCGAGCCCGGCCCACACCACGTTGATCAGGCGGCGCGAGGCGAAGACGGAGAGCGCGAGCGGGCCGAGCACCTCCAGGGTGACGGCGATTCCGAGCGGGATGCGGTCCAGCGCCTGGTAGAAGAGCGTGTTCATGCCGCCCATCGCGACGCCGAAGGCGACCACCGTGCCCCAGTCCGCGCGCGAGTGGCCGCGCAGCTTCGGCCGGCACACCACCAGCAGGATCAGCGCGGCCGCCGCCAGCCGGAGCGTGACGACGCCCAGCGCCCCCGCCTTCGGCATCAGCAGCGCCGCGACGGCCGAACCGAACTGGACGGACAGGCCACCCGCCACCACCAGCACGATCGGCACCAGCCCCGTCCCACGCCCCGGGCCGGTCCCGGGACCGGGGTCCTTCGGGCCGGCCGTGTCCAGGGCGGGTACCGCCTCGGGTACGGCGACGGCGGCGGCAGCGGCCGGCTCCGAAGCGCTGGGCTGGACGTTCACGGGCGGCCTTCCGGAGGTACGAGGAGTGGGCGGGCTCATATCCCACGCCCACCCACGGTAGAGATCCGCGCGCCTCCCGTGAAATGAGTTCTGGGCTCCCGTTATGCTCCGGACGCATGAGCAACCCGGAAGGCGCGGACCCCGCAGGCGAACCAGGGTCCCCCGGCCGCCCCGCACGCGACTCCGCCGCCCCCGCACCCCCCACCCGCGCCGTCGAACTCCGTCACCTCCGGGCCTTCCTCGCCGTCGCCGACGAGGGCAACGTCACCCGGGCAGCCGCACACCTCGGCCTCACCCAGCCCGCCGTCTCCCGCACCCTCGCCGCCCTGGAGCGCCACCTGGGCATCCGGCTCGTCGACCGCTCCACCCACCACCTCGCCCTCACCCCCGAGGGCGTCGCCTTCCGGGACAAGGCCGCCGCCGCGGTCGCCGCCTTCGACGAGGCGCTCGACAGCGGGCGGCTGCGCCACTGGCCCCTGCGGCTCGGGCACGCCTGGTCGGCCTTCGGCCCGTACACCACACCGCTCCTGCGGGGCTGGCAGGAGCGGTATCCGGCCACCCCGCTGGAGCTGCTCCGGATCGACGACCGCACCGCCGGGCTCACCCGGGGCGAGGTCGACGCGGCGCTGCTGCGCGGGCCGGTGGAGGCGCCGGGGCTCGTCACCGAGGTGCTGTTCACCGAGGCCCGGGTGGCGGCGGTGACGGCGGACGGCCCGCTCGCCTCCCGTACGTCGCTGCGCCTCGCCGACCTCGCGGGCGGCCCCGTCGTCCTCAACACCGTCTCCGGCACCACGACCCCCGCGCTGTGGCCGCCGGAGGCCCGGCCCGCCGCCACGCTCACCGTCGCCAACACCGACGACTGGCTCACCGCCATCGCCGCCGGGCGCGGCCACGGCGTCTCGGCCGCCTCCACGGCCGCCATGCACCCGCACCCGGGCGTCGCCTACGTCCCGCTGGAGGACGCCCCGGGCATCCCGGTCCTCCTCGCCCGCCGCGACGGCCCGGGCCACCCGGCCCTGCCGAAGCTGGCCGCGCTGGCCCGGGAGATCGTCGCGCGGCACTCCGCGCACCAGGCCCCGGCACGACGGCCGCACCAGGCCTGACGGTGAGGCCACGCGGCCTCGTGGGCGCTGACGATGTGGCGCCGCGGACGCTGATGACCTTGCGCTGCGGGCGCTGACGGCCTGGCCCTGCGGGCGCTGACTCCGCCGTCAGCGGGGCAGGGGCTGCACCAGGGCGTCGCGGTACCAGTCCGCCGGACGATCGACCTTGCGGACGGTACGGGCATCGAGCGCGACGGCGGCGGAACTCGTCCCCAGCGTTCCGTCCGAGTGCCAGGTGCCGACGACGGTCACCCAGGTGTCGGCGGGCGGGATCTCGCCACCGTGGATCCGTACTTTGACCGCCTGGGCGTCCGCCGAACAGCAATTGATCAGAAGCCGGGTCAGGTCCCAGCCCTCATCCCGTTCGACGGGCGTGACGAAACCGGTCATCTCGATGGTGCGTCCCTTGACGGCCTGTTCGGGGTCCTGCCGGACGCGCGTGGTGAAGTCGCCGAGGGTCAGCGGAAGGGGCGAGATCGCGGGGAGCGGTTCGAAGTCGTCCTGCTGTACGGCTACCGGCTTGGAGGTCTGCCGGGAGGCGGTGTAGGCGCCGAGGGCCGGCGGGGCGTAGAGGAGCATGCTCAGCGCGGGCAGGAGGAGCAGCCAGGCCGCCCGGGGCACACCGGAGTGGTCGTGAGGGTGGCCGTCGTGGTCCTCGTGCGTTCCCCGTTCACCCCTGTCCCGAGGTGCGCCCGGCCTGCGCTGCGACCAGGCGTCGGCCACGCCGAGCACGAGCAGCAGCACCCCCGACGCGATCAGCATCGGGCGCATCCACTCCTTGACGTAGCGCAGGTAGAGGTCGGTGAGGAGGGAGATGTGCAGCAGACCGGTGCCGCTGAGGACGAGCAGGATCGCCTGCGGGAAGCGCTTCACAGCAGTATTCCTCCGACGAGCGTGCCGCACAGGATGGCGACGACGGTCGTCGCGGCGGAGAAGCGGATTGCGAAGGCCCGGCCGAACGTGCCCGCCTGGAGCGCGATCAGCTTGAGGTCGACCATCGGCCCGACCACCATGAACACCAGCCGCGCGACGGGCGAGAAGCCGGTGAGCGAGGCCGCGAGGAAGGCGTCGGCCTCCGAGCACACCGACAGCAGGATGGCGAGCCCGGCGAGGAACAGCACGGACAGCCAGGGCGAGTCGGAGAACGTGTCGAGTACGGATTGGGGGACGGCGACGTTGAAGGTGGCCGCGGCCATGGCCCCGACGACGACGAAACCGGCCGCGTGCAGGAAGTCGTGCTGGAAGCCGAGCCGGAACTCCGTCCAGCGGCTGTGCCCCGGCTGGTGTCCGGTGTGGCGCACGGTCGGCCGCAGCCACTTCTCCCGGCCCAGCGCGAGCCACAGCCAGCCCATCACGACGGCCGTGGCGAGCGAGGCGAGCAGCCGGGCCACGACCATGGACGGGTCGCCGGGGAAGGCGATGGCCGTCGTGGTCAGGACGACCGGGTTGACCGCCGGAGCCGACAGCAGGAAGGCGAAGGCCGCGGCCGGCGTGACACCCCGGCCGATCAGGCTGCTGGCGACGGGGATCGACGCGCATTCGCAGCCGGGCAGGACGACCCCGGCCGCCCCGGCCACCGGGACGGCGAGCGCGGGCCTGCGGGGCAGCGCACGGTCGAACACCCTCGCCGGTACGAACGCGTTGATGGCGCCGGACAAGGCCGTTCCCAGCAGCAGGAACGGCAACGCCTGAACGGAGATGGACAGGCAGACGTTCCGCCATGCCTGCACAGCCGGTGCGTCGCCCCACAGGCCGATGACGACGACCAGGGTCCCGGGAAGCACCGCCGCGCCCAGCAGAAGCAGGGGTGTGAAGAGGGGCGAGCGGCGGAGCTGGGGCTCGTCCTCGGCGGCCACGGGAGCGACTTCGTCCTCCGCGGCCCCGTACGGAACCCCTGACCGTTGACCTGCGCTGCGCATGCCGCTCCGATTGTCCGATGCTCGGACCGAAAGATACCTCCGCCGCCCCGGCCCCCAGCGCGCCGGTGGTGGCATCGGAGGGCCCGCAGCCCCGGCAGCCGTGTTTCAGGGGCGACCGTCCTCCAGCCCCTCCGCGATCACCTCCGCCAGATGCCGTGCCCGCCGCCCGGCCAGCTGGTCCAGCTGCGTACGGCAGGAGAAACCGTCCGCCAGCACCTCCGCCCCCGGCTCCGCTCCCCGCACCGCAGGCAGCAGTTGCTCCTCCGCGCACGCAACGGACACCCCCCAGTGTCCCTTCTCGAAGCCGAAGTTCCCGGCCAGCCCGCAGCACCCGCCGCTCAGCTCACCGGTCAGCCCCATCCGCTCCCGCAGCCGCCGCTCCGCCGCGTCCCCGAGGACCGCGTGCTGGTGGCAGTGGGTCTGGCCGACGGCCGGGCGGTCCAGGCGGGGCGGGGTCCAGTCGGGGGCGTACTCCTCCAGGTACTGCGCCAAGGTCCGTACGGAGAAGGCGAGTTCGTGGGCCCGAGGGTCATCGGGGAGGAGTTCGGGCAGGTCCGTACGGAGGGTGGCGGCGCAGCTCGGTTCGAGGACGACGAGCGGGTGGCCGGGGAGCAGGCCGATCCGGTCCAGGGTGCGGCGCATCACCGCGCGGGCCGCGTCGAGCTGACCCGTCGATACGTACGTGAGGCCGCAGCACACCCCGCTCGGCGGCGGCAGCACCGTACGCCCCGTCGCCTCCTCCAGCACCCGGACCGCCGCCCGGCCCACCTGCGGGGACAGGTGCTCGGTGAAGGTGTCCGCCCAGACCTGCACCACCCGGCTGGACGAGACGATGTGCCTCCCTTTGCCATGGCGTCCGCGCAGCCAGCGGCTGTACGTCTCCGTCGCCAGCTCCGGGATCGTCCGCTCGGGCGTGATCCCCGCCAGCCGCTTCGCGAGAGCCGCCAGGGGGCGGATCCGGGCCAGCGCGTTGAGCGGGCGGGCGAAGGGCGCCGCCAGGCGCAGCCACCGCGGGAGGCGGCCCAGCGCGTAGTGGGCCGCGGGGCGGAGGCGACCCCGGTAGTGGTGGTGCAGGAACTCCGCCTTGTACGTGGCCATGTCGACGCCCACCGGGCAGTCGCTGCGGCACCCCTTGCAGGAGAGGCAGAGGTCGAGCGCGTCCCGGACCTCCGTGCTCCGCCAGCCGTCCGTGATCACCTCGCCCGCGAGCATCTCGTGCAGCAGCCGCGCCCTCCCCCGCGTCGAGTGCGCCTCTTCTCCGGTCACCCGGTAGGACGGGCACATCACGCCCGCGCCGGGAGCCGTCTCCGTACGGCACTTGGCGACGCCGACGCACCGCCGTACCGCCCCCGCGAAGTCGCCGCCGTCCTGCGGGTAGCCGAACTCCACGTCCACCGGGCGCCCCGGCCCCGGCAGGACGTCGAAGCGGAGGTTGGTGTCGAGGGGCACCGGGCGGGCGAGCATCCCGGGGTTCAGGCCGCCGTCCGGGTCCCACAGGTCCTTGAACCGGCCGAAGATGCCCACGAGTTCGTCCCCGTACATCCGGGGCAGCAGCTCCGCTCGCGCCTGCCCGTCGCCGTGCTCGCCGCTGAGGGAGCCGCCGTGCGCGACGACGAGATCCGCCAGCTCCTCGGAGAAGCGGCGGAACCTCGACACACCTGCCGGTGTCAGGAGGTCGAAGTCGATGCGTACGTGGATGCAGCCGTCGCCGAAGTGGCCGTACGGCGTTCCGCGCAGGCCGTGTTGAGTGAGCAGGGCCCGGAAGTCGCGGAGGTAGGGGCCGAGCCGGGCGGGCGGCACCGCGCAGTCCTCCCAGCCGGGCCAGGCCTCGGTGCCGTCGGGCATCCGGGTCGCGGTGCCGGAGGCGTCCTCGCGGATCCGCCACAGGGCCCGCTGCACGGCCGGGTCGGTGACGACGGTCCCGTCCACCGCGTCGGCCGCCCGCAGGATGCGCTCGGCGTGCGCACGCGCCTCGGCCGGGGTGGCGCCGCCCGTCTCCACGAAGAGCCAGGCGGCCCCGCGCGGCAGCCCGGCGGGTTCGCGTACGAGGTCGGCGGCCATGCCCTCGACGGTGAGCGGGCGGTACGGGAGGAGGCCCGGGGCCGCCTCGGCCGCCGCCGACTCGTCGGCGTACCCGAGGACGGCCAGGGCCCGGGCGCGCGGGGCCTCGACCAGGCGGACGGTCGCCTCGGTGACCACGGCGAGGGTGCCTTCGCTGCCGCAGAACGCCCGTACGGGGTCGGGGCCGCCGGGGTGTTCGGGGAGCAGGGCGTCGAGCGCGTAGCCGGAGATGCGGCGCGGGAGGTCGGGGTAGCCGGTGCGGAGCAGGGCGAGGTGGGCGCCGATCAGTTCGCGTACGCCGTGGGGGCCCACGGCCCTCCCCTGCTCCAGCCGCAGCGCCTCACCCCCGTACCGGACCACCTCCAGCGCCCGCACGTTGTCCGCCGTGGTGCCCCAGGCCACCGAGTGCGCGCCGCAGGAGTTGTTGCCGATCATGCCGCCGAGGGTGCAGCGGCTGTGCGTGGACGGGTCCGGGCCGAAGGTCAGGCCGTGCGGGGCGGCGGCGGCCCGCAGGTCGTCCAGGATGACGCCGGGCTGGACGGTGGCGGTGCGGGCGGCCGGGTCCAGGGCGAGGATCGAGCGGAGGTGGCGGGTGAGGTCCAGGACGAGGCCGGTGCCGGTGGCCTGGCCCGCGATGGACGTGCCGCCGCCGCGCGGGACGACGGGGACCCCGTACTCCTGGCAGACCGTCAGCGCGGCCGCGATGTCGTCGGCGTCGCGCGGGGCGAGGACTCCGAGGGGTACGCGGCGGTAGTTGGAGGCGTCCATCGTCGTCAGGGCCCGGGCGGTGGGGCCGAAGTCGGCCTCGCCGCGCACGGCGGAGCGGAGCGCGGCGGCGAACCCGTCAGGGGCCTCGGCGGTCGGGCGACGGTGCTGGCGATGCTGTTCGGCCATGGCTTCAGCATGCCGTCGGTACAGATGAACTCTTGGGATGTGGGCGGATAAAGACCCGCAAGCCGCACAAAAAAGCCCACAAGATCTTCCCAAACAGACCGTCAAGTCTCCTATAGTGACCAAGACTTGAGCAGGAACTATCAGCTCCAGTTGTGCATGATCGCCCGCTCCCGTGGTGAACTGTCCGGATTTAACCGGTGCAGTTTCGCCCGTTCCGCACCGTCCGCCACCGAGGACTCCGATTGCGCCCCTCATTCAGGCCCACCGCACTCGCCCTGCTGATCTCGGCAGCCGTCACCGGCACGCTGACTCTGTGGGCCGTGGCCGCGGCCCCCGATTCGGTACGGACCCCGCTGGCCTGGGGCGCGGGCGCGGCCGCCGTGCTGCTGAGCGTCTGCGTGGCCGTCACCGTCCACACCCTGGGGACCGCGCGCACGCTGGGCTCCCTGCGGGCCGCCGACTCCCAGCGCTTCACCTCCGAGACCTCGCGCCTGGTCTCCGCCTCCGCGGCCGAGGCCCAGCGCTTCACCGCGGAGACCGCCAGGATCAAGGCCGCCGCCTCCGCCGAGACCGCCCGGGTCGCCACCGAGGCCCGCGCCGAGGTCGAGCGGATCAGCGCGGAGGCCGCCGCCGAGCGCTCCCGCCTCTCCGTGACCGTCGACCGGCTCACCGCCCGCGCCACCCGCGCCGAGACCGAGCGGTCCGCCGCCGTCGCGGCCTGCGCCAACGCGGCCGGGCGGATGCAGGCCCTGGCCACCAGCATGCTGGCCGACCTGCGGGAGATGGAGCACCGGCACACGGACGAGTCCGTGCTCGGGGACCTGCTGTACCTGGACCACCGCACCGCCCAGGCGGGCCGGCTCGCGGACTCCATCGCCGTACTGACCGGGGCGCGTTCCGGGCGGCGCTGGGCCAAGCCGATCGTCATGGAGTCGATCCTGCGCGGCGCGATGGGCCGGATCGGCAGCTACCAGCGCGTCCGCCTCCACTCCACCAGCGATGTCGCGATCGCCGGGCACGCGGCCGAGGGCGTCATGCACGCACTCGCCGAACTCCTCGACAACGCGGCCAACTTCTCGCCGCCCACCGCCGAGGTCCACGTCTACGTGGAGGAGGTCCCGGCGGGCATCGTCATCACCGTCGAGGACAGCGGCCTGGTCATGAGCGAGGTGCAGCTGCGCCGGGCGGAGAAGGCCGTCTCCGCCGACCACCAGGACCTCACCAACCTCTCCGGCACCCGGCTCGGCCTCGCCGTCGTCGGCCGGCTGGCCCGTAAGCACGGCCTGACCGTCTCCTTCCGGCCCTCCGCCCGGGGCGGCACCGGCGCGCTGATGATGCTCCCGCAGGACCTCATCTCCCGCGCCACCGCACCGGCCCCGGGCCCGGCGTCCGCGCTCCCGGCCCCGGCCACCGCTTCCGCTGCGGCTCCCGTCGAGCCGGAGCCGTCGCACGCCTCGGCCGCCGGCGCGGACACCGCCGGGACCACGCACACGGCCCGGCCCCTCACCGCCATCGACTCCTCCGAGCCCCTGACCCCGGCGGCGGAGTCGCAGCGCGCGAAGTCCGAGCGCACGGATTCGGAGCGCACGGAGTCGGAGCCCACCGATTCCGAGTCCGAGTCCACCGGCACCGTCCCCGCGTTCGGCGAGAGCGGCCTGCCCAAGCGCCGCCGCGGCCGCACGCTGGCCGCCGCCGAAGCCCGTACCGGCAACGCCACCCCCGGCGGAGCCGACAACCCCCGGGCCCGTACCACCGACCCGAAGGTCCAGGCCGCGCGCTTCAGCACCTTCAGCCGCGCGGTACGTGCCAACTCCCCGCACCCGGAAGGCAACACCCGATGACCGCGACCACCGACGAGAAGCTCAACTGGCTGCTGGAGGGGCTGCTCGACCGCACCCCCGGCACCCGCCACGCCCTCGTCCTGTCCCGCGACGGCCTCAAGCTGTGCCGCACCCCCGAGCTCTCGGTCGACCAGGCCGACCAGCTGGCCGCGATCTCCGCCGGGATCCAGAGCCTGTCGCACGGCGCGTCCATCGAGTTCGGTGACGGCACCGGCGGCGTACGCTCCGCGATGGCCGAGTTCTACGGCGGTGTGCTGTTCATCGTCGAGGCGGGCGCGGGCGCCCACCTGGCCGTCGTCGCCGACGAGGACTCCGACGTGGGCCTGGTGGGCCACAACATGAGCGAGCTCGTCGAGCAGCTCGGCGAACACCTCGTCGCCCCGCCCCGCTCCCCCGCCGCCGATATCCCGTCGGCGGCCGAGAGCTCGGCCGTATGACGACGGCGCCCCGCCCCCGCCCGGGCCGCGACGACGATCCGGACCGGCTGTACACCCTCACCGGGGGACGCAGCCGCTCCGACTCGGCCGCCTTCGACCTGGTGACCCTCGTCGTCGCCGAGTGCGACCCGGCCCCCGGCATGCAGTCGGAGCACGTCGCGATCCTGCGGATGTGCCAGGGCCCCACCGCCGTCGTCGAGATCGCCGCGAGCCTGAACCTGCCGGTCAGCATCGTCCGCATCATGCTGTGCGACCTGCTGGACACCGGCCGGATCAGCGCCCGCCACCCCCGTACCGCCCGTGTCGCGGACCGGCTCCCCGACCCCGACATCCTGGAACAGGTGCTCGTTGGACTCCGCAACCTCTGACCGCGCCGCCCTGAGCGACACCGCCGACAACGGCCTCAAGATCGTTGTCGTGGGCGGCTTCGGGGTCGGCAAGACCACCATGGTCCGATCCGTGAGCGAGATCCGTCCGCTCAACACGGAGGAGACGATGACCCGCGCGGGCGAGGCCGTCGACCACCTCGACGGCGTACAGGCCAAGACGTCCACCACCGTGGCGTTCGACTTCGGTCGCATCACGCTCGACGCCCGCTCGGTGCTGTACCTCTTCGGCGCGCCCGGACAGGAGCGGTTCTGGTTCCTGTGGGACCGGCTGTTCTCCGGCACGCTCGGCGCGGTCGTCCTGGTGGACACCCGCCGGCTCGCCGACTCCTGGTACGCCATCGACCGCCTGGAGCACCACGGCACGCCGTTCATCGTGGCGTGCAACGACTTCGGCGGCCCGCTCCACAGCGAGCAGCAGATCCGCGAGGCCCTGGACCTCGCGGACGACGTGCCGCTGGTGGAGTGCGACGCCCGGGACCGGTCCTCCAGCAAGTACGTACTCATCACGCTCGTCGAGCACCTCGCCGCGCTCTCCGCCGCCCGCCTGAGCGCCGCCGAGGCGGCCGTGTCCGAAGCGGCGCTGGCGGCGGCCGCCCCGACCCCGGAGCCCGCCCCGTGACCACGACCTCCGGCACGCCCGGCACCGCCTCCGGCTGCCCCGTCACCCACGGGTCCGTCCCCCTGTCCGGGCCCCGCTTCCAGAGCGACCCCGTCCAGCTCTACCGGGACATGCGGCGCGACCACGGCGCCGTCGCCCCGGTCGTGCTCGACGGCGACGTGCCCGCCTGGCTCGTCCTCGGCTACCGCGAGCTGCACCAGGTCACCGGCGACCCGGCCCTCTTCAGCCGGGACTCCGACCTGTGGAACCAGTGGGACCGCATCCCGGACGACTGGCCGCTGCTGCCGATGATCGGGCGGAAGCAGCCCTCGATCCTCTACACGGTCGGCGAGCGCCACAGCGTCCGCGCGATGATGATCAGCAACGCGCTGGAGGGCGTCGACCCGTTCTCCCTGAAGCGGTACGCGGAGGAGTTCGCGGACGAGCTGATCGACCGGTTCTGCACCAAGGGCGCGGTCGACATCATCGCGGAGTACGCCAAGCTGCTCCCCGCCCTGGTCCTGGCCAGGATCTACGGCTTCTCCGACGAGGAGGCGTACCCCCTGGTCGGCGCGATCAACGACATGATCGACGGCCGGGAGCGGGCGCTCGCCGGACAGCAGCACCTGGCGACCTCGATGTTCCAGCTGCTGGCCGACAAGCACGCCGAGCCCGGTGACGACGTCGCCAGCCGGATGATCGCGGACGTCGGCGGGTTCACCGACGAGGAGGTCGCCCAGGACCTCATGGTGATGATGGCGGCCGGGCACCAGCCGACCGCCGACTGGATGGGCAACTCGCTGCGCCTGATGCTCACCGACGACCGGTTCGCCGCTTCGCTCTCGGGCGGCCGCCACAGCGTCGCGGAAGCGATGAACGAGGTCCTCTGGGAGGACACCCCCACGCAGAACGTGGCGGGCCGCTGGGCCGCCCGCGACACCCACCTGGGCGGGCGCCACATCCGCGCCGGGGACCTGCTGCTGCTGGGGATCGCCGCCGCCAACGGCGACCCGCAGGTGCGGACCCACGCCTCGGCGCTGACCGGCGGCAACAACGCCTTCCTCTCCTTCGGCCACGGCGAGCACCGCTGCCCGTTCCCGGCCCAGGAGACCGCCGAGGTCATCGCCCGTACCGGCATCGAGGTCCTGCTCGACCGGCTGCCGGACGTGGACCTCGCCGTCCCCGCCGAGCAGCTCACCCGCCGCCCGTCGCCGTGGCTGCGCGGGCTGACGGACCTGCCGGTGCTCTTCACGCCCACGCCCGCCCTCGGCAGACCAGGAAGCCTCGGAGGCCCCGCATGACCCGCATCGCGCTCGACCCCTTCGTCAGAGACCTCGACGGCGAGAGCGCCGCGCTGCGGGCCGCCGGTCCGCTGGCCGAGGTGGAGCTGCCGGGCGGTGTACACGTGTACGCGGTCACCCGCCACGCGGAGGCCCGCGCGCTGCTCACCGACAGCCGGGTGGTCAAGGACATCAACGTGTGGGGCGCCTGGCAGCGCGGCGAGATACCGATGGACTGGCCGCTGATCGGCCTGGCCAACCCGGGCCGCTCGATGCTGACGGTCGACGGGGCCGACCACCGCCGTCTCCGTACGCTGGTGGCGCAGGCGCTCACGGTGAAGCGGGTGGAGCGGCTGCGGGCGGGCATCGAGGCCCTCACGAACGCGAGCCTGGAGAAGCTGGCGGCCCTCCCGGCCGGGCAGCCGGTGGACCTGAAGGCGGAGTTCGCCTACCCCCTCCCCATGAACGTGATCAGCGAGCTGATGGGCGTGGACGCGGCGGACCACCCGCGGCTGAAGGAGCTGTTCGAGAAGTTCTTCTCGACGCAGACGCCGCCGGAGGAGGTCCCGCAGATGATGGCGGACCTCGGGACCCTCTTCACGAAGATCGTCGACGACAAGCGGGCGAACCCCGGCGACGACCTGACCAGCGCCCTGATCGCGGCCTCCGAGGACGGTGACCACCTCACCGACGAGGAGATCGTCAACACGCTGCAACTGATCATCGCCGCCGGACATGAGACCACGATCAGCCTGATCGTCAACGTGGTCGAGGCGCTCCAGACCCACCCGGAGCAGCGCAAGAAGGTCCTGAACGGCGAGATCGGCTGGGACGGTGTGATCGAGGAGACGCTGCGCTGGAACACCCCGACCTCGCACGTCCTGATCCGCTTCGCGACGGAGGACATCGAGGTCGGCGACAAGATCCTGCCGAAGGGCGAGGGCCTGATCATCTCGTTCGGCGCGCTGGGCCGGGACGAGGAGCAGTACGGCCCGACGGCCGGCGAGTTCGACGCCACCCGCACCCCGAACCGCCACATCGCCTTCGGCCACGGCCCGCACGTCTGCCCGGGCGCGGCGCTCTCCCGCCTGGAGGCGGGCATCGCGCTCCCGGCCCTCTACGAGCGGTTCCCGGAGCTGGAGCTGGCGGTCCCGGCCACCGAGCTGCGCAACAAGCCGATCGTGACGCAGAACGACCTGTACGAGCTGCCGGTGGAGCTGGGCTGCCCGTTCGGCCACGCGTCGTAACCGTCCTCGGGCGGGGTCCACGGGTCGGAGCGCACGTCTCATCGGACGGACACGGTTACGGAGCCGTGCCACCGAGGGACTACGCTCCGACGCGTGGCCGACATCCAGATTCCCGCTGACATCAAGCCCGCCGACGGACGCTTCGGCGCCGGTCCTTCCAAGGTGCGGACGGAGGCGCTCGACGCGCTGGCCGCCACCGGCACCTCTCTCCTCGGTACGTCCCACCGCCAGGCCCCGGTCAAGAACCTGGTCGGCGAAGTACGCGACGGCGTGCGCGCGCTCTTCTCCCTCCCCGAGGGTTACGAGGTCATCCTCGGCAACGGCGGCTCCACCGCCTTCTGGGACATCGCGACGCACGGTCTGATCGAGGCGAAGTCCCAGCACCTGAACTTCGGTGAGTTCTCCTCCAAGTTCGCCAAGGCCGCGAAGCTCGCGCCCTGGCTGTCCGACCCCACCGTCATCGCCTCCGACCCGGGCACCCACCCGGACCCGCAGGCCGAGGCGGGCGTCGACGTCTACGCCTTCACGCACAACGAGACCTCGACGGGTGTCGCGGCCCCGGTCAAGCGCGTCGCGGGCGCCGACGAGGGCTCCCTCGTCCTGGTGGACGCCACCTCCGGTGCGGGCGGCCTCCCGGTCGACATCACCGAGTCCGACGTCTACTACTTCGCCCCGCAGAAGTCCTTCGCCTCCGACGGCGGCCTCTGGATCGGCGTGTTCTCCCCGGCAGCCCTGGAGCGCGCCGCCCGGATCCACGCCTCGGGCCGGCACATCCCGGAGTTCTTCTCGCTCCCGACGGCGATCGACAACTCCCTCAAGAACCAGACGTACAACACCCCTGCGCTGTCCACCCTCTTCCTGCTGAACGAGCAGCTGAAGTGGATGAACACCCAGGGCGGCCTGGACTTCACGACGGGCCGCACGGCCGCGTCCTCGGGCCACCTCTACGGCTGGGCGGACGAGTCCAAGTACGCGACCCCGTTCGTCACGGACCCGGCGAAGCGCTCGCAGGTCATCGGCACGATCGACTTCTCGGACGAGATCGACGCGGCGGCCGTCGCCAAGGTGCTGCGCGCCAACGGCATCGTGGACACCGAGCCGTACCGCAAGCTGGGCCGCAACCAGCTGCGCGTGGCGATGTTCCCGGCGATCGACCCGGCGGACGTGCAGGCGCTGACGGCGTGCATCGACTACGTGATCGAGAAGCTGTAGTTCTTCGCTTTTTCTACGGCTGTACGGCTGTAGGGAGACGGCCCGGCACCCGCGTGGGGTGCCGGGCCGTTTCTGCATCACTCGACCGGGTGGCATATGCCAGAAGCGCGGTTCTCGGCCGTCCCGCTCTACGATGATGCTCTCGACACCAGCCCATTCCAGGAGGCCCGCAATGTCTGCAGCAGCAGTCGAGCACCCCTGTGACGATGAGCCGGAAACGCTGCTGGAAACGGCCAACCGTCTCACCGAGCAGCTTCCGGGGCATCGCGTCGAGATCATCGGAGGCGTCATCACCGTGGCACCACCGGCGGACGGCTTGCACGCACGCGCGCTCACCAAGCTCATGCGTCCCTTCATCTCCGCAGGCCTCGATGACGGGGAGACGGAGGTCCTCCAGGGCGTCGGCCTCTGGCTCCCTGGCGGACCCCAGGACTTCGCGATCCCCGACCTGGCGATCGTCGACGCCGACTTCGACGAGCACCTGGAAAAGAACAACAGCTACGACCCCGCCTGCTTCCGCCTGGTCCTGGAAGTCACCTCCGGGAACTACCAGAACGACCTCCGCAACAAGGTCACCGCCTACGCCCAGGCCAAGATCCCGGTCTACGTGATCGTCGACCGCAAGCACGGCCGGGTCCACGTCCTGACCGAACCGCTGCCCGGCGGCTACGACCGCCACGAGGTGTACGCCCCCGGCCAGGAGGCACCGCTGCCCGCCTCCATCGGCGCCGAACTCTCCCTGGACGTCGACGAGATCGTGCGGGCGGGCCGCCCGAAACGCTGAGCCCGAAACGCTGAGGACGGGACCGGGCGCGCGCCGCTAGGGTGCGGGCCATGAGTTCACCCGAGCCTCCCGTCGTGCCCCGCGCCCCCCACGTCCCGTACACCGGAGGCGAGAAGGAGAGCCTCCACACCAGCCTGGACCTGCACCGCGATGCGGTCCTGTGGAAGCTGGCGGGCCTGGACGACGAGCAGGTGCGCCGTCCGATGACCCCGACCGGGACCAATCTGCTCGGCCTGGTCAAGCATCTCGCCGCCGTCGAATACGGCTGGTTCTGCTCGACGTTCGGCCGGGAGACCGAGCCGTTCTGGTTCGACCCGGCGACCGAGGACATGGCGGCCGGTCCCGACGAGACCACCGCCGACATCCTCGCCTTCTACGCCCGCGCCCGCGCTGCCGCCGACGCATCGATCCGGGAGACGGACCTGGAGACGACGGGCACCGCGTGGGACGGGCGGGTCGTGTCGATGCGGTGGGTGCTCATCCACATGCTGGAGGACACGGTCCGGCACGCCGGGCACATGGACATCGTGCGCGAACTGATCGACGGCGCGGTGGGCCGCTACCCGGGCGTGGAGTGACCGAGCCCCGTCCCTCACCCCCCGACCTGTCCTCACTCCCCCGGTGCCGCCGCCAGCACCGCGCGCAGGGCGGCTATCCCCGCCAGCCACTCCTTCTCCGCCCCGGCATCGGCCCACAGGTCCAGCGGCTCCGCGTTCGGGCCGGTGAGGCGGTCCAGGGCGCGGACCGCCAACGTGCGCAGGTCGGCCGGGAGCGGGGGCAGGGGGTCCTTCGGACCGTACGCGGTGGTGATGGGCTCGCCGCCGGGGCACTGGGCGGCGACCAGGGCGGCTGCCGCCACCGCCTCCTCGCCGCTGTCGAGATAGTCCTGCGGCGCGGTCCCGGCGGCGGCGGTCAGGACGGCCCGGAGCACGTCCGCCTTCTTCTCCGGCTCGGCGTCGTCCACCCTCCCGCCGAAGTCCGCCGCGGTGTCGTTGTCGAAGTGGCCGATGTCCCAGGCGCCCATGGGGTCCCCCTCCAGTGCTCCGCAGTGATCCGCAGTGATCCGCAGTGTTCTGCGTGTTCTGCGTCGATGTCCCCATCCTCACAGCCACCACTGACAATCGGCCGGGGCCCGGGCTCACCTCACCCGAGAGCCCCCACCTCGGGAACCTCCCCCGTCCGAACCGTCCTCGTCCTCATCATCGCCGTCGTCCGGAATGTGCACGTCGAAGACGTTGATGTTGATCTCGACGACCTTCAGTCCGGTCATCGTCTCCACGGCGTCGATGACGTGCGTACGGATCCGGTCGGCCAGCTCATGGATCGGAACGCCGTACTCCACCTCGACGTCGACGTCGATCGCCGTCTCCTTCTCGCCCACCTCGACCTTCACGGTCCGTCCGCTGCTCGACGATCCGGAGACCCGGCCCGTCACGGCGCCCAGTGCCTTCGAAGCGCCCTTGCCCACGGAATGGACGCCGTCGGTCTCACGGATCGCGATGCCCGCGATGGTGGCCACGACGCCGTCGGCGATCGTGGTCCTGCCGCGTACGCCTTTTCCTTCGCTTCCGCCGCTCGTCGCCGCGTTTCCGCTCCCAGGTTCGATGTCGACCATGTCGCTCCGCCTCACAGAGAGTGGTTGCCACGGGTGCTCCTCCCACCCGCGCGGGCCCCCTCATCCACTCTCCGCCCGCCTGCGGCCATCCGCCATTCGGGGTACCGGACCTCAGTCGCGGGGCAGCAGCGTCCCGAGCGGGCCGAGATCCAGATTGAGGTCCTCCGGCCGCACCCCGTGCTGGTCGCAGAGCTCCTTCATCCGCTGGTCGAGCAGCATGAGCGTGGTCCCGATCTCCTCGACCTGCTCATCGCTGAGGTCGCCCTGTTCGACGCGGCGGATCGCCTGCCGCTCCATCAGCTGCCGCAGCAGCTCCACCACGGTCAGGACCAGGGCCGCCAGGTCCCGCCCCATCTGCTCGGAGTCCAGATCGACCCGCGAACCCGCGCCCCGGACCGAGGAGTCGCTGCCCGGGCCCGTCACAGCGGGCCGCCGTCGGCCCAGGGCGCCGGAACCCGCTCGCTGACCGACGACAGCAGGGCGTGCAGCGACACCCGCACGAGAGGTACGTCGGCGATGGCGATCACCAGGTCCCCGCTGACGACGACCCCGGTCGCCAGCACCCGGTCCAGCAGGTCCACCAGCGGCACCCCGATGGGCCCGCTCAGGGGCTCCGGGCTGTCCCAGGGCACCACCGCGCGCTCCGCGTCCACCGGCTACACCTCCCCGACGAAGGAGTACGGCACCCACGGCCCGGTCAGCTCGATCCGCGTCCCGGTCCGCTCACCCAGAGCCCGTACCAGCGCGGCCAGCTCCTCCGCGCGCTGGTCGGCCACGAGGTACGTCGCGTTGAGCACGTGCACCCGGCCGTCGCCCCCCGGTACGGCCGCGTGCGTACGGAGTCGGCGCGACGCAGCCGCCAGCGCCCGGAGTTGGGCGTCCACCGACTCCGCGACGGACAGCGCCTGCTCCCGGCGCCGCTCCCGCCGCTCCTGGACCCCGCGCTTCCGGTTCAGATAGGCGAGCCCCGCGCCGGGAGCAGGGGCCTCGCGCCCACCGTCTCCCACGGGGGCGGGCTCCCGCTCCTCCTGGGCGGCCGGGGGCTCGGGCTCGTACACCTTCACGCCCCACTCCGCGTGGTGCGCGATCCGCTTGAGCACGCCGTGGAAGCGGTGCGCCTCGCCGTCGAGGGCGCGGCGGGCCCGGTCGTCGTCGTGGTAGAGCGTGGCGAGGGGCAGCGGTACGGCGGGCCCGTGGACGGCTGCGGCGGACACGACCTCGTGGTGGGCCCGCGCGTACCGCTCGATCTCCTGCGGGTCCGAGAGCCGCGCCTGCCAGACCTCGTCCGTGAAGTCGTCGGCCGGGACGGTCTGGACCACGGCGGTCAGCGGCCCGGAGGGCAGCAGCCGGACCGCCGCGCCGCCGGGCATCCCGGCCAGGCCGGTGACGTCCGCCGTGTTCACGGCACGAGTGCCCCGGCAGACGGCGAACACATAGGTGACACCAGCGGCGTCCGGAGCCCGGTCCCGGGGTGCGGGGTGCGTCATCTCTGCCCGGCCTCCTTGCTGTTGTCCCTGTCGTCGACGTTCCGGTCGGTCTCGTCCGTGCCGGCCGGCTCGAGGGCCTGGAGGCGCTCCCGCAACCGGCGGTTCTCGTCCTCCAAGGCGTCGCGTTTCGCCCGGGAGCTGAGGGCCGGATCGGTCTCCCACCAGTCGATGCCCGCCTTCTTCGCGGTGTCGACGGAGGCCACGAAGAGGCGGAGCCGGATGGTGAGGAGTTCGATGTCAAGGAGGTCGATCTTGATGTCCCCGGCGATGACGATGCCCTTGTCCAGGACGCGTTCGAGGATGTCGGCGAGGTTGGTGGTGCTCTGGGGGCCGTTGGCCGGCGGGCTCCCCTGGCGGAAGTCGAGGTCGGTCACCGCGCGGCCTCCGACCGGCGCCTGCGGCTCGCGCGCTTCGGAGCGGGCGGCTCCTCCGGCTCCTCTTCCTCTTCTTCCTCTTCTTCCTCTTCCTCTTCGGGCTCCTCGTCCTCGTCTTCGTCTTCTACGTCTTCCTCTTCTTCCTCAGGCTCCTCGTCCTCCTCTTCGTATGTGTCCTCCGGGTCCTCGTCCTCCTCTTCGTCCTCGTCCTCCTCTTCGTCCTCGCCGTCCTCGTAGTCCTCTTCCTCTTCGGGCTCCCCGTCCTCGGCTTCCTCCTCGCCGTACTCCTCGTCCTCGCCCTCCCCGTCCTCGGCCTCCTCCGCCTCGGCCTCCTCGCGTTCGACGGCCTCCTCGTGGGTGACCACGACCTCGCCGTCACGGATCTCGCCGCGCCACCCCTCGGGCTCCTCCTCGGTGAGGGTCACGTACCGGTTGAAGTGCTTGAAGTCCAGCCGTACGCGGCGGCCCTGGGCGCGCCAGAGGTTGCCCGTCTTCTCGAAGAACCCGGACGGGTAGTACTCCACGACCAGCACGATCCGCGTCAGGTTCGGGGCCAGCTCGTGGAAGCTGATGGCGCCGCGCGTGCTGCCCTTGGCGCCCTCGGACGTCCAGACGATCCGGTCGTCCGGCACCTGTTCCTGCACCGTGGCCTTGAAGCTGCGGGAGGAGGGGCCGACCTTGACCTTCCAGTCGGTCTCCGCGTCCTCGCCCTTCGAGACGCTCTGGACGCCCTTCATGAAGCCGCTGAACTCGTCATACTGCGTCCATGCGTCGTAAGCGGTGCGCAGCGGTACGCCGACGTCCATCACCTCGATGATGTTCATGAACTTTCCGCCGCCGGCCTTGCGGTTGCCCTTCCCGCCGCCGCCTCCGTCGCCGTCACCACCGCCACCGCCGAAGAGGCCTTTCGCCTTGTCCATCACCGCGTCCTTGGCGCCCTTGGCCTTCTCCGACATGAAGGCCTTGGCCGGGGATTCACCCTGGAGTACGCGCGAGGCGATGGCGGGCAGCGAGCCGCCGTTCTCGGCACTGTCGGTCAACTGGCCGGTCAGATCCTTGAGTTTGTCGCCCGCCTTCCCGGCGAGCTGCTGGACCTGGGCACTGGCGAACTTCGACAGTTCCTCTTTGATGCGGTCGACGCCCGACTCAGCCGGAGCCTCGGATGCGTCCTTGTCCGTCGTTGCCATGGCTGACTACCTCCGGCGGTCGGCGCGCTTGGATGCGGACCGCTTCGATGCCGCTGCCTTCTTCGGGGCAGACTTCTTCGCTGCCGTCTTCTTCGCGGGAGCGGACTTCTTCGCGGTGGATTTCTTGGCGGCGGGCTTCTTGGCCGCCGATGTGCCGGATGCCGACTTCTTGGCTGCCGACTTCTTGGCCGGGGCGGTTTTCTTGGCCGGGGCGGACTTCTTCGCTGCCGTCTTCTTCGCGGGAGCGGACTTCTTGGCTGCGGTCTTCTTCGCCGGGGCCTGCTTGGCCGGGGCCTTCTTTGCGGGGGCGGACTTCTTCGCGGCGGGCTTCTTGGCCGGGGCCGCCTTCCTGGCGGGTGACTTCTTCGCCCTGGACGGCGGCGGGGCCGCCTCTTCTTCCTCTTCTTCGTCTTCTTCCTCTTCGGGCTCCTCTTCCTCCTCGTCCTCCTCGTCCTCCGCAGGCTCCTCGTCCTCTTCTTCGGGCTCCTCTTCCTCGTCCTCCTCCGGCTCCTCCTCGTCCTCCTCCTCGGGCTCCTCTTCTTCCTCTTCCTCCTCGTCCTCGTCCGCGCCTTCCGGCTCCTCGTCGTACTGGTCGTCCGCCTCGTCGTCCGGCGCCTCGTCCTCCGGCGCCGTGGTGAGGCGGGCCGTCCGGTCGCCGATGGCGTCCGCCAGGTTGGCCATGGAGCGGTTGGCGGCGGCTGTCACCGCCTGGCGGCCCGCTTCGAGGACCTCGCCCCGCAACTGCTCCTGCAATTCGGCCACTTGCGGGACCTCGCCGAGCCGGCGCATCCCCTCGGCTGCGAGCTGGCGGGGTTCGAGTCCGAACCGGCGCCCGGCCAGATAGGTCGCGACGCTCAGGGCCAGCCGGCCCTTCTTCGTCCGGCCCAGCACGTATCCGCCCACCACGGCGGCTGCGAGCGCCACCTTCGCCTGGTCATCCATGCCTGTCACCTTCTGTCGTCGGTGTCCGGCCGGTCTGCGCGGCGTACAGCCGGTCGAGCAGCCTCTCTTCTTCCGCTTCGAATTCCTCCAGCCCGATGTGTCCCTCGTCGAGCTCGTGGTTGAGTGCCGCGAGCTGCGCGCGGATCACGCCGGGGTCGTAGAGCTCGCGTTCGGCGGCGTCCTGCAACCTCTCCGCGACCCACACCACGCCCCGGGCGGGCGCGAGGGGGAGCAGCAGGAGTCCCGAGATCAGGCCCATCGTCAGCCTCCACCGACGGGTGCGGGCGCGCTCCGGCCCCCGGGTCCGGCCCCAGTCCCAGTCCCGGTCCCGGTCCCGACGAAGCTGTAGCAGGGCAGCGGCCCCGCGATGCGGAGGTCGACGTGGTCGCGGTGGGCCGCGGCGAAACGCTCGGCGGTCGCGCGGAACCGGTCGCTGTCGGCCTGCGCCACGAGGAAGGACACGTTGAGCGCGCAGCCGGGTACCTCCGAGCCCCCGGCCGTCGCGCGGGCCATCGGCGCCAGATCGCGCAGCGCTCGCCGTCCCGCCTCGCCCGCCCGGCGCGCCAGGGCGGAGGCGACGGCTTCGCCCAGGCGCACATCGGCCTCGTAGCCGGGGCGCCTGCGGGCTGCCTCGCGCAGCCGCCGTACGGTCGCCTCCCCGGCCACCAGCGCGGCGAGGGAGTCGTGGGCGGGCAACGCCTTGACGTTCATCTCCACGTGCCCGGCGACCCGGTCCAGGGCGGCGAGGTGGCCCGCCTCCGCCGCGGCCAGCTGGGCGCGGAGCGCGTCCTCGTCCGGCGCGACCATGCCGAAGCGCATCGGCAGCACGGGCCCGCTCACCGCCAGCTGCGTCAGGAGATCCTGGTGGGCCAGCAGGTCGCGGCGCCGGGGCCGCAACGGTACGGGGGCGGCGCTGGCCACCGCGGCCACCGGGCCCGCGCCGACGGTCCGCAGCGGGGCGGGCGGGCTGCCCACGCCCCCGGACTTCCGGGGCAGCGGCGTTCCGGCCCGGACGACCGCGTACACGTACAGCCCCGGCCCTTCGGCGGTTCCCGGTCCCTCGGCGCGCACGTCAGGCCTCCGCCCGGCGGCGACGGCTCGCGGAGCCGCCACTGCTGCTGCTGACGGGGGCCCGCCGCCTCTTCGGACGCGCGGGCCTCTCCTCGGCCTCCGCCTCGTCGTACTCGTCGTCGTATTCGTCGTCCTCGTCGGAGCCGCCGGCCCCGACCGCCTTGCGTACGGTGTCGCCGACCGACTCCGCGGCCTTGCGCACCTTCCGCTTGCCGATGGAGCGCGCGGCGGAGCCGCCGAACAGCTCGGGGACGGTGGAGCTGCTGGGGTCGCGTTCGAGGTCGAGGCGGTTGCAGGCTTCCGCGAAGCGGAGGTAGGTGTCCACGCTGGCCACGACTATGCGTGCATCGATCTTCAGGATCTCGATACCGACCAGGGAGACCCGTACGAATACGTCGATCACCATGCCCCGGTCGAGGATGAGCTCCAGCACGTCGTAGAGGGTGCCGGAGCGGGGCGGGCACGGAGCGACACCGTCGACGTACGTCGTGGTCGTCATGGGGGGGTCCTTCCAGCTGTCGGACGGAGTGGGGCGGGTCACTCGTCGGCGGCACCGCGCCGGTAGCGGCGGACCCGGGTGTACTCCAGGAGTTCGCAGGCCTGGTCGAGCTGCACCTCGTACGAGGCGAGGAGACTGGTCGTGTCCGGGATGCGGGGCACTTCGAGAACGTCCACGACGACGGCCCAGCCGTCGTCGGAGCGCCGGATCGCGGAGACGCCCTCGGCCGGGTGGCTGATCAGCTCTTCCAGGCTCCGGCAGGCGGCGCGGGCGGCGTGCTCGGGCCCCTTCCTGGCCGGGGGCTTCTTCTTCGTCCCCGTGGAGGAGCGCCCGGCGCGCGCTGAACGTTGTTCTGCCATGGTGACCAGTCTGGTCACTGCGGGCCACTCCGCATCTCGGGAGAGCCAGTGGTGCGACGGCCTCCGCCGGAGGCGCGGGGGTGTGCGGGGCCGGACCTCCGGCGGAAGCGGAGGGACTCCGGGGGCAGAGGGATGCCGGAAGCAGAGGGATGCCGGAGGCGGAGGGATGTGCGGGGTCAGACCTCCTGCGGCCGCCGCGCCAGCACGAATCCCTGCGGCGCCCGCTCCGGGAACGGCCCCTCCGTCTCCCGCTCCTTCCGCACCACGGCCCGCACCTCCAGCCCCGCCGCCCGCAGCAGCGCGGCCACCCGCTCGGGCTGCCGCCGGTGGAAGACGAGCGAGACCTCCTCGCCCAGCGCCTCCGTCATCCGCAGCGGCTCGTCCCCCACCTGGAAGCCGAGCTGCACAGGCGCACCCGGGGCCAGCACGCGGTGGAACTCCGCGAAGACGCCCGGCAGTTCCTCATCCGGGACGTGGATCGTGGAGTACCAGGCGAGGAGGCCGCCCAGCGAGGCGTCCGGCAGGCCGAGCGCGAGCATGGAACCCTCCTCGAACCGCAGCCCGGGGTGCTCCTGCCGGGCGACCGCGAGCATCTGCGGCGAGAGGTCGATCCCGAACACATCGAGCCCCAGGCCCAGTTCGCTCAGGTGCGCGGTGACCCGGCCCGTACCGCAGCCGACGTCGGCCACGGGCAGGCCGCCACCGCCCGCCGCCGCGAGTTCCGCGAAGACGGCCAGCACCCCGCGTTCCAGCGGCTTGGCCGCCAGCTCGCCGCGCGAGAACTCGGCGTAGGCGGGGGCGATGGCGTCGTACGAGTCCCGGGTGGTGCGCTGGAAGTCGGCCGGCGGGCCGGAGGCGGTCATGGCCGCCACTCTAGGCGGCGCCTCCCCGGCAACGGCCCCGATCCCGGCCCCCCGGCCCCGGCCCGACCTCGGTGTCAGACCATCGGTTCGCCGCTGACCGTCTCCTCGGGCGGGACGAGGTCCTGGACGACGTCCCAGTGCTCGACGATACGGCCGTCCTCCAGCCGGAAGATGTCGACGATGGCGGCGGGGCCCGGCGCCCAGCCGTGCACGACGCTGTGGGTGAAGACGAGGTCGCCCTGTGACGCGATCCGCTGCGGCTCCCACCGGAAGCCCCGCAGATCCGGGACCGCGGCGCGCAGCGCGTCCAGCCCGCCGGGCATCCCGGGACTGTGCTGGACGTAGGGCTCGGCCCAGTACCGGTCGAGCGCCGTGAGGTCCTTCTCGCCGAAGAGCTCCCGCATGGCGGTGAGCACGATCCCGGTGTTGTGCCGGGCCCGGTCCGCCTCGGGGTGTCGGGTCACAGTCATCTCTCCTCTCTGCTCTCTCCTCGATGTTTCTGACGGGCCGGGGTCCTTCCCCGCCGCCCTCATACGGAAGAGGGCCGGGCTCCCACCCCGCCGTCCGTACGCTCGTACCGCAGCGCGCCCGAGGGGCAGCGCCGCACCACCTCCACCACGCGATCGGCGTCGGCACCGTCGGGCCGGATCCACGGGCGCCGGCCGGTGTCGAACACCTCCGGCAGACCGCGGACGCACTCGGCGGCGTGCCGGCAGCGACCGGCCTCGAAGGTCACGGTGACCGACCGTCCCTCGTACGACCGCCCGCCTGTCCGCTCGCTCATTCCGGGCCTCCCTTCAGTCACTGACCCTGCTGCGGGACTGGTAGAGCAGGTCCTGGTACTCGGGGTGCCGGGCGATCCACCCCGCGAAGAACGGGCAGGTGGGCAACACCCTCAGCTTCGCCGCGCGCGCCTCGTCGAGGGCGGTGCGGGCCAGGGCCGACCCGACCCCCTTGCCCTCGTACCGGGGCGAGACCTCGGTGTGGAGGAACGCGATGAGTTCCGTCGTACGGAGGTAGTCCGCGAAGCCCGCGACCTCGGACTCCCCCTCGATCCGCGCCTCGTACCGCTTGGCCTCGGGAACGTCCTTCACTGCGACTGCCATGTGTCCTGTCCTTCTCTCCGTTCGTGCGCACCGGCCCGGTCCGGGTAGTGCGTCCTCGTCGTACCCGCCCGAGGTCAGGCGGCGCTTTTGGACCGCCCGGCGGCGAGGAGCTGCATCTCCCAGGCGAAGGCCACCCCGGAGGCGCCGCCGTGCTGGGCCTGGACCTCGGCGGCCGCCGGTACGGTCTCCTCGCGGGCCCAGTCGCGCTGCCACTCGCCCAGCACGGCCATCCAGGTGATCGGGACGACGCCCGCCTGGACCATGCGCCGTACCGCCATGTCATGGGCCTCGGCCGACACACCCCCCGACGCGTCGGTGACGGCGTAGACGTCGAAGCCCTCGCCGGCCGCCTGGATGGCGGGCATGGCCAGGCAGATCTCCGTCCAGAGCCCGGCGAGGATCAGCTTCTTCCGCCCGGTCGCCTTGACGGCCTCGACGACGCGCTGGTCCTGCCAGGTGTTGATGAAGGTCCGGTCGATCGGCTTCTGCTCCGGGAACACGTCCTGGATGCCCTGGATGAGCAGGCCACCGCGCTCCTCCAGGACGGTCGTCAGGATGGTCGGGACGCCGAAGGCCTTGGCAGCCTTGGCGAGTCCGACCACGTTGTTGACGACCATCGTCGGCTCATGGCTGTTCAGGTTGGCGAACTGGAACGGCTGGTGGTCGATCAGTACCAGGACGCTCTCCTCGGGCGTCAGCAGCGCGTCGAGTCCGGCCTTGTTCGGGGTGCTGACGGTGCTCGCGGTGCTCATGGGGGGTGTCCCTTCTGGAGCCGTACGCCAAGTGGTTGACGTGTCACCCACACTAGGCAGGAGGTGGTTGACGCGTCAACTAGTCCTGATGGCAACTACGCTTCGCTCCATGGACGCACCGCCTCGCTGGCTGACCCCGGAACAGCAGGCCGCCTGGGACAGCTTCATCCGCATGCAGGAGAAGCTCATCGGTCGGCTCTCCCGCCAGGTCCAGGCAGACTCCCGCATGTCCCCCGCCGACTACATCGTGCTGGCCAAGCTCACCGAGGCCGGCGGACGGATGCGCCTCACGGACCTGGCCAAGCTGGTGGAGTGGGAGAAGAGCCGCATGTCCCACCAGGTGGGGCGGATGGCGAAGCGCGGACTTGTGGCCAAGGAGGACTGCCCCGACGACGGCCGCGGGGCGTTCATCGTCGCCACCCCGGCGGGCCGCGAGGCCATCGAGGAGGCCGCGCCCGTCCACGTCGAACACGTCCGGCGGCTGTTCGTCGACGCCCTCACCCCGGAGGAGCTGGACACCCTCGCCCGCATCTCCGACCGCGTCCTCGCCCACATGGAGAAGCAGCACTACTGAGACCGGCCGACCGACCGGCCGTCCGACCTGCCGACCGACCGGCCGCGGCGACCACCGCCGCGGCCGGTCACGCCCGCTGTCAGCGACTCAGCAGCCGGAACCTGCGTACCGCCAGCGGCAGGAAGACCAGCGTGATCACCACCGGCCACACCACGGCCATCAGCAGGGCGTGCTCCTCCACCCAGGTACCGCCGCCGGCCACCGGGTTGCCGAACAGCTCGCGGGTGGCCGTCGCGGTCGAGGAGAGCGGGTTCCAGGCGGCGACCGTGCCCAGCCAGCCCGGCATCAGGGACGGGGCGACGAAGGTGCTGGAGATCATCGTGAGCGGGAAGGCGACCGCGTACAGCCCGCCCGCCGCCTCGGGGGTCGGCACCAGCAGGCCCAGCCAGACGCCCACCCAGATCAGGCTGAACCGCAGCAGCAGGAGCAGCCCGAACGCCCCGAGGGCGGGCATCACCCCGCCGCCCGCACGCCAGCCGATCAGCAGCGCGGTGACGGCCAGGATGGTCAGCTCGGCGGCCGCCACCACCAGGTCGGCCACCCCGCGCCCGGAGGCGAAGGCGGAGGGGGCCATGGGCATGGACCGGAAGCGGTCGACGACCCCCTGTCCGGCGTCGGTGACCACGGCCACGGCGGTGTTCATGAACCCCATGGCCATGGTCATCGCGAACATGCCGGGCATCAGGAACTCCCGGTAGTCGCCGCCGCCCGGCACCTTCATAGCGCTGCCGAAGATGTACCCGTACAGCAGGACGGACAGGATCGGGAAGCCGAGCTGCCAGACGATGGCGGAGGGGTGGCGCTGGTAGTGGGTGAGGGTGCGGCGGGTGATGTTCCAGCAGTCGGAGACCGCCCAGTAGGCGAGGCCGTGGTCGCGGCCCCCGCCGGTCACCGCGGGGTTCTTTTCGAGCGTGGTCATGCCGCCGCCCCCTCTCGTACAACCTGCGTGTCGCCGGCAGGCGTGCCGTCGGTAGGCGTGCCGTCGGCAGGCGTTCGGTCGGCACCCGCGCCGTGGCCCGTCAGGCGCAGGAACACGTCGTCCAGGCTCGGCCGGCGCAGCCCGATGTCCTCCACCGCGATCCTGTCGTCCTGGAGGCTGCGGGCCACCTCGGTCAGGGCGGCCACCCGGTCGGCGACCTGGGCGTGCACCCGGCGGGTGGTGTCGTCGGTGAGGACGAGCCCGCCCCCGGCGACCCGTTCGACGGCCCGCGCCACCGCGGCCAGGTCGCCCGGGTCGGCCGCGACGACCTCGATCCGGTCGCCGCCGACGCGGTTCTTCAGCGCGTCGGGGGTGTCGTCGGCGATGGCCCGCCCCCGGTCGATGACGGTGATGTGAGAGGCGAGCTTGTCGGCCTCGTCCAGGTACTGCGTGGTGAGCAGTACGGTCGTGCCGCCCGCCACCAGGGCCCGGATCGCGTCCCAGACCTCGCCCCGGCCGCGCGGGTCGAGCCCCGTCGTGGGCTCGTCCAGGAAGAGCACGTCGGGCGAGAGGATCATCGAGGAGGCGAGGTCGAGCCGGCGCCGCATGCCGCCGCTGTACTCCTTGGCGCTCCGGTCGGCGGCCTCCACCAGGCCGAACCGTTCCAGCAGCTCCCCGGCGCGCTGCCGGGCCCCGCGGTTGCCCAGGTGGAAGAGGCGCCCGAACATCTCCAGGTTCTGCCGCCCGGTGAGGCCCTCGTCGACGGCGGCGTACTGACCGGCGAGCCCGATCCTGCTCCGTACGCGGCGGGGCTCGCGCCCCACGTCGATCCCGGCCACCTCGGCCCGGCCCCCGTCGTACCGCAGGAGGGTCGCGAGAACCCGTACGGCGGTGGTCTTCCCGGCTCCGTTGGGGCCGAGCAGGCCGTGGACGGTGCCGGGGCGGACGGCGAGGTCGAACCCGTCGAGCGCCCGCTTCTCCACCCCGCCCCTCCCCCGCGCCCGGTAGCGCTTGACGAGCCCTTCGGCGAGCACCGCGTACCTCGGCCTGGTTTCAGACATGGACATAGGCGTGGACATGGCAAATCCCCCTTGCTTCTCCGACCAACCCGGAAGCGAACTGAGTACACCGTACCCCAAACCGAGTACGGCGTACGTTGATACGAGTACGGCGTACCCAAATCGCCTCCGGCGCATTACGCTGCCCCCATGGCGAAAGACGGATCGACAGGATCGACAGCGGCGGCGACGACGGACGGCACCACCCCCGGGGGCGGCGACATCGCGCGCAGCCTGGAGCTCCTGTGGGGCACCGGGGACCGCCCCAGCCGCGGCCCCAAACCGGGCCTCACGCTGGACCGGATCGTCACGGCCGCCATCGCCGTCGCGGACGCGGAAGGGCTGGCCGCCGTCTCCATGCGCCGGCTCTCCACCGAGCTCGGCACGGGCACGATGTCGCTCTACCGGTACGTCCCCGGCAAGGCCGAACTCCTGGACCTGATGCTCGACCGGGTGCTGGGCGAACCCCTGCCCGACGAGCCCGGCCGCCCCGCCGCAGCCCCTCCCGCCCCCGACGACTGGCGGGTGGCGATCAACCGCATGGCCACGACCTACCTGGACAACCTGCGCCGCCACCCCTGGCTGCTGAAGATCAACCAGGCCCGTACGGTGCTCGGCCCCAGCGCCCTGCGCGGCCTGGAGCTCTCGCTCGCCGCGCTGCGCTCCATGGGGCTGCGCGACCCCGAGCTGATCGGCGTGATCATCACGGTCAACAGCTTCGTGGAGGGCCTCGCCCGCACCCAGGGGGACGCGGAGGAGGCGGTGGCGCAGACCGGGCTGAGCGACGAGGAGTTCTGGGACAGCCAGCGTCCCTACCTGGAGCGGGCCATGCTCAGTGGCGCGTACCCGATGATGGCGAGCATGTCGGAGGACACCTTCAGCGCCGACTTCGACCACTTCGCGTTCGGGCTGGAACGGCTGATCGCCGGTTTCGAGGTCCTGGTCGCGGAGCGGACGGCAGACGCGGCGGCGGACCGGACATGACAACGCGCCCGGCCCGTGCCCCAATGGAGATATGGACGCCAGCCGGGAGCTAGCCCCGTTCGTGAAGCAGTACGCCGTCCTGCTGAGCACACACCGCCAGGACGGCACGTCGGTCGGCACGCCCGTGAACATCGCCGTCGAGGGCGATCACGCCTTCATCCGGACGTTCTCCTCGGCCTGGAAGGTCGAGCGGATGCGCAACCACCCGAAGGTGGAGCTCGCCCCGTGCACGGTCCGGGGCAGACCCACGGGACCGGAGATCAGCGCCCACGCACGGCTGCTGCGGCCGGGCACGAAGGAGAACACGCACGCGGCGCGGATGCTGTCCCGGAAGTACCCGATCGTGCAGGGCGTGCTGGTCCCGCTGGCGCACCGGCTGAAGCGGGACAGGACGCTGCACTACGAGGTGTGGCCGGTGGTGAACGGCGACTGAGGGTTCCAGGGGCGCCACGGGCCTCACCCCTCACTCTCACCCTCACCCCTCACCCCTGCCCCCGCTTCCGCCGGAGCGCGAACCACAGGGCCCCCACCCCCACGATGATCACCGCACCGAGCCCCACGTTGCCCTTGCCGTCACCGTCCTGACCGTCGCCCGCCCCGGAGGAGGGAGTTCCACTCCCGGAGGGCTTCCCCTTCTCCTCGCCGCCCCCCGACGGCTTGGCGCCCCCTTCGACCTCGACACGCACGACCTCACTACCCGCCCCCTCGGAGCCGAACATCAGGGCCGTTCCGTCCGCCGTGTACGTCACCGACTCCGCCTGCCGCTGGAACGGCGCGGCGACCGACCGGCTCTCCCCGAGGCGGCCGTCCGCGAAGTCGTACACGCGGGCACTGAAGTACGAGCGCAGCACCAGCGAGCCCCCGTCGGGCGAGAAGGCCCCGTCCGTCACCCACGGGACCTCGCCGACCCGCCGGAAGGTGTTCGGGGCGCCGGTGGTGAGCCGGGCGGGCCCTTCGTAGAGCCCGCCGCCGTCCTCGTTCTTGGAGGCGATGTAGACGCGCCCGGTCTTCGGGTGGACCATCAGCGCCTCGGCGTTGCGGGCCCCGTCGGCGTACTTCACGTCGTACTGGGTGGCGGTGACGGTGGCGTCGCGAAGGACCTTGGGCTCGGGAAAGCGATAGATCCAGACGTGGGACCAGGAGCCGTCCAGGTTGTCCCCGATGTCACCGACGTAGATGTCCCCGTCAGGGCCGATCGAAATGCCTTCCACATCCCGCGGCTCTCCCACGCCCCGCATGGTGATGGTCGCGACGGTCTTCCCGGTGCGGGAGTCGACGGCGAAGACGTAGGGGCCGTCGTCGCTGTCGTTGTGCGTCCAGTAGACGCCGGGGTGCAGACGGCTGGCGGCGAGGCCGCTGGACTCGGTGATACGGGAGTCCTCGATCGTGAAGTCACGGTCGGGGTCCCCGTCGGCGGCGACGGCGGGGCAGGCGGCCCCCAGGAGCAGCAGGAGGGCTGCGGCGGGAACGGCGGAAACGGCGAGACGTGCCGGGCGGCTCGGATACGGACGCATGGCCCAAGTGTCCACGGTCGCGGCCCTGTCCAAGGCCCGGCCCCGCCCACACCCCCGGCCCCCTCCGCCGCAGGGTCCGCCCCCACCCGGCCCCACCGTGTCCATCGTCACGTCGCAGGCCACAGCCGTGATCGGCCATGATGACGCCATGCGTTTTCTCCCGGTCGGCGACTCCATGACCATCGGCGCCACCGGCGACTTCACCTGGCGCTACCGCCTGTGGCAGCACCTTGAGGCGGTCTGCCCGGTCCCGTACGAGATCGTCGGGCCGCGCACGACGCTGTACGACCCCGAGGCGAACGCCCCGCTCTCCGACGCGTACGCCGACCCGTCCTTCCCACCCGACGCGCGCAGGCACCTGGCGGGCTGGGGCGAGGGCTGGCTGCACATGGCGCCGGCGATCGCGGACGCGGTGCGCGCGGCGGAGGCGGACGTGCTGCTGGTCTCGCTGGGCCTGATAGACCTCGGGTTCTACACGGACGCCGAGCAGACGGCGGCCAACGCCCGCGCGTTCATCGAGGCGGCCCGCACGGCCAACCCGCACATCCGGATGGTGCTGCTCCCGGTGATACCGAACGTCCGGGCCGAGTCGGACGCCCCCTTCGCCGCCTCCTGCGCCCGCTTCAACGAACTCCTCGTCAAGGCCGTGGCCGACCTGGACACCCCGTCCTCCCCGCTCCTGCTGGCCTCGCGCCCGCCGGGGTACGACATCCACACGGACACGTACGACGGCACCCACCCCGGCCCGACCGGCGAACACCTCCTCGCCGCCGCCTTCGCCGACGCGATGCACCAGGCGTGGGGGCTGGGCGGCCCGTACGCACGGCTGGACGCGGCGCCGCAAGCGCAACCGCAACCGCAACCGGCCTGAGCGGCGACCCGTAGGTGAACGGCCCCCGCCCACGCGCCGCGCGCATGCAGATCTACGCGGCCGAGACGGCCACCGACCGGGACCGCGCCTTCATCGTGCGCTGCGTCGGAGGCATCGTGCGCGTCGGCCGGACGTTCGTCCCTGACCGGGGCGACGAAACCCTCCCCCCAGGCCTGCGGGTCACCCTGACCGGCATCGAGCGGTACGGGCGGAGCGTCGGGTCCTTCGATCCGCCCCACACCGCCCGGGTCACCCTCACCGGCCCGTCGGCCGACGCGCTGGTCCGCGGATCGGTCATCGTGGAGGCGTCGGACTGACCGGCTGCGACCCCAGCATCGTCAGCGCCAGTTGGGTCAGTTCGCCGGAGACCTCCTCCGGGCGGGCCCGGCGGCAGCGGCGGGTGTGGTGGGCCATCAGTTCGTGGACCGTGCCGACCATCACCATGACGTCGACCCGGTGGTCCCGGTCCTCCGCCTCCCCCCGCTCCACCGCCCGCTCGGCCTCCCCCGTGAGGAACTCCGTCCACAGCGCGCGCCAGAGCTTGCAGTGCTCGTCCACCACCGCGCTCACGCCCAGCACCTCGACGAAGGTCACGCGTGCCTCGCGGGGATCCCGGGTGACGGACTCCACGTACGCGTCGAAGAGGCGCCTGACCCGCTCCGCGATCGAGCACTCGTCCATCCCCTCGGAGAGCAGGGCGGCCTCCATGGCCCGCAGGCCGGTGGTGGTGACCCGGTTGTGCAGAGCGATGAGGAGCCCCTCCCGGGTCCCGTACTCCTGCCGGAGCACCTCGGGCGTCACCCCGGCCGCCTCGCACAGGTCCGCCTCCGAGGTCTCCCGGTAGCCGACGACCCCGTACAGCTCCCGTGCGGCGTCCAGCAGTTGTTCCCTCGCCTGGGTACGGGCCTGGTCACCGGGCCCCGTCCGCTGAACCGCCCAGCCATCAGCCACCGGTCCTCCTTCAGCGCAAGGTGCGGGAGAGGGCCTCGGCACCTCTGCACGAACCGCCGCCCCATTGTGCGCGCCCGGAGCGCCGCCAGGGTGCCACGCCACACCCGTACGGGCGAATGACCGCGCGCGGAAACGCTTCTTCTCGGCGCGTCGATCGGTGCGTCGATCGGTGCCTCGATCGACGCGCCGGGAAGTGGGAGTGCGCCGGGCCCTCAGCCCTGCTCCTCCGCGTACGCGTACGCCTCACGGTGCTCGTCGACGCTGTCGACGCCGTCGCGCGCCCGCAAGGTCAGGTCACGGGCGAGGCGCCGGGCCAGCTCGCGCAGGACGTTGTCCGGCGTGGCCCCCTCGGTGTACTCCAGCAGGCCTGCCAACGCCTCCAGTTCGCCGGTGTGGAGCGCCACGTCGACGATCTCCTGGTCCTCCGCCGTGAGCGCCTCCACGGCGCGACGCCGACAGGCCGTACTCCGCAGGCCGGCCACGACGTCGTCGGACCCGGCCCCCAACTCCGTGCCGAAGGCTTCGAGCCGCCGGAGCAGTACGTCCGGGTCGCTGTGCGGCGCGCGGTAGAAAGGCCGCTCACCGCTGCCCGCCTCGCGCGGGTCCAGCCGCACCTCGGAGAGGAACGCGGCGACCCGTACCGGCTCGGGCGTCAGCCCGCTCCCCATCCAGCGGGCGGAGTCCAGCAGCGAGCGGCCGGAACCCTCGGGGATGTGGAAGAAGCACCAGCCGGAGACGCCGCACCAGAGCAGCCCCGTCTCGCCGCCGTCACCGAGGAGCCTGTGGCCGAACGCGGGCGTGAACTCCACGCTCCCTTCCACGTCCCCCGCGAAGTCGTCCTGGCTCGGGTCGTGAACATCCCCGTACGCCGAGACGCCGGCCACCGGGACCTCCTCGGTCAGCAGCACCTCCGCCACGGCCGCCATGTAACCGCCTATCACCGATTCGAGCGCGCCCCGCAGCTGAGGCGAGCAGTCTTCGGCATCGGTGTACGTCACGGCGGTTCTCCCACGTCGGTCGCGGGCGGCGGGTCCGCCTCCCTTTCCGCCGTTGCCCGCATAACGCCTGTTCACACGGGTCGGGCTTGACCCTGACGTACGGGGCAGGGGTTAGCGTCCCCGCACCCGCCGCGCGAGAGCCGGTGGGCCGGAGAGCCGACAGGCCCGAGCCCAGGAGTGTGCGCCCGCATGTCCGTCACCCCGTCCCTCCCCCGTACCGCCCGCGAAGTCCGTCTCGCCTCCGTACCCTCAGGGCTGCCCGCCCCCGAGAACTTCGCCGTCGTCGAAGCACCCCTCACCGCGCCCGGAGCCGGCCAAGTCCTCGTCCGGAACCGCCACTTCCTGGTCTTCCCCGGTCTGCGTACCCTCATCGGCGGCGAGGTCGACGGGGTGCCGCTCCCCGCGCTGAGCAGCGGCGACACGTTGTTCGGGCCCGCTGTCGGGGAGGTCGTCGCGGCGGGGCACGGCAGTCCGCTGCGGATCGGCGACACCGTCACCCACCTTCAGGGGTGGCGGGACCACGCCGTGGTGGACGCCGCCCACTGCACGCCCGTCGGGGACACGCTGCCCGACCCGGTCGCGCACCTCTCCCAGGGGTCCTCCGCGTACGGGTCCTTCACCCGGCTCGCCCCCGTCCGTACCGGCGACACCGTCCTGGTCACCGGCGCCGCCGGAGCCGTGGGCACCCTCGCCGGTCCGGTCGCCCGGCTGCTGGGCGCCGGGCGGGTGATCGGCACCACCCGGTCACCGGAGAAGGCCGAGCGGCTCATGGCCGAACTCGGTTATGACGCCGTACTCCTGGGAGGCGAGGGGGATCTGGGCGACTCCCGGGCCTCCTTCGCCGCTCAGCTCGCCGAGGCCGCGCCCGACGGCATCGACGTCCTGCTCGACACCGTCGGCGGCGAACAGCTCGCGGCGGCCGTCGGCGCGGCCCGGCACGGGGCCCGTTTCGCCCTGGTCGGGGCGTTGGACGGGCAGTTGTCGGCGCGGCGGGCTGGCGGCAGCGCGCCCGTGGAGATCGACTCGTTCCGGATCGTCGTCAAGGGCCTCTCGCTGCGCGGCTACAGCGGTACGGACCACCCCGACGTCGAGGAGGAATGGAACGGGCGGTTCGGGGCGTGGCTGCGGTCCGGCGAGATCAGCTTCCCGCACGTGCGGATCCCGGGCATCGATCGGGCGCCGCAGGCGTTGCAGGAGTTGTTCGAAGGGCGGCACTTCGGGGCCGTCGTCGTCGAGTTGTAGCGGCCGGCGGGTCGGAGGGGTGGGGCGGGCTTCGATGCGGATCGGTGAGGCGGCAGCGGCGGCGGGGTGCACCCCCAGGGCACTGCGGCTGTACGAACAGCGCGGGCTCCTCCCGCCGCCCGCCCGCACCGCCTCGGGCCAGCGCGACTACCGGCCCGCCGAGGTGGCCCGGCTCCGTGTCATCCGCGAGCTGCTCGGCTCCGGGTTCACCATCGAGGACCTGCGGTCCCTGGCGGACCGCCTCCACCTCCTCACCGAGGGCCCGCCGCCCCGGTGCGGGTCCCCCGACGCCCCGGCGGGCTCCGGTGCGGGGGTCGTCGGCCGGCGGCTCGCCCTCCTCGACGCCGAGATCGCCCGCCTCACCCGCCTCCGCGAGGAGCTGGCCCGCCGGGTGTTCGGGGAGCCGTAGCGGGCCCGCCCACCGGCTCCACCCGCGCCAGCCACCCCGTCAGCAGCCGCTCCAGCTCCTCCGCCTCCCGCGGGCCCAGCGCGTCCAGCAGGTTCCGCTCGTTGCGCATGTGCTCGGTGAACGCCCGGTCGATCAGGGACCGGCCGGCCGGGGTCAGCGCCACCACCCGGCCCCGGCCGTCCGCCGCCGAGCGGCGCCGGGTCACCAGGCCGGCGCGCTGGAGGCGGTCGATCCGCTTGGTCATCGCCCCCGTGGTGACCATCGTGTGCACGGCCAGCTCGCCCGGCGCCCGCTCGAAGGGCTCCCCGGCCCGGCGCAACGCGGCCAGGACGTCGAACTCGCCCTCCGACAGGCCATGGGTCCGGTAGACGACGTCGAGGCGGGCGGTCAGGAGGTGGCCCAGGCGGTGCAGCCGGCCGATGACCGCCTGCGGGGACACGTCCACGTCCGGGCGCTCCCGCGCCCATTCGGCCTGGATGCGGGCCACATGGTCGGGACCCGTGCGCCCCGCCCCCTCGTCCGCGCCCTCCGGAGCCGCATCCCGAAAATTACCTTCCATGGAAGGCATAATAGCTTCCATGGAAGGTAACCTGAAATGGTCGCTGGTCACGGCGGTGGCCCCCGTGGCCTGGGGCACCACCTACTTCGTCACGCGCGAGTATCTGCCCGAGAGCCACCCGCTGTACGGCGCCGCCTTCCGGGCCGTGCCCGCCGGGCTGCTCCTCCTGGCCGTCTGCCGGAAGCTGCCGCACGGGAGCTGGTGGTGGAAGTCCCTGGTGCTCGGCGCGCTCAACATGAGCGGCTTCTTCGCGCTCGTCTACGTGGCGGCGCAGCGCCTCCCCACCAGCCTGGCGTCGATCATCATGGCCCTCGCGCCGCTGTTCATGATGATGCTGGCCTGGCCGCTGGTCGGTGAGCGGCCAGGCTGGAAGCACCTCGCCGGGGCCATGACCGGCGTCGGCGGTGTCTGCCTGATGGTGTTCACGGCCGCCGGTTCGGTGGACGCGATCGGCGTGCTCGCCTCCGTCGGGGCCATGGCGATGTCCTCGTACGGGTACGTCCTGGCCAAGCGGTGGAGCGGCGGCGTTGACGTACTCGCCGCCACCAGCTGGCAGTTGCTCGGCGGCGGGCTGCTGCTGGTGCCGTGTGCGGCCCTCGTGGAGGGCGCGCCGCCCGTGCTGGACGGCCCCGCGCTCCTCGGGTTCACCTACCTCGCCGTGGTGGCCACGGGCATCGCGTTCGCCGCCTGGTTCCTGGGGCTGAAGCACCTGCCGGCGGGGACGGTCGGCCTGCTGGGGCTGCTCAACCCGGTGACGGGCGTGCTGCTGGGGCTCCTGCTCGCCGGCGAGAGCCTCTCGGGCCGGCAGGTCCTCGGCCTCGTACTCACGCTGTGCGGAGTCGTGCTCGGCCAGCGCGCCGCCCGGACCCCCGCACCGCCGCCCGAAGCCCCCGAGCCCGCCGAGACCCCGGACCCCCCGGAGCCCCCCACTTCCGCCGAGCGCCCCTCCCGCATCACCCCGTCACCGTGAAGACCGCCCGGATCACCCCTTCACCGTGAACTCCGCCCGCAGCAGCGCCTCGTCCCGCGACGACGGCCCCACCAGCAGCTCGAAGCGCCCCGGCTCCACCACGCGCCGCCCCTGCGCGTCCACCAACGTGCACGCGGCCACGGGCAGTTCGACCGCGACCTGCCGCGACTCCCCCGGGGCCAGCGCGACCTGCTCGTACGCCTTCAGCTCCTTCTCCGCCCAGGTCACCGACGTCACCGTATCGCTCACGTACACCTGAAGGGTCTCCAGCGCGGGCCGGGCACCGGTGTTGGTGAGCGTCACCCGGGCCCGTACCGTCTCCGTCGGTTCGACGACGGCCGTCAGCAGCTCCAGGCCGGTGTAGGTGACCGTCGTGTAGCTCAGGCCCTCCCCGAACGCGAACGCCGGGCTCTGCGTGAGGTCCGCGTACCGCGTGCCGTGCTGGCCGCGCACCTGGTTGTAGTACGTCGGCTGCTGCCCCGCGTGCCGGGCGAAGGAGAGCGGGAGCCGGCCGGTCGGCTCGATCAGGCCGAGGAGCAGCTCCGCCACCGCCGTACCGCCGAGCATTCCCGGGTTGGCCGCGTACACGATCGCCGCCGCACCGAGCGCGGACGGCGGCAGCACCAGCGGCTTGGAGCTGATGACCACGACGACCAGCGGCTTGCCCGTCGCCGCCAGTGCGTCGAGCAACGCGACCTGGTCGCCGACGAGTTCGAGGGTGGCGGTCGACTTGCCCTCGCCGATCAGCTCGATCCGGTCACCGACGACGGCGACCACGTGATCGGCGGCCTCGGCGGCGGCGACGGCCTCGCCGATGAGGGCGGGGTCGGGCTCGGCCGGGACGACGACCTCGGGGCGCGGCTGCCCGTCGGGGAAGAACTCGCCCTCCGGGTCGGGCCCGACGTCCAGGATGCGGGCGCCAGGCGCGTACGTCACGGTCCAGTCGGCGGGCACCCGGTCCCGGAAGCCGTCGAGGACGGTACGGATCATGGCGCGCGGCTGCCCGTCGGGGAGCCAGTCCGCCTGCCCGGAGGAGCCCGCCCAGTCACCCAACTGGGTCTGTGCGTCATCTGCGTTGGGGCCGACGACCACGACAGTACGGGGGCCGGGCCCCGCGGCCCGCCCTTCCCCGGACGCCTCCAGGCCGCCCGCGAGCGGCAGCGTGCCGTCGTTGGTCAGCAGCACCAGCGAGCGGCGGGCGGCCTCCAGGTTGAGGGCCGCGTGCTCGGCGCTGCCGATGAACTCGGCCTGCCGGGCGGCATCGGGGTGGCGGGGGTTCTCGAAGAGTCCGAGTTCGAACTTGAGCGCCAGGATGCGGCGTACGGCGGCGTCGATCTCCGCCTCGGTGAGCGTGCCTTCCGCCACCGCCTCCTGGGCGCCGTCGAAGAACTTCGAGGTTGTCATCACCATGTCGTTGCCCGCACGGACCGCTGCCGCCGACGCCTGCGCGTAATCGGCGTAGATCTGCTGCTCCCACACCATGCGGCCGACGTTGTCCCAGTCGGTGACCAGCGTGCCGGTGTAGCCCCATTCGCCGCGCAGCACCTCGCCGAGCAGCCAGTCGTTGACGGTGATCGGCACGCCGTCCATGGACTGGTAGCCGAGCATGAACGTCCGGCAGCCCTCCTTGGCGACCCGCTCGAACGGCGGCAGGAACCACGAGCGCAGCTTGCGCCGGGAGATGTCCGCCTCGCTGGCGTCGCGGCCGCCCTGGGTCTCGGAGTACCCGGCGAAGTGCTTGGCGCAGGCCAGGATCGCGGTCGGGTCGGTGAGCCCCTCACCCTGGTAGCCGCGCACCATCGCGGAGCCCAACTCGCCGATGAGGAAGGGGTCTTCGCCGAAGGTCTCGCTCACCCGGCCCCACCGCAGGTCGCGGGTGATGCAGAGGACCGGCGAGAACGTCCAGTGCACCCCGGTCGCCGCGACCTCCACCGCCGTCGCCCGCGCGATCCGCTCCACCAGGTCCGTGTCCCACGTGGCCGCCATGCCGAGCTGCGTCGGGTAGATCGTCGCGCCCTCCCAGAAGGAGTGGCCGTGGATGCAGTCCTCGGCCACGAGCAGCGGGATGCGCAGCCGGGTCTTCTCGGTGAGGGCGGCCGCCTCCAGCACCCGCTCGGGCGAGGCGTGCAGGATCGACCCGGCGTGCAGCTCCTCCACGAGGTGCCGCACGCCCTCCTTGGCGTTGAGCTGGAGCATCTGGCCGACCTTCTCGGGCAGCGTCATGCGGCCCAGGAGATCGGAGACCCGGTCCGCGACGGGGAGCGCGGGGTCGAGGTACGGCGGCAGGAGGCCCACAGGAGTTCCTTTCACGACGGCACTCCGCAGTACCGTACGCTCAATACCGACCGCTTGGTAAGTATTCACCCCTGTGAGAATCTGGGGCGGAACTCGGGGGAACGAGAGAGGCGTCCGATGACAGCGGGTGAATGCGCGTGACCCCGGGACCCCGGCGCGGCTACGCCAAGGGCCGGGCCAAGCGGATCGAGATCCTCGACCAGGCGATGACCCTGTTCGGCGAGGCCGGCTACCGGGGTGCCTCGCTGCGCGTCATCGCCACCCGCTGCGGCATCTCCCACCCGGGCCTCCTGCACCACTTCCCGACGAAGGAGGCGCTGCTCCTCGCGGTGCTCCAGCGCCGCGACGACGTGGACGACGAGTGGCTGGCCCTGGGCGTCACCAGGGGCGTCGATCATCTGCGCCGGCTGGTGGACCTGGCCGAGCTGAACGCCAAGCGGCGCGGGATCGTCGAGCTGTTCTCGGTGGTCGCGGCGGAGGCCACCGCCCCCGACCACCCCGCGCACGCGTACTTCGAGGCCCGCTACCGTACGTCGGTCGCCAACACCGAACGCGCCTACGTCCAGGCCCGGGAGGCGGGCGAACTGCGCGACGACGTCGAACCGGCTGCCGCCGCCCAGCAGTTGATCGCCCTCATGGACGGCCTGCAGATCCAGTGGCTGATCAGCGACTGCACGACGGACATGGCGGGCGTCCTGCGGGCCCACATCCGGGCCCAGTTGACCGTGGGGTTCTGAGGGCCGTTTTTCACGGCGGTACGGCTACCAGTCGTCGCCCACGTCGAAGTTCGCGGTGACCAGGTCGCCGTGCTTCGTCTCGGCGAGGATGAAGTACGTGCCCAGGGAGCACAGATCCCGGTAGAGGCCGGCCGCGAGTTCCCACGTGGCCACCTCCTCGGACCGCGACCGGATGATCAGCAAGGCGGGGACCTTGTCGAAGGGGAAGGGGTCGCCCTCCTCCGGATCGCTCACCTGGAGAGAGACGCTGCGCTCGTCGCTCTCGTACCAGTAGGTGTAGCCCCCGGTCGGGTCCACGATGCCCCGGCTCACGTCGAAGGTGAGCGAGAGCAGCGCTTCCACATCCCTCCGCAGCTGCTCGGCGAAGGCAGCGCTGTCCCAGGGCGCGGGCTGACCGTCGGTGTCGGCCGGGCCGACGTCGAGGTAGAAGTCCTTGCTGGAGTGCTCATGCTGCTCGAAGGCTTCCAGGAGGGCCGAGTCACTCACCAGAGGTTTCCTGGTTCTCGTTCACACCGTTCACGCCGGATGTCCATCACCGCGCCCCGGCGCCCGGACAACGGTCTCCCCGACCGACGCTACGGGGGCACGGCACAGCAGCGTTCGACACGACGTCAGCGACCGAGACGTCAGGGACTCACCCGCTCGACCCCGCGCCGCTTCGCGAGCCACGCCACCCCCAGGCAGTACAGCGGCGCGAAGACGAACTCGACGACCATCGCCTGCCAGGGGGCGTCGGCGGCCGTCTCGGTGGAGGCGAGTTCGCCGAAGCCGGCGGCGAGGCCGAAGGCGAGCAGGTTGTTGGCGGCGTGGAGGGTGATCACCGCCTCCAGGCCCCCGGTGCGGATGACCAGCCAGCCCCACCACAGCGCCGAGTAGAGGAGCAGAATGAACCCGGTGAGTTCGCCGAACCCGTGGGCCAGGGCGAACAGGAGCGACGCGAGTACGACGGCGGGCCAGGGCGAGTGCACGGCGCGCCCGATCACCTGGACCAGCCAGCCCCGGAAGACGTACTCCTCGGCCGCCGCCTGGAACGGCACCAGCGCCGCCAGCACGGCCAGGCTCACGAGAAAGGCGGTCCAGCCGGGAAAGCCGTCCCCGGTCGGCTCGGCGGACTCGTCCCCCCAGGTCCACGCGAACAGCACGCCGAACTGGACGATGATCAGCGGAACGGCGACGGCGGCGCACAGCCCGAGCCACTTCCACCGCAGCCGGCCCAGGACCGAGGAGACGGTACCGGCCGGGCGCCTGCCCAGATAGCGCGCGCCCCACAGGACGATCGGTATCCCGATCGCGATGCCGACGAGCTGGAGTGCCATGTCGGCGACCGGGTCCTCGAAGAACACCTCGCTGTCCGCCGCCTTGGGCCCCGCGTCCAGCACCGCCGCCAGGACGAGCCCGATCGCGGAGACGACCAGGATCCCCACGACGACCAGGAGCAGGACGAGCGACAGCTCCCCGAGCCACGCGAACCTGCCGCCCTGCCCGTTGCGCCCTTGCTGGTCGTACGGCGCCCCGGCCTCGGCCCGCACGGGACCGGCCGGCGGGACGGGCCCGTGCGGCGGCGGCATCTGCCACCCCGGCCCGGCACCCTGCGGCGGCCACCCAGGTCCGGACGCCTGCGGCCACCCGGCTCCGGGCCCCTGCGGCCAGACGGGCCCACCGGCCGGAGGCGTGGTCGAGGGCGCGGGCGGGTCCCAGGGCGAAGGCGGTATATCAGGATTCACACAAGGATCTTGCTGGCGCCCGGCACCCAAGGTCAATGCGCCGCCCGCCTCGCGTTCCCGACACCGCACACCCGCCGACGCGCCCGCCACTCAACGCCCTTCCACCTCCGGCCAGTTGCGCAACGCGAGTAGCCGGACGGGCCGTGACACACGGCTCCACCACCCCTCGCGGAGAGCCGGGCCTCAGCCGCGCAGCAAGCAAGCTGGCGGGGTGAGGGCGGAATGAGCGCGGACGGGCACACGATCAGCCCGCGGTCGGCCCCGGCCCGTAGTCCGCCCTGAACCCGCCCAGAATGTCCGCGAGGTGGGCCAACCAGCCGCTCGGGGAGTACGGATGGGGCGGGTCGACCTCCATGCCCAGCTCCGCCATCGCGAGGGCGTATTCGGGCTCTTCGAGGCCGAGAGCGAGCAGCTCGTGGAGCTCGCCCGTGAGGCGGGCGACAAGCTGCGGGTCCGTGGTGGCGGTGTAGTCGTGTACGGGCGCGTCGAGGTCCGGGAACTCATCCGGCATGTCCTGGGAGAACCAGCCGCCGAGGAACTGGCCGGTCTCGGGGAAGCGGGCGTGCCATTCCCAGTGGGTGCGGGGGATTGACGTGGGTGGGATCTCGCCCTCTTCAACGGAACGCTTCAGGTGGTCTGCGATCACGAACAGCCAGTCCTGGATGGCGGATTCGGGCAGCCCGACGTCCGGCACCGGGTAGAACTCGCCCAGGCTGAGGCGCAGCCGGCCGGGAGGGTTGCGTGCGTACGTGCGAATCTGCTGCTCGGCGGCGGCCAGGGCCCAAGGGCGGTGGTGCCAGGTGTGACGGAGGTAGGCCAAGAGGGCTGCGCTCGGTTTGTCCGGCTCGTCATCGGCCGGCATGCCGGCGTACGCACTGATCACCTGGTCCAACTCACCGTAGCGGCGGTCGAACTCGAGTGGCTTCATGGACACGGCAATGGGCCTCTACAGGTAGATCGGGACGGTGGTCAGGACGACGAAGCCGTGCGGACTGTTCGGCTCGCGTTTGAGGATCACACGCGCGGCACGGACGTCGACGGGGTCGCGGCCGGCGAGCATCATCGCCTGGAGCAGCACACGACCGACGGGGGCCTCACGCGAGGGCCAGGCAGCCTCGATGGTGAGGCGGGAGCGGGTGCCCTGGGCGAGCCAACGATGGATCTTCTGCTCGTTGCAGGTCACCACCTGTTGCGTGGCCCACTGAGCGGTCTCTCGGTCGGGATAGGTTGCCGAGCGAGTTCGTACGGTCATGTCTGTCCACTTCAGCTTGCATCGAACGACCAGATGAGGCCGACTTCCTCACGGGACACCGCGACGAGGCCGAAATCCCAGGCGTATTGCGTCATCGGCCAGCAACCGGTGACCCGTTCGTAGAAGTCGGGGTGATCGCCGCCGCCGTGGCCGGTGTTCGTGAAGAACTGCGAGCCCTCCGGGAAGCGCGACAGGATCACCTCCGCGCGCTCCTCCATGCGCGTCCTGCGATCGGTGAAGCCGTACTGCCGCGACACGTCCATGGCGTCCGTCGCCAGCATGACGAGCAGCCGTACAACGGCGGAACGCGGAATCTCGAACAGCCGGTTCCGCCATTGTGCGGCCCCTGTCTCGTCCGTCGGCGGCACCCGGAACGGAAAAGCGGGGTCCTCCTCCAATTCCTCGTCCCCTTGCTCGGGATCCCTGCCGCGCCAGCCGCGGGGATCAGCTACCTCCCGGTGCATCACCGCGACCACGTCGGGCAGCCAGTCCTCCTGAGCGCGCGGACCTACCGCGATGAAGGAATACCGATTGCGGTACATATCCACAGCTGTCGCCCATGTATCGGCATCAAGGCCCGTCGGCGGACCGTTCTGCCGTGGGGGCTCAATTCTGCTGTTCATCCGAGGTCCTCTCACTTGGGCATCGAGGTGAAGACGACGTAGGGCGGGTTCAGACCCGGCTCATACATGAGGCGTAGCGAGACCCCCTTCATGTCCCGCACCTCTGTGACCTTTCCGTCGACCAGTGTGGTGCCTCGCCCGGTGATCGCCTCGCCGACCAGGGGGCCTTGCTGAGGAACGGACGCAGTATCGAATTCCGCTATCGGCCGCGGCGGATTCTCATTCAGCCACCTGGTAATTTCCTCCGTGTTGTCCCGCAGAGCATACTGGGTAAGCCTCTGAGCGGATTCCATGTCGGCATACGTCGATGCACCCGGAATCTTGGGTGTCCCGTCAGCCTTGCTCTCGTCTCTCATTCTCTGCAGCAACTGCGCGTCAGTCTTCCCCACATGCTTGTCAAGGGTATGACCATTCCCCACCCCCTCCGCCGCGGCCAGGTCCACCGAGTACCTGTACGGGAACTGACTTTCCGGCAGTTGCCAGCTGTGCTCCTTCTTGAACTCATTCAAGGAGCGCGCACCGAACCCCTGCGCCCGAGCCCGTTCCGCCTGGAACGTGGGCACGCTGAGGAGAGCCTCGTCGAGTTCGAATTCGAGCATGGCCAGCTTGCCAGCGGCATCGCTGAACGCCTCGTGATAGGCCTCGACCGCCGCATCCATGGCCGCCTTGTCCATATGGGACCGGAAGGTCAGGACGACCTCCGCGAACATGAGCCCGGCCGCGAGCCTGGTGAGCTTGGAGAGGTCGAGATCCGAGGTGAGACTTTTTACCGTCTTGTCCGCGGCCTCCTTGGCCAGCCGCGTAGTGGTTTCGGTAGTCTTCTGACCCATGTCGGCCAGGTCATCGAAAAGCCCCTGCATGACGTTCGCGCTCTTGTCGAGTATCTCGATGATGGGCCGTCTGGTGGCGGGGTCCATCTTCCCGTGGGTCTTCCAGTTCCGGGTCCCCTTCTTGGCCGTCACCTCGGCCCGCCCGTCGCGAGCCTTCCCCCATGCCGTGGTTCCCCAGATCGTCTGGCAGAAAGCCCTCATCGCGGCCTGCCATTCGCCGTTGCCCGTGGGGTCGGTGATGTAGGAGATCGCGTCCGTGAAGTCGTCAGCCGCCTTCTTCGCGTCCTTGGAGGCTTCCCGCCACGCCCTGGCGATGTCGCGGAACTCTTCTTCCTCGACCCCTGGCGTCTTCTCGTGGATGCGGCCGAGTCTCAACCCTTCGTCGACCACGGGCTTCATGATGAACATGAGGAAGTCCGGGATCTCTCCGAGGATTCCGGAAGCCGCCCACGAGTGGTGGTACTCACCCTCCCCCCGCCACGTGAGGTCGTTCGGCGGACCGTACTTGGGTACGGTGGCGATCACCGCTGGGGGCTGCTTCTCCTCCGGCGGCTCTCCCTTGCCCTTCCTCGCTGCCCAGTCAGCCTGCGCGTAGTTGTTCGCGGTCTGCGTGAAGCCCACCGCCACACCGCCCACCGACACCACGCTCTTTGCCCAGAGCTCCAGGAACTTCCCGGCGACGATGCCGTACCGGTCGGCGAAAGAGTCCGCTCCCCAGCCTGTTCCCGCGGACTGGCTGTACTTGTCCAGGGTGTCTGTCAATCTCTTCGCCTTCTCGTCATAGGCGAACTGGGCGTCGCGTACGACGAGCGAAGTGAAATAGAGATGCTTGGGCTGCACGTCGAAGCTGCCCACCCCCTGGTTGGGTGGCGCGGTCCTGGCCTGGTCCCGCTCGCGCTGCCGCTGCTTGCCGGAAGGCAGGTCAGTCATCAGGCCGCACCCCAGCCCCGCAGCACCGCCCTATGTGCAGCCGCATAGTTGACCTCCCCGTTTACCACCACGTCGTGCAGCCATGCCTGGGCAGCCTGGAGGTCCGCCGCGGACCTGTCCCACTCGTCCAGCTTGTCGATGAACACCTCTCGGGCTTCGCCCTCCCAGGTCAGGACCACCTTCTCGGCGCGCCGGTGGAGCAGGTCCAACTGCTCGTTGAGGCGCTTCAGGATGTCCTCGAGATCCCCGGAGAGATCCTGCAGTGTCGCGAAGTCAACGGTTATGTGGTCGTCGTCCGCCATTCTTCCCCCGTTCGGAAGTTGCCAGTTGGCCTATGAGATCTCAGAGGTCGGAGAGCCTGCTGCGCGGTGCGGCGGGTGCCTCGGTGTTCGGCGTCGACAGCCCGTCCACTTGGCGCTTCACATCCGTCTCGACGTGGATCTTCTCGAGCTGGGCCATGACCTCCAGCTCCCGCTCCGAGAACCCGTCCCGGCTGAACCGCACGGCCTGTTCGAGAGCTTGGATGACCATGCGGATACGTACGGCGTCCTCTGCCGCACCGCGGTGGAGGTCCCGGTAGGCACGTGCGGCTGGCCCCCGCCATCCCGCCTCGATCCGGTCGACGATCGCATCCATGCGCCTGACCTGCTGATCCAGATAGTTCTGCATACCGTCGAGGTCATCGGCAAGGTCCGTCAGCCGGTCTGCCTTTGCTCGGAGTCGTGGCTGTTCGCCTGCGCCGCTCATCGCATCCCCCGGTCTGCGTTCTTGACGTCGCTCTACCGCAGCCTACTTGGCCATCTTGAGCCCCTGACTATTTTCAGCTCAGGCAGCCACGGCGACAGCACGGTCCGCGATGAAAACGTTCGCCGCCGGCCCCGGGCTGAACGCACTGAGCACCATCGGCGCTCAGTGCCCCTCTCCACGCAGCATCGGGGACGCCCGTCGGAGGGAATCCAGGTGCCACGCGCAAGAACGGGAGAGGGGCTCGCCTCACTCGGGGAGGGGCTGACTTGCCTGGCGATTCTCGACGTAGGAACCCTGCCAACAACAGACATCACTGGTCTCAGCGACCAGGACACCCCTCCCCTTGCCTCGCGATGTCGTCGGACGCGGATGGTCCGTAACTAACCCCGGCAGCAGCATGTTGACCGACCTCCGCCCGGAGCGGGAGCGGACCGTACGTCACGGTCGCGCCGGGTGCCGTAAACAGCCCGGGTCCCTCTCACTTCCGCCAGAACAAGTGGTGCGTCACCCCGCTCGCGCTGGGCACGGCCTCCAGGTGGAACCGGTCGAGCAGTTCGTCGGGCGAGTCCCACAGCCGTAGCCCGGTCCCGAGCTTCACCGGGGAGACCACCACGTGCAGGGCGTCGACGAGATCGGCGTCGAGGAACTCCCGGATGGTGGTGACCCCGCCGCCGAGCCGTACATCCTTGCCCTGGGCCGCCTCCCGCGCCTGCGCGAGGACGTCGGTCAGTTCGCCGCCGACGAAGTGGAACGTGGTGTCGGAGAGCGTGAACGACGGGCGCTCGTGGTGGGTCATGACGAACACCGGCGTACGGAACGGAGGCTCATCGCCCCACCAGCCGCGCCAGGCGTGATCGGGCCAGGGCCCGCGCTGGGGGCCGAACTTGTTCCGGCCCATGATCTCGGCGCCGATGTTGCGGTCGAAGTCCCGCGTGAAGTAGTCGTCCAGCCCCCGGCTCCCGCCGGGGTCCGTACGCATCGGCCAACTCGCCGTCGCGCCGGCCCAGGAGAACAGCCGCTCCGGCTCGACATGGCCGAAGGGCCTCTCCAGGGTCTGGTCCTCACCGGCCGCGATGCCGTCACTGGAGACGGTGAAATTCTGGACTCTGAGCAGCTGAGCCATGGGTTCCTCCTGCGTTGTCGACGACGACACCCGTAGTGAACGCCGCATCGGGGGCAGGCCGGCGGTGACACGCACACGAGCGAGTTCTCCCGGCGCGGTCCGATCGGCCGCCGAAGCGTTCACGGCATCGATGCTGCCAGCCGCCACTGACAACGGGCTCGCTCCCGTGCGACTCCGCGCCCAGAAGCAGGCTCCAGGTCAGCCGGGAAGCGCGGCGGTTCGGGGATCGGTGTCTTCGCCGGGAACGCTCCCAAGCCGGGCGCGGAGGGTGGCGGCGAAGTCTTCCGCGCGGCTCAGCTGGGTGCGCAACTCCTCGATCTTCCGGGCCGCGGTCCGCTCGTAGACCGCCATGCGCTCCAGTAGCTCGGCGCGTTCGGTCCTGTCGGCCGATCGGGAGGCGTCGAGGCGGTCGGTGACGTCGAGCAGATCGCGCATCTCGTCCAAGGTGAAACCGAGGGGCTTCATCCGGCGGATGACCATGAGCCGCTGCACGTCGGTCTCGGTGTAGAGACGGAAGCCGCCCTGGGAGCGGGCGGAGGGGATGACGAGCCCGACTTCCTCGTAGTGGCGGATGGTGCGCAGGGACAGTTCGGTCCGTGCGGCGACTTCGCCGATCTGCATGTGGTCATCGTCCACGCCTGCGGCCCTGGCCCTTCTCGTCGTGGCGGCCGCGTCGCGCACGACTCACCGATCTCTACTCTAACGTTAAGGTAGAGTTACCGGTGCGGGAGCGGCCGGCCCGCCCCGTTGCGCCGGTTCCGGGGCGGATGACGCCCCCGGCGGACATCCCGATTCTTGCAGGAGAGAGCGTGCGCGAGCCCATGACGCCGATCGCTGCCACCTGCCCGTGATCCTTCGCAACCCGCCTTGATCCTTCGCATCCCGATGTGAGCCGTCAGCCGCCCCACCCGGGCCGGGCTCCGTCCTCTCCGCCTCCGGCCCCCTGCGGGCCGTCCGCAGGTGTGCGCTCCAGCCCCTGCGCGTCCTTCCCGCACGCCCGGCAATGCCGACGGGCCGTGCCCGAGCACGACAGGTGCCTGCTCCCTTGCCCACTTCCGCATGGACTCCCACCGCACGCCTGCGCGGCCTCAAGCCCGTATGGCTGAACAACCCGAAGGTCTGGCGTACCGAGATCCTGGCCGGCCTGGTGGTCGCGCTGGCCCTGATCCCCGAGGCGATCTCGTTCTCGATCATCGCCGGTGTCGATCCGGCGGTCGGGCTGTTCGCCTCGTTCACCATGGCCGTGGTCATCTCGGTCGTCGGTGGCCGCCGCGCGATGATCTCCGCCGCCACCGGCGCCGTCGCCCTCGTCATCGCCCCGCTGAATCGCGACCACGGCCTCGGCTACTTGATCGCCGCCGTCATCCTCGCCGGAATCATCCAGATCGCCCTCGGCTTCCTGGGCGTGGCGAAACTGATGCGGTTCGTCCCGCGTTCGGTGATGGTCGGCTTCGTCAACGCCCTCGCCATCCTGATCTTCACGACCCAGGTCCCCGAATTGCGGGATGTCCCCTGGGCGGTGTACCCGCTGCTCGTCGGCGGCCTGGCGCTCATGGTGTTCTTCCCCAGGATCACCAAGGCCGTCCCGGCTCCGCTGGTCTCCATCGTCATCCTCACCGCCATCACGGTCGCGGCTGGGATCGCCGTACCGACCGTCGGCGACAAGGGCGAGCTCCCTTCGTCGCTGCCGGTGCCGGGCCTGCCGGACGTCCCCTTCACCATGGACACCCTGACCATCATCGCTCCTTACGCGTTCGCGATGGCCCTGGTCGGGCTCATGGAGTCGCTGATGACCGCGAAACTGGTCGACGACATCACCGACACCCACTCCTCCAAGACCCGCGAGTCCATCGGCCAGGGCATCGCCAACATCGTCACCGGCTTCTTCGGCGGCATGGGCGGCTGCGCCATGATCGGCCAGACGATGATCAACGTGAAGGTCTCCGGCGCCCGCACCCGCCTCTCCACGTTCCTGGCGGGCGCGTTCCTGATGGTGCTGTGCATCGTGTTCGGACCGGTCGTCTCCGACATCCCCATGGCCGCGCTGGTGGCTGTCATGGTCATGGTGTCGTTCGCGACCTTCGACTGGCACTCCATCGCCCCGAAGACCCTGAAGCGCATGCCTGCCGGGGAGATCACCGTCATGGTCATCACGGTGGTCGCGGTGGTCGCCACCGACAACCTCGCCATCGGCGTAGTCGTCGGCTCCGTCACCGCGATGATCATCTTCGCCAAGCGCGTCGCCCACCTCGCCCACGTCTCCGCCGTCCCCGATCCCGACGGCACCACCGTGGTGTACTCCGTGACCGGCGAGCTGTTCTTCGCCTCCTCCAACGACCTCGTCGGACAGTTCGACTACGCCGACGACCCCGACCGGATCGTCATCGACCTGTCCGCCGCCCACATCTGGGACGCCTCCTCGGTCGCAGCCCTCGATGCCATCGAGACCAAGTACGTGCAGCGCGGCAAGACGGTGGAGATCATCGGCCTGAACGACCCGAGCGCCGACCTCCACGGCAAGCTCTCCGGTGAACTCACCAGCCACTGACTCCCGCCCGCCGCCTCGCGTCCGGGGCTCCGTGCCGCTCCCGGTCCACGCCAGGATCAGCCCCCGCAGCTCATTCCGCTTCCGCCCGGCCGAGCGAGCCGGGGGCAATGACGGGCGGCGCCGGGAGAGCGCGAGCGCGAGTCATGGGGCCATGGTCGGCGGAGGACGGTCCCAGCCGTCAAGGTAACGGCCTCAACTCACCCGTCCTCAGGGCCGCCAGCGGGGTGCCTCGTCGTCCGGAGTCTCCGGACTGGCGAAGTGGAACGGGACCGACAGACGCGCGGCCAGAGCTCGGCCGCTTCTGTCGGCGGCCGCCGCCGACGGGTGGAGCGATCCCGGAGCTCTCTCCTCACCGAGATACCGCACAGCCGTGTCCCAGTAGATGGTGGCCAGACACCGCTCGCCAACGGGGTCGTCGGTGATCGCCATCAGCTGCACGAACCAGTCGTGAACGGTGTCGCCGTCCCACACCGCCTCGATCGCCACGACGCGGCCGGGGCAGCCTGCGGCGCGGGCGGCCAGGGACTCCACATCGAGAGGGCTGTCAGGGGTACGGGCGACCCGGTCGCCGTGGTGGAGGTAGCGGTCGTGGACGATGAGCTGGGCCTCATGGAGCCCCAGACCGCGCGCCCGGCCGACTTCGAAGACGGTACGGATCGCCTGCATACGGGAGTCCTGGAGCACGTACCCGTCGACCTGCCGGCGGATGCCGGCCGGCAGCAGCTCCCACCACTGGTACGTATCGACGCCTGCCACCCGAAATCCGCCCCCTCGCCCAACCAGCTCCGCACATCGCCACTCTACGCAGGCAGTTGCCGCAGGCAGTCGACGTACGCAGCCTCAGTCCACCCCCTCCGCCCCCTCCACTCGGCCCCACCTGGCTGCCTATCCTGGCGGGCATGACTGCCGAGCACCCCGAGCCTTCCCCACACCCCGCCCCCCTGCCTGGAGACCTCCGGGCCTCCCACGACGACCGGGAGGCGGTGGTGGAGCAGCTGCGCGACGCGGCGGCCGAGGGGCGTATCGATCTCGATGAGCTGGACGCGCGGCTGGAGCAGGCCCTGACGTCCAAGACCTACAACGAGCTGGCCGTCCTGACCGCCGACCTGCCGAAGCCGCCTTCCCCCGCGAGCCAGTCGCCGCTGGTGGTCACGGGTGGCACGTTCGGCGCTTCTCGGGGCCCGGAGCGCTGGGAGGTTCCCGGGCATGTGATCGCTCGCGGAGGCGTGGGGGGCGTGAAGCTCGACTTCACCCGGGTCGAGTGCCGGCTCACGGAGGTCGCGATGGAGGCGTACGGGGAGGTATCCGGTGTCACGATCGTCATCCCCGACGCCTGGGCTGCGGACACCCACGGCATGGACCCCGGCTTCGGCGGCCTCACGGACAAGACCACGCCCGACCGGCTCCCGGGAACTCCGGTGATCCGGCTCACCGGGTCCGGCGGCGCGGGAGGCGTGGTCATCCGCCACCCCAACCGCCGGGAACGACGCAAGCTGGACAGCAACTCGCTGGAGGCCTGAAGAGCGTTTCGTCCCGACCGGGGTGCTTCATTGAGTTCAGGTGACAGGCCGCTTTCGGGCATGTCGAGGCGGTAGGCACTTCCTGCGGCAGATGGGGCGGGTGACGGCCTTCGAGCGCGACGAAGATCGCGGGCCGCCGACTCCACTTCGGCGATGGGTCGTCGAACGGACCGGCTGGCTCTTGCACCATCACCGCCCCGCCCGCGACTACGAAACCCGCCCCCACCGCTCCGAAGCCATGATTCATCTCGCGATGATCGACCTCATGAGCCGCAGACCCACCCGCGAATCAGCCCACAACCGGCGCGACATCTGGGACAGAACGCGACTGCGTGGCCCGTTACTTCTGGGCGTCGGCGCACTCGTAGGCAGCGGACTCGTCAGTTGTGCGCGGCACGACCACGATCTGTACGTCGTCCTCGTAAATGATCCGCCCCGGGTCCGCGCAACGCAGGACCTGGCAGTCGACGCCATGCGCGGACAGAATCTCCAAATATCCGGGGACACGACCGAGGAGATGAGTGGCTGACGGCTTGAACCATGCCGCCGCGCCGGGGTTGATCTCGTTGTCGTAGACCTCGGGGTCAACGGTCGACGGGTCGGTGTACGCGGCGTTGTACCAACTGTTGTTGCGGCGGCGAAAGGACTCCTGCCCGTCCGAGAGCCTTCCTTCCCTCGCCAGACCGTTGACGAGCCCGAAAACGCCGGTGAAGTGGCCATGGGCATTCCGGAACGGCGATTGAAACCGCACGTACTGGACGGTCTCCCTATCGATCACGCTCATCGGTACAACTTCTCACCGCACGCCTCATGGTTCGGTGACTCCACGACCGCCCCCACATGAGGATGGCGGAAGCTGTCGCTCCTTGACTGAAGCGTGCGAAGGGCGTCGGCAGCCGCCGGTGACAGCATCGAATCGTGCAGATCCGCCAGAGGGGTCCAGACCGCCGCGTCGGTGGAACCGTCGGTCTCGCGCACCACCGGTGCCCCGGCCTTGAGGTCGACGGCGTAGAACAGCCCGGTGAGGTGCCAGTCGACCCCGTGCCGCTGAACTGCGTAGGTACGGGCGTCGAGCAAGCGCGCGGCGACGAGTTCGAGGCCCGTCTCCTCCCGCAGCTCACGCGCCAGGGCCTCCACAGGCTGCTCGCCCGGGTCGATCCCGCCGCCCGGCAGATGCCACAGCCCGGGCGTGAAGACCGGTGAGGCGTCCGACAGGCGGGCCAGGAGCAGCCGTCCGTCCTCCACCGCGACGGCGTAGGCCGAAACGCGGGTCCGCACAGGCAAGTCCACGGTTCTGCCCCTCCCACCTCGAAGCCGACAAGCGAGCACTCTAGCTCCACCGAGATCTACACAGCCTCGGTCTCAGGCCTCACCCCCGGAACGGAGGTGCCCCCTCCCCATCCGCACCCGATACGGCTCCGCCCCCCGCAACGGCCGCGAACCGCTCCCGCCACGGCGGAGGTTCGGGAGCCGCGTCGGCCCGAGCCTGCGCATCGGCCCAGAAGGCGCGTTGCTCCTCCCGGTGACAGGGCCCACACGTCGTGGCCCACGGAACGTGAGGCCGGAACATGTGCTCCTCGCCCGGCCCGGCGCAGGTGATCAGGGCAGGGGGCGGCAGGGGCGGCTGCGGAGCGGGCACGGCCTCGGGGGCGGCGGGCAGCTTCTCCCGGAGCCGGTGCGCCAGGAACCCCACCGCCGTCCGCACCCCCTCCGCCGGCAGCCCACCACACAAGGCCCGCCGCAGATCGGCAGCGGTGACCCCGCGCCGCAACCACTCGGCGGCGAGTCCGGCGAGGGTACGGGCCTCGCGTACGCCGAGATGCAGTTGGCGCTGCTCGTGGCGGAGGGAGAGCAACACGCTTTCGGCGAGAGCCACTTCAGGCCCATCGGAGGGCTCCACAGCGGGCTCCACAGCGGGCTCCTCGGCGGACTCCCCAGTGGGCTCCTCGGTGGGCTCCCCGGAAGATCCCCCCGAAGCCTCCTCCAGGTCCTCCGGCTCGTCTCCGCCCGCTTCGGTGGGTGGGTGGGATGCGTTCTTCCCCAGTTCTTCGTCTGCGGGTAAAAGACCACCGACCGCCGGACCACTCGGAGCACCGACGGTCGGAAAGCGCGCAGTCGGAACGGGGCCCGTGCTCACCCGCTCGTACCCATCGGCCGGGACCCCGGCCCGCAGCCGCGCGGCCTGGTCGTCCGTCAGCGGGAAGTTGGAGAACACCTGCACGGTCCGCCACCGCCCACCGGCAACGGTCTCCCGCTTCTCATGGAGGTACCCGCTCGCCACCAACTCGGTCTTGGCCTTCTGGTACCGCCGCCCGGTGAAGTGAAGGTCTCGGGCGTGCTCACTGAGGGCCTTGTCCCGATCGCCTTCGGGCAGCCCTTGCACATACATGACCAGGATCTTCGCGTCACTGCCCAGACGCGACTGACGCACAAGGGCGTTGGAGACCTTCGTATAGCCCCGAGGGGGCGGGATAACATGCGACAGCATCGCGGGTGGACCTCTGATTCCACTAGTGGTGAAGGTCCCCGGGTCGGTGCTCTAACACCGCCGGGGGCCGCTCCATATGCGCACGCGTCACCCACATGCGCACACAGAACGTGATGTCATGATTACGGTACCGCAACCTGAGGGCTCAGGTCCGCGTCGGTCGCCAAACCACCCATCTCGTGCGCCAGTGGCACCACCCGTCCGACAATTCATGCCATGACTGAGCCTGTGATCGAGCCGGCGACCGAGGTCCGCAAGCACCTCCCGCCCGAAGGCACCAAAGGACCGTTGCCCATGGGGGAGTTGGCCGCACTCCTCCGGTCGGCCAACTAACCCGGAGGTCGGCCGGCTCATCGTCTGGGTGCTGGCGGTCGGCCGTCGGCGCGAGATCTATCGCCACCTCTGAACCACACCGACACACGCCGGTCACTCCTTCGCCGCGCACCCCGCCCGCAGCCAGGCCATCTCGTGCAGCAACGCCGCATCCACGAACGGCTCCTCCGCCGTCGGACGCGACCGCCAGTCCAGCGGCCAGGTCGCGCCGTCCAGCGCGGGCACCCCCACGAAGGCGTCGCCCCGCGCGCTACGGCTCATCGCCTCCACCCCCGGCGGCCACCGATGCCCGGCCGCCGTACCGGGCGCGAGCAGGAAGTACATGCTGCGCTCCCCGACGCCCGAGCGGACGATCGGCCCGGCGCGGAAGTCGGTGAACTGCATGACCTCGTACGCGATTTCCTCGCCCAGCATGCCGATGGCCCGTACGGCGTCGAAGTGGATGCCCACGTGGCGGAGGGCGTGGCCGGAGGCAGGGATCCAGGACGGCACCGGATCCAGTGAATTCCCAAGTTCCATGCGCTCAGCTTTGCGGCGGACACGTACCGTGACCAGGGTCACAAGCAGGTTGTGAACAGTGGTGTACAGACGAGGTGACCCGTGCACTCCAGTGATCAGGCCGAGACCGCCGCCGAGATGTTCGGCCTGCTGCTCAGGCACTTCCGCGAGCGGGCCGGCCTGTCGCAGGAACAGTTGGGCAAGCGCATCGGCTACTCCAAGTCCCAAGTGGCGATGGTGGAACGGGGCGCGCGACCGCCGAAGGGTGTCTTCGTGCAGCGGGCGGATGAGGTGCTGGGTGCACAAGGTGCACTGATCGTCGCGGCGCCGAAGCCGCCGAAGCAGACGAAGCAGCGCAGTCCGCTGCCGGACTGGTTCACGCCGTTCGCGGACGAGGAGGAGAAGGCATGGGCCCTGCACACGTACGAGAACCAGGTCATGCCCGGCCTGCTCCAGACGGAGGCGTACGCGCGTGCGGTCTTCACTAGCCGGTACCCGAACTATGACGACGACGAGATCGACGAGAAGGTCGCCGCGCGGCTCGAACGGCAGAAGCTGCTGACCCGCAGGCCGCTGCCCGACATCAGCTTCGTCCTGGAGATGGTCGTACTGACGCGGCCGATCGGCGGCCGTCGGGTGATGAAGGCGCAGCTCCACCACCTCGCCGACGTGGCGCGGCTCCGGCACGTACGGATTCAGCTGATGGACCCGTACCGCGAGGATCACGCGGCGCTGGACGGCCCGTTCGTCCTGCTGGAGACGGACAAGCGACAGCAGCTCGCCTATATCGAGGGGCAGGGCGGCAGCTTCTTCGTCACCGAACATCCGCAGTTGGGCAACCTGTTCGGCAAGTATGGCGTCACGCGGGCCCAGGCATACACTCCGGAGAGGACGCTGGAGAAGATCGAGAAGATGGCAGAGGAACTATGAGCACCGACCTCCACTGGTTCAAGTCCAGCTACAGCGGCAGTGAGGGCGGCAACTGCGTAGAGGTCGCGCTCACCTGGTCGAAATCCACCTACAGCGGCAGCCAGGGTGGCGACTGCGTAGAGGTGGCCACCTGCCCCCACACCATCCACATCCGCGACTCCAAGGACCTCACCGTCCCCGCGCTCGCCGTCTCCCCCGCCACCTGGACGTCCTTCGTGGAGTTCGCCGCGTCCTGAGTGAAGCGCGCGGTCACGCGAACGACGGCCACCGGGCGGCGGCCCATTCCCGCCACCCCGCCCACCCCGGCGGTGGGCCGGAGATCGCACCGCCGTCCAGTTCCCCCGCGTCCGGCTCCTCGAACTGCGCCCACCCGTGCAGGATGTCGGCCTCGGTCATCGGGAAGGTCTCCCCGGCGGCGGTCGCCCAGCGGTGGGCGATCCGGGCGCGCTGGGTCTCGGCGTCGACCGGCAGGTACACCAGGCGGAAGCGCGCGCCCGCCGCCTCCGCCAGCCACCGGATCGCGGATCGTTCGTCCCGGGACCAACACCCGTAGTCCACCACCACGTTGGTCCCCACCTTGACCGCCTCCAGGGCGAGCCAGAGCATGCGCCCCTCCAGCACGTCCCGCTTCCCGTCCGGCTCGGCCTCGCCGAAGAGGGGCAGCATCCATTCGTCGGGCGTCAGGCGCAGCGCGCCGTGCTCCTCGGCGAGCTGCCGGGCTCTCGTGGTCTTTCCGGCCCCTGGCAGGCCGACCATCAGGAACAACGTGGTCACGCCCAGATCGTGTCAGGAGGTCCGGACAGACCACCACCGCCTTTCCGGGCTGATCACGGCTTGAGGCCCGGCCGCGCGCGGTGCCGGTCCGAAATTCTCTGCGCGGATCCGGATGCCTTCCGATCATGCCGCCACGGAATCACCACCGTGGCAGGGAGCGAAGAGATGCAGGTACAGGTCCGTCCGTACGAGGCACGGGATCTCGACCCGATAGTCGATCTCTCACTCCGCGCCTGGGTGCCCGTCTACGAGAGCTTCGCCAAGGTGTTGGGGCCGGAGGTGTTCCAGCGGCAGTATCCGGATTGGCGTACGTCCCAGGCGAAGGAAGTCGAAGCGGCCTGCACAGCGGGCAAGGCTCACGTCTGGGTCGCCGTAGCCGGAGCGAAGGTCGTCGGGTTCGTCGCCGTGGTGCTGGAACCGGAGGGTGGCGCGGGAGCCGTCGAGTTGCTGGCGGTCGACCCCGACTGCCAGGGCCAGGAGGTCGGTACGACGCTGACGGAGTTCGCGACCGCCTGGATGAGCAAGGCCGGGGTGACCCTGGCCTCCATCTGGACCGGCGGCGACCCGGGCCACGCACCCGCCCGGAGAACGTACGAGAAGGCCGGGTACACGGCGTTGCCCCTGGTCCGCTACTACAAGGCCCTGTAGGCGAGAGGCCGCCGACAGCGTGCAGGGGCTACCGGCTCGCCAACGCCTCTCGCACCGCGTTGACGAGCCGGGAAGCCCTGCCCCCCGGTGCTCCCTCGCCGGAAGCCCTCTCTCCGGCGCCCGGCGCGATCATCACCGACGAGGGCGGCCAAGGAGGGGGGCGTGACCGGGATACGCGCGCGCCGTCAGTCCCCCGTCAACGGCAGGCACTCGGCGAGCAGGTCGACGACATCGCGCCAGGCTCGTTGCGCGTGCCGGGGGTGGTGGCCGACGCCGGGGACCGTGGGGTGGTCGACCGGCGGGTGGTGGAAGGCGTGCAAGGCGCCGCCGTAGACCGTGAGGCGCCAGTCGACGCCCGCGGCCTGCATCTCGGCGGTGAACGCGTCCCGTTGCGCGGGCGGCATGATCGGGTCCTCCGAACCGACCCCGGCCCACACCGGGCAGCGGATGCGCGCCGCCTCGCCCGGTCGGCCCGTGGTCGTCGCGTTGACCGTTCCGATCGCGCGCAGACCGACGCCGGCGCGCCCGAGTTCCAGCGCGACCGCGCCCCCGGTGCCGTAGCCGAAGGCGGCAATCCGGTCGGGGTCGGTACGCGGCTCGGCGCGCAGCACGTCGAGTGCCGCACGGCCGATCCCCCGCAGCCGGTCGGGGTCGGCGAGCAGCGGCAGGCAACGGGCCAGCATCTCCTCGGGGTCGGCCAGGTAGCGCCCGCCGTGCAGGTCGAAGGCCAGCGCCACGTAACCCAGTTCGGCGAGAGCGTCGGCCCGGCGGCGCTCGACGTCGCTGAGCCCCATGCCCTCCGGCCCGAGCAGCACCGCAGGGCGGCGGCCGCGACCGGCCGGGAGCGCGAGGTGCCCGATCATCGTCAGACCGTCGGCCGGGTACGCCACCGTACGCGTCGAGATCGTCGTAGGCGTCATCGTCGTCGTGGTCGTCGTCATGAGGCTGGACTGTAGGGGTCGTCCACCCCGGTCCGGCTCGTGTTCTGCCACCGGCAGAGCGAAGGCCGATCCGGTGCCGTCACAGCCGCATGCTCCGCCGGGCCATGCCCGGGTGGCGTGATCAGGGGCACCCATGTCCCTCTGGCTGACGCCCCTGCGATGCCACCGACGCGCCTGTCAGGCCGGTGGTGTGAGGCTGATGAGGACGGTGATCTGCTTTCCGTCCGGAAGAGCGGTGACCGCGACATGCCGCGCGAGGCGGCAGACCAGCGGCCAGCCGAACCCGCCGACCTGGCCTTTCAGCCGGTTTCTGGGATCGGTGGTCACCGGCGGGCACGTACTGGCGTCCGCGACATTCAGGATCAGTCCGTCGTCGGTGATCCACAGGTCGAAGGCGGTGAGTCCGTCGCCGTGCCGGATCGCGTTGGTGACGAGCTCCGAGGTCACCAACAGCGCGTCCGCCAGCATCCGCGCACCGGCTTCCTCCTGCGGATCCGGAGCGCCGAGAGCCATCTGTTCACGTACGAGGGAACGCGCGTCGGCCGCCGTCGCGGGCAGGCCGACGCCCGGCCCCGGCAGAGGGGCCGCCTGGGCCTGATGCGGGTCACCCCCCGCACGGGCATCGGTTCCGGCACAGTCATCGCTCATCGCACATCACCTGCCCTGACCTCCTGACGGCACACCCCGCTCGCCCCGCGCCGGGACATACGGCGCTCCGGCGGCAGGGCCGTTGGAAGGCACCGGACGGAACCCCCCGGCCCCGAGCGCCATGGGAGGAGGGGCGAGCCTGCCCGCGGGCGATCATACGGACAGGAACCACGCGGGGCACGGCCCGTTCCCACTCGACAATCAGATGACGTTTCCCCCGGCCGTGAGGCCGGCCTGGCTTGTGGCGGTTGATGTGTGGGACGGTGGAGAGACAAGAGACCGAGTCGGTGCGACCCTGTGCCGACTCTTCGGGAGCCGGACGTTGCCCCCACCACGGGCATCCGGCCCCGCCGTAGCCGTACAGAGCCCCGCACGCGGGGCGCTCCTCGTCTTCGGGCTCGGCAACCCCCAGAAGGGGGGCGCACACCATGTACGTCACAACTGAACTGCACGGCCGCGGCGCCACACTCACCCCGCGCGGCGACATCGACTTCGGGACCCTGGATCACCTCCGGGCCTGCCTCACCGGCCTCCCCGACACCGTTGCCGAGGTCACCTGGGACCTGCACGCCGTCACCTTCATGGACATCGCCGGACTCCACCTCATCAGTACACCGACCGCCCCCGCGCAGGTCACCCTGACCAACCTGACACCGCCGGTCACCCACCTGCTGGAAGTGGCCACGGCCACCTTCCCGGACCGGGGATGGGACCGGCTCCTGCCTGCCCCGGTGGGCCGAGGGACCGTGCGTACAACGGTCTGAGCCGGACGGGTGCCGACCGGCAGGCGTGACGGGACGCACCATGCGCTGCTGACATGGAATCAACATTCCGGGGCATTGGTCTGGACCACCGCTAAGTGAGGAGGTCCCCCCATGCCCTGGAGATCCCAGGCCCGTGTCCACGTGCGCCGAGAACAGGGCGCGCTGGTGGTCACCGCTTGTGGTGACTTCGACGCCGATGAGCAGGACCTGCTGCCCGCCGCCTGGAACGAGGCCGACGAACAGGCCCTGCCCGTCACCGTCCTGGACCTGTCCGGCGTCACCTTCGGGGACAGCTCCTTCCTCGACACCCTGCTCCGCGCTCGTCTGGCGCACCACGCCGCCGCCCGCCGTCTGGTCCTCGTGGGCCCCCTCCAGCCGAGCGTCATCACCCTGCTGACCGTCACCCGGGTACTGGAGCACTTCGACATCGCCGACAGCCTGGACCAAGCCCTCGGCGGCGAACCCCTCCCCGACGGGAACGCGACGGTGTAAGCACCGGCAACGGCTCCTCCGGCGTGACGAAGCCCACCGGAGGAGCCGAGCCCCGGGGCGCCGGCCACGATGGCGCCACCGCTGCGGTCCCATTCGCCGACGGGCACCTCAACCGCCGCCCCCGTTCCACCCCCACGGCGCAGTACAGCAGGAGGCCCCGGCAGGACAGCGTCCTGCCGGGGCCTCGCTGGTAGCTCTACTTCACGTCGACGTAGTCGCCCGTGGCCGAGACGGCAGGGGTGCTCGGCGTGCCGGCGAAGCTGTAGCGCCAGGTGCCGTCGGCCGAGGCCTTGACGGTGGTCTTCAGGGTGCCGGTCGAGCTGGTCTTGACCGTCTTGACGGTCGTGTAGCTCTTGGCGCCCTTCTTCGCGAACTGGAGCTTCACAGGCTGCTGGGTGTAGCCCTTGTACGTACCGGTGTCCCAGTTCGCGCGAGTCAGCTTGCCGGTGACCGTGATGGTCTTGCCCTTCTTCACCGGCTCCGGGGACGCGTTGACCGTCAGCTTCGAGAAGCGCTGGACGCGGACCTTGGAGACCGACTCGCTGTCGAACTCCTCGCCCTCCTCGGTCACGGCCGCAGCGCCGACGCGCCACGAGGTGGCGTCGGAGTTGATCATCGCGCTCGGGTCGAGGGTGATGGTGCCCTTGCAGGTCGTGGTGGTCGCGCTGACGACCTTGCAGGAAAGCGACTTCCCGTTCGCGCCGAAGCCCAAGCTGTCCTTGTCGTCGATGGACTTGCCGGTCCAGATGAACACGGCCACGCCGCCGACGCCGACGCCGGCGGTGGCCGTGGCGGAGAAGGAGACCGTCTTCTTGGCCGTGGTGCCGACCGCGATCGGCTTCCCGGCGTTGACGACCGCCGAGGTGATCTTCGGGGCGGCGGCCTTGGCGGTCGCGCCGAACGCCTGCCTCCCCTTGTCCCCGGAATTGGGCTGAACGGCCGTGAAGCCGGGCTCCAGAGTCCAGGAACGCCCCTCATCGGCCTGCGCGGCCGGCACAGCGAGGGCGGAAAGGACGATGGCACCGGAAACGGCGGCCACGGTGGCACGAATACGCACGAGTCCCCAACGGGAGGGGGCCCCGGGGCAGAGTCCCGCAGGACCCGAGTGATCCAGGAGCCGATTGGCTCACCAGAACAGACACGCGAATGTGGTCAGTGGTTGTACGCGCGCCATACTGAACTGAGAGTGCTCCGGCAAGCAGGCCCAGGCTCCGTCCGGCGGCCGCAGACCGCGAGGCCGAGTTGCGTGCGTCGATGCGGATCGCGGCCCGAGCCGACGAGCTCCAGGCTCTGTGGCGTGGTGGGGTGGTGGCGTCGCTGCCGGGTCACCGGGTGAGCGCGGCGAGGTAGGCGTCCAGGGGCTGAACATCCCCCGGAAGGTGTTCGAGGAGGTTCCACCAGCGGATTGCCGCGATCTCCTCGGTGGGCTCGAAGGTCCGGGTCTCCGCGCAGGATCCCGCGTACAGGGCGAGATACTCGGTTCGGCGGTCGGGCGCCAGCACGAACCGCGCGTAGCCGATGAACCGCATCCGTTCGTCAGACTGGTGCCCGGTCTCCTCCAGCAGCTCGCGCGCGGCTGCCTGTCGGAGGGTTTCGCCCTCTTCGATGCTCCCCCCTGGAAGCTCCCAGGACTGACGGTGCCGATCGAGGACCATGAGGACCCGGCCGGCTCTCCACAAGGCCACCAGGGCCGCCGACAGCGGGGCGTCCCGCGGCGGCTCTGCCTCGCCGCCCCGTGCGAAAGACATCAAGGAGTTGCCACGGCCATCGTCTGCAAGCGGTTCATCGGCAGTGTAGGCCACGCTCGGACTCTTCCCCGAGCGCCCGCGCCAGAAGCCCTCCGGACGAGTGCGGGCGGGTGGAGATGCGGGCTGCCCCCTCCGGGGCGAAGATCGGGAGTACGGGCAGCAGCCCCGCGGCCCCGTTCCCGCTCGGTTCGATACCGCTGGGCCGGAAGTGGGCGGTGCAGGTGACGGGTAAGCGACAACGGCTGGAAGAGCCCGGGCTCATGGGCGACTACACGGACCTCCCCGGCGTCAGGACCTGGTACGAGGCTGAAGGGGCCGGCGACCCGCTGGTACTCCTGCACGGTGGCTTCTGCACCGCCGCCACCTGGGGCGCGCAGCGTGCGGATCTTGCTGCCGCCTACCGCGTCCTACTCCCGGAGCGGCGTGCGCACGGGCACACTCCGGACGTGGAGGGCCCTCTGACCTATCAGGACATGGCCGACGACATGGCGGCCTTCGTGGAGAAGATCGCCGGCGGGCCGGCTCACCTGGTCGGGTGGAGTGATGGTGGCGTAGTCGCCCTGCTCCTTTCGCTCACCCGGCCCGAACTGGTCCGCAAGGTCGTGGTCATCGGCGCCAACTTTCTCCCCGGCCCGGAGTGTTTCGTCAAGCCGGAGATGCTGGACACGATGACGGCCGACGGGGACGACCTGGACTTCTTTCGTCAGATGTACGAGGCCGTGACGCCCGACGGCTCAGGTCATTGGCCGGTGGTGGCTCGGAAGATCATCGAGATGTGGCGCACCCAGCCGACGATTTCCACCGCCGACCTCGCGCGGATCTCAGCGCCGACCCTCGTCATGGTCGGGGACGACGACATGATGACGCTGGAGCACACGAACGCCCTGTACTCCGGGCTGCCTCAAGGCAGCCTGGCCGTCGTCCCCGGCGCCTCTCACCTGGTCCCGTTGGAAAAGCCCGGGCTGGTCAACCGGCTGATCCTGGACCACCTCGCTCAGGACTCCGTGGAGACGATGATGCCCGTCAGGCGCGGGCCCTCCCAGCAGAGCCTCTGACGACGGCTGGTGGCTCCACTCGTGCCCCAGTCTTTAGGCTGGATGCTGGATGGCGGTGGGGGCGCCCGGCTTCCGCGCCCCAGCCCCCCCCTGCCGCCGCGTCACGCTGGAGGTTCCCGATGATCACCTGGCGTCGGCTCACCGAGGACGACTTCCTGCTGCTGATCTCCTGGTTGGGACAGCCGCACGTGGCCCGGTGGTGGAACCATGAGACCTCGGTCGAGGCCGTACGACGGGACTTCGGGCCCGCCGTCAGGGGGGAGGAGCCCTCGGAGGAGCTGCTCGCCCACCTTGACGGCACTCCGGTGGGGCTGCTCCAGCGGTGCCGGCTGGCCGACTATCCCGAGTATCTGGTGGAGGTCTCCACCCTCGTCGAGGTCCCTTCCGGGGCCATGACCATGGACTATCTGATCGGCGAGCCGCAGCTCGTCGGCCGGGGGATCGGACCGCGGATGATCCGGTCGGCTCTCCAGGCGATCTGGGACGAGCATTCCGACGCCCCGTGCGTTCTCGTGCCCGTATCGGTGGCCAACCGGGCGTCCTGGCGGGCCTTGGAGAAGGCCGGGATGCGGCGGGTCGCCGAGGGCGAGCTGGAGCCGGACAACCCCGTCGACGGGCGGGCCCACTACCTCTACCGGGTCGATCGGCCCTGACCCCGAGGCCCCGACCGGGCCTGATGTCCCGGCCGGGCCTGCCGTGCCAGCGCCAGCACGCTCAGGCCGAACATCAGGACGCCCAGCGGGACATGGACCGACGAGATGTGCGCGATGCCGACCGCCACCTGAGCCGAGGCGAGGGCCAGGAAGCCGGTCGCGTACCAGATCTGCCGGGGCGAGCCGCCGCCCGGCTTCCAGGCCAGCACCGCCGCGAGGACGTACAGCATCGACGCCCCGTACAGCACCCGCGCTCCGACGTCGTGCAGCACTTCCCCGTACGCCGTGGTGAACAGGAGCCCGGCGGAGACCGCCTGGGTGAAGATGGTCAGGGTCTGCAGAGCGGTCGTGATCTGCAGGAATGAGTAGCGGTGCGGTGCCGCCACGTTCGTCGTCGTCGCCTGGGTGGCCATGCCACGGTCCCCTTTCCGCTTTGCCGCCCCCGCCCGGGGAGCAGTGGATCGATAAGGTCTCACCAGCCCGACGACATGGGCGTACGAAAGGTAAGGCGGGGGGGGGATGATCGGGCATGGGGGAAGCTGGGGCGGGTGCCGGGGCGATAGCCGGTGAGCGGCGGCAACTCATCAATGTTGCCTACCGGTTGCTCGGGTCACTGGCCGAGGCCGAGGACGCCGTACAGGAGGCCTACGCGCGCTGGTATGCGTTGCCGCGCGGCCGGCGGGACGACGTCCGCTCTCCCGGTGCCTGGCTGACCACGGTGACCGGCCGCATCTGTCTCGACGTACTCGGCTCGGCGCGGGCCCGGCGGGAGCGGTATGTCGGCGCATGGCTGCCCGAGCCGGTGCCCGACCGCGCCGAGTGGGGGTCCACACGGGAAGCGGGCGCCACGGATCCCGCCCACCAGGTGGTGCTGGACGAGTCGGTGACCATGGCCTTCCTCGTCGTACTGGAGTCGATGACGCCCGCCGAGCGGGTGGCGTTCGTCCTGCACGACGTCTTCCGCTACCCCTTCGCCGAGATCGCCGATGTTCTCGGCCGGACCCCCGCGGCCTGCAAGCAGCTCGCGGCCTCCGCCCGGCGGCGGGCGCGTGGTTCGCAGGCTCCGGCAGCGGGATCCGGGCAGGCCGAAGCCGTGCGGCGGGTCAAGGAGGCGTGGGAGAGCAAGGACATCGCCGCCCTCGTCGACCTCCTCGACACGGCCGCCGTGATGACCGCCGACGGCGGAGGCCTGGTCGGTACGGTCCTGCGGCCGGTCGAGGGCGGCGTGCGCATCGCCCAGTACATGGTCGCCATCGCCGACAAGGCCCCGGGGCTGGAGCTCCTGGAGCGGTCGGTCAACGGGGCGCCGGGGCTGGTGGCCCGGCGGGACGGCACGGTGATGACCGTGGCCTCGTTCGAGCTCGCCGACGACGGCCGGGTCGCCCGGATCTGGGCGGTCCGCAACCCGGAGAAGCTGGGGCCGTGGCTGCGGGGAGGGTGAGGAAGAGGGAGGTACTGCGCGGTCAGGCCGGTGCCTGGCCCGTCTCGAAGCGGCTGATGCGGTCGCCGGTGACCGTGAAGGACCAGCGCGTCCGCATCGTGCCCCACGTGTCGTTCGTGTAGTCGACGACGAGGGTGCGGCCGTCGTCCGAGGCCTGCACGACGTCCATCCGGCCGTTCGCCTTCGGGGAGAAGATCTCCTTCTCCGTCCAGGCGGCCAGATCCCGTTCGCTGCCGTCGTCGGACATCGTGGCGTCCTCGGTGAGGACGGCGGTGAAAGCGGTCTCGTCCCCCGCGTTGACGGCGGCGACGAACCTCTCCACCACCGGGTCGCTGATCGATGTGGTCATGGTGTTCCTCCTCGGTACGGGTAGGTCCGGGAACCGGGCCCGAGCCCGGACCCGGACCCGGTGATCCGTACCGAGTCTCTGCCGGTCGGCCCGCCACCGCATGTCGGGGCGGCGGGCCGACCGAGCGGAGAAGGCAGCTGAGACCGCATCAAGCGGCCGGAAGGTTGTCCGGAGCCCGTCGGACAGCGGCCGGAGGGTCGGCTCGGACGGCGGCCAAGCCGTCGAGCGACCGGGCGAGCTCCCCCGGCGCCTGGAGATGGGCCACATGCCCCTGACCAGGGAGTACGTGGACCTCGGCGCGCGCCACCCGCCGGGCGACCTCCTCGAAGGCCGTCCGTACGGGGCTCGCCCGCGATTCAGCTCGCCGACGATCAGGTCCACCCGGTCCGCCCGGCCGGCGAGCGCTTCGGGCACGGCGTCCCCGTTCAGCGCGGCGAGCTCGGCACAGGCGGGCCCGGCCAGGCGGCGCAGGGCCTCCCACCCCTCCCGGTCCGCGCGCAGGGCCTCCACCACCGCCGCGTCGAGTCCCGCGATCCGCCGGTGCACGATCCCCACGACCGCGTCCAGGTCCCCCGCCTCCTCGGCTGCCCTGAGGTCCGGGAGCACGTCGAGGCCGAACGGCCGTATCACCGGCTCGTACGCGATCACGTGAGGCAGAGGCCGCTCACCTGCGGCCAGCAGGGCGATCAGGCCCCCGTAGCTCCACCCGAACAGCGCCTCCGTACCCGGGAACGCGTCCAGCACCACGCCCAGGTCCTCCACCTCGGCCCGCAGCGAGTAGGTGCTGGTCAGCGGGCCCGAAGGCGTACGGCCGCGGCGGTTGACGACCGCCACCGACGGCCACGCGCCGATCGCCGCCGCGACGCCCTCCCACCCCCGCGCGTCGCTCATCGCCCCGGGGACGACCACGAGCCTTCGACCGCGACCGCGCCCTCCTCGACGCCGCCCGGCTCTTCTGGCGCCGCGGCTACTCCGGCACGTCGACCCGCGACCTGACGGCGACCCTCGGGCTCTCCACCTCCAGCCTCTACGCGGCCTTCGGCAGCAAGGCCGAGCTTTTCGAGGAGGCGGTGCGGACGTATGCGGAGCGGTACCGGGAGATCTATCAACAGGCTTCCGAGGCGGAGGACTTGGCGACGGTCATCGAACGCATCCTCATCGACTCGGTCCACGAGTTCACCCTGCCGGACGACACCCACCCCGGCTGCCTGCTCAGCAGCGCCGCGATGGCCGACAGCACGAGCACCCTCGACACCAGCGCCTACTTCACCGAACTCCAGGGATCGAACGAGCGGACCCTCCTGGCGCGTATCGAACGTGCGGTACGGGAGGGCGAGTTGAGCACCGATGCCGATCCGGCGGCCTTGATGGGGGTCGTCCAGTCCGTCTGGCACGGACTGTCGGCGCGCGCCAATCTGGGTTCGGGGCGCGGGGAGTTGCTCGCCACGGCCCGCCTCGCCCATCGGCTGATCTGCCGGGATCTCACCTCAACAGCAGTAGACCGAACACACCCCACCCGGCTCACGCGCGGGGAAGATCCCCCCACCGGCTGAGGAAGACGTCCCGGTCCCGGCACGTCGTGTGCGCGGGCCACAGCGCGTGGACCGGTACGTGGACCGGCGGGTCCAGGTCGACGACGTACGCCGCACCGCCCGCCGCCGGTCCCGGGGGCGTGGTGACGAAGGCGAGGCGGCCCGTCGCGGTGACGGCGGTGATGGGCGGCGTGCCCTGCACCGGGTTGCGCTGGGTGTCGGGTTCCACGCCCGCCTGGCGGCACAGGCCGATCAGGAGGTCGGTGTACGCGGACGAGCCGGACTCGCCCCACACCGTGAGCGGCTCCCCGCGCAGGTCGGCCAGGGCCACCGTGGGGCGGGCGGCGAGCGGGTGGCCGGCGGGGACGGCGACCCGGAGGCGGTGTTCGGCGATCCGGGCGCGGGTGAGGCCGGTGTCGGCGGGCATGGACCGGCTGAGCCCCAGGTCGCAGGCACCCGTGAGGAGTTGGTCGCGCAGCTCGTCCGGGAAGAGCTGGCGTACGTGGGCCTGGATGCCCTGCTCCTCCGTACGGGCCCGGGTCAGCAGGTCCACCACCTCCTCCGCCGTGACCGCCGGGGTGTGGCCGATGCGCAGGTGCCCGGCCTGGCCCCGGCCGATGCGCCGGGCGCGCTCCAGGGCGGCGTGGGCCTGGGCCCGGAGCGCGCGGGCGTCGTCGATGAGGGCCTGCCCGGCGGGGGTGGGGGTGACGTGCTGGTGGCCCCGGTCCAGGAGCTGGACGCCGACGTACCGCTCCAGGGTGCGGATCGAGGTGCTCAGCGCCTGCTGGCTGAGGTGCAGCCGCTCGGCCGCCCGGGTGAACCCGCCCTCCTCGGCGACGGCGACGAGGTGTTCCAGCTTGTGCAGGTCCAAAGTCACGCGGTCCGTTCCCTCCCGTACGCCTGAAGACGGCCTCCCGTACGTCCGAAGACGGTCAGCGGACCGTGTAGCCGCCGTTGGCGAAGATCGTCTGGCCGGTGATCCAGCCGCCCTCGGTGACCAGGAACTTCACCAGCGGCGCGATGTCCTCGATCTCCGTCAGCCGGCCGCCCATCGCCTGCGACTTGTGGAACTCCACGCGCTCCGGCGTCTCCTGCGGGTAGAAGAACGGCGTGTCCATCGGCCCCGGGGCCACATTGTTCACGGCGATCCCGCGCGGGGCGAACTCCTTGGCCGCCGCCCGGGTGAAGTGCTCCAGCGGGGCCTTGGCGCCCGCGTAGGTGGCGTACCCGTCGGTGAAGGCGGCGAGCAGGGAGGTCACCAGGCTGACGATGCGCCCGCCGTCGTTGAGCCGGGCGCCGGCCTCCTGGAGGAAGAAGTACGCCGCCTTGGAGTTGATCGCGAACATGCGGTCGTACTCCTCCTCGGTCGTCTCCCCGATCGGCTTACGGAGGACCATGCCGGTGGTGTTCACGGCCACGTCCACCCCGCCGAAAGCGTCGAGCGCCTGGTCGAAGAGGCTGCGGACGCCCTCGACGCGGGTCAGGTCCTCCCTTACGACGACGGCCTGGGCGCCCGTGCCGCGTACCGCCTCCGCCGTCTTCTCGGCATCGGCGGCCGTGTTCTCGCCGTGGTAGTGCACGACCACGTTGGCCCCGGCCTCGGCCAGGGTCCGGCTGATGAGGCCGCCGAGGTTCTTGGCCCCTCCGGCGACGACCGCGGTCTTCCCGTTCAGCAGTTGCTGCTCGCTCATGGTGACGGCTCCTCTCTCCGGCCGCATCTGTCGCTATGCGGCGTTGGTCTGCTTTCGTCGCAGTTTCCGTCGTCCACGCTAGGAGCGCCCCCGGGGCCGGGGGAAACACAAAGATCGCGTCGGCCCACCAGGAAGATGGGTCACCGCAGGTCAGCGGTGGCGCGAAGGGGCCGGAGCGGCGGCCGGGAAAGTCGTTGACGTACGCGTACGGGTCACGAAGGATCGGCCCGTGACGATCAACGAACAGCCCTCGGACCCGGCCGCACCGGCCCGCCCGGTCGCCCTCATCACCGGGGTCGGGCGCTCCATCGGGATCGGCGCCGGCATCGCCCGGCAGCTCGCGGCCTCCGGCTGGGACATCGCCTTCACCTACTGGACGCCGTACGACCGGCGCATGGAGTGGGGCGCCGAGGACGGGGCCGCCGCGTCCATCGCCCGGGAGCTGGAGGAGGCCGGAGCCCGTACGGCGGCGATCGAGGCGGACCTGACCGGCCCCGACGCCCCCATCCGCATCTTCGACGAGGCGGAGCAGCGCCTCGGCCCGGTCACCGCGCTCGTCCTCTCGCACGCGGAGTCGGTGGACTCGGGGCTCCTGGACACCACCGTGGAGGCGTTCGACCGGCACTTCGCCGTGAACACGCGGGCCAGCTGGCTGCTGATCCGCGAGTACGGGCTCCGCTTCCGCGGCCAGCCCGGGAGCAAGCCCGGCGAGCCGGGCACGGGCGTGGGCGCGGGCGCGGGCGCGGGCCGCATCGTCGCGCTCACCAGCGACCACACCGTGGGCAACCTGCCCTACGGCGCGAGCAAGGGCGCCCTGGACCGCATCACCCTGGCCGCCGCCCACGAACTGGCCCACCTCGGGGTGACCGCCAACGTCGTCAACCCCGGCCCGGTGGACACCGGTTGGATGAACGACGAACTGCGCGACGCCATCGCGCAGGGCACCCCGCTCGGCCGCCTCGGCACTCCGCAGGACACCGCGCACCTGGTGGACTTCCTGTGCTCGCCACAAGGGCAGTGGGTCAACGGGCAGTTGCTCAAGAGCAACGGCGGCGCCGCCTCCTGAGGCCGCCGCGAAATCCCCTCCCGTCCTGCCCCGTCCTGCCCTGTGGCAAGCTGACGGAACGTCTACTGTTTGCCTGGTCCATGTAGTGCACAGGGGGTCGCATGCAAGGCGAAGACAGAGGCGGAGCCGAGGCCTGGGGCGGGTCTGGAGCCGGGGGCGGCCGCCGCCCGCAGGTGGTGATCGAAGGCCGCTACGAACTGCTGGAGCCGATCGGCAGCGGCGGCATGGGCGAGGTGTGGAGGGCCCACGACCGGCGGCTGCGCCGGTTCGTCGCCGTGAAGGGTCTGCTCGACCGGAACGCGATGACCGCCGGAACCCAGGCCGCCGCGATGCAGCGGGCCCGCCGGGAGGCGGAGGCGATCGCCAAGATCGAGCACCCGAACGTGGTGACCGTCCACGACCAGGTCGAGACCGACAACCAGGTCTGGATCGTGATGAAGCTCCTCGAAGCCAGGTCCCTGGCCGACCTGCTGCGGTCCGACCGGGTGCTTGCCATCCCCAGGGCCGCGGACATCGGCCTCCAGATCCTCCAAGGCCTGCGGGCGGTGCACGCGGCGTCGGTCGTCCACCGCGATGTGAAGCCGGCCAACGTGCTGGTGCGGGAGGACGGGACGGCGATCCTGGTCGACTTCGGGATCGCCACGTTCGAGGGCGCCGCCCAGGTGACCCGGTCCGGCAGCGTGATCGGCACGCCCCCGTACCTGGCGCCCGAACTCTTCACGCCCGGCTCCCCCGGACCCGCCCCCGGCTCCGACCTGTGGGCGCTCGGCATCACGCTGTACGAGATGGTCGAGGGCAAGGTCCCCTTCGCCGGCGGCGAGGTGTGGGAGGTCCAGGAGAACATCCGGCAGTCCCCCGACCCGGTCCTCCGGTACGCCGGACCGCTCGCCCCGGTGATCCAGGGCCTCCTCTTCCCGGACCCGCACGAGCGCCTGGACGCGGCGACGGCGGAGGCGATGCTGCGGGAGGTGCTGGGTGCCCCGCTCGCCCGGAGCACCACCGTGCCCGGCGCGGCGACGCCCCCGCCGACGCCCCCGCCGACGGCGGTGACCGAACCGGCGCCCGACCGCGAGCCCCTCGGCCCGTCCGCCGCGGCGCCCCGGGCGGCCGACGGCCACCGAGCGCGGCGCCGCCCCTGGCTGAAGGCGGCGACGGGGATCCTGTGCGTGGCCCTGCTGGCCACGGCGGGCTGGCTGGTCGCGCAGGGCGTCGGCGACGACAGGACGGGCACGAACGGCAGCACCACGGCCGGCTCGGGCGGTTCGGGCGGCCGGGGCGGCGGCAGCACCGGGACGGAGAAGTGGAAGGCCGCGAACCCCCTCCTCAAGATCGGCGTCAAGGACGACCAGCCGGGCCTGAGCAAGTACGACAGGAAGACGAAGACGTACGCCGGTTACGACATCGACCTGGCCTACGCGATCGCGGGGCACCTGGGGTACGACCGCGACGAGGTCGCCTTCACCACGGTCCCGACCGACTACCGCAGCACCGCCCTCCGGACGAAGGGCGTGGACCTCGTCATCGCCTCGTACAGCATCACGCCCGAACGGAAGAGCGCGTCACCCGGCGGGGACAGCGTCGACTTCGCGGGCCCGTACTACGAGGCGAGCCGCAGCTTCCTGGTCCGCCAGAAGTCCAGCAAGTACACGATCAACGACTCCAGCGACCTGCGCCGGCTGCGCGTCGAGGTGTGCACGGCGAGGGATTCGACGTACGAGACGGAGCTGCCGAAACGGGGCTTCACGATGACGGAGTCCCAGCCCAACACGTACCAGGACTGCCTGGACCAGCTGCTGGACGTGACGTCGGACGTCTACGCCGTGGCCTCGGACGACATCATCCTCGCGGGCTACGAGAAGGCGAACCCGGGCAAGGTGCGGCGCCTGGAGAACATCCAGGGCGCGGAGGGCTACGGCGTGGCGATGCGCCCCGGCTCCCCGGGCCTGAAGACCGAGGTGTGCTCGGCGCTGCGGAAGATCCTTGCCGGGAAGGTGTGGGAGGACCTGTACGAGAAGAACCTGTCGGCCCTGATGGACAGCAGGACCCCACCGGGCCGGCCGGACCTGACGGAGTGCGAGGGGTTCTGAGGTCTTTGGGCGTACGGGGCCTCACCGCTCCGGAAACCGCTCCCCGCACCGGCTGCAGAAGACCGGCGCGGGGTCCTCGGAGAGCCGCCCGCAATCCGGACAGACCCGGTCCAGCATGCAGGGCCCTTCGCCACCCTCGTACGCGGACTCCGCGCTCGGCGCCTTGATGGCGAGCCCGGGCCGTCGGCGGTGGACGGTGAGATACGTGAGCCCGTCCGCCCCCGCGACCAGGGCACGGCGGGAAGTCCGGGGCAGCCAGAGGACGGTGCGCGGACGCAGGTCCAGCTCCCCGCCCGCCGTCCGCACGAGCCCCCCGCCCTCCAGCACGACCAGGAGCACATCGAGCACGTCCTCCTGATGCTCCCCGACCTCAGCACCACCCGGCAGCCGCACGAGATTGGCGTCCAGCTCCCGCCCCGGCTCGGCGAGATGCCACAACGCCCCGCGCCCGTCGGGGGCGGCGGAGGCGAGGATGTCGTCCAGTACGGCGAGGACCCGGGGAGTCGCGTTCACGGCGGCAAGGGTACGCCGCTGCCGTAGGGTGGCCCGCTCACCAGAAGGAGGCACGGGCATGCACCGCGAACCCGACGACCTGTACCCGCCGATCGAGCCGTACGACAGCGGCATGCTGGACGTCGGTGACGGCAACCTCGTGTACTGGGAGGTGTGCGGGAACCCGGACGGCAAGCCGGCCCTCGTGGTCCACGGCGGGCCCGGGTCCGGGTGTACGCCGCGAGCCCGCCGGTACTTCGACCCGGAGCGCTACCGCGTCGTCCTCTTCGACCAGCGGGGCTGCGGCCGCTCGACCCCGCACGCGAGCGACCCGGCGACCGACCTGCGGCACAACACCACGCACCACCTCATCGCCGACATGGAACGCCTGCGGGAGCACCTCTCCATCGACAACTGGCTTCTGTACGGGGGTTCCTGGGGCTCCACGCTGATCCTGGCGTACGCGCAGGCGCACCCGGAGCGGGTCACGGAGGCCGTCATCGCCGCGGTCACCACGACCCGGCGCAGCGAGATCGACTGGCTCTACCGGGGCGCGGGCCAGATCTTCCCCGAGGCCTGGCACACCTTCCGCGAGGCGGTCCCCGAAGCCACGGACGCCGGCGAGGTGATCGCCGCCTATGCCCGCCGGATGGAGAGCCCCGACCCGGACGTGCGGGAGCGGGCCACCGCCGCCTGGTGCGCGTGGGAGGACGCGGTCCTCTCCCTGGAGGCGAACCCGGGCCCGGCCCCGTACAGCAGCCGCCCGGGCCCTGCCCAGCAGGCCCTCGTCCGGATCTGCTCCCACTACTTCTCCCACGGCGCCTGGCTGCGGGAGAACCAGCTCATCGACGAGGCCCACCGCCTGGCCGGCATCCCCGCCGTCCTCGTCCACGGCCGCTTCGACCTCGGCGGGCCCCTGATCACCGCCTGGGAGCTCGACCGGGCCTGGCCGGAGGCCGAGTTGACCGTCATCGACGATGCGGGACACCTGGGCGGGCCCGCGACCCGGCGGGCGGTGCTGGCGGCGCTGGACCGGTTCGCGCAGTAGCCGGGACCGAGCGATCGGCCGCCGCCCCACAGCGGGGCGGCGGCCGATCGGCTCACGTCACGAGGCGCAACACCGGGCGCATCACCAGGCGAAGGCCTCCGGCGACGGGCCCGGGCCCGGGAAGATCTCGTCCAGGCCGGTGAGTACGGCCTCCGGGAGTTCCAGCTCCACGGCGCGCAGGGCGCCCTCCAGCTGCTCGGCGGTGCGCGGGCCGACGATCGGGCCCGTGATGCCGGGGCGGGTCAGCAGCCAGGCCAGGGCCGCTTCACCGGGCTCCAGGCCGTGCTTCTCCAGCAGGTCCTCGTACGCCTCGATCTGGGCGCGGACCGTGCTGTTGGCCAGCGCGTCGGCCGAGCGGCCCGAGGCGCGGCGGCCTTCCTTGGCCTCCTTCTTGATGACGCCGCCCAGCAGACCGCCCTGCAACGGCGACCAGGGGATGACCCCGACGCCGTACTCCTGCGCGGCCGGGATGACCTCCATCTCGGCGCGGCGCTCGACGAGGTTGTAGAGGCACTGCTCGCTGACCAGGCCGAGCGAACCGCGCCGGGCCGCCTGCTCGTTGGCCTGGGCGATCTTGTAGCCGGGGAAGTTCGAGGAGCCCGCGTACAGGATCTTGCCCTGCTGGACCAGGACGTCGATGGCCTGCCAGATCTCCTCGAACGGGGTGTCCCGGTCGACGTGGTGGAACTGGTAGACGTCGATGTGGTCCGTCTGGAGCCGCTTGAGCGAGGCGTCGACCGCCCGCCGGATGTTCACGGCGGAGAGCTTGTCGTGGTTGGGCCAGGCGTCGCCCTCGGGGGCCATGTTCCCGTACATCTTGGTGGCCAGGACCACCTTGTCGCGCCGGCCGCCGCCCTGGGCGAACCAGGTGCCGAGGATCTCCTCGGTGCGCCCCTTGTTCTCACCCCAGCCGTAGACGTTGGCGGTGTCGAAGAAGTTCAGGCCCGCGCCGAGCGCGGCGTCCATGATCGCGTGGCTGTCCGACTCGTTGGTCTGCGGGCCGAAGTTCATCGTCCCGAGGACGAGTCGGCTGACCTTGAGTCCGGTGCGTCCGAGCTGTGTGTACTTCATGACGCCCCAGCCAACTCCTTCGAGTCCACTCCAGGCAAGCAACCGTCCCGGACGACACGTGGGCAGGGGTGACAGGGGGCCCTCCTCAGCGGCCGCCCTCCAGCGTGTTCACCAGCGTGCGCAGCAGCCGGTTGAGCTCCTCGCAGTCCTCCGCGTCCAGCTCGGCGAGCATCCTGCGCTCGTTGCGCACATGGCCCTCCACGGTGCTGTCGACGAGCCTCCGCCCGGCGTCGGTGAGCGTGACGTGCAGGCTGCGCCGGTCGCCGGGCACGGCTTCCCGGGCCACCAGGCTGCGGGCGGCCAGCCGGTCGATCCGGTTGGTCAGCGCGGCGGAGCTGACCATGACGTTCGCGGCGAGCTCCTTGGGGGTGAGCGGGCGGTCGCTGCGGCGGAGTGTGGCGAGGACGTCGAACTCCCAGCGCTCCATGCCGTGTTCGGCGAAGTAGCGGCCGACCTCCTTGTCCACGAGCCGGGTCAGCCGCAGGAGCCTGCCCACCGCACCCATGGCCTCCAGATCCAGATCGGACCGCAGGGCGGCCCACTGGTCCAGGAAATCGTCGACCGAGTCACGCATGCGGGCCCCACCTCGTTCATCTCCCGGCCTCATCCGCACCGGACGCTCTGGATGCTGTGGACGCTCTGGATACTTCCACGTCGAACTGTTTGACGTCAGCCTACTCGCTGCCCTACTTTTCCCTTCCATGAGAGATAGTTCGACGTCGAATGATTCGCTGAGATGACCGACCGACGCCTGGTCAGGATCTCCCTGCTCACCGCCCTCGCCCCCGCCGTCTGGGGCTCCACCTACCTGGTCACCACGGAGTTCCTGCCGCCCGACCGGCCCCTGCTCGCCTCCACCCTGCGCGCCCTGCCCGCCGGGCTGATCCTGCTCCTGCTGACCCGCGTCCTGCCCCGGGGCATCTGGTGGGTGCGGGCGGCCGTGCTCGGCGTCCTCAACATCGGCGCCTTCTTCTACTTCCTCTTCCTCGCCGCCTACCACCTGCCGGGCGGGGTGGCGGCCCTCGTGATGACCGTCCAGCCGATGATCGTGCTGCTCCTCGGGGCCGTCCTGCTCGGCGCCCGCATACGCCTCCTGCACATCGGCGCCTGCGCACTCGCCGCCGCGGGGGTCGCGCTGCTGGTCCTCCAGCCGCAGGCCGGCCTGGACGGCGTCGGCGTGCTGGCGGGGCTCCTGGGGGCCGCGTGCATGGCGTCGGGCATCGTGCTGACCAAGCGCTGGGGACGCCCCGAAGGGGTCTCGCTGCTGGCCTTCACCGGCTGGCAGCTCACCGTCGGCGGCCTGGTCCTGCTCCCCGTCACCCTGCTCGGCGAACCGCTCCCGGAACGCCTGACCTGGACCAACGTCGGCGGCTTCGCCTACCTGGGCATCATCGGGGCGCTGCTCGCGTACGTCGTGTGGTTCAACGGCATAGCGCGGCTGCCAGCCCTCGCCGCCTCGTTCCTGTCGTTCGCCTCGCCCCTGTGCGCCACGGTCCTGGGCTACCTCTTCATGGGGCAGACCCTGGGGCCGCTCCAGCTCCTGGGCGCGGCGGGGGTCGTCGGCGCGGTGGTGCTGGCTCAGCGCGGCGCGGGGGAACCGCCCGCCTCAGCCGCCGAAGGCGGCCGCCACGGCGACGACGAGGAACATGAGCACGAGCACGGCCGCCATGATGCGGTTTCTGGTCTTGGGGTCCACCCTTCGAGCCTAACCGCACCCCCCACCGCCCCCGCGCCCAGGCCCGTACCACCTCCCGGGCCCGGGGCGGCGTAAGCAAGTCCGGGCGTGTCCGAACACCCGGGCCTATCGTTGTCCTACGCGGCTGCCCGTACGCCCGTGCGGCAGCGGGGAGGAGCGGCACGATGACCGTCGTAGACCCCGACAGGATCGACATGGCCGACATCAGCGACGAGCTGACTCTGGACGAGATGTTCGAGTGGCTTGAGCCCACCCCCGAGGGATTCAAGGTCGAGATCGTCGAGGGGACCGTCCACATGTCGCCACAGCGGGACACACACTGGCGCATCATTCTGGCCATTCTCAAGCAGCTGCTGCCCCAGTTCGCTGAGGACCGGTTGCTCTCGGACGTACGCATCGACTTCGGCGAGGGCAACGGCTTCGCCCCCGACCTCGTGAAGCTCCTCGACAAGGCGGCCAAGAACAGCCACGGCCGCTGGCTCCCCGAGCACGTCGAGTTCGTGGCCGAGGTCATCTCCAAGGGCACGGCCGCGGCCGACTACGGGCCCAAGAAGGCCGCCTACGCGGCCGCCGGCGTCCCCGTGTTCCTCATCGTCGACCCGTACGTGGGGCGCTGCCTCCTCCACTCGGAGCCGAAGGACGGCGACTACCACAAGAAGCTCGTCGTCGACTTCGGCCTCGACGTCGATCTCACCGGCACCTCCATGGACCTGGTCCTGAAGACCGACGCCTTCCCCCGCGACTGACCCGGACACGCGAAAGGCGCCCTCCCCCGATCGCTCCGGGGGGAGGGCGCCTTTCGCGTGCCTCTACGCGGCCTTCGCCAGCTGCTCGCGCGGTACGAAGCGGACGTGCGGCCGGCCCGGACGGAGGTCGACCTTCAGGCGGAGGCCGCCGACGCGGGCGAGGGCGAAGCCGACGGCCAGGGCGGCGATCACCGAGATCGCGCCGCCGGACGCGAAGCCGATGCGCGCGCCGTACGTGTCGCTGATCCAGCCGACGATCGGGGCGCCCACCGGCGTACCCCCGGCGAAGACCATCATGTACAGGCTCATCACCCGGCCCCGCATCTCGGGGTCGGCGGCCATCTGGACGCTCGTGTTCGCGGTGATGTTCGTCGTCAGGCCGAGCATGCCGATCGGGACCAGCAGGATCGAGAAGAGCCAGACGTTCGGGGAGAGCGAGGCGGCGATCTCCAGCAGCCCGAACGCCGTGCCCGCCGCCACCAGCATCCGCAGCCGCGTGGAGCGGCGGCGGGCCGAGAGCAGCGCGCCGACCAGCGAACCGGCGGCCATCAGGATGTTGAAGAAGGAGTACATGCCCGCGCCGCCGTCGAAGACCTCGTCGGCGTAGGCGGTCAGCCAGATCGGGAAGTTGAAGCCGAACGTGCCGACGAAGCCGACCAGGACGATCGGCCAGATCAGCTCGGGGCGGCCACGGACGTAACGCAGTCCTTCCCGCAGCTGGCCCTTGGCGCGGCGGACCCGTACCGAGGCGTGGAGTTCGCTCGTCCGCATCATCAGCAGGCCGATGAGCGGGGCCAGGAAGGAGAGGCCGTTGAGCAGGAACGCCCAGCCGCTGCCGACCGTGGTGATCAGGACACCCGCGACGGCGGGGCCGATGAGCCGGGCGGACTGGAAGTTCGCCGAGTTCAGGCTGACCGCGTTGCGGAGCTGCGCGGGGCCGACCATCTCGGAGACGAACGACTGGCGGGCCGGGTTGTCGACGACGGTCACCATGCCGAGGAGGAAGGCGACCAGATAGACGTGCCAGACCTCGACGACGCCGGAGAGGGTCAGGACGGCCAGCGCGATACCGCACAGGCCGAGCATGGCCTGGCTGACGAGCAGGATCTGCCGCTTCGGGAGGCGGTCGGCGATGACGCCGCCGTACAGGCCGAAGAGCAGCATGGGAAGGAACTGGAGGGCCGTGGTGATGCCTACGGCCGTCGCGGAACCCGTCAGGCTCAACACGAGCCAGTCCTGCGTGATGCGGGACATCCAGGTACCGGTGTTGGAGATCACGGCGCCCGTGGCGAACAGGCGGTAGTTACGGATCTTCAGCGACGAGAAGGTCCCGCCGGTCGTGCTCTCGTGGGTGGAAGTCGGTGCGGGGGCGGAGTCTGCTCCGGATCCCGTACTCAAAAGGGTTCATCTCCTCAGGCGTCTACGGCGTGCGGTCCGACGAGGACGTGACGACGGGCGCTCCGGCGGTGATCGTCCGGGGCCGGCGGTGTGCCGGTCCCGGCTGCGATCGCCTTCCCCGGACCGGCTGTCTCATCCGGTCCGGGGACGGTGTCACCGCCTTCGCGCCCGCGGGGTCACAGGTGGGCGAGCTTCTCCAGCACGGGCGCGGCGGCCCGCAGCGTCTCCCACTCGTCCTCGTCCAGGCCCTCGGCGAGCTGGGCCAGCCAGGCGTTCCGCTTGGTGCGGCTCTCCGCGAGCATGGCCTCGGCCTGCTCGGTCTGGCTGACCATCTTCTGCCGACGGTCATCGGGGTGCGGTTCCAGCCTGACGAGTCCCTTCGCTTCCAGCAGCGCGACGATGCGGGTCATCGACGGAGGCTGCACGTGCTCCTTGCGGGCCAGCTCGCCAGGGGTGGCCGAGCCGCAGCGGGCAAGGGTGCCGAGCACCGACATCTCGGTCGGGCTCAGCGATTCGTCGACGCGCTGGTGCTTCAGGCGCCGGCCCAGCAGCATCACGGCGGAGCGGAGGGAGCTCACGGCGGCGGCACTGTCGCCGTCGTGGATCAGGTCAGGCATGTTTGTTAGCGTAACTCATTACCCAAACTAAATACCACTCGATGGTACGCGCGCGAGAAACCGATCACCCGAACGAGTGAGACGGAAGCGGAAAGTGACGCGAAAAGCGCCCCCGGGCGGCGACCCTGCTCGGTATGGGATCGACAGTGCTCAGCCTGCGGATAGACGGTGAGCTGCTCGACCGGCTCCGGCAGCATGCCGCCAAACGCGGAATGAGCGTCCAGGACTATGTGGTCCGGACGCTCATTCGCGACGACTTCGACGAACGCTTCAAGGCGGCCGTCGACGAGACGGAGAAGTTCTACGGGCCGACGGGCCCCAAGGTGACCGGAGACCCGATCACGTGAGGCCGAGCGCCGGCATCGCGTAGTAGAAGACGAAGACCGCCGACACCACGTACATCGCGATCGGGACCTCACGGCCCCGGCCCGCCGCCAGCCGCAGCACGGAGAAGGCGATGAAGCCGATGCCGATGCCGTTGGTGATCGAGTACGTGAACGGCATCATCACCATCGCCAGGAACGCCGGGACCGCGAGCGTGTAGTCGCTCCAGTCGATGTCCCGTACGGACCCCGCGATGATCAGGAAGCCGACCGCCAGCAGGGCGGGAGTGGCCGCCTGCGACGGGACCATGGTCGCCAGCGGTGTGAGGAACAGCGCCACCGAGAAGAGCAGACCGGTCACCACGCTCGCCAGTCCGGTGCGGGCGCCCTCGCCGACGCCTGCGGTGGACTCCACGAAGCAGGTGGTGGCGGAGGCGGAGGTCGCCCCGCCCGAGGCGACCGCGATGCCGTCCACCAGCAGCACCTTGTTGATGCCGGGGAAGTTGCCGTTCTCGTCCATCAGCTTCGCCTCGTCGCCGACGCCCAGGATGGTGCCCATCGCGTCGAAGAAGCAGGACAGCAGCACCGTGAAGACGAAGAGGATGCCGGTCAGCAGACCGACCTTCCCGAAGCCGCCGAAGAGGCTGACCTCGCCGAGCAGACCGAAGTCCGGCGCGGAGACCGGGTTGCCCGGCCACGCGGGCGTCGTCAGGCCCCAGGCGCCCTCGGGCAGGCCCGCCACCGCGTCGATGACCAGGGCGACCACCGTCATGGCGATGATCGAGATCAGGATCGCGCCGGGCACCTTGCGCACGATCAGCGCCAGCGTGAGCAGCGCGCCGAGCACGAAGACCAGGATCGGCCAGCCGGTGAGGTGGCCGTCGCCGCCGAGCTGGAGCGGCACGGTGGTCATGGCGGCGTCCGGGATGCGCGAGACGAAGCCGGAGTCGACCAGGCCGATCAGCAGGATGAAGAGGCCGATGCCGATCGCGATGCCCTTGCGGAGCGAGCGCGGTACGGCGTTCATCACGCGTTCCCGCAGCCCGGTCGCGACCAGCAGCATGACCACGATGCCCGCGAGGACGACCATGCCCATCGCGTCCGGCCAGCTCATCCGGGGGGCGAGCTGGAGGGCGACGACGGTGTTGACGCCCAGCCCGGCGGCAAGCGCGATCGGCACGTTGCCGATGACGCCCATCAGGAGCGTGGAGAAGGCGGCGGAGAGCACGGTGGCGGTGACCAGCTGACCGTTGTCGAGCTGGTTGCCGTACATGTCCTTCGCGCTGCCCAGGATGATCGGGTTGAGCACGATGATGTACGCCATCGCGAAGAACGTGGCGAACCCGCCGCGGAGTTCGCGCCCGACGGTCGACCCCCGCTCGGAGATCTTGAAGAACCGGTCCACGCCGCCCGTGGGCTGCGGTGCCGAGGGCTGCGGGGAGTCGACCGGAGCGGTGGCCGAGGGGGGCATGGGTGACCTCAGTCGTACGTAGGGAGGTGAAGGAAAAGGGCGAAAGGTGATCGAAATTGGATGTTCAGACGAACAAATCGAGCCAGCCCAAAGCAGATTCAGTATGAATACATAAGGCGAAGATCGCTATCTCCGCGCGTAGACCCGCGTGGCGCCTCGGGTCCACCGGCCCGCGCACCCCCGATCGGGTGGGCCCATACACTGAACGCATGGAGAAGTGGACACCGAAGCACGAGGCGCCCGAGCCCCTGGAGGGCCCCGTCGTCTCCACCGTCGTCGGCGGCACGATCCTCTGGTTCGTCCTCTTCCTCGCCCAGCTCCCCTTCTACGGCTGGTTCGCCGACCGCGGGCACACCTGGTGGGTGTGGACCCCGCTGGCCGGAGCCGCACTCGGGCTGATCGGCATCTGGTACGTCCGCGGGCGCGACGCCGCCCTCAAGCGGCACGCGGCCCAGGCGGAGGCCAAGGCCGCCGCGGGGGCCGAGGCGGCGGACGGCGCGCTGGGCACGAGCACCCGGGCCGACCGGACCGCCTGAGGCGGCAGGCGAGTCTTCGGTAGCCCTCCCGTACGGGCGCCTCGCCGCCCCCGTACGACCACGGGACCGACTTGCTCCTCCCCTGGTCGGATCTTCGGCCCCCCGGCGGGTGATCCGCACCTGACGCCCGTACCGTCTAACCCATGACGCAGCGGGCACTCGATTCCTCCGGGGAGCAGACCCCCGGACCCTCCCGGCCGGCCATGATCGACGCGGGGGCGGAGCTCGACCCCGTGCACCCCATGGACCTGCCACCTTCGGCTCACGACGCCACCGGCCTCACCACCGCCGAGGTCGCCGAGCGGGTGGCGCGGGGCGAGGTCAACGACGTGCCCGTGCGGTCCTCGCGCTCGGTCACCGAGATCGTCCGGGCCAACGTCTTCACCCGGTTCAACCTGATCATCGGCGTGCTCTGGGTGATCATGCTGTTCGTGGCGCCGATCCAGGACAGCCTCTTCGGCTTCGTGATCGTCGCCAACACCGGCATCGGCATCATCCAGGAGTGGCGGGCCAAGAAGACCCTGGACAGCCTCGCGGTGATCGGCGAGGCGAAGCCGACCGTCCGCCGCGACGGGAAGGCCGCCGAGATCTCCACCCACGAGATCGTCCTCGGGGACGTGGTGGAGCTGGGCCCCGGAGACAAGGTCGTCGTGGACGGCACGGTCGCCGAGGCCGACAGCCTGGAGGTCGACGAATCGCTGCTGACCGGTGAGGCCGACCCGGTCCTCAAGCGGCCCGGCGACCCGGTGATGTCCGGCAGCTTCGTCGTCGCGGGCGGCGGGGCGTTCACCGCGACCAAGGTGGGGCGCGAGGCGTACGCCGCCCAGCTCGCCGAGGAGGCGTCGCGCTTCACGCTCGTCCACTCCGAGCTGCGCAGCGGCATCAGCACCATCCTGAAGTACGTCACCTGGATGATGGTCCCGACGGCGATCGGGCTGATCATCAGCCAGCTCGTCGTGAAGGACAACAACTTCAAGGACTCCGTCGCCCGCACCGTCGGCGGCATCGTCCCCATGATCCCCGAAGGCCTGGTCCTGCTGACCTCCGTCGCCTTCGCCATCGGCGTCGTACGCCTGGGCCGCAAGCAGTGCCTGGTCCAGGAGCTGCCCGCCATCGAGGGGCTCGCCCGGGTCGACGTGGTCTGCCTGGACAAGACCGGCACGCTCACCGAGGGCGGCATGGACATCACGGAGGTCCGGCCGCTCAACGGGAGCGACGAGGCGTACGTCCACCAGGTGCTGCGCTCCCTCGGCTCCTCCGACCCCCGCCCCAACGCCAGCCTCCAGGCCATCATCGACGCGTACCCGGCGGGCGAGGGGACGGCCGCGAGCTGGACCGTCACCGACGCCCTGCCCTTCTCCTCCGCCCGCAAGTACAGCGGCGCGGCCTTCACCGAGACCGACGGCAGCTCCTCCGCCTGGCTCCTCGGCGCCCCGGACGTGCTGCTCCCCGAGGGCGACCCCACCCTCGACGAGATCGAGCACCTCAACCAGCAGGGCCTGCGCGTGCTGCTCCTGGCCCGGGTGCCGAGCGGCGAGCTGGACGCCCCGGACGCGGCGGAGGGCGACGTGCCCACCGCCCTGGTCGTCCTGGAGCAGCGGCTCCGGCCGGACGCGGCGGAGACCCTCAAGTACTTCGCCCAGCAGAACGTGGCCACCAAGGTCATCTCCGGCGACAACGCGGTCTCCGTCGGCGCGGTCGCCGGGAAGCTGGGCCTCGCGGGCGCCGAGAACACCCTCGACGCCCGCAAGATGCCCACCGACCCGGACGACATGGCCACGGCCATGGAACAGAACGCGGTCTTCGGCCGGGTCACCCCGCAGCAGAAGCGGGACATGGTGGCGGCCCTCCAGTCGCGCGGCCACACGGTCGCGATGACGGGCGACGGCGTCAACGACGTCCTGGCCCTCAAGGACGCCGACATCGGGGTCTCCATGGGCTCCGGCTCCGAGGCGACGCGGGCCGTGGCGCAGATCGTGCTCCTGAACAACAGCTTCGCGACGCTGCCGTCCGTCGTCGCCGAGGGCCGCCGGGTGATCGGCAACATCACCCGCGTCGCGACCCTCTTCCTCACCAAGACGGTCTACTCGGTGCTGCTGGCGATCCTGGTGGTCTGCACCCAGGTGGAGTACCCGTTCCTGCCGAGGCACCTGACGCTGCTGTCCACGCTGACCATCGGCGTCCCCGCGTTCTTCCTGGCCCTCGCGCCGAACAAGGAGCGCGCCCAGCCCCACTTCGTACGCCGGGTCATGCGGTACGCGATCCCCTCGGGCGTCATCGCGGCGACGGCCACCTTCACCACGTACCTGGTGGCCCGCCACCACTACGCCGGGCCGGGCGCTCTGGAGGCGGAGACGAGCGCGGCGACGCTGACGCTGTTCCTGACCTCGATGTGGGTCCTGGCGATCATCGCCCGCCCGTACACCTGGTGGCGGATCGCCCTGGTGGCGGCGATGGGGCTCGGCTTCCTCATCGTGCTCGTGGTGCCGTGGCTCCAGGACTTCTTCGCCCTGAAGCTGGTCGGGACGACGATGCCGTGGACGGCGGTCGGCATCGCGGTGGCGGCGGCCGCGCTGCTGGAGTTCAGCTGGCGTCTGGTGGGCCGGCGCTTCGGCGCATAAGGGCAGCACGCAGGAAGCAGGAAGCCCCCGGGAGGCCGATGACCTCCCGGGGGCTTCTCCGTGTCTCCTCGCCTACTACTTCACGTCGACGAAGTCACCGGTGGACGAGACCGCCGGGGTGCTCGCCGTACCGGCGAAGCTGTAGCGCCAGTAACCGTCGGCCGAGGCCTTGACGGTGGTCTTCAGGGTGCCGGTGGAGCTGCCCTTGACGGTCTTGACCGTCGACCAGCTCTTGGCGCCCTTCTTCAAGAACTGGAGCTTCACGGACTGGCTGCCGTAGCCGTGGTACTTGAACGTCTCCCAGTTGGCCCGCTCCAGCTTGCCGGTGACCGTGAGGGTCTTGCCCTTCTTCACGGGCTCGGGAGCCGCGTTGACCGAGAGGCGGGAGGCGCGCTGGAGCTTGAAGGCCTTGGCCTTCTCCGTCCAGACGAAGTCGCCGTCGTTGGCGTCCACCCACGCGTCGACGTACCAGTTCCCGGCGACATCGTTCGAGTAGGCGAGGTCGACCTTCGGGTCGACGGTGAACTTCGCCGTGCAGGTGTTGCCCGAGCACTTGATGTCGCTCGTGTCCAGGATGCCGAACGCGGGGCCCTTGAGCGCGATGTCGGCGCTCTCGATGCCCGAGTTGTCCTTGGCCTGGACGGTGACGGAGAACTTCTTCACCGCGGAGGTGCCGATGACGACGTTCTTGCCGCCGTTGACCGTCACCTTGGTGATGGCGATGTCCCCGTGGCGGCCGTCCGCCTGCGCGGAGGGGGCGGCCAGGACGGACAGGGCCAGGGCGCCGACAACGGTGGCCGTCGCGGCGGTGGTGCGTATGCGCATGTGTTCCCCGAGAAGTACGGGACCGGCCCGCGGCACTCAACGAGCCCGACCGGTCTGTCAGTTGTTCACTCGACAGAACAGACCCGCATCTCACGTGAAGGGTTGTACACAATCATGAAGATTCCACGAAGGCGCGTTCTCCGTCGACGCCCCTCGGTCGACGCCCCTCAATCGAACCAGCGGTCCCGCGCCAGCTCCTCCGTACGCGACGGATCCTCCAGCAGGGCCGCGACCTCGAAGCGGCGGGGCCACTGGCCCGCCGCCCAGGCCAGCCCGGCCGCCACGCCCTCCAGGGTGGACGCGTGGACGACCCCGTCCCGGGTGCGACGCCAGTCCAGCTCGACGCCGCCCGCGCGGAGTTCGGAGTGCTCGATGTACGTGGCCGGGGTGGCGGGGCCGAGCAGGACGCGGACGGACTCCGGTACGCGGTGCTCCTCGCCCTCGCTCGTCACGCCCGCCTCGACGCTCTCGCCGAGCCGCCGCACCTGGAGCAGCTCGGCCAGCTCGGCGGCCCGGGCCGGGGCCACGGGGAGCAGCGGCAACCCCTCCGTCAGCGGCAGCACGTCCGGGGCGTCCGCGATCACGGCGTCCGCCGCGTCGACCACGGTCACGTCCCCGTCGACCACCGCCCGCAGCTCGTCGGGCAACGTGACCTGTTCCGGGTCGAGCTCGGCGAGCGCCGTGTAGAGCGCGTGCAGCTGTACGGGGGTGACGGGCCGGTCCTCGTCGGCGAGCCGCCCCAGCAGCTCGGCCGCACCGCCCGGCTCGTCCAGGAGCGCGGCGACCGAGGTACGCACCCCGAGCGCCCGCAACACCTGGACGTCGTCGAAGCCGGTGGCGTCCACCGCGTCGTACAGCCCGGCCAGGACCGGGTCACCCCCGGCCGAGCGCAGCCCGGCGGGGCGGCGGCCGTCCAGTACGGGGTGGTCGCGCAGCCACCACGCGGTGTACGGGCGCACGGACTGCGTCGTCCCGTCCGGCAGCAGCACCCGCACCGGCTGCGTCAGCGCGTCCCGCAGCGGCGGCTGCGCCAGCATCGCGAGCGCCTGCGGCCAGGCGTCGTCGTCCACCAGGTCCAGATCCCGTACGGCGACGATCTCGGTGGCGACCGGCGGCACGGGCGTCTCGGGCAGCTGGTCGAGGAGGTCCTCGCACCACACGTCGACGGCGTCCAGCAGCCCGGCGTCGTCGGGTTCGGCGAAGTCGCTGTCGCGGGGCTCCAGTTCGTCCGGGTCGAGGACGACGTCGGCGGCCCGGACGAGGGCGAAGGTGGCGAGCACCCCGCAGGCGGTGAGGGGCGCTTCACCCCAGCGCTCGGCCAGTTCCTCGTCCACGAGAGCCAGCTCCCCCTCCCGCATGATCTGCGCGAACGGGCTGCCGGGGAGGACGAGTTCACCGGCGGGGGCGGGCTCACCCTCCTCGTCGGGGAGGGCGAGCGCGCCGAGCCAGGGCTCGTCGCCGGGGGCGAGTTCGGCGTCGCGTACGAGGGTGAGGACCGTCTCCGCCAGCTCGTCGCCGTCGAGTGCGTCCTCGTCCCAGATCTCCCCCGCGTCCAGCGATCCGGCGACCGCCGCCCGCACTTGGGGGGTCGTCAGCACGGCGCGGGGCGTGGCGGGCAGGGCGCCGAGCTTCTCCAGGAGCGGGTGGGCGGCGTCCGGGTGGGCGACCTTGAGGCCGAGCCGGGAGAGGCGGGCGAGAACAGGGCCGGTGAGGGCGTCCGGGAGGGGCAGCAGCACTTGGCGGGGGCCGATGGTGGTGCGCGGCGGGCGGCCCGCCTGCTCGTCCTCCGGGTCACCGGCGAGCGGGACGGGGAGGCCGGTGAGGCGGTCGGGGTCGATGCCCGCGAGGCTGTCGTAGAGGCGGTGCCACCAGGCGGGGTCGCGCTCCAGACCGGCGAGGCGGTCGATGGCCTCGGTCAGCGGGACGCGGGCGACGCCGAGGGTGCGGAGCTCGGGGCGGCGCTCCAGGCCTGCGGGCAGCAGACAGGGCAGCACCTCGGCGAGGACCCGTACGGTCTCGGCCCCGACGCCTTCGACGACCTCGGCCTCGACGGGGCGGAGGGCGGTGGTGGCGGTGCTCCCGTCCGTACGGTCCCGGTCCCAGTCGTCCGCCCAGCGCGGCTCGGCCTCGGGGTCCCGGGGTGCGGCGGGCTCCAGGAACGCGACCCGGGGCAGCCGGGCCAGGATCGCGCCGCGCAGGGCCCCGTCGAGGCCGCCCTTGCCGAGCGGGCCGGGGACCAGGTCGATGGTGCCGGTCGACACGGGCTGCCAGGTGCCCAGCAGCTCGGCGTACGCATCGGCCGCCCGCTCCACCAGGAAGTCCGTGAGCGGCCCGGGCGCGGGGTGCCTGCGGGCGGTGTCCAGGGGGAGGGAGGCGATGAGGAGGGCGGGGATGCCGAGGGGCTCGTCGGTGGGGGTGGGGGCGTGGACGACCGGGGCCGTACGGGGCTGGAGCGGGGCCCCGGACTCGTCCACCGGGACCGCCCAGGTGACCGACCAGTGGGGGCGCAGGCGCTCCTCGACCGGGCGGTCGGCGAGGAGCGCGGGCTCGACCGGGCCGTGGTGGAAGACGGTGCGCCAGCGGTTCAGGCCGTGCGCGGAGTCGTCGATGTGCGTGTACGGGCCGTGGGCCGAGCGGCTCAGGGTCCGTACCCCGTCCGGGGTCTCGATGACGACCTCGGACAGCCCGGGCAGGGTGAGGAGCAGCGCGTCGTCCACCGCGGCCAGCAGCCGGGCGGCCAGATCCTCGGCGGTGCCGTCGCGCAGCGGCAGCACCACGACGGTGTCGTACCCGTCGGGGGCCGTTCCCTCGGCGGGCAGCGGGAGGCGCAGGAGCGGTACGTGGCCGTCGCGGCGGCGCAGCTCGTCGCCGAGGCCGGGGGAGCCGACGGCCGCGTTCCGGGCCAGCTCCCGGGCCTCGGCCAGGGACCAGCGGACGCCTCCGTGGCGGCCGAGCACGGCGGGCTCGTCGCTGACCGCGAGGACGGCGGCGAACCCGACGCCGAACCGGCCCACGGCGGACTCGTGGCCCTCGCGCTTGGCGGAGGCGCGGAGGGTGGAGAGGGACTCGACGCCGGTGGCGTCCAGGGGGGCGCCGGTGTTGGCGGCGGCCAGGACGCAGCGTCCGTCGGGGTCGCCGGGGGCGGCGGGGTGCAGGGTGAGGCGGAGCCTGCCGGGGACGTCGGCGCGGGCGGCGGCGTCGGCGGCGTTCTGGGCCAGCTCGACGACGAGGCGGTCGCGGTAGCCGCCGAGGGCGAGGTCCTCCTCGGCGTTGGCGTCCTCCCGGAAGCGGGCGGGGCCGGCGCCCCAGGCGTCGAGCACGCCGCGCCGCAGCCGTGCCGTCCCGAACGGATCGGCCCCCTCGGTCGCATTCATGCTCACGCTGTCGACTCCGTCCGCCGTGGGTGGTGGCTGGGCCTGTCCCTGCCGCCCAGTGTGCGCCCGAAGGTACCGTGCACCCGGCCCGGGCCCCCAACCCGTGCGGGGCCCACCCAAGCCCGTCCGGCGTTCGAGGACGGAACCCGAGCCCACCCCTGCCCACCCAAGCCCGTCCGGCGTTTGAGGACGGAACCCTTGGCTGGGTGGGCGTCACGCGATCAAGGGCCCTGGGGCCCAGCACCCCCGCAGAGGCATCCGACACCCATCGACGGTTCCGTCCTCAAACGCCGGACGGGCTGAACGGGGCGCCCTACGAGTGGCCCAGGTCCTCCGACGCGCCGTCGGCCTCGGACGGGACCGAGCCGCCGTCGCGCGCGGGGCGGAGCGCGTACTCGTCCACCCGCATCGTGTCCAGCGCATGCGCCGCCGGCCGCACGGGCGCCGGCATCACGGCCGCCTCCGAGTGCCCCCCGCACCCGTACGCCAGCGACACCACATGCCCGTCCGCCGGGCTGATCTCGTTCGCGCACACCCCGAACGCCTGCTTCAGCGACCCCGCCATCGGGATCAGGAACGCACAGCTCACACACGTCGCCGGCGCCGCCTGCGCCATCGGGGTCTTCGGGCCGAACGCCTCGTCCCAGCGGTCGGCCGCCTCGTACAGCCCGTACCGCGACAGCACCCGCGCCCGCCGCGTACCCAGCTCGTCGGCGACCGCGGCGATGGAGCCGCGGCTGATCGCCACCGGCCGGTCCGTCAGCTCCGCGTCCTCCGCGTCGACGAGCTCGGCCAGCTCATCGGAGACGATCGAGTTCGGCGGCGGCTCGTCCTCGCCCGTCCAGCCGGGCTCCAGCCGCGGGTCCTCCGCCTCCGTGGGCAGCAGGTCGCCGGGGCCCAGGTCCCCCGGGCGGAGCCGCTCGCTCCACGGCACCCACTCCGGCGCCAGGAGCGCGTCGGCCCCCGGCAGCAGCACCGTTTCGTCCAGGGTGACGTTCTTCGCGCGGGAGGCCCGCGCCACGGTCACCGCCCAGCGCCAGCCCCGGTAGCCGGGCTCCTTGGCCTCGAAGTAATGCGTGACGACGCGGTCCCCCTCGGAGACCACGCCGACATGCTCGCCGACCACGCCGGGCGCGGCGGCTTCCTCCGCCGCCGCGCGCGCGAGGTCGACCGCCTCGGCGCACAGGCGGTCGGGAACGGGGGTACGGGCGGTACGGGCCGTACGGCTTCGCGTCGTCGCAGCACTCACAGGTCTTCGCTTCTCTCCATACGCCAGTCTCACGAGCGCGCCAGCTGCTGCACGATTGCCGTTTTCGGCCAGACAGCTGCGGGCGGAGCGGACCTGGGGGCCGCGTCGACGTCCACACCCGTTGTGCCTGCCTCGGGCGCGCCTTCTGCCACCCATTCTGCGGGATCGCGGAGAGGCGCGCGGCCAAGAACAACCGCCGGTGGCGCGTTACGCACGCTACCCTCTCCGCCGCTCCGCGCCCACCTGCCCGTCCCAAACGTGCCGTATCCGTCTCTCCGATATCCGGCCACACCCGCCCCGAAGGGCTTGCGCGACCCCGCCCGGCCCCGCACGCGCGCCAGCCCTCCCCCGCTGGTCCGACAGGGCGTCACGCGCGCGTCCGCAGCCGATCACCGTTCATACCGGCCAGGGTTGGGGCACTATGACGGGGTGACTGCCGCCAGGTCGCACGACGGTCCCGGCCCGCTCCGCAGGGCGGGACGGGCGACGGGTCGTGCCCTGCGCTCCCCGTTCACCGGTGCGGCGCGCGGAATCCGCAAGGCGACGCACGCCCACGGAGCCGGGGAATCCGGCCTCGGCAAACTCATCGAGCTGCACGCGGTGAACGGCGCGGGTGACGTCATGATCACCGTCGCCCTCGCCTCCACGGTCTTCTTCTCCGTCCCGACGGACGAGGCGCGCGGGCGGGTCGCGCTCTACCTCGCGATCACCATGGCCCCCTTCACCCTCCTAGCCCCGGTGATCGGCCCGCTGCTGGACCGGCTGCCGCACGGCCGCCGGGCCGCGATGGCGGGCGCGATGCTGGCCCGCGCGCTGCTGGCCATCACCATGTCGGGCGCGGTCGCCACGGGCGGGCTGGAGCTGTACCCGGCGGCGCTGGGGGTGCTGGTCTCATCGAAGGCGTACGGGGTGGTGCGCAGCGCGGTCGTGCCACGGCTGCTGCCACCGAAGTTCTCCCTGGTCAAAGCCAACTCCCGGGTCACCCTGGCAGGGCTCCTCGCCACGGGGGTGGCGGCCCCGATCGGGGCCGGCCTCCAGACCGTCGGCTCCGCCTGGCCGCTCTACGGCGCCTGCGCGATCTTCATCGTGGGCACCTTCCTCGCCTTCACGATGCCGCCGAAGGTCGACTCCGCCAAGGGCGAGCGCCGGGCCCGCCTGATCGACCCGCAGGACCACCCCCACCTCCCGCACCTCCCGGAGCCCGTACGCCGCCCGGCCGCCCCGAAGCCGAAGCGCGGCCGGAACGGCGGCAGGAGCAACAGGGAGAAACCGCCCAAGGAGCGCCCGCCCGGCCTGCGGTCCGTCGGCGGGTCGGTGCTCCACGGCCTCCAGGCGAACGCCGCCCACCGGGCCCTCTCCGGCTTCCTGATCTTCTTCCTGGCGTTCCTGCTGCGCGAGCACCCGATGGGCGGCCAGAGCGCGGCGGTCTCGCTCGCCATCGTCGGCGTGTCGGCCGGGGTCGGGAACGCCTGCGGTACGGCGGTGGGCGCGTGGCTCCGGGCGCGCGGGCCCGAGGTGATCATCGCGACGGTGCTGGGGCTCGCCCTGGGCACGGCGGTCCTCGCCGCGGTCTTCTTCTCCACGGCGGCGGTCGCCGCGCTCGGCGCGGTCGCCGGGTTCACCCAGGCCCTGTCCAAGCTGTCGCTGGACGCGATGATCCAGCGGGACGTCCCCGAGGAGGTCCGCACCTCCGCCTTCGCCCGGTCCGAGACGTTGCTCCAGATGGCGTGGGTGGTCGGCGGCGGCATCGGGATCGCGCTGCCGCTCAACGCGGTGCTCGGCATGTCGGTCGCCGCGGGCATCCTCGCCCTCGGCGCGGCCACGTCCGTACGGGGTCTCCTGGGCGCCGCACGGCGCGGCACGCCGCACCCCCGCGTGGCGTGAGCGGAGGCGACCGATAGCCTTCGGCCCATGACCGTTGCGTTCTTCTCCGGTAAGGGCCGTCGAATCGGCGTCGCTCTTGGTGCCGTGTCCGCGGGACTCCTTGTCCTGTCCGCCTGCGACAAGCCGACGCCGCTCGCCACCGTGACGGTCGGCACGACCTCGGTGAACTCCGAGGCGGCCTGCTACAACGACGGTGAGGCGATCAAGGAGTCGCTGATCCAGGGCTGCCTCAACAAGAAGCCCGAGAAGACCCTTGAGGTCGCGATGGACGACAAGGTCCGCTTCGGCGTCGACCCCGAGATCGCCGAGAAGGGCTGGACGCTCTTCATCAACGGCCAGCAGGCCGAGCAGGAGCCGTTCAAGAAGACGTACCGGACGATCCCCGGCAGCGCCTTCTTCGCCAGCCAGACGGGCGAGCCCGCCACCAAGACGAACGTCTCCATCGTGGAGACCAACGGCAAGAAGCTCACCGGCATCTGGCAGTTCGAGCTCAAGAAGACGTCCTGACCGCCGACGTCCTGACCGACGTCCCCTTTCCGTCCCTCCTGAGGCCCTGAGGCTCTCCCTGTGCGTGTGCTCGTCGTGACCGCTGTCCCGGTGGAACGGGACGCGGTCACGCGTGCGTTCGGGGGTACGCCGGAGGTCCTCGCCGTGCCCGGGGCGGAGCTGCACCGCTGCGGGGCGTTCGACGTCCTGGCGGGCGGCGCGGGCCCGGCGGCCGCTGCCGCGGCGGCAGCGTTCGCCCTGGCGTCCTCGGCCTCGGCTCCACACCCGTACGGACTCGTCATCTCCGCCGGGATCGGCGGCGGGTTCGCCCCCGCCGCCCCCCTCGGCTCCCTCGTCGTGGCGAGCGACATCGTCGCGGCCGATCTGGGCGCCGAGACCCCGGACGGCTTCCTGCCCGTCACCGCGCTCGGCTTCGGCCGGGACCGCTTCGTCCCCCCGCCCGCGCTCGTACGGGAGGTGGCGGCGGCCACCGGCGCCGCCCCCGGCCCCGTCCTCACCGTCTCCACCGTCACCGGCACCGCCGCCCGCACCGCCGCCCTGCTCGCCGCGCACCCGGGTGCGCTGGCCGAGGCGATGGAGGGGTTCGGGGTGGCGGAGGCGGCCGAGCGGGCCGGCGTGCCCGTCCTGGAGCTGCGCGCCGTCTCGAACACCGTCGGCCCCCGCGACCGGGACGCCTGGCGCATCGGCGACGCGCTGGCCGCGCTCACGGAGGCGTTCGGGAAGAGCGCACCCGTACTGGAAGGTTGGAACCGGCATGACCACTGACGCACACCCGGGCCCGATCGAGATCGCCTTCTCGCCCTGCCCCAACGACACGTTCGTCTTCGACGCCTGGGCCCACGGCCGGGTGCCCGGCGCGCCCGCGCCGGCCGTGACCTTCGCGGACATCGACATCACCAACGGCATGGCCGAGCGCGGCGAGCTGGACGTCCTGAAGGTGTCGTACGCGGTCCTGCCCTGGGTCCTGGACGAGTACGCGCTCCTGCCGTGCGGCGGGGCGCTGGGCCGGGGCTGCGGTCCGCTCGTCCTCACCAAGGAGCTGGGCCTCGACCTGACCGGCCGGACGGTCGCGGTGCCGAGCGAGCGCTCGACGGCGTACCTGCTGTTCCGGCTCTGGGCGGCGGAGATGGTCCCGGGCGGGGTCGGCGAGGTCGTCGTCATGCCGTTCGACGAGATCATGCCGGCGGTCCGCGACGGCAAGGTGGACGCGGGCCTCGTCATTCACGAAGCCCGCTTCACGTACCACACCTTCGGGCTCCACAACCTGGCCGACATGGGACGCCACTGGGAGGACACCACCGGCCTCCCGATCCCCCTCGGCGCGATCATCGCCAAGCGCTCCCTCGGCGAGGAGACCCTGCGCCGCCTGGCCGACACCATCCGCAGCTCGGTCCGGCTGGCCTGGGACCACCCCGAGGTCTCGCGGCCGTACGTCCAGGAGCACGCCCAGGAGATGGACCCGGCGGTCGCGGACCAGCACATCGGCCTGTACGTGAACGAGTTCACCGCCGACCTGGGCGAGGACGGCTACGCGGCCATCCGCGGCCTGCTCACCCGCGCCGCGGCCGAGGGACTCGTACCGCCCCTCGGCCCGGACGCGCTGGCGTTCCCGGCCGCGCCGTAAGGAGTCCGCCGGCCACACGCCCCCTGAGAGTCCGCCGGCTACACGTCCAGCTGGTCCGCGACGGCGCGCAGCAGGCCCGCGATCTTGGCGCCGGCGGCCTTGTCCGGGTAGCGGCCGCGTTCCAGCTGGGGCGTGATGTTCTCCAGGACCGTCGTCAGGTCCTGCACGATCGACGCCAGCTCGTCCGGCTTGCGGCGCTGGGCGGCCGCGACGGACGGGGTGGGGTCGAGGACCACCACGGACAGGGCCTGGTCACCGCGCTGGCCCGCGACCACGCCGAACTCCACACGCTGGCCGGGCTTGAGGGCGTCGACCCCGGCAGGGAGTACCGACGAGTGCACGAAGACGTCGCCGCCGTCGTCGCGGGAGAGAAAGCCGAAGCCCTTCTCGCTGTTGAACCACTTCACCTTGCCGGTGGGCACGTCTGTCCCCGTCCTCGTACGTGTCGATGTGCGGAAAGAGCCGTGCTCGACCTCGGGCACGGCTCCGGATAGCAGGAGAGCGGGTCACCGTGACCCGCCTGGTCCCAGGCTAATGGCCCTGCGTCCGGTGACAAGACGTCGCCGGAGTGTTCCTCCGGGCAGGGAACTACCCTGGTGGGGTGACCACTACTCCTTCAGGCGCCGGCGACCGGCTCGTATCGGTCGGCGCGATCGTGTTCTTCATCGGCGCACTGGCCACTCTGGTGACGGTCGCCCCGCTCTTCCTCGGCACGGAGCCGTTCCCTCCGATCGCGTACGGGGTCAGCATGTTCATGGGCCTCGGCTTCCTGATCGCCGGGGCGGGCGTCGTGCGCTCGGTCTGGCTCAGCTCGCCCAAGCGGGCCGCGAGCCGCACCTGAGGTCCCTTGGATCTTTCGTCCGGATCACGTCGGTCGTCCGGATCACGTCGGTCGTCCGGATCACGTCGGTCGTCCGGATCACGTCGGTCGTCCGGATCACGTCGGTCGTCCGGCTCACACCGGTCCGGCGAAGTGGCTAGGCTCCCTCGTGTGAAGCACGCAGGGCATGCCCTCTCGCCGCCTCCCCCAGCCTGTAGCGTTCCGGGCCGGGCGACGGCGCACGTCGACGACCTCCTCGTACAGATCGCCCACGGCAGCCGGGAGGCGCTCGGTGAGTTGTACGACCTGCTCGCCCCGCTCCTGCTGGAGCTGCTGCGCTCCCGGCTGCCGGAGGGCGCGGACGCCCGGTCCGCCCTCGTCGACGGGTTCAGCGAGGTCTGGCGGCAGGCGCCCTCGTACGCGCCGGGGCCGCACGGGCTGGACTGGGTGATCGACCGGGTGACCGACGCGGGGTAGGGCTCAGGGCCTGGGGGTTCTCAGGCCGACGCTCGGTGGGGCCAAGGGGGTCTCAGGCCGCCGTGCGGTTCGCCTCGAACGTCCGCAGCCAGGCCGGGAACTCCGTCAGGTCCGCCAGCACCACGTCCGCGCCCGCCGCCCGCAGCTCCCGCTCGTCGCACGGGCCCGTCGTCACGGCGACCGACAGCGCCCCGGCGACGCGCGCCCCGCGGACGTCCCCCACGTGGTCGCCCACGTACACCTGCGCCCCGTGCTCCCGCAGCGCCTCGCCCTTGGCCTCCGCCCAGAGCCAGCCGATCACCGAGTCCGGCTCGATCCCGAGGTGGGCCAGGTGCAGCTTGGCGTTCGGCTCGTACTTCGCCGTCACCACGATCGCCCGGCCGCCGAGCGCCCGTACCTCGGCGATCGACTCCCGCGCCCCGGCGAGGGCCGTGCTCGGCGCTATCGCGTGGTCGGGGTAGAGCTCCCGGTAGCGGTCACCGGCGGCGGCCACCTGGCCGGCCGGGAACCAGTGCGCCAGCTCCTCCTCCAGCGGCGGGCCGATCCGGCTGACGACCAGTTCCTCGTCGATGGGCACCCCGGTCTCGGTGGACAGCGCCCGGTAGGTGGCGGCGATACCGGCCCGGGAGTCGACGAGGGTCATGTCGAGGTCGAAGCCGACCGTGAGGGGGGCTGTGTGCGGGGCGGGGAGGGGGCTCGAAGCCGTGGAAGCCATGGGGACCATTGTGCCGACCCGCCCGGCGGGTCCCTCGGGCCCGCCCACCGGCGTCCTCGGCGAAACCCCCGCCACCTAGACTGAGCCCGCACTTAGCCAAGCCTTAGTAGTCCTCGCGAGGACTACGCGAAGTCCTTCCCCGAGTCCCTGAGTCCCCGAGTCCCTGCCGATTGGTTCAGATGTCAGCGCCCGCGCCAGCACCGGCACCGGCCGTCGCACCCCCGATACCCCGCGCACCCCGTCTCTCCCGACGCGCGGCCGCCACCGCCACCGCCGTCGTCGCGCTGCTGCTGGCCGTCCTGCTGAGCCTCGCGGTCGGGGCGCGGTCCATCCCGCCGGGCGAGGTGTTCGACGCCCTGCTGCACGGCGGAACGTCGGATGCCGCCGAGGTGATCCGGACCATGCGGGTGCCGCGCACGCTCATCGGGCTCATGGTCGGCGCGGCGCTGGCCCTCGCGGGCACGGTGCTCCAGGGGATCACCCGTAACCCCATCGCCGACCCCGGCATCCTCGGCATCAGCCAGGGGGCGTCGGTGGCGGTGGTGATGGCCATCGCGTTCGCCGGGGTCCACACGCTGACGGGATACGTCTGGTTCGCCTTCGCGGGGGCCGCCGTCGCCTCGGTCGCGGTGTACGCCATCGCGTCGAGGGGGCGCGGCGGGGCGACGCCCGTGAAGCTCGCGCTCGGCGGGGCCGCGATCAACGCGCTGCTGGTGTCGGTGACGATGGGGGTCCTCACGACGAAGGCGTCCGCGCTGGACGAGTTCCGCTTCTGGCAGGTCGGGTCGATCGCGGGGCGGGAGGCGGACGTCGTCCAGCAGGTGTGGCCGTTCCTCCTCGTCGGCGTTGTCCTCGTGCTCTCCGTCGCCCGCGGCCTGGACGCGCTCGCGCTCGGCGAGGACGGGGCGAAGGGGCTCGGGCAGAACGTGGCGGCGGTCCGGATCGTCGGCGGGATCGGGGCGACCGTGCTGACCGGGGTCGGGGTGGCCGCCGCCGGGCCGATCGCGTTCATCGGGCTCGCCGTCCCGCACATCGCCCGCGCGGTCGTCGGCAACGACCACCGCTGGGTACTGCCGATGGCCGCGCTGATCGGGCCGGTGATGCTGCTCGTCTCAGACGTCGTCGGCCGGATCGTGTTCCCGCCGAGCGAGATCCCGGCGGGTGTGATGACGGCGCTGATCGGGGTGCCGTTCCTGGTCGCCCTCGTACGCCGGAAGGCGGTGCCGGCATGAGCAGCACCCCTGTACGGGTCCGGCCCTCGGGGTACTCCGTCGTGAAGGCCGGGCCACGTGGCCGGTTCCTGCTGCACCGGCGGTCGTCCGTCGTCGCGGCGGGTCTTCTCGTGCTGCTGGCCACCGTCTGTGTCGCGTACCTCTGTGTCGGCGAGAGCTTCGTCGCGCCCGGTGAGGTCGTGAAGGTGCTCCTCGGGCAGCCGTCCTCCGCCGAGCTGGTCGTGGGCACGCTGCGGCTGCCGCGCATGGCCGTCGGGCTGCTGGTGGGCGCGGCCTTCGGGATCGCGGGGGCGCTGATCCAGACCGTCGCCCGCAACCCGCTCGCCAGCCCCGACATCATCGGCATCAGCCAGGGCGCGAGCGCGCTCACGGTCGGGGCGATGACCTTCGGGATCACCTCGTACGCGTTCCTGCCCTACCTCTCCGTCATCGGCGGCATCGCGGCCGCCGCCCTCGTGTACGTCTTCGCCTGGCGCGGCGGGCTGCACGCCACCCGGTTCGTCCTCATCGGCATCGGCTTCGCCGTCGCGCTGCGGTCGGTGACCACGCTGTTCCTGACCAAGGGCGACTACCTGGTCGCGCAGCAGGCGCAGATCTGGATGACCGGTTCGCTGAACGGGCGCGGCTGGCCGGAGGCCGCCCCGCTCGCCTGGACGCTGCTGCTCCTGCTGCCCGCCGTCGCGTGGGCGGCCCGCGCGCAGCGCACCGTCGCGATGGACGACGACACCGCCACCGCGCTGGGCGTGCGCCTGGGGCGCGTACGGCTCGGACTCGTCGCGCTCGGTGTGGTCCTGGCCTCCGTGGCGACGGGCACGGCGGGCCCGGTGGACTTCGTGGCGCTGCTCGCCCCGCAGATCGCCCGCCGGATGACCCGTACGGCACAGATCCCGCTGGTCTCCTCGGCGCTGCTGGGCGCGGTGATCGTGGTCCTCGGCGACCTGCTCGCCCGCAGGCTGTTCTCGCCCACCGAACTGCCGGTGGGCGTCCTCACGGCGGCGGTCGGCGCCCCGTACCTGATCTGGCTGATCATCCGCGGTCACCGCGGCCGCAGTGGAGGCACCGCATGAGCCCGAGCCCGACGACCGACGCAGCGCAGACGGACTCCCGCCTGGCCGCCCGCGCCCTGACCCTCGCGTACGAGGACCGCCCCGTCGTCCACGAGCTGGACCTCGCCGTGCCCGACGGGCAGGTCACCGTCATCGTCGGCCCGAACGCCTGCGGCAAGTCCACCACCCTGCGCGCGCTCGGCCGGCTGCTGAAGCCGCGCGGCGGGGCGGTCCTGCTGGACGGTACGGAGCTGGCGCGGATACCGACCAGGCGCATCGCCCAGTCCATCGGGCTGCTCCCGCAGACCCCGGTGGCCCCCGAGGCGATCACCGTCTCCGACCTCGTCGCCCGGGGCCGCCAGCCGCACCAGAGCTGGTGGCAGCAGTGGTCGGACGCGGACGAGCGGGCGGTGACCGACGCCATGGCCCGTACGGATGTGACGGCGCTGGCCGACCGGTCGGTGGACGAGCTGTCGGGCGGGCAGCGCCAGCGGGTGTGGATCGCGATGGCGCTCGCGCAGGAGACGGACCTGCTGCTGCTCGACGAGCCGACGACCTATCTGGACATCGCGCACCAGGTGGAAGTCCTGGACCTGGTACGCCAGTTGGCGTCCCCTGCCGCCGACGGCACCCGGGGCCGTACCGTCGTCACCGTGCTGCACGACCTCAACCAGGCGGCGCGGTACGCCGATCACCTGGTCGCCATGAAGGAGGGCCGGATCGTCGCCGAGGGCCGGCCGGGGGATGTCGTCACGGCCGGGCTCGTCCGCGAGGTCTTCGGCCTGGAGGCGGTGATCGTCCCGGACCCGGTGACGGGTTCGCCGCTCGTCGTCCCGGGCGCCCCCTGGACCCCGGCCCCCGCTTCTTCCGCCTCCGTCCCGACTCCCGGAAAGGCCCTCTGAGCCATGACAGCCAAGACTCTCCAGCACCGCTCCCGCCTGCTCGCCGCCGCGTCCCTGACCGTGGCGGCCGCCCTGACCCTGTCCGCCTGCGGCTTCTCTACGGAGTCGGGTTCCGCGTCCGGTTCCGACTCCGGCTCCAACTCCAACTCCGGCTCCGGCTCCGGCTCCGGCTCCGGCTCCGACGGGTCCGGCGAGGCGCCTCGTACGGTGAAGACCGCGATGGGCGACGTGAAGGTCCCGGCCGCCCCGCAGCGGGTCGTCGTCCTGGACACCGCCGAACTCGACTCGGTCCTCACCCTCGGCGTGAAGCCGGTCGGCGCGACCCACGCGGACGTGGACTCCGGCTTCCTGAACTACCTGCCGAAGGACCAGGTCGCGGGCATCACGGACGTGGGCCAGATGATGACCCCGAACCTGGAGGCCATCGCCGGTCTCGAGCCCGACCTCATCCTCACCAGCAAGATCCGGCACGGCGACAAGTACGCCGAGCTGTCGAAGATCGCGCCGACCGTGATGACGGAGAACACCGGCTACCCCTGGAAGGAGAACTTCCAGGTCCACGCGGAGGCCCTCAACAAGAAGGCCGAGGCGAAGATGGTCACCGACGACTACGCCCGGCACGTGGCCGACGTGACGAAGGCGCTCGGCGGCAAGGAGAAGGCCGGGGCGACCGAGGTCAACATGGTCCGGTTCGTCGAGGGCGCCGACATCCGCATCTACGGCAAGAAGAACTACATCGCCACGATCCTCGCCGACGTCGGCCTCGGCCGCCCGGCCATCACGGACAAGGCGAAGGACGGCTTCAGCTACGACGTCAGCCCCGAGAAGATCGACCTCGCGGACGCGGACGCGGTCTTCCACTCGACGTACGGCGACCCGAAGAAGTCCAAGGAGATCCAGACCACCGGCAGCGGCCTGTGGAAGAACATGGACGCCGTGAAGAACGGCAAGGTCTTCGCGGTCGACGACCAGCTGTGGATCCAGGGCATCGGCTACACGGCGGCCGACAAGATCCTGAGCGAGCTGCAGACCAGCCTGAAGTAGCCCGTCACCCCCGCCTCCGCGCCCGCCACACCAGGTAGAGCGCGGAGGCGACGGCCGCAATGCGGACGACCACGGGCCAGGCGCCCATCAGCACCTCGCGGAGCGCCCCGTCCTCGATGGGCTCGCCCCAGCGCCCGTCCACCCGCCCCCACACCCAGACGAGCGCCCCGGCGACGACGACGCCCGGCAGCCCCAGGGCCGCCCACTTCGCCTCCGTACGGGAGAGGGTCCGGGAGCCGTAGGCGATGAGCCAGCCGCCCGCGAGCGGGATCCAGGACCCGGTGACCACCCCGGCGATCAGCAGCACGGCGGCCAGGAGCAGCAGGGGGTGGGCGAAGCCGCCACGGGGGGCGGGGGCCGCGGCGACCACGGGTTCGGCGACGGCGACGACCGGCTTGCGGCGCCGGGGCCTCGGGATGCGGAGGGCGCGGCGGCGGGGTGCCGTTTCGGCGCCGTCCTCGCCGTCTTCCGGGCCCTCTTCCGCCGCCGCCTCCTCCTTGTCCGCGGCCTCGGGCTTCACCGGCCGCCTGCCGAGGAGCTCCGGGGCCTCGATGCCGCCGAAGAACCCGGGGATGGCGGTCCCCGCGTCGAAGGGCCCGGGCTCCAGACGCCACCAGTCCTCCCCGCCGCTGCTCTGCTGGTCGGGGCCGAGGACGTGGGGGGCGGAGGGGTGGGGCCAGGGGGTGGTGTCGGCGGGGGTGGTGGGCTTGGTGAGGTTCAGGTTCGTACGGGGATGGTTTCCGGGGCCGGATCCGGTACGGGGGGCGGGACCGGAGGCAGGATCGGTGGCTGCCCCCGGCTCGTCCGGCTCATACGGCTCGCCCGGCCCCTTCGACCCCTCCGGCCCCTCCGGCTCCTTCGGGCCCTTGCGGAGGAAGCCGGTCCGGGGCTTGGGGACCGCCGCGCCGCCCCCCGTACGCGCCGACGACAGCGGCACCGTCCCGTCGCCCGACTCCGCCGCCGCGCTGACCAGTTCGGCCGGGCTCCCGAGCCTGCCGATGATCCGCCGCACGGCCGCCGGGGAGTCCGCGCCCTCGCTCGCGCGGCGGCGGTCGATCTCGCCCCGCAGCGTCGAGACGAGCCGCATCCGGGCGCCCGACGACAGCTGTTGCTGCTGGGCCAGGTCACCGACCCGGCTCAGGTAGTCGTAGACGAGCTGGTCGCTCTCGATCCCCACGCCGTGCATCCCCTCTTGCCGCCCTGCCCCGACGGTAGCGTTTCAGGGGCTAACGTGGGACGGATGGGGACGACCACACCACCGCGCACGCTCGCCGAAGCCCTGCGCGCCCGGGGCGACGAATCGCTGGCCGGGCTGCTGCGTGCCCGCCCCGACCTCCTCAACCCGGTGCCGAACGACATCACGCAGCTCGCCACCAGGGCCGGGACCCGGGCCTCGGTGGTGCGCGCGCTGGAGCACCTGGACCGGTTCGCACTCCAGACCGCCGAAGCGCTGGCGGTGGCCCCGGACCCGGCCCCGTACGCAACACTGCTCTCCCTCCTCACCGGCGACGGGCTCGACGACGGCGAGCAGCGCGACGACGCGGGGGCGGCGGTCACCGCCGCGCTGCCGGGCGCGCTGACCACGCTGCGCGAACAGGCCCTGGTCTGGGGCGAGGACGAACGGCTGCGGCTGGTGCGTACGGCCCGCGAGCTGCTCGCCCCGTCCCCGCAGCACCCCTCCCCCACGGGCCTGGGGCCCACGGTCGCGGAGGCGACGGCCGGGATGTCGCCGGGCCGGCTCCAGGAGATCCTGGTGGCGTCCGGGCTCCCCGCCACGCACGACCCGGTCTCGGCGGTGGCGGCACTGTCCTCCCTCTTCACCGACCGGACGCGGATGGCGGAGCTGCTGGACACGGCCCCGGTGGAGGCGCTTTCGGTCCTGGACCGGCTGGTGTGGGGCCCGCCGTACGGGGAGGTCACCCCGAACCCCACTCCCCCCGTGAAGTGGCTGCGCGACCGGGGCCTGCTCCTCCCGGTGTCGACGCGCACGGTGGTCCTGCCGCGCGAGGCGGCCCTGCATCTGCGCGCCGGGCGCGCGCACCGCGTACCGGAACCGGTCCCGCCGGTCGTCGCGGCGGCCGCCGAACGCGATCCACAGGCTGTGGACAGAGCGGCGGCCGGTCAGGCGTTCACAGCGCTGTCCACGGTCGAGGAGCTGCTGAAGCTCTGGAACGGCGGCGGCCCGGCGATCCTGCGCGCGGGCGGCCTGAGCGTGCGGGAGCTGAAACGGGTGGCGGCCGCGCTGGAGGTGACCGAGCCGATCGCCGCGTTCTGGGTCGAACTCGCCTACGCGGCCGGGCTGCTGGCCACCGACGGCGAGAGCGACGAGCGGTACGCGCCGACGCCCGCGTACGACGAGTGGCTCGACCTCCCCGCCCAGGACCGCTGGACCCACCTCGCCACCGCCTGGCTCCCGGCCACCCGGGTCCCCGGCCTGGTCGGCGGCCAGGACGCGAAGGGCCGGGCACTGTCCGCCCTCGGCCCCGAGCTGGACCGCTCGGCCGCCCCCGACGTACGCCGCCGGGTGCTGGCCCTCTTCGCCGAACTGGAGCCGGGCACCGCGCCGGACCCGGAGACGCTGCTGCGACGGCTGCGCTGGGAGCGCCCGTTGCGAGGCTCCGCGCCTTCCGGAGAGGGCACGGACCTGCGCTCGCGCCTCGCCCTGTGGACGCTGAACGAGGCGGAGCTGCTAGGGATCACGGGCCGGGGCGCGCTCTCCTCCCAGGCCCGCGCCCTGCTGGAGGAAGGCGAGGAGTCGGCGGGGGCCCTTCTGGCACCCCTCCTCCCCGAACCCCTGGACCACGTCCTGCTCCAGGCGGACCTGACGGCGGTGGCCCCGGGCCCCCTGGAACGCCCGCTGGCGGAAACCCTCTCCGTCCTGGCCGACGTCGAGTCGAAGGGCGGGGCCACGGTCTACCGCTTCACGCCCGGCTCCGTCCGCCGCGCGCTGGACGCCGGGCAGGCGGCGGCCGACCTGCACGCGTTCCTGGCCGCGCACAGCCGTACGCCGGTGCCGCAGCCGCTGAGCTACCTGATCGACGACGTGGCCCGCCGCCACGGCCACCTGCGGATCGGGGCCGCCTCCGCGTACGTGCGCTGCGACGACGAGGCGGTCCTCAACGAGATCCTGGCCGACCGCCGCTCCACGGGCCTGCGCCTCCGCCGCCTGGCCCCCACGGTCCTGGCCTCCCAGGCCGACCCCGGCTCGCTCCTCGAAGCGCTCCGCGAGATGGGCTACGCCCCCGCCGCCGAATCCGCCGAGGGCGACGTCCTGATCACCCGAGCCGGCGCCCGCCGCACCCCGCCCCGCACCCCTCCGGTCCCGGTCCCCGAAGGCCCCCCGACCCCGGACGAAACCCTCCTGGGCGCGGCGGTCCGGGCCATCCGCGCGGGCGACACGGCCGCCACGGTGGTCCGCAAGGACCCGGCCGAGGCCGCTACGGGGACACAGGCCTCCGGCTCCCTCCCCCGCACCACCTCGGCGGAGACCCTGGCCACGGTCCAGGCGGCCGCGATGACGGGCACCGCGGTCTGGATCGGCTACGTCAACGCGGAGGGCGCGGCCAGCCAGCGCGTGATCGCCCCGGTCCGCGTGGAGGGCGGCTTCGTCACGGCGTACGACCACACGGCCGACGAGGTCCGCACGTTCGCCCTGCACCGGATCACGGGGGTGGCGGAACTGGCGGAGGACGGGCCGGGGTAGGGCCAGGGGCAGGGGTCCCTGCCCGGCTCGCCCCCGCGCTCGCTTCCGGTGTGCTCAAGGGAAGCTCAGAGGATGAAGTTCCTGGTTGTCGCGGGTCGTCCGGCATGACATGTTCGCCGTACGCGTCCAGTCGATGCACCGATCCACCGATCCACCGAGGAGATGACGATGATCGGAACTCTGACCGTCGGCGAGCAGATCATGATGGCGATCGTCGTGGTGGCCGTCCTCGGTCTCGCCGTATTCGGCGTCAGGCGGAGCAAGCGCTCCGGGCAGTCCGGCGAGGCCGAGTAGCAGCCGCGTACGGAGATGGCCTCCGCCGACCGGGTCCCCGAACCGGTGCCGCCTGAACCGGTGCTGCCTGAACCGGTGTCACCCGCACCACCCGCCGCGCCGATGCCGCCGCTGCTCACGCAGTCCTGGCTGGATCTGGCGTTCCTGCACTGGGCGGCCGATCCGGCGGATGTGGCGCCGCTGTTGCCGGCGGGGACCGTGCCGGACACCTTCGACGGGGTGACCTACGTGGGGCTCGTCGCGTTCCGGATGCACCGGGTGGGGTGGCTCGGGCTGCCGGGCATCCCCTACCTGGGGACCTTTCCCGAGACCAATGTGCGGCTGTACTCGGTCGATGAGCGCGGGCGGCGCGGTGTCGTCTTCCGGTCCCTCGACGCCTCGCGGCTGATCCCCGTTCTCGTGGCGCGGGCCGCGGTACGACTGCCGTACGTGTGGGCCCGGATGGGCATCGAGCGCTCCGGCGACACCCTCACGTACACGAGCACCCGGCGGTGGCCCGGGCCGCGAGGTGCGCGGAGCAGGATCGTGCTGCGGGTGGGAGAGGCGATCGGCGAACCCACGCCCCTGGAGCACTTCCTGACCGCCCGTTGGGCCCTGCACAGCTCGTTCTTCGGGCGGACCGCGTATCTGCCCAACGTCCATCCGCAGTGGCCGCTGCACCGGGCGGAGCTGCTGGAGCGCGACGAGGACCTGGTGGCGGCCGGGGGGCTGCCCGCGCCGGTCGGGGAGCCGGTGAGCGTGCTGTACTCCCCCGGCGTTCCCGTGCGCTTCGGGCCGCAGCGGCGCGGGGCCGGTCCTGGGCGCATGGCCCAGGAGTAGAAAGAACGCTCTAGCGGGGGGAGTATTCTCTCCCTCATGGAAGAGTTGCCGGTCGGCACCGCGCAGGAGCAGGAATCCCCCTCCGAGCTCCTCGTCGGCACGCGCGAACGGATCGTCCGGGCCGCCTCGCAGCTGATGCAGCGACACGGCTACGACGGCACGGGGATCAAGCAGATCTCCGTCACGGCGAACGCCACAGCCGGCTCGGTCTACCACTTCTTCCCCGGTGGGAAGCAGGAGTTGGCCGTCGCGGTGATCCGCAGCGGCGAGCAGGAGTTCATCGACGAGCTGGACGCCGTCATGCGGGCCGAGAGCGATCCGGCCGAAGCCCTCAGAATCTTCACCGCACTGCTGGCCGACGGGCTGCACGCCTCGGGATGGCACAGCGGCTGCCCCGTGGCCGCGACCGCCCTCGGTGCCAGCAGCCGCCTCCCGGACATCCAGGTGGCGGCCGCCGAAGCACTGGCGCACTGGCACGAGGTGGTCTTCGAGCGGCTCAAGGAAGCCGGCATCGACGAGGAAGAGGCGCGAGGGCTCGCCCACACCGTGATCAGCACCCTGGAGGGCGCCGAACTCGCCGCCCAGCTCTCCCAGAGCAGGGAGCCGCTGGACCTGGCGGGAAAGCACCTGGCGAGGCTGGTCGACGGGGCACTACGAGTCGCCCCGGCGCCCGTCGGCGGTGGGGAGGGAGATGGCGGTGCGCGGGGAGCCGCACACCGCCACCGCCCCTGATCCGCCTCCTGATCAGGAGGCGGACTTGCGGAACATCTCGATCAGGCTCGTGAAGCTGTCCTCGGCGTGCCCGGCCGCCATGCCCTGCTCGAAGACCGCGAGGACCGCCTCGACCAGTGAGGGATCGACCCCCGCGTCCCTGGACGTCTGCACCACGTGGTCGACGCTGGCGACGCCCATGGAGAGCCGGTCGACATCGCCCGGGTGCTCCCCCGCGTCGATGCGCGGGCTGTAGAAGCCGAAGAAGTCGGGCATGGTGGCCATCGTGTCCGAGAGGTGGGGCACCAGCTCCGCGGCCTTGATCCCGTGCGCGTCGGCCACCGCGAGGGCGTGCAGGAACGCCAGCGAGGTCGTCCAGAAGACGCCCAGCTGGAGCTGGTAGTAGAGCGCCGCCAGCCCCGGGTCCTCCCCCCGGTAGTCGGTCCTGGTGAGGACTTCCAGCACCTCCCGGCTGCTCTCGAAGACACTTCTCGGGCCGCTGTAGAAGGTGAAGGACTCCTCCTTCCCGATACCGTCGGGCGGAGCCTGCACACCGCCCGTGAGGTACTGCGCGCCGTGACCGGCGGCCCAGGTGGCCGCCTCGCGCGCCTTGTCCGGCGTGTCCGAGCTGAGGTTGACGAGCGTCTTTCCGGCCAGCGCGCCCGTGGCCGGCCCGAGGATGGCGTACATCGCGTCGTAGTCGGTCAGGCTCAAAACGACGATCTCGCCGGCCGCCAGGGCCCCGGCCGGATCATCGGCCAGGACGGCCCCCTTCGCCACCAGGTCGTCCGCCCGGCTCCTGGTCCGGTTCCACACGGTCACGGGGTGACCGTTGTCGAGGAACGTCGTGACCATCGCGCGCCCCATCGGGCCCAGCCCGATGACGGTGACTGACTTCTTCTGCATCACCACTCCGTGAGACTAAATCGATCGTTCTATTTGGCGTTCAGGCTAGCACCGTACTAGAAAGAACGCTCTATTCAGACGAAGTTCCTCCTCTGCTCCGCCCCACCCGTCCCGCCCCGCGATGCGGCACACTGGACGTTTGGCCGCATCAGCGGCCGCACCCGCAGAAAGGGCCGAAGCGCGTGACCGGACCCCTCATCGTCCAGAGCGACAAGACGCTGCTCCTCGAGGTCGACCACGAGCTGGCGGACGCCTGCCGCCGGGTCATCGCACCCTTCGCGGAGCTGGAGCGTGCGCCCGAGCACATCCACACGTACCGGGTCACCCCGCTCGGGCTGTGGAACGCCCGCGCCGCCGGGCACGACGCCGAGCAGGTCGTCGACGCCCTGGTGGAGTACTCCCGCTACCCCGTGCCGCACGCGCTCCTGGTCGACATCGCCGAGACGATGGCGCGGTACGGGCGGCTCACCCTCTCCAAGCACCCGGTGCACGGGCTCGTGCTCACCAGCACCGACCGGCCCGTGCTGGAGGAGATCCTGCGGTCGAAGAAGGTGCAGCCGCTCGTCGGCGCCCGGGTCGACCCGGACACCGTGGCCGTCCACCCCTCCGAGCGCGGGCAGATCAAGCAGACCCTGCTGAAGCTCGGGTGGCCCGCCGAGGATCTTGCCGGGTACGTGGACGGCGAGGCCCATCCGATCGAGCTGGCCGAGGACGGCTGGGCCCTGCGGCCGTATCAGCGGCAGGCCGTCGAGGGGTTCTGGCACGGTGGATCGGGTGTCGTCGTGCTGCCCTGCGGGGCCGGGAAGACCCTCGTCGGCGCCGGTGCCATGGCCGAGGCCAAGGCGACCACGCTGATCCTCGTCACCAACACCGTCTCCGCCCGGCAGTGGAAGCACGAGCTGGTGAAGCGGACGTCGCTCACCGAGGACGAGATCGGCGAGTACAGCGGGACGAAGAAGGAGATCCGGCCGGTCACCATCGCCACCTACCAGGTGCTGACCACCCGCAGGAAGGGTATTTACCCGCACCTCGAACTCTTCGACTCCCGGGACTGGGGGCTCGTCGTCTACGACGAGGTGCATCTCCTGCCCGCGCCCGTCTTCAAGTTCACCGCCGACCTCCAGGCCCGGCGCCGGCTGGGGCTGACCGCCACCCTCGTACGCGAGGACGGGCGCGAGTCCGACGTCTTCTCGCTCATCGGGCCCAAGCGGTTCGACGCCCCGTGGAAGGAGATCGAGGCGCAGGGCTACATCGCGCCCGCCGACTGCGTGGAGGTACGGGTCAACCTCACCGACTCCGAGCGGCTCGCGTACGCGACGGCCGAGGCGGAGGAGAAGTACCGGTTCTGCGCCACCACCGCCACCAAGCGGAAGGTGACCGAGGCGCTCGTACGCAAGCACCAGGGCGAGCAGACCCTCGTCATCGGGCAGTACATCGACCAGCTCGATGAGCTGGGAGAACATCTGGACGCCCCCGTCATCAAGGGCGAGACCAGCAACGCCCAGCGCGAGAAGCTCTTCGGCGCGTTCCGGAACGGGGAGATCAGCGTCCTCGTCGTCTCCAAGGTCGCCAACTTCTCCATCGACCTGCCGGAGGCCACCGTCGCCATCCAGGTCTCCGGGACCTTCGGGTCGCGCCAGGAGGAGGCGCAGCGGCTCGGGCGCGTCCTGCGGCCGAAGGCCGACGGGCACGAGGCGCGGTTCTACTCGGTCGTCGCGCGCGACACCATCGACCAGGACTTCGCGGCGCACCGCCAGCGGTTCCTGGCCGAGCAGGGGTACGCGTACCGGATCGTCGACGCGGACGAGCTGCTGGCAGGTAACTGAGGAGGGCTTACGCGAGGGGGCGCGGGGACACACCGGATCCGCGCCGGACACACCGGATACAGTCGGGCCCATGTCCCCTCGCCCTCCTGACCTCGCGGGATTCGGGGCGTGGCCGCGCGAGCCCGGCACCGTGATGCGCCGGGCCTCGGCGGTTCCGGCAGGGGCCGCGGCACCGTTCGTGATCATCTCCGAGTCCCACGTTCCCGGCGTCCCGACCGAGTGGGAGCCGCACACCCACCCCTTGCACGAACTGGTCTGGGTGCGCGGCGGCACCCTGATGTCCCGGGTGGCGGACCAGGTGTTCACCGTCTCCGAGGGGCAAGGCCTGTGGATGCCCGCCGGGGTGGTGCACGGGGGGCGGCTGACGGCCGGGGTCGAGTTCTACGACGCGTTCTTCGCGCCCGAGCGGACCCCCGTCGCCTTCGACGGGCCGACCGCCGTCGAGATGACCCCGCTGCTGGAGTCGTTGCTGACCCATCTGGCCCGTACGGACCTCGACGCCGGGGCCCGGGCGCGGGCGGAGTCCGTCGTGTTCGACGTACTGCTGCCATCGGAGCGCCCGTTCGCGCTCCGGCTGCCCGGCGACGCCCGGATCGACACCATCGCCGAGGCCCTGCTGGAGGACCCCGCCGACTCCCGGTCGCTGGAGGAGTGGGCCCGGGCGCTGGGCACCAGCGATCGCACGGTCACACGGGCGTTCCGCCACTCCACGGGGCTGTCCTTCACCCAGTGGCGGCAGACGCTCCGGGTCCACCGGGCGTTGACGCTGCTCTCCGAGGGGTGGGAGGTGCAGAGCGTCGGCGAGGAGCTCGGCTATGCGCAGCCCAGCACCTTCATCGCCGCGTTCCGGCGGGTCGTGGGGACGACGCCGGGGGCGTTCTTCAGTACGGCGACGGGGGCCGCCCTCCGTACGGCCGTCGATCGCGGCTCCCGGGGCGGCTAGGACGGCCCGTCCGGTGTCCGGAACGCCGTATCCGGTGTCTCCACCTCCTGATTGCCGACACGGCAGGCGGAATATAGCCTTCCAGGAGTTAGGTAACCCTTAGTTGTTGCCCGCCACGTGTGGTCGTCGTCGGGCTCCAGGAGCGCGTGGCCCGGTCGGCGGCGCGCGGCGCCCGGGGTGCCGTGCGCCCCCGCCCCTCCGACCCGACCGGACGCCCCATGCTCCCCAGCCATCCCCCGCCCTCGGCCGCCCTCAACGGGCGCCGGCTGGTGCTGCGGTACGGAAAGACGCCGGTCGTGCACGGTGTCTCGCTGTCCCTGGAGCCCGGCCGCGCGACCGCCCTGGTCGGCCCGAACGGCAGCGGCAAGTCCACGCTGCTGCGCTCGCTCGCCCGGCTCCACCAGGTGGACGACGGCACGGTGACGCTCGGCGGCGGCCCCGGCAGCCCCGACGGCCCCGGCGGCGCTCCCGAACGCGTCGTCTCCCTGCTCAGCGCACGGGAGTTCGCCCGGGAGGTCACGCTCTTCTCCCAGTCGCGGCCCGCGCCGCAAGGGCTGACGGTGGCGGAGGTCGTGGCCTTCGGCCGCCACCCCTACCGGCGCGGCTTCTCCGGGCTTTCCGCCGAGGACCGGGCCGCGATCGCGTACGCCATGGACGCCACCGGCGTACGGGGCATGGCCGACCGGGCCGCCGGGGAGCTCTCCGGCGGCGAGATGCAGCGCGTCTGGCTCGCGGCCTGCCTGGCCCAGAACACCGGCGTCGTGCTGCTGGACGAGCCGACCAACCACCTGGACCTGCGCTACCAGATCGAGACGCTCGACCTGGTGCGCGACCTCGTCCAGGACCACGGCATCGCCGTCGGCATCGTGCTGCACGACCTCGACCACGCCGCCCGCGTCGCCGACACCCTCGTCCTCATGCGCTCCGGCCGCGTCCACGCCGCCGGGCCGCCCGCCGACGTCCTGACCGCGAAGAACATCGGCGAGGTCTACGACATCCGCGTCGAGGCGTACGTCGACCCGCGTACGGGCCGGGTCCGTATCGACCCCGTAGGGCGCCATCCCGCCCCGACCACTTCCGCAGGCAACAGCCACAGCAGTGACAGAGAAGAGGACCCCTCATGATCCGCGCCCGCCGTCTCATGGCGTCAGCCGCCACCGGGCTCGCCGTCGCCCTCGCCACCACGGCCTGCGGCACGACCGACGTCACGACGCCCGAGGCAGGCGCCGCCGCCGCGTCTCCGGCCTCCAAGGACTGCGCCGGGGACACCACCGCGACCTCGACGAAGCCGGTGACCCTCACCGACAGCCTCGGCCGGAAGGTGGAGCTGGACAAGCCCGCTCAGCGCATCGCCGTCCTGGAGTGGCAGCAGGTCGAGGACGCCCTCACGCTCTGCGTCACGCCCGTCGCGGTCTCCGACGCGAAGGGGTACCGGACCTGGGTCAGCGCGGAGAAGCTCCCCCAGGGCGTGACGGACATCGGGACCCGCGAGGAGCCCGACCTCGACACCCTGGCCGCCGCCAAGCCGGACCTCGTCGTCGTGGAGGCGTTCGACGCCAAGGACGAGACCCTCGTCGCGCTGGAGAAGCGCGGCATACCGGTCATGGCCACCCGGGGCGCCAATCCCAAGGACCCCATCGGCAACGTGCGGGACGTGTTCAACCTGATCGGCGAGGCGACCGGGCGCACCGAGCGGGCGAAGCAGGTGATCGGCGAGTTCGACGGCCGCCTCGCGGAGGCCAAGAAGCAGGTGGCGGACGCCGATCTGCCGACGAAGGACTTCCTGTTCTTCGACGGCTGGCTCCAGGGCGGCAACCTCACGGTCCGCCCGTACGGCGAGGCCGCCCTGTTCACCGCGATCGGCGAGGAGCTGGGCATGAAGGCCGCCTGGACCGACGACATCAACAAGGCGTACGGGGACGGCGGCGTCGACCCCTCGTACGGCCTGGCGCAGACCGACGCCGAAGGGCTGACCGCCGTCGGCAAGGCCAACCTCTTCTACGCCAACGACGAAGGCGCCGGAGGCTACGTCAAGGCCCTCCAGAAGAACCCGGTCTGGAAGTCGCTCCCCGCCGTGAAGGAAGGCCGCGCGCACAGCTTCCCCGCGCGCGTCTGGGGCGCCGGCGGGCCGCGCTCGTGCGAGCAGGCGATCGACGCGTACGTCGATGTCCTGACCAAGAAGTGAGCGCTCCGGCCCTTGCCGCAGAGGAACAGGCGCCGGTGTCCGGCACCGGCCGCCTGGCCGGGGCCGCCGTCCTCGTCCTCCTCGCCGTCTGCATCGTGCTGGTGGGCCTGTGGCATCTGACCCAGGGGACCTCCGGCGCGGGCATGTGGGACCTGATCCGGTACGCCGCCGGGGCGCGGGAGGACGTCGGCGGGGTGCCGGTGGGGGACATCGTGGCCGGTTCGCGGCTGCCTCGGCTGCTCGCGGGGGTGGCCGTCGGCTTCGCCCTCGGGGCGGCCGGGGCGCTGCTCCAGTCCGTCACCCGCAACGCCCTCGCATCCCCCGACACCCTCGCGGTCACCGCCGGGGCGTACTTCACGCTCTCGGCCGTCGCCGCCTTCGGGCTCACCGTGCCGCTCTGGGCCTCCGGTGCCGTCGCCTTCGCGGGCGGCCTGCTCGCGGCGGTCCTCGTGCTCGCCCTCACGGGCCGTACGGCGGGGACCTCCGGCACCCGTCTCGTCCTCGCCGGATCGGCGACGGCGATGGCGCTGGACGCGGCGACCGCGATGCTGCTGCTCCTCTTCGACCGGAACACCACCGGCCTCTTCGCCTGGGGCAGCGGCTCCCTCGCGCAGCTCAACATCGACGCGTCGATGCGCGCGATCCCGCTGGTGGCCGTGGTGCTGTGCGTCGCCCTCGCGCTCTCCCGGAAGCTGGACGTGCTGGGCCTGGGCGAGGACACGGCGTCCTCGCTCGGCGTGCCGATCCGGGCGACCCGGACAGTTGCGGTGCTCTGCGCCGTCCTCCTGACCAGCACGGCCGTGACCCTCGCGGGCCCGATCGCGTTCGTCGGGCTCGGCGCCCCGGTCCTGGCCCGGCTGGTCGCCGGACGCGTCCGGGCCCTGCACCGGCACGCGCTCCTCATTCCCGGAGCCGGGCTGCTCGGCGCACTCCTCGTCCTGCTCGCGGACGCCTCGCTGCGCGCGGTGATGGGCGCCGAAGGGGCCGCCTCCGTCCCCACGGGCATCCCGACCGCGCTGCTCGGCGCCGTCGTCATCGTGGTCCTCGCGCTCCGCCTCCGGGACGCCGGGCCGGTCCGGCAGCCCCCGCAGGCGCGCGCCGCCACCCGGTCGCGCCGGTCGTTCCTCCTCGTGGTGACCGGCGCGGTGGTGCTGCTGGCCGGAGCCGTGCTCGTCGGGATCCTGGCGGGAAGCCTCTGGCTGCGTACGGGGGACCTCGTCCTCTGGGTGCAGGGCACCGCGCCCGACCTGATCGGGCGGGCACTCGACGACCGGATGCCCCGGGTGGCGGCCGCCGTGCTCGCTGGCGCGGCGCTCGGTCTTGCCGGGTGCGCCGTGCAGAGCGCGGTACGCAACCCGCTCGCCGAGCCGGGCGTGCTCGGCATCACGGCGGGGGCCGGGCTCGGCGCGGTGGCCGTCGTGACGTCGGACCTGCCCGGCGGCCGGCCGCTGCTCATCGCCGCCGCCGTCGTCACCGGGCTCGCCACGTTCGCGCTGATCGCGCTGCTGGCCTGGCGCGGCGGCTTCCTGCCCGACCGGTTCGTGCTGATCGGCATCGGCTGCGGGTACGGGCTCAGCGCCGTCTCCACCTTTCTCCTGCTGCGCGCCGACCCGTGGAACACGCCCCGGATCCTCACCTGGCTCTCCGGTACGACGTACGGGCGCACGCTCCCCGACGTCGTACCGGTCGCGGTGGCCCTGCTGGTCGCGCTGCCGCTGCTGCTCGCGATGCGGCGCGAACTGGACCTGCTCGCCGTGGACGAGGACACCCCGCGCATCCTCGGCGTCAGCCCGGCCCGCACCCGCTTCGCCTCGCTCACCATCGCCGCCGTCCTCGCGGCGCTCGGCGTGATCGCGATCGGTGTCGTCGGCTTCGTCGGGCTCGTCGCCCCGCACCTCGCCCGGTCCCTGGTCGGCGCCCGGCACGGCCGCGCGGTCCCGGTCGCGATGCTCATCGGCGGGGTGCTGGTCTGTGTGGCCGACACCCTGGGCCGCACGCTCATCGCGCCCGCCCAGATCCCCGCCGGGCTCATGGTCGCCCTGGTCGGCGCCCCGTACTTCGTCTGGCTGCTCCGGAGGTCCCGCGCATGACGTCGACGTACACCGTCGTTCCGTACGAGCCGGGCGCGTGGCCGGACGCGCTGCGGCGGACCGCCCGGCCCGAGGTGCTGGAGCGCTGGGGCGCGGTCGACCGCTCCCCGCACGCTCCCCGCCTGGTGGTCGCGCCCGGCGGTGACGGCGCCGCACTGCTGACGGCACGCCCCGGGACCGCCTACGTGAAGATCGTGGACGCGGTCGGGGACGTACCGGCGGCGGTCGGAGCGGTTCTCTCGTACGCGTACGAGCAGGGCCTCGCGCAGGTCAAGTGGGAGGGGTGGACGGCGGGCCCCGAGGACGCGGCGGCGGCCGGCTTCGCTCCGCTGCGGCTGCCGCTCACGCACGGGCAGGGGGCGGAGGGGCCCGGGGCCGGATATGTGCGCTGGTTGTACGAGGGTGGGGACGGGGTCGCCGAGCCGCCGCCGTACTACCGGCAGAGCACCCACTTCACCTGCGGCGCCGTCACCGCGCTGGCCGCGCAGGCGCATGCGGGCGTGGAGGCGTGGGAGTCGCTCGACCGGGAGGCGGAGCTGAAGCTGTGGCGGGACGCGACCAACTTCCCCGCGTGCGAGCCGGTAGGACTGGGCGTCGCGGTCCGCCGCCGGTGGCCGTCGTCGCCGGTGGAGGTGCTCCTCGACACGGACGGGCCCGTCCTCCTCGACCACCTCTCCGGGGACGAGCGGGAGTGGCGGGCCGTGCTCCAGCGCGCGTCACGGGCGGATGCCGGGCGGCTCGGTGTCCCGGTCGAGGCGCGGCGGCTGTCGGTGGCCGGGATTCGGGACGCGGTGGGGCGACGGGAGCATGTGCTGCTGCTCGTGTCGCTGGCCACGATGCAGGGGTTCGACGTACCGCACTGGGTGCTGTGCCACGGGGCCGTGCCGGGTGCGGTGGTGGTGGACGATCCGTGGTTCACCACGGCTGCGGGAGAGACCTGGGTGGACGCCCATCTGCTGCCCGTTCCCGACGGGTCGCTCGACGCGATGGCGCTGGTCGGTCAGGACGGGGTCCGGGGCGCGGTGCGCATCGGAGGCCGGGGAGGGGTTCGCGGAGAGGGACGGGGAGGGGGAGGGGGAGGGGGAGGGGGAGGGGTGCGCTGAGGGGGGACGGCTCAGTGGCCGCGTCGTACGCCCGCGCCCTCCGCGTACTCCCCCAGGACGACCACGCTGAACGCCGCCGTCACGAACACCTTCACGGCGCGCACCGCGTCGCCGACGCGATGGGGTCGATGGTGACCGGTGACCGCGGTCGCGCCGTGCGCGGGGCCGGTCCTGCGGGGGTTCAGGGTGGTTGTGCTCATGTATCCATGGTGCTCCCGTCACCCGTTTGGGCGCGTCGGCCCGCAGAGGGAACCTGCGCGCCGGGCTCGTAGCTCTCCGGTACCGCTCGGGCCGCACACATCCCCTACGGGTACCCCTGGCCCCTCCACCCCCGGGAGGGCCGTAATCCGTTTCGCCGCCGCCCCGCCCTGTGGCTACAATCGCCGGTCTGCCCGCCTCCCACGCCGTATCGACGGCCCCGGGAGCGCCGCCGACCGGACGGAAACCGGCCGACACACGCGAACGAACCTTCCGAGCGGACCGTCCTGCTCCGGCTCCCGCCGGAACCCGGTGGGCGGTCCGCCGTCCTGCGTCGAAGAGCCGTCGAAAGCCGTCGAGAGGTCGTCGACGAGCCGTTGAAGAGCCGTTGAAGAGCCGGAGGCAACACCGTGCCCGCGCACGTAGCAGAGAGCGATTCCACCACCGACCCCGCCGACCCCCTGGCGCACGAACGCGCCCATCTCGCCGCGTCCCGCGCCGCCCTGCGCGCGATGCGCGAGGACGTCCAGGCCCTCGACATCCGTGATGTCACGGCGAACTGGGTCAACGCCGCCGTGCTCCAGTCCCAGATGGACGACCGCATCAAGGCGCTCGCCGACCTCTCCCACACCCCCCTGTTCTTCGGCCGCCTCGACTACCTCCACGCCGTCGGCGGCGAGTTCGCCGAAGGTTCGGAGGGCGAGCGGTTCTACATCGGGCGCCGCCACGTCCATGACGCCGCCGGGGACCCGATGGTCATCGACTGGCGGGCCCCGGTCTCCCAGCCGTACTACCAGGCCTCCCCCAAGAACCCCCAGGACGTCGGGCTCCGCCGCCGCTTCGGGTACACGGCCGGCGAGCTGACCGCGTACGAGGACGAGCACCTCACCGACCCCGCCGAGGTCGCGCACACCAGCCGCCTCCTCCAGGCCGAGATCGAGCGGCCCCGCGTCGGCCCGATGCGCGACATCGTGGCCACCATCCAGCCCGAGCAGGACGAGATCGTACGAAGCGGCCTCGGCGGCACCGTCTGCGTGCAAGGGGGTCCCGGCACCGGGAAGACCGCCGTCGGCCTCCACCGGGTGGCGTTCCTGCTGTACGCGCACCGCGAGCGGCTGGCCCGTACCGGCACCCTCGTCATCGGGCCGAACCGGTCCTTCCTCCACTACATCGAGCAGGTCCTGCCCGCCCTCGGTGAGCTGGAGGTCAAACAGGCCACGGTCGACGACCTGGTGACGGCGGGGGTGGAGGTGCGCGGCACGGACGACGCGGCCACCGCCGTCATCAAGGGCGATGCCCGGATGGCCGAGGTGCTGCGCCGGGCCATCCGCTCGCATGTGACCCGTCCGACCGAGCCCGTCGTGGTCGTGCGCGGATCACGGCGCTGGCGGGTGCCCGCGTACGAGATCGAGGAGATGGTCGACGAGCTGCTCGCCCGGGACATGCGGTACGGCTCCGCCCACGAGGCCCTGCCGCAGCGGATCGCGCACGCCGTCCTCGTTCGGATGGAGGAGGCGGGCGAGGCCCCGGACGACCGGGTGCAGAACACCGTGGCCCGCAACCCGGCGGTCAAGGCGGCCGTGAAGGCGATCTGGCCCGCCGTCGACCCGGAGAAGCTGGTGCTGCGGCTGCTGGCCGACCCGGAGTTCCTGGCCGTCCACGCCGAGGGGCTGCTCAGCGAGGACGAGCAGAAGCTGATCCTCTGGGCGAAGCCCGCCCGGAGCGTGAAGTCGGCCAGGTGGTCGGCGGCGGACGCGGTCCTCATCGACGAGGCCCGTGACCTGGTGGCCCGTACGCACTCGCTCGGCCATGTGGTGCTCGACGAGGCGCAGGACCTCTCGCCCATGCAGTACCGGGCGGTGGGGCGGCGGTGTTCGACCGGTTCCGCGACCGTGCTGGGAGACCTCGCGCAGGGGACGACGCCGTGGTCCACGGAGAGCTGGGACGAGGCGCTGTTCCACCTCGGGAAGGGGGACGCGGTGGTGGAGGAGCTGACCGCGGGCTTCCGCGTGCCGCGCGAGGTGATCGCGTACGCCTCCCGGCTGCTGCCCGCGATCTCGCCGGGGCTCGCGGCGGTGGAGTCGGTGCGGGAGTCACCGGGTTCGCTGGTGGTACGGGAGGTGGCGGGCGCGGATGCCTTGGACGCTGCCGTGGTCGCCGCCTGCGAGGAGTCGCTGCTGCAGGAGGGGTCCATCGGGCTGATCGCCGCCGACGCCCGGATTCCGGCGCTGGGCGCGGCGCTGGAGGCGGCGGGCCACGCGTACCTGTCCCCCGGTGAGGAGACCACCGCCGAGTCGCGGCTGACGCTGGTGCCCGCGTCGCTGGCGAAGGGGCTGGAGTACGACTACGTGGTGCTGGACGAGCCGGCGGCCGTGGTGGACGGCGAGCCGGACGAGCGGACCGGGCTGCGGCGGCTGTACGTCGCGCTGACCCGTGCGGTGTCGGGGCTGACGGTGGTGCACGCGGCTGCGTTGCCGGAGGCGCTGGGGTAGTCCCCCCGAGGGGAGGGGGGAGGGTCGGGGCCTGTTGCGGCCGGGGAGGGGCGGGGCCTGTCGCGGCGCCCGCCCCATGCCTCCTGGATCAGGGCCTCCTGGATCAGGCGTCGAGCGCCTCGCGCCACTCCCGTACCGCCGCCGCGTCCACCGGTGCCGACCAGCCGGCCGGACGGGCCGCGCCGCCGATGTGGAAGGCGTCGATGCCCGCCGCCCGCAGCTGCGGCAGGTGGTGGAGCTGGAGGCCGCCGCCCACCAGGATCTGCGGCTCGTACCCCGGCTGCCCGGTGCGGGCGGCCTCGGTGAGGAGCGTCGGGATGCCGTCGTCGACCCCGGCCGGCGAACCCGCCGTGAGGTACGTGTCCAGGCCGGGCAGGTCCGCGAGCTGCTTGCGCAGGGCGTCGCGGTCGGCGGCCCGGTCGATCGCGCGGTGGTACGTCCACCGGGCGCCGTCCAGCTCGGCGACGATCCGCTCGACGGCCACGAGGTCGGCGTGGCCGTCCTCGTCGAGGAAGCCGAGGACATACTCGTCGGCGCCCGCCCTCCGCATCTCGCGGGCCTTGCCGACCAGCACATCGATGTCACCCGCGGCGAAGCCGTCCGCCACCCTGAGCATCACGCGCAGCGGGATGTCCACGGCCGACCGGATCGCCGCGAAGGTCTCCCGTGACGGGGTCAGGCCGTCCGCGGCCATGTCGGTGACCAGTTCGAGGCGGTCTGCACCACCTGCCTGGGCGGCGACCGCGTCCTCCGCGTCGAGAGCGATCACCTCCAGGACTGCACGGTTGCTCATGGGTCCCCATTCCTCCGATACGCAGCTGAACGCAGCTATAGGTCTAGTCCAATGGCCAGCCTACGGGGCGGCCGAGTGGCCGCGCAGCCCTCCGTCTGAACGCATGATCGCGGAGGTGCGCGACCCCGCCCGGCAGATGCCCCCCGGCGCGCCTTGCGCTTCATAGGGGTGGGGGGTATACATGGGGAGAGGAAGTGATACCCCCCAGGGGTATCTGAGACCGCCGCCAGGAGGACCCCGTGCCCACTCACTCCGCCACCCCCGTCACACCCGTCACACCCGTCACCGGCATGGACACCGCTTCCGCAACCGCTCCGGCCACCGGCACCGTCGAGCTCTCCATCGGCGGGATGACCTGCGCCTCCTGCGCGGCCCGCATCGAGAAGAAGCTCAACCGGATGGACGGCGTGGAGGCGACCGTCAACTACGCCACCGAGAAGGCGAAAGTCACCTACCGGGGCGAGGACGTCTCCGTACAGGACCTGATTTCCACCGTCGAGGCCACCGGCTACACCGCTCAGGAACCACCGCCGCCGGATACGGAGAGGAGCGAGGCCGCGGAGCCCGAACCCGACGACGGGCTCACCGCACTCCGCCAGCGCCTGATCACCTCGCTCGTCCTCGCCGTCCCGGTGATCGCGATGGCGATGATCCCGGCCCTCCAGTTCGACAACTGGCAGTGGCTCTCCCTGACCCTCGCCGCCCCCGTCGTCACCTACGCCGGCTGGCCCTTCCACCGCGCCGCCTGGACCAACCTCCGGCACGGCGCGGCGACGATGGACACACTGATCTCGGTCGGCACGTCGGCGGCGTTCCTGTGGTCGGTCTGGGCGCTGTTCTTCGGTACGGCGGGCATGACCGGCATGACCCACCCGTTCGAGCTGACCATCGCGCGCAGCGACGGCGCCGGGAACATCTACCTCGAAGCCGCCGCCGGAGTGACCGCCTTCATCCTCGCCGGGCGCTGGTTCGAGGCCCGCTCCAAGCGGAAGGCCGGGGCCGCGCTCCGGGCGCTCATGGAGCTGGGCACCCAACTCGCCCGCATGGCCCGCCTCGTCGAAGACGCCCAGAACGGCAAAGCAGCAGCCCAACGCCTCGCCGACCGCATCTCCGCCGTCTTCGTCCCCGGCCTCGCCACCCCCACCGCCCTCATGGTCGGCACCGGACGCGGCGCCCAGCTCGGCATCCTCATCAAGGGCCCCGAAGTCCTCGAAACCACCCGCCGCGTCGACACCATCGTCCTCGACAAGACGGGGACAGTGACGACCGGCAAGATGACCCTCCTCGCCGTCCACACCGCCGACGGCACGGACGAGAACGACGTCCTGCGCCTGGCCGGCGCCCTGGAACACTCCTCCGAACACCCCATCGCCCAGGCAGTGGCGGCCGGCGCCGTCGAACGCCTCGGCGACGGATCCCCCCTCCCCACCCCCGAGGACTTCACCAACATCCCCGGACTCGGCGTCCAGGGCGTGGTGGACGGACACGCCGTCCTCGTCGGCCGGGAGAAGCTGCTGGCCGAGTGGGAGATCCGGCTGCCGGACGGTCTGGCCCGGGCCAAGGCCGAGGCCGAGCGCGCCGGGCGCACGGCGATCGCGGTCGCGTGGGACGGGGAGGCACGGGCGGTCCTGGAGGTGGCGGACGCGGTGAAGGACACCAGCGCCGAGGCCATCGAGCGGCTGCGTGCCCTGGGGCTCACCCCGATCCTCCTCACCGGCGACAACCGGGCCGTCGCGGAGGCGGTGGCGGCCGAGGTCGGCATCGACGCCGAGCAGGTGTACGCGGAGGTCATGCCCGAGGACAAGGTCGACGTCGTCCAGCGCCTCCAGGCGGAGGGCCGGAGCGTCGCGATGGTCGGCGACGGGGTCAACGACGCCGCCGCCCTCGCCCAGGCCGACCTGGGTCTGGCCATGGGTACCGGGACGGATGCCGCGATCGAGGCCGGTGACCTCACCCTCGTACGGGGAGACCTGCGGGTCGCCGCGGACGCCATCCGGCTCTCGCGCCGCACGCTCTCCACGATCCGGACGAACCTTTTCTGGGCCTTCGCCTACAACGTCGGCGCACTGCCGCTGGCCGCGGCGGGGCTGCTCAGCCCGATGATCGCCGGGGCCGCGATGGCGTTCTCGTCGGTGTTCGTGGTCGGCAACTCGCTGCGGCTGCGGGGCTTCAAGGGGGCCTGAGAGCTCACGCTCGTACGGAGAACCGCACCCGCGTTCCCGGAACCGCCTGCGCCGCCCCGGCGAGGGCGGTTTCCGGTACGACGCCGACGACCGGGTAGCCGCCCGTCGTCGGGTGGTCGTTGAGGAAGACGACGGGCCGGCCGTCCGGGGGCACCTGGACCGCCCCCAGGACCATGCCCTCGCTGGGCAGTTCGCCGTCGCGGGCCCGCTCCAGGGCGGGGCCTTCGGTGCGGAGGCCGATGCGGTTGCTGTGCGGGGAGACCCGGTACGCGGCGGTGGTGAGCGTGCGCAGGGCGGCGGCCGTGAACCACGCGTGGCGCGGGCCGAGGTGGAGGGGCAGCACCAGCTCGGCGGGGGCTCCGGGCCAGGGAGTGGGGCCTTGCGGTGGCCCGTCGGCCGGTTCGCCCAGGGGCAGCGTGTCACCGTCGCTCAGGGGGGCCGGGCCCAGCCCGGAGAGGAGGTCGGCGGAGCGGCTGCCCAGCACCGGTTCCGGCTCCAGGCCGCCCGCGAACGCCAGATAGCCGCGTACGCCGTCGAGCGCGGGGCCCACGTCCAGCACCGCGCCCGCCGGAACCCGTACGGGCGCGCCCCACGCCACGGGCCGCCCGTCGACGGTCACCCGGCACCCCGCACCGCCGACGACGGCCACCACGGTCCGGTCGGGGCGGACGGCGCACCCGGTGACGGTGGTCTCCAGGAGGGCGGCGCCCGGCGGGTTGCCCAGGAGCCGGTTGGCCAGCCGGGCGGCGGGCGCGTCGAGGGCCCCGGCCCGCCCGACGCCGAGATGCGCCCAGCCGGGCCGGCCGGCGTCCTGGACGGTGGTGAGGGCGCCGGCGCGGACGATGCGGAGGAGCCCGCCCCGTACGGGGGTCATGAACGGGTCTCCGTACGAGGTACGGGCACGGAGGCCCGGGATGCCACGAACCGTACCCGGGTCCCGGGCCCCAGCAGCGCCGCCGGCTCCCTGCCCGGGTCCCACAGGGCCGCCGCCGGGTCCACCATCCGCCCGATGAGCTGCCAGCCGCCGGGCGAAGGGCGCGGGTAGACCCCGGTGTACGGCCCGGCGAGGGCCAGCGCCCCGGCCGGAACCCTCGTACGCGGGGTCGTGCGCCGGGGCACATGCAGCCGCTCGGGCAGCCCGGTGAGGTACCCGAACCCGGGCGCGAACCCGCAGAAGGCCACCCGGAACGCGGTACGGGAGTGGAGTGCGGGCACCTCGTCGGCGCCGACGCCCCAGAGCGCGGCGACTTCCGCCAGGTCGGGACCGTCGTACACGACGGGGATCTCGACCGCGTCGCGCACCTCACGGCGCGGGGGCGGCAGGGTCCAGGAGACGAGTTCGCGCGCGAGCCGGTCGCGGGCGGCGGTGGTGCGCCCGCCCCGGTCCTCGATGCCGTCGATGCCGTCGATGCCGTCGAGCAGGACGGTCCGGGCGCCGGGGACGATGTCGCGCACACCGGGCAGTGCGCCCCGCTCGCGCCGGCGGAGGAGCTCGGCGTGGAAGGCCTCGGCGTGGTCGCCGTCGGCCAGTTCGACGAGGAGGGCGTGCGCCCCGGCAGGCAGCACACGCACCTCGCGGGCCTGCGTACCGCCCTGACCGTCGTCCTCCAGCCTCATGTGAACGCCTCCACCAGCACGCCCGCGTCCTCCAGCGCCGCCCGCACCCGGCGCGCGAGGGCGGCAGCGCCCGGGGTGTCGCCGTGGACGCAGAGCGAGCGCGCCTCGACGGGTATCCGGCTGCCGTCCACCGCCGTGACCGCCCGGTCCAGCGCCATGCCGACCCCGCGGCGTACGACGTCGTCGGCGTCGTGCACCACCGCGCCCGCCTCGCCGCGCGGGACCAGCGTGCCCCGCGCGGTGTACGCCCGGTCGGCGAAGGCCTCCTCCACGGCGGGCAGCCCGGCGGCGGAGGCGTGGGCGAGCAGATGGGAGCCGGGCAGCCCGAGGACGGCGAGGCCCCCGCCCGCGAGCCGGACGCCCGCGACGACGGCGGCGGCCTGCTCCTCGTCGTGGACGGTCCGGTTGTAGAGGGCGCCGTGCGGTTTGACGTACGAGACGGTGGAGCCGGCCGCTTCGGCGAACACCCGCAGGGCACCGATCTGGTAGGCGACCTCGGCGGCCAGCTCGTCGGCCGGCACCTCCATCGCCCGCCGCCCGAACCCGGCCAGATCCCGGTAGGAGACCTGCGCCCCGATCCGTACGCCACCTGCGGCCGCCGCATCGCAGACCCGCCGCATGACGGAGGCGTCGCCCGCGTGGAACCCGCACGCCACGTTGGCGCTGGTGACACAGGCGAGGAGCGCTTCGTCGTCGGTCAGGGTCCAGCGGCCGAAGCCCTCGCCGAGATCCGCGTTCAGGTCCATCTTCACGAGAGCGCACGCTATTGACTGCGCCCGGGGGCGACAAGGGCCGGTCCGAGGGGCGGAAGGCCGACGTGGTCGGACACCGCCGGGCCGCGGCGCCGGAGTGGGTCAGGCCCGGGGCCCGTCGCCGGTGACGGCCTCACCGATGTCACCGCCGGCCGCGACACTCCGCTCGCCCGTGGCCCGGGCCGAGCCTGCCGCCCCGCCGCCGCCGCCGCTGCCGCTGCTCGGAGGCAGCACGGGAGCGGGGCCCGTGAGCGAGACGCCGTCACCCGTGACGGCCCGCCCGATGCTCCCACCGGCGGCCACCGACCGGACGCCTTCCGCGACAGTGGCACTTCCCGTCCCCGCGGCCGGGCCGGGAGCCGGGGGAACCGGCCCCGGGGCAGGGCTGCGGTGCAACGCGTAGAGGGAGACGACCAGCCCGGCCAGGCCGATGACCGCCCCCACGATGCTCGCCACCTTGTCCGCCCGGTCCAGGCCTCCCGCGACCGCCAGGGCGCCGAGCCCTGCGGCCACCAGCACGCACAGGACGGAGGCGCCCCACACGATGATCCTTGCCCGTCGAGTCATGAGCACCATCCTGGCACCGTCACACGGCACCCAACAGGCTTTGCCCGAAGGGGAATCGGATGCCGGAATCCGCCGATAACCTTGTCCGGCCGCTGCGCCCCGCATCACTTGGAGGACCGTTGATCGGAGGACCGTCGCCCGGTGCGGAAAAGCGGGGCAAGACGCACGCGGGCGCCGAACGGGCCGTCGCCGTCGGCGGGGACGCGGAGATCGTGGTCACCGGGGACGGCGCCACGATCATCAAGAGCCTGACGCTGGCCACGGCTCCGGGGCCGGCCACCCCCGACCGGGCCTCCGATCAGGAGGTCGCGGATGCCGTCGCGCGGTACGCGTCGCGTGCCGAGCAGGTGTACGGCCGCCTGGACCTGGGAGTTCTCACCCCGCCGGGAGAGAACGCCCCGGTGATCCGGCTGACGGACGTCTTCGTCGTCCCCGCCGTGCGGGCCGATCCACCACCCGTACAACTGCCCCGGGAGCTGGAGAGACGCCTGCTGGAGGAGGGCTTCGGGGACGACGGGTTCCTGCCACCGGGCACGGACCGGGAGTCGTTCGAGCACCTGCGGAACTCCTACCTGGAACGGCCGGAGCAGGGGGTGCTGGAAGCGCTGGCCGGACCCTCCGGCGAGCGTACGGTCCTCCTCGGTGATCCCGGCGGGGGCAAGTCCGCGCTCATGCGCTACCTGACGCTGCTGCTCACCCGCGGCGAGCCGGAGGAGGCCCCGCGCCCGCTGCGGGGCCTGGTCCCCCTGATGGTGGAGCTGCGGCAGTACGCCGACGACCGCTGGCGGCACAGCGGCTTCGAGGAGTTCCTCGACCACCGGCACAGCGATTTCGGGCTCGGTGTCCCTCCCTCCGTACGGGAGTGCCTGCTGGCCGAGGGGCGGGCCTGGGTGGTCTTCGAAGGCCTTGACGAGATCTTCGACCCCCAGGTGCGGGCGGAGGCCACCGACCGCATGGCCGCCTTCGCCGACCGCTGGCCCGCGGCCCGGATCACCGTGACGTCCCGTGTCATCGGCTACCAGCGCGCGGTCCTGGACGGAGCGGGCTTCGCCCACTTCAAGGTCCAGGACCTGGACGAGGAACGGATCTCCGCCTTCCTGGACCGCTGGTACCGCAGCGCCTTCGCCGACGATCCCGCGCGGGCGAAGGAGCTGGCGCAGCGGATGACGTCGGCGACGGAGAACTCACGGCCCCTGGAGGAGATGGCGGGCAACCCCCTCCTCCTCACCATCCTGGCCATCATCGGCAGCCGCCGTGCCCTCCCGAACAACCGGCGCGAAGCGTACGAGCAGGCGGTCGCGGTTCTCGTCGAGCACTGGGACCGGACCGCCAAGCTGCTCACCGTCCCCTCGGCCCCGGCCGCCGCGGCGGTGCTGGACGCCCTGGGGCCGCCCGAGCGCCTGGAACTCCTGCGCCTGCTGGCCTCCCGCATGCAGGAGGGCCACAGCGGTATCGCCGGCAACCACCTGCACGTGAGAGACCTGGAAGGCGCTTTCGGCGACTACCTGGGACAGCGCGGAGTGCCCCGGGTCCAGGCCGTGCCCGCCGCGCGGGCCATGGTCACGCAGCTGCACGAACGCAACTTCATCCTGGCCCACTACGGGGGTCAGATCTACGGTTTCGTCCACCGCGCGTTCCTCGAATACCTGGCGGCGGCCGACATCGCGTACCGCTACCAGGAGGAAGGCCGCTGGACTCCCGACGAGCTCATCGAGGAGGTCGTGGCCGCGCGAGCCGCCGACCCCGCCTGGCACGAGGCACTGCTGCTGCTCATCGGGCAACTGGACAGCGCCGACGCGACGGCCGCCGTCGACCGTCTCCTGGAGCTCCACGCCCGGCGCCGGGATCCGGTCGATGCCTCCTGCGCGGTGCTGGCCCTGCGTGCGCTGGCGGAGGTGGCGAAGCCGGGAGCGCTGGCGGCCCGGAGCGTCGCCGTCGTCGGTGCTCTGACAGCTGTCCTGAACACGCGTGGTTCCAAAGGGCCCTGGCTCCTGGGCGAGGCCTGGTCCGCCCTGTCGTCCTTCAGCCGGTACTGGGCCGGGCGCGCCCCCTACCTGAGGTGGTACCGGCTCAGCGGCCAGTTCTCCTTCAGCGAGGAGCCGGCCGCGGTCCTGGCCTTCGCCCTGGAACAGGACGAGGAGGAGCTGGCCGCACTCGCCCGGGGGAGCTGGCACGGCTTCGACCGTCTGATGTTCCTCTCGGAGCTGGCGCTGCGGAGACCGGACGACGACGTACTCCGCGGGCTCGTCCTGCGCGAGGCGACGGCCCCCTCCGGTCGCAGAGTCCGCTCCATGGCGCTGGAGGTGCTCGGTGAGGTGTGGCACGCCAGGGAGGACGTCCGGGCGTTCCTCATCTCCCGGGTGACCGAGGACCCCGCCGAGGGTACGCGCGGCGCGGCGCTCCACGTCCTCTGCGCCTGGTGGTCCGACGACGAGTCCATCCGTGATCTGGCCATGCGGACCGCGATCGAGGGCGGCCATCCGTTCATGCGCAGCGACGCACTGCGGGCCCTCGGCCAACGGTGGCACGGCGACGAGCGGGTCCGGTCGCTGCTCATCCGGCGGGCCCAGGACGACGAGCAGGCGAACACGCGCAGCGTCGCGGTCGAGGCGCTCGAACGCTACTGCACCGGCTACCCGGACGCTCTCGCGTTCCTTATGCGGCTGGCCGCCGACGACACCGGCCAGGAGCTGCCCCGGCATGCGATCCGTGCACTCGGCGAACACGCCCCCCGGAGCGACGCGATCCGTGACCTCCTCATCAGCCGTTCCTCCGCCGCGGGCCACGAGGCCACCCGCACCACGGCCTTGGGGATACTGGCGAGGAAGTGGCCGTCGTACGTCGGCGTCCGCGAGGCACTCGTCCGTGCCGCCACGGCGGACCAGAGCCCCGACGTCCAGGTAGCCGCCCTCAAACACCTGGGCGAGCGGTGGTCCCGCGATCCGCACGTCCGGTCCCTGATCCTCCTCAGCACCCACGAGGACAGGCCCGAGCAGGTCCGCGGCGCCGCTGTGGAGGTGATCGGCGTCCGTTACGCCGACGACGACCAGGACGCCCCCAGTGTCGTCGTCCGGGTGGCCACCGACGATCGGAGCCCCGAGGTTCGCAGAACAGCGCTGTGGACGCTGGCCGACCACTGGGCCGATCGGGACGAGGTTCGCGACCTGCTGATTCGCGCCTGCGGCGACGACGAGTGGGACGGACTCACCCGCGCCACCGTGCTGCTAGGTCTGGCGAAGCACTGGTCCTCCCATCAGGAAGCGCGCGCGCTGGTCCTCGCCGCTGCCGACCACCCCTACCACTTCACCAGCGCCAACGCACTCGACGCGCTGGCGGACGACTGGCCCGACGACGACGAAGCCCTGGCCGTGCTGATGCGGATCGTGGCCGAGCACGAGGACCGCCTGGTCGGCAGTACCGCCATGAAGCTGCTGGCCACACGGTGGACGGACCGTGCCGATGTCGGTGCCTTGGTGACGAACGCCGCGGCAGATCCCGGGCACCGCTGTCGGAACACGGCGCTGCACGCCCTGTGTGAGCACTGGGCCCATCTCCCGGGCGTCCGGGACGTTCTGGTGCGCGCCGTCACCGAGGGCACCGACGACACCGACCAGCGCACCCGCGTGGGTGCGCTCAACGCGCTGGGCCTCCGCTGGGGCGGCCTTCAGGACACCCAGGAGGCCTTCCGCCGGTGCGCCGTCACCGACCCCGACCACTACGTGCGGTTCACCGCGCTCCGCTGGTGGGTGACCGGGGCCGGCGGCGAGGAGGGGGAGGCTCTGGTCGGCTCCCGGGCGGCCGGGGACGCCCACCCGGAGGTACGGCGGAAGGTCCTCCACATGCTGGCACTGGGCTGGCCGTCGAGCCCCCGCACGGGTGCCGTCCTGCGCGAGGTGGCCCTGAACGACGAGGACGAGGCGACGAGGACGGCGGCGAGGGAACTCCTGTCCCGCACGGCACTTTCCGGCGGCTGACGAAACGCGGTCACCCGAAACGCGGTCAGGAGACCGGTCGCCACCCGCCCTCAGCCGTCCAGCTTCGGCGGCCGGTCGAAGAGGTGCAGGTCACCTTCGCGTACGCCGTGGAGCTCGTACCGTGTGCCTACCAGCGGCCGGTTGGCGTACAGGCGGATCAGGGTGGGCCCGTCGCCGTGGTACCGGCCCGCCGGCCGGCCTTCGGGCGAGGGGACACCGAGCGGGCGCGGCGCTCCCCAGCCCTCCAGGTCCACGTCAAGGTCCACGTCCGCGACGATCTGCGGCATCTCCTTCCGGTACGCCACGCCCTCCAGCAGGCCCAGGGCGTACGCCAGTCCGCGCCCGGCGTACGCCCCGTCGAGGCCCCACGCCTCGCGCACGTCCCCCGCGTGCACCCACTCACCGAGCGCGACCCCGTCCAGCTTCCCGCCTGCGGCGGCGATCACCGGACCGGCCTCGGTCATTCCGCGCTCCAGCTCGTCGAGGAGGGCGGGCAGGGGCAGCCCGGCCCGCTCCTCGATGTCCCGTTCGTTGGACTCGGGCGAGAACACCCCTTTCTCCAGCCGGTCTGCGACCACCCGGGTCAGGGCGGCGGCGCAGTGCGCGAGGACATCGCGGACGGTCCAGCCGGGGCACGCGGTGCGCAGGGCGTACGCGGGCTCGGGGGTGGCGCGCAGCAGCGGGAGGAAGACATCGCGCTCGGTGCGCAGGAGGAGGCCGGGTAGTTCGGGGTCGCGTACGGGAGCAGAAGTCATGACCCTCAGCCAACCGCAGGGAGGTCGCCGGTCGCGGCGGGATGCCGGAATCCGTACGGGGCGCCTCGCATCCGTACAGGGGGGCGGCGCCTCGCATCCGTACAGGGGGGCGGCGCCTCGCATCCGTACGGGACGACCCAGCCTCTAGGGTCGTCCCATGACGGACAGCCCGCGCCCCCGCGACCCCCGTACCGCCCTGGTCGACCGCTGGCGGGACACGCTCCTCGCCACCCGTTCGGGAGCGCCCGGCCCCGACCCGCTGCCGTACGCCGAGAATCTCCTGGCCCGCTGGGACGAGCCGCAGCGGCACTACCACACCACCGCCCACCTCACGGCGGTCCTGGACCGGATCGACACCCTGGCCCCGTACGCCGCCGATGTGCACGCGGTGCGGCTGGCCGCCTGGTTCCACGACGCGGTGTACCGGCCCGACCGTACGGAGAACGAGGAGCGCAGCGCCGCCCTCGCCGAGCGGGCGCTGCCCGAGGCGGGGGTGGGGGAGGCGGTGACGGCGGAGGTCGCGCGGCTGGTCCGGCTCACCGTGACGCACGACCCGGCCGAGGGGGACGGCAACGGCGAGGTGCTGTGCGATGCGGACCTGGCGGTGCTGGCGGGGAGCCCGCAGGAGTACGCGGCCTATGCGGCGCAGGTGCGGGAGGAGTACGGGTTCTTGCCCGACGAGGCGTTCCTGGCGGGGCGGGCGGCGATGCTGCGGCAACTCCTCGCGCTGCCCAGGCTGTTCCGTACGCCGCACGGGGCCGCCGAGTGGGAGGCGCGGGCCCGGCACAACCTGGCGACCGAGCTGGAGTTGCTGGGGTCGTCGTCCGATCTGCGCTGATCGTCCGGTCCAGGTCCGGAGTGGTCGTCCGGTCCGGGTCCGGAGTGGTCGTCCGGTCCGCTGTGATCGGCAAATGTTCCGGTTCCTTCACGGAGTTGTTCCGGTCACGCCCTGGCCCGGCCCTGGGCACCTGACGGCAGCTAACGTCTGGCATCGCAGTTGCACACACTCTGACGACTCCACGGGGGGCGGCACCATGTCCAAGGGATCCACGGGATACGGCACGACGGCCGGCAGATCTTCACGGCGGCGAATACTGCGACTGGCCGGGGCCGGGCTCACGATGGCGACGCTCGGGGCCGGGCTGACCGGCTGTGAGGACACGTCCGAGACCGGCGGCGAGGGCAGCATCCCGCCGCCGCGCACCGCCTCTCCGGAAGACGGCGGCAAGGCCCCCGAGGACGGGCAGACCCCCGCCCCCCTGTGGACGAAGTCCACCTCCGCCGCGACCTACGGCGACAATGACGAGCTCGTGGCCGTGGACGGCGTCGTGATCGCGAGCGGCGACCCGCTGGCCGCCCTCGACGGGGCGACCGGCGCCGAGCGGTGGTCGCTGCCGGGCGGCGCGATCCCCGGCGCCCCGCTGCTCCTCGGCGACGGCACCCTGTACCTGGCCAGCGGCAAGTACGACGGCAGCGTCATCGGATACGCCCCGGCCTCCGGCAAGGAGACCTGGCGCAGCCACCTGGGCAAGGAGTACCGGCAGCCGAGGCCGGTCGCGGTGGACGGCACGCAGGTGTACGTCATCGCCGAGATCCTGGAGGCCGACGGCTCGTCCCGTACCAATGTGATCGCCGCCCTGAACAGCGGCACGGGCAAGCTGGTCTGGAAGGAGCAGCGCGACCTCGGCACCCAGCAGAACGGTGTCCACGCCGCCGTCCAGGGCCGCCACCTCGTCTACACCGACTTCAAGAAGAACCTCACGGTGCGCGACACCGCCACCGGCCGGCAGGTGTGGACGCAGAAGACGACGAAGACGAGTTACGGCCCCTTCGCCGTCCACCAGGACCTGGTGATCGTCCCGCAGGGGCAGAAGCTCCAGGCCTTCGCCCTGTCCGACGGGTCCGAGAAGTGGTCCGTGGAGGCCGAGCAGTTCACCACCTTCCGGGAGCCGACGGTCCTGGACGACGTGCTGTACATCGCGGACAGCGGCCGGACGCTGTGGGCCCTGGACCCGCGGACCGGAAAGAAGGTCTGGCAGTCCACGGCGCTCAAGGACTCGGGCGCGCAGGTGCCCCGGCAGTTCGTCCGGGTCGGCTCCACCCTCTACGGGGCCACCGACCTCGACAAGCAGGGCGGCATCCACGCCTTCGACGCGGAGAACGGCGCCCTGCGCTGGACGTTCAACGACAAGTCCGACGACTACCACGCCTGGCTGGTGGCGACCGACGGCAAGCGCGTGTTCGCCCTGCACGGCAAGAAGCTCCACGCCCTGCCTGGCGCGTAACGACTGTCGGTGTCGTAACGACTGTCCACATACCGAGAGCCGGGAATGCGGATAGGTTCTCCGGTGTTCGAACGAGTCATGCCCGACTCCACCTCCCGCCGCCGCACTCCTATGCCGCTGGCCGTATACATCCTCGGCCTCTCGGTCTTCGCCCTCGGCACCAGCGAGTTCATGCTGTCGGGTCTGCTGCCGCCGATCGCCGACGACATGAACGTGTCGATCCCGCAGGCCGGGCTCCTCATATCCGCCTTCGCGATCGGCATGGTGGTCGGCGCCCCGCTGCTCGCCGTGGCCACGCTGCGGCTGCCGCGCAGGACGACCCTGATCGCGCTGATCTCGGTCTTCGGCCTCGGGCAGGTGGCGGGCGCGCTGGCGCCGACGTACGAGGTGCTCTTCGCCTCCCGGGTGGTGAGCGCGCTCGCCTGCGCGGGGTTCTGGGCGGTCGGGGCGGCGGTGGCCATCGCGATGGTCCCGGTGAACCAGCGGGCCCGGGCGATGGCCGTGATGATCGGCGGGCTGTCCATCGCCAACGTGCTGGGCGTGCCGATGGGGGCCTTCCTCGGCGAGCACCTCGGCTGGCGGTCGGCGTTCTGGGCGGTGGGGGTGGCGTCGGCGGTGGCGCTGGTGGGGGTCGTCACCCGCATCCCGTACATCCCGCTGCCGGAGAAGAAGCCGCAGCTGCGGCAGGAGCTGGCGATCTACCGGGACCGGCAGGTCTGGCTGGCGATCGTGATCACCGCCCTCGCGGCGGGCGGGGTGTTCTGCGCGTTCAGCTACCTGGCGCCGCTGCTGACGGATGTGGCGGGCCTGGACTCGGGCTGGGTGCCGTGGATCCTCGGTCTGTTCGGGGTCGGCGCGCTGATCGGTACGACGATCGGCGGCCGGGTCGCGGACGCGCACCTCTTCGGGGTGCTGCTCAGCGGGATCACGGCGTCCACGGTGTTCCTGGCGGCGCTGGCCCTGTTCGCCTCCAGCCAGGTCGCGGTGGTCGCGCTGGCGTTCCTGCTGGGCCTGTCGGCGTTCTTCACGGCCCCGGCCCTGAACGCCCGGATGTTCAACGTGGCGGGGGCGGCCCCGACGCTGGCCGGTGCCACGACGACGGCCGCGTTCAACCTGGGCAACACGAGCGGCCCGTGGCTGGGCGGCACGGTGATCGACGCGGACTTCGGCTTCGCCTCCACGGCGTGGGCGGGCGCGGCGATGACGGTCCTGGCCCTGGCGGCAGTGGCGGTGTCGCTGCGGCTCCAGCGCGGCGGGGACGGGGGCGGCCTGGTCCGGTCGCGGCTGATCGCGAAGGGCGGAGCGGCGCGTGGGGAGCGTACGGCACCTGTCGCCGGGACGGCCGAGTGCGCGGCGGGGGCACAGGGCCCCTCCCCCACCCAGCCCTGAGCACCTCAGACGGCCCTTTAGCCGTCGCGCCACCCTTAAGCCGTCGCGCGCCCCTTCGGCCGCCGGAGCCCGGCGGCGGTGAGGCGGCGCACCAGCTCCTTCGAGCCGATCTCCCGCGCCCCGGCGCGTACCGCGTCCGCGTAATACGCCTCCGGTACGTCGTAGTGGTCGCGCTCGAAGGCGCGCGGCGGGCAGCCGATCGCGGCGGCGAACGTGTGCAGCTCGTCGAACGACTCGTCGCTGACCAGGTGCGACCAGAGGCGGCCGTGTCCGGGCCAGGTGGGCGGGTCGATGTAGAGGGTCACCGCCGCAGTACCTCGCCCAGCGCCCCCACCGGCGCGACGGCCACGGCCGCCTTCGTGCACACCCAGTGCGGGTCGGGCCCCAGCTCCGGTTCGACGTCCAGCGCGTGCGGCTCGTCCTCGGTGCAGGCGGGACACAGCGGCCACCGCCCGTACTTCTCCAGCAGGGCGTCCTGCACGTCCTGGGCGACCAGCCCGGCGACGAACTCCGCACCCTCGGGCCACTGCTCGACCCACCACCGGCGGTGTGTCACGGCGTCCTCGACGAGCGATACGACATCGGCCTCGGCGACATCGCCCGCGACGAGATCGGCCATGACCAGCGCGCGGGCGGTGTGCAGCGCCTGCTCCAGGGGGTTCAGCTCCATGCCCCCATTGTGCGCCCGCGTGCGGGCGGGGCGGCGCCAGAGGCAGAGACCACAGGACCACCGGGAGGGGTTGACGGGCCCCCGGGTTGAAAATATCTTTCACTTGTGACCCACGACGTGAAGGAAATTTTCAGCGGCGACTCCCCGCCCGCCCCCGCGGCCCTCGCCGCCAAGGTGCGGACGCTCGCGCCCTCCATGACCCGCTCCATGCAGCTGGTCGCCGAAGCCGTCGCGGGCGACCCGGCCGGATGTGCCGCCCTCACCGTCACCGGTCTCGCCGAACTCACCGGCACCAGCGAGGCGACCGTCGTCCGCACCGCCCGCCTCCTCGGCTACCCCGGCTACCGGGACCTGCGCCTCGCGCTGGCCGGGCTGGCCGCGCACCAGGAGTCGGGGCGGTCGCCCGCCGTCACGGCGGACATCGCGGTGGACGACCCCATCGCCGAGGTGGTCGCCAAGCTCGCCTTCGACGAGCAGCAGACCCTCGCGGACACCGCCGCCGGGCTGGACACCGTACAGCTGGGCGCCGCCGTGGCCGCCGCGTCGACCGCCCGCCGCATCGACATCTACGGCGTGGGCGCCTCCTCCCTCGTCGGCCAGGACCTGGCGCAGAAGCTGCTCCGGATCGGGCTGATAGCCCACGCGCACACCGACCCGCACCTCGCGGTGACCAACGCCGTGCAGCTGCGCGCCGGCGATGTTGCGATAGCGATCACGCACTCGGGCTCGACCGGTGACGTCATCGAGCCGCTGCGGGTCGCGTTCGACCGGGGGGCGACGACCGTCGCGATCACCGGGCGGCCCGACGGACCCGTATCGCAGTACGCGGACCACGTGCTGACCACGTCCACCGCGCGCGAGAGCGAGCTGCGGCCCGCCGCCATGTCGAGCCGGACGAGCCAGCTGCTCGTCGTGGACTGCCTGTTCATAGGCGTGGCCCAGCGGACGTACGAGACGGCCGCGCCCGCCCTCGCCGCTTCCTATGAGGCGCTGGCGCACCGCCACAGCCCGCGCTCCACCCGTTGACCCCGCACGCCTCGTACGCGTACGAGCACGAGAACACGCACAAGCACGAGCACGAGAAAGCAGAGCCGCCCTCCATGACCTCCACCACCGACGCTTCCGGCACCACCGGCACCACCAGCGCCTCCGGCACCGACAGCTACGGCGAGCTCCGCGCCCAGCTGGCCACGCTCACCACCGAGGCGTTCCGCCCCGAGCTCGCCGAGATCGACCGGCTGCCCACGGCCGAGATCGCGCGGATCATGAACGGCGAGGACGCCACCGTCCCCACCGCCGTCGCCGAGCGGCTGCCGCAGATCGCCGCCGCGATCGACGCCGCCGCCGAGCGCATGGCCCGCGGCGGCCGGCTGATCTACGCGGGCGCGGGCACGGCGGGCCGGCTCGGGGTGCTGGACGCCAGCGAGTGCCCGCCCACCTTCAACACCGACCCGGCCGAGGTCGTCGGCCTGATCGCGGGCGGCCCGTCCGCGATGGTGAAGGCGGTGGAAGGGGCCGAGGACAGCAAGGAGCTGGCCGCGTCCGACCTGGACGCGCTGAAGCTGACGGCGGACGACACGGTGGTCGGCATCTCCGCCTCCGGCCGTACGCCGTACGCGATCGGCGCGGTCGAGCACGCCCGGGACCAGGGCGCCCTCACCATCGGCCTCTCCTGCAACGCGGGGTCGGCGCTCGCCGCAGCGGCCGAGCACGGCCTGGAGATCGTCACCGGCCCCGAGCTGCTCACCGGCTCGACCCGGCTGAAGGCGGGCACGGCACAGAAGCTCGTCCTCAACATGATCTCGACGATCACCATGATCCGGCTCGGCAAGACGTACGGGAATCTCATGGTCGACGTCCGCGCCTCCAACGAGAAGCTCCGGGCCCGCTCCCGGCACATCGTCTCCCTCGCCACCGGCGCGTCCGACGCCGAGATCGAGGCCGCGCTCGCCGCCACCGACGGCGAGGTCAAGAACGCGATCCTGGTCGCCCTCGGCCAGGTCGACGGCCCCACCGCCGCCCGGCTCCTGACCGAGTCGGACGGCCACCTCCGCGCCGCCCTCGCGGCCGTGCGCACCACCTGACCCACCCCTGGGCGCCCCCACGCCCCGCACAGCAAGGCACCTCGCACCATGGCCACAGAAGACAAGAACCGCGCCACCGCCGCCGCGATCCTCCCGCTCGTGGGCGGCGCCGCGAACGTCAGCTCCATCGCCCACTGCATGACCCGGCTCCGCCTCGGTCTGCACGACCGGTCCCTCGTCGACGACGAGGCGCTGAAGGCCCTGCCCGCCGTGATGGGCGTGGTCGAGGACGACACGTACCAGATCGTGCTGGGTCCGGGCACGGTCGCGCGGGTCACGCCGGAGTTCGAGCAGCTGGTGGAGGAGGGCCGCGAGACAGCGCCCCCGCAGGCTGCCGTCTCGTCGGACGATCTGGCGGCGCAGGGCGCGGCGATCAAGGCCCAGCAGAAGGCGAAGAACGCCACCCCCTTCAAGCTGTTCCTGCGCAAGATCGCCAACATCTTCGTCCCGCTGATCCCGGCCCTCATCGGCTGCGGCATCATCGCGGGCCTCAACGGGCTGCTGGTGAACCTGGGCTGGCTGCCCGCCGTGACGCCCGCGCTGGCGGCGATGGCGTCCGGTTTCATGGCGCTGATCGCGGTGTTCGTGGGCTACAACACGGCGAAGGAGTTCGGCGGTACGCCGATCCTGGGCGGTGCGGTCGCGGCGATCATCGTCTTCCCGGGCGTCGCGAACATCGACGCCTTCGGCCAGACCCTCTCACCCGGCCAGGGCGGTGTGCTCGGCGCGCTGGGGGCGGCGGTCCTCGCCGTGTACGTGGAGAAGTGGTGCCGCCGCTGGGTGCCGGAGGCGCTGGACGTGCTGGTCACGCCGACGCTGACGGTGCTGATCTCCGGCCTGGCGACGATCTTCGGCCTGATGTACGTGGCCGGGGAGATCTCCTCCGCGATCGGTACGTTCGCCGACTGGCTGCTCTCCAACGGCGGCGCGGGCGCGGGCTTCGTCCTCGGCGGCCTGTTCCTGCCCCTGGTGATGCTCGGCCTGCACCAGGCGCTGATCCCGATCCACACCACCCTCATCGAGCAGCAGGGCTACACGGTCCTGCTCCCGATCCTGGCGATGGCGGGCGCGGGCCAGGTCGGCGCGGCGATGGCGGTCTACTTCCGCCTCCCCCGCAACGAGTCGATCCGCCGCACCATCAAGTCGGCGCTCCCGGCGGGCCTGCTGGGCGTCGGCGAACCCCTGATCTACGGCGTCTCGCTGCCCCTGGGCCGCCCCTTCATCACGGCGTGCGTGGGCGGGGCGTTCGGCGGCGGGTTCGTCGGCCTGTTCAACCAGCTCGGCGACACGGTCGGCTCGACGGCCATCGGCCCCTCCGGCTGGGCCCTGTTCCCGCTCCTGGACGGCAACCACGGCCTGGGCTCGACGATCGCGATCTACGGGGCGGGCCTGCTGGTCGGCTACGTGGCGGGCTTCCTGGCCACGTACTTCTTCGGCTTCAGCAAGGACCTGCTGACCGAGTTCAACGTCTCCCAGGACCCGGCCCCGTCGACGGTCGCGGCGACGGGCGGCCCGCACCCGACCTCGGACACGGACACGGACCCGGGCCGGGCGAACGGCCCCGGCTCCGCGGGCCCCGACTTTCCGGAGAAGGCACCGGCCCGGGTCTGACAGCCCGGGGGCGGAGGCAACGTCAAGCTGGAAGGCCCAGCTCACTCCAACAGGTAGAACGCACCCCACACGCCCGATAATGTCGTTCACGACATATTACGGTGCTGGGCGTGACATACATGCACGTCAAAAGCTGGAGCGCGAGCAGGAACTCGGCGCCGACCACAGCGAGACCGAGGAGATCCGCGCCGAGCGCGCGGAGATCCGACTCGCCATGGCCTTCGCCAAGGCGGTGTACGACCGCCGCAAGGAGCTCGGCCTTTCCCAGAGCGACGTCGCCCAACGGGCGGGGCTGACCCAGGCGAAGGTCTCCCGTATCGAGGGCGCCGATGCGGTGCCGACCCTCCCCCTGCTCCGGCGACTGGCTCGCGCCCTGGACGCCTCCCTCAGCATCGCCATGGACGAGGAGCAGGAGGAAGTCGTCTTCGTAGCCCGCACAGCGGCCTGACCGGTCCGAGGCGCGGCCTGAGAACTACGCCTCAGGTCCCGCCCCACCCCCGCCTCCTGCCCGATACGCCCCGCGGCCCCCGCTGGCTAGCGTCGTCCTATGCGTATAGGACTGCTCGGCACCGGAAATGTCGCCCGCGCCCTGGCCCACGGCTGGCGCGCCGCAGGACACGACGTCCTCCTCGGCTCACGCCACCCGAAGGAGCGCACCGACCTCGGCCCTCTTCCCGTCGCCACCCTCGACGAGACGGCCGCACACGCGGAGGTGCTCGTCAACGCGACGCCGGGGGGTGTCTCCGTGGAGCTGCTGCACTCCATCGGGGCCCCGGCGCTGGCCGGGATTCCGCTGATCGACGTCGGGGTCGGCCTCTCCGACGACTTCACCCGGCTCACCCACCCCAACAGCAGCCTGGGCGAGCTGATCCAGGAGGCCTTCCCCCTGACCCCCGTCGTCAAGACGCTCTGCACGATGGACTCCACCACGATGACCGCCCCGGGCGATCTGACCGAGCCCGGCACGGTCTTCCTCTCCGGCGACGACGCCGAGGCCAAGCGGATCACCGGGCTGCTGCTCACCGACCTCGGCTGGCCGGCCTCCTCGCAGCTGGACATCGGCTCCATCACCACCGCACGCGGCCAGGAGCACTTCGCGTTCCTGTTCATGGGGATCGCGGGCGGAGTCGGGTCGCACACCTTCAACATCAAGGTGGTGACGCGCCCGGCCGCCCGTTAAGGGAGGAGGCGGCCGGGGTTCCGTCGTCAGTGCAACGCCGGTTCCGCTTCCCGCGCAGGGCCCGAAGCGTCCCCGTCCGCCGCCGGAGCGGACGGGATGAGGAACGACGCGATCAGCCCCAACAGGACGAACCCGGCGGCCACGTATCCGCCGAGGACGACGCCGTCCGTCATCGCCGCCCGGGCCGCGTCCGCGACGGAGGCCGTCTGCGGGTTCGCGGCCAGGGGGCCGATCGCGGCCCCCGCGCTGTCGGTGACGGCCCCGGTGAGCCGGTCCGCCTCGCCCGCGGGCAGGCCGCCGCCGGTGAGGCGGTCGTTCAGCCGGGTGCTGAGCGTCGTGAAGAACACCGTGGTCAGAGCGGCGATCCCGAGCGCGGAGCCGAGCTGGCGGAAGGCGCTCTGCACCCCGGACGCCTGCCCGGAGCTGGCCTCAGGAACGTCGTTGAGGACGACGTTGGTGACCTGCGCGGTCGCGAAGCCGACGCCGATCCCGTACAGGAAGAGCACCAGGGAGACGGACCACCAGGAGCTGTCCGGGGCGGCGATCAGCCCGATCCCGGCGAGCCCCACGACCTCCAGCGCGAGTCCGACGCGCAGCTGGCCGAGCGGGGCCACCTTGGCGGCCATGCCGAAGCTGGCGCCGCTGGCGACGAAGGAGCCGATGGCCACGGGGACCAGGGCCAGTCCGGCCTGGAGGGCGCTGTAGCCGAGGGTGAACTGGAGCCAGAGCGGCAGGATCGCGACGACGCCGAACTCGCCGATGCCGATGATCAGCGTGGCAATGTTGCCGCTCCGGAACGAGGCGATGGAGAACAGGCTCACGTCCATCAGCACCCGGTCCGGGTCACCGGCCCGGCCGAGGACGATCTGCCGCCGTACGAACGCGAAGAGGCTGACCGCCGAGAGGACGAGCGCCACCAGGACGGGCGAGGGGCCACCGGACCAGGTGAGGCCGAGGACCTCCAGCGGGTGCACGGTGGTGATCCAGCCGTACGTACGCCCCTCGACCAGCCCGAAGGCGAGCAGCCCGAGAGCCGCGACGGAGAGCAGCGCTCCGGGCACGTCGATACGGCCCCGGGCCCGGGGCGAGGGCGCCATGTACAGCAGCACCCCGGCCCCGACCAGCACGGACAGCGGCACGTTGATGCCGAAGGCCCAGCGCCACGAGACGTGCTCGGCGAGCCAGCCGCCCAGCAGCGGGCCGAGCGCGGCGGCGGCGCCGATGGTCGACCCCCACACCGCGAACGCCTGGCCGCGCGCCTTGCCGGTGAAGGTCGCCTTCAGCAGCGAGAGCGAGGTCGGCAGCAGCATCGCCGCTCCGGCGCCCTGGAGGAAGCGGGCCAGGATCAGCAGCCCACTGTCGGGCGCGAGACCGGCCAGCACGCTGGTCGCCCCGAAGACGACGACACCGCTCAGGAAGATCCGGCGGGCCCCGAAGATGTCGGCCAGCCGGCCGGTGAGCAGGAGCAGCGCCGCGAAGACGATCGCGTACGACTCCTGGATCCACTGCGCCTGGACGGAGGTGGCGTCCAGGTCCTCGATGACCGAGGGGACGATCACGTTCACGATCGTGGTGTCCACCACGATCAGTGCCACCCCCAACGCGATCGCGATCAGGCCGAGCCACCGGCGGGTGGCGGACGGTTCACGCACAACAATTCCTTCCATCATGGAATAGTTCCATGAAGAAAGTAAGCTGGGGGCGATAGGTTGTCAAAGGCCGTGGGTGTGGTGCGGACCGTGGCAGTCACGGGGGTCGATCCCGGAGGAAGGGTGGCGTTGGCGTTGGCCGTGGAGGAATCGGCACACAGCGGTGTGGCGGCGCAGCGGGAGCGGCTGATCGAAGGGCTCCGGGCCTACGGCGGCCAGTTCACCGAGCTGAGCCGCCTCTTCGCCGACTGGCTGGGCCTGCACTCCACCGACGCGGCCGCCCTGCTGGAGGTCGCGGCGGCGGAGGAACGGGGCACCCCACTCTCCCCGGCCCGCCTCAGCGAGCGGATCCTGCTCTCCCCGAGCGCGACGACCGCCTTGCTGAACCGCCTCGAACAGGCGGGTCACATCATCCGCAGCCGGGAACACACCGACCGGCGGGTCATCACGCTGCGCAGCAGCGCGTACGTCCAGGAGCGCGCGGACGAGTTCTTCCGCCCCCTGGGCGTCCGCCTGGACGCCGTCATGGCCGGGCACCCGCCCGAGGTCCTGGCCGGCTTCGAGGCCCTGCTCGGCGACCTGAGCCGGAGCATGGACGGCTACATCGCCGAGCGGAGCGAGGGTGGCCGGGAGGGCGACCCCGGGGGCCCGTCGGCGGGTTGACCTGCGGGAGCCTGCGGGAGAAGGGCGGGGGGCGGGCCCCGTACGCCTACGGGGCGACAGCTCCCGGGAACTCCCCCGTCGGGAGCGACACGTCGAAGGGTGCCGGGAGGGCCAGCGGCTTGCCGAACGGCGCCGCGTCCGTGTGCTTGAACGTGCCGTCGTCGTTCGGCTCCGTGAACAGCGTGGACATCGGGCCGCGGGTGTCGAAGCGGTCGATCAGCAGGTACATCGGAACGCCCGCGCGGGCGTAGGCGCGGTACTTCTTGGTCCGGTCCTCGCGCGCGTTGCCCCTCGACGTGATCTCGACGACGAGCAGCGCCTCGGCGGCGTCGAGGGGGTCGCTGGTCTCCGGGTCGGCGGCGTCGATCAGCTCGGTCGGCATGACCACGAGGTCGGGGACGTACAGCTTGCCGAGCGGTGCGACGTGGATGCCGAGCGTCTGGTAGACCTCCAGATCGTCGGGCAATGTCGCGTAGAGACTGCGCTGCACCTTCGCAGCGATGCCGTTGTGATGCGCGTGCGGCGGCGGTACCAAGACGATCTGCCCCTCGTCGATCTCGGCGCGCCACCCCTCGGGCACGTCCAGTTCTCGCCATGTCTGGAGCAGGTAGTCCCACGCGCGCGCACCCGGTGCGTGACTGTTCTCGACGAACGCTGCGGTCATCGCGGGTCCCTTCTTCAGTGGCCTCGCCGAGAAAGCTAGATCGGAGGCTTGGCGGCCGTACGCCGCTTCTCCCAGCGTCCCACGAACGAGTGGCCGCGCGCAGGACAGCTCGCCCGCCCGTGACCTCTCCCACGGCATGAATTCCGGCCCGCCGGTCATACTGGCCGAGGACCGGGGACGAGGCCTCGGACGGAACCGGAGGGCGGGGACATGGTCGACGACACCTGGTCCAGTGCGCTGCACCGGCTCTGGCAGGCCGCCTCGCGGGCCGAGGAGGTCGCGGCGCTCGCGGACGACGTCTACGCGCCGCTCCTCGCCACCCCGGGGGTCCACCTCGTGGTGGGCACGCGGTGGGACGGGAAGCACGTCCTGCGGTACATGCGTGCGCTGAGCGCCGGGAGCGACACCCCGGTGATCGTCGCCACCACGCGGTCGATGCCCGGAGCGGCCGTACGGGAGCCGGGCGGCGAACCCGTGGTGACCCGGTCCGCCGTGGACGGGATGGACGACTCGATGTGGCCGGAGGCGGAGTTCCTGCGGCAGGCGCCGGGGGCCTCCGTCGTGGCCTGCACCTTCCGGCTGGACCAGCGCGGCTGGGCGGCACTGGCCCTCGCCGTGGACGGAACGGCGGACCTGAGCGTCGTCGAGAGCCGGCTGACGCAGGCCGTCGACGTCATCGTCGCCTGCCACACCGGCATCCTCCAGCGCGGCCGCGAGGCCCGCCGGGCCTCCGACGACGCGCTGCTCGCCGAAGCCTCGCTCCAGATGGACTCGTCCCTGGACGTGGAGGACACCCTGCGCCGGGTGGCCCGGATCGCCGTACCGGCCGTCGCCGACGGCGCCCTCGTCCACCTGCTGCGCAGCGAGGGGCCGGAGTTCGTCGCCGCCACGCATGTCGCCGTCCAGCAGCAGCGCGCGCTGGAGGAGGCCGGCCGCCACGACCCGTGGCTGGCCGCGCTGCTCGCGCGCCGGGGCGAGGACGAGGACACGGTGTTCCTGAGCGGCGCCGCGCTGGAGGGCTCGCCCTTCGCCGAAGCCGGCGGCACGGACGGTGGCGCGAACGGTAGTGCGAACGGTGGCGCGAATACCACCGCCGCCGGCGCGAGACCGGCCGGGGACGGCCCCCACCCCACCGTCGTCAGCATCAGCACCCTCCGCGCCCGGGGCCGCGTCGTCGGCAGCATCACCTTCGTCTATCAGCGGCCCGAGGCCCGGCTGCCGGACAGCGCCTTCCTCCGCAGCCTCGCCACCCGCGCCGCGCTCGCCATCGACAACGCCCTGCTCTACGAGCTCCGCCGCACCGCCGTCCTCTCGCTCCAGGAGCACCTGCTCCCCTCGCAGCTCCCCGAGAGCGTCCAGTGGGACCTCTCGGCGAGTTACGCGGTCGGCGACCCCATGCTCGACGTGGGCGGCGACTTCTACGACGCCGTACCCCGGCCCGACGGATCCATCGCCCTGCTGATCGGCGACGTCTGCGGACGCGGCGCCGAGGCGGCGGCCCTCACCGGCCTGGCCCGCCACACCCTGCGCACCCTGCTGGAGGAGGGCAACGACCCGGGCACCGCCCTCAGCCGGCTCAACCGGGCCCTGCGCCAGGAACGGGCGAGCCGCTTCCTCACCGCCGTCGTCGCCACACTGACGCCCCGGCCCGACGGCACGGCCCTGCTCAGCACGTGCAGCGCGGGACACCCCCCGCCCCTGGTGCTCCGCAGCGACGGCACGGTCTCCGAAGTGCTCTCCGGCGGCCTGCTCCTCGGTGTCCTGGACGACGTCTCGTACGAGAGCCACGAGGAACTGATCGCCCCGGACGACACCCTGGTGCTGTTCACCGACGGGCTCACCGAGTCCCGTGAGGCCGGCGGTGCGTTCTTCGAGAGCGTCCTGCCCGCGCGGCTCTCCGCCCTGCGCGGTTCCGGCGCCGCACACATCGCGGAGAGCCTGGCGCAGCAGGCCGAGACGTTCCGCGACTCCGGGCAGGACGACATCGCCCTGCTCGTGGCCCGCTGGACCGGTGTTCCGCCGGACGCGGACCTGCTCCCCCGTGCCCCCCGGATCGAACAGGCGGCCCTTCGATGATGACCATCCGAACCGGCGGACAGACGGGGCCCCGATGAACCGCGACGGACTGATCCTCGTCGTGGAGGACTCGGAGGAGGACACCGAGGCCATCCAGCGCGCCCTGTCCCGCTCCCACCCCTCCCTGCACGTGGAGTTCGCCCCGCGCAGCGACGCCGTGGTGCCGCGCCTCCTCGACCCGGCCGCCCCCACGCCGGACCTGGTGCTGCTCGACCTCAACATGCCGGGCATGAACGGTCTGGCGCTCCTGTCGAACCTGCGCGCGCAGCCCGCGTGCGCCTCGCTGACCGTGGTGGTCTTCACCTCGTCCACCTCCTCGGCGGAGGAGGACGCGTGCTACGCGGCGGGCGCCGACAGCTACATCTACAAGCCCGTCAACTTCGAGCTGTTCCAGACGGTTCTGCGGGGCGCGGTCGACTTCTGGATGGCGCAGAAGGCGTAGCCGGACATCCCCTAGGCTCCCGGGCCCCGGGTGCCTAGGGGATGTCCGTGGCGCCCAGCGTGAACCACACCGCCGTCCCCGGCCCACCACCCGGCGCCGCCACCGGGCTCTCCAGCCACAGCCGCCCCCCGTGACGCTCCACGATCCGCTTGACCACGGCGAGGCCCACGCCCGAGCCGCCGCCCCGCTCCTCGCGGCGGTGCAGCCGGCGGAACAGCTGGAGGACGTCCTCGTGCTGGCCCGGCGGGATGCCGATGCCGTTGTCCCGTACGACGACGGCGACCGCCTCACCTCCGCCCGGCTCCGCCACCGGCACCGCCTCCACCCAGACCCGCCGCTCCCCCGTCCCCTCGTCCGCCGCGTACTTGGCCGCGTTGACGAACAGGTTCTCCAGCACCTCGCGCAGCCGCTCTCGGTCCGCCCGCACCCGGGGCAGCGGGGCCGGGCGCACCACCGTCACCCCCTGCTCCGCCAGCCGGCCCCCGGCCACGAGCAGCGCGTCGTCCACCACCTCGTCCAACGACAACTCCTCCCGCTCCAGCCCCACTTGGCCCAGGCGCGAGAAGTGCAGCAGGGAATCCAGCAGCCCGTCCATGCGCTCCGCGAGCCGGCGTACGGTGGTCAGACGGCGCAGTGAGGTGGCGTCCAGTACGGCACCGGCGTCCTCGACGATGAAGGCGGCCGCGTTCGAGATCCCCCGCAACGGCTCCTTCAGGTCGTGGGCCGCCGCGTGGGCGAAGGAGTCCAGGTCCTCGTTGGTCCGGGCGAGCTCGGTGTTCCGCGCCTCCAGCTCCGCCATCTGACGGCTGAGCAGGCCCGACATCTCCCGCCACAGCTCCCCGGCCACGACGCGCTGCGCGGGACTCCACGGCATGCTCCGTCCGCGTACGGTCGCCCGGTGGACGGCGGCGGAACCGCGCGGGGTCAGCCGCTCACCGCCCGGCCCCGTCCGCACCGGGCGCGCCGGATCGGCCGCCCACTCCCGGGGCGCGGGCTGCTCACGGCGCCACCACGCCAGCAGGTCGCCGTCCCGGTTGAAGGGGAGGAAGAGCAGGCCCGCCGGCACCCCCTGCGCCTCCGCCTCCGCAGCGTCGAGCCCCAGCACCTCCGGCACCCGGTCGCTGCTCCACACCTCGCCCACCGGACCCATGCCCGACAGCCGCTCCAGCAGCCCGGGGAGCGCGGCGGGGACCGGGTCACCCGTCGCCGCCACCTCCGCACCCCGTACGAGCAACGCACCGTCCGCGCGCAGGAGTTCGGCCATTCCGGAGCCAGGTCGCAGCAACGCGTCCGGCTCCTGCGAGCTGAGCCGGGCCAGCAGCGCGGCGAGCGCCCGCCGACGCCCGGACAGCTCGTCCGCCTGCTCGCGCTCGGCGACGGCCGCCAGTTGCAGGGACAGCGCGATCCCGAAGAACTCGCAGGCCGCCCGCACTTCGGGGGTCAGCCGGCGCGGCTCATCGCCGTGGCAGGCGATCAGCCCCCACAACTCGCCGTCATGCAGCAGCGATACGGACATGGACGAGGCCACACCGATGTTGCGCAGGTACTCCAGGTGGTAGCCGGAGACGGTACGGAGTATCGAGCCCGACAGGTCCAGCGGCTCCCCGGTCCCCTCCCGCAGCTCCGGCAGCAGCCCCACCGTCGCGTCGTCCACGTCCCCGATGACCCGGATCCAGTTGCGGGCGTAGAGGCGGCGGGCCTGCGGCGGGATGTCGCTGGCCGGGAACCACAGCCCCAGCCACGGCTCCCGCCCCTCGTTACGCACCTCCGCGATGACCTGGCCGGGTCCTTCGGCGCCGTCGAACCGGTACGCCACCACCCGGTCGTACCCGGTGAGCGCCTGGACCTCCCGTACGGCGGCCGCACAGCACTCGGTGACGTTGGTGGCGCCCTGAAGCCGGTGCAGGGCGCGCCGCACCCGGGGATAGAAGTTCCGGAACACGAACGGCCCGTCCGCGGCCCGTGGTTCGAACTCCAGCACCAGCAGCTCGGCGACCCGGTGGACGGTCACGTCGAAGAGCCGCATCCGCCCGTCGTCCGACTCCAGCGAGAGGGACAGCACACCGGAGGCGGCGGGCCCGTCCGGCGTCCCCTCTCCGGCGCCCACCACCTCCGCGCTCTCCCGCGCCAGCGCCCACTGCTCGTCCCCGACGAGCTCCGTGACCGGTCGCCCCACCAGCTCCCCGGCCGCCCGGCCCAGTACGTCGCCCGCGTTCCGGCTCACCGTGTCCACAACGGCGTCGTGCAGCCGGGCGGCGACCAGGGCCCCGTACGACTGGACGCCGCCGAGCAGGTGGATCGGCTCCCGCACGCACTGGGAGAGGTCGAACTCCTGGCTCACACCGGCCTCGGCCGCCACCGCTTTCGGGGAGAGCCACCCCCGTACGTCGTCGGACCCTCGTACGTCACCGGATCTGCCCACCTCGTCGGATCCCCGTACCTCGTCGGACACTGCCTTCTCTCCGTCCCGCCGCCCGTCGCCCCGCTCGCGTCTTCCTACCACCCGGCGCCTCAGGCCCCGCAGTGGGCGAGCACCGCGCGCGGCATGGTCCGGGTGATCTCGTCGCCGAGCCGCTCGAACTCCCGCCGCAGGAACGGGTCGGCGAGCCGGGCGACGCCCTTGAAGCGGATGTGCGCGTGGTACGTGATCCGGGTCGCGCCCTCACCCTCGGCGCGGAACGTGAGGTCGTCGGTGGAGTCCGCCGTCTTGTTGGTGCCGACGAAGACCAGCCGGTCCGGCTCCTTCACCTCCAGCCGGTACGTCAGCTCCGTACGACGCCCCCGGAACTCGGAGACGTTGTGCCAGGTGGCTCCCTGAACGACGGGGGCACCGGCCGGGCCGTCGGTCCGGTCGCACTCCTGCGTCCCCGGGTCCCACTCCTTCGCCCGGGAGAAATCGGCGAGATACGCGACGACCCGGTCCAGCGGGCACGCGACGGTGAACGAACGCCTGACGTCGACCACGATGACTCCTCGACTCCTCGTACGGATCCCACGGATCACACAGATCACGCGGTCACTGCGCCTGCCCGCTCCCATCCTCGCGCACACCCCCTCACCAGGCACTTTCTGCATGTGAAGAAAAACTAAGATTTATGGGTGCCGGTGGCGCGTAAGAAAAGCGATGCCGGGAACGCGAATAACCGGCGGACCTATCAATGAATTCATCGAGGATGAGCTGAATTGACCTTCGCGAAAGGGGCCACAATGAGCGAATCCCTGTGGGGCTACCAGCCGGCGAGCGGTCACACCGCGGGCATCGACCTCTCCGGATACACGGTGGAGGCGACCGACGGCAGCATCGGAAAGGTCGACAAGCACTCCGACGAGGCCGGCTCCGCCTATCTGCTCGTCGACACCGGGGTCTGGATCTTCGGCAAGGACGTCCTGCTCCCTGCGGGTACGGTCCGGCGCATCGACACCGAGGACCGCAAGGTCTACGTGGACCTCACCAAGGAGCAGGTCAAGGACTCGCCGGAGTTCGACCGCCACCGACAGGCCGAGGACCCGGGCTACCACGCACAGATCTCCGCGTACTACATGGCTTTCCGCATCATGTGATCCGCATCCGCGTACGCCGCCCCCGTCGGCGTGGCGTACGCCCCTGAACGGCGGCGGGCCCGACCCCGAGGAGGGGTCGGCCCCGCCGCCTCCAGGTGCGGCCACTCCCCTCAACGCGGCAGCTGCCCCTCCCGGTTGATCTCCGTCACCCGGGCCCGCAGCGCCACACCCGGCGGGGCCGGCCGCAGGACGTCCGGCGGACAGGACCACTCCGGCCCGCCGCCCGGCGGCCGCAACCGCACATCATCCCCGGCCCGGCCCATCACCCGGCCGACGCGCCCGTCCCGGCCGTCCACCGCGAACGACCCCGGCTCGGGCGTCCACCGCTCACGCGCATCACCCGTCAGCCCGTCACTCGTCAGCCCCTCACCGGCCCGCCCCGCGCCCGTCAGCCCGTCACCGGTCCGCCCCTCCCCCGTCAGCCCCTCGCTCCTCAGCCCCTCACCCGTCATGACCGCTCTCCTTCTCCGCCAGCACCTCGCACAGCCGCAACGCGGTGTCGATGTTGCAGCGGCCCAGGTCGACCAGTGGCGTCGGTTCGTTGCCCGCGCACGAGACGGGGTCGACCCGCAGCGAAGGCAGCGTCACGCCCAGACCGGCGAGCCCCGCCTTCAGCTGTTCCACCGTGTCCTCCGCCGCCCGCACCTTCTCCGCCGCCGCCCTGCGCCGCTCCGTCGCTTCCATGCTGCACACCTTTCACTCCGGGTAAGCGCAATGCCTACCCAGCGTGTCCAACGCGCGGCGGGCCCCTAGGAGGCGCCCACGAGTGAACCGGAGTCCATCCCACCGCCTCCGCACCGAATGGAAGCGCTCTCAACCCTGTGTCCAGCCCGGCGCTAGGCTGTAGACGATCCGGCGACGGCACAGGCCTCAGGCCCCAGGCCAGCACCACCCCGCGTGCCGCCGCCCCCGTCGACGAGGAGCGACCGCCTTGCCCGAGCAGTCCCCCGGGTCCCGGCCCACCCTGGAAGCCGTCGCGGCGCGTGCGGGGGTCTCCCGGGCCACCGCCTCGCGGGTCGTCAACGGCGGTGACGGAGTCCGCAAACCGCTGGTCGACAAGGTGCTCCAGGCGGTCGACGAGCTCGGCTACATCCCCAACCACGCGGCCCGGACCCTGGTCACCCGGCGGACCGGCGCGGTGGCCGTCGTCATCGCCGAGCCGGAGATACGGATCTTCTCGGACCCCTTCTTCTCCCAGCAGATCCGGGGCATCAGCAAGGAGCTGACCGCCCACGACACCCAGCTCGTCCTGCTGCTGGTGGAGGGGCCCGGCGACTTCGACCGGATCGCGCGCTATCTCTCCGGCGGCCACGTGGACGGCGCGCTCGCCTTCTCCCTCCACACCGACGACCCGCTGCCCGCGATCACCCGGCGGGCGGGGATCCCGACGGTGTACGGGGGCCGGCCCAGCTGGACCGCCGACCCCGGTGACCAGGCCGTTCCGTACGTGGACGCCGACAACCGGGGCGGCGCGCGGGTCGCCGTGCAGTATCTGCGGGACCTCGGGCGGGAGCGGATCGCGCACATCGGCGGGCCGCCAGACCAGACCTCCGCGATGGACCGCCTCGACGGCTACCGGGACGTCCTCATCGACGTGGACCCGACGCTCGTCGCCGAGGGCGGGTTCACCGTGGAGAGCGGGGCGCGGGCGATGGCCGAGCTGCTGGAGCGGCGGCCCGACCTGGACGCGGTCTTCGTCGCCAACGACCTGATGGCCTCGGGTGCGCTGCGGGTCCTGCGGGAGCGCGGCATCGCGGTGCCGGAGCAGGTGGCGATCGTCGGGTTCGACGACATGGACGGGGTGGCCGAGGAGACCGACCCGCCGCTGACCACGGTGAACCAGGACATCGAGGGCCAGGGCCGGCTGATGGCCCGGCTGCTGCTGCGCGGCCTGGACCGGGACCGTACGGGGAACGGCTCGGCGCCCGACTCGGTGATCACCCCGACGACGCTGGTCCGCCGCGCCTCGGCGTGACACCCGGCGCCCGATCACGGCAGCACCGGGTGCATGAGTACGGCGGGCCTCCGCCCTGAGGAGCCGGAGACCCGCCGCACCGATCGTGCCCGTACATCAGCGTCCTACGCGTACGGGATGCTCACCAGCACGCCTTACGCGTACGGGATCCGCAGCACCGCCGCGTCCGTGCCCGTCTGGACCTGGGACGTGCCGTTGCCCAGCGCGTTCCAGATCTCCAGGCGGACCGTGCCGTTCTTCAGTTCGCCCAGGCTGCCGGTGGTCGCCTGTGCGCCGACCGCCTGCGTGTACTCCTCCCACCCGCCCACCGGATCGGTGGCGAAGTAGCGGAAGGTCTCGGTGCGGTCGAAGGTGCCGTCGCCGGTCAGGTCGTAGCTGACCCGGACCTGCGGGGCGAGCCCGACCTTGGTGCCCGCGTCGACCCGGAGGCGGAACGCGGTGGCGGCCCCGGCGGAGACCTTGCCGTTGACGCGCTTCACCTCGTAGACGGTCGGGCGGTACGGGGTGCCGTCCCGGTTCACGCCGTCGGCGGAGGCGATGGTGTCGGCGCCCGCCGGGTCGGTGGTGGCGGTGGTGAGGACGCCGCCGGTCTTGAGGCGGAAGGTGTTGCCGGTGGAGGGGTTGCCCGGGTCGGGATCCGGGTCCGGGTCGCTGCCGCCGGGTCCCGTGCTGACGGCCTGCGAACGGGCCGGTACGGAGAGGGTCTTGCCGTCGGAGAAGGTCACCGTACGGGTGGCGGAGCTGTGGTTGTGGGCGGTGTAGGTGCGGGTGCCGTTCTTGGAGAAGACGGCGGAGGTCGGCAGGTCGCCGGTGACGGTCATGTCCGGGGCGCCGACCGTGTTGAGGGTGTTGATCCAGTGGTAGGTGTGTGCTTTGGACTCACCCTGCTCCGGCTCGTAATTCCCGTTGACACCATCGAACTTGGCTTTCGCCGACGTCGGGTCGGAGAGGGCCTCGAACTCCCAGAGCAGGTCGCGCCACTCCTGGGCAGGCCCGCCGTTCTCGCGCTCCATCTCGGCGATGTTCCGCTTGATGGCCGCCTTCTCACGGGCCAGGTGGAGTGAACCACCGGTCACGGGAAGGACGTTGATGCCGTGGATCTCCTCCGGGTTCGCCGTCCACCAGGTGGAGTAGGAGGCGCCGCTGCCCCAGACCATGCCGACCGTGCCGTACTTGTACGAGGCGGGGAAGACGGTGTCGTTGGCGTCGAACCAGTACTGGGTGATCGCCTCGGACTCGGTCGTCAGCAGGTAACTGCCGAGGTCACGCAGGGAGTTGTCACCCATGGCCGAACCCCACAGCACCAGCCCGGCGCTGAGGTTGATGGACTCGGACGAGGACTCCTGGTTGTTGCCCGCCGCGAAGCCCTGGTGGCCGGAGGCCCAGCTGTGGCCCGCGTAGACGTCGAAGCCGCGCAGGAAGGGGTAGGCCGAGTCGGTGCGGCTCGGGTTGGCGGTGTCGCGGATGAGGTGCTTGATCATCGTGCCCCAGGCCGAGCCGGCCGCCCAGGCCTGGTCGTACTGGGCGATGATCGCCGCCGCGTACACGTAGTAGCTGTAGTGGAAGTGGTGGTCGTTGAGCTCGGTGTCGCTGCCGTACGAGGCCGGGTACCCGGTGAGGGTCTTCCAGTCCTTGTCGTAGCTGAACTCACTGGCGCCGCCCGCCGTGAACCACTCCTGCAACCGGCCCTTCATCAGGCCGAGGAGCTTGTCGCGCGTGGCGGTCTGGCCGATCTGGTCGGCGACGGGCACCAGCTGGGCGAGCTTGCCGAGCGCCTTGCCGGTCCAGTAGGTGTCCCGGGCCCCGGAGAACGGGTCGGAGGCGTTGGCGACCTCGTTGAGGTAGCCGGTCAGCCGGGCCCGGTCGACGCCGTTGGAGACGGGCAGCGCGGGCACCACGCCCTGGTTCTTCTGGCTGGTGGTGAAGGTGGCGGACTCGCGCACCTTCATCGTGCCGCGCGGTGAGACGTACGTGTACGGGGTCAGCGCGTCGGTCGTATGCAGCCACTGGTGGCGGTAGAGCGCCTGGAGCGTGCCGCGCTCGGTGCCCTCGCGGGCCTCCGTGGTCAGGGAGTAGGTCGCCCGGACGTTGCCGCCCGTGCTCTGCCAGGCGACCTGGGAGCCGGTGACGAAGCTGAAGGCGTACTTGCGGTAGGTCGCGAGCGCGTCCGTGGAGGGCAGCACGGCGAGCGAGAAGTAGTCCTTGGAGCCGAGCCCGGCGGTGATCGTGGTGCCGGAGATGTTCCAGTCGGCGCCGGTCGGGGCGAAGAGGGCGTAGTGGTGCCCGGCGACCGTGATGCCGACGACGTTGCCCTGGTCGGAGAAGACGGTGGGCGTGGAGGCGGTCGTGACGCGGGCGTCGCCGCCGGACCCCTTGGCGTACACGAACGGCAGTCCGTGGCCGATGGTGGCCCGGAAGGTGCGGGAGCCGTCCGCCCAGTACGGGGTGACCGTCCAGTCGGACCAGGCGTCGGCCTTGGTGTCGGGCGAGTTCAGGCCGGTGAGGCCGACGGTGAGGTCGGCCTTGTGGGCGTACTCGTACTGCCGGCCGTCGCCGACGATCGCGGGCGTGGTCGGGTAGCCGACCTCCAGGCCGGAGGCCTTGGCCTGGTAGGTGAGCGGGTGCCCGTACATGGGGGTGGAGTACGGGTTGTCGCCGTAGCGCTGGAAGGCGAGCGAGGACCACCAGTCGTTGGTCGGGACCGGCTTGTCCCGGGCGGCGGTGGTGAGCTTGGGCGTGACGGGGGCGCCGGTGTTGGTGGTCGGGCCCTGGGTGCCGGCGGGGCGGGAGTCGGTGTAGCTGCCGGCGCCGGCGGGGATGGTGGCGGCGGCCGCGGGGGAGGCGGCGGGGCCCAGGGTGACGGCGGCCAGGGCGACGGCGAGGAGCGTGGCCGCGGCGGGTCTTGCCCCGGCACGGGAGGCGAGTCTGGAGAGGGAGGCTTGCACGAGCAGCACCTCGATCATGGTCATCATGGGGGGAGAGAGCGCCTTCGAGAGCGCTCTCAAGTGCCAAGGAACGTAAAACTCCTGAAACCTCAGTGTCAAGAGAACGCACACAGAAGGCAGTTGGGCGACCGCCGCACGTAACGCCAAGCTGTTATGCGTTCGAGTCTTGACGGGGCGGAGGTGGTGGGAGACGCTCCAGACGCAGGTTTTGAGAGCGCTCTCAAAGCGCTCGGTTCATCCCGAAGCCAAGGGAGGCTTCCCATGCCCATCGCCCGAGCCGCCAAGAGAGCCACCGTCCGCCTCGGCGCGGTCGTCCTCGCCGGGGCGCTCCTCGCCGCCTGTGGATCCGGATCCGGCGACTCGTCGGACACCTCCGACAGCGCGGGCGGGAAGGTCACGCTCACGGTCGACCTGTTCGGATCGTTCGGCTTCAAGGAGGCCGGACTCTACGACGAGTACCAGAAGCTCCACCCGAACGTGACGATCAAGCAGAGCGACACCCAGGACGAGGCGGACTACTGGAAGTCGCTCCAGACCCGCCTCGCGGGCGGCGGTGGTCTCGCGGACGTGCAAGGCGTGGAGGTCGGCCGCATCGCGTCGGTCACCCAGCAGCAGTCCGACAAGTTCCAGGACCTGAAGGAGTTCGGCGCCGACAAGCTCAAGGGCGAGTTCGCCGAGGCCAAGTGGTCGGCGGCGACCACGAAGGACGGCAAGGTCCTCGGCCTCGGCACGGACGTCGGCCCCGAGGCGATGTGCTACCGCACCGACCTCTTCAAGAAGGCCGGCCTCCCCACCGACCGCGAGGAGCTCGCGAAGAAGTGGTCCACGTGGGACGGCTACCTGGAGCTCGGCAAGGAGTACAAGAAGAAGGCCCCCGCCAAGAGCGCCTGGCTGGACAGCATCGGCTCGCTCTACGGGATCATGATCGGCCAGGAGGAGGAGCGGTACTACGACGCCTCCGGTGAGCTGATCTACGAGAAGAACCCGGCGGTGAAGACCGCCTGGGACACCTCCGTGAAGGCCGCCGAGGCGGACCTGAGCGCCAAGCTCGACCAGTGGTCCCCGCAGTGGAACCAGGCGTTCGCGGCCGGTTCGTTCGCCACGATCCCCTGCCCGGCCTGGATGCTCGGCTACATCAAGGGCCAGGCCGGTGACGGCGGCCAGGGCAAGTGGGACATCGCCAAGCTCCCCGGCGGGGCCGGCAACTGGGGCGGCTCGTACCTCTCCATCCCGCGTGCGGCCAAGCACAAGAAGGAGGCCTACGAGCTGATCGAGTGGCTGACCGCCCCCGAGCAGCAGGCGAAGGTCTTCCAGAAGCAGGGCAACTTCCCCTCCTCGACGGGCGCCATCGAGAAGATCGCGGACGCCGAGGACGACTACTTCTCCGGCGCCCCGATCGGCCAGATCTTCGGTGACGCGGCCAAGGAGTCCCCGGTGCAGGTGCTGGGTGTGCACGACCAGAACGTGATGCAGCAGCTGACGAACGCGCTGAGCGAGGTCGAGCGCAAGGGCGTCTCGTCGGACAAGGCGTGGGAGACGGCGAAGAAGGGCGTGGCGAACGTGATCGGCTGACGCCGGCGCGCTGCCTCTCCGCTCTTCCCTCTCCTCCCCTTCCTGCCTGGGGCCGGTCCACCCGTACGCACCACGGTGGCCCGGCCCCACCCCCGTACCCCTGCTCCCTGTTTCTCCGCTCCCGACCCCGAAGGGCCGCACCGTGTCCCTCACCGCCACCGCGAAGGCCGGGCCCCGCGGCCCCGCCTCCACCGGACCCGGGCCCGACGACGGCCGGGCAGCCACGCTCCGGCGTACCTGGCGCAAGGCGTCCCCGTACGCCTACATCGCCCCCTTCTTCACCCTCTTCCTCGCCTTCGGCCTCTTCCCGCTCCTCTACACGGCGTTCGTCTCCCTCTACCGGGTCGAACTCCAGACGAGCGGCGAGATGGAGTGGCGGGGCATCGCCAACTACACGGCGCTCTTCACCGACGAGTACTTCTGGATCTCGCTGCGCAACACGTTCACGATCGGCGTGCTGTCCACGGTCCCGCAGCTGGCGATGGCGCTCGGCCTCGCCCACCTGCTCAACTACAAGCTCCGCGGCCGGACGTTCATCCGGACCGCGATCCTTCTCCCCTACGCGACGTCCGTCGCCGCCGCCACGCTCGTCTTCGCTCAGCTCTTCGGCCGCGACTTCGGGCTGATCAACTACGTGATCGGCCTGGTCGGTTTCGACCCGGTGGACTGGCAGACGGGCACGGTCGCCTCGCAGATCGCGGTGTCGACGATCGTGATCTGGCGGTGGACGGGGTACAACGCGCTGATCTACCTGGCGGGCATGCAGTCGATCCCGCACGAGCTGTACGAGGCGGCGGAGATGGACGGGGCGTCGCGCTGGCGGCAGTTCGTCCACGTCACGCTCCCCGGCCTGCGCCCCACGATCATCTTCACGGTCATCATCTCGACCATCGGGGCGACCCAGCTCTTCGGTGAGCCGCTGCTGTTCGAGGGTTCGATCTCGGGTGGCATCTCGCACCAGTACCAGACCCTCGGCCTGTACATGTACGAGCAGGGCTGGGGCTTCTTCCACCTGGGCCGGGCCGCGGCCATCGCCTGGGTGATGTTCGTCCTGATCGTGGTGCTCGTCGGGGTCAACGCCCTGATCGCGCGCCGCCGCGCACGCAAGGAGGCCGGCCGATGACCGCGCTCGCCGCACCGCCGACGGCCCCGGAGACGGGCCGCCCGCCGCAGGACCCGCCGGGAAAGCGGGTACGGAAGGGGGGCGCGGGCCGGACGATGAAGGGCGGCTGGCTCTCGTACGTCATCCTCGGCTTCGCCCTGCTCATCTCGGCGTTCCCCTTCTACTGGACGATCGTCGCGGCCAGCCGCTCCAACGCGGACCTGGCGCAGGTGCCGCCGAGCCTGCTGCCGGGCCCGAACCTGATCAAGAACTTCGAACAGGTCCTCGAAGAGGCGGACATCGGCAAGGCGCTGCTGAACTCGCTGATCGTGTCGTCGTCGATCACGCTCGGCACGGTGCTGTGCTGCACGCTCGCCGGATTCGCCTTCGCCAAGCTGAAGTTCAGGGGCCGGGGCGCGCTGCTGACGCTGACGATCGGGACGATGATGATCCCGCCGCAGCTCGGCGTGATCCCGCTCTTCATGCTGATCGCCGAACTCCAGTGGGTGAACCAGCTCCAGGCGGTGATCCTGCCCGGTCTGGTGTCGGCCTTCGGTGTGTTCTTCATGCGCCAGTACCTGGTGCAGTCGCTGCCGGACGAGCTGATCGAGGCGGCCCGCGTCGACGGGGCGTCGACGGCCCGGATCTTCTGGTCGATCGTGATCCCGATCGCGCGGCCGGGGATGGCGGTGCTGGGGATGCTGACGTTCATGACGGCGTGGAACGACTTCTTCTGGCCGATCATCGCGCTGTCCTCGCAGGAGCCGACCGTGCAGGTCGCGCTGCGGCAGCTCGGCGGCGGTTACGTCAACGACCAGTCGGTGATCATGGCCGGCACGCTGCTCGGCACGCTGCCGGTGCTGCTGGTGTTCGGCCTGCTGGGCCGGCAGATCGTCGGCGGCATCATGCAGGGCGCGGTGAAGGGCTGACGCGCGCGCCCGCACCTCCCCTCTCCCTCCCTCCTCCCCTCACTTCTGGAGTGTCCGTCTCATGACAGCTCTCGATGCCCGCCCGGCGACCTCCACAGGCGCCCGCCCGGGAACCTCCCCCGGCGACCGCCCCGAGACGAGTACGGGGCTCCGCTTCCCTGCCGGATTCCGGTGGGGCACGGCCACCGCCGCGTACCAGATCGAGGGCGGGGCCACCGAGGACGGCCGTACGCCGTCCATCTGGGACACGTTCAGCCGCACCCCCGGCAAGGTCCGCAACGGCGACACCGGTGACATCGCCGCCGACCACCTGCACCGGATGCCGGACGACGTGAAGCTGATGCAGGAACTCGGCGTCACCGACTACCGGTTCTCCGTCTCCTGGCCCCGGGTCCAGCCGACGGGCCGGGGCCCGGCGGTGGAGCGCGGCCTGGACTTCTACCGCCGCCTGGTGGACGAGCTGCTGGGCGCCGGCATCAGACCGGTCGCGACGCTCTACCACTGGGACCTGCCGCAGGAGTTGGAGGACGCGGGCGGCTGGCCGGAGCGGGACACGGCGCACCGGTTCGCGGAGTACGCGGGCCTGGTGGCGGGGGCGCTGGGCGACCGGGTGTCGACGTGGACAACGCTCAACGAGCCCTGGTGCGGGGCGTTCCTCGGGTACGGGAACGGGGTCCATGCCCCCGGCCGCACCAGCGACCTCGCCGCACTGCGCGCCGCGCACCACTTCAACCTGGCGCACGGCGGCGCGACCCGGGTCCTGCGCGACCGCCTCCCGTCCACGGCCGAGGTCTCCCTCACCCTGAACCTCCACGCCCTGCGCCCCCTGACGGACACCGACGCGGACCGGGACGCGGTGCGCCGGATCGACGCGGTGGCGAACCGGATCTTCCTGGACCCGGTCTTCCACGGGCGGCTGCCCAAGGACCTGGTGGCGGACACGGCGGCGGTGACGGACTGGTCGTTCGTGAAGGACGGCGACCTGGAGGTCACCTCGACCCCGATCGACTCGCTGGGCATCAACTACTACTCCCCGAGCGTGGTTTCGGCCGGCTCGTCCGAGTCCCCCTCCCCCTGGGCGGGCGCCGAGCAGCACGTGGCGTTCACCCCGGCGGAGGGCCCGCGCACGGCGATGGACTGGCCGGTGGACGCGAACGGCCTGTACGAACTGCTGACCCGCCTGCGCGACGAACTCCCGGGCCTCCCGCTGCTGGTGACCGAGAACGGGGCGGCGTACGACGACTACGCGGACCCGGAGGGCCAGGTGCACGACCCGGAGCGGGTGGCGTACCTGGACGCGCACCTGGCGGCCGTACACCGGGCGATCGAGGAGGGGGTGGACGTCCGCGGGTACTTCCTGTGGTCGCTGCTGGACAACTTCGAGTGGGCGTACGGCTACAGCAAGCGGTTCGGCATCGTGCACGTGGACTTCGCGTCGCAGCGGCGGACGGTGAAGGACAGTGCGCGGTGGTACGCGGGGGTGATCGCGCGGGGCGGGCTGGAGCGGTGACGCCGGCCTCCGGCTGACGTCCGCTGCACACCGTTTCACGGGTTTCACGGGCTTCAGGGGCTTCAGGGGCTCGGGGCACACGCTCCGGGCCCCTCGGCATGCCTCGGGTCGGGGGCGGGCGCGAGGGCGGGCGCGGCGACGAAGACACCAGCGGCCGATGTCCGATGCATCCCGGAATGGACCGGAGCACTTTCGGCCGTCTGAACCACCGGGGTCGCCCACCGGACCGGCGTGCCGGAGAACGGGCCCCGCACCTTCCCCGTACGAAGCCCCTGCCCACCGTACGATCCGCAGGCCCCGTACCTCCGCCCGCGGCCCCGATGCAACATGGCGCGAATGTGCCGGCTCCCGTGGGCGCCGAGGGACAAGACCCTTGACGACCTCCCGACCCTCGTCCGTATGGTCTAGACCAAGCAGCGAGGGCAGGCGGCCGGCCACGTCCATCACGTACCGGACCCGCCCCCACCCCCAGGGCCTCCCCCTTCCCTCCGCGAGATGGCCGAGGTTGCCCGCCGAGCCGCGCGGGCCGTCCGTGCACGTTTTCCCACCCCCACAGACACATCGGGAGATCGCACATGAGCAGCAGCACCGTAGAGCCGACCCTGCCCCCGCCCGACCGCACCACCCCCGAACCCCCGCCGCGCGAGGCCGACTTGGCCCGCCCCCATCACCACCCCCACCCCGCAGCCGGCCGAAGGCCCCTGCGCCGGCTGTCCGAACTCGCCGGCCTGGTCGACGTGCACGCCCTGGCCCTGCTGAGGGCGACGGTCGGCATCGTCTTCGTCGGTTTCGGCGTACTGAAGCTGTTCCCCTCGGCCAGCCCGGCGGAGCAGCTGGCGGTGGACGCGGCGACGAAGATGACGCTGGGCCTGGTGCCGGAGACGGTGCTGTTGTTGTCCCTCGCGGCACTGGAGACGGCCATCGGGATCGGCCTGATCGTCGGCCGCCGCCTGCTGCGCCCCGCCCTCGTCGCGTTCTTCCTCCACATGGGCGGCGTGTTCTCGACCCTCGTCCTGCTCCCCGACGCGATGTGGCAGCCCCACTCCCCCGCCCCGACCATGGAGGGGCAGTACGTCGTCAAGAACGTGGTCCTGGTGGCGGTGTGCCTGGTGGTGGCCGCGAACGAATGGGGACGGCACCCCCGGCCACGACGTACGGCAGGGTGAGCGGCACGGGCGTCAGCCGATGTGGGCCGGCACCTCGGCGAGCTGGTCCGGGGCGGCGGCGGGACGGGGGCCACGGAGCATGGTCGCGGCGATGACCGCGGCGACCACCAGGGTGACGGCGGTGGCGAGGAAGACCGCGGAGTGGCCCTCGGTGAGGGCGGCGACGCGGCCCTCCCCGCCGGCGGCGGAGCGTTCGACGGCCCCGAGGTAGACCGTGGTGAACACCGACAGACCGACGCAACCGCCGATCTGCATCGCGGAGTTGACGAGGGCCGAGGCCGCACCGGCGTCGTGGTGGTCGACGCCGACGAGAGCGACGTTCTGTACGGGGATGATGACGAAGGCGATCCCGATGCCGACGACGACCAGACCGCCGAAGACCTCGGTCCAGTAGCTCCCGTCGGCGGTGATGAAGGTCAGCCACAGCATCCCGGCCGCGGCGATCAACGGCCCCCCGGTCATCAGGACACGCGGGCCCCGGGTGGGCAGCAGCCGGGCGGCCACGGGTGCGGTGATCATGGTGGCGAAGGTCATCGCGAGGCTCGCGAGCCCGGCCAGGAGCGGGGAGAGGCCGAGCACGATCTGCAGGTGGAACATCAGGTAGAGGGTCATCCCGATGTAGACCGCACCGATGGCCGCCTGGATCAGGAACGCCCCGGCGCGGGCGCGGTCCCGCACGACCCGCAACGGCAGCAGCGGCTGCGCGGCCCGGGCCTCGATCCACACGAAGACCGCGAGCAGCACCAGGCCGGCGGCGAGGAAGCCGAGAGTGTCCGGCTCGGTCCACCCGGTCTCGGCGAGGGTGAACCCGTAGACCAGGGCGGCCAGACCGAGGGTGACGGCCAGGGTGCCCCAGACGTCGTACCCGTTGCCGCCCTCGACCCGGCTCTCGGAGACGAACAGCAGCGCGCCGACCAGGCCGACGACGGCGAAGACGATGTTGACCAGGAGGCACCACCGCCAGTCGGCGAACTCGGTCAGGACGCCGCCCAGGGCCAGGCCCACCGCGGCACCGGTGCCGGCGACCGTACCGAAGACCGCGAACGCCGTTCCGCGCTCGCGCCCGGCCGGGAAGGTGACCGTCAGCAGGGCGAGCGCCGCGGGCGCCAGCAGCGCCGCGAACACGCCCTGCAGACCGCGCGCCGCGATCAGCTCGGTGCCGCTCTGGGCGAGGCCGCCCCACACGGAGGCGAGGCCGAACCCGAGCATCCCGACCATGTAACTGCGCTTGCGCCCCCAGTAGTCGGCGATGCGCCCGCCGAGCAGCAGCAGCGCGCCGAACGCCAGGACGTACGCGGTGATGACCCACTGCCGCTCGGTGTCGCTCAGCTCCAGTTCGCGCTGGGCCTGGGGCAGGGCCACGTTGACGATGGTCGCGTCGAGCACGACCACCAGCTGCGTCAGGGCGATCACGGCCAGCGCCCACCAGCGACGGGGGTCGGGTGCTGTGGGCTGGGCAGGCAGGAGGACAGACACGAAAGAAACCTCCGGGGTTCTGTGTCACGAGCGCCGGAGGTTTCCAGCCTCGGACCAGACACCGGATGCCGGGCCTGACCACCTCGGCCAAGGGGCCGAGCAGATCCACCCATCGTAACCACCGGTCTCGACCTGGTCCGCGCCACGGGGAGGGGTGATCCGCCTCACAACGGAACCTCCCCGGGGGCGGCAGGCCTGAACTGCCGCCCCTCACTGCCTAGTTGTTGCGCGCCTGGAGAGCCTGGATGGCGGCGAGGAGGGCGCGGACCAGGATGTCCCTGCTGGCCTTGGCGGTCTCCACGACCCCGGTGTCCACCCCCTTGAGCGGGTCCTTCCGGGCCGCGCTGTCGATGGCCTTGGCGCCGATGGGGTTCGCGGGGAGGGGCAGGGGCACCTTGGACAGGTTCTCCATGGTGAGTCCGGCGAAGACGAGTCCCTCCAGGGTCCTGGAGACGGCGGCATCCGTGATGCCGTACGCCCTCTCGACGCGCTTCGTCCACTCCTGGGGCCTGGCGTGGGTCTGGGCGAGCGCGAAGAGCTGCTGGATGGTGTCGTTGGTGACCGGCGCACCCGTGGGATGCGACCCGACGTTCTGGCCGACGCGGCTCATGTCGGTGGAGATGGCGAACCGCGGGTCGAAGTCGCCCTTCACGCCGCCGTACCGGTTCTTGTACAGCGAGTCCACGAGGTGCTGGCCCTCCTCCGCCCCGCTGCCGAAGGTGACGCCGGGTTCCAGGTCGTCGTAGTCCTCGTGCACCTTCACGAAGGTGCTGGGTTCGGGGTAGTAGACCAGGTTGGGTTCCACCTGGGCCATGGCCTTGCGGACGGCGAGGTCCACCTGGCTCGCGTGCCAGATCAGGATGTCGTTGTCGCCGGTCCTGCTGCCGGGGGGCGAGGTGTAGCCGCCGCTGAAGACGTCCAGTTCGCCTGATTCCAGGTGCTCGGCGGCGGCCGAGAACAGGGGCCCCGCTTCCGTGTCGAAGGAGGCGGTGTCGGAGTCGCTGGTGTGCAGATAGACGTGCTGCCTGCCGGCCCCGCGCAGCCCGGCGATCATGGCGGTGGTCTCCGGGGAGCGCATGATCCGGTCCCTGATCTCGCCGTACGGGATGGTCCGCTGGTTCGTCTCCTGGGCGTCGGTGGCGTGGTTGGCCCAGGTGAACCCGATGACCGCGACCCGGAACCGGTTCGCGCCCCAGGCGCCGAGGAAGGCGGCGGTCTTCTGGCTCAGCAGGGTCTGCGCGGCGTTCGCCTCCGCCTGGTTCCGGATCCGGATGTTGACGCCGATGACCAGCGCGAAGCGCTCGGCCGGTGCCGTACCTCCGGCGAAGCCCTCCTCGTACTTCTGCGCGACGTCCATGAGGTTCAAGCTCTGGCTGAGGACGACGGGGACGATGGCGACGGTGCCCACGCCCTCGGGCTCGGCACCGGCCACGGCCTGCCCGAAGGTGCCGGTGGTGCCGCCGCCGTTCAGACCGTTGAGCTCGGCGGCCCGCTGCACGGCCGCGACGCCCGGAGCCGGTGCGGACGCCCGCGCCCGCTGAACCGGTGCGGACGGCCGCGCCCGCTGAACCGGTGCGGGCGCCTCGGGCGCGGCGCTCCTCATGACCCGGGTCGCGTTGGCCTCGGCCTCGCGCTCGAAGCGGTCGGAGGGGTCGGACACCTGGAGACCGGCCGAGTTGACGGTCCCGGCGACAGGCCCGGAACGCTGCTGGATGACATGGGTCAGCTCATGGGCCAGGGTGTGCCGGTCCCCTCCCCCGTCACCGATGACGACGTGGCTGCCGCTGGTGTAGGCGCGGGCACCGACCTCGGCGGCGGAGGCCCGGGCCGCGCTGTCGTTGTGGATGCGCACATCGGAGAAGTCGGCCCCGAGCCGGGCCTCCATGTCACCACGGGTGGCGTCGTCGAGAGGCCGCCCAGACGTACGCAGCACGTCATGCACGGCGGACCGCTGCACGACACCACCCCCGCCCCCGCTCCTGCCCGCGCCCCCGTGCCCGCACCCCGTGCCGTGCCGATCCCCCTCCTGATCCACGGCGCCCTCGGACTCGCGCAGCATCTGGAGGACGGCCGCATTGCCGACGGTGGCCTGCAGCCCCATGAGGCCGTACGGCGCCGGCGCCCCGCCCTCCACCCCAGGAGCGCGGGAGGGGGTACGGGGGGCGGACTCGGCCCGTACGGTTCGGTCGTTCTCCTGGGCGTGCACAGCGGGCCTTCCCTGCGTAGAGGTAGCAATCCTTCCTGGATACGCGGTGATCGCCCGCGGAGCCAGGAACCTGAGGGCAGACAGAGGTGCCCGGACGGGCAGTACGGGGACGGCCCCGCGAGCGGGCCGACGGGCCGGCCTCCACCTCACCGCGCGGCGGCCCCTGCGTACGAGCTGAAGCAGTAGGGGCGCGGGACGGGGCACCGGGCCCGGCAGCAACCCCGGATATGAACCGGCGGCCCCCGCACCTGCGGGCGCAGGGCCACGAGCGGGAGCCGACGGGCACGCGGCCCGAGCACCCCGCCCTGCCGTCCTCTGCTCCCCTGCTCCCCTGCCCTCCTCGTCCCGCAATCCCCCACACGAAGTACCCAGACCCACAGGAGTGATCGAACGCAGCATCACGGCGCGGGTCACCCAGCCACACCAAGGGAACGACCCGGACATGCGAAATCCTGTTCCAGATATCGCCCGCCACCACCCGTGACGGCGACAGGAACACCCCCGTTACCCGATCACCTGTCCGCATCTGGCCACGAGGGGCACTCATGCACCGCTTACGCCGTCATGCGCTCGTTCACCCTGCGTTCGAAAAGGCCGCCGACCACTCCGGAGGCCCCGCCTCCGGAGCCCGACCGGAGACGAGGCACTCGGCATGACCGAATCCGCCCGCCCCGACGAACCGACCACGGCACCGAAGGACACCATTCCGGGGCCGCGCACCGAGCCCCTGCCGCCCCCGCCCGCCACCGTCGCGGCCGGCCCCCAGGACGACAACCTGACCGACGAACTGGAGGAGGCGTACTGGTCGGTCCACGACGGCGCGGCCGCCGACGCCACCGTGGCCCAGGTCCTCACCCGCCTCCCCCGGATCACCGCCCTGATCGGCCGCCTCGCCTGGCAGGCCGACCGGCGCGCCACGCTGTGCGTCGTCGTGTGCCAGCTGGCCTCCGCGGCGATGAGCGCGCTCGGCCTGATCGCCGGAATCGCGGTGCTCCAGCACCTGTTCGCCGAGGGCCCCACCCCCGACCGCGTACGCGCGTCCGTCCCCCAACTCCTCCTGGTCATCGCCCTCCTGGGCGCCCGAGCGGGCCTCGAATCCGGGGTCGCGGTCGCCCAGGCCCGCGTCACCCCGAAGATCCGCACGGCCCTGGAGTGCGACTTCCTGCATCTCACCGCGCACGTACGGCTGGAGGCGGTCGAGGACGCCGGCTGGCACGACGAGGTCCACCGCGCCAACGACCGCGGGCTCTTCTACGCACGCCAGATCGTCGGCCAGGTGGTCTCCCTCGCCTCCGCCGCCCTGGCCCTCGTCGGAACGGCCGGGGTGCTCGGCATCCTGCACCCCGCGCTCCTGCCCCTCCTCCTGCTGTCCGTACTGCCGGTCGGCTTCGCGGCCGTACGCAGCGCCCGCGCCCGGTTCGCGTCGTTCAAGCGGTGGAACGCGCTGCAACGCCGCGTACGGGTCTTCTCCTGGCTCCTTCTCGACGTCGACGCGGCGGCCGAACTCCGCTCGGACACCGCGCAAGGCGCCCTGCTGGAGGAACACCGCCGCCTGACCCTCAAGATCGCGGCCGAGGACACCCGGCTGGGCGTGCACGCGGCCCTGCTCAACCTGGCCGGCCGAGCGGTCGGGGGCCTCGGCACCGGCATCACGTACGCCGCGCTGGCCGCCATGCTGATCGCCGGATGGCTCCCGCTCGCCGCCGGAGCGGGCGCGGTGCTCGCGATCCAGTCGGGCCAGGTAGCGCTCACCCGTCTCGTAGAGGTCGCCCATCTCGTCTACGAGCACGCGCTATGGGTCTCCGACCTCCTCACCGTCCAGGAGCGCAGCCGCCAACTCCTGCCGACCCAGGCAGCCTTGCAGGCCCCCTCCACCGTCGGCCGGATCACGCTGGACGACGTCCACTTCACGTACCCCGGCAAGGAGACGGCGGCCCTCAACGGGATCAGCATGACCCTGACCGCCGGCCAGAAGATCGCCTTCGTCGGCCTGAACGGCTCGGGCAAGTCGACCTGCGCCAAGCTGCTGGCCGGCCTGTACGAGCCGGAGTGCGGCAGCGTCCGCTGGGACGGCACCGACGTACGGGAGATGGACGCCCAGTCCCTGCACCGGCAGGTAGCCTGCGTCCTCCAGGAACCGGTTCGCTTCCCCTTCAGCGCCCTGTCCAACATCACCGCCGCCACCGGCACCCTCACCCAGGCCGACCCCGCCCGTACCCTGGCCGCGGCCCGGGCCTCCGGCGCCGACGCGGTGATCGCCTCACTCCCCGATACCTGGGAAACACTCCTCTCGAAGCGCTTCAAGGGCGGCCAGCAGCTGTCGGGCGGCCAGTGGGCGAAGATCGCGGTGGCCCGGGGCCTGTACAAGAACGCCCCACTGCTCCTCCTCGACGAGCCGACGGCGAGCATGGACCCGCCCTCCGAACACGCCGTCTATGAGGCGGTGTTGCGCGGCCGGCTGCGCGAGGACCAGATCACGGTCCTGATCTCCCACCGCCTGGCCAGCGTGGTCGACTGCGACACGATCTACGCCTTCGACGAGGGCCGCATCACGGAGTCGGGCTCTCATGAAGAGCTGATGGCGCTGGAGGGCGGCGCGTACGCGGCGATGTTCACACTGCAGGCGGGCGGCTACCGGGCACGGTCGTCCCCACCCCTGGACAAGCCGTTGACACCTTCCTAGCCGGCGTGCGGGGACCTTCGCGTGATGGCGTGGCCCCTCCCCCACGCCATTGCGAAGGGGTCTCCGCACGAGCCCGGCCTCAGGAGCGGGGTCACGGCCCCATGACACCGGAACCCCGTTGCGACGGCCTCGCGCCCGACTCGACACTCGCCGCATGCGATTCCCCTCCGAAGCCCGCCGCGACGTCCACGTCCGCTACACCCGGCCGAGCTGCATGGGCGGCTTCGCCTGGTTCACCGTCGACTTCGAACCGCTGCCGGACGATCGCCTCGGTTTCGAGTTCGTCAATCCCCTCGGCCTCGCCGACATCGATCCGGAGTGGGCACAGGCGGTCAGCGAGGGGATTCTCCTCTGGCTGACCGGAGCAGCGCGCGACGAGATCGTCTTCGACCGCCCGCCCCTCCCCACCCCGGAAGAGCTCGAAGCCGGGGTTCCCGTCCGCTCGGATGCCGGCCCCGGGTTCATCGCACTCAGAGCGGTCCTTCGGCACTCGCGCCTGCATGAGGTCGACTCCATACCCTGGGCCCATGTGCGCGCGGGGTGGCGGGCGGCTGACAAGGCCATGCTCGGCGCCGAGGCGGCCGACGACCCGATGGACCGCGCTCCCCAGCACCACGCGCGCTGACGCCCGGCTTCACACCACCCGGATCACATGCTTGCCGCGCACCCCGCCCGCCTCCAGCGCGCGGTGGGCGGCAGCGATGTCCGCGAGCGAATGAACCGTGTCGACGACCGGACGCAGGTCCCCGCGTTCCACGTACGCGGTCAGCTCGGCGAACAGGTCGTGCTTCGGGTTGCCGCTGAAGAAGCGCACCCGCCGGCTCCCATGGACGGCTGAGCCCAGGATGTAGCCGAGCCCTCTGACCGGGTGGTGGATGTCGAACGCGATGGAGACCAGGCGGCCACCCGGCGCCAACAGACGCCTCAGAGTGCGGTGTTCGCTGCCGACGGTGTCCATGATGACGTCGTACGGACCCAGCTCCGACAGCTCCACCGCGCGATGATCCAACACCTCATCCGCCCCCAGCTCCCGGACGAAGTCGAGGTTCTTCGCCCCCGCGAGACCGGTGACATGGCCCCCCAGTGCCTTCCCGACCTGAACCGCGACGCTGCCGACACCACCGGAGGCCCCCCGGACGAGGAGCCGCTCACCCGCCCGGAGCCGGGCCTTGTCGCGCAGGGCGGTGAGGGAGGTGGTGCCCCCGGCAGGGAGCGAGGCGGCCTCGGCCAGGGTGACGTTCTCGGGGGCGTACGCGATCTGGCGCGGGCGGACGGACACGTACTCGGCCGCACTGCCGAAGCCGCCCCGCCCGCGCGGCAGGATGCCCCACACCCGGTCGCCCACGCTCAGGCCGGTGACCGAGGGGTCCACCTCGGCGACCTCGCCCGCGAAGTCGATCCCGGTCCGCTGGGGAAACCGACGCCCGGTGACGAGCCGGACCTTCCCGGCGCGGCCGTACAGCTCACCACCGTTGACGCTGGCCGCATGGACCCGCACGAGCACCTCGCCCGGTCCGCGTACGGGCACCGGGACCCGCCCCTCGTAGAGAACCTCGGGCGGTCCGTAGCTGTCGTAGAGCGCCGCGCGCATGTCGTTCATCGTGGGCCGTCCTGTGCCTGTTCCATCGGGTGCTCCTGCTCCCGACCCAGGCTAGACAGCTAAACGGAGAAACCCCTCCACTTACCCTAAAGTGAGAGACATGCCTGCTCAGCCCTCTCACAACCCACCCCAGCCCGGCTCGGCCGCCCTGCGCGCAGACGCCCGGGAGAACCGCGACCGCATCCTGCGCGCGGCCCGCGAGGCGTACGCGCTCCACGGGATCGACGTACCGATCAGCGCGATCGCCCGGCGGGCGGGGGTCGGGGTGGCAACGCTCTACAGGCGCTTCCCCACCCGCGCCTCCCTGATCACGGAGGCATTCGCCGAGCAGCTCGCCGAGTGCGCGGGCGTGCTCGACGAGGCGTTGGAAGACCCGGACCCGTGGCGCGCGTTCTGCTCGGTGTTCACGAAGGTCTCCGCGATGCAGGCCGCCGACCGGGGCTTCACCCACGCGTTCCTGGCCCGCTTCCCGGACGACGCGAGTTACGCCGGGGAGCGCGACCGGGCGGAGGAAGGCCTGGCCCTGCTGGTACGGCGGGCCAAGGAGGCGGGCGCCCTGCGCCCGGACTTCGACGTCTCGGACGTGGTGCTGGCCCTGCTGGCCAACAACGGCGTGGCGAACGGCGCGCAAGCGGAATCCGCGGCCGCGTCCCGCCGACTGGTGGGCTACCTGCTGGAATCGTTCCGAGCCAGGCCCGACGTCAAACAGCTCCCGCCGCCTGCGAGGCTGGAGCTGGACCGGCTGGGCGGGGCGGGATGAGGGGCGGCAGAAGGACTCAGGCCGCGTCGAGGAGCTGCGGTTGTCCTACGATTTGCAGCGAGACAAGGCGCTCTCTCCGGAGCAGACAACCGAGTTCATCCAGCAGTTGGTCAAGGAGATCCGATCATGCCATCCGCCGAGCCAACCTGACTTCCGCGACGTGGCGAAAGTCCTCGTACAGCAACTCCGACGGCGGTAACTGCGTCGAAGTGGCCGACGGCCTTCCGGGCCTCGTCCCCGTCCGTGACTCCAAGCGGCCGGAGAGGCCGGCCGTGATCTTCGGTGCCTCCGCCTGGTCCCCGCGTGAGCGGGGCTCCCAGACCTCTTGACGCCCAACGGATTACCCCGCCCACCGCCCCGTAAGAAACGCCAGGGCCACCAGAGCACTCACCGGCACCGTCACGCACAAGTACACCGTCCGGAACCACGGGCGCCGCAGGCTCACCGCCGCCAGGCCGATCCACAGCGGCCACCACAGCAACGTGGCGCGCGGGATGGACACGTACCAGTACGACGTTCCCAGCGCCCACAGGCTCAGCGCGACGTACACCGCCTCCGGCCAGCGGCGGTGGCGCGCCAGCAGTGCGACCAGCGCAAGGCCCACCACCATCGACGCCAACTCCGCCTGGAACATGGCCGCGTAGCCGGTCGTGTGTACTCCGTCGAACGCCGCGTTCCACGTGTTCGCCCACGCCTCCCACGGGGTGTGGAGGTCCCGGTACCAGCCGCGCTCCTGGGCGCTCTTCCACGCCATCCAGTCGCCCGTGTGCGCGTGCAGATACCAGCTGTACGCCAGCGGCGGCAGGGCGGGCAGTGCCAGCCAGGCCGCCCCGCGCCAGTCGCGCCGGGTCCTCACCGAGAGCACGAACAGCACCGCGATCGCGGCCGCCAGGAACAGGCCGCTGACCCGGACCGTCGTCGCCAGCGCGGTCAGCGTGCACGCCGGCGCCCAGCGGTGGCGCTGGGCGGCCAGCCAGGCCGGGAGCGCGAACGCCAGGAACAGTGCCTCCGTGTAGCCGACCGCCAGGAAGACCGCGCACGGGGAGAGCAGGAAGAACAGGGCCGTACGCCGGCCGTCGGCGTCCTCAGGGACGTACGCGCGGGCTATTCGGGACAGTGCCAGTACGGCCACGGCTCCCGCGACCAGCGAGATCAGCAGGCCCGCCGCCGTCCAGCTCGGGACGACGACGTGCACGGCCCTCAGGAGCAGCGGGAATCCGGGGAAGAACGCCTCCCTGTTGTCCCAATCATCCATCCATGGGCCTGCGCCGGCCGGGAAGTAGCCGTCGCGCGCTATGTGGAGGTAGTGGTTCGCGTCCCACTGCTGGAACGGTGCGAGGACCGCCCCCGCCTCCCGCACATCGGAGCCCCGGGGGAAGAGCCACCGGGCGCCGTGGGCCGTGACCCACAGGGATATGCGGGTGAGGAGGTAGAGCCAGAGCACCCGGCGGTCGGCGGGACTCAGCCAGGCGACCGCCCGGTCGAACCCTGCCGCCAGAAGCGCGCGTGACGCAGGCCGTGGCGGGTGCAGGACGGGCGCCTCGGACGACCGGAACTCATGCGCTACGGGACGGAGTTCGGGGCTCCTCGGCCTTGGCGGGGCAGGCCTGACCCCAGGGGGCAACGTAGACACTCGAGCACCTTTCGGACGCATCCGGGCGTGTGGGATCGCCCGGTGTCGACGCCGGGGCATGGGAGGAGAAGGGAAGGGAAGACAGGGCCGGGGCGAAGCGCGGGGTCGGCCGCCCGCCATCAGGGCATCGACGTCGCCCCGACCGTCGACGTAGACGTTGATGTCGACGAGGCACTCGTCGGCGCCTCCGTCGTCGGCGGGCCCCCCGGAGCGGTCGTCCCCGTGACGGCACCCTCCGGTCCCGGCACCGTATTGCTGGGCGTGGGCGGCTCCGTCGGCGTCCCCGCAGGAGGCGGCGGCGCCGGGGACGGGTAGCTGGGGGACGGGCTCGTCGCCGGAGGGGCGGGCTTCGGTGTGACCGGGAGCAGGCCGACCGCCGCCGCGCCGCCCCCGCCGATGACCAGGCACACCCCCACCGCGACCGCGGCCATCCGGCGCCGCTGGGCCCGCATGCCGCGTTCGGTGATGTACGTGGCCGGCTCCGGGACCACGCGGCCCTGGCCGAAGTCTCCAGCCTGCCGGAACAGGGACCGCAAGGGGTCCTGCGCGCCCCGGGACGCCTCCGGGCCCGACCGGTCCCGTGGTTCAGACATCAGGAGCCTCCTCCATGCGGGGGTCCTGCAGACGGTGGGCGAGCGCCGCCCGGCCGCGGACCAGATGCGTCTTGATCGTGCTGGCGGAAAGCCCGGTCTCCCCGGCGATCTGCTCCACCGTGAGGTCGCACAGGTAGTGCAGGGTCAACGTCCGCCGCTGCTGAGCGGGCAGCTCCCGGAGCGCGTCGACCAGCACCACGTGGTCCGGATCCGGCGGCGCGACGTGATCCGCCACCCCGCTCCCCCGGCCCCAGGCGTCCGCCGACCGCCGCCGGAAGCGCCAGCGGCTCACCGCCAGCCGCCACGCGACCGTACGGATCCACGCCTCGGGCTGCCCGTCCCGCTCCAGCCGGCCGCGCCGGACCCACGCCTTCACGAAGGCCTCCTGCACGACGTCCTGCGCCTCCTGGAGGTCCCCCGTCATCACGTACAGCTGGCCTGTGAGACGCGCGACCGCCTGGGCGTAGAACTCTTCGAACTCCTCGACGGTCAAAAGTTGCTCCCGGATCTTTCGCTTCACCGGGTATACGCCCGCCGCCGGGCGTCCGGTCTACAGCTCCGGCGCTCCATCGGAGTGATCGTCGTCACGTTGCCCCGCGCGGACCGCGGCGAGGGCCGGCCGCCATCGTCGTCAGCCGGTCACACCGGGTGCGGCAGGTCCATGAGCGCGAGCCGGGCGGGGTCGACCAGTGCGGTGATCTCGGTGATACGGCCGTCGGCGACGGTGAAGGCGAGGAGGGAGAGCGGGGCGCCGTCCTCGCTCCAGGAGATGACGCCGGGCCGTCCGTTCACGGTCACCGTGTGTCCCCGTGCCGCGCTGCCGGCCACCCGCGCGCGGGTGGCGACTTCGGTGGCCCCGAGCGTCACGAACCGGCCGTTCGGGGAGTGGACGGTGAACTTCACCTCCGGGTGGAGAACCCGCAACAGCTGCTCGAACCGGCCGTCCCGCGCGGCGGCCAAGAAGGCTTGCACGACCTCGCGTTGCCGCCGCCGGGCGCTCACGTGGTGCTGGGCCGCCCGGACCTTCCTACGGGCGCGGCTGGTGAGCATCTTCGTCGCGTCGGCGGACTTGCCGAGAATCGCGGCTACCTCCCCGTGGGGTACGGCGAACACATCGTGCAGGACGAATGCCAGCCGTTCATCCGGGCGCAGCGAGTCGAGGACCGTGAGGAGCGCGAGACCGACCGAGTCCCCGAGCGCCACGAGGTCTTCCGGAGCCGGGTTCTCGTCGATCGTCACAGTCAGATCGGTCGGACCAGCTGGACCGCGTCGTCCGCGTCGGCGTGCGAGCCGAGCACGCGGTAGGCGACCGCCGCCAGGTGGGCGCGGTGCTCCTCGAACGCCTCGGCGAGCGGATCCGAAGGATGGGCGCCGGACATGGTGTTACCTCCCTGGAAGCTGCTCCGTCATAGGGGTGACGGGCACCAGCCCCGCAACGTAACCCCGGCCGAAGGAGAGCACCCCCGTGCAGAACCGACTGAAGAACAAGAACACCGGCAACCCCGACGTGTGGAAGGGGATCGGGCACCTCCAGAAGGCGATCGCCGCCGGAGACGTCGACCCCCGGCTGCTCGCGTTGGTCCACCTGCGCGCCAGCCAGATCAACGGCTGCTCGCCGTGCGTCTACGCCAGTGTCGCCGGAGGGAAGAAGGCCGGTGAAACCGACGAGCGGCTGCACAACGTGGCGGCGTGGCGCGAGGCGCCCTTCTACACCGATGCGGAGCGTGCGGCCCTGGCGCTGACCGAGGCCGCCACCCGGCTGCAGGACGGTGCGGAGGGGGTCACCGACGCGATCTGGGAGGAGGCCAACGCCCATTTCACCGAGGAGCAGATCGGCGCGATCAACCTGGAGATCGCGCTGACCAACTTCTTCAACCGGATCAACCGCACCATCAAGGAACCGGCCGGACAGACCTGGGGCTGAAGCCCGGCCCGGGGTTCAGGCCACCCGCACCCGCTTCTCCAGCAACGTCACCCCGTACGTCCGCCCGCCGTCCCCGTTCTTCCCCGCCTGCTCGCCGACCACCGTGTACCCCGCCTCCTCGTAGTAGCGGCGGAGCCGGTCGTTCGAGGTCAGGCAGTCGAGCCGGCACAGCTCCCTCCCGTACGCGGCGATCCGGCGCTCGGCCTCTGCCAGCAGTACGCGGCCGGCGCCGGGCGGGGCCGTCCGGCGGTCGGTCATCAGGCGGTGGACGTAGCCCGCGACCGGCGGCTGGGCGCCCCAGGCCGGCTCGTCGTCCCACCACAGCTCCCACGCCCCGGCGCTCGGCCCGTCGGGGCCGAGCGTGGCGAGCCAGACCTCGCCCTCGCGCAGCCGCCGCCGGAAGTGGCCTTCGTCCAGCTCCCCGGGCTGCCACTGCTCGATGCCGCGCTCGATCTGCCAGCGCGCGGCAGCGTCCCGGAGGCGTACGAGCTCGGTCAGGTCGTCATCGGACGCCGCCCGCCGGAACGACAGCGGCGCCGAAGGCGCGTAGGAACTGGTGTTCTTCATGCCGCGATCCTGCCGCACACCTGTTCCCACCTGCGCCGACCCCGGCTCCTCCCGGAGCTCAAGCCGCGAGATCCGAGCGTTCTTTACGGTGATGGGGTGGATGGGTCACTTTTCCCACCCACCCACCCTGCGACTGAAGTTGACCGTTTGCGACCGACTTGCCACGCACAGTCGCCGCGCTTTAGCGTGCGGACCACGAGACCAGAAAAAGCGACCCCTGCTGGTGATGGAACACCGAACAGGGGTCTGACCAACGAAGATCGGACACAACGATCCCCATGGCTGACAGCTACCCTAATGCTGCCTCGCGCTCCCAGCACGAGGCCCCGCCCGCGACCCCGCACCCGATGGCCAAACCCGGCTACGGCAAGCGCTCCGCCCCCGGCGAACGACCGCGCACCGACAGCGACTTCGCCCACCTCCTCCCCCGTGACGCCGCCGTCGCCGCGTACATCGACCGGCTGCCCGACGGCTCCGACATCTCCGTGAAGACGCTGGCCAAGCACCTCCCGTACGGGCAGTGCGCGCTGGGCACCACCCTCAACCGGCTCCAGGACGCCGGGCACCTGCGGCGCGGCAGCGAGTGCGTGATCACCGACGAGGTGATGTTCTGGGTGACCCGGACCTTCTTCTCGCGCACCGCACGCGAGCACGAGTGGTGGAACGCTTACATCCGGGGCGACGCACCGCCGGACCAGCCCCAACGCCCCACCCGATCCCGGGCGTTCATCCTGCTCGCCGCCCTCGGCCGTACGGCTCCGGCGCTGTCCCTCTCCGCCGCCGACTGCGTACGGCTGGAACCGCAGGTCAGCGAGTGGTTCGCGCGGGGTGCGACGGAGGCCGAACTGCTGCACGCCCTCACCGCGGGCCTCCCGTCCCCCGTCCACTGCGCCGCCCGCCTCGTCGAGCGCCGCCTGACCGACAAGCTGCCGCCGGAGCGGGTCCTGCCAGGGCCCCGGACCGTTCTGCGCACCCTGGAGTGCGGCGAGTGCGGAGTCCCGGGCAGCCCGGAAGCGCTCCTCGGCGGGCTGTGCCGGAAGTGCCGTGGGCCGGTGCCCGAACCGCCGGTGGGGCCGCCGGGGGCCGTGCAGCCGCCCGGGGTGCGCGAGCGGATGGAGGCGGTGCGGGCGGGGCTGATTCCTCGGTCCGAGAGGACACACCGATGATGCCCGTCGAGGACTTCGAGGCGCTGGGCCCTCGCCTGCCCCGAGACCGTGACGTTGAAGCTGAGCAACGGCAGCGGCCGGAGCTGCGGCTGTACCGCGCACGCGGGCTGCGGGTCGGCGGAGCTCGCAACGACCGCGCCCGGCCGGACGGCACCCTGGCCCGAGTGGGCCGCTTCGCCGGGGACGGTGAGTGGTCGAGCCCGGAGCACATCCTCATGACGAGGAGCTGAAGAACTACACCGGCTGATCCGTTGCGGCTGCCAACTGCGTCGTCGCAAGCTCCCGGTACAGGTCGTCCGAGGCGATCAGCTCCTCGTGCGTGCCCGCCGTGCGGACGCGGCCCTCTTCCAGGACCACGATGCGGTCGGCGTGGCGGACGGTGGAGAGGCGGTGGGCGATGACCAACACCGTTGTCTGTGTCGCCAGTTCGAGGATGACGTCCCGTAGCGCCTGTTCGTTGACCGCGTCCAGCTGTGACGTCACCTCGTCCAGCAGAAGAAGGCGCGGGCGGCGCAGCAGGGCGCGGGCGATGGCGATGCGCTGGCGTTCGCCGCCGGAGAGAGTGACGCCCCGGTGGCCCACCGCCGTGTCCAGGCCGTCGGGCAGGCGGGCGACCAGGGCGTCCAGGCGGGTCCGGGCCACCGCCTCCGTCAGCCGGTCCTCCGGGGCATCCGGGGCCGCGAAGAGCAGGTTCTCCCTCAGCGTCCCGGCCAGGACCGGGGCGTCCTGCTCCACGTACGCGAGCGAGGCCCGCAGCTCCGCCAGCGGCCAGTCCCGGATGTCCCGGCCGTCCACGGTGATCGTGCCGCCGTCGTGGTCGTAGAACCGCTCCAGCAGGCTGAACACCGTCGACTTCCCCGCCCCCGAAGGGCCCACCAGCGCCACCATCCCGCCGGCCGGGACCTCGAACGTGACGCCCTTGTGGGCGGGGGCGCGCTCGTCCCCGTACCCGAAGGTCACGTCCTGGAAGGTGACCCGCAGCGGAGTCCCCTCGCCCGGTACGGCGCCGGGCCGGCCGACAGGTTCGCCCGGCAGTGACTCCACCTCGTCGATCCTGCGTACGGCGGCGAGGCCGCTCTGCAGGCCCGTCCAGCCCTCGACCAGGCCGCCGATCGGGCCCATCAGGTAGAAGAGGTAGAGCAGGAACGCGATCAGGGAGGAGATGTCGAGCGAGCCTGACGCCACCCTCGCGCCGCCCACGCCCAGCACGGCCAGGAAGGCCAGTTGGATCGACATCATCATCGTGACGTCGGAGACCGAGGACCACTTCGCCACCGAGACGCCCCGGTCGTGCGCATGCCGTGCCGCCTCGGCCACGGCCGCCGTTTCCCGCTCCTCGGCGCCGCTCGCCTTGACCGTACGGAACGCCTGGAGCACCCGGTCCAGCGCCGCGCCCATCGCGCCGACCGACTCCTGTGCGCGGAGCTGCGCGCGCTGAATGCGGGGCATGAGCAAGGCAGTTACGGCTCCGATACCGACGATCACCACGAGCGTCACGCCCAGCAGCGTCAGGTCCATGTACGCCATGAACGCGATCGTCCCCAGCAGCATCAGCACGCTGTTGAACGACTCGACCAGGCCGCTGGAGAGGACCGTTCGCAGGAGGGTGGTGTCGCTGGTGACGCGGGACTGGAGGTCGCCGGGGGTCAGACGGTCCACCGCCGGGACCTTCAACCGCATGATGCGGCCCACGAGTTGGTCGCGCGCCCGGAGGACGACGCCTTCTCCCGTACGGGCCATGAGGTAGCGGCCGTACGCGGAGAGGCAGGCGCCCGCGAGGACCAGTGCGGTGAGTGCGATGAGCGGGGTCACCGGCGAGCGGTCCGCGGCGAACGCGTCCACCGCGTACTTCGCCATCAGCGGCATCGCCAGGCCGGCCGTGGAACCGGTGAGGGAGAGGAGGCCCGCGCGGATGAGTACGCCGCGGTGGGGGCGGACCCGGGTCAGGAGGAGGCGGAGGGGTGACGCGCCGGGCGTGGTCGCTTCGGAGGGTGGTCCGCTCCCCGCAGGCACCCCAGGTGTCCCGGACACCCCAGGCCCCTCAGGGCGCCTGTCCGCCCCCGTCGTCGTTCCCGCCACCGCGCTCACCCGGAACCCCCTCGCGTACCGTCACCACCATCAAAGGACGCAGATCGGCCGACGCCGCCTGCTCGCCGACCGTGCGGCCCTCCGCCTCCACCCAAGCATGCGGCGAGAACGGCGGTGCCGTCCGGACCCCCGCGCACCAGTCCGGCCAGCTACCCGACATCCGGCACACCAGCGCGATGGCCACCGAACGGGGCAGGCAGCCGTAACGGCCCGCGCAGCGGCGGCTGGTGGCGGTGACCGCCTCGTACGCCTCCAGCGTCTCCTCGTACGTCGCCGGGCGCGCGCCCTTGGCGCAGCGGGTCAGCACCCGGCGCAGGCGGCCCGGTTTGAAGCGGGCCAGGACGAACGCGGCGGCGATCGCGGCGCGCAGCCGTACGCCTCCCGGCCCGGCTCCCCGCCGCGGCATCGTCATCTCGGTGGTCATGGGCGCAGGATCTTCGCCTCGACGAGCTGACGGGTCAGCTGGGCGACGTCCGACTCCGCCTCCGCGCGCTCGACGTCGAACTCGGCGACGATGCGTTCGACGGCCGCCTCGGGGACCTGCCCGGCGGCCAGCGTCTCCACGACGATGATGCTCGTGTCGTTCAACTGCCAGTAGCTACCGTCCTTTTCGTCGAGCAGCACGCCTCCGTACTCGGTCGTCGTGACGGCTATGCCTTTTCTGAGCTTCATCGCGATGCCTCGCTGGTCGTGGGGGTCCGATCGGGTGTGGGCCAGGCGTTCTCGGCCGTGCGCAGCCAGGTCTCCCCGGCCACCGTGGAGCTGATGGAGTGCTCGACCAGGACCGGCGAGAAGGGTTCGGCAGCCAGTCGGAGCAGGTTGCGGGCGTCCACCAGGCCGTGTTCGGCCAGGCGCGAGCCCGTCCACAAGTCGGCCAGGTCCGGCGCGTGTTCGCGGAGGCCCTGGTGTTCGTCGGAGGACATGTGGTCCTTCGTCGTACGGGCCAGCAGCGCATCCGGCACCACCCCGCGCATCGCCTCGACGAGCAGCGGCTTGTAGCGCCAGGGGCTGATGCGCTCCTCCAGGCGTACGGCGAGGGTCGCCTCCAGGACCCGGTCGTCGTAGAAGGGCGCGGCGACCGGCAGCCCGATCGTCATGCCGATGTCCTCCATCGCCTGGAAGTGCCGCGCCCCCATCCGTACCGCGTCGATGTCCACATGCCGCCCCCGCCACCGGTCGACCGGCTCGGCCTGCCCGGCGGCGGCCGCCCGGAACTCCTCGGTGATCAGGGCGTTCGCGTGGTCCGTGAACCACGGGCGCAAGGACTGGCGCACGCCCCAGGAGAGGAGCGGGGTGCGGGTGACCGGCTGGGGTTCGGTGGTGACCGCGCCCGCGAGCCAGTGGGGGAACGTGGAGCGGTTCAGCAAGGCCTTCAAGGTGGGGAGCAGCGGCCAGCCGAGCTGGTGGCGCAGGCCGCTGAGGTGGTTCCAGGCGGTGAGCGGGTTGCCGTGGAAGAGGTCCTGGTAGGCGTGGGGCAGGCCGAGGAAGAGTTCGTCGCCGCCGTAGCCGGTGAGGTGGTAGCGGGAGCCGGTGGCGTGGGCGCGGCTGAGGAGCAGGTGCGCGCGGGCCCGGCCGGGGGCCACGGGGAGCGGTTCGTCGTTGAGCTCGGCGGCGGTTGCCGTCAAGTCCGCGTAGAAGTACGGGGCTTGGTCGGCGGGGATGATGTGGTGGGCCAAGGCGGGGGTGTCCGTCTGCCCGCCCTGTGCTGCCTCCACCGCCCGCCGCGCCCACGTCTCGTCCTCGCTGTAGCGGTCCCGGGCCGCCACGGTGAGCAGCGACAGCTCCGCCGGGGCGGTCGCGCGGGCGGCGAAGGTGAGGGTGGTGGAGTCCAGGCCGCCGGAGAGCTCGCAGCTGATCCGGTCCAGGCCGCCGATATGCGCTCGTACGGAGGCGGCGACGGCGTCCCCGAGTCTTCGGGCGCCCTCCGTCAGGGAGAGTTCCGGCGGCGGGGGCTCCCACCAGCGGTACTCGCGAGGGCCGGGGGCAGCGGCCGTGCCCGGTGCTGCGACGGGCAGGGCCAGTCCGTACCCGGCCCCGGTCTCGTGCACGCCCCGCCACAGGACGCGCCGGCTCAGGGGGTGCGGCAGGAAGTCGAGCATGCGCAGGGCGAGCGCGCCGTCGTCCAGGGGTGCGCCGGTCAGGTGCGCGAGGACGGCCGGGCGGTCGGAGGCGATGCTTCCGGCCTCGGCGTGCCGGACGTGGTAGATCCGGCGCAGGCCGGAGGCGGTGCCCCGGATCCAGGTCTCGCCGGAGAGGTGCGCGATGACGTGGTGGAGGCCGGGGAGCCGGGCGAGGCGCCGTTCCAGCCCGGCCCGGTCGCGGGCGCCCTCCAGAAGGCCGGCGAGCACGGCCTCGGGGACGCGGTCGGGGCCGATGAGCACGAGGGCGTCGTCGCCCCGGCGGAGGTGGCTGACCTTGCGGACCAGGGGGCGGGCGACGACCCAGGGGCGGCCGGAGGGGTGGGCGACGGTGACGGTGCCGCCCGCCCCTCCTGCGCTCCGGGTGGTGTCCGGTACGGGAAGCTGCCCGGCCACCGCGTGGCCCGCCACGCTGTCCGGCAGGACGACGAAGTAGTCACGCAGCAGGCCGGGCATCTTCACCTTTCGGAAGTTCTCACACCGTGCACAGGGAGCCGGTCGGCGGATCAGATGATGCGCCGGACCCAGTACTCCTTGTACGAGCCGTAGAAGTAACCGGCGGTCTTCTTCGAAAAGTCGCCCTGCTTGAACAGCGACGGCTTCACGTAAGCCTTCTTCTGCTGCTTCATGACACCTTCCTTCTGTGCGGTTGACGACCGTTATGCCCAACTGACGTCCGCATAACTGGAGTTATTCATGCGACAGGTGTTCACCAGGTGAACACCAGGGCCATCATGTCCCGCCGCCGGGCCGGTACGCGTGATTCCGGGCCACCGGGTGAAGTTGGCCGGATAGCGCAAGCGAAGAAGGCGGGCGCCGCAGCCCTCGGCCGTACCACAGGGCACCGACCGGTCGGCATGTGCAGTCGCACACCGATGCGGCACACAGGAGCAGTGGACTGGACCAATGGCTGTACGCGGCGACCGGCCCGGGCGGTGAGCTGCCAAGAGATCGAACCGCGCGCGGCGCGAGGGGCGAACCAGCGGTGCGCGGCCTCCGGCAGCACCCACGGCGGCGCTACCCCACCGGCGACCGGCGCGCCACCGACATCACCGAAACCGGTCGAACACGTGTTGCCGTACCGGCTCGGACACGGCAAGTAGCCATTCGGCCATGCCCGACCGCTCGTTCGGGTCCATCAGGGCCTCTCGGCGCCGATCAGCGGCCCCTCGGCGCCCCTCGGCGCCCCTCGGCGCCCCTCAGCGGCTCCGTCGCCCCGCTTCGCGCATCCGGTAGCCGCCCCAGGCCGCCGTTCCGGCGCCCAGCAGCAGCGGGATCATGCCGTAGCCGACGACCGTCGACGAGTGGGCGAACCACCGTCCGCGTTCGGTCACCTGCGTCGCGGTGACCGGTCCGGGGTCGTTCCTGCCGTCGTGGTCCGCGAAGAGGATCCGGGTGCGTCCGATCCGGGCCGGCTCCGGCATGCCGTCCACATGGACGCGCAGAGCCCCATCGGCGACCCGCTTGCGCTCCGCCTCGTTGGCGCGCTGCTGCGCGGGGGTCTCGCCGAAGCAGTGCCAGACCGTCTGCCCCTTCTCCGTACGCGTGTCCTGGCAGTCGATCCGGCCGAATGTCTCCACCCGCATGCCGAGGAGGCCGGAGAGGCCCGTTCCGGTCGCCACGATGAACAGCCCCGCCGCGAACAGCACGGCCCCACCCACCACGAGCGAGGTCCCCTTGAGCCGTCCTCCGCCCCTTCTCCCCGCAGCACTCACGCTCATGCCCGCCCCGTCCCCGTACCCGTAAGAGACACACCGACCGCTCCCGCAGTGTCCCAGCACCCCCCGGACACGCCACAGGGGCGGCACCTCCCGTGAAGGAGATGCCGCCCCTGTGGGACGTCCTGCGAGACGTGCGTGGAGCTTCGACCGGTCGGAAGGACCCGATCAGAAGTCCATGTCACCGCCCGGCATGCCACCCGGGGCGGCCGCGCCGGCCTTCTCGGGCTTGTCGGCGATGACGGCCTCGGTGGTGAGGAACAGCGCGGCGATGGAGGCGGCGTTCTGCAGAGCGGAGCGCGTGACCTTCGCCGGGTCGATGATGCCCTCGGCGATCATGTCCACGTACTCGCCGGTCGCGGCGTTGAGGCCGTGACCGATCGGCAGGTTGCGGACCTTCTCGACGACGACGCCACCCTCGAGACCACCGTTGACGGCGATCTGCTTGAGCGGGGCCTCCAGCGCGAGCTTCACGGCGTTGGCGCCGGTCGCCTCGTCGCCCGTGAGGTCGAGCTTGTCGAAGACGGCCGAGGCCTGGAGCAGAGCCACGCCACCACCGGCGACGATGCCCTCCTCGACGGCGGCCTTGGCGTTGCGCACCGCGTCCTCGATGCGGTGCTTGCGCTCCTTGAGCTCCACCTCGGTGGCGGCGCCGGCCTTGATGACGGCCACGCCGCCGGCCAGCTTCGCGAGGCGCTCCTGGAGCTTCTCGCGGTCGTAGTCCGAGTCGGAGTTCTCGATCTCGGCGCGGATCTGCTTGACGCGACCCTGCACCTGCTCGCTGTCACCGGCACCGTCGACGATCGTGGTCTCGTCCTTGGTGATGACGACCTTGCGGGCGCGGCCGAGCAGGTCCAGGCCGGCGTTCTCCAGCTTGAGACCGACCTCCTCGGAGATCACGGTGCCACCGGTGAGGATGGCGATGTCCGCGAGCATGGCCTTGCGGCGGTCGCCGAAGCCCGGGGCCTTGACGGCGACGGACTTGAACGTGCCCTTGATCTTGTTGACGACCAGGGTGGAGAGCGCCTCGCCCTCGACGTCCTCGGCGATGATCAGCAGGGGCTTGCCCGACTGCATGACCTTCTCCAGCAGCGGGATCAGGTCCTTGACGCTGGCGATCTTCGAGTTGACGATCAGGATGTACGGGTCGTCGAGCGACGCCTCCATACGCTCCATGTCGGTCGCGAAGTAGGCCGAGATGTAGCCCTTGTCGAAGCGCATACCCTCGGTGAGCTCGAGCTCCAGACCGAAGGTCTGGGACTCCTCGACGGTGATGACGCCTTCCTTGCCGACCTTGTCCATCGCCTCGGCGATCTTGGCGCCGATCTCGGTGTCGGCGGCGGAGATGGAGGCGGTCGAAGCGATCTGCTCCTTGGTCTCCACGTCCTTGGCCTGCTCCAGCAGAGCGGCGGAGACGGCCTCGACGGCCTTCTCGATGCCCCGCTTGAGGGCCATCGGGTTGGCGCCTGCGGCGACGTTGCGCAGACCCTCGCGGACGAGAGCCTGGGCGAGAACGGTGGCGGTGGTCGTACCGTCGCCGGCGACGTCGTCCGTCTTCTTGGCGACCTCCTTGACCAGCTCCGCACCGATCTTCTCGTACGGGTCCTCGAGCTCGATCTCCTTGGCGATGGAAACACCATCGTTGGTGATCGTGGGCGCGCCCCACTTCTTCTCGAGGACGACGTTACGGCCCTTGGGGCCGAGGGTGACCTTGACGGCGTCGGCGAGCTGGTTCATCCCGCGCTCGAGACCGCGCCGTGCCTCCTCGTCGAACGCGATGATCTTGGCCATGTGAAGTGGTCCTCCCGGACAGGGGTGGATTCTCCGGACCGAGAGGCGCCCGCGACGGACGGCCTGCGTGCGTGGTGGTTCCTTGCCCCACCGCGCCTGCGGGCCTCACCGGCCCGGTCCAAGTTTCTGTCACTCTCACCTGGAGAGTGCTAACGCCAATGATTAGCACTCGACCCCCGAGAGTGCAAGCGACTCAGGCCAAGGTCCGCCACGACTCGCGCCGGGGCGCTCCATGACTCGGGCCAGGGCCCGCCGTGACTCGAGCCGGGGCCCGCCGTACGGTCCGGCGCGCACGAAGGGCCCGATCCCCTGGATCACTCCGGGGTCGGGCCCTGCGTGCGTGAGTAGTGGTGATGCCGGACGGCCGCGCCGAGCTCAGCCGACGGCGAGCTTGACCATGTCGGCCTGGGGCCCCTTCTGGCCCTGCGAGATCTCGAATTCAACTCGCTGACCCTCTTCGAGGGTGCGGTACCCGTCCATCTGGATCGCGCTGTAGTGGACGAAAACATCCGCACCACCGTCGACCGCGATGAAGCCGTACCCCTTCTCCGCGTTGAACCACTTGACGGTGCCCTGAGCCATGCCTAACTCCCCTATAACTGGCCCTTGCACGGGACCGCACTTCGCGGCCCCGGGTCGGAACTCACCCTCCGACAGGAGAGGGTGCGCGGCGCCGCAGCGCGTCGACCGCGGCCGAATGTATCCGCCCAACTGCCCTCTGCAACAGGTCAATCGGACGAGAATTCTGGGCACAGGCGAACGCCCGAATATGCGGGATTGCTGAAATTTACGGGCAAGTCGGGCCAGGCAAAGGCCACTTATGCCTCAAGGGGTTCACGTACTTTGGCTGCTTCTTATCGGGGCCGGGCGCATTCTCATATGCGGGCGGCACACGCAGCGAAGGGGGCTTCCCCAACTCTACCGTGCTCAACCATGCAGAATTGCCCCCTCCGCTCTGTGTGGCGGAGGGGGCAACTGTTGTTCAGCTGAGGGCGGTCGGCGGTTCAGCCGGGGGCCGTCGGATCAGCAGCCGCCGGCCACGGCCGGGATGATCGAGATGCCGGCTCCGTCGGGCGTGGCGGCGTCGAGCCCGCCCTCGAAGCGCACGTCGTCGTCGTTGACGTACACGTTGACGAAGCGGCGCAGCTTGCCCTGGTCGTCCAGGACACGGGCGGCGATGCCCGGGTGGTCCTTCTCCAGGGAGTCGATGACCTCGGAGAGCTTCGCGCCCTCCGCCGTGACCTCGGCCTGGCCGCCCGTGTACGTGCGGAGGATGGTGGGGATGCGGACCTTGACGCTCATGGCGGACGCCTTTCTGGCTTCTGCGGTCGGGGCGATCGGGGCGATCGGAGTGGTCAGGCGGAGGCGAGGCCCGCGGCGCGGAACGCGTCCAGGCTCGGCTTGATGGTCGCCGTCGCCTGCGAGGTCGCGGAGACCGCGTCGAGCGTCTTGAGCCCGTCACCGGTGTTCAGGACGACGGTGGTGAGCGCCGGGTCGATGACGCCGGCCTCGATCAGCTTCCGCGTCACGCCGAGCGTCACGCCGCCCGCCGTCTCGCCGAAGATGCCCTCGGTGCGCGCCAGCAGCTTGATCGCGTCGACGACCTGCTCGTCGTTCACGTCCTCCACCGCGCCGCCCGTGCGGCGGGCGATGTCGAGGACGTACGGGCCGTCCGCCGGGTTGCCGATGGCCAGGGACTTGGCGATGGTGTTCGGCTTCTGGGGACGGACCACGTCGTGGCCGGCCTTGAAGGCGGCGGAGACCGGGGAGCAGCCCTCGGCCTGGGCGCCGAAGATCTTGTACGGCTTGTCCTCGACCAGGCCGAGCTTGATCAGCTCCTGGAACCCCTTGTCGATCTTCGTCAGCTGGGAGCCGGACGCGATCGGGATGACGATCTGGTCGGGCAGCCGCCAGCCGAGCTGCTCGCAGATCTCGTACGCCAGGGTCTTGGAGCCCTCGCCGTAGTACGGGCGCAGGTTGACGTTGACGAAGCCCCAGCCCTCGCCGAGCGGGTCGCCGATGAGCTCGGAGCAGAAGCGGTTGACGTCGTCGTAGTTGCCCTCGATGCCGACCAGCTCACCGCCGTACACCGCGGCCATGACGACCTTGCCCTGCTCCAGGTCGTGCGGGATGAAGACGCACGAGCGCAGTCCGGCGCGGGCGGCGGCGGCGCCGACGGCACCGGCCAGGTTGCCCGTGGAGGAGCAGGAGAGGGTGGTGAAACCGAAGGCGCGGGCGGCCTCGACGGCGATCGCGACGACGCGGTCCTTGAAGGAGTGCGTCGGGTTGCCGGAGTCGTCCTTGACGTACAGACCGCCGGTGACGCCCAGCTCACGGGCGAGGTTGTCGGCCTTGACCAGCTTGGTGAAACCGGGGTTGATATTGGGCTTCTCCGCGACATCGGCCGGAACCGGCAGCAGCGGGGCGTAGCGCCAGATGTTGTTCGGGCCGGCCTCGATGCGCTTGCGCAGTTCCTCGGGGGCGCCGGTGGGCAGGTCGTACGCGACTTCCAGGGGTCCGAAACAGGACGCACAGGCGAAAAGGGGGCCGAGCTCGAAACGCTCGCCGCACTCGCGGCAGGAAAGCGCCACGGCGGGACCGAGGTCCACGGAGGCGGTGGTGGCATTACCTGCGATGGTCTGAACAGCCATGATGGCGGAGGCCCTTTCTCCTCATCTTCCTTGCAGCGCATTTCGCCACAAGACGGAATTGGCACCTTCCCCACCGTGACCTCGCGGTCGGTAGGAGGGTTGCCGGGACTTCAACGGGCCGTTCCCTCAGTCCCTCTGGATGAGCTCTGTGGCACTGGATCTTCGATCCAGGCGTTTGTGTGACGACGGACCCCGACATGCGACGGTCATCCGCGTTGTTCAAGACTGTAACCGAAGGACCGGACTGTTGAGATAGTCGTCCGAACGGCGAGATGGATCACATACCGCTCACACGCAAGCTCACACACAAGGAGTCCCGACCGTGCTCGAAGAGGTGGAACGCTGGCTGACCAGGCGTTCCTGGTCGTCCGCCGACCGCCCGCTGAACCGGCTCACCGACGCCCGGGCCGCCGACCCTCACCGTACGTCGGTGAGTGTGGTGCTGCCCGCGCTCAACGAGGAGGCCACGGTCGGGGCGATCGTGGCGACGATCCGGCGGGAGCTGATGGAGAAGGTCCGGCTGGTCGACGAGCTGGTCGTGATCGACTCCGGCTCCACCGACGCCACCGCCGCCGTCGCCCGCGCGGCGGGCGCCCGGGTGGTCCACCGGGACGCGATCCTGCCCCGGATCCCGGCCCTGCCCGGCAAGGGCGAGGTGCTCTGGCGGTCGCTCCTGGTCACCAGCGGTGAGATCGTCTGCTTCGTCGACGCCGACCTGAAGGACTTCTCCGCGGACTTCGTCTCGGGGACGGTCGGGCCGCTGCTCACCGATCCCGCCGTGCAGTTCGTCAAGGCGATGTACGACCGCCCGCTAGGCGACAGCGCAGGTCAGGGCGGCCGCGTCACCGAACTGGTGGCACGCCCCCTGCTCAATCTGCACTGGCCGCAGCTGGCCGGCTTCGTGCAACCGCTGGGCGGCGAGTACGCGGTGCGGCGCTCGCTGCTGGAGCGGCTGCCGTTCCCGGTCGGTTACGGAGTGGAGCTGGGGCTGCTCGTCGACGCGCTGCACACCGTGGGTCTGGACGCGCTGGGCCAGGTGGATGTGGGGGTGCGGCGCCACCGCCACCAGGACGGGCAGGCGCTGGGCCGGATGGCGGCGGCGATCTACCGCACGGCGCAGCTGCGGCTCTCCCGGGGCCATCTGGTGCGGCCGGCGCTGACGCAGTTCGAGCGGGGCGAGGAGGGGTTCGTGCCGCGCACCCATGTGGTGGACACGGAGGAGCGGCCGCCGATGCGGGAGATCGAGGAGTACGTGGAGCGGTGGGCGGCGTGAGGCGTACGCGGGCGTGGTCGGCGGTGTGATGTCGGTGGCCGGTCCTCCGGACGCGCGTTTGGCGGCTTCCCTTACGGGCTAGGTTCCGCTACATGGTCACTGAGCATGCCGAACCCGCCGCCCCGTCCACCGCCCAGGTCCTCGTCGCGTCCAACCGCGGCCCGATCACGTACACGCTCGGCGAGGACGGGACGCTCGACGCCAAGCGCGGCGGGGGCGGGCTCGTCTCCGGGCTGAGCGCCGTCGACGACAAGCTGTGGGTCTGCGCGGCCCTCGGCGACGGCGACCGGGAGGCGGTGCGGCGCGGGGTCGGTGAGCCGGGCGTACGGATGCTGGACATCGACGCCGAGGTCCACGCCGACGCGTACAACGGCATCGCGAACTCGGTGCTGTGGTTCGTCCACCACCTGCTCTACCAAACTCCCGTGGAGCCGGTCTTCGACGCGGAGTTCCGGCGCCAGTGGGCCTCGTACGAGACGTACAACCGGGCCTTCGCCCAGGCGCTCGCGGAGGAGGCGGGGGAAGGGGCGGCGGTCCTGGTCCAGGACTACCACCTGGCCCTGGTCCCCGGCATGCTCCGCGAGCTGCGCCCGGACCTGCGGATCGGCCACTTCTCGCACACCCCGTGGGCGCCGGTGGACTACTTCCGGCTGCTCCCCGACGACATCGGTGAGCAGCTGCTCCGCGGCATCCTGGGTGCCGACCGGGCCGCGTTCCTGACCCGGCGGTGGGCGGACGCGTTCATCGGCTGCTGTACGGAGATCCTCGGCGGGACGGGCCGGACCAGGATCGGGGTGCACGGGCTCGGGGCGGACGCGGACTTCCTGCGGCGGCGCTCGCAGGAGGCGGACGTCGACGAGCGCATGGAGGCGCTGCGGGAGCAGGTGGGCGAGGGCCGGAAGACGATCGTCCGGGTGGACCGTACGGAACTGTCCAAGAACATCGTGCGCGGCCTGCACGCGTACCGCGCCCTGCTGGACGCCCACCCCGAGTGGCGCGAGCGCGTGGTCCATGTCGCCTTCGCCTACCCCTCGCGCCAGGACCTCGCGGTCTACCGGGACTACACGGCGGCGGTGCAGACCCTCGCCACCGAGATCAACGGGGCGTACGGCACGGAGAGCTGGACGCCGGTCCTGCTCCATGTGAACGACGACTTCGCCCGCTCGCTCGCCGCGTACCGGCTGGCGGACGTGGCGCTGGTCAACCCGATCCGCGACGGCATGAACCTGGTCGCCAAGGAGGTCCCCGTCGTCTCCGACCACGGCTGCGCGCTGGTGCTGTCGCGGGAGGCGGGGGCGTACGAGGAGCTGGGCGAGGACGCGATCGTGGTGAACCCGTACGACGTGGTGGGCACGGCGGAGGCGCTGCACGAGGCCCTGTCGATGAGCGCCGAGGAGCGGACCGGGCGCACGAAGCGGCTGGCGGAGGCGGCGACGGCGCTCCCGCCGCAGCAGTGGTTCCTGGACCAGTTGGACGCGCTGCGGCAGGAGTGAGGGGCGCTTAGAGGCGGTCCGCCAGGGCCGCCAGGAAGTCCACCACGGCGGCCGGGCCCGGGACCAACAGGTCCGCGCGCTCGGCCAGTTCGGGCACCTCGGCGCTGCCGCTGCACACCAGCAGCCCCGGGATGCCGTCCGGGCCGGCGCCGCGCAGCTTCTCCACCGTGGCGAAGGCGGCGAGGTCCCCGAGATCGTCGCCCGCGTACAGGACGGACTCCGCGTCGACCTCGGTGACGTACGTGGCCAGGGCGACGCCCTTGTCCATGCCCGGCGGACGCAACTCCAGGACCTGGCGCCCCGGTTCGAGGATCAGCCCGTGGCGGGCGGCCAGCTCGCCGAGGGGGCCGCGCAGGGTCTCGAAGGCCGCCTGCGGGTCCTCGGCGCGGCGGGTGTGGACGGCGACGGCCTGGCCCTTCTCCTCGATCCAGGTGCCGTGCCAGGAGTCGAACTCGTGCAGTACGCCGGGGAGTTCGGCCCGCACGGCGGCGACTCCGGGGTGCGGGGCGGGGGCGTTCACGGTGCCGGTGGCGGCGTCCCAGCGCTCGGCGCCGTAGTGGCCGAGGACCACGAGGTGGTCGAGGCCGGGGACGCCCGCGAAGCCGCCGTAGCGGACGGCGACGCCTGCGGGGCGGCCGGTGATCACGGCGACGGAGGCGACCTTCGGCGCGAGTGCGGCGAGCGCCTCGACGGCGCCGGGGTGGGCGCGGGCGCGTTCGGGGTCCGGGACGATGTCGGCGAGCGTGCCGTCGAAGTCGAGGGCGATGACCGCGCGGTCCGGCCGGGCGAGGATGGCCTCCAGGCCCTCGCGGCCGGCCGGGGTGGTCGGGGTCGGGATCGGCGGCTGTACGGAGTGGCTGCCCATGGGGTGAGCCTAGCGGGGTGCGGCGGGCTACGGGGCCCGGGCCCGACCGGGGCTCCGCCCCGACCCCCGCTCCTCAATCGCCGGAGGGGGTGAAAATGCTTCGCCGCATCGCCCGCAGACAGAAGCCGGGGCGGCGAAATCAAGCCCCTCCGGCGATTGAGGAGCGGGGGTCCGGGGGCAGCGCCCCCGACGTGGGCCGTCAGCGGCGCTCCCGCCGCGCCGCCTTCAGCCGGCGCAGCCGGTTCACCGTCACCGGATCCTCCCGCAGCGCCCGCTCATCCTCGATCAGCGCGTTGAGGAGCTGGAAGTAGCGGACCGGCGAGATACCCAGCTCCTCCCGGATCACCCGCTCCTTCGCCCCGGGCCCCGCCCAGGACCTCCGCTCCAGCGCGAGCAGAGCACGGTCACGGTCGGACAGCCCCGAGGGGGAAGGCGTGGGCTCGGCGTCAGGCGCGGTCATACAACCAACCTAACCGCGCCCGCCGACACCGCCCGCTCCCACCGCGCCCGCCGCTACTCCGCGCTCTCCGCCTTCGCCGCCTCCGCCGCTATCGACCCGAGCACCCGCTCCGGGCTCCCGCCGGGCGCCACCGCCTCGCCGATGTTCGTCTTGATCGACTCGCTCACCGTCGCCCAGGACGTCTTGCCGAAGGGGGGCAGCTGGGAGTTGGGCAGCGCCGCCAGGAACTCGCGGAGCTTCGCGTGCTTGGTGTCGGTCTCCATCTCGGCGGACGCGCTGCCGGTCACCGGGAGCAGGTCGTACTCGTCGGCGAAGGCGAGCACGTTCTCGTCGGAGTAGGCGTAGTCGAAGAACTCGCCGATCGCCTTCCGGTTGCCGTTCTGCTTGAAGCCCATCATCCAGTCGGCGACGCCCATCGAGCCCTTGGTCGGCCCCTCGGCGCCGGGCAGCGGCACCATGCCGACCTTGACGCCCTTGGCCTCGGCCTCCTCCATCAGCGTGGGGTGGCCGTTGAGCATGCCGACCTCGCCCTTGGTGAACGCCTCGAAGGCCTTCGCGCGGTCCAGCTTGCCCGGCGCGACGGGGCCGGTGAGGCCCTTGCCGACGAGGTTGTCCCGCAGCCAGCTGAACGTGGCGATGTTCTGGGCCGAGTCGATGTCGTAGAGGCCGACGTCGTCGACGTAACCGCCGCTGTTGCTGAGCAGCCACATCAGGGTCTCCGCCTGGGACTCCTCCTGGCCGAGCGGCAGGGCGAAGGGGTACTTGACGCCCTTCGCCTTGAGCGCGGTGGCGTCCTTCTGGATGTCGTCCCAGGTCTCGGGGGCGTCCAGGCCCGCCTGGCCGAAGAGCTTCTCGTTGTAGAAGAGCAGCCGGGTGCTGGCGACGAACGGGAGCCCGTACAGCGTGCCGTCGACCTTGCCCGCGTCGGTGAGGGTGGGCAGGAAGTTCGCCTGGGTGCGGATGGAGAGCATCTGGTCGGCGCTGTAGAGCTTGCCGTCCTTGGCGTAGTCCGCGTAGGCGCCGATCTGGGCGATGTCGGGGGCCTTGCCCGCCTTCACCATCTCGGCGACCTTGCGGTCGACGTCCTTCCAGGAGTAGACGTTGACGTCGACCTTGATGCCCGGGTGCTTCTTCTCGAAGCCCGCCGCGACACCGCTCCAGTACTTCTCGGAGCTGTTGGCCGCACTGTTGCCGTAGTCGGCGGCGACCAGCGTGAGGGTGACGTCGCCCGTGCCGCTGTCACCCCCGCAGGCCGACAACGTTGCCGTCATACCCAGCGCGGCCACCACCGCGGTCAGAACCGTAAAGCGCCGCTGCACAGCCTCGCCCATCCTCGTTGATCCATCTGGTCACGGGCGGTGGCGCAACGTCACCGTACGGACCTCTGATCGGTCGGCCACGGCGCCGCCACCCGTCCTGCCACCGTCCGGATGAACTGCGATTTTCCCCCACGGCGGAGGGGAGGTCTACACCACCGGCGTATCGCTTCGGCAACGTATACGGACCCCGGGGCCCACAACTGGCTTACGTGGTCTGGCAGTCGGGGCCCCGAACCCGTATCTTGGTCCAGACCATTGCCCCAGGCAGACCCTGTTGCTCATGCCCATTTCGTGGCTTTCCGGCAGAAAACGGTCCGCCTTCACTCGTTCATCATTTTGTATGGGTGCGCAACAAACCGCGCTAGTGGACTAGACCTTTTAGGGGTCGGCGGGCGAAACTGTCTCCCGTGAGACATGTCATCGCCCTCGATGTGGGCGGCACCGGAATGAAGGCCGCGCTGGTCGGAACCGACGGCACGCTGCTCCATGAGGCGCGGCGGGCCACCGGCCGGAAGCGCGGGGCCGACGCGGTCGTCGAGACGATCCTCGCGTTCGCCGCGGATCTGCGCGCCCACGGCCAGGAGCACTTCGGCGAGAGCGCCGTCGCGGCGGGCGTCGCCGTGCCCGGCATCGTCGACGCCGAGAAGGGGATCGCGGTCTACGCCGCCAACCTGGGCTGGCGCGACGTACCGATGCGGGCCCTGCTCGGCCAGCGCCTCGGCGGGATCCCGGTCGCCCTCGGCCACGACGTCCGCACCGGAGGGCTCGCCGAGGGCCGCATCGGGGCGGGCCGGGGCGCGGACCGCTTCCTGTTCGTGCCGCTGGGCACCGGGATCGCCGGGGCCATCGGCATCGCGGGGCAGATCGAGGCGGGCGCCCACGGGTACGCGGGCGAGATCGGCCACATCGTGGTCCGCCCCGAAGGACCGGAGTGCGGCTGCGGCCAGCGCGGCTGTCTGGAGACCCTGGCCTCCGCCTCCGCGGTGACCCGGGCCTGGGCCGCCGCCTCCGGCGACCCCGAGGCGGACGCCGCGGACTGCGCCAAGGCCGTCGAGTCGGGCGACCCGGCGGCGATCGCGGTCTGGCGGGACGCGGTCGACGCGCTCGCCGCCGGGCTCGTCACCGCGCTCACCCTGCTGGACCCCAGCACGCTCATCATCGGTGGCGGTCTCGCCGAGGCCGGGGAAACCTTGTTCACACCACTGCGTGCGGCCGTCGAGGAACGCGTCACGTTCCAGAAGCTGCCCCACATCGTCCCGGCGGCCCTCGGGGACACCGCCGGATGCCTGGGCGCGGGGCTGCTCGCCTGGGATCTACTCTCCACGGAGGTTTCCGCCTGATGGCCGGACGCGCAGCAGACAGCACCGTCCTCGCGGGCGCCCGGGTGGTCCTTCCCACCGGGACCGTGGAGGACGGCCGGGTGACCGTCGAGTCCACCCGGATCGCGGACTCCGCCCCCGAGGACGCCCGGGTCATCGACCTGCCCGGCCACTGGGTGGTCCCCGGCTTCGTGGACATGCACAACCACGGCGGCGGCGGGGCCTCCTTCACCTCCGGCACCGTGGACGAGGTCCTCCACGGCATCCGTACGCACCGCGAGCACGGCACCACCACGCTGGTCGCCTCCACGGTCACCGGCGAGATGGACTTCCTCGCCCGGCGCGCCGGCATCCTCTCCGAGCTGGTGGAACAGGGCGACCTGGCCGGGATCCACTTCGAGGGCCCCTTCATCTCGCCCTGCCGCAAGGGCGCCCACAGCGAGCAGCTGCTGCGCTACCCGGACCCGGCCGAGGTCCGCAAGCTGGTCGACGCCGCGCGCGGTGCCGCCCGGATGGTGACCCTGGCCACCGAGCTGCCCGGCGGGCTCGACTCCGTACGGCTGCTCGCCGACCTCGGGGTGATCGCCGCGATCGGCCACACCGACGCGACGTACGAGCAGACCGTCGAGGCGATCGACGCGGGCGCCACCGTCGCCACGCACCTGTTCAACGCGATGCCCCCGCTGGCCCACCGCGAGCCCGGTCCGATCGCCGCCCTCCTGGAGGACGACCGGATCACCGTCGAGCTGATCAACGACGGTACGCATCTGCACCCGGCGACCCTGGAGCTGGCCTACCGCCACAAGGGCGCCGGCCGGGTCGCGCTGATCACCGACGCGATGGACGCGGCCGGCTTCGGCGACGGGCTGTACGACCTGGGCCCGCTCGCCGTCGAGGTCCGCGACGGCGTCGCCCGGCTGGTGGAGGGCGGCTCCATCGCGGGCTCCACCCTCACCCTGGACACCGCGTTCCGCCGGGCCGTCACCATCGACCGGATTCCGGTGGAGGACGTCGTACGGTCCATCTCCGCCAACCCCGCCCGCCTCCTCGGCGTGGACGACCGGGTCGGATCGCTGGAGCCGGGCAAGGACGCGGACCTGGTGGTGCTCGACGACGACTTCGTTCTGGCGGGCGTCATGCGCAAGGGCGAGTGGATCATCGAACCCAAGACGGCCTGAGGCCCTCTCCCGGTGAGCGCGGGGTGAGCACGTAACGAAGAGATGGCGGTCGGGCCCCGGGACTGGGCCCGACCGCCCTCCCTTTGACATGATCACCAGGCCCGCAAGCACCAGCACGGGCGGACGGACCGACGGATCGAGGGAGGTGCCGGACCAGGTGATCCTGACCGTCACTCTGAACACCGCGCTCGACGTGACGTACGCCGTCGACGCGCTCGTCCCGCACACCAGCCACCGCGTCTGCGATGTCACCGAACGCCCCGGCGGCAAGGGACTGAACGTCGCCCGGGTGCTGGGCGCGCTGGGCCACGACACCGTGGTCACCGGCTTCGTCGGCGGCGCGACCGGAGACGTCCTGCGCGGCCTGCTCGCCCCGCTCCCGCCCCGCGACGCCCTGGTCCCCGTAGCCGGGAACACCCGCCGCACCCTGGCGATCATCGACCGCTCGACCGGCGACACCACCCAGCTCAACGAGCCGGGACCGCAGGTGAGCGCCGCCGAATGGGCCGCCTTCCTGCGGACGTACGAGGAGCTCATCGGCGCCGCCGACGCGGTCGCGCTCTGCGGCTCGCTGCCGCCGGGCGTCCACGTGGGCGCCTACGCGGAGCTGGTCCGGATCGCCCGCGCCGCCTCCGTACCCGTGCTCCTGGACACCAGCGGCGAACCCCTGCGCCGGGGCATCGCCGCCCGCCCCGACCTGGTCAAGCCGAACGCGGACGAGCTGGCCCAGCTCACCGGCTTCCGCGAACCGCTCCGCGCCGCCCGCGACGCCCGCCGGCGCGGCGCCCACGCGGTGATCGCCTCCCTGGGCCCCGAGGGCATCCTCGCCGACACCCCGGAGGGCACCTGGCGCGCCGCCCCGCCGGCCCCCGTCCGCGGCAACCCGACCGGAGCGGGCGACTCCGCGGTGGCCGGCCTGCTCTCCGCCCTGGCCGAGGGGCTCGACTGGCCCGCCCGGCTGGCGCGGGCGGTGGCCCTGTCGACGGCGACGGTCCTGGCCCCGGCGGCGGGCGAGTTCGACACGGCGGCTTATGCGGAGCTGCTGCCGCGGGTGAGCGTACGGAGCTCGGGCGAAGCGGCCTGATCAGCGACACGGAACAACCGGAACGGCCCGCCGAGGAAGTCGACGGGCCGTTCACCGGACATCGGGGCCGAAGGCCTCAGCCCGGGGTGACTTCCAGCCAGTCGAGCAGCACGTCACACTGGTTGCCGTCCTCGCACGAGATCTTGATCTCGTTCTCGCCCTTCTTGAGGTCGACCGGCGCCCAGGTGGTCTGCCAGTTCTTCTCCCAGGCCGGGTCGGAGGACTTGATGAAGTTCTTCAGACCGATCGGCTGGCTGTTCGTCTTTCCGTTGACCGTCAGCGTGGCGTTGGCGTCCTTGGCCGGGACGGCGTAGCGCACGGAGAGGCGGTACGAACCCTCGCTCTTCATGTCCGCCCGCCAGGTCACGGAGGAGCCGACCTGGTTGAAGCCGGTGACGTACGTACCGTTCACCCCCTCGGCCCCTTCGATCGAGCGGTCCACCGTGGCGGGCCCGCCCAGCGTCAGCGTCGCCGCGTCCTGCTTCGGGAGCTCGACCGGCTTCGGGGTGTCCTCGGGCTTCTTCTCCGGCTTGCCGGTCTCCTCGACCTTGTCGGCGGGGCCCTCCGTGGACACGGCCTCGTTCTTCTTGTCCTTGTCGCCGTCGCTGCCCGAGAGCAGCGCGGCGCCGATGCCGATGAGGACGACTGCGACCACGGCGACCGCCGCGATCAGCAGCGCCTTGGTGTTCGGGCCGCCCCGGCCGCCGGAACCGCCGCCGCCGGGCACCGAACCGTGCTGCGCGGTGGTCGCGCCGCCCGGGTAGGTCTCGGGGGCCGCGTACTGCGGGTTCGGCGCGTTGTACTGCTGCGCGGGCTGGCCGTAAGCCTGCTGGGGCGGGTAGCCGTACCCCTGCTGCGGCGGCACCTGGTGCTGCCCGTACTGGCGCTCACCGACCGTCCGCACCTGGTTGTACGACGTCCTGGGCACGCCCGGCTGCGCGGCCGGACCCGGGTAGCCGTAGCCGCCCTGACCGGGCGGCTGGGCGCCTGCCGCTTGTCCGTCCGCGTACAGGTAGCCGAACGGATCGTCGTCCTCGGGCTTGCTCGCGCCGTTGTTTCCGGCCGTCATCCCTGGGTCACTCCTCACCATCTCGCCAGCCGTCGCCGACCGGCCGAGCCTACCTCGAACGGAGCACAGCCCGAATTGCGATCATCCGGCGGGCGGGTTCGCGGGAACGGGTACGGGGTAGGGGGGACAAGCGTCCGTGAACGTCAGCCGGCCCGGCGGTGAACCTTGGACCGCGACCGCTTCTCGACGTACATCCGCTGGTCGGCGGAGCGCAGGACCTCTTCCACGCTCATCCCGCACTCGGCCCAGCCGATGCCGAAGCTCGCCCCGACCCGGACGGCGCGCCCATCGACCCTTATGGGCGGAATGATGGCATTTCTCAGACGTACGGCCAGGTCAGCGGCGTCCGCCGCCCCGAGGCCGTCCGCGAGAACGACGAATTCGTCACCTCCGAGCCGCGCGACCGTGTCGCCGTCCCGGACGCAGGTCGACAGCCGCCGCGCGACCTCTATGAGCACCGCGTCACCCGTGTGGTGGCCGAAGCGGTCGTTGATGGACTTGAAGCCGTCGAGGTCGCAGAAAAGGACCGCGAGCCCCTTCGTGCCGTCGTCGTGCTCCGCGTCGGGGGCGAGCGTGTGCACATGGTGGTCGTAGAGCCCGCCGCCGGGCACGGCCTCCCCCTCGTACCCGTCGGCCTGGTAGCCGTGGGTGAGGGACGACTCGACGTCCCCGTACGCCGCGTCCAGCGCCTCGATCGCGGTCGCGGCCGGGGAGTTCGGCCGCTCGCAGATCCGGGCGCTGAGGCGGGACTTCAGCTCGGCGCTGTTGGGCAGCCCGGTCAGGGCGTCGTGCGAGGCGCGGTGGGCGAGGTTCAGCTCGTGGCGCTTGCGTTCCTCTATGTCCTCGACGTGGGTGAGGAGGAAGCGCGGCCCGTCGGCGGTGTCGGCGACCACCGAGTTGCGCAGGGAGACCCAGAGGTACGTGCCGTCCCGCCGCGCGAGCCGCAGCTCGGCCCGGCCGCCTTCGGCCGAGGTCCGCAGCAGGGTGCCGATGTCCTCGGGGTGGACCAGGTCGGCGAAGGAGTACCGGCGCAGCACGGAGGCCGGGCGGCCGAGCAGCCGGCACAGGGCGTCGTTGGTGCGCAGCAGCCGGCCGTGCTGGTCGCCGCCCATCTCGGCGATGGCCATCCCGCTGGGCGCGTACTCGAAGGCCTGGCGGAAGGACTCCTCGCTGGCCCGCAGCGCCTGCTGTTCGCGCTCCAGCCGGACCAGCGCGCGCTGCATGTTGGCCCGCAGGCGGGCGTTGCTGATCGCGATGGCGGCCTGGGAGGCGTACATCTGGAGCGCCTCGCGCCCCCACGCGCCGGGGCGGCGCCCGTTGCGCGGCCGGTCGACGGATATGACCCCGAGGAGGTCCCGTCCGCCCCCGGAGGCGTACATCGGGGCGTACAGCCGGTCCAGCGGGTGCCACTCGTCCTCGAAGCGCGGCTCGGGGCCCTCGGTGTGCCACTGCGGTACGTCGTCGTCGAGCAGGACCCAGCCCTCGGTGTGCGGGATGAACCGCAGCTGGTCCCAGGCCTCGCCCATGGTCAGCCGGCGGTCCCAGGAGGCGCGGGAGCCGACGCGGCCGGTGATCAGGGCCTCGGCGGCGGCGTTGCCCGCGAAGGCGGCGATGACGAGATCACCGTCGGGCCGCACCAGATTGACGCAGCCCAGCTCGTATCCGAGACCGGTGACGATGCCGTCCGCCACGGTCTGCAGCGTGTCCGCCAGACTCCGCGCCGTGTTGAGATCGGCGACGGCCTGGTGCAGCTGCCGCATGGTCGCAAGGCGGACGTAGGGTTCCGACTCGGCCTCCATCGCTCGCACTCCCCGAGACCTCGACAGCAACTCCAGGTTTCATATCGACGTACTTGTTGCAGTGTCACGGCCACTGAATCACAGTGAGCTGTGCACCCGGTACACAGGGTCAGCAGAAAATGGACTCTGTGACTCAAGTCACAACAGATGGTGCCGTGGTTGAGGGTGACTCTTCGGGCGTTCCGTCGTTTTCCTGGCGCACATCCGGCCGTGCGCAGGCGTGCGATTCGGCCATGCTTCGGTGTCCGGACACTCCCCGTCCCCGAGGGGAGCCCTTGAAACCCCATCGGACCCAAGTCCTAGGACCCGGCTGGTCCCCTGGCCCGATGCCGCGGCCCGTCGCGCGCGGTTAGCGTTCCGGTGTGCTGCAGACGACTCCCACCACCCCGCGCCCCGAGCCCATCCCCCATGCTGAGGGGGTGAGCAACGACGAGTTCCGCGCAGCACTCGCGCGGCTGGCCGCCGGAGTGGTGCTGGTCACCGCCCAGGAGCCGCCGCTCGACGAGGAGGGCCGCGGCGAGGACGTCGGGATGACGGCCACCGCCTTCATGTCCGTCTCCCTGGACCCGCCCCTGGTGATGGTGAGCCTGCGCAACGGCTCCCGGATGGACGACCTGCTCGACGAGCAGCCCCTGTGGGCCGTCTCCGTCCTGGCGGCGGGCCAGCGGCAGATCGCGGGGCGGTTCGCCATGAAGGGCCGGATCAGCGACCGGCTGCTCTTCCAGGACCTGCCGTACGTACGGGGCGAGGTGACGCAGGCACCGCTGATCGGCGGGGCGCTGGCGACGCTGGAGTGCCGCACCGAGCAGCGCGTGGTGGCCGGTGACCACACGCTGGTGATCGGGCGCGTGCTGACGGCGGAACTGCCGAGCCCGGACGGGGACCCGCTGACGTACTTCAAGGGGCGCTACCGGCAGCTGGGCTGACGGGGTGCGGGGGGCCACCGACCACAATCGGGGCGACGGGCCGCGGGGTGACGGGGCGTGGGCCCCGCGCTCACCATCCCGGAGCGGCTACCAGTCCCGGCCCGAGCGGCCGCGCTTGGTGTCGCCGCGCTGCTTCTTCTCGCGCAGCCTGCGCTCGTTGATCCCGCGCGGGATCTTGCGCTTGATCCGCGGCTTGGGCGGCGGCGCCGTGGCCTCGGCCAGGAGCGCGGCGAGCCGGACGGCGGCCGTCTCGCGGTTGCGCCACTGGGAGCGGTGCTCGGAGGCCCGTACGGAGATCACCCCGCCCACCAGCCTGCCCGCCAGCCGTTCCAGCGCCCGCGCCTTCCAGACCTCGGGGAGCGCGTCGGTCGCCGCGAGGTCGAAGCGCAGCTCCACCTGGGAGTCGCTGGTGTTGACGTGCTGGCCGCCGGGCCCGGAGGAGCGCGAGAAACGCCACATGAGCTCGGCCTCCGGGAGGGAGACCGAGCCGCGGATGACATAGGGCCCGGACATGACACCCATGTTCCCTGCCCCGCACCGGGTTCGTCACCTTCTTTTGCGCCGGAGATCCGCGCGTGGGGCCTCTTCAGGTCCACGCCCGGCACCTCTTCAGGAGGAAGTTCGGCAAAGAAAGTAAAGAGAACAGGAACCTCATGGTCTGCTGACTGCGTTAGGACGGGTGACGGTAGCTTTCGTGATGGCACGAACGCCCGCACACGACGAGGAAAGGGACATCCCATGGCTGTAAGCCTGTCCAAGGGCGGCAACGTCTCGCTCACCAAGGAGGCCCCGGGCCTGACCGCCGTCACGGTCGGCCTCGGCTGGGACGTCCGCACCACCACCGGCACCGACTTCGACCTCGACGCCTCGGCGATCGCGGTCAACCCGGCCGGCAAGGTCGTCTCCGACGGCCACTTCGTCTTCTTCAACAACAAGTCGACGCCGGACCAGACCATCGTGCACACCGGCGACAACGTCACCGGTGAGGGCGAGGGCGACGACGAGCAGATCAACGTCAACCTGGCGGGCCTCCCGGCCGACGTGGACAAGATCGTCTTCCCGGTCTCCATCTACGACGCCGAGACCCGCAGCCAGAACTTCGGCCAGGTCCGCAACGCGTTCATCCGCATCCTCAACCAGGCGGGCGGCGCCGAGATCGCCCGCTACGACCTGAGCGAGGACGCCGCCACCGAGACCGCCATGGTCTTCGGCGAGCTCTACCGCAACGGTGCCGAGTGGAAGTTCCGCGCGGTCGGCCAGGGTTACGCATCCGGCCTCAGCGGCATCGCCCGCGACTTCGGCGTCAACCTCTGACCCGAACGCACAGCACCTCACCTCCACGGGAGCCCCCGGCCGCGCGTGCGGCCGGGGGCTCCCGTGCGTGTGCGGTGAGGGCCCGTCAACTCCCCCTCACCACTACATGCAGAGCGCAACGAAATCACGCCACTCCACCGAATACCGGACACCCATGGACCCCAGTCGGACAAGGACTGGTCAAAAACTTGTGAGGTAATTGTCGGCACACCGTCAACTTCGCTCATTCGGTGGCACGCTCTCCGCTCGTAGTCCCCCCACAGGACGACCGACGGAGAATACACATGAACCTCCACACCACCCCCCACAACTCCCGCACCACACGCACCACCCGGCGCCTCGCAGCACTCGCGGCCGTCGCCGCGATGGTGGTCGCCGGAGTCCAGACCGGATCGGCGATCGCCACCCCCGGTGCGAGCGACACGCCCTCCGCAGCGCCCTCCACGGCCGCCGCACTCGGCGTGAACCCCTCGGCCCAGCGCGCCACGGCCATCAAGTCGGCGCAGGCCGAGACCGCTTCGGCGGCGAAGGCCCTCAAGCTCGGCGGCAGCGAGAAGCTGATCGTCCGCGACGTCATCACCGACGCCCACGGCACCGTCCACACCCGCTACGAGCGCACCTACGACGGCCTGCCCGTCCTCGGCGGCGACCTCGTCACCCACACCGCCGCCACCGGCACGCTCAAGGGCGTCGACAAGGCGACGGACGCGAAGATAGCCGTCGCGTCGACCACGCCGAAGCTGAAGGCCGCCGCGAGCGCCCGCAAGGTGATCTACGCGGGCCACGGCGGCACGCCCGTCCTCGCCTGGGAGACCGTCAAGAAGGGCGTCCAGAAGGACGGCACGCCGAGCCGCGTCCACACCATCACCGACGCCACCACCGGCAAGAAGCTGCACAGCTACGAGGCGATCGAGACCGGCACCGGCCACAGCCAGTACAGCGGCGACGTCGAGATCACCACCACCAGGACCGACGCCGGCTTCGAGCTCACCGACGCCGACCGCGGCGGCCACAGGACGTACGACCTGAACCAGGGCTCCTCCGGCACCGGCACCCTCGTCACGGACGACGACGACACCTGGGGCGACGGCACGGGCGACGACCGGCAGACCGCCGCCGTCGACGCCCACTACGGCGCCGCGAAGACCTGGGACTTCTACAAGAGCGCGCTCGGCCGGGACGGCATCGCGGGCGACGGCAAGGCCGCGTACTCCCGCGTCCACTACGGCAACGCGTACGTCAACGCCTTCTGGGACGACAGCTGCTTCTGCATGACGTACGGCGACGGCGAGGGCAACAAGAACGCACTCACCGCCATCGACGTCGCGGGCCACGAGATGACCCACGGCCTCACCTCCGCCACCGCGAACCTGGACTACGCGGGCGAGTCCGGCGGCCTCAACGAGGCGACCAGCGACATCCTCGGCACCTCGGTGGAGTTCTTCGCCGACAACGCCTCGGACGCCGGGGACTACCTCATCGGCGAGAAGATCGACATCAACGGCGACGGCACCCCGCTGCGCTACATGGACAAGCCGTCCAAGGACGGCAGCTCGGCCGACTTCTGGGACGAGAACCTCGGCAACCTGGACGTCCACCACTCCTCCGGCGTCGCCAACCACTTCTTCTACCTGCTGGCCGAGGGCAGCGGGAAGAAGACGGTCAACGGCGTCGAGTACGACTCCCCGACCTCCGACGGCTCGACGCTGACGGGCATCGGCCGGGAGAAGGCGTACCAGATCTGGTACAAGGCCCTCTCCGTCTACATGACCTCCACCACCGACTACGCGGGCGCGCGCGTCGCGACCGAGAAGGCGGCGACCGACCTGTTCGGCGCGGACAGCGAGGAGCTGAAGGCGGTCTCGGCGACCTGGACCGGGGTCAACGTCAAGTAACCCTCACCGACGGAACGTACGGAAGCCGGTCAGTCCTCCATGGGCGGCCGGCTTCCGCCGTACAGCCAGGCGTCCCACAGCTCGGTGAGGTCCTGGCCCGACTCCTCCTCCACGTACGCGGTGAAGTCCTCGGTCGAGGCGTTGCCGTGCCGGTTTGCCTTCGTCCACCCCTTGACCAGGGCGAAGAACGCCGCGTCGTCGTCCATCGCGAGCCGGATCCGGTGCACGACCATGGCGCTCCGCCCGTACACCGGCGGTTCGAACAGATCGGCGGGGCCCGGCGGATCGGCGGGCGCGAATGCCCAGTTGGCGTCGTCCTCGTACGCCTCGTCGAAGCTCTCCTGGACCGGTACGTCCTCGTGGTCGGCGGCCCAGAGCCACTCCGCGTACGTGGCGAACCCCTCGTTGAGCCACAGGTCCCGCCAGGTCGCGGGGGTGACGGAGTTCCCGAACCACTGGTGGGCCAGCTCATGGACGATGAGCCCGGTGTCGGGCGGGCCGGGGAAGACGGGCCGGTTCTGGGTCTCCAGCGCGTACCCGGAGTCGCCCTTCCGCTCCACGATCGCCCCGGCGGAGGTGAACGGGTAGGGGCCGAACTTCTGCGCCGACCACTTCAGTACGGCCGGGATCTCGTCCAGCACGTCCTTGCTCGCGGCCGCCGACTCCGGGTCCACGGCGGTGAACAGCCGGATGCCGTCGGGCGTGACCGACTCCCGCGTGGCGAACCGGCCGACGGCGACGGTCGCCAGATAGCTCGCCATCGGTTCCCGGGTGCGCCAGCGGTAGGCGGTGCGGCCGCCCTCCGTACGCCGGGACACCAGCTCCCCGTTGGAGACGGCCGTGAGCTTCTCCGGGACGGTGACCTCGATGTCGTACGCGGCCTTGTCGCCCGGGTGGTGGTTGCCGGGGAACCAGGCCATCGAACCGGACGGCTCACCGAGGGCGACCGCGCCGTCCGCCGTCCGCAGCCAGCCCTCCTTCCCGCCGTCCGCGTCGGTGAGGGCCTGCGGGGAGCCGGAGTAGCGCACGACGGTGGTGAACGTGCGCCCCTTGCGCAGCCGGTCCTCCACCGCGGCGCCCGGACGGATCGTCAGCTCCTTGCCCGCCCGGTTCACGGACGCCCGGCGCCCCTCCACGGTGGCGCTCTCGACGTCGAGCCCGGCCAGGTCGAGGTGGAAGGCGCTCAGGTCCTGGGTGGCGCGGGCGGTGATCGTGGCCGTGCCGCGCAGCCGGTTCGCGGCCGGGTCGACGTCGAGCTCCAGGCCGTAGTGGGTGACGTCGTAGCCGCCGTTGCCGAGCCCCGGGAAGTACGGGTCGCGGAGCCCGGCCGCGCCCGGGGTGCCCTCGACCCCGCCGGTGCAGCCCGCGCCGAGGAGGGCGAGGGCTAGGAGGACGGAGGTGGCGGCGGGGGCCGGGCGACGGTGGTTCACCGGTCGATCCTAGGCGTCGGATGCGGGGCATCGGGTGGGCAGGAAGGAGCCGCCCGCCCCGGGGGACGGGCGGACGGCTCTGCCTCAGAGGATGGCGATACCGAGGGGTCGGTTGCCTGCTTCCAGCCGGATCGGCTTGTTCTTCTCGTCGTTGTTCAGGTCGACGACGGTGATCCCGTTCCAATATCCGTCGCGGGTGAACCCGCCGGTGACGTACGCCGTACGGCCGTCCGCCGACACCGCCACGTCCTCGTGCGGCCCCTCCAGCGGCACGGTCCGCTCCTTGCCGCCGGGGGTGCGGACGGTGAGCGAGGGGTCCTCGTCGTCCGCGCCGATCGGGCCCGTGCCGACGACGAGGAGGGTGCCGTCGGGGGCGAGGGCCGCGCCGTGCTGGTGGGTGTTGGCGGTCATCCGCTCGACGGTCACCTCACCGGTACGCGGGTCGAGGACCGCGAGCCGCTCCCCCTCGAACGGCAGCAGCAGCCTGCCGTCCTGGGGGCGTACGACGGCGTAGTGCGGCTTCAGCCAGGAGCCGAGCCCGCCCTCGGTGCCGTACGGGGCGACCTCCATGCGCCGGGTCCGCAGGGTGTCCGCGTCGACCGCCGTCACGTCGAAGGAGTCGTGGTCGGTGGCGTACACCTCGCGGCCGTCCGGGGAGACGTCCACGTCGAAGGGGCGGCGGCCGACGCCGGCGACGCCTGTCACCTCGCGGGTCGCGGTGTCGATGACCTCCACCGTGCCGTTGCCGCCGGGCACGTTGACCCCGACGTAGACGTGCCGGCCGTCGGGGGCCAGGGCGATGCCCATGCCGCCGCCCCGGTACTCGCCGGTGGTGACGGGGCCGGTCTCCGTCTCGTACGGGACGGTCCCGAGCCGGGTCCGCCGCTGGGTGTCCACGACGGCGACACCTTCGGCGGTGGCGACCCAGGCGCGCCCGTCCTCGCCGACGACGAGGCCGTAGGGGGCGGTGCCGACCTCGACGGAGGCGATGGGGGCGCCGCCCTCCCCGGACCCGTCCCGGCCGGGGTCGACGAAGGTCACGGTGTCGCCGCCGAAGTCGGCCACGAGGAGGGTGCCTTGGGGGGTGCGGCCGGTGGCACCGGAGGAGGGCGGGGCGGAGGCGGTGGTTCCCGTTGCGTCCGGGGCGGTCTCGGTCGTGCCGGACACGCACCCGGCGAGCGCGGCGGCGGCGGTGAGCGCCAGCGTGAACCGGCGCGCACGGGAGACGCGAGGTGTGTGAGGTGTGCGAGGTGAACCAGGCGCACTCCGCGTACTCGGCGCACTCTCCGTAGAGGAAGGAGCCGCGGCGGAGACCGCCCGCGCCCCGCGCACGCCGGTCACGGTGCCGGTCACGCGGCGGCCCGCAGCAGCGCGGCGATCTCCGCGAACCCGCGCCGCTCGGCGTGGGCCAGGGCCGTGACGCCGTCCCCGTCAGGCAGCCCGGGAGACGCCCCGGCCGCGAGCAGCAGCTCCACGACCTCCTGGTGCGCCCGCCCGCCGTCGCCGAGGATCACCGCCTCCAGCAGGGCGGTCCAGCCGAGCCGGTTGACGTGGTCGACGTCGATGTCGGTGACGCGCAGCACCTCCCGTACGTACGCGACATGGTCGCGCTCGCTCGCCGGGATGAGGGAGACGCCGCCGAACCGGTTGCGCAGGGTCAGGTCCGGACCGGCCGGCAGCAGCACGTGCAGCATCGCGACGCTGCCGGTGACCCCGGTGACCAGCCACGGGCTGTCCTCACGCCGGTCCTGCGCGTCCGGATCGGCCCCGGCGGCCACGAGGAGCCGGGCCGCCTCGACATGGTCGCCGAGGGCGGCGAGGAGCAGCGGGGTGCGCAGCTCCTCGTCGCGGACGTCGACCCGGGCGCCGCCCTCGATCGCGGTGCGCACGCCGTCGGTGTCGCCGGTGCGTGCGGCGGTGAGCAGGTCGTGATCGAGGGCGTTCATGGGCCTCTCCGTTCTGTTCCGTTCCGTGCGTACGTGAGTGGACCGGCGGGTGACTACCGGGCGAGGGAGGCGACGCCCGCCTGGGCGAACTTCTCGTCCAGGTCGCCGCTCGGCGCGCCCGCCACGCCGATGCCCGCGACCGGGGCGCCCTTGACCTGCACCGGGGCGCCGCCCGCGAGGAACAGGGTGCCAGGGATGTCCTTCAGGTTGGGGGCCTGCTCCAGGCGCTTGGCCAGCTCGGAGGTGGGCGCGTTCCAGGAGACGGCGGTGTACGCCTTCTTGACCGCCGACTCCGGCGACTGCGGGCCGGCGCCGTCGCCGCGGAGGGTGACGATGGTGTTGCCGTTACGGTCGACGACGGCGACCGAGACGCGCTGGTTCTCCTTCTTCGCGGCGTCCAGCGTGGCCTGCGCGGCCTTGGTGGCGGCGGCCACGGTGAGGTGGGTGCTCTGCTGGAGGTTGCGGTTGTCCGTGTCGGCCTTGACCGCGGCGGCGGGGGCGGCGGCCGGGGCGGAGGCGCTCGCGGAGACGGCGCCGAAGGTTCCGGCCCCGAGGGCGGCGACGGCGACGGTACCGGTGAGGACGCGGGCCCGCAGCGACAGCTTCTTCATGGTGGCTCCTTGGATGTTTCCGGGGCTTGCCCGATGACTGCCCCGGCGTTTCGTTCTCTGCCATCGATCCTCCGGGCGGATCCGGCCCCGTACGGTCGACGTACCGGCTGCACCGGGCGCGCGGGACGGCTGACGCCCCTGTCGGCCGATCGGTTGATGCGGGGGTGGTCGGATGAGGCCACCATGGAGGGATCCGCGCAGGTCAACGAGGGAACGTGAGGTTCAGGGTGGAGCGCCGGACCGGTGTACGGGAGGCGGAGGCGGACGGTACGGCCACCGGCCCCGACCCCGACGCGCGCTGGCTCGCGCTCCTCATGCACGCGGCGTTCTTCCTGCTGCTGGGCGCCTCGCTGACCCGGTTCCTGATGCGGCACCCGGGCGAGGCCCGTACGCCGTGGATCATCGCGCTGTCGATCACGCTGGCGGTGCTGTATCTGCTCGGGCCCGTCCTCGGCTCGCGCCCCACCCCGCGCCGGCTCACCTGGCTCGGGGTGCTCGTCGCCGTCTGGATGGTGCTGGTCGTGCTCGCGCCGAGCTTCGCGTGGTGTGCGGTGCCGCTGTTCTACACCGGGCTGCGCATTCTGCCGCCACGCGCGGCGCTCGCGCTGGTGGCCCTGCTGACCGCGTTCGTGGTGGCCGCGCAACTGCGCCTGGCCACCGGGTTCGACCCGAACCTGGTGCTCGCCCCGCCGGCCGTGGCGGCCGTCGCCACCGCCGTATTCGTCCATATGCAGCGGCAGGCGGTACGCCAACGGGAACTGGCGGCCCGCCAGCGCGAGCTGATCGACGACCTGCTGCGCACCCGGCGCGAACTGGCCGCCACCGAGCGGCGCGAGGGCACCCTCGCGGAGCGCCAGCGGCTCTCCATGGAGATCCACGACACCCTCGCGCAGGGCCTGTCCAGCCAGCAGATGCTGCTCCAGGCCGCCGACCGCACGTGGGACGCCGACCCGGACGCCGCCCGCCGCCACGTCCGTACGGCCACCGGCATCGCGGAACGCAACCTCGCCGAGGCCCGCCGCTTCGTCCACGACCTGGCCCCGGCCGACCTGGCGGAGGGCGGCGGCCTGGAGGCGGCCCTGCACGCGCTGGCGGCCCGCGAGAGCGCCCAGGCGCAGGGGGCGCTCACCGTCCGCTGCCATGTGGAGGGCACCCCGCACGCCCCGCTGCCGGACCGGGTGCAGTCCGCCCTGCTGCGCATCGCCCAAGGGGCCCTCGCCAACGTACGGGAGCACGCGGGCGCGACCGCCGCCGGGCTGACCCTGACCCACCTGGACGACCGGGTGGTCCTGGACATCGGCGACAACGGCCGCGGCTTCACGCCGGAGCCCGGCGCCCCGCGCGCTACGCGCGCTACGGGCGCCGTACGCGGCCACGGGCTCCCCGCGATCCGGGCCCGCGTACACCAGCTCGGCGGCACGCTGACGATCGAGTCGGCGCCGGGCGAGGGCACGGTGCTCTCGGCCGAGATCCCGCTCGCGCCCACCGCCCTGACCACCCCGGAGGACCCCACATGACCGGCGAGGCAACCCCGTCCGCCCCCGCGCCCGCCCCCGTACGCATCCTGCTCTGCGACGACCACGTGGTGGTCCGCGCCGGCCTGCTGGCCCTCCTCGGCAGCGAACCGGACATCGAGGTCGTCGGCGAGGCGGGCAGCGGCGAGGAGGCCGTGGCACTCGCCGCCCGCCTCACCCCGGACGTCGTCCTCATGGACCTCCAGCTCGGCGAGGGCATCGACGGCGTGGAGGCCACCCGCCGCATCGCCGCCGGCGGCACGGTCCACGTCCTGGTGCTGACCACGTACGACACCGACGCCGACATCACCCGCGCCATCGAGGCCGGCGCCACCGGCTACCTGCTGAAGGCGGAACGCCCCGAGGAACTCTTCGCCGCCATCCGCTCCGCCGCCCAGGGCCGCACCACCCTCTCGGCCCCCGTCGCCACCCGGGTCATGGCCCGCATGCGGAGCCCCCGCCCCACCCTCACCGACCGCGAACGCGACATCCTGGCCCAGCTCTCCCAGGGCCTCGGCAACCGCGACATCGCCCGCGCCCTGTTCATCAGCGAGGCCACGGTCAAGACCCACCTGGGCCGCATCTACGACAAGCTCGGCGTCGACACCCGCGCGGGCGCGGTCTCGGTCGCGAAGGAGCAGCGGCTGCTGCCGTGAACCGGGCGGGGCCAGGCCCCGCCCGGCCCCGCCCCGCCGTCAGCTCTCGTCGAACACCGCGTCGGCGGTGGGCGCGGTGATGGCCCGCTCGAACCACACGTCGAGTACGGCTCGAGCGGTCTGATCTCCGTGAGCTCCGTGTCCATGAGCGACACCGCGACGGGCTCCGGAAAGGGGATGCCCAAGGCACGGAAGGCACTCGCGAATAAGCCCGGATGCTCCTGGAAGATCCGCTGATGAGCCTCATGAGGCGAACTGACCATATGTCGGAGGCCAGATGCCTTCGGCATATGCACCAGTCATATCCAGTTCACTTCACCCGATCGTGTCAGCCCCACCCCCGGGCATGACACCATCGATCCGTGCTCGACATCGGCTACTCCCTCTCCCGCCGCTTCCCCGACCCCCCGCAGACCGACTACCGCCGCGCGGACGTCCGCGCGCTGCGGCACGATCTGTTCTCCGGGGACGTCTACCTCGCGGACACCAAGGCGGACCGCGAGGTGTCCACAGCCTGGGGATGGGTTCCGGTGCTCGACTTCGCGTGGGCGCTGTGCGACATCGTCGAGCAGATCGACCAGGACCCCCGCGGCAACCGCTCGCACCGGCGGCAGTACGCGGAGCTGGACTTCACCGAGTCCTCGGACGTCATGATCTTCGAGCGGCGCTTCGGCTGGGTCGACGTCGAGGCGGACTGGATGCCCGGCGACGAGCCCCCGCTGACCTTCGGCCACTCGCTCCTGCGCCGCGAGGCCCGGGACTTCCTGCACGACCTGATCGCCGACCTCTCCGACATGCACGACGGACTCGCCGACAACCCGGTGATCTGGGACCTCCAGGCCCGCTTCCCCCGTCTCTGACCCGGGACCGGCTCCCTCACCCCTCCACCCGCACCCCGATCTGCGCCGCGAACGCCGGGGCCAGCTCCATCAGCTGCGCCGGGCTGATCACCGCACCCGCCAGCCGCTCCACACCCCGCGCGATGTCCAGCTCGGCCACCGTCCGCAGGTCCACGGACTCCATCCGCACCGCGCTGAAGTCGGCCCGCTTCAGCACACAGTCCCGGAACTCCACCCGCACCAGGTGCGCGTCGCCGAAATCGGGCTCGGAGAGCACGCAGCCCTCGAAGACCACGTCCTTCAGCCGGGCCCGGCGCAGATTCAGGTAGTCGATCTTCCCGCCGCGCACCACCACCCGCTCCAGCACCGCGCCGTGCAGCTGCACCCCGCCCAGCCGCGCGTCCACCACCTCCACGTCCCGCAGCGACGCCTCCGCGAGGTCGGTGCCCACGCCCCGTACGCCTGTCAGCACCGAGTCCATGAAGCGGGCCCGCGTCAGCTCCGTACGGTCCAGGGCGCAGCCGTCCAGCGCGCAGTCCATGAACCGCGCGCCCGGCCCCGACGCGTCCGCCAGGTCCGTCCCGTCGAACCGCACCCCGTCGTAGTCGCCGTCCGGCTCCAGGCCCTCGCCGTCGTACGGGACGAGCGGCGGGAGCCGCACGTCCGGGCGGCGCGCCGCCGCGATGGTGTCCTTCTTGCTCCTGGTCGGCCTGGTCGACCTGGTCGGCTTGGTCGAACTGGTCGACCGGGGCGTCCTGCTCGCGCTCGATGCCATGCCCCCATCGTGACGCACCCCACTGACAACGCCCCGGGTCCCCTGTCGGGCCACCCCGTGTCACGCGCCGCCGCCCCCGATCCGTCGCATCATCAAAGAGGCGAGAGAGGCGAAGGAGTTCCAGCCATGGAGCGCGTCCAGAGCACCACCCCCACCCACGTCCACGTCGTCGGCGGCGGCCTCGCCGGGCTCACCGCCGCCATCACCGCGGCCGAATCCGGCGCCCAGGTCACCCTGTACGAGGGCCACCGCACGCTCGGCGGCCGGGCCAGGACCGCCGACGGGCCGTACCGCACCAACGAGGGGCCGCACGCCCTCTACCGGGGCGGGCCCCACTGGGCCTGGCTGGCCCGGCGCGAGCTCCTCGGCCCCGTCGTCTCCGTACCGCCCCGCGAAGGCCTCCGCTTCCGCTTCCGGCGCGCGGGGGCGCTGCGCCGGGTCCCGCCCGTCGCCCTCCTGCGGCTCGCCCGGCGCGCCGCCCGTACGGCACCCGTGGATGCCGACTTCCGGAGCTGGGCCGCCGGCCAGGTCGGCGACGAGGGCGCCCGGGCCGCCGCGCACTTCGCCGCCACCGCGCTCTTCCACCACGACCCCGGCGCGCTCTCCGCCCGGTTCGTCCAGGAGCGCCTGCGCCGCCTCGCCTCCCTCCCGCCCGAGGCCCACTACCCGGCCGGCGGCTGGGCGCGGCTCGTCGACCGGATGGCCGGGCACGCCCGCCGCCTCGGGGTCGCCGTCGAGACGGGCGCCCGCGTCGACACCCGTACGCTCGGCGAGCTGGCCCGTACGGGACCGGTCGTCGTCGCCACCTCCCTCGACGCCGCCCGCGTCCTCCTCGACGACCCGTCCCTGACCTGGGAGAGCGGCCGCACCATCCTCGTGGACCTGGCCCTGCGTACCCGGCGCGGTGACGCGTTCGTCGTGTCGGACCTGGACGGACCCGGCTGGGTCGAACGGTTCACCGCCCAGGACCCCGGCCTCGCCCCGGCCGGGGAGCAGCTGCTCCAGGGCCAGTTCCCCATCGGGCCCGACGCCCGCCGGGCCGAGGGGACCGCCCGCGCCGAGGAGCTCCTCGACCTCGGCTTCCCCGGCTGGCGGCAGCGCACCACCTGGCGCACCGAGGCCCTCGCCGACGGCCGCACCGGCGCCGTCGACCGCCCCGGCACCACCTGGCGGGACCGGCCCTCCGTCATCCGCGGCGACGGGATCTTCCTGGCGGGCGACCAGGTCGCCGCTCCCGGGCTCCTCAGCGAGACCTCCTTCACCAGCGGGATCGAGGCCGCGCTGCTCGCCGTGAAGGCCGCCGGACGACGCTCCGGACCCGGCGACGGGCCCAGCGCCGAACCCGGCTCCGGACCCGGCTCCGGGCAGCCGACCACCCAGCCCTCCCCATCCAGGGGTTGACCTCAACCGAACCTGAGGTACGAGGCTGAGGGCGCAGCCCGCCCCGCCCGACCGCCCCGAGGGAGCCCACCATGCACGCCGTCCGCCTCCACACCTTCGGCCCCGCCGAGAACCTCACGTACGAGAAGACCGAGGACCCCGTACCCGGCCCCGGCCAGGTCCGCATCGCCGTCGAGGCGGCCGGCGTACACCTCCTGGACACCGCCCTGCGCGAGGGGCTCACCGGGCCCTACCCCGCCCCCGCCGAGCTCCCCACCATCCCCGGCCGCGAGGTCGCCGGGACCGTCGAGTCCGTGGGCGAGGGCACCGACCCCGGCTGGCTCGGCAAGCGCGTCGTCGCCCACATCGGCATGGCGCCGGGCGGGTACGCCGAACTCACCGTCACCGAGGCCGACAAGCTCCACGAGATCCCCGGCGAGCTGGGCGCGGCCGAAGCCGTCGCCATGATCGGCACCGGCCGCACCACCCTCGGCATCCTCGGCTTCACCGACCTCGGCCCCGGCTCCGTGGCCGTCGTCACCGCGGCGGCGGGCGGGATCGGGACCCTCCTCGTCCAGTACGCCAAGAACGCCGGGGCCACCGTGATCGCCCTGGCCGGCGGCCCCGCCAAGGTCGCCCGGGCCGAGGCGAACGGCGCCGACCTCGCCCTCGACTACACCCTCCCCGACTGGACCGACCGCGCCCGCGCCTTCCTCGACACCACCGGCCGGTGGGCCACCGTCGTCTACGACTCCGTCGGCGGGACCACCGCCCGCAGCGCGGTCGACCTGCTCGGCAAGGACGGGCAGCACATCGTCTACGGCTGGTCCGGCGAGGGCCTCCACGACGGGAAGCCCCTCACCTTCACCCCGGAGGAGCTGGCCGCACGCGCCATCACGTCCACCTCCGTCCTCGGGCCCCGGATGGTCGAGCGGGGCGGCGGCCTGCGCGCCCTGGAGACCCGCGCCCTCACCGAGGCGGCCGCCGGGCGGCTGCGCCCCGCGATCCAGCGCTACCCGCTCGCGGAAGCGGCCGCCGCCCACCGCGCCCTGGAGACGCGCGGCACGACCGGCAAGGTGGTGCTGGAGCCGTAACGCCGTACGCCGCCGGGCCTCAAGCCCCCAGCCGCCCGCCGTACGCCGCAGGGCCTCAGGCCCCCAGCCGCTCGCCCACCGCCCCCAGCCGCGCCAGCGCCCCGTCCGTCAGCCGGTACACCGTCCACTCGTCCTGCGGCCGCGCGCCCAGGGACTCGTAGAACGCGATGGACGGGGCGTTCCAGTTCAGCACCGACCACTCCAGCCGCTCGTACCCGCGCTCCCCACAGATCCGCGCCAGCTCCGCCAGAAGCGCCTTGCCGTGCCCGCCGCCGCGCCGGTCCGGGCGGACGTACAGGTCCTCCAGGTAGATGCCGTGCACCCCGCGCCAGGTGGAGAAGTTCAGGAACCACAGGGCGAAGCCGACCACCTCGCCGCCGCCCTCCTCGGCCGTCGCCACATGCGCGTACGCCGCGGGCCGCTCCCCGAACAGCGCCTCCCTCAGCTGGTCCTCGGAGGCGACGACCTCGTCGAGGGCCTTCTCGTACGCGGCGAGTTCACGCACCAGCGCGTGCAGGACGGGGACGTCATCAGGGACAGCGGTACGAATCATGGGGGCAGCCTAGACAGCCCCCCTCGGCGCGGCGCATGACCACCATGGTCACCCCACCCCCAGCAACCGCCGCGCGATCTCCGCATGGTCCGGGGCCAGTTCGCGCTCCCCGTCCCCGACCGCCCACACCGCGTTCTGGAGCACCCGCCCCAGCGTCCAGGCCCGCGCCCGCCCCCGGTCCCGCTCCATGCCCAGCGCCTCCGTCAGCGCGTCGAACCGCCACACCACCTCCCCGGCGTCGAACAGGTTGTCCAGCGCCGGGAACAGCTCGAACCCCGGGTCCCCCGCCAGCGGCTTGGGGTCGAGCGCCACCCACTCCCCCGCACGCCCCGCGTCCGCCCGCCCCGCCAGGATGTTGTCGTAGTGCAGGTCCCAGTGGAGCAACCGGTCCCCCGGCTCACCCGCCACCTCCCGCACCGCCGCCACGCAGTCCGCGAGCAGCCGCCGTTCCCCCTCGTCGGCCAGCCGCTCCACCACCCCCGGAGCCGCCGCCAGCATCCGCTCCACCGCATCGCCCAGCGTGCGCAGCCCCTCCGGCGCGGGCACCGCCGCCAGCCGGGCCAGCACCCCGCCGAGCACCGTCACCGCGCGCCGGGCATCGGCCACCTCCCCCACCAGACGGCTCCCCCCAGGAACACCCCCTCCCCCGGCCATCCCCGACAACGGCCGCCCCTCATCGAGCCGTTCCAGCAGCAGCGCCCCGGTCTCCGGGTCATGGCCGAGCACCCCCACCGCCCCGGCCCCCGCCGCACCCCACGCCCGCAGCGCGACCGGCTCGCCCGCCGTCTCCTCGTCCACCAGCTGGAGCTTCAGCGCGGCCGGCACCCCGTCCGCCTCCCGCACCACCGGCAGGACCAGCGCGCACATGCCGTACATCACGGCCCCGTCCCGCCGCAGCCCCCACTCCTCCAGGAACCGGGCGGCGAGGCCGGGCAGCGCGGCGACGAAGGCCCGCCCGGCCGCCCCGTTGTATGCGTACTGAGTGGCGATCAGCTCGTCCGGGATGTCAATCACGCCCTGGATCCTAGGGGCGTGCGTCAATCGGACCATGCCCCGAAAACGGCCGGGCCCCACCACCGAGGGCAACGGGAAACCCGCCGGCCTCCGCGCCGCCGTCGTACGCCACTGGATCGCCACCGCCCCCGGCACGTACATCTGGCTGACGGTCCTCTTCGTCACCACCGTCGTCCTGCACCGGATGTCCCCCGCCTTCGAGGACGAGTTCCTGCGGGACCGCTCCACCAACCTCCACGAGCTCTCGCAGAACCCCGTCCGTGTCCTGATCTCCAGCGCCTTCTGGATCGACGGCGGCCGCTGGCTCCCGTACGCCGTCCTGTTCACCGTCTTCCACGCCACCGCCGAACACTGGCTCGGCACCCTGCGCTGGCTCGCCGTCGCCACCGCCGCGCACGTCGTGGCCACGCTGGTCAGCGAAGGGGTCCTGGCCTGGGCCATCCGGCAGGACCACGCCCCGCAGTCCGCCGCCGACGCCCGGGACATCGGCGTCAGTTATGCCCTCGCCGGGGTGATCGCCGTCCTCACCTACCGCGTCCCGCGCCCCTGGCCGTACGTCTACGCCTTCGCCGTCCTCGTCTTCTACGGCATCCCCCTGCTCGCCGACGGCCGCACCTTCACCGACGTGGGCCACTTCACCGCCGTACTGACCGGCCTGGCCTGCTACCCCCTCACCCGCACCCGCCGGAAGACACAGAAGACGAAACACCCCGCCGCGCAGTAACGTCCCGCCACACATACGCTCGGCATCAACGGAGAACCGGCGCAGCGTCACACCGGACAGGGACCCAGGGGCATCATGAGCACCGTCAGCAACGCCAGTACCGTCAACGGCGGCATATCGTTCTGGTACGCGCAGGAGGGCACCCCGGCCCCCCGCGAACCCCTCCCGGGCGACGCGAGCGCCGACGTCTGCATCGTCGGCGGCGGCTACACCGGGCTCTGGACGGCGTACTACCTCAAGAAGGCCGTCCCCTTCCTCAACATCACCGTGCTGGAGGCCAAGTTCTGCGGTTACGGGGCCTCCGGCCGTAACGGCGGCTGGCTGTACAACGGCATCGCGGGCCGCGAACGGTACGCCAAGCTGCACGGCCACGACGCCGCCGTACGGCTCCAGAAGGCGATGAACGAAACCGTCGGCGAGGTCGTCCGGGTGGCCGCCGAGGAGAAGATCGAGGCCGACATCCACCAGGGCGGCGTCCTGGAGGTCGCCCACACCCCGGCGCAGCTCGCCCGCCTCAAGGACTTCCACAGCATCGAGATCGCGTTCGGGGAGACCGACCGGGTCCTGCGCGGCGCCCGCGAGACCGCCGAGCGCGTCCACGCCACCGGAGCCGTCGGCTCCACCTGGACCCCGCACGGCGCCCGCCTCCACCCCGCCAAGCTGGTCAAGGGCCTCGCGGACACCGTCGAGGCGCTCGGTGTCACGATCCACGAGTCGACCCCGGTCACCGAGATCAAGCCCAAGCACGCCGTCACCCCGTACGGCACGGTCCGCGCCCCCTACATCCTGCGCTGCACCGAGGGCTTCACGGCGGGTCTCAAGGGGCACAAGCGGACCTGGCTCCCGATGAACTCCTCCATGATCGCCACCGAGCCCCTCCCCGCCCGTATCTGGGACACCATCGGCTGGGAGGGCCGCGAGACCCTCGGCGACATGGCCCACGCCTACCTCTACGCCCAGCGCACCGCCGACGACCGCATCGCCATCGGCGGCCGCGGCTACCCCTACCGCTACGGCTCCGCCACCGACAACGACGGCCGCACCCAGCCCGCCACCATCGCCGCCCTGCGCGACCTGCTGGTCCGCCTCTTCCCCACCACGGCGGGCGTCCGCATCGACCACGCCTGGTCCGGCGTCCTCGGCGTCCCCCGCGACTGGTGCGCCACCGTCACCCTGGACCGCTCCACCGGGCTCGGCTGGGCGGGCGGGTACGTCGGCTCCGGCGTCGCCACCGCCAACCTCGCCGCCCGTACCCTGCGCGACCTGATCCAGCAGGACTCCGGCCAGGCGGGCCCCACCGACCTGACGACCCTCCCCTGGGTCAACCACAAGGTCCGCCGCTGGGAACCGGAACCCTTCCGCTGGCTCGGCGTCCACGGCCTGTACGCGGCCTACCGCGGCGCCGACCGCCGCGAGACGGTCTCACCGCGCCCCGGCACCGACCCGATCGCGAAGGCGGCGGACCGCATCTCGGGCCGCCACTGACCACTAAGAGGATTCCTCCTCGGCCACCAGCACCCCCACCTTGTCGATCCGGTGCTCGGGATTGCCGAGGCCGTCCCGCCAGAAGTTCCCGGCCGCGTCGTCCTCGGGCGTCGCACAGGTGGAGATCGTGATCATCGCCCGGGTCGGCTCGGCACCGGGCCGCCCCGGCACCTCGGCCCGCTGCTCGGCGAGCGAACGCTCACTGCGGAAGGACGTCTGCCGGGTCGCGGTGATCTCGTACGTGTACCGGGTGCCGTCCTCCACCACGTACACCGGATCGCCCTTGCCGAGATCCGGCAGATCCCGCAGCACCCCTCCGGCGCTCAGCCGGTGCGCGGTGACGAGGTAGTTGCCGACATCTCCCGGCCCGACCCCGCCCTTCTCGCCGTACGGGCTGGAGGCCACGCCCCGGTCCTGGATCCGGCTGCCGGGGACGTCGTCGGTGGTCCCCTCGTACGGCACGACATCCAGCTCCTCGACGCCGATGGCGGGGATCGCGAGGACGGCGGTCCCGGTACGGGGTTCGGTGCGGTCGGCGGGAGCGGCGGAGACGGCGGAGACGAAGCCGGTCGTCAGCAGAACGGCGGCACCGGCACAGGCCAGCACCCTGGGCAGCGTACGGCGTGTACGAAGACGACGACGGCGGCAGCGGCGGCTCATGAGCATCCATCCCCATCCATCCCTGGCCGGGCGCGGCACTTCCAGTAGACCAGGACGGGCTCAGTCGCGCGGCCAGGGCCGTCCGTCGAGACGCTCGATGGAGAGGTTCAGGCGGCTGAGCGAGGCGGCGAGCTGCTCGGCCTCCTCGGGCGTCCAGTCGGCCATGACCTTCGCCAGGCCCGCCACGTTCCGCTCGCGGTCGCTGTCGAGCCGGCGCGCGCCCTCGTCGGTGATGGCGAACTTACGGGCGATGCCCCCGTCGGGGTCCGGGATGCGCTCGACGACACCGGCGCGGAGCATCGCGGCGGTCTGCCGGTTGAGGGTGGAGGCGTCCAGGCCGAAGGCCTCGCTGAGCTGGCTGATGGACATGGGGCCTTCCACCTCGATCCGGCTGAGCAGGACGTAGGCGCTGCGGTCGAGCCGCCACTCCACACGCGGGGTGAGCAGGTGCATGTACCGGCCGAGCAGCATGGTCTCGCGTTCGATCCGGTCGAGGGGCATGTCCACGCGTACAGGTATATCACGATAAATATGCGCCATACATAAGCTGTGCATGATGCACAATCCATGTATCTTGCATAACCGAACAGCCCGACCGAACGACGCGAGGGCTGAGAACGGAGACACCCCGTGGAGAGTCCACCGCCCGCAACAGCCTCCCCGGGGGCACCCACCGCCCACCCCGGCTCCATCGTCGGCATCCTCGCCTTCGCCGGCATCGTGGCGGCGCTCACGCAGACCCTGGTGGTGCCGCTGATCGCGCAGCTGCCGACACTGTTCGACACCTCCGCCTCCAACGCCTCCTGGGTCATCACCGCCACCCTGCTGGCCGCCGCGGTCTCCACGCCCGTCGCCGGACGGCTCGGCGACATGTACGGCAAGCGGCGGATGCTGCTCGTCTCGCTCGTACCGCTGATCCTCGGTTCGGTGGTCTGCGCCCTGTCCTCCTCCGTGATCCCGATGATCGCCGGACGCGGCCTCCAGGGCCTCGGCATGGGCGTGGTACCGCTCGGCATCAGCCTGCTGCGGGACGTCGTCCCGGCCCAGAAGCTCGGCCCGTCCATCGCGATCATGAGCGCGTCGATGGGCGTGGGCGGCGCACTCGGCCTGCCCTTCGCCGCCGCCATCGCGGAGAACACCAGTTGGCGGGTGCTGTTCTGGGTCGTCGCCGTACTCGCCCTCGCGGTCGGCGCACTGATCCTGGCACTGGTCCCGGCCGACCGCCCGGCCACCGCCGCGGCGGGCCGCTTCGACCTGCCCGGCGCCATCGGCCTCGGCGCCGCCCTGATCGCCCTCCTGCTCGCCGTCTCCAAGGGCGCCGACTGGGGCTGGGGCAGCACCACGACGCTCACCCTCTTCGCCGCCGCGCTCATACTCCTGCCCACCTGGGGCTGGTGGGAGCTGCGCCTGAGCGACCCGCTGGTCGACCTCCGCGTGACCGCCCGCCCCCAGGTCCTGATGACGAACACCGCCTCGGTCCTGGTCGGCTTCGCGATGTACGCCCAGTCCCTCGTCGTCCCCCAGCTGCTCCAGCTCCCCGAGGCGACGGGCTACGGCCTCGGCCGGTCGATGCTCGCGATGGGTCTGTGGATGGCCCCGGCCGGGCTGATGATGATGGCGATGTCCCCGGTCGGCGCCAAGCTCTCCGCCGCCAAGGGCCCCAAGGTCACCCTGGCCGTCGGCAGCCTCCTCATCGCCGCCGGCTACGGCCTCTCCGTCCCCCTGATCGGCTCCGGCTCCCCGTGGAGCCTGCTGATCGTCACCCTGGTCTGCAACTCGGGCGTCGGCTTCGCCTACGGCGCCATGCCGGCCCTCATCATGAGCGCGGTCCCCCCGTCCGAGACCGCCTCCGCCAACAGCTTCAACGCCCTGATGCGCTCCATCGGCACATCGTTCGCGGCGGCCGTCATCGGCGTGGTACTGGCCCGCATGACGACCGACTTCGGCGGCATCCCGCTCGCCTCGGAGAACGGCTTCCGCGTCGCGATGCTGATCGGCTGCGGCGTGGGCCTGGCGGCGGCGGTGGTCGCCGCGCTGATCCCCGTACGGACGACGAAGACCCCGCTCCAGCCGGCCGCGGCCGCTCCGGATGCGCCGCAGCCGTCACCGGCCAAGGCCTGACCGTCCACCGCCCGCCTCACACACCACCCGCCCCCCGCACCGCCTCACGCTGTGCCACCGTGCGGAAGTCGTGGGGCGGGCGCCCGGTGACCCGCTCGACGGTGCCGGTCGTCCGGTCCTCCGCACCCCCCGCGATGGCCCGGTCCATATCGGCCAGCATCCCGGCGAACGCGGCAGGCATCTCGGCGGCCAGCAGCTCGGCCATCTCCTCCCGGGTGAGCCGCTGATGGACGACCGTACGCCCGGTGACCTCGGTGAGTACGGCGGCGACGTCCCCGTAACTCAGCGCCCGCGGCCCGGTGATGACCAGATCGGTGTTCGGGGCGTGCTCATCGACCAGCGCACGTACGGCGACGGCGGCGATGTCCTCCGCGTCGACGAACCCGACGCGCCCCTCCCCGGCGGCCGTACGGATGACGCCCTCGGCGCGGACGGTCCGGGCGTGGAGGTGGTCACCGGTGAAGTTCTGCATGAACCAGGAGGGCCGCAGGACCGCCCATTCGTCGAAGATCCCCGGCAGCGCCGCGTGCACCTCCCCCACGGCGGGCCCGCCGGCCGGGATGGCCGACGAACTGAGCAGCACCGCCCGCCGCACCCCCTCGGCGCGGGCACGCCGCAGGAACGGCAGCATGACGGCCGCCGGGTCAGCGGTGCCGGGCGGCGGCACGAGGTAGACCCGGTCCACCCCACCACCGAGGACCCCGCCGTACGACCCGGGATCACCCCAGTCGAACCGCACCGCCTCCACGCCCGCCCTCTGGACGGCGACGGCCCGCCGAGAAGCAGCCCGGACCGGCACCCCGGCGGCGGCCAGCCCCGCGACGACACGGCTCCCGGTGGTCCCGGTGGCCCCGATGACGAGCGCGGCACTCATCGCCCACCCCCGGAAATCCCCTGCGCGACCAGCGGATTCCAGTAGTCGCGATACCGGACGATGAGCCCGTCCTCGAAGGTGACGACAGCGATGTACGCCATGTCGAACGGCCCACCCGTCTCCACGACCCGCCCCACCCCGCGCATCTCGACGACGATGGTCCCCGGCGCGTCGGTGCGATGGATCTCGACGTACGGAAAGCCCTGAAGATCGATGCGATCGGGATAGCCCCGCATGTACGCGGCCACGGCGTCCCTGCCTTCCAGCCGCCGCGGCCACCCGTCCGGCGCGAAGGGGAACTCGAAGACCCCGTCCTCGTCCCAGAGCCCGACCCAGCCGGGGATGTCCTTGTCCAGCAGCATGCGCATGCCCTGGCGGTACAGGTCCTCCGGTGCGGTGTGCGCGGTCATGGGGTGCTCCGTCCCGTACGATACGGACCAGCGGTCCGCTTACCTCGGCCGACGATACGGACCCGGGGTCCGCTTCGCAACCGAAGGAGCCACCGTGCCGGAACGCACACCCCTCACACCCCCCACACCTCCCCCCTCGGGACCCAAGCCCCGCGCGGACGCGGCCCGCAACCGGGAAGCGGTCCTCGCCGCAGCCGACAGACTCTTCGCCGAACACGACAGCCCCGGAACCGTCACCATGGCGGACATCGCGGCAGCGGCCGGCGTCGGCAAGGCCACCCTCTTCCGCGGCTTCGGCGACCGCACCGGCCTGATCCGCGCCCTCCACGAGACCCGCCTCGCCCCCATCCGCCAGGCGGCCGAGGACGGCCCACCCCCGCTGGGCCCCACCACGCCACCCCACGAACGCGTACCCGCCCTCCTCGACGCCCTCCTCTGCTTCAAGCTCGACAACCGCCACCTCGCCCTGGCCCTGGAGGGCATCGGCAACGACAGCCCGTACGCAGCGGGCCACTACCCCCACTGGCACACCACCCTGCGCACCGCCCTGGAACAGATCCCGGACCTCCCCACCCCCGACTTCACCGCCCACGCCCTCCTGGCCGCCACCCGCGCCGACCTGGTGGAACACCTGACCGGACACGAGAACCTGACCCGCGAGCAACTCCGCTCCCGCCTGGCCGAGTTCACGGCCCGGGTACTGGGACCACCGACGGAAACGTCGGACCACCGGGAGACTTGACCAAGGAAGTTCGCAAACGGGAACCATCCCCCCTTCGAAGAACGTGTTCACTCCTGCAGATGACCGGGGCCCTCGAACGGAGCCCCGGACGCGAAATGGGGGAACATGTCGCGTTGGAGAGAACTGCCCGCCGAACTGGATCCGGCGTCTTACCGCTTAGCAGTACGCCTACGCCTGCTGAAGGACCACTCAGGCCTCAGAAAACGGCAGTTGGCAACGAAAACGGGCTACAGCACGAAGTCGTGGGAGCGATACCTAGGCGGCAGGTCACTGCCGCCCCACGACGCCGTGGAAGCCATGGCCCAGCTCACCGGGGAAGACCCCACACGCCTGCTAGCACTGCGCGAGATAGCCGCCGCCGGCCGCCAGAGGCACCAACCATTCGCACCCGCACCGGAAACAACCGCACCCGGAACACCCTCCCTGGAACGGACCATCCTCGCCGCGGCCCTGCGCGAACTGAAGACCCGCACCGGCCTGAGCCTGGTCGGCCTGGCGGAGCGCACGGCATACAGCAGGTCCTCCTGGCACCGCTGCCTCACCGGCACCACCCTGCCCCCGCGCCGCGCGGTGGAGGACCTCTGCCGCCTCGCCGACGAACCGCCGGGCCGCTGCCTGGCCCTGTGGGAGATCGCTGACTCCGCGGAGAGCGGCCGCACGACACGGGCGAAAACCGGCACCAGCTGATCCCCACCCTGTAGGCAGACCAGAACCAGCTACGGCCACCCCGCCCACTCCCGCTCCCGGAGCCCCGCATGGAACCGAACGACGACGACGCCACCACGATCCTGGCGACCTGCAGCCACACCCACCTCTTCCCGGGCGCCCGCTGCCACCTCCAGGGCCTCCCCGACCCCACCGCCTTCGCCACGGCCCCGCACCCGATCGAGCTCTACCTCCGCTTCCCCGACGGAGCGGCCACGGACGCCGAACTGCACACGGAAACCCCAACGCTCAGCGTGCCGGCGTACACGACCGGCGCGGGCACAGCCATCGACGCCCACACCTGGACCATCCGCGACGTCACCGCGACGGGAGACGAGGTCGAGCTGACGATCGGCGCCAGGAGCGCGACCTAGACGGCCATCGAGCACAGCAAGGAAAAACACAGGAAAGCCCAGGTCAGAGGAGATCCGACCTGGGCTTTCCGCTGGGCCCCCTGTCGGATTCGAACCGACGACCTACGCATTACAAGTGCGGCGCTCTGGCCAGCTGAGCTAAGGAGGCAAGGATACGCGCCGTCGACGCGCGCCAAGACGCCACAACTCTACACAGCGCCGCTCCCCCGCGGACAGGCATATCCGGGCAGCCGTAACCACTCACTCACCCGTTCGTTGAACGCACTGGAGTGCCATCCGAATATCGGACAGGGGGAGGGGCTGTCGTCGAGACCGCACGGAAGGACGAGCGGATCCGCGTCACCGGCGCGGAGACCAAGCGCGTCAAGCGCGAGGCCTTGGGCGTTCCCGACCGGGCGAAACACCAGCAGCGGGTGGCCGTGCCGATGCAGCGGCGGACACCGGAAGCCGACACCCGCCAGCGGGTCTTTCGGTACCGCTGCTACCCCACCCCCACCCAGGCCGAGCAGCTGATCAAGACCTTCGGCGCCTGCCGCTGGACCTACAACGAGGGCCTCGCTCTGCGGGAAAAGGCCTGGCGCGAGCACCGGGTGTCGCTGGGGTTCACGGAGTCCTGCCGGGCCCTCACGGGCTGGCGGAACGCAGAAGAGACACGGTGGCTGCAGGATGTGTCCTCGACCGTTCTCCAGCAAGCACTCCGCCATCTCGACGCCGCGTTCGGGCGGTTCTTCAAAGGGACGGCCAAACACCCGAGGCGTAAGAAGAAGAGCCGCTCCCGAGACTCCGCGACCTACGTCCGTACGGGCTTCCGCTGGCTGGAGGATCCGGAACAGTCGGGGACAGGGCTGATCGCGCTGGCCAAACAGTCGGGGCCGCTGCGCATCCGGTGGTCCCGGCCGCTCCCCTCAGGTGTGCGACCGGTGAAGCTGACCGTGAGCCGTGACCGGGCAGGGCGCTTCTTCGTCTCCGTGCTGGTGGAGGAGCGGATCGCGCCGCTGCCGCCCGTGTTTCTACGGGATGGTGGTGCGCCGAAGGCGGTCGGTCTGGATCTCGGGCTGACGGCCCTGGTCACACTGGACGACGGGGAGAAAGTGGACCATCCCCGTCTGCTCAGGAAGTACGGAGCGAAGATCGCGAAGCTTCAGCGGAGCCTGCACCGCAAGAAGAGGGGATCGAAGAACAGAGAAAAGGCACGGCAGGAGATCGCCCGGCTGTACGCCCTGATCAGTGATGTCCGCAGGGACGCGTTGGACCAGCTCACCACCCGCCTCGTGCGCGAGAACCAAGTGCTCGTGGTGGAGGACCTGTCCATCGACTCCCTCGTACGGTCACCGAGAGGGAGGGGCCGTCGGCGAGATGAGGCTGTACGAGCTGGTGGCGTCGGCGCTGCCCCCGGGGCGGGCCATGCCCTCGATGATCAGGGCCTCCGAGATGCCGGACGTGGTGGTGGCCGCGTAGTCGGCTCGGAGATACGAAGGAAGTGCGTGCCGGACCGACGGGCCGTCGGCCGTGATGCCTGCGGAGTCCGTGTAAGACCGACGGGGTGTCGCCCTCAGGGTGGCGTCCGGTCGGCGGTGGGTGCAGAAGCAGGAAGTGCCCCCAGCGGGGCGGGGTCAAAAGTCAGTTGCTCTTGCTCATCCTCACGTTCACCGGGCGAGCTTTTCGTGACCCAAGAGGTACTGACAGGACACATGAACGCCAGGTAACGTCACCGCAGGCCCACTCAAGTGGACCAGACCACTCCCTACTCGGATCGTCCGGCACGTTCCTGCCGGTGGAGGAGAAGATTCAGCATGGCCAGTGTCACGTTCGACAAGGCGTCCCGCGTCTACCCCGGCTCCACGAAGCCGGCTGTGGACCAGCTCGAGATCGACATCGCGGACGGTGAGTTCCTCGTCCTCGTCGGTCCTTCCGGTTGTGGCAAGTCGACCTCCCTGCGCATGCTCGCGGGTCTTGAGGACGTCAACGGTGGTGCCATCCGCATCGGTGACCGCGATGTCACGCACCTGCCGCCGAAGGACCGGGACATCGCCATGGTGTTCCAGAACTACGCGCTCTACCCGCACATGTCGGTCGCGGACAACATGGGCTTCGCGCTGAAGATCGCCGGTGTGAACAAGACCGACATCCGGGCGAAGGTCGAAGAGGCCGCCAAGATGCTGGACCTCACCGACTACCTGGACCGCAAGCCGAAGGCGCTCTCCGGTGGTCAGCGTCAGCGTGTGGCGATGGGCCGGGCCATCGTGCGGGAGCCGCAGGTCTTCCTCATGGACGAGCCGCTGTCGAACCTCGACGCCAAGCTCCGTGTCTCCACGCGTACGCAGATCGCCTCGCTGCAGCGCCGCCTCGGCATCACCACCGTGTACGTCACCCACGACCAGGTCGAGGCCCTCACCATGGGCGACCGGGTCGCGGTGCTGAAGGACGGGCTGCTCCAGCAGGTCGACTCGCCGCGCAACATGTACGACCGCCCGGCCAACCTCTTCGTCGCCGGCTTCATCGGCTCCCCCGCGATGAACCTCGTCGAGGTCCCGATCACCGACGGTGGCGTGAAGTTCGGCAACAGCGTCGTCCCGGTCTCGCGTGAGGCGCTGTCCGCCGCCGCGGACCGCGGCGACACGACCGTCACGGTCGGCATCCGCCCCGAGCACTTCGACATCGTCGAGCACGGTGGCGCCGCCGCGAAGACCCTCACCAAGGACTCCTCGGACGCGCCGGCCGGCCTCGCGGTCTCCGTGAACGTCGTCGAGGAGCTCGGCGCCGACGGGTTCGTCTACGGTGCCGCGCAGGTCGGCGGCGAGCACAAGGACCTGGTCGTCCGCGTCGGCGGCCGTGCCGTGCCGGAGAAGGGCACCGAGCTGCACGTCGTCCCGCGCCCGGACGAGCTGCACGTCTTCGCGACCTCGACCGGTGAGCGTCTCACCAACTGACGCCGTCACCTCCGCTCGGCCCCGTGCCCCCTTCGAGGGGGGGCGCGGGGCCGTTTGCGTGGTCCGGGGTGGGTTTGGGTTTCGGTGCCGGGCCGCGTCAAATACCCCGGCGCACAGGGCATTTCCCCCTGCTTCGTCAACCTGGCATTCGAAAGGACGCGTCGAACCATCCCCCGGGGGAGTGACGAAAGGTCACCAAGTCACCACCGACCGCTACGCTCGCTGCGTGACCCACACCGCTCGGCGCATCGGCCGATCCTTCGCCCTCGTCCTGCCCGTCGTCATGGTGCTCTCCGGGACCCTCGCGGTCACCAGCGTTCCGTGGGCGGCAACGGACAAAGACTCCACGCTGCTGGCCGCCTCCTCGGAGACCGTGTCCAAGCCCGCCAAGCCCCGCGCCGCCCAGGACATCCTGCGCGACAAGCTCCTCGTCGAGCTCCAGGAGAAGGACCCGGGCACCGCGCTCACGGGCCTCCAGCGCGCCGTCGAGCAGCGCCCCTCGCTGGCGCGGCACTGCATGTCGATCGCGCGGGCGCTCGGCAAGGCCGCGGTGGAGCAGTACGGCCCGACGCGCGCGCAGCGCTTCTCCCGTCCCGTCTGCGACACCTCGTTCGCCTCGGGGGTCGCTCAGTTCAGCTGAGCCGCGTACGTACACAAGCTGCCGTCGCCCGGCCGTCGTCGGGCAACGGCGGCTTTCCCGTGCCCGCACCGCATATCGTGCGTGCCATGCATACGTATCCGACGCAGGCCGTGATCCTCGCCGGCGGCCAGGGGTCGCGGCTGCGCCCGTACACCGATGACCGTCCGAAGCCGATGGTCGAGATCCCGGGTACCGGGACCCCGATCATCGGCCATCAGCTGTCCTGGCTGGCCGCCGAGGGCGTGACCGATGCCGTGGTCTCCTGCGGGCATCTCGCCGAGGTGCTCCAGGAGTGGCTGGAGTCCGCCGTGCTGCCGCTGCGGGTCACGACCGTGGTGGAGAAGGAGCCGTTGGGCCGTGGCGGCGGGCTGAAGTACGCGGCGCAGCGGCTGCCCGATCCGGAGCGGCCCTGGTATGCCACCAACGGGGACATCTGGACGCGGTTCTCGTTGCGTGAGATGGCGGCCTTCCACGGCGAGCGCGATGCGACCGCCACGCTGGCCCTCGCGCGGCCCCGGATTCCGTGGGGGGCCGTGGAGACGGACGCCTTCGGGCACATCACGGACTTCATCGAGTCGCCGCCCTCGCCGTATCTGATCAACGCGGGGGTGTACGTGTTCTCCCCGGCTTTCACGGGGATGCTGCCGGACCGGGGCGACCATGAGCGGACGACGTTCCCGCGGCTGGCCCGGGAGCGCCGGCTGGCCGGGTATCCGCTGCCCCATGGGGCGTACTGGCGGGCGATCGACACGGCGAAGGACCTGACCGAGGCGGCGCGTGAGCTGGGCGCCCAGGGCGGCGGCTGACCCGTACGTACGGTGAGGAGAAGAGGGGCGGCCCCCACCCGAAGCCGGGTGGGGGCCGCCCCTCTCGTTGCGCGTCGCTCCGGTCAGCCGAGGAGACCGCCGATGGGGTTGCGGCCGCCGCCGGAGGAGCCGCCGCTCGATGCGGGGGCTTCGCCGCCGCCGCTGGTGGCGGGCGGGGCCTCGGGTTCGGGGGCGCCGCCGCCGGAGGAGCCGTCGCCGCCGGTGGAGCCGGAGGAGGTGGGGCCGGCGCTGGTGGCGGCGGGGGGCTGCTGGGGGGTGGACTGCTGCGGGGGTTCCTGGCCGGTGCCCTGGGTCTGGCTGGGCTGGGTGCCGGTTCCGGTGCCGGCGGTCTCGCCGCCGCCGGAGTCGCGGGTCGCGCCGGGGGTGGTGGCCTGGCCGCCGGTGGCGGGCGTCGTGGGGGCGCCGGAGCTGGTGGGCTCGGGGCTGCGCTCCTGCTCCTGGGGCGTACGGGAGGCCTGGCGTTCGCCGGTGGACTCCTGGGGGAGCGGCTGGCCGGGGAGCCGGTTGGTCGGGTAGTCGTTGCGGCCGGGGACGGTGACGACCTCGGCCGAGCGGACGGCGCCGCCGAGGATGGAGCCGATGAGGAGGGTGAGGCCGATGACGACGGAGGCGACGACGCCTCCGCGGCGCAGGACGCGGCGGCGCAGGTCCCAGATCTCGGAGCGGGGGCCGAGCGTGCGCCAGGCCTCTCCGGCGAGGCGTCCGTCGACGGAGTAGACGGGGGCCCCCGCGATGATCAGGGGGCTCCAGGCGGCCAGCAGGATGATGTCGGGGGCGTCGTACACGGCGACGGTGCGCCAGCTGACGGTCACCAGGAGGGCGGCGGAGAGCAGGGCGCCGATGGAGGCGGCGACGCGCTGCCAGAGGCCGAGGACGGTGAGGACGCCGACGACGACCTGGAGGAAGGCGACGGTGAGTCCGGCGCCGACCGGGTGGGAGAGGGCGAAGTCACGCAGGGGTTCGGCGAGCGCCCAGGGGTGCAGCGAGGTCAGCCACTTGACCATGGAGCCGCGTTCGCCGCCGTCGAAGTAGACGGGGTCGCAGAGCTTGCCCATGCCGGCGTAGATGGAGATGAAGCCGAGGAGGACCCGCATGGGGAGCAGGACGACCCCGAGGTTCATCCGGTGGCCGGGGTAGTAGGCGTGCCGGACGGGGTCGTTGCCGTGGCGTCGGGCGCGGGCCTCGGAGGTCTCCTCGTCGTCACGGTCGTCGCCGGTGGCGGGGGGATCCTGGTCGAGGTCGACGGAGTCGTACGCGCCGACGGCCTGGCGCATGGGCGGCAGGAGGGGGCCGGTGCGGCCGGGCTGCTGCGGGGCGGTCAGTACGGGGTTGGGCTGCGTCTCCTCCAGGAGCGGGATGACCTGGGTCGCGCCCGCCGCGTGGCTGTCCGCGGCCCCGGCGGTGAGCGCGGTGTCGAGGAGGCCGGCGGTGGAGTTGCGTACGGCCTGGAGGAGGCCGGTGGCGCCGGGGTCGCCCGGGGCCGATCTGCCGCTCCAGACGACCGGTGCCCGCCTGCGGCCGACGCCGGCACCGCTCATGGCGGGGATGCGGGCCGTGTCCGCGAGACCGCGCAGCCGTGCGCGCTGACCCGGGGCGAGCTGCACCCGGAAGCTGGCGTGGTTGACGATGACCTGCGCGGGGTCGCTGTCCACCTTGGTCATGCTCAGGGCGGGTTGCTCGTCGAACCGAGGCGTTCTGGTGTCCACACTCATCTAACCGAGTGATGGGTGGTTAGGACACTGCCTTGACGGGCCCGATGTGTCCGAGACCCGTCAAGATCCGGCCAAACTCGGGCATCCTGGAACCCTGTTCGGCGTTCGCGCGTCAACTCGGTGAGCGGGCGAGCCCGTTGCCGAGGTGGTCATCGCGCGAACGCCGTACGGGAGGCCTGTGCGCGGCTATGCGCGGCGGCGTGCCACGTCCTATGCGCGGCGGCGCGCCACCTCGTAGAGCACGATGCCGGCCGCGACACCGGCGTTGAGCGATTCGGCGCCGCCCGGCATGGAGATCCGGACGCGGTAGTCGCAGGTCTCGCCGACGAGGCGGCCCAGGCCCTTGCCCTCGCTGCCGATGACGATGACGACCGGACCGGCCAGCTGCTCCAGGTCCTCGACCGTGTGCTCGCCGTCGGCGGCGAGGCCGACGACCGTGAGGCCCGCCTTCTGGTAGCCCTCCAGCGCACGGGTCAGGTTGGTGACCCGGGAGACCGGGGTGCGGGCCGCCGTACCCGCCGAGGACTTCCACGCACCGGCGGTCATGCCGGCCGCGCGGCGCTCGGGGACGACCACGCCGTGGCCGCCGAACGCGGAGACCGAGCGGACGATCGCGCCGAGGTTGCGCGGGTCCGTGACGCCGTCGAGGGCGACGATCAGCGGGTCCTCGTTGTTGTCGTACGCGGCGGCGGTGAGGTCCTCCGGGTGCGCGTACTCGTACGGCGGGACCTGGAGGACGAGGCCCTGGTGGTTCAGGCCGTTCGTCATCCGGTCCAGCTCGGGGCGCGGGGCCTCCATCAGGTTGATGTGGCCGCGCTCGCCCGCGAGCTTGAGGGCGTCACGGACGCGCTCGTCGTTGTCGATGTACTGCTGGACGTAGAGGGTGGTGGCGGGCACACCGTCGCGCAGGGCCTCGTAGACCGGGTTGCGGCCCACGACCATCTCGGAGGTGCCCTTCACGCCGCCGCGCCGGGGCGCGGGGCGGCGGGCGGCGGCCTGCTTGGCCTGGGCGCCGGCGATCCGGTTCTTCTTGTGTCCCTTGCGGGCGGAGGCGGGCGGCGTGGGTCCCTTGCCTTCGAGACCACGGCGTCGCTGACCACCGCTGCCGACCTGCATGCCCTTCTTGTTGGACGTGCGGCGGTTCCTGCGCTGGCTGTTCCCGGCCATGACCTACCTGTTCCTGTAAATCTGCGATCTACATGGAGATGCAGATCGTGTACGTCTCAGTGTGCCGCCCGGATCGCCGGGCGGCACCATTGCCCTGTTCAGAGGGTGCGCTCAGCGCGGTCCGAGTGTCCACCGGGGACCGTTGGCGCTGTCCTCGATGACGAGTCCGGACTGGTTGAGCTGGTCGCGGATGGCGTCGGCCGCTGCCCAGTCCTTGCGCTCCCGGGCCGACTGCCGCTGGTCGAGGACCAGGCGTACGAGGGTGTCGACGACGCCGTGGAGGTCCTCGCCCCGGTCGCCCTCGCCCGCCCAGTGCTCGTCGAGCGGGTCGAGTCCGAGGACGCCGAGCATGGCCCTGACCTCGGCGAGGCGGGCGACGGCGGCTTCCTTGTCGTCGGCGGCGAGCGCGCTGTTGCCCTGGCGGACGGTGGTGTGGACGATCGCGAGTGCCTGCGGCACGCCCAGGTCCTCGTCCATCGCCTCGGCGAAGGCGGGCGGCACCTCGGCGGCGGGGGCGACGGTCTCCCCGGCCTTCTCGGTGACGCGCTGGACGAAGCCCTCGATCCGCGCGAACGCGGACTCGGCCTCGCGCAGGGACTCCTCGCTGTACTCGATCATCGACCGGTAGTGCGGGGTGCCCAGGTAGTAGCGCAGGACGATCGGGCGCCAGTGCTTGACCATCTCGCTGACGAGGACGGAGTTGCCGAGGGATTTCGACATCTTCTCGCCGGCCATGGTGACCCAGGCGTTGTGCACCCAGTAGTTGGCGAACGCGTCGCCGTACGCCTTGGCCTGGGCGATCTCGTTCTCGTGGTGCGGGAAGATCAGGTCGAGCCCGCCGCCGTGGATGTCGAACGCGGAGCCCAGGTACTTGTGGGCCATCGCCGAGCACTCCAGGTGCCAGCCGGGCCGGCCGCGGCCCCAGGGGGTCTCCCAGCTGGGCTCGCCCGGCTTGGCCGCCTTCCACATGGCGAAGTCCCGCTGGTCGCGCTTGCCGGTCTCGCCCTCGCCGGAGGGCTGGCGCAGGTCGTCCAGCTCCTGGTTGGAGAGTTCCAGGTAGCTGGGGAGGGACCGGACGTCGAAATAGACGTTGCCGTCCGCCTCGTAGGCGTGGCCGCGCTCGATGAGGCCGCGCATCATCTCGATCATCTCGGTGATGTGGCCGGTGGCACGGGGCTCGTAGGTGGGCGGCAGGCAGCCCAGCGCGTCGTAGCCGTCGTTGAACGCGCGCTCGTTCTCGTAACCGATCGACCACCAGGGGCGGCCCTGTTCGGCGGACTTCTTGATGATCTTGTCATCGATGTCGGTGACGTTCCGGATGAACGTCACGTCGTAGCCGCGGTAGGTGAACCAGCGGCGCATGATGTCGAAGTTCAGCCCGGAACGGATGTGCCCGATGTGCGGTGCGGCCTGGACGGTAGCGCCGCAGAGGTAGATCGAGACACAGCCCGCTGTGAGCGGGACGAAGTCACGGATCTGCCGGGCGCTGGTGTCGTGCAGGCGAATAGTCACGCCTCAAGGGTAGTAGGCCGACACCAGTGCCCCGCGACCCTTGGGCGATCGCGGGGGCAACTTTCTGATACCGGCCTGGTCGGGGAGGCCCCGCCGAGAGCTCGCGGGGGCTCTGCGGGGCCCTCGGGAGGGCTCTCGGGGGGCTTTCGCAGGCCTCTCGGGGGGCTTTGGCGGGCCTCTCCGGGGCTTCTTCGGTGGGCTCCTCAGATGCGGCCGACGACCTTGCGCGGGGTGATCCGGACCACGACCCGGGGGTCGTCCTGGGCGGAGTCCGGGTTGAACTCCGCGTACGGCTTGCCGGTGTACTTCACCGACAGCTCGTCGATCAGCTCCTGGCCGCCCTCCGTGGTCAGCTCCGCCCGGCCGCGGATCTCCGCGTAGGTGTACGGGTTGTCGGCCGGCTGGACGACGACGGTGACGCGCGGGTCGCGGCGGAGGTTCGTCTCCTTGCGGCGGCCGACCGTGGTGGAGATCAGGACGTCGTCGCCGTCGCGCTTCACCCACACCGGGGAGACCTGCGGGCTGCCGTCCGGCTGGATGGTGGCGATGTTGACGAAGACCGGGGTGTCGAGAAGGTTCTTGAGCTCGGTGGAGAGTGCGGCGGTCATGACGTACGTCCTCCTGATGGCCGGGGTGGTGCGGTGCTCCTACCCCCAACCCCGTACGGCCTCCGTTGCTTCCCCTCGCTTCCCGCCGAACGGGTGAACGAGCGGGTGCGTACGGAGGCGGTACGGGGTTGCGTCGCGTGAGCCGTGAGCCGTGCGGGGCTTGCGCCTCCTGAAAGCGGTCAGCCCGCCCGGTAGACCAGCGCCGTCGCGATCCCCGCGAGGCCCTCGCCGCGGCCGGTGAAGCCGAGGCCGTCCGAGGTGGCGGCGGAGAGCGAGACCGGGGCGCCGACGGCGGCGGACAGCACCTTCTGCGCCTCGTCGCGCCGCTTGCCGATCTTCGGGCGTACGCCGACGACCTGGACGGCGACGTTCCCGATCTCGTACCCCTCGGCGCGGACGATCCGGGCTGCCTCGGTGAGCAGGGTCACGCCGGCGGCGCCGGACCACTCGGGGCGACCGGTGCCGAAGTGCTGCCCGAGGTCGCCGAGGCCGGCGGCGGAGAAGAGGGCGTTGCAGGCGGCGTGCGCGACGACGTCGGCGTCCGAGTGGCCGGCCAGGCCGGGGCCTTCGCCCTCCCACTTCAGGCCCGCGCACCAGAGCTCGCGGCCCTCCTCGAAGGCGTGGATGTCGGTGCCGATCCCGACGAGCGGGATGACGGGGGCGGGCCCCGTCGCAGAGGCGTCAGAAGCCATCGTGGGCCCTCCTGCGGGCGAGTACCGCTTCGGCCAGCACCAGGTCGAGCGGCCGGGTCACCTTGAACGCCTCCTCGTGGCCGGGGACGACGACGACCGGCGTGCCGAGGCGTTCGACCATGCCCGCGTCGTCCGTGGCGCCCTCGCCGTCGAGTGCGACCTCGGCGTGGGCCCGTACGAGGGTGTCGCGGTCGAAGCCCTGCGGGGTCTGCACGGCGCGCAGCCTGGCCCGTATGGGCGTGGAGAGCACCGGCTCCGGCTCCCCGGCCACCTCGGCGGGCTCGACCTCCTTGACGGTGTCGGTGAGCGGCAGGGCGGGAACGACGGCGGCCGCCCCGTTCCGTACGGCTTCGACGACCGCGTCCACCGTGTCGACCGGCACCAGCGGGCGGGCGGCGTCATGGACCAGGACGACGGCGATGTCCTCGGGCAGCGCGTCGAGGCCGAGGCCCACCGACTCCTGCCGCGTGTCGCCGCCGGGCACGACCAGGTAGTCGGTGCGCTCGGGCAGGGCGTGCTCGTCGAGGAGGTGCTTCACCTCGGGCGCGCCGTCCGGCGGGGCGACGACCACGACGAGGGAGACGGCCCGGGAGGCCGCCATGGCACGTACGGCGTGGATGAGCATGGGCGTGCCGCCGAGCGCCCGGAGGGCCTTGGGCGCGCCCGGTCCGAGCCGTATGCCGCGGCCGGCCGCGGGGATCACCGCTGCGGTACGCGGGGGGCGCGGCCGGTCGGGCGGGGGTGGCGTCGAGGTCATCGATTGCACTCCGAAGGTCCGGGGGTTCGGCAGGTTTGTTTCCACGGGCGACGTGGGTAGGGGCCCAGCAAGCCGGGCGTGACGCCCTGACTTGAACCGGGCCCCTTCCGTGACCCCTGGTCGAGCGGAGTCGCAGCGGCGATCAACGGTACGGCGGGTGGCGGTGCGTGCGGCGCATCGCCGTCGCCGGGTACGGGAATCGACCGGGTACCGGGCAGGGGAATCACCGGAAGTCGGGCTCGCGATCCGGATCCGGACATGCCGCAGCGCCCGACGACACACCGTACAAACGGCTGGTCAGCGGGCACCGCGGCACATTCTTACGACCGGTGCGATCCGGTTCAGGACGCGAGGACCTCGTCGAGAAGGGCCTCGGCCTTGTCCTCGTTCGTGTTCTCCGCGAGAGCGAGCTCGCTCACCAGGATCTGGCGGGCCTTGGCGAGCATGCGCTTCTCTCCGGCGGAGAGACCGCGCTCGCGCTCACGACGCCACAGGTCACGCACGACTTCAGCGACCTTGATGACATCGCCCGAGGCGAGCTTTTCCAGATTTGCCTTGTAACGCCGGGACCAGTTGGTCGGCTCTTCGGCATACGGTGCGCGAAGCACCTCGAAGACCCGGTCCAGTCCCTCCTGCCCGACCACGTCGCGCACGCCCACGAACTCCGCATTGTCCGCCGGCACACGAACCGTCAAGTCGCCCTGGGCGACCTTGAGCACCAAGTAGGTCTTGTCCACGCCTTTGATCTGGCGAGTTTCGATAGCCTCGATCAGCGCGGCCCCGTGATGGGGATAGACCACGGTGTCGCCAACCTTGAACGTCATGTGACAGGTACCCCTTCCGTGGCTATCCAGAGTAACACGAGAATCGCCTCTCCTGAATGGCGTTTTCGCAGGTCAGGGCATATCTCAGGGCTTGACAACAGCAACATGGACGTGCTGCGGAAGGCTTCCGGAAGACGGTATTCGCAGGTCGGAGCGGCTGTGCGACCAAGGGGAAACACTCACGTCACACGGTCCGGAAGCCCCACAGAAGGGGGCGAAAGTCCCGTTTTGTCGGGTTCCAGATGGTGAACTTTACCTACTCCGTTCGGTCATCGATCACCCGTACGGATGTAAGTGCACGTGCCCAATGAAATTGATCAAGACCCACACCTCGCGGCGTCCTCATGACGTCTCTCATGACGTCTCTCGCGGCGCCTTTCGCGGGTAATGCGCCGCGGCCGGAGGAATTGATCACCGCGATTATGTGAACGGCACGTGACACGCCGGCCCCCGGGTGCGGCTGTCCCGCGCCGCTCCGCCGCGCGCCAGGCCGTCGGGCCTTCGGGAAGCGCTCCCCCGGAAGAGCCGCGCCCCCTAGAGGCGGGTCGGGTGCGGGGCGGGAGTGGTGGCTCGGTAGCCTAAGGCCGCTGACACACCCTTAGGGCGGCTTTACGTCACCCCTTCCCGTCCGTCCGCGGGGCGCTCGGCACACGTACAACGCCCGACGTCCGAAGTCCGCAGTCCGATCGTTCAAGGAGTTGCCGCCGCCGTGAGCCGCAGCCTTCGACACGGCGCCCTCGCCGCCACTGCCATCGCGTTCTCGATCGTCTCCCTGTCCGCCTGCGCGGCGGGCAACAGCGCCGAGACGCTCAAGGTCAGGCCGGACAACGCGGCCACCTCGGTGGGCACCATCAAGGTCCAGAACGCGAACGTGATCACGCAGGCCGAGCCCGAGGCCGAGGGGCCCGCCGTCGTGGTCGCGACGCTGTTCAACGACGGCACCGAGGACGAGGTCCTGGAGAGCATCACGCTGCCCGGCACCGACGTGCAGGTGAAGCTCCAGCCCGCGAAGGGCGCCGGCCCCGTCGAGATCCCGGCCGGCGGCCGCGTCGTCCTCGGCGGCAAGGGCAACGCCTCCGCCGTGATCGAGGGAGGCCGCGAGGCCGCCCAGGACGGCAACGTCCAGCAGGTCGTCTTCAAGCTGAGCCGCACCGGCGACGTCGGCCTCGGCGCCAACGTCGTCCCGGCGACCGGCTACTACAAGGACTTCGGCCCCAGCGCGCTGCCCGAGGCCCCGGCGGCCACGCCGAGCGGGACCCCGGAGACCGGCGGCTCCGAGACGCCGGAGGCCCCGGCCGGCGAGAACTCCGAGTCGCCCGCCGCCGGCACCCCCGAGTCCCCGGCGGCCGGTACGGAGCAGCAGGGCACCCCGGAGACCGCGACGGCCGGGACGACCGGCTGACGCCACCCGCGTACGTACGAAAGACGCGCAGGCATGCGAGAGGGGCGCTTCCCGGCCGGGAAGCGCCCCTCTCGCATGTCAGCCGTCCTGCGGTTTACGGCTCGAACTTGTACCCGAGGCCTCGCACCGTGACGAGGTAGCGCGGCGCTCCGGGGTCGGGCTCGATCTTGGCGCGCAGGCGCTTGACGTGGACGTCGAGGGTCTTGGTGTCGCCGACGTAGTCCGCGCCCCAGACCCGGTCGATGAGCTGCATACGGGTCAGCACGCGGCCCGCGTTGCGCAGGAGCATCTCCAGGAGGTCGAACTCCTTGAGCGGGAGGTCGACCTTGCCGCCGGAGACCGTCACCACGTGCCGGTCGACGTCCATCCGGACCGGGCCGGCCTCCAGGGCGGCCGGGGTGATCTCCTCCGGCTCCCCGCGGCGGCGCAGGACGGCGCGGATGCGGGCGACGAGCTCGCGCGAGGAGAACGGCTTGGTGACGTAGTCGTCGGCTCCTATTTCGAGTCCGACGACCTTGTCGATCTCGCTGTCCTTGGCGGTGACCATGATCACCGGAACGTTGGAGCGGCTGCGGAGCTGGCGGCACACCTCGGTGCCGGGCAGACCGGGCAGCATCAGGTCGAGCAGGACCAGGTCGGCGCCGTTGCGCTCGAACTCGTCCAGACCGTCGGGGCCGGTCGCCGCGATCGCGACCTCGAAACCTTCCTTGCGCAGCATGTAGGACAGGGCGTCGCTGAAGGATTCCTCATCCTCGACGACAAGCACTCGGGTCACGGAAGAGCCTCCGGGGCGGGGAAGGGGTCATAGGAGTCGGTCTCGAACGGGGGCTGGTCCTTGTCGCCGACGCCGTTGACGCCGTTGACGATAAGGGGTCCGCCGGTGGTGCGCTCCCTCACGGCGCCCGATTCGGGCAGCCGGAGGGTGAAGGTGGAGCCCTGTCCCTCGGAGCTCCAGACGGTGACCTCCCCGCCGTGCGAGGCGGCCACGTGTTTGACGATGGCGAGGCCGAGACCGGTGCCACCGGTGGCCCGTGAGCGGGCCGGGTCGACGCGGTAGAACCGCTCGAAGACCCGCTCGCGGTCCTTCTCCGAGATGCCGATGCCCTGGTCGGTCACGGCGATCTCGATCAGGTCCCCGCCCGGTCCGGTGGTGCGGCGGGCCGCGATACCGACCCGGGTGCGGGCGGGACTGTAGTTGACGGCGTTCTCGACGAGGTTGCCGAGCGCTCCGACGAGCTGGCCCCGGTTGCCCCAGACGGTGAGGCCCTCGGTGCCGCCGGAGGCCATGGTGATCTGCTTGGAGCCGGCCTGCTGGCGGCAGCGGTCGATCGCCTCGGCGACGAGCACCTCCACCTTGACCGGCTCGGCGTCCTCCAGCGGGTCGTCGTTCTGCACCCGCGAGAGGTCGATGAGCTCCTGGACCAGGTTGGTGAGCCGCGTCGCCTCGATCTGCATGCGTCCGGCGAACCGCTCCACCGCCTCCGGGTCGTCGGAGGCGTCCATGACCGCCTCGGAGAGCAGCGAGAGCGCTCCCGTGGGGGTCTTGAGCTCATGGCTGACGTTGGCGACGAAGTCGCGCCGGACCGCTTCGATCCGGCGGGCCTCGGTGAGGTCCTCGACGAGCAGCAGCACCAGCCGCGAGCCCAGCGGGGCGACCCGGGCGGAGACCGCGAGGGTGTCCCCCCGGCCGGTGCCGCGCCGGGGGAGGTCCAGCTCGCCCTGGCGTATCTCCCCGTCCCGCCGGGTGTCCCTGGCCATGTTGAGCATGGGCTCGACGGCCAGCCGGCCGCCCCTGACCAGGCCCAGGGCGTACGCCGCGGAGCTGGCCTTCACCACGCTGTCGCTCTCGTCGAGGACGACGGCGGAGGAGCTGAGAACGGAGAGGACGGTGTCCACTCCGGGGGGCAGGGCGGCGTTGCTGTCCGGCCGCAGCGACGTACGCGTGGGCCGTTTCAGGTCGCGCTCGCTCCAGCGGAACGCCAGCATGGCGATCACACCGGTCAACAGCCCGGCGATCGCTGCAGCTGCGGCGACCGCCGCGTTCACGTCCATGCTTCAAGGTTATGCGGGTGCGCCGACACTCTCCCAGCCGTCCGAGTGCCATCTCGAACACTCGTCGCCCAGAGTTCACCGAGGGGTAGGAGCCGGTTCACTTAGGGGGCCGGATACGGACGCGTTGCGGCCGCACCGTGTAACCGTGGGGGTCGGTCCGAGACCCCGGCCTCAGTTGGAACTGGAGAGGGACTTCCATGCGCGACGCTTACCACGAGGAACTCGACTCGATCGGAGAAGGCCTGGTCGAGATGGCCCGGCTGGTCGGATCGGCGATCGGCCGGGCGACCACGTCCATGCTCGACGCCGACCTGAAGCTCGCGGAGAGCGTGATCGCCGGCGACCAGAAGGTCGACGACCTCCAGCACGACCTGGAGGCGCGCGCGATCGCCCTCCTCGCCCGTCAGCAGCCGGTGGCGACCGATCTGCGGATCGTGGTGACCTCGCTGCGGATGAGCGCCGACCTGGAGCGCTCCGGCGACCTCGCCCAGCACGTGGCGAAGCTGGCCCGGCTGCGCTTCCCGCAGTCGGCGGTCCCGCACGACCTGCACGCCACCATCCTGGAGATGGGCCAGCTCGCCCAGCGGCTGATGGCCAAGGCCGCCGAGGTCATCATCACCAAGGACGTCGATCTGGCGCTCCAGCTGGAGCAGGACGACGACGAGATGGACCTGCTGCACCGCACGCTCTTCCAGCACCTGATGGACGACCGCTGGAAGCACGGCATCGAGACGGCCGTCGACGTGACGCTGCTGGGCCGCTACTACGAGCGTTTCGCGGACCACGCGGTGTCGGTGGCCAAGCGCGTCGTCTACCTGGTGACGGGTGAGCACGCGGACGAGATCCAGGCGGCGGCGACGCCGGCGGAGGGCTCGTAACGCTCATCAGGGGGCTCGTAACGCCCTTTACGGGAACGCGTACGCCATGGGGTCCCTGCCCGCGTGACGGGCGTACGCTCCCGGCGCACGCGAGTCGCACATGTGTTCCTGCACGTGTGCGCCGTTGATGCGCCGTGCGGGATGGGCATGCAATGGGGCGGGGACGGCGCCAGGGCCGTACGCGGTACGTACGGGCCCTGCCGTCACGTCCCCGGCGGCGGCGCAGCGGCGTCCGCCGCCCAGCCGTACGCCCTGAGGAGGGACCATGGCCGATTCCCCCACGACCGAACCCCAGCTGGAGACCCCGATCGAAGTGGTGCACCTGACCGTGCTCGGCGCCTGCGGCTGCGGCTCGGGCTGCGGGTGCGGCTGCCAGTCCGGTGCTCCGTGCCAGTGCGGCGGCTGCTCGGGCTGACGCGCGCCGCGCGTCCCGTACGGCGTTCGCACGTCCCGTACAGCGTGCACGGACGGCGGCGCCCGCCCGGAGAGTGATCCGGGCGGGCGCCGTCGTCCGTCGTTCTCGTCGTCGTTCTCACGGCCCGGGGCGGCTCAGCCCGCGCGCTCGATCACCGGCGCCGGGTCGGGCTCGGCCTGGTCCGGCCGGGCCTGGGCGGGTACGGGGGCGGGCTCGGGGACGGCCTCCTCCGCGACGATCTCCTCATGGGGCAGGTTGCGCATCAGCAGCCAGTAGCCGAGGCCGGCGACCGTGCCGATCACCGCACAGGCGCCCCAGAGCCAGGCGGCACCGTAGTGGTCGATCACGAAACCGGACATCAGGGGCGCGACGAGGGCCGCCACCGACCAGGACATCGTGTACATGCCCTGGTAGCGGCCCCGGCCCTGGGCCGGCGACAGCTGCACGACCAGACCCGTCTGGGTGGGCGCGTTGACGATCTCGGCGAGGGTCCAGACGCAGACCGTCAGGGCGTACACGGCGACGGACCCGGCGAAGGCGGTCAGCCCGAAGCCGTACCCGGCGAGCAGCGAGGAGATGATCAGCAGCCGGCGCGGGTCGCGGTGCTGGATGAAGCGGGTGACGGGGATCTGGAGGGCCACGATCAGGACGCCGTTGACGGCGATGGCGGTACCGAAGTCGGAGCTGGAGAGCCCGTCGGTTCCCATCGCCACCGGCAGTCCCACGTACCCCTGTTGGAAGATCAGTGCCACCAGGAACGACAGCCCCACGACCCCCATGAAGCGCCCGTCGCGCAGCACGGTGATGAGCCGCACCTCGTCCTTGGCCCGCTTGCCGCCGGCGGTCTTCACCGGGGCGGCCTGCTCGGGCCGCGACTCCGGCACCTTCAGGAAGACGACGACGGCGCAGGCCAGCACCATCGTCGCCTCGCCGAGGAAACCGGCGAGATAGCTGTACTCGGCGATGAACCCGGCCCCGGCGGAGGAGACGGCGAACCCGAGGTTGATGGCCCAGTAGTTCAAGGAGAAGGCCCGCACGCGGTCCTTCGGGGGCACGATGTCGGCCATCATCGCCTGGACGGCGGGCCGGGATGCGCTGCTCGCCGTGCCGACGAAGAACGCGACGGCGGCGATGGCGACCGGGTGCTCCATGAACCCGAGCACCGCCACGGAGACGGCCATCGACAGCTGCGCGATGAGCATGGTGGGCCGCCGCCCGAGGCGGTCGGTCATCACCCCGGCGCCGAGCGAGGAGATGACCCCGCCGAGCCCGTGGAGGGCGGCGACGAGACCGGCGTACGAGGCCGAGTAGCCCCGGTCCAGGGTCAGATACAGCGCCATGAAGGTGGCGACGAAGCCGCCGAGCCGGTTGACCAGCGTGCTGAGCCAGAGCCACCAGAACTCCCGGGGCAGCCCGGAGACGGTCTCACGGGCGGCGGTTCTGAGACCGGCGACGGACATGCGGTTCCCCCCACGGGACGTACGGACGAGGCGCACCGGGTAAGAGTCCCGATGGCAGTCCGAACATTACGAAGCCGGGCTTCCCGTCCGCCACCCGATTGACGCCGACCGTCAATCGTCCCCGCGCCGGGCGCTCCCGCGGGTGCCCCGTCCGGGTGCCCTGTCCGCTACGCGGGCGGGCGCGCGGAGGGTGTGCGGGTTCGATTACGCTCGGACTCATGGCCGACGCACCGTACAAGCTGATCCTCCTCCGCCACGGCGAGAGCGAATGGAACGCGAAGAACCTGTTCACCGGTTGGGTGGACGTCAACCTCACCGAAAAGGGCGAGAAGGAAGCAGTCCGCGGCGGTGAGCTGCTCAAGGACGCCGGTCTGCTCCCCGACGTCCTGCACACCTCCCTCCAGCGCCGCGCGATCCGCACCGCGCAGCTGGCCCTGGAGTCCGCCGACCGCCTCTGGATCCCGGTCCGCCGCTCCTGGCGCCTGAACGAGCGCCACTACGGCGCCCTCCAGGGCAAGGACAAGGCGCAGACCCTGGCCGAGTTCGGCGAGGAGCAGTTCATGCTCTGGCGCCGCTCGTACGACACCCCGCCGCCGCCGCTGGCCCGCGACGACGAGTACAGCCAGTTCGACGACGCGCGCTACGCGGACCTCCCGCCGGAGCTGCGCCCGGACACGGAGTGCCTGAAGGACGTCGTGGTCCGGATGCTCCCGTACTGGTTCGACAGCATCGTCCCCGACCTCCTCACCGGCCGCACGGTCCTGGTCGCCGCCCACGGCAACAGCCTCCGGGGCCTGGTGAAGCACCTGGACGGCATCTCGGACGAGGACATCTCGGGCCTCAACATCCCGACGGGCATCCCGCTCTCCTACGAGCTGGACGCCGACTTCAAGCCGCTGAAGCCGGGCGGCACGTACCTCGACCCGGACGCGGCGAAGGCGGCCATCGAGGCCGTGAAGAACCAGGGCAAGAAGAAGTAGCCCGTTCGATCATGCCCCCGAACTGCGCTTACGGCGCGGGGCGGGGGCATTTTCACGTGCGGGCGGGCTGGGAGGCCTGAGGTCGCCCTGGTCCGCGTGCGCGGCCGGCTCTGGCAGGTCATCCGCTGGCCATCGACAGAGCCCGACCGTCGGTTAGGTCCCGGACGATTCTCCGGGCCGCCCCCAGACAGGCCGGGGATGCAATCATTCCTTACAGAGCTGGAACCCCCGGGAAGCCGCCCGCGCGCTTGAGAGCCTAGAGGCAGGCACTGACAACGGAGCCGGTTCGTGGGCCAGGGCGATACCCGAGGGCGTGGATGCGGACGGGCGCATAAAGTTCCGGCATGGTGACAGCGACGGTTCGTGAGTGGAACGACGAGGAGGGGTGGGGCGTGCTCGACTCCGCCGAGACTCCCGGCGGTTGCTTCGGGCACTACTCCGACATCCGGGCGGCCGGCTTCCGTACGCTGTCGGCGGGGCAGCGGGTCGACCTCGCCTGGGAAGCCCCCGGGTTCCAGCAGGACGGGTACGACTACCGGGCCCTGAGCATCGTGCCCCGGGCTGCGTGACCTCGCTCGGTGTCCGGAGAGCAGGTGGGGCGGGCGCTACGTGGTCAGTTCGGGATCCTGGCGGCCACGAACCCCTCGCCGTCCTGGAACTCGATCAGTACGTGGCCGTCGGTGAAGTAGAGCCAGCACTCGTAGCAGCTGCCCACCACCATCTCCGCGTGAGCCGCCACGGCTTCGGCCTCCAGCGCGATCGAGGGCACTGCGTGGTTGCCCCAGAAGACGACGACGAGCTCGCCCTCGCCCCCGTAACGACGCACCATCTTGCGCAGCCCGTCCCCGTCGAACTCCTCGGAGCGTTCCAGGACTTCGGCGCCCCGCCAGTCCAGGCGCGTCGAGTTCACCGAGGCGAAGCGGTTGAGGCTGACGCCGGCGAAGGCCCGGTCCTCCGCGTACGTCAGCACCATGGCGGCCTCCCCCGCGGCGGCCAGCAGCGCGGCGATGGGCTCGGGGTGCAACCAGGAGCTGTTCGTCTTCACCGGGCGCCTTCCTCCGGACCGGGGCCGGAGTTCGGGACGAAGAGGCTCAGGCGGTACGTCGTCGGCTGCTTCAGGCGGCCGCAGAGCGTGTCCATCCGCACGGCGGACCAGTCGATCCGGGAGCCTTCCGCCCGCAAGCACCGGACGTAAGCGTGGCGTTCCGACGCGTCCTGTGTCTCGAAGAGCACGCTCCAACGGACCGCCTCGGGGGCGAAGCGCTCGGCGGACGGCCGTGGTTCGCCCGTCGGCTGTCGTCTTCTCTTTCGCTGACCTGGCATCGGACCAGCATCGTCACTTCGGGCCGGGGAGCCAAGCTCTGCCGGCACACGTGATGCCCCAGCGCGATCCGGTGGTGCACCCCTGGGCCGAACTCCGCGTCTCACGCACTACGGTGGCCCCAAGCGGCCCAGCGGCACCGGCATCAAGGGCAAGGAGATCGGGGAGAGCGATCATGGGCGAGTCTCTGAAGACCTTCGTCGGCGGCACCGAGGTGGAGGTGCCCAACAGCATCCCGGACATCCGCGCCGCCCTGCCCGAGGAGAGACGCGAGGAGTTCGACCTCGCCATCAACGAGGCCGGGGTCCACGAGATCTCCGCCGTCATGCGGCACTGGATGCTGGAGGCCGTTCCCGATCCCGAGGCCGAACGGATCCTGGACCGGCTGGCGCAGGACGAGGCCGAGAGGCGGAGCGTCGCTTGAGCTTCCGCATCTCCTACGCGCCGCCCGCCGACGACACCCTGGCCAAGATGCGCGACGGGCAGTCCTTCCGGGACGAGATGGCCCGCACGCTGGGCCGGGAGCCGTACGGGCACGCCTCCTCCGCCGTCAAGAGTGAGCGGGACCGGCGGGAGGCCACCGTCTCCGGGGCCATCGTCCTCTACTACGTCTCCCGGTCCGTGCTGACCGTCACCGTCGTCCGGCTCGTTCCCCTGCCCTGACGATGGGCCTGACGACGGCCCCGATGATGCCGGAGCCGCCGGGCAGGGGCACGTTCATCAGCCGAGCTTCTTCGCCTGCGCCGCCACGACCTCGGTCGGCACGGTGAACTTCGCGCCGCCGTCCTGGCCCGCCGCCAGGTTGAAGGAGAGGAACGTCGCCACGGTGCCCTCCTTGCGGAGCGCCACCAGCTTGAACGGGGCCTTCGCGCCCTCGTCCTCCTGGATGAGCGTCCAGGCCGCGGCCTCGTCGCCGCCGGTGACCTTCTCCTCGGTGATCGAGACGATCTTCTGCTTCGTGCCCGCGACCGTGGCGGTGAAGCCGCCCGCGCAGTCCACCGCGGCCTTCTTGAGCCCGGCGAACGCGTCCGGGCCCGCCGTCCCCTCGTACGCGTTCAGCGCGACGAGGGTGGACGTCAGGTCGAAGGCCGCCTTCAGGGCGCCCTCGGCCTCGCCGTCCGTCATGTCCTTGAGCGACTTCTTGGCGCCCGCCTTCGGGTCGGTGATCACCTTGCGCTTGGTGGTGGCCTTCGAACCGGCCTCCGCCGCGCCGTACATGGCGTGGACGACCGGCAGGCAGGTGGCCTTGTCGGCCTTCAGGCCGTCCGCCGGGACCTCGTCGTCCGGGCCCGCCTCGGCGACCTTGTGGCCCTCGACGTCACCCTGCTTCAGCGACGCGGTCTCCAGCTCGGCGGTGCTCAGCGCCTTGGCCGAGGTCTTCGGGGCCGAGCTGCTCCCGCTCGTGGCGGCGCCCTTGTCGTTCTTCCCGCCGCCCGCGTCTGTGTCGGCGTCGGACGAGCCGCCGCAGGCCGTGGCCAGCAGGGTCAGGGAGACCGCGCAGGCGGCGAGGGCGGTACGGCGTACGACAGTGGCGCGCATGGTTCTTCTCTCCGGTTCGGGGAGCAACCGCCCTTCCCCCGTGCGGCACTTCGCGGCCGTCTGGGACGGACCGTCGCAGTGATCCACACTTTACGATCGAACCTGTGAGCGATGATCGGTCCGGCGGCCCTCCGCCCGAGATCGTGATTCCGCTGTGATCATCCTGTGAACGCACGGTGCGGTGCCGACGTACCGCCGCACCACCCGGCCCCCGCCTCAGCGAGAAAGGGCGTCACCCGCGTGTCCCAGCAGACCCCCTCCGCACCCCTCCCCCTCCCCCTCATCCTGCGCGCTCTCGGAGTCGCCGACCGCGACCTCACCTCCTGCACGCCTCTCACCGGCGGCACGTACAACACCGTCACCCGCGTCACGCTCACCGACGGCCGCGACTGGGTGGTGAAGACGCCCCCGGCGCACTCCGCCGGCCTGCGGTACGAGCGTGACCTCCTCGTCAACGAGGTCGCCTTCTACACCGCGGCCGCGCGAGCGGGCGGCCCCGCCGTCCCCCGCGTCGTCCACAGCGAGCCGGACCCCACGGCCCCGACCGGCGCGTACGTCGTCATGACCGCCCGCCCCGGCCGCCCCTGGCACGAGGTGGACCGGTCGGAGGACCCGCACGCCGAGCCCCCGCTGCGTGCCGAACTCGGGCGCCTCGTCGGCCGGTTGCACACCGTGACCGGGCCCGGCGGCTTCGGCTACCCCGCCGCGCCGTTCGGGCCGCCCGCCGCCACCTGGCGTACCGCGTTCACGACGATGACCGAGGCCGTGCTCGCCGACGCCGAGACGTACCGGGCACCGCTTCCGTACCCCGTCGACCGCATCCGTACGGTGCTGGCGCGCGCCGCGCCCGTCCTGGACGACGTCACCCGGCCCGCGCTCGTCCACTTCGACCTGTGGGAGGGGAACCTGCTGGTGGCCGGGGAGCCCGGAGCCCGGTCAATCGGCGGGGTCATCGACGGGGAGCGGATGTTCTGGGGCGACCCGGTGGCCGACTTCGTCTCGCTCGCGCTCTTCGGGGAGCTGGAGGAGGACGGGGATTTTCTGGCCGGGCATGCCGAAGGGAGCGGGCAGACGCTGGAGTTCAGCGAGTCCGTGCGCCTTCGGCTTGCCCTGTACCGGAGTTACCTCTACCTCATCATGCTCGTCGAGACCGTGCCGCGGGGCCTCGGGCCCGAAGCGGCCGAGGAGACACGCCAGTTGGTGGCGCCCCACCTCGTCGCCGCGCTGGACGCCGTCAGTCGCCGGACGAGCGCTTGATCAGGTGGCTGAACGCGTCGAGGTTGCGCGTGGACTCTCCGCGCGAGACCCGCCAGGCGTACTCCTTGCGGATCGAGCTCGCGAAGCCCAGCTCCAGGAGGGTGTTGAACGAGTCGTCGGCCGCCTCCAGGACCGTGCCGAGCAGCCGGTCCAGCTCCTCGGGGGTGACCACGGCGAGCGGCAGCTTGCCGGCCAGGTAGACGTCACCGAGGGAGTCGATCGCGTAACTCAGTCCGAAGAGACGGAGGTTGCGCTCCAGGAGCCAGCGGTGGACCTCGGCCTCGTTCTCGTCCGGGTGGCGGACGACGAAGGCGTTGAGGGAGAGGGAGTGCTTGCCGACGATGAGCGAACACGTCGTCGACAGCTTGCGGGTGCCGGGCAGGGTCACCACGTAGTTGCCGGGGGCGGGGCTCTCCCATGCGAGCCCGGCCTCGTTCAGCGTCGCCTCGATGACCTGGGCCGCTGCTGTTTCATCGGGTACGTCAGCCATGCAGCGAGCGTACGACAGCCCCCTGCGCGGGGCAGGCGCGGGCAGCGCCTCAGCCGTGGTGTGTACGCGCCCGGCGGCGGTGGTCGGCCAGCGCCGCCGTATAGACGTCGGCCGTGCCGGAGGCCGCCGTGTCCCAGCCGAAGGACTGCGCGTGCGCCGCGGCCGCCGCCCCCATCCGCTCGACCAGCTCCGGCGCCTGAGCGAACCGCTCCAGCGCGCGGGCGTACGCCTCCGGGTCGTGGCCGGGTATGAGGAAGCCGCTGACCCCGTCCCGTACCGCCACCGGCAGCCCGCCCACCGCCGCCGCGACCACCGGCGTACCGGCCGCCTGGGCCTCGATGGCGACCAGGCCGAAGGACTCGCTGTACGACGGCATGACCAGCACGGACGCGGCCCGGAACCAGTCCGCCAGCCGGTCCTGGCCCACCGGCGGGTGGAACCGTACGACGTCGGCGATGCCGAGGCGAGCGGCCAGCTTCTGGAGCCCCTCGGGCTTCGCGAGACCGCTGCCGCTCGGGCCGCCGACGACGGGAACCACGATGCGGGAGCGCAGGGACGGGTCCCGGTCCAGGAGCACGGCGACCGCGCGCAGCAGCACGTCCGGGGCCTTCAGCGGCTGGATGCGGCCCGCGAAGAGCGGGATCAGGGCGTCCTGCGGCAGGCCGAGCCGGGCCCGCGCGGCGGCGCGGCCGTCGGCCGGGCGGAAGCGGTCCAGGTTGACGCCCGGGTGGACCACGGCGACGGAGGACGGGTCGGCGTCGTAGAAGCGGACCAGCTCGTCTGCCTCCTCGGCGGTGTTGGCGATCAGCCGGTCCGAGGCGTGGACGATCTGGGTCTCCCCGATGACGCGGGCGGCCGGCTCGGGGGTGTCGCCCTCGGCGAGCGCGGCGTTCTTGACCTTGGCCATGGTGTGCATGGCGTGCACGAGCGGGACGCCCCAGCGCTGGGCGGCGAGCCAGCCGACCTGGCCGGAGAGCCAGTAGTGGGAGTGGACCAGGTCGTAGTAGCCGGGGCGCTGGCCGGCCCAGGCCTGCATCACGCCGTGTGTGAAGGCGCAGAGCTGGGCGGGCAGGTCCTCCTTGGCGAGCCCCTCGTACGGCCCGGCGTCGACGTGCCGGACCAGGACGCCGGGGGCCAGCTCGACCTCGGGGGGCAGCGAGCCGGTGGTGGCCCGGGTGAAGATCTCGACCTCGATGTTGATCGCGGCGAGGCGCTTGGCCAGCTCGACGATGTAGACGTTCATCCCGCCCGCGTCGCCCGTGCCGGGCTGGTGCAGGGGCGAGGTGTGCACGGAGAGCATCGCGATGCGGCGCGGCTTGCGGGAGGAGCCGGGGAAGCTGCCGGGGAACCTGATGCGGGGGCCGGTCCGGGTGGAGCCGAGCCGGGAGACGTACTGGCTCACGTCGTCGGTCCTCCTCACTCAGGGCATGCCGCATCGGGGCGTGGGGCCCTCTGAAGGGCGAGAACAGCGGAATCCCGCCTTTCATTTCCGCTTTGCCAAATCATTACGGAGGTGAGGGGAGGCGGCATCCCCACCCGGGCCCCGCGCGCGCCATGGGCACCCGGGTACCCGCCCCTCCCCGTCGCATACGCTCACCGCATGCGCCAGCGCCCCATCGGCACCGCCACCCGCGGGACCACCAACCCGAACCGGCTGCGCCGCATGGACCGCTGGATCGCCGCCGCGCACGGCCCGGCCCTGCGCCGCGCGGAGACCCCCGTGGCCGTCGATCTGGGGTACGGGGCGGCGCCCTGGACCGCCGTGGAGCTCCTGGCCCGGCTGCGTACCGCCGAGCCCCGCACCGCCGTCGCGGGCATCGAGATCGATCCGGAGCGGGTCGCCGCCGCGAAGCCGTACGAGCGCGAGGGGCTCACCTTCGTCCACGGCGGCTTCGAGATCCCGCTGGCGGCGCGGCCCGTGCTCATCCGGGCGGCGAACGTGCTGCGCCAGTACGACGAGGACCAGGTCGCCGAGGTGTGGGCGCGGCTCCGCTCGCGGCTCGCCCCCGACGGGCTCCTGGTGGAGGGGACCTGCGACGAGATCGGGCGCCGGCATGTGTGGGTGGCGCTGGGGCCGGAGGGGCCGCGCACGGTCACCTTCGCGACCCGGCTCGGCTCGCTGGAGCGCCCCTCCGACCTCGCCGAGCGCCTGCCGAAGGCGCTGATCCACCGCAACGTTCCGGGGGAGCCGGTCCACGCGTTCCTGCGCGACTTCGACCGGGCGTGGGCCGCGGCCTCCCCGTACGCGTCGCTCGGCGCCCGGCAGCGCTGGATCGCGGCGGTGCGGGCGCTGTCGGCGGACTGGCCGGTGACGGACGGCGTACGGCGGTGGCGGCAGGGCGAGGTCACGGTGGCGTGGGACGCGCTGCGGCCCGACGACCACTGAACGACGACCTTTGAACGACGACTGCTGAACGACGGCCGGTGAACGACGACCGCTGAACGATCACCCGACCGGGCGAAAGTATGCTCTTCCGGGGAACGACGGGAACGCCGACCGCGTGTCGTTCGTCCTGGGGGTGGGGATCACGAGGCACCGGACACCGACTGCCTCTGTTGCTTTACGGGACGACATGGCACGATCGCGACGTCGCCTGAACGTTACTGATGGTAAGTCAGATGCACGCTATCCGGCTTCTGTTGCTTTTGTCTTGATTTCGTTCTTGCTGGGGGAGCTCGTGAACCGACGCCACTGCGCCGCCGCGGCCATCACACTGGTCTGCGCGATGGGCCTGCTGACCGTTCCGGTCCAGGCGATGGCCGCACCGACGCCGGACTCGTCGCCGTCCCCTTCCGCCTCCGCCTCCGCGCCCGACGTGCCCTCGCCCGCCGCGCCGTCGTCCGAGAAGGACCTCGAAAAGATCCGCGAGCAGATCGAGACGCTCTACCGGCAGGCCGGGGCGGCGACGGACGCGTACAACCTGGCCGAGGAACAGACCAAGAAGCAGTCCGGCGAGATCGTGAAACTGGCCAAGGCGATCGTCGACGGCCAGGCCCGGATAGCCGAGCTGAAGGACCGCGCCGGCGCCCAGGCGCGCGAGCAGTACCGCAACGGCGGTCTGCCGCCCGGTGCCCAGCTGGTCCTCAGCGACGACCCGCAGCTCTTCCTGGACGGCGTCAACAAGGTCCGCACCAGCCAGCAGGCGAGCAAGACGGTCCTGGCCGAGCTGACCCGGACCCAGGAGGACCTGGAGACGTATACCCAGGACGCCAGCAGCAACTGGCACAAGCTGGAGACGAACCGGGTCAAGCAGGCCGAGGCCAAGAAGAAGATCAACGCGCAGATAGCCGCGGCGGAGAAGCTCGAATCGCGGCTGGAGAAGAAGGAGCTGGCCCGGCTCCGCCAGCTGGAGCAGGACGCCGCGAACCGGGCGCAGTCCGCCTGGCTCGCCACCCGGCCCACGCCGAACATCGCCGTCAGCGGCGCGACGACCGCGGCCGGCAAGGCGGCGGTGGCCTTCGCGACCGCGCAGATCGGCAAGCCGTACGTCTGGGGGGCCACGGGCCCCGGCTCGTACGACTGCTCCGGGCTGACCTCGAAGGCCTGGGCCGCGGCGGGCCGGCCGATCCCGCGCACCTCGCAGGAGCAGTGGCGGCTGCTCCCGCGCATCGACATCCAGGACATGCGCCCCGGCGACCTGATCATCTACCACGCCGACGCCAGCCACGTCGGGATGTACGTCGGCGACGGCGCGATCGTCCACTCCCCGCGCCCCGGCCGCCACGTCACGCTGGCGGGCGCGGGCTCGATGAAGATCCTCGGAGTGGTCCGCCCGGACCGGTAGGAGCCTCCCCCTCCCCCGCCTTCTCCTCCCCCGCCTCCCCGCCCGCCGGCCACGCACACCTCAGGCCGTGTCGCGTCCGCGCACCGCCGCCTCGACGGTCTGGGCCAGGAGCACGGCGATGGTCATGGGCCCCACACCGCCCGGCACCGGGGTGATCAGCCCGGCCCGTTCGGCGGCGGACGCGAAGTCCACGTCGCCGACGTTGCCCGGGTTGTACCCCGCGTCGATCACCACCGCCCCGGGCTTGATGTCCTCACCGGTGATGAAGCGCGGCCGTCCGACGGCCGCGACCAGGACGTCGGCCTGCCGCACGATCGCGGACAGGTCGGACGTACGGGAGTGGCAGTAGGTGACCGTGGCGTTCCGTTCCAGGAGCAGCATGCCCGCGGGCTTGCCGAGGATGGGGCTGCGTCCCACCACGACCGCGTGCTTGCCGGTGAGCTCCACGTCGTACTCCGCCAGCAGCCGCATGATCCCGCCCGGGGTGCACGACACGAAGCCGGGCAGGCCGAAGCTCATCGCCGCGAAGGAGTGCGTGGTCACCCCGTCGACGTCCTTGTGCGGAGCGATCGCCTCGAAGGCGGCGCGTTCGTCGATGTGCGGGCCGACGGGGTGCTGGAGCAGGATGCCGTGCACGCCGGGGTCTTCCGAGAGCTCGGTGATCTTCTCGACCAGGCCGCCGGTGCTGATCGAGGCGGGCAGCGCCACATGCCGCGACTCGATGCCCGCCTTCGCGCACCGGGCCTGCTTCATCCGGACGTACGTCACCGACGCAGGATCCTCGCCGACGAGGACGGTCGCCAGGCACGGGGCCGCGCCCGTACGCCGGTGGAAGTCCGCGGCGGTCGCGGCAGCGCTCTCGATGATGCGGCGGGCGGGGCCGGTGCCGTCCATCAGCCGGGCCGTCTGTGCGCCGGACGCCGTATGTGTGCTGGATGCCGCCTGTGTGCCGGACGCCGTATGTGTGCTGGACATGGGGTGCTCCTGAGCCTCAGGTGAGTTGCCCAGGCGCACGGCGTCGACAGGAGTCAGGCCGCTCCCCGGTGGTACTCCACCTCAGCGCCAGTCACGGCCCACCGTCACTCTAGGGGAGCGGCGCGCCTTTCCACCGCCCTCGGGGCACGTGAGCGGCGCCACGCGTACGGAAGGGGGGACGGGCGTGCGCGGGTGATGTTTGTCATGGCCTCTCCGCCGCCCTCGCGCGCCCCATAGCGCCGGATCCGTGCCGGGAAGCGGCTTATGACGGCGCATATGACAGGGTCTGGTCCCCGCGCGCCATTCCGTTCCCCCGCCGGAGACCGCTATCGTCCCCGACTGGCGTTCGTCGATCGGCGTACCGCCGTGCCCTCGGGGGGAGGGGAGGACCCGAACCGATGCCCGTACCCGTACCCGTACCCGTACCGCAGCAACGTGGCGTTCCCGCTGCCGAGACCCCCCATGGCGCCGACCTCACCGTCCTGGTGATCGAGGACGACCCGGCGGGCAGCATCACGGGACCCGAGCTCTCGGCAGCGGCCGGCACCCGGGTCCGTATCCGTACCGCCCGCAACCTCACCGAGGCCGGGCGGCTGCTCACCGACGACGTCGACTGCATCCTGCTGGACCTCGCGCTTCCCGTACCGACCACCACCGCCACAGCGACCACAGCGACCACCACCGCGCCCGCAGCCCCCGACCACCGGCCCGAGCCCGCCCCCGGCCGCGCCGACGAACTGGCGGTCCTCACCCACGTACTGCGGATCGCCCCGCTCCACGCGGTCCTCGTGCTCACCGCGCAGGACGACACGGAGCTGGCGGCCGAGGCGGTACGGGTCGGGGCGCAGGACTACCTCTTCCGCGGCGAGCTGGACGCCCGGGTGCTGAGCCGCGCGATCCGGTACGCCGTCGAGCGGAAGCGCGCCGACCTCGCCCAGCACCAGCTGACCGAGTCCGGGCTGCGCGCCCAGGAGAACGCCCGCCTGGAACGCGGCCTGCTGCCCACCCCGCTCCTGGAGGGCTCCGACCTGAGCTTCGCGGCCCGCTACCGGCCGGGCCGCAGCCGCGCCCTCCTCGGCGGCGACTTCTACGACACCGTGCGCACCCCGGACGGCACGGTCCACGCGATGATCGGCGACGTCTGCGGGCACGGCCCGGACGAGGCGGCGCTCGGCGTGGAGCTGCGGATCGCGTGGCGGGCGCTGACCCTGGCCGGGCTCTGCGGGGACCAGCTGCTCTCCACGCTCCAGCAGGTGCTGGAGCACGAGCGGCAGAGCGAGGAGATCTTCGCGACGCTCTGCACCGTCGACATCGCCCCCGACGGCCGCCGCGCCGGTCTCTGCCTGGCCGGCCACCCCGCACCGCTACTGGCCCGCCACGGCCGGCCGGCGCGGCTGCTCCCGTACGAGGACGGCGGCCCGGCGCTCGGGCTGCTGCCGCGCGCCCGGTGGCCGCGCCGCCAGGTGGAGCTGGGCGCGGAGTGGAGCCTGATGATGTACACGGACGGGCTGATCGAGGGCCGCGTCGGGGCGGGCAGCAGCCAGCGGCTCGGCCAGGACGGCATGGTCGCGATGGTCAACAGCCGGCTGGAGCAGGGGCTGGCGGGCGAGGAACTGCTGGAGGCGGCGGTCGCCGAGGTGCGCGAGCTGAACGGCGGCGAGCTGACGGACGACGTGGCGGTGCTGCTGCTGGGCCGCGCCCCGGAGCGGGTACGCCGACGGGGCCGGAGCGCCTCGCGCCCCGGCCCCGTATCGACCGCTCCTCCGGCTACCGCTCCCGCTGCCGCGAGCGCTCAGCGGCCGCCGTTGTACGGCCCGTAGGGCCCGTCACTGCTGGAACCGCCGCGGCGCCCACCGCCGCTGCCACCCGAGACCTCCTTGAGCGCGGGCCGGACGTCGACCATGAACACGATCGACGCGACCACACCCGCGAGCTGAAGGAAGAGGAACGGGATGAGCAGGTTCACGGCGACGGCGACGCCGAGAATGATCAGCCAGAAGGACTTCTTCTTCTTGTCGGCGGCCCGGTAGGCGTCCTCCCGGGCGGTCGCCGCGAAGACGAAGGCGACCACGGCCAGCACCAGCATGCCCAGGTAGAGCAGCTGGAGGAGTGAGCCGAATGCGGAGAGCAACATGGTGTGAACCGCCTAGTGAGTCGATGAGCGCCCTGCGGCCGAGAAGGCCAAGGTACCGGGACAACGAACCGGCCACCGGTAAAGGTGCCCGCCCCGCGCCCCGGTCACTCTTCGTCCGTACGGAGGGGAGCCGTCGGGGTCACTTCCCGGCGGGCGGGGTGTTCTTCCGGGCGGCGGGCTTGCGCGGGGCGGGAGCCTTCTTGGCGGGCGCGGCCTTGGCCTCGGCGGGGGCGGCGCTCTTCGCGGCGGGGGTGGCGGGCTTCGCAGCCGGGGTGGCGGGCTTCACGGCAGCCGGCTTGGGCGCGCTCCTGGTCGTCGCGGCGGCCTTCGGCTCGCTCTGGGCAGCGGGCGCCGGAGCCGGAGCGGGCTTCGGGTCGGCCTCCACGACGGCGGCGATCTCGACGATCTCGTCGGCCGTCTCGCCGCGCCAGGTCCGCACGGCCTGCTCGCCGTGGACGGCGACCTTCTCGTACGTCTCCCGGGCCCGCACCGCGTACTCGGCGGCGATGCCCACGCCGCGCAGCGCCAGGTCCTGAGCGCTCTCGCCCAGCTTCTTCAGGTCGGCGGCGTCGAGCGCCCCGAACACCTCGGTGACCTTCGCCTGCACGGTGGCCTGGGCCTCCTTGGCCTGCGTGGTCACCATCTCCTGCACGACCTTGGGGTCGGTGTTGCGTACAGCCTCGAACCGCTCGGGCGCCTCGGCCCGCAGCTGCTCGATCAGCGCCGGGACCTTGAGCGCCTGCTGCACGGCCAGGTCGGCCGTACCGGCGGCGAAGTAGAGGGGGGTGCGGTCGGTGAGGGTCTTGCGCAGGTCATCGGTGATGGCCATGACTGTGGTCCTCCCGGATCATCAGAAGCAGCTGGTCACTGTGGCTAGCTGTGAGGGTTGTCGTCTTTAGCGGCATCGTCCTTGAGCGCGTCGTCCGCCTCGGGCGTCGCATCCGCCCCAGGCGTGTCGTCCGCCTCAGGCGTCTGCTCCGCTTTGTCGGTCTCCGGCACGAACCCGTTCTCGCGGCGGAAGGAGTCGTAGATCTGCAGCAGGACGTTCTTCTGCCGCTCGTTGATCGACGGATCGGCGAGAATCACCGCCCGCGTCTCCAGCTCCTCCCGCTCCCGCTCGTCGAGGATTCCCGCCCGTACGTAGAGGGTCTCGGCCGAGATCCGCAGCGCCTTGGCGACCTGCTGCAGCACTTCCGCACTGGGCTTGCGCAGGCCACGCTCGATCTGGCTGAGATACGGGTTCGACACCCCGGCGGCATCGGCGAGCTGCCGCAACGAGAGCTGCGCGGCGTTGCGCTGCTCCCGGAGGTACTCACCCAGATTGCCGACGTTGAGTGATGCCATGACTCGATACTGCAACACTCATGCTAACTATTGCAAGCAGGCGCTTGCAAAAGTGTCGCGCGCCACGTGTGGCTGAGCACGACACACGACAGGTGTCTGTCCGTTCCCCGGGCTTGTGAGAGTTCCCGCTCGATCTGCTCGGCGAAGTGATCGAGTCCCGCATCAATCTGCGCGGCGAGGTCTCTCGTGGGCTGAGCTACGGACGTCGCGCGACGAAGACGAACTCCTTGCCCGGCCTGTCGGGCGCATCGCGTACGTCCTCCACCACGTACCCCTGCGCGATCAGCTCCGTCTCGACCTCCTGCCGCTCGCGGAAGCGCAGGGTGGAGTCCGACGTCATTACCTTCCCATCGGCAGCGAACACATAGGTCCAGCGGAACGTCACCAGCGGCTCGCTCACCTCGATCACTTGGACCCAGCTTTCGACTGAGCCGACATCCGGGATCTCCGTCACGCGATATGAGGCTTCGCGGTTCCACTCCTCCCAGGCGCGTCTGGCCGGGTCCCGGGTCTCGAACACCAGACGGCCGCCGGGTCGTAGTGCTTCGTACGCACCACGCAGGGTCTCGCGCCATGCCTGCGGATCGAGGATCTGCTGGGCGGCATTCGCGGTCATGGTTGCCAGGTCGACCCGCATCGGCGGAAGTGTCGTGGCATCGCCACAGATCCAGCGCACTCGCTCGCCGCCCCGCTTGGCTCGGGCCACGTCGATGGACGCTTGAGCGGGATCGACACCCACGACTTCGATCTCGCGTTCAGCCAGCAGAAGCGCGAACACGCCTGTTCCACAGCCGATGTCCAGCACATGACGCGCACCGAACTCCTCCGTCATCTGGACGTACGCGTCGAGATCGCCGCGATCTGGGTCGAGTGGGTCGTAGATCGCGGCGAGCTGTGGATGACCAAAACATTCGTCTGTCATGCGGCCGAACGTAAGGGCCGCTGACGTCGGGCGCCTACTCAATTTCGTTACGTGCCAGCGGTGTTGCCTCCTGCCGCGAGAGATCTTCGGCCGATCACTCGGATGGGGGATTTGGTCCCCTTCCTTCTTCTGGTTCCCGCCGCTTCTGCACAGTGGGTCGCAGGGGCCCAAGGAACAGCACAGCAGGCGTTGCCAGCCGTGGACCAGTTTGAGGTCAGATGGCGGGATGCCGAGGGTGAGCACCGGCGACCGTTGACGGATGTGCTCTCCTCTTCAGGAAGTCCTCGCTGCAGTCAGGCGTCGGGGCCTTGGTCGTGGCGAGCGCCGCGGATGGGGGCGTTGAGGCGCTCAGGTCGCCCTTCGGTGACGACATGGCATTGGTTGGGATGAAGATCCTCGTTCTCTTGGAAGGGGGATCCGGCGTCCGCCCAGGTCCGGGCACTGCGTCCCGTACCTTTTCGGGCTGTGTGCTCTCTGCTGGACGACCCCGACTCCGCAGTCCGAGAAGCTGCCATCGCTGCGGCTGTCTCGCTTCTGGACGCCCCGGAGCTGGTCCGGCATCGGGCAACTCTTGTTCCGCTGGTGCGCGAAGTGCTGGGCGCCAGTGCCGAGCGGTCGTATCGCCGCGTCGCAGCCCGAGGACTGTGGGCCTGGTGAGAAGACACGGGATCCCTGCCAGCCGTGGCGAGCGAGGGTTCGCGGGCTGATGGCTGCCCGGCCTGCCCGCCTTCGCGTACAGTGCGCAGGCACCGTCCGGAGGCACGTGCGTACACGGGGAGAACGAGGTCGGCATTCCGATGCGGAGAGCGATCGCGCAAGCCGGTGTGCCGGACAGCGCACGCTTGACCGCCTACAGTGCCGTCTCCACCTTCCTCGCCCTGCACAGTGACCGCCGGCTGAGCGAGCTCGTCGACTCCGCCCTGCCCCTTGGCTCCGGTATCGGCGGCACGTCCGCGCTGCTGAAGGTCGACGGGAAGCCGGTCTTCGTGAAGCGGGTGCCGCTCACCGGGAGGGAGCGGCTGCCGGAGCACGCGCGGTCCACGGCCAACCTGTTCGGGATTCCTGCCTACTGCCAGTACGGCGTCGGTGGCGGGCCCGGTTTCGGGGCGTGGCGGGAGCTCGCCGTGCACACCATGACGACGAACTGGGTGCTCGGAGGGGAGTACCAGGGGTTCCCGCTGATGTACCACTGGCGCGTGCTGCCGGACACGGCCGCGCTTCCCGAGGAACTCGCCGACGTGGAGCGGGTCGTGGCCTATTGGGGAGGCAGCCCGGAGGTGCGCCGTCGGATCGAGGCCCTTCAGCGGTCCACTGCGAGCCTCGCGCTGTTCCTGGAGTACATCCCTCAGACGCTCGACGAGTGGCTCACCGAGCAGATAGAGGCTGGTGAGGAGGGAGCCGACCGGGCCTGTTCTCTGGTGGAGCGGGAGTTGGAGGCCGGCACGTCCTTCATGAACGCTCGCGGGCTTCTGCACTTCGACGCCCATTTTCAGAACGTCCTCGTCGACGGCCGACGCCTCTACTTCGCCGACTACGGCCTCGCCGTCTCGTCCCGGTTCGATCTGTCACCGTCCGAGACCAGTTTCTTCGAGCTGCACCGGACCTACGACCGCTGCTACACCCGCAGTTGGCTGGTGAACAGGCTGATCACGAAGGTCTACGGATACGAGCGGGAAGAGCGCGAGGCGCTCATCCGCGCCTGTGCGGAAGGGGAGGAGCCGCCGGACGGGCCGCAGGAGGCCAGGGCGACCCTCTCCCGCCATGCGCCGCTCGCCGCGGTGATGACGGACTTCTACGTCAAGGTCCAGGACGAGGACAGGGAGACCCCTTACCCGGCGGAGGCGCTCCGCCGGGCCCTGCGTGCGGACAGGTCACGGCGCAGCTGAGCAGACGCCTTGTTCTGAAGATCGTTCTGTTGGACGCTGAGGCATGCAGAATCTGCCGACCTTCGTTCTTGTTCATGGAGCCTTCGCGAACTCGTTCTCGTTCGCGCCGCTGCAGGCCGAACTCGCCCTGCTCGGGCACCGCTCGGCCGCGGTCGACCTTCCGGGGCACGGGTTCGAGGCGACCTTCCCCGCGGCCTACCAGGCACCCCAGGACCTGGCCGCCCTCGCCGCGGAACCCGGGAGCATCAAGGGAGTCACGCTCGCCGACAACGCCGCCCGCGTGATCGAGGTCCTCGAACGGGCCAAGCGGAACGGGCCCACCGTCCTCGTCTCGCACAGCAGGGGCGGCGCCACGGCCACCGCTGTCGCGAATGCCCGGCCCGAGCTGATCGACCGGATCGTCTACGTCTCCGCCTGGTGCCCCGTCGATCTGACCGTGGGCGACTACTACGCCGAGCCGGAGATGGCCGACGTCGACCCGGCGGCCTTCGTCGCCACGCTCGTCGGGAACCCGGCCGAACTCGGACTGCTCCGGACCAACTTCCGTACCGCCGATCCGACAGCGCTCGCCGCGTTCCAGCAGGCGTTCGCCGCCGATCTCACCGATGACGAGTTCCGGACCTTCCTCAACACCTTCCAGCCCGATGAGAACCTCGACGCCGGTACGTCCGCCGACCGGGCGCAGGCCGCGACCTGGGGCCGGATTCCCCGGACCTATGTGCGCCTGGCCGCCGATGCCAGCCTGCCGCTCGCGGTGCAGGACCGCATGATCCGCGAGGCGGACGCGCTCACCCCCGACAACCCCTTCGACGTCCGGACCCTGGAGGGAAGCCACCTGCGCTGGCTCGTCCACCCGAAGCCCGCCGCCGAGGTGCTCGCCAGCCTCGCGGGGAGCTGATCGCGGGCAGACCGTCGGCAGTACCGCAGGGGGAGGGTTCGGACTGTTGGTCAGTGCCTGTCCCGCCAAGCCGTGAGAGCGGCGAAGTCCGCGTCCGTCAGGCCGTGGCGGGGATCGACCCGGTGGAGAAGCGCTCGCCCCCTGTGGTGCCTCTCCACCCAGGCCCGGTCGGTCTCGGTGATCTCGTCGTCCACCCAGGCGAAGGCGCGGCCGGCCGCCCGGTCGACGAGGGTGCGGGTCTTCCAGTGGAGGCCGTCCCGCTCGGGCTCGGCGGGCGGCTCGTCCGGCCAGGACACCACGGGCAGGGGCGGCAGCCCCAGCCAGGGGGCGATGCACGCGTTGGCGTCGGCCATCCAGGTCGTCGCCCACACCAACTCGTAGCCCAGCGAGGCCAGTCGCGGCCCGTGTGCCGGATTGATCCTGGTCAGCAGGGGGTTCGCCTCTGCCGACCGGGGCCCGGAGGGTGAGCGGTATCTCGGGTATCCCTCCGGGTACTGCTGCGGCGTCCCTCCGAACGGGATGAGGGGGCCGTCGACGTCGAGAAAGAGCAGCGGACGCTGCCCGGTGCTGGTCACGGCCGCACGATAGCGGCCGAGGAACGGGCAGCCCTTCCCGTAGCCACCTTTTTGTGGGTACTGGGCAACGGGCGACGGCCGGACGATCCTGGTGGGGAGCGGTCGGAGGGGCGCCCGACCCGAGGAGCGAAGGGCGGGGAGGGAAGGTGTGGTGCCTCAGGAGGCCGACTGGAGTTCGGTGAGTCTCGCCAGGCGGCGCCGGCCCCAGTCGGAGAAGGTGTCGAGGAGTTCGGCGAGTTCTTGCCCGTCCTCGGTCAGCGAGTACGTCGTCTTCAGCGGCCGGACGTCGTGCACCTCCCGGCGCACCAGCCCGTCGGCCTCCATCTCGCGGAGCGCCTGAGTCAGTACCTTCTCGCTGAGTCCGGGCAGTTCGCGGCGTAGCTCGCCCGGGCGGCGGGGGCCGGATTCCAGGAGCCAGATCAGGCCCGACTTCCACTTTCCGTCGACCACGGCGATCGCGGCGGTCACTCCGCACACGTCCGGGTCCTGGGCACGGCCGCGCGTCATCTTCGCTCCGTTCGTCAAGAGAACATCCATTATTTCAGGGAGTTGAGCCATGTCTCCGCAGAGTGAGCCACGTGAACAGTCCGCCGTCACCGTGATCGGTCTGGGGCCGATGGGGCGGGCCCTCGCGGGTGCGTTCCTCGATGCCGGGCTGCGGACCACGGTCTGGAACCGGACTCCGGGGCGGGACCGGGAGCTGGTCGAGCGGGGTGCGGTCAGCGCCCCTTCGGCCGAGGAAGCCGTCGCCGCGAGCGCGTTGACCGTGGTCTGCGTCGTGAACTACGACGCGGTGGACGCGGTCCTGCGGCGCGACGCGGTCGCCGGTGCGCTCAAGGGGCGCACCGTGGTCAACCTGACGGCCGACACCCCGGGCCGGGCCCGGGACACGGCGGCGTGGGCGGCCGAGCACGGCGTCCGGTACCTGGACGGGGCGATCATGACGCCCACCGTGACCATCGGGACCCCGGGCGCGGTCCTCATCTACAGCGGGCCCGAGGATCTCTACCGCGAACACCGGCCCGCCCTCGCTGCGTTGGGCGGCACCCACACCCACCTCGGAGACAAGATCTGCCGGGCGGCGGCCTACGACATCGCGCTCCTCGACATCTTCTGGACCGCGATGGCCGGCTTCAACCACGCCCTCGCCGTGGCACGGGCGGAAGGCATCACCGCCCGGGAGCTGGCCCCCTTCGCCGCCGGGATCGGCGCCATCCTCCCGGCCATCTTCACCGAGGTCGCGGAGGAGGTCGACCAGGAGACGTTCTCCGCCGAGGGCACCCCGCTCACCTCGACGGCGTCGACCATGGCCCACGTCATCCACACCTCCGAGGCCCACGGCATCGACGCGGGCGTCATGCGCGCCGCCGAGGGCCTCGCCCGGCAGGCCATCGGGCTCGGGCACGGGGAGGAGGGCTTCCACCGGGTCGCCGAGCTGCTGGGGCGGCGGAGTTGAGCAAGCCCTCCCAGAGATAGATAAGTTGGTGCCCGGGTTTGGTAAGGCCCGTGCGGTGTAGCCGGGTTGATGCCGGTGCGAGGCCGTGGATCCGTTCATACGAATGACAAGCAGCCTTCACACCCGTACGGAATGCGGGTCCCGCCGAAGCCCGTTGGTATCCGTATGGCTATTGGAGTAGCACTCAACGCGCGCGAGGCCGACAACGAGATCGACTCCACCGTGGAGCTGGCCCGCGAGGCGGCGGCCGCCGGGCTGCGGTCGGCGTGGTTCGGGCAGCGCTTCGGCGTGGACTCGCCCGCGCTCGCGGGGATCGTCGGGCGGGAGGTGCCCGGCCTCCAGGTGGGGACGTCCGCCATCCCCATCTTCGGCCGCCACCCCCTGCTCGTGTCCAGCCAGGCCCAGACCGCGCAGGCCGCCACCCACGGCCGCTACCACCTCGGGCTCGCCCTCGGCGCCCGGCACCTGGTCGAGGGCGGCTTCGGGATCCCCTTCGAGCGGCCTATCGCCCGGCTGCGCGAATTCCTCACCGCGCTCAGGCAGTTGACCGAGACCGGCGCCGCCGACTTCCACGGCGAACTGCTCACCGCCACCACCCCGATCCCCGCGCGCGTCCCGGGCGCCGAGGCCGGGGTGCCGCTGCTCGTCGCCGCGATGGGGCCCCAGGCGCTCCGGGTCAGCGGCGAGCTGGCCGACGGGATCCTGCCCTACCTGGCCGGGCCCCGCGCCCTGGCCGAACACATCGTCCCGGCCGTCAACGCGGCGGCCGAGGCGGCCGGGCGGCCCGCGCCCCGGATCGTCGCGCTGGTGAACGGCGTGGTGACCGACGATGTCGACGCCGTACGGGAACGGGTCGCCGAGCAGCTCGCGTTCTACGAGAAGATCCCGTCCTATATCCGCGCCATCGAGCTCTCCGGCGGCAGGCAGGCCGTCGACGTGGCGGTGATCGGCGACGAGAAGGCCGTGGCCGCCGAGGTGCGGCGCTACCGGGATGCCGGGGCGACCGAGGTGGTCTTCGCGGGGACGGAGATCGCCGGGGACGCCGACCGGCGCCGTACCTGGGCGCTCCTCGGGGAGCTGGCCGGCTGACCCGTCACGGGTGACGGGGCGGCGTCGCCGCTGCCGCGTACCGGGCCGCCAACTGCGCGAAGGCCAACCTGAGTTCGGGAGGGCCGATCACCTCGATGTCCGCGTCGAACCTGCCGATCGCGGCGACCAGGCCGGGCCACGACCACGAACCCAGCACGAGGCGGCAGCGGTCCGGGCCGATCTCCTCGACGATCCCCTCGCGGGTGTGGCGCAGGACCTCGGCGGCGGGGAGGGAGAGGATCACCTCCCCTCGGCAGGGCCATCCGCCGACGCCGTCCCCGGTGGCGGTGGCGCCCCGGAACCGGGCGGTGATGAACTCCGCCACGCTCCCGCCGGGCAGCTCACGCGGGGTGAAGCGGGGGCCGGTCGGGGCGCGTGGGGCGATCCGGTCGGCCCGGAAGGTCCGCCAGTCACCGCGTTCGAGGTCCCAGGCGACGAGATACCAGCGCCGGCCCCAGGTGACGAGGTGGTGCGGCTCCACCCGGCGGGGCGGCGGCAGCACATCACGGCCGCCCTTCCCCTCGGCCGCCGCCTCCGGCCGTACGGGCCCGGGTGCGGACACCGGGCTGTAGTCGAAGCGCAGCACCTCGCGCGCGTGCACCGCGGCCCCGATCGCCATCAGCACCCCGCTGTCCACCTGAGGCCCCGGCCGGCTCTCCGGGCGGTCCACAGCGGTCACCCGGAGCGTGTCGACGCGGTGGCGCAGCCGGGCGGGCAGGACCTGGCGGACCGTGTTCAGCGCACGGGCAGCCGCCTCCTCGATGCCCGCACCGGAGGCAGTCGCGATCTGCAGGGCGACCGCCAGGGCCACGGCCTGCTCGTCGTCGAAGAGCAGCGGCGGCAGCTCCGTACCCGCGTCGAGGCGGTAGCCGCCGTCCGGGCCCTTCATCGCCGCGACCGGGTAGCCGAGCTCCCGCAGCCGGTCCACATCGCGGCGTACGGTACGCGGGCTGACGTCCAGCCGTTCGGCCAGCAGCGCCCCGGGCCAGTCCCGGCGCGCCTGGAGCAGGGAGAGCAGCGACAGCAGCCGCGCTGAAGTTTTCGGCATGACATCCATGGTGCACGCAGTAGCGGACACAACCTGACCGCTTCTCTTGGGATGGTGGATCCATGCCCGAGAACGCGGGAACGCGTACAAAGCGGGAACCCGTACAAAGCACTATGAAGCGGAAGGCCCGATGACCATGACCTCCTCCCCGTCCCCCATCCCCTCCCCCTCCCTCGACGGCGAGCGCGCCGACCTCCTCGCCGAGCTGGCCGACGCACGATCCGCACTGATCCGTACGGCACAGGGGTTGGACGACGAGCAGATCGCCGAGCGGCCGACCGTCAGCGCGCTCTGCCTGGGCGGGCTGATCAAGCACGTCACCTCCACCGAGGAGGGCTGGCTGAACTTCGTGGTCGAGGGCCCCTCCGCGATGGCCTTCGACCTGCCCGAGGGCGTGACCTGGGAGGACTTCGCGGCCGGGACCGCCCACACCTACCCGCAGTGGGCCATCGACCGGCAGAACGACTTCCAGGTGCTGCCCGGTGAGACCCTGGCCGGCATCCTCGCCCGGTACGAGGAGGTCGCCGCCCGCACCGAGAAGGTCGTCGCCGGCCTGCCGGACCTGTCCGTCACGCACCCGCTGCCCGACGTGCCGTGGAACGAGCCCGGAGCCGTACGCAGCGCCCGCCGCGTGCTGATCCACGTCATCGCCGAGACCACCCAGCACGCCGGGCACGCGGACATCCTGCGCGAGGCGATCGACGGGCAGACCTCGACGTGACCCGTACGCCCGCCAGCCGTAAGTCCACCAGCCGTGGGCCCGTACTCGACGGCCGCGCGCTCAACCGGGCCACCCTGGCACGGCAGTTGCTGCTCGACCGGGCCGACGTACCGCCCCTCGACGCCGTCGCGCACCTCTGCGGGTTGCAGGCCCAGGAGCCGCAGGAGCCGTTCACCGGGCTCTGGTCGCGGCTGCGCGGCTTCCGACCAGGGGCGCTGGACGACCTGTTGACCGGGCGGCAGGTCGTACGCACCCACCTCATGCGCCGCACCGTGCACCTCGTCACGGCAGAGGATGTCCTCGGTTGGCGGGCCCGGCACAACGCCATGCTGCGGCAGCGCGTGCTCGGCGTCTACCGCCGCGAGCTCGCCGGGGTCGACCTCGACGAACTGGCGGCGGCGGGGCGGGAGGTGCTGGCCGACGGCGAGCCCCGCTCCATGGCCCAGCTCGCCCACGCGGTCGCCGACCGCTGGCCGGAGCCGGGGACGCGGCCGCTCGGCGAGATGCTCGTCGCCGGTGTCCTGGCGATGGTGCAGCTGCCGCCGCGCGGGGTCTGGCGGACGAAGGCGGGGGTGCGCAACGCGCTGGTGTCGTCCTGGCTGGGGCGCGAGATCGACCCGCTGCCCACGGACGACGGCTCGGACCCGGTGGGGCAGGAGCTGGTACGCCGCTACCTCGCCGCGTACGGGCCCGCCGCCACCGCCGACGTACGCGCCTGGTCCGGTCTCGCCGGGCTGCCGGGCGCGGTCGCCGCCCTGCGCGGGGAGCTGGTCACCTTCCGCGACGAGCGCGGCCGGGAGCTGCTGGACCTGCCCGACGCACCGCGCCCGGACCCCGGGACCCCGGCGCCCGTACGGTTCCTGCCGGCCTTCGACAACGCGATCCTCGGGTACGACGACCGCACCCGGATCATCGACGACGCCGACCGGGGCCTCTCGGTCGCCGGGGCCCGGGTCGTCCTGGTCGACGGCCGGGTCTCCGCGACCTGGGACGTGGAGGCGGACACGGGTGCCGTCGTGGTCACGCCGCTGCGGGCGCTCTCCCGGGCCGAGCGGGACGAAGTCGGTGAGGAGGGGCGGGAGTTGGCGGGATTCCTCTCCGACGGGGAGAGCCGGCGGGTACGGGTCGCCTCGTCGGCGTGAGGAGGCGCGAGTGAGGCCGTCCGGTCCTCAGTCGCGCCTCGCGGTCGCGGTCGCCTCGGCGGCCCCCGGGTGCGCCGGTTCGAGGAGCCGGCCGAGCAGGGCACGCAGTTCGTCCTCGCCACCGGGGCCGAGCAGCTCCGCTGTCTCCGCCGCCAGCAGGCCCACGGCATGCGCGACCCTCTTCAGCTGGGTGTGCCCGAGCTCGGTGAGCTCCAGGGCGTGCCGGCGCCGGTCGTGCGGGTCGCGCCCCCGGTGGACCATCCCGCCCGCGACGAGCTCGTCCACCAGCTGGGAGGTCGCGGGGCCGGAGATGGCCAGCTCCTGGGCGAGGCGCTGCTGCGGGCAGGGGCCGGAGGTGGCGAGGAGGGAGAGCGGCCCGTAGTGGCGGACCCGCAGGCCGGTCCCGGCCAGCTTCTCGTCGCCCAGCCTGCGCAGCCGGTGGTGGGCCTGCGCCACCAGGTGTCCGGTGCCCCGCACGAGGTCCTGGGCGCCCGGGGGGAGCAGCCGCGCGAGCAGGGTGTTGAGGCGGGGTACCTGCTCGGGGGTGAGGGCGGCGGTGAGCCGCGCGTCCCGCTCGGCGACCGCGCGGCGGCCGGCCTCCACGGCGGAGCGGCCCTCGTCGGTGAGGGAGAGGATGTACTGGCGGCGGTTGTCCGGATTACGGGTGCGGAGCACCTGGCCGCGCCCCTCCAGGCGGTCGACGACACCGACCATGAGGGTCCGGTTGATGCCGAGGCGTTCGGCCAGGTCCAGCTGGGAGGCCCAGTCGCCCCCCGTGAGGGCGTCGAGGACGAGGAAGTCCCGGGAGCCGTCCTCCGGGCCGTCCGAGCAGGCGGCGAACCGGGCGAACACCCGGCGCAGGAGATAGCCGACGAAGCCGGTGAGCGCTTCCGGCAGCGCGCCGGGGACCTCGGCCGTCTCCTCGGCCTGGGTCTGGGGCCCGGTCTCCACGTGAGGGCCCCGCGTCCAGCCGCCGGGTTCGACTCGCACGATCGTCATCTCCCCTTCGGAACCGGAAGGCCGATTCTACGGGGGGGGACAGGCCCGGTGGATCAGGCGGTCAGGGCCGCGAGCTCCGCGTCGGCACGCTCGGTGACCAGCGCGAGGACGCGGCCGGCGGCGGCCAGATCCTCCGCCGGAATCCCGCCCCAGACGCGGGCGGAGATGGGGGCGGTCTCCGCGGCGACGGCTGCGAAGAGCTCGCGCCCCGCCTCCGTGGGCCGAAGGTGCTCACCGTCGGCGACGAGCAGCTCCTTGGCCAGGAGCTCATCGAGTACGGCGCGGATACCGGCCGGATCCGCCTTGAGGGCCCCCTGGACCTGGGCGACGAGTTCGTCCGGCGTCTGCGGGGCGTCGGCGTTGATGGCGGCGCGCAGGGCGATCTGCTGTGCGAACGTGGCACCGTGCCGGGCCAGGACGTACTCCAGGACGCCGCGGGCGGCGTAGTGGGCCAGGCCGAGTTCGCGGGCGGTGGCCGCGGGTGCGGGCGCGGGCGCGGGCGCGGCGGTTGATGCGGCCTTGGTGGATCCGGTGGTGGTCATGGTTGTCTCCCTCTCCCAGCACACGTCCGGCCGTCTGCACGCGACCGGCTCCGGAGAAAGCTATCGTCAACTTGCTTAACCATCAAGAAGATAACCATCAACATTCCAAGCATGACCGTTTATTTGCGGATGATCCATCACGGATCGAACCGTTACGCTGGCTGCCATGACCGCCATGGCACCCGCCCGCACCGCACCCGACCTGTCCTTCCTCCTGGACCACACCAGCCACGTCCTGCGCACCCGGATGTCGGCCGCACTCGGCGAGATCGGGCTGACCGCCCGGATGCACTGCGTGCTGGTCCACGCCCTGGAGGAGGAGCGCACCCAGATCCAGCTCGCCGAGATCGGCGACATGGACAAGACCACGATGGTGGTGACGGTGGACGCCCTGGAGAGCGCCGGGCTCGCCGAGCGCCGCCCCTCCAGCCGGGACCGGCGGGCACGGATCATCTCGGTCACCGAGAAGGGCGCGGCGCTCGCCGGGCAGAGCCAGGAGATCGTCGACCGGGTCCACGAGGAGGCCCTGGGATCGCTGCCCGCGCGCGACCGCGAGGCGCTGCTCCGGGCGCTGACCTCCCTGGCCGGGGGGCACCTGGCCACGCCCGTGGAGAGCGCCGGGCCGGTCCGCCGGGCGCGCCAGTCCAAGAAGTAGCGGCAGGGAGGAGCCGGGACTACGGAGGAAAGAAGGACCGAAAGAAATAGTCCGCAACAAAACCATCTGCTACGGTCACTCCTGTCGCATCGACCGACAGGAGAAGGCCCATGCCCAGCACCGTGCCGCACACCCCCTCCAGCCCCGGAGCACTCCACCCCCCGTCGCCTCAACTCACCTCCCGGGCAAGGCTGTCGGCCCTCGGAGTGATCGCCACGAGCATGCTGATGATCGTGCTCGACGGCTCGATCGTGACCGTCGCGATGCCGGCGATCCAGGACGACCTCGGCTTCACCCCCGCCGGGCTCAGCTGGGTGGTCAACGCCTACCTGATCGCCTTCGGCAGCCTGCTCCTGCTCGCCGGGCGCCTCGGCGACCTGGTCGGCCGTAGGCCGGTGTTCCTGTCCGGGATCGGCCTGTTCACCGCGGCCTCACTGGTGGCCGGGGCGGCCGGCTCGCCCGCCGTGCTGATCGCCGCCCGGTTCGTGCAGGGCGTCGGCAGCGCGATGAGCGCCGCCGTGGCCCTCGGCATCCTGGTCACCCTGTTCACCGAGCCGGCCGAACGCGCCCGCGCCATCGCCGTGTTCTCCTTCACGGGCGCGGCCGGGGCCTCGATCGGCCAGGTCCTCGGCGGCGTCCTCACCGACGCCCTGAGCTGGCACTGGATCTTCTTCATCAACCTGCCGATCGGCCTCGCCGTCCTGCTGGTCGCCGTACGCGTGCTGCCCGCCGACCGGGGCCAGGGGCTCGCCGGAGCGGACGTGGCGGGCGCCCTGCTCGTCACCGCCGGTCTGATGCTCGGGATCTCCACCGTCGTCGGGGTGGAGACGTCACGCTGGGCCTCGGCGCGCACGCTGGGTCTCGGCGCGCTCGCGCTTGCCCTGCTGGCCGGGTTCGTCCTGCGCCAGGCCACCGCCCGGACCCCGCTGATGCCGCTGCGCATCCTGCGCTCGCGCAACGTGTCCGGGGCCAACGTGGTCCAGATGCTGATGGTGGCCGCGCTGTTCTCGTTCCAGGTCATCGTCGCCCTGCACCTGCAGAAGGTCCTCGGTTACGGGGCCGCCGCGACCGGTCTCGCGATGCTTCCGGCCGCCGTCGTCATCGGAGCCGTATCGCTCGGCCTCTCGGCCCGGCTCGTCGCCCGCTTCGGTGAGCGGGTCGTCCTGCTGACCGGGATCGGGCTGCTGATCGCGGCCCTCGGCCTCCTCGCCCGGGTGCCGGTGCGGCCGGAGTACGTGACCGACCTGCTGCCGGTGATGCTGCTGGCCTCCGGGTTCGGGCTCGCGCTCCCGGCGCTGACCTCGCTCGGTATGTCGGGCGCGGGCGAGGACGATGCCGGACTGGCGTCGGGGCTCTTCAACACCACCCAGCAGATCGGCATGGCGCTCGGCGTCGCCGTCCTATCCACCCTGGCCGCCGGACGGACGGAGGCACTCACCGCCGCCGGCCACCCCTCCGCCGAGGCGCTGACGGGCGGCTACCGGCTGGCGTTCACCGTCGGCGCGGCGCTCCTCGTCGCGGCCTTCGCCGTCGCGTTCCTGGTGCTGCGCCGGAAGCCGGCCGACGCGCAGGGCCCGGCCGACGCGCAGGGCCCGCCCAACACGCAGGGCCCGGCCGACACGCAGGGCCCGGCCGACGCGGTAGCCACGTAACCCGGCCACCCGGCTCACCCCGCGACGCGACGGCTACGGGGTACCTCGCCCCTCCGCCTCCAGCCCCCTCCGCAGCTGGACGAACGCCTCCTCGGCCGCCTGCACCGCGCCCGCGTACACCGCGTCCGCGCTCTCCCCCGCGTCGATCCGGCGCCAGTTCTCCTCGGCCAGGATGCGCAGGACAGCGACCACCTGCCCGGCCGCGAGCCGCGCGGTCACCCCGCCGCCGAGGGCGCGGGCGAGGGCGGCCTCGGAGCGGCCCTGGTAGGCGTAGAGACGGGCCACCAGCGCCGGGGTCCCATACAACAGGCGGTGGAACGCCAGCACTTGGGGCGCGTCACAGAGGCCGGTCACCGGGTCGCGGCGGTCGAGTCCGGCCAGGAAGTGGCGGCGCAGCGCGTCCAGCGGGCTCTCGCCGGGTTCCCGGCCGCCGACCACCCGGGCCGCCTCGTCCTCGTGGTCGGCGAACCGGTGCAGCGCGAGGTCCTCCTTGGCGGGGAAGTACCGGAACAGCGTCGGCTTGGAGATGTCCGCCGCGGCCGCCACCTCCGCCACGGAGACCTTGTCGAAGCCGCGCTCCAGGAACATCGCGATCGCGGCGTCGGAGATCGCCCGGTACGTCAGCTGCTTCTTCCGCTCCCGCAGGCTGACCCGGGGCGGAGCCGCCGGTTCCCCCTGCCCCGACTCCTGCCCCCGCACCCCTTCTCCCACCGCCCCGGCGACGCTTCCGCTTCCGTTCCCGCCGCCGGCCTTCTCTCCGCTCATGACCATGAAGCGTACGCCCTTGACCTCGGCCGGACTTGATGCCGTGAGCACGACAGCACGACCCCGTCAGCCCTCTGCGGCCGTGCTCCGGATCAGCGCCTCGACCCCGTCCAGCAGGGTCGCCAGACCGAAGGTGAACTCGTAGTCGGGGTCGTCCGGTTCACTCATCACGCCGGAGTCCAGCAGGCGGTGGATCGCGGGGTGGCGCACCGGGTCGACCAGCCGCCGCAGGGTGCGCTCATGGCCCGCGACCACCTCCTCGGGGGAGACGCCGCGCGCGGTGACGGCGGCGGCGAGGTCGCTCATCAACAGCGCCTCGCTCCGTACGAAGTTGGAGATCAGCAGGATCACCGAGATCTTGTCGCCCTCGCTGAGCCCGCTGCCCTCCAGTGCCTGGAGCCCCTGCTCCCACCAGGCGAGCGAGTTCGGGGTGGCGGGCGGGCCGCCGATCGGGATGCGGAGCACCCAGAGGTTGGCGAGGAACTGCTCGCGCTGCCCGGCCGCCCACTCGGTGAGCGCCTCGCGCCAGCCCGCCCCGGCCGCCAGGGCGGCGAGCGGGTCCGGCGGTCCGATGGCCGCCTCCTGCATCAGGACGTAGAGCTCGTCCTTGGCGGAGACGTACCGGTAGAGCGACATCGTGGAGGCGCCGACCTCCTTGGCGACCCGGCCCATCGACACGGCGGCGATCCCCTCGGACGCGGCCACGGCCACCGCCGCCGCGACGATCCGCTCCAGGCTCAGGCCGGGTTTCGGGCCCTTGACCGGGCGCTCCCGCAGCCCCCAGGCGGCCTCGATGGAGGGCGGGAGGTCGCCTGCGCCCGCACTGTCCTTCTCGGCCATCGCATCCCCTTGCCCGCGTTCCGCGCCCCCGTGCGCCTTGACCCCATCCTAGGTATGCGTAATGCTCACGCAATAACGCGTATGCCATACGCAGAAGGGGGCCGCACAGCCATGCCCAGTCCGAGCACGCAGGAGAAACCTCCGTACGCCATCGAGGCGCACGGCCTCACCAAGTCCTACGGAAACCACGGGAAGCCCGCCGTACGCGTCCTGGACCACCTCGACCTCCGCGTCGCCCACGGCAGCGTCTTCGCCCTGCTCGGCCCCAACGGAGCGGGCAAGACCACCGCCGTCCGCATCCTCGCCACGCTCACCACCGCCGACTCGGGCACCGCCCGCGTCGCCGGGTACGACGTGGTCGCCGACCGGAGCGCGGTGCGCCGGGCGATCAGCCTCACCGGCCAGTTCGCCGCCGTCGACGAGACCCAGACCGGCGAGGAGAACCTGCGGATGATGGCCCGGCTCACCGGGCTCTCCCGCCCCGCCGCCCGCCGCCGGGCCGAGGAGCTGCTGGAGCGCTTCCGGCTCACCGACGCCGCCCGGCGGCCCGCCCGTACGTACTCCGGGGGCATGCGCCGCCGCCTGGACCTGGCCGCCGGGCTCACCGGCTCACCGGAGCCCGGCGTCTTCTTCCTGGACGAGCCGACGACCGGCCTCGACCCGCGCAGCCGCCAGGAGCTGTGGGAGGTGGTCCGGGGGCTGGCCGAGCGCGGGGCGAGCGTCCTGCTCACCACGCAGTACCTGGAGGAGGCCGACCGCCTCGCCGACCGGATCGCCCTGCTGGACAAGGGGAGCATCGCCGCCGAGGGCAGCGCCGCCGACCTCAAGGGCCGGGTCGCCGGACACCGCCTCGACCTGGTCCTCACCAGCCGCGACGCCTACCTCCGGCTCACCGGGCGGGCCGTCCACCACTCCCCCGAGACGTTGACCGTCGGCCTGCCCACGGACGGCAGCGCCGCCCACGTACGGGCCCTGCTCGACGAGATCGACCCGGCGGGCACCGAGATCGACCGCTTCACCCTGCACAGCGCGACCCTCGACGACGTCTTCCTGGCCCTCACCTCGGAGGTACCCGCCCATGCCTGAGACCGCCGCCCCCCTGGTCCCCCTGGGGAGAGCACCGGGGCCCCTCACCCACGCGAGCGTCATGGCGGGCCGGAGCCTGCGCGTCAGCCTCCGCAACTCCGACGCCCTGATCATGTCGCTGGCCCTGCCGATCATGCTGATGCTGATCTTCGTCTACTTCTTCGGCGGCGCGATCGAGACCGGGGCGGGCTACGACTCGTACGTCATGTACGTCGTCCCGGGCGTCCTGCTCCTGTGCGCCGGGTTCGGCGCCGCGACCACCGCCACCGCCGTCAGCGAGGACATGAAGGGCGGCATCATCGACCGCTTCCGCTCTCTGGACGTCGGCGGTACGCCGGTGCTCGCCGGCCATGTGGCGGCGAGCACCGTCCGCAACCTCTTCGCCACCGTCCTGGTCTTCGGCGTCGCCGTGCTGATCGGCTTCCGCCCCGCGGCCTCCTGGAGCGGCTGGCTCCTGGTCGCCACCGTGCTGATCGCCTACATCGTGGCGCTGTCCTGGATCTCGGCGGCGATCGGACTGCTGGCCCGCTCCCCGGAGGCGGCGAGCGGGTTCACGTTCTTCATGTCGTTCCTGCCCTACCCGAGCAGCGCGTTCGCCCCGATCGAGAAGATGCCCGACTGGCTGCACGGCTTCGCCGAGAACCAGCCGATCACCCCGGCCATCGAGTCCCTGCGGGGGCTGCTGCTGGGCGAGCCGGTGGGCAACGCGCCCTGGATCGCGCTCGCCTGGGCCGGGGGGATGCTGGCGGTGGCGATCGCCGCGTCAGGAGTGCTGTTCCGGATCAGGACGCGCTGACCACCGCCGTAAAAGGGCCGGGCAGGGAAAGCCCGGGCTCAGAAGATGTCCGGGCACCAAGGGCGCCGCCCCGTACGGAAGACGGCGTCCGCCGTGCCCGACGCCCCGGTCCGCAGCTCCTCGGCCCGCCCCAGGTCCGCCAGCCGCCGCGCCGACTCGTCGCCCAGATACAGCGCCGCCAACTCCCCGGCCCCCAGGGCCAGATCGGCGCTCCGGGTGGTCGGGGTGCAACGCGCCCCGTCGGGTGAGACGTCCAGCAGGAAGCGCCCCTGCGCCACGCCCCCGCCGTCCCGGACGTCCAGCACGAGCGACGCCTCACGCTCGTACGTACGGGCCTCCAGCGCGCGCTCCACGTCCAGCAGCCGCAGCCAGAGCCAGTCCGCGTGCGAGACCGTCCGGGCCGCCCGGGGGTCCGGGAGCAGCAGGGGGAGCAGGTCGTCGGGGGCCCGGTAGCCCGAGCGGACGGTGGTGACCCAGTCGACCGAGCAGAGGAAGAGCCACAGCGCCCGCTCGGCCGCCGGGTTCAGCGCGATCAGGTCCCGTACGGTCGCGGTGTTCAGGGGCTGCTTGGCGTCGCCCCACTTGTCGTCGGTGCCGTAGACCATCAGGCCGTCGACCTCGCCGGACGCGTCGCGGTGGATGACGTAGAACGGCTCGGTCCACTTCTCGTGGGCCGGGAGGGCGACCGCGCCCGTGTGCCGCTTCCACCAGCGCTCGCTGCGGCTGACGACACCGGGCCGGAGTTCCGCCAGCCGGGTGTGCAGCTCGGGGCCGTACTTGCGGACGTCGGCGCCGTCCACCATCTCGATCCGGCCGCCGTCCGCCGGCTGCCCCGAGCGGCGCGGGTCGAGGCCGGCGCGGTGGACGGAGACCTCCCACTCGGTGGTCCAGGTGGCCGGGCCGAAGCCGAACCGCCCGTAGATCGGGTACTCGGCGGCGATCAGCGTGGCGACCACCTCGCCGCGCTCCCGGGCCGCCGCCAGGTCGGTCGCCATCATCCGGCTGAGCAGCCCGCGCCGGCGGTGCGTCGGCGCCACCGTCACCCCGCTGATCGCGTCGGCCGGGACGGTGGCGCCGCCCACCACGGTGAGCCGCTGGGCGAACGAGCGGAACGTCGCCACGCACCGCCCGGCCTCGAACGCGCCCTGGAGACGGGAGAGATCGGTGTCCGCCAGCCGCTCCGCAACATCGTCCTCGCTCGGTGAACCGGCCGTCAGGAAACCGTTCTGCACCGCCCGCAGCCAGTCGGGGTAGTCGGACGCGGTGACGGTACGGACATCGAGGCTCATCCCCCCACGCTAGGCAGGCGTGCCTCAGAATGTCGCGCGAATTTCCCCGACCTCCGCCGCCCCGCCGAGCAGCGGCGAACGCCCGATCCGGGCGACCACCGGGGCGTCCACGCCGAGCAGTTCCAGGGCGCGGGCCAGCACCGGGCCGAGCGCCCGGGTGGCCCCGTCGTCGATCTTGAAGGCGAGGGCCCGCCCGTCGGCCAGCGCGACCGCCTGCACGGCCTCGGCGCCCATCTTGGAGAGCGTCCCCGGGACCTCGCTCATCAGCCAGGTGTCGGGGCGCCGGGTGCCCGCGACGTACTCCGGGTGGGCGCGCATGGCGTCCGCGACCCGGCGCTCGGCGCTGCCCGGCTCCGCCAGCACGAACGACCGGAAGGCGCGGGCCAGACCGGTCAGCCCGATCGCCATCAGCGGGGCCCCGCAGCCGTCGGTGCCGAGCGAGGCGACCGGCTCGCCCGCCGCCTCGGCCACGACCTGGCCGACGAGGAGCTGGAGCGGGTGGGCGGGGTCGAGGTAGCTCGCGGTGTCCCAGCCGTTGCGGACGCAGGCGGCGAGCATGGCGGCGTGCTTGCCGGAGCAGTTCATGGTGATCCGCTCGCGTACGTTCCCGGCGGCGAGGTAGGCCTCGGCGGCGACCGGGTCCAGCGGCAGGTCGGGCGGGGTCTGGAGGTCGTCGGCGCTCAGCCCGTGCTCGGCGAGCATCTTCGCCACGAGCTCCAGGTGGAACGGCTCCCCCGAGTGGCTCGCGGCCGCCAGCGCCAGCCGCTCCCCCGACAGCTCCAGGCCCGCCCGGAGGATCGCGGCGGCCTGCATCGGCTTGTTGGAGGACCGGGGGAAGACCGGGGCGGCCGGGTCGCCGAGCGCGTACTCCACGCTCCCGTCGGCGGCGAGCAGGACCAGCGAACCGCGGTGGTGGCCCTCGGTGAACCCGGACCGCACGACCTCGGCCAGCACGGGCGGGGCGGGGGCTATCGCGGCAGGGGCGTCGGTGGACGTCATGGTGGCCTTCCGGAGACGGTCGGGACGGGTCGGTACGGTCGGTACAGACAGTGTGCGGAGACCCGGCGCCCGGAAAAACCCGGAGAGATCGGAAGGATCGGCCGGACGGGCGGGGTGCGGGACCCGCCGTCCGGAAGGGTCGCTTCAGGCGAGCAGGTCGTCCACTTGGGCTTCCCCGTCACGGTACCTGCGGGCGATCTCCGCGCTGCAATCGTCGGTCGTGCGCTGGAGCTCGTGACGGCGCCGGGAGACCTGCCGCTCGTAGCGGACCAGGCGGCCCATCGCGTCGTGCAGCTCCTCGTCCGTCCGGGCGGCCAGGTCCGAGAGCTCGACCTCCGCCAGGTTCTCGGCGGCGAGCCGCCGGAACTCGTCCCCGCGCGGCGTCGTCAGCGTGACGTGCCGGGCGGAGGTGCGGTGCCGGGACGGGGCGTCGGCCAGGATCTCCGAGAGCCGGTCCACCACCGGGGCCTCGGGCACCGGCGCCTGCGGGTCCCGCCTGCGGGCCAGCTCGGCGCGGAGGATGTCGATCCGGCCCTGGACCAGCCGGCGTACGTAACTGAGATCGGCCTCGTCCCGCTGCGCGTCCCGGCGCAGCGTCCGCAGCTCCGGCAGCCGCAGCCCGCCGACCCCGACTCCGGCCCCGGCCTCGCCGCCGCCCTGCTCCGGCACGGACGCGAGCCCGGGCAGCAGAGGCCGTACGGATGGGTGCAGGGTGCTGGTCCTCGTACGGGCGCCCGGTACGGGCCCGGGAGATTGTCCGGCTCCATAGGTACTCATGCTGTTCCGTCCCCTCGACCGGTGCGTCGGCACACCGACATCGTGCATCGTGCCACCCTGCAAGGTGCCCCCGCCCACACTCTGTACCCGTTCAGCCCAAGATAGGTTGGTCTGTATGCGTGCAGTGGTACAGCGAGTGGACGGCGCGAGCGTCTCGGTGGCCGGGACGGGCGACGATCCGTCGGCGGCCGGGGTGGTCGGCGAGATCATCGGCGAAGGCCTGTGTGTACTGGTCGGAGTCACCCATGGGGACACCCCGGAGAAGGCGGCCCAGCTGGCCCGCAAGCTCTGGTCCGTCCGCATTCTGGAGGGCGAGAAGTCCTGTTCGGATGTGAATGCCCCCCTCCTGGTGATTTCGCAGTTCACTCTCTACGGGGACGCCCGCAAGGGCCGCCGCCCCACCTGGAACGCCGCGGCACCCGGCGAGGTCGCCGAGCCGCTGGTGGACGAGGTGGTGGCGCAGCTGCGAGCGCTGGGCGCGGAGGTGGCGACGGGCCGGTTCGGAGCGGACATGCGGGTCTCGCTCACGAACCACGGCCCGTTCACGGTGATCATCGAGGTGTGAAACCTCAGGGGCTCCGCGGACCCCTACGGCTCCACGACCGTCTCCTGGGCCGCCGCCGTGTCCCCGGCGATCAGCTCCGCGTCCACCGCCACGTTCCGCTTGACCAGCGCCAGGGCGATCGGGCCCAGCTCGTGGTGGCGGGCCGAGGTGGTGATGAAGCCGAGCTGCCGGCCCTCCTCGCCGTCGGCGGCCAGCCGTACGGGCGTGCCGTGGCCGGGCAGGTGCACCTCGCTGCCGTCCAGGTGCAGGAAGACCAGCCGGCGCGGCGGCTTCCCCAGGTTGTGGACGCGGGCGACGGTCTCCTGGCCCCGGTAGCACCCCTTCTGGAGGTGGACGGCGGTGCCGATCCAGCCCAGCTCGTGCGGGATGGTGCGGTGGTCGGTCTCGAAGCCGACGCGCGGCCGGTGCGCCTCGATGCGCAGCGCCTCGTACGCCAGGATCCCGACGGCCGGGCCGTTGGCGGCCGCGTACGTCTCCAGGTCGGCGCGGGGCAGGAACAGGTCCCGGCCCTGCGCGGTCTCGCGTACGGCGACCCCGTCCGGGGCCTCCGCGATGGAACCGGCGGGGAGGTGGACGACCGCGGTGTCCTCGGTGCGGTCGGCGACCTCGACCCGGTAGAAGAACTTCATCGACTCCAGGTAGGCGATGAGATCGCCCTGGGTGTCGGGTTCGACGTGCATCCACACCGTCGTCCCGTCGTCGACGAGATACATGGCGTGCTCGATGTGACCGTTGGCGGAGAGGATCAGGGCCTCGGTGGCCTGGTGCGGGGCGAGGTCGCTGACGTGCTGGGTGAGCAGCAGGTGCAGCCAGCTCAGCCGGTCGTCGCCGGTGACGGTGACGACACCGCGGTGGGAGAGGTCGACGAGGCCGTTGCCGTCGGCGAGGGCGCGTTGCTCGCGGAACAGGTCGCCGTAGTGTCCGGCGACTCCTTCGTCGCGGCCCTCGGCGGCGACGGCGCCGGGCAGGGACAGCAGGGGGCTCTTCATGAGCCCAGCCTACGACTTGGGCTCGCCGGGGCCCGCGCCGTCCCTCGCGGCCGTGCACGCCGCGCACCGGCCGAAGATCGCGAAGTGCTTCATATCGGTCGCGAAGCCGAAGTCGGCGCGGAGCTTCTCGGTGAACTCGGTGACGACGGAGACGTCCGCCTCGATGACGCCCTCGCAGTCCCGGCAGACCAGGTGGATGTGGTGGTGCCGGTCGGCGAGGTGGTAGGTCGGAGCGCCGTGCCCGAGGTGCGCGTGGCTGACCAGCCCGAGCTCCTCCAGGAGCTCCAGGGTCCGGTAGACGGTGGAGATGTTCACGCCGGAGGCGGTTTTGCGCACCTCGCAGAGGATGGAGTCCGGGGTCGCGTGCTCCAGGGCGTCCACGGCCTCCAGCACGAGCTGGCGCTGGGGCGTCAGCCGGTAGCCACGCTGCCGAAGATCGGTCTTCCAGTCGGTGCTCACCACAGGCCCAGTGTAGGCGGGGTGAGCACCGGCCAGCAGGCCTCGCTCCGTGCGGGCTTCCCTACCTGAAGAACGCGATGCCGTCGTCGGGCATGTCCTCGAGGTTCCGCGCCATCTCGGCGACCTCTTCCGGGGTGACGACCTTCTTCAGGTGCGCCGACATGTAGGGGCGCAGCTCGACCTCGGGGGTCGCCTTCTCGCCGACCCACATGAGGTCGCTCTTCACATACCCGTAGAGGCGCTTCCCGCCGGTGTACGGGCCGGAGGCCGCGGTGCGGGCCACGGCGTCGGTGACCAGGTCGATCTGCGGCTTCTGGTCGGCCAGCTCGCCGTACCAGATCTCGACGACGCCCTGGTCGCGGACCATGACGACCTCGACCTTGCGGTCCTTGTCGATGCGCCAGTAGCCGGACTCCGACTCCAGCGGGCGGACCTGGTCGCCGTCGGCGTCCAGGACCCAGGTGTGGGAGACGTACTCCAGGAAGTCACGGCCGTCGTGGCTGAACGTGACCTCCTGTCCGAAGTTGCACTTCTCGGCGCCGGGGAAGTCGGAAACGCCCGCGCCCGCCCACTTGCCGATGAGGAAGGCCAGCGGGACGAGGTCCGGGTGGAGGTCGGACGGAATCTCGATCATGAGCGCTCAGACGATCTGTGAGGGAGGGGCGGAACGATCGGGTGCGCCGAGGGTCAGCGCTGGCCCTGGTACAGCTTCTTCACGGCGACGACCGTGAAGGCGAGCACGCCGACGCAGACCAGGATGAGCAGGGCGGAGAAGAATGCCTCAAGCACGAAGGGCTCCTCGGTATGAGCGGTATGGCGGCAGTACAGGGCCGGGTCCCAGCCTAATGGGTGGGGGCCCGGCCTTCTCGTCCAGGTGGCGGCCACGGGGGCGGGCGGGGGGCGGGCGGGGGCGGGCGGGGAGGGCCGGGGCAGGAGGAGCGGGACGCGAAGCTCGGCCATGAGGCCGAGGCCGCCGTGGGCGCGACCGCCGACGGGCCGGAGCTCGGAACCGGGGCGGGACGTCTCGCCGAGGGCATCCACACCCAGCCGCTGCTGACGCCGGGAGAGTCGTACAAGGTGAGCTTCGCCTGTGCGGGCAGCGGCGCGGCCGAGGCGACCGTGCAGAGCAAGGGCGCCACAGAGGTGAAGAAAGTGGAATGCGGCGGGGCGCCCGTCCATATGCGCGTCCATGACGCACCGAGCAGGGTCACGATCGATGTGACCGCCGTCGGCGAGGCTTCCGGGATGGCCGCCTATCGCATCGCCGAGTTCACCCCGTAAGAGAATCCGGTGCGGACCGGGCCCTGCGGAGCCGATTACAGTTCGGCCCATGCCGAAGAAGCTCGTGATCAAGGTGACCGCCGGGCCCGAAGCCGCCGAGCGGTGTTCGCAGGCCTTCACCGTGGCGGCGGTGGCCGTGGCCAGTGGCGTGGAGGTCTCGCTCTGGCTGACCGGGGAGTCGTCGTGGTTCGCGCTGCCGGGCCGGGCCGCCGAGTTCGAGCTGCCGCACGCCGCGCCGCTGCCCGATCTGCTCGACTCGATCCTGGCGGGCGGCCGGGTCACCCTCTGCACGCAGTGCGCGGCCCGGCGTGAGATCACGGAGAAGGACGTGCTGGAGGGCGTACGGATCGCGGGGGCGCAGGTCTTCGTGCAGGAGGCCATGGCGGACGGCACGCAGGCGCTCGTCTACTGACCCTCGCCCACCGGCCCTCACCCGGGCCTCAGTACCGCTTCCTGCCGTCCAGCTCGTCCCACCACTCGTCGGACTTCGGGTCGCCGGAGGGATCGTCCCACCACCGGTCCTCCGGCCCCCGCCGGTTGGCGAGCACCGCGGCGACGGGCGGGATCACCATGGCGACCAGGCACATCGCGACGGCGGCCGGCATCGACCACAGGCGCACGACCGCCCAGGCGGAGACGAAGAGGGCGACGCATCCGCCCATCATCCAGAAGTAGCCGCGCCGGCGTCGGGCGTACATGTCTCCAGCGTAGAACCGCGGGACGGTTTCCGGACGGCGCGAAGGGCCGCACCCCGCGTCAGGTGGCGTCCAACCCCCTGGGGTGCGGCCCTCCGGCCGTTCTGTTGCCGTCGACCGGCCATGCCGTGGAATCAGACGAATCAGACGGCGATCGCGACCTCGGAGAGTCCACCGGTCTGCGCGACGACCGTGCGGTCGGCGCTGCCGCCCGGGACCAGGGCGCGGAGCGTCCAGGTGCCCTCGGCCGCGTAGAAGCGGAACTGTCCGGTCGCCGAGGTCGGGACCTCGGCGGTGAACTCGCCGGTCGAGTCCAGCAGACGCACGTAACCGGTGACGGGCTCGCCGTCGCGGGTCACGCTGCCCTGGATGGTGGTCTCACCGGGCTTGATCGTCGAAGCGTCGGGGCCGCCGGCCTGTGCTCCACACATGAGGTTCTGTCCTTCTGGTCGAAGTGGTGCTGGTCGGTCGGTTACTTGTTGGCGCCGAGCTCGATCGGCACGCCGACGAGGGAGCCGTACTCGGTCCACGAGCCGTCGTAGTTCTTGACGTTCTCCTGGCCGAGCAGCTCGTGCAGGACGAACCAGGTGAGCGCGGAGCGCTCACCGATGCGGCAGTAGGCGATGGTGTCCTTCGACAGGTCGACCTGCTCGTCCTCGTAGAGGGCCTTGAGCTCGTCGTCCGACTTGAAGGTGCCGTCGTCGTTGGCGTTCTTCGACCACGGGATGTTGCGGGCGCTCGGCACGTGGCCGGGGCGCTGCGACTGCTCCTGCGGGAGGTGCGCCGGGGCGAGCAGCTTGCCGCTGAACTCGTCGGGCGAGCGCACGTCGACCAGGTTCTGGCTGCCGATGGCCTTCACGACGTCGTCGCGGTAGGCGCGGATCGACTCGTCCTGCGGCTTGGCCTTGTACTCGGTGGCCGGGCGCGTCGGAACGGCGTCGGTCAGGTCGCGGGAGTCCAGCTCCCACTTCTTGCGGCCGCCGTCGAGGAGCTTGACGTTCTCGTGGCCGTACAGCTTGAAGTACCAGTAGGCGTAGGACGCGAACCAGTTGTTGTTGCCGCCGTAGAGGACGACCAGCGTGTCGTTGCCGATGCCCTTCTCGCTGAGCAGCTTCTCGAAGCCGGCCTGGTCCACGAAGTCACGGCGGACCGGGTCCTGGAGGTCCTTCGTCCAGTCGATCCGGATCGCGTTCTTGATGTGGTTCTTCTCGTACGCCGAGGTGTCCTCGTCGACCTCGACGATGGCGACCTGCGGGTCGTCGATGTGGGCCTCGACCCAGTCGGCGTCTACCAGGACGTCGCTGCGGCTCATGTTGTTCTCCTCCGGGGCAGTCTGCGGCGGGTGGTGCGAGATGCGGAGTGATCGTGCGGGGGTGCGGGTATACACGCGGACGGACGGAGCGCGGCGCGTACGGGGCACGGGGCCGGCCCTGACAGTGGTCGAAGGGCCGAGGGGGTGGCGGGACGGACGAACGCCCCGCTCAGGAGGTGCGACAGAGCATGGCGGCGACGCGGCACAGGTCTACTGCCCGCCGCTTCGTGAGATCCGCCTGTCGCTTCATGGGTCCGATCGTAGGGAGGTACGGGCGGAGATGTCACCGTCGTGTCGCATGATGAGACGCGATCATCCATGATGCGAGACGAGAACCGAGGAGGCGCGCCCCGGAGCCGGTTTCCCGCCGCTCCTCGTCCGCCGCGCATCTACGGACCGGACACCGGCGTCTCACTATCCGGATCGGCGGGCCGTGGGCGGGGAATCAGCCCGTCAGCGAGACGTCCGAGCCGTTCAGCGCGATCTCCAGGCCGTTCTCCGTCACCTGGATCTTCTGGAGTTCGAGGCCCTTCGGCAGACCGTCGATGTCCCCTTCGAAGTCCGTCCTCGTCCGCACCAGCTGCTCCACGCCCGGGATGCCCTCGCCCGGCACCTCGTCCGCCCGCACCTTGATCGTGTGGCCGTCGACCCGGGTCACGGTGGAGACCACGCTGCGGGAGATCGGGCGGCCGAGGATCTCGACCGTGCCGGTGACCTTCACCTTGCCGTCGCCGCCGTACGCGACGGTGACACCGTCCTCCGCGGCCGCCGTCAGGTCCGCGTACGAGACGACGGCGGTGCCGGTGGCGCGGGCCGCCGTGGCGCTGGAGTACCCGGAGCCGAGCTTCACGTCGTGGAGCTGCGCCCGCACCTCGCCGACCCGTATCGCACGGCCCGCGGCCTCGGTCTTCATGTCCTTCAGCACCACGTCGACCCGGTCGAACTCCGAGGCGGCGAGCTGGGTCAGGAACGGGAAGCCCTTGACCGAGACCTCGGTCGTCCCGGCGCTGCCACCGCTGATCCTGACCCGGTCCTCGGCCTCCGACTCGGCGAAGTGGAGCGCCAGCCGGTCGGCCGCGACGAAGAGGGCGCCGACCACCACCAGCAGGACCAGCAGTATTCGCAGTGCGCGCATGTGTGTGGTTCCCCCACCTCGGCCGTACGGTCAGTGCCCCCAGGTGATCGACGAGTGGCGCCACCCGATCGGTTCCCGTGGTTCCCGGTGCGCGTACCCCCGTTGAGGGCACGTCAGGCCCGCGCGGCCCGTACGGCCCCGGTGAGTACGCGTCAGGCCAGCGCGCGGCCGATCAGATAGACCACCGGGGCCGCCGCGGCGAGCGGCAGCGCCACCCCCGCCGTCATGTGGACGAAGCGGGACGGATAGTCGTAGCTCGCCACCCGCAGCCCGATCAGGGCGCTGACGCCCGCCGCGAGGCCGAGGAGCGCCCCCTGGCCGCCGTACTCCGTGAAGCCGCCCACCGCGATGCCGGCGCCCGCGCCCGCGAGCAGCGCCACCACGACCGACGCGGCACCCGGCAGCGGCAGCGCCCTGGCGAGGACGGCGGCCGCGACCGCCACCCCGCCGACCGTCACCGCGTCCGGGATCGCCGCCAGGTGCCCGGCGGCGAGGACCGCGAGGGCCGCCGAGACGACCGTGGCCATCAGGCCGTACATCCGCTCCTCGCCGGTCGCGGGCGAGCGGAGCTGGAGGACGACGGCGAGCAGCACCCAGACCCCCAGGGTGCCCAGGAGTGCGGTGGGCCCGTGCTCCCGGCCCGCCGCGAGGAGCGCGGCGTCGGCGACGAGGCCGCCGGCGAAGGCGAGCGCGATGCCCTGGCGGGCCGGCCACATGCCGTTGAGCCGGAACCAGCCGGCGGCGGTCACCGCCTGGAGGAGGACGAGCGGGACGAGCAGGGCGTACGAGCCGATGGCCGCGCCGCCCGCGAGGAGCAGGCCGAGCCCGGCGGTGATCGCGGCGGGCTGCATCCCGGGCGCGATGATCGGCGAGCGCCCCTCGGCCCGGGCCCGCTGGGCGTCGGTGATCCGGGCGTTGCCGAGGGTGGTGGGGGCGCTGTAGCCGGAGGCGTCGGGCGCCTGGGCCACTACCGGGGGTACGGGGGCGGCCGGAGAGGCGGCCGGGACCTCGGGCGGGAGCGGGAGGGACCCGGAGGCGCCCTGCGGGGGCAGGTAGGCGGCGTCGGTGACGGGCCGGTACGGCTGCTGGGGCTCCTGGTACGGCTGGTGGTACTGCGGCTCCTGATACAGCGGCTGGGGCTGCGGCTCCTGGTACTGCGGCTGCGGTGTCCCGTACGGGTCGGGCTGCCCGGTTCCGTACGCGTCCGGCTGCCCGTAACCCTGCGCGTCCGCCGGCCCCTGGTACGGCCCCTGATCCCGCCGGATCGTCGGCTGGTACTGCGTGTCCCAGGTCGGCGCCTGCCACGTCTGCGTCCCGCCCTGGTCGTAGCCGCCCGGCTCCTGGGGCAGCGCGGACTGCCCGGCCGTCCCGTCGGGCCAGTCCTGCGGCGCCTGGGGCTGCTCGGACTGGTAGGCCTGCGGGGGCTGCTGCTGGGGGTCGTACGGGTACGGGTACTGCTGATCGCTGCTGCTCATGGCCTGCGGTTCACCCTCCTGCGAACGGCGGGAGCACCTCGACCGTGCCGCCCTCGGCAAGGCGTACGGTCTCATGCCCACGGGTACCGACGGGGTTGCCGTCGATGAGGAACGAGCACCGCTGGAGCACCCGGCTCAGCTCGCCGGGGTGCCGTTCGCGTACGGCGTCGAGCGCCTCGGCGAGGGTCTCCGCCGCGTACGGCTCCTCCCCGGTGCCCGCGGCGGCCTTGGCCGCGGCCCAGTAGCGGATCGTCCCCGCTGCCATGGCGCCACTCCTTCGGTCGGTTCGTCGGACGCGTGTGCGTCAGCTCTCCATGATGGGTCACGCGGACAGCGCGCCCGTCGCCCAGTCGGCGATCCGGCCGAGGAGGGCGTCGTCCGCCGCGTTCTCCGCGTGCCCCATCCCCCGCTCCAGCCACAGCTCGGCGCCGCCCTCCCCCGCCGCCCCGGCCAGCATGCGCGGGTGGTCCAGCGGGAAGTACGGGTCCCGGTCGCCGTGCACGAGCAGCAGCGGGGCCGGGGCGATGAGCGGGACCGCGGCGACCGGGGAGAGCGGGACGGGGTCCCAGTCCTCGGTGGCGATCCGGGTACGGAATCCGTACCGCCCGACGAGGCGCCCCGAGGGCCGGGTGACCACCCAGTGCAGGCGGCGCATCGGGGCCGTACCCCGGTAGTACCAGCGGGCGGGAGAGCTGACCGCCACCACCGCGTCCGAGTGCGCCACTCCCGCGCCCGAGTGCGCCCCTGAGTGCGCCTCCGTGCGCCGTTCGCGCACCGGTACACGAACGGCCGCATCGCGTGCCTCGGATCCGTCCGTATACAGAGCGCCGTGCCGGAGCACCACCGAGCCGCCCATGGAGAACCCGACCGTAACCACCCGGCGGTGCCCCAGGGTCCGCGCCCACGCCACCGCGGCCGCCAGATCCAGCACCTCGCGGTCGCCCACCGTGGAGCGCCCGCCGGACCGCCCGTGGCCCCGGAACGAGAACGTGATCACGGCCGCACGCTGGGAGAACACCCGCGCGGCCCGGCGTACGGCGGGGCGGTCGACCGAGCCCGTGAACCCGTGCGCCACCACGATCACGGGGGTGTCGGCGGCCGGTTCCGCCCGCGCCCCCGCAGATGCGCCGAAACCCGCCGTACACGGCTCGTACACCGCCTCGACCGTGACCCCGTCATCGGTCAGCAATGTGGCGAATCGTGGGACCCGCGTGAGCAAGGGAACAGAAGAACTCAGGAATCGACCCTCGGACGCGGAACTCATGTGGGCTATTCTGCTGCGAAGAGGATCCGGGCAATGCAGCCCCCGGGTCCTTTTGTGCTTCCCGGGCGTTGTTACGGAGACGTTTCAACAAGCTCAGCGGTCCCAGGGCGCGGGACCGTGACGTAAAAACCGCATGACGCATGACGTACGAAGCAGTGCCGCATACTCCCCCGGGTCCGACCCGGGAGTGCCCCTCTCGCAGGGAACGAGGAGGACCGACGTAATGGGCGAGCGAACCGTGCAACACGATCGACCGAACCAGGCAGGTGGGCGGCGATGAGTTCACTGCTGCTGTTGACGAACGCACTCCAGCCCTCGACGGAGGTGCTCCCCGCCCTCGGCCTCCTGCTGCACAGCGTGCGGGTCGCCCCGGCCGAGGGACCGGCCCTGGTGGACACCCCGGGCGCCGATGTGATCCTCATCGACGGGCGCCGCGACCTCCCGCAGGTCCGCTCGCTCTGTCAGCTGCTGCGGTCCACCGGGCCGGGCTGTCCGCTGATCCTCGTCGTCACCGAGGGCGGCCTCGCGGCTGTCACCGCCGACTGGGGCATCGACGACGTCCTGCTGGACACCGCGGGACCGGCCGAGGTCGAGGCGCGGCTGCGGCTGGCCACCGGCCGGCAGCAGATCACCTCCGACGACTCCCCGATGGAGATCCGCAACGGCGATCTCTCCGTCGACGAGGCCACGTACAGCGCGAAACTCAAGGGCCGGGTCCTGGACCTGACCTTCAAGGAATTCGAACTGCTGAAATACCTCGCCCAGCACCCGGGCCGGGTGTTCACCCGCGCCCAGCTCCTCCAGGAGGTCTGGGGGTACGACTACTTCGGCGGTACGCGGACGGTCGACGTCCACGTCCGGCGGCTGCGCGCCAAGCTCGGCCCCGAGCACGAGTCGCTGATCGGGACCGTCCGCAACGTCGGCTACCGCTTCGTCACGCCGGAGAAGGTGGAGCGCGCCGCCGAGGAGGCGAAGGAACGGCAGGCCGCCCAGCAGAAGCAGCAGAGGGCCGACGAACCCGTCGCCCGTTCGGAGCAGTCGTCTTCGGCCACGGCGACGGAAGAAGCCCCGGTAGAGGCTGCCAAGAGGTAGGTCCATCCGCGTAGACTGCCGCGCGTGGCCAAGGTGACGCGGGACGATGTGGCGAGACTGGCGGGGACGTCGACCGCGGTCGTCAGTTACGTCATCAACAACGGACCCCGGCCGGTCGCCCCGGCCACGCGCGAGCGGGTGCTCGCCGCGATCAAGCAGCTGGGCTACCGGCCCGACCGGGTCGCCCAGGCCATGGCCTCGCGGCGGACCGACCTCATAGGGATGATCGTCCCCGACGCCCGGCAGCCCTTCTTCGCGGAGATGGCGCACGCGGTCGAACAGGCCGCCGCCGAGCGCGGGAAAATGGTGCTCGTCGGCAACTCCGACTACCGCGACGAGCGCGAGGTCCACTATCTGCGGGCCTTCCTCGGCATGCGCGTCTCAGGGCTGATCCTGGTCAGCCAGGGCCCCAGCGAACGGGCGGCTGCGGAGATAGAGGCGTGGGACGCCCGGGTCGTGCTGCTGCACGAGCGCCCCGAGGCGATCGACGACGTGGCGGTCGTCACGGACGACGTCGGCGGCGCCCAGCTCGCCACCCGCCACCTCCTGGAGCACGGCAACGCGTACGTGGCCTGCCTCGGCGGTACGGAGGAGACCCCGGCCGTCGGTGACCCGGTCGCCGACCACGTCGAGGGGTGGCGCCGGGCGATGCACGAGTCCGGCCGCTCGACGGAGGGCCGGCTGTTCCAGGCCCCGTACAACCGGTACGACGCCTATCAGGTGGCCCTCGGACTGCTCGCAGGACCGGACCGGCCCCCGGCGATCTTCTGCGCCACCGACGACCAGGCCATCGGGGTGCTGCGGGCGGCGCGGGAGCTGCGCATCGACGTGCCGGGGGAGCTGGCGGTCGCGGGCTTCGACGACGTGAAGGAGGCCGGGCTCACCGATCCGCCGCTGACCACGGTCTTCTCCGACCGCCCGGCGATGGCGCGGGCGGCGGTGGACCTGGTGCTGGACGACTCGCTCCGGGTCGTCGGCTCGCGGCGGGAGCGGCTGAAGCAGTTCCCCTCGGCGCTGGTGATCCGGCGCTCGTGCGGCTGCGGGGAGCCGACGGCGTAGGGCCGGGGCCCTCAGGCCTTTACAGCGGGCATACGCGCTTCTTCCGGGCTTCTCAGGACGTACTCAGGCTGCTCTCATGTTCGCTGGCCAGCCTGATGGACATGACGGAGAACCTTCGCCCGAGCGGCGCGCACCCGACGGACCAGGACCGGACCTCGTACGCCTACGGCAACGCGGCGTACGACGGCAGCACGGCGTACGACGGCGTGGCGGGCGGCTACCCGCCCCCGCCCCCGTACGCCCCGACCAACAACCACCGCCGGGCCAAGCGGCCGGTGGCGCTGCTGGCGGCGGTCGCGCTCGCGGCGGCGGTGGTCGGCGGCGGTACGGCGACCCTCGTCGGCCAGCTGAACAACGGCTCCGCCCAGGCGACCGGCTCCACCGGCACCGTCCAGGGCACCACCGTCTCGCAGAGCAGCAAGGGCACGGTCTCCGGCGTCGCGGAGGCGGTCTCCCCGGCCATCGTCGAGATCGGCGCGGCCTCCTCGGCGGGCAAGTCCACCGGGTCCGGGGTCGTGATCACCGAGGACGGCGAGATCGTCACCAACAACCACGTCATCTCGGGCGCCCAGCAGATCGAGGTCACGCTCTCCACCGGCAAGACCTACACCGCCGACGTCGTGGGCACCGACCCCGACAAGGACCTCGCGCTCATCAAGCTGCGCGGCGCGAGCGGGCTGAAGACGGCCGCGCTCGGCGACTCCTCGCAGGTCAAGGTGGGCGACCAGGTGGTGGCGATCGGCTCGCCCGAGGGCCTGACCGGCACGGTCACCAGCGGGATCATCTCGGCGCTGGACCGGGACGTGACGGTGGCGAAGGACGACTCCGGCAGCTCGGATCAGGGTCAGGGTCAGGGTCAGGGCGGTGGCGGCCAGCAGTGGCCGTTCGAGTTCGGCGGCCAGCAGTTCAACGGCGACACGGGCGAGAAGACGACCACGTACAAGGCGCTCCAGACCGACGCATCGCTCAACCCCGGCAACTCCGGCGGCGCGCTGATCAACATGGACGGCGAGATCATCGGCATCAACTCCGCGATGTACGCGCCCAGTTCCTCGGCGGCGGGCAGCGGTTCGTCGGCGGGCAGCGTGGGCCTCGGCTTCGCGATCCCGGTGAACACGCTCAAGGCCGACCTGGACACCCTGCGCGCGGGGAACAACTCCTGACCGTGCGAGGCTGAGACACTCCCGCAGACCGCCCCCATCGGCCGGAACGAGAAGAGGACCACACAGCGATGAGCCCCGCCGAAGACGATCCCCAGCGCATCCTGATCGTCGACGACGAACCGGCCGTACGCGAGGCGCTCCAGCGCAGCCTCGCCTTCGAGGGGTACGGCACCCAGGTGGCGGTCGACGGGTACGACGCCCTGGCGATGGCCGAGGCGTACGCCCCCGACCTCATCGTCCTGGACATCCAGATGCCGCGGATGGACGGCCTCACCGCCGCCCGCCGCATCCGCGCCACCGGCTCCACCACGCCCATCCTCATGCTCACCGCCCGCGACACCGTAGGGGACCGGGTCACCGGCCTCGACGCGGGCGCGGACGACTACCTGGTGAAGCCGTTCGAGCTGGACGAGCTGTTCGCCCGGATCCGGGCCCTGCTGCGCCGCAGCTCGTACGCGGCGTCGGCGGCGGGCGCGGAGGCCCCCGACGACGACGTGCTGTCCTTCGCCGACCTGCGGATGGACCTGGCGACCCGCGAGGTCACCCGGGGCGAGCGCCGGGTGGAGCTGACCCGCACCGAGTTCACGCTGCTGGAGATGTTCCTGGCCCACCCGCGCCAGGTGCTGACCCGGGAGCAGATCCTCAAGGCCGTCTGGGGCTTCGACTTCGAGCCGAGCTCCAACTCCCTGGACGTGTACGTGATGTACCTGCGCCGCAAGACGGAGGCGGGCGGCGAGCCGCGCCTGGTCCACACCGTGCGCGGGGTGGGCTACGCGCTCCGTACGGGCGGGGGCGGCGAGGCGTGAGCGAGGCGGCACCTCCCGTGAGCGAGGCGGCACCTCCGAGGAGGGCTCTGGTACGGCGCTTCCGCGCGCTGCCGCTGCGCTCCCGGCTCGCGCTCCTGGTGGCGACGGCGGTCGCGGTGGCGGTCGCGGCGGTGGCGGTGGCGTGCTGGTTCGTGACCCGGATCCAGCTGGAGGACCAGCTCGACGACTCGCTGCGCAACGCGAAGATGGACAACGAGCCGATGCGCGACCTGCTGAGCTCGTGCCTGAGCGGCGGGCAGCTGCCGGCCCAGGAGTTCCCGGGCCAGTACACCGTGCAGATCGTCGCGGCGAACGGCAGCTACTGCACCGCCCCGAACACGACCCCCGTCCCCGCCCAGCCGAGTGACGTCGACGTGGCGGCGGGTCGGAAGACCGACGCCCTGCACACGACGGAGAACAACGCCGGGAAGGACATGCGGGTCTACACCCGCAAGCTGCCGCCGGTCGTCAGCTCCGGCCAGGCCAACAACCAGCTGGCCGTCTCGGTGGCCCGCCCGCTCAGCGAGATCGACGCACCGCTCTCCACCCTCGCCTGGGTCCTCGCCCTGGTCGGCGGCATCGGTGTCGTCGGCGCGGGCGCGGCCGGGCTCTGGGTGGCGCGGGCGGGCCTGCGCCCGGTGGACGAACTCACGGAGGCGGTGGAGCACGTGGCGCGTACGGAGGACCTGACCGTCCGCATCCCGGTGGACGGCGAGGACGAGATCGCCCGCCTGTCCCACTCCTTCAACTCCATGGCGGCCCAGCTGGCCTCGTCCCGCGACCGCCAGGCCCAGCTGATCGCGGACGCGGGCCATGAGCTGCGCACGCCCCTCACCTCGCTCCGGACGAACGTGGAGCTGCTGGCGCGCAGCGACGAGACGGGCCGGGTGATCCCGCCGGACGACCGGAAGGCGCTGATGGCCTCGGTGAAGGCCCAGATGACGGAGCTGGCGGCGCTGATCGGCGACCTCCAGGAACTCGCCCGCCCCGACGCCGCCCAGCCCGGCCCGCTCCAGGTGGTGGGCCTGCACGACATCACCCGTACCGCCCTGCAACGCGCCCGCCTGCGCGGCCCCGAGCTGACGATCACGGCCGACCTGGCCCCCTGGTACGTACGGGCGGAGCCGGCCGCCCTGGAGCGGGCGATCGTCAACGTCCTGGACAACGCGGTGAAGTTCAGCCCGCCCCGCGCCACGATCGACGTGCGCCTGCACCGGGGCGAGCTGACGGTACGGGACCGGGGCCCCGGCATCCCCGCCGAGGAGCTCCCGCACGTCTTCGAACGCTTCTGGCGCTCCCCCTCGGCCCGCCAGCTCCCCGGCTCGGGCCTGGGCCTGTCCATCGTGGCCCGCACGGTCCAGCAGGCGGGCGGCGAGATCACGCTGCGCCCGGCCCCGGAGGGCACCGGCCCCGGCACGGTCGCGACGATCACCCTGCCGGGGGCGCCTACGCCGCCGCCGGGGATGTGAGGGGCGGGTCGGGCACCTCAGAGACGGCGCCGGAATTCGGCGGCGAACTGGGGCGCACCGCCCGAGCCGGTCCTGTCGAGCAGACCGTGCAGGTCGCGGGGCTCCCGCCGATAGCTGCTCAGCTACGCGCGGAGGACGGCGTTCATCTCCACCGGCGCGAGAGCGAGCATGTCGAGCAGGAAATCGTCGGGATGCAGGACCTCGATCCCGTACGGTTCGGCTGCCGCAGCGGGCAAATCCTTCAGGTTCAGCGTGACGACGGCATGGGCGTCCCCACCGACCGCCGCTCCTGAAGGCCAAGGGGCTTGTCGATGCCATGGCGGGAGCATTTCCGGAGAGCCTGGTGACGGGGTACGCCGCGCTCTTGTCCGCCATGACGAACGATCCCAAGGACCGGCACGTCCTGGCAAGGTAGTTCGGGTAAAGGACACAGGTGTCCAGCACGACGCGCTGCACATCGCTCCAGCCGGCTCGGCGGCATCGGGCGGTCAGTCCCCGTAGAGACCGGACTCCTCGGTGAGTCCGGCCAGCTCGTCCAGTCCTCGGCGACGTCGCGAGCGCCGCGCCTCCTTGTAGTCGAGGACATCCGCAAGAAGGACCCTGCGGTGCCTTCCCGGCCGGTTGAACGGCAGACCTCCCTCGTCCAGGATCTTGACGAAGGTCGGTCTGCTGACGCCGAGCAGGTCGGCGGCCTCTTGAGTGGTCAGCGTCGTGTTCACGGGCGCGACGGTCACAGCCTTGCCGTCCGCCAGGGCGCGCACCACCGCCATGAGCGCTTCGTAGACCTCCGGAGGCAGGCTGTGGGTGGCACCGTCGGGCCCCCGGAGCAGCGCGGGCTCGACAGCAGCCGGAGTCCGGTCGAGGAAAGTCCGGAGTTCGGCGATCTCCTCACGGTGCTCAGGCAGGAGCGTGCGGTCTTCCGCGGTGCTGCGCATGGCTCTGTCTCCTTTGAGAGTGAACCCAGCATCGCATAATTCGAAAGAAACGCAAGCAGGGCTTCCGGGGTGCGGTTCACCCCGGAAGCCCGACCCTTCACCCCACCGGGTTGTGCCGGATCAGCGACTCCACCAGCCCGCCCCGCTGGTTCGGGTAGTCGAGCGGGACGATGCCGAGCCCCGTCCAGCCGGCGGTCTCGGACCGCTCCAGGAAGGAGTGCACCTGCGGGTTGAGCCGGTCGGCGTTCCAGCGGGGCGGCATGAGGGCGGCGGTGGAGACGTAGTTCATGAAGAACTTGCCCGGCTGCTGGGCCGCCTTGCGGAACTGGGCCTCGATCTTGGGGTACTTGGCGAACGGCTCCGCCATGTAGTCGTCCTGGATGTCGAAGACGGCCGGATCGCCGTAACGCACTCCGGGCAGCCCGCCGTTGTCGGCCAGCAGCACCACCTTGCCGCGCGCCCCGCCCAGCGAGGGCAGCGTCGAGTCGAGCCGGAACAGCGACCGCCACCCCCGCCCGTCGAGGTAGTCGTCGAAGACCGCCCGGAACGCCGCGTCGCTCTCGGAGGAGTACTCCTGCTTGACCCGCATCAGCACGGTCTCGGTCGGCCGCGCGGCGAGGAAGTCCCGGCAGGCGATGAGGACATCGCCGAACATCATGTTCTGGAACGCGGCGCCGTGATGGATCGCGAAAGAGCCTGAGGTGATCCGGCACCGTACGTCGAGAAAACGCACCCCGCTCTGCAACTGCTGCGCGATCGTGGTGTTCTGGCACTCCGCCCACGGCCCGCCGAACCGCGCGCCCGAGTCGTGCGTCCCCGGGATCGTGAGCCGCTGGAGCGCGGTGGCGTCGGGCAGCCCGCCCATCCAGTCCTGCGTCCCGCGCACCGCCTTCCGCGTGGCGGCGACGGCGGGCGCGGCCCCGATGACGGCGGTGGCGGAGACGGCGAGGGCGCCGGCCAGGAAGCCGCGCCGCGTGGTCAGGAGACCTGAGGGAGCAGGGTGGATCGGGGGCGTGGACATGGAAGTGCCTCCAAGGGCCGTGGGGGGGGGCAGGCCCTCGGATTCTGACGGGTGCACGTCACAACCGGAAGAGGGCCGAACCCTCGGAGTGGCCCCGCCCCCGGCCTGCCTCAGGCCGCGTGCTGGTAAGCCGGATAGGTCACGTACCCCGCGTCACCCCCCTGGAAGTACGTCTCCGCGTCCTCGGCTGCGAGCGGCAGCCCCGCGCGCAGCCGCTCCACCAGGTCCGGGTTGGCGATGAAGGCCCGGCCGAAGCTGATGAGGTCCGCCCCCAGCCCGAGCCAGCGCTCGGCGTCCGGGCGCTCGGCCCGCCGCGCCCCCATCGGCAGCACCGGGTTCATGATCAGGGCGCCGGGCCACGCGCGGCGCAGGGCCACCAGGATCTCGTCCTCGGCCGTCGCCTCCAGGTGCACGTACGCCGGTTCCAGCCGCGCCAGCTCCCCCAGCAGTACGGCATACAGCTCGGGTACGTCCTTCTCCTCGACGCCCCAGAACGTCCCGCCCGGCGACAGCCGGATGCCGGTCCGCGCCGCGCCCACGGCGTCGATGGTCGCCTCCACCGCCTCGACCGCGAACCGTACGCGGTTGGCGACCGACCCGCCGTAGCGGTCGGTCCGCAGGTTGGCGTTGGAGGAGAGGAACTGGGAGATCAGGTAGCCGTTGGCACCGTGGAGCTCCACCCCGTCGAACCCGGCGTCGACGGCCCGGCGGGCGGCCGCCGCGTACGACTGCGCGTGCTCGGGCACCTCGGCGGTCTCCAGGGCACGGGGCATCGGCGCCGGCTGGGGCCCGGTCGGCGTGAACACCTCACCGACCGCCGGCACGGCCGACGGCCCGACCGGGACGAGACCGTTCGTGTCGGGATGCGAGACCCGCCCCCCGTGCATGATCTGCGCGAAGATCCGCCCACCGTTCGCGTGGACGGCGGCGGTGACCGGCCGCCACGAGGCGACCTGCCCATCGGTGTGCAGCCCCGGCGTGCCCGGGTTCGACTGCCCGATCAGGCTCGGCTGCACGCCTTCGCTCACGATGAGCCCGGCGGTGGCCCGCTGGGCGTAGTACGTGGCCATGGAGGGGGTCGCGAGCCCGCCGGCGGCGGCCCGGACGCGGGACATGGGGGCCATCACGACCCGGTTGGGCAGGGTGAGGTCACCGAGCCGGTAGCCGGTGAAAAGGGTGTCGGAGTAAATCTCGGGGTGGGTATCGGAGTGGGTGTCGATCAGGGTCATGCCGAACGTCCTCCTCGTTCTGTGGCGCCCGCGAACCGGACACTGCGGCTACGCTAAAACCTGACATCAATGTCAGAGGCAAGCCCGAAGAGGATCAGGACGAGAAGGACGGACAGCATGCGCATCGGGGAACTCGCGAAGGCGGCCGGCGTCAGCGTCCGGTCCCTGCGCTACTACGAGGAGCAGCGCCTCCTCACCAGCACGCGCAGCCCCAGCGGGCAGCGGCACTTCCGGGAGGCCGACATCGACCGGGTCGGCTTCGTCCAGCGGCTGTACGCGGCCGGCCTGTCCAGCCGCACCATCAAGGAGCTGCTGCCCTGCGTGGACGCCCCGAGCGAGGCGACGTCCGATGCCGCCATGGAGCGGATGGAGCAGGAGCGGGAACGGCTCTCGGCCCATATCGAGGAGCTGGTCCGCACCCGGGACGCGCTGGACGGGCTGATGGCGACGAACCGGGCCCACCGCAAGACGCTGCGGCGGGCCACGGCGGCCTGACCGGCCCCCTTGCTGAGGTCAGCCCAGCCGGGCGGTGGCGTAGGCCTCGATGGCGTCACGCTGGTACGCGGCCAGGCCCGGCGCGATGGCCTCGTACGCACCGCGCCACTGCTCGTTGTCCACGCAGGAGCGCCCGCTCGCCCGGAACTCGTCGGCGGAGACGGGGCTCAGCTCGGTCAGCGCCCGGTACTGCCCGTCGACCTCGGCGAGTACGGCATCGGCGCCGGGCTCCACCCCCGCGGCCATCAGCTCCGCGAGCCGGATCATCAGCGCCGTACGCTCACGCTGCCCGGCCTCCACCTCGGCGGGACTCATCGCGGCGGCCCGACGGGCACTCGCCTCGGCGAGCGCCGGGAAATCCCGCAGGTTCTCCTCGTACTGGGAGGGCTGCACGCCCTCGAACAGGTTCTCCGGTCGGTTGATCGCGGTCATCTCTCTGCCGTCCTTCCTGGATTGCTCCAGGTCGGCGATCGTGCGGAAGACGGTGGCGGCCAGGGCATCGAGCCGGTCCCGCTCGGCGACCAGCCGCTGGTGGTGCCCGCGCAGGGCCTCCACCTCATCGACCTGCTCGGCCAGGATGCGGCTGATCTCGGGAAGCCCGACGCCCAACTCCCTGAGAACCAAGATCTGTTGCAGCAGAAGGAGTTGGCGCTCCTCGTAGCGGCGGTGACCGTTGGTCCCGATCCGGGCGGGCGGCAGCAGGCCGATCTCGTCGTAGTGCCGCAGGGTCCGGGCGGTGACGCCCGACATCCGGGCGACCTCCGCGATCGGCCAGTCCATGACCGCTCCCCTCTCTCCCCGTGCCTTCCGCACGAACGCGTGTCCAGGACCGGCTTCCCCGGCCCTGGACACGACGGTAGGAGCTGCCGCAGCGGCAACCGCAAGCTCAGACGCTTCGGACTCTCACACGCTTCAGGCGTTCATCATCGAGATGCCGAGCATCCGGGCCCCGGTCTCCGTACGCGGCCGGTGCTCACTCCCCGGCGCGAACACGACGTACGAGCCCGGGCCGTGCCGCTCACCGCCATCGATCACCTCGCCGCTGATGACGAAGTACCTTTCCTCGGTGGCGTGTTCATCGACCTCGGGCCACTCCGTACCGGCGGCGAAGTCGATCAGCCAGCCCCGGGCGTAATCGGTGGCGGGCAGCCTGCGGCGCAGGATTCCGGGGACCACCTCGTGCGGTTCCACGTCCTCGACATTGATGACGGTCTTGAGGGTGTTCTTCGTGCTGATACTGGAAGGTGTCTCGTTGCTCATGACCCCACCCTGTCGCGGAAGGCGGTGTACGGGCTAGCCACAGACGCGGCGTCCACGGATGCCTTCCGGCCACACCTTGCCGTCCAGGGACTCAGGGGTGCAGGGAGAACTCCCATGAAGTGGCGGAACATGCGCGGCGCTGCCGTAGCCCGGCGCTTCCGCCCGACCAGACTGCTCAGGCGCAGCCGTACAGTGGCGCCACGGGACACCGACGGGGACGTCCTGGCCGCACAGGGGAAGGCGAGAGGAGCGATGAAGCGACCCGTGCCCGGACCACCGTCCGGCCACCGCCCCGCAGGCCCACCGCCGCCCGGCCGTCGCAGCCCGAGCGGGTGGCACCGGCTGCTGCCCCGCAGTTCGCGGATGTTCGTCCTCGGTATGTGCCTGGCCGTCGGCGGACTCGGTGGCGGGGTGCGTGCCGCGCGGGACGGGGAGGGGGTCCTGAGGGCCCTCGGCATCTTCGGCAGCGGGCTCCTCGGCCTCGCTCTCGCGATCGCGTACGTCGTGAACTACCGCCGGGAGCGCTGAGAGCGGGAGTCCGGCGGCCGCCTCAACAGCCCTGCGTACAGAGCACGCACACGCCGCACGGCGCATCGCCCGTGGACAGCGCGGCCGACGGGGCCTCCGCTTCGGCGGGCAGCACCAGGTACGGCCGTACGGCCCACTCGCTCCACCCGTCCCCGTGCCGCAACGAGAACCCGCAGGTACGCCCCCCGTGCAGGGCACCGAGGGCCCGGACGCGGCCCACCCCCTCGGCCCATCCCAGCACCGGGCGCTCCGCCTCCGGTAACCCGGCGAGCAGGGCCCGCGCCTCGTCCCGGATGCGCTGGATCGCCAGCTCGGGTGTGGCGGCGGAGCACCGCGCGAAGCAGTCGGGCTCGTCGCGATCCTCCGAGCCGTAGGTGGACCGCTCGCACCAGTAGGCGTACGAGGGGGAGTCGGCGGGGTCGGGAACGTGGTCGAGCATGGCGCAACCTCCTGACAGGACACCAGGGACGCCCCCTGCCTGCCGCCGGCGTGACGAGCTGCGGGGAGGGGGCGCCCTGGCTCACGACTCCCCCAACGGGCGCAGACGAAAGGGGAGTTGGCCGCCACGTGACGGGGCGGCACATCAGGAAGCTAGCGCGCCGAGCGCATCCGTATCAAGTGTTTGACGTCTAACGAGTGATTCTTGGGGTCTAAACAAGTGATACGAATGACAAGTGGCCCCCGCCTGCGCCGACGGGGGCCACTCACTACCGGATCACGAAGCCTCAGGCGAAGTCGTCGAACTCGCCTTCCTTCGCTCCTCCGAGGAACGCCCGGAGCTTGGCCCGCGTCGTGTGAACGACCACATCGGGGTTGTCACTCTCGCGCAGCAGGATCTCACCGCCGTACTCGGCAAGCTCCAGGCAGGCGTTGCCCTCGGCCCCTGACGACTTCGAGGACTTGCGCCACTGAATTTCCACGTACCTCACGCCTTCACACTTGTTGTGCGACCTCACGGATGAAGTCTCTCGACTTCCGAGGGTCGAGAGACAGCCCCTCGACCCGGTCCATCGCTGCCCGATAGTTCGCCAGACGCGTCTCGGCGTCCAGGAACGCGGGCCCGGTTGCCGTGTCCGACAGAACGGTATCCAACTGCGGAACAGGACCGTAGACGTACTGCGTCGAGCCTCCCGTCTCCGGGAGACCGCCTGCGGCGAACGGGACGACCTTGACGATGACATTGTCGCGCTCGGATTCGCGCAGCAAGTATGCCAACTGGCCCCGCGCCACACCGGAGTCGCCGTACACCATCCGAAGCGCTGCCTCATGGATGAGGAACGTGCAGGTGGGCGGGGTCTCCCTGTCCAGGACGTCCCGGCGCTTCAACCGATGGGAGAGCAGCCGGCGCCTGCGGGCCAACGGCAGCTCGGGCACCGCTTCGGCGAAGACGGCCCGCGCGTAGTCCTCGCTCTGGATCAGCCCCGGCATGTGCATGAGCTGCACCGCCCGGATGCCGGCCGCATGGTGCTCCAGCTCGGCCAGATCGAGCGGTCCGCTGGTCAGCTCGTTCCGGTACTCCTCCCACCAGCCGCGCCCTCGCTCCTCGGCCATCGCGGCGAGCGCCTCCACGTACGCCTCATCGGCACACGCATAGCCCGCCGCCCAGGTACGGACCCGCTCGCCGCTCACCCCGAAGCGGCCCGACTCCGTGTTGCTGATGGTGGTGCGGTCCGTGCTGAGCAGGGCGGCGGCTTCGGCGAGGGCGAGTCCCGCGTTCTGCCGCATCTTGCGCAGCTCGGTGCCCACCCGGCACTGCCGCGCCGTGGGCGCCTTCCTCGGTGGCATCGGCCCCTCCTTCTGTCGCCCCACAGTGTCGCTGGAGCCCCCACCGTAATCCATCTGGTTACTCAATGGTCCCCATGAGTAACACAAGTGAGACTTTGCGCTACGATCGCCACAGCGCCGCACTTCGAAGGCCCGAAGTGCGCCTGCATAGGCGCATGTTCACACGTGCACCCATGCAGCCGACACCACGGGCCCGAGGCGGCGAGCCAGTTCGCAGAACCGGACCTCATGGGGAGACCGACATGTCCGCTGCAACTCCAACTCCCGTACAGCCGAACCCCCTTGGCGGCGAAGGCTACCGCCTCACGCTCCCGAACACCGCCAACGCCCCCAGACTCGCGCGGGACTTCCTCACCTCGCTGCTGCACCTGAGCCGACACCCGGGCCTCGTCGACGACGCCCGCCTCTGCGTCACCGAGCTGGTCACCAACGCCCACCGCCACACCCGTACGCCCCTCATCGGGGTCCATGTGGCCGTCAACCGGAAGCGGGTCACAGTCGCCGTTTCGGATGACGGCGGACCGGCAGGCACAGCGCTCGCGAGGCCCCTGCGGACGGATGACGAGCAGGAGCACGGGCGTGGGCTCGTCCTCGTGGAGAGCCTGGCGCTGGCGTGGGGGACGGGCGGCGGGGGCGAGCGGCACCCCGGGCGCACGGTCGTGTGGTTCACGCTGGGGCGACCGGGGGCGACCGCGTGAGCGGCGGCGACTGGGGGCTGATCGCGGCCGCCGCCCTCGGGCTGCTCACGGCGTGCGTCGCACTGGCGCCGGGGCCCGGGGAGCGGACCCAGCGCGAGAGGGTGGCATCAGACGAGAAAACCCCAGTTCAGCGCGCTTGCGAGCCCGGGGAAGCCGCGTACTCCGTTCGTAACTATACCTTTCGGAAGGTACAGTTATGGCATGAGGACGGTACCGACCGAGAGGTCTGCGGAGGCAGCTCCGAGTGCACGGCGGCGCTGGCTGCTGCTGGCGGTGGTGAGTGCGGGGCTGCTCCTGATCACCCTGGACAACTCGATCCTGTACGCGGCGCTGCCGACGCTCGTGCAGGATCTCGGCGCGAGCAGCTCCGAGGGGCTGTGGATCATCAACGCCTATCCGGTGGTGATGGCCGGGCTTCTGCTGGGCAGCGGCACCCTGGGTGACCGGGTGGGGCACCGGAGGATGTTCCTGACCGGCCTGGTGGTCTTCGGCGCCGCCTCACTGGCCGCCGCGTTCTCACCGACCCCGGAGACCCTGATCGCGGCGCGGGCGCTGCTGGCCGTCGGGGCGGCGGCGATGATGCCCGCGACGCTGGCGCTGATCCGCATCACGTTCGAGGACGAGCGCGAGCGCAACGTGGCCATCGCCATCTGGGGCACGCTGGCGATCGTCGGCAGCGCGCTGGGCCCGATCATCAGCGGGCTGCTGCTCCAGAGCTTCTGGTGGGGGTCGGTGTTCCTGATCAACGTGCCGGTCGTCGTCGGGGCGATCGTGGCCACGCTGGTCCTCGCGCCGCCCAACGCGGCTGACCCCAGCCGGAAGTGGGACCTGCCCTCGTCGCTGCTCGCGCTCGTCGCCCTGGTGGGTCTGGTCATCGCGATCAAGGAGACCGCGAAGCCTGAGCCGGCGCTCCTGCCCATCGTGGCGGCCGGGCTGGCCGCCGCAGTCGGCGGGTGGGCGTTCGCCCGGAGGCAGCGCCGCCTGCCCGACCCGCTGCTGGACTTCTCGATCTTCCGCAACCGGGCCTTCCTCGCCGGGGTCCTGGCCGCCGGGTTCTCCCTGTTCGCCATCGCCGGTATCCAGCTGATCACGACGCAGCGGTTCCAGCTGGTGGAGGGCTTCACCCCGCTGCGCGCCGGGCTCCTGGTCGCCGCCGTCGCCCTGGGAGCGCTGCCGACAGCGATGGCGGGTGGGGCTACCCTGCACCGGATCGGGCTGCTGCCCATCATCGCGGGCGGCCTGGCCCTGAGCACGGTCGGCTCCGCGCTGATCCTGCTGACGTTCGACACCAGCATGGGCCTGCTCGTCACCGGGCTGCTCATCACCGGGGCGGGCCTCGGCGCGGCCATGTCAGTAGCCTCCAGCGCGATCATGGGCAACGTTCCGGCCCGCCGCGCGGGCATGGCGTCCTCCGTCGAGGAGGTCTCGTACGAATTCGGCAGCCTCATCGCGGTCGCCCTCCTCGGCTCCCTTCTGACCTCCGTCTACACCGCGACCATCGATCTGCCGGCCGGGGCCCCGGACTCCGCACGGGACAGCCTGGACAGCGCGCTCGCCCAGGCCGGGAACCACCCGGGCCTGATCGACGCGGCGTCCACCGCCTTCGACGGCGCCTACTCCACCGTCATGGTGGTGGTCACCGCCGTCATCGCCGTCGGTGCGATCATGACGGGCGTCCTCCTGCGCCGCCACGGCCCCGGATCGGCCCTTTCCACCCCTCAGCACTGACGCCCCTCAGCACTGACACCCCCCAGCACCGACACCCCGAGCCCTGACACCCCCGCCCAGGGAGCACCCATGCGGACGAGCAAACGAACCCAGATCCTCGAAGCGGCCACGCGGGTCGTGGAGCGCGAAGGCGTCAAGAGCGTCACCTTCGACTCCGTGGCCGCCGAGGCCGGCCTGACCAAGGGCGGCCTCCTCTACCACTTCGGCTCCCGCGACGACCTCGTACAGGCCATCCATCAGCACCTGGCCGACGAGTGGGAGGCCCAGATGATCGCGGCGGCGGGCAAACCGGCCGATCTGGCCACCCCTGAGGAGAGGCTGACCGCCTACAGCCGCATCTCCTCCCAGAGCGCCACCCGGGCCGAACTCCTCTTCATGCTCGAAGGGTCCACCACTCCCGGGCACGCGGCGCCCTGGGACGCGGTCATGGAACGGTGGGCGCCGTCCCTGACCACCGACGACGTCGACGACCGGGCCGCGCTCGACCGGTTCATCGCCCGCCTGGCCGCCGACGGCCTGTGGCTGTACGAATCCCTCAACACCGAACCGCTGGCCCCGGAACTGCGCCGCGCTCTGGCCGAGCGCATCGCCGGGGCCCTCGCCCCCGAGGGGAGCTGAGCCCACGCCGACGACGTCGGGCCGGGCCGGTTGTCAGTGGTGTGCAGCATGATCGGTTCTACGCGGCCGGCTCGCCCGGAGCCATCGAGGCCGTCCTCGACCAGGGGTACAGGGGGGCTTGTGCGCAGGCCAGTCGTAGGTGAAGTGCACGTCCACTACAGCCAGATCTACGTCGAAAGCGATCCCGACGGTACGACGCCGGGGCTCGGCGAGGCGTTCGCGGGGCAGAGCGGAGGGCTGTGCGGGGCGGCGGCCCCCGGTGCGCTGTGGCTGGTCACCGGACTGCACACCGGCAGCGTCGGCTTCACCGTGGAGGTCCACGACGAGGCACCGCCGCTGACCCCGGACTGGGAGGACGTCGTCGAGGTGTCCTTCCGGCCGGTCTCCGAGGACACGAGCCTGGTCCAGTGGGGAGGCGAGGCCGCCTGGGACCTGGCACTCCCCGTGAGGGACTACCGGGTGCGGTACAGCGCCCGGGGGATGGACAAGGGCCGCGACCTCGACACCAGGACGGCCAAGGAGCCGCAGGCCGACAGCTACCTCCTCCAGTTCTGGCCCGCCCCTCCCCGCCCGGACCAGGTGATCCGCCAGACCTCGCGGATCGCCGCCTACCGCCACGACCACGCACGCGGCCTGCCGGCCCCGCCCACCCCGGAACAGCGGGCCGAAGCTGAACGCCTCGCCCGCCAGGCGGAGGAACGGGCCGCCGAGGACCGGCGCCTGCACTACGAACGGTGGGAATGGGGCGGCCGGTTGCCGAGCGAGGCACTCCGCGGTGCCCGGCTGAGCAACGTCCTCGGCCTCCTCCCCTTCGACAGCGACCTGGTGCACACGCTCGGCGCATCGGACCCCGGGGTGCAGCACAGGGTGGCGCTGCTGTCCGCGCGACGAGCCTGCGAGGCCGCCGGTCTGACCGACGTACCGTGGGTCGCGGACGCACTGGCCGCGTTGGACGCAGGCCGCCCGCTGCCGCCGCCGTTCGATGATCCGGCCCGCATATGGGACGCCCTGCGCTCCGACCCCAGGGTCCCGGACACGTCGGTGCTGGAAGCGGTGCCGCCCGAGCGCCCCCCGTACCAGCCTCCACCGCCCGGGCCAGACGACCCGTACACCGTCGTGGAGACGTTCCCCCGCACACCGCGCGCCCTCCACCGGATCTCCCAGCCGCACTACGCGCTCCCCGCCGTGCTCGCCGCCGCAGGCCCCGCGCCGCTCATAGCGGCCCTGGACGCGGTGTGGCACGCGCTGAACACGTGCGGGGAGCACTATCCGGCGTTCCTGGACGAGATCCGGGCGGTGTGCGCCGGCGCAGTGCCCGCACCCTCGAAGTGGGACCGTGGCAGCCGGCCGGCGGGTGGCGGCGCGCCGAAATAGGAACGCGCCCCGGACGAGGCGACACCGGGCGCGAGGTGGGGGGAGCCTGCGCCCGGCAGCCGCCAGAGGCCGGAATCACGACGGCCTGAACCGCCGCCGGTACTCCGTCGGCGTCGTGTCCAGCCGCCGCCGGAACGCCCGTACCAGCGTGTCCACCGTGCCGAACCCGCAGGCGGACGCGATGCGTTCGAGGGTGGCGTCGGAGGACTCCAGTTCGTTACGGGCCTTCTCGACCCGTACGGACTCGATGTAGGCGTACGGGGTCATGCCCAGCTCGCTCTTGAAGATCCGGGTGAGGTGGCGGTCGCTGACGTGGGCGAACTCCGCCAGGTCCACGACCGTCAGCGGCTCTCCCAGGTGGCGCAGGATGTGGTGCCGCAGGTCCTCGATGCGACGGGTCGTCGCGACCTGCTCCAGCGGCACGCTGAACTGGCTCTGCCCGCTCGGCCGCTTCACGTACATCACCAACTGCCGTGCCACACGCAGCGCGACGGCCTCGCCGAGGTCGTCGGCGATCAGGGCGAGCGACAGGTCCAGGCAGGCGCTGATGCCCGCCCCCGTCCACACATCGCCCTCGCGGATGAAGATCGGGTCGGCGTCGACCTCCACCGCCGGGTGGTCGTCGGCCAGTTGGCGGGCGGTGGACCAGTGGGTGGTGGCGCGCTTGCCGTCGAGGAGGCCTGCGGCTGCCAGGAGATGGGCTCCGACGCATACGGAGGCGGTCCGGCGGGTCCGCCCGGCGAGGGTCTTCACCCAGCGGACCAGGGCGGGGTCGACGAGGGCACGCACCCGGCGCTCGCCGTCGATCTCGACCGACCCGGGCACGATCAGGGTGTCGATGCTCCGCGTGGCCGCGTCCTGGAACGTGATGCCGGGGAGGATGCGGACCCCGGCGCCGGTGGTGACGGGCTCCAGGCTCTCGGCGGCGAGGACGACCTCGTACCCCGCCGCGTCATCCGTCTCGCGCCGGGCGAGCGAGAAGACCTCCGGCGGGCCGGTGACGTCGAGCAGGTCGACGCCGTCGAAGAGGACGATGACGACGAGTCGTCGGACCTTTTCCACTGCCCCGGCTCCTCGCTGGATCGCGCGCGCCTCGTCGCTCATGTCGGTATCTGCATGTTAGCTGTCATTGCCGACATGCCGCAGGGGTCATAGCGTCGAGGGCGGGGTTCGCCGATGTCCGAGCCCCGCCCCTACTCCTCCACGCACGATCCGAAGGCCCGAAGGCGGTACACCCATGTCCCGAACCACCCTGCGCGAGCTCAACGGCTTCGACGCGGCCCCCGCCACCCTCCCCGACTCGACGCTGATCCTGATCGACTTCCAGAACACCTACACGCAGGGCGTGATGGAACTCGACGGCTGGCAGGCATCCCTCGACGCCGCCGCCCACCTGCTCGCCCGGGCCCGCGGGGTGGGCACCAAGGTCGTCCACGTCATCAACGACGGCGGCGAGGGAACCCCGTACGACATCCGGGCCGAGATCGGCCGCATCCACCCCGCCGTCGCACCGGTCGACGGCGAGCCCGTCGTCGTCAAGCAGGCGCCGAACGCCTTCCACGGCACCGATCTGGGCACGTACGTCCCCGAGGGCCAGGACGTCATCGTCGTCGGCTGGATGACGCACATGTGCGTGGCGTTCACCGCGCAGGGCGCGTTCCTGCGCGGCAACCGTCCCACCGTCGCCGCGGACGCCTGCGCGACCCGGTCGCTGCCGCTCCTCGGCGCCGACCTCGATGCCCGGCAGGTGCACGAGAGCGCTCTGGCCACGATCGGGGACCTGTACGGGGTCGTCGTCGCCTCCGGGAAGTCGCTGGAGTGACGCCCAGGCCCGGCCCGAAGGAGCGTCGGCCCTTCGACGTCAGCCCTCCGGAGAGGGCTCCCGGTCACCCTGCCGGCCCCCCGCCACCCGCAACGTCACGGCGGCCGCCGTCCCCGCCAGCAGGCCGAACGTCAGAGCAGCGGGGACGCCCCCGCCGATACCGGCCGACAGCTGCACCAGCCCCCAGCGCATCCCGCCGTCGCTCAAGGCCATCTGGGTCAACTGGCTGACCAGCAGCCCGACTACGGTGGCGCAGACCGCGCCCGCCGCCATCGCCGGGACCGTGGTCCGGGTGAGCAGGACGGGCAGCCACCGCAGCGACCACCACACCACGGCGAGCACCAGCGCGTCGGCCACGCGGTACAGGAACCAGTCGCCGACCGGCGTACCCGCCGGGCCCGCCCAGGAGCCCAGCAGCAGCCACTGGCGCAGGAGGTCGCCCGGCTCGGCGAACAGGCCGGTGCCGGTGGACGCGGTCTGGAGGGTGGCGGCCACGGGCTGGTACGAGAGGACGACCAGGGAGACGGCGATCACCGCGGTCCCGACGGTGGCGGCCAGGCGGGCGGCCCCCACCGGGACGGCCGCCCGGGGCAGCGGGCCTGCGCCCTTGGCCGTGACCCGGGCCGCGAGCACCGCGACCACCGCCGCGACGAAGGCGGCCAGCACGAGGATCTGGCGGCCGGCGGAGGCCATGCCCGCGAGCTGGGGCAGGAAGCGGTAGCTGCCGCGCCCGTTCGCCGCGATCAGCGAGGGCGCGGAGACGGCGACGGCCAGGGTCCCGGCCACCAGCCCCCAGGCCCAGACCGTGAGCAGGGTGGCGGGCACCCGGCCGTTCACCGGCGGCAGCCGGCGGACCAGGAGCAGCGCGCCCGGCACGAAGAAGAGCAGGACCGCCACGAACCGGATCTGCATCCCCGTCGTATACAGCGACAGATACCGGGAGTTGTCGACCGCCGCCCCGTCCTCGCCCACACCGAACGTCTCGGCGCCGATCCGGACGGAGGGCGGAGGGTCGTACGACCACGGGGTGAGCCAGTGTTCGAGCTGGGCGGCGGCCATCCCGCCGAGCACGTCGACGGTGCCCGGTAGTCGCAACGCCTGGGTGCTCGCGCCCGCCCACCACAGAAGCGCCGTCAGCAGCAGGCCGCCGACCAGTGCCGGTATCGCAGCGCGCCGGTATTCCATGTACGTCCCCCGCCCCACCCGGACATGCTCTCGCCTGCCGGGCGTCCCCTGTCCGGATCTCCTACCGGGGGAGAGTACGGGGCGTTGATCACGTACGGATCACTGTCTGTACATGGTCACGTCTTCTGTGGGTCCGCCGAAGGCCAGGAACAGGGCCCGCCTGCTGAGCAGCCACCGGCCGTCGACGTTGCGGAAGGTGTCCTCGTAGTGGCCCACCTGCGTCGGGGGCCTCGGCGGCAGCATCCCGCCGGAGTGGCCGTCGACGCGGTACGTCGTGAAGTAGGTGGTCGCCGTCGCCGTCGACGCGGAGGTCAGGGTGACCAGGATGTTCGTACAGATGCGACGCGAGAGCCGGTCGGCGGGGCGGGCGCCGAAGTAGCCGCGCAGCGCGTCCCGCCCCTCGATCCGGCGGTCTCCCTCGGCCCACTCCCAGACCCCGTCGGACGTGAACAGCTCCGCCACCCGGCCGGGTTCGCCGAGATCCAGCTCGTGGACGAACTGAACGACCAGGCGCTCACAGGCTCGTTCGGCGGTGAGGCGGTCCAGGGGAGCGATCGATTCATCAGCCATCGCCCCTTCCTAGCTGCTCAACAGCGGCCAAGCGAAGGGTTTTTTCTCACGGGCTGCTGCTGTTGCCGCATTCCGGGATTCCGTCGAGCTGCTCGGCCGTCCTGACGCCCGCATGGGTCCAGTACGACCCCGGGGGCAGGACAGCACCCCGTACCTCCGCGATTTCGAACACCTCCGATACCCCGTACGCGGGGCCGTGCTCGACGGTCACATCGAGGGTCGCGGGCAGCTCGGACGGCTGCCTCGCCGGGCTGGAGGCGCGGTAGGCCTTCCCCTCCCAGAGCGGCAGCAGGCCGCGCTGCCCCTCCTCGGTCAGCGGATCGTCGCCGCGCCAGACGCGCCGCTCCGTGCCGCTGTCCCAGACCTCGACCCGCCGCACCCGGTCCTGCGGGCACTGCCCGGACTTGACGGTGACCGCGTCCCCGTCGATCCGCATCCCCACGAGTGCGGGGCTGCCGGGATCGGAGAGGGTGTGGACGAAGAACGCCCAGAACCCGATGGTCATCAGCACGACGACGACGGCCGAGACCGCAACCGCGCTGACGACGATCGTGTGCTCCCGCCGCCTCACCGCGTGTTGGCGCAGCTCACCGGCGCCCAGCGCAGGCATGGGCGGTACTTCCCGACGTCGCATCCGGCGCGCCCCCCTCTTCACACAAGCCACAGCACACAGGCCACGGCGCGGGCCTTGCACACAGTTTCGCCACATCGGCGACGACGCGCATGGTGACGTGCGTCACTTCGAGGCGGGTCCAGCGGGCTCGGTGGAGCCCTTGGGGGAGGGCGGCGGGGACGGCAGCTCGGCGTGCGCGACCACGTACCCGCCCTTGGTCACCGGCGCGTACGGGGCAGGGGCCATACAGGTGCCGACCGGCGCCTCCTCGGGCGGGGTGGTGCCCTTCGGCAGCAGGTTCACGCCGTTCCAGGAGAAGCCGACACGGTCCTTGGAGCGGCCCTTGCCCCCGCCCTCCCCCTCTCCCTTGCTGTCTCCCCCGTCGTGGACGCTGAATCCGACCCTCTTCCCGACGATGGGAGGCCCGCCGGGGCTCACCTCCGTGATGACCGCCGTCAGGGTCGCGGTGCGCACCCCGGTGACCAAGCAGTCCACGCGCCCCTTGGACGTGTACGTGATGTCCCGCTCGGCCGAGTAGTGGGACACCGTGACCATGCCCCGCGCGTCCGTGGGCAGGCCGCCGGGAATTCCGGGCAGCGGACGGCTGTACGGGGCCGCCCGGGCGTCGAAGGTGAAGGACCGGACGTCCTTGTCCTGGTGGTAGGGCAGAACGAACTCGGCGCTTCCGACGACGCTCGCGCGGACCGGTCGCGGCTTCTCCTCCTGATCGGCGGAAGCGGCGACGGACACGCTCGCCACCGCGAGGCCTGCGCCAACGACGCTGATTGCGGCCAGAGTTCGGCGTACGGACCGAGACATCATGGTGATCTCCTGCTCTGCGGGGGGGGCTTGCTCTCGACGGAATTCATCCTGCGCGCCCGCACCGCCCCCGCCGTCGGCCTCCGGTCGGGACCCCCGCCCCCGGCTACCGCCACGCGGCGGAGGCGCCGTCAGCCTCAGGTCCCACGCGGTGGAGCGGTACGGGCCGGGCCCCCCTACTCAGGTGCCTGGAAGCCGCCGTTCTCCCGCTCCAGCAGCTCGGCCAGCCGCAGCGGGGTCCGGTCCTCGAACATCGGCCCGACGATCTGCACCCCCACCGGCAGGCCCTCCGGCGACCGGCCCGCCGGTACGGCGGTGGCGGGAAGGCCGGGCATGGTGGGCAGGCCGGCCCAGACGAGCTGGTCGAAGTACGGGTACGCGACGCCGTCGATGGCGATCAGGCGCTCCATCGGATCGGGGTGGTGGTCGTGCGGGAAGGCGGGCGTGGGTGAGACGGGGCACACCACGGCGTCGAACTCGGCGAACAGCCGCCGCCAGCCGTGGCGGTGGGCCTCGCGACGGTTGTTCACCTCGATCCAGTCGCGGTGGCTGAGCACGGTGCCGCGCAGCCGGGCCGCGTCGAGGCTCCGATCATGCTCCGCCAGTCCGGCGGCGCGGGAACGCAGTTCCTCGTACCGCGCCTGAGGGAACCCGGCGGAGGAGCCCGAGGCCAGCAACTGCATGTAGATCAGCCCGGCTTCCGCCAGATCGGGCAGCAACGGGCTACCCCGTTCGACCCGGACACCGCCACCGACCAGCGCATCGGCCACCCGGCCCACGCCCGCCCGTACGGCGGCCCCGGTCGGAAGGAGCGGATGCTCGTCGAGGACCAGGACCCGGAAATCACGCAGCCGCTCATGGCGCGCGGGCGGCAGCGTCACGCTGTGCGCCACCCCGGACGTGAGCGGGTCCGGTCCGGCCATGACATCGAGCAGGAGCGTGAGATCGCGGGCCGTGCGCGCCATCGGACCGACGACGGCGAGGTCGAGGTCGACGGGGAGGGCCGGGGTCTCCGGTGGAACCATTCCACGGCTCGGCGCCAACCCGAGCGTCGGCTTGTGGGCGTAGATGCCGCAGAAGTGGGCGGGGGTGCGCAGCGAACCGGCGAGATCGGAGCCGATGGACAGCGCGCCGAACCCGGACGCCAGGGCCGCCGCCGACCCGCCGGAGGACCCACCCGCCGTACGGCCGTGGTCCCAGGGGTTGTTGGTGGTGCCGTAGATCTCGTTGAAGCTCTGCACGTCCTGCAGCCCGAGCGGCACATTGGTCTTGCCCAGCACCACCGCGCCCGCCGCCTTGAGCCGCGAGACCTGCACCGCGTCCTCGGCGGGTACGTAGTCGCGGTGGAGCGGTATGCCCCACGTCGTGGGCAGCCCGGCGACGTTGTACGACTCCTTGACCGTCACCGGAATGCCGAGCAGGGGCCGCTTCCCACCGGGGCCCTCACCCTGACCGTCACCCCGGGCGCGCGCCCGGTCGGCATCACGCGCGGCGGCCCGCGCCCGGTCGAAGTCCGGCACGCATATCGCGTTGATCGCCGGGTCGTCCCGCTCGATACGGGTGATCGCCGCGTCGGTCAGTTCCTCCGAGGTCACGTCACCGGCGCGCAAGGCGCGGACGAGGTTCTCAGCTGTCTCAAAGTTCCACTCCATGCGGTCGACCGTAGAGACCACCGGCGAAGGTCATAAAACGCCGCGTCGCACAACGGGGTTGGCGCACCCGGCTCTCGGGCCTCGGGTCTTGGGCCTCGGGTCCCGAGACCCGGGGCCCGAGCCTCGGAGACGGTCGGTTCACTCTTTCGGGTGTACGCGGACGAGGGCTGGCCCGAAGCTCGGGGTCCGGGACCCGGGCGTCGGGACCCGAGACCCGGGATTCGAGCGCTTTCTTTAACTGGCGGGCAAATGAAGGGGGGAGGGGAAAACCTCCCCACCCTCCCTACCCCGTAACGGCCAGCAAGTATGACTAATCGTGACAGCTTGCGGCGCAGCGTCACGACTGCTTACGGTTCGAGAACCAAACGACCCCGACACGGTGTTGTAAGCACCAGGCCGGGGTCTCACCGCAAGATCGCAACCCTAGAAAGACGACCTCGTGGCTACCGAGCACACTAGCCCCGCCCAGCCCGCGCCCGCATCCTCACCCGCGTACCCGATGGCCAAACCCGGCTACGGCAAACGCACCACGACGGACCAACGCCCGAGCACCCCCAACGACTTCAGCCTCCTACCGACGCGCGAGCGGTACGTGGCCGGGTTCATCGACCGCCTCCCCGACGAGGCGGCGATGAGCGTGAAGCAGTTGGCCAAGCAACTCCCCCTCTACGGCCAGCAGGCCATCGGCTCCGCGTTGAGGGCCCTGTCCGTCGCCGGACACCTGCGGCGCGTGCGGTGCGAGGTCGGCCGGGAGGGCCGGGTCCGCTGGGTCTCCCGCACGTTCTGGTCCCGTACCGCGCGGGACAACGAGTGGTGGAACGCCTATCTGGCCACGGAGCGCGCCCGGTTCGCGGCCGGTACGGAGCACACCCCGGCGCCCGCGCAGGATGCGGCCGTCTCCGAGGCCGCCCCTCCCCCGCCCCCCTGGGTGCCGCAGGAGCCGCCGCCCCCCGACCACGAGCACCCTGACGCCGAAGCCGCACCCGACCCCGTATCCGTACCGCAGCAACGAACGAAGACACCCCCAGCGCCGCCACAGGCACCAGCCCCGGAACCACCTCACGCACCGGGCCCCTCCCCCGCCTACCTCGCCCTCGCCCAGCTCGGGCAGGTAGACCACCGCGTCGGCCTCTCCGCCGCCGACTGCGCCGCGCTCGAAGGACTCGCCGCCGCCTGGCTCGAACGGGGGGTCACCGCCGAACACGTCGTCCACGCCCTCACCGCCGGGCTCCCCCAGGCCGTCGATTCGCCGGTCGGCTTCGTCCGCCGCCGCCTGGAGACCAAGATGCCGCCCCACCAGCCGACGGCCGGCCCCGCGCACCCGCCGCCGCCCGGCACTCCAGCCCCTCGCGTCCTGGTCGAATGCGCCGAGTGCGGGGCCCCAGGACGCCCCGAGGCACTCCCCGACGGCCTCTGCCGCCCCTGCCGGTCCGGCACCGATGAGCACACCCGGGACGACGGACTCCCCGGACAGAGCGACATCGCCACCTACGTCAGCGAACTCCGCAACCGGCTCAAGCTCCCCTGAACAACCGTGAGGACGGGCAGCACAACCACCGCAGCCGTCACGCCGACGGCCCCCAGTGCTGGACGTACCCCTCCCTGAGCGGCCCGCCACACAGCCCGAGCACTTCTGCACCGGCCTCCAGGAGCCGTACGGAGTCGGCCTGTTCGGCCACGGCACGGTGCCCGGCCAGCAGAGCCTCACCCAGCACCGGGTCCGCACCGAGGAGGCGGCGCGGCAGCCACCTGCCGATGCCGTTCCAGGCACCGAGATGGGCGGTGAGCAGGTGCGCCGCCTCGCGCAGCACGGCGTCGGCCAGGGCGAGTTGCTCGTAGCGGGCGGCCGGCGAGGCATCGGCCAGATCGTCCAGGAAGCAGGTCAGGAGGTAGCGCCCCCGCTCCCACTCCTCCGGCGCGAGCGGAGGCGGCCCCGCCGCCAACACCTCCCGGGCCCGCTCGCACACATGGGACACATGGCCGCCGGGATCCAGCAACGGAAGCCCCTGGGCATAGAGGAAGAGGATGGTCCCCCGCCGCTGGGCCCGGTCCCGCTCGAAGGCAGCGGACACGTCGCTCACCGTATGAACGAACAACTCCGCCAGACGCCCGTCACGGCGGACCACCTCACGCCCACCGGCCTCGCCGTCCGGGAGAAGCACGGCCACATCCAGGTCGCTGCCAGCCGTGGCCCGCCCCTGAGCAGCGGACCCGCCCAGCAGCGCACCCACAGCCTGGGGATAACGCTCCGCGACCAGCCGCCGCGCCTCATCGGCCAACTCTGCGACGGACCGGCTCTCCGGGGGTTGTCCTTGGGTTCGGGCATCCATGGCTGTTCATCGTGCCAGGGCCGCGGAGGTGGAGGCGGGCGGCCCTGGCCGGAGAAACGGTGAGGGGCGGCAGGCCCACCGGCCCACCGCCCCCATCCCGTAAGGGAGTTCCGCTCAAGAGCTACTGCACGACCGTGATCCGGTCCGTCGCCGGCGGGGCCAGCGGCGCGGCGGCCGTGGAGTGGGCCGCCAGGTAGGCGTTGAACAGGTCCAGGTCCGAGGCGCCGACCAGCTTGTTCGTGCCCTGGCCGAGGGCCGGGAAGCCGTCGCCGCCGCCCGCGAGGAACTCGTTCATCGCGACGCGGTAGGTGCGGGCCGGGTCGATCGCCGCGCCGTTCAGCTTGATGGAGTCGGTGACCACGCGGGCCGCGCCGGTCTTCGTCAGGTCCAGGGTGTAGGTGAGGCCCTTGGAGACCTGGAGGATCTTCGGGCTCGCCTCGTTGGGCCCGCTGACCTGCTGCTGGAGGGCGGCGACCAGCTGGGCGCCGGTCAGGTCGACGACGTTCATCATGTTGGTGAACGGCTGCACGGTGAACGCCTCGCCGTACGTGACGACCCCGTCGCCCTCACTGCCGGACGCCTTGTGGACCAGGTCCGCGCGGATACCGCCCGGGTTCATGAACGCGACTTCCGCGCCGCCCTTGTCGGCCGGGGCGAGGCCTTCGAGCTGGGCGTCGGCGATGACGTTGCCGAGCGGCTTCTCGGGGGCCGTGGAGCCGCGGCCGTTGATGTCGGCGCTGATCCAGCCCTGCGGCCGGTTGGCGATCGGGGCGGCCAGCTTGTTCCAGCGCTCGATCAGGCTCGTCATGTCGGCGGCCTTGGGCTGGTCCCGGGTCACGACGTGGTTCGCCGACTTCACCGACGTACGGACGATGTCCTTCGTACGGAGGTCGTAGGTGAGGGTGGTGTCCGTGTAGAGCTTGCCGAACGACGACGCCGAGGTGACCATGCGCGGCTTGCCCGCCGGGTCCGGGACCGTGCAGACGTACGCCTGGTGGGTGTGGCCCGTGACCAGGGCGTCCACCTTCGGCGTGATGCCCTTGGCGATGTCGAGGATCGGGCCGGAGATGCCGTCGCCCGCGCCGGGGCTGTCGCAGTCGTAGTTGTACGAGGTGGAGGCCGGGGCCCCGCCCTCGTGGATCAGGGCCACGATGGACTTGACGCCCTTGCGGTCCAGCTCACGCGCGTACTTGTTGATCGTCTCGACCTCGTCGTGGAACTTGAGACCCTTGACCCCGTTCGCGGTGACGATGTCCGGCGTGCCCTCCAGGGTCACGCCGATGAAGCCGATCTTGACGCCGTTCTTCTTCCAGACGGTGTACGGCTTCAGCAGCGGCTTGCCCGTCTTCTCCTTGGTGACGTTGGCCGCCAGGTAGGGGAAGTCCGCGCCCCTGAACTTCCTGCCCTTCTCGTAACAGCCCTCGACCGGGTGACAGCCGCCGTTCTGGAGGCGGGCCAGCTCGGTCGCGCCCTCGTCGAACTCGTGGTTGCCGACCGCCGAGACGTCCAGCTTCAGCTTGTTGAGCGCCTCGATCGTCGGCTCGTCGTGGAAGAGGCCCGACAGCAGCGGGCTCGCGCCGACCATGTCGCCGCCGGCCGCCGTGACGGAGTACGGGCTGCCCTTGCGCGCGGTGCGCAGCGAGGTCGCCAGGTACTCGACGCCACCGGCCGGGATCGCCTTCACCGTGCCGTCGGGCTGCGTCTCGGAGACGTTGCCCGCGGAGCCGGCCGGGGGCTCCAGGTTGCCGTGCAGGTCGTTGAAGGACAGCAACTGCACATCTACGGTACGGGGCTTGTGGCCGTGCCCGTGGCCGTGACCGTGGCCCCGGTCATGGGCCCCGGCCGGCATCGCGGCGACGAGCGCGCCCACGGTGGCCAGACCGGCCGCGGCGGCGAGCACCCGCCGGGAGGCACGTTTCTTCTGCGGAGTCGCTGACATCGGTCCCCTTGTGTGTCAGTTACGTCAGTGGTGTCACTTCTGGAATCCTGCGTGCCGCAGCCTAGAGTCAACGCGCGTAGCGCAACAGGTGTTCGGGGTTACGGACTGGTTGCCATCCGGCCAAATGGCTCGTCAGAGTCGTTTCATCTGCACATCTATCATCCGTATGGCTTACATATCCGGGCAGAAACATCACGGCGCACGGGGCATCCGGAAGCCTGTGCGCCATGGAGAACGAACTCGCGGCCACGCCGAAGGTGCCGGGCCAGCAGCAAGCACGTCCGGCAGAACTACCCGCCGGATTCCTCGACATGGTCGACGACCTCAAGACGATCGTCCGCGGGGCGCACGTCCGCGCCCAGCTCAAGGTCAACACGGAGATGCTCCGGATGTACTGGGAGCTCGGGCAGGTCATCCTGGAGCGCCAGCGAGGGGAGAAGTGGGGCACGAAGGTCATCGAGCGGATCGCCACCGAGCTGCGGACGGAGTTCCCGCAGCAGCGGGGATTTAGCCGATCCAACCTCCACTACATGCAGCAGATGGCCCGCACCTGGCCGGACTCAATTGTCCAACAGCCTGTTGGACAATTGCCCTGGGGCCACGTCGTCCTCCTCGTGGGCAAGTGCGCCACCCGCTTCGAGCTGGACTTCTACGCCCAGCACGCCGTCCACCACGGCTGGTCGCGTACGCACCTGGAGTCGGTGCTCCACCGGCAGCTGCACCTCGCGGAAGGGGCCGCCGCGAACAATTTCGACGTCAGCCTTCCCGGGAAGTCCGACGCCGTACGGCAGATCCTCAAGGACCCCTACCGCCTCGACTTCACCGAGCTGTCGGGCCGGCCCGCCGAGCGCGATCTGGAGGACGCGCTCGTCGACAACCTCGTGCGGTTCCTGACCGAGCTCGGCGTCGGGTTCGCCTTCGTCGGACGGCAGTACCCGATCGTGGTCGGCGACTCCGAGTACCGCATCGACCTGCTCTTCTACCACTGCAAGCTGCACTGCTACGTCGTGCTGGAGCTGAAGACCCGCAAGGCGCGGGCCGAGCACTTCGGACAGCTCGGGTTCTACGTCTCGGTGGTGGACGACCTCGTCAGGGACAAGGAGCGGGACGAGCCCACCCTCGGCATCCTGATCGCCGAGAGCAGGGACCGGGCGATGGTGGAGTACGCGCTGCGCGGGTACAACACCCCGCTGGCCGTCAGCACGTACGCCGGGCTGCCCGAGGGGGTGAGGGAGCTGTTGCCCAGCGCGGAGGACCTCTCCCGCATCGCGGACCACGTCCTGAACGCGCCTGCCACCTCCGAGCCCGAGGAGGAATGACCGGCGGGCAGCCGCCCGCGCACACCCCCGCCCGCGCCCTCCATCCCCGTACGCTCGTCCCCATGACGACTGACGCACCCCTCCCCTCCCCCGGACGCGAGATTCAGGCCCTCGACGCGCTCGACCCCGCCCAGGCCGACGCCGTCCTCGAACTCCTTGGCGAGGCGGCCCGGTTCGACGGCAGGCAGGCGGTCTCCGAGCAGGGGAGGCTCCGGATCCGGGGCGGTCACCGCGACGGTGTACGCCACTTCCTGCTCACCAGCGGCGGCACCCTCGCCGGGTACGCGCAGCTGGAGGACACCGACCCCGTCGAGGCCCCGGCGGCCGAGCTCGTCGTCCACCCCGAGCGGCGCGGCACCGGCCACGGCCGGGCCCTGGGCGCCGCCCTCCTCGCCGCGACCGGCAAGCGGCTGCGGGTCTGGGCGCACGGCGGCAGCTCGGCCGCCCGGCACCTGGCCCAGGTCCTCGGCCTCTCCCTCTTCCGCGAGCTGCGCCAGCTCCGCCGGAGCCTGATCCCGCTCGACCTCGCGGAGCCCGTACTGCCCGAAGGCGTCACCGTACGGACCTTCGAGCCCGGCCGGGACGACGCCGCCTGGCTCGCCGTGAACCGCGCCGCCTTCGCCCACCACCCCGAGCAGGGCTCCCTCACCCAGCAGGACCTGGACGACCGCAAGGCGGAGCCGTGGTTCGACCCGAAGGGGTTCTTCCTGGCCGAGCGGGGCGGGGAGATCGTGGGCTTCCACTGGACGAAGGTGCACGCCCAGGAGCAGCTGGGCGAGGTGTACGTCGTCGGGGTGCTGCCCGACGCGCAGGGCGGCGGCCTCGGCAAGGCGCTGACCTCCATCGGCCTGCACCACCTGGCCGCCCAGGCGCTTCCCACCGCGATGCTCTACGTCGACGCCGACAACACGGCGGCCGTGACGGTGTACGAGCGGATCGGCTTCACCACCCACGAGGTGGACCTGATGTACCGCACCGAGTCCTGAACCTCGCACCTCCGGTCGGAAGAAAATCTGTCGTGGCGGGAGTAGACATCTCGCCGGCGGCGGGTCTAGTGTTTCTCTCGTAGCCGGACAGCGAGGACGGCACGGCAGCGGAGTGGTGGAGCCGGAAACGGTGGGTTCCAGCGCTGGTTGCCGGGCCGTGCGACCCCCAGGGGCCGCGCAGCGGTTCTCCGACCTGTCCGGTCCGATGAACAGACGAACAGAACCGACGAGGTAAGGAGCGGACGCCATCAGGATCGCCCGGGCGAGGCACACACCGCCCGGGTACCGCAGGCCCCAGATCGGAAGGTGGTCCCCGGTCACGCATCCGCGATCCCCGCTCTCCCGCCCTCACCGGCGGACCGGCGGAAAAAGAAGGCCGACGTAAGTCACGTCGGCAGATGGTGTTGAAGCTCGGGGCCCGAGTGCCGGATGGCACTCGGGCCCCCCGACGTGTCCCCACGCCGACCACCGGCGTGTCCCCGAAAGAAGAGGTGCTATGCCGCCTAGCAGTACCCGCCCCACCGACAACCTGGACGACGACGACTACCCCGCCTACACCATGGGCCGGGCCGCCGAGATGCTCTCCACCACCCCCGCCTTCCTGCGCGCACTCGGCGAGAACCGCCTGATCACCCCCCTGCGCTCGGAAGGCGGCCACCGCCGTTACTCCCGCTACCAGCTGCGCATCGCCGCCCGCGCCCGCGAGCTCGTGGACCAGGGCACCAAGATCGAGGACGCCTGCCGCATCGTCATCCTCGAGGACCAGCTCGAAGAGGCTCAGCGCATCAACGAGGAACTGCGCGCCGCACGGACGCGGTAGACCTTCCCGTACACGTACGAATGCCAAAGGGGCGGCGTCGATTGACGCCGCCCCTTCCTTGGTGCACCCTTTCACTACTCAATTAGTGAAAGGGTGGTGAACATGGCAGAGTCCGCAGCGGTCGAGTTCCGCATCGACCGGCGCAGCGGCGTCGCCACCTACCTCCAGATCGTCCAGCAGACGAAGCAGGCCCTCCGCCTGGGCGTTCTGGAGCCGGGGGACCGGCTGCCCACCGCCCGCGAGGTCGTGGAGGCCACCGCCATCAACCCGAACACCGTCCTCAAGGCGTACCGGGAGCTGGAGCGCGAGGGCCTCGTCGAGGCGCGGCGCGGTCTCGGCACCTTCGTCCGCCGGACGCTCGGCACGGCGGCCGAGGCATCCGCCTCCGACTCGCCGCTGCGCACCGAACTCGCCGACTGGGCCCGCCGGGCGCGGTCGGCGGGGCTGGAGAAGGACGACGTCAGCGCGCTCTTCACCGCCGTGATCGACAGTACGTACAAGGGGGACCAGGACAGATGACAGGTGCCGTGATCGAGGCTCGCGGCCTCGCCATGACCTACGGGCGGAGAGGGGGCGCGCGTACGGCCCTGGACGGCTGCTCCTTCCGCCTTCCCGCCGAGCACGTCTGCGCCCTCGTCGGTCCCAACGGGGCCGGAAAGTCCACCCTGTTGAATCTGGCGGCGGGGCTGGCCCGGCCGAGCGCCGGGTCCCTCGCCGTCCTCGGCTCCGCCGACCCCTCCGCCGTACGCGACCGCATCGCCTACGTGCCCCAGGACAAGCCGCTGTACCCGCAGCTCACCGTCGCCGACACGCTGTGGGCCGGCGGCGAGCTCAACCCCGGGCGCTGGGACGCCGGGATCGCCGGGCGGATCGCCGGCCCGCTGCCGCAGGGCGCCCGCGTCCGTACGCTCTCCGGCGGGCAGCGGACCCGGCTGGCGCTGGCCCTGGCGCTCGGCAAGCGGCCCGAACTCATGCTGCTGGACGAGCCGATGGCCGACCTCGACCCTCTCGCCCGCCATGAGCTGATGGGCGTGCTGATGGCGGAGACCGCCGAGCACGGCACCACCATCGTGATGTCCTCGCACATCCTCACCGAGCTGGAGGGCGCCTGCGACTTCCTGCTGTTCGTGGACGGCGGCCGCGTCCGGCTCGGCGGCGAGGCCGAGGACATCGTCTCCGCCCACGCCCTGGTCACCGGCCAGGCCGGCCGTGACCTGGCCCCGCACACCGTCGTCGAATCCCGTACGACGGGACGTCAGCTCACGGCTCTCTTAAGGAAGGAGGGCCCCGTGGACGAGTCCCTCTGGGCCACCAAGGAACCCTCCCTGGAGGAGCTCCTCCTCGCCCACCTCCGCTCCCCGGACGCCCCGCCGCTGCTGACGCCGGGCGCCGTGGCGGGTACGGTCCGCGAGGCGGTGGTGTCCGCGTGAGCTCCACCGTCACCTCCTTGCGCGGCCCCGTCCGCGTAGCGCTGCGCCTGCACCGGAGGACCCTGTGGGCGGCCCTGGCGGCCGTCGCCGTGGGGATCGTCTGCCTGCTCACGGTGGCCCTCCTGGCCGAACGGGCCGTCGCCGACCTCGCGAGCGCCGGCTGCACCCTGAGCAGCGACGCACGCCCCTGCTTTCAAGCGGCTCGTGACTTCACCGACCGGATGATCCGCATCGACCGGTTGCTGACGTACGCGGGCTTCGCCCTCGTCGCGCTCCCCGCCGTCGTCGCGGCCTTCGTCGCGGGCCCGGTGATCGCCAGGGAGTGGGAGACCGGCAGCATCAAGCTCTCCTGGAGCCAGTCGACCTCGCCCGCCGCCTGGCTGGCCGCGCGGCTCGTCACCATCGCCCTGCCGGTGGTCGGCGGGATCGTGGTGCTCTCCGCCGTCCTCTCGTGGTCCAGGACCCAGCTCACGTACCCGTTCCCGGCCATCTGGGAGGAGGCGACGGCCTTCGGCGCCACGGGCACGGTCCCGGTCGCCGGTGCGCTGCTGGCCGTGGCGCTGGGTGCGCTCGCCGGGCTGCTGCTGCGCCGTACGGTCCCGGCGCTGATGGTGGCCCTGGCCGCCTCCGGGCTGGTGGCGTTCGTGCTCAGCTCGGTGCGGTTCCGCTTCTGGCCGATGGTGAAGGTCACCTATCCCCTGGAGGGCGTCTCACCCGTCCCGAAGTGGTCGTACGTCGTCGAGCAGGGTTACGTGACGGCCGGGGGCGACCCGCTTCCCGCCGGCACCTGCTCCCCCTCCTCCCTGAACTTCCAGGACTGCCTGGCCGGACATGGCGTGCGGCACTACGAGCACTACCACCCCGCCTCCCACTTCTGGCCGCTCCAGCTCGTCGAGACCGGCATCCTGCTCGCTCTCGCCGCGCTCGCCGTGTTCGCCGCCTTCCGGGTCCTGCGCCGCCTGCACGGCTGACCCCGGGCCGCACCGGCCGGGACCAGCCGTACCGGCCGGGACCCGGCCGCACCGACCTCGCCGTCCGGGCCTCACGAGGGGTGGGCCCGGGCGGCGATCACGTACCCGCGCGCAGTCACGTACAGTGACCGGGCGACCGACCCGCAGGCACACCGCTTCCTGTACGTCATGTCGCCGTTACCGGCCATTCAGACGCCCTTGCGACCCTCACGGGATGCAGCCAGCTCTGCCAGCCCCCCGCCGCAACGGGAGCGCCCGGGGCGACGTGTCCGCCGCGTCCTCCGGCCGTGACCCCGGGTTTCCCGGGCCTTCCGCGATCTTTCCCGGCTCCGACGCGCCTGCTTCGCCCTCCACGCGGAACAATGGGTTCATGAGCCAGCAGCCCAGCTCCGAGGTCCCGGTCCAGCCCGCCCAGCCGTCCGTCGGCGCACTCGCCGCGCACCGGCCGCACGCCGTCGCGCACCCCTCGTCCAGCAACGCCGGCTTCTCCACCGCCGCCGACCTGGACCCCGATCTCGACGCCGACGCGGACGCGTACGAGCCCGACCGGGACGGCGACGAGCTGCCCCAGGGCCGTTTCCTGGACCGCGAGCGCTCCTGGCTCGCCTTCAACGAGCGCGTGCTGGAGCTCGCCGAGGACCCGGCGACACCGATCCTGGAGCGGGCCAACTTCCTGGCGATCTTCGCCTCCAACCTGGACGAGTTCTTCATGGTCCGGGTGGCCGGTCTCAAGCGCCGCATCGCCACCGGCGTCGCCACCCGCTCCGCCTCCGGCCTCCAGCCCCGCGAGGTCCTCGACCTGATCTGGACCCGTTCGCGCGAGCTCATGGCCCGGCACGCCGCCTGCTTCCAGCAGGACATCGCCCCGGCCCTCTCCGACGAGTCCATCCAGCTCATCCGGTGGCCGGATCTGACCGAGAAGGAGCAGGCCCGCCTCTTCACCTTCTTCCGGCAGCGCGTCTTCCCGGTGCTGACCCCGCTGGCCGTCGACCCCGCGCACCCCTTCCCGTACATCTCCGGGCTCTCCCTCAACCTGGCCGTCGTCGTCCGCAACCCGGTCAGCGGCCACCGCCACTTCGCCCGGGTCAAGGTGCCGCCGCTGCTGACCCGCTTCCTGGAGGCGTCGCCGCAGCGGTACGTGCCCATCGAGGACGTCATCGCGGCCCACCTGGAGGAGCTGTTCCCCGGGATGGAGGTGCTGGCGCACCACATGTTCCGGGTCACCAGGAACGAGGACCTGGAGGTCGAGGAGGACGACGCGGAGAACCTGCTCCAGGCGCTCGAGAAGGAGCTCATGCGGCGCCGCTTCGGTCCGCCGGTGCGGCTTGAGGTCGAGGAGTCCATCGACCCGTACGTGCTGGATCTGCTGGTCCGCGAGCTGAAGGTGTCCGACGCGGAGGTCTACCCGCTGCCCGGCCCCCTGGACCTGACCGGCCTCTTCGCGATCGCCTCGCTGGACCGGCCGGAGCTGAAGTTCCCCAAGTTCATCGCGGGCACCCACCGGGACCTGGCCGAGGTGGAGTCCGCCTCCGCGCCCGACATCTTCGCCGCCCTGCGCGAGCGGGACGTCCTGCTCCACCACCCGTACGACTCGTTCTCCACCTCCGTCCAGGCCTTCCTGGAGCAGGCGGCGAGTGACCCGGACGTACTGGCCATCAAGCAGACCCTGTACCGCACCTCCGGCGACTCCCCGATAGTGGACGCCCTCATCGACGCCGCCGAGTCCGGCAAGCAGGTCCTCGTCCTCGTCGAGATCAAGGCCCGCTTCGACGAACAGGCCAACATCAAGTGGGCCCGCAAGCTGGAGGAGGCCGGCTGCCATGTCGTGTACGGCCTCGTCGGGCTGAAGACCCACTGCAAGCTCTCGCTCGTCGTCCGCGAGGAGGGCGACACGCTGCGCCGCTACTCCCACGTCGGCACCGGCAACTACCACCCCAAGACCGCCAGGCTGTACGAGGACCTCGGCCTGCTCACGGCGGACCCGCAGGTCGGGGCGGACCTCTCCGACCTGTTCAACCGGCTCTCCGGCTACTCCCGCCGCGAGACCTACCGCCGCCTCCTGGTCGCGCCGAAGTCCCTGCGCGACGGGCTGATCGCCCGCATCAACAAGGAGGTCGCCCACCACCGCGCCGGGCGCCCCGCCTACGTACGGATCAAGGTCAACTCGATGGTCGACGAAGCGATCATCGACGCCTGCTACCGGGCGGCCCAGGCGGGCGTGCCCGTCGACATCTGGGTGCGCGGGATCTGCGCGATCCGGCCCGGGGTCGCCGGGCTCTCGGAGAACATCCGGGTCCGCTCCATACTCGGGCGCTTCCTCGAACACTCCCGGGTCTTCTCGTTCGGCAACGGCGGCGAGCCCGAGGTGTGGTTCGGCAGCGCCGACATGATGCACCGCAACCTCGACCGCCGGATCGAAGCCCTCGTCCGGGTCACCGACCCCGCCCACCGCGCCGCACTCAGCCGACTCCTGGAGACCGGTATGGCCGACACCACCTCTTCCTGGCACCTGGGCCCCGACGGCAACTGGACCCGGCACGCCACGGACGCGGAGGGGCAGCCGCTGCGGCACGTCCAGGAGATGCTCATCGATGCCCGGAGGCGCAGGCGTGCGACGCCCTGACCACCAGACGACGACCCGCCCGCCCGTCGCGGAAGGGGGCCCGGAGGACGGGCCCCCTTCGGCCGGGGGCGGGCCCCCCGAAGCCGAGCCCGGGAACCTTCGGCCCGGGAGCCGCCCCGCCGACGGCGTGACCGGCCTCCGCCCCGCCGACGGGGTGACCGCCGATGCCGTCCTCGCGCCCTACCTCCAGGGGCAGGCCGGGGACTTCCTCCGCAGCCTGCGCCTGCACCGCGAGCACAGCGCTCCCTCCGACGCCAACGGCCAGGGCGCCGAGGCCGCGGCCCGCGCCCTGCGCCGCTCGGCCCGGCGCATCAGCGGCTCCCTGCACACCTTCCGCACCGTCCTGGACCCGGTCTGGGCCGACCACCTCCGTACGGAACTGGCCTGGCTCTCCGGCACCCTCGCCCGGGAACACGCCTACGCGGGCCGGCTCACCCGCCTCCTCGACGCCCTGCACCAGCTGTCCGGCGCCGCCGTCCCCGCAGCACGCGGTACGAAGCCCGCCGCCACGAAATCCGCGGGCGCCGGGGCCTCCCCCAGATCCGGGGCCGCCGCCGGGCCCGCCCCGGACGCCCAGGGCCGGGCCGCGCTCGGCGTCGGGGCGGCGCGGGCCGGGGCGCTGCTGGAGCGCCAGCTCACCCTCGCCCGGACCCGGGCCCACTCCGCCGCGCTCCAGGCCCTCGGCTCCTCCCGCTTCCACGCGGTCGCCGACGCCGTGGCGCTGCTCGCCTCCGAGGTCCCGCTCGCCCCGGGCACCACGGGCCGGGGGGCCGAGGCGCTCCTGGAGCCCGCCGAACACGCCGAGCAACGGCTGATCTGCGCGGTGGCGGCCCTCCCGCCCGACGCGTCGGCGGAGCCGTACAACGAGGCGCAGGACGCGCCGTGGCACCAGACCCGCCTGCTGCTGCGGCTGCACCGGTACGCCCACGAGGTCGTCCTCGGCGCCGCCGACCCGGTCCTCACCGGCGCCGGGCACGCCCTGGACCTGCACCGGGACGCGGCGGAGGCGGCCGCCGCGGCGGCAGCGGCGGCCCGCACCCCCCGCATCGCCCCGGCGACCGCGTACGCCCTCGGGGTGCTCCACGCGGACCAGCGCCACGAGGTGGAGGCCGCGCGGGCCGTGTTCCGGGAGACCTGGCCGTACGCGGCGGCCATGACGGCCCCATGAGCGGCACCCAGCACACGGCGTCGACCATCCGGGCCGCGGGCTGCGTCCTGTGGCGCCGCGCCCCGGACGGAGGGGGCGGGGTGGAGGTGTGCCTCGTCCACCGGCCCCGCTACGACGACTGGTCCTTCCCCAAGGGCAAGCTGAAGCGCGGCGAGGAGCCGCTGGCCGCCGCCGTACGGGAGGTCCTGGAGGAGACCGGCCACCACTGCCTCCCGGGCGCCCCGCTCCCCACCGCCCGCTATCTCGTCGACGGGCGCCCCAAGGAGGTCGCCTACTGGGCCGCCGAGGCGACGGGCGGCGCCTTCGAGGCCAACGACGAGGTGGACCGGCTGCTGTGGCTGACCCCCGAGGCCACCCGCGTACGCCTCACCCAGCCGCGCGACCGCGAACAGCTCACCGCGCTGCTCGCCGTGCTCGCCGGCACCTGAGCGCGCCGAGCTCCCCCGCAGCTGAGGCGTAGGTCACCGGCAGGACACGACCCGCACCCGCCTGCCCGACACGGTTCACCTGCCGTTCACTCTCCCCCGTAGGCGGCTTCACCTGTTCTGCCTAATTTCGGACGTACACGGTGCGCGGCGCCAAGCCGCAGCAACCCTCCTCATCGCACGCCGTCGTAGAACGAACAGATCACGGCGGCTCCTGGAAGGAACACCCGAAAGTGAAGCTTCAGCGCAAGAACCGGCTTCGTGCCACCGCGCTCGGTGCCCTCGCCGTCTCCGGCGCCCTGGTCCTCACGGCGTGCGGTTCGGACGACAACACCGGCAGCGGCACCACCGGCGGCTCCGGTGAGCAGACCACTGCCGCGTCGAGCATCGACTGCGGCAAGGCGAAGGGCCAGCTCCGCGCCTCCGGCTCCAGCGCGCAGAAGAACGCCATGGACCTCTGGGTCAAGAACTACATGGCCGCCTGTTCCGGAGTGGAGATCAACTACAACTCCTCCTCCTCCGGCGAGGGCATCGTCGCCTTCAACCAGGGCACCGTGGGCTTCGCCGGCTCCGACTCCGCGCTGAAGCCGGAAGAGGTCGCCGAGTCGAAGAAGGCCTGCAAGACCGGCCAGGGCATCAACCTCCCGATGGTCGGCGGCCCGGTCGCGGTCGGCTACCACCTGGAGGGTGTCGACAAGCTCACGCTGGACGCCCCCACCCTCGCCAAGATCTTCGACACGAAGATCAAGAAGTGGAACGACCCGGCGATCGCCGCGCTCAACAAGGGCGTCGACCTCCCGGACAAGGCCATCCAGGCCTTCCACCGCTCCGAGGACTCCGGCACCACGCAGAACCTCGGCAAGTACCTCGGCGCCGCCGCCCCGAAGGACTGGAAGTACGAGGCCGAGAAGAAGTGGCCGGCCCCCGGTGGCCAGGCCGCGTCCGGCTCCTCCGGCATCGCCGCCCAGGTGAAGCAGGTCGACGGCGCGATCGGCTACTTCGAGCTCTCCTACGCCAAGTCCCAGAGCATCTCCACGGTCGCCATCGACACCGGCGGCTCCGCCCCGGCCGACGCCACCTCGGAGAACGCCTCCAAGGCCATCGCCGCCGCCAAGGTCGTCGGCACCGGCAAGGACCTGGCGCTGGAGCTGGACTACACGACCAAGGCCGAGGGCGCCTACCCGCTGGTCCTCGTCACGTACGAGGTCGTCTGCGACACCGGCAACAAGGCCGAGACGCTCGACACGGTCAAGTCCTTCCTCTCCTACGCCGCCTCCGAGGACGGCCAGAAGATCCTGACCGAGGCGGGCTACGCCCCGATCCCGGCCGAGATCAACGCGAAGGTCCGCGAGACCGTCAACGGCCTCTCGTAACGGCCCGGAGCGCGGGGCACCCATCCGGCAGAACAGGCCGGACACCCCGCGCTCCACGCACCACCGGCAGGCCGGGGCGGCGCACCCCTCCGGACCGGCCCGCCGTCCCGGCACCACCCAGTCCAAGTCCCAGTCCCAGCCCCAACCATCCGGTGCACCGCCGCCAGGGGAGCCCCCGGCTCCCCCACACAGACCGGAAAGACCATGGCTTCCACCACACCGATAGACACGCCACCGGCCCCGCCGGCACCCCCGGACCGCAAGGAGCGCCCCCAGCCCACCGGGCGCGTGGGCGACAAGGTCTTCGTCGGCCTGTCGCGCGGCTCGGGCATCCTGCTGCTCGTGATCATGGCGTCGATCGCCGTGTTCCTCAGCTACCGGGCCGCCATCGCCATCTCGAAGGACGAGGGCAACTTCCTCACCACCTTCGACTGGAACCCGGCCGGCGACCCGCCGGTCTTCGGCATCGCCGTCCTGCTCTTCGGCACGGTCGTCAGCTCGATCATCGCGATGGTCATCGCGGTTCCGATCGCTGTCGGCATCGCGCTGTTCATCTCGCACTACGCGCCGCGCAAGCTGGCCGCCCCCATCGCGTACGTCGTCGACCTGCTCGCCGCCGTCCCCAGCATCGTCTACGGCATCTGGGGCGCCCTCGTCCTGGTGCCGTACCTGGAGGGCCTGAACCTCTGGCTCGACCAGTTCTTCGGCTGGACGTACATCTTCGAGAAGACCGAGGTCGGCGTCGCCCGCTCGCTCTTCACCGTCGGCGTGCTGCTGGCGATCATGATCCTGCCGATCGTGACCAGCGTCAGCCGCGAGGTCTTCCTCCAGGTCCCGAAGATGAACGAGGAGGCCGCCCTCGCGCTGGGCGCCACCCGCTGGGAGGTCATCCGCCTCTCGGTGCTGCCGTTCGGCCGCTCCGGCATCATCTCCGCCTCGATGCTCGGCCTCGGCCGCGCGCTCGGCGAGACGATGGCCGTCGCCACGGTCCTCTCCCCGAGCTTCATCATCTCGCTGCACGTGCTCAACCCGGGCGGCGGAACCTTCGCGCAGAACATCGCGGCGAAGTTCGGCGAGGCCGACGAGTTCGGGCGCGACGCCCTGATCGCCTCGGGCCTCGTCCTCTTCGTCCTCACCCTGCTGGTCAACGGCGCGGCCCGGCTCATCATCGCCCGCCGCAAGGAGTACTCGGGGGCCAACGCATGAGCCACGCATCCACCGCCGTACAGGAACGCCCGACGCCGCCCGGCGGCCACGGCGCACCGAAGTCCGCCCTGACCAGCCGCTCGCTGCCCCGCCTGGCCCCCGTCGGCTTCGCCGCCGTCGCGATCGCGCTATCCGTCGGTATCAGCACCGCCGCCGGCTGGCACAGCAAGGTGCAGTGGGGCATGATCGCCGCGCTGCTCTTCCTGGCCATCTCGTACGTCGCCACCACCGTCGTCGAGAACAAGCGCCAGGCCAAGGACCGCCTGGCCACCAGCGTCGTCTGGGTCTGCTTCCTGATCGCGATCATCCCGCTGGTCTCCCTGCTGTGGACGACGATCTCCCGCGGCGCCGAGCGCCTGGACGGCTACTTCCTCACCCACTCCATGGCCGGCGTGCTCGGCTCGGAGGCCAGCGGCGGCGTCTACCACGCGCTGATCGGCACCCTGGAGCAGGTCGGTATCGCCACGGTGATCTCCGCCCCGCTCGGCCTGCTGACCGCCGTCTACCTGGTCGAGTACGGCAAGGGCTCGCTCGCCAAGGCCGTCACCTTCTTCGTCGACGTCATGACGGGCATCCCGTCCATCGTGGCCGGTCTCTTCATCCTGTCGATCATGCTGATCTTCGAGATCCAGCCGTCCGGCCTGATGGGCGCGCTCGCCCTGACGATCCTGATGATCCCGGTCGTGGTCCGCTCCACCGAGGAGATGCTCAAGCTCGTCCCCAACGAGCTCCGCGAGGCCTCGCTCGCCCTGGGCATCCCGAAGTGGCGCACTATCCTGAAGGTGGTCCTGCCGACCGCGATCGGCGGGATCACGACCGGTGTCATGCTGGCCATCGCACGTATCGCCGGTGAGACCGCCCCGATCATCCTGCTGGTCTTCGGCAGCCAGCTGATCAACACGAACCCCTTCTCGGGCGCCCAGTCCTCGCTGCCGTTCTACATCTACGAGCAGTACAAGGTCGGCGAGGCCGCCTCGTACGACCGCGCCTGGGCGGCAGCCCTGGTACTGATCGCCTTCGTCATGATCCTCAACCTCGTGGCCCGCGGAATCGCCCGCTGGAAGGCCCCGAAGACCGGTCGCTGACGCGGCCATCAGCGACCTCCCGAAAGAAGCAGTGATTTCCATGGCCAAGCGCATCGACATCAGCGGCCTCACCGCCTACTACGGCAGCCACAAGGCCATCGAGGACATCTCGATGACCGTGGAGCCCCGCTCCGTGACCGCCTTCATCGGCCCGTCCGGCTGCGGCAAGTCCACCTTCCTGCGCACCCTGAACCGGATGCACGAGGTCACCCCCGGCGGCCGCGTCGAGGGCAAGGTGCTGCTGGACGACGAGAACCTGTACGCCTCCAACGTCGACCCGGTCACCGTGCGCCGCACGGTCGGCATGGTCTTCCAGCGCCCCAACCCCTTCCCCACCATGTCGATCTTCGACAACGTGGCGGCGGGCCTGCGGCTCAACGGCAGCTACCGCAAGAGCGAGCTGAACGACGTCGTGGAGAAGTCCCTGCGCGGCGCCAACCTCTGGAACGAGGTCAAGGACCGGCTCAACAAGCCCGGCTCCGGCCTCTCCGGCGGCCAGCAGCAGCGCCTGTGCATCGCCCGCGCCATCGCGGTCGAGCCGCAGGTCCTGCTGATGGACGAGCCGTGCTCGGCGCTCGACCCGATCTCGACCCTCGCCATCGAGGACCTGATCGGCGAGCTGAAGGAGCGCTTCACGATCGTCATCGTGACGCACAACATGCAGCAGGCGGCCCGGGTCTCGGACCGCACCGCGTTCTTCAACCTCGCGGCGGTCGGCAAGCCCGGCCGGCTCATCGAGATAGACGAGACGGAGCGGATCTTCTCCAACCCGTCGGTCCAGGCCACGGAGGACTACATCTCGGGCCGCTTCGGCTGAGCCGTACGCCTGGGATGTCCCACATACGGCCTTGCGGTGCTGCATGGCGGTGCCACCACAAGGCGAAAGGGTCCGCCCCCGCTCTCCCTGGTACGGAGAGCGGGGGCGGACCCATAGGCGTACTGCGCTGCAGAGGCTCAGCCGAAGAGCAGCAGCACCGCGCCGTAACTCAGCGCCGCGACCAGCGCAGCGGCCGGCATGGTGATGAACCAGCCGAGGATGATGTTCTTCGCGACGCCCCAGCGCACGGCGTTCACGCGCTTGGTGGCGCCGACGCCCATGATCGCGGAGGTGATGACGTGCGTCGTGGAGATGGGGGCGTGGAACAGGAACGCCGAACCGAACATGATCGACGCGCCGGTCGTCTCGGCGGCGAAGCCCTGCGGCGGGTCCAGCTCGATGATCTTCCGGCCGAGCGTACGCATGATGCGCCAGCCGCCCGCGTACGTACCCAGCGAGAGCATCACCGCGCACGCGATCTTGACCCAGACCGGGATCTCGTCGTTGGGGCCCTCGATGTCGGCGATGACCAGGGCCATCACCACGATGCCCATCGTCTTCTGCGCGTCCTGGAGACCGTGGCCGAGCGCCATGCCCGCCGCCGAGACCGTCTGCGCGATCCGGAAGCCGCGCTTGGCCTTGTGCGGGTTGGCGTTCCGGAACATCCACATGATGCCGACCATCACCAGATAGCCGGCGATCAGGCCGACGAACGGGGAGATGAACATCGGGATGACGACCTTCTCCAGCACCCCGGACCAGATGACGTCCGTCCCGCCGGCCAGCGCCGCCCCGACCATGCCGCCGAACAGAGCGTGCGAGGACGAGGAGGGGAGGCCGAAGTACCAGGTGATGAGGTTCCAGATGATCGCGCCGACCAGCGCCGCGAACAGGATGCCCATCCCCTTCTGCCCCACGGGCGTGGCGATCAGGCCTTCGCTGACGGTCTTGGCGACCCCCTGGCCCAGGAAGGCACCGGCGAGGTTCATCACCGCCGCCATCGCCAGCGCCGCACGCGGGGTCAGCGCCCGGGTGGAGACCGAGGTGGCGATGGCGTTCGCGGAGTCGTGGAAGCCATTCGTATACGTGAAGCCGAGCGCGACACCGATGGTCACGATCAGCGCAAAGGTGTCCACGAGGTTCAGGACTCCTTGACCGCGATGGTCTCCACGGTGTTGGCGACGTGCTCGAACGCGTCAGCCGCCTCTTCCAGCACGTCCACGATCTGCTTGAGCTTCAGCACCTCCATGGCGTCGTACTTGCCGTTGAAGAGCTGGGCCAGCAGCTTGCGGTGGATCTGGTCGGCCTGGTTCTCCAGGCGGTTGACCTCGATCCAGTACTCGGTGAGGTTGTTCATGGTCCGCAGCCCCGGCATGGCTTCGGCGGTCAGTTCCGCCGCCCGGGCCAGCACCTCGATCTGCTGCTCGACGCCCTTGGGGAGCTCCTGGACCTGATAGAGGACGACCAGGTCGACGGCCTCCTCCATGAAGTCCATGATGTCGTCGAGGGAGGACGCCAGCTTGTAGATGTCCTCGCGGTCGAACGGCGTGATGAAGGAGGAGTTCAGCTGGTGGAAGATCGCGTGGGTGGCATCGTCCCCCGCGTGCTCCGCTGCCCGCATACGCTCCGCGATCTCGACTCGGGAGGCAGAATCCGCCCCGAGCAGTTCCATCAGGAGTTTCGAGCCCGTGACAATGTTGTCCGCGGACGCGGAGAACATGTCGTAGAAGCTCGTCTCCCTGGGGGTCAGACGAAAGCGCACGTGGGGTCCTCGGGATGCTTTGGATTCGGTCAGGCTGATGCTAGGCGCATCATCCGGCCACGGCTAACCGGCGTTCTTCAGTGTCGCCCATCGCGAACGGGGATCAGCACCGGCCCCCGGTCACGTTTCCGCCGGATTCGTTACGATATACCCGGCAGGGGTATACCGAGATCAGGTGCGTGGAACCGCAGCGTGAACGGTCGGCAGGGCAGCACCACCGGCCACATCAGGCCAGAGCACGCCACAAGCAGGCTGTAACAGGTCGCACGAGGGCAACGGCACACGGCACAAGGACAACGGGAGGACGCAGATGACCACCACCGAGACGACGGGCGCGGGAGCGGGAGCGGCAGCGGAACCGGCGGGGGCCCCGGCGGCGACCGCACCGACCGCCGCGGCTCCCGTCGGTGCCGAGGAGATCGTGACCGCCCACGACCTCGGCATCCACGGCTACCACCACCAGAAGGACGAGCACCTCAAACGGCTGCGCCGGATCGAGGGCCAGATCCGCGGCCTCCAGCGCATGGTCGACGAGGACGTCTACTGCATCGACATACTCACCCAGGTCTCGGCCTCCACCAAGGCCCTGCAGTCCTTCGCCCTCCAGCTGCTGGAGGAGCACCTGCGCCACTGCGTCGCCGACGCGGCGGTCAAGGGCGGCGAGGAGATCGACGCGAAGGTCGAGGAGGCCACGAAGGCGATCGCCCGGCTGCTGCGGACATGAGACCGGGCCGGGCCCGGGTCCGTCCTGGGCGCCGGGGGCGTCATCGCCGGTGAGCGGCCTGCCGGGGAACGGTCGTCCACGCCTCCGCGCCGCCGACAACGAGGCCGACGCCCACGCCACCGGCTTCTTCCCCAGCTCCTTCGCCGGCACCAGCACCTTCGCGGGCGCCCGTGTCATCGCCGGCACCGGGCGCCTCGCCTCCGACGTTGAGCACTTCGTCGATACGGTCGGGACTGAGGCGCTCCTCACGCGCCGCCGAGGCCGCGATCATCAGCTCGCCGCAGAGCTCGATCTCGGCGAGGGCCACACAGTCCTGAGCGTTCGGAGCGCTGAGCGTCACCACCTGCGTCACCTCTCTCTGCCGTCGCCGACCCTTCGCCGACCTTTCGGGCGCACCGGCTTCCTAGCGTAGGGAGCGCGATACGCACCGCGCATGGCACGGACGGACCATTTAGTCCCCCTCCCAACCGGCCCCTCCCGCCCCGCCCTTCCCGTAGGGGACGCGGCGGCGGTCGGCGGCCGGCCGCTCAGCCCTGCCGGATCTCCCCCGTGTAGATGTCGTCCTCGTCCGGCAGCTTCACCGTGACCGGCGCACCGAACCCGTACAGCAGCAGCGTCGAGACCACCGTGACCTCCGCCGCCTCCTGGCCCTCACGGCCCTCGGAGGCGAAGCTGAAGCGGTGGCGGACCTTCCGCAGCCGGCCCTCCTCGTCGAGGTACGCGTCGAACGGGACGGCGTCCTTGCTGAACCCTTTCGCCGCCGCGCTCAGCGCCCCGCGCGACTGCGGCGACGCGGCCCGCGCCGCGCGGTTCAGATCGGCGACGCCCCGGTAGTGATGCACCGTCACCCCGGCCAGCTCGGACTTCCCCTCGTACGTCACATCAGCGGCCCCGCGCAGCAGTTCGGCGGCGGCCATCGGATCGGTGACCCCGCCGGTGACGAGGTTGCCGTCCTCCAGGGCGGTCGTGTCGATCCTGACCCACTTGTCGTCGGGGACCCCGGCGCCGCGGTTCTTCATGTAGAGCGCGCCCGGCGCCAGCAGCTCGGTGATCGGGCGGCGGTCGTCCGCGCCCGCCGCGTCCGTGGGCAGCACCACCTTGAGCCGCCCCGTCTGCGTGCGGAAGTCGTACGTGCCCTCCCCGCGGATCGTCACCCGCGTCCCGCCGGCCGCCGTCTCCATCGACGTACGGGCTTCCGCGCCGCCCGCTTCGGCGAGTACGCCGGCGGCCCGGCCGAGCACATCGAGCGGGCGCTCCGCGGCCACGGCGCGCTGCCCGGAACCGTCGCTCCCACCGCCTCCGCCGCCCCCGCCGACGCACCCGGCGGTGACCGCGATCACCCCGGCCACGGCGAGGGCGCGGGCAGCGCGGGCCCCGCCTCCGTCCCTGTACTGCTGCACCACCATCGCCTGCCAACCCCCAACGAATGCCGCCCGGCCGAGCCCTCACCCGCTCCGCTTAACGACCACCGGCGCCCCCCGTCACGCCGCCCCGGCGCGTCCGCCGTGCGGGCGGGGGGTCCTGCGGCGCACGGACCCCCCGTTCGGAGGCCGTCCCCAGTACCGTGGTCGGGTGCACGAGGAACTCTCCGCCCCAGCCCGCACCACGGCCCCGCACCCCTCTTCGTGCCCCGCGCCGCCCCCGGCGGGGCACAACGCCACGACGACCGAGCGCGGCTCGTTCTGCCTGGCCCGCTGCACCTGCGGCTGGACGGGCCCCGCGCGCAGATCACGGGACCGGGCGCGCACGGACGCCGCCGAACACCTCGCGGCGTCCTGAGCGCCCCCTGACCCAGGACATGGCCTGTCCACCCCTGGCCCAGGACATGGCCGGAAACAGCACGATCCCCCAGGTGCTCGGAGCACCTGGGGGATCGTGGTGGACGTCGGTCCGACCCGGCCGGCCCGTGGGTCAGGGTCAGGGGTCAGGGTCAGGCGGCGAGGTCCTTCTCGCCCGGGTGGCCCCGCCCGGAGCCCGGCCGGGGCTCGGGGATGCCGTGCGTGTCCCCGCGCTCCTCGGCGTACGCCGCGTCAGCCGCGTCCGCCTTCTTCGACCGGACGATCCAGCCGACCCGGTCGGAGCGGGAGACCGCCGCCATCAGCGGGGTCAGCAGCGCCATCGCGAGCGGCGCCAGCAGCAGGGCGACGGCCGTGCCGAGGGCGAAGCCACCGATCACGTCGGTGGGGTAGTGGACGCCCATGTAGACGCGGCTGACGCCCGCGAAGACCGCGAGGCCGAGCGCGACGAAGCCGAACTTCCGGTTGGCCACGAAGATGCCGACGGCGAGGGCCATGGCGAGGGTGGAGTGGTCGCTGACGAACGAGTAGTCCGTCTTGCCGTGGATCAGGACCTCCAGCCCCTCGTGGTCGTTGAACGGGCGTGGCCGTTCGACGAAACCGCGGATGGGGATGTTGATCACGACCGCGAGGGCGGCGGCGAGCGGCGCCCAGACGAGCGCGGCGACGGTGGACACCGAATCCTCGGCGCTCCCGCGCTTGCGCATGCTCCACCAGCACCAGAGACCCACCAGGACGAGGCCGAACATGGTCCCGTACTCACCGACGAACTCCATGACCCGGTCGAGCCAGGTCGGAGCGGCCTTCGCCAGCCCGTTGATGCCGTAGAGCACACTGACGTCCGGGTTCGACCCTTCGAGTTCGAGTCCAGCCATCTGCTGCGGCCCCTTGCCTTGTCTGCTTCTTCTGTGGCGACGCGCGTCCATGCGCGCCACCGTGGTCGAACCCCCGCGATTCGGTGTGGTCCCGCTCCGCGCACGCATGGTCAGTGCGCATGCTGTCCGCTGTTCCTGCCCGTTCCCTGTCCAGGGAACGGCCCGGTGCCCGCCCGCGTTCCACTCTCCACCGAATGATCACCATGACGTTATCGAAGAGTGATTGGTCGTCGCAGCTCAGGGCCCAGGCTTCACGGAGAGTTCCGGCCACGGCCGACCCACCGTCAGCTCCACCGGGCCCTGTTCGAGCCGGGGAGAGATGGCTCACCCCTGCGGCAGATCCGTCGGCAGAGCGGCGGCACCGTCCTTGGTGACGCGGGTCGCACCGAAGTAGTCCGGCGTATCGATCTTGTCGAACCGGATGACCGCTCCCGTGAAGGGCGCGTTGATCATGTACCCGCCGCCGACGTACAGCCCCACGTGCCGAATAGTCCGCGAGTTGGTCAGATCGTCGGAGAAGAACACCAGATCCCCCGGGAGCAGCTCGTCCCGCGAGGGATGCGGTCCCGCGTTGTACTGGTCGTTGGCAACGCGCGGCAGCTCGATGCCCACCGTCCGGTACGCGGCCTGGGTCAGCCCGGAACAGTCGAACCGCCCCTGCTGCTCCGGCGTCCCGTTACCGCCCCACAGATACGGCGTACCGAGCTTCTTCTGCGCGAAGTAGATGGCCCCGGCCGCCTGCCGGGAGGGCGCGACGCGGCCGACGGGCCGGGCGAAGCTCTTCTCCAGCGAACGGATGATCTTTACGTAGTTCTGCGTCTCCTTATAAGGAGGCACACCGCCGTACTTGATCACGGCGTAGGCACCGGCGTTGTACGCGGCCAGCATGTTGTTCGTCGGATCGCCCGGCACCTTCTTGACGTACCCGGCGATCTCGCAGTCGTACGAGGCGGCCGAAGGGATCGCGTCGGCCGGGTCCCATACGTCCCGCTTGCCGTCACCGTTGCCGTCGATGCCGTGCGTAGCCCAGGTGCCCGGGATGAACTGCGCGATGCCCTGCGCGGCGGCAGGGCTCTGCGCCCTCGGATTCCAGCCGCTCTCCTGGTACAACTGCGCCGCCAGCAAGGCCGGGTTGATGGCGGGACAGAGGTTGCCCCACTTCTGGACCAACGACTGGAACCGCGCCGGCACCGCCCCCTTGGCGAGCGCGACGGCCCCGCCCCCGCCCGCCCCCGCGAGACCGGCGGCGGCCGAGTACGTACCGACGAGGAGCAGCGCCATGAAGGCCGCCGCCATACCCACGCCGATGCCACCGAAGACCCAGAATTTCCGCACCCCTCAACCATCCCCCATCGGGGAACGGTTCCGGGGTGTTTTCGACGGTGTGTACGAGTCATCCGCGGCACACCACCGGCGCACCCGGAGCACAGGGGGGCGGTGACGGCTCAGCAGCAACGCGCGTGACGGCGCTTCAGCTGTCGCGTCACGACCAGAAGTCGGACCGGACGTTGGGGCGGGGCAACGGATAGACCCCTTCGTAGGCAGGCCCGTTCGGCTCGGCGGTGGGAGGGGCCACCTTCGACTCCTTCACACAGGGGCTGTCCGCCTCCAGGAAGGCCTGCCCCTTCCCCCGGAAGGAGACGCTCACACCGAACCCCGCCTCCGTGACGGCGTAGACGGCGGGGAACACCTCGTCCTTGTTGACGGCCTTGATCCGGTAGTCGCTGTCCCGCCAGAAGGCCTCCGCCCGGTCCAGGAAGGTCTGGCGCCGGTCGGCGGAGACGACGGTCATGACGGCCCGCCGCCGGGTCACGCCACAGGCCCGGGTGGTGGTGGGCCCGTGGGCCCACTGGAGGTCCGGGTCGACGGCCTTCAGCACGGCATCCAGCATGGCATCGGACCGCTCGGCGGCTTCCTGCATATCCATGCTCCCGCTTCCACTCCCACTGCTGCTGCCGCCGCCGCTCATGGTGCCCTCGTTCCCGCAACCGGAGAGGGCGAGCACAAAGGCCAGGACCAGGGCCGCCGGAACGACCGCTGCTGCCCGCCTCACGTCGGTTGCTCTCGCTTCGGTTGCTCTCACTTCGGTTCCTCCATCTTGAGCCGGTCGGCGTTCCCCGACACGATCAGGGCGATGCTGTCCGCGGAGACGGCGTCGCGTTCGGGGCTGAAGTAGTTCGAGTGCGCGTCCAGGTTCACTCCGCCCCCGCCGACCAGAGGCGGCCCGTCGGCCACCGGGAAACGCCGCGCCCCGAACGCCTTGCTCGCCGGATCCTTCCCGAACCAGAGGTCGTCGTCGCCCGGATCGGCGAGATCCCCCGCCAGATAGGCCCCACCGGGCCCACCCACGACGAGCCCGACCCCGCCCACGACGACCTGGGCCTTCGACGGCAGCTTGGTCACCAGGTCGTTGGCGGCGGCCCCGACGAAGACGTGCCGGCTTCCGACGCCGAGCTCCACGGCATGGTCGACCCCGACCCCCGGACTGCCGACGAGGATGATGTCGTCGACGCCGGGTATCCCGCCCGGCACGGCGGCCGCGGCACCGACCGTCCGGGACCCGTAGGAGTGCCCGACGGCGGTCAGATGAGGGTCCTCGTTCCCGTTGGTCGCGGCGATCCCGCCCATGAAGTCGCGGTAGGCGAGGCCGCCCTTCTCGGCCCGGGCCGTCCCCATGACGGCGAAGTACCCGGCGACCCCGTCACCGTCCGGGAGCTGCGGGGCGTCGTAGCCGAGCCAGACGATGGAGGCGGTGGACTCGTCGTACCCCTGGGCGCCGATGGCGGTGTCACGGGCCCGCCCGAGGTCATTCTTGGCGAACTCCTCATCGAGGGAGGTGTTGAGCCCCGGGACGTACGCCGACACGTGCCGGGACGCGTCCGGATTCCCGAACGACACGATGGCGCGCCCGTTCCCCTCATCACCGATCCCGATGAGATACATGGGCGGCTGCCCGTTCTCCTTGAGCTGCCGGTCGATCTCGCGGAGCCCGGCGAGCTGCTTGCGAGCCTTGTCGGTGTCGGTGCCCTCCAGCTTCCGGATGAGCTCGGGAAGGTTCTTCCGGTTGGCGGCGTCACGGGCGGCGACGGGGATGCCGTCGAGGTTCCCGATCCGCTCGGGGGTGAGCTCGATGTACCGCTCGCGCCGCTCGGGGGAGAGCCCGTCCCACCAGGCCTTGCGCTGGTGCGGGGTGGCGTTCTGCGGGATCCGCGCGTCGAGGTACCGCCGCTCGTCCTCCCGCACCTGCTGGTCGACCCGCGCCCCGGCCCCGGGGAGCCCGAGCGCGGCACCGCCGCCACCGACGGCCCTGTTCCACTCCCACGCGGCACCGACGTGGTCGCCGCGCCCCCACTTCTCACGCGCGCCCCGGGAGTCCCGCTCCCACTGCTCGACGATGCGGCGCCCGCTCTCACCGGGGCTGAGGACGGCGCCGGCGACGCCGCGGAGGTCCTGGCCGAGCCCATCACCGAGGAAGCCGTCGAGGAAGGTGGGGCTGGTCCGGGGGCCGGAGGGCCGACCGGCTCCGCCGGAGCCACCGGACCTACCCGCGTCGACGTCGGGGAAGGTGGAGGTCTCCGTCCCCCCAGACCCACCCGACCCCGAGGAGGCCCCCTCCCCACCACCCGTACCGCCGCCCCCTGAGCTCGCACCGGAGCCGGCCTCACCACCGGAGACCCGCCCGGAATCAACACCGGAACCGGCCTCACCACCGGAGACTCGCCCGGAATCAGCACCGGAGCCCTCAGCACCGCCACCCCCATCGCCGGATCCACCGCCACCCCCCGGCCCGGCGATGACGTCACTCCCAGCCGCAGGGCACGAGCTGCCGGTCAGAGAGCAGATGGCGGCACGCATCTCCGCGGTGAGCTGCTGCCCGATCCCGGCGGCCGTCATCGCGCCGACGAGGGCGACGACCACCAGCACCAGCCCGAGGTACTCCAGAGCGCTCTGCCCACCGTCGCGGCGCAGCCTCACCATCCGGGCCAGGCTGAACGACCGCCGCCCGGCCCGTTCCCCCGGCCCGAGCCGGAACCACCGCCGGCACCCCGGCCGCGCAAGCAACAAGGCAACCGCCACGGGCAACGCCAACCGCGCGACCCCTTGCGCCCCGGCCCCACTGCTCAGCTCAGCAACCGCACCGAGGACGAGCCACACCTGCACGCCGAAGAGCCCGCGCCGGACGCCGACGCCGCCGGTACGGACGTACAGGGACAGCACGAAGGCGCTGATGCCGGGTAAGGAGGCGTAGAGCAGTAACCCGATCAGATGCCCGTCCACGGCATCCACCGAGGACGCCGTGGAGAGAGCTCCGATCGCACCCACGAGCATTGCGACGAACTGCAACTGAACAAGGATCAGGACCGCCTGCAACGACCGAGGCATGCACCGCCCGCCCGACCCGACGGTGGCAGCGCTTACATCGACGCCAGCAGAAGCCGCACTTCCTTGTATGCCGGACAAGGGCAGTCCCCTACCTCGTGAGTGGGCGGCACAGCAACAGATCAGTCACTCCGCGTATGCGACCACGCGAGCGAGGGACGGGACATGGGCCCGTAGACCCAATACCGGGCTCAAAGCCCTTTCCCGGTAGGCGAGTTGAGCCAACTTGCCCCAGTCAGCGTCCGGACGTCACGCCGACTTCCGGCGCCTCCGCCGACCAGAAGTCGGAGTGGATGTTGGGGCGGGGGATGAACTCCCCTTCGTAGAGGGGCGCGGTCGCCTTGGTGGTGGGGTCAGCCACTGCGGACTCACGCACGCATGGGGTGTCCACCTGGAAGAAGGCTTGCCCCTTGCCGCCAATGCGAAGCCTTACGCCGAATCCATCAGGTGTCCGGGCATAGACGGCGGGGAATTCTGCATCGTTGTTCACGGCCGTCATGCGATACCCACTCTTGCGCCAGAACCGGTCGACAACCCCTAAGAGATTCCCTCTACGCGCGGCGGAGATATCCGTCATCACGACACGTCTGCGCGACACGTCGCAACTACCCACCGTTGTCGGGCCATGCGCCCATCGAAGCTCTGGCTGAATCTCTCCTAGCACGGCATCAAGGATCGCATCAGATCGCTCCGCCGCCGTCTTCATGTCCATGTTCGCCCCCCTATCCATCGCACACCCAACCGCTACTAGCCCAATAGAACCGGCAATCAACAAAGATCGAAGGAAACGCCTCAACGCCCACCCTCCTGCTTGACCTGATGACCGCGGCCTGCCACAACCATTGCAATGCTGTCAGCCGACGCTGAATCCAGCTTCGGATTGAAATACTGCGAGTGGGCATCAAGAGTGACGCGTCCCAAGCCGATCAGAGGCGGCCCCGGATCCACCGTAAAGCGCCGCGCACCGAAGTCCTCACTCGCTGGATCCTTGCCGAACCAAAGGTCATCATCACCGGGATGGACAACATCCACCGCCAAGGATCCTGCGGGCCCGAGGGCGCGCCCTGCGGCTGCGAGCAGCCCCTGCTCCTTGGAGGGAAGGCGAGTCACCACGTCATTGTCCGCAGCGCCGACGAATACGTGATCCTTCCCGATTCCGAGGTCCTCCGCACGGTCCACGCCAAGCCCAGGGCTACCGACCAGAACAATGTCATCAACCCCAGGGATGCCGCCACCTTGTTGCGTTGCCGCTCCGACCGTTCGCGAACCATACGAGTGCCCAATAGCCGTCATGTGTGGATCGCCATGATCATTCGAAGCCTCCAGCCCGGACATAAACCCCCGGAACGCATGGGCCCCGGTCTCCGCCCTCTCGGTGCTGGCAACAGCCAAGCTATTCAGCCCGTCAGGACTCTGAGGTGCGTCGTATCCCAGCCAAACGATCGCCGCTGTTGAATGATCGATTTCTCTGGCAGCTGCGGCCGTGTCACGTGCCCGCTTCAGATCACCCCTGGCGAATTCCTCATCCAACGACGTATTCAGCCCCGGCACATACGCCGCCACATTCCGCGACGCATCCGGATTCCCGTACGAAACGATCGCCCGCCCATTCCCCTGATCCCCGATCCCGAGCAGATACATCGGCGGCTCCCCCGGCTCCCGTACCGCCCGCAGCTGCCGGTCGATCTCCCGCAGCGCCGCCAGCTTCGTCACCGCATCGCCGTCGTCCCGACCCGCCAGCTTCCCCATCAACAGCTGGAGGTTGTCCCGGTTCGCCGCGTCACGGACCAACGCCGGGATCCCGTCCAGGTTGCCGATCTGGTCCGGGTACACCGCGAGGTACTCCTCACGCTGTTCGTCCGTCAGCCCCGCCCACCACGCCTTCCGCCCGGCCGGAGACGCGTCGTGCGGGATCCCCTGCGCCAGGTACCCGTGCGCCGCCTGCCGCACCGCCGCCGCATCGCCCGCGGCGTCCGTCCATGTCGCGGTGGGCACACTCAGGCCGTCCTCCGCCTTCAGCCCCCGCAGGATCTTCGCGTACCGCCAGTCCACATCGGCCGCCGTCCGCACCGCTCGGGCGACCCGGTCCGCGATGTCCTGGGCCTTCGCGGCGTTCGGGTTGGGCGCGACGAGCCCGGAGGGGCCGGCCAGCCCCGGGTTCGGGACTCCGGACGCCCGCCCACCCGCCAACGGCTTACCGTCGACCAGGCCCTCGCCCGCCGCCGGGTACGTCACCGACCCGTCCGGATGCACCGTGAATTTCAGGGCCGCCGCATCGTCGAGCGCCCTCTGAAGAACGCGCTGCTGGGCCTTCATCTCATGGGCCAGGCTGTTCAGCGTGGTCCGCAGCAGCCCGCACTCCGTATAGATGTACTGGAAGTTCATCGACAGCCGGCGCAACCGCCTGACGGCGGCCCGGGACGCCTCGCCCTTCTGCGTCCGGCGCAGATCGTCGACGAGCTGGGTGTCGATACGGTCCCGGGCGGCATCGGCACGGTTACCGGCCCGCCCCCACCCGTCGGCCGCCTCCTCCAACTCGGCGCACTTCACCTCACGTAACTTCGCCCACGTCAGAGTCGCCCCCAACGCGCTCAGCCCGCCCGGCCCGCTCACGACTTCCCACCCGAGGCTGCGCCCGATCCCGCTCCCGCCCCAGGCCCCAGACCCGGCCCCGAGCCCGGACCCGCCACCCTCACCCCATCAAACGACCCCTTCACGGCTTCGTTCACCTCGGCCTGAGTGACGGTCACCGCCCGCAGCTTCCCGGCCAGGCTCCGGCACTCGTCGCGGGCGGTATCGATCCGCCGCTCCCACGAGGCCCGTACGGTGCCCAGCTCGGCCAGCGCCGACAGTTCCCCGGCCCCGGCAGTCAAGCCCTGGTGCGCCCGCCCCAACTCCGCCTTCACCGGACCGAAGTGCGCGACCAGCCCCTCGGCCCCGCCGGCGGCCCGCATCCACGGCCCATCGCTGTGCTGCAGATCACCGCCGCCACCAGCACCCCCACCACCACCGCCACCATCCGTCCCACCCCGCGGCTCGACCCACCACCACGGCCGGTCACCGCCCGGCTGCGCCAGCACACCCACTCCGCTCACACCGCTCACCCCGTTCCTCGATCGTGGAGCGGCACTGTGCCAAAAGCGGCATGGCCGACATGCCGTCCACCGGCGCCACAGGGCGGCACGGCCGGGGCAGGCGCCGCGCGATCACAGGGCTTCTCGCCGCACCGGGCGACCACGGGATTCACCCGGACGATGGACGCGGGGCGTCCTCCACCCCTGCGGACAACCCGCCCTGACGGCGCATCGCCCCGGCTCACCGGCGCACCACCGGCCCTCTAACGGCGCATACGAACACGCCGTGCCCCACCAACGCTGCAACCGCATCAGGAACCCATGGCCACCGTCGTTGCTCGCGGTCACACCGCGTGATACACAGAGTAACCAGGCATATGCGTGTGGATACCGGGACGAGCCGCAGGTCAGGGGGGCCGTGTCGGTCGAACGTGCGAGATCCGGGTAAAGAGACCGGGAAGGCGTCGTGCGAGGGCGGTTTCATCAGCGAAGATAGAAGGCAACCCGTGCCACACGGGCGCGGACAGCTAACTACCCAACAGGGGCGGTGACTTACATGATCCTGGCAGCAGAGAAGGGCGACATCACCACCATCATCGGCGGAATCGCTCCCAACTGGGGGCCGTTCGGCACGCTGGGCAACGAGGCGCGCATCATGATCGAGGTGGTGATGGCGATCGCCATCCTGCTCTGCCTCGGCATCGCGATCTGGGGCGCGGCGAAGCAGCGCATCGGGGCGACGGCGCTGCGCGACACGTTCAGCGCGGAACAGGGCAAGGGCCTGATCGTGGCGGGACTGACCGGGGTCTTCATCATCGGCTCCCTGGGCACTCTCTTCACCATCGTGTACGGAATGGCTGTCTGACCGGCCGTCGGCCAGCCCGCACCGGGCCGTCCCCGCCCGCTCCCCACCATCCGTCCGTCGTGCCCACCGGCTGAGGTTGCGTCTCCCTGATGTCGAGTCACTCCACCGCGCTCACGCGGCAACCAGCACAGCTACCGTCGTCATGCGCGGAACCGCACACGACCGAGGGAGCGAACGCGGCATGAGTCCCGGCGACGAGCACGACTACCGCGGCATGGACCAGGGCGGGCGCGCGGACGACCCGTACAGCACCCTCGGCGGCACCCGCCAGACCCGTACCCGCCTCCCGGACGGCGACGCGGGCCATCCCCACGCCCGCCGGCCCGTCCGGAACTCACGCTCCCTCGTCACGATCACCGGCGTGGTGGTCCTCCTCATCGCCGCGATCGCCTTCGCCAACCGGGGCGGTACGAGCAACGACGACAGCGCGTCCCCGGGCACGAAGAACCCGGGGACGGCGGGCTCGGCACCCACCGCCGCCACCGGCACCAAGCCGGTCCAGGGCAAGAACGGAACAATCGCCTCCGGCTTCGCCCAGGACGAGCAGGGAGCGCAGAGCGCGGCGGCGAACTACTCGGTCGCGCTGGTCTCCGCAGAGATCCTCAAGCCTGATCAGCGCACCGAGATCGTGCGTCGCATCTTCACCAGTGACAAAGCTGACGAGCTGAAAGTCAGGTTCGATCAGGCGTACGACAAGGAGTTTCTCGACAAGATCGGCTTGGACGCAGAAGGTAACGCGGCTGCCGGTCTCACCTACGTGTCGAGGACAGCTCCGGTCGGAACCAAGTTGACCGAATACTCTCCTGCAACCGCGACTGTCGAGGTCTGGTGCACCGGCGTCTTCGGGACGGCCGGCGTCAGCTCGACCAATCCGGTCAGCAACGACTGGTTCACCATGACCTTGAAGCTTCGCTGGGCAGACGGGGACTGGAAGGTCGAGAGTTTCGCGCAGAAGGACGGCCCTGCCCCCGTGAACACCGACCGCACGGCTTCCAACGCTGACGAGATCGCCAAAGCAGTCGAGGAATTCGGGGGGTTCACCTATGCCCGCTAACTCAGGCAGGGCAGGCCGAGTCGCCGCTTTGCTGGGCGGCCTGCAGGCCGTCACGCTGATCACCGCATCTCGTGCCGTGGCCGCAGAACCTTCGCCGACGCCGAGCCCCACCCCGTCCGACCAGGACAGGTGCGACCTCATCGTCGGCCCCGCCAAGGACTACTGCGAAGGCGGCGAAGGCGCCGGCTCGCGCGCCCCGACCGACATCGACAACCCCGCCGACCCCCTCACCTCCCTCGCCCAAGGCTGCGCCGACGCCGCAGCCTGGATCGTCGGAAAGCTCAGCGAGGCCGTCGAGTCCACGGCCAACGTCGACTTCACCAACCCCAAGTTCCTCCAGCAGTACGCCGTCATCTTCGCGGCCTCCACCATCCTCACCCTCGTCCTCTGGCTCCTCGCCGTCACCAAGCGGGCCATCCGCGGCGTCCCCCTCACCACCGCGATCTCCGAGGCCGTCGGCTTCCTCTGGCTCACCGTCCTCGCCTCGGCCTTCACGCCGCTGATCCTCTACACGATCGTCTCCGCCACCGACGGCGTCACCGAGGTCATCGCCTCCTCCACCGGCGGCCAGACCGACGTCTTCTTCGGGTCGTTCGCCGAGGCCCTCAAGAAGGGCACCGACATCGGCGGCGGGCCGATCATGCTGATCGTCGTCTCGCTCGTCTCGATCGTCGCGGCCGGCGTCCTGTGGCTGGAGCTCGTCATCCGCGCCGCCCTGCTCTACGTCGGCGCCCTCCTCGGCATCGTCGTCTACGCCGGTCTCGTCGACAAGAACATGTGGGGCCACGTCCGCCGCTGGGCCGGCATCATGATCGCGGTGATCATGGTCAAGCCGGTCATCGTGATCGTTCTCGGCCTCGCCGGAGCACTCTCCGCGGGCGACGGACCCGACGCCTTCTCCGCCGTCGTCTCCGGCCTCGCCATCATCCTGCTGGCCATCTTCGCCTCCGCCATGATCTACCGCTTCGTCCCCGGCTTCGGCGACGAGATCCAGGGCGCCCGCACCAACCGCAAGCAGGCCACCGACGGCGCCCAGGCCGCCGCCCTCATCAGCTCCCCGGCCGCCCTCGTCTCCCAGGGCATCAAGACCCACAGCGGCCGCACCGACCAGAACAGCGGAGGCGGCGGAGGCGGCGCCCGCCCCTCCAACCCGGCCAGCGGCGGCGTCGCCGCACACAGCTCCCGCACCTCCGGTGGCGGCGGGGGCGGGGTCGGCGGCGGATCTGTCCCCTCCGCCGCACCCTCGCCCCGCAGCGGCGGCTCAGGCCCCACCTCCGGCACCCCCCACGGCAGCCGCTCCTTCAGGGGCGGCTCAGGCAACACAGGTAACTCGAGCACAGGAGGTGGAGGGCGTTGACGACTCAGTCCCACACGATGACGCCCCGCCGTACGTATCTCATCGGCCGCGCCCGGCCGAACGCGATCGTCGGCAAGAACCGCGAGACCGGCGAGATCGCCCTGATCATCGTCGGCGCGTTCCTCGGCATGATGAGCGGACTCCTCGTCCCCGTCCTCTCCCTCCGCATCGTCTGCCTCGTCGGCTTCCCGATGCTGGCCCTCGCCATCGTGTACGTCCCGTACAAGGGCCGCACGTTCTACAAGTGGTTCGAGATCAACCGCAGCTTCAAGCGCTCCCTGCGCCGCGGCACCGTCTACCGCTCCGGCGCCATGGAGGCCGGCGTCAGCGCCGACGGCCGCGAGGTCGAGATCGGCCCGCCCCCCGGCATCGGCCGCATCAGCTGGCTCGCCGCCCCCTTCGGCCCCGACGAGATCGCCGTACTCCTCCACGCCGACCGCCGCACCGTCACCGCCGCCATCGAGATCGAGGGCCCTGGCGTCGGCCTCCGCGACAGCGAGGACCAGGAAGCCCTGGTCGACCGGTTCGGCACCCTCCTCAAGCACGTGGCCAACGGCGACGGCTTCGTCACCCGCCTCCAGATGCTCGCCCGCACCCTCCCCGCCGACCCCGACGCCCACGCCAAGGACGTCGCCCAGCGCGGCGACAAGGCCTCCCCCGGCTGGCTCCAGGACTCCTACGACCAGCTCCAGTCCATGGTCTCCACCTCCAGCGAGCAGCACCGCGCCTACCTCGTCGCCTGCATGCACTACAGCCGCGAGCTCGCCGCCGAGGCCAACGCCATCGCCCGCGCCGCCCGCCCCCACGGCGGCCGCAAGCTCGACCGCGACGCCGGACTCGCCATCGTCATGGCCCGCGAGCTCACCGACATCTGCGCCCGCCTCGCCGAGGCCGACATCCGGGTACGCCAGCCGCTCGGCCAGAGCCGCCTGGCCTCCCTCGTGCACTCCATGTACGACCCCGACCACCCCATCGACCACATCCAGGCGATGACCAAGCGCAACGCCTGGCCCGCCGAACTGGACGCGGTCGAGCCCACGTTCCTCCAGGCCAAGACCCGCGAGTCCACCACCCGCGCCCCCTGGTGCCACGCCACGGCCTGGGTGAAGGAGTGGCCGATGACCCCCGTCGGCGTCAACTTCCTCGCCCCGCTCCTCGTCCACACCCCCGACGTCATCCGTACGGTCGCCGTCTGCATGGACCTCGAACCCACCGAGGTCGCCATCGAACGCATGCTGACCGAGAAGACCAACGACGACGCCGAGGCCAGCCGCCAGGCCAAGATGAACCGCACCGTCGACCCCCGCGACATCGCCGCCCACGGCCGGCTCGACCAGCGGGGTGAAGATCTCGCCAGCGGCGCGGCCGGGGTCAACCTGGTGGGGTACATCACGGTGTCGTCCCGTTCACCCGAGGCCCTCGCCCGCGACAAGCGCACGATCCGCGCCTCGGCCGGCAAGTCCTACCTCAAGCTGGAGTGGTGCGACCGCGAACACCACCGCGCCTTCGTGAACACGCTCCCGTTCGCCACCGGCATCCGCCGCTGACACCGGCACCACCCGCAAGATCAGCTGACACCGGCACCACCCGCAAGACCAACACAGCCACCCGCGACAAGAGAGGGCACCCACGCCATGCGAGACCCCCTGTCCGCATTGTCGGATGCCTTCACCTCCTTCCTCTTCGGCAAGGTGGAGACGACCCGCCTCCCCGTCCGTACGTCGACGGGCCAGGCCCAGGCCGTCTACCTGCCCACCGCCGCCCCCGGCCTCGGCGACTCCGGCGTGATCATCGGCCGCGAGGTCTACAGCGGCAAGGGCTACATCTACGATCCCTTCCAGCTGTACGGGCAGCAGCTCCCCGCCCCCCACTGGCTCGTGCTCGGCGAGTCCGGCAACGGCAAGTCGGCGCTGGAGAAGACGTACGTCCTGCGCCAGCTCCGCTTCCGCGACCGCCAGGTCGTCGTCCTCGACGCCCAGGGCGAGGACGGCGTCGGCGAGTGGAACCTCATCGCCCAGGAGCTGGGCATAACCCCCATCCGCCTGGACCCGACCGCCGCCCTCAACGGCGGCATCCGCCTCAACCCCCTCGACCCCTCCATCACCACCACCGGCCAGCTCGCCCTCCTCCGTACGATCATCGAAGTCGCCATGGGCCACGGGCTCGACGAGCGTTCCGGCTTCGCGCTGAAGGTCGCCCACGCCTACGTGACCGCGACCATCACAGAACGCCAGCCGGTCCTGATGGACATCGTCGAGCAACTGCGCCACCCCAAGCCCGAGTCCGCCGAGGCGATGAACGTCGACATAGACGATGTACGGGCCTGGGGCCTGGACGTCGCCCTCGTCCTGGACCGGCTCGTCGACGGTGACCTGCGCGGCATGTTCGACGGTCCCACCACCGTCGGCATCGACCTGGACGCGCCCCTCATCGTCTTCGACCTCTCGCACATCGACCGCAACTCGATCGCGATGCCGATCCTGATGGCGATCGTCGGCGTCTGGCTGGAGCACACCTGGATCCGGCCCGACCGCAAGAAGCGCATCTTTCTGGTCGAAGAGGCGTGGCACATCATCAACTCCCCCTTCGTCGCCCAGCTCTTCCAGCGCCTGCTGAAGTTCGGACGCCGGCTCGGCCTCTCGTTCGTCGCCGTCGTCCACCACCTCAGCGACGTCGTGGACGGAGCCGCGGCGAAGGAAGCGGCGGCCATCCTCAAGATGGCCTCCACCCGCACGATCTACGCCCAGAAATCCGACGAGGCACGCGCCACCGGCCGGGTCATCGGCCTGCCCCGCTGGGCGGTCGAGATCATCCCGACCCTCACCCCGGGCATCGCCGTCTGGGACGTCAACGGCAACGTACAGGTCGTCAAACACCTGATCACCGAAGCCGAACGCCCCCTCGTCTTCACCGACCGCGCCATGACCGAGGGCTCGTCGGACGACCTGCTCCCGGAGGACATCCGCGCCGCGGAGCTGGAGGCGGAGCAACGGGCGGCCCGGATCGAGAACCAGCAGCGCATCGACGACTCGTCCCGGTCCACGGTGGCCTGACATGGCCCGCCGAGCAGCCCACGGCCCCGTCCCCGAGCGGGGCGACCGGTACCGCCCCCGCCACGAGGACTCCCGCAGCGGCGGCGGCGTCCCCGACGGCCTGCTGGTCGGCCTGATCGGCTTCCTGTTCGCGGCGACCCTGCTCGCCTGGACGGCCACCGGCCTGGCCGGCCTCCTCGCGCACGGCTCCTGGCCGGACGGCGTCACGTTCACCCAGACCCCCCTCGCGCTGCGCGAACTGGCCACCGGCCCACAGGACCTCCCCGGCGCCTGGCCCCACACGCCCGCCGCCCAGCTCTCCGGCTACGGCCTGTTCTGGGGCCTGTTCATCGGCGAGCTGATGGTGCTGGTGGTCCTGACCGTGTTCGTCCTGGGGTCCGTGGCCCGATGGCGGGCCGTACGGGAACGGCGCCGCGAGGAACGCCGGTACGGGACACCTCACGAGGCGCAGGAGACGCACGAGGCGTACGAGCCCCGAGAGACCCACCAACCCCACGAGGCCCCAGCCCCAGCCGCGCCCCAGCCCCAGCCCCAGCCCCAGCCCCAGCCCCAGCCCCAGCCCCAGCCACCGTCCACCCCCTCCCTGGCCAAGGG
>NZ_JOEM01000008.1 GCF_000718135.1 Streptomyces cyaneofuscatus | reverse complement strand
AGACGGCATACGAGATTTCTGCCTGTCTCGTGGGCTCGGAGATGTGTATAAGAGACAGCCCGCAGCCCGTGCGGCTGTCCAAGGTCACGCTGACCAAGGAGGCCCCGTCCGTCTCCCTCGCCAAGCAGGGCGGCACCTCCGGCGCGCTCCGCGTCAACCTCAACTGGGAGGTGCGCAAGCAGTTCAAGGGCTGGGGAGCGAAGCTCGGCCGGGCCGTCGCGATGCACGGGGACCTCGACCTCGACCTCTGCGCGCTGTACGAACTCACCGACGGCCGCAAGGGCGTCGTGCAGGCTCTCGGCAACGCCTTCGGCTCGCTGGCCCAGCCGCCCTTCATCCACCTCGACGGCGACGACCGCACCGGCGCGCTCTCCACCGGCGAGAACATGACCGTCAACCTCGACCGCAAGGACCTGCTCCGCCGCGTCCTGATCTTCGTCACCATCTACGAGGGCGCCCGCAGCTTCGCCGACCTGCACGCCACGGTCACCCTCCAGCCGCAGAACGGCGCGGCGATCGACTTCTCCCTCGACGAGTGCACCGTCCCCTCCACGGTCTGCGCGCTCGCGCTGATCACCAACAACGGCGGTGACCTCACCGTGCAGCGCGAGGCCCGCTACCTGGTGCCCGACCGTGGTGTCAGCCCGCAGCGCACCATCGACGCCGCCTACGGCTGGGGCATGAACTGGACCCCCGGCCGCAAATGAGCCCCGAATGACCCGCGCCGCCGCCCGGCCGGACCCGGCGCCCCCGCGGCGTCACCGGCCCGGCGCGGCCCCGGCCGTCCCGTCCGGATCGGGCCGGGCGTAGGTACGGCCCTTCCAGGCGGCACCCCGCCCCCGGTAGTGCTGGACCGCCGAGTCCACCGTCATCAGCAGGTACAGCACCGCCGTGAGCGGCAGCAGCGGCCCGAGCCACGGCGACTGGCGGTAGTACGCCAGCATCGGCAGGTACGTCGCCGTCATCACCGCCCAGGCCGCGCCACCGGCCCAGGTCGCCACCCCGTCGCCGGTCGCCAGCCCCGCCACCAGCGTCACGGGCGGCCCCAGGTAGACCAGCGCCAGCCCCGGGACCGTCCCCGCCAGCAGCAGCGGACTGTGCCGCAACTGCGCGTACGCGCTCCGCGCCACCATCCGCCACAGGTCCCTCAGCCCCGGATACGGCCGCACGCTGTCCACCCGGTCCGCGAGCCCCAGCCAGATCCGGCCGCCGCCGCGCCGCACCTCCCGCGCCAGCGACACGTCGTCGATCACCGCCTGCCGGATCGACTCCGGGATCCGCGCCCGCTCGGCCGCCTCCGTCCGCAGCAGCACACAGCCGCCCGCCGCGGCGGCCGTCCGCGACCCGGCCCGGTTCACCCGGCGGAACGGGTAGAGCTGCCCGAAGAAGTAGACGAACGCGGGCACCACCAGACGCTCCCAGAAGCTCTCCACGCGCAGCCGCGCCATCTGCGACACCAGATCGTAGCCGTCCGGGCCCTCGGTCCCGGCCGCCGCCACCAGGTCCCGCAGGCTGTCCGGCTCGTGCGCGATGTCCGCGTCCGTCAGCAGCAGGAAGTCCGGTTCGTGGAGCCGGGCCAGCGCGATGCCGTGCCGCAGCGCCCAGAGCTTGCCCGTCCACCCCGGCTCCGGCTCCCCGGGCTCCGCCACGGTCAGCGGCAGGCCGCCGAACCGTGCGGCCAGCTCACGGGCCAGCTGCCCGGTGCCGTCGCCGGAGCAGTCGTCGACCAGGATGATCCGGGCTTCGCCCGGGTAGTCCTGGACCAGCAGCGAGGGCAGGCTCACCGGCAGCATCTCCGCCTCGTCGCGGGCCGGTACGACCACCGCCACCGACGGCCAGCGAGCGGGGTCGGTGCGCCGGGGGAGCCGCTGGTCGGTCCGCCAGTAGAAGCCCTGCCCCAGCAGCAGCCACACCCACGCGATCAGTGAACCCACGGCGATCCAGGCAACGGCGCTCATTCGCCGCAGTCTGCCCCACGGAGCCCGGTCCGCAAGGGCTGTCGGCTAGGGTGACCGGGTGAAGATCGCGCTCATGGACTCCGGAATCGGCCTGCTGGCGGCAGCGGCCGCCGTTCGCCGGCTGCGGCCCGACGCCGAGCTGGTCGTCTCCTCCGACCCCGGCTCCATGCCCTGGGGCCCGCGCACCCCCGAGGACGTCACCGCCCGCGCGCTGGCCGTGGCCCGCGCCGCCGCCGCCCGCCGGCCGGACGCCCTGATCGTCGCCTGCAACACCGCCTCCGTCCACGCCCTGCCCGCGCTCCGCGCCGCACTGGAGCCCGCGCTCCCGGTCATCGGCACCGTCCCCGCCATCAAGCCCGCCGCCGCGGGCGGCGGCCCGGTCGCCATCTGGGCCACCCCGGCCACCACCGGCAGCCCCTACCAGCGCGGGCTGATCGACGAGTTCGCCGGGGCCGTCGACGTCACCGAGGTCCCCTGCCCGGGCCTCGCCGACGCCATCGAGCACGGCGACGAGGCCGGCATCGACCGCGCCGTCGCCGCTGCCGCCGCCCTCACCCCACCGGGCGTACGGGCCGTGGTCCTCGGCTGCACCCACTACGAGCTGGTCGCCGACCGCATCCGCGCCGCCGTCCAGCAGCCCGGCCGGCCGCCGCTGGTCCTGCACGGCTCCGCCGGGGCCGTCGCCGCCCAGGCGCTGCGCCGGATCGGTGCCGAGGCCGCTCCGACGGCCGAACCGTCCGGCACGCTCACCGTCCTCCTCGCCGGCCGCCCCGGCACCCTGCCGGAGCCCGCTCTGGCCTACGCGGAGGGCCGCACCCTCCAGGCAGCGGCCCCCGCCCGCTGACCCCGCGGCCCCCGGGCCGGGCGGCTTGATCGTGGGTACGCTGCGGATATGACGGACCACCCCGAGCGCGCGCACCACGGCTCGTCGCAGGCCCCGTCCACCGTCTGGACCGGCCGCGCGACCAACCGCATCCAGTGGCTCCTGGCCCTGGCGGGCGCGGGCTGCATGGCTCTGGGCATCGAGCTCGCCGTCGGCTCGCCCTGGTCGTCCGGGTTCGCCCCGCTGCTGATGTCCGTCATCGGCTGCCTCGCCGCCGGACTGCTCATCCTCTTCGGGACGCTCGCCTTCGTCCATGTGGCCGTGAAGGTCGACGGGGACGCCCTGGAGGTCCGCTGCGGCCACGCCGGGCTGCCGCGCCGCAGGATCCTGATCACCCATGTGGTCGGCGCCGAGTACGTGGCCAAGATCAACCCGCGCCAGTGGGGCGGCTGGGGCTACCGCTGGCGCCCCGAACAGGGGACCGCCGTCGTGGTGCGCAAGGGCGAGGGCATGGCCCTGCTGCTCGGTGACGGCCGCACCTTCACCGTCACGGTGGACGACGCGGAGAGCGCCGTACGGTTCATCCGCGAACGCATGCACCTGGCCGCCGGCGCGGAGCGGGACCGGGACTGACCACGCGGACGCTGCGGGGAACGGGCACGCGGCGGCCCCTCGCGGCCCCAGGCCGTCCCCCCGGTTCACAGCCGCCCACCGTAGACTCCGCCAGGTGAGCGCCACTATGACCCCCGTCGACGAACCGCGGCCCGCGCCGACGCCCCCGACCGCCGGACTGCCGCAGCGACTCCTGCGTCCGGCCGCCGCAGCCCTCTCCGGCGTGCTGCTCTACGCGAGCTTCCCGCCCCGGCCGCTCTGGTGGCTCGTCCTGCCCGGCTTCGCCCTGCTCGGCTGGGTCCTGTACGGGCGCAGGCTGCGCGCCGCCTTCGGTCTCGGGCTGCTGTCCGGGCTCGGGTTCATGCTCCCGCTGCTGCACTGGACCGGCGAGGACGTCGGCCCGGTGCCGTGGCTCGCCCTCGCCGCCGCCGAGGCGCTCTTCATCGCGGTGGGCTGCCTGGGGATCGCCGCCGTGTCCCGGCTCGCGTACTGGCCGTTCTGGGCGGCCGCGGTCTGGACCCTGGACGAGGCGGTCCGGGCCCGGATCCCGTTCGGCGGCTTCCCCTGGGGCAAGATCGCCTTCGGGCAGGCGGAGAGCCTGTTCCTGCCGCTCGCCGCGCTCGGCGGCACCCCGCTGCTCTCCTTCGCCGTCGTGCTGTGCGGCTTCGGTCTCTACGAGGCCGTGCGCCGCTTCCGTACGTACCGCGCGACCGGCGAGATCCCCCGCGCCGCCGTCGCCGGAGCCGCCGCCTGCGTCCTCGTACCCGTCGTGGCCGCGCTTGCCTCGCTCCCGCTCGTCGACGACTCCGCCGAGGACGGCACCGCCACCGTCGCCGCGATCCAGGGCAATGTGCCCCGCCTCGGCCTCGACTTCAACGCCCAGCGCCGCGCCGTCCTGGACAACCACGCCAAGCGCACCACCCAGCTCGCCGACGAGGTGAAGGCGGGCAAGGCGAAGCAGCCGGACTTCGTCCTCTGGCCGGAGAACTCCTCCGACCTCGACCCGTACCTCAACGCCGACGCCCGCCAGGTCATCGACGACGCGGTGAAGGCCATCGGTGTCCCCACCGTCGTCGGCTCGGTGGTCGAGAAGGGCTCCGACAGCCTGCGCAACACCCTGATCGAGTGGGACCCGGACCGGGGCCCGGTCGACACCTACGACAAGCGGCACATCCAGCCGTTCGGCGAGTACATGCCGATGCGGACGGTCGCCCGCTTCTTCAGCGAGGACGTCGACCGCGTCCAGCGCGAGTTCGTGCCCGGCAGCAAGGTCGGCGTCTTCGACCTCGCCGGTACGAAGGTGGGGATGGTGACCTGCTACGAGGCCGCCTTCGACGACGCCGCCCGCGACACCGTCCTCCACGGCGGCCAGATGATCGCCGTGCCCAGCAACAACGCGACCTTCGGCCGCAGCGAGATGACCTACCAGCAGCTCGCCATGTCCCAGGTCCGGGCCGTCGAGCACGGGCGGGCCGTGGTCGTCCCCGTCACCAGCGGGGTCAGCGCGGTCATCCGCCCCGACGGCACGATCGCCGACCGGAGCGGCATGTTCACCCCCGACGCCCTGGTCGCCGAGGTCCCGCTGCGTTCCTCGCTCACCCCCGCCACCCGGATGGGCCCCCTGCCGGAGGGCATCATCGCCCTGCTGGCCGTGGCGGGCCTGGGCTGGGCAGGCGTGTCGGCGGCCCGGGTGCGGCGGGAGCGGGGCACCGCGTAGCAGCCGGGAACCGGCCACGTAGGCTCGGATCCATGGCGACTCCCGACTTCATCCGCACCATCCGCGCCACCGCCGGACACCAGCTGCTCCTGCTGCCCGGGGTGACCGCCATCGTCTTCGACGACGAGGGCCGGGTGCTGCTGGGGCGGCGCGCGGACACCGGCAAATGGTCGGTGATCGGCGGCATCTCGGAGCCGGGGGAGGAGCCCGCCCTGACGGCGGAGCGCGAGGTGCTGGAGGAGACCGGGGTGCACTGCGTGGCCGAGCGGCTGGTCCTCACCCAGGCGCTCCAGCCCGTGCAGTACGCCAACGGCGACTGCTGCCAGTACCTCGACATCACCTTCCGCTGCCGGGCGACCGGCGGCGAGGCCCGGGTCAACGACGACGAGTCGCTGGAGGTGGGCTGGTTCCCGCTGGACGGGCTGCCGCCGCTCGCCGAGTTCGCCCTCTTCCGGATCAAGCAGGCGCTGACGGAGGGGCCGGCCTGGTTCCAGCCGACGCAGGTCGACGCCTGACGCCTACTTTTCGGGCCCCCGCCACAGATGGCGCACCCGGAGCCAGACATCGCGGGCCTGTCGGCCCGCCGTCGTACGGCTCCGCGCGACGAGCTGCCGGGCCTGCTCGGGCGTCTCCACCATGGGCCCCGAGCCGCGCAGCGGCCGCCCCGCCGTCTCGTGGAGGAAGAAGGTGGCCACCAGCCCGATCACCCCGGCCACCATCAGGTAGTACGCGGGCACCATCTCGTCGCCGGTCGCCTCCACGAGCGTGGAGGCGAACAGGGGGGTGGTGCCGCCGAAGAGCGAGACGGAGATGTTGAAGGCGATCGACAGCGCCCCGTACCGCAGCCGCGTCGGGAACAGGGCGGGCAGTGTCGAGGCCGCCGTACCCGCGAAGCAGACCAGGAGCAGCCCCAGCACCGCGCAGCCGATGGCCGGCAGCAGGATCCCGCCCTGCCGGATCAGCAGGAACGCGGGCGAGGCCAGCACGATCAGGGCCACGCTGCCCGCCATGAACACCGGTCTGCGGCCCCAGCGGTCCGAGGTGCGGCCGACCGTCGTGATCATCACCACCACCAGCAGCATCGTGCCGAGGACCAGCAGCTGGGACGTGGTCTCCGGTTCGCCGAGCGTCTGGGACATGTAGGTCGGCAGATAGGACGTGACCATGTAGTTGGTGACGTTGTAGAGCAGCACCAGCCCCATGCAGATGAGGACCGCCTGCCAGTGGCGGGTGAAGATCTCCTTGAGCCGCCCCTTCCCCGACTGGCGCGCCTCCTCCACCGGATCGTTCTCCGTACACGCCTGCGCCTGGGCCTCCTCCTCGCGCTGGAACGCAGGGGTCTCCTCCAGCTTGAGCCGCATGTAGAGCCCGATCAGGCCCATCGGGCCCGCCACGAAGAACGGGATGCGCCAGCCCCAGTCGGTCATCCCGTCGGTGCCGAGGACGGCGGTGAGCACGGTGACCAGGCCGGAGCCGAGCGAGTAGCCGACGAACGTGCCGAAGTCGAGCCAGCTGCCGAGGAAGCCGCGCCGCTTGTCGGGGGCGTACTCGGCGATGTACGTGGTGGCGCCCGCGTACTCCCCGCCGGTCGAGAAGCCCTGCACCAGACGGCAGACCAGCAGCAGGAGCGGGGCGGCGAAGCCGATCGCGGCGTACGTGGGGAGGAAGCCGACGGCGAACGTACTGGCCGCCATCATGATCATGGTGAGCGCCAGCACCTTCTGGCGTCCCACGCGGTCGCCCAGCGGCCCGAAGACCAGTCCGCCGAGCGGGCGCACCAGGAAGGCGGCGGCGAAGGTCGCGAAGGTGGAGACGACCTGGGCGCCGGGGGAGCTGGAGGGGAAGAACACCTTGCCGAGCGTTCCGGCCAGGTAGGCGTAGACGCCGAAGTCGAACCACTCCATGGTGTTGCCGAGGGCGGCGGCCGTGACGGCCCGGCGCACCTTCGGCGGGTCGGTGACGGTGACGTCCTGCTCGCGCAGGGACCTCTTCCGTCGGCGGATGACCGTGCGGACCATCCGCTCCACTGCGGCGTTGTCGTTCCCTCGGCGCGGCACCTTCCGATTCTTGGCCCGCCGCCCACGCCCGGCCTCCCGGGCGGCCCGCACGGGTGACCCGGCCACCCGTGCATCCGTGACAGGCCGCGTGTCACATCCCGGCGGGCCCGTCCGTCGTAGGGGTGTAGCGACCGACAACGGCGAAGGAGCCGAAAAGATGAACGCCCGTGTGAACGTCCTCGGCAGCCCGACCACGGCCACGATCCTCAAGCACCTGACGGCGGCGGGCCGGGCGGTCTCGGAGACGGGGCTGTCCACCACCACGCAGGAGCTGGTGAAGATCCGGGCCAGCCAGATCAACGGCTGCGGGTTCTGCACCGACATGCACACCAAGGAGGCCGAGGCCGCCGGGGAGACGTCCCTGCGCCTCAACCTGATCGCGGTGTGGCGGGAGGCCACGGTCTTCACCGACGCCGAGCGCGCCGCCCTGGAGCTGACCGAGCAGGGCACCCGCATCGCGGACGCGGCCGGCGGGGTCCCGGACGAGGTCTGGGCGCGGGCCGCCGAGCACTTCGACGAGGACCAGCTCGTCGCGCTGGTCTCCCTGATCGCCCTCATCAACGCCTTCAACCGGCTGAACGTGATCGTCCAGCAGCCGGCGGGCGACTACAAGGTGGGCCAGTTCGGCTGACCGGTGTGTGACCCGGCCCCGGCCGGGGAGGTGTGCGGCATGCACTCCTGGAATCTCCACGACATGCCCGACCTCTCCGGCAGGACCGCCGTGGTCACCGGCGCCAACAGCGGCATCGGGGCCGTCACCGCGCTCGCCCTCGCCCGCTCCGGCGCCCGTACCGTCCTCGCCTGCCGCGACGCCGAGCGGGGCCGGCGCGCACTGGAGGCCGTACGCCGCGCCGCACCGCGCTCCGACACCCGCCTCGTCCGTCTCGACCTCGCGGATCTGGCGTCGGTGGCCGAAGCGGCCGACAGCATCACGAAGGAGGTGGACGGCCGCCTCGACCTCCTGGTGAACAACGCCGGCGTGATGGCCCTGCCGCTCCTGCGCACGGCGGACGGCTTCGAGATGCAGTTCGGCACCAACCACCTCGGCCACTTCGCCCTGACGCTCCGGCTGCTGCCGGTGCTCGGCGTGGCGGGACCGGCCCGGGTGGCGACCCTGTCCTCGCTGGGGCACCACATCGGCCGCATCGACCTCGACGACCTCAACGCCGAGCGCGGGTACAGCAAGTGGGGCGCCTACGCGCAGTCCAAGCTCGCCAACCTGCTCTTCACCGCCGAACTCGACCGCCGCGCCCGGGCCGCCGGCCGCGACCTGCTCGCCCTCGCCGCGCACCCCGGCCTCGCCGCGACGGAGCTCGGGCAGGCGGGCCCGAAGCTGTCCGGCCGGAACTGGGCGGCGAAGCTGGAGCGGGCATCGCGCCTGTACACCCAGCCCGCCTCCGCCGGCGCCCTGCCCACGCTGTACGCGGCGACGCTTCCGGACGCGCCCGGCGCCTCGTACTACGGCCCTCGGCACCTGGGCGAGACCCGGGGAGCCCCGGGCCCGGCGCGCAGGTCCGCCCGGGCGCGGGACATGGGCATGGCGCGGGCGCTGTGGGAGGAGTCGGCGCGCCTGACGGGCCTGGACGCGGACCTCGTCTGAGGCAGGGGCGGTCAGCGGGAACCGGGATGGCGATGTACGGTCAGCTCAAGGCTCTCACCGGCGGTTATTCGGTCAACGGCCTTGTACGGACAGTGAGTAGAGGAGAGACATGAGCGTCGACGACGTCGAGTTCCGCCGCAGGATCCGCTCCGACGTCCCGCACTCGGCGAGGGTGTGGAACGCCTGGCTGGGTGGCAAGGACAACTACCCCGTGGACCGCGAACTGGCCGATGCGGTCAGCGCGGCCTACCCGCAGATGGTCGACATCGCGCGCGCCTCCCGCGCGTTCCAGGCCCGTGCGATCCGGCACCTCGCCTCCCTGGGCGTCCGCCAGTTCCTGGACGTGGGCACCGGCCTGCCGGTGGCGAACAGCACCCACGAGGTGGCCCAGGGCATCGCGCCCGACGCGCGGATCGTCTACGTCGACAACGACCCCATCGTCCTCGCCCACGCCCATGCCCTGCTGACCAGCGCCCCGGAGGGCCGGACGGAGTACGTGGAGGCCGATCTGTCCGACACGGACACGGTGGTGGACGAGGCGGCGAAGACGCTCGACCTGTCCGAGCCCGTCGCCGTCCTGCTGCTCTCGACGCTGGGGCACCTGACCCCGGCCGACGGCATCGATGTCGTGCAGCGGTACATGGCCCGGATGCCCTCGGGCAGCTACCTGGTCCTCTGCGACACGGTGAAGACACCGCAGACGCTCGCCGCGCAGGAGGCGTACGACTCCGGCGAGAACCCGCCGTACCTGGTCCGGGAGCCGGAGGAGATCACCGGCTGCGCCGAGGGCCTGGAGATCATCGAGCCGGGCTTCCTGTCGATCGCCCTGTGGCGTCCCGAGGAGGACGACCCGGTGCTGGTCGACCAGTGGGGTCTGGTGGCCCGCAAGCCGTAGGCGGTGAGCGGGACGGTGCGGTGAGCTGAGCGGCGGAGGCCCCCCGGGGCCTCCGCCGCTCAGCTGTTCTGCCGCCGGGCGGTGGTGTCCTCGCGGAGCTCTCCGGTGAGGCGGCTGAGCGAGTCGATCCGGTCGGCCAACTGCCTGTGGCCCGACGGCAGATGGGGCCGGACCGCCCCAAGCGGGGCGACGAGGAGAGCGGCGTCGTCGGCGGCGAGGGCCCGGCGCAGACGGTCCAGCGGCGGGCCGGCGGGGGAGGGGAGGCCGGTCAGGGCGGTGACCTGGCCGGCGAGCGAGCGCAGCTCCGCCGCGTTCTCCCGTGCCCAGGTGGTGATGGTGCGGTCGGCCGCCCGGCGGTCCCGGGTGGCCTTGACCCGCTGCTCCCCGGTGGAGCCGAGCGACCCCGGGCGCAGACGCAGGTAGCGGCGCTCGGCCGCCTGCCGGCTGGCGACGCCCAGCGGGTCCGCCAGATCGGCCCAACTGGCTCCCGCCGCACGGGCCGCCTCGATCAGCCCGGTCTCCCAGCCCGCGAGCCGCTCCCGCACCTCCCGCAGCAGCTGGAGCGAGGCCAGTGCCTGGGCCCGGTCGGGATCGGCCGTCTCGCCGTCGGGCCGGTCCGCCGTGGCGGCCCTGGCCTCGCGGACCGCGTCGTCGATGACCCCCAGCGCCGCCGCGGCGGCGAGGAGGGAGACGGCGTCCGGATCGGGGTGGCGGGCCGGATCGGGTTGCTCCGCTGCTGGCACCGTGGCTCCTCTGCGAGATTGTCGTCCTTCCGGTGACATTTCATTTGTCATCGAATGGATGACATGCTACAACGGATTCAGATGAAACGCGCGGGCTACCGCCCGACCGACTGGAGGTGTTTCCGCCATGCTCATGCGTACCGACCCCTTCCGTGAACTCGACCGGATCACCGAGCAGATCCTGCGCCCCGGCACATGGTCGCGGCCGTCGGCGATGCCGATGGACGCGTACCGCGAGGGTGACGAGTACGTGGTGGCGTTCGATCTTCCCGGGGTCTCGCCGGACGCGATCGACATCGACGTCGAGCGCAACATGCTGACCGTCCGGGCCGAGCGCCGTCCGGCCGTCGACACGGACGACGTGCAGATGGAGCTTTCCGAGCGTCCGCTGGGCGTGTTCTCCCGCCAGATCGTCCTGGCCGACACGCTGGACACCGAGCGCATCGACGCCGGCTACGACGCGGGTGTACTGACCCTGCGTATCCCGATCGCCGAGCGGGCCAAGCCGCGCAAGATCTCCATCGCCGGCGGCTCCTCGCGCAAGCAGATCAAGGGCTGAACCGGTACGCCCGTCCGTGACGGGTGCCGGGCCGGATCTCCCCTTCTCCCCCTCCCGGCCCGGCACCCGTCCCCGCCCGAGGGGGGACAGCCCGAGGGAGCGGTCACCGTGACCCTGCGATGGGAGGCGTTCCTGGACCGGGTCCAGGAACGCGGCACGTACGAGAACCGGGAAGAGGCCGAGCGCGCCGCACGCGTCGTCCTGGCCCTTCTCGGCGCCCACCTGGTGGGCCGGGAGCGGGCCGAGCTCGCCGCCCGGCTCCCCGAGACCATGGCCCTGATCCTGCTCAACCCGCTGCGGGCCGCCGAACCGCTCACGCCGGAGCGGTTCGTGCGTGCCACGGCGGCCTGGATCGAGGGCGCCACCGAACGGACGGCGATGTGGGACGTGGGGGCCGTCCTCAGCGTCGCCGCCGACGCGGCCGGCGAGGACCTGCTGCGCCGCATCCTTCTCCAGCTGCCGACGGGGTACGACCTCCTTTTCGGCCATCCGCAGCCCCTGTGACCCGCCGAATACCCCCCAGGGGGTGTACGACGGCGCTTTCGGAGAAGAAGCCAGAGACAACCGACACCGCACGACGACGAGAAGGGCTGCCGCCGCCATGATTCCTGAGCCTCGGACTATCGCCGCCCCGAAGGCCATGACGTTCGACCGGCTGCTGGAGAAGATCAGATACGAGGGCGCCTACCCCACCCGGGAGCGGGCCGAGGAAGCCCTCCGTGCCGTCCTGGGCGGGCTCGGCGCCCAGATCACCGGCGAGGAGCGGGTCGCGTTCGCCGCCGCGCTCCCCAGGGAGGCCGCCCTGGTGTTCGCCGCCGAGGCTCCCGGCATCGCCCCGGCGCCGGCCGCCCGGTTCGTGGACGACCTGGCCGTGCGGACCGGCGGCACCGCGGCGACCGCCCGCTGGGACGCGGGTACGGTACTGGCCGCGGTCGGCGCACTGATGGACCCGGCGCTGGTCACCCGGATCATCGAGGCCCTGCCGACCGGTTACGCCCTGCTCTTCGGCCGCGCGCAGCTCACCACGGCGGCCTGAGCGCGCCGGCCCGGCCCGCGGCTCTCGCCACGGGCGGCGGCAGCCCCACCGGCCGTCAGACGACCTCGTCGAGGCGGCCGGTGGCGACGTCGAAGACGAAGCCGCGGACCTGGCCGGTGTGCGGGATGAACGGACTGCCCGTCACCCGCCGCAGGGACTGCCGTACGTCGTCGGCCGCGTCCGGAAACGCCTCGGCGGACCACGGCGGCCGGATACCGGTCTCCTTCTCGATGCCCTGGCGGAACGCGTCGTCGGAGAACGTCACCATGCCGCAGTCGGTGTGGTGGATCAGCACGATCTCCCGCGTACCCAGGAGCCGCTGACTGATCGCCAGGGACCGCACCACATCCTCCGTGACCACGCCCCCGGCGTTCCTGATGACATGCGCGTCCCCCTCGGCGAGACCGAGGATGCCGTACGGGTTCAGCCGCGCGTCCATGCAGGCGACGACGGCCGTCCTACGGGCGGGGGGAAGCGGAAGGGGACCGTCGAACGTCGACGCGTACACCTCGTTGTGGGCGAGGAACTCCTCGGTCACGCTCATGGCTGCTCCAGGTGCTCGGCGCGGGGGGAGCCCCGAACCTACGCAGCCCCGCGGGCGGGGCGGAAGCCCGTCGCCGGGCCCGCCATGAGACCGCAATGTGCCCGCATTGTTCCATTTCGCACAAACGTTCCGGTCCTGCTTCTGGTGGGGCGGAGCGGTCCCACCAGAAGCAGGTTCCCGTCGGAGGGCAGGACGGGCCGGCCTTCTCCCGGCGGACCCGGCTACCGGCGGATCGTCACCGGGTCGGTCTCCGCGTCGTTGTGCCGGCGCGCCCAGTTCTCCAGCGCCACCCGGCAGGCGTGGTCGAGATGGCGCAGGCCGCTGAGGTCCAGCTCTATGGGCTGATCCTGCGGCAGCTTCTCCAACTGCTCCAGGATGCGGGGCAGTCGGAGGAAGGTCGCGTTGCCGGTGAGGGTCACCACGACCCGGCCGCCGGTGAGCTGGCGGGTGGAGAGCTGTACGTGGGAGGTCTCCCAGGCCGACTTGACCACGGCCAGCAGCAGACCCAGCACCACACCCTCGAAAAGGTTGGTCACCACGATGGCCAGTGCGGTGACCGCCAACAGCACGGCCTCTCCACGGTGTTCGCGCCAGAGCGGACCGAACTCCTTGAAGGGCACCAGCTTGCATCCGGCGTGCACCAGGATCCCGGCGAGCGAGGCGAGCGGGATGATGCCGATGGCGGCGGGCAGCAGCGCCGCGAAGAGCAGCAGCCACAGCCCGTGGGCGACCCGGGAGAGCGCGGTCGTGGCCCCGGCCTGGACGTTGGCCGCGCTGCGGACGATGACGGCGGTCATCGGGAGTGCGCCGAGCGCCCCGCAGATCGTGTTGCCGACGCCCTGCGCGACCAGCTCCTTGTCGTAGTCGGTACGGGGGCCGTCGTGCATCCGGTCGATGGCCGCTGCGCTGAACAGGCTCTCGGCCGAGGCGATGAGGGCGAAGGCGAGGACCGTACCGATGACGGCCACGTTGGCCAGGTTGCCGAACTCCGCCGCACCGGGCAGGTCGATGGCGTGCAGCAGCCCGTTCACATCGGCCACCAGGGGCCGCAGCCCGGCGAGGGTGGCGACGGCGGTGGCCAGGCCGACCGCGGCGAGCGGCGCGGGCACGAGCCGTACGCGCGCGGGGAGCTTCGGCCAGATCAGCAGGACGGCGACGGTCCCGGCGCCGAGCCCGAAGGCGGTCATGGCCTCGTTGTCCGTGACGATCTCGGCGGCGAGACCGGGAAGCCCGGCCAGCTTGGCGAGGGCGGTGCCCGGCTGTTCGGTGTCGGCCATGGCGTACAGCTGGCCCAGCACGATGACCAGGCCGATGCCCGCGAGCATGCCCTGCACCACGGAGACGGAGATGGCGCGGAACCAGCGGCCGAAGCGCGCCACGCCCAGCACCACCTGGAGCAGACCGGCGGCGAGGACGATCGGACCGAGGGTGGCGAGGCCGAACTCCGTGACCGCCTCGTAGACCAGGACGGTGAGGCCGGCGGCGGGTCCGCTGACCTGGAGCTTGCTGCCCGGCAGCATGCCGACGACCAGGCCGCCGACGATGCCGGTGACCAGGCCGAGTTCGGCCGGTACGCCGGAGGCCACGGCGACGCCGACGCAGAGGGGGAGGGCGACCAGGAAGACGACGAGTGACGCCAGCAGGTCACGTCGTACGACGTGGGGGTTCTTGAGTTCCTTCACGGAGATCACGGGTGACGATTCCCTTGAGGGTGAGGTCCGCGCCCGGGCGGGGCCGGGGTGCGGACGAGTGGGGGGCGGGAAGCCGTCAGAGGCGGCCGCACGACGGGCCGCTCTCCGGCCGGTGAACGCTGATCGAGCCGGGGTGCACTACGCCGCGGCTCGCACGGAAATGTCTCGGGGGCCGGGCGTAGGTGGGGAGCCCGGCCTCCTTTGCGTTCGCGGTGTCGTGCTCGGTGAAAGTCCGGGCGGGTGCGACAAGGGACTTCATGGGTGGCCTGCCTCCTGCATCCGGCGGAGCCGGGAGCGGTGTGGTCGGGTCATATTGACGAATGCGCTGATTAAATCCGTATGAATGTTCGGAGAAGGAAGTGTGTTCCACCTCGTGTTCTTCCGAACATGTGGCACGTCCGGACGCGCGGTCGGCGTCCGGACGGATACGACTACAGCTCAGCATATAGACCAGAACTTTGCTATCGCATTACCTTCTTGTGAAGGAACGCGAATGCGCCATTCTTGTCATTCATTCGGCTTGTTCTTTGTGATTGCGAAAGGCTTTGGGGCAGGGGCGTCAGATGCGACGGCCGTGCAGGAAGAGGTGCGGCTCGGGTGCGCCCGCCGGGTGGTCCGGGGTGAACAGAACGCTGTGCCGCTCCTCCACCGCGAACCCCGCCCCGGCCACCACGGAGGCGAACTCCTCCTCGCCGAAGCTCGACACCACCACCGGTTGCCCCATGAAGACGGCGCTCACGTCCGCCACGTCCACCGGCACGGTGGCCACCGCCAGACGGCCCCCAGGTTTCACCGCCCGGGCCAGCCGGCCCAGCAGCCCGCCCTGCTCACCGCGTGACATCTGCAGCAGCGAGAAGTAGACGCAGACGGCGTCGAACTCCCCGTCCGCCCACGGCAGCTCCCGGATGTCGGCGCACCGGAACTCGGCGTCCGGCACCTGCCGAGCCGCCAGGGCGGTCATCACCGGGGAGACATCGACGCCCACCACCCGGTGTCCGGCCGCGGCCAGCCGCCGCGCGGTCGGGACGCCCGTCCCGCTGCCCACGTCCAGGACCCGGCTGCCCGGCGCGAGGTGCTCCAGCAGCCGGTCCAGCGAGGCGTGGTGGGCGGCCGAACCGGCGAACGCCCGCTCGTACTCCGCGCCCAGCGCGTCGAACACCGTCGCGGCGGGGAGCCCATGGGCCGCGCCCCGGTCTTCGGCCGGGTCCCCGTCCGGGCGCTCCGCCGGCTGTCCCTGGTGCTCGCTCATCGGCGTGGTCCTTCCGGTGGTCCGGCGGCCGCCCCGCGGCCGTGGCCCCGCGGTCCGGGGCCGCGTCCCCAGCGTCCCCGTACGCACGCCTGAGTATGCGCGGCGCTCCCCGCTGAGTACCTGCCCCGATGTTCCGCCCCCCGCCCGCTGTTCGAATGGGGCCATGGACTCCGCAGCGCAGCGCCGCCCCCACATCCAGCACGTCACCACCGCAGGCACCGCCCTCGCGGTCACGCTGCTGCCGCTGGTGGTCGGTGTGCTGCTCGCCAAGTCCATGGCGGCGGACCCGATGACCTCGGTGAACGCGCTCGTCACCAACGGCACCAACCGCCCCCGGGTCTCGCCGAAGCAGTGGCGCAGCTGCGGCGGGGACGCCCTGCGGCGCCTGCGCACCACGGAACGTCTCCGCCTCGTCCGCCGCTGACGCACGGCGGGCCCGGCTCAGCCGACCGGCTGCGCCTCGTCCGCCGACGGCCGGTCGAACTGGGTGCGGTACAGCTCCTCGTAACGCCCGCCGACCGCGAGCAGTTCGGTGTGGGTGCCGCGCTCCACGATCCGGCCCGCCTCGACGACCAGGATCTGATCGGCAGCCCGTACGGTGGAGAGCCGGTGCGCGATCACCACGGCGGTCCGCCCCTCCAGCGCCTCGGCCAGGGCCTCCTGGACGGCGGCCTCGGAGGTGGAGTCCAGGTGCGCGGTCGCCTCGTCCAGGATGACGACCCGCTGACGGGCCAGCAGGAGCCGGGCGATGGTGAGCCGCTGACGCTCACCCCCGGAGAGCCGGTACCCGCGCTCGCCGACCACGGTGTCCAGGCCCTCCGGCAGCGAGGCGATCAGCCCCTCCAGCTGGGAGCGGCGCAGGGCGTCCCAGATGTCCTCCTCGGAGGCGTCGGGCCGGGCCAGCAGCAGATTGGCGCGCACGGACTCGTGGAAGAGGTGCCCGTCCTGGGTGACCATGCCCAGCGTGTCGCGGATGGAGTCGGCGCTCAGATCGCGTACGTCGATCCCGTTCAGCCGTACGGAACCGGCGTCCGCGTCGTAGAGCCTCGGCAACAGCTGCGCGATGGTCGACTTGCCCGCGCCCGAGGAGCCCACCAGGGCGATCATCTGGCCGGGTTCGGCGCGGAAGGACACGTCGTGCAGGACGGGGGTGCCGCCCCGGTTGTCCAGCGTCGCGACCTCTTCCAGCGAGGCGAGGGAGACCTTGTCCGCGGACGGGTAGCCGAAGGACACCTTCTCGAACTCGACCGAGACCTGACCCTCCGGCACCTGACGGGCGTCCGCCTTCTGGGCGATCAGCGGCTTCAGGTCCAGCACCTCGAAGACCCGCTCGAAGCTGACGAGCGCGCTCATCACCTCGACCCGGGCCCCGGCCAGCGCGGTCAGCGGGGCGTACAGCCGGGTCAGCAGCAGGGCGAGGGAGACCACGGCGCCGGGCTCCAGTGTGCCGCGCAGCGCGTAGTAGCCGCCGAGCCCGTAGACCAGGGCGAGCGCCAGGGCGGAGACCAGGGTGAGGGCGGTGATGAACGCGGACTGGGCCATGGCGGAGCGGACTCCGATGTCCCGCACCCGGCGGGCCCGCTCGGCGAACTCGGCGGACTCCAGCGACGGGCGGCCGAAGAGCTTGACGAGGGTGGCGCCGGGAGCGGAGAACCGCTCGGTCATCTGGGTGCCCATCGAGGCGTTGTGGTTGGCCGCCTCCCGCTGGAGTCCGGCCATCCTGGCCCCCATCCGGCGGGCCGGCACGACGAACACCGGGAGCAGGACCAGCGAGAGCAGCGTGATCTGCCAGGAGATCGTGAGCATCACGGCGAGCGTCAGCAGCAGGGTGACGAGGTTGGAGACCACCCCGGAGAGCGTGTTGCTGAACGCGCGCTGGGCGCCGATCACGTCGTTGTTGAGCCGGCTGACCAGGGCGCCGGTCCGGGTGCGGGTGAAGAAGGCGACCGGCATCCTCTGCACATGGTCGAAGACCGCGGTCCGCAGATCGAGGATCAGCCCCTCACCGAGGTTGGCCGACAGCCACCGGGTGAGCAGTCCCAGCCCGGCCTCGGCGACCGCGATCAGGGCGATCAGCAGGGCGAGCCTGGTGACCGTCCCGGAGTCCGCGCCCCGCACGATGGCGTCGACGACGCGCCCGGCGAGGACCGGGGTGGCCACCGCGAGCAGCGCGGTGACGGTGCTGAGCAGGAGGAACCGGTAGATGCGGGCCCTGTGCGGCCTGGCGAAGACCAGGATGCGGCGTAGCGTCGCCTTGGAGAAGGGCCGCCGGTCCTGCTCGGCGTTCATCGCACTGTGCAGTGATGTCCATGCGGTGACTTCCATGTCCATGGGGCGCTCCGACTCTGCTGACCTGGGTGTGCGGACTGCTGAGAACGCTAGGACCTCAAGTTTGGTTGAGGTCAACAGGGCGCGCGGCACTCCGCCGGGCGCCGGCCGCCGGCCGGACGAAGAGGCGGCCGCGAAGAGGCGGCCGCGAAGAGAGCGAGTAAGGGGAGAAGTGGCGTGCGCATCGATCTGACGGGCAAGAACGCGGTGGTGACCGGTTCCTCGCAGGGCATCGGCCTGGCCATCGCCACCGGGCTGGCCGCGGCCGGCGCCGAGGTCGTCCTCACCGGACGCGGCCAGGAGCGGCTGGACGGGGCGGCGCGGTCGCTGCGCGCCGAGGTGGCGGAGGCGGCCGTCACGACCGTGGCCTGCGACCTGACCACGGAGGAGGGGGCCGCCGAGCTGTACGCGGCCGTCCCGGAGATCGACGTCCTCGTCAACAACCTCGGCATCTTCGGCTCCCGCCCGCCCCTGGAGATCACCGACGAGGAGTGGCGTACGTACTTCGACACCAACGTGCTCAGCGCGGTACGCCTCATCCGCCACTATCTGCCGCCGATGACCGGCCAGGGGTGGGGCCGGGTGCTGAACATCGCCAGCGACTCCGCGATCGTCATCCCTGCCGAGATGATCCACTACGGCATGTCCAAGACCGCGCTCCTCGCCGTCTCCCGCGGTTTCGCGAAGGAGGCGGCCGGTACGGGCGTGACCGTGAACTCCGTGATCGCGGGCCCCACCCATACCGGCGGCGTCGAGGACTTCGTCCACGAGCTGGTCGACAAGGCGCTCCCCTGGGAGGAGGCGCAGCGCGAGTTCATGCGGCTGCACCGGCCGCAGTCGCTGCTCCAGCGGCTCATCGAGCCCGAGGAGATCGCCAACCTGGTGGTCTATCTCAGCTCCGCCCAGGCGTCGGCGACGACCGGGGCGGCGGTACGGGTCGACGGCGGGTACGTCGACTCGATCGTGCCCTGAGACCGGCTCGGCCGTTCCCTGAGACGGACTCCGCCGTGGGGTGAGGGTGCCTCGGCCGCCGGTCCGGGCGGTCATGCCGGGCTGGCATGATCGGGGGATGAACGAGAGCATCATCGCCGCGTGTGACGGGGCGTCCAAGGGAAATCCCGGACCGGCTGCCTGGGCCTGGGTCGTCGCCGACGCGCAGGGCAGCCCGCAGCGCTGGGAGGCGGGCCCGCTGGGCACCGCGACGAACAACGTCGCCGAGCTCACCGCCCTGGCCGAACTGCTGGAGTCCACCGACCCGGCGGTCCGTGTCGAGGTGCGGATGGACTCGCAGTACGCGATGAACGCCGTGACCAAGTGGCTGCCCGGCTGGAAGCGCAACGGCTGGAAGACCTCGGCGGGCAAGCCGGTCGCCAACCGCGAGCTGGTCACCCGCATCGACGCCCTGCTCACCGCCCGTACGGTGACGTTCCGCTATGTGCCCGCCCACCAGGTGGACGGCGACCCGCTCAACGCGCTCGCCGACCAGGCCGCCAGCGAGGCGGCGGTGGCGCAGCGCCCGGCGGGTACGGCGCACGGTGCGACCGCGCTGCCCGTACCCGCCCAGACCCGGGCCACGAAGGGGCGTACGGAGACGGGGGACGGCGCGGGAGAGGCGAAGGGGGCGAAGGGTGCGTCCCGGGCCGGGCGGTCCAACGGCACGATCAAGGCGCGGTTCGCGGGGCGGTGTCACTGCGGGAGGACGTACGCGGCGAAGGAGCCGATCGCGAAGAACCCGAACGGCTGGGGTCACCCGGAGTGCCGTACCGCCCCTGCCTGATCACCTGGAGAGACCTGATCGTCCGGAGAGGTTCTCTCGCCTGGAGAGACCTGATCACCTGGGGGAGGCTGATCGTCCGGGGGAGTGGTCGGTGGGGGAGTCCCGGCCCCTGCTCATGAGGGGAGCATCAGACGTCGGCCCAGACGAGCCGGCCGGCCAGCGCCGCGCGCGTGCCCCAGCGGGCCGCCAGCGCGTCCACGAGCAGGAGGCCCCGGCCGTCCTCGCTCAGACAGTCGAGTGAATCGTCGCCGTCGGGGCCGTGTGCCGGTGGAGCCGCCTCGACGGGCAGCCCCGCCGAATCAGCCGGGGACGCCGGCGCCGGTATACGGGCCCGGCCGCGGTTCCACACGCAGATACGGACCCCCTCGGCCGAGCGGAGAAGCCGGCAGCGGATCCGGCGGGTGCTGGTGTGCTGGACGGCGTTGGTGACCAGTTCGGTCACTATCAGCGCCGCCGCCTCGATGCGTTCCGCGGGTTCTCCCCACGCGTGCATCGCCTCCTGCACCCGGTGACGGGCTTCGGGAACGCCCCCGGGCAACCGGGGGACCCACCAGCTGTGTGCACCTCTGACTCCCCCGTTTTCCGGAGCGCGTTGCGCGCAACTGACTATTTCCGACATGTATGTACTCTCGGCGCAAAGTGCATACTTTGCAAGCGACAGAGTGTCCATGGCTCCGCCCCGGGGCTCGACGAACGAGGTACGAGCATGCGACCCCGCTCCGGCCCCACGGTGCAGCACCGCGTCCTGGCCGCCCGGCTGCGGATCCTGCGGGAACAGGCGGGCGTCTCCCTCCGGGCCGCCGCCGACGCGCTGGACGCGCACCCCGCGACCGTACGGCGGATCGAGCGGGCCGAGACCGGGCTCGACGCCCGGCAGGTCGCCGAGCTGCTGCGCCGCTACGGGGCTCCGCCCGCCGTCGCCGAGCCGATCCTCACCGGGCTCGGAGCCGCGAACCTGCCCGGCTGGTGGCACCAGTGGCGGGACGACATGGAGAGCTGGCAGCAGGACGTCATCGGGGTCGAGTCATCGGCCAGCCTGGTGCGCACCTGGCACCCCGCCCTCGTGCCCGAGCTGCTGCGCACCTCCGCCTACGCCTCCGCGCTGTACCGGATCCGGTACCCCGACGACACCCCCGCCCGCCGTGAGCGCCGCCTGGAGCTGCTGAGGGAGCGCCGGCGCCGGCTGAGCGAGCGCGGTACGGCCCTCTGGGCCCTGCTCCCGGCCGCCGCCCTGCACACCCGGGTGGGCGACGCGGAGACCATGGCCGGGCAGCGCCGGGCGCTGGCCGAGGCGATGGAGCAGCAGCACATCACCGTCCAGGTGGTGCCGCTGGACCACCCGCCGCACGCCATGACCGCCATGCCGCCCCTGCACCTGCTACGGGTGCCCGCCCCGGAGATCGGCGACCAGGCGGTCCTGGAGACGCCCGGGGTCCGCGTCGACCTCATCGACGACCCGGACGCCGTGATGGCCCACCGCATCCGGCTCGACGCCGCGTGCGCCGCCGCTCCGCCGCCGGGGACCCCGCTGCCGCTCTGACACCCGGCCCCGGGGCGCGGACGCGCGCCGGGGCCGGGATGCGGCGCGTGCCCTGGCCGTACAGCGTGGGGGAGTGGTGCAGCCGCGCAGGGCCCAGTGGATCCCGGTCGGGGTCATCGTGCTGGCCGTCGTCATCGATCTGGCGACCCCGAGGGACGTGACCTTCGCACCCCTGCTCTTGGCCGCACCCGTCGCCTCCGCACCCCTGCTGCCGCTGCCCGGCATCATCGCGATCGGAGCCCTCTCGATGGCCGTCCACGCGGTCCTCGCCTGGTTCGACGGCACCTTCGGCTGGAAACAGGGGGTGGCCAACCAGCTCACCCTTCTGGCCGTAACCGTCCTCGCCGTTCTCATCAACCGCGCCCTGGAGGGCCAGAGCGCCCGGACGCGGCGGGCCCGCCAGGTCGCCGCCGTGGCCCAGGCCGCCGTCCTGCCCCTCCCGCCGTCCCGGCTGGGTGACCTCAGGATCGCGGCCCGGTACATCCCCGCCGAGGACGAGGCCATGATCGGCGGCGACCTCTACGTCGTCCAGGAGACCCCGCACGGGGTGCGCGTCATGGTCGGGGACGTCCGGGGCAAGGGGCTGGGCGCCGTCCGCGCGGTCTGCGCGGACCTGGGGGCCTTCCGGTTCGCCGCCGATCAGGCGGAGGACCTGCCCGGCCTGGTGACCGCGCTGGAGGGGGCCCTGCTGCGCGAGGGCGGGCGGCGGGGCGGCCAGGAGGAGGACGAGGGGTTCACCACGGCGCTGATCGCCGAGTTCGCCGCGGGCCTGGACGCCGTACGGATCGTCAACCGCGGCCATCCGCCCCCGGTGCTGCTGGACGCCGAGGGCACGGCCACCCTCCTCGAACCGTCCCAGGAGGCGCCCCCGCTCGGCATGGCGGCCCTGGGTACCTATGCGTTCCCGGTCGACACGTTCCCCTTCCCGCCCGGCTCCACGCTCCTGTGCTACACCGACGGCGTCACCGAGGCCCGCGACGAGGCCGGGGTCTTCTACGACGCGGCCGTACGGCTGCCGCGCCTCCTGCGCCACCGCTCCCTCGTCGGCGACCCGCCGGCCCCCGCGCAGATCCTCCAACTGCTGATCGAGGACGTCGGGCGGCACACCGGCGGCCGGGTCCAGGACGACCAGGCCCTCCTCGCCCTGCACCGCCCCGCCCCGGAAGCCACAGCGGTTCTCCGGCGGCCACGTGTTTGAGGTGCCGATCGTCGGTCACCCGGACGGTACGGCCGTACGGCACGCGCCTGCGGCACCCATCCGAGACCGGGAGTGAGCAGCATGGAGAACTGGCGCACGCACGCGGCCTGCCGCGAGGAGGACCCGGACCTGTTCTTCCCCATCGGGACGTCCGGCCCCGCCGTCGTCCAGGCCGCGGAGGCCAAGGCCGTCTGCCGGACCTGCCCGGTCCAGGCGCAGTGCCTGGAATGGGCCCTGGAGAACGGCCAGGACTCCGGCGTCTGGGGAGGTCTCGCCGAGGACGAACGGCGCGCGCTGAAGCGGCGCACCCGCCGGCGTACCAAGAACGCCGCCGGCTGACTTCTCCGTAATTCCGTCATTCATCCCGTCATCGACGGCCGAGTGGGTAGACGATGAGCCATGGACACCACCGTTTGGCTCGTTGTCGCCGCCGTCGCCGCACTGATCATGCTGGCCCTGGCCGCCGTACTGCTGGTGCGCGTCTTCAAGGCCAGGAAGCTCCTGGTCGACGCCGGGATCCCGCTGCGCAACAAGGCCCTCGTCTGGGCGGCCGTCGTCTACACCGTCTCCCCGGTCGACCTGCTGCCCGACCCCGTCTACCTCGACGACATCGGGTTCCTGCTGCTGGCCCTGCGCTCGCTGCACTCCGCCGCATCGGCGGCCGGCCTGGGACGGGCCAAGGGGGCCGGTGCCCCGGTGGAGATCCCGAACCTCGACAAGACGGTGAAGCCCCGGCCGGACGCGGTGCGTTAGGCGTTCGTGTGCGCTGATTGTTCGCGTGTGCGCTATGAGTTGGGCTGTTGCTCCTGAGGCTGCTGCTGTGGTTGCTCTTCCGGCTGCTGCTGTTCCTGAGGCGGGGCAGGCTGAGAGTCGGGCGAGTCGCCGGGCGGGTTGTCCGGCGGCGGAGGGTCGCTGACGGGCGGACTGTCCGGCGGCGGTGTCACCCCATCGTCGGCAGGGGGTGGGGATTCGCCGGGCGGCGGGGATTCACCCTCGGGCGGCGATTCGCCTTCGCCCGGAAGGCAGGAGCGGTCCCCGTCACCGGATCCCGGCGGGCAGGGCGACTCCGACGCCTTCTTCTTGTCCTTGGGCGGATCGGTCTTCTCGTCCTTGCCGCCGGTGTCTCCCGCCGGACGGGTGAACCAGTCACCGTTCGCGGGATCGACCATCACGAACTCGTCCACCGGCTTCGACGCCGGCTGCACCACGACCACGTCCGACGCCCGGTATCCCGGCCAGGCCTTCCCCGTCTGCTTCGGGTCCTCCTGGGCGACGGGCGGCAGCAGCGGATTGCCGCAGGCGCACCGCACCCGGGGCACCCCGCGGTCGTCGACGAGCACCGCGGTACCGGCCTGGAGCACCGCCTGATAGGGCGTCGCCTTCCCGTCCCGGAAGCCGTGGTTGGTCACGCGGGTGTCCATACGCAGCTGTACGGGGGTGAGGGAGCGCAGATAGTCCGGTACGGCGGACGGCTCGATGTCCTGGACCGAGGCGAACGCCCGGTTCTTGTCCGGAGCCGCCCGCAACGTGCTGATCTGCTTCTCCACATCGCAGCTCGCGACCTTGCGGGTGCCCCCGTAGAGGCCGGGCGCCGCGCCGTCCACCCCGCGCGTCACCTGCGACCCCGTGGCCGAGGCGCTCGGGACCGCGGACGGTGAGGCGGTCCCCGGTTCCGTGTCACTCCTGCGCGCCGTGGACTCCGTGAACGGGTCCGGGCCGGAGGAGCCCGCCGCCTGGAGGAACACCTCGCCGCCCGCCTTCGAGCCGCTGCCGCCGCCGTCGTCCGGACGGGTCAGGAACACGACCAGCGCCACCGCCACGACCACGGCCGCCGTGATCGCGGCGATCCGGGGCACGGACCGCCACCAGGGGCGCCCGGGACCGGAGCCGGGGGCGGCACCGGAGCCGCTTCCCGAACCGGAGCCGCCTCCCGCACCGCCGGAATCCCCGGAGCCGCCCGAACCGCCTTGGTCCCCGCCGCTCGGCGGACCGGGCGGCGTGCCGGACACCGTCGTGGGGGGCGGGGGCGTCGGGCCTGACTGGGAGGGGCCCGAGAGAGGACCGGAGGGCGGTCCTGTGGGGCGGCCGGACGACGGCGGTTGATCACTCACGGGCTCTGCTCCCCGAGGTCGGGACCCGCCTCGGATCCCCGCTCCCCTGACTGGGGCATATATGGGCAATCCGGGCCTTGTCGCACTCATTGTGTGTACCGCCCGCGTGCTCCCCGCAAGCGGAGGGAGCGACCGATTCCCCGGGGAGCGCGGCGCCGGACCACTGCTTAGCGTGGCAGCGTGAACGTCCGGGCGAGCAACGACAGGAACAGCGCGACACGCGCACCGCACGGCTGGCTCGACGCCCTCGTGGCGGTGCTGGCCGGAACCCTGGCCATGCTGGTGACGGCCGCCCTCGGCCTGTGGGCCGCCGGTGCGGCCGGGCTGCCCGGCGGTGCCTTCCCCCGTGTGGTCGCGGCCGTCGTCGTGATGGCGGTGGGCGGTTCCGTCGGGCTGGCGGGCGATGCCGGTTCCCTCGTGGGGGCGCAGGCGGGCCTCTCGGTGCTCCCGCTCTCGGTGACCCTGGCCGGCGCGCTGCCCATCGCCTACGGGTTCCTCCGCCCCCTGCGCCACCGGGCCGTCGCCGGAGGCCGCGAACTGGCGGGCTGGGCGGGCCGGGTCGCCGCCCTCTGGGCCGTGGTGCTGATCGTCCTCTCGCTCCTGGCCCGGCACACGTTCACCCTCCCGGCCGAAAGCCTCACCGGCGACGGCAGCGGCGACGGCACCGGGGACGCCTTCGGAGACGTACTGGGTGACTCGGCGCGGGTCGGATTCCGGGCCGACATCCCGTTGACCGTCGTCATCGGCTTGGTGTGGCTGGCCGGTGTCCTCGTGCTGGCGCTCCTCGTCTCGCGCCGGGCACCCCTCCCGGCCCGGCTGGTGCGCTTCCAGGAGACCGTGCGCCCGGCGGCGTCCGCCATGGTGGCGCTGCTCCTCGCCTCCGTCGCCCTGGGCGTCGTCGCCGGACTCGTCGTGATGGTGGTGCGCGGACACCCCGCCCAGACCCTCGCGGTGATCCTCCTCGGCCTGCCCAACCTGGTCTGGCTCGCGCTCACCCTGGGCCTCGGCGCCTCCTGGGAGGGCAAGGTGCAGGGCCCCTTCGGCCTGCCGATGCCCCAGGTGCTCGACTCCGTACTCCGTACGCCGGACCTGTCCACGGTCAACCTGCGCACGCTGGCCGACCAGGACGGACGCGTGTGGTGGCTGCTCGTCGTCACCGCCCTCCTCGTGCTCGGCGCCGCGTTCCTCATGGCCGTCCGGTCGCCCGCCCGCATGCGGCCCTGGCAGCACGCGCTGCACCTGGCGGTCGCGCTCACCCTGACCGTGCTGCTCATCGGCCTGACCGCGGCGGTCTCCGCCCGGTACGGTCTGTCCCTCCTGGGCATCGGGGACCTCGGCGGCGGTCTCGGCGGCGAGGTCTCGCTGCGTCCGAAGCTGTGGACCGCGCTCGGTATCGCCTTCCTGTGGGGTCTGGTCGCCGGATTCCTGGGCGGGCTCGCCGCCTCCCGGATGCACCGGCTCCACGGCGAGGTCCCGCCGGACGACCGGCCCTAGGCCTCCGGAAACACCGGGCGGGCCCAGCGCGGCGGCCGGGGCGGCGGCTCGGGCGTCGCCGACCACGAACCGGCCCGCGCGTCCACCCTGGTCGGCGCATGGTCCCCGGCCGGAACCCCCGACGACGCGGCCCGCAGCGCCGCCACGAACCGCAGACAGGTGTCGTAACGGTCGTCCGGCGCCTTGGCCAGCGCCTTCGCCAGTACGCCGTCCACCGCGCCCGGCAGGTCCGGCCGCTGCCCGGTCGGCGGAGGCGGCGGATCGTACTGGTGGGCCCAGAGCAGGGCCATGTCGTCGTCCCGCTGGAAGGGCGGCGCCCCGGTCAGGGTCTCCTGCACCACGCACGCCAGGCTGTACACATCGCACCGGCCGTCCACGGGCTTCCCCGAGATCTGCTCCGGTGCCACGTAGTCGAGCGTCCCGACGAACTGGCCGACCGTGGTGAATCCCGTCAGCGACAGCGACTTCTTCGTCAGCCCGAAGTCCGTCAGATACACATGCTCCGGATGGTCGCTGTCGGTCCCCGCCGCCACCAGGATGTTGCCCGGCTTCACATCGCGGTGCACCAGATCGTGGTCGTGGGCCGCGTCCAGCGCGGACGCGACCTGCCCGCCGATCCGGACGGCGGCGGTGAGATCGAGCGGCCCGCGCCGGTCGATCAGCACGCGCAGGTCGGCGCCCGCCACGTAGCGCATCGCGATGTAGAGGAGTCCGTCCGTCTCACCGGCCTCGAAGACCGGCACGATGTGGGGGTGGTCGATCGCGGCCGCCACCCGCGACTCATGGGTGAACCGCTGACGGAAGGTGTCGTTGCGGGCCAGTTCGGGGGCGAGCAGCTTGAGCGCGACGATCCGGTCCAGCCGCAGGTCCTTGGCCCGGTAGACGACCGCCATGCCTCCGCGGCCGACCTCGGCCTCCACCAGATAGCCCGCGATCCGCTTGCCGATCAGCTCGTCGTCCCGGCCGGCCGGCAGCCCGGCGTCGTGCGACGGGGGAGGCGGCGGAGGTGCCACGGCCCGTCACCCCCCGCCGTCCCGCGCATCGTCGGGAGTGACGACGCGCGTCGGCTCGGGCGCCGTCAGCTGGGTGGGCTCGGGTCCGTCGGGGGTCACGACCCGGGTCGGTTCGGGTCCCTCGGGGGTCACCACCTGGGTCGGCTCGGGACTGTCCGCGGCGACGATGTGCGCCGCTTCCGGCGGCCCGTCCGCCGTGACCACGCGCGTCGCTTCGGGAGGTCCCTCCGCACCCGCCACCCGCGTCGGCTCCGGTCCCGCGGCGTTCGCACCCGCACCCGCACCCGCACCCGTGAACGCCGTCCCCGATCCCGGCCCCGACTCCGCGGCGTACGTACAGAGCTGTTTCCCGTCGCAGAAGACCCACCGCTCGTGCTCGGCGTCGTACAGCCACACCGACTCCCCGTCCACGACCATCCCCACCCGCATCCCCCGCGTCCGCTGCTGGAAGCCCTCCCCGTCGCTGCGGCCCTCGGCCAGATCCTGGGCGGCGCGCCGGTACTGGTTGAGGGCCTCCTCCGCCCGGGCCAGCAGGGGGCGCGGGTCCGCCGTGCGGGCGAGCGGCTGACCGGGGGCCGGGGGAGTGCGCGGTACGGAGACGAGGAGCCGCCCGTCGACCCAGGCCGCCCAGCCGTTGGAGCAGATCACGTACGCCCAGTCCCCGCGCCGCTCCGCCAGCTGTACCGGCAGCAGGGCGTCGAGCGGGTCGGTGCGCCGGGCGACATCGGGCGCCTCCCAGGCGGGCAGCCCGTCCGGGGGGATGACGTGGGTGGGGCGGAATTCCGGGGCCGGGGTCGCCATGGGACCGCCTTACTTCCGCATGACCGCGGGCTCATGGCGCCGCAGCAGCTTCGCCACGACGTAGCCGAAGAGGGCGGAGAGGACGACCAGCATGCCCATGTTGAGCAGCCAGACCCCCGCGGAGTGGCCGAAGAGCGGGTCGGACGTCAGCTCGCCCGGCACGATCCGGGCCAGATCGATCGTGCCGGCCATCGCACCCAGCGCCCACCGCGACGGGACCAGCCAGGACAGCTGCTCGAGCCCCGGCACCCCGTTCAGCTTCAGCAGGGCCCCGCAGAAAACCACTTGGACGATGGCGAGGAGGACGAGCAGCGGCATCGTGACCTCCTCCTTGCGCACCAGGGCGGAGACCAGCAGGCCGAGCATCATCGCGGTGAACGACAACAGGGCGACGGCCAGAGTGATTTCGACAAGCGGTGGCAGGAACACACCTTCGCCACCCGGTGCGTTGAGGTCGACGCCCACCAGTCCCACCAGGGTCAGCACGACGGCCTGGAGGATGGTGATGGTTCCGAGCACCACGATCTTCGACATCAGGTACGCGGATCTGGAGAGGCCGACGGCTCTCTCGCGCTGGTAGATCACCCGCTCCTTGACCAGCTCCCGTACGGCGTTGGCGGCGCCGGTCAGCACGCCGCCCACACACAGGATGAGCAGCGCGTTCATCGCCGTCTCCTGGGTGAGCCTGCTGCCCGCCAGGGCGCGGGCCATCGCGCCCATGACGAAGGGCAGCGCGATCATGATGATCAGGAACGTGCGGTCGGCGGCGAGCGCGGAGGCGTACCGGCGGACCAGAGTGCCCAGCTGCGCACCCCAGTTACGGGTCTTCGGCGGCGGGGCGACGGACGCCCCGGGCGAGGCCTGGGGGAGCTGGGGCTGCGCCGAGGCGTTCACGATGTACTGCCGGTGGAACGGCGAGTCCGCGTAGGTGGCCGCCCAGTCCCGGTCCCGGTCGTTCTCGAAGGCCTCGAACGCCTCGGGCCACTCGGAGAAACCGAAGAAGGCGAGAGCGTCCTCAGGCGGGCCGTAATAGGCGATGCGGCCGCCGGGCGCGAGGACGAGGAGCCGGTCGCAGACCTCCAGGCTCAGTACGCTGTGCGTGACGACGACGACCGTACGGCCGTCGTCGGCGAGGCCGCGCAGCATGTGCATGACGGAGCGGTCCATCCCCGGGTCGAGCCCCGAGGTCGGTTCGTCCAGGAAGAGCAGCGAGGGCTTCGTGAGCAGCTCCAAGGCCACGCTCACGCGCTTGCGCTGGCCGCCGGAGAGACTGTGGATGGGCTGGTTCGCCCGTTGTTCCAGGCCGAGTTCATGGATGACCTCCAGGACGCGGGCCTGCCGCTCCTCCTTCGCCGTGTCCTGCGGGAAGCGGAGCTCGGCGGCGTACCCGAGGGCTTTGCGTACGGTCAGCTGGGAGTGGAGGATGTCGTCCTGCGGGACGAGGCCGATGCGCTGGCGCAGCTCGGCGAAGTCGCGGTAGAGGTCACGGCCGTCGTAGAGGACGGTGCCGGTGTCGGCCGGGCGCAGTCCGGTGAGGGCGTTGAGCAGCGTCGACTTCCCGGCGCCGCTGGGCCCGACGACGCCGAGCAGGCACTTCTCGCCGACGGGGAAGGAGACCCCGTCCAGCAGCGTCTTGCCGCCCTTGCCCGCCTTGCCGACGGTGACCTCCAGGTCCTGGACGTCCAGCGACACCTCACCGGTGTCCACGAACTCCTGGAGCACATCGCCGACGAGGCTGAACGCGGAGTGGCCGATACCGACGATGTCACCGGCACCGACGACGGCCCGGGCGACGGGTTGTCCGTTGAGGAAGGTGCCGTTGTGGCTGCCGAGGTCGACGATCTCGTGCCGGCCGTCGGGGAGCGCCCGCAGCTCGGCGTGGTGCCGGGAGACCACGAGGTCGTCGATGACGAGGTCGTTGCCGGCGTCGCGGCCGATGCGCACGGTCCTGGCCGGCAGCGGCCGTACGGTGGTCGGCTGCCGGAAGGTGCCGGTGGCGGCAGGCATCGAGACGGCGGAGGGCCGGTCGGCTGCGGCGGGACGGGCGGGGGGCTCCCGGCCTTGGAGGACGGCGCGGGGGCCGTCGCTCGGGTTGCCGAAGTGGATGACGCTGCCGGCGCCGACGTCCGACTCGTGGATGCGGTGACCGCCGGTGTACGTGCCGTTGGTGCTGTCCTCGTCCTGGAGCAGCCAGTGACCGGCCTCGGGGTGGAGGACCGCGTGGTGCCAGGAGACCCGGGCGTCGTCGATGACGATGTCGCTCTCGGGGTCGCGCCCGACATGGTAGTCCCGGCTCGGACTCATCACCGTGGAGCCGATCTCGGTCTCCAGGACGAGCTCGGGCGCTGTCGGCGCTGCGGGCCGCTCTGCCATGTTCGAATTCTATCGAGACGTCACGATGGGCGCCCGTTGCGGCCGGGGGACCGTCGCAGCCGGAGGGCAGAGGGTCCCGGAGGGGCTGAGGGTCAGCGGTTCATCGGTGGGTGGGTTCAGCGGAGCACGGTCGCGAGGATGACCTTCCCGCCGTCCGCCGACTCGCGGACCGTGAGCTCCTGGGACAGCCGCTGGACCATCGGCCAGCCGAAGCCGCCGGTGCGGCCCGTCAGGTCGGGCGTGCGGTCCTGCGGGTGGGCGGGGCTCGGATCGGCGACCCGGACGTGGACGCCCGTACGGTCCGCGGTCAGCCGGAGCGCGGTGACGGCTCCGGCGTGCCGGACGGCGTTGGTGACCAGCTCCGTCACGAGGAGCAGCAGGTTCTGCACCACGTGCGCGGCCGGCGCCGGGTGGAGCCGTGCGATGAAGCTGCTGACCGCGTCCCGTGCGTCGGCGGCCTTCTCCGGCCGGCAGACGTAGTCCGTGCGGGTCTCCCCGTCCGGCGAAAGTGTCATCAGCATGCGGTCGTTCATGGCGGTCACCCCGTCGCGTGTAGCTTTCTGGCTGACGTCCGGATACCCCCGTATCGGCGTTTCATGGAAATCCGCCCCCCCGGGTGCGGGTGAACCGGCCCGGTCACGCCTCAGCTCCCATCCCTGAGCCGGTCCCGCTGGATGCGGTGGGCCAGGGTGCGGCGCACGGAGGCGGACCCTGTGGCGGTCACGTCCGCCGGAACGTCGAGTCTGCGGCTGATGACGTCGTACGCCGTCCGGTAGCCGCCGGGGAGCTCTGTCCGGTGCAGGCGCAGGTCCTCCTCGACGAGGCGTCGCAGCGCGTCCACGTTCGGCGGTGTGAGGCGCTTCCTTCCCCGGCCGACGGCATCGACGAAGCGGGTGCAGCGGGCGTCGTGGCGGAGGGTCTCGGAGATCGCCTCGGCCAGGCCCCACAAGCGTCCTTCGAGCCAGGGCGTGTCGTGCTGGTCGAGGGCGAGCTCCGTGAGCGGCGGCGGGCTGCCGGGGCTGTGCCTGGTCACCTGCTTGGAGACGGCGGGCTGGCTCATCCCGGTGAGCCGGGCGATCCGCTCCTGGGTCCAGCCGGCTCCGGCGCACAGCGCGATCATCTCGCTCCGCAGCCGCCGCATCTCCTCGCCCGCACGGATGACCTCGTTCATGTCGGCGAACATTCTCCCGGCCTGCTCCTCGCTCAGGAATCCGGAAGGGTGACGGTGGTCGTCCTCATCTGTCATAGCTCGGTTATACCTCAAGGGTGCGAGTCCCATAACCTGGTTGTACAACCACGTTATGGCATTCATGATGGCGGCCATGACCTCCTTCGCGGCACCCGATGGAACCTGGCTCGCCTATCGCGAGCTCGGCGACGGCGAACCGGTGATCTGCCTCCCGGGAGGCCCTGCCGACTCCCGCTACCTCGGCGATCTCGGCGGCCTCTCCGCGCACCGCCGGCTCATCCTGCTCGACCTGCGCGGCACCGGCCTCTCCGCGCTCCCCGCGGATGCCGCCTCCTACCGCTGCGACCGCCAGGTGGCGGACGTCGAAGCCCTGCGGGTGCACCTCGGGCTGCCCCGGGCCGATGTGCTGGCGCATTCCGGTGGTGCGAACCTCGCGCTGCGGTACGCCGCCCACCATCCCCGGCGTGTCGGCAGGCTCGCGCTGATCACCCCCGGGGTCCGGGCGGTGGGGGTGCGCATCGACGGGCCGATGCGCCGGGCGCTCGCGCTGCGGCGGAAGGGTGCGCCGTGGTTCCCGGCAGCCTTCGCCGCGCTGGAGGCGATCAGCGAGGGCGCCGGCAGCGACTGGGAGGCCATCGCGCCCTTCTTCTACGGCCGTTGGGATGCCGAGGCCCGGCTCCACCACACCGCCGGGCAGCCGGTCGACAGCGAAGCCGTCGCCCACTTCGCTGCCGAAGGCGCCTTCGACCCTGAGGCCACCCGCGCGGCACTCGCCGCCTTCGGGAGCCCCGTGCTGATGCTCGCCGGCGAGTACGACCTGAACAGCCCGCCCGAGGCGGTGGCGGAATGCGCGGGGCTGTTCCCCCGTGCCTCGCTCGTCGAGCAGCCGGGGGCGGGGCACTACCCGTGGATGGACGATCCCGGCCGGTTCGTGGCGACCGTGTCGGCCTTCCTGGGGTGACCGCGTCGACTTTCCTGCGGTAGCCGCATCGGCCTTCCTGGAGCAGGGGTTCGCCGGAGGCCGGGTTCGCGGGGTCCTGCCGCGCTGCGCGTTTCTATCGTTGAAAATTCTCCGTGCACGACCGTTGTGGAGTGTTTGGTGTTGTGGCTCAATGTTCGACTATGTGCAGTGCCTCGGTGGTTCGAGGTACTCCCGGCTCTTCGACGAGGACGACGCCTTGAGACGACAACACCCGCGCCCCCGTGCCCTGTTCAGGGCGCTCACCTGCGCCGCCGCGCTTCTGATACCGGTCGGCGCCACCCTGGCCCCGACGGCCGCCGCCGCACCCGCCGCCCTGGCGCCGGCCACCGCCACCACCTTCACGGCCGACGACCCGGTCACCGATGTGCACGGGCTGAAGGGCGAGTACTTCAGCATGTCCGCCCCGGGCGCCCGGGACTTCGCGGAGCTAGGCGCCACCTCCCTGGACCCCGAGATCAACTTCCCCGGCCTCACCGGGACGTTCGAGTCGGCGACCGGCAAGACCGAGCACACCACCGCCCGCTGGACCGGACAGCTCGAAGCGCCCGAGACGGGTTCGTACACCTTCTCCGCCATCGGCGACAACGGCTTCCGGCTCTTCCTCGACGGCAACGTTGTCATCGACCACTGGGAGCCCGACTGGGACAAGGAGCAGCACAGCGCGCCGATCGCCCTGAAGGCGGGCGAGAAGCACGACTTCAAGCTGGAGATGTTCCAGGACGTCGGCGGCGCCAGCATGTTCCTGCGCTGGCAGAGCGACAAGCTCAAGAAGCAGATCGTGCCCGAGTCCGCCTTCACCCCGCCCGCGGACTTCGAGGTCTACCCGGTCGCCCTGAGCATCGCCAAGAACGGCAAGCGCCTCCAGGCCACCTTCAGGGACCGGGTCGCCGACTACGGCAAGGTGAAGGACCACCTCAAGATCGAGGTCGACACCTCCCCGATGCCGGTGAAGTCGGTGACCCGGGCCTCGGACAACCCCCGTGCGCTGATCATCGATCTCGCCGCCCCCGTCCTCAAGGACCAGCGGGTCAAGGTCGTCTACGACGGCAAGGGCGGGCTGACGTCGGGGACCGAGACCGTGCCGGAGATCGGCCGCACGGCGAAGAACCTCTCCACGCACCGCCTCACCACCACCTGGGGCGACAAGCTGGACAAGGACCACCCGCTGCCCGAGTACCCGCGTCCGCAGCAGGTCCGTGACCAGTGGAAGAACCTCAACGGCCCCTGGGAGTTCGCCGGGGCCACCGAGGGCGAGAAGCCGGTCTTCGGCAAGAAGCTCGGCGAGCGGATCATCGTGCCGTTCCCGGTCGAGTCCCAGCTCTCCGGGCTGGAGCGCGACGAGGACCACATGTTCTACCGCAAGCTCGTCACCGTGCCGAAGAACTGGTCGGTCGGCAAGGACAAGAACGGCAAGGGCAAGAACGGCAAGAACAAGCGGCTGAAGCTCAACTTCGACGCCGTCGACTACAAGTCCACCGTCTGGGTCAACGGCTCCAAGGTCGCCGAACACACCGGCGGCTACACCGGGTTCAGCGCCGACATCACCGACGCGCTGAAGGGCACCGGCCCTCAGGAGATCGTCGTCGCCGTCACGGACGAGACCGGGCCGAACCAGCCCAAGGGCAAGCAGTCCACCAACCCCGGCGGCATCGTCTACACCCCGTCCTCCGGCATCTGGCAGACCGTCTGGATGGAGCCGGTCGCGCCCGCCGCCATCGACTCCCTGACCACCACCCCGGACATCGACACCGGCCGCCTCGCCGTCACCGTCAACTCCGCGAAGGCGTCCGGCAACGCCCGTATCACCGCCGTCGCCCGCGACCGCAAGGGCAAGGTCGTCGGTACGGTCAGCGGCCCCGCGAACCGCAAGCTCAGCCTCCAGCTCAAGAACCAGCACCTCTGGTCGCCCGACGACCCCTACCTCTACGACCTCGACGTCTCCCTCACCGACGGCCGCTCCAAGGACAGCGTCGAAAGCTACTTCGGGATGCGCCAGCTGAAGATCGACAAGGTCGGCGGCTACCAGAAGCTCGTCCTCAACGGGAAGCCGTTCTTCTCCCTCGCCATGCTCGACCAGGGCTTCTGGCCCGACGGGCTGTACACCCAGCCCAGCGACGCGGCCCTCACCTTCGACCTGAAGGCGCAGAAGGACCTCGGCTTCAACGCCGTGCGCAAGCACATCAAGGTGGAGTCGCCGCGCTGGTACTACCACGCCGAGCGGCTCGGCCTGCTGGTGTGGCAGGACTTCGTCAATGCCGACATCGACAACGACGCCGGCAAGAACGCCTTCCTCACCCAGGGAAAGGAGTTGATGAAGCAGTTCCACAACTACCCCTCGATCAGCGGCTGGATCGTCTTCAACGAGGGCTGGGGCGAGTGGGACCGGACGGAGACCGGCAAGATCGCCGAGGGCGTCAAGGCGCTGGACCCGTCCCGCGTGGTCAACGCGCACAGCGGGGTCAACTGCTGCGCGTCCAAGGGTGATTCCGGCAAGGGCGAGATCATCGACCACCACGACTACGTGAACAACGACCCGGCCTTCCCGGACGACCGCCGCGCCGCGATGGACGGCGAGCACGGCGGCTTCACGCTCCGGACGCCGGGGCACATGTGGCCGGGCGCACCTGCCAACATCTACTCCGGGGTGGCTGACAAGGCCGCTCTCACCGCGAAGTACGTCGACAACACCCGTACGTACTACCTCGCCGCCGCCGGCGCCGAGCTGTCCGGCTCCGTCTACACCCAGGTCAGCGACCTGGAGAACGAGCTCAACGGGCTCTGGACGTACGACCGTCGAGAGATCAAGGTCGACCCCGAGAAGGTCCGCGAGATCAACCGCCAGGTCATCGCCGCCGGGGCCAACGCCGGTCAGCGTGACGAGCTGAAGGGCGGCGGCTCCTGGTCGCTCGACGAGAACAAGGGCACCACGGCCCGCGACAGCGGCCCCAACAAGGCCCATCTCGCCCTGGAGGGCGGCGCGTCCTGGGCGCCGGGCATCACGGGCTCGGCGCTGAAGTTCAACGGCGACGGCCAGTACGCGCAGAGCACCGGCCCCGTCGTGGACACCACGAAGGACTACACCGTCTCCGCGTGGGCCTCGCTGGACGCCCTGCCCGGCAACTACGCCACCGTCGTCAGCCAGGACGGCCGGCGCACCGAGAACCCCTTCTATCTCCAGTACGGACAGGGCGCGTTCGCCTTCTCCACCCCGGGCGGCAAGCGCGCCCGCCTGGAGATCACGCCGGAGACCGGGAAGTGGTACCACCTGGTCGGCGTCCGGCAGGGCGGCGAGGCCAAGCTGTACGTCGACGGGAAGCTCGCCGCCACGACCGAGGCCGGGCCCGCCGATGTGAGCACCGGCCCGCTCTCCGTCGGCCGGGCCCAGTACGCCGGGGCGAAGGGCGACTTCTGGAACGGGTCCGTCGACCAGGTCGGGGTGTACGACAAGGCCCTGACCGCCGATGAGGTGACCGCCCTGTACGGCAGCCGGAAGCCGTAGCGGGGAGCGGACCGGCCCGTTCTCGGCGATCGATCCCTTCCCGGCGATCGGTCCGCTCCCGGCACCCGGGAGCGGACCGATCCGCCATGACGGGCGCGCCGCCCCGCAGGCGGGAAACCACCGGGAGTGACGTCCAACTGCGCTACTCACCACGGTGATTGCCCAACCGTGCGAGGATCCGTGCCATGGAAGGACTGACCTCGGAGGACCCCTCCGGCATCGGCCCGTACCGGCTGTTCGCGCGGCTCGGTGAGGGAGGGATGGGGCGGGTCTATCTGGCGCGTTCCCCCGGCGGTGACACCGTCGCCGTGAAGCTGGTGCGGCGGGAGATCGCGGCGCAGGACGAGTTCCGGCGGAGGTTCAATCGCGAGGTGCGGGCAGCCCGGCGGGTGGGCGGTCGGTGGACCGCCTCGGTGCTCGACGCGGACGTGGCCGCCGAAGTCCCGTGGCTGGCCACGGAGTACGTACCGGGGCCCACGCTCAGGGACGTGGTGAAGGGCGACTTCGGCCCGCTCCCCTCGGCCTCCGCGCACGTGCTCGCCAACCGGATGGGGCTCGCTCTCGCGGCCATCCACGGAGCCGGACTCGTCCATCGGGACCTCAAGCCCTCCAACATCCTGCTGACGACCGACGGCCCCCGCGTCATCGACTTCGGCATCGCCCATGCCCTCGACGGCTCCCACGACGGATCGCTGGGCAGCACCCTCACCCCCATGGGCAGCATGATCGGTTCCCCCGAGTTCATGTCACCCGAGCAGGTGCGCGGCGAGCAGGTGTCGCCGGCCAGCGATGTGTTCTCGGTGGGCTGCGTGCTGGTGTACGCGGCCACCGGCCGGTCCCCCTTCCGGGGCGACGGCACCGGCCTGCACAGCCTGTTGTTCCGCATCGCGTACGAGGACCCCGACCTGGAGGGTGTTCCGGAGGCCTTCGCCGATCTCGCGCGGGACTGCCTCGCCAAGGAGGCTCCCGAGCGGCCGTCCGTGGCGGAGCTGATCGACCGGACCCGCTACGCGCCGTCCGGGGCGTGGCTGCCGCAGCACCTGCTCGCCCGGCTGGACCGGACGGCCACGCAACTCATCGATGAAGAGCGCCGATTGGCCGTGAGGGCGGTCCTGGAGACCGGACACCCCGCCACACCTCTGTCCCGGTCGCCCCTGCCCGGACCCTCCTTGCCCCGATCGCCTCTGCCCTCGTCTTCTCGGACGTCGCCGCCGCGTGCCGTTCCGCTTTCGGACCTACCGAGTGCGCCGGGGACCGCCCGCGTGGCGGTTCGCCGCGAACTGCTGGACCTGCCGGAGTCGGGGATCGTACCGCCGGTGATCCGCTACCGGCCTGGGCCGGCGCCCCTGCTCGGGGCGAGGCGTGACACCGACACCTCACCCCTGCGGCGCCGGGCGCTGCGGGCACGCGTCGTCACGGCGTTCGTCTGCCTGTCGCTGCTGATGGCGCTCGCGGCGGACGCACGACACGCCCCCAGCCCCTTCGTAGGCACCTGGCAGTACCTGCCGCAGACGCAGGGCCCCCGGCTGCCGTACGGGCTGCACCTGGAGTTCACCCTCTCCGGACCGTCCCAAAAGGGTTCGGCGCGGCTCTTCGTGGCCTCGGAGGACGGCTACTGCCACGGAGCCGCGTTCCGAGCACAACATGCGGGCGATGACACCTTGGTCCTCACGGACATGGAGATCAGGACGAGCTCTTCCGGCGGCCACGGGGACGCGACGAAGACAGGCTGTGCCTGGCCCGAGATCCTCACGGTGCGGGCGGGCTCGGCGGCCGAGGGGCGGCCCCTCTCCGTGCGGGGGCCTGCCGGGTATCTGCCGCTGGTCAGGACCGAGGGCGACGCCCAGCACCTCCCGGACGAGTTCATCGGCATCTGGCGTTCCGGCGACACGCGCAGGATCACGTTCGCCCACCCGATAGCGGGTGGTCCCGCTGTCGAGCTGTCCGAGACCACCGAGGGCAGGCATTGCACCTGGCGGGCGGCCTACCTGGGCAACCGGGCGGGCGAGATCGCCACCGGACCGGGCATGCTGGAACCCTCGTCGGACAAGAGCTGTACAGCGGACGGGCGGGCGTCCACCTACCGCTTCACCGACGCCTCGCGCCGGATCCTCGAACGCCGCCTCACCGACGGGTCCGAGCCGGTGCGGTTCACCCTCGGCAGCTGAGCGGCCCACCGAACGGACCATGGCCGTAGCACCCGGACGGCCGGCCCGACAGCGACGGGTGATTCCCGTCGCCGCCGGACCGGCCGGTCATCGCTCATCGGCTCTGAGGTCATCCGCTCCGAGCGCATCGGCTCTCAGTTCATCGGCCCCCGGGGATCACGGAGCCCAGGGGGCGTCCACCGCCCACGTCGTGTCCTCGGCGAAGAGAGCGGGACTGTCGAAGGCCCGTCCGCCGCCCGGGGTGGCCAGCCACACCTCCGAGTCGATGTGGCGCAGATAGCTCCCCGGCAGATTGGCGCTGGTGAACCGCACCCCGCCGTTCCCCGCGACCGCGCACCAGGTCGCATCCGCCTTGAACAGCGCGGAGTTGTCGTTCGCGTCGCGGTGGACCCGGAAGTCCCGGTGGCGGAGGAACTGGCCGGGGTAGTTCCGGGACTCGAAGGAGTAGCAGTTGCTGTTGGCGAGGCCGGTGCCGATCTTCCAGGTGGCGTCCGCCTTCAGCACGGCCGGACTCCCGCTGTTCACCACCTCGGTGAAGGCCTGCGCGTCGTAGTGGCGCAGGTGCTTCGTCGTGTGCCCGGGGGTGGTGACCCGCAGCGACTTGAACTGCCCGGTGGGCAGCGTCACCGGGGGAGCGGGGTTGCGGGACGCCTGGATGAGGGCCTGGTTGGCGGCCTTCACCCGGGCGGTGTCGACCTTGACGACCTGGCGGTCGTAGGTCAGCAGCCCGTTCGCCTCGTTCTCGACGTCCGTGATCTCCGTGTACACCGACGCGGAGAGCCCGGCGGGAAGCTGGCCGATCCGGATGGCGTCGAGCAGGCCGACGAAGCGGTTGTTGAGGGCCGCGATGCTCGGCTGGTCCTCGTAGCTGAACCCGCCGCCCGGGTACCACTCATGGCCCGGCACCTTGTAGCCCAGTCCGCCGAACTCGCCCAGCACGGCGGCCCGGGTCGCGGTCGGCGCCGTGTTGCCGGGGCCGACGTAGATGTGGTTGTCGACCACGTCACCGTTGCCGCCGTCGACCGAGCCGCAGCAGTTGACCCCGCTCATGTTGTTGACGAGACGCGAGGGGTCCTGGGCCTTGACCTCGTCGGCGATCCTGGCCTGGTCGTACTGGCCCCAGCCCTCGTTCTGGTTCACCCACATCACCACCGAGGGCGAGCTGCGGTGCTGGTCGATGACCGCCCGGTACTCCGCCTCCCACTGCGTGCGCGAGGGCCCGTCCGGGACCTTGCCGGTGTCCATCGAAGGCATGTCCTGCCAGACCAGCAGCCCCAGCCGGTCCGCCCAGTAGAACCACCGCTGCGGCTCCACCTTGATGTGCTTGCGGACCATGTTGAACCCGAGGTCCTTGTGGGCCTGGAGGTCGTACTTCAGCGCTTCGTCGGTCGGCGCGGTGTAGATGCCGTCCGGCCAGTAGCCCTGGTCCAGCGTGCCCGTCTGGAACACGAACTTCCCGTTGAGCACCGGCCGCAGCATGTTGTCGACCTTCGCCAGACCCACGGACCGCATACCGGTGTAGCTGCCCACGGTGTCGGTGACCGCCGAGCCGTCGAGGAGGTCGGCCCGCACGTCGTACAGGAACGGGTCCTCGGGGCTCCACAGCCGCGGATTCGGAACGGGTACGGAGATCTCCCCGCCCACCCCACCGGTCGCCGAGCCCACCACCGTACCGCCGGCCGACACGGTGATCCGGGCGTTCCTGCCCGCCGCGCCCGCCGTCTGGACCCGCACCCGCAGGGTGCTGTTGCCCAGGTTCGGCGTCATGTCGAGGCGGGTGATGTGGGCGGAGGCGACGGGTTCCAGCCAGACCGTCTGCCAGATGCCGGAGGCCGCTGTGTAGAAGATCCCGCCGCCCGGATGCGGCTTCACATCGTTGATGCGCTGCTTGCCGACCGCCTGGCCGCCGGTCTGGCTCGGGTCGTGGACGGAGACCACGACCGTGTTCGTACCGCCGCCCAGCTGCGGCGTGATGTCGTACGCGAACGAGTCGAAGCCGCCCTTGTGCGCGCCGACCTGGGTGCCGTTGACCCAGACGGTGGTCTGCCAGTCGGAGGCCCCGAAGTGGAGCTTCACCCGGCGGTTGTTCCAGTTGGCGGGGACGGTGAAGGTCCGCTTGTACCAGAGCTTGTCGTTCTCGGTGATCCTCCGCTGGATGCCGGAGAGCGCGGACTCCGCGACGAACGGGACGCGGATCTGCTCGGGGAAGGTGGCGGGCTGCCCCGCGTCACGGCCGGTGACCGCGAAGTCCCAGATGCCGTTGAGGTTCGTCCAGTCGGGGCGGGTGAGCTGCGGGCGCGGGTACTCGGGCAGAGGCTTGTCGACCGGGACCTGGTTCGTCCACGGCGTCGTCATGGGCGCCGGCTTCGGCGTCCAGGCGGCGGGCGCGGCGGCCGCGGGGGAGGTGCCGCTGCCGACGAGTGCGGTGGCCACCAGGGCGAGGAGGCCGGTGGCAGCCGTTAATCTCCGCCACCAGGTGCGGGGTGGTGAGCTCATGGTGTGAACATCCCTTTCGTAGTCATACCGGGTCAGGCGAGCGGTGGCTTCAGAGCAGCCGCCACAGATGGTCGGCCGTTCCGTTGTCGTCGTACTGGACGACATGGGCGCTGTCGGCCAGGGACATCCCGTCCACGCCGAGCACCTTGTCCGAATTCCGGTTACGGATGCGGTACCATCCGCCCCCGTCCGGGACGAACTGCCAGAGGTGGTCGGCGGTGTCGTTGTCGTCGAACTGCACGACGTGCGCGCTGTTCGCGGTGGACATGAGGTCGACCCCCAGCACCTTGCCGGAGTGGCGGTTGCGGATCCGGTACCAGCCATCGCCGTTGGCCACCAGCCGCCAGAGGTGGTCGGCCGTCCCCGTGTCGCCGAACTGGACGACGTGGGCGCTGTCGGCGGTGGACATCCCGTCCACGCCGAGCACCTTGCCGGAGTGCCGGTTGGCGATCCGGTACCAGCGGTCCGCCAGCCATGGTTCCGCTTCCGGGGCGGCCGTCGGGAAGGACGTGATCCGCAGCCGCGCCGCGCCCATCGGGATGAGCGTGACCTCCTCGACCGGCTCGGTGGAGCGCGCCGGGCTCGCCTGGAGGGGCGCGACCACGCGCTCGTCGTCCGCCGTCCACTCCGGGATGCGGCGGGCCCGGGCGGTCATCGTGAGCGGGGTTCCGGCATGGGTGAACGGGTTGTCGCCGGGGGCGCGGCCCGTGGAGCGGTGGCGCAGGCCGGCGGTGGGGCGGGCGGGGTCCAGGACGAGGCCGTAGTTCCAGGCGCTCGTGGCGTGGACCGCGTACTCCGGGAACGTATCGCTGCCGCTGATCCGTTCGTACCGCTCCCCGATCCGGAGCGAGTACGTGAGCGGCCCGTGGTCCACGCTGACGGAGCGGTGGTTCTCCGCCCAGGTCCGTACGGCGGTCCGCTGCGGCAGTCGCAGGGTGACCCGGTCGCCGCTCGCCCAGGTCCGGTCGATCCGGGTGAAGGCCGGGCCGGCGGGGGCGGTGACCCGCTGCCCGTTGACCCGGATCTCGGGGTCCGCGCACCAGGCGGGGACGCGCAGGACGAGCGGGAAGCGCAGGGGTTTCGGTGCGGTGAGGGAGAGCGTGACCGTGTCCGTGAACGGGTAGCCGGTCTCCTCGGTGAACGTCACCTCCGTGCCGTCCGCGACCTTCGCGGTCACCTCGCTCGGCGCGTACATCGCCGCCGCGAGCCCGCCGTCCGGGGTGGCGAGCCACAGCTCCTCGGTGAAGTAGGGCCAGCCCATGCCGTAGTTGTGCGGGCAGCAGCGGTACTGGTCCACGCCCGGCAGGTACGCCAGCATCGCGAACGGGTTCTGGAACTGGCGGTCGCGCTTGGGCTCGTCGTCCAGGTCCACGCTGTTGGCGCAGGTGATGTAGTGGACCGCCTTGCCCGACGGATCCAGCGACGCGGGAAGCGAGTTGAACGCCAGCTCCTCGCACCGGTCCGCCCACAGCGGGTCCCCGGTGATCCGGGTGAGCAGCTGGTGGCTCGCCATGAACTCGACGATGCCGCAGGTCTCGAACCCCTGGCGGGGGTCGCCGTGGCCGGGCCGGGCGTTCTCGTCCCCGGCGAACCCGCCGCCGGGAAACTGGCCGTAGGCGCCCATGGCCTTCGCGTAGGTGCCGTAGGTGTTACGGGTGTCGGTGGCCGAGCCGCTGCGCAGCGCGAACTGGGCGGGCTCGCGGAAGCCCTGGGCGATGTTGACGTTGTGCGGGTTGACCAGGTTGTCGCCCCAATTCGCCCCGTACCGGTGGATCTTGTCGACGAGGTCCAGGAGGAAGGCGTCACCCGTGCGGTTGTAGAGCCACATGGCGCTGTCCAGGCCGTCGCCCCAACGCAGAGCGATCCAGCTGGTGTTGAAGGCGCCGGGGCCCTGCGCGTTCATATAGCGGAAGAAGCGGCTGAGGAACGGGATGATCCGGGTGTCTCCGCTGTACTCCTGCCAGGAGCGCATCGCCTGGACCAGCGGCAGGAACGGCCAGAAGTCGGGGCCGCCGTTGAGCGAGGTCCGCAGCGCCTTCGGGCCGAAGAAGCCGTCGCTCTGCCCGGTGGCGAGGATCGCGTCCATCCAGCGGCGGGTGGTGGCCAGCGCGGCCGCGTCCCCGGTGACGCTCGCGAGATCGGCGTATCCGCGCAGCCAGTACGGGACTTCCTCCCAGCCGCCACGGTCGGGGCGGACCCAGCCGGTCGCCGTGAAGTCCAGGAAGTGCGAGAGCTCCTCGTACCGGCCGCACAGCCCCTCCAGCTGGAGCCTCAACTGACCGGCCAGCCAGCCGCGCGCTGTCACCTTGCCCGGGGGGAGCTTGAGGAAGGCGGTGGGGTGCAGCGGCGCGGCGTTGGGGGAGTAGTGGCCGCCGGGTGCGGCCGCCACCCGGTGGCGGTGGGGCGTCGCGGCGGTCGCCCACCGGCTCGACGTGCCGGTGGCGACGGCGGTGGCCACGGCGGTGGTGATGAGCTGCCTGCGGTTCAGAGGCATCGGTACGGCTCCTGCTCTGAGCCGGGGACCGCCTGAGCTGCCGGCCGGCTCGGTGGGGGTGGTGGCCACGCGCGGTGCGGCGCGCGGGGCTGGTGCAGGGCGTGGTGCGAGAGCCTGGTGCGGGGGGTCTGGTGCGGAGGCCGCCCGGCCGGGGGAGCGGCGGGGCGGCCGGTCGGGCGCATGCTGAAGATCGCCGTCGCCCGGGCATCCCGGCGAACGGCGCCCGGTCTTTCAACGTTGGAAATGCGGCGTCCGGCGGTATGACAGCACGGCGCCGGGCGGCTGTCCAGAGGGTGCGCAGGAGTCGTTGCCGTACGGCGGGCCGCTGCGCGCACACGCATCCCACCGGGCCGCCGACACATTTTGGAAACGCATCGACCCTGCTCTTGCCGCCCGTGCCGCACCGCATATATAACGTTGTAAACCGAGCCGCCGACAGCCCGAGCAGGCCCTCGTGACCACTGTTCCCGCACGTCGGAGCAGGGCCCTGAGGAGTGCAGGGGCATCAGCCGCCGAGCGGCCGATCGCCTCGTCCCGCCATGCCCGACCGCACGCCGATGCGCGTGCCGTCAACCCGCCAAGGAGCGTTCCGCGCATGATGATCCAGCGTCGACCCCGTACCCTCGCCGTGGCCTGCCTCCTCGCCGCCACCGCCACGCTGGCCGCCGCCGGCTGTGCCAAGTCGGAGACCTCGAACACCGCGGGCGGCGACAGCAGCCAGGGTGCCCAGGAAGCCAAGTCCCCCGACTCCACCTCCGGTTCGGGCTGTTCGCTGGAGACCTACGGCGCGCCGAAGCTGGACCTGAAGAACGCCGTGGTCGGCTTCTCCCAGTCGGAGAAGGAGGCCAACCCGTTCCGGATCGCCGAGACCCAGTCCATCAAGGACGAGGCGAAGAAGATCGGCGTCAAGAAGCTCCTCACCACCAACGCCCAGTCCCAACTGTCCAAGCAGATCAGCGACATCCAGGACATGCTGTCGCAGGGCGCCCAGTTCCTCATCGTCGCGCCGCTCAACTCCGACGGCCTGGAGCCCGCGTTGAAGGCGGCGGCGGCCAAGAAGGTGCCCGTCCTCACCATCGACCGCAAGGTCAACTCCACCGCCTGCAAGGACTACGTGGCCTTCCTCGGTTCCGACTTCGTGGAGCAGGGCAAGCGCGCCGCCGACGCGATGATCAAGGTCACCGGTGGCAAGGGCAAGGTGGCGATCCTGCTCGGCGCCTCCGGCAACAACGTCACCACCGACCGCACCAAGGGCTTCGTCGACCAGGTCAAGGCCGAGGCGCCCGGCCTGGAGATCGTCGCCCAGCAGACCGGCGAGTTCGCCCGCGACAAGGGCCAGCAGGTCATGGAGCAGCTCATCCAGTCCAAGCCCGACATCACCGCCGTCTACGCGGAGAACGACGAGATGGGCCTCGGCGCCCTCACCGCGATCAAGGCCGCCGGGAAGAAGCCCGGCAAGGACGTCAAGATCGTCTCGGTCGACGGCACCCGCAACGCCGTCCAGGCCCTGGTCAACGGCGAGTACAACGCGGTCATCGAGTCCAACCCGCGCTTCGGCCCGCTCGCCTTCGCCACCGCGCAGAAGTTCTACGCCGGTGAGGAGATCCCGGAGAACGTGATCATCACCGACCGGGAGTACGACGAGGCCAACGCCAAGGACTCGCTCGGCGGAGCCTACTGACCCCGACCGGACGGCCGGCCGCTGTGAAGCCCTTCGCGCTCACGGCGGCCCGGCCCCATTCCCGTAACACCGGAAGGCCAGGATCCATGGCACCCACCGAAGCGACACCCCAGCACGCGGAGACCGCCGTCGCGGACGTCGTGCTCGAAGCCCGCTCGGTCAGCAAGCGGTTCCCCGGCGTCGTCGCCCTGGACGACGTCTCCTTCTCGCTGCGCGCCGGGGAGACCCACGCGCTCGTCGGCGAGAACGGGGCCGGCAAGTCCACCCTCATCAAGGTGCTGACCGGCGTCTACCGGAGCGACGACGGCGAGGTGCGGGTGGCGGGCGCGCCCGTCAGCTTCTCCCGGCCCTTCGAGGCGCAGCAGGCCGGGATCTCCACCATCTACCAGGAGGTCAACCTCGTCCCGCTGATGAGCGTGGCGCGCAACATCTTCCTGGGCCGCGAGCCGAAGAACCGTTTCGGCCTCATCGACTTCGGCCGGATGAACCGCGAGACCACCGAACTCCTCGACGGCTTCGGCGTCCGCGTCGACCCCAAACGCCCCCTGCACACCCTGGGCATCGGCACCCAGCAGATGGTCGCGCTCGCCCGCGCCGTCTCCGTACAGGCCCAGGTCGTCATCATGGACGAACCCACCTCGTCCCTGGAGCCCCGCGAGGTCGAGACCCTCTTCCGGGTCATCGAGAACCTCCGCGGCCAGGGCATCGCCGTCCTCTACGTCAGCCACCGCATGGACGAGCTCTACCGCATCTGCGACCGGGTCACTGTCCTGCGCGACGGCCGCCACATCCACACCGGCGACCTGGCCGACCTGGACCGGATGCGGCTCGTGTCGATGATGCTCGGCCGCGACCTGGCCGAGGTCCGCCGCGAGGGCCTCACCAGCTTCGACGCCGCCGGCCACGAGGTGGCCCGTACGCCCGTCCTCACCGCCACCGGCCTCGACCGGCGCCACCAACTGCACGACATATCCCTCCAGTTGTACGGGGGTGAGGTGCTGGGACTCGGCGGGCTGCTGGGCTCCGGGCGCAGCGAGACCGCCAAGGCGCTGACCGGCGCGCTGCCCCTGGACGGCGGCGAGATCACCGTCGACGGCGAGCGCATCGGCCGCCCCACCCCGGCCGCCGCCATCCGCGCGGGCATCAGCATGCTCCCCGAGGACCGCAAGGCGGAGGGGATCATCCCGCAGCTCTCCGTACGCGAGAACATCGTCCTCGCCGCCATGCCCCGGCTCTCCCGGGCCGGGATCGTCTCGCGCGAGAAGCAGGACCGGATCGTCGACATCTTCATGGAGCGGCTGCGGATCAAGGCCTCCAGCCCCGAGCAGAAGGTCGGCGAACTCTCCGGCGGCAACCAGCAGAAGGTGCTGCTCGCCCGCTGGCTCTGCCTGGAACCCAAGGTGCTGCTCCTCGACGAACCGACCCGGGGCATCGACGTCGGCGCCAAGGCCGAGGTGCAGAGCCTCATCGACGACCTCGCCCGCGAAGGCCTCGCTGTCCTGCTGATCTCCTCCGACATCGAGGAGCTGATCGAGGGCGCGGACCGCATCGTCGTCCTGCGCGGCGGTGCCGTCGCCGGTGAACTCGCCGGTGACGAGGTGGAGGAGAGCCGCCTCCTCGAAGTGCTCGCCGACCACACGCCCGCCGCCAAGCCTGCCGACCACACGCCCGAAACCGGCCGGAAGGCCCCGGCGGCCGGCCAGGAGGACCCCCGATGACCACCCAGGCCACCCTGCCACGCCCCGCGAAGCCGCTGGCCCGGCTGCGCGACCCCGCCTGGTACCAGGAGTACGGCGTGTACGCGGCCGTCGCCGTCGTCCTGCTCTTCAACGCCCTGTTCACCGATCACTTCCTGACGGCCGACAACCTGCGCACCCAGCTCGTGCAGGTTGCCCCCATCGTGATCGTCGCGCTCGGCATGGCCCTGGTCATCGGCACCGAGGGCATCGACCTCTCCGTCGGCTCCACCATGGCGCTCGCCGCCGCCCTGCTGCCGCTCTACCTCGGTTACGGACTGGTGCCCGCGCTCCTGATCGCGCTGCTGGCCGGAGCGGTCGTCGGCGCGATCAACGGGACACTCGTCTCGCTCGTCGGGCTGCAACCCATCGTGGCGACCCTCGCCCTGTTCGTCGGCGGCCGGGGCCTGGCCCTGGTGATGGCGGACGGCCAGCTCAAACAGATCGTCAACCCGGACATCCTCGCGCTCGGCACCGGCTCCTTCCTCGGCATTCCGCTCGTCGTCCTCATCGCGGGCGTGCTCGCCCTGGCCGTCGCCTTCCTCGTGCAGCGCACCACCTTCGGCCGCCAGATCGTCGCCATCGGCGGCAACCGGCCGGCCGCCGCCCTGTCCGGACTGCCCGTCAAGCGCGTCCTGATCGGCGTCTACATCCTCTGCGGCACGATGGCCGCGCTCGCCGGGATCCTCGCCACCGCCCGGCTCACCGCCAGCGACCCGTCCTCGCTCGGCACCCTCATGGAGCTCTCCGCCATCACGGCCGTCGTCGTCGGCGGCACCCCGCTCAACGGCGGCTCCATCCGGGTCCTCGGCACCGTCGCCGGCGCCCTGCTGATGCAGCTGCTGCGCGCCACCCTCGTCAAGCACGACCTGCCCGACTCCACCGCACAGATCGCCCAGGCGGCCATCATCATCGCCGCCGTCTACGTCGCCCGGGAGCGTCGGTCCCGATGAAGAACACCACCTCCGCCGCCCCGGCCCCCCAGGCGCCGGCGCCGCTCAAGAACGCCCCCTCGCGCACCGAACCCCGGCCCGAGCGCTCCACCGGCTCCCGGATCGGCGAACTCGTCCAGCGCCAGGGCGTCCTCGCGGTCCTGCTGACCGTGATCCTCATCGCCTCGTTCGTCTACCCGACCTTCGCCAGCCTCGACAATGCCCGGGGCGTCACCGTCCAGGCCTCCTTCCTCGCGATCGTCGCCCTCGGCATGACCCTGGTCATCATCACCGGCGGCATCGACCTCTCCGTGGGCTCCGTCTTCGCCCTCGGGGGAGTCCTGGCGGCCTGGGCCTCGCAATGGGGATTCCTCGCCGCCCTGCTCGTCCCGCTCGTGGTCTGCGGTGTGATCGGGCTGGTCAACGGCCTACTCATCGCCCGCGCGAACATGGCGCCCTTCATCGTCACGCTCGCCTCACTCCTCGCGGCGCGCGGCATCCTGCTCGCCTTCACCGACGAGGGCGCCACCACCTACCTCGTCCCCAAGGACTCCGCCTTCGCCGAACTCGGCCAGGGCAGCGTCTGGGGCTTCGGCTACCCGATCCTCATCGCCCTCGTCCTCTTCGGGGCCGGCGGACTGCTGCTCCAGCGGACCTCGTTCGGGCAGACCCTGTTCGCCGTCGGCGGCAGCAGCGACGCGGCCACCCTGATGGGCCTCCCCGTCGCCCGTACGAAGATCCTCGTCTACACGCTCAGCGGGCTGCTCGCCGGACTCGCGGGGGCGCTGAACGCCGCCCGCCTCTCCTCCGGCGTCACCATCGTCGGCGTCGGCATGGAGCTGGACGCGATCTCCGCCGTCGTCATCGGCGGCACGCTCCTCATCGGCGGCGCCGGATCGATCAGCGGCACGCTCTGGGGCGTCCTGCTGCTCGCCGTGATCCAGAACCTCATCAACCAGATCGGCTCGCTCAACTCCTCGTACCAGTCGGTGGTCAGCGGCGGCTTCCTTATCGTTGTCGTGGTGGCGCAGCGTTACCTCGCGCGCAGCCGGAGAACCACCTGAACCGGACGGACCGGACAGGATGGGCAGGGACGAGTCGAACCGAGTACAAGGAGTGCCGTGGGCGTCAGCCTCAAGGACGTAGCTCAACGGGCGGGCGTGTCCATCAAGACCGTGTCGAACGTGGTGAACAACTACCAGCACGTCACCCCCAAGATGCGCGCCAAGGTCCAGCAGGCCATCGACGAGCTCGGCTACCGGCCGAACCTCACCGCCCGCCATCTGCGTAAGGGCCGCACCGGCATCATCGCGCTGGCCGTCCCCGAGTTCGGCAACCCGTACTTCGCGGAGCTCGCCGGTGAGGTCGTCGATGCCGCCGCCCGGCACGACTACACGGTGCTGGTCGACCACACCGGGGGCCTGCGCGAGAAGGAGCTGCTGGTCAGCCAGGGGTTCCGGTCCCATGTCATCGACGGGCTCATCCTCAGCCCCATCCACCTGGAGACCGAGGACCTGATGGCCCGTACGGAGACAGCACCGCTGGTGCTGCTGGGAGAGCGGGAGTACGAGGCCCCGTACGACCACATCGCCATCGACAACGTGGCCGCCGCCCGCGAGGCCGTCGCCCACCTCATCGCCCTCGGCCACCGCCGGATCGCCTTCCTCGGCTCCCGTACCGGCCAGGAACGCCAGCCCGCCCACCTGCGGCTGCGCGGCTGGCGCGAGGAGCTGGCCGCCTCCGGCATGACCCCCGACGAGTCCCTCGTCGTCGTCACCGACGGCTACGGGAGGGAGGACGGCGCCGCCGCCATGGCCTCGCTCCTCGACCGCGGCGAGCAACCCGACGCCGTCTTCGCGTACAACGACATGATCGCCATCGGCGCCATGCGCACCATCACCGAGCGCGGCCTCACCATCCCGGGCGACATCGCCGTCGTCGGCTTCGACGACATCGAGGAGAGCCGGTACGGGACCACCACCCTCACCACCATCGCGCCCGACAAGGCGGCCATCGCCCGGCTCGCCGTCGACAGCCTCGTCGAACGCCTCGCCGGAACCCCGCTCGCCGAACCCCGGCGGCCCCGCCCCGGCTACCGCCTCGTCGTCCGCGAATCCACCACGCCCCGCCCGTCCCGCTAGCCGTCGCCCGCACCCCCCAAGGAACTCCTCATGCCCACCGTGCACCGCAAACCGTTCGGCCACGCCCCCGGGCAGGGCGAGACCGACCTCTGGACCCTCGAATCGGGCACCGGGGTACGGGCCGAGATCCTCACCTACGGCGGTGTCCTGCACAGCCTCACCGTGCCGGACACCGCCGGCACCCCGGGCCCCGTCGTCCGCTCGCTGCCCGCCCTCGACGACTACACCGACAAGAACCCCTACTTCGGGGCCATCGTCGGCCGGTACGCCAACCGCATCGCCCACGGCCGCTTCACCCTCGACGGCACCACGCACCACATCCCCGCCAACGACCGGGGCCACGCCCTGCACGGCGGCCCGGACGGCTTCCACACCCGGGTCTGGGAGGCGGCGGCGGACCGTACCGACACCGAGGCGGTCCTCCGGCTCACCCTGCACAGCCCCGACGGCGACATGGGCTTCCCCGGAGCGCTCGACATCACCGCCACCTACACCCTGGACACCACCGGCACGCTCGCCCTGGAGTACACGGCCGTCACCGACCGGCCCACCGTCGTCAACCTCACCAACCACGCCTACCTCAACCTCGGCGCCGACGACATCCTCGGCCACACCCTCCAGGTCGACGCCGACCACTACCTCCCCGTCGACGCCACCTCCATCCCGGAAGGCCCTCCGGCCCCGGTGGCCGGCACTCCGTTCGACCTCACCACCCCGCAGCCGATCCGGAGCGCCCTCTCCCGCACCCACCCCCAACTCGCCCTGGCCGGCGGCTTCGACCACTGCTGGGTGCTCAGCGATGCGGCCCCCGGAACCCTCCGCCGCGCCGCCCGCCTCAGCGCCCCCGGCGACCGGCGCACCCTGGAGCTGTGGACCACCGAACCGGGGGTCCAGGTCTACACCGCCAACCAGCTCGACGGCGCCTTCACCGACGGCACCGGCCGCCGCCACGAACGGCACGGATCGCTCTGTCTGGAGACCCAGCACCTCCCCGACTCACCCAACCGCCCCGCCCACCCCAGCACCGTGCTGCGCCCCGGCGAAACCCTGCGCAGCCGTACCGAATGGCGCTTCCCGCACCTGAGCGCTCAAGAAAATCGGTTGCGGCCTTCCACCGCCCCCTGATCTACTCCCCGCAAGCCACCAGGACGACCCAGGAGTTTTCTGACCATGCGCCGAGCTTTCGTGTTCCTCCCGACAGAAACTGACCTTTCTCTCAAGGACATGAAGCTTCTTGCGTACGTTGAACCTGGGAATTCTGGCGCATGTCGACGCCGGTAAGACAAGCCTGACCGAGCGGCTCCTCCACACCGCCGGCGTCATCGACACCATCGGCAGTGTCGACGACGGCAGCACACAGACCGACTCCCTTGCCCTGGAGCGCCGACGCGGCATCACCATCAAGTCGGCCGTCGTCTCCTTCACCCTCGGCGCCACCACGGTCAACCTGATCGACACCCCCGGCCACCCGGACTTCATCGCCGAGGTGGAGCGGGTCCTCGGCGTCCTCGACGGGGCCGTCCTCGTTGTCTCCGCGGTGGAGGGCGTCCAGGCGCAGACCCGGGTCCTGCTGCGGACCCTGAGACGGCTGCGCATCCCGACCCTGCTGTTCGTCAACAAGACCGACCGGCCGGGCGCACGGTACGGCTCGCTGTTGACGAGCATCACCGAACGGCTCTCCCCGGACATCGTGGCCATGGGCTCGACCCGGCACCTCGGCACCCGGTCCGCTTCCACCACGCCGTTCACCGGGTCCGACCCCGGCTTCACCGGCGCGCTCACCGACCTGCTCACCCGCCACGACGACGAACTGCTGACCGCGTACGTCGACGACCCGGCGGCCCTCACCCACGCCCGGCTCCTGGAAGTTCTCGCCGAGCAGACCGCCCGGTGCCGCGTCCACCCGGTTTTCTTCGGCTCCGCCGCCACCGGCTCGGGCATCGACGCCCTGGCCGACGGCATCACCGGCCTGCTGCCCGCCGCCACGGGGGACGCGGAGGCGCCGGCCCGGGGCACGGTGTTCAAGGTCGACCGGACCGCGAACGGCGAGCGGACCGCGTACGTCCGCATGGTCGAAGGGACCGTGCACGCCCGCGAGGTGCTGCGTTTCCGCAGCCCGGACGGCCGGGAGGGAGAGGACAAGGTCTCGGCGGTCACCGTCTTCGAGGACGGCGGCGAAGTGCCGGTCCCCGCTGTCGGCGCCGGCCGGATCGGCAGGCTGAAGGGGCTGGCCGGCATCCGCATCGGCGACAGCGTGGGGGAGGCCCGGGCGGAGGCCGGGCGCCGCCACTTCGCTCCGCCGACCCTGGAGACGGTCGTCGTCCCCGTGCGGCCGGAAGACCGGGGCGCCCTGCACGTCGCCCTCGGCCGCCTCGCCGAACAGGACCCGCTGATCGCCGTCCGCCGCGACGACCTCCGTCAGGAGGTGTCCCTCTCGCTCTACGGGGAGGTGCAGAAGGAGGTCATCCAGGCGACCCTGGCCGACGAGTTCGGGGTCGACGTCACCTTCCGCGCGACCACGACGATCTGCCTGGAACGGCCGGCCGGTACGGGGGCGGCCGTCGAGATCATCGACACCGATCCCAACCCCTTCCTCGCCACCGTCGGCCTGCGCGTCGATCCGGCCCCGTACGGCAGCGGGGTGGAATTCCGCCGCGAGGTGGAACTCGGCTCCATGCCCTATTCCTTGATGCGGGCGGTGGAGGACACCGTGCATTCCACGCTGACCCAGGGAATCCACGGCTGGCAGGTGACCGATTGTGTCGTCACCCAGACGCATTCCGGCTACTGGCCCCGGCAGAGCCATTCCCACGGCACCTTCGACAAAAGCATGTCCAGCACGGCGGGCGATTTCCGTAACCTGACACCCCTCGTCCTGATGGACGCGCTGCGCCGGGCCGGAACCCAGGTGTACGAGCCCATGCACCGCTTCCGCCTGGAGCTGCCCACCGACACCTTCGGCGCTCTGGTCCCGGTCCTCGCCCGGCTGCGAGCCGTCCCCGGGCCGCCCGGGATGCGCGGGGCGCTCTGCACCCTGGAGGGCGAGCTCCCGGCGGCCCGGGTCCACGAACTCCAGCAGCTGCTCCCGGGGTTGACCCGGGGCGAGGGGATGCTGGAATCGGCTTTCGACGGCCACCGCCCGGTGACCGGCCCGGTCCCGGACCGGCCGCGCACCGACCACGACCCGCTGCACCGCAAGGAGTACCTGCTGCGCACGGTGCGGCGGGTCGCCGGTTGAGGCCGCTACTTCAGGTACGGGCCCGCCGCGCCGATCTTCCCCGGCGCGGCGTTCTTCCCGCCGAGGTCCAGGACGTACACGCGCAGGTTCCCCTTCCCGGGCGCCGGGACCGCGAGCATGCCCCCGCTCACCACCTTGGTGTCACCGGTCACGGCGTCCTTGTAGGTGCCGTTCGGGATGCCGGTGTACGTGGCACTCCCGGAGACCGTCACCAGGGCGAAGCTGTCGGTGCCGCTCGCCGCGTCGGTGTAGCGCCGCTTGTACGCCATGGAGCCGCTGATGCCCTCCGTGGAGTACTGGCCCATCTGGAGGGAGGGGACCGCCCGCCGGATCTCGTTGAGCCGCTGGAGGTGCCGGGCCAGGGGCGCGGCCAGGGTGTCGGCGACCTTGCCGGTGGCCGAGGAGACCTTCCCGAAGTCCGACGCCGTCACCTCGCCGGCCAGATGGTCCCCGAAGTAGGCCCGCCCGGTCGACGCCAGCGGGCAGCGGGGCCCGCAGTCGATCTGCTTCCCCTTCTGGAACTCGATCTCGGAGCCGTAGTAGAGCGTCGGAATGCCTCGGAACGTCCACATCAGCGACATGTTCTCCGCCCACGCGTCCGTTCCGCCCGTGTACCGCTCGCTGCTCTTGTTGGGCCCGTAGTCGTGGCTGTCGACGTAGACCACGTTGTAGGTGGCGTCGTGGTAACTGTCGTCGGAGTCCTTGCCGTTGTGGAAGGCGTTGTCCGCGTCACCGAAGTTCATGTGCATCCGCATGTCGATGACGTTCATCCCGGAGAACCGGCTGCGGTCCGGTGCGTGGTAGGCGTTGCCCTTGAGGAACGCGTTGTCGGAGACAGGCTGGGACCCTGTGCCCTGCTGCTGCTCGTAGTCGTACATCTCCAGGGCGGCCTTCTCGTCGTCCGCGCTGTACTCCTTGCGCTCCTTCCAGGTGAAGAACTGCGCGGAGTGGTTGACCGAACCGCGGTTCCACTTGTCGTTGACGAAGGCGGCGACCTCGCCGAAGACGAAGAAGTTCTTGGCCGCCTCGGCACCGAACTTCTGCGTGACCCGTTCCTGGATCGCGGGCAGGAAGCGGCGGTTCCAGGTGGTGCGGGGGATGTGCACCGCCGTGTCGAGCCGGAAGCCGTCGACGCCCATGTCGATGTACTTGTTGTACGCGCCGATCAGGTAGTTCTGCACCTGGGCGTTCTCGGTGTTGAAGTCGGCGAGGTCGTCGTGGAGCCAGCAGGAGCGGGAGTCCTCGCCCTCCCAGTTGCCGATCCAGCAGTTGTGGTAGAGCGCCTTGGGGAACATGCCCGAAGTGGGGCTCGGCCACTGGCAGTTGTAGATCCGATAGCCCTCCGGTGAGGTGTGCCCGGTGGGCGTGCCCCAGCCCACGCAGGTGTTGCCGGTGGGCTCGGCCGTGGACCACAGGTCGCCGTTGTAGTACGACTTCCCGGACTTGGGCTCGACGGTGAGCCCGTCGTAGGTGAAGCCGTCGTTCCTCTCGTCGTAGTACCAGCTCCACTGGCTGTCGCGCACCCCGAACGCCTTCGGCGTGAACAGGCCCTTGGCGCCCCAGCGCGAGGAGTGGTTGTGGATGACGTCCTGGTAGATCTTCATGCCCTTGGCGTGGGCGGCGTTGATGAGGTCCTGGTACGAGGCGCCGGCGGACTCCAGGCGTGGGTCGACCTTGTAGAAGTCGTAACCGTGGTAGCCGTGGTAGTCGTAGTCCGAGCGATTGAGGACGACCGGGGTGACCCAGATCGCGGAGAAGCCGAGCCCCTTGATGTAGTCGAGCTTCTGCACCAGCCCCTTGAAGTCCCCCCGGAACATGGGGTCGTTGTTGGCCGCGTTGCCGGACTTCTCGTGCTGGCTGCCGCCCCGGTTGTTCGTGGGGTCGCCGTCGTTGAAGCGGGCGGTCAGCACGAAGTAGATCGGGTCCTTGCGGGGATCGGTGCCCAGCGGCGTGCCCGTCGCCGGAGCGGTGGGCTTCTCGCCGGTGGTGGCGGTGGCCGCCGCGGACGCGGCCGACACGTTCCCGGCGGCGTCGACGGCCCGCACGGTGTAGCGGTAGGCGGTTTTCGCCTCAAGTCCGGTGTCGGCGAAGACGGTGGAGCCGACATCGGTGACGAAGGTGCCCTTCGTGCCGCCCGTCCGCGTGACCTGATACTTCGTCACGCCCCGGTCATCGATGGAGGGTTCCCAGCTCACCAGGACGGACACCCCGTCGGCCGCGGCCTTCACCGCGGTGGGCACGGAGGGCGCCTCGGTGTCCGGCTCCTCGGTGGCGCAGGGGTCCTTCGCCGTGGCGGTCACCTTGCGGTCCTTCACGGTGGTGAGCCCGGCCGGGAGGGTGTAGTCGCTGCCGTTGTTGTTGTCCCAGACCCCGTTGCCGTTGTTGAACGTGGCCTGGAGGCCGGTGGCGCTGCCCAGGTCCACGGTCCGCCGCACCCAGCCGGTGCAGGCGGCCTCCATGCCGACACCCGGAAGCGCCGTCCAGGCTCCGCCGTGCGGGCGGTAGTGCAGATTGACGGTGGACCAGCCGACGGTGGACGTCGCGTAGTAGACGGACGCGGTGTTCGGCCCGCCGGGATCAGGCTCCTCCGGGTCCGAACCCGCACACGGGTCGCTGTGCGCCACGACCCCGTCCTTGACGGTGATGTTCCCGGTGCCCAGGTCGTAGTTCTTGCCCGCGTTGTTGTCCCAGGTGCCCGAGCCGTTGGTGAAGGTGGCCTTCAGCCCGCTCGCACCGCCCAGCGGAACGGTCAGCTTGACCCAGTCGGTGCAGGCGGAGGCCATACGGGTGCCGGGCACGGTGGTCCAGGAGCCGCCGTCGGGGGCGTAATGCAGGTGGTACGCCGACCAGTTCCGGGTCTTCGTGGAGTAGAAGACGGTCGCCGTGGTCTCGGCGGCGGCCGTAGCGGCGACGGGTGCGGTGGCCGGAGCGGGGTTCGGGGGTGGTGCGGCGGTGAGGAGTCCCAGCAGTCCGGCTGCCGCCACGGCCGCCGCGAGCGGACGTCGGCCGGACAGCCGGCGGGAGGTGCGTCTCATACGTGTCTCCAGGGGAGGGGAGAACCCTGACGCGCCTCGGGGTTCGGCGAAGGGGAGCACGATCCGGCGGCAAACTCTGCCGGAATGTTGCTGCAATCTCTTGCGCCGTGGAAGTTACCGGTGCATGACAGGCCCGTAAAGGGGTGCGGCAGGACCGGCTCACCGGAATGGATCACCGGGCGTGGGCGTTCGCACGGTCATGACCTTCTCCGTTGATGTGACCGTGCGCGGCTACGAGCTCGACACCCAGGGCCATCTGAACCAGGCCGTCTACCTCCAGTACGCGGAGCACGCCCGCTGGGAGCTGCTGCGGGCAGCCGGGCTCCCCCAGGAGAAGCTGCTGGCCGACGGCATCGGCCCGGTGCAGCTGGAGGTCACCGTGAAGTACCGCCGCGAGCTGCGGGGCGGGGAGAAGGTACGGGTCACCTGCCGCTTCGACTACGGCACGGGGAAGACGTTCACCCTGGCCCAGCAGGTCATCAAGGAGGACGGCACCGTCGCCGCCGAGATCACCGGGGTGGCCGGCGTCCTCGACCTGACCGAACGCCGCCTCGTCCCGGACCCGCAGGGCCGCCTGGCCGCACTGGCGGGCAACCCGGACCTGCTGACCGGCTGAGCCGCCCAGAAGTGTGGACGCCCCTGGTCCGGCAGGCGGGGCGTCCACGGTTCATCGGGGCCGGCCGGTCAGACGGGCGTGCCGACGACCAGGTGGTCGCCGGGGATGCCGGCCTTGCCTGGCGCGTAGTAGTCCTTGATCCCGGCGACCCACGTCTCCACCCGGATCCGGTCCCCGTCGGTCGGCTCGAAGGCGTCGAAGAGCGCGTCGATGTTGGCGGGCTCGAACCCGATCGCCGTCATCAGCGCCATGAACAGCGGCCGCTCGATCAGGCCGTCGCCGTCCGGGTCGCCGAGCGCCGCGAGCGCCTCGGCGAACACGGCGACGGTCTCGTCGAACCGCTCCGGCGACAGCACACAGGCGGTGAACTCCTCGAAGCTGATCTCGCCGTCGCCGTTCTCGTCGAGCTCGGTGAGCAGGGTCGTCCAGTACCGCCGGAACGCTCCCCGCATCGCGTCCTTCGCCGCCTGGTCCGAGGCGTGTGCCTCGCCCACGACGCGGTCGGCCATGAGCTCGAAGTCGTCGGCCTCCAGGACCCCGTTGGCGTTGGCATCGAACAGGGAGAAGACGAGTGCGACCCGCCGGGTGGCCTCAGTGGTCATGAATCCGTCACCTTTCACCGTACGGTCCCGCCGACCGGAGCCCGGTCGGCCCACCCACTGTCCGGCCGAAGGGCGGTGAGCACGGCGAAAGCCGTATCCCTTTCACCTGAAGGACGTAACCACCCCGGCGTAAACGTCGAGTTGAGGCAGACGGCGAGGCGCAGCACCCCCGCACGCCCCGGTCCGGGCCATGGGCGACCGCGTCGTACCGGGGGAGCGGGGGAACCGGGCCCCGCGCCCACCTTCTAGGCTGGGCGGATGCGCGTGATGCCCACGGCCGGGGAGGCCGGACCGTCCACGACCAGGGAGACCCGGTCGCTGCCCGCGCATGCGCCCGGTGCGGTCGACACCCCCTTCGTCATCCAGCCCTACGACGAGGTCGTCTCCCACGACACCCTCTGGGACGCGCACTCCCACCCCTTCCACGAGCTGCTCTGGAACGAGCGGGGCGCCTCCTCGGCGGTGGTCGGCGAACGCATCTGGACGATCACCCCCGCCCTCGGCCTCTGGATGCCCGCCGGGACCCTGCACTCCGGGTCGGCGACGGCGGGGACCTGGTTCCGGGCCAGCTTCTTCGGCTTCCGTACGACGTCGTCGATCTCCGACACCCCGGTCGCCGTCGAGATCACCCCCTTGCTGCGCCTCCTGCTGGAACGGCTCGGCGAACCCGGCCTCGCCCCCTCCTCCCGGGCCGCGACCGAGGCGCTCGTGCTCGACGTCCTCGCGCCGTCGCCCCGCGAACTGCTCGTCCAGGTCCCCACCTCCGCACTCCTGCGCCCCGTCGCGGACGCGGTCCGCGAGGACCCGGGCGACCAGCGGACGCTGGCGGACTGGGCGTCCGAGCTGGGGGTCAGCACCCGTACGGTCACGCGCGCCTTCAGCGCCGAGACGGGCACGAGCTTCGTACGCTGGGTCGCGACGGTCCGCGCCCAGCACGCGATCGGCCTGCTCACCCGGGGCTGGGACGTCGAGTCGGTCGCCGAACAGGTCGGCTACCGCTCCGCGAGCGCCTTCGGCGTGGCCTTCCGGCGGACCACCGGGCTGACCCCGGGCACGTTCCGGCCGGAACCCACGCCCTGAGTTCCCTGATTCCCTGAGTTCACGTCCTGAGTTCGCGCCCGGAGATCACGCCCTGAGCAGGCGGAGACCGAGATCCGCCGCGTCGAGCCCGGCCAGGTCGCCGTTGCGTACGGCCCACCGGCCGGAGGCCAGGTCGTCGCCGAGGCTGCGCACCGCACGCTCCTCCGCCTCCGGCCCGACCCTCGTCCACACCGACATCGCACGGCGCACACGCTCCTCCAGATACGCCCCCGGCCGGCGCCAGTACGCCTCGAACAGGCCGTCGGCGCAGTCCCACGGGACGGGTACCGGCTCGGCGCGGGCGCCGATCGCGTCGGCCATCCCGGCGAGCGAGGGGAACTCCGCGAGGACGCCGGTGAACTCGGGCAGATAGTCGCGGGTGAGCCAGAACCGGTCCTGCCATCCGGGCTCGTCGGTGTCGAAGGTGAGCACCACCACGTGGCGGGCCACCCGCCGCATCTCGCGCAGCCCCGCGATCGGGTCCCCCCAGTGGTGAACGGTGGAGACGGCCATCGCGACATCGAAGGAACCGTCCGCGAACGGCAGGCTCTCCGCCGCCGCGTCGACGCACGGCGCCGAGCCGGGAGGGCGCTGTCCCCGCATGACCGCCGACGGCTCCACCGCGGTCACCTGGCGGTCGGAGGGCTCGTAGGAGCCGGTGCCGGCCCCGACGTTCAGCACCGTCCGCGCGTCCCCGAGCGCGTCCCAGATCTGCGCGGCGATCCGGGGATCAGTTTGCCGGGTCGCCGCGTAGGCGTCTCCGATCGCGTCGTACAGCCGTGCACCGAGCACTTCCAGTTGCTCTTCCGGTGTCACCTTGAGCCCACTGGCCCTTGTCCTGAGTTCCCTGTCGATGGCCGTCACCATCGCGTCGGCGCGATCACGCCGCTCCACCAGCAGGCCGCGCAGCCGGTGCAGGTGCGCGACCGCGTCGGCCGACGGGTCGTCGACCAGTTCCGCGATCTCCCGCAGTCCGAAGCCCAGCCGCCGGTAGGCCAGCACCTCACGCAGCCGTTCCACATCGCCCGCCGCATAGGCCCGGTACCCGGCGGCGGTCCGTGCGGACGGGCGGACCAGTCCGATTTCGTCGTAGTGATGCAGGGTGCGAACGCTCACGCCGGCCAGCTCGGCCACGCGTCCCACGGTCCAGTGTTCTTGCACGGCACGACTATGCGGCCTGACGCCACGTGAGGGTCAAGAGCCTTCTTCACCGCCCATCGGATGTCCTTATCGCTACAACCCCTGTCTCAAACAGTTGATTGCGACACCCGCGCCTCCTCTCATAAAGTGCAAAGGCAAGCCTTACCTAAGCCGCTCTGCCTCCGCAGTGCACCCCTCCACGACGGCGGTCCCTGCCCGGACGTGCGGGAAGCGGCACCCCGATCCTCCGGAAAGCCGGGTACTCACCCATGTCCTCACACCGCCTCCGTCTGCTCGCCGTGGCAGCCGCCCTCGTCTCCGTCGCCGCCTGCGGCGGGAGCGGGAGTGGTGACGCCGAGAACAAGAAGAGCGAGGGGAGCGCTGGCGGCGGCTTCCCGCTGACGGTCGAGCACGCCCTGGGCACGACCACCATCCCCGCCGAGCCGAAGCGCGTCGCCACGGTCAACTGGGCCAACCACGAGGTTCCGCTGGCGCTCGGTGTCGTGCCCGTCGGCATGGCCTCCGCCAACTTCGGCGACGACGACGGCGACGGGGTGCTGCCCTGGGTCGAGGAGCGGCTGAAGGAGCTCAAGGCCAAGACGCCGGTGCTGTTCGACGAGACCGACGGGATCGACTTCGAGGCCGTGGCCGACACGAAGCCCGACGTCATCCTGGCCGCGTACTCCGGACTGACCAAGAAGGACTACGAGACCCTCAGCGAGATCGCCCCCGTCGTCGCCTACCCGGACGCCGCCTGGGCCACCCCGTGGCGCGAGATCATCCGCACCAACAGCAAGGCGATCGGCCTCGCCGACGAGGGCGAGAAGCTGATCACGAAGCTCGACGGCGACATAGCGAAGACCGCCGCCAAGTACCCGCAGCTCAAGGGCAAGTCGGCGATGTTCATGACGCACGTCGACCCCAACGACGTCAGCGAGATCGGCTTCTACACCGCCCACGACACCCGCACGCAGTTCTTCCAGGACCTGGGCATGAAGATCCCGGGCAGCATCGCGAAGGCGTCCGAGGGCACGAAGAAGTTCGCCCTCACCAAGAGCGCCGAGCAGATCGACGCGTTCGACGACGTCGACATCATCACCGGGTACGGGGACGACACGGGCGAGCTGCTGAAGACCATCAGCAAGGACCCGCTGCTCTCCAAGATCCCCGCCGTCAAGCGCGGCTCCACCTACCTCCTGCCCGGCACCTCGCCCCTGGCCACCGCCGCCAACCCGACGCCCCTGTCGATCGGTTACGTGCTCGACGACTACGCCGCCGCCCTCGCCGAGGCCGCGGACAAGGTCAAGTGACCGCTTCCACCGACCGGCGCCCGCCGGACGCCACCATGGCCCGGCGTCCGGCGGGCGTCCGCACGCTCTGGCTCCTCGCCGCCGTCCTCGCGCTGGCCGCCGTCATGGTGGCGTCGATCGCGTTCGGCTCGCGCGATGTACCGTGGGCCGACGTCCAGGCGGCGCTCGGCGGGGCCGACGAGACCCTCGGGCAGGCGGCGGCGACGAAGCGGATCCCCCGTACGGTCCTCGCGGTCGTCATCGGCGCGGCGCTGGGCCTCGCCGGAGGCGTGATGCAGGGCGTGACCCGCAACCCTCTCGCCGACCCCGGCATCCTCGGCGTCAACATGGGTGCCTCGCTCGCGGTCGTCACCGCCGTGGCCTTCTTCGGGCTCTCCTCGCCGACCGGCTACATCTGGGTCGCCATCGCGGGCGCCGCCCTCTCCGCCCTGTTCGTGTACACCGTGGGAACTCTCGGGAGGGGAGGGGCCACCCCGCTGAAGCTGGCGCTCGCCGGGGCCGCCACCTCCGCCGCGTTCGCCTCGCTCGTCAGCGCCGTCATCCTGCCCCGTAACGACATCGCCGGATCCTTCAAGCTCTGGCAGATCGGCGGCGTCGGCGGCGCTTCCTTCGAGCGCATCGGCCAGGTGGCGCCGTTCCTCGTGGTCGGCTTCGCCGTCTGCCTGCTCTCCGCACGCGCCCTCAACTCCCTCGCCCTGGGCGATGAGTTGGCGGCCGGTCTAGGTGAACGCGTCGCCGTCGCCCGGGCGGTGGCCGCGCTCGGCGCCGTACTGCTGTGCGGAGCGGCGACCGCCGTCGCCGGGCCCATCGGCTTCGTCGGCCTCGTCGTCCCGCACACCTGCCGGCTGCTCGTCGGCGTCGACCACCGCTGGCTGCTGCCGCTCTCGGCGCTGCTCGGCGCGGTTCTCCTCACCGCCGCCGACGTTGCCGGGCGGATCGTCGCGCGCCCGGCTGAGATCGACGTGGGCATCGTGACCGCGCTGATCGGCGCCCCCTTCTTCATCTACATCGTCCGCCGACAGAAGGTGCGTGCCCTGTGAGCGCCCCCGCCCTCACCCGGCCGGCCCCCCAGGAGGCGTCCCCCGCGTCCGTCGCGGCCGCCACCCGCCGCCGTATCCGCGGCGCCTCCCGCAGGCGCCTGGTGATCCTCGCCCTGGCCGTCCTCGCCGTCGCCGCGTTCGCCGTGACCCTGATGGCGGGCCGGACGTTCTACCCGCCCGGCGACGTGTGGCGGGTCATCCTCGGCGAGCAGGTGCCGGGCGCCTCCTTCACCGTCGGCCGGCTGCGGCTGCCGCGCGCGGTTCTCGCCCTGGTGGCCGGGTTCAGCTTCGGCCTGGCCGGTGTCACCATCCAGACGATGCTCCGCAACCCCCTCGCCAGCCCCGACATCATCGGCATCAGCTCCGGGGCGAGTGCCGCCGCGGCCATCGCCATCGTCACGCTCTCCCTCGGCGAGGTGCAGGTCTCGGTCCTCGCCATCGCCGCCGGACTCGGCGTCGCCCTGCTCGTCTACTCCCTGGCGTTCAGGGGCGGGGTCGTCGGCACCCGGCTCATCCTCATCGGCATCGGCATCTCCGCCATGCTCGACAGCATCACCTCCTACGTCCTGTCCCAGGCCGCCGAATGGGACCTCCAGGAGGCGATGCGCTGGCTGACCGGCAGCCTCAACGGCGCCACCTGGGACCAGGTGTTGCCCGCCCTCGCCGCGGCCGCCGTCCTCACCCCGCTCCTCCTCGGCCAGGCCCGCGGCCTCTCCGCGATGCAGCTCGGCGACGACACGGCCTCCGCCCTCGGCGTACGGGTCGAACGCACCCGGATCACCGTCATCGTGGCCGCCGTCGGGCTCATCGCCTTCGCCACGGCGGCCGCCGGACCCATCGCGTTCGTGGCGTTCCTCTCCGGCCCGATCGCCGCCCGGATCGTCGGCGCGGGCGGCTCCCTGCTGGTGCCCGCCGGGCTCGTCGGCTCGCTGCTGGTCCTCGTCGCCGACTTCACCGGCCAGTTCGCCTTCGGCGAGCGCTACCCGGTGGGCGTCGTCACCGGCGTCCTCGGCGCCCCCTACCTCGTCTACCTGATCATCCGCACCAACCGGGCGGGAGGCTCGCTATGACCACCGACCACCAACTGACCGCCGAAGACCTCACCCTCGGCTACGGCGACCGTACGGTCGTCTCCTCCCTCGACCTGGCCGTACCGCCGGGCGCGATCACCGTCATCGTCGGCGCCAACGCCTGCGGCAAGTCCACCCTGCTGCGCTCGATGTCCCGCCTCCTCGCACCCCGCGAGGGCCGGGTCGTCCTGGACGGCAAGGAGGTGCACCGCCTCCCCGCCAAGGAACTGGCCCGTACGCTCGGCCTGTTGCCGCAGTCCCCGGTGGCGCCCGAGGGCATCACCGTCTCCGACCTCGTGGGCCGGGGCCGCCACCCCCACCAGTCCATGTTCTCCCGCTGGAACGAGAAGGACGACGCCGCCGTGGCCTCGGCCCTGGAGGCGACGGCCACGGAACCGCTGGCCGACCGCGCGGTCGACGAACTCTCCGGCGGCCAGCGCCAGCGCGTCTGGATCGCCATGGCCCTGGCCCAGCAGACCGATCTGCTCCTGCTCGACGAGCCCACCACGTTCCTCGACGCCAGCCACCAGATCGAGGTCCTCGACCTGCTGACCGACCTCAACCGCTTGCGCGGCACCACCATCGTGATGGTGCTCCACGACCTCAACCTCGCCGCCCGGTACGCCGACCACCTCATCGCCCTCGCCGACGGCACGCTGCACGCCGCCGGCTCCCCGGCCGATGTGCTCACCGAGGAGACCGTCCGCGCGGTCTTCGGCCTGGAGAGCCGCGTCGTCGAGGATCCGGTCTCCGGCCGGCCCCTGATGCTGCCGATCGGCCGCCACCACGTGCGGGAGAGGCCGGGCCGTCAGGAGCCGAGCAGCGCGGAGCCGTACCAGTCCGAGGAGCCGGCCACCCCCGGCAGCGCGAGGAAGTAGCCGCCGCCCGTCGTGGTGCTGAAGTCGGCGAACCGCTCGCCCTCCAGCCGCTTCTGCACGGTCGCGAACTGCCTGGCGATGTCCCGCTGGTAGCAGCAGAAGACCAGTCCCACATCGAGGGTGCCGTCGGGCGCGAGGCCCCGGTCGATGTTGTAGCTCCGGCGCAGCAACACCGAGTCCTCGCTTCCGGCGGTCCGCGGATTGGCCCGGCGGATGTGCGAGTCCAGCGGGGTGACCCGGCCCTCCGGATCCCGCCCGTAGTCCGGCAGGTCGCTCTCCCTACGCCCGTCGAGCGGCGCCCCCGTCGACTTGCGCCGGCCGAAGATCCGCTCCTGCTCACCGAGCGGGACCCGGTCCCACGCCTCGGCCCGCAACCGGATGGTGCGCAGGACCTGGTAGCTCCCGCCGCGCGCCCAGCCCGGCCCCTCCGGACCGACCCAGACCAGCCGGTCCATCTCCCGCGCCGACGCCGTGTCCGGGTGCGCGGTGCCGTCCTTGAAGCCCACGAACGACCGCGGGGCGCCGTCGGGGCGCGGCGGGTTGAGGAAGCCGTCGGCCCGCCACCGCGTCCGCAGCAGTCCCGAGGTCTCCCGCGCCAGATCCCGTACGACATGGAGGACGGCGTCCGGGTGCCGGGCACAGACCTGCACCGAGAGATCGCCGTGACAGCTCCCCGGGTCGAGCCGGTCCCCGGGGAACTCCGGCATCGGGACGAGCCCGGGCGGCCGTGCCCCCGCCAGCCCGTACCGCCCGTCGAACAGCGAGGCACCCACCCCGACGGTGATGGTCAGCCGGTCCTCCGGGCCCCGTACCGCCGCCACGTCCGGGTCCAGCGGGGTGACCCCGGCCGTCAGGGTGCGGCACCGCACGGTCAGCTTCTTCAGGAGAGCCGCCAGTTCGGCCCGGTCCCGCGCCAGCACGTCGAAGGCGGCGAAACCACCGAACCGCTGCTGCCGGGTGAGGATCCCCGCCTGGTGCGCCCCGTGGAACTGCACCCGCCCGTCGCCGGCGCCGGCGCCGGCCGCCGGCGCGCCGGAAGCGGCCCCCACCGCCACCGTGCCGGTCAGGCCCGCGGCCCCCACGACACTCGCGGCTCCCCGCACGAAGACCCGTCGGCCGGGACGCGCATCCCGGCTTTGGTCACTTTCCGTCATGGCCGTTCTCCTTCCGGGATTTCGGCGGTCCGCTCCGGCTCCTCGGCCCTACCGCACGGAACCCCAGCTCAGCACGGTTCCCCCGGGCATGGCGGGTCGCTTGGGCCGGGCGGCTGAGCGCCGGGGCGTACGCCCCCCTGATCGGCTGACTGCGGAGGGTGAGTGACATGTTTCGCGGCCCGGCGGGGGACACAGGGGAGGTCTGTTCCCCGGCCCGGAGCCGGGACGGCCTCACACCCCGAACCGGTCATTGGGAGAAACCTCGGTGGAGAACACCTCGGTGCAGCACGCCCCGGCGCAGGACAAGGAAACCGTACGGAGCTGTCCGTTCGACTTCGCACAGCAACTCGAGTTCGACCCCCAGCTCAAGGAACTGCTGACCGAGGAGCCCGTCTCCCGTATCCGTATGGCATACGGAGAGGGCGAGGCATGGCTCGTCACCCGCTACGAGGACGTCCGGACGGTCACCACCGACCGGCGCTTCAGCCGCAGCGCCGTACTCGGCCGGGACTTCCCCCGGATGACCCCGGAACCGATCGTCCAGGCCGAGTCCATCAACCTCATGGACCCGCCCGCCAGCAGCCGGCTGCGCAGCCTGGTCGCCAAGAGCTTCACCCCGCGCCGCGTCGAGCAGATGCGCGAGGGCACCCAGCGGGTCGTGGACCGGCTGCTGGACGGGATGGAGGACGAGGGCTCACCCGCCGACTTCGTCGCCCGGGTCTCCTCGCCGCTGCCGCTGATCACCATCTGCGAGGCCCTCGACATCCCCGAGGCCGACCGCCCCTGGCTGCGCGCCCACGCCCTGACGATGATGAACGTCGGCGCGGCGGGCAAGGAGGACGCCGTACGGGCCAAGGCCGAACTGCGCGGCTACTTCACCGAACTGACCGCCGAGCGCCGCCGCGCCCCGGGCGAGGACCTCATCAGCACCCTGGCCACCGCCCGGGACGGCGATGAGCTCCTCGATGACAAAGAACTGGCCGTCATGGCGATGGTCCTGCTCATCACCGGCCAGGACACCACGACCTACGAGCTCGGCAACATCGCCTACACCCTGCTCACCCGGCCCGACCTGCTCAAGACGCTCCAGGCCGAACCCGAGCGGCTGCCCCGCACCATCGAGGAGCTGCTGCGGTACATCCCCTTCCGCAAAGGCGTCGGCATCCCCCGCATCGCCATGGAGGACGTGGAGCTGAGCGGGGTCACCATCAAGGCGGGCGACATCGTCCACGTGTCGTACCTGACGGCCAACCGGGACCCCGCCAAGTTCGACCGCCCCGACGAGCTGGACCCCGACCGGCCGTCCATCCCGCACATGACGTTCGGCTGGGGCGCCCACCACTGCCTGGGCGCGCCGCTCGCCACCATGGAACTGGAGGTGGCCTTCGCCACGCTCCTGTCCCGCTTCCCGGCCCTGCGTCTCGACGCGGAGCCCGAGGACATCCGGTGGAACACGACGTCCATCTGGCGTTACCCGCTCGCCCTGCCCGTCACATGGTGACGAGAGCCTCCGCTCCCAGATACGAGGAGAACCCATGGCGACCCTGTGCCGACCGGCCATCGCTGTGCCCGAACACGTCATCACGATGCAGCAGACCCTGGAGCTGGCCCGGGAGACCCACCACGGGCACCCCCAGCGCGACCTCGTCCTGAGGCTCATCCGGAACACCGGTGTCCAGACCCGGCACCTGGTGCAGCCGATCGAGGAGACCCTCAAGCACCCCGGCTTCGAACTCCGCAACCAGGTGTACGAGGCCGAGGCCAAGACCCGGGTTCCCGAAGTGGTGCGGCAGGCCCTCGCCAACGCCGGGACCGAACCGGACGACATCGACCTGATCGTCTACGTCTCCTGCACGGGCTTCATGATGCCCTCGCTGACCGCCTGGCTCATCAACACCATGGGGTTCAGACCCGAGACCAGACAGCTGCCCATCGCCCAGCTCGGCTGCGCGGCCGGCGGCGCGGCGATCAACCGGGCGCACGACTTCTGCCGCGCCTACCCGGACTCCAACGTCCTCATCGTCTCCTGCGAGTTCTGCTCGCTCTGCTACCAGCCCACCGACATCGGCGTCGGATCGCTGCTCTCCAACGGCCTGTTCGGGGACGCCGTCTCCGCCGCCGTCGTCCGGGGGCAGGGCGGCACCGGCATGAAGCTGGAGCGCAACGGCTCCCACCTCGTGCCCGACACCGAGGACTGGATCTCCTACGCCGTCCGCGACACCGGATTCCACTTCCTGCTGGACAAGCGCGTGCCCGGCACCATGGAGATGCTCGCGCCGGTCCTGAAGGACCTGGTGGACCTGCACGGCTGGTCGGTGCCCGCCATGGACTTCTTCATCGTCCACGCCGGCGGCCCGCGCATCCTGGACGACCTCTGCCACTTCCTCGACCTGCCGATGGAGATGTTCCGCTACAGCCGGGCCACCCTCACCGAACGCGGCAACATCGCCAGCTCCGTCGTCTTCGACGCGCTCGCCCGCCTCTTCGACGACGGCGGTGCGGCCGAGTCGGCGCAAGGTCTGATCGCCGGATTCGGCCCCGGCATCACCGCCGAGGTCGCGGTCGGCAGTTGGGCGCACCACGACCCGGCCGCCGACCCCGACCGGGAGCTGGCGGACCTGGAGCTCGACGCGGGCGTTGCGCTGTCCGGCTGAACCCGTGTTAAGGCGCCGTACGGGCGGGGACGAAGGACCGGGTATTCGCGCTTCGCGGCCGCACACCCGCACCGCGGACGTAACCCCACCCAAGGAGACCTGCATGCGCCTGCGCGCCCGATGGGCCCCGGCCGCCCTGCTGCTGATCGCCCCGCTGATCGGCACCACCCCGGCCACCGCCGACACCGGACCGGAAGGGGTCCCGGTGGAGCGGTCCGCCCGGGCCGTCCCCGGGCAGTACATCGTCACCCTGGAGCCCGAACTCTCCCCGGACACCGTCCTGGAGGAGTTCGGGCTCCGCCCGTTGTTCACGTACGGGAATGTCCTGCACGGGTTCGCCGTCACCCTCACCGCCACCGAGCTGGAGGCCGTGCGGGCCGTCCCCGGCGTGCTCGCCGTCGAGGAGAACGCCGAAGTGGCCGTGGAGACGCCCCGGGCGGGCGGCCTCTTCCGGGCGCCCGCGGCGACCTGGGGCACCGACCGGATCGACCAGCGCGCCCTGCCGCTGGACGACACCTTCACCACGACCGCCACGGGTGACGGCGTGAAGGTGTACGTCGTCGACACCGGGATCGAGGCCGGCCACGCCGAGTTCGGCAGCCGGGTCGTCAAGGGCTACGACGCGGTCGGCGACGGCCGTGACGGGCAGGACTGCAACGGCCACGGCACCCATGTCGCCGGAACCGTCGGGGGTTCCGTCTCCGGCGTGGCGAAGGACGCGTCCCTGGTCGGGGTGCGGGTCCTGAACTGCCAGGGGCGCGGCACCTGGGCCGGCATCATCGCCGGGTTCGACTGGGTGGCCAAGGACGCGGCGGGCAGCTCCACCCCCGCCGTCCTGAACGCCTCGCTCGGCGGGGCCCGCTCCACCGCGGTGGACGCGGCGGTCGAAGCCGTCGCGGACGCGGGCGTCCTGCCGGTGGTGGCCGCGGGCAACGAGGACCAGGACGCCTGTGACGTCTCCCCGGCCGCGGCCGACGGTGTGGTCACGGTGGGCGCGAGCGACCGCCAGGACCGGGAGACCTCGTTCAGCAACTGGGGCTCCTGCGTCTCGCTCTACGCCCCCGGCGCCGACATCGTCTCCGCGAAGCTCGGCGGTGGCACCGTCTCCCTGAACGGCACCTCCATGGCCAGCCCGCACGTCGCGGGAGTCGCCGCCCTCCACAAGCAGGACAACCCCTCGGCCACGCCGGCCGCCGTCACGCGCTGGCTGACCGACACCGCCACCCCGGACGTCCTCTCCGGCCTCGGCCAGGGCTCGCCGGATCTGCTGCTGTACACCGGCGGCCTCTGACACACCGCCGGCCGGGGCCGGTGAGCGAGGGCCGAGGGGCCTTTCGCTCACCGGCCCCTTCTGCGTCCGGCTGTTGCCGGAACAGTGGACGGTCTCTCATTTCTCTGCAACTCTCTGACCGCACAACGCAAAACCGAGCCGTAGTGCGTGCAGAATCGCGTGTTTCCTGACTACGGATCCAGAGCCGCGCCCTCGTCGCGCCGTGCGCCGAGGCCGAAGATCGGGGAGCTATGAGAGCCCAACGCTGGAGATGGCGGGCGATATCCGCCTTGGTCACGACCAGTCTTCTGATGATCGGCTGGCCGTCGCTCACCGCTTCGGCGGCCGACGGCCCCAACCTCGCCGCGGGCCGGGCCGCGGCCGCGAGCAGCGCCCATGCCGAGTACCCCGCCCCCAACACCACCGACGGCAACGCGTCGACGTACTGGGAGAGCGCGGGCGGCAATCTGCCCCAGTGGGTGCAGACCGACCTCGGCTCGGCCGCCCGGGTCGACGAGGTGACGCTGAGGCTCCCGCCGTCCTGGGAGAGCCGCACGCAGACCCTCTCCCTCCAGGGCAGCGCGGACGGCACCAGCTTCGCGACGCTGAAGAGCTCGGCGGCCTACTCCTTCAGCCCGGGCTCCGCCAACGTGGTGAAGGTGACCTTCCCGGCCACCCTGACCCGCTTCGTCCGGGTGCACATCACCGCCAACACCGGCTGGCAGGCCGCCCAGCTCTCCGAGCTGGAGGTGAGGGCGGCAGCCGACTCATCGGGCAACCTCGCCGCCGGGAAGACCCTCAAGGCCAGCAGCAGCAACGGAAGTTACGTCGCCGCCAACGCCAACGACGGCAACCGGGCCAGCTACTGGGCGAGCCGCGAGAACGACCTCCCGCAGTGGATCGAGGCCGACCTCGGCTCTTCGGTCCGGGTGGACAGGGTCGTCCTGCGCCTCCCCGACGGCTGGGCGGCGCGCAGCCAGACGCTGAAGCTCCAGGCCTCCGCCAACGGCACGGAGTTCACCGACCTCACCGCCTCCAAGGACTACCGCTTCGACGCGGCGGGCGGGCAGTCGGCGACGATCTCCTTCGATCCCACGACCACCCGGTACGTCCGCGTCCTGGTCACCGCCAACTCCGGCAGCCCATCGGCCCAGTTGGCCGAGCTGGAGGTCTACGGCCCCGCGACCGGCGACACCCAGGCCCCGACCGCACCGGCCGACCTGGCGTTCACCGAGCCCGCCACCGGCCAGATCCGGCTGACCTGGAAGGCATCCACGGACAACACCGGCGTCACCGGCTACGACGTCTACGCGAACAACACCCTGCTGGCCTCCGTCGCGGGCAACGTCACCACGTACACCGACACCCGCCCGGCCGGGCAGACCGTCTCCTACTACGTGCGCGCCAAGGACGCGGCGGGCAACGTATCGCCCAACAGCAACACCGTCACCCGCACCGGCGACACGGGCGACACCCAGGCCCCCACCGCCCCCGGCGCGCTGGCGTTCACCGAACCGTCCACCGGCCAGATCCGGCTCACCTGGCAGGCCTCCACCGACAACAAGGGCGTCACCGGCTACGACATCTACGCCAACAACGTGCTGCGCGGCTCCGTCGCGGGCAACGTCCTGACGTACACCGACACCCAGCCGGCCACCACCACGGTCAGTTACGTCGTCCGGGCCAAGGACGCGGCGGGCAACGCCTCCGTCAACAGCAACACCGTGACCCGCAACGGCTCCACGGGCGCCGCCTCCAACCTCGCGGTCAACAAGCCGATCACGGCCTCCTCGGTGGTGCACACCTTCGTCGCCGCCAACGCCAACGACAACAGCACCGCCACCTACTGGGAGGGCGCGGGCGGCAGTTACCCCAACACCCTCACCGTCCAGCTCGGCTCCAACGCCGACACCCAGAGCGTCGTCGTCAAGCTCAACCCGGACAGCAGCTGGGGCCCGCGCACCCAGCGGATCGAGGTCCTGGGCCGCGAGCAGAGCTCCTCGTCCCTCAACTCCCTGGTCGCCGCGAAGGATTACGCCTTCAGCCCGGCGAGCGGCAACACGGTGACCATCCCGGTCTCCGCCCGCGTCGCCGATGTCCAGCTGAAGTTCACCGCCAACAGCGGCTCCGGCGCCGGCCAGGTCGCCGAGTTCCAGGTGCTGGGCGCCCCGGCGGCCAACCCCGACCTCCAGGTCACCGGCATCACCGCGTCGCCCGCCACCCCGGTGGAGTCCGACACCATCACCCTGACCGCCACCGTCCGCAACACGGGCGCGCTCGCCGCCCCGGCCGGCGAGGTCGAGTTCCGGCTCGGCGGCTCCAAGGCCGCCACCGGCAACGTCGGCGCTCTGCCCGCCGGCGCCTCCACGCAGGTCAGCGCATCCATCGGTGCCCGGGGCGCGGGCAGTTACGTCCTGAGCGCGGTCGCCGACCCGGACAACAAGGTCATCGAGCAGAACGAGACCAACAACACCTACACGGCCGCCTCCCCGCTGGTCGTGCAGCCGGTCTCCAGCTCCGACCTGGTCGCCACGGCGGTCACCACCTCGCCCTCCGCCCCGGCGGCGGGCAACACCGTCACCTTCTCCGTCGCCATCAAGAACCAGGGCACCATCGCCTCCGCCGCCGGCAGCCACGGCATCACGCTCACGCTGCTCAACTCCCAGGGCGCCACGGTGAAGACCTTCACCGGAGCGCACAACGGGGCCATCGCGGCCGGCGCCACCACGGCACCCGTCACCCTCGGCACCTGGCCCGCCGCCAACGGCTCGTACACCCTGCGCACGGTCCTCGCGGCCGACGCCAACGAGCTCCCGGTCAAGCGCGAGAACAACACCTCCACCGAGTCCCTCTTCGTCGGACGCGGCGCCAACATGCCGTACGACATGTACGAGGCGGAGGACGGCACCACGGGCGGCGGCGCCCAGGTCGTCGGCCCCAACAGGACCGTCGGCGACATCGCGGGCGAGGCCTCGGGACGCAAGGCCGTCACCCTCAACAACAACGGCAACTACGTGGAGTTCACCACCCGGGCGGCCACCAACACCCTGGTCACCCGGTTCTCCATCCCGGACTCCGCGGGCGGCGGGGGCATCGACTCCACGCTGAACGTCTACGTCGACGGCACCTTCCTCAAGGCGATCGACCTCACCTCCAAGTACGCCTGGCTGTACGGGAACGAGGCCGCGCCCGGCAACTCCCCGGGCGCCGGAGCGCCCCGCCACATCTATGACGAGGCCAACGTCATGCTGGGGAAGACCGTCCCGGCCGGGTCCAAGATCCGGCTCCAGAAGGACGCCGCCAACTCCTCCCGGTACGCGATCGACTTCGTCAGCCTGGAGCAGGTCGCCCCGGTCGCCAACCCGAACCCGGCCACGTACACCGTGCCGGCCGGATTCACCCACCAGGACGTCCAGAACGCCCTGGACAAGGTCCGCATGGACACCACCGGCACGCTGGTCGGCGTCTATCTCCCGCCGGGCGAGTACAGCACCGCGAGCAAGTTCCAGGTGTACGGCAAGGCCGTCAAGGTGGTCGGCGCCGGGCCCTGGTACACCCGGTTCAACGCCCCCGCCACCCAGGACAACACCGACATCGGCTTCCGGGCCGAGGCCAGTGCCAAGGGGTCCTCGTTCGCCAACTTCGCCTACTTCGGCAACTACACCTCCCGCATCGACGGGCCGGGCAAGGTGTTCGACTTCTCCAACGTGTCGGACATCGTCATCGACAACATCTGGAACGAGCACATGGTGTGCCTCTACTGGGGCGCCAACACCGACAACATCACCATCAAGAACTCCCGGATCCGCAACATGTTCGCCGACGGCATCAACATGACCAACGGGTCCACCGACAACCTCGTCACCAACAACGAGGCCCGCGCCACCGGTGACGACAGCTTCGCGCTCTTCTCGGCGATCGACGCCGGGGGAGCGGACATGAAGAACAACGTCTACGAGAACCTGACCTCGATCCTCACCTGGCGCGCGGCGGGCGTGGCCGTCTACGGCGGCTACGACAACACCTTCCGCAACATCCACATCGCCGACACCCTGGTCTACTCGGGGATCACGGTCAGCTCGCTGGACTTCGGCTACCCGATGAACGGCTTCGGGACCCAGCCGACGAAGATCGAGAACGTCTCGATCGTCCGGTCCGGCGGCCACTTCTGGGGATCGCAGACCTTCCCCGGGATCTGGCTCTTCTCCGCCTCCAAGGTGTTCCAGGGCATCCGGATCTCCAACGTGGACATCGTCGAGCCGACGTACAGCGGCATCATGTTCCAGACGAACTACGTCGGCGGACAGCCGCAGTTCCCGATCAAGGACACCGTGCTCACCGATGTCTCGATCTCCGGTGCGCGCAAGAGCGGTGACGCCTTCGACGCCAAGTCCGGCTTCGGGCTCTGGGCGAACGAGATGCCGGAGGCGGGCCAGGGCCCCGCGGTCGGTGAGGTCACCTTCAACAGGCTGAAGCTCAGCAACAACGCCCAGGACATCAGGAACACCACCTCCACCTTCAAGATCAACATCAACCCGTAGCGAGGAGCCGGCAGGCCGAACGAAGGGGCGTCACCCGTTGGCTGGGAGGCGCCCCTTCCGCGTACATTCCTTGCATCGAGAAGTCTGAGACTTGCAGTGCTTACGTTAGCCTTGCGGTCATGACGCGACGACTTGCTCAGGTTGCCAAGAAGGTTGGGGTCAGCGAGGCCACGGTGAGCCGGGTGCTCAACGGCAAGCCCGGGGTGTCCCGCACCACCCGGCAGTCCGTGCTCACCGCGCTGGACGTCCTCGGCTACGAGCGGCCCACCCAGCTGCGGGGGGAGCGGGCCCGGCTGGTCGGCCTCGTCCTGCCCGAACTGCAGAACCCGATCTTCCCGGCCTTCGCCGAGGTCATCGGCGGCGCCCTGGCCCAGCAGGGGCTCACCCCGGTCCTCTGCACCCAGACCAAGGGCGGCGTCTCGGAGGCGGACTACGTGGACCTCCTGCTCCAGCAGCAGGTCTCCGGAGTGGTCTTCGCCGGCGGCCTCTTCGCGCAGGCGGACGAGGCGCACGAGCACTACCACCGGCTCGCCGAGCGGCGCATCCCCGTCGTGCTGATCAACGCCCCCATAGAAGGCCTCGACTTCCCCTGCGTCTCCTGCGACGACGCCGTCGCCATCGAGCGCGCCTGGCGCCACCTGGCCTCCCTCGGCCACGAGCGCATCGGCGTGGTGATCGGCCCGTCCGACCATGTGCCCTCCCGCCGCAAGCTGGCGGCGGCCCGTTCGGTCGCCGAGGCCACCGGAGGGCAGCTGGCGGAGGAGGACATCGAGCGCTCGATGTTCTCCCTGGAGGGCGGCCAGGCCGCCGCATCCCGGCTGCTGGAGCGAGGGGTCACCGGCATCATCTGCGCCAGCGACCCGCTGGCGCTGGGCGCGGTCCGGGCGGCCCGCAGGCGCGGCCTCGGGGTGCCGTCGGACGTCTCGGTCGTGGGCTTCGACGACTCGGCCTTCATGAGCTGCACCGAACCTCCGCTCACCACGATCCGCCAGCCCATCGAGGCCATGGGCCGGGCCGCCGTCGAACTGCTCTGCGCGGGCATCCAGGGCGGCGCGGTGCCGCCCGGGGAGCTGCTGTTCGAGCCGGAGCTGGTGGTACGCGGCTCGACCGCGAAAGCGCCCCGCTGAGGCGCGGTGCCCCCGTGGCCGACGACTTGTGCGTACAGCTGTCGCCCAATTGCGTAACGCACAGGAAATTCTGCGTTCATCCGCCGACCGTGCTCCAGGCTCCGCGATCTGCCCGGCCACCCCGTGTCCGGCACGATCGCGGGGCGGCAGGCGCTGCGGCAGAGTGGTCGGCATGGACGACCTCAACGCACTCGCCGAGGAGCACCTGACCGCCGCCCGCGCGTCCGCACACGGCCGCAGCGCGCATCTCCTCATCCAGGAACCGCCCCTGCGCCAGACGGTGATCGCCCTCACCTCCGGCTCGGCGCTCGACGAACACAACGCCCCGCCCGCCGCCTCCCTCCTGGTGCTGCGCGGCACCGTTCGCCTCACCGCCGGCTCCGGCGACGCCGAGCTCCCGGCCGGCACGCTCCACCCGATCCCACAGGAACGGCACGGGCTGCTGGCACTCCAGGACGCGGTGGTCCTGCTCACCGCCGTCAACGACTGACCCGCCGTCGACGGACTCACGGGGCATCCGGGAAGGCCGTAACGCCCGGACCGGTGTGTCCGGGCCGGGACGTGGCAGGAGAGGATCGAGGGAAGCCGGGGCGTCCGTCGGACGAGCACCCCGCCCGCCGCGTACGACCACGTCCCCGGAGAACCAGCTTGACCACCCAGACCGCCGCAGCCGCGGAACGCACCGCCCCCGCCGCCGGGCGCCCCCGCACGCCGCGCCACTGGCTGACCGCCCTGCGCCGCACCCCCCTCTCGCTGTGGAACGACGACATCACCGACTGGGCCGCCGCGCTCACCTACTACGCCATCCTCGCGCTGCTCCCGGCCCTCCTCGTCACCGTCTCCGTGATCGGCCTCGCCAACCCCGACGCGACCACCGCCCTCATCGCCGACATCACCGCCTTCGCCCCCGCCGAGTCCGGGGAGGCCCTGCGCCGGCCGCTGGAGGCCGCCACCGAGAAGCGCTCCGCCGTCTGGCTGCTCGTCGCGACCGGATCCGTCAGCGCCGTGTGGTCCGCGTGCAGCTACCTCGCGGTCTTCCGCCGCGCCATGCACGCCATGCACGGCGTCCGGGACAACCGCCCGCCCCTGCGGCAGGCGCACATCATCGTCGTCTCGGCGATCGGTCTGCTCGTCCTCCTGATGACCAGCGCCTTCGCCCTCGTCCTCACCGGCCCCCTGGCCCGCTGGCTCGGCCGCCGCGTCGGCCTGCCCCACGAGGGCGAGAGCCTGTGGGTGGTCCTGAAGTGGCCGGTGCTGCTCTGCCTCGTCGCCTGCCTGATCATGGTCCTCTTCAGCACCGGCCCCCGCTCCGCGCGCGGCGTCCGCCGGGGCCTGCCCGGCGGCATGCTGGCCGCCTTCCTCTGGCTCACCGCGTCCGCTCTCTTCGCCCTGTACGCGACCCAGGTCGGCAGCTACAGCAGGCTCTACGGCTCCCTCGCTGGCCTGGTGGTCTTCCTGATCTGGGTCTGGTTCGCCAACCTCTCCCTGCTCGCGGGCGCCCAGTTCAACGTGGAGCTGGACCGCCCGCAGCCGGTGATCGAGCGGGAGGAGGCGCCCGCTACGGCCGCAGGATGAGGCGGACCGGGTCGCCCTCCTTGGTCTCCATCCGCCGCACCGCCGTCGCCGCCTCCTCCAGCGGCAGTACGCCGGTGATCGACCGGGAGAAGTCCAGCCGCCCGCCCTCCGCGAGCCGGACGAGCTGCGCCACATGGTGCTCCTCGGAGCCGTAGTGCCCGAGGATTCGGTGCTGGAGGTAGCTGAACCGGGTGGAGTGGGCGACCGTCAGCGGCTGGTCGCTCAGCCCCACCAGCACCAGACGCCCCTTCGGCGCCAGCACGCTCAACGCCTGCTCCCGGACGGCCGGAGCGCCCGCGAAGTCGAAGGCCGCCTCCAGGCCGGCGCCGCCCGCCGCCCCGAGCACCTGCTCGCGCAGCAGCGGGTCGCCGGGGTCCAGCGCCAGATCGGCCCCGAAGTGCAGGGCCCGGTCGCGGGCGGCGGGGGCCGGGTCCACCGCGATCACCGGGTACGCGCCCACCGCCCGCAGCAGCTGCACGGCGTGCGCCCCGAGCCCGCCCGCGCCCCACACCCCGACGGCCTGCGCCGGGCGCACGTCACCGGTGACGGTGACCGCCGCCCAGGGGGTGGAGACCGCGTCCGGGATGATCGACGCCTGGTCGAGGGGGAGGGTGAGGGGCAGGGCGACCAGGGTGGCGGCGGAGGCGAGGACGTACTCGGCCCAGCCGCCGTCGTAGTCGACGCCTCGCGTGTGGGTCCGGCCTCCGCGCCGCTCGCCCGCCTGGAGGACCACCCGCTGCCCGAGGCTCCAGCCGGCGACCCCCGGTCCCAGTTCCTCGACCGTCCCGGCCACCTCATGGCCCAGAGTGACCGATTCTGCTTCCAGATACAGAGGCGTGAGCGTGCCGTCGATGAGATGCACATCGGAGAGACAGACCCCGGCAGCCGCCACCTTCACCAGCACCTCGCCAGGACCCGGCACCGGCTTCGCCACCTCCTCGACGGAGAGCGTGCGGGTGGGCAGGTGCAGGCGCACGGCGCGCATGCGGTCCATGGTCGGGTCCTTGTCGTGACGGGGTGACGGGGTGACGGCGTGACGGCGTGACGGTTCGAACCGGTCACGGGCCACGGGACCCGGCCGGTCAGGCCTTCGAACGGTATCCGGCCACGATCGGCATCGTCTCGCGCAGCACCCGCACACTGTCGTTCGAGGCGTCGCCGAGCCGGTGCCCCTTCCAGAGACCCTCGGCGCTGGAGAACCGGCTGATGCGCTTGCAGTGGGTGCCGCACGAGGCGCGGTACGCCATGAGCGTGTAGTGCCGCCCGTCCTCGGTGATCCAGCCGGTGTTGTACGGGCGGGTGCGGCTCACGCTCATCGACCCGCCGGCGTCCGTCGCCAGCGTCGTACGGTCGTGGGCCAGGCCCAGGTTGTGGCCGATCTCGTGGCTCGCCGAGTCCAGCCCGATCCCGTCGACCTCGACGACCGCGTACGCGTACTCATGGGTGGAGCTGTCGAGGGCGGGCGTGTAGTCCGCCGTGCCGCCGCCGCGCTCGGTCCGCTCCACGACGAGCGTCACCAGATCGGCGCCGTACCGCTCCCGCTGCTCGTGCACCTGGCGCCCGAGCCCGGAGGTGTGGTCCTTCAGTACGGCGTACGCGGCGCGGAACTCCTCCGAGCCGTCGTAGTCCTTCGCCGTGTACGGGTGGACGACCCGGATGATCCCGCAGAGTCCGTCCGCGGCCAGCGAGCGGTTCATCCGGGTCGCGATCCGCTGGGCCGACGCCGGAACCCGGTGCTCGCCGCCGAGCCGCTCCGCGGCCTTGGGGGTGTGGACCACCAGGACGTCGACGACGGGACAGCGCATCGCTCCCGAGGCCGCCGCTGAAGTCGCCGCCGAAGCCGCCGCCGGTGTGGCCGGGGCGCTCGCCGACGTATCGGTGAGGAGCGGGGCGGCGCAGAGGGACGCCGCGATACCGACGGCCAGAGCCGCTTTCAGGAGAGGTGCGCGCATGGGGAATCGGCTCCATCCGGAGGGGGCGGGCGGAGGGGGTTGCCCTGGTCACTGAACGTGCTTCTTCCTAACACTCAGTGAACTCAGCCGCCTGTCGCGCCGGATACCGGGTGGTACGAAGGTTGGTGCCGGGCCGAGGGGTGTCGAGGTGAAGAGGTGGGCAGGTACACGTGTACGAACTCGCACAAGCGGTACGGCAGTCGGTGGCAGAGGGGCGTGTGTGACGTGACGGAACAGAGCGAATGGCGGTTCTCCGACGACCGGGGTCAGCTGTCGGCGGCACCCCGGCCGCCCGAGCGGGTGCTCGCCTACGTCCAGGCCGGGGCGACGCTGTGGGGCCTCGGCATACGGCCGCAGGGGATCTTCGGCTCCGACCACGACGGCCCCGACCCCGACCGCGCCAAGACCGGGACGCTCCCGCTGGACGAGGTCGCGTACGTCGGTGCGGGCAGCGGGCTGGACGTGGAGCGGCTGCTGAGCGGCCGGCCGGATCTCGTGGTCGCGGTGAGCTACGGCAACGGCCATGTGTACGGGCTGGCGCCGGAGACCGCCAAGCCGCTGGAGGAGCGGGTCCCGGTCGTCGTCATCGATGTCAGCCAGGCCCGGACGTTCGAGGAGATCGGCGACCGGTTCGTCGAACTGGCCCGCTCGCTCGGCGCCGAGGACCGCGCCGACGCGGACGCCGACCTCGACGCCGCCCGGGAGCGGCTGCGGACGATCGCCGCCGCGGGCGGGACCGACGGACCCCGCGTGGTGGCCCTCTCCCCGGCCGGACCCGACCAGGCCCATGTCGCCCGCCCCAAGATGTGGCCCGAACTGCGCGTCCTCACCCACCTCGGTGTCCACCTGGTGGAGCCGGCCCCGGGCCCCGGCGCCAACTGGTCCACCCTCGACCGGGCGGACACCTTCGCGCTGCGCCCCGACGTGATCCTCACCGACATCCGCGCCCACGCCGCCCCGCTCGACGAGCTGCGCGGAGACGAGTACGGTGCGGCGCCCGTCGTGCCGTGGAACCCGGAGCCCTTGTACGGGCCCCGGGACCACGCCCGCTTCCTCGGCCTGGTCGCGGACGCGCTGGAGGGGTAGGCGGTACTCACCCCCCTCGGACGCCTACTCCGTCGGGACCAGTCCGTCGGCCACGAGCCCGGCGAGGACCGCCTCGCCGAGCGCGTGGACGGCGGACTGGGGGCGGACCATCACGGTGAACTCCTTGATCCGCCCGTCCTCGGCGAGGTGGACCAGGTCGATGCCGTGGATCTCCTTGCCGTTCACGGTCGCCCGGAAGAGCAGGATTGCCGCCGGGGCCTCGGCGCCGTCCACGCTGGTCTGTGCCGTGCCCGCGAACTCCCCGACGTACCGGAAGTCCTCGAAAGTGCGCAGCAGCACCCCGAAAAGTCCCAGCACCATGGGCCGGCCCTCGAACGGGGTGAACTTCACCGGGCTGTAGAGCCGGATGTCCTCGGTGAACAGATCGTCCAGGGCGCTGAGGTCGCGGGTGTCGACGGCCGTGCGGAAGCGGTCCACTGCGGTGGTCATGGCGTCTCCTCGAAGGCTGGTGCTCAGGAAAGTGACTAGTCATGAATATGAGTAGTCGCTTTCATGACTATCATGGCCGCGTGCTCCTGGACAGGGGTGGACGGGCATGAGAGGGAGGCGGTCCGATGGCCCTGCGTCACGCCGTGCTGGCGGCGCTGCTCGACGAGGAGCTGAGCGGATACCAGCTCGCCAAGGCGTTCGACATGGGCGTCGCGAACTTCTGGCACGCGCTGCCCCAGCAGCTGTACGCCGAGCTCGCCAAGCTGGAGAAGGAGGGCCTGGTCGCCGGGCGCGAGGTCGTGCAGGACACCCGGCCCAACAAGCGGCTCTTCCGGGTCACCGGCGACGGTCTCGCCGAGCTGGAGCGGTTCGCGGCCCTCGCCGCCAAGCCCTCGTTCATCCGGGACGACCTGCTCGTCAAGGTCCAGGCGGCGGACCATCTCGACGCCGCCGAGCTGATCGCCCGGCTCACCGAACGGGCGGAATTCTCCGAGGCCAAGGCCGCCCAGTTCGAGGCGCTGCTGAAGGGGATGCGCGGCGAGCGGCCGGAGGGGGAGTTCCTGCGGTACGGGGAGCGGATCGGGCCCTATCTGACGTGCCGCCGCGGACGGGACTTCGAGCGGGCCAACCATGACTGGTGCCGGGAGGTCATCGCGGTCCTCCGGGCGCGGTCCGCCTGACGGGACGGACCGGGGCAGCCCGGGGTGCTCGCGCGGGCGGGCGAGTCCTCGGCCTCCACCAGCGACCACCTGCGGGTGCTCGCCGGCCCGGCACGAGGCCGACCTGGAGACTGGCCGGCTCGACAGCGTCCGGCAGGAGTCGGCCGGTATCGTCGACGCGTTGTCCCGGCTTACCCCCGAGTCGCCGGTCGAGCTGTGGGAGGCGGTCGAGGTGAAGACGGCCGAACCGGCCGCCCGCGACGCGGACGACCCCCGCGCCGAGCGGGCCGTGGTGTTCACCGCCGGCTCCCGCCGGCACCGGAACCCGCCCCCGACACGGAGGAGAACCCCTCGTGAGCGGCAGAGCCGTCACCCCGGAACCCGGCGACGGCGCGTCGAAACCGTGCCCGTCCTTACCCGCCGGGCGCGGCCTCGACCCGCTGACCGCGCGCCGCCGCTTCATCACGGTCTCCTTCCTCTTCTGGCTCCCCATCGGCATATCCATCGCCACCGGAGTGCTCCTCTTCACCGACCGGGGCATGGGCCTCGCCGCCATCGCCGGCTTCTTCGCCGTGCACTCCCTCACCGCCGCCGCGATGGAGCTGCCCACCGGCGGCCTCTCCGACGTCATCGGCCGACGCACCGTCCTGGCCACCGCCGGGCTGCTCAACTGCACCGCCTTCACCCTCTTCGGCCTCGCCGGAGCGGCCTGGGCCCTCACCCTCGGCATGGCCTTGATGGGCTGCGCCCGCGCTCTGTCCAGCGGGCCCGCCGAGGCCTGGTACGTCGACACCGTCCACGCCCACGCGGGCCCCGACGCCGACCTCCGTACGGGACTGGCGCGCGGCGGCTCCGCCATGTCGGCCGCTCTCGCGCTCGGCACCCTGCTCGGCGGCGGGCTGCCCTGGCTGCTGGGCCTCGGCCCCGCCGTGGGGGAGTGGCTGACCGACGCGACCGGCGGCCTCGTCATCCCGCTCTCCGTGCCCGCCCTCCTCGGCGCGCTCGTCGAGATCGTCTTCGTCCTCTACGTGCTGAGCGCCCTGCCCGAACCGCCCCGCCCCCCGGCCACCCTGCGCGGGGTCGTCGGCGGCGTGCCCGCCGCCATCGCCGCTGGGCTCCGGCTCGGCGCCCGGGACGCCCTCATCCGGCGCGTCCTGCTGACCGCGTGCGCCGCCGGGGCAGCGCTCGCCGCCGTCGAACTGCTCACCCCGGGCCGGGCCGCCGCCCTCATGGGCACCGCCGAGTCCGGAGCCGTACTCTTCGCCTCACTCGCCTGCGCCGGGTTCCTGTGCTCCGCCCTCGGCAGCCAACTCGCGCCCTTCGCCGCCAGGCTGACCCGCAGCAGCGAGCGCGCGGTGCCGGCCGGGAGCGGGGTGGTCGCGCTCGGGCTCACCCTGCTGGGCATCACCGCCGGCTCGTTGAGCCCCTACGCCGTCACCGGGTACGGGCTGGTGTACCTGGGGCTCGGGGTCGCGGCCCCCAACACGAAGGACCTGCTGCACCGCCGGGTCGATGCCTCGGGCCGCGCCACCGCCCTCTCCGTCCAGTCGCTCGCCCTCCAGCTGGTGGCCGCCGCTGCCGCACTGACCGTCGGGAGCCTGCCGCCCGGCCCGCTGCCCTGGCTGCTGGCCGCCGGTGCCGTACTGGCCGTGGCCCTGCTCTGGGTACGCCGCGCCACCGCGGGCCCGCAGGTGCCCCTGCCCTCCGCGCGGCCCGTTCCGGCCCGATCGACGCCCGAACGGTGACCGGCCGGTGCCCGATGGACCGGGTGGCTTCCGCCGAAGGGGCAGGATCGGGCTGAATGGGTGCGGAGGACCTGAGGACACCCACGCGACAGCAGTTGAGGAGATCCACCCCCATGCTCGACCACAGCGAACTGCTGGTCGTCGGCGAATGCGTCGCCGACATCGTCCGGCAGCCGGACCAGGAGGACAGGGTCCACCCCGGCGGCAGCCCCGCCAACGTCGCCTACGGCCTGGCCCGCCTCGGCCGCCGCGCCACCCTCCTCACCCAGCTCGGCCCCGACCCGAACGGGCGGCTCATCCGCGACCACCTGGCCTCCGCCGGAGTCACCGTCCGCACCGACGGGGCAGCCGCCCCCACCCCGTCGGCCGTCGTCACCCTGGACGGGGCCGGGCAGGCCTCGTACGCGTTCGACATCGCCTGGACCCTCGCCCCGGTCACCGTGGAACCCGCTCCGGGCCATGTGCACACCGGCTCGATCGGTGCCGTGGTGGAGCCGGGGTCGGCCACGGTCCTGGACATCGTGCGGGGAGCCCGGGCCACCGCGACCGTCAGCTACGACCCCAATGTGCGGCCCGCCCTCATGGGCGACCACGCGGCGGCCGTGGCCCGGGTCGAGGCGTGCGTCGCGCTGAGCGATCTGGTCAAGGCGAGCGACGAGGACCTGGCGTGGCTGTACCCGGGGGAGGAGCCGGAGAAGGTCGCCGCCCGGTGGCTGGAGGGCGGACCCGCCGTCGTCCTCGTCACCCGGGGCGGCGACGGGGCCCTGGCCGTGCTGCCCGGCGGACGGATCACGGTGGAGGCCGCGCCGGTCGAGGTGGTGGACACCGTGGGCGCGGGCGACGCGTTCATGTCCGGCACGCTCCACGCGCTGGCCGCGCACGGCCTCCTCGGCGCCGGGGCGCGGGAGCGGCTGCACGTCGTGGACCGGGACACCGTCACCGACGTACTGCGCCACGCGGTTGCCTCCGCCGCCGTCACCGTCTCCCGGGCCGGCGCCAACCCGCCCGACGCGGCGGAGCTCCGGGAGGCGCTGGCCCGTGACGGGGTTCAAGGGGCTCCGGGAGGCGCTCGCCCGTAACGGGGCTCACGGAGTTTCCGGAGGCGCTCGCCCGTGACGGGGCTCAGGGGGCTTCCGGAGGCGCTCGTCCATAACTGACAAACCGTCATGACCCTTTCGGCCCAGTCGAACGCACCCTCGCCAGGCGTCCCGCCGTTCGTCAACCGTTCGCAGTATGACAACGGGATCGGGGTAGCGGGTGGCGAGCAGACGGGCAGTGGGCAGCGGGGCGGGGCCGCAGGCGCACGAGCGTGCCTTAGCGGGCGGTGGCGGCGGGCGCACGGCGGTGCTGGAGAGCGTGGCGGGCTGGGTGCCGGGCGAGCCGGTCCCCAACGACCGGCTGCCCGCCGGCTGGGGCGTCGACGACGCCTGGGTCCGCCGCCGTACGGGGATCGGCAGCCGGCACCGCGCCGCGCCCGGGACCGCCACCGGCGACCTCGCCTACGAGGCGGCCTCCCGGCTGCTCGCGAACTCCCCGGCGGCGGGCCCGGTCGACGCGGTGGTCCTCGCCACCGCCACCCCCGACCACCTCTGCCCCGGCACCGCCCCCGCCCTCGCTTCCCGGCTCGGGCTCGGCACCGTACCGGCGCTGGACATCGCCGCCGTGTGCAGCGGCTTCGTCTACGGGCTCGCCCTGAGCCACGGCCTGGTCGCCTCCGGGCTGTACGAGCGCATCCTGCTGGTCGGCGCCGACGTCTACTCGACCTGGCTCGACCCCGACGACCGCTCGGCCGGAGTCGTCTTCGGCGACGGGGCGGGCGCGGCCCTGGTGGCGGCCGGGCGGACCGGTGACCCCGGTGAGCTGCTCGCCTTCGACCTGGGCAGCGACGGCACCGGCCGCGACCTGATCACCGTCCCCGGCGGCGGCGCCCGGGCCCGCGCGGACGGGAAACCGCCCGCGCTGACGGACGCGTACTTCCGGATGCAGGGCCAGACCGTCTACCAGCACGCCGTCGAGCGGATGACCGGCTCGTGCCGCGTGCTGCTGGAGCGGGTGGGCTGGGACCCGGCCGAGGTCGACCACTTCGTGCCGCACCAGGCCAACGCCCGGATCCTGCGTGCCGTCGCGGACCGGGTCGGCATCGGGACGCAGCGCTGCGTCACGCATCTGGAGCGGGTCGGCAACACCGGCGCCGCCTCCATCCCCCTCGCCCTGGCCGACGCGGCGGGCCGGGGGGTGCTCCGGGGCGGGGACCGGGTGCTGCTCACCGCGTTCGGGGGCGGATTGACCTGGGGTTCGGCGGCACTTCGGTGGCCGGGGACCCCGCAGACCAACTCGACGGATTCTACGGAAGGAACACAGCATGTCGCAGTCCGCTGATCAGGGCACCGGAGCCGCCACCGGCACCGCCATCGCGGTGACGGGGGTCGGCCTGGTGACACCCGCAGGGGCTGACGAGCACAGCTTCTGGGAGGGGCTGTGCTCCGGGCACTCCACCGCCCGCCGATGCGAGGAACTGGCCGGTCTCCCGGTCGACTTCGCCTGCCCGGTCGACGCGATCGACCTGGACGATGCGGTGGGCGGCCGTTCGGTGTGGCGGATGGCCCGGTTCGTGAAACTGGCCGTCGTCGCGGCCCGGCAGGCCGTCGCCGACGCCGGTCTCGACCCGGCGGTGTGGGACGGCGGCCGGGTCGGGGTGGTCCTGGGTGTCGGCGTGGGCGGTGTCTCCGTCCTGGTGGACAACGCCGCCAAGCTGGCCGCCTCGGGGCCGGAGGCGGTCTCGCCGCTGCTCGTCCCGATGATGATCCCCAACGCGGCGGCGGGCGAGGTCGCCATCGCCCTGAAGGCGGGCGGCCCGTCCCTCGCCCCCGCGACCGCCTGTGCCTCCGGGGCCACCGCGATCGCCGTCGCCCGTGATCTGCTGCTCGGCGGGTCCTGCGACGTGGTGGTGGCGGGGGGCGCCGAGTCGGTGCTGACGCCGCTGGTGGTGACCGCGTTCGCGCGGATGGGCGCGCTCTCCACCCGTACCGCCGATCCGGCGGGGGCGTCGCGGCCGTTCGCCGACGACCGGGACGGGTTCGTGATCGGTGAGGGCGCCGCCATGCTCGTCCTGGAGCGCGAGGAGGCGGCCCGCGCCCGGGGCGGCCGGGCCCGCGCCCTGCTCACCGGGGCCGGTTCCAGCACGGACGCCCACCACCCCACCGCCCCGGCCCCCGACGGGCGCGGCGCCCAGCGCGCGGTGCAGGCGGCCCTCGACCAGGCGGGCTGGGCGCCGGGCGATGTCGACCACGTCAACGCCCACGGCACCTCCACCCCCCTCAACGACGCCATGGAGACCACCCTCATCTCCCGGCTCTTCCCGCACCGCCCCCCGGTCACCGCACCCAAGGGCGTCATCGGGCACACCCTCGCGGCGGCGGGTGCGATCGAGGCCGTCGCCACCGTCCTGACGCTGGAACGTTCCCTCATCCCGCCGATCGCCAACCTGGACGCCCTCCCCGACGCGTTCCCGCTCGACTGCGTGGTGAAGGAGCCCCGCCACCAGCGGGTCGAGCGCGCGGTGAGCCACTCCTTCGGCTTCGGCGGGCACAACGTGGCGCTCGCCTTCCAACGCACCTGACCCCGCAGGGCCGTTCGGGAACGGCGAGGGGTGTCCTCGCCGTTCCTTGATCGTTACTCTGTCGTGACCGTATCCACGCATAAACCACAACAGCCCTCCACGAACGATCTGCTCACCCGAGTGCTCTACGGCGACAACTTCCGCCAGGAGCACGGCTTCTGGCGACGGCTGCTCACAACAGAACCGTTTCGGCGCTCCGGTGGCGGCACCCCCGACGAACGGCTCGCCCTCTCCTACCACCGGCTCCGCATCCTCAACGACGCACTGGACAGCGGCGCGAGGCTGGCGGCCGACCCCCGTGCCCTGGCCGCCCTGCACGAATGGCTCGGCCCGGTCGACCCGGCGCTGACCACCGTCGCGGGCATCCACTACAACCTCTTCCTCGGCAGTCTCCTGGACCATGACCCGGGCACACTGCGCGACCTCTCGGACTTCCTGGAGCTGCGGAGTATCGGCACCTTCCTCTGTACGGAGGTGGCGCACGGCAACGACGCGGCGGCCGTTGAGACGACCGCGACGTACGACCGCGAACGCGACGGCTTCGTCCTGCACACCCCGAACTCCGGCGCCCAGAAGTTCATGCCCAACACCAGCCCCGCAGGCGGCCCCAAGACCGGTGTGGTGGCCGCCCGCCTCCTCGCCGACGGGACCGACCACGGGGTCTTCCTCTTCCTCGCCCCGCTCACCGACGCCGTGAGCGCCCTGCCCGGCGTACGGGTGCGGCGGCTGCCCGCCCGCATGGGCTCCCCGGTCGACCACTGCCTCACCTCCTTCGACCGGTACTTCGTCCCGCGCGAGGCACTGCTCGCCGGGGAGCAGGGGCGGATCGGTGCCGACGGGCGGTTCACCAGCGAACTGGCCAACCGCAGAAGGCGGTTCCTCCTCTCCATCGGGCGGGTCACGCCCGGCAAGCTCTCCATGAGCGCCTGCGCGGTGGGCTCCGCCCGGGTCACCCTCGCCATCGCCATCCGGTACGCCGGTCACCGGCTGGTCTCCGGATCGCGCGGCTCGCGCCGGGTCCCCGTCTACGCGCACCGCAGCCACCACGGCCCGCTCGCCGGGGCGATGGCCACCGTCTTCGCGATGAGCCTCCTGCACCGCAGGGCGCTGGACCGCTGGGAGTCCGCCCCCGCTGCCGACCGGGACGAGGCCGAGCGCCTGGTCGCCGTCGCCAAGGGGTGGATCACCTGGCAGGCGCGCGGTGTCATCGTCGAGTGCCGGGAGCGGTGCGGAGCGCAGGGGCTGCTGGAGAACAACGGCATGACCGAGCTGTTCACCGGCATCGAGGGCGCCATCACCGCCGAGGGCGACAACCTCGCCGTCCACGCCAAGGCCGCCGCCGAGATGCTGTTCAGCGTCACCGTCCGGGACGAGGAGGAGACGGAGGGCCCCGGCGACCTGGACGACCCCCGCTTCCTGGGCCGGCTGCTCGCGGCGGTGGAGGACATCTGGTTCGACCGGGCCCGGGAGCGGATCAGCGCCGCCCCGCCCGGCGACCCGCTCGGCCGGTGGAACGCGGCCTCGGGCCCCGCGCTGCGCGGGGTGGAGGCGTACGGCTACCGGCAGGCGAGCGAGGCGTACGAGCAGGCCGCGGCCTTCCTGCCCGCGGGCCCGGCCCGTGAGCGGCTGACCGAGTTGCACCGGCTCTTCGCCCTCCAGTGGATCGCCCGCAACAGCGGTGACCTGCTGGCGGCCGGACGGCTGACCGCCGAACAGGTGTCCTCGCTGCCCGACGCGGTGGAGCGGCTCATCGCGACCGTGGCCCGCCACGCCCCCGACCTGGTGAAGTCGTTCGCGCTGCCGGAGCGCCTGATGGCGGACTGGCCGATCGCCGGACCCGGCTACGCGGACGCCTACGACGATCCCGACGGCTCCTGGCACCAGCGTCGCCGACCGGGGGGAGCGGTGGGGCGCAAGGCGGGCGCGACCGGGCTCCGCACGGCGGATTTCCGGCGGCCCGCGTGCGGCAGCAAGCGGCGGCGTCCGCTGCGCGAGAAGGTGGCGGCGCTCGGCACCCGCGGGGTGCTGCTGGCGTACTGGGGAACCACGTCGGTGCTCTCCCGGTGGTTCGAGAAGCCGCAGGTGAGCGTAGACGAATCGGTTCGCCCCAGGGCGTAACCGGAGGGGCACCCTCCAGTTATTTCGGCGGTGGGCCTGTGCGTATCGCCACCCGCCGTCCATGAGGCCGCCGATGAGAGGAAACACCGTGAAGAGCCAGACCATCCACCCGAAGATCACCGAGGTGCTGACCGAGACGTTCAAGGTGCCCGCAGCCGAAATCCTGCCGGAGTCCACGATGGACAGCCTGGAGATGGACTCCCTGGCGGTCGCCGAGTTCGCCGTCATCATCAAGGAGACCCTGGGGGTCGCCGCCGACTCCGAGAAGCTCTACAAGGACGCCACGCTGACCGACATCTCCGCGTTCATCGACGCGGCCGTCGGCGGCGAGGCGGCAGGCAGTGCGGTGCCGGTGAGCAACACCCGATGAACCGACCCGCCATCGCCGTCACCGGCCTGGGGATGATCACCCCGGCCGGCCACACCACCGACACCACCTGGGACGGGGTCTGCCGCGGGGAGTCCTTCGCGCGCACCGTCCCCGAACTGCACGGCTGCGCCGTCGACTTCGCCTGTACGGTCTCCGGCATCGACCTGGACGAGGCGGTCGGCGGCCGGACCGCCTTCCGCATGGGCCGGTACGTGAAGTTCGCCGTCCTCGCCGCACGGGAGGCGGTGGCCGACGCCGGGCTCGACCCCGCCCACTGGGACGGCGCCCGGGTCGCCGTCGTCGTCGGCACCAGCAGCGGGGGATCCGCCGGACTCACCGAACAGGCCGTCGCCCTGGAGCGGCGCGGCCCCGAGGCCACCTCGCCCTCGGGCATCCTGCTCACCATCCCGAGCATGCCCGCGGCCGAGATCGCCATCCAGATGAAGGCCACGGGCCCCAGCCTCGCCCCCTGCACGGCCTGCTCCTCCGGGGTGACCGCCCTCTCGGTGGCCCGCGACATGCTGGCGCTCGGGCAGTGCGACATCGCCATCGCCGGAGCCACCGAGTCGATCGTCTTCCCGGTCGCCATGACCGGCTTCGCCCGCTCCGGCGCGGCGGCCCTGCGGGACGGGGACCCCGCCCGCCTCTGCCGCCCCTTCGCCGCCGACCGGGCCGGGCTCGTCATGGGCGAGGGCGCCGCGATCATGGTCCTGGAGCGGGCGGAGGACGCCCGGGCCAGGGGAGCCGCCCCCCGGGCGCTGCTGGCCGGTACGGGCGCCACGACCGACGCCCACCACCCGACCTCCCCGCACCCCTCCGGGGCGGTCGCCGAGGCCGCCGTCGACGCGGCGCTGGCCGACGCGGGGTGGCGGGCCGAGGAGGTCGGCCACGTCAACGCGCACGGGACCTCGACCCCCCTGAATGACGCGACCGAAGCCGCCCTCATCGGCCGGGCCTACCCGCACCGGCCGCCCGTCACCGCCCCCAAGGGCGTCCTGGGCCACTGCATGGGGGCGGCCGGAGCCATCGAGGCGGGGCTGACCGTCCTGACGCTCCAGCACGGGATCGTCCCGCCGATCGCCAACCTGGACGCCCCCGACCCCGGGTTCGCCATCGACTGCGTCACCAAGGCCCCGCGCGAGGTGTCCGTACGACGGGCCGTCAGCCACTCCTTCGGGTTCGGCGGACAGAACGCGGTGATCGCGCTCCAGGCTCCGTAGACCGCCCCGCGGGCTCCGTAAAGGGCGGTGGGCCGGTGCGGCGGGACGATCCCGCGCCGCACCGGCCCACCGGGGGAGTGGTCCGCGCACCGGCTCTGAGCTGCGCGAAGACCCGTGATAGCTTGCCGGGGCCAGTCGAACCCCAGCGACGGGGTCAGGGAATCCGGTGCGAGACCGGAACTGACGCGCAGCGGTGAGGGGGACGGGCGGGGCCACGGCCACTGGAGCGCACATGTGCTCCGGGAAGGCGTCCCGCCCGGACGAACCCGAGTCCGAAGACCTGCTGGCACCCGCGCCCCGCACCGGGGCACGGGAACCGTACGACGGGCTCCGCGGCTGGGCCCAGAGACACCGAGGTCCTCCGTGCTGCCCAAGGCCACCCCTGCCCCGATACGCACCGCCGCCCTGTTCGCGGCCGGCGTCGTCCTGCTCACCGCCTGCGGCGGCGGGACGACCAACTCCTCCGCCGACGGCGGCGGCGACAAGGCCGACGGCTTCCCGCTCACCCTGAAGAACTGCGGGCGCACCGTCACCGTGAAGGCGCCGCCCCAGCGGGCCGTCTCGGTCGACCAGGGATCGACGGAGATCCTCCTCTCGCTCGGCCTCGCCGACCGGCTCGCGGCCACCGCGACCTGGAGCGACCCGGTGATGAAGGGCCTGGAGAAGGCCAACGAGGGCGTCGAGCGCATATCGGAGAACCGGCCCTCGTCCGAGAAAGTCCTCGACAAGGAGCCCGACTTCCTCAGCGCCTCCTTCGCCTCCACCCTCGCCAAGGGCGGCGTCGCCCCCCGCGAACAGTTCGAGAAGCTGGGCGTCCCCACCTACATCTCGCCCGCCGACTGCGTCGGCAAGGACAACAGCGGCGGCGGCGACGGAGCCCGTACCGCACCCCTCACCATGGACAGCGTCTACACCGAAGTCCGTGAGCTCTCCCAGGTGTTCGGCGTCCCCGAGCGCGGCGACGCCCTGGTGAAGAAGCTCCAGGCGCGGGTGGCGAAGGCCACCGACGGCATCGACGGATCGAAGGCCTCCCTCCTCTACTGGTTCTCCGACTCCAAGGCCCCCTACCTCGCGGGCTGCTGCGGCGCCCCCGGCGTCATCACCCGGGAGCTCGGCGCGAAGAACGTCTTCGACGACACCCACGACGAATGGCCCCAGATCAGCTGGGAGACCGTCGCCGACCGCAACCCCGACGTCCTGGTCATCGGCGACCTGAGCCGCACGATGCAGACGGCCGAGAGCGCCGAGAAGAAGATCGAGTTCCTGGAGTCCAACCCGGTCACCAGGACCATGGACGCCGTCAAGAACCGGCGGTACGTGCTGCTCAGCGGCCAGGCGATGAACCCCACCATCCGGACGGTCGAGGGCCTGGAGCGCGTCGCCGCCGGGCTGCGCGACTTCGGGCTCGCGGAGTGAGCAGCGGTGACCCGGCGCTGAAGGAGTCCGTGGACTCGAACACCGCGGACCGGAAGGCGTCGGCTGCGGCGGGCCCGGTCTGGAGCGGCGGCCCGCTCGCGGTGCTCCTCTGGACCGGCGGACTCCTGCTCCTGCTGCTCTCCATCGCCGTGGCCGTCACGATCGGGCCCGCCCGGATCTCGGTCCCGGACGTCTGGTCCGCCGTCGCCTCCCACCTCGGCTTCGGCGCCTCGGAGCTGAGCCCGATCCGCGACGGCATCATCTGGAACCTGCGCATGCCCCGCACCCTGCTCGCCGCCGTGTGCGGTGCCGGGCTCGCGGTGTGCGGCACGGTGATGCAGTCGCTGCTACGGAACCCGCTCGCCGACCCCTTCGTGCTCGGCGTCTCCTCCGGGGCCTCCACCGGGGCGGTCGTGGTGGTCGTCCTCGGCGTCGGCGGGGGAGCGGTGTCGCTGTCGGCCGGAGCCTTCGTCGGGGCCATCTGCTCGTTCGCCCTGGTCCTGCTGCTCAGCCACACCCTCGGCTCCACCACCGACCGGGTGGTGCTCTCCGGGGTCGCCGCGATGCAGCTCTTCTCCGCCCTGACCTCGTTCGTCGTGATGACGTCCGCCGACGCCGAGCAGACCCGCGGGGTGCTGTTCTGGCTGCTCGGCTCGCTCAGCGGCGTCGGCTGGAGCGAGGTCGTCCTGTGCACCGCCGTCCTCGCCGTATGCCTCGTCGTCTGCCTGGCCCATGCCCGTACGCTCGACGCCTTCGCCTTCGGGCAGGACGCGGCCGCCGCGCTCGGCGTGAACGTGGCCCGCACCCGGATCGTGCTGCTGTGCACCACGGCCCTGCTGACCGCCGCCCTCGTCAGCTCGGCCGGGGCGATCGGCTTCGTCGGCCTGGTGCTGCCGCACGCCGCCCGCGCGCTCACCGGCTCCGGGCACCGGCGTCTCCTGCCGGTCACCGCGCTCGCCGGAGCGATCTTCCTCGTCTGGGTCGACACGCTCGCCCGCACGGTGCTCGACCCGCAGGAGGTGCCCGTCGGTGTGGTCACCGCACTGATCGGCGTCCCCGCGTTCGTCGCCGTCCTGTACCGCACCCGGAGCACGCCATGAGCCTCACCGAGAACGGCGGCCTGCGCGCCGAGCGGGTCGGCAGGGAGGCCGGGGGCCGCCTCATCCTCGACGGGGTCGACATCACCCCGCCGCCCGGCGCCACCGTCGGGCTGCTCGGTCCCAACGGTTCCGGCAAGTCCACCCTGCTGCGGATCCTCGCGGGCCTTCTCGCCCCCGACACCGGCACCGTCACCCTGGACGGCGACCCCCTCGCCGCCCTCGGCCGCCGCACCGTGGCCCGCCGGATCGCCGTCGTCGACCAGCACGCCGTCACCCAGGTCGACCTCAGCGTCCTGGACGTCGTACGCCTCGGCCGCATCCCGCACCGCCGCGCCTGGTCCGCCCCGGACCGCGCGGACGAGGAGGCGGTCACCGACGCCCTGCGGCGCACCGGCCTCACCGACCGGGCCGCCCAGTCCTGGCACACCCTCTCCGGCGGCGAACGCCAGCGCGTCCAGATCGCCCGGGCCCTCGCCCAGCAGCCCCGCGAACTCCTCCTCGACGAGCCGACGAACCACCTGGACATCCAGCACCAGCTGGAACTGCTCGCCCTGGTCGCCGAACTGCCCCTCACCAGCGTCATCGCCCTGCACGACCTCAACCTCGCGGCGATGTTCTGCGACCGGATCACCGTGATGAAGGCGGGCCGGGTCATCGCGGGCGGCACCCCGGCCGAGGTCATCACCGAGGAGCTCATCGAGGACGTCTACGGGGTCCGGGCGGTGGTCACCCCGGACGGGCCGGACGGACGTCCTTCGGTACGGTTCCTGCCGCGCCGCTGACCGTCGGCGCCCCGGTCCCGTATCGGACAGCCCTCCGGGCGGACCCGTTCGCACGGGCCCGCCCGGAGGCCGAGGACATGGGAGCGGCCTTCCGGCCGCCGGAGGGATGCGCCGTCAGCGGCGGCGCCCCTTGCCGAACTCGCCACCGGTGTCCTTGCCGGTGTCCATGTCCTTGCCGTCGCCGTAGTCGATCTTCTCCTTGCGGACCTCGGCGGAGACTTCCTTCTGCTCGGTGACCCGTTCGGTCTCCAGGCGGACCCGCTCCACCGGGACGGCCTCCTTGCGGACCGTGGCGCGCTCCGCGTGCAGTGTGACCTCCACGTCCTGCTCGCCGAAGTCCGTCGTCCCGGTCACCTTCTCACCGGGCCGCAGCGGCTCGCGGACCACCCGCACCTCCTCGTGGGAGACGGGCACGGACCGGGTGACCTCCTCGGTCACCACGTACTTGTGCAGCCTCGCCCGGCCGCTCTCGTACTCCTCCGTACCGACGTGCAGCTGCTCCTCGGAGCGGATCATCTCCTCCTTGCCGCTCATGTCGGCGGCCCGGGTCCCCGCTCCCGCGCCCGCCAGCGGACGGGACGTGGCGGAGGTGTCGGTGTCGCGGTGCTTGCCGGTGCCGGCCATGCCGGCCGCTCCGGTCGTGCCCGCGGCTCCGGCGCTGGTGGTGGTCCTGCCGGTCGCCTTGGCGTTCGGCGGTGTGCCCGTGCCACGGGCCGTGCCCGCCGCACCGGCTCCGGCCGCGCCCATGGCGCCGGTTCCGGCGACGGTCCGGGCGTCGGCACCGGTGCCGGTGCCCTTGCTGTCACCGAGGTTGCCGGACTTCCTGGTCAGGCCGTAGTGCCGGTAGAGCTCCTCCTCCTCGGCGACGGACAGGTGCGCGTCCGCGTCCACGCGAGGCGCTTCCTTGACCGTGTCCTTGGAGTGCGAGACATGCAGGTCGGAGCCCACTCGACGGGCTCCGGCGAGCGGTACGAAGCTCTCCTTCATGCCGAACATGCCGGTCTTGACCGTGACCCAGTCGGGCTTGCCGGTGTCGTCGTCGACGTACACCCGGCCCACGCTGCCGACCTTCTCGCCTTCGTTGTCGTACACGGTCAGACCGTCGAGCTCTCCGGAATCCGTGAAACCGTCAGCGGCTCCCATAACCGAACCCTCCTCGCTGGGCGCGCCCTGTGGGTGGCTCCACCAGATGTAGGCACGTCCGGCTTCCATCGCGCCCCACGCGGTTGGACGCTGCAACCGCCCGGTCACCCGGCCGGAGGGGCCACGGAGGCCCTGCGCTCCCTGCTGGCCCCGTACGACGCTGCTGGGCGGCCCCCGGATCAGTTAGGCCAATCGGGTGAGGGGGTGCGGGGCCCGCATATGATCGGCGGAGCACGGCAGCCCGGCGAGGACGGGCCACCGCCGGTCCCGCCGAGCCACCAGGGGTGCGCCATCCGTCCCGTACGCGTCCACCTGCCCGCCCAGCGTGGCGAACTCCGCGACCGGCACGAGGACGGCCACCACCTCCACCACCTCGTGTGGCGGCTGGGCCCGGGTGTGCGGGTGTGCAGCAGCGCGGTGCTCGGCGGCGGCATCGGCCCCCGTGCCTGGATCCTCAACGCCCAGGTCCCCGGCGGTTACCCGCGCCTCGACCCGGACCGCCACCTCGCCGAGATCGCCGCCTCCGAGGGGCTCACCGGCCCCGGCGCCGGGCTGATGACCGCCGCCGACGTCGCCGCGTACACGACCGGCCACGACGGCGGCGTCACCGCGACCGTCACCACAGGCCTCGGCGTACGGGGCTGGGCGGCCGTCCCCGAGAGCGCCACCCGCGCCCCGCACCGGCCGGGCACGGTCAACATCGTCCTCACGCTCCCCGCCGCACTCTCCGACGCCGCCCTGGTCAACGCCGTCGCCACCGCCACCGAGGCCAAGGTGCAGGCCCTCCTGGACGCCGGACTCGACTGCTCGGGCACCCCCACGGACGCCGTGTGCGTGGCCGCCCCCGAACCGGGGCCCGACGGCGGCGAACCCTTCGCCGGACCCCGCTCCACCTGGGGCGCGCGGATCGCGCGCGCCGTGCACACGGCCGTACTGGCGGGCGCCCGCCAGTACGGGGACCTCAGCTGACCGTCACCGGGTGCCGCACCACCGCGTCGAACAGATACCCCTGCGTGTTGTGGGCCGTCGCCTTCGGCTGCGTGCGCCCCGACCGGTCCGTGGCCCGGGCCAGCAGCTCCGTCGCGCCCTTGACCGTCGGCACCCAGTCCACCGACCACCGCACCCAGCTTCCGGCCCGGGGCACGTCGTGCAGCCGGGCCCGCCGCCAGCGCTGCCCGCCGTCGGTGCTGACCTCCACCGACCTCACCGGCGCCCCGCCCGACCAGGAGCGGCCGGTCAGCACGGTGCGGCGGTGGGCGGGGAACGAGGCGCCCTGCGCCAGCTCGAAAGCGCTCTTCAAGGTCTGGCGGGTCAGCGGGGCGCTGCCCTCCGGCGGATACCCGGGACCGAACAGCCGGTAGAGGCCCGTGTTCCACGGGGTGAGCAGCGGATCGGCGCTCACCTCGATGTCCCCGACCCACTTGATGTTGGCGATGCCCACCCACGACGGCGCGATGATGCGGACCGGGTATCCATGGTCGGGCGGCAGCGGCTCGCCGTTCATCTCGTACGCGAGCAGGACGTCGTCCAGCGCCTTCGCCACCGGCAGTGGCCGGCGCACCCGCCCCAGGTTCACCCCGTCCGTGACGACCTCCGCGTCCAGGCCGCGCGGCAGCACGTCCACCGCGTGCCGCCCGATCCCGGCCCGCCGCAGCACATCCCCCAGCCGCACCCCGCGCCAGCGGGCCGCCCCGATCGCCCCGAGCGTCCACGCGGTACCGCTGACCGCCTGCCCCTGCTGCGAGGCGAAGAAGCTGCGCCCGTTGCCCGCGCACTCCACGAACCCGGTGCGGGACACCGAGGGCAGCCGCAGGAGATCCGCGTAACTGAAGTCCACAGGCCCGCCCTTGAGCCCGTCGCCCCAGACCGTCAGCTTCCAGGTGTCCCGGTCGATCTGCGGGGTGGCGGTGTGGTTGCGGACGAAGAACCGGTCGGCTGGGGTGAGGAGCCCGGTGCCCTTCAGCGCGGCGAAATTGGTCTCCGCGTTGGTGCCGCGCAGAGTGAAGAGCTCCGGGGGCAGCGGCTTGACCACACCCGGCAGCCCGGCGGCCGCCTGTGCGGCTGCCGGGCTGCCCGGGGCGGCTGCCGCCTGTGCCGGGGCGGCGACCGAGGCCAGCGGTACGGCCGCCGAGGCGGCGGCGACGAGCTTCAGCAGATCGCGGCGGTCGATCCCGGCGGAACGCGCTGTTCCGGCGGACCACTGCCGCAGCCGTATCCGGTCGTAGGCGTCCTCGGACGGTGGGGGAAGCGGGCTCATGGAAGCTCCTCGTGGAGAAGGGGGGACGGGGTGAGTGGGGATGGTGGCGGAAGCAACTCCCGTACGAAGGAGCCCACCTGGCCGGTCTCGATGAGGAAACCGTCATGGCCATAGGGGGAGTTGACGAGCCGCAGGCCGTCGGCCCCCGGCAGCAGGGCCGCCAACTCCTCCTGCTGGGAAGGCGGATAGAGCCGGTCCGATTCGACGCCCACGACCAGCGCGGGCATCGCCGCCCGGCGCAGCGCCCGGGCGGTGCCGCCCCGGCCCCGGCCGATGTCGTGCCCGTTCATCGCCTCGGTGAGCGCCACATAGCTGCCCGCGTCGAAGCGGTGCACCAACTTGGCCGCGTGGTGGTCGAGATAGGACTCCACCTGGTAGCGCCCGCCGCGCCCCGGCTCCTCGCCCGGCTGCGGCGCGCCGCCGAACCGGGAGCCGAGCTCGGGCTCGCTGCGGTACGTGATGTGGGCGATGCGGCGCGCCTGGCCGAGGCCCCGGTGCGGACCGCCGCCGGGGGGCGCGTCGTGGTAGTCGCCGCCTCGCCACCCCGGGTCGGAGCGGATGGCGCCGATCTGCACCGAGCCCCAGGCGATCTGCTCGGCGGAGGCTGCGGCCGGGGCGGCGAGCACCAGCAGCGAACCCGTACGCTCCGGCCTGCTCACCGCCCACTCCAGGGCCCGCATGCCGCCCATCGAGCCGCCGACCACGGCCGCCCACCGGCCGATGTCCAGGGCATCAGCCAGCGCCGCCTCGGCCGCCACCTGGTCCCGTACCGTCAGATACGGGAACCGGGACCCCCAGGGCAGGCCGCCGGGCCCCGGGGAAGAGGGGCCCGTACTGCCCTGGCAGCCGCCCAGCACGTTCGGCGCGACGACGAACCACCGGTCGGTGTCCAGAGCCCGGCCCGGTCCGACCAGCGCGTCCCACCAGCCGGGGGTGGGGTGGCCGGGACCGGCCGGCCCGGCCGCATGGCTGTCGCCCGTCAGGGCGTGCAGGACCAGGACGGCGTTGGAGGAGTCCGCCGCCCGCTGCCCCCAGGTCTCGTACGCCAGGCGGACCCCCGGTAGCCGGACGCCGGACTCCAGGGGCAGCGGGTCCTCGATCGTCACCCAGCGGCGACGACCGGGCGGGTCCCCCTCCCTCCGGCCACCGGAGACCGGAGGGAGGGGAAGTGCGGCGGGCGCGGCGCTACGGTTCAGGACGCCGCCTTCGCGGCCCGGAACCCTGCCTCCAGGTCGGCCTTCAGGTCGTCCACGTTCTCCAGACCGACCGAGAGCCGCACCAGTCCTGGCGTGGCCCCGGTGGCGACGAGCTGCTCCTCGGTGAGCTGGCTGTGCGTGGTGGAGGCCGGGTGGATGATCAGGCTCCGTACGTCACCGATGTTGGCGAGGTGGCTGAACAGCTCGACCGCGTCCACGAACTGCTTGCCCGCCTCGGCCCCGCCCTTCAGCTCGAAGGCCAGCACCGCTCCCGCTCCCCGGGGCAGATAACGCTGCCCCGCCTCGTACCAGCGGCTGGAGGGCAGACCGGCGTAGTGCACGGTCTCCACCTCGTCGCGCTGCTCCAGCCAGCGGGCCAGCTCCAGCGCGTTGGAGGTGTGCCGCTCCAGCCGCAGGCTCAGCGTCTCGACGCCCTGGAGCAGCAGGAACGCCGAGTGCGGCGAGAGCGCGGGTCCCAGGTCGCGGAGCAGCTGGACGCGGAGCTTGATGGCGAAGGCGCCCGGGCCGAGCGCCGGCCAGTACTGGAGGCCGTGGTAGCTCGGGTCGGGGTTGTGGAAGTCGGGGAAGCGCTCGGCGTGCGCGCCGAAGTCGAAGGTGCCGGCGTCCACGACGACCCCGCCGATGGTGGTGCCGTGGCCGCCGAGGAACTTGGTCGCGGAGTGGATGACGATGTCGGCGCCGTGCTCGATGGGCCGCAGCAGGAAGGGCGTCGGCACGGTGTTGTCCACGATCAGCGGGACACCGGCGGCGTGCGCGGTGTCGGCGACCGCCCGGATGTCGAGCACGTCGCCGCGCGGATTGCCGAGCGTCTCGGCGAAGAACGCCTTCGTGTTGGGGCGGACGGCGGCCTGCCAGGCGTCCAGGTCCTCGGGGTCGTCGACGAACGTCACCTCGATGCCGAACCGGGGCAGCGTGTGACGGAAGAGGTTGTAGGTGCCGCCGTAGAGCGAGGGCGAGGAGACGATGTGGTCGCCCGAACCGGCCAGCGTCAGGAGCGCCAGGGTCTCGGCCGCCTGCCCGGAGGCGAGCGCCACGGCGGCGACACCGCCCTCCAGCGCGGCGATGCGCTGCTCCAGGACGTCCTGCGTGGGGTTGTGGATGCGGGTGTAGATGTTGCCCGGCTCGGCGAGGGAGAACACGTCGGCGGCGTGCTGGGTGTCGCGGAAGACGAAGGACGACGTCTGGTAGATAGGCACGGCACGGGCACCCGTCGTCGGGTCCGGGGCGGCGCCCGAGTGGATCTGCTTGGTCTCGAACGACCACGCGGCGCCGGGATCCTGCCGGTTGACGTCCTCGGGAGTGTGGCCTGCGGTGACGGAGTCGAGGGGCTGGCTCATGTGGTTCCTCGCACGTGGTTCGGTCGCCGTACGGCGTACGTCCGCCGGTCGGCGGAAGCCCGGGTGGCGACGGGCTGACTACGGACCGTAGGACGTGCCGGACCGGCCCGGAAGCGTGTCGCCCGCTTGGCCACGAACCTGCAATACGGCGGCAACGCAGAGGCCGGCCCGGGGGTCCGGACCGGCCTCTGCACGGCTCTTCGTACGGCTCTTCGTACAGCTCTTCGTGCGGCGGGGTTCAGCGGGGCGCGGGGACCTCCGCGATGGAGCGACCCGCCCACTCCGGGGCCTCTTCGGTGAGCCCGTCCAGCCGGTCGCGTACGGCGTCGGGGAAGGGCACCGCGCGGCCCGCCCGCTGGTCCACATGGAGGGCCAGCAGCTCACCGGTCGCCACCGGCCCGGTCTCCGGCTCCGGTACGTCGTCGGCCGCGCCGACCGCGTACATCTCGTGGACGAAGCGCAGCTTCTTCGCGTCCGCGCCCAACAGGCGGGTGCGGACGACGAGATGGGTGTCCACGGCCACATCACGGAGGTAGCGGAGGTGCGACTCGACGGTGTAGAGCGAGCAGCCGGTGGATTCCCGGTAGCCGGCGTGCAGACCGGTCTCGATCATCATCGAGTCGGTGGCGTACCCGAAGACGAGGACGTAGAACGCCTCGCTCATATGGCCGTTGTAGTCGATCCACCCGGGCCGTACGGTCCTGCGGAAGAGAGGGAGGTCCGAGGACTCGTTCTCGGTCATCGGGCGGCCTCCCCGGTGGCGGTGGCGCCGGGCAGCCGGCCGGTCGCCCGCAGCACGTCGATGACGCCCCGGTCGCGCTCGGCGACCAGATCCGCGATGGTCCGGCCCGCAGCGGCCTCGTCGCAGCCCGCCACCACCGCCTCGTACAGCGCGCGGTCCAGTTCGGGTGCCTCGAGCCGGGTCCAGGGGGACTTCAGCGACGGGCCGAAGTGGTCGAGCATATGGGCCATGCCGCCCTCGCCGCCCGCCAGCGCGAACGTCAGCATCGGCCCCATGACCGCCCACCGCAGCCCGGGCCCCTCGGTGATCGACGCGTCTATCTCCCGTACGGTCGCCTCACCGTTCGCCACCATGTGCAGGGCCTCGCGCCACAGCGCCTCCTGGAGCCGGTTGGCGATGAAGCCGGGCACCTCGCGGTCCATGGTGATGACGGACTTGCCCGCCACCTCGTAGAAGCGTGAGGCCCACTCCACCGCGGCGGGCGCGGTCAGTTCGCCGCCGACGACCTCCACCAGGGGGATCAGATAAGGCGGGTTGAAGGGGTGCCCGACCACGAGCCGTGCGGCGCCGGGGGTCCCGGTCTGCATGTCGGTCATCGGATAGCCGGAGGTCGAGGAGGCGATCACCGTACCGGCGGGGGCGGTCGCGTCCAGCCGGGCCAGCAGGTCCCGCTTCAGCTCCAGCTTCTCCGGCGCGCTCTCCTGCACGAACTCGGCTCCGGCCACCGCCTCTTCGAGGCTCGCTGTCACGGTCAGCCGGTCCTGCGAGGCGCCTTCGGCGAGCCCGAGCTGTTCGAGCGCGGGCCAGGCCGCCGCGACCAGCCGGCGCAGCCGGGCCTCGGCGTCGGGGGCGGGGTCCCAGGCGGTGACGTCGTAGCCGCGCGCGAGGAAGTGGGCGGCCCATCCGCCACCGATCACTCCGGCCCCGACGCACGCGACACGGCGTACGTCCTCCGGGGCGCAGGGAGCGGGGACAGGGGGAGTGGGGGAAGACATGGGCGGGACTCCAGGAACGTCAGGAAGGTCGAGAAGGGAGCGGCGGGCGGTCATGTGCGCGGGCGGAGGCCGAGCTGCTGCCGCGCCTCGTCGGGCGAGGCGACCCGGGAGCCCAGGGCCTCGGTGATCCGTACGGCGCGCTCCACCAGCTGGCCGTTGGTGGCCTTGACGCCCTTGCCCAGATAGAGGTTGTCCTCCAGGCCGACCCGGACGTGCCCGCCGAGCAGGATCGACTGGGCGACCCAGGGCATCTGCATCCGGCCGAGCGCGAAGCTTGCCCAACGGGCGCCCTCGGGCAGCATGTTGACCATCGACTGGAGCACCCCCGGATCGGCGGGCGCGCCCCACGGAATGCCCATGCAGAGCTGGAAGACCGTGGGGTCGTCGAGCAGCCCCTCGGCGAGGAGCTGCTTGGCGAACCACAGCTGCCCGGTGTCGAAGATCTCCAGCTCGGGCCGGACCCCGAGTTCCTGGATGCGCTTCGCGCCGGTCCGGAGCATGTCGGGGGTCGAGACGTAGAGGTTGCTGCCGTCGCCGAAGTTCAGCGAACCGCAGTCCAGGGTGCAGATGTCGGGCAGCAGGTCCTCCACGTGCGGCAGCCGCTCCAGGCCGCCGACCAGGTCGGTGCCCGGCAGCTGCTTCAGCGGGGCCTCCGGGTCGATGACCAGGTCCCCGCCCATCCCGGCGGTCAGATTGATGACGACATCGGTGCCGGTCTCCCGGATCCGCTCCACGACCTCGCGGTAGAGGCGGGGGTCACGGGAGGGAGCGCCGGTCCCCGGGTCGCGGACGTGGATGTGCACCACGGCGGCACCGGCTCCGGCGGCCTCCACGGCGGACGCGGCGATCTGCTCGGGTGTCACGGGGACGTGGGGACTTCGGCCGACGGTGTCACCGGCTCCGGTGAGGGCGCAGGTGATGATGACGTCCTGGTTCACGGGCATGCGGGGGTGTCTCCTCGGGGTGGGGGAGTGGGGTTTCGGAGGGGGAGCGGGGGTACGCGAAGGGTCTCGCACGGCACTGACGTACGTACGGCGCATGGGTGCGGTGCGGCCCCGGGGCGGCCGGCGAGCCGCTCGGCGTACGGGGTCAGACAGCCGGCGCGGTCAGGCAGGCGTCCACGTGGGCGGTCAGGGCGTCGTGCATGGCCTGGGCGCCGGTGCCCGTGCCGGGGCTGTCGGGCGCGGTGGCCAGGACCTGGGAGGCCAGACCGTCGATCAGGGCGGTGAGGGTGAGGGCCGCGCCGTCCGGGTCGACGGGACGGAACACGCCCTGCTCGACCCCGCGCCGGATCACGTCGGAGACGGTCGCCCGCCACTGCCGGTAGTACTCGCGGTGGAGCTGCCCGACGGTGGTGGAGCGCGCTGCCTCGGCCCAGAGGTCGAGCCAGACGCACCACTGGCGGCGCTGCTGCTCGGTGCGCGGCGTCTGGAGGTCGAGCAGGAGGCGCAGCTCGTCACCCGCGTGGACGGTTCCTTCGGTGGCCGCTGCCCGGCGACGGGTGTCCTCGTCCATGCACCACCGCACCGCCGCTTCGAGCAGCTCGTCGCGGCCGGGGAAGTGGTAGTGGATCGCGGCGGTGCTGGTGCGGCAGGCGGTGGCGATGTCCGCGACCCGGACGGCGTGGAACCCGCGTTCGGCGATCAGCCGGACGGTCTCCCGCACGATCTGCAGGGGTCTGCCGCCCTCGGGTGCCGGAGCGGGCTCCGACGTGGGTGTGGTTGGCGCAGCGGGCGGCACCGCGGGCGTGGACGCGGCGCCCAGCAGCCAGTTGGCGTCCACGCCGCCGATGTCGGCGATCCGGGCCAGTTCCGCGGCGGTGAAACGACGGGAACCGTTCAGGGAACGCGACAGCTTCGACGGGTCGATGACGATCCGCCGGGCGAACTCACGTGCGCTGACTCCCGCCGCGTCGATCACCTGACGGACCCGCGCGGCCACCTCGTACTGCTGCATGGCGGCAACCGTAACGAGGTGGTGAGAAAATCTCAACACGAGACGCAGGGCACGGCTCTGAGCCAAGGAAATTGAGAGCCTGACTTATGGATCAGGCGGATCGCATCACTCCTGCGTGAGCATCCCGCTGCGCAGCTTGCCCAGCATCCGGCTCAGCAGCCGCGAGACATGCATCTGGGAGATCCCCAGCTCGGCACCGATCTGGGCCTGCGTCAGCTCCTGGCCGAACCGCATGTCGATGATCCGGCGCTCCCGCTCGTCCAGTTCGCCCAGCAGGGGAGCGAGGGTGTGCAGGTTCTCCACGGTCTCGATGGCGGGATCCGGCTCGCCCAGTACGTCGGCGAAGGTCCGCCCGCCGGTGTTCTGGGGACCGGATTCCGAGGAGTCGGTCGGCATGTCCAGCGAGCCGGCGGTGTAGCCGTTGGACGCGACGATCCCCTCGGTGATCTCCGCCTCGTCCATCCCGAGGTGCTCGGCCAGTTCCTGCACCGTGGGGTCCCGGTCGAGGTCGGCGGCGAGGGCCTCCTTCGCCTTGGCGAGGTCCACCCGGAGTTCCTGGAGGCGCCGGGGAACGTGGACGGCCCAGCTGGTGTCCCGGAAGAACCGCTTGATCTCACCGACGATGTACGGGACGGCGAACGAGGTGAACTCGACCTCGCGGGACAGGTCGAAGCGGTCGATCGCCTTGATCAGTCCGATCGTGCCGACCTGGATGATGTCCTCCATGTCGCCGCTGCCCCGGTTGCGGAAGCGGTTGGCGGCGAACCGGACCAGCGACAGGTTCATCTCGATCAGCGTGTTGCGCGCGTACTGGTACTCGTGCGTGCCCTCCTCCAGCACCTGGAGGCGGTCGAAGAAGACCTTCGACAGGGCCCGTGCGTCCATGGGGGCGATCTTCCCGGCATCCTCGATCCACGGGAGGTCCCCGGTGGTGCCCTCCGTGGTGCCCGTCCGCTGCTCGGTACCGGTGGTCTGCGCGGTGTGCGCCGTCATCTCGTCACCCTCCCCTGGTCGTAGGCCATGAGGTTTACTCGCCTGCCCGGCCGTCCGGTCCTCATGCGTCCGGGAAGGGATTCGATCTCGCCAGGCGTTGTGAGTTGGCCGAAATCGGCTGGAGAGCGCCGGAAACGGGCCCCGTTCGGCACTGAAACACCGTCATGGGGACGGGCCGGGCCACAGGGGGCGCACAGAACCGCCCCACCGGTACGGGGGAGCCCGGTGGGGCGGTCGCCACCAGAGTGCCACAACCGGCAGGCAGTTGGGACCGGACCGGCGCGGATTGGCCGACGGATGAGTCGAATTCGCCGCTCCTGCGGGCGGGCGCACGCCGGTCGTCGGCGTGCTCCGGAACCTCTCCCTCCGGGGTCGCGGAGCCGGCCGGGCGCCCCGGTTGATTGCGGCATCGTGAACACTTCCCCGGCACGGAATACGCCCTGCGTCCCTCAGCTTTTCGCGGGTGGCGGGCGCGCGGCGCCAGGGCACCGGGGTGCCCGCCTGAAGGAACCGCGCGATGGACCGGATCGAGGGAGAACATGCGCAAGCCGTACGCGTACGAAGAGTGCCGCGGAGGGGTGGCACGGGGTGCAGCCGAAAGGCCCGATCCGATCGCCGAGGTGGGTCCATGAGCACCGTCGACCCCGCGACACGGGAGCAGGCCGCCGCCCCGGCCTCCGCCCCCGCGGCACCCCACCCGCTGGACAACCCCGCGCTCGCCTCGCTCACGGGCCCGCACGCCCACTTCGCCGAGCGCCGCGGCCGGATCCTGCGCTACCCCGTCGACGTCACCCCCTGGACCGCTCACCCCGCCGTCCCGGACGCACGGGACTGGGCCGATCTCGCGGCGCTCGCCGGTCCGGGCGGAACCATCGGCATGAACACGCTGAGGGCGGAGCCGCCGCAGGGCTGGGAGATCCTTCACCGGATCGGCGGAGTCCAGCTCGTCGATGTGTCGGTGGTCCCGGAGCCCGACGCGGAAGCCGTACGGCTCGGCCCGGCCGATGTGCCGGAGATGCTGGACCTGGTGGCGCGCACCCGCCCCGGCCCCTTCCTGCCGCGCACCGTGGAACTCGGCACCTATCTGGGCATCCGCCGGGGCGGCGCCCTGGTCGCCATGGCGGGGGAGCGGCTGCACCCGCCGGGCTGGACCGAGATCAGCGGGGTCTGCACCGACGCGTCCGTACGGGGTCAGGGTCTGGCGAGCCGCCTGGTCCGGGCGGTCGCGTACGGGATCCGTGAACGGGGCGAGACGCCGTTCCTGCACACCTCCGCCGCCAACGCGGTGGCGATCCGGCTCTACGAATCGCTCGGCTTCCAGCTCCGCGCCCACCCCGAGTTCCTCTCCGTCCTGGCCCCGGCGAGTTCTCCGCAGCGGTGATCGGGGCCGACGGGCACCCGTGCAGGGGGCCGAAGGTCCCGGGCCGGACGTCCCGGTCGGGACGTTCGGCCCCGCCTCCGGGCCCTATGCCCCCCTGCGCCGGGGCCCGGATGCCGGTCAACTGGAAGGGATCGTCCGGACCACGGGCGGCACCGGGCGGCGAACAGGAGGAGCGGGCGTGTCCCTGGGGATAGGGCGCAGGGCACCGGGCCGGATGACGGTCCTTCCGGGTACGGACGCGGGCACCACGGCGGCCAGGGGCCGGATCGGGAACTGGGCGCTGGCCGGCCTGGTGCTGCTGCTGAGCGTGCTGGTCGTCCTCCTCGACGTGGTCACGGGAGAGGACCTCCGGGTCATCCCCCTCCTCGTGGTCGTCCCGGCCCTGGCCTCCGTCTTCTGCAGCCTCCGGCAGACCGTCTGGGTGGCGGTCTGGATCACGGCGGTCGTCGTCGGCTCCGGGCTCGGCGGGGACGGCACCTTCTGGGACTTCGTGTTCGGCATCGGCTTCACCGTGCTGGCCTGCGCCCTCGGCGTCGCCGCCTGCGCGGCCCGCATACGCCACGCCACCGAGATGGACCGGCTCCGCTCCGCCGCCGTCGCCCTGCAACGCCAGATCCTGCGCCCCCTGCCCGTCATCACCGACCAGGTCTTCGCGTACGGCATCTACGAGCCGATCGAGGAGGACCGCTTCGTCGGCGGTGACATCTACGAGGTCGTCCAGTCGCCGTACGGGACCCGCGTCATCATCGGGGACGTCCAGGGCAAGGGGATCGCGGCCATAGGAGCCGGGTTCGCCGCGATCGCCGCGTTCCGTGAGGCGGCGGTCCGGGAGCCCACGCTGACCGGGGTGGTGGAGGCCCTGGAGGCCGCCGTCGTCCGGCACAACGCGTTCTCCGCCCAGACCGGCGAGGCCGAACGCTTCGTGACCGCGCTGGTCCTCGGGTTCGACGAGGAGGACCGCGTACAGGCGGTGAACTGCGGCCATCTGCCGCCGCGGCTGCTGCACGAGGGCCGGGCCTCCGCCGTACGGCTGGAGCGGACCTATGTGCCCCTCGGCCTCGCCGGCCTCAGCCGGGAGACCCGTACGGCGGAGTCGTTCGCCCTTCCGCCCGGCGCCACCCTCCTCGTCGTCACCGACGGGGTGACGGAGGCCCGCGACGCGGCCCGCGCCTTCTACCCGCTGGACCGGCGGCTGGCCGACTGGGCCGGACACGGTCCGCGCGAGCTGCTGGACGCGCTCCACGTCGACCTGGAGACCTTCACCGGAGGCATCCGGCGCGACGACGTCGCCGCGCTCGCCCTGGGCAGGGCGCCGGGCGACGGCAGGCCGCTGCCCGCGGCCGCCGCCGATGAGGTCCGACCGGTCGCGGGGGCCGTGAGCGACTGAACGGCCCCGTACGGCGGCCCCGTACGGACGAGGTGAATGTCCCCACGAGACGAATGTCGCGTGGGGACATTTTCAGGTGTACGGTGCACATATGAGTCCGGAAGAGAGCCTGGAAGCGAAGGTCCCGGGGCGTCCGGCCCCGGACCGGAGGGCGCCGGAGCGGCGCAGCCGCAAGGCCCGCCGCACCCGCGAGACCCTGGCGCGGGCCGCGTTCGAGCTGGTGCTGGACCGGGGGCTGCGGTACGTCACGGTCGAGGAGATCGCGGAGGCCGCCGACGTCGACCGCCGCACCTTCAGCCGGTACTTCGCGAGCAAGGAAGCCGCCGCCCTCGACTCCCTGCGGGGCGACGGCGACCGGATCAACCAGGCCCTGCGGTCCCGCCCGGCCGGGGAGCCCCCGCTCCTCGCCTACCGGCGTGCCGTTCTCGCCTGGCTCGCCGACCCGGAAGCGGAGCCCTGGCACCGCCGCCCCCGGATCTTCGACCTCCTGACCGTCGCCGAGGAGGAGCCGACCCTCTACGCGGCCTTCCACCACATCCGGGTGGACGCCCAGGAGGACTCGATCGCCATCCTCGCGGACCGGCTCGGCGTCGAACCGCGCCACGACATCCGTCCGGCCGTCACGGTGGCGGCGGGAGCGGGCGCCCTGCTCGCCGCCCAGGCCGCCTGGGTGCGCGGAGGCCGCCCGGACGCCCTGCCCGCGCTGGTCACCGAGGCGTTCGACGCCCTGGCGGCGGACCTGCTCACGGCACCGAGCGCGCCGCAGCGCAGGGACAGCACCACAGAACACACAGCAGAAGAGGCAACCTCATGAGCACCACCAGCACCAGCCCCACCACCCCCTCGGCCGAGTTCGCCGGCCGTACCGCCCTCGTCACCGGCGGCGCCTCCGGCATCGGCCTCGCCGTGGCCCGGCTGCTCGCCACCGCCGGCGCGGCCGTCGTCGTCGCCGACTACGACGAGGAGAGCGCCCGCAAGGCCGCCGCCCAGCTGGAGAGCACGGGAGCGCGGGCGGCCGCCGTACGCATGGACGTCACCGACCCGGCCTCCGTCGAAGCCGGTGTGCGGTTCACCGTGGAGACCTTCGGCGCCCTCCACCTGGCCGTGAACAACGCGGGCATCGCCGGTCCGGCCGCCCCCACCGGGGCGTACCCCGTCGAGGACTGGGACCGCGTCGTCGCCACCAACCTCAGCGGTGTCTTCTACTCGATGCGCCACGAGCTGCCCGCCATCGTCGCGTCGGGCGGCGGAGCCGTCGTCAACATGTCCTCGATCCTCGGCACCAACGGCTTCGCGGGCTCGCCCGCCTATGTCGCCGCAAAGCACGGCGTCGTCGGCCTCACGAAGACGGCGGCGCTCGAATACGCGGCACAGAACGTGCGGATCAACGCGGTCGGCCCCGGCTTCATCGACACCCCGCTCCTGCGGAACGCCGACCCGCAGGCCCGCGAGCACCTGATCTCCCTGCACCCGGCCGGACGCCTCGGCACGGCGGAGGAGGTCGCCGAACTCACCGTCTTCCTCCTCTCCGACAAGGCCTCCTTCATCCACGGCAGCTACCACCTGGTGGACGGCGGCTACTCCGCCCCGTGACGGCGCCCGGGTGGCGGGCGGGGGAGCCGCGGGCGACAAAGGACCTGCGGGACATCACGGGGGGCCGACAGCAAGAGCACCAGGCAGCGAAGAAGCGAGGAGACCCATGAAAGCCGTCCAGTACCGGGCCGTCGGTGCAGCCCCCGAGGTCGTCACCGTGCCGGACCCCGAGCCCGGCCCCGGCCAGGTCCTGCTGAAGGTCACCGCCGCCGGTGTCTGCCACTCCGACATCGCGGTGATGAGCTGGCCCGCCGACCAGATCCCCTTCCCGCTGCCCCTCACCCTCGGCCACGAGGGCGTCGGCACGGTCGCCGCCCTCGGCGACGGCGTGCACGGCCTCTCGGAGGGCGACTCCGTCGCGGTGTACGGGCCCTGGGGCTGCGGCATCTGCGTGAACTGCGCCGAGGGCAAGGAGAACTACTGCCTGCGCGCCAAGGAGCTCGGCATCATGCCGCCCGGGCTCGGCGCCCCCGGCGCCATGGCCGAGTACATGATCGTCGACGACCCCCGCCACCTCGTGCCGATCGGCGACCTGGACCCGGTGAAGACGGTGTCGCTCACGGACGCCGGACTCACCCCGTACCACGCGATCAAGCGCTCGCTGCCGAAGCTCGTGCCCGGTGCGACGGCCGTCGTCATCGGCACCGGGGGCCTCGGGCACGTCGCGATCCAGCTCCTGCGCGCCATGACGGCCGCCCGGGTCATCGCCCTCGACGTCACCGAGGAGAAGCTCGACCTGGCCAGGGCCGTCGGCGCGCACGAGGCCGTCCTCTCCGACGAGAAGGCGGCGGCCCGCGTCAAGGAGCTGACCGGGGGACTCGGCGCGCACGTCGTGCTGGACTTCGTCGGCGCCCCGCCCACCGTGGAGACCGCCGGGGCCGTCGCCCGGGTCGACGGAGACGTCACCATCGTCGGCATCGGCGGCGGCGCGCTCCCGGTCGGCTTCGGAACGCTGCCGTACGGCACGAGCGTCAGCGCCCCCTACTGGGGCTCGCGCAAGGAACTGGCCGAGGTGCTCGACCTGGCCCACGCGGGCGCCGTCGACGTCCACGTGGAGACGTACTCCATCGACGAGGCCCCGCTCGCCTACGAGCGGTTGCACGACGGCCGGATCAACGGCCGCGCGGTGATCCTGCCGAACGGCTGAGCCCGTTCCCGTACGCCGATTGCGGGGCCGGTAAAAATCCCCGGCCCCGCAATCGGCCGGCCGCTACACTCGATGCCATGCGTTCGTACTACTACTTCCGCTGATTCCCGGCCCGGACAGCCGCCGCGTGACGCCTGACGTCACCGGCTGAGGCATACCGGCCGACCGCCGAGCACCGCCCGTGACCGCACCGGGCGGGTTCGGCCGTATCCGCCCCCGGTGTGCCGCTGTCCCTCCGCCGTCCGGACACCCACGTGTCACGCCCCGCCCCCGCGCGTCTTCGTACGCGCCGCCGCGGGCCGTCACCCCAGGAATCAGGGAACAGGCACCCATGCACCCCCAGCGCGACCGCGCCCAACTGACCATGAAGGACGTCTCCAAGGCGTACGGGGACCGCTCCGTACTCGACCAGGTGACGCTCACCGTCCGCCCCGGCGAGAAGGCCGCCGTCATCGGCGAGAACGGCTCCGGCAAGTCCACCCTGCTCCGGCTGCTCGCCGGGGCCGAGCGCCCGGACAGCGGCGAGATCACCGTCCGCTTCCCCGGCTCCACGGGCTATCTCGCCCAGACCCTCGCCCTCGATCCGGCCGACACCGTGCAGGACGCCGTCGACGCGGCCCTGGCCGAACTCCGCGCCCTGGAGGTGGCCATCCGCGAGGCGGAGGAGTCACTCTCGGCGGGGCGCGAGGCCACGGAGGCGGAACTCGCCGCGTACGGAGACCTCCTCACCGCCTACGAGGAGCGCGACGGCTACCGCGCCGACGCCCGTACCGAGGCCGCTCTCCACGGCCTGGGCCTCGCCCACCTCACCCGCGACCGCGCGCTCTCCACCCTCTCCGGCGGCGAACAGTCCCGCCTCGCCCTCGCCTGCGTCCTGGCGGCCGCCCCCGAGCTGCTGCTCCTGGACGAGCCGACCAACCACCTGGACGTACGGGCGGTGAACTGGCTGGAGGAGCACCTGCGCGCCCACCGGGGCACCGTCGTCGCCATCACCCACGACCGGGCGTTCCTGGAGCGGGTCACCTCGGTGATCCTGGAGGTCGACCGCGACCTGCGCACGGTCACCCGGTACGGCGACGGCTGGGACGGCTACCGCACCGCCAAGGCGGCGGCCCGCCGCCGCTGGGCGCAGGAGCACCAGGAGTACCTGAGCGACCTGGCCCGTACGGCGGAGCTGGTGGACGCCGCAGGACAGCGGCTCGCGGCGACGGGCAAGGACCCGAAGCAGGGGTTCGGCAAGCACCGCCGCTCCCACGAGGCCAAACTCTCCGGCCAGGTCAGGGCGGCGCGCACCCGGCTGGAGGCGCTGCGGCGCACACCCGTACCGGCCCCGCCGAAGCCGCTCGCCTTCACCGGCCGCCCGGCCCTGGCGGGGGAGTCCAGCGCTTTCGACGGCCCCCTGGCCGAGCTGGAGGACGTCTCCGTGGGGGAGCGGCTCCACCTCCCCGCCCTGCGCGTGGAGGCCGGGGCCCGCCTGCTGGTCACCGGGGACAACGGGGCCGGGAAGACCACGCTGTTGCGGGTTCTCGCCGGGGACCTGGCGCCCGACACCGGGACGGTCCTCCGCCGCGCCCGGGTCGGCTACCTCCCGCAGGAGCTGCCGGCCCGGCCGACCCGGCGCACCCTGCTCGCCACCTTCGCGGCGGGGCGCCCGGGCTTCCCCGACGAGTACGCGGACGAGCTCCTCGGCCTCGGCCTGTTCCGCCCCGAGGACCTCGGCGTGCCGGTCGCGTCGCTCTCCATCGGCCAGCAGCGCCGACTGGCCCTGGCGCGGCTGGTGACCCGCCCGGCCGATCTGCTGGTGCTGGACGAGCCGACGAACCACATCGCGCTGAGCCTGGTGGAGGAGGTGGAAGCGGCCCTCGCGCAGTACCCGGGAGCCGTCGTCGTGGTCTCGCACGACCGCAGCTTCCGCGCCCGCTTCACCGGTGACGTCCTGGAGCTGCGGTCCGGCCGCCCGGTCTCCCGCCCGGAACCGGCCTACGCCTCCGGGGAAGCGGCGGCCTCCCCGCGCACCTGAGCGCGCAGCCGCTTCACGAAGACGCGCTGGCCGACGATCAGCAGTTCGGCGGCCTGCTCCGGCGTGCACCAGGCGAACCGGTCCATCTCCGGGAACTCCTGCTGCACGCCGGAGCCGCGCGGCCACTCCATCGTGAACGTCCCCGGCACCACGGAGGCCACCTCCAGCTCGGCCTCCACCGCCCACACGGTCACCGTCTTGCCGCTGCGCTGACGCGACTCGCCGAGCGGCAGCCAGACCCCGTCCGGCACCGGCACCCCCAGCTCCTCCTCGAACTCCCGCCGCGCGGCCGCCTCCGGCTCCTCGTCGGGGCCGTACTCACCCTTCGGCACCGACCAGGCGGCCTCCTCCCGTCCGGCCCAGAACGGTCCGCCCATGTGCCCGATCAGCACCTCGACATCCCGCTCGCCCCCCGTACCCGTGGTCCGGAAGAGAAGAAGCCCCGCACTGCGCTTGCCTGCCGACATGTCGTCAAGTCTGCAAGCACGGTGCGCGGCACGCCAACCGACGGGCGCTGCACAGGCGGAAGGGGACGGAGCCGCATCGCGGACCCCGCCCCCACCCGTCGTACGACTACGTCTTGCGGTAGCCGTACGCCTCCGAGGCCGCCGCCTCCACCGCGCCGATGTCCCCGCCGGACGACGCGGTCACCACGGCGGCGACCGCGCCCTCCACGAACGGGGCGTCGACCAGTCGCGTGTTCTCCGGCAGCTCGTCGCCCTCGGCGAGCATCGCCTTCACCGTGAGGACGGCGCTCCCCAGATCCACGAGAACCGCCACCCCGGCGCCCCGGTCCACCGAGGCGGCGGCCCGGCCGATCAGCTCGGCGCTGGTGCCGAGCCCGCCGTTCGGCAGCCCGCCCGCCGCCGCGACGGGGGCCGTCACGCCGCCGGCGGCGAGGCCCCGGGCCAGCTCGGCCACCGCCTCCGCGACCGGACCGCTGTGCGAGACCAGCACGATGCCCACCTGCGGTGCGCCGCTCATGCCTCCGCACCCCCGTCCCGCGCGGTCTCCGCCAACGCCTCCACCAGCAGGGCCGCCGACGTCGCCCCCGGGTCCTGGTGGCCGATGCTGCGCTCGCCGAGATAGCTGGCCCGCCCCTTGCGCGCCTGCAACGGCACCGTGGCCTCGGCGCCCGCGCGGGCCGCGTCCGCAGCCCCCTGGAACGACGAGGCCAGGGCCTCCGCCGCCGGCAGCAGCGCGTCCAGCATCGTCTTGTCCCCGGCCTGCGCCCCGCCGAGCTGCCCCACCGCTGCGACACCCGCGGCGAACGCCTGGGCGAGCTGGTCCCGCGTCACCTCGGCGTCCTCGCCGAGCGCCTTGCCCGTACGGCGCAGCAGCGTCCCGTACAGCGGCCCGGACGCCCCGCCGACGGTCGAGATCAGCTGCCGCCCCGCCAGGGTCAGCACCGCGCCCGGGGTCGCGGGCGCTTCCTTCTCCAGCACGGCCGCCACCGCCGTGAAACCGCGCTGGAGGTTGCTGCCGTGGTCGGCGTCCCCGATCGCCGAGTCCAGTTCGGTCAGTCGGTCCGCCTCACGGTCCACGGCGGTCGCGGTGGCCGCCATCCAGCGGCGGAAGAAGTCGGCGTCCAGCACATGATCTCCTGTTCCCCGGGCCTGTCCGGCACGGTCGGTACGGGTGACGAGCACGGTCGGGTCCGGCGCGGGGCTCACCTGCCCCAGCGGAGCGCGGGCGTCTCCACGGGCGCGTCCCACAGCCGCAGCAGCTCCTCGTCGACCTGGCACAGCGTCACCGAGCAGCCTGCCATGTCGAGCGAGGTGACGTAGTTCCCCACGAGCGTACGAGCCACCGGCACACCCCGTTCGGAGAGCACCCGCTGGACCTCGGCGTTGAACCCGTACAGCTCCAGCAGGGGCGTCGCCCCCATCCCGTTGACCAGCGCCAGCACGGGGCCGTCCGGCCGGAGGTCCTCCAGCACCGCATCCACCGCGAAGTCGGCGATCTCGCCCGAGGTCATCATCGGCCGCCGCTCCCGCCCCGGCTCACCGTGGATGCCGATGCCCAACTCCAGCTCACCGGAGGGCAGATCGAAGGTGGGGCTGCCCTTCGCCGGGGTGGTGACCGCGCTGAGGGCCACCCCGAAGCTCCGGGTGGCCTCGTTCACCTGCCGGGCCACCGAGGCCACCCGCTCCAGGGGCGCGCCCTCGTCCGCCGCCGCCCCCGCGATCTTCTCGACGAAGAGCGTCGCCCCCGTACCGCGCCGCCCGGCCGTGAAGGTGCTGTCGCTCACCGCCACGTCGTCGTCCACCACGACCTGGGTGACCTGGATGCCCTCGTCCTCGGCGAGCTCGGCGGCCATCTCGAAGTTCAGCACGTCACCGGTGTAGTTCTTGACGACGAAGAGCACCCCCGCCCCGCTGTCCGCCGCCGCTGCCGCCCGCACCATCTGGTCCGGCACGGGCGAGGTGAACACCTCCCCGGGACAGGCGGCCGACAGCATCCCGGGCCCGACGAACCCGGCATGCAACGGCTCGTGCCCCGATCCGCCCCCCGAGACGAGCGCCACCTTCCCGGCCACCGGCGCGTCCCGCCGTACGACGACCCGGTTCTCCACGTCGACGGTCAGTTCCGGGTGGGCGGCGGCCATGCCCCGCAGGGCGTCGGCGACGACGGTCTCGGGGACGTTGATGAGCATTTTCACGTCTGTCTCCTCGTGGGTGTGGCAGAGTCCTTGTCGACCTGCGTTTCCCCTGGTGAAAGCAGGTGGGATGAGTTATTGATCCTGGCGGGTCCTCGGTGCCCGGAAGTGTCCTCCAGCGGTACTGATGCTGACTTGTGAGGCTTCGGGCGGGGCTGTGAGCTGCTGACCGTCTCCCATGATCCTGCAGACGCACGGCGCCTTCGCGAAGGGCGGCTTCCATGTTTCCCGGCAGCAATCGGTGGTACTCGCAAGCGGCAGCACACCTGACCCAGCAGGCTCAACCGACGGACCGAGGAAGACATGGCTGCTCGACACCACCTCATAGACCGTTCGCCCTCCGCCGTGTGGGCGGTGTTGGAAGACGAACGTCTCTACGGTGAATGGGTGGTGGGCACCTCCGGATCCCGTCGGGAGAGCGGTGACTGGCCGGAAACGGGGTCGTCGATCACCTACAGCGTGCGCCTGGGGCCCAAGGAGTTCACCGGCCGCACCGTGGTCCGACGCATCGAACGGCCCCGCGCCCTGGAGCTGGAAGCCGAAGCGGGTGCGCTGGGTTCGGCCCGTATCGCCCTGGATATCCGGCCGTGGGGCGACAAGACCCTCGTGATCGTGGACGAGCACCCGCTGCGAGGCTTGGGCGGCACCTTGCACAACGTACTGCTGGACTCCCTCATCCAGATTCGCCACCGCACCATGCTGGCGCGCCTCGCCCGACTCGTGGAACGCGTCACGCCCGCGAACTCGGGCGCCGGCGCGCGCACCGGCGCCCGAGCCGACCGGTGATGAGAACAACCCGCTTCCCGCACAGAGGATGACACGTATGGTCGACGCAGTGGTGATCGGCAGCGGACCGAACGGGCTGGTGGCGGCGAACCTGCTCGCGGACGCCGGCTGGTCGGTGGAAGTGCTGGAAGCGCAGGACGAACCGGGCGGAGCAGTGCGCAGTGACCGCGCGGTCCACCCGGAGTACGTCAACGACCTGTTCAGCTCCTTCTACCCCCTGGCAGCCGCTTCCCCCGTGCTGGCACGACTGGGTCTGCACCGCGAGGGGCTCCGCTGGAGTCATGCGCCCCAGGTGCTCGCCCACCCCTTGCTCGACGGCAGCTGCGCTGTACTGGACCGCGACCGATCGGCCACCGCCGCCGGCCTCGACCGCTTCGCACCCGGCGACGGCGACGGCTGGCTGGGCCTCTGCCGCATCTGGGACCAGCTGGGCGACGAGATCACCCGCGCGCTGTTCTCTCCCTTCCCGCCCGTCCGCTCCGGGGCGGTGCTGGCAGCGCGCCTGAGGGCGGCGGGTGGGCTGCGGCTGGCCCGTAGTCTGCTCCTTCCGGTTCGCAGGCTGGGCGAGGAGGAGTTCGACGGCCAGGGCGGTCGGCTGTTGCTCGCAGGCAACGCTCTTCACGCGGATCTGTCCCCCGAGGCGGCGGGCAGCGGCGGCTTCGGGTGGCTGATGTCCATGCTGGGGCAGTCGCTCGGCTTCCCCGTTCCGGTCGGCGGCGCCGGGGCGCTCACCACCGCGCTGGTGCGGCGGTTGGAGGGCCGCGGGGGAAGCGTGCGGTGCGGCCACCGGGTGACCGAGATCGTCGTACGGCAGGGGCGCGCCGTAGGCGTCCGTACGGAGTCCGGGGAGGCGATTCCCGCTCGTCGTGCTGTGCTGGCCGATGTGTCCGCTCCGAGTCTCTACGGCTCGCTGGTCGCCTCGGAGCATCTGCCCGGTCGGCTGCTGGACGACATGCGGCGGTTCCAGTGGGACTTCGCCACGTTCAAGGTGGACTGGGCGCTGAACGGGCCCATTCCCTGGAGCAACGCGGCTGCCGCATCGGCGGGCACCGTTCACCTGGCGGAAGGCGTCGACGAACTCACCCGGTTCGCGTCCCAGATCGCCCGCGGCCTCGTCCCCGACCGTCCGTTCCTGCTGATGGGGCAGATGACCACGGCGGACGCGTCCAGGTCCCCCCGGGACACCGAATCGGCGTGGGCCTACACGCATGTGCCCCACACGGTGAAGGCGGACGCAGGTGCGGAAGGGCTGACCGGCGCGTGGAACGGAGGGGAGTCGGAGCGCATGGCCGACCGGGTGGAACAGCAGGTGGAGCGCTACGCGCCCGGCTTCCGCAGCCGCATCCGGGCCCGGCGGATTCTCACCCCGCTTTCCCTGCAGGCCGCGGACGCCAATCTGCACAACGGAGCCATCAACGCGGGCACGGCCTCGATACACCAACAGTTGGTGTTCCGGCCGGTTCCTGGAACCGGCCGCCCCGAAACACCGGTACGAGGGCTGTACCTGGCGTCCGCGTCAGCACACCCGGGCGGGGGAGTGCACGGAGCCCCCGGTGCCAACGCCGCCCGCGCCGCCATCCGCTCCACACGGGTGACGGCGCACGCGCTGACCTCGGCCCAGCGACTGCTGGCCCGCCGAGACCGGGCCGGAAGGCCCCGCGCCACCTGAAACGAGGGTGAGGGGCGACGGGCCCCCACAGGAGCCTTGTCCGCGCCGAACCGGCCCGTTCCGCTTCGGGTCTGTCGGTTCTAGCTCAGCAGGCGCAGTACACCGCTTGCACGTGACCGGAGGGCCACGGGCACATCCACACATCTCGCCACGCCGGCGGGGTGATGACTTTCGGCATGTCCCCAGCGGATGCGCAGCCGGGCTGCTGGGGCGAGCCTGGAGAGGGTGTGAATCGTCCGCAGGGAAGGGAATCTCCATGCCTCGAAAGGGCAGACTCGGCAAGAACGATGAAGTGTCGTGGAAGAGCCATGGCCAGGAAGTGACCGGCAAGGTGAAGAAGAAGATCACCGATCGCACCGAGGCGGCCGGCCGCACCGTCGACGCCTCTCCCGATGAACCGCAATATGAGGTGGAGAGCGACAAGTCCGGCCGCTCCGCCGTGCACAAGCCCAGCGCCCTCCGCAAGAAGGGCCGTCACTCCTGATGGCCCTCGGCAGGACTTCCGGCCCACCCGCTCCCTGACTCCCGGCCATGAAGGGGGCCGGTACCTCGTCCCCGAGGTACCGGCCTGGCCTGAGCGCCCCGTTCAGGCGACCTTCCTCAGCGACGTGAGGTGGGCGAAGACCACGACGTTCGCCGAGTAGCCCGCCTTCTCGTCGAAACGCCCGCCGCAGGTCAGCAGGCGGAGTTCGGGCCGCCCGGTCTCCCCGTACACCTTGTCGTCGGGGAACTTGTCCTTCGTGTACGTCTTGACCGCGTCCACGGTGAACACCGCGGTTTTGCGGTCCGCGCGCACCACGTTGACCTTGTCGCCCCGGCGCAGTGCGTTGAGGTTGAGGAAGATGGCGGGGCCGGTCCGGGTGTCCCGGTGGCCCACGAGCAGGGCTGTCCCGTCCTCACCGGGCGACGGTCCCTTCTCGTACCAGCCCGTCAGCTTGGGCTTGCTCAACGGCGGTGCTTCCAGCCGGCCTTTCGTGTCGAGGCCGAGTCCGGTGACGGGCGCCTCGATGAAGATGGCGGGAATGGCGACCTTGAGCGGGCGGGAGGGAACCAGGGGGGCGTGCGAGGCGGGCACGTGCTTGTCCGGTGTGTGCGGTGCCCGTCGGAACGGCTCGGTCCCGCCGCCCGCGGCGTCGCTGCCGCGGGCGGCGGTGACCGTCCGGGTGTCCTCGGAGGAGTCCGAGGACACCCAGACGATGCCGGCCACCAGAGAGAACGTCACGGACAGCGTCATGGTGAGACGGCACGCGCGTGTCGGTCCTCGTCGTCGCCGTCGGCAGCGGGTGTTACGCCTCGCCACGGGCACGGCGACGGCGCATCATGATCAGGCCCGCGGCTCCTGCGCCCCCGGCGACCAGCGCGGCGGCGGCCGTTCCGGCGTTCGAGTCGCTCTCGGAGCTGATGGGCTCCATGTCCGGGACACCGCCGCCGCCCGCAGGGACCGCGCCGATGGGCCGCTGCGGCTTGTGAGGCTTGCCGCCGCCGTGACCGCGGTCGGGGCACTCGACCTTGAAGCTCTTCTGCTTCGGGCCCACCGGGACGACCCACACCAGCTGGTACGTGCCCTCCGGCAGCAGGTACGTCTCGCTGCGCGCGCTGCCGTTGATGAGCGGAAGGGTGTCCAGCAGGGTGGTCCCCGGCGGCACCGTCGGGGGCTGCTCGGTGATCGTCCAGGGGACCGAGGGGAGCGACTCGAAGTTGCTCGCCGCCAGCACGAACTTGCAGACCTCGACCCCGTCGCGGTCACCGCGCGAGTGCCAGCTGACCGAGCGGATGTCGATGTCACCGCTGTCGCCAGGGAGGGCGTAGGCAGCGGGTGCTCCGGCCAGAGTGGCGCCGGCGACCGCGACCGCGACGGCCACCTTGGCCCCCGTGCGGGCGCTGCGGGAGCGGACGGAACTGGAGATACGCATGGAGGCTCCTTCAAGCCGAGATGATTGTCGTACTGATCACCTGATCGCCTAAGGCATGTCATGAATCGACGTAAAAGTCACATAAGACACGTGAATATGACGGAAGTGCCCTGTTCGGCAGATAGCGCACGAGTGGCATCCGGACTCCCGGACCGCATCGAGGGCGGGAGGCGGCAGCGTTGACGCGGCCGACGACCCCGGAACGGCCCCGCCTTTACGCGGAGAAGGGGGGCCCGGCCTCGGTTCGTCATCGGTCGACCGGCAGTCGAGTGGACGCCAAGGGGTGAACGCCGGGTCGCATGACCGTCACGGCCGACCGAGGGACGGCAGGGCAGCTTCTGGGGCGAGACTCGGCGCGAACGTCAGGAGGCAGCGATGCCGGACGCGGTGGTCATCTGCGGGCCTCAACGGTCTCGTCACGGCGAATCCCGGCTCCTTCAATGGGAAGCTGCCGTCCATGGACCACTCGCAAGTTCCTGTACTTGACGCTCTGAAGGCGTATCACGCACGAAACCTCTTGCCGTTCACACCGCCCGGCCACAAGCAGGGCCGCGGAGCCGACCCCAGAGTTCGGGCGGTCTTGGGAGATGCGGTCTTCGACGCGGACATGCTGGCGGTGTCCGGTCTGGACGACCGCACCTCGTCACAGGGGATCCTGAAGCAGGCGCAGGAGTTGATGGCCGACGCCGTCGGTGCCGAGCACACATTCTTCTCCACCTGCGGCAGCTCACTGTCCGTGAAGGCCGCCATGCTTGCCGCCGCCGGACCGCATGAGAAGATGCTGGTCAGTCGAGACGCGCACAAATCAGTTGTCTCGGGCCTGATTCTCGCGGGCATCCGGCCGGTGTGGGTGGAGCCTCGATGGGATCCTGCCCTGCACCTGGCACACCCGCCGACTCCTGAGGCACTCGCGTCGGCGTTCGCGGAACATCCGGACGCGCAGGGGGCCTTGATCACCAGTCCGACACCCTACGGCACCTGCGCCGACCTGCAGGCTATGGCGACGCTGTGCCATGAGCGAGGTGTGCCGCTGATCGTGGACGAAGCCTGGGGTGCGCATCTGCCCTTTCACCCCGACTTGCCTACCTGGGCCATGGACGCAGGCGCGGACGTGTGCGTGACATCAGTCCATAAAATGGGTTCAGGTCTTGAGCAGGGGTCGGTCTTCCACCTGCAGGGCGACCTGATCTCCGCGAGAACGCTTGCCTCCCGAGCCGACCTGCTGGACACGACCAGCCCCTCGGTCCTCATCTATGCGGCTCTGGACGGGTGGCGCCGTCAGATGGTGGAACACGGCCATGGGCTTCTGGACGACGCTCTTTCCAGGGTCCGCCGTGTGCGTGCGGAGATCGAGAACATGGAGGGCCTGCACGTCAACGACCGCGGAGACTTCTGCGCGCCCGGGCGAGCCTTCGACATGGACCCGCTGCAGGTCTTCATCGATCTGAGCGGACTCAAGCTCAGCGGTTACGACGCGGCCGACTGGCTCCGGCGAAACCATCGGATCAACCTGCACACGTCCGATCACCGGCGTATCAACGCCCAGCTCACGCACGCCGACGATGACACGACCACGGCACGCCTCCTTGACGGTTTGCGTGATCTCGTTGCGCATGCCGACGAGCTTCCTCCCGCTCCGGACATCCGCGTTCCGGACCCGGGCGAACTTCGCCTCCGACAGGCGACGCTGCCACGCGACGCCTTCTTCGGTGACGTCGAGCAGCTGCCGACGGAACAAGCGGTCGGCAGGATCTGCGCCGAAACGCTCACGCCTTACCCGCCCGGCATCCCCGCCGTCCTTCCCGGGGAAGTTCTTGACCGGGCCGTAGTGGAGTACCTCAGGACCGGCGTCGACGCGGGAATGCTTGTGCCCGATGCCGCCGACCCCACCATGGCCACTGTTCGTGTCTCCACGCGCGATGTCGGTGCCGACTGACTGAACCCTCACGTCGGGCACTTGAGGACAATCACCCCCTCTGCCGACGGTGGACTCCGCGAGGAGTACGAAGGGAGTGGCGGCGAGGACACCGACCACGACACTCCCGTCTCCGGCCCCGCCGGGGCGCACCTGCCCGGGACACCGCGCAACGCCAAGGCCCTACACCGCTGCTGAGGGTGGTGGCCGATGACCGACCGGCTCCGGACATGCGCCATCGCGGACTCGCCCGCTGGCATCGGTCTGCCAGCCGTCGGGCTCTCGATCAGGCCCGCCCGTGTCGGCCTGACCGACGGAGTGAGCCGCAACGCGCCCGTGGGTGACTACGCCGTGCCGAAGTTCGCGATGCTCGGAGTTCCGGATTCTTCGGCTATCCGGAGCGGTCCGAGGCCGGCCACACGTACGGCAGGCCGTCGGGGTCGTCCGGGAACAGGGGAGCGTAGATTGCCGGGTCCTTGCTCCGAAGCGCGGACCGATGGCTGCGGTGAAAGGTGGGGTCCCCCAGCCACGGCGGCAGCTCGTGAGCCGCTGCGAGTTCTGCCTGCGAACGCACACCTGGATCCGTCCCTCGGGGCGACAAGCCGGCCACGAGTGAAACGGCGCACGTATCCGCGTGCCCACCAGCCGTCCACACCCGGCAGATCTCGAGCCCGTACCGCACGAGCGCCTCCTGGTACCCCGCCCACATGCGAACGGCCGGGTGGTGCCGCCACCCGTAGTCAGGGACCGTCAGGCCGCGCAGCACCTGGAGTGCCTCGACGCGCTGCTTGCCCAGACGCCGGAAGTCCAGCGAGGCGGCGGATGCGACGAAGTCGGGATAGGGCAGGAACGTCTGCATGTATGTCAATCTCGCACAGCAGCCCCTGCCCAGCACCTGGGCGCCCGTTCTCTGCCGGGAAGGGATGGCCCAGGGCTTATGGGACGGGTGGAGAGGAGCGTTCTTCCTACCGCACCGACGTCACCTTCTGAAGAGTTCAATCGAGGTAGTGGGCGCGCCCCTCGTCATCGAGGCCGACGGAGCCGGAGCCCTTCGGGATGATGCAGAACTCGTTGCCCTCGGGGTCGGCCATCACCAGGAAACCGCCGTCAGCGTACCCCTCCAGGCGTCGTCCTCCGAGTGCCTCGACCCGCTGCTGCTCGGCTCCAGGATCGGCGGAGGTGATATCGAAGTGCATGCGGTTCTTCCCAGGCTCGGGCTCACCGGCCTGTTGAAAGCCCAAGCCCAGCCCCTTCTCCCGCCGCAGCCAGACGTAGGGGCCGGCCCGGTCCACGATCGGTCGGCCCAGCAACTCGGACCAGAACGCGGCGAGCCGCTCGGGGTCGGCAGCGTCGATGATGAGGGCGTTGATCTCCAGGGGTACCTCTGCCATGCCTCGATTCTCCATCCAGGGTCGGGTGCCGGTGGGGCCTGCCCCTACGGGCCGGTCAAGAAGCCCGACGTGCGCGGACCGACGCGATGGTGGCCAGGCCCGCGCCCACGGCGAGCAGGATCAACCCCCGCAGCCAGACGTCCTGTTCGATCTGGGTGGCGAGCAGGACGCAGGATAGCGCCATGCCGTAGGCCAGGCGCGAGGACATGATGCCCGTCAGCAGCGCGCCGTTCGCGACGGCCACCAGGGCGATGGCGCCGAACAGCTCGGTGGGGACGCCTCCGGCCGCCCGGACCACTTCGAGCAGCGGACCGCTCGATTCCGACAGCGTCTCCGTCGGCACAGCCGCGGAAGCGGCTACGCCGACCAGCGCGTACACCGCACCCGCGGTCAGCAGTGCGCCGAAGAGCGCCCGGGGGTAGGAGCGCCGGGGGTCCCGGGTCTCCTCGGCCACGTTGACGGACGTCTCGAACCCGACGAACGAGTAGTAGGCGAGCACCGCGCCACTGAGCACGGCAGCCACAGGCCCCTCACGTGAGGTGCCCAGGTCGGTCAGGCGCTTCAGGTCTCCGTCCCCACGGAACACGATCCAGGCGCCGAGCCCGATCACCAGGAGCAGTCCGCCGACCTCGATGACCGTGGCGACGACGTTGGCCCGGGTCGACTCGCTGATGCCCCGCGCGTTCAGCAGCGCCAAGGCGGTCAGGAAGACGACGGTCACGAGCACCACGGGGAGGGTGATGAACTCGGTCAGGTAGTCCCCGCCGAACCCCCGGGTCAAAGCGGCCACCGACACCACTCCGGCGGCGAGCATGCAGAAGCCGGCGAAGAACCCGAGGAACGGCCCGTAAGCCAGGGTCGCGTAGTGGGAGGCGCCACCGGCGCGCGGATACTTGGTGACCAGCTCGGCGTAGGAGGCGGCCGTCAGCAGGGCCAGGCACAGGGCCACGACCAGCGGAGCCCATACGGCACCGCCGGACTCGGCGGCGACCTCGCCCACCAGGACGTACACGCCCGCTCCGAGGACGTCGCCCAGGATGAAGAAGTAGAGCAACGGAGTGGTGAGGGCCTTCTTGAGCGGGGTCGGCGAGTCCGAGGCCGGAGGCATCGTAGGAAGTGGTTTCACGGGCGCCGGGTACCCAGCCCACCGTCCACCAGTCGGTGAATCCCTCCGATGCCCGTACCGGCCGTCAGTCCTCGTCGGCGCGGCCCCGCTTTCAGGGCCGATCGGCCTATGTACGATGCGGTGCCCCCGATGCCCTGGGCCCCGGGACGATTCGACTCCCGAGGCCGCAGGGACCGGCGTCAGACGGCCGGGGTGAACCGCTCCCAGACTCGGTGATGGGCCAGCAGGTCGGCCAGGCCGTCCAGGGCCGCGGCCGCATCCCCGGCGGTCACCACGCCGGGTACGTCGGAGGCGATGCCGGCGGCCTCCAGAGATTCCGGGCCATCGGCCCATGCGCCGATGGCCTTGCCGTGCCGGAACGCCTCGGCGACCAGCAGCAGGACCCGGGGATCGATGCCGGCGGCCACCGCCGCGCCGTCGTCGACCTTGGCGTCGCGGGCTCCGTAGGCGTCCGCGCCGGGGGCCGGGGCGCCGGCGATGAGGAGGGCGTCGAACTCGACGGAACGTGCGGTGGTGAAGGTGCGCTGGACGGTGACGGGGTCCTCGTCCGGTCCGATGGTGCCGCCGGCCGGGGCGATGACGAGGGGGACCATCCCGGCGTCCAGGACTGCTTGCCGTACGGACCTGACGCCGTCCAGGTCGGCGTGCGCGTCGGCGATGATGCCGATGATGCGGCCGTCCAGGGGCCAGGTCCGGCCGAGCTGGGAGAGCGCGGGGCTGGGGGCGGGGTCGGTGACCCGGGCGTCGGCGGCCGGTGCGGGAAGGCCGAGACCTGCGGCGACCTGAGCGCAGAGCTCGCTGTCGATGTTGGCCAGGACGGTCAGGGCCCGTTCCTTGATGGCCTGTTCGTAGCATTTGCCGAGCTCGAAGGTGTAGGCGGCGATGATGTGCTCGCGCTCGGTGGGCGTCATGCTGAGCCAGAAGAGACGCGGCTGGCTGTAGTGGTCGTCGAAGGAGGCCGGAGCCTTGCGTTCCTTGACGCTCGCGGCGACCTCGGCGGGCACTTCGACGAACGCTCCGGTGTCCTCGCCGGCGAGGAAGGGGCAGCCGCCGTCGAGGGAGTTGGGCCGGTACGGTGCCACCCCGCGGTGGACGGCCGTCTGGTGCATGCCGTCGCGGAGCATGTCGTTGACCGGGGCGTGGGTGCGGTTGATCGGCAACTGGCCGAAGTTGGGGCCGCCGAGCCGGGTGAGCTGGGTGTCGAGGTAGGAGAAGAGGCGGCCCTGGAGCAGCGGGTCGTCGGTGACGTCGATGCCGGGGACGAGGTGGCCGAGGTGGAAGGCGACCTGTTCGGTTTCGGCGAAGTAGTTCGACGGGTTCGCGTCGAGGGTGAGCAGACCGATCGGCTGGACCGGCGCCATCTCCTCGGGCACGATCTTCGTCGGGTCGAGGAGGTCGATTCCCGCGAAGTTCTGTTCCGGGGTGTCGGGGAACGTCTGAATGCCCAGCTCCCACTGCGGGAACGCGCCGGCCTCGATCGCGTCCGCCAGGTCCCGGCGGTGGAAGTCGGGGTCGACTCCGGCAGCGATCTGCGCCTCCTCCCAGACCAGGGAGTGCACGCCGAGTTTAGGCTTCCAGTGGAACTTCACCAGCGTGCTGTCACCCTCGGCGTTGACGAGGCGGAAGGTGTGGACGCCGAAGCCCTCCATCATCCGGTAGGAACGGGGAATGCCCCGGTCGGACATGTTCCACAGCGTGTGGTGCGTGGCTTCGGTGTGAAGGGTGACGAAGTCCCAGAACGTGTCGTGGGCGCTCTGCGCCTGCGGGATCTCCCGATCGGGGTGCGGCTTGCCGGCGTGGATGACGTCGGGGAACTTGATCGCGTCCTGGATGAAGAAGACCGGGATGTTGTTCCCGACCAGGTCGAAGACGCCTTCCTCGGTGTAGAACTTCGTCGCGAAGCCCCGGGTGTCGCGCACGGTGTCCGCCGAGCCGCGTGAACCGAGGACGGTGGAGAAGCGGACGAAGACCGGTGTCTCCACGCCCTTCGCCAGGAAGGCGGCCTTCGACACGGGGGCCGCTGTGCCGTAGGCCTGGAACACTCCGTGGGCGGCCGCGCCCCGGGCGTGGACGACGCGCTCCGGAATCCGCTCGTGGTCGAAGTGCGTGATCTTCTCCCGCAGGTGGTGGTCCTGCAACAGCACGGGCCCCCGCGCCCCGGCCTTCAGCGAGTGGTCGGTGTCGTACAGCCGGGCGCCCTGAGCGGTCGTCAGGTACGCGCCGTCCTGCGCCACCTTCTTCTGCGGGACTCCGGTCTCCTGCCCGGTCGGACTGTACGTGTCCGGGCCCCGCTGGTCCGACTTGGGCGGCAGCGGACCTGTCGGCTCGGTCGGCTCGTCCACCGGCGGCGGCACCGGCCCCGGCGCGCCGGGAATCTCGTTGCCCGGGTCGACGGCCTCCTGGACCTTGTCGACCACCTTCTCGGCCGCGGCCTTCACAGGGTTCTTCTTCTCGCTCATGGAGTTTCCGATCTTTTCGTGGTGTGTTTCGGGAGCCCTCAACGTGGTCGCTGAGGTGTCCGGTCCGGACCGAGGAGCCAGCGTCCGGTGGCGCGGTCCTGGTGGGCGAGTCCGCGTTCGGCGAAGGCGTGGAGCCGGTCGGTCATCGGCCACCAGCCCCATCGGCGGTGGAAGGTCTCGGCGTTGCGCAGGATGTCCCGCAGGTGCGCCACCGGCGGGTCGGAGACCGGGTGGTGCTGGTGGAAGGCCGGGGCGCCGCCGACCCAGGTGAGCGGGACACCTGCCGCGCGGGCCCGTTGGCCGTAGTCGGTGTCCTCGCCGCCGTACCCTTCGTACTCCTCGCAGAACCCGCCGATGGTGCGCCAGGTCTCGGCCGTCACGGCGAAGGACAAGGACCAGAACAGCGCGTAGTCCTCGCCCCGGTGGAGCTCCCCGGCCGCCGGAGCCGGCCGGCCGGGGTGGGGCTCGGCGAGCGTGGGCAGTTCGGCCAGCCGGTAGCCGTACGGGCCCGGCGGCGGCAGGTAGGAGACGGTGCCGCAGAGCAGGGAGCGCCGGTGCTCGGTGTCCAGGGCGACCTGCCGGTAGCGTTCCAGCAGCTGTTCGCCCGGTACGCAGTCGACGTCCAGGAAGACCAGGAGTTCGGCACCGTGCTCCAAGGCGCGGGCGGCGCCGAGGTTCCGGGCGCGGGCCAGCGGCAGGTTCCCGTTCTTCACCGGGCAGTCGACGACCCTCGCGGCAGGCTCCCGCCCGGCGAGTACCGCGCCGAGGTCCGGATCGTCCATCGCGACGACCACGTACTGCTCCGGAGCGTGCGAACCGGCAGCGAGGCCACGGTGTTGCAGCGCCAGGTGCCGGTGCCGTCCGGCGGCCGGAGTGATCACCGCGGTACGCATCACCGAGCCCTCCCCTGGTACGCGGACGCGGCGTCGGCCAAGGCGCGGGCGGCGCGGACGGCGCCGTCACCGGGCGCCCACTGCGACCAGCGTTCACCGCCGTGGACGCGGGCCTGTTCGAGGAGCGCTGCCCAGTCGTGGGCCTGAGGCCACCGGGCGGCGACGACCGCCAGCCGTCCGCGGGTGAGGGCGCGTCCGGTGGCCGCCTGCTCGCCGAACGGGCGCTCCTGCGGCACCACCACCGCCGGGCGGCGTGCCGCGGCGCATTCGGCGAGGGCGTTCTGGCCGGCGTGGGTGACCACGACGTCCGCCGCGCACAGCGCGGGCCAGGGGTCGGCCGACCACCGGCCGTCCGGGCCGCCCAGCGTCGTCCACCGCCAGCCGGGGCTGGCGGCCCGCGCCGCCGCGACCTCGGTGGTGGAGATGTCGCGGCCGCCCGAGCCCATGAGCAGCAGAACCCGCCGGAGGCGCGGGCTGTCCGCCGGCTCGTGCGCGGGTGCGGGGGAGCGGCCGTCGAACCGGGAGAACGCTCCGGTGTGCACCGTCTTCGCCCGCCAGTGCCGCGGCCAACCGGGCTCCGGCAGCGTTGACGGCCACGGCGCCAGAAGGAGTTCGGCCAGGTCGTAGGCCATCCGGTGCGGTGGGTCGGTGCGCTCGCCGCGCATGGCCACGACCGCCGTCGGTGTCCCCAGGAGCCGCGCGAGCAGGGCCACTTCCACGGAGACGTCGGAGACCAGGAGCGCCGGTGACGTCGCCGCGATCCACTCGGCGATCCGTGCCATGCGCCCACGCAGCCCCGTGTGCAGGACCGGTGCCCAGTGCAGCCGCCCGCCCGCCGTCACGTCACCGAAGGCGGTCGGGTCGCCGGCGTCGTCCCTCGGCAGGCGGACCCAGGGGCCGGGCCAGCCGTCGGGCGCGGGCAGGGAGGAGAGTCCGGTCACGGTGAGGGGGCAGTGGGCGGCGATGGAGCGAGCGCGGTGGAGATGGCCGTTGCCCTGATGGTGTACGTAGTAGCCGATCACGCCGACACCGACCGGTAGAAGCGTTCGTAGCGGCGCGTCATGACGTCCATGGAGCAGAAGGCCTCCGCATGCCGGCGGGCGTCGGCCCGGGAGAGGCCGATCGTGGGCTCGACGGCTTTCGCGAGCGCCGCACTGTCGCCGGGCCGTACCAGGCGTCCGCAGGCGGGCGTGATGATCTCCGGCAGCGCGCCCCGGGCGAACCCGCAGACCGGCGTACCGCAGGCCAGGGCCTCCGCCACCACCAGTCCGTACGGTTCGTCCCAGCACGGGGTCACGACTGCGGCCGCCGAGGAGCCGACCAGCTTGCACAGGTCCGGTTGGTGGAGGTGGCCTTCGTAGGTGACGGTGCGGCTGAGCCGGGGGCGGACGTACGCCTCGAAGTACTCGGTGTCTCCCACCGGCCCCGCGATCCGCAGCCCTCGGCCGGACTGCTCCGCGGCTTCTATCGCCAGGTGTGCGCCCTTCTCCGGAACGATCCGGCCCGACCAGACCAGGTCGTCCCCGCCGGGTCCGGGTTGCCAGCGCCGAGTGTCGATGCCGTTGTGGACGACGGTGGCCGTGGGGACGATGTGGCGCCAGGCGGCGGCGGTGTGGGAGCTGACCGCGCTGAAGTGCACCGGGCAGTGCGGTGCGGTCTGGATGGCTGATTCGATCCAGGGCGTGGGCGGGGTGTGCAGCGTGGTGACGACCGGGACGGGGAGCGCCGGGGCCATCGCCACGGGCAGGTAGTTCAGGCTGTTGTTGTGCACGAGGTCGTAGCGCGAAGGCTCCCGCGCCAGATCGAGCATCAGCTGGAGGTAGGCGTGATGCTCCTCCAGCCACGGTGCCGCCACCATGCTCGTGTCCCGGCGGGCGCTCTCACTGATCCGAACCGGTCGCAACGGCATCTCGACCACGCCCAGCTCCGGATCGGACCCCGGCCCCGCGAAGACGGTGACCTCGTGACCGCGGGACCGCAGGGCCGTGGAGAGCGTCCAGGTGTGGGCCTCCAGACCACCGGCGAACGGCTCGGCGATCGGGTGCCTGGCGGACGCGATCAGGGCGATGCGCAAGGGAGCCGTGGGCCGCTGGGCGCCGGTCACAGGAGACCCGCGTAGAGCACTTCGTGGGCCCGGGCGATCCGGAAGCGTTCGGCGCCGCGCTCCACCGGGTCGGCACGCCGGACGGGACGCTCCTCGTAGGCCGTACGCACGGCCTCGCGCAGGGACTCCGCATCCAGGCCCTGCCGGTCGTGTCCGTAGGTGAGGCACGGGCGCTGCTGCGCGTAGAACCCGCAGGAGGGCGCGAGGACGGTGGTGCCGAGGTCGTAGCATGCCTCCAGCCACCCGGAGTGGGTGCCGAAACGGTAGGGCAGTACGGACACGTCCAGGCCGATCAGGTAGTCCCACAACGCGTCGTCGTCGAAGTAGTCGTGCACGCTGAGCTCCAGCCGGCCCTCGCGGCTCATCCCGCGCAGTTCGTCGAGCACGCCGGGCGCGTACCAGTGGCTCGCCGGGTCGTCGACGTCGGGGTGGCAGTCGACGCGGAGCACTGCGCCGGGGAGCTCCGGCAGGACATCGGCGAGTACGCGGACCACCGGAAGGGGGTCCATGTTGGGCCGGATGCTCTTGGCATGGAGCCCGACCGTGAACGCGTCGTGGCCGGGCCGCGGGCGCACCAGTCCGTCAGGTTCGACGACGTGCGGATGCGGCAGGACAGTGGCGGTGCGACCCCACCGCGCGGCGATCTCCTGCGCGGCACCCGGGGTGAGCGTGATGAGCCGGTCCGCTCCGGGGATGAGCACGTCCAGCTGCGCCCGGTGCTCGCCTTCGTCGACGTGGTGCGGGTTGACCAGGTCATGGACGGTGTAGACCAGCGGCTTCCCGTTCCTGCGCAGAGCCGCGAGGAGCTCCTTCAACGCCTCGGGCGTCTGTGCGTCGAAGCCGAAGTGCAGGTGGAACACGTCGAAGGCGTCGGCGTGCTCGTCCACCCAGCCCGGGTCCAGCATGACCGGCGGCCACCACTGCTGGGAACCGCTCGGAGCGCCGCAGGGGCGGGGGTCGTCGAGCCGGGTGACCCGGTCGCCTTCGGGCGGGGACAGGTGGCGTACGTAGACGTGGTTGGCCGGGACCGACGCGATCCGGATGGTGCCGCCGGACCCGGACGTCTGTCCGGCGGCATGGCTGCGCACCGCCTCCGCGTCGCGGTGAGTGCTGGTCGTTCGGAGCGGTGATTCGCTCGGACGGCGGTCGGCCATTGGCTCGGCCACGATGATCTCCTCGTTCGGTCATGCCCGCATCCGCCTGGCCCGTGGACGGCAGGAGCGCCGTGCCCGGCACCGTACGGTGAAGTCCACGTCAGGGCTGATTCGTGCTTGTCCGCCCGTGATCGGCGGGTGGTTGGCTGGATCGGTGGCGTGAAGGAGCCGTTCTGCGTTCCGGCCCGAGCCCTCTGAGTTCCCCGAATCCCCAGATCAAACGCGTGCCGACCGAGGAAGTCGCGGAGGCGCCGAAGTCACGGCCCGGTCAGGACAACGTCGGCACGTCGAGGCCGCTGGAGCCCGGGCGCTCGCCACCGCTCGTCTCCGGCTGCCGAGGCCGGGGCTCACGGGTTTACTGGGAGCGAGGCGTTTGGACCTTGTGCGCACGGGCACGCGGGCTACGTGCTTCGGACAGGAGGCGCGCCCGTGGAAACCCCGGGTGGCCCTGTCCGACCGGCGCCACGTACTCCCACGGTGGTCCACCCCATCGTCGGCGAGGAGAGAAGGCACATGCAGGCTGCATCCCGGCCACGGACGGCGTGCGGTAGACGCACCGGCCGCCCAGCAGGCCTTCGAGACGCTGCGTGACCTGCCTGCCTGCCGGACGCGAGCGGGACAGGCTGCGCGCCGAGGTGATCTGTACGTGGCTGCCGATGGCTCATCGGATCGCCTCCCGGTTCCGTGACCGCGGCGAGACGATGGACGATCTGCGGCAGGTGGCTGCCATCGGCCTCGTCAAGGCGGTGGACCGCTTCGACCCGTTACGCGCCACGGCCTTCGAGACATACGCGGTTCCGACGGTCGTCGGCGAGCTGAAGCGGCACTTCCGCGATCACACCTTCGAAACTGGCTCCTCAGAGCGCCTGCCGGATCCGGGTCGGCGACGACGTCGTCGTGAGGACCTGGTCCGGTCGTCCCTGCCGGGTGAGGCGGCCGTTCTGGAGCAGGAGGCAGGCGTCCGCCGCGCGCGCCGCCGCGAGATCATGCGTGGCTTGGACGATCGTCACCCCGTCGGCGACGAGCGCCGCCAGCAGCGCTCCGATCCGGTCCCTGGCCTCCGGGTCCAGGCCGGTGGTCGGCTCATCGAGGAGGAGGAGGTCCGACTCCTGCGCGAGCCCCTGGGCGATGAGGGCGCGTTGACGCTGCCCGCCTGACAGCTCGCCCAGTTGGCGTGAGGCGAGGTCGCCGATGCCGAGCCGGTCGAGGGCCGCGTCCACGGCCGCGTGGTCCCGTGCGGTGAGCCGGCGCCACGGGCCGCGCTCGCCCCAGCGCCCCATCTCCACGGTCTGCCGAACGGTGAGAGGAAGCGTGTCACCGACCGCCCCGCGCTGCGGCACGAAGGCGGGCTGGCGGTCACCGCTACGGAAGAGGTCCCCGGATGTCGGCTTGATCACACCGGCGAACACGCCGAGCAGGGTCGACTTGCCGCTGCCGTTCGGGCCGACGAGTGCCGTCGTGGCCAACTTAGTTATTTCTCCGCTGACTTGCTGGAGAACGGGGCGCCCCGGATAGCCGGCGCACAGCTCCGAGAAGCGGAGCGCGACGGTCCGATCGAGGGCCGGGGTGGGCGAGAGGCGCGGTTTGTTGAACATGATTTTCATTGTAGTGTCCGGCGCATGGAATGGTTGACGGTCCCGTTCGAGGTGACCTTTGTGCAGCGGGCCCTGTGGGGCGGGATGCTGGTCTCCGTCATCTGTGCGCAGGCGGGCACCTGGGTGGTGCTGAGGGGGATGGCCTTCCTCGGTGACGCCATGTCCCACGGGCTGCTGCCGGGCGTCGCGGTCGCCGCGCTCCTCGGTGGCAACCTGATGGTGGGTGCGGTGGTCAGCGCCGCCGTCATGACGGCCGGTGTCACCGCTCTGGGCCGGACACCGAGGCTGTCGCAGGACACCGGCATCGGGCTGCTGTTCGTCGGCATGCTCTCGCTCGGCGTGATCATCGTGTCGCGCTCGCAGTCCTTCGCGGTCGACCTGACCGGCTTTCTCTTCGGAGACGTCCTCGCCGTCAGGCAGCAGGACCTCCTCGTGCTCGCGACGGCGGCGTTGGCGGCGCTGGCGGTGTCGGTCCTGGGCCACCGGGCCTTCCTGGCCCTGGCGTTCGACCCGCGCAAGGCCCACACCCTGGGGCTGCGGCCGCGCCTGGCCCACGCGGTGCTCCTCGGCCTGCTGGGCCTGGCGATCGTCGCCTCGTTCCACATCGTGGGAACGCTGCTCGTCCTCGGGCTGCTCATCGCGCCACCGGCGGCCGCTCTGCCCTGGGTTCGCTCCGTGTACGGAGTCATGGCGCTCGCCGCCCTGCTCGGCACCTTGGCCACCTTCGGCGGACTGCTGCTGTCCTGGCACCTGAGCACCGCGGCCGGCGCGACGGTCGCGGCCCTCGCGGTGAGCCTCTTCTTCCTGTCCCACGTGCTGTCCGGCCTGCGTGACCGGCGTACACGCCGGGCCCACTCCACCGCATCCCAGCTCCAAGTCGACTGAAAGAAGCCAGAGGCGATCATCATGATGATCCGCAGAAACGTCACTCCGTGGGCATCGACCGCACTCGTGCTCACCGCGCTGCTCACCACGAGTTGCGCGGGGGAGAAGCGCAACGCCGCACAGCCCGAAGCGCGTCCGTCATCCGCCACGCCGCACGGGTACGTCGAGGGAGCCCAGGAGGCCGCCGAGCAGCAGTCCCGGCTCCTCCTGAACGACCCCGCCGGCGGCGACACCAGGGTTCTCGACCTCGTCACCGGCAAGGTGCACAGGACGGCCGAGGTGAAGGACGCCGTCCGTCTGGGCACGGACGGCAGGTTCGGTTACCTCCACGCGCCCGGTGGCACCCATGTGCTCGACAGCGGCGCCTGGATGGTGGACCACGGAGACCACGTCCACTACTACAGCGCGCCGACGCGGGACGTCGGTGAGCTCCCTGGGGGCAGCGGGGCGCAGATACGCGGCGATGCCGCGGTGACCGCGGTGACCGACGACGACGGCCGCACCGTCCTCCACGACCGCGCCGAGCTGGAGAAGGGGCGGATCGCCACCTCTCATACGCTCGGCGGCACCTACTCCGGCGCTGTCGTGCCGTACGAGGAGCACCTGCTCGCCTTCGCGCACAAGGGCGACGGCACCGAACTCGTCGTCCTCGACCGCACAGGCCGACGCGTGGCTTCCCCGGACGTGACGTGCGACGCGCCCCGTGGTGACGCCGTCACCCGGCGCGGCGTGATCCTCGGCTGCGCCGACGGCGCCCTGCTCGTGGGCAGGCGGAACGGCGCCTTCACCGCCGAGAAGATCCCGTACGGAACACCCGTCCCGGCGGGGGAACGAGCCACCGCCTTCCGCCATCGGCCCGGCAGCGACACCCTCACCGCCACGGCCGGAGACGACGCGGTCTGGGTCCTCGACGTGACCGAGCGGGCCTGGAAGCGGGTGGCCACCGGGCCCGTCGTCGCGGTCAACACGGCCGGCGAGGGCTCCCCGCTGCTCGTTCTGCAGACGGACGGCTCGGTGCACGGCTATGACATCGCGACCGGAAAGCCGACCGCACGGACCAAGCCGCTGCTGACCGGAGAGAAGCAGGACGGCTCCGACGGCATCGCCCCCGTCATCGAGGTCGACCGCAGCCGCGCCTACGTCAACGACCCCGAGGGTAAAAGGGTGCTCGAGGTCGACTACAACGACGGCCTGCGTATCGCGCGCTCCTTCGACCTGGATGTCAAGCCGGTCCTGATGGCGGAGGCCGGACGATGAGCCGCACCGAGGAACAACGGCGCGCAGGAGCGCCCACCGCTCGCCTACGCCGTCTGATCGCGGGCCTGCTCGGTCTCGTAGCAGCCGCGACCATCACCTCCTGCACCACCGGCGACGAACGGCCCAGCATCGTCGTCACGACCAACATCCTCGGCGACGTCACCCGCGAGATCGTCGGCGGCGAGGCCGACGTCACCGTCCTGATGAAGCCCAACGCCGACCCGCACTCCTTCGGGCTGTCAGCCGTGCAGGCCGCCGAGCTGGAACAGGCCGACCTGGTCGTCCACAACGGCCTGGGCCTGGAGGAGAACGTCCTGCGGCACGTGGATGCCGCCCGCGCGTCCGGTGTCGCCACCTTCGCGGCCGGTGAGGCGGCCGACCCGCTCACCTTCCACACCGCCGACGAGGGTGGCCCCGCGGGCGAGGGAGGACAGCCCGACCCGCACTTCTGGACCGACCCCGACCGGATGCGCAAGGTCACCGGGCTGGTGGCCGACCAGGTCATCGAGCACGTCGACGGCGTGGACCCCGGCACGATACGCGCCAACGCCGACCGCTACGCGAAGCACCTCACCGATCTCACCGCCTGGATGGAGAAGTCCTTCGCCCGAGTCCCCGCAAACCATCGGGCTCTGGTCACCAACCACCACGTCTTCGGCTACCTCGCCGACCGCTTCGGCCTCGCGGTGATCGGCGCGGTCATCCCCAGCGGCACCACGCTGGCCTCACCCAGCTCCTCGGACCTGCGCTCCCTCACCGAGGCGATGGAGAGAGCGGGCGTACGCACCGTCTTCGCCGACTCCTCCCAGCCCAAACGGCTCGCCGAGGTCCTGCGGACGGAGATGGGCGGCGGGGTCCGTGTCGTCGAACTCCACTCGGAGTCCCTGACCGCCGAAGGCGCGGGCGCCGACACCTATCTGCGGATGATGCGCGCCAACACCACCGCCATGGTCACCGGCCTCACCGGCACCTGATCCTCCGAACCTCCGGAACACCCGCCCATCGGGCGCCGACTCCTCGTACCCCCATGCCGCCACCGCGCGGCGCAGAAAGGAACATCGTGACGAACATGATGAAAATGATGAGCAAGTCGATACGCGGCAGAGCCCTCACAGGCACAGCCATGGCTCTGGCCATCTCCACGGTCCTGACCGCCTGCGGAGGAGCAGAGAGCTCCTCCTCCACCGACACCACGTCCGGCAAAACCGCCAGCGCCACGCCCGCGGTGGCGATCCAGGAGCCGCTGGTCGCCACCTTCGACGGCGGCCTGTACATCCTGGACGGCGAGAGCCTCAAGCTCGCCACGACCATCGACCTGCCTGGCTTCAACCGGGTCAACCCCGCAGGTGACAAGGACCATGTCGTGGTCTCCACCGACAGCGGATTCCGCGTCCTGGACGCCACCGACCAGGCCCTCACCGGCATCGAGTACAAGGGGGCCAAGCCCGGCCACGTCGTCCGCCACGCTGCGAAGACCGTGCTCTTCACGGACGGCACCGGAGAGGTCGACGTCTTCGACCCCACCGCACTCAGCGGCGGCAAGAAGCCGGCAGGGCGCACCTACACCTCCGCCGAGCCGCACCACGGCGTCGCCATCGAACTGGCCGACGGAAAGCTCGTGAGCACCCTGGGCACCGAGGAGAAGCGCACCGGTGCGCTCGTGCTGGACCGGAACAGCAAGGAGATCGCGCGCAACGAGGACTGCCCCGGCGTCCACGGCGAGGCCGCCGCGAAGAACGAAGCCGTCGCCCTCGGCTGCGAGGACGGCGTCCTGATCTACCAGGACGGCGAGTTCACCAAGATCGGCTCTCCTGACGACTACGGCCGCATCGGCAACCAGGCCGGCAGCGACGCCTCACCCGTTCTGCTGGGCGACTACAAGACCGACCCCGAGGCCGAGCTGGAACGCCCCACGCGTGTCTCCCTCATCGACACCGAGAAGAAGAAGCTGCGCCTGGTCGACGTGGGCACCAGCTACTCCTTCCGCTCGCTGGCCCGCGGCCCGCACGGCGAGGCCCTCGTCCTCGGCACCGACGGCGCCATCCATGTGATCGACCCGGCCACCGGCAGGATCGAGAAGAAGATCCCCGCGGTGAGCGAGTGGCAGGAGCCGCTCGACTGGCAGCAGGCCAGGCCCACGCTGTTCGTACGCGGACACATCGCGTACGTCTCCGAGCCCGGCAAGAAGGCGCTGCACGCCATCGACATCGAAGCGGGGAAGAAGCTCACCTCGGTCACCCTGCCGAAGAGCACCAACGAGCTGTCGGGCGTCGTCGCCGGACACTGACCGCGTAGGTGCCCTTGCCGCCACGGCTCCTCGCCTCGGCGGCAAGGGCACACGTCCAACGCGTCGAACGGCCTGCCCACCGGTTCGTCACCGCCTTCGGGCGGTCGTGCCGGCCTCCGACGCGCGGACCGGACAGGCGACCGTGTTTGAGAACGCCGAACGGGGACATACGTCGGCTCGACGTGCTTGGGCAGACAGGCACACACTCGCGGGAGCGGCATCCGGCCGCCGTGAGGTGTTCCTTGTCGGTGCCCTCCCGTATTGTCCATGAACAGCAGTCTTCGGGAGACGCGCATGCCCACCACATCCCCACGCCTTCGGCCCTCCGCCGCCTTGGACCACGGTGCAACCGCCACTGCTGCCACTCCTGCGGCGCTGCCGCGGATCGAGGATCCCGGGAAGATCGCTCCGAAGGACGCACGGGCGCTCGGGTCGTTGTTCTTCGAGCAGTTGCAGGTACTGGAAGAAGGGACGCAGGAGTACCAGTACGCGCGGAACACGCTGATCGAGATGAACCTGTCGCTGGTGCATTTCGCGGCGAAGCGCTTCCGTAACCGTGGCAGCGGCGAGATGGAGGACATCGTCCAGGTCGGTACGATCGGGCTGATCAAGGCGATCGACCGCTTCGAGCTGTCGCGCGAGGTCGAGTTCACCTCCTTCGCGATCCCTTACATCGTCGGCGAGATCAAGCGGTTCTTCCGCGACTCGACGTGGGCCGTCCACGTCCCGCGCCGCCTGCAGGAACTGCGCGTGGCCCTGGCCAAGGCCAAGGAGAGTCTCACCTCCGTCCTGGGCCGTGACCCCGGCGTCGCCGAACTCGCCGAGCACCTGAACATGAGCGAGGAGGAGGTCATCGAGGGACTCATAGCCGCCAACGGCTACACCGCGGGCTCCCTCGATCTGCCCATCGGCGCCGAGCAGAACAGCGCCGAGACGGTCACCTACGGAGACATCAAGGGTGACGTCGACCCGGCCATGGAACTGGTCGAAGACCTGCATGCGCTGGCTCCGCTGCTGGACCGGTTGGACGACCGGGAACGGGAGCTCGTCGCGATGCGCTTCGGCCAGGAGATGACGCAGGCGCAGATCGGCGAACACCTCGGCATCTCGCAGATGCATGTCTCCCGGCTGCTGACCCGGCTGCTCACCAAGCTCCGCAAGGAGATGCTCACCCAGAACTGACCGGCACGCGACATCGAGGAGCGGGGCGCGGCGCCAGGCGGTGATGACGACAGGGCACTCGTCACCGAAGGGCCATCGGTGAGAGTTCTGCGTGAGTCCTCGCGCCGCGACCCGCCGCCGCGTGTCGAGCGATCGCCATCAGCTTCGACGTCTCCTGTGGAAGAGGCTTCAACACCGAGGCCGGACCTTCCCTGCGCACACGCAGACGGAGACCGAGAGGACTGAAGAACCATGCGGGACGACGCCGAGCAGATCCGGGCGCTCATCGAGGGCTGGGCCGAGGCAGTGCATGAGGGCCGTATCGACACGGTCGTCGCGGATCATGCCGAGGACGTCGTGATGTTCGACGTCCCGCCGCCCTACCGAGGTGTACGCGGGGCCGACGCCTACCGGAAGGTCTGGCCGGCGTTCTTCGCGTGGCAGGCTCAGGGGGCGGCCTTCGACATCGAAGAGCTGGAGGTCACCGCGGGTGAGGACGTCGCCTTCGCCCACGCGCTCGTGCGATGCGGCACCGAGGACGAACTCACCGCTCATCCCGGCCTGCGGCTGCGGCTCACCCTCGGGCTGCGCAAGGAGGCGGGCCGCTGGGTGATCGCGCACGAACACCACTCCTTCCCCGACCTCAGCAGTCCCGGCGCCGAGGCCGAGATCCGTGCCGTGCACGACCACTGGTTCGACAGGACCGCGGTGAAGGATCTGGAAGGTGTGATGCGGCACATCGCGGACGACATCGTCTCCTACGAGCACGACGCCCCTCTGCAGTACGTCGGGCGCGAGCAGGTGCGAGAGGTGTGCCGACAGGGTCTGGAATGGGCGCCGGGGACCGTGACCTGGGACGTTCCCGATATGCGCGTACTGATCCGCGACGACATCGCCGTCGTCTGGGGCCTGAACCGCATGACCGCCGGGGAGGCCGACGGTACGACCGCTGAGTCCTGGTCACGGGGCACCCGGGTGCTCCAGCGGCGGAACGGCGAGTGGGCCATGATCCACCAGCACGTCTTCTACCCCTACGACCCGCGGACCGGCGAGGCGAAGACCGGCCTGCGTCCCTGACGGCGAGTCTCCACCGGCAGCCCCGGATGGACGGGAAGTGCATCCAAGATGAAGGATTGTTCATTTTCGCTTCATCTTCTTACCGTCCGGGACAGTCAGGGTGAACGCATGGCTTTCTCACCTCGTCTGGCGGCCCTGGCAGCCGTCGTCGCCGTGCCCCTCGGCATAGCGGCCACCAGCTACGCCATGACCGACACCCCGGAAGCGCCGAAGGTGCCTCCCACCGTCCGGCTGGAGGAGAGTCCGCGCGGCACACCGCCGCCGAGCGGTGTCACCTCGCCGACCGACGCCCCGACGCCGAGCGGCTCCTCCACTCCGACCCGTACACCGGACAGCTCCGTCGTCCCCGGCCCCTCGGCGGCCGACGACGATGACGACGACGACTTCGGTGATGACGGTTAGCTTCCCCAGAATCTCCGCCCGGGTACGGATCCTGCTGTGGTTGCTGGTCGTGATGGCCGTCGCGCTGGGCGCGGTCGCCGTCACCGTACGCTCGCTCCTCCAGCGGGACGTGGACCACCGCATCAGCCAGCTGCTCACCCAGGAGACCGGCGAGTTCGCGAACTTCGTGCCGCAGGGGGTGGACCCGGACACCGGCGGCCGGTTCGACACCGCGGACAAGCTGCTCCGCGTCTATCTGCAACGGCAGTACGCGGACCCCGACGAGGAGTTGCTGGGGCTGACCGGCCGGCCCGGCGACCGCCCCGGCGTCATCCGGCAGCGCCGCGAACTGCCGCAGGACATCGCCCTGTGGCAGGACAACGCCTCACTCACCCGGATCCACGCCTCCCCAGACTCCTTCGGGACCCTTGACCGCCCGCAGGGAGAGCTGCGCTGGGCCAAGGTCGCCATCGAGCCGTCCACGGGCGAGCGGCCCGGCGCGTTCGTCGTCGCCTTCCACCCGGAGCGCGAACGGGCCGTCGCCGACAAGACGTTCTGGACGCTGCTCGCCCTGTCCGGGGTGGCGCTGCTGATGACGACCGGGATCGGCTGGGCCGTCGCCGGACGCATCCTCGCGCCCGTCCGGATCGTCCGGACGACGGCGGCGGAACTGACCGAGCAGGACCTCACCCGGCGGATCCCGGTGGAGGGCCGGGACGACATCGCGGCCCTCGCCGAGACGTTCAACGCGATGCTCGACCGCCTGGAGCGGGCGTTCGCCGCGCAGCGGGTCTTCGTCGACGACGCCGGGCACGAGCTGCGCACCCCCATCACCATCGTCCGGGGCCACCTGGAGCTGATGGGCGACGACCCGGCGGACCGGGAGGAGACGGTGCGGCTGGTCACGGACGAGCTGGACCGGATGAGCCGCATCGTCGAGGACCTGCTCCTGCTCGCGGGGGCCGAGCGCCCCGACTTCGTGCGCCCCGAACCCGTCCAGCTCGCGGAGCTGACCGCCGACGTGTTCGTCAAGGTGCGGACCCTCGGAGACCGGGAGTGGCAGCTCGACGGCGTCGCTGACCTCGAAGTGCGCCTGGACCCGCAGCGGATGACGCAGGCGATGGTGCAGCTCGCGCAGAACGCCGTCCAGCACACCGTGCCCGGCCAGCGCATCCGTATCGGCTCGCGGGCCGAGGCGGGCCGGGACGGGACGGACCGCGTCGAGCTGTACGTCGCCGACCACGGGCCCGGGATCCCGCCGGAGGACGCCGAGGTGATCTTCGAGCGGTTCCGCCGGGGGACATCCCGGCGCGGCACCCGCACCAGCGGCGCGGGGCTGGGCCTCGCCATCGTCAAGGCCATCGCGGAGGGCCACCACGGCCGCGTCGAACTACGCCCGACCGAGGGCGGCGGAGCCACCTTCGTACTCACGCTGGAGACCGATTCATGAACCGCATACTGATCGCCGAGGACGAGGAGCGCATCGCCTCGTTCGTCCAGAAGGGCCTGCGGGCCAACGGCTTCACCACGGTCGTCGCCGAGGACGGGGACCTGGCGCTGGGCCACGCCCTGACCGGCGGGTTCGACCTGATGGTGCTCGACATCGGCCTGCCCGGACGGGACGGTTTCACCGTGCTGCGGGAGCTGCGCGAGGCCCGCGTCACGCTGCCGGTCATCGTGCTGACCGCCCGCGACTCCGTACGGGACACCGTGGCCGGGCTGGAAGGCGGGGCCGACGACTGGATGACCAAGCCGTTCCGCTTCGAGGAGCTGCTCGCCCGGGTACGGCTGCGGCAGCGCACCGCCGCCCGTGCGCCCGAGGTCACCATGTTGCGCAGCGGCAGCCTCGCCCTGGACCTGCGGACGCGGCGGGCCCGCGCGGGCGAACGGACGGTGGATCTGACGGCGCGCGAGTTCGTGCTCCTGGAGATGTTCCTGCGCCACCCCGGCCAGGTGCTGTCGCGCGAACAGATCCTCTCCCATGTGTGGGGGTACGACTTCGATCCCGGATCCAACATCGTGGACGTCTATGTGCGCGCGCTGCGCCGGAAGCTGGGCGCGGAGCGTCTTGAGACGATCCGGGGCATGGGCTACCGCCTGCCCTGAGCCCGGCCCCGGGCACGCCCGGGGAGCGGGGTGGAAGCAGGGTGCGGGCGGGGTGGGAGCGGCTCGGCGCATTCGATGAAAAGGCCTTCATCGGCCGCTCATCGGATACTCACCCCGCCTTCGGAGTCTGTACAGCGTGCCTCTACCACTCCGGCAGACCGTCGGCCTCTGCGCCCTCCTCGGACTCTGCGCTCTCCTCGCCGTCCCCGGCGCCGCCCCCGGCCTCGGCGCCGACGGGCGGCTCTCCCTCGCCGTCTTCGCCCTGGCCACCGCCGCCTGGATCGCCACTCCGGTGGACGACGCCTACATCGCGCTCGGCGCGGGCCTGGCGCTGACGGTCACGGGAGTGATCAGCAGCGAGACCCTGTTCGCCACCCTGGGCGACGAGACGGTGTGGCTGCTGATCTGCGCCTTCGTCCTGGCGGCGGCCGTGACCCGGACCGGTCTGGCCGGCCGGGCCGCCGTCTTCCTGGTCGGCGGGGCCAGGACCGTACGCCAGCTGGTGCACCTGACGACGGCCGGCCTGGTCGTCACCGCGTTCGCCGTACCGGCCACGTCGGGGCGCGCCGCCCTTGCCCTCCCGGTGTTCCTGGCGCTGGCCGCCGCCCTGCGCGAGCGCACCCGGCTGGTCGTGATGCTGGCGCTGCTCTTCCCCACCGTCATCCTGCTGTCGGCCGTCGCGACCCTGATCGGCGCCGGGGCCCACCTGATCACCGTCGGGGTGCTCCTGGAGCAGACCGGGGAGCAGCTGAGCTTCGTGCAGTGGCTCGTCCTCGGGCTGCCGCTGGCCATCGTCTCCTCCCATCTCGCCGCCGAACTGGTGCTGCTGACGACGACCCGGCGGGCGGACCGCAAGGGTCCGGTCACCATCACGGCGGCACAGATCCAGGAGCACTCCGCGACGGCCGTCGAAGGACCGTTCACCCCCGAGGAGTCCCGGTGCCTGCTCCTGCTGGCGACGGTCGTCGTGCTGTGGTGCAGCGAGCCCCTTCACGGGGTGTCGCCCGCCGTGGTCGCGCTCATCGGCGCGCTGGTGGCGACCTCTCCTGCGCTGGGGACCGTGCGTTTCAAGGACGGTCTGCGGACGGTTCCCTGGCCGCTGCTGCTGTTCATGGCCGCCACCATGGCGATGGGCGTCGCCCTCTCCGACTCGGGCGCGGCCGACTGGCTGGTGGGCTGGATACCCCTCGGGGCGTCCACACCCCCCTGGATGTTCCTGACCGGTGTGGTCGTGGTCAGCACGGCCGCCCACCTCGCGCTCCAGTCGCGCTCCGCCCGCTCCTCCGTCCTCGTCCCGCTGGTGGTCGCGGCGGCGGTCGGGGCCGGGGTCAACCCGGTCGCGGCGGCGATGGCCTCCACGGCCGCCGCCGGGTTCTGCCACACCCTGCCCTCCTCGGCCAAGCCGGTCGCGCTCTTCGCGGACGTGCCCGGCACCCCGACCTACACCCCGCGCGACCTGCTGCGGCTGTCCGCGTTCCTCGCGCCCCTCAGCGCGGTCATCGTTCTCGCTTTCGCCCTCGCCGTCTGGCCGTCGCTCGGCGTGCCCGTCACCTTGGAGACCCGTCCATGACCCACCGCATCGCCATCGCCCCCAGCGGCTTCAAGGAGTCCCTCTCGGCCGCCCGGGTGGCCGAGGCCATCGCCGTCGGCGTACGGCGCGTGATCCCCGACGCCGAACTCGACCTCATCCCGCTGGTGGACGGCGGCGAGGGCACGGCCGAGGCGCTGGCCCTGGCGGGCGGGGGCCGGCTGGTCCCGTGCACGGCGACGGGTCCGGTGGGCGAACCGGTCGCCTCGCACTTCGCGCTGCTGGGCGGGCCGGGACCGCTGGCCGCCGTCGTGGAGATGGCCGCCGTCGCGGGCCTCGCCCTGGTGCCGCCGGGCCTGCGCCACCCGGGCGCGACCACCACGTACGGCGTCGGCGAACTGATCCGTGCGGCCCTGGACTCGGGAGCCCGGCGCATCCTCATCGGCTGCGGCGACTCCGGTACGTCGGACGGGGGAGCGGGCGCCCTCCAGGCGCTCGGGGCCCGGCTGGCCGACCGGCACGGCCGTGAACTGCGCCGGGGCGGCGGGGCGTTGCACGAGCTGGAGCGCATCGACGCTTCCGGCCTCGACCCGCGGCTGGCCCGTACGGAACTGCTCGTGGCCTGCAACCCGTACAACGTGCTGTGCGGGAAGCGCGGGGTGGCCCGGGTGTTCGGGCCGCAAAAGGGAGCGACCCCGGCGGAGGTGGAGCTGCTCTCCGCGGGCCTGGAGCGGCTGGCCGATGTCCTCACCCGGGACCTCGCCCCGGCCTTCACCCCGGCGACCGGCGCCCCGGTAGACCTGCGCACGGCTCCCGGCACGGGGGCGTCCGGCGGTCTCGGGGCCGGCCTCGCCGCGGTGGGCGCGCGGTTGCTCCCTCGGTACGACGTCCTGCTCGACGGTCTCGACCTCGACGCGCGCCTCGCCCGCGCCGACTTCGTGATCACGGCGGAGGGGGCGCTCGACAGCCAGACCGTACGCGGGAAGATCCCGGCGGAGGTCGCCCGGCGGGCCCACGCGTGCGGGGTGCCGGTCCTGGTGCTGGCGGGGACGATCGGGCCGGGCGCCCAGGACGTGCGGGCGGTGGGGGTGGATGCGTACAGCTCGATCCTGCCCGCGCCGATGACGCTGGTGGAGGCGATCGGGAGGAGCGGCGAGTTCCTGGCCGACGCCACGGAGCGCGCGATGCGGATCATGGCCCTGGGCACCCGGCTCGCACCGCTGGCCGCCTGACGCGCACGCTGTGCTGCGACGCCGGGGCGTTCACCGTGGCCCGCGTGCGCGGGCGGCGGCTGAGGGGGCTACCTTGCTCGGATGAGCCTTCTCCATGATGTGGCCGAGCGCGACGGCTGGCGCTGCTGGGTGTGCGACGAACCGGTCGACCCCGACAAGTCGGTGAACGACCCGCAGGGGCCCAGCGTCGACAGCCGTACCGCCGACCGGAAGGCCAAGGTCGCCGAGCGGCTCGCGCACCGTGGGTGCAACTCCCGCAAGGGAGCGGTCAAGGTGGTCATCGCCTGGCCGGACAGCCTGTACGTGGTCGAACCCGCGCCGCTGATCGCCGTCGCCTCCCGGCTGGAGCGCAAGGGGGGCCGTGAGATGGTGGGCCGCTGTCCGAGCAGGCAGGATGCCCAGGAGGCGGCGGACTGGCTCGTGGACCGGTTCTCCCGACTGGTGCCGGAACTGCCGGTGACCGCCGATGTCCGAGCGGGCGGCGGCCAGTTCCTCGTCACCCTCACCGCCGGCCGTCGCTGACCGGAAGTCACCGGACCGGCCGGGCGCCGGGCCGGGGCGGTTCGCGGGCACGGTGTCCTTGGTCAGCAGCGTGTCGCCGGACCAGCAGAGCCGGTAGAGGTCGACTTCGTCCAGCAGGTCGCGGCCGGAACGGTAGAACTCGCAACGGGCGCCGGGTGGCCGGGGACCGGAACGGGCGTGGTCGGACGGGTAGGGGTAGGCACGGTCCGGCAGCAGAGGGGCCAGTTCGGCGCGCGGCCGGCCGGTGACCAACTGGTCGAACTGGGACGGAGGCAGCACGCTCGTCGTCAGCTGCCAGGCCAGGTAGACGGCGGACGGTACGAAGAAGAGGGCCGCGACCACGGGTGCCACGAAGGCGACGGCGGAGCGGCGACGGGCATCGCTCCGTACGGTGGCGAGGCGCTGGGCGGACTCCGGTAGGTCGGCGCCCGGGACCAGGTCCGGGGCCGGGTGGGGAGCGGTGCCGGACGGCAGCGCGGGCCCTGGGGGACCGGTCGGCGTTGCGGGTGCCGTCACCGGTCCCGGCGCCGGTATCCCGCTACGGGCGGTTGCCTGGTGCGGGAGGACGGCGGTGACACTGAACCCGTCTTTGTACGGCCCCGTCCGCAAGGAACCACCGAGGACCGTCACGCGCTCCTGAAGTCCTGTCAGTCCCCGGCCGGCGCGGTTCGCTTGCGCCGGGCTGCCGGCCGACGGGACGGCGTTCATGACGCTCACGCGGGTACGGTCCTCCTCGTGGGTGATGCGCACGCTGATCGAGCAGTCCGGCGCGTGCTTCGTCGCGTTGGTGAGAGCCTCCTGCACCACCCGGTACATCCCGCGCTCGACCAGGGAGGACAGAGGAGGCGACACCCCGTGCCGCTCCCAGCGCACCGGCACTCCGGAGGCGACCGCCCGTGAGAGGAGGGCCTCGACGGTGTCGTCGACCGGCAGGCCCGTCCCCGTGTTCCCGCCGGGCGGGTCCCGCAGAACGGCGACGGTCTCCCGCAGTTGCTCCACGGCGTCCGCGATCGTCCCGCGCAGATCGGCGAGGTCCGCGCGGTCGCGGCCGGTGAGGTCGGGCGAGAGCTCCAGGGCCCCGGCGCGCAGGGCGACCAGGCTCAGGGCGTGGCCGAGGGAATCGTGCATGTCGGCGGCGATCTCCGCGCGTTCGGTCAGCCGCGCCCGCTCCGCGACCAGATGTTGCCGCTCCTCCAGGCCGCGGGCCAACCGCCATCCCTCCCGTACGAGTTGGCGTCGGCCACGCCAGTGCCGTCCCGCGAGCCAGGGCAGCAGCAGAGCCGCGGGCAGGACGGTCAACGCGTAGAACCACCACACCGGCTGCGCCCGCAGCGCAGCGCACACCGCGAGATCGACCGCAGCACACCCCGCGAGCACCAGGAGCGGTCGCCGTGCCTCGGCCACCCGGGCGCCGAGCAGACAGCTCATGGCGGCCAGCGACAGGACGTGGGCGTTGCCGGGGGTCGCGGTGTCGGCCAGGCCCCCTGCGCACAGCCCGTTGACCAGGACGACGGCGGCTCCCGGGCGGCGCCGGGACCACGGCACGGCCACCGCCAGGACGGCCAGCGGGAGGAGCAGGTCCAGCGTCAAGGAGGCGGTCGCCGCGTCCCGGAATCCGTAGCCGGTGGAGGCGGCGAGCACGACCCACAGGGCCGCGTCGCCGCACGCCGGCCTGGCCGAGGGAAAGAGCGTACGCAGCATGGTGGGTCGGCTCTCCTTCCGCTGGATGTCTGCCGGATGTCCGCTGGATATCCGCTGGTCGTCCTCGCCTGTCAGGGGAGATTCTGGGGGACGAGCCCGGACCCCCGCCCCCCTCAGGCGTCCCGGCGCCGCAGCACGAAGAGACCGGCCACATGGGCGGCGACCGCCCACACCAGCAGAATCAGCAGACTCACGGCGTCCGGGAACGGCGCCTTCCCGTCACCCAGCATGAGATGGCCACCCACGGTCTGCGGCAGGTAGTCGTTGACGGTCAGCAGCACCGGACCCCCCAGGCCGACCAGCATGCCGGGCAGGGCGGACACCACGAAGAAGACCACGGCCATGGCGCCGGCCGCCGTCCGCAGAGCGAACGACACCCCCACGGTCAGCACGCAGACGAGGGCGCAGTACACGCCCATGGCGACGGTCTGGTAGGCGACCTTCGACAGCTCGAAGCCGGCGTGCCCCTGGAAGGGGCCCCAGGCCAGGGCGATGCCCAGCACGGCCCACACCACCCCGGTGACGAAGCCCACCAGGGCGCTCAGCAGCGCCTTGGCCAGTTGTACGCGGGCTCTGACCGGCACCCACAGCAGCGAGGCGCGCACGCTGCTCGTGGAGTATTCGCTCGTCACCGTCGTCATCGCGAGAATCACCAGGGCGAACTGGGTGAGGATGACCGAGGAGACCGAGGCGTTGCCGACAGGCTGGACCGGCTTGTCGTTGATCCGGGCGATCGACCCGTAGTAGAAGGTGAAGACCGCCGTCACGAGGACACCGGCCAGCAGGCAGACGTACGGCGTGCGAAGGGTCCACAGCTTGGTCCACTCCGAGGTGAACGCGCCGGCGAATCCGCCCCCGTCGGGGTCGGAGTCCACGCGGCCACGGGGGCCGTCGCCCACGTCGGTCGATACGGCGCTCATGCTCATGCCTCCGCCCCCTGCTTCCGCTGATTGTCGATGCCGCCGGACACCGTGGCGCCGGACGCCGCCTCGCCCGTTCCGTACTCCACGCTCTGCGCGGTCAGTTCCATGTAGACCTGTTCCAGCGAGGCGGAGACGGCCCGCAGTTCGTGCAGCCGCACTCCCAGCCGGTGCGCCGCGTCGCCCACCTGCTCGACCGTGCGCCCCTTCACGACGAGCTCGTCGGCCGCGGGCGACTCCACGTTCACGTCGCCGTCCCTCCGGAGATGGCCGATCAGCGTGGGCAGGTCCGCCACGTCCGGCGTTCGCACGCGCACCGACGACAGGGAGCTGCCGGCCAGCAGGTCGGCCATCGGCAGGTCGGCCAGGAGCTTCCCCCGCCCGATGATGACCAACTGGTCGGCGGTCAGCTGCATCTCGCTCATCAGGTGACTCGACAGGAAGACCGTCCGCCCCTCTGCCGCCAGGGACCGCACGAGCTCACGCACCCAGCGGACCCCGTCGGGATCGAGGCCGTTGACCGGCTCGTCGAAGATGAGCACCTGCGGGTCGCCGAGCAACGCACCCGCCACGCCCAGCCGTTGGTACATGCCCAGCGAGAACGCCCCGGCGGAGCGCCGCGCCACCTTCGCCAGGCCGACCATCTCCAGCACCTCGTCCACCCGGCGCAGCGCGATGCCGTCGCTGCGCGCCTGCGCCACCAGGTGGCTGCGTGCGGAGCGGGCCGGGTGCAGGGCCTTGGCGTCCAGAAGCGCGCCGACCTCGCGGATCGGGTGGCGCATCGAGGCGTACGGCCTGCCGCCGATGAGAGCTTCGCCCGCGGAGGGATGGTCCAGGCCGAGGATCATGCGCATCGTGGTGGACTTGCCGGCGCCGTTCGGGCCGAGGAAGCCGGTCACCCGCCCCCCTTTGATGTCCAGGGTCAGACCGTCCACGGCGACGGTCTCGCCGTAGCGCTTGGTCAGTTCTCGAAGGGTGATCACAGAACTCCTCGGTGCCGGTCGCGGAACGCGGAAGTCGCCGGCGCGCCCACCGGCCGGCACAGGGTGCTCAGCTCCGGAGCGGGCCGCCGAGATTTCCGTACGGGAGCGACGCTAGAAGTCCGCGGCCCCGGCGCCCATCGGTCGAACGGCAGCGGCGTCCTGCCCTTCGTCAGGGGTGCACCCCGCCCCGGGGCTGATCCCTGAAGCCCACCCCCGGTACGGCGGTGCCCCCGGCCGTAGGCTCACCACGTGGAAGAGACGACACCGGACAGCCGACCGGTACGGGTGCTGATAGCCGACGACGAAGCGATGATCCGGGCGGGGGTACGGGCCATCCTCGCCCGGGACCCGCACGTCGACGTGGTCGCCGAGGCGGGCGACGGGCACGAGGCCATCGCCCTCAGCCGCAGGCACCGGCCGGACGTGGTCCTGCTGGACATCCAGATGCCCGGCCTGGACGGGCTGACGGCGGCGGCGCGGCTCCACCGGGAATCGGCGGCGGTGGGTGTGATCATGCTGACCACCTTCGGGCAGGACGAGTACGTCACCCGCGCCCTGGAAGAGGGCGCCGACGGCTTCCTGCTGAAGGCCGACGACCCGAGAGAACTCCTCAACGGGGTGCGGGCGGTGGGCGCCGGAGGCGCCTACCTGTCCCCGCGGGTCGCCGGCCGGGTCATCGCCGGGATGCGCGCGCACCGGGCGGCCCACCCGCACCGCTCACTGGAGCGGCTGACGGAACGGGAGCGCGAGGTGCTGGCGGGACTCGGGACGGGCCTGTCCAACGCCGAGATCGCGAGCCGCCTGCACCTCGTGGAGGGCACGGTGAAAGCGCACGTCAGCGCGGTTCTCGCGAAGCTCGGCGCACGCAACCGGGTGGAGGCGGCCATCTCCGCGTACGAGGCCGGCCTGGTCCCACGCTCCCCCCGCTGACCTCATTCCCTCCCCCGGATGGCGAGTGCTACGCCAACGTGTCGAAGGTGTAGAACTTCGTGTGATCCAGCATCTCGGCAGGCGTCACGTCGTTCCACGGGCGCATGACGTCGTTGAGGCTCACGACGTTCCGCGTCGCCCCGGCGGGCAGATAGGCGGAGCGGGGGTGGCGCGCCTGCCACTGCGCCCAGAGCCGGTCGATGAACGCGTGGTGCAGCCAGAAGACCGGGTCGTTGGGTGAGGCGCCGGTGGCCATCTGGCCGCCCACCCACACATGCACGCGGTTGTGGAGATTGACGCCGCGCCAGCCTTCGAGGTGGTTGCGGAAACCGTCCGACGACGCGCTGTTCCAGGGCGCGGTGTCGTACGTGGGCATGGCGAGGACCGAGTCGACCTCGGCGCGGGTCGGCAACTGCGCCACGCCGGACCCGAGGGCGCGGCGCAGGAAGCCGCGCCCGTCGACCGTCACCGTGACCGGCCATCTGCCGCCGCTGACGGCGAACGGCCCCTCGGTGACCTGCCCGTCCCTGCTCCGGCCGGTGCCTCCGAGGAAGCCGGGCGCCCACAGGGACGCCGAGGCGGTGCGGTCCGCCGTCCAGTCCCAGTAGGGGAGGGCGAGAGCGGGGTCGATGGCCTGGAGCGCCTGCTCGAACTGTATGAGGAATCTGCGGTGCCAGGGCAGGAAGGACGGCGACCGGTGACCCACCCGGTCACCGCTGTCGGTGTCGCTCATGATGAAGGCGTTGTGCGTGGTGACGAACGTGTCGTACTGGCCGGTGCGCTTGAGCTCCAGCAGCGCGTCGACGAAGCTGCGCTTCTCGGCGGCGGTGAGGCTCGCCTGGTTCTTGCGTACGGTCATGAGAGTGCTCCCCGGTTCAGGAAAGGGTCAGGTCGGCGGAATCGCGCGGGCGGGGGGTGGATCTAGGCCAGGGGTACGAGTTCGGAGCCCTGGAGCTCGATCACGGCCGCCCGGGCGACCGCGCGCGGGGTGGCGAACGTCTCGTAGTGGTTGATGACGCTGACCCAGGTGCTGTCCGCGTTCTGCATCACGTGCAGTTCCTCGCCGTCGATCTGCACGGCGTAGCCCCCGTGATGCCCCTCCCCGTGCGACGGCGCGCCCTCGATGCGGCGCCCCTGGAAGGTCTCGCTGAACGGCTGCGGGCCTTCGTGCCCCGCGTGTCCCGTGTGTCCGGCGTGCCCGGCGTTGTGCTTGGGGTCGGCGGTCCGAGGTTCGGACGACGCACCTGCCGTCCGGGCGAAGCCGGTCAGGACGAGGCCGGTGAGAACGGTCGCGGTAGCCCCGAGGGCGCGACGACGGGTGAGTTGAGACATGGGAAAGTCCCCCAAGTGTGGCGGTGGTGAGCGGGAATCGAAGGCAGATGCCTCCCGAATCCCCTTGAATGACGGCGCATCACCGGAAGGGCGATCGACTCGGTCAGGGTCGGCGCGTCCGGCATGCCGTTGCGGAATATGCCTACAGCCTCATGCGCGGGAGGCAGTAGTCGCGCCGGGGCGGTTGGCCGCCATACGGACAGGGTGAAGTGAGCGGTGCAGAGTTCAACCAAGTTGATCTTGCTGTTCGGGTGACGAAATGGGATCAGGGCAGAAGTTTTTGAGGATGAAGCGTCAACTTCGTGAAGATTTTCCCGTCAAACGCCGAAAGTCGTGGCCTCACTCACATCCCGAAGCTGTCCGGAAACCCCCGCGTGGTGGTCAGTAGACGTCGCGGACGTAGCGCCGGTCCGAGGCCAGGCGCCGCACATACGCGGACGCCTCATCGGCGTCCATGCCGCCGTGGGTGACGGCGATGTCCCTGAGGGCCTGGTCGACGTCCTTCGCCATCCGGGAGGCGTCACCGCAGACGTAGAAGTGGGCGCCGTCCTGGAGCCACTGCCACAAGCGGGGGCCGTGTTCGCGCATGCGGTCCTGGACTTAGACCTTGTTCCGCTGGTCCCGGGAGAACGCGAGGTCGAGCCGGTCGAGGTGGCCGGACGCCCGGTACGCCTCCAGCTCCTCGCGGTAGTAGAAGTCGGTGGCCCGGCGCTGCTCGCCGAAGAAGAGCCAGTTGGGTCCGGTATGGCCGCGGGCCCGGCGCTCCTCCAGGAAGCCGATGAAGGGCGCCACGCCGGTTCCGGGGCCGACCATGACCATGGGCGTGGCCGGATCGGCAGGCGGGCGGAAGCGCGGTGAGCGCTGTACGAAGACCTGGACCGGGCCGTCGTCGGCGTGGTCGGCCAGGTAGGCCGAGCAGACGCCCGTGCGGTCCCGGCCGAGGTCGCCCGCGTACCGGACGACGGAGACCGTCAGCCGCACCTCGCCGGGGTGGGCGAGCGGGCTGGAGGAGATGGAGTACAGGCGCGGGTGGAGGCGCTTGAGGACGCCCGCCCACTCCGCCGCCGATCCGCGGACGGGGTACGCGGCGACGACATCGGCGGCCTGGCGCCCCCAACTCCATTTCGCCAGCGCGTCCTTGTTGTCGGAGCGCAGCGGCCTCTTCAGCTCGTGGCTGCCGGTCCGCTCTGCCGTGAACCTGAGCAGGTCGGGGGAGATGCGGGCGATGTCCAGGCGGGTGCGCAGCGCCTCTTCGAGGGGGACGGCGGCGCCGTCGCCCAGGTCGACGGGCTCGTCGGGGTCGAGTCCGGTGAGGGCGAGCCATTCGGCGACGAGCGGGGCGCCGTTGGCCGGCCACACACCGAGGGCGTCTCCGGCCTCGTAGGCGAGTTCGCCGCCCCGGGTGTCGAAGGCGAACTGCCGGACCTCCTTCCGCGAACCGGGCAGGCTCAGCAGCCTGTTGCCGACGAGGAGGGTGGCGAAGGGGGATGTCCTGGTGTAGACCGCTGGTGCGCCCCCGACAGTGGGTGTGGGGGCCGACGAGGGCTCGGCGGCGTTGGTCAGGGCGGTGACCACCTGCCCGAGCCACTGCTCGGCCGGCCCCTCGAAGTCGGGCTCGCAGTCGGTACGGGGGACCAGGCGGGTGGCACCGAGGGCGTCGAGCCGTTCGTCGAGGCGTCGGCCGTGGCCGCAGAAGTCGTCGTAGCCGGAGTCGCCGAAGGCGAGGACCGCGTACCGGATCCCGTCCATTCGCCCGGCGTCCAGGGCGCTCAGCGTCTCCCAGAAGCCGGCTCCGTTGTCGGGAGCTTCGCCGTCCCCGAACGTACTGGTGACGAGGAGTACGTCGGTGTCGCCGCCGAGGTCCGCCGGGGACACGTCGGCCATGGGCAGCAGCTCAGGGGTGAGCCCCACCCGGGTGAGCCGGGCGGCGGCGCCCGCGGCGAACTCCTCGGCGGTGCCGGTCTGGGAGGCCCACAGGACGAGCAGGCGGCGGGTGGGCACGGTCGGCCCGGCTGCCTCAACGCCGTTCCGCGCGGGAGCGGGCGCGGGCACGAGGGCGGACGCCGCCCCCGGTGCCGTACGGGAGAACATGCCGGCGAGGACACCGTCCACCCACAGGGCGTGGCCCGGGTCGAAGGGTGCGTCCGGCGGCAGAACGGGCACGCGCCCGTCGGGCGGGTTCGCGGCGAGACCGGAAAGATAGCCGGAGAGGTAGCGGCGTTGCGGCTCCGCCAGCGGTGCGGGGGTGACGTCGGCGATCCCGAAGAGAGCGGCGAGCGCGTGGACGGGCGAGTCGGTGGAGGCTGCTGCGGCGGGCGGCTCCGGCGCAGGGGAGGGGGCGGGGGAGCCGGGAGCGGTCTCCGGCTGGGTGTCCGCGCGGCCGGCCGGAACCGGGGCGACCGTCCTGGCGAGGGTGACGGCGCAGACCTTGAACTCGGGTTGCGTGTTCCCATCCGCCGCTCGGTGGGCGGCCGCGTCAGCGCTCCCGGGGCTGGCTTCCCGGGCGGTCGATGTGCACGTTGGTCGACTTCACCCGGGCCGTCGCCAGGACGCCCACTTCGAGGCCGAGTTCGTCCACGGACTCGCGGCTGATCAAGGACACCAGCCGGTGCGGGCCCGACTGGATCTCCACCTGGGCCACGATGTCGTCCATGGTGACGGCGGTGACGATCCCGGCGAACGCATTCCGTACCGACGTCAGAGCCCCGCCGCCGGGCACCGGATGAAGGCCGGCGGCGCGCTCGGTGGCGAAGGCCGCCAGGCTGACGCCGTCGATCAGCCGGTTCCCCGAGCTGCCGCGGTCCATCGCGAGGTGACCGCCGTCCGCCCATCGGCGGACGGTTTCCGGGCTCACGGCCAGCAGCTCTGCGGCCTGGCCAATGCTGTACGAAGGCACCTCCGCACTCTAGGCCAACGGCGTCGGTGCCGTGGTCACGCCACGTGACGCATAGCTCACCGCCGCTGTCAACAGGGTATTTCAACAACTTGATTGACGGAGCATCAGGTTATCGATATCCGCTTTGCCCTATCGACAGCCTCGTTCCGATTAGCTTAGGCTCACCTAAGTCGGGCTGGGCTGCTCTGTCGGCGTGCCCATCTCGCGTACCTTCCCCGGCGCCTGACAGGCGGCTTTCCCGCACGATGGGAGTGACATGTCACAGGTTCATCCTGGCGACGCACCACTGATCCATGACCTCATCGGAATCGGCTTCGGCCCCTCCAACGTGGCCATGGCGATCGCGCTCAGAGAGCACAACACACGCGTCGGCGGGCAGGAGCCGGTCACCGCTCACTTCTTCGAGCAGCAGCAGAGCTTCGGCTGGCACCGCGGCATGCTGATCGACGACGCCACGATGCAAGTGTCGTTCCTCAAGGACCTGGTGACCCTCCGTAACCCGGCCAGCGAGTACAGCTTCCTCTGCTACCTCCAGAGCAAGAACCGGCTGATCGACTTCATCAACCACAAAAACCTCTTCCCGCTGCGCGTCGAGTTCCACGACTACTTCGAATGGGCGGCGGCCAAGGTCGACGACATGGTCTCCTACGGACACGAGGTCGTCTCCGTGACGCCTTTCGTCCACGACGGCACCGTGGAGTACCTGGATGTCACCGTCCGGTCCGGAGGCGGCCTCGAAGTGCACCGGGCCCGCAACCTCGTCATCGGCACCGGGCTGCGCCCGATCCTGCCGGAAGGCGTGCGGCGCGGTGACCGGGTCTGGCACAACTCGGATCTGCTGCGCAAGGTCGACGGTCTGGAGGGCACCTCGCCCTCGCGGTTCGTCGTCGTGGGAGCCGGGCAGAGCGCCGCCGAGAACGTCGCCTACCTGCACCGCCGCTTCCCCGAGGCCGAGGTCTGCGCGGTCTTCTCCCGCTACGGCTACAGCCCCGCCGACGACAGCAGCTTCGCCAACCGGATCTTCGACCCCGGGGCCGTCGACGAGTACTTCGCCGCACCCGACAGCGTCAAAAGTCAGCTGATGGCCTATCACGGGAACACCAACTACTCCGTGGTGGACATCGACCTGATCGACGACCTGTACCGGCAGATGTACCGCGAGAAGGTCCTCGGCACCGAGCGCCTCCGCTTCCTCAACGTCTCCCGGGTCACCGCCGTCGAGGAGCGGCCCGACAGCGTACGTACCACGGTGAAATCCCTCGTCACCGGCGAGGAGACACCTCTGGACGCCGATATCGTCGTCTTCGCCACCGGCTACAGCCCCGCCGACCCGCTCGGCCTCCTCGGTGAGGTCGCCGACCGCTGCCTGCTGGACGACGAGGGCCGCGTCCGGGTCGAGCGCGACTACCGCATCGCCACCGACCCCGCCCTGAACTGCGGAATCTATCTCCAGGGCGGTACGGAGCACACGCACGGCATCACGACGTCCCTGCTCTCCAACACCGCGATACGCGTCGGGGAGATCCTGGACTCGCTGCTGGACCGGAGCGTCAAATCCACCTCCGACGAGGCCCGCCCGGTCACCGACGGCACCGGCAGCGCCATCGCGTGACAGCCCTGCGGGCGCACCCGGACGCGGGTGCGCCCTCTGTGGCGTACCAGCACGTCCGGTTGATCAGTGGGGATAACGTACGTCCATATGAGCACGACTGCAGTTGAGCGCCCCGTGCCCAGGGGTGCGACAGAGGTCCGCCGCGGGCGGGTTGTGGGGTTGGGCACGCTGGTGGCGTTCCTCGCGCTCGTCGCGGCCCTGTCGCTGGCCGTGGGAGCCCGTGCGCTCAGCCCCGCCGAGGTCTGGCACGGGCTGTTCGCGGCGCCGGACTCCGACCAACGGCTCACCGAGATCCGCCTCATCGTGCAGACCGTCCGGGTGCCCCGGACGGTCCTCGCGTTGGTGGCGGGCATCGCCCTGGGCGTCGGCGGTGCGCTGATCCAGGGGTACACACGTAACCCCATCGCCGACACGGGCCTGTTGGGCGTGAACAGCGGTGCCTCGTTCGCGGTGGTGTCGGCGATCGCCGTGTTCGGCCTCACCAACCCGTTCCACTACGTCTGGTTCGCCTTCGTGGGAGCGGCCGTCGCCGGCGTCGTCGTCTTCGGTCTGGCGAGCATCGGCAGGGGAGCGGGCAACCCGCTGACGCTCGCCCTGGCCGGGCAGGGGATCACGGTCTTCCTCATGGCGATGACCACCGCGGTCGCGCTGACCGACCAGAAATCCCTGAACGCGCTCCGGTTCTGGAACGCGGGCTCCGTGGCCGGGGTGGGATTCGACGTCATCTGGCCGGTGACCGGGTTCATCGGCGTCGGGCTCCTCCTGGCCCTGAGCACCCTGCCCTCCCTCAACCTGCTCAACCTGGGCGACGACGTGGCGCGCGGGCTGGGCGTGAACATCGTGCTGAGCCGGGCCGTCGGCATCGTCGCCATCACCCTGCTGGCGGGCGCGGCCACGGCGGCGTGCGGCCCCATCGCCTTCCTCGGGCTCATGGTCGCCCATGTGGCCCGGTATCTGACGGGGCCCGACTACCGCTGGCTGGTCCCGTACGCGGGCCTGCTCGGGGCCGTCATCCTGCTGGCCTGCGACATCGTGGGGCGCCTGGTGGTGCGGCCCGGTGAGCTGGAGCCGGGCGTCGTGGTCGCCCTCATCGGCGCGCCGTTCTTCGCGGTCCTGGTGTGGCGAGGGAAGTTCAAGAGCGCATGAGGAAAACAGAGATGAACCCTACGGACGCCAAGTCGGCAAGAGTGACGCCGCCCCTGTCGCCGGGTGTGCGGTTCGGTCAGGTGTCGTTCGTCTGGCGGCCCTGGCTCGTCCTGGTCACGCTGGTGCTGGCCGCCTCCGCCTTCCTGGTGTTCTGCCTCTCCATCGCCGTCGGGGACTTCCCCATCGGCCTGTCGCGGGTGATCGCGACGCTGCTGGGCCAGGGCGAACAGGTCGACGAGTTCGTCGTGATGGACCTGCGGATGCCGCGCGCCCTGGCCGGTCTCGTCGTGGGCATCGCCCTGGGGGTGTCCGGGGCGATCACCCAGTCCGTCGCCCGTAATCCGCTCGCCAGCCCCGACATCCTCGGGATCACCAGCGGGGCCAGCGCGGTCGCGGTCTTCCTGGTGACGGTGTCGGGCGGGGCCGCCGCGGCGGTCGTCGGCTCGGTGGGGCTGTCGGCGGCGGCGCTCCTGGGCGGCCTCGGTACGGGGCTGCTGGTCTACTTCCTGGCGTGGCGGCGCGGGATCGACGGCTTCCGGCTCATCCTCATCGGTATCTCGGTGAGCGCCGTGATGCAGGCGCTCACGACCTGGCTGCTGGTGTCCGCCGACATCAGGGACGTGGCCCGGGCCCAGGCGTGGCTGGTCGGCTCGCTGGACGGCCGGTCGTGGGACGAGGTCCACATCGCGTTCTGGGGGGCGCTGGTCCTGCTCGTCGTGGTGGCCGCCGCCGCGTTCTCGTTCAAGGCGATGCACCTCGGTGACGACGTGGCCGCCGGCCTGGGTGTCCGGTACACCAGGGTGCGGGCCGTCCTCCTGCTGTGCGCGGTGCTGCTGGCCGCCGTCGCGGTGAGCGCGGCGGGCCCCGTCCCGTTCGTCGCGCTGGTGGCGCCCCAGGTGGCGATGAGGCTGGCGAGGTTCCCGACGCCGCCGATGGTGGCCTCCGGCCTGCTGGGGGCGCTGCTGCTGACCGGTTCGGACCTCATCGCGCGGACAGCGCTGCCGGTCACCCTGCCGGTCGGCGTGGTCACCGCCGCGATCGGCGGCCCGTTCCTCGTCTACCTGCTGGTACGGGCGAATCTCCGCCGGACCGGACCGTGACGCCCTGAGGCGAACTCCCGCCGTACGTAATAAGGTTAGGCGAGCCTAAACTCAAGGGGTGCTTGTGGTCGCGCAGTTCATCACCGAGACCCGGTCCGAGGCCGAGGCCGAGGACGTCCCACGGCTGGCGGCGAGGGGCGTCACGGTCGGCTACGGCGGCCGGGCGGTCATCGACGACCTGGACGTGGTGATCCCCTCGGGGGTGGTCACCACGATCATCGGCCCCAACGGCTGTGGGAAGTCGACGCTGTTGCGCACCCTGACCCGTCTGCTGAAACCGGCCAGCGGGACGGTGGTGCTGGACGGCGAGGACATCGACAGGCTCAGGACCCGGGACGTGGCGAAGAAGCTCGGCCTGCTGCCGCAGGCGCCCGTTGCGCCCGAGGGCCTGACCGTGGGGGACCTGGTCGCCCGGGGGCGCCATCCGCACCAGAGCTGGCTGCGGCAGTGGTCCTCGGACGACGCCGAGGTCGTGGAGCGCGCCCTGGCCATGACCGGGGTGGCCGACCTGGCCGACCGTCCCGTCGACTCGCTCTCCGGCGGTCAGCGTCAGCGTGTCTGGATCTCGATGACCCTGGCCCAGGGCACCGACCTGCTGCTCCTGGACGAGCCGACCACCTATCTCGACCTCGCGCACGCGATCGACGTGCTCGACCTGGTGGACGACCTGCACGAGTCGGGGTGCACCGTGGTCATGGTGCTGCACGATCTCAACCTCGCCACGCGCTACAGCGACAACCTCATCGTGATGCGGGCGGGCTCGATCCTGGCGCAGGGGCACCCGCGTGACGTGATCACCGCCGAGCTGCTGCACGAGGCCTTCGGGCTGCAGGCCAAGGTGATCGACGATCCGGTGGGCGACCGTCCGCTCATCGTCCCGATCGGACGCACGCACGTCCGGCTCGAACCCGCGAGCGACGTCCGGGTGAAGTGAGCGTCGTCCAGCGGCACTTGGCGGATGTCCCACCGCGATCCGAAACGTGATCCGAACGTGGGAAAGTTCCAAGTAAGGCTAGGCTCGCCTCACTTGGGCGGGATAAGGTTTGCTCGCCCTCATTCACGGGCGCAGTGGACAGCGCGAAAGCAAGGGATTCCGGATGCTTCTCCATCGAACGACGCTTGTGAAGCCGTGGCGGCGGCTGGCCGCGGCACTTTCCGTCGCGACCCTCGGCGTCGGCCTCCTCGCGGGATGCGGTTCCGACACGGAGGCGAAGAAGAACGACGACGCCCCGGCCGCCGAAGCCGGCGCGTTCCCGGTCACGGTGGAGCACGCGTTCGGATCCACGAAGGTCGAGAAGGCCCCGAAGCGGGTCGTCTCCGTGGGCTACACGGACGACCAGGCCATCCTGGCCTTCGGCATCAAGCCGGTCGGCATGGTCGACCAGTACCCGAACCCGGTCGGCCAGACCCCCGACATCAACACCCAGTGGCCCTGGGTGAAGGACCAGTGGGGCGACACCCGTCCCGAGGTCATCATGAACAACGGTGACGCGGGCCCCAACTACGAGAAGATCGCCTCCCTGCGGCCGGACCTGATCATCGCGGTCTACTCCGAGGTCGACCAGGCCGCCTACGACAAGCTCTCCAAGATTGCCCCCACCGTCGGCCGCACCAAGGCCGAAAAGGAGCCCTTCAGCGCTCCATGGCAGGACAACGCGGTCCACATCGCCAAGGCGCTCGGCAAGGAGTCCGAGGGCAAGGAGCTGGTGAAGGGCATCCAGGACAAGCTCGACGCGGCCAAGAAGGACAACCCGGCCTTCGCCGAGCAGAAGGCCGTCGCGCTCTCCTGGTACAAGGGTGCGGTGTACCCCTTCACCTCCACCGATGTGCGCGGGCAGCTGGTCACCGGTTCCGGCTTCGGCTACCAGACCGAGATCGACAAGATCGCCGACGGCAAGTTCTCCACCGAGCTGTCGCCCGAGCGCATCGACCTGATCGACGTCGACCGCATCTTCGTCATCAACGACAAGGCGGACACGGAGGCGCTCAAGAAGTTCAAGCTCTTCGCCAACCTGCCCGCCGTCAAGGACGGCAAGGTCTCCTACCTGCTGGACAGCGAGGGCCCGGCGATCGGTGCCGCCATGTCCCAGGGCACGCTGCTCTCCCTGCCGTACGCGATCGACGAGCTGGTCAAGGCGGCCAAGTAGCGATGACGGCCGAACCGCCCTCCCCCCACCGAGAACTGGCGATTGCGTGACTGTCACCGACACCCCCCCGGCCCCGACGAAGCTGCGTACGGCGACGGGGAGGGAGGCCACCGGGTGGGTGGCGGCACACTGCCGCCGAGCCCCGTGGCTGACCTTCTCCACCGTGCTCACCACCGTGGCCGGAGCGGCCCTCCAAGTGGTCCCCGTGCTCCTGCTGGGCCGGGTGGTCGACGGGGTGGTCGGTGGCGAATCGCGCTCGGTGCTCGTCACGGTCGGGGTGCTGATGGTGGCCGCCGCGCTGTTCGGCGCGGCGGCCACCGCGGCCTCCACGTACCTGATCGGGCGGCTGGGGGCGGAACTGCTGGCGCAGCTGCGCGAGAGCGCCGTACGGGCCGTGCTGGGCATGCCGAGCGCGCGCGTCGAGCAGGTCGGCCGGGGCGATGTGCTCTCCCGCGTCGGTGACGACGTGGCCGTCCTCTCCAAGGGCATCCGGCAGGCCATCCCCACGGTGTTCTCCGCCGGGGTGCTGGTGGCCATCGCCACGCTCGGCATGTTCGGCCTGGACTGGCGCCTCGGCCTGGCCGGTGCCTGCGCCCTGCCGGCGTACGCGCTCGCGCTGCGCTGGTACCTGCCCCGGTCCGCCCCCCTCTACCGCAAGCAGCGCATCGCCCAGGCCGACCGCGCGCAGGCGCTGATCAGCGGCCTCAACGGGATCGACACCGTACGGGCGTACCGCCTGGAGGGCGACGTCCGCGAGAAGGTCACCGCCGAGTCGTGGCGGGTACGGAATCTCGGCGTCGAGGTCTTCCGGTTCTTCGGCCGGTTCGTCGGCCGGGAGAACCGGGCCGAGTTCATCGGCCTCGTCCTGATCCTGGTGGTGGGATACGCCCTGCTGGAGGCCGACGCCGCCACGCTGGGCGAGGTGTCGGCCGCCCCGCTGATGTTCCACCGGCTGTTCACCCCGCTGGGCGCCATCATGTTCACCTTCGACGAGGCGCAGAAGTCCGGCGCCAGCCTGACCCGTCTGGTCGGGGTGCTGGGGGAGCCGGCCGAGGAGCGGCTGGTGGGCGACGCGTCCGTCGCCCGCGCCGAGGCCGTGCCGTACGCGGTGACCGTGGAGGAGCTGACGTTCAGCTACCCGGACACCGAGGAACCTGTCCTGCAGAACGTGAACCTGGCCATCCCGGCCGGCGGCTCGCTGGCGCTGGTGGGCGCGACCGGTGCCGGGAAGTCGACCCTGGCCGCGCTGATCGCCGGCATAGGGACCCCGCAGTCCGGGACCGTACGCATCGGTTCCTGGGACCTCGCCGGGCTCGACGAGGCCGCGGCGCGGTCCCTGGTGAGCATCCTGACCCAGGAGACGCACGTGTTCTCCGGGCCGCTCGCCGACGATCTGCGCCTCGCCGCACCCGAGGCGAGCGACGAGGAGCTGATGGACGCGCTGCGGACCGTCGGCGCCGACGGGTGGGTCGAGCTGCTGCCCGGCGGACTCCACGCCCCGGTCGGCGAGGGCGGTGAGCGCCTGGATGTGACAAAGGTCGCTCAAGTGGCCCTGGCCCGACTGGTGTTGAGCCGCTCCCCGGTGGTGGTCCTCGATGAGTCCACCGCTGAGGCGGGCAGTGAGGGCGCCGCCGAGCTGGAGCGTGCCGTACTGGCCGCCTGCGCGGGCCGCACCACGCTCTTCGTGGCCCACCGGCTGACCCAGGCGATGGCGGCGGACCGGATCGCCGTGCTCGACGCGGGACGCGTGGTGGAGGAGGGGACACACGAGGAACTCGTGGCCCTGGGGGGCATGTACGCACGCCTGTGGCGCGCTTGGCGCGAGGGCAGTTAGGGCAACCTCGGTAAGGTTAGGCTAACTTGATCGCCTTGGAAGGGTGCTGAGTCCTCGATGACGGAACCGACCGCTCCTCATGTACTGCTCTCTCCCGCCCACTTCACCGATGTACGCCGGCGCGTCGGCGACTACGGCGACCGGACCATCGCCGAGGCGTCCGCCATCGGGCTGGCGTACTGGGCGACCGGCGCCGGCCCCGACGGCATCGATCTCACCCCCGGCACCTCCTTCGCCGACGTCCTCGGCTGGGTCGACAACGGCGGTGGCGGAAGCCCGGGCTGGGAGGTCGGCGCGGACGGCCTGAGCATCACGCTCCCCGACGGCGTCCGGCCGGACGAAGCGCAGCTCGCCCTGGACGACCTGGCCGGCTTCCCGGACCGGCCCGTCGGCACCATCGGCCCCTCCAGCGTCGCGGCACGGATCGAGACCCTGGCCCGCTGGAACGACAACCGGGCCGACCGGGTCCGCCCGACCCTCATGGAGCTGTTCCGCGAGCAGGCCCGCGCCCGGCCGGACGCCGTCGCGATCGTCGACGAGCACCGCACCCTGACCTATCGTCAGGCGGCCGCGCGATCGGCCCAGTTGGCCCACCACCTGACCGAGCGCGGCCTCGGTGCCGAGCAGGTCGTCGGGATCTCCCTCGGCCGCTCCGCCGAGATGGTCATCGGCCTTCTCGCCGTACTCCAGGCCGGGTGCGCGTTCGTACCGCTCGATCCGCAGTGGCCCGCCGCCCGCAGGGCCGTCGTCATCGAGGACGCGGGGGTCGTGCTCCAGCTCAACAGCTCGGGCGGGTCCGACGCCGCCGAGCCGGACGCCGTCGCCGTCGACCTCGGCGCCTGGGGGTTCGGTTCCTACCCGGCCGAGCCGCCCGAGGCGGACGTCCACGCCACCTCCCTGGCGTACGTCATCTTCACCTCCGGTTCGACCGGCCGGCCCAAGGGCGCCATGATCCGCCACGAGGCGATCAGCGAGCGCCTGCTGTGGCAGCGGGAGGAGATCCTGCGGTTCGGCCACGACGACGCGTCGCTCTTCAAGGCGCCGCTCTCCTTCGACATCTCCATCAACGAGATCTTCCTGCCGCTGGTCTCCGGCGGCCGGCTGGTGATCCTGCGGCCCGGCGGCGAACGCGACCCGCACCACCTGCTCAGCGTCATCGCCGAGCAGCGCGTCACCTTCACCTACCTGGTCTCCTCCATGCTCGACGTCCTCCTGGAGATCGAGGCCGGCTCCGGCCGGCTCGACAGCCTGCGCCACGTCTGGTGCGGCGGCGAGGTGCTGACCCCGGAGCTGTACGAGCGGTTCCGCACCCGGCTCGACATCCCCATGTACCACGGCTACGGCCCGGCCGAGACGACCATCGGTGTCTCCCACGTCATCTACCGGGGCGAGGCCGAGCGCCTGTCGACCTCGATCGGCCGGGCCAACCCCAACACCCAGCTCTACGTGCTGGACGACGAACTGCGCCCGGTCCCGGTCGGCGTCGGCGGCGAACTGTACGTGGGCGGGCTCCTCCTGGGGCGCGGATACGTCGGGGCCCCCGGCCTCACCGCCTCCCGGTTCGTCGCCAACCCCTTCGCCTCCGACGGCTCCCGGCTGTACCGGACCGGCGACCTGGCCCGTTACGCCCCGGACGGGTCGCTGGACTTCCTCGGCCGGGCGGACAACCAGATCAAGATCCGCGGGATGCGGCTGGAGATCGAGGACGTCGAGGCCTCCCTCGCCGAGCACCCCCGCGTACGGCACAGCTGTGTCGTCGCCCGGAAGAACAGCGCGGGCGGCACCTACCTGGTGGGGTACGTCATCCCCTCGGGCGGCTGCGAAGAGCTGACGGCCGACGAGGTCACGGCCTGGGCCACCGCCCACATGGTCGAGTACATGGTCCCCGCCCACCTCGTCGTCCTGACGGAGTTCCCGCTCACCGCCAACGGCAAGATCGACCGCGCCGCCCTGCCCGAACCCGCCCGGCCCACCGGCGGCCTCGTGGCACCCGCCACCGAGAACGAGCGCCTGGTGTGCGCTGCGGTCGCGGCGGTGCTGCGGCTGGACGAGGTCGGCGTCGACCAGGACTTCTTCCAGCTCGGAGGCGACAGCATCCTGGCGATCTCCCTGCTCAGCGCCCTGCGGGACGCGGGCCTCCATGTGACGGCGCGCCAGATCTTCACCCACAGCACCGTCGGGGCACTGGCGGCGGTGGCGAGCCGCGACGACGTCTCCACCGTGGACCACGCCGACACCCCGACCGGCTCCGTCGTGGGGTCGCCCATCGTGCAGTGGCTCGGCGAGACCACCGACGCGATCGACGGCTTCGTCCAGTCGGTCGTCCTCAACACCCCTCCGGAGCTGACGCCCGACGCGCTCGACACCGTCCTCGCCGCCCTGCTCGACCGCCACGACATGCTCCGCGCCCGGCTGGTGCGCGGCGAGCGCTGGAGCTTCGACATCCCGCCGGCCGGGCAGGCCGTCGTGGGGTGGCAGGAGAGCGACGGGCCGCTGGAGGAGTGCGTCGAACGCGCCACCGAAGGGCTCGACCCGGACAACGGCGTGATGCTCCACGCCGTCTGGCGCCGCGCCGCACACCAACTCGTCCTGGTCGCCCACCATGTGGTGATCGACGGCGTGTCCTGGCGGATCCTCATGGACGACCTGGCCACGGCCTGGCGGCAGCACGCCACCGGAGCCCCTGTCGAACTCCCGCCCGTCGGTACGTCGTTCAGGCGCTGGACGCAGCTGCTCGGGCGCGCTCCCTTCGCCGCGGACCGTACGTACTTCCAGCGCGCCCTGCCCGGCGAGGACGCACCGATCGGCAGGCGCGCCCTCACCGAGGCCGACACCGTGGCCCGGGAGCGGACCCGGACCTTCTCCGCCGGCCCCGAGGAGACGGCCGCCCTGCTCGGGGAGATCCCCGCCAAGTTCCACGCGGGCGTCAACGACGTCCTGCTCACCGCCCTGGCCGTCGCCCTCGCCCGGTGGCGCCGCGACCGGGGTCAGGGGCAGACCTTCGCCCACATCGAGCTGGAAGGGCACGGCCGCGAGGGGCGGTTCGTGGCCGACGCGGCCGGGTTCGAACCCGAACTGTCGCGTACGGTCGGCTGGTTCACCACCCTCTTCCCGGTGACGGTCGACCCCGGCGCCGCCCCCGACCTCACCGATCCCGGCTACCTCGCCGCCGCCCTCAAGGCGGTCAAGGAGGACCTCGCCCGGGTCCCGGGCAACGGCCTGTCCTACGGCGCTCTGCGCTATCTCGGCGACACCGAACTCACCGCGCCCGCACCCCAGGTGCTCTTCAACTACCTGGGCCGCTTCGACGCCGGGGCCGCCGGGCACTGGCAGCTCGCGGGTGCCACCGGGCAGTTGGGTGAGAAGCGCGACCCCAGGATGCGCCTGCCGCGCGCCCTGGAGTTCAACGCGATCGCCGAACCGGGCGCCGACGGCGCGTACGAGCTGGTCACCACCCTCTCCTGGCCCGAGGGCGTGTTCACCGACGAGGACATCGCCACCCTCGGCGCGTACTACGGCTCGGCCCTGTCCGCCCTCGCCGCCCTGGAGGAGGGCGGCCATACCCCCAGCGACTTCCCGCTGGTGCCGCTCACCCAGGCCGACGTCGACGACCTGGACGGCACGGAGCTGCGGGACATCCTGCCGCTGACGCCGTTGCAGGAGGGCCTCTACTTCCACTCGGTCTTCGACGACGACGCCACGGGCAGCTATGTGGAGCAGCAACTGCTCACGCTGGAGGGCGCGGTGGACGCCGCCCGGCTCGCGGCGGCCGCCACCCGGCTGCTCACGCTCTACCCCAACCTGGCCGCCCGCTTCACGGCCCTCGCCGACGGCCGGGTCGTCTCCGTCATCGAGAGCGGCACCCGGGCGCCCTTCACCGCACTGGACCGCCCCGGCATCACCGACGACGAGATCCGCGACCTCGCCGAACGGGACCGCCGCACCGGGTTCGACCTCGCCACCGGCCCCCTGATGCGCTACACCCTCATCCGCGCCGGAGCCGGCCGCACCGTCCTGGTGCAGACCGTGCACCACATCATCGCCGACGGCTGGTCCGTCCCGCCGATGCTCCGCGCCCTGCTGGCCGAGTACCACGCACCGGGCTCCGTCCACCCGCTCGGCGGCTACCGCGACTACGTCCGATGGCTGGCCGAACAGGACCAGGACGAGAGCGACCGGGTGTGGCGCGACGAGCTCGCTGAGCTGCCCGGCCCCTCCCTGGTCGCCGAAGGCCACACCCCCTCCGAGCACTTCGCCGACATCGCGGCCGAGCCCGCCGACGACATCGACATCGCCGCACGGTCGGCCGGCGTCCCCGTGAGCGTGGCCGTGCACAGCGCGTGGGCGGTGACCCTGGGCTCCATCCTGCACGGCCGGGACGTCGTCTTCGGCTCCACCGTCTCCGGGCGCGACGCCGAGGTCCCCGGCATCCGGGACATGGTGGGCCTGTTCATCAACACCATTCCCGTACGGGCCCGCTGGGCCGCCACCGACACCGCGTACGACCTGCTCACAGCGGTGAAGGAGCACCAGAGCGCGGTGCTGGCCCACCAGCACGTCTCGCTGGCCAGGATCGGCCGGCAGGCCGGCGCGGGCTCGCTCTTCGACACCCTGGTGGTGTTCGACGTCGCGACCGACGTGAACGCCCTGCGCGGCCCGGACGACACCCTCGCCATCACCGGCATCGTCAACGAGGGTGCCCCGCACTACCCGTTGACGCTGGTCGTCGAGCGGGCCGACGACGGCCGCCCGCGCTTCAACCTGATCTACGACGGGGAGCTGCTGCGCCAGGAGAGCGCCGAGGCGGTCCTGCACACGTTCACCCGGACCCTCACCGAGCTGCTGAGCCGCCCGGACGCCCGGGTCGACGAGCTGGCCCGTGAAGCGGACCGGGTCCAGGAGCGGGTCGCGCCGACGACCCTGGGCGAGCTGTTCGACGCCGCCGCGCGCCGCGACCCGGCGGCCAGGGCCGTGACCCAGTGCGCCCTGGACAGCGCCGAGCGGTCCCTGACGTACGGCGAACTGGCCGCCGCCAAGGAGGCGTCGGCCGCCGTCCTGCGCGCGGCCGGAGTGCGCCCCGGGCAGCGGGTCGCCGTCGCCGTCCCGCGCTCCCTGGAGCAGGTCGTCGCCCTGGTCGCCGTCGTCACCGCCGGAGGCGCGTACGTACCGCTCGACCTCGCCTACCCGGACGAACGGCTGGAGTACATTCTCGCCGACTCCGCCCCCCAGGTCGTCCTCGTCGACCGGGACCAGCGCGACCGCTTCACCCGGCTGCTGGAGAAGGCGGGCGTGGCGGCGCGGGTCCTCGTCCAGGGGGAGGAGGACCCGCCCGCCGCCGACACCGCCGCACCCGTGGTGAGCCCGCAGGACCCGGCGTACGTCATCTACACCTCCGGCTCCACCGGCCGGCCCAAGGGCGTCGTCGTCCCGCACTCCGCGGTCGCGACGCTCCTCGCCAACACCCGGCCGGACATGTGCTTCGGGCCGCACGACGTCTGGGCCCAGTTCCACTCCTTCTCCTTCGACTTCGCCGTCTGGGAGCTGTGGGGCGCCCTCGCGCACGGCGCCGAACTGCTCGTCCCCGACTACGCGTTGACCCGCTCACCCGTCGACTTCCACCGGCTGGTCCGCGAGCGCGGGGTCACCGTGCTCAACCAGACCCCTTCCGCCTTCCACCAGTTCATCGAGGCCGACCTGCACGCCGGTGAACCGCTCCCGGCGCTGCGCCGCGTCATCTTCGGCGGTGAGGCCCTGGACCTCGGGCGGCTGCGCGGCTGGGTCGAGCGGCACGGCACCGGCTCGCCCGAGCTGGTCAACATGTACGGCATCACCGAGACCACCGTCCATGTCACCCACCGGGTGCTGAGGGATGAGGACTTCGCCCGCTCCACCGACATCAGTCCGATAGGTGGCCCGATTCCCGGTCTGGCCACCTATCTGCTCGACGACCGGCTCCGGCCGGTGCCGCCGGGCCGGGTGGGTGCCATCTATGTCGCGGGCGATCAGGTGTCGCTCGGCTACCTGGGGCGCCCCGGGCTCACCGCGAGCCGCTTCGTGGCGAACCCGTTCGCTGCCGACGGCTCCCGGATGTACCACACGGGGGACCTCGCCCGCCGGACGCTCGACGGCGAGCTGGAGTTCGCGGGCCGCGCCGACGACCAGGTGCAGCTGAAGGGATTTCGGGTCGAGCTCGGCGAAGTCGAGGGAGCCATCGGAGGGTTGGCCGGCGTCGTCGATGTGGCCGTCACCGTGGCGGACAGCGGCGACCACCTCGTCGCGCACATCGTGGGCGAGGTGCCCGCCGACCTCACCGCCCTGCTCTCCGCCAAGCTGCCCGTCCACATGGTCCCGGGCCGCTTCCTGCCGCTCGACGCACTGCCGCTGACGGTCAACGGCAAGCTGGACCGCAAGGCCCTCACCGAGCGCGCGGCCGCCGCCACGCGAGAGGACGGACCGACCGTCCCGAGCGGCTGCCAACTCGCGTCACTGATCGGCATCTTCGCCGAGACGCTGCCCGGCGCCGCCGTGGACGCCGACACCGACTTCTTCGGCGCCGGAGGCGACAGCATCGTCGCCATCACCCTGATCAACCGGGCCCGCGCCCTCGGCCTGCCGATCGCGCCCCGGGACGTCTTCCTGCTCAAGACCCCGCGCGCCCTCGCCGGCCACCTGGCCACCCGCACCCCCCGGACCGCGCCGACCCCGCCCACCCGGCGCGAGGACGGCCCGCTGCCGCTCACGCCGATCATCCTGCGCCAGCGGGAGCTGGGCGGCTCGCTGACCCGGTTCGCCCAGGCCAGGACGCTGGTGGTGGCCGAGGGGACCGGCCTCGCCGACATCCGGCGGGCCGCGAACGCCGTCGTGGCCGCCCACCCGGCCCTCCGGCTGCGGCTGCGCGTCGAGCACGGCGTCTGGGCCCTGCGCACCGAACCCGCCCGCGAGGCCACCGTGGTCACCCCGGACACCGCCGACCCGACGGCCGCCGCGAACGAGGCGGCCGGGCGGCTCGACCCCGAGGCCGGAGACCTCATCGCCTTCTCCTGGCCGGCGGCGAGCCGCACCCTGGTCGTCACCGTGCACCACCTCGCCGTCGACGCGGTGTCCTGGCTGATCCTCCTGGACGACCTGACCACTGCCCTGAGCGGATCCGCCCTCCCGCCGCCGACCACGCCGTACGCCGAGTACGCCGAAGCCCTCGCCGTACGGTCGGCGGAGTCGGCCGACGGTCTCGGACACTGGATCACCACCCTCCAGGCCCCGCCCCTGGTCCCCGCGCCCACGGACACGACCGAGCCCACCACCCTGCGTGAGACCACCGTCGTCCTCCCGCCCGATGTCAGCGACCTCGTGACGCGCACCGCCCCCGCCGCCCTCGGCGTCGGCCTCACCGAGCTGCTCTGCGGCGCCCTGCGCACCGCGCTGACCCACATCCAGCCCACCCCCACCGACCTGGCGATCGACCTGGAGCGCCACGGCCGGGCCCCGGCCCAGGAGCACCACGACTACACCCGCACCGTCGGCTGGTTCACCTCCATCGCCCCCGTACGGCTCACCCCGCACACCGACCCGGTGGCGGCGGCCCGCGAGATCGCCGACCGCCAGCCGGACGAGGAAGGGCACGTCGCGTACGGCAGGCTCCGCTACCTCAACCCGCAGACGGCCCCCCTCCTCACCGCCCGCCCCCAGGTCCTCTTCAACTACCTCGGCCGGGGCGGCGAGTCGCAGGCCCTCCAGGTCACCGGCGGCGAGCAGAGCAGCCCGTACGCCGTCGAGGTCAACGCCTGGACCGACGACGCCACCGGCAGCCTGCACGCCGCCTTCACCCTCGCCGCGGGCATCCCCGACACGCTCACCGATCACTGGCTCGCCGCCCTGACGCAGATCGGGAACGCCTCCGCGACCGCCGAACGCACCGCACCGGTCACCCCCCTCCAGCGCGGCCTCTTCTTCCAGGCCCAGCTGGCGGGCGCGGCCGGACACTACGTCGCGCAGAGCTACTTCACCTTCGACCGGCGCCTGGACCCCGACGCCCTGGCCGAGGCGATGGCGCACGTCATCGGCCGCCACCCGGTCGTCGGCGCGGGCTTCACCACCGACGACGACGGCAACCCGGTCCAGCTCCTCAAGGCGGGCCGCCGGGTCGGCGTCCACACGGTCGAGCTGACCACGGACGCCGAGGTGGACGACCTGTGCACCCGGGACCGCGAGCGCGGCTTCGACCCCGGGGAGCCGCCGCTCATCCGGGTGACCGTCGTGCGCCTGCCGGACGGCCGGGACGGGCTGCTGCTCAGCTACCACCTGCTGCTCTGGGACGGCTGGTCCCGCGAGATCGTGCTGCGCGACCTGTTCGACGCGTACGAGGCCGTCGTCACCGGCGAGCCGCGGGACGCGGCTCCGGCCGTGCCGGGCTTCGAGGAGTACGCCCGGGCGCTCGCCGCCAAGGACCCCGCCGTATCGGAACGCTTCTGGGCGGACCACCTGACCGGTCTGTCCGGGCCGACGCTGCTCGCCGGACCCGCCCCGGACCTCAGCGAGGAGCTGCCCGAGCCGCTCGTGCAGACGCTCTCCGCCGAGCTGACGGAGCTGCTGCGGGAAGCCGCCCGCGTCCACGGCGTCACCCTGAACTCGGTGCTGACCGGCGCCTTCGGCCTCCTCCTCGGCGCCCGCACCGGCCGCGCCGACGCCGTCTTCGGCGTCACCGTCTCGGGCCGGGAGGGCGAAGGGCACGGCGACATCGTCGGCGTCCTGCTGAACACCGTGCCGATGTGGACCCGGGCCCGGCCCGAGGAGACGGTCGGCGCGTACCTGTCGGCCGTGCAGGCGGCCCGGGTGGCGGCGATGGACCACGAGCACCTCGGGCTCGGCGAGATCCAGCGGGCCAGCGGGCACGACACCCTGTTCGACAACCTCTTCGTGCTCCAGAACTTCCTGGACCTGGACGCCTTCGCCGCGATGAACGCCCGCCACGGCATCACCTCCGTCCGGGCGGACGACTCCACGCACTACCCGTACACCTGGGTCGTCACCCCCGGCGACCGGCTCACCGTCAAGCTGGAACACCGCCACGGCGACCCCGACTCCGCCCGCCGTCTGCTGGACGACTACCTGCGGGTGCTGGAGGACGTGGCGCGCTCGACGACGGGGCGGATGGGCGCTCTGCGCGGACTGGGGCCCGACCCCGAACCCGCCGAACGTACGGACATCGGTACGGACACCGTCGTCGACCGCTTCGATCTCGCGGCCGACCGCCACCCCGAGCGGATCGCCCTCGTCGCCGACGGTGCGACCCTGACCTTCGCCCAACTGCGCGACCGCAGCCGGGCCGTGGCGGGCGTGCTCGCCCGGCGGGGCATCGGCCCGGAGACGACCGTGGGGCTGGCGATCCCGCGCTCGCCCGACTGGATCGCGGCACTCTTCGCCGTCCTGCGGGTCGGTGCCGCGTACGTCCCGCTGGAGCTGGACCACCCGGACGAGCGGATCGCGACCATCGTCGAGGACGCGCGGCCCGAGGTGATCCTCACCGTGAGCAGTGTGTCGCCCCGGCTGACCGGCGAGCTGATCGAGCTGGACCGCCCGCTGCCGGCCGCCGAGCCGTACGTGACGTTCGCCCCCGACGATCCGGACCGGCTGCGCCACCCCGCGTACACGATCTACACCTCCGGATCGACCGGGAAGCCGAAGGGCGTGGTGACCGAGTACGCCGGTCTCACCAACATGCTGATCAACCATCAGCGCCGCATCTTCGAGCCGGTCCTCGCCGAGCACGGCCACCGGACCTTCCGGATCGCGCACACCGTGTCGTTCGCCTTCGACATGTCGTGGGAGGAGCTGCTCTGGCTCGCCGACGGCCACGAAGTCCACATCTGCGACGAGGAGTTGCGCCGCGACGCACCCCGGCTCGTCGAATACTGCGGCGAGCACGCGATCGACGTGATCAACGTGACCCCGACCTACGCGCAGCAGCTCATCGCCGAAGGGCTGCTGGACAACCCGCACCAGCGGCCCCCGCTCGTGCTGCTGGGCGGTGAGGCCGTCACCCCGACGCTCTGGCAGCGGCTCGCCGAGACCGAGGGCACGGTCGGCTACAACCTGTACGGTCCCACCGAGTACACCATCAACACTCTCGGCGTCGGCACCTTCGAATGCCTCGACCCGGTGGTGGGCGTGGCCATCGACAACACCGAGGTGTACGTCCTCGACCCCTGGCTGCGGCCGCTGCCCGACGGGGCCCCCGGCGAGCTGTACGTGGCGGGTGTCGGTATCGCCCGCGGCTATCTGGGCCAGAGCGCCCAGACCGCGCACCGCTTCGTCGCCTGCCCGTTCGGCGCACCCGGCGAGCGCATGTACCGGACCGGGGACCTGGTGATCCGCCGGCCCGACGGGAACATCGTCTACCTCGGCCGTACCGACCAGCAGGTCAAGATCCGCGGCCACCGGGTCGAACTGGGAGAGGTGGAGGCCGTGTTCGCCGCTCACCCGGCGGTGCGGTTCGTCGCCGCCGTCGCCCAGCCCGACCCGCAGGTCGACGGCGCCTACCGGCTGGCCGCCTATCTGGTGCTGGAGGGATCCGAGTTGGCGGACGTGGCCGGTGAAGTCAGCGCGGGGCTGCCGGACTTCCTGCGCCCGACCCACTTCGCCCAGGTCGACAGCATCCCGCTGACCGTGAACGGGAAGGCTGACACCAAGGCGCTGCCCGAGGCGCGGCCGCTCGGCGCGCTGACCACGGCGGGGGAGCGCGGACCTTCGAGCGAGACCGAGACCGTGGTCTGCGAGTTCTTCGCCGAGGCACTGGACCTGGACGACGACGAGGTGAGCGCGGTGAGCGACTTCGTGTCCCTCGGAGGGCACTCCATGCTGGCGGTGCGGCTGATCGGGCTGCTCCGCCGCGAGTACGGTCCAGTGATCACGATCCGTGATCTGTTCACCCTGCGAACTCCGGAAGCGATCGCCCGCCATCTTGATGAAACCGACACACCTGATGAAACCGACACACCTGATGAAAACCGACACACCTGATGAGAACTGGCACGCCTGATGGCAACTGACACGCAGCGGCCCCGCCCGGGAGCCGCCATCCTGCGGACCGCTCTGCGTCGCAACATCGGCGCCATGATCGCGGGTACGGTCCTCATGGGCCTGTACCAGGCGGCGGAGACCGCGTTCCCCATCGCGCTCGGGCTGATCGTCGAGCACACGATGCAGGACCGCAGCCTCGGCTCGCTCGGGGTGTCGATCGGCTCGCTCGCCGTGATCATCACGACGGTGTCGCTGTCGTGGCGGTTCGGCATGCGGGTGCTCCAGAAGGCCAACACGACCGAGGCGCACCGCTGGCGGGTCCAGGTGGCCGCCTGCGGGCTCCAGCCGGTGGCCCGGGATGTGGACGGGCTGAAGTCCGGCGAGATCCTCACCATCGCCACCGAGGACGCCGACCAGACCGCCGACATCATCGAGGTGGTGCCGCTGCTGGTCAGCTCCCTGGTCGCGGTGGTCGTCGCCGCGGTCGCGCTGAGCCTGGCCGACATACGGCTCGGCCTGCTGGTGATCGTGGGGACCGTCGGCATCCTGTCGATCCTCGCGGTGATGTCCAAGCGGATCGGCTCCAGCACCCAGGAGCAGCAGGCCAAGGTGGCGCGGGCCGGGGCCAAGGTCGCCGACCTCATCATCGGCCTGCGCCCGCTCCACGGCTTCGGAGGCAACCACGCGGCGTTCGGCTCCTACCGCAGGGTCAGCACCGACGCCAAGCGCCAGGCGATCACCGTCGCCCGCGTGAACGGCGCGTACGCGGGCACCGCGCTGGCCCTCAACGCCGTCCTCGCCGCCGCCGTCTCGCTGACGGCGGGCTGGCTGGCGTTCGAAGGGCGGATCTCCATCGGTGAACTGGTCATGGCCGTGGGCCTCGCGCAGTTCATCATGGAACCGCTGAAGATGTTCTCGGAGATGCCCAAGTACGTGATGATCGCCCGCGCCTCCGCCGAGCGCATGGCGCTGGTGCTCTCCGCCCCGCCCGTGACGGTTCCGGGTCCCGAACGACCGGCCCCGGGAGGCGACCTGGAGGTCGACGGCGTCCGCCACGGCACCCTGCGCGGGGTCAAGTTCACCGTCGCCGCCGGGGAGTTCGTGGCGATCGCCCCCTACCAGCCGCGCGCGGCGGCCGACCTCGTCGCCGTGCTCGCCGTGAACGCCGCCCCACCCGCGTACGAGGGAGTGGTCCGGCTCGGCGGGCAGGAGCTCGCGGACCTGTCGGTCGAGGCGGTCCGCGAGCACATGCTGGTCAACCCGTACGACGCGGAGATCTTCGGCGGCACCCTCCGGACGAACATCGACCCGTCAGGCAGCAGCCGTACGCTCTCCGAGGCCGTCGAGGCGTCCATGCTGACCGATGTCGTCGCCCTCCACTGCGACGGGCTCGACTACGCGGTCCGCGACCGCGGGGCGAACCTGTCCGGCGGGCAGCGCCAACGGCTCTCCCTGGCCCGTGCGCTGGCCGCCGACACCGACGTACTGGTCCTGCACAACCCGACCACCGCCGTCGACGCGGTCACCGAGCAGCTCATCGCCCGCAACATCGCGAAGCTGCGGCGAGGCCGCACCACGGTCGTGATCACCAGCAGCCCGGCGCTCCTGGACGCGGCGGACCGGGTGCTCGTCCTCGACGAGGGCGTCATCACCGCCGAGGACACCCACCGCAACCTGCTCGCGGGCGATGAGGAGTACTGCCTGGCCGTGGCCCGGTGAGCCACCGGCGGGGGCGGATCGCCGCCCCCGCCGGTGCTCAGCCCAGCGCCCAGGCGACATCCCTCAGGAGGGCCTGCCGCCAGCCCGCCCGGTCGTGGTCCGATGCGGACCGCGAGACCCGCACGGTCGCCCCGGCCCGCTCGGTGAGCGACTCGGCCAGCTCGCAGTGGGGCAGCATCCGTGTCTCGTGCTCCCCCACGTCGAACGCGCACCGCAGGGAGGACAAGTCGGGCCCCCGGCGCAGGAGTTCGGCGACGGTCCCGCCGACAGGACCGCCCAGCGGGTCCGCCGCCCCCTCGGCGCCGGGCGCCCACCAGAACGACCCCGACTGGCAGGCGATACGGGAGACGAGCTCCGGGAACTCCAGCGCCGCGTAGAGCGCGCTCAGCCCGCCCAGGCTCTGCCCGGCGACCACCAGCCGGTCCAGGCCGGCCCGTACACCGGATCCGGCCACCAGGGGCAGCAGTTCGTCCCGGACCGCCTCCCACAGCTCGGGGCGGCAGGCGAACTCGGCCTCCCGGTCCTTGGCCGGGAGGAAGACCAGCGTGACGGGTTCCAGCTCGCCGGCGGCCACGGCGGACTCGAACGCGGACATCGCCGGGTGGAGGTACAGCCAGTCGTCCCCGTCGAGCAGCAGGACCACCGGTCCGCCGCCCGCGACCGGGTGGACGCGCACGGTCCGCCGCCCGCCGAGCCGCTCGCTGCTCCAGCGCAGCCGGGTGTCGGGGAGGGACAGGATGGCGTCCGGGCCGAGGGCGGGCCAGTGCGGCTGGGGCGGGGCGTCCGGGGTCGAGGCGATGGAGCGGTCACCGCCCGCCCCGGCCGGGTTGAGGGGATCGGCGTGGCCCTCGCCGTCCACGAGGAACCGGTAGGTCACCCGCAGCCGCGCGGGCATGGGGACCTCGGCGTACCAGCAGTCGGTTGCGGCCCACCGCCGCAGGGGCAGGGGCCCCGACCAGCTCTCGAAGTCGAGGTCGGCCGGAGACCCGCGCCACAGGAACAGCGTCAGCCAGCCGTCGCCGGCGGGGACCGCCAGGGGCGTCCGCGCCGCGGCCCAGAACGCGTCGGTGCCGGGCTTGCCGGGAAGGCCGAAGGCGGCGAAGGGGCTCTCCGCGTCGGCCGCTTCAGCTGCTTCAGCTGCTTCGGCCGCGGGGCCGGGTCCGGGGGCGGTCATGGCTGACCAGGGAGCCGGATGAGCAGGCGCATGAACGTCTCCTGGGGAGAAGGGAGGGGGTTCGCTCTGAGTAAGGCGAGCCTAACCCGGAGATCCTCTCCACTCCAGGGACTCTCCGTTCCTGGGGCGTTCCGCGCTGCGAGCCGCACGGGCTCTCGCTAGCGTGGCCGTGCGGAGCCCCGCCCCCACGAGCAGAAGGGCCTCACGATGGACCGACCACCGCACACGGCGAGAGGCGACATCGGCCGACGTGTCGCGGCGCGTCGCCTCCAGCTCGACCTGTCCCGGCAGGACGTGGCCCTGAGGGCGGGTGCCGCACCCGGCTACATCCAGTACGTGGAGGAGCAGTCCGCGACCCCCGGGATCGGCTTCCTGCTCCGGCTCGCCGACGCCCTGGAGACGACGGTCCAGGAGCTCACCGGCGGGACCGTGGACCTGCCGGGCGGGCTCGGCCGGGCGGCCCGGGGGGCCCGGATGGCCGAACTCGACGAGACCGAATGCCGGGCCCTGCTCGGTGACCACGGGGTGGGGCGGGTGGCGCTGAACGACGGCGACGGGCCGGTCGTCCTGCCGGTGAACTACCAGGTGGTCGACGGCGAGGTCATGTTCAGCACGGGGGAGAGCTCCCCGCTCGCCGGAGCGGCCGGAACGCAGATCGCGTTCGAGACCGACCACATCGACGACGCCTTCAGCAAGGGCTGGAGCGTTCTGCTCGTGGGAACCGTCCGCGTCGTGGAGGACGAGGACGAGGCGCGCCGGCTCAGGGAGACGGCGTACTCGGCCCCCTGGGCGGGGGAGGGGCGTGAGCACGTCATGGTCCTCGTGCCCCGCCGGATCACCGGGCGCAGGATCGTCGTGGACGACGCTCCGGGGGACGCGGGCTGACCCGGGGACACCGGGCGGGGCGGCTGCGGCGGATGGGACGGCGGGCGCGGGTCACTCGAAGGGGACGACGGCGACCGGGGCCGGGCTGTGATGGATCGCGGCGTGCGCGACATGGCCGAGGTGCGGGCCCACCGGGGAGCGCCGGCTGCGCCGCCCCACGACCAGCAGACCGGCGCTCCGGGACGCGTCGACGAGCGCGGCCGCCGCGGGCCCGACCACCGCCTGCTCCGTCACCCGGACGGCCGGGAACTTGGACCGCCAGGGCCGCACCATCTCGGCCAGCCCCTCGGTGGCCTTCCGGCCGAGCCCGCTGCCGACGCCCGGGTCCAGGATGGCGGTGTACCCGTAGGCCGGGGACGGGGACCAGCTGTGGACGATCCGCAGCTCCTCGTCCCTGCGCGCGGCCTCACCGAAGGCGAAGGCGAGCAGCGGGTCGCACGGCTGCTCGATGTCGACGCCCAGGACGATGCCGGAGCCGGCGTCGCCGGAGCCCGCCCCGGACGAGGCCGAACCCGACCGTACGAGCACCACCGGCCGCCGCGCCCGGCCGACGACGGCGAGCGACACCGAGCCGATCAGGAAGCCGACGACACCGCCGAGCCCGCGCGACCCCAGCACGGTCACCTCGGCCTCGTTCGCGGCGGCGGTCAGTTCGGCGGGCGCACGGCCGCGGGCCATCTCGGTGGTCACATCGAGGCCGGGCCGGTCGTCCCTGACCCGGTCGGCCGTGGCGCGCAGCAGGGTCTCGTACCGCTCGACCAGTGATTCGGCGGAGAGCACCGGCACCTCCGCGGTGACGGGCCACTCCTCCACATGGATGAGGTGGAGCGGGACGTCGAGCAGGGAGGCCTCCTCAGCGGCCCACAGCGCGGCCGCCAGGCTCTCGGGGGACTCGTCCATTCCGACGGTGACGTGGGGGGTCATGGCCAGGGCCTCCTCGGTGCGCGGGGCTCCGGGTGCGGAACCCTGCGTCCAGCCTCCCCGCGGCGGCGCCCGCCGGGCGAGGGGCCGAGAGGGCCGGATCGGGGCCGAAGGGCCCATGCACGGGGGCGGCGCTGCGGTGCGACGGTGGAGGAGTAGTCCCGGGCGAACCTGAGCCCTCAGGCCACCCGGAGCGCCCGGCCATCCCGAGCCCCGGGCCACCCCTGAGGAGGAGCCATGACCAGCGACCTTCCCGACCCCGCGGAACTCGGCGCCGTCGTCGTCGGAGTCGACGCGTCCCCGCCGGCCCGGGCAGCCGCCCTCTGGGCCGCCGCCGAGGCGGACCTCCGTGGGCAGCCGCTCACCGTCGTCCACGCCGCCGACATCGAGGGGCGTTCCGTCCTCACGTCGGCCGAGACTCTCCAGGCCCTCTGGGACGCGGCGGGCGACGTGCTGGCCGAGACCGTCGACGCCGTACGGGAGAAGTACCCGGACCTGACCGTGACGAAGGAGCTCAGCCGTGGCGACGCGGTGGCGTCACTGCACGCGGCGGCCGACGACCGGGGCACGATCGTGGTGGGCAGCAGGGGGCTCGGCGGCTTCGCCTCACTGACGCTCGGCTCCGTCGGACTGGGGGTGGCCGCACGCACCGAGGTGCCGGTGATCGTCGTACGGGGCGAGCCCGACCGCGCGGCCACCGGGGTGGTCACGGCGGCCGTGCACGGCACGTCCGACCTCGACTGGCTGCTGATCGCCGCCGCCGAGGCGCACGTCCGCAACGCGTCGCTGCGGCTGCTGAGCGTCAGCAACGTGCTGACGTATGTCGGCCGGTTCACCACCATGCTCGACAGCGTCGGGGAGATCACCGAGGAGAAGGTGCACGAGACGGCCGCCATGGCCGACCGGATACGCAAGAGCTATCCCGGCCTCACCGTCACCCACGACGTCGAGACCGGGACCAGTGTGCCCGGCATCCTGGTCGAGGCCACATCCATCACGGACCTGCTGGTCATGGGCGCCCGGCACCGGGTGATCGGAGGCGGTTCCGCGCTGGGCCGGGTGACCCACGCGCTGCTGCACCACGGGCACTGCCCCGTCCAGATCGTCCCGCCCGGCTACGCGGCGACGGACGACGACGGCAGCTGAACGAAACGCGACCAAGGGCGTCGGTGAGGCCTCATCGACGCCCTCGGTCGGCGCCCTCGGTCGGCGCCCTTGGTCGCATCTCACTCCACGCTCAGCACCTCACCGACCGGCCGTCGCGGCGTGGCCACTCCCCGGGGGCCGTAGCCGAACCGGAACACCATGTGGACGAAGCCGGTCAGGGAGCCGGGCTCGCGGGTCAGCGCGCGGAGCTCGGGCCATTCGAGGGGCTGCGACATCAGCGAGGTCGACAGCCCGTCGAGGGTGGCCTGCAGGAGTACGCGCTCCATGGCCTGCCCCGCCCGCAGCCAGTCGGCCGGGGAGTCGTCCATCGTGCCCAGGAGCGCGATCTGCGGCCGCGTCTCGAAGGAGGCGACGGCCCGGCCGGGCAGGTCGCGCGGTGCGTCGAAGTCCCGGGCGGGGGCGCTCACCCCGTACTGCCGGGGGCCGAGGGCGTACGACGGTATGCCCTCGGTGGCCGGCCCCTCCCCGGGCCTGCCCGTATGGGTCCAGGAGGCGATCTCCTCGCGCAGCGCCGCGTCGGCCGACTCGAAGAGAGCGGCGTCGCGCACCAGGTCCAGGACGGCGTCCGAGTGCCAGGACCCCGGCACGATCAGCCGGCACCCCTCCAGGAGGGAGGCACCGCGGAGCCCGTCGATGATCTCCCCCGGGATCCGCTCGTCGGAGAAGGGGAAGCGGCTGGTGTGCCGCTGCCGCACGGCGGGGTAGAGGTCCGCCGGTCCTGGTCCCGGTTCCGCCGGACCGCGCTCCTGGAGCACGACATCGGCCAGGTGCCAGGGGTCGCGCGGATCGGGGAGCAGCTCGATCGCGGCGTCCCACCCGTGGTGGGCGGCGGACACCCGCAGATTGAACAGGGCGGCCCCGCATCCCAGGTGCAGCCCGCGCCCGTCCGGGTCACCGGCCGGCAGCGCGCGCGACGGGTCGCCGTACAGGGCGATGATCCGGGTGCCCGCCCGATGGACGAACCTCCAGGGCTGGGCGTTGTGCATGGACGGTGCGGTGACGGCGTCCTCGACCAGCGAGGTCACGGTCTCCACGAGATGGTCGGTGGTAGGCATGGCTTCCTCTCCGGTGCTCCCTCGGCTCCAGCTTCCCGCCCGGCACGCCCGGCGCAGCAGGGGCCGAACGGCCCTGCCCACCGTCCGAACGGGGCCCTCTCCGTCCCCGCTCGCTGTGACCACGCGCGGCTCGACATGAGGCGGCGCGGTGCGGCGGCTACGTTGGGAGGACGCGGACGCGAGCGGTCCGCCCCCTCGACGCCGTCGGAGGTATCCATGGGCGGGGAAGGCCGCGAGGCCCCACGGGCCAGGCTCCCGCGCTTGAGACTCGACGAGCTGCTCGATGAGCTCCAGGGCCGTATCGACGAGGCCCGGGGCACCCGCGACCGGCTCAACGGCCTGCTGGAGGCCGTCATGTCCGTGGGCCGGGAACTGGCCCTGCCCCAGGTGCTCCGGGGGATCATCGAGGCGGCGGTCGTGCTCGTCGACGCCGAGTACGGGGCGCTGGGTGTGATCGGCGACGACCAGAAGCTCGCCGAGTTCCTCCCCATCGGCATCAGCGACGAGGTACGGGAACAGATCGGCGGCCTCCCCTCCGGCCACGGGCTCCTCGGCGAGCTGATCCGGCACCCGGAGCCCCTGCGGCTGGCCGAGCTCTCGGCCCACCCGACCTCGTACGGCTTCCCGCCCCACCACCCGCCGATGCACACCTTCCTCGGCGTGCCCATCAGGGTCCGCGAGGAGGTGTTCGGCAACCTCTACCTCACCGAGAAGCGAGGCGGGGCCGACTTCGACGCGGAGGACGAGGCCGTCGTCTCCACCCTGGCGGTCGCGGCGGGCATCGCCATCGAGAACGCCCGCCTCTACGAGGAGGGGCGGCAGCGGGAGCGGTGGCTCGCCGCGAGCTCCGACTTCACCAGCGCGCTGCTCTCCGGCTCGGCGGAGTCGGAGGTCCTGGAGGGCATGCTGGCCCGGGCCGTGGACATCGCCGGCGCCGACCTGGGCGTCTTCCACCTGGTGGAGCCGGACGGCGAACTGAGCGGTTCGATCGCCCACGGGGAGAGGGCCGGGGCCCACCGCGGCCTGGTGCTGCCGACCACCCGGGGCACCCTCGCCGGAGCCACGCTCGCCGCCGACGCGCTCATCACCGTCCCCGATGTGGGGAACGATCCCCGGAGCACCGTACGGCCGGAGCGCTGGGACGGATTCGGTCCCGCGGTGGCCGTCGTCGTGGGGACCAAGGAGAAACTGAGCGGGGTCCTCATCCTCGCCCGGCTCCAGGGCGGTCCGCCGTTCGCCGGACCGGAGATCGCCTCGCTGCCGGGCTTCGCCGGACAGGCCGCGCTGGCGCTCGAACTGGCCGAGCGCCGCCGCGCCGCCGAGCAGGTGAGCCTTCTGGAGGACCGGGACCGGATCGCCCGTGACCTCCACGACCTCGCGATCCAGCGGCTGTTCGCCACCGGGATGACCCTGCAGAGCGCCCGCCCCTTCGTCGAGCACCCGGAAGCGGCCGAGCGGCTCGGCCGTGCCATCGACGACCTCGACACCACTATCAAGATCATCCGCTCCACCATCTTCGGGCTCCGCGAGCACGGGCCGACCGGAGACGCCCCTAAGCTCCGGACCCGGGTCGTCCAGGCGGTGGACAGCGCGGCGCCCGCCCTCGGGTTCACTCCCGCGCTGCGGATGGAGGGGCTGATCGACACCGACGTGCCCCAGGACGTGGCGGACCAGGTGATCGCGGTGATCGTGGAGGCCCTGAGCAACATCGCCCGGCACGCGGGGGCGCGGGCGGCGGAGGTGTCGGTCGTCGCCGAGGGCGGTGCGCTGACGGTGACCGCGACCGACGACGGCACCGGCGTCCCGGAGGGTGCCCGCGGCAGCGGCCTGCGGAACCTGACCGAACGGGCCGAGAGGCTGGGCGGCACCCTGTCCGTCGAGCGGGGCCCGGCCCCGCGCGGCGGCACCGTACTGGAATGGCGGGTCCCGCTGCCGACGGGGCGCGGGGGAGGGGGCGGAGCGTCCCGTACGGCACCGTGACCGCGCCCCCTGCCTCGCCCCCCCGGGGCTCACCCCTCCTGCTGCCCGTGCTCCCGTACCTCCGTCGCGATGACGGCCGCCTGCACCCGCCGCTCCACCCCGAGCTTCCCGAGCAGCCGGGAGATGTGGTTCTTCACGGTCTTCTCGGAGAGGTAGAGCCGCCCGGCGATCTGCCGGTTGGTCAGCCCCTCGCCGATGAGGTCGAGCACGGACCGCTCCCGCTCGGACAGGACCGACAGCCGCTCGTCCTCCACGGGACCGGACGGCTCGGGGGCGCGCAGGGTGCGCATGAGCCGGGCCGTGGTCGCCGGGTCCAGCATCGACTGGCCGGTCGCCACGGTCCGTACGGCCGACACCAGGTCCGACCCGTTGATCTGCTTGAGTACGTAGCCGGCCGCCCCGGCCATGATCGCGTCCAGCAGGGCGTCCTCGTCGTCGAAGGACGTCAGCATCAGGCAGGCCAGCTCCGGCATCCGCGAGCGCAGCTCCCGGCAGACCGTGATGCCGTCCCCGTCGGGCAACCGGACGTCGAGCACCGCCACATCGGGCCGCAGCGCGGGGCCGCGGGCCAGCGCCTGGGCGGCCGTGGACGCCTCCCCGACGACCTCCAGACCCGGCTCGGCCCCCAGCAGGTCGTGCAGCCCCCGGCGTACCACTTCGTGGTCGTCCAGCAGGAAGACCCGGATCGGGGCTCCGGCTGCGGCGGTCGGTGTGCCGGACATGTGCGGCCCCCGGTGGTCGGTCGGCTCTCAGGGCGTTCGGCCAGGGCCCTCGTCGAGGTCGGGCCCCGGTCCCTCGTCCTACCCGCATTGTCCCAGGGGCGGCGCCGAAGGGCCCCCTGGATCCGTTCTCCGCTGGTCAATGCGGGTGGCGGAAGGCGTTGGCGTAGGCTTGCCAGCCTGACTGGACAAGACCTGCCCACCCGTGCGCGCGCCGTTGCGGTGGGGTGACTACGGAGGTTCGCGTACATGCCGAGCAGCAGTCGTACGGCACTGGTCGAGGACCTGATGGGGCGTTTCCCCGAGGTACCCCGGGAAGCCGTCATCAAGGAGGACCTGCTGCGCGGCGGCATGGCCTTCGACGAGTCCGCGCTCAGCGGCTCCATCGGCGGCGCCACCGGTGATGTGAAGCCGAAGTCGTACTTCATCTTCTCCTTCGACCACCGCACGCTGCCCGAGCTCGGCGCCGCCGCGCTCAACCGTCCGCCGGAGGAGGTCGTGCTCACCGGCGGCCCCTACGGCCTGCGCCGCACGGTGGTGTCGGTGCGCGTAAACCCCGACTCCCCGTACGTCGTGCGCGGCGGCGAGGACGGCACGCTCGGCCTCTACCTCGACGGGGCGCGGATCGCGGACGTCGGGCTGCCGCCGATGCCGGAGTACTACCGCCACCAGCTCTCCAACGGCAAGTCCGTCATGGAGGTCGCGCCGACCATCCAGTGGGGCTACCTCATCTACCTGACGGTCTTCCGGGTGTGCCAGTACTTCGGCGCCAAGGAGGAGTGCCAGTTCTGCGACATCAACCACAACTGGCGCCAGCACAAGGCGGCCGGCCGCCCGTACACCGGGGTCAAGCCGGTCGAGGAGGTGCTGGAGGCTCTGGAGATCATCGACCGGTACGACACCGCCGGCGTCTCCCGCGCCTACACCCTCACCGGCGGCTCGATCACCTCCCAGGTCGCCGGCCGCGACGAGGCCGACTTCTACGGGCACTACGCCAAGGCCATCGAGGAGCGCTTCCCCGGCCGCTGGACCGGCAAGGTGGTGGCCCAGGCGCTGCCCCGCGAGGACGTGCAGCGCTTCCACGACTACGGCATCCGCATCTACCACCCCAACTTCGAGGTGTGGGACCGCCGCCTCTTCCAGCTGCACTGCCCCGGCAAGGAGCGGTACGTCGGCCGTGACGAGTGGCACCGCCGGATCCTGGAGTCCGCCGAGGTGTTCGGGCCGCGCAACGTCATCCCCAACTTCGTCGCGGGCATCGAGATGGCCGAGCCCTTCGGCTTCACGAAGGTGAGCGAGGCCATCGACTCGACCACCGAGGGGCTGCGGTTCTTCATGTCGAACGGGGTCGTGCCGCGCTTCACCACGTGGTGCCCCGAGCCGACCACCCCGCTCGGCAAGGCCAACCCGCTGGGCGCGCCGCTGGAGTACCACATCCGCCTGCTCCAGGCCTACCGGGCGACGCTGGAGGAGTTCGGCCTCAACTCCCCGCCCGGCTACGGCCCCGCCGGACCCGGCCGCGCGGTGTTCTCGGTCAGCTCCTTCATGGACAGCCTCGAAGGCCTGGAGGAGGAGCCCGTCTCCTGACGCTCCCCGGGAGAACGGGCACCGTTCCGCGAGATCGGGCACGGATCGGGCGCGTCACCCGGCGGAGCGGACCCCGGGAGCGCCCGGAACGCCCGGTGGTACGGGTGTGACCAGCGGCGGTCCACCGGGGGAAACGGGCAGGAACGGGCAGAGGGAACCCCGCGAAGAGCCTGGTCCGCCGGGGACCCTGCTTGTAAAAACGTCACATGGGCCCGAACGGACCGGGTCGCCGCCTGAACAGCGCCACCGCAAGAGCCAGGGATGTGTGTCGTGGACACCGACGAACGCCGCAGAGGAATTCTCGACACCGCCCGACGGGACGGATCGGTCGAGGTGAACGCCCTGGCGGTGGTGTTCAAGGTGGCCAAGGAGACCGTCCGCCGCGATCTGCACGTACTGGAGGAGCACGGTCTCCTCCGCCGGACCCACGGCGGCGCCTACCCCGTGGAGTCGGCGGGCTACGAGACCACGCTCGCGGTCCGCACCACCCGTAACGTCCCGCAGAAGTCGCGGATCGCGGCCGCCGCCGCCGATCTGCTCGGGGACGCCGAGACCGTCTTCGTCGACGAGGGCTTCACCCCCCAGCTCGTCGCCGAGGCGTTCCCCCGGGACCGTCCGCTGACCGTGGTCACGGCGTCCCTGGCCGTCGCCACCGTCCTCGCGGACGCCGAGAAGATCTCCGTCCTGCTGCTCGGCGGCCGGGTGCGCGGCTCCACGATGGCCACCGTCGACCACTGGGCCTCCAAGATGCTGGCCGGCTTCGTCATCGACCTGGCGTACGTCGGTGCCAACGGCATCTCCCGCGAGTACGGCCTCACCACCCCCGACCCGGCCGTCAGCGAGGTCAAGGCCCAGGCCATGCGCAGCTCCCGGCGCCGGATCTTCGCCGGGATCCACTCCAAGTTCGGCGCGGTGAGCTTCTGCCGGTTCGCCGGTGTCGGCGACTTCGAGGCGATCGTCACCGACGCGGGACTCTCCTCGGCCGAGGCCCAGCGCTACTCCCTCATGGGCCCCCAGGTCATCCGCGTCTGACGCCGCGCGCCCGGTCCCGTCCACCGGCCGCGCCACCCCCGTACCACCGCGCCCCGCCCCCCGTCGGGGCGCGGTCCGCCCTGCTCGCACGACCCGCACCCCCCTCGTACGACCCGACTCGCACGACCCGATCACCGAGCCGCTACGACTGATCAGGAGTCCCCATGCGCCATCACCCCCGCCGACGACACGGACCACGCCGCCGCCTGCCGCGCACGGCAGCCACAGCCGCGGCACTCGCCCTCCTCGCCACCGGCTGCGCCGGGGCCGGCGGGACCTCCTTCGGGGGAGGTGACGCCCTCAACGTCCTGATGGTGAACAACCCGCAGATGGTCGAACTCCAGAAGCTGACCAAGGAGCACTTCACCAAGGAGACCGGCATCACCGTCCACTTCACGGTGCTGCCGGAGAACGACGTCCGCGACAAGATCAGCCAGGACTACTCCAACCAGGCCGGCCAGTACGACATCGCCACCATCTCCAACTTCGAGCTCCCCTTCTTCGCCGAGAACGGCTGGCTGCGCCCGCTGGACGAATACGTCGACGCCGACCCGGACTTCGACCAGCAGGACATCCTCCCGCCGCTGCGCGAGTCGCTGACCCACAAGGACGGCAAGCTCTACGCCCAGCCCTTCTACGGCGAGTCCTCCTTCCTGATGTACCGCAAGGACGTCTTCGAGAAGGAAGGGCTCACCATGCCCGCCAAGCCGACCTGGAAGGAGGTCGCCGAACTCGCCGCGAAGACCGACGGATCGCAGCGCGGGATGAAGGGCATCTGCCTGCGCGGCCTGCCCGGCTGGGGCGAGGTCATCGCCCCGCTCACCACCGTCGTCAACACCATGGGCGGCACCTGGTTCACCGAGGACTGGAAACCCCAGCTCACCTCACCGGAGTTCAAGAAGGCCACCAAGTTCTACGTCGACCTCGTGCGCAAACACGGAGAGCTCGGCGCCCCGCAGTCCGGGTACGCCGAATGCCTCAACAACATGACCCAGGGCAAGACCGCCATGTGGTACGACGCCACCGCCGGCGCCGGTTCGCTGGAGGCCAAGGGCTCCCCGGTGAAGGGCAGGATCGGCTACGTACCGGCCCCCGTCGAGCAGACCAAGAGCTCCGGCTGGCTCTACACCTGGGCCTGGGGGATGCAGAACGCCTCCAAGAAGGCCGACGACGCCTGGAAGTTCATCTCCTGGGCCTCCGGCAAGGAGTACGAGGAACTCGTCGGCGCCACCAGCGGCTGGTCCAACGTCCCCGCCGGGAAACGCGCTTCGACCTACGCCCACCCCGACTACCGCAAGGAAGCAGGGGCGTTCGCCGACGTCACCCAGCAGGCCATCTCCGAGGCCGACCCCAACAACCCCGGCACCCAGCCGCGCCCCACGGCAGGCATCCAGTTCGTCGGCGTACCGGAGTTCACCGACCTGGGCACCAAGGTCGCGCAGGAGATCAGCGCCGCCATCGCGGGCCGCCAGTCGGTGGACGCCGCACTCGCCACCTCCCAGAAGCTGGCCGAGAAGGTAGCGGAGGAGTACCGATGACCACGACCACCGCCGTACGGCCGACCCCACCCCGGCCGGCCCCGCCCGGCAAGCGCCCCACCGGCAGCAGAGCCCGCGCCTGGGCGACCCGGGCGCCCCTGCTACCCGCCCTCGTCTTCCTGATCGTGGTCACCCAACTGCCCTTCGTGGCAACCCTGGTGATCTCCTTCTTCGACTGGAACTCGCTCAAGCCGGACCAGCGCCACTTCACCGGATTCGCCAACTACGGCTCCGTCTTCACCGACCCCGCCCTGCGCGAATCGGTCCTCACCACCGTCCTGCTCACCGCGACGGTCGTGATCGTCAGCGTCGTCCTCGGCCTCGCCTTCGCCCTGCTGCTCGACCGCACCTTCTTCGGCCGGGGCTTCGTCCGCACCCTGCTCATCACCCCGTTCCTGATCGTGCCGGTCTCGGCGGCGCTGCTGTGGAAGCACGCGCTCTACAACCCCGAGTACGGGCTCTTCAACGGTGTGCTGACCTGGTTCGGCAACCTCTTCGGCATCGAGTCCATCGCGCAGCCGGAGTGGACCTCCGAGATGCCGCTGATGGCCGTCGCCGCGGCCCTCGTCTGGCAGTGGACCCCCTTCATGATGCTGATCCTGCTGGCCGGGCTGCAGAGCCGCCCCGCCGAGATGATGGAGGCCGCCCGTCTCGACGGCGCCGGGCCATGGCAGATGTTCCGCTTCCTGACCCTGCCCCACCTGCGCCGCTACCTCGAACTCGGCGTCCTGCTGGGCTCGGTGTACATCGTGCAGAACTTCGACGCCGTGTTCACCATCACCGCGGGCGGCCTCGGCACCGCCAACCTCCCGTACACCGTCTACGAGACCTTCTACCGGGCCCATGAGTACGGACTGGCGTCCGCCGTGGGCGTGGTCGTGGTGATCGGCACCGTGATCATCGCGACCTTCGCGCTCCGGGTGGTCTCCTCCCTCTTCCGTGAGGAGGCGAGCCGCGCATGAGCGCCTCGACCGCAGCACCGAACCGCACCCGCGCCACATCGAAGGCCCCCGCGCCGACGGCCCGCGCCCGCAGGCGCACCACGGTCCTCGGCCTGACCGCCTGGGCCGTCGGCATCGTCTTCTGCCTGCCCGCCCTGTGGATGGTGCTGACCTCCTTCCACTCGGAGGCCGACGCGGCGACCAACCCGCCCTCCCTGGCGGCCTCGCTGACGCTCGACGGCTACCGCACCTTCTTCGGCGGCGGAGGCGGCCCGACCCCCTGGCCCCCACTGGTCAACTCCCTCACCGCGTCGCTGTTCTCCACCCTCCTGGTGCTCCTGCTGGCGCTGCCCGCCGCGTACGCGCTCTCCATCCGGCGGGTGAGCAAGTGGACCGACGTGATGTTCTTCTTCCTCTCCACCAAGATGCTGCCGGTGGTCGCCGGTCTGCTGCCCATCTACCTGTTCGCCAAGAACACCGGGCTCCTGGACAACATCTGGCTGCTCGTCCTGCTCTACACCTCGATGAACCTGCCGATCGCGGTGTGGATGATGCAGTCCTTCCTCGCCGACGTCCCCGTCTCCATCATCGAGGCGGCCCAGGTCGACGGGGCGAAGCTGCCCACCGTGCTGGGCCGGGTCGTCGCCCCCGTGGCCGCCCCCGGCATCGCCGCCACGGCCCTGATCTGCTTCATCTTCAGCTGGAACGAGCTGTTGTTCGCCCGGGTGCTGACCGGCGTGGTCGCCGGGACGGCGCCCGTCCACCTGACTACCTTCGTCACCAGCCAGGGGCTCTTCCTCGCCCAGCTGTGCGCGGCGTCCGTGGTCGTGTCCCTGCCGGTGCTCATCGCCGGCTACGCCGCCCAGGACAAACTCGTCCAGGGCCTTTCACTGGGAGCAGTCAAATGAGGGCAGCCATCGTCGAGGCCCCCGGCAAAGTGTCCGTCACCACGGTCGACGACCCCACGCCCGGCCGGCGTGACGTGGTCGTGAAGGTGGCGTCCTGCGGGCTCTGCGGCACCGATCTGCACATTCTCCAGGGGGAGTTCGCCCCCACCCTGCCGATCGTCCCGGGCCACGAGTTCGCCGGCGAGATCGTCGCCGTCGGCACCGACGTCACCGAACTGGCCGTCGGCGACAAGGTGGCCGTCGACCCCTCGCTGCACTGCCACGAGTGCCGCTACTGCCGCTCCGGCCGCGGCAACCTCTGCGACAACTGGGCCGCGATCGGCGTCACCGTCCCCGGTGGAGCGGCCGAGTTCGCCGTCGCCCCGGTCGCCAACTGCGTGAAACTCCCCGAACACGTCGACGTCACCGACGCGGCCCTGATCGAACCGCTCTCCTGCGCGGTCCGCGGGTACGACGTCCTGAAGGGCAACCTCGGGGCCGAGGTCCTCATCTACGGCTCCGGGACGATGGGCCTGATGATGCTGGAGCTGGCCAAGCGCACCGGCGCCGCCTCGGTGGAAGTCCTGGACATCAACGCGCAGCGCCTGGAGACCGCGAAACTCCTCGGCTGCACGGGAGCGGCCGCCCGCGCCGAGGAGCTCGACCGGCCCGGCGGCTGGGACGTCGTCATCGACGCCACCGGCAACGCGGGAGCCATCCAGGACGGCCTCGGCCGGGTCGCCAAGGGGGGCACCTTCCTCCAGTTCGGCGTGGCCGACTACGCCACCACGGCGGTCATCGAGCCGTACCGGATCTACAACCAGGAGATCACCATCACCGGCTCGATGGCGGTCCTGCACAGCTACGAGCGGGCCGCCGCGCTCTTCGCGAGCGGGGTGCTGGACCCGGCCGTCTTCATCAGCGACCGGCTGCCGCTGGAGCAGTACCCGCAGGCGATCGACCAGTTCAGGGCGGGGGTGGGGCGCAAGATCGTGGTGCAGCCGTAGCCGTAGCCGTAGCCGTAGCTCTAGCCATAGCCGAAGTGCGGCCGCGCGCCTCTGACCTGCGAGAACTTGAGTGGAATCTGAGATTCACATAAGGGGGGTTTCAGTCATTCCGGTTTCGGCGGGCGTCGACACGGGTGGGCTATTGGTGCACCTATGTGCCCCGTTGCGTCTCGCCGGCATTCCGCAACCTCCCCTATGCCCGTTTCGGGCATAGGGGGGTTATCGGCCGAGTGCCGAAAGAGCGCTGGTCCCAGCTTCGAACGCCGGATTACTGTCCGGCTACTCGCGGTCGAGACGCCCGCGGCCCGCGGGTGAGTGGTGACTTGCCCCTATCGATCGGAGAATCCCATGAGACTTCCTCGGACCACCGCCCTGGCCGGTGCCACGTGCCTCCTGCTCGGCACCGTCGGCCTCGCCGGCGCCGGTACCGCCGCCGCCGCGGAGACCCGGGCGGCCACCTGTACCGCGACCGCCGTGCACACGGGCGTCACCGGCACCCTGAAGAAGTGCACCGAGAGCGACGGCCGTGTCAGAGTCACCGGCACCCTGCGGGACAGCGCGCTGAGCAACGGCGCCACCGTTCTGACCGTGCGCATCGGCACCTACAACCGGCAGTGGACCATCTGCGGCACCGACGAGCCGATCGACACCGGCTACCGGCCCGCCGGTGCGGTGGCCCTGGCGTGGGGGTCCGTCAGCGCGGACCGCTGCTGAACCAGCTCCTGACCTCCGACTGACCTACGCCTGACTTCCGAAGGTGAGCCGGTCCGGGCCGCCGGACACCGGACCGGCTCACCGTTCGTACATCGGCGGGATCAGGGGAAGTTGACGACCGTCGAAGGGATCGTCGACGTTCCCGAGGTCGGGGAGCCGATGTTGTTGATCACGTGCTGGTACTGCCCGTTGCCGCCGAGGGAGACGACCAGCAGGTTGTGGAACTTCACGCCCGGCTTGACCGGTGCCTTGAAGCCGTGTTCCTGGATGATCGTCGGATCGACGTTGTAGTAGCAGTAGCTCGTGTTCGACGAACAGCCCGGTCGCCAGCACGTCGTCACCGTTGACGCGGACGCCGTAGTCGGCCCGGTTGGTCTCCCAGCCCCAGCCCTCGCCGTGGTCGGCCCGCCAGATCCAGGTGTGGTCGATGATCACGTCGTCGCTGTTGACCACCAGGCTGGTGGTCGCCTTGCCGGGGCCCGCGCCACCGATGCGGATGAACACGTCCTGCACGGTGGTGGGGTTGACCGAGTGGTCGGCGGAGGCGCCCTGCGGGCCGACCTCCAGCAGCGTGGGCGAGTTGACCGGACCGGCGTCGATGAGGAAGCCGGCCAGCTTCACGCCGTCGACATCGGCGACCTTCATCGCGGTGATGCCGTTGTCCGGGATGATCGTGGCGAGGCCGAGCCCCAGCACGACGGTGTTGGCCCGGTTCACGTCGATGGTCTGGTCGATGTGGTAGACGCCGGGCGTGAACAGCAGGTTGAGGCCCTGGGCGAGCGCCGCGTTGATGGTCGCCGCGGTGGCGCCCTGCTTGACGACGTAGAAGCGGTTCAGCGGGATGGACTCACCCTGCTGGTTCCCGCCCTCCCAGGAGACGCCGCGCGCGTTGACCCGCTTTGCCGGGACGAACACCTTGTACTCGTTGCCGTCGAGGTAGAGGAACGGCTTCTCGCGCGAGATCGGCGTCGTGTCCAGCGTGGTGTACGGCGGGTTCGGGTAGCTGGACGCGGGCGCGCCCTGGACACCGGAGAAGGTCATGTTCCAGACGGCGTTGGTCCAGCCGCCGACCGAGCTGTCGCGGGTGTACCACTGCTGCTGGGAGTACGGGCCCACGGTGCCGTCGATCTTGCTGTCCGCGATGTAGCCGCCGCTGGCCCAGCCGTATCCGTCGGGCGCCAGGTTGAGTCCGCCCTTGACGTGCATCCGGCGGAAGGGCGCGGCCTGGGAGACGGCCCAGCGGTTGGTGCCGTTCACCGGGTTGAGGGTGAGGTTCTCCGCCGAACGCCAGAAGTTCTGGGTGGCGTTCCCGTTGAACCAGCCCGCGTCCACCGTGACATCGCCGTTGAATGTGGTGGAGTTGGGGTTGAGGCCGAGACCGGCGATCTGGGTGTAGAACCCGATCTGCGCGTTGATGTTGTTGTACGTGCCGGGCTTGAAGAGCAGCGCGTGCCGGCCGGAGCCGAACTGCGCGGACTCCTGCTGCCGGAAGATCTCGTCGACCTTGCCCTGGATGTTCGGCGTGGACGGGTCGAAGACATGGACGTTCGGGCCGAGGTCACCGCCGCCGGGAATCTGCGGGCCGCCGCCGCCGTCCCGCGTACCGAAGACCTTGAACTCCCAGAGGGAGTAGCCGTATCCGGTGGCGCGCTGGGTGCCGGTGAGGCGTACGTAACGGGCCTCGCCCGAGACGGTGAGCGTCTCGTTGCCGCCCTGGCCGGTGGTGGTGCTGTACGCGCTGGTCCAGGTGGTGCCGTTGGTGGAGAGCTCGATCCGGTAGCTCTTCGCGTACGCGGCCTCCCAGGCGAGCTCGACCCGGCTGAGGGCGGCCGGGGAGCCGAGGTCGATCCGTATCCACTGCGGGTCGGAGAAAGCACTGGACCAGCGGGTCCCGGAGTTGCCGTCGACCGCGTTGGAGGCGGCGAAGGGGCCTTCGGTGCTGGAGGCGGTCGTCGGGCTGCCCTGGGAGAGCAGGACGGGCGCCGCCTGCGCCGGAGCGGCCTGCACCACTCCGAGCAGGGCCGCGACCAGGGCGGTCACCAGCGCGAAGCCGAGCGCGCGCCATCGGTGGAGTGCGGCCATCGGGGGCCGCGAGGGTCTGACGAGGGCAACAGACATGTCCTGAGCTCCTGAGTGTCATGTGCGCGGGGGTGGAGGCGGGGGGCGGGCGCAGGCTCCCTCAGAGGAGAGAGCGCTCTCTCGGTACGCGAATGATTCTCCCGCGTTTCGGCCACGTCAAGAGTTGTGCACAGGATCGCCGGGATCGGCCTCCCGGGGCGTCTGATGTTTCATCTCCTGAAAGCAGAAGGGCAGTTGGTGGGGGAGTGGGGTGACACGTCCGGCGGGGTTCTGTCGGTGATCGCGTCAACTGCCCCGCGGCCTCTTGACGGTTGGCGTCGCTGCCGCCACGCTCCCCACTGCGGGGGGAGCGCTCTCTCGGCCCGAACCCGCTACAGAGCAAGGAGTTCACATGAATGCCCGTGGAACACCACGGCTTCGAGGCGCCCTGGCCGTCATGGCCGCGGTGGCCCTCCTGTTCACCCTCTCGGTGGCCCTCGCCCCCGAACGGGCCGTCGCCGCGGCCGTCCTCGTCTCCCAGGGGAAACCGGCCACCGCCTCCAGCGCCGAGGGGCCGTTCACCGCTCCCAACGCCGTGGACGGCAACCGCGGTACCCGCTGGTCCAGCGAGTTCACCGACGACCAGTGGATCCGTATCGACCTCGGTACGAACACAGCGGTCGGCCAGGTCGTACTCGACTGGGAGGCCGCGTACGCCAAGGGCTACCGGATCCAGCTCTCCGCCGACGGCCAGCAGTGGACGACGATCCACTCCACCACCACCGGCACCGGAGGCGTCGAGACCCTCACCGTCTCGGGCACCGGCCGCTACATCCGGCTGCTCGGCACCCAGCGCGCCACCCCGTGGGGCTACTCCCTCCACGAGTTCCAGGTCTACTCCACCACCGGCGGCAACGAACCCGGCGGCGACGTCCTGCTCTCCTACGGCAAGCCCGGCTCCGCCTCCACCTCCCAGCACGACGGCACCTGCTGGGAGTGCGGCCCGGACAAGGCCTTCGACCGCGACCCCGCGAGCCGCTGGGCCACCAGCCCCGAGGGAGGCTGGACCGACCCCGGCTGGATCGCGGTCGACCTCGGCGCCCGCGCCGAGATCCACCGGGTGGTCCTCCAGTGGGACCCGGCCTATGCCCGCGCCTACCGCATCGAGGTCTCCGACAACGGAACTGACTGGCGGACGATCCACCAGACCACCACCGGCACCGGCTTCAAGGAGACCCTGAACGTCACCGGCACCGGCCGGCACGTCCGCCTGTACGCCACCCAGCGCAGCGGTGAATACGGCTACTCGCTCTGGGAGTTCCAGGTCTGGGGCACCGGCGGAGCACCGATCCCCGCACCGCCGCTGCCCGCCGACCCCACGTACGACCGGCTGGTCTTCAGCGACGAGTTCAACGGCCCGGCCGGCGCCACCCCCGACCCCGCCAAGTGGGTCCCGGAGACGGGCACCGGCCCCAACAACGAGCTGGAGTACTACACGAACAACAAGAACGCCGCCCAGGACGGCAACGGCAACCTCGTCCTGGAGGCCCGCCGTGAGCCGACCCCCGGCTCGTCCTGCCCGCGCGACCCGCTGAGCGGCAGCACCACCTGCCAGTACACCTCCGCGCGGCTCAACACCTACGGGAAGTTCCAGTTCACCTACGGCCGGGTCGAGGCACGCATCAAGGTCTCCGGCACGCAGGGGCTCTGGCCCGCGTTCTGGATGCTGGGCGCGGACTACTTCGACAAGGGGCGTCCGTGGCCCTACACCGGTGAGATCGACATCATGGAGCACGTCGGCAAGGAGCCGAAGACCGCCTACTCCACCCTGCACGCACCCGCCTACAACGGCGCGGCGGGCTACGGAGGCCCCCACTCCCTGCCCGGGGGCGCGAACTACGCCGACGACTTCCACACCTTCGCCGTGGACTGGAACAGCAAGGGCATGACGTTCCGGGTCGACGGCCAGGTGTCGTTCCGGGTCGACCGGGAGGAACTGGAGCGCACCCGTGGTCCCTGGGTGTTCGACCATGACTTCTTCCTGATCCTCAACAACGCGGTCGGCGGTGACTGGCCGGGCCCGCCGGACAGCACCACCCGCTTCCCGCAGAAGCTGAGCGTCGACTACATCAAGGTCTGGCAGTAGCCCCCACTCCGACGGGGGACGGCCCGTTCCGTCCTCCGTCGGAGTCTCAGCGAGCGTCGTACACGATCCAGAGCGGCCCCTCGGCCAGGTCGATCCGCTCGCCGTCCGGTGTGCTGAACCGGGTGTCGGCGTCCGCGGCGGTCCGCGTCCACCGTGCCTCGTACGCCCTGCCGTCGCGCAGGACGTGCGCGGTGCCCGAGCCCACGGTCTCGGTGAACGGGGTGTTGTTGCCGGACCGGTCGCCGAAGGCCGACGGCCGCACGGTCACGTCCTGCACGATCACCGTGGCGGCCCCCAGCGGCTCCCCCTCGCTCGTCCGGGCGGGGGAGCCGTCCATGGAGACCAGCCACCGCCCGCGCTCGGCGGACCAGGTGAACGTGGTCCGCGCGGACGGGAAGCGGACCGTACGGGTGTCCTCGGCGCTCCCGCCGGGCGGCGCCGGACCGAACCTCAGCCCCAGCGCCTCCACGGCCTCGGTCCCGGAAGCGGTGTACGGGATCCGCTCCGGCCGCAGATAGAGATTGTGCGGGGCCGGCCGCTCCGCACCCCGGAAGTACGCCCGGGGCGTGGCCGACGGCGGTACGGCGTCGAGCGGCGCCCGTTCGATGGCCGGCAGGAGCCTGCTCTGCGCCCCCGAGAAGGCGAGCACCGGCCGGTCGAACTGGCGCAGCAGCTCCAGATCGGTCTCCCGGGCGCTGCGGACCGGGCCGACGACCGGCGGAACGTCGGAGGAGTAGACCGCGAGGAGCCGGCTGAGCCCGGCCTCCACCTGCTCCACGTACACGATGTCCGCCCGCTCCAGCCCGGTCTGCGGCCGGGCCGGCGCCACGTTGTCGATCTTCACGGCGAGCACTTTCGCGTCGGTCGCCGTCCCCGACGGGCTGCTGCTCCGGCTCTCGGGCCCCGAGCCGTCCCCGCCCGTGCATCCGGCCGCGAGGAGAACGAGGAGGAGCGCGGTGAGCAGCGCGACGACGGATGTCTTCGAGCGGGCTGATGCCTTCGATCGGGCTACGGACATGGCGACCGCCCTTCCGGGGCACCGTCCGGGCGGAGCGCCGCCGCGTCGCTGCCCCTTACCCATCATCACGCGTCCGGCCGGTTCGCGGTTGCGTCAGGCGCCGGGGCGGTCGGCGTGTCCCGGCGCGGACGGACCCATTGACGGAGCGAACGGTCACCCCATGTGTGCACGGCGTGACGCGCAGCGGTGACGCGCACGTCGTGACGCGACCCGGCCTCGGCCGACATGGCTGGAACTGCACCGCGCCGCGCCCCCGATTCCGCTTCCGATGGGAGTGTTCGCTCTCTACGGTTGCACCAGTGGCGGGTTACGTGCCCGTTCGGTGACGGGTGAGACAGAGGGGGGCCGATGGAAGCCGAGTTGACGGCACTGGCGGCATCGGGCGCGACGACGTTCGTGGGGCTGATGGCGACCGAGGCCTGGTCTCAGGTGCGCGGGCGGCTGGCCCGGTTCCTGGGGCGGGGCGAGGACAGCGAGGCGATCCACGCCGAGCTGGAGGAGTCCCGCGAGGAACTGGTCGCGGCGCGTCGCAGCGGCGACGAGGGCAGCGCCGAGGACATCGCGGCGGCATGGCGGGTCAGGCTCCGCAGGGCCCTGCGCGACAACCCGGAGGCCGCCGGGGAGCTGAGGGAACTGCTGGACGAGCTGGCCCCGCACCAGGCGCCCGGCCCCACCGTCACGGTCAACAACAGCACCAACGGGGGCACCTATTACGGCCAGGTGATCCAGGGGCACGACATCTCCGGGCTGACCTTCCACAGCGGAGGTACGGCAGCGCCCCGGCCGGAACCGGGCACCGCGTGACCACCCCGGGCGCCGACGGCCACCGGCCCGGGCAGATCGACGCGCGGAACGACCCGTGCCGGGGACGGCCTCGCTCCCGTAGGCCCCCAGCAGGACCGGTTTGCCGAGCGCCGCACCGTACAGGGTCACCGACCCGTGGTCGCCCACGACCACATCCGCCGCGACCAGGGCCGACCGCCACGCGTGGATATGGAGGACGAGCATCAGCCCGGCGTCCAGCGCGGGCGCCAGAAGATCGCGGATCTGCCAGGAACCGTGCTCCGACCAGACATTGGGATGGACGATCGCCGCGACCCGGAACTCGTCGTACGGCAGCGCGGCGAGCACCCGGGCCGCCAGCCCCGGGCCCTGACCGATCAGCGACGTCGGCCCCCACGTCGAGCTGAGCACCACCAGCCGGTGCCGGCCGGGCACGCCGAGCGCCCGGCGGTAGGAGGCCACCCGGTCCGCGCTGCCCAGCAGTTCGTCGTAGCACGGGTCGCCCACCAGCAGGGTGCGCCCGGCCGCCTTCGGATGGGAGGAGAGCAGCTGCTCCTCCTGCCCCGGGTGCGAGATGGCCAGTCAGGCCCTGCCGGATTCCAGCAGGCTGTCCGGCACGACCCCCGACAGCCGGTCACCGGACGCACGGGAGTCCGGCACCTGCTTCTGGAAGCCGATGCCGTGGGGCAGCACGAGGACGGGGCAGTGGCCTTCGGGTACGTCGATGTTCTCGCTGGCGGTGAGGATCAGGTCGGGCTCGGCGTGGCCCACCTGCTCCCAGGGGATGACCCGGCAGCCCGCGTCGTGCAGGAGGTCCAGCACCCCGTCGTTGAACGCGGAGGTGGGGTCATGGGCGAAGACGACGGTGACCCGGCCGTCCCCGCGGAGGAGGGCGGGCAGGCATTCGAGGACCCGGACGGTCGAGGTCACCGTACGGGCCGCTACGACCAGGGTCTTCTCACCGTGAAAGGTGCTCCACCGCCCGGCGCCGGTCCCGACGGGAAGGCGGAGAGGCTGGCTAGCGTGCATGGCCACCCCGAAAGGCTACGGGCACACCGCCCGCTCGCGGCTATTGTCGGCTTATCGCATCTCAAGCTGCGCTGCAACCGTTTCAGGGTCGGGCGGAAAAGTGGCGGTCATATTGTACGGTCATCGTCGCTCACGCCCCCACCGTCAGCTCATCCCGGCAGATCGGGCAGCGGTCCTTGCCGTCCCAGTCGTCCCACCCGAAGGACGCGGGCGAGAACGTCCGGTCCTGCAACTCCTCGCGCACCGCGACCCGGTAAGCCCAGACCCGGTCCAGGTAGGGGTGGTAGGCATCGTGGAAGGCGGCGGACGTGTGCCCGGAGCCCGTGCCCACCACACGCTGGACCGCACGCAGTTGCGCGAACATCGCCTGGCCCGCACCGGCCACGTCGGCCGACGCGTCGATGAAGAACCGCTCCCGCACCTCATGGACGGCCGTCTCGCTCAGGGCCGCACGGGCGGCCCGGTCCGGGTCGGTGGCGGTGTCCTGGTCCTGGGCGATCTGGCGCAGCCGGGAGTGGCAGTCCCCGACGGCCGAGATGAACTCGATGTACACCGCGCGCCGTCGTTCCGCCGCCTCGCGGTCGTTCTCGTGGCGCCGACGCAGATGGTCGGCCAGTACGGTCCCCGAGATGGCGATGAAGCCACCGCTGACCGTCGCGACGAGCGTTCCCCAGTCCACGACTTCCCCCAAAGAAGTGATCCCCGTTCCTGCGGTGTCCCCGAATCTACCGTGGGCCCTCCGCCTTCGGCCCCGCGAACCGCACCGGGACCCGGAAGCGGGCCTTGCGGGCGGCCCGGCGGAACGTGGTGAGGACGGCGGGGCCGGCCAGGGTGATGCAGATGAAGTTCGTGACGGCCCGTCCGGTGTCCCAGCCGAGGGAGGTCGCCACGTCAAAGGCGAGGTAGCGCTGCCACTGTTCGGTGAAGGGCAGGCCGGGGAGATAGGCGATGGAGCTGTTCGGGTCTACCGAGAACGGCCAGAAGGACAGGTTCAGCAGAAAGCCGAAGAGATAGCCGGAGAGCGATCCGTAGACCGCGAGCATCATCACCTCGCGGCGGCCCGTGGCGCGGGGCAGCAGGCCCGCGAGCATGCCGACGAACGCGCAGCCGAACATCTGGTACGGCATCCACGGGCCGACCCCGCCGGTGATCAGGGCCGAGGCGAAGAGGGACGTGCAGCCCAGGGTGAAGCCGAAGCCGGGACCGTAGACACGGCCTGCCAGGACCAGGACGAAGAACACCGTCTCGATGCCCGCCGTACCCGCCCCGAGCGGCCGCAGCGCCGCGTTGACGGCGGAGAGCACCCCGAGCATCGCCAGGGCCTTGGAGTTGATGCCGCCCTCGGCGATCTCGGAGATCACCACACACAGCACGAGGACCAGCAGGACGCCGAAGATCAGGGGCGGGGCGTAGTTGGCCCCCAGGCGCCCCGGGGCGACCAGGAACGGCCAGAAGAAGGCGACCAGGCCGAGGAAGGCGGCCAGGGCGATGACGATTGCGGCGCGCGGGCCGATGCGGATGGCACCGGCCGAGCGGTCGGTGAGGCGGGGAAGTTCTGTCACGCGCCCGCCTCCTCGGCCGGGAGCACGGAGACGACTTGATCGACCGTCAGGTACGGGAGAGGCGAGAGGATCTTCGCCACCTGGGGGGCGAAGACGGGGGAGGCGACGATCACTTCGGTGGTCGGGCCGTCCGCGACGATGTCGCCCTCGGCCATCACGACCACCCGGTCCGCCGCCCGGGCCGCGAACTCGACGTCGTGAGTCGAGATCACCACCGACCGCCCCTCGGCGGCCAGTTCGTCGACCATGGCGATGAGCTGGGTCTTCGCCCGGTAGTCGAGCCCCCGGGTGGGCTCGTCCAGCAGCAGCACCCGGGGCGCCGCCGCCAGCTGGATGGCGAGGACCAGCGCCAGCTTCTGGCCCTCGGACAGGTCGCGCGGGTGTGTGGCGCCGTCGACGCCGGGTGCCAGCCGCTCCAGGATCGCGCGGGCGGAGGACCCGGGGCCCTCCCGTACGGCCGACTCGGTGTCGGCCTGGTCGAGTTCCTGCTCGACACTCTCCAGGTAGAGCAGGTCGGTCGGGGTCTGGGGGACCAGGCCGACGAGTCGTCTCGCCTCGGCTGCGGAGAGGGACTTGGGGTCGCTGTCCTTCGCCGGAGTGCGCGAGCCCTCCGTGGGGCCCCGATCGACGCGTACCGTACCGGACTTGCGCGGCCCCGAGCCCTGGAGCGCCCACAGCAGCGACGACTTGCCCGAGCCGTTGCGGCCCATCAGTGCGGTGATCTCGCCGCCCCGCAGGTCGAGGTCCACCTCGCGGACCGCCGCGACACCCCGGTACGCCACCGTGACCCCGCGCGCCGTGAGCAGGGCGGGGCCCGGCTCCTCCGGCACCGGGCGGACCGGCGGGGGCGGGGTGGCCGCCAGGGCGGTGCGCAGCGGGGCGGCGGCCCGGCGGGCGTCGCGGACCGACAGCGGCAGCGGCGACCAGCGCGCGGCGCGGCCCAGCTCCACGATGGGCGGCGCGATCGACGACGTGGCGAAGATGACGTGCGGCCGCGTTCGCCGGCATAGGCGAGGAAGACGCCCACCTGGCAATTCTCTGTCCGTCCCGCCGTTCCCGAGTATTGGCGCTGGACCCCGGCCGAGCGGACCCCCTTCTTCAGGAAGCCCGTGTCGTCCACGATCAGCACCGCACCGGGGTCACCCAGTTGCTCGACCACATAGTCACGCACGTCGTCCAGGACCTCATCAGCGTCCCAGTCACACCGGTTCAGCAGCCGGTGCATCCGGTCAGGGCTGCCATGCCCAGCCTCCTCCGCGAGCGTCCAGCCGTTCTTCCGCTCCAACGGCGCTATGAGCCCCCGCATATACGCCAGCGCCGACTCCCGCGGCTCCGACCGGGCAAACCGGTGCACGAACCGCTCATGCACCTCACCCAGACCCGCCGCCCACACCCTCACATCACCAAGCACCCCACCCATAACCAGCCCAACGACCAACCTGGCCACCAGTCACGCCAAACGCCGTTGCAGTACTAGCAGCCCCCACCGGGCGCGGGGGCTCCACCGCCCCCGCGCCCGGGGTCCGCCCCCCCCGCCCACGCCCCGCTGAGGAGACCCGCATGACCACCCTTGTCACGACCGGCCGCGTCCAGGTCCTCGGCGTACCGGGCGACCGGCACGAGGAGGTCCTCACCCCCGAGGCCCTCGACTTCATCGCCCGGCTCGACGCGGCCTTCGCTACCCGCCGCTTCGACCTGCTGACCGAGCGCCGCCGCCGCTCCGCCCTGCTGCGCGGCGGCACCCCGCTGGACTTCTCCCGCGCCACCAAGCCGATCCGTAAGGACCCCGACTGGCGCGTCGCCCGCCCCGCACCGGGCCTCACCGACCGGCGGGTGGAGATCACCGGGCCGCCCCAGCGCTCCATGGCGGTCAACGCCCTCAACTCCGGCGCCCAGGTGTGGATGGCGGACTTCGAGGACGCCACCTCGCCCACCTGGGAGAACATCGTCCAGGGCCAGCTGACCCTGATCGACGCCATCGACCGCCGCATCGACTTCACCACCACGAGCGGCAAGGAGTACCGGCTCACCGACCGGCCCGCCACCATCATGGTCCGGCCGCGCGGCTGGCACCTCACCGAGAAGCACCTCGTCATCGACGAGCGGCCCGTGCCCGCCGCCCTGGTCGACTTCGGCCTCTACTTCTTCCACTGCGCCCGGCGGCAGATCGACGCGGGCAGCGGACCGTACTTCTACCTCCCGAAGCTGGAGAACCGGTACGAGGCCCGCCTCTGGAACGACGTCTTCCTCCTGGCCCAGGACCTGCTGGACATCCCCCGGGGCACGATCCGCGCCACCGTCCTCATCGAGACGATCACCGCCGCGTTCGAGATGGAGGAGATCCTCTACGAGCTGCGCGAACACAGCGCCGGCCTCAACGCGGGCCGCTGGGACTACCTCTTCAGCCTGATCAAGAACTTCGCGCACCGCCCCGACTTCGTCCTCCCCGACCGGTCGACCGTCACCATGACCGCCCCCTTCCTGCGCGCCTACACCGAACTCCTCGTCCGCACCTGCCACAAGCGCGGCGCCCACGCCATCGGCGGCATGGCCGCCCAGATCCCCGGAGGCTCCCCGGAGGCCGTGGAAGCGGCGCTGGCCAAGGTCCGGCTCGACAAGGAACGCGAGGCCGAGGACGGCTTCGACGGCTCCTGGGTCGCCCACCCGGGTCTGGTCCCGGTCTGCCGGACCGTCTTCGACGACGTGCTCGGCGACCGGTCGCACCAGCTGGTACGCACCCGCGACGACATCCACGTCACCGCCGAGGAGCTGGTCGCCGTACGACGCACCGCAGGGCGTCCGACCCAGGAGGGCGTACGCGACAACATCGCCGTCACCCTCCGCTACTACGACGCCTGGCTGAACGGCCAGGGAGCCGTCGCCCTCAACGGCCTCATGGAGGACGCGGCGACCGCCGAGATCGCCCGGGTCCAGATCTGGCAGTGGCTCAAGCACCGTACGGTCGACCGCGAAACGGTGGAGCGGCTCTTCGAGGAGGAGCTGGCCACGCTCGGCGCCACCTACCCCTGGGCCCGGCTCGACCAGGTCCGCGACCTCTTCGAACGCACCGCCCTCGCCAAGGAGCTGCCCGCCTTCTTCACGACGGAGGCGTACGCACGCCACCTCGTCGGCCGCCCGGCGGTGCAGGCATGAGCGCGCGCATCACGAAGGTGGGTGTGGTCGGCGGCGGCCAGATGGGCGCCGGGATCGCCGAGGTCTGCGCCCGGGCCGGCGTGCACACCCATCGTCTGCGAGGCGGACGCCACCGCCGCCGACCGGGCCCGCGAACGGGTCGCGGTCTCCCTGGAACGGGCCGTCCAGCGCGGCAAGCTGGACCGCCTCACCGCCGAGGACGCGCTCGGCAGGCTGGTCTTCACCGGCGGCCTCGACGCCCTGGCCGACCGTCAGCTCGTGGTCGAGGCCGTCGTCGAGAACGCCGAGGCCAAGACGGAGGTCTTCACCGCCCTCGACAAGATCGTCGAGGACCCGGGGGCCATTCTGGCCACCAACACCTCCGCCATCCCCGTGATGCGCCTCGGCATGGCCACCCACCGCGCCGACCACGTCCTCGGCCTGCACTTCTTCAACCCGGTGCCCGTGCTGCCGCTGGTGGAGGTCGTCCCCTCCCTGCACACGGCGCCCGCCACGGTCACGGCGGCCGAGGAGTTCGTGACCGACGTGCTCGGCAAGACCGTCGTCCGCTCCCAGGACCGGTCCGGCTTCGTCGTCAACGCGCTGCTCATCCCGTACCTGCTCTCCGCGATCCGGATGGCCGAGTCCGGCTTCGCGACCGCCGCCGACGTCGACGCCGGCATGGAGCTGGGCTGCGCCCACCCGATGGGCCCGCTGAAGCTCGCCGACCTGATCGGCCTGGACACGGTGGCCTCCATCGCCGTTTCGCTCTACGAGGAGTTCAAGGAACCGCTCTACGCCCCGCCGCCGCTGCTCCAGCGCATGGTGGAGGCGGGGCTGCTCGGCCGGAAGGCCGGCCGAGGGTTCCACGCGTACGACCGGGGCTGAGGGGCCCGGGTTGGGGCCGCGGTTGAGGGACCGCGGCCGGTGCCGAGCGGGGTGCGGAGCAGCTGACTGTGCTGCTTCCCACCCCGCCGCGGTGTTTCCGCCACTCCTGCCGACCCTCCGGTGGCTGGTCCAGACCTCTTGACCGAAGGTCTGGACCATTCTACGGTTTTGGCAGGGTCACGACACTGGGCGGGTCGGGGCGAACCCTTCGCACCGTCGGCGGTCGACCCGGGCAGGAAGGACCTACGGACCATGGGCTGTACCTCACGACTGCTGGGCCTCGGCCTGGCAGCGGCGCTCGCCGTACCGATGCTGATCGGAGTCGTACCGCCGAAGGCGGCCGATTCCCTCAGGACCACCGCGGCCGAGACCTGCGCGGTCAAGTCCAAGCCCACCGGCAAGGTGCTCCAGGGCTACTGGGAGAACTGGGACGGCGCCGCCAACGGCGTGCACCCGCCGCTCGGCTGGATCCCGATCACGGACTCCCGTATCACCCAGCACGGCTATAACGTCGTCAACGCCGCCTTCCCCGTCATCCGTTCCGACGGCACCGTGCTGTGGGAGGACGGCATGGACAACACCGTCAAGGTCGCCACCCCGGCGGAGATGTGTCAGGCCAAGGCCTCCGGGCTCACCCTCCTCATGTCCATCGGCGGAGCGACCGCCGGGATCGACCTCAGCTCCAGCACGGTCGCCGACCGGTTCGTCGCGACCGTGGTTCCGATCCTGAAGAAGTACAACTTCGACGGCATCGACATCGACATCGAGACCGGCCTCGTCGGCACCGGCACCATCAGCCAGCTCTCCCCGTCGCAGGCCAACCTCATCCGCATCATCGACGGCGTCCTCGCCGCCATGCCGCCGAACTTCGGCCTCACCATGGCGCCCGAGACGGCGTACGTCACCGGGGGCAGCGTGGTCTACGGCTCGATCTGGGGCGCGTACCTGCCCGTGATCAAGAAGTACGCGGACAACGGCCGGCTCTGGTGGCTGAACATGCAGTACTACAACGGCAGCATGTACGGCTGCTCCGGAGACTCCTACTCCGCCGGTACGGTCGCGGGCTTCACCGCCCAGACGGACTGCCTGAACCGAGGACTCGTCATCCAGGGCACCACCATCAAGGTCCCCTACGACAAGCAGGTCCCGGGCCTGCCCGCCCAGCCCGGCGCGGGCGGCGGCCATATGTCACCCTCGCTCGTCTCGCAGGCCTGGAACCACTACAACGGCTCCCTGAAGGGGCTGATGACCTGGTCCCTGAACTGGGACGGCTCCAAGGGCTGGACCTTCGGCGACAACGTGAAGCGCCTCCAGGGCCGCTGACCTCGGAAGCCCTCGGCCCCCGGACCCACCGCGCCCCCGGTCCCGCCCCGGACCGGGGGCGCGGTGCCGTCCCGGCCGGGCGGGCGGCGCTGCGAGGACGGCGTGAACCCATCACCCACCGATGCGAGGCAAGGGGACAGAATCGGGTACGGATCGGGGTGATCGTCCGCCCCGGGACGGCGGCCCGTTCCCCCGGGCCGGTGATGACGAAGAGGCAAGAGGAGACCCGATGGTGCACGCACGGGCCGGGCAGCCGGCGCAGTCAGCGGACCTGGTCGACGTGGCACGGCTGGTGACGGCCTATTACGCCCTCCACCCCGATCCGGCCGAGCCCGCTCAGCGGGTGGCTTTCGGCACCTCGGGCCACCGCGGCTCCGCCCTCGCGGCCGCGTTCAACGACGACCACATCGCCGCCACCACCCAGGCGATCTGCGACTACCGGGCCCGCCAGGGCACCGACGGGCCGCTCTTCCTGGGCGCCGACACCCACGCCCTCTCCGAACCCGCCCGCGTCACCGCCCTGGAGGTGCTGGCCGCCAACGGCGTCACCGCCCTCATCGACAGCGACGACGGCTACACCCCGACGCCCGCCGTCTCGCACGCCATCCTCACGTACAACCACGGGCGCACCGAGCACCTGGCCGACGGCATCGTGGTCACCCCGTCGCACAACCCGCCCGCCGACGGCGGCTTCAAGTACAACCCGCCCAACGGCGGACCGGCCGCATCCGACGCCACGTCCTGGATCCAAGACCGCGCCAACGCCCTGATCGAGGCGGGTCTCGACGGGGTCCGCCGCATCCCGTACGCCCGCGCGCTGGCCGCCGACACCACGGGCCGGTACGACTTCCTGACCGCGTACGTCGACGACCTGCCCTCCGTCCTGAACCTGGACGCCGTACGGGACGCGGGCATGCGGATCGGCGCCGACCCGCTCGGCGGCGCCTCCGTCGCGTACTGGGGGCGCATCGCGGAACGGCACCGGATCGACCTCACGGTGGTCAACCCGCTCGCCGACCCCACCTGGCGGTTCATGACGCTGGACTGGGACGGCAAGATCCGCATGGACTGCTCGTCCCCGCACGCCATGGCCTCGCTGATCGAACAGCGCGACGCGTACGCCATCGCCACCGGCAACGACGCCGACGCCGACCGGCACGGCATCGTCACCCCCGACGGCGGCCTGATGAACCCCAACCACTACCTGGCCACCGCCATCGACTACCTCTACACCCACCGCGAGGGCTGGCCCGCCGGAACGGGCATCGGCAAGACACTGGTCTCCTCCTCGATGATCGACCGGGTCGCCCAGGACCTCGGCCGCACGCTGGTGGAGGTCCCGGTCGGCTTCAAGTGGTTCGTCGACGGGCTGTACGACGGCAGCCTCGGCTTCGGCGGCGAGGAGTCGGCCGGCGCCTCGTTCCTGCGGCGCGACGGCCGGGTCTGGACCACGGACAAGGACGGCATCCTGCTGGCCCTGCTCGCCTCCGAGATCACCGCCGTCACCGGCTCCACCCCCTCCCAGCGGTACGCCCAGCTCACCGCCCGCTTCGGCGACCCGGCGTACGCCCGCGTGGACGCGCCCGCCACCCGCGAGGAGAAGGCGGTCCTGGCCAGGCTCTCCCCGCAGCAGGTCAAGGCCGACACCCTGGCCGGGGAGCCCATCACCGCCGTCCTCACCGAGGCGCCCGGCAACGGGGCGGCGATCGGCGGCCTCAAGGTCTGCACCGACAGCGCCTGGTTCGCCGCCCGCCCCTCGGGCACGGAGGACGTCTACAAGGTGTACGCGGAGAGCTTCCAGGGGCCCGAACACCTCGGCCAGGTCCAGGAGGAGGCGCGCGCCCTGGTCTCGGAGGCGCTGGGCAGCGCCTGAGACGGCGCCGGAGGTCCGGGGGAGAGGCTGCGGGCCGGGTGACAGCCCTGCCCCCCCGGGCGGCCTGCTCCGCGCGACGCTGGTGCCGCCCTGCCGGGGTGGCACCGGCCCGCCCCGGCCAGGACCTCAGCCCTCGTGGCCCGTTACCCAGGGGATCTCCGTGGAGGGCAGATACGCGAGGCCGCGCTGCTCCCAGAGCCTGCCGTGGTGGGCCAGCCGGGCCCGGTGGCCGGTCCAGTCGGGGGCGCGCCCGGACCAGGCCGCCGCCGCGACGGAGGCCAGGCGGGGCAGCAGCAGGGTCGTCACATCGTCGAGCGACTCCACCGACTCGGCGAAGACCGTCGCCTCCACCCCGGCCACCCGGTCCTCCGGAATCCCGTGGGACGCCGGGTCCCAGGCCGCCGTGTGCTCGATGCCGAGCGGGCGATAGGTCGGGAATCCGAGGCGGGCGGCATCCCCCTCGCGACCGGCCGGGACGATCTCCGGTGCGTAGGCGCGGTCCAGATAGAGATGTGACTGCGGGGAGAGCAGGACACGTCCGCCGGCGTCGAGGATGCGGGCCAGATCCTGATCGGTCGGTGCGAAGAACGACTTCAGGGCCTGGACGAACTCCAGCGTTGTTCCCGCGGCGACGAGTTCGGGGCGGGCGGCGATCTCGTCGGCGGTGTCGGGCAGGTCCATCATCGGGACGTCGACCCAGAACTGGAGGATGTCGTCGGGGTCGACCCCCGCCCGCGACGACTCCTGCCAGCCGAGCGGCCGCTTGCCCGACTTCCTCACCAGCGCCCTGAGTTCGCGGACGGAGTGGGCGAAGCTCTCGTCGGTGGCGCCCACCGCCTCGTCGCCGCCGACATGCACGAAGGGTCCGTCCGTCAGCCGGCACACGTCGGCGAGGATCGCGGCGACGGCCTCCTGGGTCGCCCGGTCGGTGAGGTCCAGCGGTGCGACGAACGGGAAACGGCCCGCCAGCCACTCGGGCACGGGGGCGTCGGGCAGGCCGGGCAGCGCCTCGCGCAGGGTGGCGCAGTGGCCGGGCAGGTCGATCTCGGGCACCACGGTGACGAACCGCTCCGCCGCGTACGCCTGGAGCTCGCGGTAGTCGGAGGTGGTGTAGAAGGCGCGCGGTGTGCCGTCGGGCGCGGGAGCGGTCAGCTCGGGGATGCCGGGGATCTCCAGCCGCCAGCCCTCGTTGTCCGTGAGGTGCAGGTGGAGCACGTTCAGCTTGTAGAGCGCGGCGAGGTCGATCACCTGCCGGACCTCGTCGGGGGTGAGATAGCCGCGCGCCGGGTCCAGGAGCAGGCCGCGCCAGGCGTGGCGGGGGGCGTCGGTCAGCTCCTGGCGGGGGACGCGGTCGCCGGAGGTGGCGAGCAGTTGGAGTGCCGTGGTCGCGGCACGGAACACCCCGGCGGGTGTGGCGGCGCGGCAGAGGATGCCGTCGGCCTCGACCGTCAGGCGGTAGGACTCGTCCACCGGCCGGGCCGCCCCGTCCGGTGCGACGCCGATGGGCGCGGTGGAGCCGTCGGCTCCGTCGCCGAGGGCGAGCGTGAGCGTCGGCACGTCCGGGCGTTGGACGGTGCCCAGCGGCAGCAGGCGGCTCCCGAGGTGGGGCTCCAGCAGGGCCTGGACCGTGGCGGCGACGCCGGTCAGGCCCGGGTCGGCAGGGTGGACGCGCCAGGGCCCGGCGATGCGCGGGCCCGGGTCCTGGCCGGTGGCGGGGGCGGCGGTCCGGGGCTCGGGAATGACGGCGTTCATGGGTCTCCTCCACTGGCAGGGCCGGAACGGGGCCGGGTGTCCGGCTGTGCGCCGGGCCGGTCGGGGGGATGGGGCGGACCGGGAGGCCGGGCATCCGCGTCAGGTCGGGCCGGGCCTCCCGGCGCAGGTGGCTCCCGGTGACCGGGATGGGCTGCGGCTCTTCCTGCCGGGCCGGGTGCGCCTGTACGCTAACACGAAAACCGATCAATGAACGCTTTTCGCGGACGGTGCCGACGCCCCCTCGTCGGCGCGTACTTCGCGATGGAAGGAGCCGCCTCATGGCGCTGCCGAACACCCCCGGACCTGCCCTGCCGGAGGGCTTCCTCATGGGGGCGTCCACCGCCGCCCACCAGGTCGAGGGCAACAACGTGTCCAGCGACTGGTGGGCCGTCGAGAACCGCCCGGGCACCTTCGTCGCGGAACGCAGCGGTGACGCGGTCGACAGCTTCCACCGCTGGCCGGAAGACATGGACCTGCTCAGCGGACTCGGCTTCAACGCCTACCGCTTCTCCATCGAGTGGGCCCGGATCGAACCCGAGCGCGGACACATCTCCCGGGCGGCGATCGCCCACTACCGGGCCATGGTCCTGGGCGCGCTGGAGCGCGGTCTCACCCCGGTGGTGACCCTCCACCACTTCACCTCGCCGCACTGGTTCAGCGCGCTGGGCGGCTGGAGCGCCCCGGAGTCCACCGGCCTCTTCGCCGCCTACGCCGAGACCGCCACGGAGATCCTCGCCGCCGGCGTGCGCCATGTGGCGACCGTCAACGAACCGAACATGGTCGCGCTGATGCACACGATCGTCCGCCGCATGGGGCTCGGACAGGAGGGAGCCCCGGCGCCCGAGGGAACGGAGCGATCCGGTGCGGCCGCCTTCGACCCGGCCACGGTCGACCCCGATGCCGAGGTCACCCAGGCCCTCATCCGCGCCCACCGGGCGGCCCGCGGTGTCCTCAAGGCGGCCGACCCCGGGCTCCAGGTCGGCTGGACGGTCGCCAACCAGGTCTACCAGGCCGAACCCGGAGCGGCCGAGGTCGCCGCCGCGTACGCCTGGCCCCGCGAGGACGTCTTCCTCCACGCCTCCCGCGAGGACGACTGGGTGGGGGTGCAGGCCTACACCCGCCACCGGATCGGCCCGGACGGTCCGCTGCCGGTGGAACCGGGCGTGGAGACGACGCTGACCGGCTGGGAGTTCTACCCCGAGGCCCTCGGCGAGGCGATCCGCCACACCGCCGAGGTGGTCGGCCCGCACGTTCCGGTCCTGGTCACCGAGAACGGCATCGCCACCGACGACGACGAGCGCCGCGTCGCCTACACCACCCGGGCGCTGACCGGGGTGGCGGAGGCGCTGCGGGACGGGATCGACGTACGCGGCTATCTGCACTGGACCGCCCTGGACAACTACGAATGGGGCTCCTACCGGCCCACCTTCGGGCTCATCGCGGTCGACCGGGAGACCTTCGCCCGGACCCCGAAGCCGTCCGCCCACTGGCTCGGCGCCCTGGCCCGCGCCGGACGCCTCCCGGGCCCCGAGCCGGAGCCCGGCCCGGAGCCGGAGCCCGCGGCCGTGCCCGCCGGCGGCCGGCACGCCGGTTAGGCTTCCGGTCATGGCGAAACGGGGCCCGTACGAAAAGGGCGAGGCGAAGCGCACGGAGATCCTGCACGCGGCACTGGAGATCTTCGCCGCCGAGGGCTACCGGGGCACCTCGCTGCGGAAGGTGGCCGCCAGGTGCAACCTCAGCCTGCCCGGACTGATGCACTACTTCAGCTCGAAGGAGGACCTGCTCACCCAGGTCCTGAGGATGCGTGACGAGACCGCCAGGGTGCGCCAGACCGAGCGCCCCGGGGAACCGAGCTACCGCGACATCATCCGCGAGGGGGCGCAGACCCCCGGTCTGGTGGAGCTGTTCGTCTCCATGGCCGCCGCCGCCAGCGACCCGGAGCACCCGGCGCACGCGCACTTCGCCGAGCGCTATCCGGTGCTGCGCGAGCGGGTGGCGGGGTATGTGCGGCAGCGGATGGACGAGGGGCGGCTGACCACCGAGATTCCGCCGGAACGGCTGGCTGTGCTGCTGCTCGCCCTGGCGGACGGCATCCAGTTGCAGTGGCTCATCGACCGTTCGACCGACATGGAGCAGCCGATCGACGACGTCTTCCGGCTGCTGGCCGTGGACCGGGAAGGCGGCCGCGAGGCCTCGGAGGGCGACCGGGAGTGAGAACACGGCGGCGGGCGGGGGACGGCTTCTCGGCCTCCCCGCCCGCCGCCGCGTCTCCGCCGGACGCTGGGGGAGACGCTCCCGGCGGTCCGGGCGTCAGCCGCCGCCGAGCCCCGCCGCCTTCCGTACCGCCTCGGTCCACGGCATCCACCGGGGATCGGGTCCCGCCGACGGCTCCCACGCCATCGCGGTGCACACGTAGCCGACCGCGAGCCCGCTCTCCGGGCGGGCCGTCCCCAGCCTGCCACCCGCGCCCGCATGCCCGAACGACCCCTCGCCCAGCAACGGCGTACCGGGCCGCGGGAGTTCGAAGCCCAGCCCGAAACGTGAGCGGTCGGGCCCGTCCAGCCGGTGCAGAACTGCGGGCTGCGGCAGATGATCGGTGCAGGGGGTCCTCGCCCGGTCCACCGTGGCCGCCGACAGCAGCCGCACGCCGTCCACGGGGCCGACGAGTGCCGCGTACAGCCGGGCGAGGGAACGGGCGTCGCCGATCCCTCCCGCCGCCGGGAACTCCGCCGCCCGGCCCCGGCGGGTGCCGAAGGAGGCGGTGGCGCGGCCGAGTTCGGCGGACGAGGCCCGCAGCGAGGTGGCGAGCCGGTCGCCGGGGGCGAGGCCTGTCCGCTCCACCGCCTGCGCCACCTGCCCGGGCGTCGGGTCGGGGCGCACCGCCCGCTGAGGTACGAAGCGGTGCTCCTCCCGTTCCGGCAGGCCGATCCACAGGTCCAGCCCCAGGGGCCCGGCGACCTCGCGGGCGAAGAACCGCCCGACGCTCTCGCCGGACGCCCGGCGGACGACCTCGCCGACCAGGTCGCCGTAGGTGAGCGCGTGGTAGAGGAACGCCTTCCCCGGGTCCCACACCGGAGACATCGCCGCCAAGGCCCGCACCCGCGCCACCGGGTCCAGCAGAAGTGCCTCCGGGAGGCCCGCCGGGTCGTCGGTGTACGCAGGGAGCCCGGCACGGTGGGCCAGCAGGCCCGCGACCGTGGTCTCCGCCTTCCCGGCGGCGGCGAACTCCGGCCAGTGGCGGGCGACGGGGTCGTCCGGATCCAGGACGCCCCGGTCGATCAGCAGGTGCGCGCAGACGGCCACCAGGGCCTTGGAGACCGACATGAGGACACCCACGGAATCGGCCCGGAACGCCTCGCCTCCGGTCACCCCGGCTCCGTCCGCCCCGCCCGCGCCGTACGCACTGCCCGCGCCGTCCGCCACGTCCGGCGCAGCGCCGTACCCGAACCGGCCCGTGCCCGGCGTCCAGAGGTCCACGACCGTCCGGCCCCCGTGGCGGACGGCCAGTTGCGCGCCACCCGGGTCCTCCGCCTGGCCGCGCGCGAAGGCGTCCCGGACACCTTCCCAGCCCGGCCGCACGGTTCCCGTGACCAGCGGGGCCGGACGGCGTCCGCTCATGCCCGCGGCTCGTCCGCGCCGGGTGCGCCGGGCGTGTCTGCCGCGCCGGGCGAGGCCGCGGCCGCCACCAGAGCGGCCACGCCCTCGGGGCCCACCGGACTCTGCGGGAAGTCGGCGATCACCTCCAGCGGCATCCCGGCGAGGAACCGCCACAGCACCGGGTTCTCCAGCGCGCTCGGCCCCGCCTCGGCCCCTGCTGCGGCCCGGCCCTCGGCGAACCCCTTCATCAGCAGCGGGCCGCCGACGGGGTGCTCCAGCCACTCGGCGAGGGAGTTGCGGCCGGTGAGCACGAGCCGCGAGGGGTCTCCCACCACGGTGACCTCGGCGCTGAGCCGGAGGTCGCGCGAGGACGCGCCCGCCGCGATGACGTAGTCACCGCCCTCGACCCGCCATCCGCCTTCCCGCTCGCTGTAGTACGCGAGGTCCTCGCGGGAGACGCGGACGACCACCTCGCGGCTCTCGCCCGGAGCGAGCGTCACCGAGGCGAAGCCGCGCAGCTCCCTCGGCGGGCGAGCCACGGACGACCCGGCGGGGCCGCCGCTGTACACCTGGACGGTCTCACGCCCGGTGCGCGGCCCGGTGTTGGCGACGGTGACCGCGACCGCGAAACGGCTGCCGTCCCCCTCCGGCGCGACCCGCAGCCCGCTGTACGTGAACGTCGTGTACGACAGCCCGTGGCCGAAGGGGAAGGCCACCTCGCGGTCGGCCGCGTCGTACCCCCGGTAGCCGACGAAGACGCCCTCGCCGTACCGGACATGCCCCTCCTCACCGGGGAAGGAGAGGTGGCTCGGTGCGTGCTCCAGCCGCAGCGGTACGGTCTCCGCCAGCTTGCCGGACGGGTTGACGTCGCCGAACAGGACCCGGGCCAGCGCCCCGCCTCCCGCCTGGCCGAGCAGCCAGCCCTCGACGAGTGCGGGGACCGTGCGGTGCCAGGGGTCGGTGCGGACCACTCCGCCGTTGGAGAGGACGACGACGGTACGCGGGTTGGCGGCCACGACGGCTTCCAGGAGGCGCAGTTGGTCCTCCGGCAGGTCGATGTGGTCCCGGTCGAACCCCTCGGACTCGTCCTGCGCGGAGAGGCCGAGGAACAGCAGAACGGTGTCGGACCCGGCGGCGAGCCGGACCGCCTCCTCCGTGAGCGCGTTCTCGTCGGCCGGGTTCTGTACGGTGCCGGTGCCCGCGAGGGCGTACCCGGGGGCGAACGCGACCCGCGCCCCCTCGGCGCGGTCGCGCAGGGCGTCGAGGGGGACGTCCAGCCGGGTGGGGGTGACCTGGGAGCTGCCGGCCCCCTGGTAGCGGGGGGTGCGGGCCTGCTCACCGATGACGGCGACGCTTCCCGCGTCCGGGCTCAGCGGCAGCAGCCCGTCCTCGTTCTTGAGCAGGACCACGCACCGCTCCGCCGCCTCCCCGGCGAGGCGGTGGTGGTCGTCCACGGTCATCTGCGGCGCGGGGCGCCTGTCGCCGGCCGTGGCGCGCCGGGCGAAGCGGACCAGCCGCACCACGGCGGTGTCCAGCACCGACTCATCCAGGGAGCCGTCCCGCACGGCGGCCACGACCTCGGCGTCGGTGCGCCCCCGGGTGCCGGGCATCTGGAGGTCCAGACCCGCGCGGAGGGCGGCCACCCGGTCGCGTACGGCTCCCCAGTCGGACATGACGATGCCGTCGAACCCCCACTCGGTGCGCAGGATGTCGGTCAGCAGCCGGGTGTTCTCCGAGAGGGTCACCCCGTTGACGCCGTTGTAGGCGGACATCACGGACCAGGGGCGGTCGCGGCGGACGATGCGTTCGAAGGCGCGGAGGTAGATCTCGCGCAGCGGGCGCTCGTCGATGTCGGCGCTGACCCGCATCCGGTCGGTCTCCTGGTTGTTGGCCGCGTAGTGCTTGAGTGCCGCGCCCACACCGGACTCCTGGAGCCCGCGCACCATGGCCCCGCCCAGCTCGGCGGTGAGCAGCGGGTCCTCGGAGAAGTACTCGAAGTTGCGCCCGCAGAGCGGCGAGCGCTTGATGTTGATGCCCGGACCCAGCAGCACCCGGACGCCGTGCGCGGTCGCCTCGTCCGCGAGCGCTCCGGCGACGCGATGGGCGAGCTCCGGGTCCCAGCTGCTGCCGAGTGCCACGGCGGGCGGGTAGCAGGTGGCGGGGGCGGCGCTGTGCAGGTCGAGTTGGCCTCCGTCGCCCGCCTCCTTCGGCAGACGCAGTCCGTGCGGCCCGTCGGAAAGGGTGATGGCCGGGACACCGGCCCGGTCCACGGCCGAGGTGACGAAGTCCCCGCCGCCGCTGGTCAGGGATGCCTTCTCGGCCAGGGTCAGCGGCGTGGCCGAGGTGTCTGCCGCCGGGGTCGAAGCGGTCTGGTCGGTCGTCATACGGCGCACCTGTCGGTTCGAGTGGGGGAGTGGATTGTGGGTTCGGGCGGCGGGGGAGCGGCCGGTTGCCGGCGTCAGGGCCCGCCTCGGGCGGCTCCGGGAGGGGGGCACAAGGTCGCCATCATGCAAAAACCGTAAATTGATCGGTTTTGGGTGTCAAGGGTCCGCGCCGCCCGCTCCCGCGCCCCGCCTCCGGGGGTGCCGACGACGGTGGACCGGTGTCGCGCGCGCCCTTGACGGCCAGAAACCGTTCATCGTACGGTTTTCGCTCTCCGGTCCGTCCGGTCTCCGAGTGACCCTCGTCCGACCCCGCGTCAGCCGGTGCCCACCGCCCCGCACCAGCGTCCGCCTCCGCTTCCACCTTCCGACGGTGCCTCCGCGCCGAAGAGACGAGGAATGGCCATGCACCCTGCCGACAGGCACCCCGCCCCCGCCGCTCACCGCCGCCGCACCGCTGCCACCACCCTGGCCGTCACCGCCGCCACGGCCCTCCTGGCCACGGCCGGTGCCCCGGCCACCGCCGCCCCGGCTGCGCGGACGTCCGATCGCGCCGCACAGGACGCCCCGGTCCACTACGTGGCGCTCGGCGACTCCTTCAGCTCGGGGCCCGGCATCCCCGAGCAGACGGACGCCGCCTGCGGCCGCTCCTCACGCAACTACCCGGCCCTGCTGGCCGCCGGCCTCCCGGTGGCGTCGTTCGCCGATGTCACCTGCGCGGGCGCCGACACCCGTCACATGACCGCCGCGCAGGGATCGGCGCCGCCCCAGCTGGACGCCCTGCGGCCCGACACGACCCTGGTCACCCTCGGCATCGGCGGCAACGACCTCGATCTCCCCGGCGTCCTCACCCGCTGCGTCCTGCTCGGCAAGCTCGCCCCGCTGGGCGCACCGTGCAAGCGGAGCTACACGCTGCTCGGCACCGACGAGATCGGCGCCCGGATCGGCGCCACCGCGCCGAAGGTGGCCGCGGTCCTCGCGGCGATCCAGGCCCGCTCGCCGCAGGCCCGCGTCCTGGTGGTGGGGTATCCGGCGATCGTCCCGGACGACGGCACCTCCTGCCGACCGGTCGTTCCCTTCGCCGACGGGGACTTCGCCTGGTTCCGGGACAAGCAGAAGCAGCTCAACACGATGCTCGCGCAGCAGGCGGCCGGACGGGGCGGGGCCTATGTCGACGCCTACGCGCCCTCGGTCGGACACGACGCGTGCAAGCCGCAGGGCGTGCGCTGGATCGAGCCCGAGGAGACCGCGGAGGCGACCGGGTTCCACCCCAACGCCGCCGGACACCGGAGCACGGCCGATGCGGCCCTCGCGACCCTCAACGGCTGACGCCGCCGGCCTCCGCGCCGTCTCCGGTCTCCGTGCCCGCGCCGTCTCCGGCCTCCAGGCCGTCCGTGGCCTCCGCGCCGTCTGCGGGCAGCAGTCCCAGGCGGTCCAGGAAGTCCCGTACGAGCGCCTCCATCGGTACGGCCTCCGGCTCCAGCAGCCACTGTGTCTGCAAGCCGTCCATCAGGGCCAGCAGCTGACCGGCCACCACGCCCGGGTCCACGGCGTCGCCCGCGCCGGCCGCCCGCTGGAGATCGGCCACGATGCCGGTCAGCTCGGTGCGCAGATACCGGTAGCGCCGGGCGAAGTAGGCGTGCGCGGGGTGGTCCGGATCGGTCGCCTCGGCCGACACCTTCGCGTAGAGGGCGACCAGGCCCGGCGTCCGGCTGTTGCGCGCCACCAGCTCCAGCAGCAGCCGCAGCCGGCGGGCCGGTTCCGGCGCGGGCGAACCCGGCCGCAGCAGGCCGGGGAAGAGTTCGCGGGCGTCGATCAGGTCGCGCCGCTCAAGGACCTCCAGGAGCAGACGGCCCTTGCCCGGGAAGTGGTGCAGCAGCCCGGCATGGGTCAGTCCCGCGTGGGCGGCGATGTCGCGCAGCGAGACCGCGTTGAAGCCGGAACGGGAGAACAGCGCGGCCGCCGCGTCGAGGATGCGGGCGCGGGTGCGTTCCCCCTTCGACGGCCGGGCCCCCTCGGCCGGCGGCCCGTACGGGGCGCGCCCGGTCCCTGTGCTCATCGTGGCGGCCCCCTGTGCTCGTCGGACACGGCGCCGCCGCCCGCTACCCCTGACTTCACCCCACGGAACTTACCAGCTGGTTAATTTCCCGCTCAAAAACCTACCAAGTGGTTAATTCCGCAGGTAGGCTCACCGCCACTCCACCCCGGGACCTCTTTCCCGGGCTCTCCAGACGGAGCGAACCCATGAGCAGAACCACCCGAAACGCGGCCCTGGCCGGTTGCCTGGCGGCCGTCCTCACGCTCACCGGCTGCGCGGGCGGCGGCCCGCAGGGCAGCGCCGGAGCGCAGCTGAACCTCGCCACGCTGACCTCCCCGCAGAGCCTCGACCCCTCCCAGGCGGTCGGCAGCGCTCTGCCGTTCTTCCAGGCCGTCTACGACACCCTGGTCAAGCGCGAGGCCGACGGCGAATTCAGTCCGATGCTCGCCACCGAGTGGACGTACGACGACACCAGGACCGCCCTCACCCTCACCCTGCGCGATGACGTGAAGTTCGCCGACGGCAGCGCCTTCGACGGCGCCGCCGTCAAGGCCAACCTGGAGCGCTTCAAGAAGGGCGGCGGCGCGGCGGCCAAGTGGCTGAAGGACCTCACGTCCGTCGAGGTCACCGACGCCACGCACGTCACCCTGAAGCTCGCCCAGCCCGACCCCGCGATGCTCTTCTACCTCAGCGACGCAGCCGGGCTGATGGCCAACCCCGCGGCCTTCGCCAAGGGCGACGCCCTCAAGACGACCCCCGACGGCACCGGCCCGTACCGCCTGGCAAAGGCGAAGACGACCATCGGCACCAAGTGGGTCTACGAGCGCAACGCCGACTACTGGGGCGAGGAACTCCCCTACAAGGAGCTGGCGATCAGCTTCTTCGACAACGAGACGGCGATCGTCAACGGCCTGCGGACCGGCCAGGTGAACGCGGCCCTGCTCCAGAACGCCGACCAGCAGATCAGCATCGAGTCCGACCCCCGGGTGAAGACCACGGAGCAGGAGTTCGACTTCCAGGGCCTGCTGCTCTTCGACCGGGGCGGCGCCATCACTCCGGCGCTCAAGGACGCCCGCGTGCGCCAGGCGCTCAACCACGCGGTCGACCGGAAGACCATGCTGGCCACCATCCGGCAGAACCGCGGCGCCGCCACCGGCCAGGTCTTCGGCCCGGACACCGCGGGCTACGACAAGGCGCTGGACACGTACTACGCGCACGACCCGGCCAAGGCCAAGTCCCTGCTGAAGTCCGCCGGATACGCCAAGGGGTTCACGCTCAAGCTCCCCCGGATGAGCGCGATCGTCAACGACGCCCTCGCCTCCTCCCTGACCACCGACCTCAAGGCCGTCGGCATCACGCTGAAGTGGGAGGAGCTCGACGGCTCCACCGCACTCCGCAAGATCTTCACCGACCGCGCCTACCCCGGCATGGTCATGAACATGGGCCAGGCCGCCGACGACTGGATCGTCGTCAACGAACTGGTCACCCCGGGCACGTTCAACATGTTCGGCTCCACCGACGCGACGGTCGGCAAGCTCCTGCCGCAGATCCAGAGCGGCGGCGAGAAGCAGAAGGAAGCCGCCCGGCAGCTGAACCGGCACCTGGTCGAGGAGGGCTGGTTCGTGCCCTTCTACCGGATGACGTACCTGCACGTCTCCGACGGCACGGTGAAGATCACCCCGCAGTCCGGCATGGCCGTCCCGTCGATCTACAACTACGCCCCCGCCGGCTGAGACCACGACGGCCTCTCCTGAAGCGCCCGACAGATACCGAGTGCCATGCTGAACTTCATCGCCCGCAGGATCGCGGCGGGAGCCCTGCTCCTCCTCGTCATCTCCTTCCTCTCCTACCTGCTGCTGTCCGTCCCGGACACCGACGTCGGCCGTACGCTGCTCGGCCAGGGCGCCGACCAGGCCGCCGTCGACGCGAAGAACGCCGCGCTCGGTCTCGACCGGCCGGTCCTCACGCAGTACGCCGACTGGCTCACCCACGCGGTCCGCGGTGACCTCGGCACCTCCTGGTTCACCAGCGAGGACGTCACCACCGCGGTCACCGCCCGGCTCCCGGTCACCGCGAGCCTCATGGTAGGGGTGACCCTGGTCGCGACCCTCGTGTCGTTCCTGCTCGGCGTCTGGGCCGGGGTGCGGCGCGGGGCCGCCGACCGCTTCGTCCAGGTGCTGGGCGTGATCGGGTACGCGCTCCCCGGCTTCCTGGTGACCCTGGTGATCGTGCTGGTCTTCGCGGTCAACCTCAACTGGTTCCCGGCGATCGGCTACACGGCGTTCTCCGTGTCGCCGTCGGGCTGGCTCTCCACCATCACGCTGCCCGTCCTCGCGCTGTCGGTCGCCTCCGTGGCCGGCGTCTCCCAGCAGGTGCGGGGCGCGGTCATCGACGTCCTGCGCCAGGACTACATCCGTACGCTGCGCGCCCGCGGGCTGCCCACCTCGCGGATCGTCCTCCGGCACGTCCTGCGCAACGCCTCCGCGCCCGCTCTGTCGGTGCTCGGCATGCAGTTCGTCGGACTGCTGGGCGGCGCGGTCATCGTGGAGCAGATCTTCGGGCTCCCCGGCATCGGCAGCATGACCGTCACCTACACCACCCGCGGCGACATCCCCGTGATCATGGCCCTGGTCATGCTCACGGTCATCGGAGTCGTCCTGATCAACCTCCTGGTCGATGTCATGATCGGCTGGCTCAACCCGAAGGCGAGGGTCGCATGAGCGACAACCTGCCGGCCGACCCGGCGCCCCCGCCCCGCCCGGCACCCGACTCCGCGCCCGCCGCCGACACCCGGGCCGCCGTGCCCGGCGGACTGCTCCGGCGCCTCCTGCGCAACCCGCTCGGCGCCGCCTCCGCCGGAGTCCTGCTGCTCCTGGTCGTCGCGGTGCTCCTGGCGCCGCTCATCGCCCCGCAGGCCCCCGACGCCTCCGCGCTGGGCGCCGCGTTCGAGGGGCCGAGCGCCGCGCACCCGCTCGGTATGGACTCGGCGGGCCGCGACATCCTCTCCCGCCTCCTGTACGGCGGCCGCAACACGCTCGGCGGCGCGCTGATCGCCCTGGGAGTCGCCCTCGCCCTCGGCGTACCCACCGGGCTGTACGCCGGGTACCGCGCCGGCTGGTTCGACTCGGCGGCCAACTGGGCCGTCAACCTCGTCATGGCCCTCCCCGCCATGGTGGTCCTGCTCGCCTCCCGCGCCATCCTCGGCCCCGACGTCTGGGTCCTGATGATCGTGCTCGGCGTGCTCGCCGCCCCCAGCTTCTTCCGCCTGGTGCGCGGCATCGTCGCCAACGTCCGCAAGGAGCTGTACGTGGACGCCGCCAAGGTGTCCGGACTCTCCGACGCCCGCATCGTCGGACGCCACATCCTCATCGTCGTACGCGGCCCCGTCATCATCCAGGTCGCCCTGGTCGCCGGGATCGCCATCGGCCTCCAGGCCGGACTGGAGTTCCTCGGCGTCGGCAGCGGCTCCTCGGCCACCTGGGGCGCGATGCTCAACGAGGCGTTCCAGAACATCCAGCGGGCCCCGCTCCTCATGCTCTGGCCCGGACTCGCCCTCGGCATCACCAACGGCGCCCTGGTCCTCCTCGCCGCCGCCCTGCGCGACGCGCTGGAGGAGCGCGGCGGACCGCCGGACGGCGGGCGCTCCCCGCGACGGGCACGCCCCGCACCGGCCTTCGAGGCCCCGGCGGAGGCAGGACCGCGCAGCCCGCTGCTCTCGGTGCGCGGCCTCACCGTGGTCTACGACCGGCCCGACGGCCCGCCCAAACAGGTCGTGCACGGCGTGGACCTCGATGTCGCACCCGGCGAGATCGTGGGCCTGGTCGGCGAGTCGGGGTCCGGCAAGTCGCAGACGGCGTTCTCGGTCCTCGGCATCCTGCCGGAGGGTGGCAGGATCGGGTCGGGCAGCGTCACCGTCAACGGGCGGGAGACCGTCGGCCTGCCGGAGCGCGAGCACCGCACCCTGCGGGGCGGAACGGTCGCGTACGTCCCCCAGGAGCCGATGAGCAATCTCGACCCGGCCTTCACCATCGGCAGCCAGCTCATGGAGCCGATGCGCCATGTCCTCGGCATCACCCGCAAGGAGGCCGAGACCCGCGCGCTGGACCTGCTGCGGCTGGTGGAGATCCCGTCGCCCGAGCGGACGATGCGGCTGTACCCGCACGAGATCTCCGGCGGCATGGCCCAACGCGTCCTGATCGCCGGGGCGATGTCCTGCGATCCGGAACTCCTCATCGCGGACGAGCCCACCACCGCACTCGACGTCGTGGTCCAGGCGGAGGTCCTGGAGCTGCTGCGCCGCCTCCAGCGGGACCGTGGACTCGGGGTCCTCCTGGTCACCCACAACCTCGGTGTCGTCGCGGACCTCTGCGACCGGGTGGCGGTGATGAGCGCCGGCCGGATCGTGGAGACCGGCACCGCCGAACAGGTCGTCCACGCGCCGCGCGACCTCTACACCCGGTCCCTGCTCGAAGCGGTCCTGGACGACGCGCCGCCACGGGAGCCGTGGCAGCCACGAGAGGCGAGGAGCACCACCGTATGACCAGCGATGCCACCGGCGGGCCCGGCGGGGAGTTCCCGGACGCCCTGCTCTCCCTCCGCGACCTGCGGGTCTCCTACCCCGGCAAGGGCCGCCGCGCACCGCGCGCCCGGATCCTCAAGGGGGTGAGCCTCGGCATCCGGCCCGGGGAGACCCTCGGCCTGGTCGGCGAGTCCGGCTCGGGCAAGACGACGATCGGCCGGGCGGTCCTCGGTCTCGCCCCCGTGGAGTCGGGCACCATCACCTTCGCGGGCAGCCGCATCGAGCGGGCAGGACGGGCGCGCCGACGGGCCCTGGCCCGCGACCTCCAGGTCGTGTTCCAGGACCCGTACACCTCGCTCAACCCCTCCCGTACGGTCGGCGACACCCTCGGCGAGCCCCTGCTCGGCCAGGGCACCGGGACCAAGGAGGCACGGGCCCGGATCGCGGAACTGCTGGAGCGGGTACGCCTGCCCGCCGACGCCGCCGACCGGCTGCCCCGGGAGTTCTCCGGCGGTCAGCGCCAACGGGTCGCCATCGCCCGGGCCCTGGCCCTGCGGCCCCGGCTGGTCATCTGCGACGAACCGGTCTCCGCACTGGACCTGACCACCCAGCGGACGGTCCTCGAACTCCTCCTGGAGATCCAGGAGGAGACCCGGGTCGCCTACCTGTTCGTCACCCACGACCTGGGGGTCGTCCGGTTCATGAGCCACCGGGTGGCGGTCATCCAGGCCGGCGAACTCGTCGAGACCGGTGACGCGGTCCAGGTCACCTCGGAACCCCGCCACCCCTACACCCGGGCACTGATGCTCGCCGCACCGGTCGCCGACGTACGGGAGCAGCGGCGGCGCAGGGAGGCGGCAGCGCTGTCGGCACGGAGCTGAGCGGCATCCTCAGGCGCCCGGCACGGTGGGCTGCACCTGGCGGAGGAACGTGGCGTTGTCCGGGGTGCGGCGGACCTTGTCCAGCAGCGCCTCCAGGGCGCCCTGACCGTCCCGGGCGTGCAGGGCGCGGCGCAGCGCCCGTACGGTGGCCAGCTCGGCGGGGTCCGTCAGCAGCTCCTCGCGGCGGGTGCCGGACCGGGCGATGTCGACGGCCGGGAAGACCCGCCGGTCCGCGAGCGAGCGGTCCAGGCGCAGCTCCATGTTGCCGGTCCCCTTCAGCTCCTCGAAGAAGAACTCGTCGGCGCGGGAGCCCGTCTCGACGAGGGCCGTCGCCAGGATGGTGAGCGAGCCGCCCTCCTCGGCGGAGCGGGCCGCCCCGAACAGCTTCTTGGGGCCGGCCAGGGCCGCCGCGTCGACACCGCCGCTCAGGGTGCGGCCGCCCGATCCGGCCGCGTTGTTGTGGGCGCGGCACAGCCGGGTGAGGGAGTCCAGCAGGATCACCACGTCCTGCCCCTGCTCGACGAGGCGCTTGGCGCGCTCGACGGTCAGGTCGGCGAGGGCGATGTGCTCCTTGGCGGGCCGGTCGAAGGTGGAGGCGTACACCTCGCCGCGCACCGAGCGGCGCATGTCGGTGACCTCCTCGGGGCGTTCGTCCAGGAGGACCACCATCAAGTGGCACTCGGGGTGGTTGGTGGCGACGGCGGCGGCGAACTGCTGGAGCAGGACCGTCTTGCCGGTCCGGGGCGGTGCGACGAGCAGGCCGCGCTGGCCCTTGCCGACGGGGGAGACCAGATCGACGATCCGGGGCGCCGGGCCGCCCTTCTCCGTCTCCAGCCGCAGCCGCTCGGTGGGGTGGACCGGGGTGAGGTTGCGGAAGTGGGCGCGGCCGGCCAGGGACTGCGGCGGGAGGCCGTTGACCCGGTCGACGGTGGCGAGGACGCGCGGCCGCTCGCAGCTCCCCTCGACGGCGTCGCCCTTGCGCAGGCCGTAGCGGCGGATCAGTGCGGGCGACACCTGGATGTCGCCGGGGGAGGGGTGGCCGCCCTGGACACGGAGCAGTCCGTGGCCGCCCGAGACGGTGTCGAGGAGCCCGGCGGCCCGGACGGGGCGCGGCTCACGGATGGCGGGGCGTTCGAGTGTGGTGGTCATGGGAGGGGTCCTTTCGCAGACATGGCGAATGAGGGACCGGCGTACGGAGGGGCGGCATCGTCACACCCGCACCGGGGCACGGAAGCCCGGCAGCCGGAAGGAGAGACAGCGAGAGAGAAACGCTGGGGAAGAATCTGGATCGCCGGTCTACGAGGACGGGCGCAACAGCGATGGAGAGAGAAGCTCAGCACCGGTGCCCGACGAAGGGGCATCCACGGGTGCTCATCGCACTGTAGCACGGTCATCGGGAAAACGGGTCGAGGGTGGTGCGGACCCGGTACTGCCGGGTCCGCACCACCCTCGGAAGGACTGTTCGCCGCCGCCTTCGTCAGCCGGTCACCCCGAGCAGCGGCGCCCAGGCCTCCAGCGCCGGCTTCTCGGCCAGGTCGGCGAAGGCCACCTCGATCCCGTGGTCACGGCGCCAGGCCGCCGCCAGGGACATCAGACGGACGGAGTCGAGTCCGTAGTCCACGAGGTTCTCGTCGAGCGGGATCTCCTCCGGCTCCTCGCCGAGGATGTCGGCGACATCGGCACGCAGCTGCTCCAGCGTCAGGGCCACAGCGGTCACTTCCCTTCGAAGACGGCTCGGGCGGTGGTGACGACGGCACACTTGCCGGCCGCCCAACGCAGCGCCATCGCGTGGTCGTCGGCCGAGAAGTCCGCCACCGCGTCGGCCACCACGAACGCCTGGATGTCCTGCATCCACGCGTCGCACGCCGTCATCAGGACGCCGATGTGGGCGTAGACGCCGGTGAGGACGATCTGGTCGCGGCCCTGCTCACGCAGCCGCTCCAGCAGATCGGTGCGGACGAAACCGCTGTACTTCCACTTGGTGATGACGGTGTCGCCGTCGCCGGGCGCGACCTCCTCCGCGATGGCCGCCGCGTGCTCGTCGGCCGGCAGGCCGGGGCCCCAGAAGTCCTGCTGGAGCCCGCGCTCCTCGGCGCTCTGGCCGCCGGGCTGCGCGGTGTAGAGGACGGGCACGCCCAGACGCGCCGCCTCCTTCTTCAACTCGGCCACATGCGCGAGGAGTTCGGGCACGGGCGCGGCCTGCCGGTCGTACGCCGACAGGAAGTAGTTCTGCAGGTCGTGCACGAGCAGCACGGCGCGCGCCGGGTCGACGGTCCAGTCGACCCGATTGGCGGGCAGCTCGTCGGCGGCCGGCATGGGATAGGGGGTGATGGCGGGCAGAGCCATGGTGGAGAGGGTTCCGTTCGAAAGGTGCGGGGACGTGTGCGGCGGAAACGTCAGAGGGCGGGAGCGGGAGCAGGGGCGGGGTCGGCGGTGCGGGCGGCCGCGTTGCGCAGGTCTTTCTTGGAGACCTTGCCGACCCCGGTCTGCGGGAACGCGTCCACGAACTCGACCCGGTCGGGCACCTTGTAGGCGGCCAGACCCCGTTCCCGTACGAACCGTTTGATGGCCACCGCCTTCAGCGGACCGGCACCCGAGCGCAGGATCACGTACGCGCAGACGCGCTCACCCAGATACGGGTCCGGCTCCGCCACCACGTTGGCGTCGTGCACGGCCGGGTGGGCGAGGATGTGGTTCTCCACCTCCTCGGCGGCGACCTTCTCACCGCCCCGGTTGATCTGGTCCTTGGCGCGCCCCTCCACGACGATGTGCCCGCTCTCCGTGACCCGGACGACATCGCCGGTGCGGTAGAAGCCGTCCTCGGTGAAGGAACGGGCGTTGTGCTCGGGGGCGTTCCAGTAGCCGCGGATCGTGTACGGGCCCCGGGTCAGCAGGTGTCCTGTCCCGCCGGGCGCCACCTCGCGGTCCTCGTCGTCGACGACCAGGATCTCGTCGTCGGGGGAGATGGGGCGGCCCTGGGTGGTGACGATGGTCTCCACCGGGTCGTCCAGGCGCGTGTAGTTGACCAGCCCTTCCGCCATCCCGAACACCTGCTGGAGCGTGCAGCCGAGCGCGGGACGCACCCTGCGGGCCGCCTCCTCGCTGAACTTGGCGCCGCCCACCAGCAGTACGTCAAGGCTGCTGAGGTCATGGGCGCTGCCGGGCGCGGCCTCGGTCCACAGCAGGGCCAGCGGCGGCACCAGGCCGGTGATGGTCACGCCCTCGCGCTCGATCAGCGGGAAGGCCACCTCGGGCGAGGGCTGCGGGCACAGCACCACGCGCCCTCCGGCGTACAGCACACCGAGCGAACCGGGGGAGGAGAGCGGGAAGTTGTGGGCGGCGGGCAGCGCGACCAGGTAGACGCTGTTCTCGTCGACCCCGCAGATCTCGTTGGAGCCCCACAGTGAGTAGATGTAGTCGTCGTGGGTGCGCGGGATCAGTTTCGGTACGCCGGTGCTGCCGCCGGAGAGCTGGAGGAAGGCCAGGTCGTCGGGGCGCGGACCGCCGTAGCCGACCGGCTCCTCGGCCACCTCGGCCAGCGCCTCGAAGTCACCCGGGTCCCCCTGGGCGACGAACACGTGCTTCAGCGTGGGTACTTGAGCGCGGGTCTTCGCCGCAAGCTCTCGGTAGTCGTAGCCGCCGCTCTCGGCCGCGATGACGTAGGCGACGGCCTCGGTGAACTCGCAGAAGTAGGCGATCTCAGTCTCGCGGTGGGCGGGCAGCGCGAAGACGGGCAGCGCGCCGATCCGGAACAGGGCGAAGATCACCTCGAAGAACTCGGCGATGTTGGGGAGTTGGACCACCACCTTGTCGTCCTTGGCGATACCGCGGGCGAGGAAGCCCGCCGCCAGCCGGTCGGCGCGCCGGTCGAGATCGGCGTAGCTCCACCGGCTCCCGGCCACCGGGTCGACGATCGCGATCCGGTCCGGGTGCTCCTCCGCGCGCTGCCGCAGCATCTCTCCGAAGGTCTCCCCGCGCCACCAGCCGGCCGCCCGGTACCTCTCGGCGAACTCGGCGGGCCAGGTGGGAGCGGCTTGCGTACTCACAGCTCGGCTCCCACGGCGCTCAGGAAGGTGCGGAACTTGGCGCCGGTCTCGGCGGTCTCCGCCTCGGGCTCGGAGGCGGAGACGATGCCCGCGCCCGCGTAGAGGCGCAGCGTGCGCTCCTCGGCCTCGGCGCAGCGGATCGTGACGACCCATTCGCCGTCGCCGTCGGCGTTCCCCCAGCCGACGACACCGGTGAAGAAGCCGCGGTCGAACGGCTCGGTCTCCGCGATGACCTGACGGGCCGTCTGCGTCGGCGTCCCGCACACGGCGGGCGTCGGGTGCAGCGCCATCGCCAGGTCCAGCGCCGAGGTGGAGGCGGAGGACAGGGTGCCGGTGACCGTGGTCGACAGGTGCCACATGGTGGCCGTGCGGATCAGCGTCGGCCGGGCCGGGACGGTCATCCCGGTGCAGTGCGGGGCGAGCGCCTGGTGGACGGCGTCCACGACGACGGCGTGCTCGTGGAGGTCCTTGACCGACTCCAGCAGCGTCGCGGCGCGGCGGACGTCCTCGGCGAGGTCGTCGCTGCGCGGGGTGGACCCGGCGAGCGGGTTGGCGACGACATGGTCGCCGTGGCGGGAGACGAGCAGCTCGGGGCTGGCGCCGATCAGGGTGCGGGCGGGGCCGGTCGGCAGGGCGAAGGTGTAGCCGGAGGGGTCGCGGCGGGCCAGCCGCTGGAGCATTGCGGGCAGGTCCAGCGGGGCGCCGGAGGTGAGTTCCAGCGTGCGGGCCAGCACCACCTTGCTGAACTCGCCGCGCCACATACGGGCCACGGCGGCGGCGACGCCCTCGCCGTAGACCTCGGGCACGGGCACCGGGCGGATCTGCCAGTCGGTGGTGGCGGAGGGGCCGACGGGCAGGGCGATCATCGGATCGGAGGCGAGCGGCGGGGCGGTGCGCACCGACGCCGGCACGTGGAGCGCGGCCGGTGCCGTGTGGTCGAACGGGATGGCGCCGATCACCACGGGTGATGCCTGTCCGGCGGCGACTGCCTCGGCCAGGGTGGCGTCCACCCGGTCGGTCAAGGGTCTCTCGTCGTGCGGGACTTCGCGCCCCGGTCCGCGTGCGAGCAGGGTGCGTCCGGGCGTGGCGAGGAAGTGGTCGCCCGGTGTGTAGGCGTCCAGGAGCGACGTGGCCGCTCCTACGGAGGGGTGGGCCGGATCGGCCGGGGGGACGTGCGTGGCGACCTGGGATGCCGTCGACACGGGGACTCCATTCTCGATGGTCCCGTCAGCGGGTGCGGGGGGCTGGTGGGAGGTGAAGTGGTACGGAGGGTCGTGCGGGGGGCCGCCGGTCAGCGCAGGGTCGCGCCGCCGTCGACGTACAGCTCCTGGAGCGTGATGTGGCGGGCGCGGTCCGAGGCGAGGAACGCCACCGCGTCGGCGATGTCGGCGGGTTCGGCGATCCGGCCGAGCGGAATGCCGGTGCGGTACGTCGACGGGTCCCCGTCGATCACCCGCGCCTCGGCGCCCGGGTCGGTCCACAGCGCACGCTGCATGGCGGTGTCGGTGGATCCGGGGGCGACGACGTTGCAGCGCACGCCGCTGCGGGCGAGTTCGAGGCCCAGACACCTGGTGAACATGGCGGCGGCCGCCTTGGAAGCGGCGTAGGCGGCCATACCGGTGCGCGGGATCCCGGCGGCGTTGGAGCCGACGGTGACGATGCAGCCGGACTTCCGGGCCGCCATCAGGGGGGCGACGCTCTGCGAGACATGGAAGACGCCCGTGGTGTTCACCGCGAAGGTGTCCGCCCAGTCCTGCGCCGAGAGCGTGGTCGCCGGGCCGGTGCGCAGGATGCCCGCGACGTTCACCAGGATGTCCACCGGGCCGAGTTCGTCCTCGACGCGGGCCACGGTGTTCTCCACCGCGACCCGGTCCGTGACGTCCATCACATGTGGTTCCAGGCAGCCCGCCGACCGTTCGCCCGCCGGCAGTTTCTCCTGCCGCCGGGGCCAGTCGGCGGCCAGCGCCTCGATGGTGTGCCCGGCCCGGTCGGTGGCCGCCACCTGGGCGCCGAGGTCGGCGAGCAGTTCGGCGACTGCGGCTCCGATGCCCTGTCCGGCGCCGGTCACCAGGGCCGTACGGCCCTCGAACTCGCCACTTCTGCCCGGTATGTGCTCAGGCATGAAACAACCTCCCCCTGGGTGTTAGGTAAGGGTAACCTAAATTGATTCGACCGCCCAGAAGGGTGTCGAGCCGTCGATATATGGTTAGGTTAGCCTCACCTTATGCAAACGCCGCGCACGGGGGCCACGGCCTCGGCCCCCGAACATGACTCCTCGACCGCCCAGTTGGACGGAGGGGAGAGCGAACGGAGGGCCACGACACCGCCCGCCGGAGCGGAGGAACCCGCTCCGCAACCCGGCTCCAGACCCGGTCCCGTACCCGGTACGGAGATATCCCCGGGTACGGAGGCGGCCTCGCGCGTGCCTTCGGCCGGCGGCCGCGCCGTGGCGCTCGCCGTCGCCGGTCTCACGGTGGCCGTCCTGCTGCTCAGCGGCCTCTCCCTCTCCATCGGCGCGGGCGAGGTGGGCGTCGGAGGGGTGCTCGACTATCTGCTGAACCGGGACGGGGCCCGAGACAACGCCCGCCTCTCCCTTGTCGTCGGCGACCTGCGCCTCCCGCGCACCCTCACCGCGCTGCTCGTCGGCGCGGCCCTCGGTGTGGCCGGATGCCTCCTCCAGGCGGTCACCCGTAACCCGCTCGCCGAGACCGGACTGCTCGGCGTCAACGCGGGCGCGTCGCTCGGTGTCGTCGCGGGCATCGCGCTCCTCGGCTTCGATTCCGGTTACGCCTACCTGGTCTGCGCGTTCGTCGGCGCGGTGGTCGCCAGCGGCCTGGTCCTCCTCATCTCCGGACGGCGCGGCGGCGGCTCTCCCATGCGCCTCGTCCTCGCCGGAGCGGCGCTCGGCGCCACCTTCGGCGGACTCACCAGCGTCATCGTCGTCAACTCCGCCGAGACCTACGACCGATTCCGCTTCTGGGTCCTCGGCTCCCTCGCCGGGGTCGAGGGCTTCGGCGAACTCGGCCGCCTGGCCCCGGTCCTCGCCATCGGATTCCTCGTCGCGCTGCTCGTCGCCCGCCCGCTCTCCGCCCTGGCGCTCGGCGACGACCTGGCCCGCAGCCTCGGCCACCGGCCGCCCGTCATCCGCACGGTCGTCGCCGTCGGTGTCACCCTCCTCACCGCCTCCGCCGTCGCGCTGGCCGGGCCCATCTCCTTCCTCGGCCTGCTCGCCGGGTTCCTCGCCCGCGCCATCGCCGGCACCCGGCTGGCCGCCCGCCTGCTGCTCGCCGGACTCATCGGCGCCTGCGTGCTGGCCGTCTCGGATGTCGCCGCCCGTGTGGTCTCCCGGCCCTTCGAGGCCCCCGTCTCCGTGATCGTCGCCCTCATCGGCGCCCCGGTCCTCATCGCCATCGTCCGCTCCAAGCAGCTGGCCTCGATGGGGATGACGGAACCGGCCACCGAGGAGCGCGCCCCGGACCGCCCGCGCCGCTTCAAGCTCGCCCTGCCCCACCCGAAGGGCCGTACGCCCAAGGCCGTTCGCGTGCGCCCGCCGGACACCCTCGTCGTCCGCCGCGGCCCTCTCTCCCTGCTGGTCACCCGGCGCGCGGCCCTCGCCGCCATCGCGCTCGCCGCGGCCCTCCTGCTCGCCGTCGTCCTCTCCGCCTACGCGGGCCAGAGCGACATGGGCGTCGCCCGCACCTTCCGTGCCGTCTTCGGCCAGGGCGACCGCTTCGACGTCCTGCTCGTCCAGAACTTCCGCCTCGGCCGCATCGTCGCCGGACTCACCGCGGGCGCCGCCCTCGGCCTCGCGGGCTGCCTCACCCAGACCCTGGCCCGCAACCGCCTGGCCACCCCCGAACTCCTCGGCGTCAACGACGGGGCCACCGCCGCCGTCCTGCTCTCCGTCACCCTCAGCGCCACCGGAACGTTCGGCGCCTGGTGGGCCGGGCCGATCGGCGCCCTGGTCGCCGTCATCGTCGTCACCACGGTCTCCGGCGGCCTCGGCCAGCGCGGCTACCGCGTCCTCGTCGTCGGCCTCGCCATGTCCGCCCTGGCCTCCGCCATCACCCAGGTCGTCCTCTCCCGCCGGTCCCTCAGCTCCGCCGGCTCGCTGTACGTGTGGACCTCCGGCAGCCTCAACGGGCGCAGCTACTCCGTCGCCGTCCCCGTCCTCATCGGCCTCGCGGTCCTCGTCCCCATCAGCCTCGCCGTCGCCCGCCACCTGGGCGTCCTGCGCTTCGACGACGCCACCGCCTCCTCCCTCGGCTCCGCCCCCGGCCGGGTCCGCGCCCTCGCCCTGCTGCTCGCCGTCGGCCTCGCGGGCCTCGCGGTCGGCATCTGCGGACCGGTCGGCTTCGTGGCCCTCGCCTCACCCGTCATCGCCTCCCGGCTCGCCGGCCCCCTGCGGGTCCCGCTGGTCGGCTCGATGCTCACCGGGGCCGTCCTCGTCGTCGCCGCCGACACCCTCGGCCGGATCGTCTTCGACGGCGTCGAACTCCCCGTCGGCATCGTCACCACCGTCCTCGGCGGCCCGTTCCTGCTCTGGGTCCTCCTCGGCCGCTCCGCCGCCACCCGCGTCTGAAAGGCGGCCCGCACATGACCTACCCACCGCGCCGCAACCCGCCCGCCCCGCCCGTGTCCGCGGGACCGAACCGATCCGAGGTACCCACCGTGCGAAGCCCGCTGCTGCGTACGCTTTTTGAGGACGTACGCGAGGGCAAGCCCGACGCCGAGGAGGCGTTCTGGCGGTACGTCTCCGAGACCGGCGCCCCCCTCGTCGAACCCGACCCCGAGGGCGAGGCCGACCACCGGCTGGTCACCTTCGTCCGCCGCGAGGACCCCGCCCGCCCCGCCACCCACGTCCTGGCCCTGGTCCACACGGTCACCGACAAGGACCGGCACGCCGGCGACCTCGCCCCGCACCTGATGGAACGGGCCGAGGGCACCGGGGTCTGGGCCATCAGTTACCGGCTGCGCACCGACCACCGCGCCTCGTACCAGTTCCACGCCACCTGCGGCACCCGCGAGGACGCCCTGCGCGCCGACCGCCCTTCCTGGCGCCGGGTCCTCGACCAGGCGGAGCCCGACCCGCTCAACACCGGGGCCCCGCTGCCCTCCCGCGACGGCCGTAACCCCGCTTCCGTACTCGAACTCCCCGAAGCGCCCGACCAGTTGCGCGTCCGGCGCCGCGAGGACGTGGACCGGGGCGAGAGCCTCGACACCGAGGTGGACGGCCGCCGGATCACGGTCCACCTCCCGCCCGGACACCGCCCGGACGCAGGCCCCTACGCGCTCGCCGTGCTCCTGGACGGCGAGATGTGGGGGCCGGTGCTCGGCGTCGGCGACATCTTCGACAACCTGCACGCGGACGGTGAAATCCCGTCCACCGTCGCGGTGTTGATCGACACCATGGGCCGCCGCATGGAGGACCTCGCGTGCAGCGCCCCGTTCGTCGACTGGCTCGCGGACACCCTGCTGCCCTGGGTGGAGCAGGAGTACGGGGCCGGGGCGGACGCGGCGCGCACGGTCGTCGCCGGCCAGAGCGCGGGCGGCCTCACCGCCGCCTTCGCCGCGTTCCAGCGGCCCGACCGCTTCGGCCTCGCGCTCTCCCAGTCCGGCTCCTTCTGGTGGCCCGACGACGACCGTGAGGGCGAATGGCTCACCGGCCAGTACGCCTGGGCGGAGCGCAGGCCCGTCACCCTCCATCTGGAGGTCGGCCGCCAGGAGTGGATGCTGCTGGAGGAGAACCGCCGCTTCCGCAACATCCTGCGGGCCCGCGGATACGACGTGCGGTACCGGGAGTTCAACGGCGGCCACGACTACGCGTGCTGGCGCGGCGGCCTCGCGGACGGCCTGGCGGGGCTGCTCGGCCGCCCGTAACCCCTCCCCACCCTCCGCCCGGAACGCCGAAAGGGGCGGGGCGGCATCCCCCTCCGGATGCCGCCCCGCCCCTTCGCCGTACCCGCTCAGGCCCTGAGGGCCTCGCGCTCTCAGCCCTTCACGGCCGGTGCCTCGTCCGCCGCCAGGCCTTCACCCGGCGGCGGTGCGTCCTCGTCGTCGAAGGGCGGTGGCTGCGGGGCCTCGCGCGGTAGCCGCAGCGCGATGAGTGCCCCGACGGCGACGAGCCCCGCCGTCACCCACACCGCCGTACGGTACGGGCCCGGGCCGGCGGCGGCCTCCGTCACATGGCCGCCGCCGATCACCGCCGCACAGGCGGCGATGCCCAACGCACCGCCGAGCGTGCGGACGATCTGGAACAGGCCCATGGCCTGGCCCATGTCGGCGGGCCCGATCGACTCGAACCCGGAGATCTGCACGGTGAGCACCGCCGTCCCGAGCACCAGACCGATCAGGAACATCAGCCCGCGCACGCTCCACGCGTTCTCCGCCACGCCCGGGATCGCGAGCGTCGCGAAGACCGCCGCGGCGACCAGCAGTGCCGGTACGGTCAGCAGCCGGGGGCCGAGCTTCGGCAGCAGCCGGTCCACCACCTGCGAGGCCAGCATCAGCCCCACCGCCTCCGGGAACACGCTCAGCCCCGCATCGAGCGCCGAGGCGCCCAGGCTCGCCTGGTAGAGCAGCGGGAAGACGAACAGCACGCCCATCAGCCCGGCCGCCGTGACCCCGGCCAGCGCCGAGGCCGACCCGTAGACCCGGTCGGCGAGGAGCCGCAGCTTCAACAACGGTGTCTTCGCCCGCACTTGATGCAGGACGGCGGCCACCAGCAGGACGGAGCCCAGCGCCGCGCTGACGGCGACGGCGGGCCGGGTCCAGCCCTGGGACGGGCCGAAGCCGAGCGCGTACGTCAGCAGCCCCAGCGCCGGAGTGGCCAGCCAGAAGCCGACCGTGTCGAACTTCCCCTCCGGTCCCTCGACATGCTCGCGCAGACCGAAGAAGCCCAGCAGCACCGCCGCCGCCCCGATCGGCACGTTCACGAAGAACAGCCAGTGCCAGGAGAGGTGTTCGGTCAGCAGACCACCCAGCGGCGGGCCGAGCGCGGGCATCAGGGCCGTCGGCACGATCAGCACCTTGGCCAGCTTCATCCGCTCGTGCGGCGGGAACGCCCGGAACAGCAGCGTCATCCCGACCGGCGTCAACAGCCCACCGGCCAGGCCCTGTACGGCCCGGGCGACGACGAGCGTGTTGAGGTCGGGCGCCAGACCGCAGACGGCCGAGGCGATCGTGAACGCGGTCAGCGCACCGAGGAACACCCGCTTCGTCCCGAACCGGTCACCCAGCCAACCCGCCACCGGCAGCCCCACCGCGAGCGCGACCAGGAAGGCCGTCTCGACGGTGTTGGCCGCGGACAGGGGGCGGCCGAAGTCGCCCGCGATCGTGTAGAGAGCCGGGTTCACGATCGTCGAGTCCAGGCCGTTCATGCACATCGCGGCCGTGTAGACGAGGACGACGGCGACCCGGGGGCGTATCCGGGGCCGGATCAGCAGCCCGCTCACCGGGCGGTGACGGCGACGGGGCCGGACCAGTGCGCGCTGATCCAGTCCAGCGCCTCCTGGCGGGCGCACGGACCGTGAGCCGTCGACCAGCCGGCGGGCACCGCCGCGAACAGCGGCCACAGCGAGTGCTGGCTCTCTTCGTTGGTCAGGACGAGAAACTCCCCGTCCGCGTCGAAGGGGTTGGCGGATGCGTCACTCATCGGTGTCACTTCTCCAGCTCGGTGAGTCGGTCGGCGACCACGCGGGCGATGTGCGCGATCGGTTCGGGCAGGGTCATGTCCTTGTGCGAGCAGGCGACGTTCGTGTTGTCGATGCGCCCGCTCACGTACGGGGTCCAGGTCTCCGGCGTCAGGGTGTCGTCGATGGTGTCGACCGTGGCCCGGAAGAACAGCACATCGCCCCGGAACACCCGGTGGTCGTAGGCGCGTACGAGGTCGTTGGTGTTGAGGTACACCTCGCCGAGCGCCTCGATCTTCGCGGCGGAGAGCGCGGCCAGCGGGGAGCCCTCGCGGCGCAGCACCTCCACCACGTTCGCCGTCGTCAGCTTCTTGTCGCCGAGGCTCTCGGGGCCGTAACCGCCCATGGTGAGCAGCGATTCGAGCGCCTCGGCCTGGTCGGGCACCGGCAGGCCGCGGAAGCCCTCGGCGGGGTACGCGTCCAGGATCGCCAGCAACTCGACCTCGTGACCCGCCTCTTGGAGCACCGCCGCGATCGCGTGGGCGATGATCCCGCCGGTCGACCAGCCGAGCAGCCGGTAGGGCCCCTCCGGCTGGACCTCGCGGATACGGGACGCGTAGTGGGCGGCCAACTCCTCCAGCGTGGTGGGCAGAGGTTCGTCCGCCGTCGCCTCACCGACGCCCTGGGCCTGGAGCCCGTAGATCGGCACATCGGCCGGGAGATGGCGGATCAGACCTGCGTAGCACCAGCTCAGACCACCCGCCGGGTGCACACAGTGGACGGGGGAGCGGTCGCCGGGACGGGCCGGCCGCAGCGGCAGCAGAACGTCCAGCGGGTCCTCCTCACGCGAGACGTCCAGCGCCGAATCCAGCGCGGCGGGCGTCGGCGCCTGGAAGACCGTGCCGATCGACACCTCGATGCCGAACGCCGACTTGATCCGCCCCGCCAGACGCACCGCGAGCAGCGAATGGCCGCCCAGGTCGAAGAAGTTGTCCTCCACCCCGGCCGACGGCAGCCCCAGCACCTCCGCGAAGGTCGAGCAGAGCTGCTCCTCGCGCACGGTGCGCGGCGCCCGGCCCCCGCCGCTCACCGGCACACCCGGCGCGGGCAGCGCCTTGCGGTCCAGCTTGCCGTTGCCGGTCAGCGGCAGCCGTTCCAGCACCACCACGGCCGAGGGCACCATGTGCACCGGCAGCGTGGCCGCCGCGTGCTCGCGCAGCTCACCCGGGACCGGATCGGTGCCGGGCGTGGGAACCACGTAACCGACGAGCCGCTTGTCGCCCGGCACGTCCTCGCGTACGACGACCGCCACATCGGCGACCTCCGGGTGGGCGGCCAACACGGCCTCGATCTCCCCCAGTTCGATGCGGAACCCGCGGATCTTCACCTGCTGGTCGCCGCGCCCGAAGTATTCGAGAGCTCCGTCGGTACGCCGCCGGGCGAGGTCGCCCGAGCGGTACATCCGGGTCCCGCTCTCCCCGAAGAGATGCGCGAACGGGTCCGCGACGAAACGCCCCGCCGTCAGGTCGGGCCGTCCCAGATAGCCGAGAGCCACACCCTGACCGGCGACGTACATCTCACCGGTGACCCCGGGCGGGACCGGCTGGAGCCGGTCGTCCAGCACATAGACGCGCAGGTCCGGGATGTTGACCCCGATGGTGCTGGAGACGGCGGAGGCGGCCGTCTCCCGGTCGAGCGCCAGGTAGGAGACATGGACCGTGGTCTCGGTGATGCCGTACATGTTGACCAGCGTCGGCGCGTTCTCCTGGTGGCGCGTGTACCAGTCCGCGAGCCGCCCGAGCTCCAGCGCCTCGCCGCCGAACACCACATACCGCAGCGCCAGGTTGTGCCCCGGGGCCTCCCGGTCGGCGGCGGCCAGCTGGTAGAACGCGGACGGCGTCTGGTTGAGAACCGTCACCTGCTCATCGGCCAACAGCCTGAGGAACGCCTGCGGGTCACGGCTCGTCAGATGCGGTACGACGACGACCCGGCCGCCGTAGAGCAGCGCACCCCACAGCTCCCACACCGAGAAGTCGAAGGCGTAGGAGTGGAACAGCGTCCACACGTCGTCCGGACCGAACGCGAACCAGTGCTCGGTCGCCGTCATCAGCCGCGTCACATTGTGCTGCGTGACCACAACTCCCTTGGGGCGCCCGGTGGATCCCGAGGTGTAGATGACGTACGCCGGGTCCTGCGGGCTCAGCGGCCGCGTCCGGTCCGACTGGCTCAGCGGCCCGTCGGGGAAGCCCGCCGCCTCGTCCACCGTGATCAGCGGCAGCTCGTGCGCGGGCAGCCGGTCCGCCGTCGCCGCGTCCGTGATCAGCGCGGCCGGACGGGCGTCCTCCAGCATGTACGCCAGCCGGTCTGCCGGGTAGTCCGGGTCCATCGGCAGATATGCGGCGCCCGACAGCGACACCGCGAGCAGCCCGGCCACCAGGTCCAGCGAGCGCGGCAGCGCGAGGGCCACAATCGAGCCGGGGCCGATGGAGCGGGCCGCGAGCAGCCGCGCCAACGACTGGGCACGGGAGGAGAGTTGCGCGTACGTGAGCGACTCGCCCGCGCAGCTCACGGCCACCCGGTCCGGGTGACGGCGCGCCGCCACCTCGTAGACCTCGGCGAGCGTCAGCGGCACCGGCCGGTCGGCGGGCACGCCGTTGGCCTCGACCAGAGCGCGGTGCACCTCGTCCGCACCGAGCACGGGCAGCAGCCCGACCGGCGTTTCAGGCTCCGTGGCCGCGGCGGTCAGCAGCCGGGCCAGCCGGTCTGCGAGAGCCTGGGCGGTCGTCCGGTCGAAGAGGTCCGTGCGGAACTCCAGGAACCCGGCGATCCCGCCGTCGGCCAGCTCGCCCGCGTTGAGGGTCAGGTCGAACTTGGCGGTGCCCGACGGTACGGCGGCGAGCCGCGCGGTGGCGTCCGGTCCGAAGGCGGCGGGCCCGTCCGCGATCGACTGCCAGGCCAGCATCACCTGGAACAGCGGGTGCCGGGCCAGCGAGCGCGGCGGGTTCAGCGCCTCCACCAGGTGGTCGAAGGGCAGCGCGTCGTGCTCGTACGCGGCGAGCGTCGTCGCCCGCACCCGGTCCAGCAGGGCGCCGAAGCCGGGATCGCCGGAGGTGTCGGTGCGCAGGACCACGGTGTTGGTGAAGAAGCCGACGAGCCCGGCCGTGGTGTCGTCGTCGCGGCCCGCCACGGGGGTGCCGAGCGGGATGTCGGTGCCGCAGCCGTGCCGGGTGAGGAGGGCGGCGAGGCCCGCCTGCACGGTCATGAAGACCGTCGCGCCGTGCGCCCTGGCCAGCCGGCGCAGCGCCTCGTGCGTGGCCGCGTCGAGGGCGAAGGGCACGGTGTCACCGGCCGAGGTGGCGACGGGCGGGCGGGGCCGGTCGGTGGGCAGCTCCAGCTGGTCCGGCAGCCCGGCCAGCGCCTCGCGCCAGTGGGCGAGCTGGGTCTCGGCGAGCGGGGTCGGGTCGGCTGGGGTGCCCAGGAGTTGCTGTAGTCGGGCGGCGTGGTCGACGTACTGGCCGGTCAGCGGCGTGAACTCCGGGGCGGTGCCTGCGACCCGTGCGGTGTAGGCCGTGGCGAGGTCGCGGGCCAGGGGAGTGGTGGACGCGCCGTCGCCCGCGATGTGGTGGAGCAGCAGGAGCAGGGTGTGGTGGTCCGGGGAGTCGCTGAACAGCACCGTGCGCAGGGGTGGCTCGGCGGCCAGGTCGAAGCAGTACCGCACCGCCTCGGTGAGGTCGCTGCCGGGCTCCGCGAGGCGCAGCACAGGACGGGCCGCCTCATGACCCGGCGGAAGAATGACCTGGTGGGGGGCGTCGTCGCCGTCTGCTCCGGGGGCGTTGTCAGTGGGCGGATATACCGTTCTCAGTGTCTCGTGACGGTCCACCAGATCGTGCAGGGCGAGCTGGAGTGCGTCCCGGTCGAGGGGGCCGTGGACGCTGAGGACGAGCGGGATGTTGTAGGTCGGGCTGGGGCCTTCGAGGCGGTGGAGGAACCAGAGCCGCTGCTGGGCCGGAGAGAGAGGGAGGGGACCGGTGCGGGGGAGCGGGGAGAGCGGTACGGAGGCGGTGGCCGCGCCGCTGCGGGTGCGGATCTGGGCGGCGAGGGCGGCCGCGGTGGAGTGGCGGAAGACATCGGCGATGGAGAACGGGACGCCGAAGCGCTCGCGGACGCGGGCGGCCAGCCGGGCGGCGAGCAGGGAGTGCCCGCCTAGGTCGAGGAAGCCCGCCTCGGCGGCCGGGGGCTCCGCGATACCGAGCACGTCGGCGTAAAGCCCCCGCACGATCTCGGTGTGCGGGCCGCTCTCGCCGACGACCTCGGCCCCGATGGCGGGGGCGAGCGGTTCGGGGTCGGGCAGGGCGCGGTGGTCCAGCTTGTCGTTGGCCGTACGGGGGAGGGCGTCCAGCAGCGTCACGGTGGTGGGGACCATGTGCTCGGGCAGGGCGGCGGCCAGGTGGTCGCGGAGAGCGTTCGGGGTGGGGGCCGTCCCGACCTTCTCCGCGACCGCGTAGGCGAGGAGGCGCTTGCCGTGCCCGGTCTCCCGGGCGATGACGGCGGCCGCCGCGACCTGCGGGTGGGTTGCCAGCCGGGCCTGGATCTCGCCGAGTTCGATGCGGAAGCCGCGGATCTTCACCTGGTCGTCGCTGCGGCCCAGGAACTCCAGGGTGTGGTCCTTGCGGCGGCGCACCAGGTCCCCGGTGCGGTACATCCGGCCGCCGGGGGTGCCGTGGAGCGCGCCGAACGGGTCGGCGACGAACCGCTCGGAGGTCAGGTCGGGACGGCCCAGGTAGCCGAGGGCCAGGCAGGGCCCGGCGACGTACAGCTCACCGGTCACCCCGGCGGGCACGGGACGCAGGGAGGAGTCCAGGACATAGACCCGCGATCCCCGCACGGGTCTGCCCTCGGGCCGGTCCGCTGAGGCCCCGGGGAGCCAGTAGTAGGCGTCGACGGTCGTCTCGGTCGGCCCGTAGAGGTTGACCGGGTGCACGGCGTCGGCGGCGGTCAGCCGCTCCCAGAGGGCCGGGGGCACGGCCTCACCGCCGACGACCAGGTGGGCCGGGTGGTGGCGGCCTTCGTCCAGCAGGCCTTCGGCGATGAGCGCTTCGGCGTAGGAAGGGGTGACATCGAGATAGTCGACGCCGTGGGCGGCGACGTACGCGGTGAGGACCGCGGGGTCCCGGTAGGCGGCGTCGTCCAGCAGGTGGAGCTCATGGCCGTGGACCATCCACAGCAGCGGGTCCCAGGATGCGTCGAAGGCGAACGAGGCGCTGTGACCGACCCGGAGCCGCTCCCGGCCGGTGCGGGCGACGGCCGGGGCGATGTGGTCGGTGAGGTGGCCCGCGCCGAGATTGGCCAGCGAGGCGTGGCTGACGAGGACGCCCTTGGGGCGCCCTGTGGAACCGGAGGTGTGGATGAGATAGGCGGGATCACCGAGGGCCGGCCCGGTGGGGAGCGGCCCGGCTGGACAGCCGGCGAGGGCGTCGGCCGTGGCGGGCTCGTCGAGTGCGACGGTGGCGAGGCCGTGCGGCGGGAGCGCGGCCAGCGTCGCGGTGGTGCCGATGACGGCGACAGGCCGGGCGTCCTCCAGGACGGCCAGGGTCCGGGCGGCGGGGTGGCCGAGGTCGAGCGGCTGGCAGACCAGGCCCGCCTTGAGCACGGCGAGCAGGGCCACCACCATGTCGGCGGTCCGGGGCAGGGCCAGCGCCACCGTGGCACCTGCCTGACCCGAGGCCCCGGACCCGGTCTCGGTCCCGCTCCCGGTCCCGGCCAGGAGGTGGGCCAGCCGGTCGGAGGCGGCGTCCAGCTCGGCGAAGGTGAGGGTGGCACCGGCGTCGGCACGCGCACCGGCTGCGCTCTCCGCTGCCTCGGCCCCAGCAGCGCCCTCCGTCCCCCCGGCCCCCCGGAACGTTCCCGCGAGGGTGGAGCGTACGGCTACGGCCTCAGGCGTCAGCGCGGCCTGGGCCGTGAACGCCTGGGGGACGGTCAGGGCGACGGCCGGTTCGGTGCGGCCTGCCGTGGCCTCGCGCACCTGGTCGTCGGTGAGCAGGTCCAGCGCGGCGACGGGCCGGTCCGGGGCGGTGAGCAACAGCTCGGTCAGGCCGTCGAGATAGCGCAGCCAGGTCTCCTCGTGGGCGGCGAGCCCCGCCTCCCCGTACGTGGCGGGGTGGGCGTCCAGCGTGAGCCGCAGGCCGCCGTCGGGCCCCGGCGCCGCGCCGACCGCGAGGCTCTCCACGGGACCGGCGGCGAGGTTGCGCACGGTGCCGGGGAGACCGGCGAAGTCCAGGGCGCTGTCGAAGGCCTTGATGTTGACCATCGGGCCGGTCAGCGGCGCGTCGGCCGACTCCAGGGCCAGATCGCGGCGGAGGTCGGCCTGCGGGTAGCGCTGGTGGCGGCGGACCGCGCGGATCTCCAGCACCACCCGGCGCAGCAGCTCCGCCCCGGTGTCCTGCGGGCGTACGGCGATGCGCAGCGGCAGCACGTTCACCGTCATGGCGGGGGTGCGCAGGGCGGCCGGGCCGCGCCGGTTGGTCAGCGGCAGGCCCAGCACCACGTCCTCGGTGCCGGTGAGCCGGTGCAGATGACCGGCGGTCGCGGCGACCACGAGCTCGGCCCAGGTCGCCTTGGCGGCGCGCGCCGCCCGGGAGAGCCGGTCCAGGCTGCTGGCGGGGAGATCGGTGATCCGGTGCAGGAGGTCGCCACCGGCAGAGGTGTCGGGCATGGCGGGTGCGGCCTCGGGGGCGTACCCGGCCATCCGCTCCGCCCAAAAGGCGCGGTCCTCGGCATACTCCGCACCGGCCAGATACGCCGCCTCGTCATCGGTCAGCTCGCTCAGCGGGGCGAACCGGCCCTCGGGCGCGGGCTCTTCGGCGACGGCGGCCGAGTAGAGCTCCGCGACCCGGCGTCCGATCAGCGAGAGCGCGTAGGCGTCGACGGCTATGTGGTGGATGCGCTGGTACCACCAGTGCCGGACCTCACCGACGCGGATCAGCGCCTGCGTCATCAGCCCGTCGGCGGAGGCGAGGTCCACCGGCCGGGCCAGGTCCTCCCGCATCCACGCCTCGGCCTGCTCCGGCGTCAGTTCCAGCCGTTGGACGGCGAGTTCGGTGTGCGTGACGTGCTGCACCGGTGTGCCGTCGGTCTCGGAGACCCGTACGGCCAGGGTGTCCGCCTCGCCCACGGCTCGCCCGAGCGCTTCGGCGAACAGGTCCCCGTCGAGCGGCCCGTCGATCTCCACACAGTCGGCCGTGTTCAGCTCCGTGCCGGAGGGGGCCAGCTGGTGCGCGTAGTAGATGCCCGACTGGGCGGTCAGGAGGGGCAGCGCTCGGGAAGGAGGGCCGCCGGGGTGCGCTGCCGAAGAGCTGGTCGGGCGGTTCGGACGCTCATGCATGTGTGTGACGACTCCCCTGAAGGACAACGGACACCGGGCCACCAGGCTCCCCGGCACGCACTTAGGTAAGGCTAAGTTAACCTATTTCCGACAGTGCAGGCGACCGTCCCCGGGCGGTCCCGGAACGCCAGGAGAGACCCATGACCGTCCCCGGAACCGAACACGCCGCTGCACAGGACGGCGCGGTGGTCGACGAGCGGCTCGGCGCTCTCAAGGCCGCCGTCCGGAACACGGTCACGATCCACGCGGAAGCCCTGCTCGACCTCAGCCGGCGCATCCACGCCGACCCCGAGACCGCCTTCGAGGAGCACCGCTCCGCCGCCCTCTGCGCCGAACTCCTGGCCGCACACGGCTTTGACGTCACCGCCCCCGCCCACGGCCTGGAGACGGCGTTCCGGGCCACGATCGGCTCGGGACCCGTCACCGTGGCCATCGCCTGCGAGTACGACGCGCTGCCCGGCCTCGGCCACGCCTGCGGCCACAACCTGATCGCCGCCGCCGGGGTCGGCTCGGCGCTCGGCCTCGCCCCGTACGCCGACGAACTCGGCCTGACCGTACGAGTGATCGGCACACCCGCCGAGGAGCGCGGTGCGGGCAAGGCGCTCCTCCTGGAAGCCGGGGCGTTCGACGGGGTGGACGCCGCGATGATGGTCCACCCCTGCCCCTTCGAGCTGGCCGACTTCCGCTCGTTCGCCCTCGGCACCCTCGACGTCACCTACACCGGCCGCTCCGCCCACCCCAGCCTCAACCCGCACGAGGGCCGCAACGCCGCCGACGCGCTCACGGTCGCCCAGGTCGCCCTGGGCCTCCTGCGCCAGCAACTGCCGCCCCAGTGGCGGGTGCACGGCATCACCACGGCGGCCGGGACCTCGCCCAACGCGATACCCGACCGGGCCACCGCCACGTACGAGATCCGCGCGCTCGCCGCCGAGGACCTGCGGGAGCTGCGGCAGCGCGTCGAGGACTGCTTCCGGGCCGGTGCACTCGCCACGGGATGCGAAGTGACCCTGGACCAGCCCGAACCCGACTACCTCGACTTCCGGGGCGACGCGGAGCTGCTCCGGCTCTGGACCGCCAACGCCCGCACGCTCGGCCGCGCCGAGTCGGTGGAGCGCCCGCCCTTCGCCTGTACGGACATGGGCAACGTCTCGCATGTGGTGCCGTCGATCCACCCGGTGCTGGACATCAGCGGGGGTGCCTGCGGCCCGCACGAGCCGGAGTTCGTGGCCGCCGCGGTCTCCCCGGCGGCCGAACAGGCCCTGCTGGACGGTGCGGTGGGCATGGCGTGGACGGCGGCGGACTTCGCGGCGGCTCGTAAGGCAACCGCAGAATCCGCCTGACCCGGCGGAAACCGCTCCGCGGCCCGGCCCGGAGTCTCCGGGCCGGGCCGAACGGCGTTCCGGCGTGCGACTGCGCGACTGCGATGACTACTTGGCGGAGAGCGCCTTGACGTAGTCCTCCATCACGACATCGGCCGCCAGCGGCCCGCCGCGGGTCGACCACACCGAGCCGTCGACCGTCACGACCTGCTTGTTCTTGACGGCGCCGAGCTCCTTGTAGGCCGGCTTGCCCTGGACGTCCTTGAGCGCCTTGGCGCCGTCCGAGGTCAGAGTCGACAGGAACAGCCAGTCGCCGTCGATCTCGTTGATCTTCTCCAGGCTCAGCGACGGCGTGTGCGCGTTGCCGTCCTTGTTCTGGGACTTGGGCCGCTTCAGCCCCATCTCCAGCGCGACACCACTGGCGAACTGCTTGTTCTCCATCCAGCTCGGCCCGTCCGGGTTCCAGCGGACGATGGAGACCTCGGCCCCCTTGTTCTTCCCGAGCTTCTCACCGGCGGCCTTCGCAGCGGCCTCGTGGTCGGTGATGAACTTGTTGGCCGCGTCCAGCTTGTTGACGGCGTTGCCGACACCCCGGAAGAACAGCTTCCAGTCGTCGGTCGGCGCCATCGTCACCAGCGTGGCCGGGGTGATCTCGCGGAGCTGCTTGAGGACCTGCTCGTCCTGCATGTCACCGGCGAGGATCAGGTCGGGCTTGGCGGCGACGACCTTGTCCATGACCGGCTGGAGCAGGTTTCCGACGATGTTGATGCCCTCGACCTTGTCCGCCAGATAGGCCGGCGGCTTGTCCAGGCCCTGCCCGTTGGTGATGCCGACCGGCTTGATGTCCAGCGCGAGGACCGCGTCCAGGTCCTCCTGGGTGAGCGTCACGATGCGCTTCGGCTCGGCGGGTATCTCCACGGCCGTCCCCGTGGCGTCCTTGACGGTCCGCGTCTTGGACGAGGCGGAGTCCGCCTTGGCGGACTTCTCGCCGGACGGCTTGCTCTCGGCCGAGTCGGAGCCCCCTCCGCAGGCCGTCAGGAGCAGGACCGCGGCCCCGAGCGTGGCGACGGCCTGGGCCGCTCTTCGGGAGGCGGTGCGGACGGGGCGGTGGTGCAGGGTCATCAAGGGCTCCGGAATCAACGGGACATGAAGCGACGAGGATCTTTCGGCAGCACGGAGGCTACCGACGCCCTCTCAGCGGGCTAAGGTTAGCCTTACTTTAGTGGTGTCAGGCAAGATGATGCCCTATTTCTTCGGAAAGGCCGGTCCTCGTGGACATCCGTGTTGAACAGCTCACCGCTGGATACGCCGGTCATACCGCCGTGGACCGTGTCGACCTGACCGTCGAATCGGGACAAGTGGTGGCGATCGTCGGCCCCAACGGCTGCGGCAAGTCGACCCTGCTGCGCTGCGTCGCCCGCCTCCACCAGCCGCGCTCGGGCAAGGTGTTCGCCGGCGACGCCGATGTCTGGCAGCTGCGCCAGCGGGACGCCGCCCACCGCATCGCCCTGCTGCCCCAGGCCCCGCAGGCCCCCGAGGCGGTGACCGTCGCCGGACTCGTACGGTACGGACGCCACCCGCACCAGGGGCTGTTCCGCCAGTGGTCGCACGAGGACGAGGAGGCGGTCACCCGCGCCCTGGAGGCGACCGGCACGACGGACCTCGCCGACCGCCGGCTCGACCAGCTCTCCGGCGGTCAGCGCCAGCGGTGCTGGCTCGCCATGGCCCTCGCGCAGGAGACCCCGATCGTCCTGCTCGACGAGCCCACCAGCGCACTCGACATCGGCCACGCGGTGGAGGTCCTGGACCTGGTGCGCGAGGTCGCCGCCCAGGGCCGGACCATCGTCATGGTCGTCCACGACCTGGCCGGGGCCGCCCGGTACGCCGACACCCTGGTCGCCATGCGCGCGGGGCGGATCGTCGCCTCCGGACCGCCGCGCGAGATCGTCGACGCCGACCTGGTACGAGAGTTGTACGGCATCGAGGCCGAGATCCTCACCGCGACCTCCGACGGCGCCCCCGTCGTCGTACCGACCGTGAGCGCGCCACCGGTAGCCGCCTGAGCCTTCATCCGGACGGCAACCCCCTGAAACGCCGATGGGCCCCTCCGTCCAGGGGCCCATCGGTCTGCTCGGATCGAGGTACTGCTCAGGCGGGCTCGTCCCCCCGGAACACGCCGAGGATTTCCTCGGCGGCCAGCGTCGCCGTCAACGTCCCCTCGCGGACCCGCTGTTCGAGCTCCGGCGCCAGCTTCCGTACGGCAGGGTGGTTGCGCAGACTGTCCAGCAGCTCGTCCCGGACCATCGTCCAGGTCCAGTCCACCTGCTGGTCACGCCGCTTGGCCGCCAGCCGCCCGGTGGACTCCAGGACCGTACGGTGCTGCTCCAGCCGCTCCCACAGCGTGTCGAGCCCGGTCGACTCCCGGGCGCTGCACGTGAGGACCGGCGGGGTCCAGGCCGCGTCCACCGGGTGCATCAGCCGCAGTGCGCCCGCCAGTTCGCGTGCCGCCGAGCGGGCGTCGCGCTCGTGCGGGCCGTCGGCCTTGTTCACCGCGATGGCGTCCGCCAGCTCCAGGACACCCTTCTTGATGCCCTGCAACTGGTCACCGGTCCGGGCCAGGGTCAGCAGCAGGAACGTGTCCACCATGTTGGCGACCGCCGTCTCCGACTGCCCGACCCCCACCGTCTCCACGAGCACCACGTCGTACCCGGCCGCCTCCATCACCACGATGGACTCCCGGGTCGCCTTCGCCACCCCGCCCAGCGTGCCCGCCGTGGGGGAGGGGCGCACGAACGCCGCCGGGTCCACCGCGAGCCGCTCCATCCGGGTCTTGTCACCCAGGATGGAACCGCCCGTACGGCTGGACGACGGGTCGACGGCCAGCACCGCCACCCGGTGCCCGAGCCCGGTGAGCATCGTGCCGAGCGCGTCGATGAAGGTGGACTTGCCCACCCCCGGCACCCCGCTGATCCCGATCCGCCGGGCCTTCCCGGCGTGCGGCAGCAACCGGCTCAGCAACTCCTGCGCCAGCACCCGGTGTTCGGCCCGCGTCGACTCGACGAGCGTGATGGCGCGCGCCACGAACGCCCGCTTGCCGTCGAGCACTCCCTGCACATAACTGTCGATGTCGATCTTGGCAGCCATCCGGTCAGCGGCTCACAGCTCGTGGCCGAGCGCGGCTCCGAGCCGCGTCACCAGATCGTGGGCCGCGTCCGGGATCACCGTCCCCGGCGGGAAGACCGAGGCCGCGCCCGCCTCGTGCAGGGCCTCGATGTCCTGCGGCGGAATCACCCCGCCCACCACGATCATGATGTCCTCCCGGCCCTCGGCGGCCAGCTCCTCGCGCAGCGCCGGCACCAGGGTGAGGTGCCCGGCCGCCAGCGAGGAGACGCCCACGATGTGCACGTCGGCCTCCACCGCCTGCCGCGCCACCTCGCCCGGCGTCTGGAACAGCGGGCCGACGTCCACGTCGAAGCCCAGGTCGGCGAAGGCCGTGGCGATCACCTTCTGGCCCCGGTCGTGGCCGTCCTGGCCCATCTTGGCGACCAGGATGCGCGGACGGCGCCCCTCCGCCTCCTCGAACGCGTCGACCAGCGCGCGGGTGCGGTCCACCGAAGGGGAGTCCCCTGCCTCTTTGCGGTACACACCGGAGATCGTACGGATCTGACCGGCGTGCCGCCCATACACCTTCTCCAACGCGTCCGAGATCTCCCCGACCGTGGCCATCGCCCGCGCCGCGTCGACCGCCAGCGCCAGCAGATTGCCTTCAAGGCCGGGGCCCGGCGCACGCTCGGCGGCCGCCGTCAGCGCCCGCAGCGCCTCCTGGCACGCCACCTCGTCGCGCTCCTCACGCAGCCGGCGCAGCTTCTCGATCTGCTGGGTGCGCACCGAGGAGTTGTCGACCTTGAGCACGTCGATCTTCTCGTCGGTCTCCACCCGGTACTTGTTCACCCCGATCACCGGCTGCCGCCCGGAGTCGATCCGCGCCTGCGTACGGGCGGCCGCCTCCTCCACCCGGAGCTTGGGGATGCCCGCGTCGATGGCCTTCGCCATCCCGCCGGCCGCCTCGACCTCCTCGATGTGCTGCCAGGCCCGGTCCGCCAGGTCGCGGGTCAGCTTCTCCACGTACGCGCTGCCGCCCCACGGGTCGATGACCCGGCAGGTCCCGGACTCCTGCTGGAGCAGGAGCTGCGTGTTACGGGCGATTCGCGCCGAGAAGTCGGTGGGCAGCGCCAGCGCCTCGTCCAGCGCGTTGGTGTGCAGCGACTGGGTGTGCCCCTGCGTCGCGGCCATCGCCTCCACACACGTACGCGTCACATTGTTGAAGACGTCCTGCGCGGTCAGCGACCAGCCCGAGGTCTGCGAATGGGTGCGCAGCGAAAGGGACTTGGCGTTCTTCGGGCCGAACTGCTTGACCAGGCGCGCCCAGAGCAGCCGGGCCGCCCGCAGTTTGGCGACCTCCATGAAGAAGTTCATCCCGATCGCCCAGAAGAACGACAGCCGGGGCGCGAACGCGTCGACGTCCAGGCCGGCTTCCTGCCCGGCGCGCAGATACTCCACGCCGTCGGCCAGCGTGTACGCCAGCTCCAGATCGGCCGTCGCCCCGGCCTCCTGGATGTGATACCCGGAGATCGAGATGGAGTTGTAACGCGGCATCTTCTGCGAGGTGAACGCGAAGATGTCGGAGATGATCCGCATCGACGGGGTCGGCGGATAGATGTAGGTGTTACGGACCATGAATTCCTTCAGAATGTCGTTCTGAATGGTCCCGGCCAGCTTCTCGGGCGGTACGCCCTGCTCCTCGGCGGCCACGATGTACAGCGCCAGCACGGGGAGCACCGCGCCGTTCATCGTCATCGACACCGACATCCGGTCCAGCGGAATGCCGTCGAACAGCTGGCGCATGTCGTAGATCGAGTCGATCGCCACCCCGGCCATACCGACATCGCCGGTCACCCGGGGGTGGTCGCTGTCGTACCCCCGGTGGGTCGGCAGGTCGAAGGCGACCGACAGACCCTTCTGCCCGGCCGCGAGGTTGCGCCGGTAGAAGGCGTTGGACTCCTCGGCCGTGGAGAAACCGGCGTACTGACGGATCGTCCAGGGCTGGTTGACGTACATCGTCGGGTAAGGCCCGCGCAGATACGGGGCGATGCCCGGGTAGCTGTGCAGCGCGTCCAGGCCCTCCAGGTCCTCGCCCGTGTAGAGCGGCTTGACCGTGATGCCCTCCGGGGTCTCCCAGAGCGGTGCCTCGGAGCCGTCGGCCTCCTTGGCCACGGCCGCCTGCCACTCCTCGGCGGAGGCGGCCGGGGGAGCGGGGGACTCCAGCGCGACCTCGGAGAAGTCGGGAACGGAGGATTTCCCGGTGGAGTCCCCGGAGGATTTCTGTTCCGTGGGCGATGTCTGCATCACGCCACTCCCATGCGGTCGAGTACGGAGGTGAGAACGGCGACCGTGTCGCAGCCCGCGAAGACGTAGGAGTCGACATCGGCGTACTCGCCGGGGCGCCCCGCGAGGAACACCTGGGCCGCGCCCGCCGACTTCAGCGCCCCGGCCACCTCGGCCGCCTGCTCGGCGTACAGGGCATCCGAGGAACAGAGACAGGCCACGCTCGCACCGGATGCGGTCAGAGCCTCGCCCGCCGTCGCCACGTCCACCGACACCGGCCGGTGCACCGCCTCGATCCCGCCCGCCCCGAAGAGGTTGACGGCGAAGGAGACCCGCGCGGTGTGCGCGGCGGCCGGTCCCAGCGCGGCGATGAACACCTTGGGCCGCTCGCCGGTCGCCGCGAGGTGCGCGTCCGACCGGGCCCGCAGCGCCTCGAACGCCTCGTCGCGCCGGACCCGGGGCAGCCCGCCCGGGCCACCCGCGTACGGATCGGGCGCGGGTTCGCGCTCCACCGGCCGCTCGGAGGGCATCGGGAACTCACTGACCCCGGTGATCGGCTCCTTGCGGCGGGCCAGCTTCGCGCTGCGCGCCGCCCAGGTGGCGGCGAGCCGCTCCGCGACCATCCCCGAGCGCAGGGCCGCGGGCAGTCCGCCCGCCCGCTCGGTCTCCTGGAAGAACGCCCAGGCGGCCGCCGCGAGTTCGTCGGTGAGCCGCTCCACGTACCAGGAGCCGCCCGCCGGGTCGATGACCCGGGCCAGATGCGACTCCTCCATCAGGATCGTGGAGGTGTTACGGGCGATGCGCCGGGCGAACGCGTCGGGCAGCCCCAGCGCGTGATCGAACGGCAGGACGGTGACGGAGTCGGCGCCGCCGACCCCCGCGCCCAGCGTGGCGAGGGTGGTGCGCAGCATGTTCACCCACGGGTCGCGGCGCGTCATCATCACCGGCGACGTCACGGCGTGCTGGCGCTGGCCGCCCGCCCCGGGCGCCCCCGACACCTCGGCGACCCGCGCCCACAGCCGGCGCGCGGCCCGCAGCTTCGCGATCGTCAGGAACTGGTCGGCGGTGGCCGCGTAACGGAACTCCAGCTGCGCGCAGGCCTCCTCCACACCGAGACCGGCCGCCGTCAGCGCCCGCAGATAGGCGACACCGGTCGCCAGGGAGAGCCCCAGCTCCTCGGCGGCCGAACCGCCGGCCTCGTGGTACGGGAGCGCGTCCACGACGATCGCCCGCAGCCCCGGGTACTCCGCGCCGCAGACCTTCGCCCAGTGGACGGCGGCGGTGAGGTCCGCCTCGATGCCGGCCCGGGCCTCGTGGCCGAGGGGATCGGCGCCCAGGGTGCCGCGCGCCTCGCTCTTGGCGACGCTCCGCTCCTCGTACAGCCGCAGCAGCGCGGTGGCGGCGGCGTCCAGGTCGGCCGGGGCGTCGAGGACGATGGGCGCCAGGTCGAGGTAGACGCCGTCCAGCGAGCGGGCCAGCGACTCCACGGGGACGCCCGCGGGGCCGCCCACGGTGAGCCAGAGCGAGGTGACCCCGTTCTCCAGATCACCGAGCACCGCCTCGTTGAGCCGGGCGGGGTCGCTCAGGGCGTGGCGTTGGCGCACGTCCCAGCCGCCCGCCGCGTTCCCCTCGGCCCTGCTGCCCCGGGTGAAGGGCGCGAAGCCGGGGAAACCGGTGTCCGGCGAGGTGTCGTGCGCGGTGTAGAGGGGCCGGGTGGTGAGCCCGTCCTCCAATGTGGTGGACAGCGCTTCCTCGGCGGCCGAGCCCGAGACTTCCTTGCCCGACTTGCGCAGAACGCCTTCGACGAGGCTCTGCCACTGGTCATGGGAGGGGTCGGGGAACGCGGCGGCCGGAGAGAGCCCGTCAGCAGGCTGGACCGTCATGCTCAGATGCTAGGCCAGCGCGGGGAACGAGCAGCAGGGGCACGTGCTGTGACCTTGCCCTCTCCGGTCCGCACTTGATCCTTTACATACCGTCGCGTTACCGGCACCACGGCTCCGGGCAGCGGGGGAGCCGGAACGGGACGGGCGCAACACGGCCATGCTCGACAAAGGGGGGAATGGGATGGTTGATGCATATTATGTGCGAAGTTTTCCGGTTTCTTCTGGTTTCTTATGTCATCCCTTGCATGCCCGTATCCACCCCGGAGCCCTCGCGGCCGCCGGGATGCGGAGAGGACGCGACCGTGGCCGTCGGACCTGTGGAACACCTCGTCATCGCCTTCCCCGGCAGCGGCTTCACCGGGGCCGTCGTGCCCGTCCTCGCCGATGCCGTGGCGTCCGGTGCCGTGCGCGCCGGAGATCTGGCCTTCGTCCGTCGCGCCGAAGGCGGTGCGCTGACCCCGGTGGAGCTGGCGGAGCTCGACCCGGAGGGGACGGTTCCGGCCGACGGGGAGGAGAGAGGGGCGGCCGTGGCGCTGAGCGCCGGGAACGTGGAGGTGCTGGAGCGGAGTGTGCCGGAAGGCGAGACGGTCGCCCTCGTCGTCCGGGAGGACCTGTGGACCTCGCAGCTCGCCCGCACCTTCCGGGAGGCGGGCGGCGCGTTCGTCGCCCATGAGCGCTTCGGTGCGACCGGGTCGGACGCCGACGCGGAGGAAGCGGCGGAGGGGGACGACATCATCACCCGGCTGGAGCGGCTCGCCGAGCTGTGGGGGCGGGACGTGCTCACGGACGCCGAGTTCGCGGAGCAGAAGGCCGATCTGCTGGCGGACTGAGTTCCGGCCGGTGGGCCGGTGGGTCGTTGGGCCGATGGAGCCCCATGCGTTCTCATCAGGGAAAGAGGCAGTTCATCGTGCAGACCGCCCGGACCGTTCCGGCCGCCACCGTTGTCAATCTGCGCGACCTGGGGGGCATCGCCCTGGGCCGTGACCGCCGGGTGCGGCAAGGTGTCCTGTTCCGCTCGGGACAGCTGAGCGACCTGGATCCGGGCCGCGACCGGGCGGTGGCCGCTCTCGGCATCCGTACGGTCGTCGACCTGCGCACCGCCGACGAACGGCAGTGGTCCCCGGACCGCCTCCCGGACCGGGCCCGGCTCTTCGTCGCCGACGTCCTCGGCGACCACCCGGGCGTGGCGCCGGCCCGGCTCAAGGCGCTGCTCACCGACCCGGCCGAGGCGGAACGCGCGCTGGGCGGCGGCCGGGCCGAGGAGCTGTTCGCCGAGACCTACCGCAAGATGGTGCTCTCGCCCGGCGCGGCGGCCGCCTACCGGGCCTTCCTGGAGACCGCCGCGGATCCCGCCGCACGGCCGGTGCTCTTCCACTGCACGGCCGGCAAGGACCGCACCGGCTGGGCGGCGGCCGTCCTGCTGATGATCCTGGGGGCCTCCCGGGAGACCGTGCGGCAGGACTTCCTGGCGGTGAACCCCGCCGTACGGGCCGCGTTCGCTCCGTACGTCCAGAAGTTCCTGGACGGCGGCGGCGATCCGGCCGTCGCGGCGGCGATCGTCGAGGTGCGCCCCCGCTATCTGGAGACGGCGCTCGACGCGATGGACGAGCGGTGGGGCGGTCTCGGCGGGTACGTACGCACCGGCCTGCGCATCCCCGAACCGGTGCTGGAGCGGCTGCGCGAGGGGCTGGTGATCGCCGGCTGAGCTCCGGTGCGGACGGGTCCTCGGCGTGACAGTGATACCCCTAGGGGGTATGTTGGCGCTGTCGGAAAACGTCGTCGTCCGCTGGGGGACAGCCATGAACACCGGACTGAGGATCGCGGCCTTCGTCGCCGCGGTCGCCGCCGTCTTCGCCATCGCCTTCGGTGTCGGCAGGGTCGCGGGGCCGGACCAGGAGCCCACTCCCGGGCCCTCCTCCCATCAGCCCGCCACCCATCAGCCCTCTGTCCATCAGGAGGAGAGCCACGGAGAGGGAGCGCCGTGAGAGCGGGGCAGCACGACGCGAGGGCCGGTCCCCCCGAAACAGATCGGGTGGGACCGGCCCTCGCGTGGTGGTGACGCCGTACGGCCGCCGCTCAGAGGCGGACGAGGCGTTCCGTCAGGTCGCGGTACTGCTGGAGGGCGATACGCAGATCCTCCGTACCGGCCTCGGACCGCTCGCCGTCGCGGTCGGTGCGCAGCAGCCGGGACCGCTCGGCCAAGGCCTGCGTGAGCTCGGTGACGACCTCGTCGAAGGCCGCGTCGGCCTCCTGCACCGCCTGACGCGGGTTCTCCACGAAGCCGGCCACGGCCTGATGGATACGGGCGTCGAACTTCTCCCGCGTCTCGGCCGCGAACAGCGGGCGGCCGTTGTCCTTCGCCGTGTCCGTGCCGTGGGAGCGGGAGTGGCCTTCGGGGGAAGCCGTCGTCCGGCCGGTCTCCCGGGCCTTGTCCGTACGGGCGGAGTCGGCGTGCGTCTTGTCGGCGTGCGTCCGGTCGGTGGCCGGGGCGGACGTACTGTCCGTGCGGGTGGCCGTGGGCGGGGAACCGGAGGGTTTGGCGGCCGCCGGCGGCACGGGCGTACCGAGCGCGTTGCCGGGAGGTGTGACCGGCGGGACGCGCTCGGCCCCGGTTGACGGAGTGGGCCTGTCGGGCGTGTTGCCGGTGTTGCCGGTCTCGTTCGGGGTCTGCGTCATGAGGTGCCTCGTTCCTTCGTGAGCTGTCGGTTGCTGTGGTCGCGGTTCGCCGGGCCGTCCTCGATGAGGGCGTCGAAAAGGCCGCGGGCCTCGACGAACGCCTCGCGCATCTCCTCGGTGCCGGTGCCGTCGTTGCGCGCGGCGTGCACCCTGCGGTAGCCGTCGACATGGTGGGCGTGGTGGACGGAGAGCGCGGCTGTGCGGTCCTCGAAGCTCTCACCGGCCGGGAAGCCCCGGTCGCGGGAGAGGTCGGCCAGCAGCGCGTCGGCCTCGTTGAGGGCCTGCTGCGGCGACTCGACGAACTGCTCCTGGGTGCGGGCCCAGCGGGCGGTGTAGTCCGCGCGGGCCGCCTCGGTCAGCGGCCGCTTCTCCAGGTCGCCGTGGAGCTTCACCCGCTCACCGAGCTCCTGCTCGGCCGCCTTGGTGTCGCCGCCGTGCCGGGCGACCACCCGGTCGTACTCGGGGCCGAACCGGCTGCGCAGGCTCCGGCCTCCGCCGACGGAACCTCCGCGTACCAGGAAGAAGTAGACGGCGGCGGCCACCACGAGGGCCACGGCGATGATGATGATCACTGTTGTCACGGTTACCGCCCCCACCGCTCATCGGCCGGTACGCAGCGTCGTTGTCGCACAGTGGTCAACCCCTTTCGGTCCGGGCCCGGCGGAGCAACCACCGGGCGGCGTGCAGGAGTCCGTGTACCCACGAACGGCCGTTCATGCGTTCGAGGCCTGCCGGAGTGCTCGGTGTGTGGTGCACGTATCGGCGTACGTAATACTCGACGCATGAGATCAGGAGTTACGCACTCCGGGCGAGGTCCGCACCGCCCGGACCCCGTGATCCGCCGGGCCACGGCGCGGGACGCCCGCCGGCTCACCCGGCTGGTCCGGACGTCACGCGCCTACGAGGGCCCGTACGCCCCGATGGTCGCCGGATACCGCGTGGGACCGGACTACATCGAGGCGCACCGGGTCTTCGTCGCCGCCGACCGCGCCGACGACCGGGTCCTCGGCTTCTACGCGCTGCTCCTCCAGCCGCCCGAGCTCGACCTGATGTTCGTCGCCGACGAGGCGCAGGGGCTCGGCATCGGGCGGCTGCTCATCGGCCATCTGCGCGAGGAGGCACGGCGGGCGGGCCTCACCGGAGTCCGGATCGTGTCCCACCCGCCCGCCGAGGGCTTCTACTGCGGTGTGGGCGCCGAGCGCGTCGGCACCGTCCGGGCGAACCCGCCCGCGGTGATGTGGGACCGCCCCGAACTCCTGCTCCCCGTGGGGCGCTGAAGGCCCGCGCTCAGCCGCCGTAGGGGCGGGTGATGAGCTCCAGGCCGTGACCGCTCGGATCGGGGAAGTAGACACCCCGGCCGCCGTCGTTGTGGTTGATCTCGCCCGGGAACCTCAGATGCGGATCGGCGTAGTACGCGATCCCCAGCTCCTGGATCCGGCCGAACGCCGCGTCGAACTCCGCCTCCGAGATGAGGAAGGCGTAGTGCTGCGGGGTGATGGACGCCTCGGGGATCGTCGCGAAATCCAGGGTGACGCCGTTTGCGAGGACGACGGGGACGAACGGGCCCCATTCCTCTCCGACTTCCAGGCCCAGCAGATCCGCCAGGAATGCGGCGGACTCGCGGTTGTCGCGGGAATGAATGATGGTGTGGTTCAACTCGACCGACACGGTGGAATGCCTCCAACGGGCATCTCACGGGCTACCTCCACGCCTCACCCGGACGGTGACCGACGCGCGATGCCGTGGCAGAGATCTTAAGGGGATGGCGCGACCGGGTCGAGTGGGAATCGGGCGCCGATCCCGGTGGATTGGTTCTGTGCGGCCGGGGCACCTGTAGTCCCGGATCGAACGGGTGTGTCAGCACCCGGTCATGTCGAACAGAGGGGGTCCCTGTGTCGGAGGCCAATGGCAGAGGCCGCGAGGAGACCGAGGACGAGAGAGCGGACCGGCAGTGGTCCGAACTGCTCCAGGAACTGCGTGTCGCCCAGACCGGGGTGCAGATCCTCTTCGGTTTTCTCCTCGCCGTGGTGTTCCAGCCGAGGTTCGGCGACCTCTCGGAGCTGGACCGCGACATCTACGTCGTCACGGTGGTGCTCGGCTCGGCGACCGTCGCCGCGCTCATCGGCCCCGTCACCTACCACCGGCTGCTCACCGGCCGCCGGATGAAGCCGGAGACGGTCATCTGGGCGTCACGCATGACCGTCCTCGGTCTCGTGCTGCTCTTCTTCACGATGTGCTCGACCCTGCTGCTGATCATGCGGGTCGCGCTTCACAACACTTTCGCGCTCTGGCTGGTCGGCGGGATAGCGCTGTGGTTCCTGGCCTGCTGGTTCATCTTCCCCGTCTGGGCCCTGGCCCGCGGCCGCTCCGGACCGCGCGAGGACGAGCCGTTCACCAAGGGCTCGTCCGCCGGCAAGAAGGACTGAACCGCTCAGCTCTCCGGACCCACCGGACCACGCAGGTCGGTGACCGTGAACAGCGCGCCGTCAGGGTCCCGCAGGGTGGCCTCCCTGCCGCCGAGGGCAGACCGCTCCTCGACCAGGGAGCCGCCCTGCCGTTCGGCCGCCGCGACCGTCACGGGCACGTCGGCCACCGGGAACTGCACCAGCCAGTGCGGGCGCACCAGCGGATCGACGGCGGCCTCCACCGCCCCGGAGCTGATCCGGGCCAGCGGCCGCCCCTCGCACCGCACGATGACCTCGTCACCCTCGTACGCGACGTCGCAGCATCCGGGACGCCCGCTCGCCCAGTCGAGTACCTCGCCGTAGAAGATCGCCGCGTCGAAGGCGTTGCGGGTCCGCAGCCGCAGCCAGGCGTGCGCGTGGCCGTCGGGGGCCGGCGGGGAGGCGGAGGGCTCGGTGCGCTCCCAGAGGCCGAACGCGGCACCGTCCCGGTCCGAGGCCAGGACGCCGCGCCCCTTGCCGAGAGTCAGCGGCCCCACCGCCACCGTGCCGCTGCGCTCCCGGACCCGGGCGGCGGCCACATCGGCGTCCGCCACCGCGAAGTACGGCGTCCACGCCACCGCGACCTGGTACGCGGTCGACACGGCGAAGATGCCCGCCACCGGGATGTCGCCGCGCCGGGCCACGGAGAACTCCGCGCCGAGCTGCCCCGGGCGGAACGACCAGCCCAGCACTTCGGCGTAGAACCGCTGGGCGGATGGAAGGTCCCGCGTCATCAGGGTGACCCAGCACGGCGCGGCGGGGCCCGTCAGGGGCGCTGCCGAGGGGGCCGTACGGGGGTCGCTTCCGGTCATGGTCCACTGCCTTCTCACGGGTGTGCGGCGCGGGGGCGGCCGCTTGCGGTCCAGCACCCACCCTCGGACGGCCGGTGCGGCGGCGCAACGCGGGCCGCGCTCAGAGCCCGATGCGCGGCGGGGCGTTCGTGATGTCCAGGAAGACCTGGTCCGCCTGCGGCCACCGCTCGCCCATCGCGTGCCGGATGCGCATCGAGACCTCCTCCACCCGCTCGCTGTCGATGCCGGGGGCCAGGTCGATGCGGGCCGCCACCAGGACGGAGTGCATGCCCAGGCGCATGGTGAGAAGCTCGGCCACGGACTCGCCGATCAGCTGGTCCCGGGCGTTCCGGCCGAGCCGGAAGGCGACGTCGACGAGGAGCAGTCCGATGCCCAGGGAGGCCGCCGCCTCCCAGACCACGCTTCCGGTGGCCAGGTGCAGGGACATCCCGGCGATGGCCAGGCTGACGCCGAGCACCGCCGTGCTGTCCTCCGCGATGACGGTCCGCAGCGCCGGGTCGATGGCCGCGCCCTTCTTGCCGCGCGCCTGGTGCAGGGCGCGGGTCAGGGAGGTGCTCTCGGCGACGAAGGCGACGCCGAGCACGATCAGCCCGGCGGTGTAGCCGGTGGGGGACTCGTCGTCGTCGCGCCGCAGGGCGTGGAGCCCCTGGTAGAACGAGAAACAGCCGCCCATCACGAAGATGCCGACCGCGGCGAGGAGCGCCCAGAAGTAGCGTTCCTTGCCGTAGCCGAACGGGTGATGGGCGCCGGCGGGGCGGCGACTGCGCCGGAGGGCGGCGAGCAGGAAGATCTCGTTGAGGCTGTCGGCGACCGAGTGAGCCGCCTCGGACAGCAGCGTGGGCGAGCCGGAAACCAGCCCGCCCACGGTTTTGGCTGCCGCGATCACCAGGTTGGCCGCGAGCGCGACCAGAACGGTGAGGCGGGTCTGTCGGTCGGCGGCCGACCGGCTCATCACCACCTCCGGTGACGAGGGGGCCGACGGACCCGCCCCCTGCGGGGGGACGGGTCAGCTGCGCGGAGGATCCGTATCGGTGCGCGGGTCGTCCTGGTGGGGCGGGAGCGGCGCGTTGCCGTGGTCGTCGAGCTGGTGCGGGTTGAGGGCGCTGCCGTCGGCGGGGAAGCGGTCGGAGGCGTGCGGGTCGTGCGCGTCGATGTGCGTGCGCCCCTCCGGCTTCACGGGCTGCTCGTGGGGGAGCGGCGGCGGCAGTTCGGTGTCCTTCTTCCGCTTGCCGAGCAGGAAACCGCCGATCAGCAGACCCACCACGGCGAGCGCGGCGATGGGGAAGAGGACGGCCGCCAGCGCGCCCGTCCCGTCGGCGAGTGTGGCGGCCAGTGACTGCGTGGCTCCGTTCGATACGTCCATGGTTGCCGCATACCCCGGGAGGAGGGTGTCAGTCGGCCGTTCACATCAATTCATGTTTTATGAGTATCTCAGGGGAAAAGCGTTTCGCATGGTGCGAATCGGCTACACGATGATGACGGAACAGACCGGACCCCGAGAGCTCGTACGGGACGTGGTGGCCGCGGAGAAGGCCGGATTCGACTTCTCCGTCACCTCCGACCACTACTTCCCCTGGCTCCAGGAACAGGGCCACGCCCCGTACGCGTGGGCGGTCCTCGGCGCGGCCGCGCAGGCCACCGAGCGCATCGGCCTGATGACGTACGTGACCTGTCCGACCACCCGCTACCACCCGGCCGTCGTCGCCCAGAAGGCCGCGACGCTGCAGATCCTCGCCGAGGGCCGCTTCCGGCTGGGCCTCGGCTCCGGCGAGAACCTCAACGAACACGTCGTCGGCGGGGGATGGCCCGCCGCCCATGTGCGGCTGGAGATGCTCGAAGAGGCCGTGGAGATCATCGGCACTCTCTTCGACGGCGGGAACGTCAACCACCACGGCACCCACTTCGACGTGGAGAACGCTCAGCTGTGGGACCTGCCCGAGGCCCGGGTGCCGATCGGCGTCGCGGTCTCCGGCCCGGCCTCCTGCGCCCTCGCGGGCCGCAGCGCCGACCTGGTGATCGCGACCGAGGCGAAGAGCGGCCTGCTGGACGATTTCGACCGGCACGGAGGCACCGGGAAGCCCCGGGTGGGCCAGCTGCCCGTCTGCTACGACCCCGACCGCGACGCCGCCGTCGCCCGCGCTCACGAACAGTTCCGCTGGTCGGTCGGCGGCTGGAAGGTCAACTCCGAACTCCCCGGACCGGCGAGTTTCGCCCAGGCGACCGAACTCGTCCGCAAGGAGGACATCGCGTCCGCCATCCCGTGCGGACCGGACGTCGACACGTTCGTCGACGCGGTGCGCGCCTACAGCGACGCGGGATTCACCGAGATCGCACTGGTCCAGGTGGGCGGGGAACACCAGCAGTCCTTCATCTCGTGGGCGGAGAAGTCCCTCCTGCCCGCTCTGCGGGAGCTGTAGCCCTCTTCGGCCCTCCCGTGTCGCCGTCGGCCCGGCGCGGGGTGAGCCTGGAGTGGACCCGAGGCCGGCACCCGATGGAAGGAACCTTCGTGAACAGCACCCCCGAACGAAGCGGCGACGACTCCACGGCCGGTCAGGAGGTGCTGGTGTCGCTGAGCCGGTGCGACCTCGCGGACGCGCGGAGCGTGTTCGGCGTGCTTGGCAGCGCCTTCGACTCCGACCGGGACGCGGGCGACGAACCCGAGGCGACGAGCGGCCCTTGCCCGACCGTCTGGGTCACCACCGTCGACGTGTCCGAGCCGAAGGCCGCCGCCCACCCCGTGACGCTGACCGCCCCGGTCACGGTGGACGCCCAGGGCGGCTACCGGGCCGTCGACCGGCTCCGCGAGCACCTCACCGGCGCGTTCGCGGTACGCGTCGTCGGTACGGCGGCGGGGGACCAGGAGCAGGAGGTACGGCTGCGCCTGGAGAACCGCTGACGCGCCCGCGTCGCCCCGACAGCAGCCCGAAGTGAAAGGTGTTCGAGCATGGATTCCCTCGCCCTGGAAGCGGTCACCGCACCGGAGCCGGTCACCGTCGAACGGTCCACCGTGACCCTGTACATCAACGGGGAGGAGACCGAGGTGACACTCGACCACCGCACCACGGTCCTGGACCTGCTGCGGGAACAGCTCGGCCTGACCGGCGCCAAGAAGGGCTGCGACCACGGCCAGTGCGGAGCCTGCACGGTCCTCGTGGACGGCCGCCGCGCCAACAGCTGCCTGCTGCTCGCCGTCGCCCAGGACGGTGCGGCGATCACCACGGTGGAGGGTCTCGCCGACGGCGACACCCTCCACCCCTTGCAGCAGGCGTTCGTCGAGCGCGACGCCCTCCAGTGCGGCTACTGCACCCCCGGGCAGATCTGTTCGGCCGTCGGCATGCTCCAGGAGGCCGCCGACGGCCACCCGTCGCACGCGACCCCGCCGGACGCCCTGACCGCCGACCCCGCCCCTCTCGACGCGGAGGAGATCCGCGAGCGGATGAGCGGCAACCTGTGCCGGTGCGGGGCCTACCCCCGGATCGTCGAAGCCATCGAGGACGTGACCCCGTGAAACCGTTCGGCTACCAGCGACCCACCACCACCGCCGAGGCCGTACGGCTCTGCGCGGAAGGGACCGGAGCCCGGTTCCTGGGCGGCGGCACCAACCTCGTCGACCTGATGAAACTCGGGGTCGAGGAACCCGGCCTCCTCATCGACGTCACCAAGCTCCCGCTGGACCGGGTGGCCCCGGCCCCCGACGGCGGCCTGCGGATCGGCGCCACCGTCCGCAACAGCGACCTCGCCGCCCACCCCGACGTACGCCGCGACTACCCGGTGCTCACCCAGGCGCTGCTCGCCGGGGCCTCGGGGCAGCTCCGCAACACCGCCACCACCGGCGGCAACCTCCTCCAGCGCACCCGCTGCTCGTACTTCCAGGACGTCTCCAAGCCCTGCAACAAGCGGCTCCCCGGCTCCGGCTGTCCCGCCCGCGAAGGATCCCACCGCGACCTCGCGATCCTCGGGCACTCGGCCGAGTGCGTGGCCACCAACCCCTCCGACATGGCCGTGGCCCTCGCCGCGCTCGACGCGACCGTGGTGCTGCTGGGTCCCGAGGGCGAACGGACCGTCCCCGTCACCGAGTTCCACCGGCTGCCGGGGGAGAACCCCGACCAGGACACCGTGATCAGGCCCGGCGAGCTGATCACCGAGGTGGTCCTCCCGCCGCCCGCCCCCGGCACGGTCTCCCGCTACCGCAAGGCCCGCGACCGGGCGTCGTACGCCTTCGCACTGGTCTCCGTTGCAGCCACCCTCCAGGTGGCGGGCGGCCGCGTCGAACGGGCCACGCTCGCGTTCGGCGGTGTCGCCCACCGCCCGTGGCGCGCCCGCCGGGCCGAGGCCGAACTGCTCGGCGCCCCCGCCACCCCCGCAGCCTTCCAGCACGCCCTGATCGCCGAACTGGCCGAGGCGCAGCCCTTGCGCGACAACGCCTTCAAGGTGGACCTCGTCCGCCGCGTCGCCCAGGACGTCCTCGGCGAACTCAGCGACCCGCACGGTCCCGAGGCCGGCCCGACCATCTGACACCCCACCGACCGGAGGCCCCGCCGCCATGTCCCACGCCCCGCAGCTCACCGGTGCGCCCGTCGTCCGCAGGGAGGCCCGGGACAAGGTCACCGGCACCGCCCGGTACGCGGCCGAGCACACCCCGCCCGGCACCCTGTACGCCTGGCCGGTCCCGGCCACCATCGCCGCCGGCCGGGTCACCGCCGTACGGGCGGTCGACGCGCTCGCCGTCCCCGGCGTCCACACCGTCCTCACCCACGACAACGCGCCGTCCCTCGCCGAACCCGACGACCCGATCCTCGCCGTCCTCCAGAGCGACCGGGTCCCGCACCACGGCTGGCCGATCGCCCTCGTCGTCGCGGACTCCCCGGAAGCCGCCCGGACGGGCGCGGGGCGGCTGCTCGTCGAGTACGAGAGCGACGAGCACGACGTGACCCTCACCGAGGACCACCCGGGCCTCTACACGCCCGAGGAGGCCAACGGCGGCTTCCCCGCCGTCCGCAGGCGCGGCGACTTCGAGCGGTCCTTCGCCGCCGCCCCCGTCCAGGTCGACGCCACCTACCGCCTCCTCTCGCTGCACAACCACCCCATGGAGCCGCACGCCGCCACCGCGTGGTGGGAGGACGGGCACCTCACCGTCCACGACTCCAGCCAGGGCTCCAACGCCGTACGCAAGAGCCTCGCCCGGGTCTTCGACCTGGATCCCGCACACATCACCGTCGTCTCCGAGCACGTCGGCGGCGGCTTCGGCTCCAAGGGCACCACCCGCCCGCAGGCGATCCTCGCCGCCATGGCCGCCCGGCACACCGGCCACCCGGTGAAGCTGGTCTTCCCCCGCGCCCAGCTCGCGGAGGTCGTGGGCCACCGGGCCCCCACGATCCAGCGGGTGCGCCTCGGCGCCGATCTCGACGGCGCCCTCCAGGCCCTCTCCCAGGAGGTCGTCACCCAGACCTCCACCATCAAGGAGTTCGTGGAGCAGGCCGCCGTGCCCGCCCGCACGATGTACGGATCCCCGGACAGCACGACCACCCACCGGGTGACCGCCCTCGACGTCCCCAGCCCCTCCTGGATGCGCGCCCCCGGCGAAGCCTCGGGGATGTACGCGCTGGAGTCGGCCATGGACGAACTGGCCTCGGCGCTCGGCATGGACCCGGTCGAGCTGCGGCTGCGCAACGACCCGGCCACCGAACCGGACAGCGACCGCCCCTTCAGCAGCCGGGGCCTGGCCGCCTGCCTGCGCGAGGGCGCCCAGCGGTTCGGCTGGCACGGCCGCGACCCGCGCCCCGCCGCCCGCCAGGAGGGCCGCTGGCTGCTCGGTACGGGCGTGGCCTCGGCGACCTACCCCGTCCTCGTCTCCCGGTCCTCCGCACGCGCCCACGCGGCGGCCGACGGCACCTTCCGGATCGAGGTCAACGCCACCGACATCGGCACCGGCGCCCGGACCGTCCTCGCCCAGATCGCCGCGTCGGCCCTCGCCACCGACGTGGAGAGCGTCGACGTGCGGATCGGCTCCACCGACCTGCCCACCGCCCCGCTCGCCGGCGGCTCCTCCGGCACCGCCTCCTGGGGGTGGGCCGTGCACAAGGCAGCCACCGCCCTGGCCGGCCACCTCGCCGACCACCGGGGCCTGCTGCCCGCCGAGGGGTTCACCGCCACCGGCGACACCGAGGAGGAGACCGCCGCCGAATCCCCGTACGCCCGGCACGCCTTCGGCGCCCACTTCGCCGAGACGGCCGTCGACTCCGTCACCGGCGAGGTCCGGGTCCGCCGGCTCCTCGGCGTGTATGCCGCCGGGAAGATCCTCAACGACCGCACCGCACGCTCCCAGTTCATCGGCGGCATGGTCATGGGCATCGGCATGGCGCTGACCGAGGGCTCCGCCATCGACCCGGTCTTCGGCGACTTCACGGCCAAGGACCTCGCCGCCTACCACGTGCCCGTCCACGCCGACGCCCTCGACATCCAGGCGCACTGGATCGACGAGGACGACCGCCACCTCAACCCCATGGGCTCCAAGGGCATCGGTGAGATCGGCATCGTCGGCACCGCCGCCGCCATCGGGAACGCCGTCCGCCACGCCACCGGTGCCCGGCTGCGCGAACTGCCGCTCACCCCGGACCGGCTGCTGCCGTACCTGGTCTAGCGACCGGCCGGACGCCCCTTACCAGGGCCGACAGCTCATCTGTTGCGGGGACGGCACACCCGAGTCACCCTGTTGAGTGACCCAGAAGTGATTGGTGCTCACGCTTCGTGTTCGGGGGTCGTCGGTACGACGGGGTGAAGCATGTGGGCCTCGCGGTGAGGAGCCTCGACGATGACCGTTCCACTCGACCGGCACTATTCGGTCGAACTGCAGGTGTCGGCAGAGCGCGTTTCCCAGGTGCGGCGCATCGTCGCCGCGCACCTTCGTCACTGGAGTCTCGAACTCCAGGTCCGGCCGGTGTGCCGGGCCATGGACGAACTCCTGACCAATGTCCACCGGCATGTCGGCGACGCCAACACGTGCGTCCTCGAACTCCGCTGGACCGGCCGGCACGTCACCGTGTCGGTCGCCGACAACAGTGCCCGGATGCCACGGCTGCTGCCGTCCGGCGGCGGACTGAGCCGGGTGATGGCCCTCAGCGACAGCTGGGGCACCTGCCGGACCACGGACGGCAAAGTGGTCTGGTTCACCCGCTACGCCCAGGCGCCGCAGGCCGCGCGACTGCTGCCGTCCCCGCCGCTGCCCGGCGCGGGCGAGTCGCGCCGAGCCCCGCTCGCGGCACTCGTGTAGATCTCCGACAGCTCGCACACCCCGGCCGACGCGGAACGTGCCCCACCCGGCACGCATGATCCGCGTCGGCCGGGTACGTGCGGAAGGGGCCGCGTTGCGCCCGACCACGTGGCGCGGCACCGTCGAAGTACCGATGCAAGGAGGCCACTGCCATGCCCATCGCGACGGTCAACCCCGCGAACGGCGAACTGATCAGGTCCTACGACGCCCTCGGCGAGGAGGAGACCGAGCGCAGGATCGCCGCCGCCCACACCACCTTCCAGCAGTACCGCACCACCCCCTTCGAGCAGCGCGCCGCCTGGCTGAACCGGGCCGCCGACCTGCTGGACGAGGACCGCGACGCCATCGCCCGCACGATGACCCTCGAAATGGGCAAGCCGGTCACGGCGGCCCGCGCCGAGGCGGCCAAGTGCGCCAAGGCGATGCGCTGGTACGCGGCCAACGCCGGGCGCCTGCTCGCCGACGAGCACCCGGACCCCGCCGACGTGACGGACTCCGGTGCCTCGCGCGCCCTGGTCCGCTACCGGCCGCTGGGTGTCGTCCTCGCCGTGATGCCGTGGAACTTCCCCCTCTGGCAGGTGATCCGCTTCGCCGCTCCCGCGTTGATGGCGGGCAACGTCGGCCTCCTCAAGCACGCCTCGAACGTGCCGCAGACCGCGCTGTACCTGGAGGACCTCTTCCACCGGGCCGGATTCCCGGCGGGCTGCTTCCGTACGCTGCTGATCGGCTCGGGCGCCGTCGACGCCGTCCTGCGTGACCCCCGGGTCGCGGCGGCCACCCTCACCGGCAGCGAACCGGCGGGCCGCGCCGTCGCCTCCACCGCCGGTGACGAGGTCAAGAAGACCGTGCTGGAGCTGGGCGGCAGCGACCCGTTTGTCGTGCTGCCCTCGGCCGACGTCGAGAAGGCCGCGGCCACGGCGGTGACGGCGCGCGTCCAGAACAACGGCCAGTCCTGTATCGCGGCCAAGCGGTTCATCGTCCACGCCGATGTGTACGACACGTTCGCCGAGCACTTCACCGCGGGGATGCGGGCCCTCACCGTCGGCGACCCGCTGGAGGAGTCCACCGACATCGGGCCCCTCTCCAGCGAACAGGGCCGCACGGACCTGGAGGAGCTGGTCGACGACGCCGTGGAGCGCGGCGCCACCGTCCTGTGCGGCGGCGGCCGGCCCGACAAGCTCGGCGGCGGCCTGGAGAACGGCTGGTTCTACAGCCCGACCGTGCTCGCCGGGATCACCCCCGCCATGCGCATCCACCGCGAGGAGACCTTCGGCCCGGTCGCCACCCTCTACCGGGTCGCCGACCTCGACGAGGCCGTCCACCTGGCCAACGACACGCCGTTCGGGCTGAGTTCCAACGTGTGGACGCGGGATGCGGGGGAGCAGGAGCGGTGCGCCCGCGACCTGGAGGCGGGCGGGGTCTTCTTCAACGGGATGACCGCCTCGCACCCGGCCCTCCCCTTCGGCGGGATCAAGCGCTCCGGTTACGGGCGGGAGCTGGCCGGGCACGGCATCCGCGAGTTCTGCAACGCGACCACGCTCTGGTACGGCCCCGAGAAGTCCTGACGCGGCCCCTCCCTGTTTCTCCCACTCCACGAGGAGACCCGCTCCGTGAGCGACACCCACACTCCGTCCGCACTCTCCGACGAGGAACTTGCCGCGCTCGACGCGCACTGGCGCGCCGCCAACTACCTCGCCGTCGGCCAGATCTACCTGATGGCCAACCCCCTCCTCACCCGGCCGCTCACCCCCGAGGACATCAAGCCGCGGCTGCTCGGCCACTGGGGCACCTCACCAGGGCTCAACCTCGTCCACACCCACCTCAACCGCGTCGTCAAGGACCGGGGTATCGAGGCGCTCTGCGTCTGGGGCCCCGGCCACGGCGGTCCGGCCGTCCTCGCCAACGCCTGGCTGGAGGGGAGCTACTCCGAGACCTATCCCGACGTGCCCCGCACCACCGAGGGCATGGGCCGGCTCTTCAAGCAGTTCTCCTTCCCCGGCGGGGTGCCGAGCCACGTCGCGCCGGAGACGCCCGGCTCCATCCACGAGGGCGGCGAACTGGGCTACGCCCTCACCCACGCCTACGGGGCCGCGTTCGACCACCCGAATCTGCTGGTCACCTGCGTGATCGGCGACGGCGAGGCGGAGACCGGACCGCTCGCCGCCTCCTGGCACGCCAACAAGTTCCTCGACCCGGTCCACGACGGGGCCGTCCTGCCGGTCCTCCACCTCAACGGCTACAAGATCGCCAACCCCACCGTCCTGGCCCGGCTCCCCGAGGACGAGCTCGACCAGCTCCTGCGCGGCTACGGCCACGACCCGCTGTACGTCACCGGCGACGACCCGGCCACCGTCCACCGGGCGATGGCCGCCGCGATGGACACCGCCGTGGAGCGGATCGCCGCTCACCAGCGCGCGGCCCGCGAGGAGGGGGCGGCCGAGCGCCCCCTCTGGCCCATGATCGTGCTGCGCACCCCCAAGGGCTGGACCGGGCCGAAGGAGGTCGACGGCCTGCCCGTCGAGAACACCTGGCGCTCCCACCAGGTCCCGCTCTCCGGAGTCCGGGACAACCCGGAGCACCTGCGGCAGCTGGAGGCCTGGCTGCGCTCCTACCGCCCCGAGGAACTGTTCGACGCCGACGGCCGCCCCACCGAGCAGGTCCTCGCCTGCGTCCCCGAGGGGACGGCTCGGCTCGGCTCGACCCCGTACGCCAACGGCGGCCTGCTCCTGCGTGACCTGCCGGTCCCCGCCCTGGAGGACCACGCCGTACGCGTCGACAAGCCGGGCTCCGCCGCCCACTCGCCGACCCAGGTGCTCGGCGGACTCCTGGCCGACATCATGGCCGCGACGGCCGAGCGCCGGGACTTCCGGGTGGTCGGCCCCGACGAGACCGCCTCCAACCGGCTCCAGGACCTCTACCGCTCCACCGGCAAGGCCTGGCAGGCGCGGACCCTGCCCACCGACGAGCACCTCGCCCGCGACGGCCGGGTGATGGAGGTGCTCTCCGAGCACCTCTGCCAGGGCTGGCTGGAGGGGTACCTCCTCACCGGCCGGCACGGGCTCTTCTCCAGCTACGAGGCGTTCGCCCACATCGTCGACTCGATGGTCAACCAGCACATCAAGTGGCTGCGCACCTCGCGCCGGCTGCCCTGGCGGCGCCCCATCGCCTCCCTCAACTACCTGCTCACCTCGCACGTCTGGCGCCAGGACCACAACGGCTTCTCGCACCAGGACCCCGGGTTCGTCGACCACATCCTGAACAAGAGCCCCGAGGTCGTCCGGGTCTATCTGCCGCCGGACGCCAACACCCTGCTCTCCGTGGCCGACCACGCGCTGCGCAGCCGGGACTACGTCAACGTCATCGTGGCGGGCAAGCAGCCGACGTTCGACTGGCTCACGATGGAGGAGGCCCGCGCCCACTGCGCCCGCGGGGCCGGGGCGTGGGAGTGGGCCGGGACCGAGGACGGCAGTCGCGAGCCGGACGTGGTGCTCGGCTGCGCGGGGGACGTCCCCACCCAGGAGGTGCTGGCCGCTGCCGACCTGCTCCGCCGCCATCTGCCGGAGCTGGCCGTACGGGTGGTCAACGTCGTCGACATCGCCCGCATGCTGCCGCACGGGGAGCATCCGCACGGGATGACGGACGCCGAGTACGATGCCCTGTTCACCCGCGACAAGCCGGTGATCTTCGCGTACCACGGCTATCCCTGGCTGATCCACCGGCTCGCCTACCGCCGGACCGGCCACGCCAACCTGCATGTGCGCGGCTACAAGGAGGAGGGCACCACGACCACGCCGTTCGACATGGTGGTCCGCAACGACCTGGACCGCTACCGGCTGGTCATGGACGTCATCGACCGGGTGCCGGGGCTCGGCGTCCGCGCGGTCGCCGTACGCCAGGCGATGGCCGATGTCCGCACCCGCCACCACGCCTGGATCCGCGAGCACGGCGTCGACCTGCCCGAGGTGGAGGAGTGGAGCTGGGGCGGCTGAGGCGGTCGAGGCAGTCGGGGTGATCATGGGGGTGTCCGCCTGACCCCGTCCCGCCGGAGACCCCCATGAAGCTGCGTTGCGCCGTGATCGAGGACTTCCAGTCCGCCGCCACCACCGTCGCCGACTGGTCGTCCGTCACCGCCGACGTGGACGTCGTCACCTTCACCGAACACCTGGGCAGTACAGAGGAAGTCGCCGCCGCCCTAGCGGAGTTCGACATCGTCGTCACCCTGCGGGAACGGGTCCCGTTCCCGGCGGAGGTGTTCGCGCGCCTGCCCCAGCTCCGGCTGCTGATCGCCTCCGGCATGCGCAACTCCGTGATCGACTTCGCCGCCGCCGAGCAGCACGGCGTCATCGTCTGCGGCACCGCCAGCTCCTCCACCCCGCCGGTCGAACTCACCTGGGCCCTGCTGCTGGGCCTGGCCCGCTCCATCGTCCCCGAGGCCAACGGCCTCCGCGCGGAAGGGCCTTGGCAGTCCACCCTGGGAGCCGACCTGCACGGCCGGACGCTCGGCCTGCTGGGCCTGGGCAAGATCGGCAGCCGGGTCGCCCAGGTGGGCCGGGCCTTCGGCATGGAGGTGGTGGCCTGGAGCCAGAACCTCACGGAGGACCGGACGAAGGAGGTCGGCACCGCGCTCGCCGCGTCCAGGGAAGAGCTGCTGGAGGCCGCCGACTTCGTCTCCGTACACCTGGCGTTGAGCGAGCGCACCCGGGGGCTCATCGGCGCCGCCGAGCTGGCCCGGATGCGCCCCACCGCCTACCTGGTCAACACCAGCCGGGCCGCCATCGTCGACCAGGACGCCCTGCTCGCCGCCCTGCACGCCGGGACCATCGCGGGCGCCGGGATCGACGTGTTCGACACCGAACCCCTCCCGGCCGGCCACCCGATGCGCACCGCCCCGCGGCTGCTGGCCACCCCGCACCTGGGGTACGTCTCGCGTGCCAACTACGCGACGTACTACGGCCAGGCGGTCGAGAACATCCGGGCGTTCCTCGACGGGGAGCCGGTCCGCCGCATCGGGTGAGGGGCCCGCTGAGGTGGCTCCGGCCGGCCGCCCTCGCCCGCGCACAGAGACTCAGAACCGCAGCGCCGCCGCGATCCGCCCGTGCCCGGCCAGCGAGTCGTCCTCGACGAACACCACATCGGCCCCGCCGTCCAGCGCCGCCTCGATCAGCTCGTCCACGATGTCCTCGCGGACCTCCGGGTCGTCCGACTGCGTGGTCCCCTCGGGGACCGGCTCCAAGTGCCCGTCGGTCACCCGGACGGTGGTCTGGAAGTGCTCCTCCACCGCGACCAGCCCCACCCGGCCCTCCCGGACGGCGGCCCACACCTCGTCGAGCCCGGCGGCGAACGCGTGGGCGCTGCGCGCGTTGTCGAGGCGCCGCTCCACGTCGGCCGTGGCCTGCCGGGCCCCTTCCTCCAGCGCGGGCCGCAGCTCCTTGAGGACCTCGGCGGGCGGCAGGTCGGCCGGCGCGCCCTTGGCGACGCGTCCGACGGCCGCCTTCGATCCCTCACCGACCTCGTCCAGCAGGGAGAGGGCGGGCGGCAGCCCCATCACGTACAGCGGACGCGGGTCGGTGGCCAGCACGGCGCGCAGCTTCTGGTCGACGGTACGGAAGAAGTTCCGCGTGTCCTCGTAGGCGAACGTGCTCGGGGTGTCCCCGATCCGCTCCTCACGCTGCGGGTTGGGCGCCTCCTTCGGCGCGGTCAGGGGGAACCCGCCGGTCTCCCGCACCTCGATGCCGCCGTCCGTGCCGTTCCACAGGGTGGCGTGGTCGGCGGCGACGGTGAGCGCCCAGTACGGACGGGCCTGGGCCTTAGCGGCGACCAGGTTGCGGGTGAGGTAGCTGTCGCTGAGCACCACCCGTTCGGGTGCGGTGCGCGGTAGCTGCCAGATCTGGTGCTCGTCCGCCGTGGCCAGGACGACCAGCGAGTCCAGGGCCCGGCGCGGGTCCACCTCGTCGGCCGCCCGCTCCAGTTCGGCCCTGATGGCGGCGGCCGTCTCCCGGCTCACCCGCGGATCGGCGTCCAGGCGGTTGCCCGCCTCCGCCACCAGGTTGCGCAGCCGCACAGGGTCCTGGTTGTTGTCCGGGGCCGTCCGGTGGGTCGGCATGGTCAGGGACAGGGCCGGATAGGGCCGGGTCGCCCGCAGCTCCCGCAACAGGCCGGCGGTCAGGGCGTCCGTGTCCATCGTTCCCTCCCAGGGCTCGAACCCGCTCCCGTATGAAGCGGATGCTTCGACGAGTCAATTCATACCGTTTGATTCTAATATGGGCGAGTTGGTGATCATTCTTCTCGTGGTCTTCGTCTTCTTGCCTCCCGATTGGACGGAATGTCCGTGAAAGCGCATCCCTTCCCGCGCGGAGCCCGCGTTCTGGTCCCCGCCGTGGCCGCCGCCCTCCTGCTCGCCACCACCGCGGCCTGCGACTCCGACACCACGAGCGAGGGCACCTCAAGCAGCGTGCGGACGCTCACGCCGGACCATTCCGAGCACGAGGAATCGCCGTCCCAGGAGCAGAGCCCAGGCACCCAGCAGAGCCCGGACGCCCAGCAGAGTCCGCGCACCCAGCAGAGCTTCGCCGCCTCCGTCTCCGCCGAGACCGAACGCCTCCGGCAGGAGGCCGCCAAGCGGCTCGAAGGCGTCGAGGGCCGGGGCGACGCGGTCGCCGAAGTCTCGGTGAGCGGGCTGCCCGTCGCCGCGTCGGAGGAGGTCCGCAGCGCGCGCGTCCGGGTCACCAACCCCACGGACGAACCCGCCTTCTACGCGGTGAAGGTGGAGTTCGTCGACGCGGAGGACAAGGTCCTCGACACGGTGGTCGTCGGGGTGGAGGACGCCCCGCCGGGCCGTACGGTCGACGCCCAGGCCAACAGCCGCAAGGCCGCCGGGGTGAAGACCTTCCCCCGGGTCGCCCAGGCCGAGCGCGGCTGAGGGGCGCGGCGATGAGTGCTTCCGACGCGGTGACCGACTCGCTCAAGAGGATGCGCGCCGAATTCGGCGACCTGCCCGGCGGCCGGCCGGCCGACTACATCCCGCAGCTGGGCCTCGCCGACCCGGACGCCTTCGGGCTGGCCCTGGTCAGCATGGACGGGCACCGCTACAGCGCGGGCGAGGCCGAGGTCCCCTTCACCCTCCAGTCCGTCTCCAAACCGTTCATCTACGCCCTCGCGCTCTCCCTCCTCGGCCTCGACGAGGTGAGCCGGTGGGTGGGCGCCGAGCCGAGCGGCGACGCGTTCAACGCCATCAGCCTGGAACCCGACACCGGGCGGCCCGCCAACGCCATGGTCAACGCCGGTGCCATCGTCACCACCGCCCTGATCCCCGACACCCCCGGCGAACCCGCCTTCGAACGCATCCTGCACTGCCTCGGCCGCTTCGCCGGGCGTGAGCTGGACGTGGACGAGGAGGTGTTCGCCTCGGAGTCCATGACCGGTGACCGCAACCGGGCGCTCGCGTACCTGATCCGCTCCACCGGCACCCTGCCCGTCGACCCGGTCCTGGCGGTCGACCGGTACTTCCGCCAGTGCGCGGTACGCGTCACCGCCGTCGACCTCGCGACGATGGCCGCGACACTCGCGTACGGCGGGGTCAACCCGGTCACCCGCGACCAGGTCGTCTCCGCGGAGGTCGCCGCGCGCGTGCTCGCCGTCATGGCCACCTGCGGGATGTACGACGGCTCGGGGGAGTGGCTGCTGCGGATCGGGCTGCCCGCCAAGAGCGGGGTCTCCGGCGGGCTCATCGCGGTCGGCCCCGCCCGCTTCGGCGTCGCCACCTACAGCCCGCCGCTGGACACCACCGGTACGTCGGTACGCGGCCACGCCGCACTCGGCGCGCTCTCGGAGCGGTACGGACTCCACCTGATGCTCAACCCCGCGCTCCCCGGCTCCACCGTCAGCCTCGTCACCACCGCCGACGACCTGCCGACAGCCCCTTCGGCCGACCACGAGAGAGCCCTTCACGAGAAGGTCGGCGTGGTCGTGGCGCAGGGGGCCATCGACTTCACGGCGGCCGAACGCGTGCTGTACGCGCTGGACGAGTCGGGGCCCGAGCAGAGCGGCTCCGTCGTCCTGGACCTGCACGACGTGACCGCCATCGACTCGGTCGCCCTGTCGATGCTGCACACCGGTCTCGCCCGGCTCTCCACCGACGGCAGGCGCGCGGCGGTCGTCGACCCGCGCGACCTGCTGGGCCCGCCGGACGTCGTACGGGAGGGCATCGGCCAGGACCTGCCGCGCTACGCGACCCGCGAGGCCGCGGTGGAGGGCACGGCGAAGGCCCTGGCCGGGGAGGGCTGATCTCTTCCGGGCCCGGGACTACCAGATCGCCCCGACCCACTCGGGGTGGTCGATGAACGGGTTCCGGTTGTGCTGGAACTGCTCGAATATCACGTCGTTACGGCGCTTCTCGAAGGCGTCCGGCGGGTCCTCCTGGCTCCACTGCTTCAGCACGGACAGCTTGCCCATCTTCGGGGCGGAGCCGTTGTTCACCTGGTCGTTGGGTTCGAGGTCGGCGAAGGAGTCGTTGCCCTCGTAGCGCACGGCCATGTAGAGGATCATGCGGGCGACGTCGCCCTTGACCGCGTCGCGCGGTTCGAAGGAGTCGCCGTCGGTGTAGTTGCCGGGCGCCTCGCCCAGTTGGCTGCCGCCGTTGTCGAAGTCCTTGTTGCCGCGGGCGGAGTTGACCGAGACGTCCTCGGGGCGCAGATGGTGGATGTCGGTGCCCGGGCCCGTGGCCGTACCGAAGTCGCCGTGCGACTTGGCCCAGACGTGCTCGCGGTTCCACTGGTCGGCGTTGCCGCCGTTGTCGTTCTTGGACTGGGAGCGCCCGGTGTAGAGGAGGATCACGTTGGAGGAGTTGGCGGGGTCCTCGTCGGTGGCCTTGAGCGCGTCCCACACCTGGCTGTAGGAGAGCTTGGTCTGGTCGCTGATGATCGTGTGCAGCGCGGCCTTGAGCTCGGTGCCGGTCTTGCCGAGGGCGTCCTGGTAGTACGTGTCGTCGAGCGCCGCGGCGAGGGTGGCGGGACGGTCGGGCGGGGTGTCGGCGGGCGCGGCTGCCGCGGTGCCCGCGAGGACGGCGACGGCGGCCGCGGTGGCCAGCAGCGGACGCGCGTAGAACTGATGACGACGGGACATGTGGGGTGTCCTCTCGGAACGCGGGCACCACGACTCCGGCCCTGGGTGGGGGCGCTTGCCGTAGCGGCCGTGCGATGTGTGGTACGCGGGAGCCTTCCACACGCACCGTGGCCCGCGTGTGAACGCTGTGTACCTATCATGTGCAGGTCAAGATTGAGCCTGGTCGGGCCCCTGGAGCGGGAACGCTCCGGGAGCCCGGAAGGCTGTTACCCGGCGGCGGCCCAGTCGCGCAGGGCCCGGACCGAGTCGAAGTCGGCGACGTTCTTGTCCAGGGGGTCGTCGGTGTACTGATGGATCCGCCAGGACGCCTCGATCCTGGGCTTGCCGGCGGAGACGTAGTCGGCGATCCACAGCCCGTCGCCCGCGTAGTCGCTGGTGTCGTGGGTGCGCCAGAAGGCCCGGTTGCAGTAGAGCAGCACCCGGTGGCCGGGCCGCTCCCGCTTCACCTCACGGATGAAGCGGTCCTTCTCCGCGCTGCTCGCGCGCGTCCCGCCGCCGGTCTGCTCCCAGTCGACGGCGAGCAGATCGCCCTCCTTCTCCGGTGTCTTGCTCAGGAAGTACGCCACCTGGTCCTTGATGTCCCCCGGCCAGAGGAAGTGGTAGAAGCCGACGACGCACTCGGCGTCCCGGGCCCGCTTCACCTGGGCGTCGAGACGTGGATTGACATAGGTGCGGCCCTCGGTGGATTTGATGAAGACGAAATCGAGGCCGTCCGTGTCGTAGGAGGGCTGGTAGGCGCTGACGTCGACGCCGTGGAGCATGGGCACCGCCTCAAGAGGTGAGAACCGACATTCCGGTTCTGCCCACTCCTCGTACGGCCCAATGACCGGTTCACTCTCCCGGGTGGCCCACCGGGCCTGGCCCTCTCGGATGCGGCCCGGCCCGCGCGGCGCGAGAATTGCCGCAAGGACGAGGAGGAGGCGGCATGAGCGAAGACCCCGAATCCGTATCCGCGGCCGTGCCCGAGGCGTCGGGTGTCACCCCCGACCGGCTTCTGCACACGGGCGCGAGCGACACGCCGAGCGCGGAGGACGTGGTGCTCGCCTCCGGGCGGGACCTGACCCCCGAAACCCTGGAGTGGGCGCGGCGCAAGCTGGCCGACGAGGGGCGCTCCGCCCTCGACAGACAGCTGCCCTGACGGAGCCCCCGGCTGCGCCCGCAGGCCGGGCGGGGCCGCCCGGTGGGCCGGGCGGCCAGGGCGATACGACCGAGGGGCCGGGGAGCGTGTGGGGCGCCCCCGGTTCCTCGGTTAGCCTGAGTGACATATGAACCGTTTGACGACCTCACAGGGCACTTTCGAGCTTGCCCGCTTCCCCGAGCACCCCAGCGACCCCCTCCGGGCCTGGGACGCCGCCGACGAATACCTGCTCCGCCAGCTGACGGATCCCGAGACGGGCCCTGTCGACCTCTCGGGCACGGTCGCCGTCGTGGGGGACCGGTGGGGTGCCCTGGCCACCGCGCTGGCCGCCCACCGGCCCGTCCAGATCAGCGACTCCTACCTGGCCCGGCGTGCCACCCAGGCCAATCTGGACCGCAACGGCCTGGACCCGGACGCCGTGACGCTGCTGTCCTCGCGCGACACCCCGCCGGGCCGCATCGATGTGCTGCTGGTCCGGGTGCCGAAGTCCCTGGCGTTCCTGGAGGACCAGCTGCACCGGATCGCCCCGGCCCTGCACGCGGGCACGGTGGTCATCGGCACCGGCATGGTCAAGGAGATCCACACCTCGACCCTCAAGCTCTTCGAGCGGATCGTCGGCCCGACCCGCACCTCCCTCGCGGTGCGCAAGGCGCGGCTCATCTTCAGCACCCCGGACCCCGAGCTCACCCGCACGCCGAGCCCGTGGCCGTACCGCTACGAACTGTCCGGCGATGTCGGCCCCGTCTCCGGCCGTACCGCCGTCAACCACGCCGGGATCTTCTGCGCCGAGCGCCTGGACGTCGGCACCCGCTTCTTCCTGAAGCACCTGCCCACCCGCGGCGGATCCGTCAAGATCGCCGACCTGGGCTGCGGCAACGGTGTCCTCGGCCTCTCCGCGGCGCTCGCCAACCCCGACGCGCACGTCACGTTCGTCGACGAGTCGTACGGGGCGGTTGCCTCCGCCGAAGAGACGTTCCGCCTGGGTGCGCCGGAGGGCGCGAAGGCGGACTTCCTGGTGGGCGACGGCCTCACGGACCTCGCCCCCGGCAGCCTGGACCTGGTGCTCAACAACCCGCCGTTCCACTCCCACACGGCGACCACCGACGCCACCGCCCGCACGATGTTCGTCGGCGCGCGCACCGCGCTGCGACAGGGCGGCGAACTCTGGGTGGTGGGCAACCGGCACCTCTCGTACCACACGCACCTGCGCCGGATCTTCGGCAACTGCACCACGGTGGCGGGCGACCCGAAGTTCGTGGTCCTGCGCGCCGTCAAGCGCTGACGGCGGAGATCAGGGTCCCCGGCCCTTCCAGATTCTTGCAACACGTTCTACTGTGTGCGCCGCCGCACACGGGCGACGCAGACGCGAGACTCTGGAGGGGCCGTGCACCTCGAATACACGCCTGAGCAAGAGCAGTTGCGCACCGAACTCCGTACCTACTTCGCCGCCCTGGTCCCCGACAACGCCTACGCCCGCTACGCGGAACCCGCCGCCCAGAAGCGCTTCTACCGCGAGACGGTCCGCCGGCTCGGCGCCGACGGCTGGCTGGGCGTGGGCTGGCCGAAGGAGTACGGCGGCCGGGGGCTCACCCCGATCGAGCAGTTCATCTTCTTCGACGAGGCGGCCCAGGCGGGCGTGCCGCTGCCGCTGATGGCGCTGAACACCGTCGGGCCCACGATCATGCAGTTCGGCTCCGACGAGCAGAAGACGTACTTCCTGCCGAAGATCCTCGCCGGGGAGATCGACTTCGCGATCGGCTACAGCGAGCCGGACGCCGGCACGGACCTCGCCGCCCTCAAGACCCGCGCGGTCCGCGACGGGGACGCGTACATCGTGAACGGCCAGAAGATCTGGACCACCAATGGCGACACCGCCGACTGGGTCTGGCTCGCCGTCCGCACCGACCCCGAGGCCCCGCCGCACAAGGGCATCACCATGCTCCTGGTCCCCACGAGCGATCCCGGCTACTCCTGCACCCTGATCAACACGCTCGCCTCGCACGACACCACGGCCAGCTACTACGAGAACGTGCGCGTCCCCCTCACCCACCGCGTGGGCGAGGAGAACAAGGGCTGGCGGCTCATCACCAACCAGCTCAACCACGAACGTGTCACCCTCGCCGCCCACGGCACCATGGCGGTCCGCGCCCTGCACAACGTCCAGCGCTGGGCCGCCGACACCAAGCTCACCGACGGCCGCCGCGTCATCGACCTCCCCTGGGTCCGCACCCGCCTCGCCCGCACCCACACCCGCCTGGACGCCATGAAACTGCTCAACTGGCAGATGGTCTCCGCCCTCCAGAACGCCACCCTCACCCCCCAGGACGCCTCAGCGGTCAAGGTCTACGGCTCCGAGGCCCGCCGCGACGCCTACGCCTGGCTGATGGAGATCGTCGGCTCGTCGGGCCCCCTGAAGGAGGGCTCCGCCGGCGCGGTCCTCCACGGCGAACTGGAACGCGGCTACCGGTCGGCGGTCATCTTCACCTTCGGCGGCGGCAACAACGAGATCCAGCGCGAGATCATCTCCTGGATCGGGCTGGGGATGCCTCGGGTGCGGCGGTGAGGCGCTGGCTCGCGGTGGCGCGACGCGTCACGTATTCCACGCCGGCCGAAACGTAGGAGTGATGTACCCCACAGCAGAACAAACGTGTGAACACGCAACGGTCCGCGGGCCATACTGATTGTCATGACACCGACTGGGGCCGCGTGTTCGCCCGGATCCGCGCCCGCCCCGACTCGTGTCCTCACTGCGGCACCCCGGTGTGCCCCGCCGATGTCGGGTCGGTCCGCAATTGCGCCTGTACCCGCCACGGTCGGTCCTACGACCTGGCCGACGCGCTGGTGAGCGCGGCGAAGCGGTCGGACCATCCCGAATCGTTCGGTGGCGTGGCAGGAAGGGGTCCGTCATGAGCCTTCGCGCGCTCGCCCGCATGTATGCGGACGGCGAGGTGTCGACGACGGGGGTACTGGCCGAGCTCGGCCGACGCGTGGACACTCCACTGTCCGAGGGGCAGCGCGGCCTGTGGGCACTGGCCAAGATGGAGCCGGAGACGTACGCCTACAACGTTCCCCTGTGCTTTTCGTGCGCGGACCCGGATACCGCGGCGCTTCAGGCCGCATTCCGCGACACGCTGTCACGGCATCCGCTTCTCTCGGCCACGGTGCGCGAGACGGGTGACGGGCCGCGTCTGTCCCACGGAGACGCGGACGGTTTCTCCGTCGAGGACGTGGACATCTCCGATGTGCCGTCCGGCCGGGTGCTGGACCTTTTGAAGGAAAGGGCCAGGCGGCCGTTCGACCTGGCCGGTGGTCCCTTGGCCAGGCTGGCCGTCCTGCGTCGCTCCGCGTCCGAGGCGTACGTGCTGCTGGTCGTTCATCACCTCGTGATCGACGGGGTGTCGGGGCGTCTCGTCATCGACACGCTGTTCAGCTCGTACCGGGCGCGGGTCGAGGGGCGGGACGTGCCGATCGAGGTGGGCTCCGCCTCATTCGGTGAGTTCGTCGCGTGGGAGCGGGACGCACTCGCAGACGAACGTGCCGAGGAGGACCGCGAGTTCTGGGTGCGGGAGCTCGCCGGCGCGGACATCCTCACAGGGTTGCCCTCGCAGACGGCTCTGCCGCCGGACGCTCCTCATGTGGGCGAGGTGCACACCAGCCGGTTACCGGAAGAGCGGGCCGCCGCCATCGCGGCTTTCACCGCTTCCCATGAGATCAGCCCGGGGATCTTCTTCCTGGCGGCCTTCCTGACACTGCTGCACCGGTACACCGGAAACGAGGACCTCGTCATCGGGATGCCGGTGGCCGGGCGCCCGACGGAACACTTCGACCCGATCGTCGGCTGCTTCGTCAACACGCTGCCCGTCCGGAGCAGGCCGGACGCCTCCGAGGAGTTCACGTCGTTCGCCCGGCGCGTGCGGTCCACGGTGCTCGACGTACTCGAGCACGGGACCTACCCGTTCCACCGGATCGTGGGCGATCTCGGTGCCCGGGGCGTGAATCCGCGGTTGCCTCTGTACCAGATCGTGTACAACTACCAGGATTCCGCTCTCTCCGGATACCTGGGCGAGCGGGCCCGCACCACCGGTGAGAGCGACTTCGAGCTCGTGGACGGGCTGTACCAGCTGGGTGAGTACGACCTCACGGTGGACGTGGCTCCCGGTGACGGGTTCCTGGTGAACTGGAAGTACCATCCCGACGCCTTCTCGGCCCACGCCGTCGCGGCCATGGCAGGACACTTCGCCACCCTCGTGGACAGCATCCTCGAATCGGACGGGCAGTCGCCGACAGGCAGGCTGAACCTGCTCGACGACGAGGAACGGCGCCTCGTCATCGAGGCATGGAACCGCACTGAGACCGACTTCCCCGCGCACCGGACGTGCTGGGACCTCTTCGCGGAGCAGGCGGAGACGCACCCGGACGCCCCGGCGGTCTCCTGCGGGGAGCGGACCCTCTCCTATCGTGAACTCGCGGACCGCAGCTCGGCACTGGCACAGGCGCTGACGCGCCAAGGCGTCGGCCCCGGGGACGTCGTCGGGGTCTGCTACGAACGGTCGCCCGACCTTGTCGTGGCCCTCCTCGCCGTCATGAGGCTCGGCGCGGTGTACCTGCCCCTGGACAGCCGGCTGCCGGCCGAACGCCTCTCCTACATGGTCGAGGACAGCGGCGCGCAGCTCGTCATCTGCCATGAGGCGGTGATGGACAGGCTGGCCGCCGTGGGGACACCGAGGACGAGGCTGTACGTGACCGACCGCCAGGACGATCAGGCCGCCGAGGCAAGGGCAGCGGCGGCGGGGGAGAGGACCGCCGATGTGCCGGACCCGGGAGCTACGACACCTCCTGCCGCCTACATCATCTACACCTCGGGCAGCACGGGGCAGCCCAAGGGCGTCGTCGTCCCGCACACGGCGCTGACCAATTTCCTGCTGGCCATGGCCGACACGCTGCACGTGACGTCCGACGACCGGCTGTTGGCCCTCACCACACACAGCTTCGACATCGCCGCCCTGGAGCTCTACCTCCCGCTGATCACCGGCGGGCAGGTCCATATCGCCGATTCGGCCACGGCCGCAGATGCCACGTTGCTGGCCGAGAAGGTCGCCGACTGGCGGCCCACCATCATGCAGGCCACGCCGGCGACCTGGGCCATGCTGATGCGCGTCGGGTGGCAGAACACCGAGGGCGTCAAGGTGTTGTGCGGCGGCGAGGCGTTACCCGACGGCCTGAAGGACCAACTCGTGGCGCGCGGCGAGGCCTGGAACCTGTACGGGCCCACGGAGACGACCATCTGGTCGGCGGCCAAGCGGCTGCGCCGTGAGGAGCCGGTGACCATCGGCAGCCCCATCGCCAACACCCAGCTGTACGTCCTCGACCAGCACTTGAGCCCCCTGCCGGTCGGCGTGACCGGCGAGCTGCACATCGCGGGCGACGGGGTCGCCCTGGGCTACCACCGGAAGCCGGAGCTGACGGCCGAGCGCTTCCTGGACAACCCGTTCGCGCCCGGACGGCTGTACCGGACCGGTGACCGCGCGCGCCGGCTGCCGAACGGCGAGATCGTCGTCCTGGGCCGGATGGACAACCAGGTCAAACTGCGCGGCCACCGCATCGAACCCGGTGAGATCGAGGTGGTGCTCGATGCCCACCCGGAGATCGGCCGGAGCGTCGTCCTGCTCGAACAGGGCGGCCTGTCCGACCGGCTCACGGCCTACTACACCGGGAACGGGGACGCGCCGGTCGACGCCGCGCTGCTGCGCGCGGAACTCGCCAAGACCCTCCCCGCCTACATGCTCCCCGCCGCATTCGTGGCCCTGGACGCCTTCCCGCTCACGGCGCACGGCAAGGTCGACCGGGCGAAGCTCACCGAGGCCGCCCGGACGGTGCCGCTCCGGGCCGCCGGTAGTCCGGTGGCCGACAGCCCGGCCGACGGCAGCCCGGTGGCCGCGCTCGACATCGAGCGGACCGTGCGCGGGATCTTCGAAGAGGTGCTCGGCTCGCGTGACATCGACCGTGGCGCGGGCTTCTTCGACATCGGCGGAGACTCGTTCGCGGCCATCGAAGCGGTGGAGCGGATCAACCGCGATTTCGGCTGCTCGTTGCGGCCCACCAGCGTTTTCGCGCACCCGTCCGTCGCGGCGATGACCCGGCACCTGACGGGGCTGCTGCCTGCCGGGGAGGCACCTGCCGGGCAGGCATCTGCGGCGCAGCCGGTCGAGGCCGGGCCCGAGCGGCAACCTGATCCGCGCCCGGCCGCTCCGGCGGCCGACGCCGCCGCACCCGATGACGCGATCGCGGTGATCGGCATCTCCTGCCGGTTCCCCGGAGCCATGGACCACCGCGCCTTCTGGTCCGCGCTCGTGGAAGGACGCAGCGGCTCCACGTCCTGGTCGGCCGAGGAACTGCGCGCGCTCGGAGTGCCGGAGGAGCTGATCACCCGGCCCGGATACGTGCCGCAGCGGTCGGTCGTGGACGGCAGGGCGGAGTTCGACGCGGCGTTCTTCGACATCTCCCCCCGCGACGCCGAGTTCATGGACCCGCAGGCGCGCCTGCTGCTGCAGCACGCGTGGCAGGCGCTGGAGGACGCCGGTTACCGCCCGGAGGATGTCCCCGGGACCAGCGTCACCACGTCCACGAGCACCAACTTCTACCAGGCCCTGCTCCCGGCCCTGATGGCGAACGCGTCGGGCCCACGGGTGCTGGCGAGCTCCGAGACGTACGCCGCATGGCTGTTCGCCCAAGGCGGCACGGTGCCCACCATGATCTCCACAAAGCTGGGCCTGCGTGGCCCCAGCATGGCGGTGAACACCAACTGCTCCTCCGCTCTGAGCGCGGTGCACGTCGCCTGTCAGGGACTCCTGGCCGGTGACGTGGACCAGGCGATCGTCGGCGCGGCCAGCCTGTTCTCCGCCGGGGAACTGGGATATGTGCACCAGCCGGGCCTGAACTTCTCGAGCGACGGGCGCAGCCGCGCGTTCGCCGACGGCGCCGACGGCATGTCCGGCGGTGAAGGTGTCGGCGTGGTCGTCCTCAAGCGCGCCGGTGAGGCGATCGCCGCCGGCGATCACATCTACTGCCTGATCCGCGGCATCGCGGTGAACAACGACGGCGGCGACAAAGCGGGGTTCTACGCGCCAAGTGTGCGCGGTCAGGCGGAGGTGATCCGCAAGGCGCTGGACAAGGCGGGCACGGACCCGTCGACGATCAGCTACGTCGAAGCGCACGGCACGGGCACGAGGCTCGGCGATCCCATCGAAGTCGCGGCGCTGACCGAGGCGTACCGCCACTCCACGGCACGCAGCCAGTACTGCGGCATCGGCTCGGTCAAGAGCAACATCGGCCACCTGGACGCGGCCGCGGGCATCGCCGGCCTCATCAAGGTGGCCCTGTCCTTGCAGCACGGAGAGGTGCCGCGGACCCTGCACAGCGACGTGCCGAGCCCGGAGATCGACTGGGACGAGTCACCGTTCTTCGTGGCCGACCGGAATCTGCCGCTGGACGGCGACGGGCCCGCGCGGGCGGGACTGAGCTCCTTCGGGATCGGCGGCACCAATGTGCACGCGGTACTGGAACAGGCACCGGCCGGTGCGCGGGCCGCCGTACGCCCCGGCCCCCAGGCGGTGGTCCTCTCGGCCCGCGACGGGGAGCGGCTCGGCGTCCTCGCGCGGCAGCTTCTGGAGTTCCTGCCGGGATACCGGGACGCGCACGGCGACCTGGCGTCGCTCGCGTACACGCTCCAGGTCGGACGGCGGGCGATGGCCGAACGCGTGCTCTTCGTCGTCAACGACGTCGACGGGCTGATCGCCACCCTTCAGGACTACGTCGGGCGCGGGACGCGCGGAACGGTGTTCGAAGGGACGGCCCGACGGCCTGAGGACCAGCTGCTCGGCCTCTTCGACCGCCCCGGCGAGCTCCGGGACCTGGTCGCCGGGTGGCTCGAACGCGGGGAGTGGGAGAAGATCGCGCCCCTGTGGGTCAACGGCATCGACGTCGACTGGCACGCCTGCCACGGCGGGCGTCCGCCGGTGCGGGTGAGCCTGCCGGCGTATCCGTTCGCCGCGAAACGGTACTGGCCGGCTGCCGAGGCGGTGCCGGTGCCTCGGGCCACCGACCCGCTCGACGCGGAAGCGTTGCTCGTGGCGGCGGCCCGGCCTGCGAGCGTCGAGACGTTCCTGTCCGGTCGCATGTCCGCCACGGACGAGCTGGACAGCCTCTCGCGCCCGCTCGTGCTCGCACAGCTCGTGGCGGCGGGACTCTTCGACGCGCCCGTCCGTCGCGACCTGATCGGGCAGCGGATCACGCCGTCCTTCGCCCAGTGGCTCGACCATACGGTGACCGTGCTGCTGAGCCACGGGGAGCTCGTGCGTGAGGGTGCCTTCGTGGCGCCCAGGAAAGGTGCGCCGGGCCTCGAACAGGCGTGGCGCGCCTGGCGTGCGTGGAAGGGCCCCCGTGCCGGAGATCCGGAGCTGGCGGCCAAGACCGGCCTGACCGAGCGCATGATCGAGGCCTTGCCCGCGATCCTTGCCGGGCGGACGAAGGCCACGGCGGTCATGTTCCCGGGCGGCTCGTTCGAGCTGGTCGAACCGGCGTACCGGGGGAACGCGACGGCCGACTACTTCAACGACGTGACGGCCGGCGCGGTGCGCGCGGAGGTGGACGCCCGCCGCGACGGGGTCCGGCTGCTGGAGATCGGAGCGGGCACCGGCAGCACCAGCGAGCGCGTTTTCGCCCGGCTGACGGGCCGCGACCTCGCCGAGTACCGCTATACGGACATCTCGAAGGCGTTCCTGATCGACGCGGAGCGGCGGTTCGCCGGCCACGTGCCGTACGTGTCCTTCTCGACCTTCGACGTGGAGCGGGAGCCCGGCGCACAGGGACTCGTCCCGGGACACTACGACATCGTCATCGCCAACAACGTCCTGCACGCCACCCAGGACATCGTGCGGGCGGTACGTCATGCCCGAGCCCTGCTGCGGCCCGGCGGAGTCCTCGTACTCAACGAGCTGGCCCGGAACGACTGGTGGTCGCACCTCACCTTCGGGCTCCTCGAAGGGTGGTGGCGGTTCACGGACGGAAGGCGTATGGAGGGTGGACCGGCGCTGTCCTCGGACGCGTGGCGCGACGTGCTGCGGGAGTGCGGGTTCGACACGGTCGAGCTCCTGGCGGAGCCCGCCCGGGACCTGGGCCAGCAGATACTGCTGGCGCGCGCCGGCTCGCCCGTCCCGCGCCGGGATCCGCGGCCTGCCGCGACCGGATCGCTCGGTTCGCCCGGTTCGATCGAGGAGCACGTCCGCGCGACCGTCGAGCGGATCCTCGCCGAAACGCTGAAGCTGACCGCGGATGAGCTCGCGGCCGACAAGCCCTTCGCCGACTACGGACTGGACTCGCTCACCGGCGTCTCCCTGGTGCAGCGGCTCAACGAGTCGCTGAGCACCGACCTCGATCCGAGCGTGCTGTTCGAGAACCCGTCGATCAGGCGGCTGACGCGTTTCATCGTCGACGAGGAAGGCGCCGCCATCACGGTCGCCGTACCCGGGCCGTTCGAGGTGCTCGAGGCGTCCGCCGTAACCGTGCCGTCAGCGGTACGCGAGGTGTCTGCTGTAACCGTGCCGTCAGCGGTACGTGAGGTATCTGCCGTATCCGAGGCGTCCGCCGTACCTGAGCCGTCCGGCGTGACCAGGCCGTCCGCCGTACCCGGGCCGTCGGGCGGTGGGCGGGAGCCCGTCGCGATCGTCGGGATGAGCGGCCGGTTCCCGGGCGCCCGGGACACCGACGAGTTCTGGGACCTGCTGGCCTCCGGCCGGGACGCCGTCTCGAAGGTGGACCGCTGGGACCTCGCGTCGCTGGGCAGCGCCTGCCTGGACGGCGGTCTCCTGGACGGCGTCGACGAGTTCGACCCGCTCTTCTTCGGGATCTCCGGTGCGGAGGCCCTCTACATGGAGCCGCAGCAGCGGCTGTTCCTCCAGGAAGCGTGGCGGGCGCTCGAGGACGCGGGCCACGCGGGCGAGTCGCTCGACCGCGACCGGTGCGGCATCTACGTGGGCTGCGCCGCGGGCGACTACCTGGATCTGACAAGGCCGTCCGACTACCCGGGCCAGGCGCTGTGGGGCAACATGAACTCGCTCGTGCCGTCCCGGATCGCGTACTACCTGGACCTGCACGGGCCGGCGATCGCGGTCGACACCGCCTGCTCCAGCTCGTTGGTCTCCCTCTACCTGGCGTGTCAGGCGCTCTGGGCGGGCGAGGTCACCACGGCGATCGCGGGCGGGGTCTACGTCCAGAACTCGCCGCGGCTGTATCTGGCGGCGTCGCGGGCCGGGATGCTCTCCCCGACGGGCCGGTGCCGTGCGTTCGACCAGGCGGCCGACGGTTTCGTGCCCGCCGAGGGGGTCGGTGCGCTGATCCTCAAACGGCTCTCGGACGCCGAGGCGGACGGCGACCACATCCACGGCGTGATCCGTGGAATCGGGATCAACCACAACGGCACGACGAACGGGATCGCCGCGCCGAACGGGACCTCGCAGGAACGGCTGATCCGCCAGATCTACCAGGACTTCGCCATCGACCCCGCGGGGATCGGGCTGGTCGAGGCACACGGCACCGGGACCAAGCTCGGTGATCCGGTGGAATTCCGGGCACTCGATCGCGCGTTCCGCGGCTTCACGGACGCCGAGGGGTTCTGCTCGCTCGGCTCGACCAAGGCCTCCATCGGTCACGCGCAGGCCGCGGCCGGCGTGATCGGCGTCATCAAGACACTGCTGGCGATGAGGCACGAGGTGATCCCCGGTCTGCCCCACCACACCACGACGAACTCCAGTGTCACGCTGGCCGGCAGCCCGTTCTTCGTCCACACGGAGCCGAGGCGGTGGGCCGTGCCCGAAGGCGGCAAGCGGCGCGCCGCGGTCACGTCGCTCGGCGCGAGCGGAACCAACGCCCACGCTGTCATCGAGCAGCCGTCCAAGCCGCCCACGCCGCCGCGGAGCGGGCAGGACGGGGCGGCCCGGTTGATCGCGCTGTCGGCGGCGACGGAGCACGCCCTGCGTGAACAGGTGGCCCGGCTCGCGCGCCACTGCCGCGAGCACCCGGCCCTCGATGCCGGCGACGTGAGCCACACCCTTCTGCTCGGCCGCAGACACCTGCGGCACCGATGGGCGACGGTGGTCCGGGACATCGCGGAACTGGAGAGCCGGTGCGCCACCTGGCTCTCCGGGCAGGACATTCCGCAGCGGAGCGCGGACTCCAGGTCGCAGGCACTCGCCCAGCAGTTCCTCGATGGTGAGGCACCGGATTTCACCGAGCTGTTCCGCGACAGCCGCTACCGCCGTGTTCCGCTGCCCGGCTACCCCTTCGAGGGGGAGCGCTATGCGCTGCCGGTCCGCCCGGCGGCGGACGACGGCCCGCGGCGCGATGGGGGAGTCCTCACCGGCGACGAGTTCTACCTGCGGGAACATCAGGTGCAGGGCGCCGGGATCGTCCCGGGGGCCATGTATCTGCAGTGGGCCGCGGCAGCGGCGAGGCGGACCGCGAGCGACGCGGTCCGCCTGCACGACATCGTCTTCCTGCGGCCCCTGTCGGTGTCGGGGGCGCCGCGCGCACTGCGGGTGGATCTCCGCGCGGACGGCGACCTCACCCGGTTCACGGTGTCCTCCACGGAGTCCGCCGGAGCCGAGCCCGTACTCCACTGCCAAGGCGAGGTCTCCGCCACGGAGCCGACGGCCGCGCGGGCGCTCGATCTGCCCGCGCTGCTCCGGGATTTCCGGCCCACCGCGTTCGATCCCCAGCGGTTCTACGCCGAGTGGCGGGATCGCGGCATCGCCTACGGCCCCACGTTCCAGGGGGTCGTGGCGGTGCATCGTAGCGACGACGCGGTACTCGCCGAACTGCGGCTGCCCGGCACGGCGTCGGGAACCATGGACGGGCCCGCCCCGCACCCGGCGCTGGTGGACTCCGCGATGCAGTGCATGCGACTGCTCGACGGCGACGGCGACGATCGGGTCGGGCTGGTGTTCAGCATCAAGTCGGCCGAAGTCCTCGCCCCCGGCGCGACCGCCATGTGGGCCCTTGTACGCCGCGTCGAAGACGCGCGCGGCGCGGACCGGATTGACATCGACCTCGCGACCGACGACGGCACGGTGTGCCTGCGGCTGCGAGGCATCGCGGGCCGTCGGACCGAGCGGACGCCGGACCCGACGGACGGCGTCGCCACGCTGGTGCCGGTGTGGGATCCCCTTCAGCAGATGGACTCCGCTCAGCATTCGGAATCCGCTCAGCGGACGGAATCCGCGACGTGGCCGCAGACTTCCGCATCCGTGGGCATCATCGCGCCCCCAGGGCAGGCGCGGGACGTTCTCACCGCGCGCTTTCCCGGTGCGCACGTGGTCGCGGACCCGTCGCGGAGTACGTACGACGACCTGGAGGCGTCCCTCCGGTCGGTCCCGGAGCTCGACCATCTGGTCTGGGTGGCGCCCAGCGCTGTGGACGACGAGTCAGGTGCGAGCGTCGTCGAGGGCCAGGCCGGCGGTTCGCTGCACGCCTTCCGTACGGTGAAAGCCCTTCTGGCCGCAGGGTACGGCGCTCGTTCCTTGGGCCTGACCCTGATCACCGAGCGGGCGCACGCCGTCCATGAGGCCGAGGTCGTCGACCCGGCGCACGCCGGTGTCGCCGGTCTGGCGGGGTCGGCTGCGAAGGAGTACCCGAACTGGCGGGTGCGGGTGGCGGACGTCGAGGACTACGACGCGCCTTCCCTCGCCGCGGTGCTCGATCTGGCTGCCGACCCGGACGGCGACCTGCGTATCCACCGCGACGGCCGGTGGCACGGGCAGCGGCTGATGACGGTTCAGCCGGCCTCGCCGGCGTCGTCCCGGCTGCGGCAGGGCGGAACGTACGTCATCATCGGCGGGGCCGGCGCCCTCGGCACGGTCATCAGCGAGTACCTGATCCGCCGGTACCACGCCCAGGTGGTGTGGCTCGGACGCAGGCGGCAGGACGCGCGAGTCGAATCCGCCATCGCTCAGGCGACCGGCGCGGACGGGCCCGCGCCGCTGTACCTGCGGTGCGACGCCACCGACCTGGCGTCCCTGCGCGCGGCGAAGGACGAGATCGTACGACGGTTCGGCGCGGTGCACGGTGTCATCCACTCGGGCCTCGTGTTCTCGGGGGCGAGCCTGGACCGGATGAGCGAGGCACAGTTCGAGGACGTGCTGCGCTCCAAGGTCGACGCGAGCGTGCGGTGCATGCAGGTGTTCGGCGGTGACTCGCTCGATTTCGCCCTGTTCCTGTCCTCGATCAACTCCTACCTCAAGGCCATCAAGCAGGCGAACTACGCGGCCGCCTGCACGTTCCTCGACTCGTTCGCACTGACGGTGCAACGCCGGTACGGCGCTGCCGGCAAGGTCCTGAACCTGGGCTACTGCTTCAACAACGCACCCGCCGAGGGAGAGCGGGGCGCGGTGGTCGGAGCGCAGGCGCCGCTCATCCAGCCGGACGAGCTGACGGCGGCGATCGAACGGCTGTGCGCAGCGCCGGTCAGCAGGCTGACGCTGATGAAGTTCAGTCCCGCGCTCAACAACCGGGGCATCGTTCTGGGCGACGACGACGTCATCCTCCCCACGGCCGTGGAGCCGGAGGCTGTGCACGCCGAGGTCCAGGAACCGCCGACGGCGCCGGGCGGCGAACTGGAGCGGCTACGCGTCCGCATCGCCGAGCTGACCGCGCTCGCGATCTGATCGCGGCCTTCGAAGGGACGGAACATGAAACAGCTGCTGCTCGACTTCCTCTGGTCCCATCTGCGCACGCTCGGCGCGTTCCGTGAATCCGGGCAGACCCCGGAGGCCGCACGGGAGTCGGCAGGCCTCGCGCCGGGGTACGGCGCCTGGTTCGGCGAGTGCCTGCGCGTCTTGGAGGGGGCCGGCCACATCGAGCGGCGGGACGGCAGGATCCTGCTCGACGATGCGAGGACGCACCGGCCGATCGAGCAGCTGTGGCGCGAGTGGGAGACGGCAGAGCCCGCGTGGCAGGAGAACCCCGATCTCGCGGCCACCCACCTCCTGGTGGAGACCACCTTGCGTGCCTTCCCCGACATTCTCACCGGACGGCGACCGGCCACCGAGGTCATGTTTCCCGGCGGATCGCTGGAGCTGGTGCAGAACGCCTACGCGACCAACCCGGCGTCGGCGTTCTTCAACCAGGTGCTGGCCGCCGACCTGGTGGCGCGGTTGCGACGGCGGGCACGGGACCGTACGGCGGATGCGGCGCGGATCCTGGAGATCGGCGCCGGTACGGGTGCCACGAGCGCCGTCGTCCTGGAGGCGCTGCGGTCCGCGCGGCTGGACGTGCGCGAGTACTGCTACACCGACGTATCGAGGGCCTTCCTCCATCACGCGGAGCGTTCGTTCGGTGCGGAGAACCCGTCGTTGACCTGTGGAATCCTGGACATCGAGCGTCCGGTGGCGGATCAGGGCCTCACCCTCGGCGGGTACGACGCCGTGGTCGCCGCCAACGTCCTGCACGCCACCCGGGACATCCGCCACACCCTGCGCAACGCCAAGGCGCTTCTCCGGCCCGGCGGACTGCTGGTCCTGAACGAGCTGACCGCGAACAACCTGCTCAGCCAGTTCTCGTTCGGCCTCCTCGACGGATGGTGGCGCTACGAGGACCCGCACCTGCGCATCCAGGGCAGCCCGCTGCTCTCCGCGGCCAACTGGCGGCACGTCCTGACGCAGGAGGGGTTCCGCGCGATCGCGCTGCCCGCCCAGGACGCCGAGGACCTGGGACAGCAGATCATCGTGGCCGAGAGCGACGGCGTCATACGACAGGCGACGGCCGTACCACGCCCGTCCGCGCCGCGCGTGGCGCCGGTGCCCGAGAGCCCGGCGCGGGCCGTGGCCGGTCCCAGCGCCGGGAGCGAGCCCGGAGACCGGCTGCGGGCCCGCATCGAGGCCGTCGCGCTCGATGTGCTGGCGGAGGCGCTGGACATCCCGCGGACGAGGATCGGGCGGGACGAGCCCTTCTCGAACTACGGGCTCGATTCGATCTTCGCGGTGAACGTGGCCCGGACCCTCGGCGGGACGCTCGGTATCGACCTCGACATCACGGTGCTGTTCGAGCACAACACCCTGGCCGAGCTGGGCGAGTTCATCGTCGCCGAATACGCCGATGAGCTGCGGGAGGTGCCTCCGCCGGAGCCCGCACCGCCGGACCGGGCGCCCGACCCGGTGCAGCCTCAACCTCAACCTCAACCTCGACCTCAGCCTGAGCCTGAGTTCGACGAGGCCGCGCTCGACGGCATGGCGATCGTCGGCATGTCCGCGCGCTTCCCCGGGGCCGACGACATCGACGCGTTCTGGCGGATCGTCGAGCAGGGCGGGCGGTGCATCACCGCACCGCCGGAGAAGCGTGCGGACTGGGCGGGCTACGGCGAGGAGGCAGCCGCGCTGCGGGGCGGATTCCTCGACGGGGTGCATGAATTCGACCCACTCTTCTTCCGTATGTCGATGACCGAGGCGCGCCAGGTGACGCCGGAGCTGCGCCTGCTGCTGATGACGTCGTGGAACGCCGTCGAGGACGCGGGTTATCGGCCGGCCGAGCTGCGCAACCGGCCCACGGGCCTGTTCGTCGCCACGACGCAGAGCGAATACCGGCCCGCGGCCACGGACCTGATGAGCCTGCCGTCGCCCGCGATGGTGCCCAACCGGATCTCGTACCTGCTCGACCTCAACGGCCCCAGCGAGCAGTGCGACACGACGTGTTCGTCCTCGTTCGTGGCTCTGCACCGGGCGATCCGGTCCATCCGCGACGGCGAGTGCGAGCAGGCGCTGGTCGGCGGGGTGAACCTGGTGATGTCGCCCGCGGGTTTCGGCGGGATGCGGGCCGCGGGCATGCTCAGCCCGAGCGGCGACGTCCGGCCGTTCCAGGAGGGCGCCGACGGTACGGCGCGCAGCGAGGGCGTCGCCGCCGTACTGATCAAACCACTGCGCCGGGCCATGGAGGACGGGGACTTCGTCCACTGCGTCGTACGCGGCACCGGCGTGGCCCACGGCGGCAGGGGGGTGTCCTTCACGGCACCGAACATCAGGGGCATGAAGACGGCCGTCGCGCACGCCTACGCCGACGCCGCGATCGATCCGGCCGCCGTGGACTACATCGAGACCCACGGCATGAGCTCGATACTGGCGGACAGCGCGGAGCTGGCGGCGCTCGGCGCCGGAATCCGCGGCGAGGACGACAGCGATGACGTGACGTATCTGGGCAATGTGAAGCCCTGCATCGGCCACACGGAGGTGGTCTCCGGCCTGGCCGCGCTGGTGAAGACCGCGCAGGCGATGCGGCACGGCGTGATCCCGGCGCTCCCGGGCTTCGGGCGGCTGCACCGCGACCTCTCCCTCAAGGGGACGCGACTGCGCATCGCCGAGCGGAACCTGCCCTGGCCGGAGCGCACCGACGACGCCGGCCGGCCGCTGCCGCGCCGCGCGGGCCTGCACAGCTTCGGGATCGGCGGTGTGAACGCGCATGTCGTCCTGGAGCAGCACACCGCCTCCGAGAACCTCGTCTCCGAGAACCTCGTCTCCGAGAACCTCGTCTCCGAGAACCTCGTCTCCGAGAACCTCGCCTCCGCGGACCTGGACGACGACCCGGGTGCGCAGGTCCTGGTGCTCTCTGCGCGGAGCGTCGACGCTCTGCGCGAGCGGGCGCGCCGGCTGATCCATCGGCTCGCCGAAGTGGACCCGCGCTCCTGGGCGGACATCGCGTACACGTTGCAGGTCGGCCGGGAAGCGATGAGCTGCCGGCTGGCGTTCGTGGCGCGGAGCACCGGTGAGGCCGCTCGCCTGCTGGGCGGTTGGCTGGACGGCGACCCGGACACGCTCGCCCGCGTGGTGTTCGCCGACGGTGTCGATCCCGCTGCCGGCGCCGCGTACGACGGGATGCCGGCGCAGCTCGACCATCTGGCGGAACAGTGGGTCGCGGGCACGGTCGTGGAGTGGGAGCTGATGCATCGCGGCGTCCGACGTCGGCGGATCGCCCTGCCCGGGTACCCCTTCGCACGGCTGACGTGTTTCGCCGAGCAGGCGCCGCGGCCGGATCAGGCCTCGTACACAGGCCCTCCGGACGGCGAGGGCGGCGAGGGCCGCGAAGCCTTCGTCGCCGACCTCGTCGCCTCGGTGCTGGGCCTGCCGCGCCACGAGATCGACCCCACGAGGTCGCTCGCCGACTACGGTCTCAACTCCCTGCTCCTGGTTGGGATGCTGGGCCGGATCAGCCACGCCTTCCCGGGTTTCCGGCCTGAATGGTGGCAGCCGCACGACACGTTGAACGACGTGGTCGCGAGACTGTCCGAGGCGCAGGCCGGCTCCCCGCGCGCATCCGCCCCGGAGCTGGTGCGCCTCAACGGCGCGACCGAGGGCAGGCCGGTCTTCTGGATCCACGGGGCCCTCGCCGGCGTCGAGTCCTACCGGACGATCGCCGAGCGGATCGACCGCCCGTTCTACGGCATCCAGGCCCGTGGCCTGCTGACCGAGGACGAGCCGATCGAGGGCATCACGGCCATGGCCGAGTACTACACCGAGGTCATCCGCTCGGTGCAGCCCGAGGGGCCGTACGATGTCGGCGGATTCTGCCTCGGCGGCATCGTCGCCTACGAGGTCACCCGGCGGCTGCAGGCGCAGGGCCAGGACGTGGCCTCGCTGACGATGGTGGACTCGCCGGACGAGACCGGCCTGGCGAAGTCGAACGCGAACGGGTTCCAGTCGGCGCGGAGCGCGGCTCTCCAGGTCGTCAACTCCCTGCTCTGGCCTGCAGGGGAGAAGGACCCGGCGGCCTTACGCGCCCGTCTCGTGCACCGGGACGAGATCGCGGACGACCTGGACGAGGACGCGTTCGTTCTGCGGCTCGCGGAGCTGGCGGCCGAGCGCGGGCTCGCCATGAGACCTGACCGGACCGCGCGGTTCGTCAGACGCAACATGGCGATCCAGCTCGCCTACCGGCTCGGCGAACACACCATCAGGCCTCTGCCGCGGCCGGAAGCCGTGGTGTGCACCTACTTCCGCAACCGGCGCGGGCTCTTCCTGGGCGAGGTCGAACCCTACTTCCAGGTCACCGGCGAGACCTTCTCCCTCGACCACGTGAACTACCGGCAGGACTGGGGGCGCGAGATGCCCGGCCTTCGCCTGGTGGAGATCGACGCCGCGAACCACATGACCATCCTGAACGACGCGGAGCCGCTCGCCGCGATCGAGGAGACCTGCCTGGCGCTCTACGCGCCCGACGAGATCGGGGCTACCCGTGTCTGACCTGACCGCCGCGCGGACGTACGGCCGCCACGAGCCGGTGGCGATCGTCGGCATCGGCTGCCGACTGCCGGCACGGATCGAGGACCCGGCCGCACTCTGGCAGGCGCTGCTCGACGGTGTCGACGCGGTGCGCCAGGTGCCGGACGACCGGTGGAACGCCGCCGCGTGGGCCGCCGCGGAGGCCTCCGGCGGGGCGGCGAACCGCCGCGGCGGATTCCTCGACGACGTCACGGGATTCGACGCGGAGCACTTCTCCATCCCACCGGCCGAGGCACGGCAGATGGACCCGCAGCAGCGGATCGCCCTGGAGGTGGCGTGCGCCGCCGTCGAGGACGCGCGGCGTTCCCCGGCGAGCCTCACGGGCACCCGCACCGGCGTCTTCATGGGCGCGATGTGGCAGGAGTACCCGCTGTTCACGCAGGGCGCCGCCGAGGCCATCCACGCCCACTCCGCCATCGGCTGGGACAACTCGGTGATCCCGTCCCGCATCGCCTACGCGCTGGGGCTGCGCGGCCCCGCGATGGGCGTGGCGACCGCCTCCAGCTCCTCCCTGGTCGCGGTGCACCTCGCCGTGCAGAGCCTGCGCTCCGGCGAGTCGGACTTCGCACTCGCCGGCGGGGTCAACCTGATGCTGCACCCGAACACCTCGGTGGCCCTGACGAGACTCGGCACGCAGAGCCCGGCCGGACTGTCCCGGGCCTTCGACGGCGACGGCGACGGCTATGCCCGGGGCGAGGGCTGTGCGGTGGTCGTGCTGCGTCGGCTCTCCGACGCGCTTGCCGACGGCGACCGCGTCTACGCCCTGGTCCACGGCAGCGCCGTCAACAACGACGGCGCGACGGACGGACTGACCGCCCCCGGCCACGAGGCGCAGACGGAGGTGCTGCGGTCGGCGTGGGAGAACGCCGGCGTCGCGCCGAGCGCGGTGTCCTACGTCGAGGCGCACGGCACGGGCACGCCCCTGGGCGACGTGACGGAGGCGGGCGCGCTCGGCACCGTGTTCGGGCCCGACCGGCCCGCACCGCTGCGCATCGGCTCGGCGAAGACGAACTTCGGCCACCTCGAACCGGCGGCCGGCGTGCTCGGGCTCGTCAAGGCCGCGCTGGCGGTGCACCACGGCGTCATCCCGCCCAGCCTGCACTTCCGCACACCGAACCCGCGTATCGACTTCTCCGCCGAACGTCTGGACGTGGTCACCGAGGCAGCCGCGTGGCCGGCCGGGCCGCGGTTCGCGGGGGTGAGCAGCTTCGGATACGGCGGCACCAACGCGCACATCGCCCTCGGCGAGGCACCTGAGGGCGCCCCCGTACAGGCCGCACCGGATGCGGGCGGCCCGGTCTGCCTGGCGGTGTCCGGCACGAGCCCGCACGCGCTCGCCCGTAACGCCGCACGGCTGGCGGACCACCTCGGCCGGTCGCCCGGTACGAGGCTGTCCGACGTCGCCTACTCGCTGGCGACCACCCGCACGCACCACCCCACGCGTGGCGTGGTGATCGCCGGCACGACGGACGATGCGGCGGCCGGTCTGCGGGCGCTCGCCGCGGACGAGAGCCACGACACGGTGGTAACGGGCGCGGCTGCCGAGCGCGGGCGCGTCGCGTTCGTCTTCCCCGGCCAGGGCGCCCAGTGGTGGGGGATGGGCCGGGCGCTGTGGGAGCAGAACGAGGCGTTCCGCGAGGCCGTGACGGCCTGCGACGAGGCCCTCGCCCCGTACACCGGGTTCTCGGTCGCCGCGATCGTGCGCGGGCAGGACGGTGTCGCGCCGCCCTTCACACGCACGGACGTGGTGCAGCCGGCGTTGTTCGCGATGTACGTCGGCCTCGCCGCGATGTGGCGCGCCTGGGGCGTAGAGCCCTCGGCGGTCGTCGGCCACAGCCAGGGCGAGGTGGCCGCGGCGGTCGTCAGCGGGGCGTTGAGCCTGGCGGACGGCGCTCGCATCGTGGCGTTGCGCGCTCGGGCCGTGCACGACCATGCGCCGGCCGGGGCGATGGGACTCGTGGAGCGCCCGGTGGGCGAAGTCGTCGAGCAGCTGGCGGACTTCGGCGATGCGCTGTCCGTCGCGGTGGTGAACACCGCGCGGTCGACCGTCGTGGCCGGAGACGCCGAGGCGCTGGACCGCTTCCTCGCACAGATGGAGGCCACCGGCGCGTACTGCCAGCGCGTGGACGTGGACTACGCGTCGCACAGCCCGCACATGGATGTGCTGCTGCCCGCCCTGCGCGAGCAGCTCACCGGCCTCACCCCAGCGGAGGCGGGGATCGCCTTCTATTCGAGCGTGACGGGGGAGCGGGCAGCCGGGCCGGAGCTCGACGCGGACTACTGGTGCCGCAACCTGCGCGAGCCCGTGCGCTTCGATCGCGCGCTGGAACGCCTGCGAGCGGACGGGGTCGGGGTCTTCGTCGAGGTGAGTCCGCATCCGGTGCTCCAGATAGCCCTGGCGCAGGGAACCGAAGCCGACGGGACGGCCGTCGTGGTGGGCAGCCTGCGCCGCGAGCACGGCGGGATCGAACAGGCGCTGCGGGGGCTGGCGGAGCTGCACACCCAAGGGGTCCCGATCCCATGGCAGCGGGTGTTCCCGGCCTCGGGCACGCGCAGGGCGGACCTTCCGACGTACGCGTTCCAACGCCGCAGCTACTGGCTGGACGAACACGACGACGCGATCCCGGTCGCCGCCAGTGCTTCGTGGCGCGAGGACGTGATGGCACTGCCCGAACCCGAGCGTCCGGGATCAGTGGTCGCACTCGTCACGGAGGAGGCCGCGGCCCTGCTCGGCCGGCCCGCGGACGGCGTGCGCCCCGGCATGACGCTGCGCGAACAGGGTTTCGACTCCCTCATGGTGGTCGAGCTGCGCAACCGGCTCAGCGCACGGACACGGATCCCGCTGCCCACCGTGCTCGCCTTCGACTACCCCACACCGCAAGCGATCGCGACACTGCTGCTGACGCACGCCGGTGCAGAGCACACGCAGCACACGCAGCACACGCAGCACACGCAGCACACGCAGGACACGCAGGACGACGCCCCGGAAGCCTCGCCCGCCGTCGCCGCGGCGCCCCTGCGGCCCGACGATGACGACCCCGTCGTGATCGTGTCCATGGCCTGCCGACTTCCGGACGGAATCGACACGCCCGAAGGGTTCTGGGACCTGCTCGCCGACGGCCGCGAAGCCTCCTCCCCGTTCCCGCAGCGCTGGGACGGGTGGGATCTCGGCACGATCGAGGAGGCGGAGCGCGCCGCCACCGGCAGGCGCTTCGAGCGCAAGGGCGGCTTCGTACGCGACGTCGAGGACTTCGACGCGGCGTTCTTCGGACTCAGCCCGCGTGAGGCGCTCTCCCTGGACCCGCAGCAGCGGCTTGTCCTGGAAGTCGTATGGGAGGCACTCGAGCGGGCCAATCTGCGCACCGCGTCCCTCGAAGGCAGCAACACGGGCGTCTACCTCGGCGCGATGAGTTCGGACTACGACATCGCCCGGCGCTGGGACGTCGGGAGCAGCGACGGCTACAAGATCACGGGCAACGGGTCGAGCTTGATCTCCGGGCGGGTGGCCTACACACTCGGCCTGTCCGGGCCGGCCCTCACGATCGACACCGCGTGCAGCTCGTCGCTCGTGGCCCTGCGCCTGGCGTGCGAGGCGCTGCGCAGCGGCCAATGCGACCTGGCGCTCGCCGGCGGAGTGACCGTGATGAGCACCCCGCAGATCTTCGTCGAGTTCAGCCGCCTCAACGGGCTCGCGGCCGACGGCCGCTGCAAGAGCTTCGCCGACGACGCCGACGGGACGAGCTGGGCGGAGGGCTGCGGCGTCCTGGTGCTCAAGCGGCTCTCGGACGCGAGGCGCGACGGTGACCGGGTGCTGGCCGTCGTACGGGGCACCGCCATGAACCAGGACGGCCGAAGCCAGGGACTCACCGCGCCGAACGGCCTCGCGCAGCAGCGCCTGCTCCGCAGTGCCCTGGCCGACGGGGGACTGACCCCGTCCGACATCGACGCCGTCGAAGCGCACGCCACGGGCACCGTGCTGGGCGACCCCATCGAGGCCGGCGCCCTTGCCGCGGTGTTCTCGGGTCGCGTACGACCGGTGCACCTGGGATCGGCCAAGTCCAACATCGGCCACGCCCAGGCGGCGTCCGGCGTCATCGGCGTCATCAAGATGGTGCTGGCGCTCCAGCACGAGTGGCTGCCCAGCACGCTCCACGCGGAGAAGCCGAACACCCGGATCGACTGGACCGGCGGCGAACTGGAGCTCCTGCGGCAGCCGAGGAAGTGGCCGCGGACCCGGCGGGTGCGTCGCGCCGGCATCAGCTCCTTCGGTATCAGCGGCACGAACACGCACGTCATCATCGAAGAAGCACCAGAGACCGTCGTCGCGGACCGGCCCGGCGACGACGGTCTCGTCCACCCGCTGGTGGTATCGGGCACCGACGCGGCCGCCCTGCGTGCGCAGGCCCGGCACTGGGCCGAGTGGCTCGACGCGCGGCCCGCCGCGTCGATGCGGGACATCGCCTACACCTCCGCCGTCGGCCGTACGCACTTCGACGCGCGCGCCGTGGTCTTCGCGGGGAACGCCGTCGCTGCCGCCGAAGCCCTGCGGGCGGTCGAGCCCGGCTCCTCCGGCACGGCGCCGGGGGAGATCGCCTTCGTATTCGGCGGCCAGGACGTGCAGTTGCCGGGGATGAACAGTCAACTGCTCGAGCAGAGTGCGGTGTTCCGCGACACCGTGGCGGAGTGTGACGCGGTCCTCACGCCGTTGACCGGCTGGTCCGTGCTGAAGGTGCTGCGCGGCGAGGAGGACGTGAACGGTCCGGATGTGCTGCCGTGCACGCTGTTCGCGACCTACCTCGGATGTGCGGCGCTGTGGCGCAGTTGGGGTGTGGAGCCGGCGGCGGTGGTGGGCGACGCGCAGGGCGAGGTCGCCGCCGCCGTGGTGAGCGGGGCGTTGAGTTTGGAGGACGGTGCCCGGGTCGTCGCCCTTCGGGCTCGCGCGCGCTCGGGGGACGCGGTCGGCGGTGCGCTTCCAGGGATCGTCCCTGCCCGCACTTCCCTCCCCTTCCGTTCGTGCCTGACGGGCGAGGTCGTGCCGGGCCCGGAGCTCGGCGGCGATCACTGGTTCCGCGACCTGCCGGAGCCGGAGCCCGCTGGACTCGACCGCGCGTTGGAGCGGTTGCGTGGCGAGGGCTTCGGAGTGTTCCTGGAGGTCGGCCCGCCCTCCGAAGGCGGATCGGGCGGTGTGGACCAGCTCTGGCGAACGGCCGCCACGTTGTTCGAGCGGGGCTTCCCCCTGGACTGGGAGCGCGTCCTCGGGTCCCGCGGAGCGGGCAAGGTCGACATCCCGACGTACGCGTTCCAGCGCCAGCGCTTCTGGCTCGGCGATCCTCCGGCCGGGCCCGCCGCGGTGACGGCCGGTCGGTCCGCGGACGGCCACCCGTGGTTCGAGGCGATCACGGCGCTCGCCGGCGGCGGCGGTCACCTGTTCACCGGCCGGCTGTCGCTCGACGACGGCCCGTGGCTGGCCGATCACACCGTCGGCGGGCAGGTCTACGTGCCGGGCGCGGGCTTGATCGACGCCACGCTGTCCGCCGCCCGGACCGCGGGCGCCGACGCCGTGGCGGACCTGACGCTGCTGGAGCCGGTCGTCCTCCTTCCGGGCCGCGTGCTGCGGATCCAGGCCACCGTCGGTGACCCGGACGCACACGGACGACGCCCCTTCGCGTTCCACAGCCAGCCCGAGGACACGGATGAGCCGCTGATCTGGCAGCAGCACGTGACCGGAGAGTGCGTGACCCGCGCGCACGTCGGCGGCGCGTTGCCGCCGGATATCGACCCGGATATCGACGACTGGCCGGGACCCGATGCCCGGGTTCTCGACATCGAAGCCTTCTACGGACGCGCCCTCGCCAACGGGCTCGACTACGGCCCGGCTTTCCGGGGACTGCGCCAACTCGCCTGCCGTGACGGCATCTACTACGCGCGGGTGTCCCTGCCGGACGCGCTGGATCCGGATGGCCACGGCCTGCATCCGGCGCTGTTCGACGCGGCACTGCAGGTCGTCGTCGCCGGTCTGATGGAGGCGGGTGCGGCTCCCGGGCCACTCGTCCCGTTCATCTGGTCGGACGTCGAGTTGTTCCGTGCCGCAGGCAGAGAGCTGACCGTGCGCGTGTCGTACGAGTCCGGCGGAGACGAGGGCCTCGCACCGGCCACCGTGTGGCTGGCCGACCCGGCCGGCCACCTGGTGGCTCGGATCGGCAGGCTGAAGTTCCAGCGCGGCCGACGTCGCGGACACCCGTTCGCCGAGCACCTCTACCGCGTCGGCTTCGAACGCGTACACCCCCAGGCCGAAACCCCCGACCCCGCCGGCACCCTCGTGGTCGGTGATGCGGAGCTGGGCGCCGGGCTCGGCGCCGATGCCGTACCCGACCTGGACGCCCTCGTGCAGCGGCTCGATGTCCGGGCGGAGGCGCCGCGGCGACTGCTGTTCGCGCTGCCTGACCGTGCGTCCGCTCAGGGGGACGACGCGGAACGGAGCGCCGCCGAAGCGCTGCGGGCGCTTCAGGTGTGCTTCGGCGATGCCCGGCTCCAGAGCACGGAGCTTGTCTGGATCACGCGTGACGCGGTGTCGTCGAGCCCTGACGACCAGGCGGGGAACTGGGCCCATGCCGCGGTGTGGGGCATGGTGCGCACGGCCCGTACGGAACAACCTGAGCGCGTCCTGCGCCTGGTCGACCTCGATCCCGGCACCCCGGACTTCTCGCTGCTGGCGCGCGTGATCGGGACCGGCGGCGAGCCGGAGTACGTGCTGCGCGGCGGGAGAGCCCACGTGCCGCGAGCAAGGCCGACCGTCGAGAAGGTCGACGCGCTCGTCCTGCCGGACGAAGGCGGCTGGCACGTGCACCGGCGGGAAGACGACCAGCTGGACGTCATCGCCGCCCCGCACGACGAGGGTGCGTCGGACCCGCTCGCGCCGTCGGAGGTCCGCGTCGAGGTACGGGCCGCCGGGATGAGCCCGGAGCACACACGGGGCCTGGAGTTCGCGGGGATCGTCATGGAGGTCGGCAGCGACGTCACCTCCGTACACGCCGGTGACCGGGTCGTGGGCGGTGCGGCAGCCGCGCTCGGCGACCAGCTCCGCGTGGACGGCGCCGCCCTCAGGCCGATGCCCGCGAACCTCACCTTCGCGCGGGCGGCCGCTGACCTGTCCGTCCCCGACGCGAGGCAGGACAAGGGGTCGTTCACCGCCTTCGACGTACGCGACGCGCCGTACGCACTGCGCCACGCGCGGCAGAACGCCGAGCACAGGACCGTACTGACCCTGCCACGCGCCCTCGACCCGGACGGCACCGTGCTGATCACCGGCGGTCTCGGCGAGCTCGGCAGCGCGCTCGCCGCACACCTGGTCCGCGCGCACGGAGCGCGGCGGCTCGTGCTGCTGTCGCGGCGCGGTGGCAACGCCCCCGAAGCCGGCTCGTTCGTACGGGAGCTCGAAGCCGCGGGCGCCGAGCGGGTGGACCTGGTCGCCGGCGACGTCGCGGACCGGGACGCGGTGGCCGCGGTACTGGAAGGGATCCACCCGGGCCATCCCCTCACGGCCGTGTTCCACCTCGCCGGCGTGCTCGACGACGGCCTGGTGGAGGGCTTCACCGCGGAGCGGCTGCACCGGGTGATGGCACCCAAGGTCCAGGGCGCGCGCCTGCTGGACGAGTTGACCGAGCGGCTGGACCTGGCCGCGTTCGTCCTCTTCTCCTCGGCGGCCGGAACGCTGGGCACGGCAGGACAGAGCGGGTACGCCGCGGCGAACGCGACGCTGGACGCCCTGGCGGCGAACCGGCGCAAGCGGGGCCTGGCAGGGCTCAGCCTCGCCTTCGGGCTCTGGGAGCAGGCCGGAGTGGGCATGACCGCCCACCTCGGCAAGGCCGAGCTGGGACGCCTGCGACGCCAGGGGATCGGTGCCCTGACCTTGACCGAGGGCCTGAACGCCCTGGACGTCGCACTTGCGCGGCCCGAGACCCAGCTGATGCCCGTACGCCTGGAACTGGCATCGTTGCGACACGCGCTGGGTGATGCGGAAGCGCCTCCCTTGCTGCGCGACCTGCTGCGGCGCACAACGGAAGGGCGCGGGGCCGAAGCCTCCGAGCCCGCGCAGTCGCTCGACACACGGCTGGCGGACGCCTCCGAAGCCGAACGGCCGGCGGTGCTGCTGGACCTCGTCCGCAGCGAGGTCGCCGACGTGCTCGGCCTGCCCGGACCCGACAGCGTGCCGGCCGACAGGGCACTGCGGTCCCTCGGGATCGACTCGCTCACCATGGTCCAGCTGCGCAAGCGCCTCGCCAAGCGGCTGAACACCACGCTGCCCGCCACGCTGGTGTTCGACTACCCGACCGCCGAGGCCATCGCCGGGCTCCTGCTCCACGACGCCACCACCCTGAGAGGGAACGAGAAGTGAAGACAGAGGCCCTGTTCATCGCGGGTACCGCGACCTACCTGCCCCCGGCGACCAAGGTCGAACAAGCCGTCGCCGACGGCCGGTTCGACGCCCAGGACGCCGAGGACACGCAGCTCGAGTCGGTCTGCGAGGCCACGGACGAGGCTCCGCCCGAGATGGCGGTGGCCGCTGCCAGAGACGCCCTGGAGAGGTCGGGTCACCAGGCCGAGGACATCGCGCTGCTGCTGCACGCCTGCGTGTACTTCCAAGGGCTCGAGCTCTACCCGATCGCTTCCTACATCCACCGCGAAGTGCTCGGGGACCACTCGGCGCTCGCCTTCGAGGTCAAGAACGCCTCCAACGGCTGCATGACCGCGCTGGACATCGCCGCGCGTTCCCTCGCGGCCACCGACGACGAGGCGGCGCTGGTGACCACCGCCGACAAGGTCAGCCGGCCGGCGATCGACCGCTGGAACAGCGACATCGGCATCGTCCCCGGCGACGGCGCCTCGGCGATGGTGCTCAGCAAGAGGTCCGGCTTCGCCCAGGTGCTGAGCACCTCCACGGTGTCGGATCCCACCCTGGAGCGCCTGCACCGGGGCGACGCGCCCTTCACGCCTCACCACGACCCCACGCTCCCCATCGACCTGCGTCTGCGCAAACTGCAGTACCTGGGAGACGTGGAACTCGACGAGTTCACCCGCCGGTTCCGGGCCGGCCTCGGCGACTGCGTCGACCGGGCCCTGCGCGACGCGGACATCGGTCTGGGCGACGTCGCGCGGTTCGTCGTTCCGCACTTCGGGCGCACTGTGCTGCAGCGCGAGGTCCTCGCCGCACTCGACATCGACCTCGATCGCACGACCTGGTTCTGGGGCCGCACCGTCGGCCACCTCGGCGCGGGCGACCAGATCGCCGGACTCGACCACCTCGTGCGGGAGCGCGCCGTGGACGTCGGCGACCTCTGCATGCTGCTCGGCGTCGGGGCCGGCTTCACCTGGACGTGCGCCGTGGTCCGGATCACCGAGCTTCCCCAGTGGCCGACGGCGCCGGCCGGATCCGGCCTCGGGGGCGGGCGGCTCTGATGCGCTGCTACGTGTTCCCGGGACAGGGCACCCAGAAGAAGGGGATGGGACGAAGCCTGTTCGGAAGGTTCCCCGACCTCCGTCGCCGCGCCGACCGGGTGCTCGGCTACCCCATCGAAGAGCTCTGTCTGGAGAACCCGCAACGACGGCTGTCCGAGACCGTGTACGCGCAGCCCGCGATCTACGTCGTCAACGCGCTGCACTGGTCAGCGGCGCAGGAGGACCTGCCACCCGCGGATTTCCTCGCGGGCCACAGCCTCGGCGAGTACAGCGCACTGCTCGCGGCCGGCGCCTTCGACTTCGAAACCGGCCTGACGCTGGTGCGACGCCGCGCGGAACTGATGGGCCAGGTCAGCGGCGGTGCGATGGCCGCAGTCGTCGGTGTCTCCGAGCAGATCGTCGAGGAGACCCTGAAGCAGCACGATGCCACCGGCGTCGTCATCGCCAACTACAACGCGCCCGAGCAGTTCGTGCTCTCCGGCAGCCACGAGGAACTGGCCCGGATCAAACCGGTCTTCGAGAAGGTGGAGGGCGTCCGGGCCTTCGTCCCGGTCCGCGTCAGCGGCCCCTTCCACGCGCCGGCGATGGCCCCGGCCGCCGAGCGCTTCCGCTCCGTGCTGGCCTCGGTCGACGTGGGCGGACTGCGGACACCGGTCATCTCCAACGTGACCGGCCGGCCGTTCGGCCCCGATGCGCAGGAAGTCCGCGCACTGCTCGCCGAGCAGATCGCCCGGCCCGTCCGCTGGACCGACGGCATCCGGTATCTGCGGGACGCGGGCGTGTCGGTCTTCACGGAACTGGGCGAATCGAAGGTGCTCACCTCACTCATCGACCGGATCACCACCGCGCAAGAGCCCGCGCCCGCGCAGGAGCCCGCGCCCGACCCACGCCGGGACCTGATCGAGCGCATCAGGCGCGAGATCCTCCAGCCGGAGATCGGCGACGAGGCGCTCGGCTTCGACGAGGACGCGTCGTTCCGGCAGCTCGGCCTGAACTCCATCATCTACGTGCGCCTGGCCCGCCGGGCCGGGACGGTCCTCGGCATTCCGGTCAAGCCGGACGTCATTTTCCAGCACCGTTCCTGCGCGGCCCTGGCGGACTACCTCCTGACCCGCGACGACATCGCTCCGGCCACCGCCTCAGCTACCGCTCCAGCCATTGCCCCGGCCACCGCCCCAGCCCTTGCCCCCGCCGCAGCGCCCGAGGCACCACCCGCGCCTCTCCGTGATCACCAGGACGAACGGGTGACGGCCCTGCTGCACGACTGCGCGAACGGGACCCTCAGCGTGGACCGCACCATCGAGGCGATCCGCGCCCTGGCCTGACGAGTGCCGAATGCGCCGTCACGTCGTTCTGCCGTACGGGGAGCGCACGCGCACCGGGCCGCCGCCCTCCTGATCCACCCGTGGGACAATGACCCCGTGACGCTGGAGGACCTCGTCCGGCTGCGCCGGGCCCGTGACCGGATGGACCGTGACTACGCGGAGCCGCTGGACGTGCCGGCGCTGGCGCGCGGCGCGCTCATGTCGCCGGGGCATTTCTCCCGCAGCTTCCGTGCCGCGTACGGCGAGACCCCGTACAGCTACCTCATGACGCGCCGGATCGAGCGGGCCAAGGCGCTGCTGCGCCGTGGGGACCTGTCGGTGACGGAGGTCTGCTTCGCCGTCGGGTGTACGTCGCTGGGGTCGTTCAGCTCCCGCTTCACCGAGCTGGTCGGCGAGAGCCCCAGCGTCTACCGGGCCCGCCCCCATGAGGAGGGTGCCGCCATTCCGGCGTGTGTCGCCAAGATCCACACGCGACCGGTCAGGAATGGAGAAGCGAAAGCCCCGCCCCGTCCGTAGCGTGAACCACATGGAAATCAAGCTCGCACAGACCTTCATCGCCGTCGACGACCACGACAAGGCGCTCACCTTCTACCGGGACGTTCTCGGTCTTGAGGTACGCAACGACGTCGGGTTCGAGGGGATGCGCTGGGTGACGGTCGGCTCCCCGGCACAGCCGGACGTGGAGATCGTCCTCGAACCGCCGCTCGCCGACCCCAACGCCCCCGCCGCCGACAAGCAGGCCATGGCCGAGCTGCTCGCCAAGGGCCTGCTGCGCGGCGTCATCTTCTCCACCGACGACGTCGACGCCACCTTCGAACGCATCCGCGCCGCGGGCGGCGAGGTGCTCCAGGAGCCGATCGACCAGCCGTACGGTGTCCGCGACTGCGCCTTCCGCGACCCGGCCGGCAACATGCTGCGCTTCAACCAGCCGCGCAAGGGCTGAAGCCGGCCGATGTACCGGTTCCGCTGCCGTGCGGAGCCGGAGCGGCAAGAATAGAACGCGCTGTTCGAATATGGTGAGACCGGGCCGGGGCCGCAGCAGGCGTGTGCGGAGCGGCGGCCCCGCGCAACAGATGGAGAGACGATGAGCAAGGCCGAGAGAACCGGATCGCGGTCGCCCGCGCAGCCGGTCGCCGACAGCCACGAAGTGATCCGTGTGCACGGGGCACGCGAGAACAACCTCAAGGATGTCGACATCGAGATCCCGAAGCGCCGGCTGACGGTGTTCACCGGGGTCTCCGGCTCCGGCAAGAGTTCTCTGGTGTTCAACACGATCGCCGCGGAGTCGCAGCGGCTGATCAACGAGACCTACAGCGCCTTCGTCCAGGGCTTCATGCCGACGCAGGCGCGGCCCGAGGTCGACGTACTCGAAGGGCTGACCACGGCGATCATCGTCGACCAGCAGCGGCTGGGCGCCGACCCCCGCTCCACCGTCGGCACCGCCACCGACGCCAACGCGATGCTGCGCATCCTCTTCAGCCGGCTCGGCAAGCCCCACATCGGCTCACCCAACGCGTTCTCCTTCAACGTCGCCTCGGTCACGGCCCGCGGCGCGATCACCGTCGAGCGGGGCGCCGCCACGAAGACGGAGAAGCAGACCTACACCCGTACCGGCGGCATGTGCGTCCGCTGCGAGGGCCGGGGCACGGTCACCGACATCGACCTCACCCAGCTGTACGACGACACCAAGTCGATCGCCGAGGGCGCCTTCACCATCCCCGGCTGGAAGTCGGACAGCTGGTGGACCGTGCGGACCTACGCCGAGTCGGGCTTCCTCGACCCGGACAAGCCGATCCGCAGGTACACCAAGAAGGAGATGCAGGACTTCCTCTACCGGGAGCCGACCAAGGTGAAGGTCGAGGGCGTCAACCTCACCTTCGAAGGGCTGATCCCCAAGATCCAGAAGTCCTTCCTCTCCAAGGACAAGGAGGCGATGCAGCCGCACATCCGCGCCTTCGTGGAACGCGCGGTCACCTTCACCACCTGTCCGGAGTGCGAGGGCTCCCGGCTCAGCGAGAGCGCCCGGTCCTCGAAGATCAAGAAGATCTCCATCGCCGACGCCTGCGCGATGCAGATCAGCGACCTGGCCGACTGGGTGCGCAAGCTGGACGAGCCGTCGGTGGCGCCGCTGCTCACCGCACTGCTGGGGACCCTCGAATCGTTCGTGGAGATCGGCCTCGGCTACCTCTCGCTCGACCGGCCCTCGGGCACCCTGTCGGGCGGTGAGGCGCAGCGCGTCAAGATGATCCGCCACCTCGGGTCCAGCCTGACGGATGTGACGTACGTCTTCGACGAGCCGACCATCGGGCTGCACCCGCACGACATCCAGCGGATGAACGACCTGCTGCTGCGGCTGCGGGACAAGGGCAACACCGTGCTCGTCGTGGAGCACAAGCCGGAGGCCATCGCCATCGCCGACCATGTCGTCGACCTCGGCCCCGGGGCCGGCAGCGCGGGCGGGACCGTCTGCTTCGAGGGCACCGTGGAAGGGCTGCGGGCCGGCGGGACCCTCACCGGCCGCCACCTGGACGACCGGGCCGTCCTGAAGGAGCAGGTCCGCACGCCCTCCGGCACGCTGGAGATCCGCGGCGCCTCCGCGCACAACCTGAGGGACGTCGATGTCGACATCCCGCTCGGTGTGCTCTGCGTGGTCACCGGGGTCGCCGGCTCCGGCAAGAGCTCCCTCATCCACGGGTCGATCCCGGCCGGGGAGGACGTGGTCTCGATCGACCAGACCGCGATCCGCGGTTCGCGCCGCAGCAACCCGGCCACGTACACCGGACTGCTCGACCCGATCCGCAAGGCCTTCGCCAAGGCGAACGGGGTGAAACCCGCCCTGTTCAGCGCCAACTCCGAGGGTGCCTGCCCCACCTGCAAGGGTGCCGGTGTCATCTACACCGACCTGGCGATGATGGCGGGCATCGCCACCGTCTGCGAGGAGTGCGAGGGCAAGCGGTTCGAGGCCTCGGTGCTCGACCACCACCTCGGCGGCCGCGACATCAGCGAGGTGCTCGCGATGTCGGTGGACGAGGCGGAGACGTTCTTCGCCGAGGGGGACGCCCGCACCCCCGCCGCGCACAAGATCCTCGCCCGGCTCTCGGACGTCGGGCTCGGCTACCTCAGCCTCGGCCAGCCGCTCACCACGCTCTCCGGCGGCGAGCGTCAGCGGCTGAAGCTCGCCACCCACATGGGCGAGAAGGTCGGTGTGTACGTCCTCGACGAGCCGACCACCGGTCTGCACCTGGCCGATGTGGAGCAGCTGCTCGGGCTGCTGGACCGGCTGGTGGAGTCGGGCAAGTCGGTGATCGTCATCGAGCACCACCAGGCGGTCATGGCACACGCCGACTGGATCATCGACCTGGGCCCCGGCGCCGGGCACGACGGCGGCCGGATCGTCTTCGAGGGCACCCCGGCCGATCTGGTCGCCGACCGCTCCACCCTCACGGGCGAGCACCTCGCGGCGTACGTGGGGGGCTGACGGGGAGCGTCTCGTACGGCGTACGGCATGCGTCGTACGTCGGTCGTTACGGGGCCGGGGGAGCGGGGTTCCCCCGGCCCCGGCCCCGTGGCGTCACATCACCGTCCCGGGGTGCCGGGTCACCCCCGCGCCAGCACCCCCGCCAGCAGCACCTGCAGCATCTCGCGCAGCGTGGCGGTGAAGTCCAGCCGCAGCGCCGCCAGTTCCGGGTCGGCCTCATAGGCGGCCAGCATCGCCGCCGACGGCTGTGCATGGGTCCAGATCGCCCCCGTCACCAGCAGGGTTCCTGCAGCCACCCGGCCCGCGTGGTGGGTGTCCAGCTCGGGTACGCGCTCCTCGATGAGGCGCCCCAGCTCCATCACGTTCGCGATGGCCGCGCGCTTGTACTGGGCCGCGACCTCCGCCGACACGTTCCGCTCCAGCACCGCGGCCTGGGCGCTGATGAGGTCGCAGAGCACTGGCCGGGCGGCGAGCGAGCCGGCCAGGACGGCGGCCACCCGGTCCGCGCGCTCGGCGACCGTAGCCCCGTCGTCCACCTCGGCCGCGAACTCCTCCTCCAGGCCCGCCAGCCAGTCGCGCTGCGCACTGCCCAGCAGCTCCAGCAGGACGGCCTCGCGCGATTCGAAGTAACGCAGCACGTTCGACTTCGCCAGCCCCACGCGGCGGCTCAGTTCGTTCAGGCTCACCTGCGCCACGGGCAGCTCGGTGAGCATCGTCGCCGCGGTGTCGAGGATCGCCTGCCGGCGTACGGCGCGCTGCTCCTCGCTGCGGGCGCGCCGGAAGGGCGTCTCTGTCATGGCACCACCCTACAGACCCTCGGTCTGTTGTTATCGGACCGGTGGTCTGCTAGCTTCGGAGGAGCAAGAGACCGCCGGTCCTTTACGAGTGGTCCGGCCTGCCGTCGAAGGAGCCCGCCATGTACACCGTGCCCGATCTGACCGGGAAGTTCGCCGTTGTCACCGGCGCCAACAGCGGCACCGGCAAGGAGGCCGCCCGCCGCCTCGCCGGGGCCGGCGCCCACGTCGTCCTGGCCGTCCGCACCCCCGCCAAGGGCGAGCAGGCGCGCACCGAGATCCTGGCCGACCACCCCGGCGCCCGCGTCGAGGTCCGCCGCGTCGACCTCGCGGACCTGGCCTCCGTCGAGGCGTTCGCGGACGGGCTCATCACCGACGGCACCCCGCTCGACCTGCTGCTCAACAACGCCGGAGTGATGGCCCCGCCCACCCGGATGGCCACCGCCGACGGCTTCGAGCTCCAGTTCGGCAGCAACTTCCTCGGGCCGTTCGCCCTCACCGTCCGCCTGCTCCCGCTGCTCCTGGCCGCCCCCGCGCCCCGGGTCGCCACCATGAGCAGCGGCACCGCGAACTACGGCCGGATCCACTTCGACGACCTCCAGTGGGAGCACCGCCGCTACAGCCCCAACCTCAGCTACGCCCAGTCCAAGCTGGCCGACCTCATGCTGACCCGGCAGCTGGCGGACATCGCCGCCGAGCGCGGCTGGAACCTGCTCAGCACCGGCGCCCACCCCGGCTACACCCGCACCAATCTCCAGACGGCGGGCGCGAGTCTGGGGCGCGACAAGCCCAAGCGCTCCCTGCTCAACTCGTTCACCGTGCTGCCCTCCCAGCTCCCCGAGCAGGGCGCGGAACCGCTGCTGTACGCGGCGGCCGACCCGGGGGCCGTCCCCGGCGGCTACTACGGACCGGGCGGCCGTTTCGGACTCGTCGGCCCGACCGCTCCGGCCCGCATCACCCGCCGTGCCCTCGACCCCGCCGCGAACGCCCGGCTCTGGGCCACCGCCGAACGGCTGACGGGGGTCTCCCTGCCCGCCACCGTGTCCTGACCGGCGTCGCGGAACCCGCTCAGGACGGCGGCCGGTCCCGGTTGAGCCACGACGGGACCTCGGGAACATCCGCGTCCCACGCCCGCTCCGGCTCGGGCTCCGGCCGAGGCCGCACAGGGCGGCGCCGCACGGGAGGAGACGGCTGCACCGGTTCCGGTTCCGGCTCGGGGGCGGTCTGCGGTTCGGGCTCGGGCTCGGGCTCCGGCGCGGCGCTGTCGTAGAGCTCCTCCATCACCGTGAACCGGCAGTGGAAGCTCTGCCACGCCCCGTCCAGGACCAGCACGAACCCGTCGCGCTCCCGGTAGAGCCTCCGGCGCTTCGGACTGGCCGGATGCAGCGGCTTGTACACCTCGGCCCGCTGCCGCAGCGCTTCCAGCGCCTCCTCGCGCGTACCGTCCACATGGTCCATGACGCCGGCCGACCAGACGCGGCGCTGGCCGCCGAGGCCGAGGTTCTGCTCCACCAGCAGCCCCCATCTGGGCATGAGTTCCCCCGTTCGTCGATCGCCTCACCGTGCCGCGACAGCCCCCTGCCACGGAAGGGCCCCGCGTCGCAGCATTGTTCCTGATCTTGTTACGCCGCCCGTACGCCGCCCGTACGCCGCCCGTACGCCCCCGCCTTGTCAAGCGGTGCCGTCGAGCCGCGTGCCGACTCCGCCGGGAGGCCGCCATACTGGACGGGCCGGGGAGGGCGCAGCGGTAGCGGCGGGGAACGACGGGGGCGGGAAACGGCAGATGGCGGACACCAGGCTGATCCAGAGCCGGTACCGGCTGCTCGATCTGATCGGGCGCGGCGGCATGGGCGAGGTGTGGCGGGCGCGCGACGAGTCGCTGGGCCGCCTGGTCGCCGTCAAATGCCTCAAGCCCATGGTCCCCCAGCACGACCAGGCATCCACCCGCATCCTGCGCGAACGCTTCCGCCGCGAGGCCCGGGTCGCCGCCTCACTCCAGCACCGGGGCGTCACCGTCGTCCACGACTTCGGCGAACACGAAGGCGTCCTCTACCTCGTCATGGAGCTGCTGGAGGGGCACAACCTGAGCCAGCTCCTGGAGGAGAACCAGCAACGCCCGCTCCCCGTCGACCATGTCGTCGACATCGCCGAACAGGTCGCCGACGCGCTCGGCTACACCCACCGGCAGGGCATCGTCCACCGTGACCTGAAGCCCGCCAACATCATGCGGCTGACCGACGGCACGGTGAAGATCTGCGACTTCGGCATAGCGCGCCTCGGCCACGACATCAACGTCACCTCCCGCCTCACCACCACCGGCATCGCCATGGGCACCCCGCACTACATGTCGCCCGAGCAGATCGGCGGGAAGGAGGTCGACCACCGCAGCGACCTCTACTCGCTGGGCTGTGTGCTGTACGAGATCGCCACCGGCGTACCGCCGTTCGACCTGGACGACGCCTGGGCCGTACTCGTCGGGCACCGCGACACCCAGCCCGAACCGCTGCGCACCCACCGCGCCGAACTCCCCGGCTTCTTCGACCGCGTCGTCCTCGACCTGCTGGCCAAGGCCCCCGACGAGCGGCCCGCCGACGCGAGCGACCTGCGCCGCCGCATCACGCTCGGCCGCAGCGGCGAGCACGAGACGCTGGGGCCCGCCCCGTCGCCGCCGGCCCTCTCCGGCACGTACCGGACACCGGAACCCGCCGTCCGCCGCCCGGCCCCCGAACTGCCCGCCTGGACGCGGAACATGACGCCCGGGCACCCCGCCGCCGGCTCCCTGAAGAGGGGGCCCGCCCTCCCCGACCCCGCCGCGGGGCTCACCGGCCGGTGGACCACCGCGCGTGCCACCACCCCCACGCCCCCCGGCACCTACAGCTCCACCACCGCCACGCCCCCCGGCACCGACAGGTCCACCGGTGTGCCGCCCGCCCGCCCCGCCCCCACGCCCGAGCTGCTCGCCGCGCTCGCCGGCCGCCACAGCTCGGGCATCGACCTGGGCCGCCTGGGCCGCTGGGAGGAGGCGGGCGACGTGCACCGCGCGGTCGCCGCCCAGCGCGAGAGCGTCCTCGGCCCGGACCACCCGGACACCCTCGCCAGCCGTCACGAGATCGGCCTCACCCTCAGCCGCACCGGCCGGGCCGCCGACGCGCTGCGCGAGTTCGGCCAGGTCGCCGCGGGCCGCGAACGCGCCCTGGGCCCCGACCACCCGCAGACCCTCGCCGCCCGGCAGGAGACCGCCCACGTGCTCGGGCAGCTCGGCCGCCACTTCGAGAGCCATCAGGTGTACGCGGCGGTCCTCGCCGCCCGTGAGCGGTCCATGGGCCCCGACCACCCGGAGACCCTGCGCTGCCGCCACCACCTCGCCCTCAACCTCGGCCGCCTCGGCCGGCCCGAGGAGTCGTGGCAGCTGGCCCGCCAGGTGGCCGACGACCGGGCCCGGCTGCTCGGCGCGACCCACCCCGACACGCTCGCCACCCGGTACGAGGTCGCCTACACCCTTGGCCGGCTGGGGCGCTGGGCGGAGGCCCTGGAGAGCTACCAGGACGTCGCCCGGGCCCGCGCCGCCACCCTCGGCCCCGACCACCCCGGCACCCTCGCCGCCCGCTACGAGGCGGGCATCAGCCTCGGCCGGCTCGGCCGCAGCGCGGAGGCCCTGGAGCTCTTCCGGGCCCTGGTCGCCGACCGTACGCGGGTGGGCGGCCCGTCCGACGCCGAGACGCTGCGCGCCCGCCACGGTCTGGGCGTCAACCTGGGCCGGCTGGGCCACTGGGAGGAGGCGGTCACCGAGGCGCGCGAGGTGTGCGCGATCCGCGAGAGCACCCTCGGCCCCGACCACCCCGACACCGTGCTCAGCCGCCGCGAGGTCGCCGTCGCCCTGGGCTGGCTCGGCCGGTGGGCCGAGGCCCTCGTGGCGTACCGGGAGGTCGCCGAGGCGCGCGGCCGGGGCCTCGGCCCCGACCACCCGGAGACCCTGGCCGCCCGCCACGACGAGGCGCACTGCCTGGACCGGCTCGGGCGGAAGAAGGAGTCCGCCGAGCTGTTCCGCACCCTCGCCGCCCACCGGGCCCAGAACGCGCTGCCGCCGGCCTGACCACGGCCCCGACCAGCCTGACCACGGCCCCGACCTGCCTGCCTGACCACGGCCCCGGCCTGCGGCGACGGGCCCGGGACCCCGGCCGGGCGCGGCCGTGCGGTCCCTCTGGCCGGGACGCGGCTCCCCGTGTTACGAAGATGCATGCCCGCACCTGAGCCGTCCTCCGTACCTCAGCCGTCCGCCCACCACCAGCCGTCCGCGCCCGCCCGGGACCGCTACGACGCCGTGATCGTGGGCGGCGGCCACAACGGTCTGGTCGCCGCCGCCTACCTCGCCCGCGCCGGACAGTCCGTCCTCGTCCTGGAACGTCTGGACACCACCGGGGGAGCGGCCGTCTCGACCCGGCCCTTCGCGGGTGTCGACGCCCGCCTCTCGCGCTACTCCTACCTGGTGTCGCTGCTGCCGCAGAAGATCGCCCGCGATCTCGGCCTCGACTTCGCCGTACGCAAGCGGACCGTGTCCTCGTACACCCCGGCGGTGCGCGACGGCCGCCCCACCGGACTCCTCGTCGGCGGCGACCGGACGCGGGAGTCGTTCGCCGCGCTGACCGGGGGAGAGCGGGAGTACGAGGCGTGGCAGCGCTTCTACGCCATGACGCAGCGCGTCGCCGAACGGGTCTTCCCCACCCTCACCGAACCGCTGCCCGCACGGGAAGCGCTGCGGGCCCGGATCGACGACGCCGAGGCCTGGCGCACCCTGTTCGAGGAGCCCATCGGGGTGGCCGTCGAGCGGAACTTCACCGACGACCTGGTACGCGGCGTGGTGCTGACCGACGCCCTGATCGGCACCTTCGCGGACGCCCACGACCCCTCACTGATCCAGAACCGGTGCTTCCTCTACCACGTGATCGGCGGGGGAACCGGCGACTGGGACGTCCCCGTCGGCGGCATGGGCGCCCTCACCGACGCCCTCGCCCGTGCCGCCCGTGCGGCGGGCGCCGAGATCCGCGTACGGCACGAGGCGACCCGGATCGAGACCGACGGCACCCACGCCGAGGTCACCGTCCACACCCCCGACGGCGAACAGGTGATCGCCGCCCGCCGGGTTCTGGTCAACGCCTCCCCGCAGGCGCTCGCCGCCCTCCTCGGACAGACCCCGCCGGAGCCCGCCGAGGGCGCCCAGCTCAAGGTGAACATGCTGCTCACCCGGCTCCCTCGCCTCCGCGACCGGTCAGTGGACCCCCGGCAGGCCTTCGCCGGTACGTTCCATATCGCCGAGGGGTACGGGCAGTTGGCCGACGCCTACCGGGACGCGGCGGCCGGACGGCTGCCCGCCGCACCGCCGTCCGAGATCTACTGCCACTCGCTGACCGACCCCTCGATCCTCGGCCCCGACCTCGCCGCGCGCGGCTACCAGACCCTCACCCTCTTCGGCCTGCACGCCCCGGCCCGGCTCTTCGCCGCCGACAACGACGCCGCCCGCGCCGCCCTGCTGAAGGCCACCCTCGCCGAGCTGGACGCCCACCTGGAGGAGCCGATCACCGACTGCCTGGCCCTCGACGGGAACGGGGAACCCTGTATCGAGGCCAAGACCCCTCTCGACCTCGAACGCGATCTGCGGCTGCCCGGCGGCCACATCTTCCACCGCGACCTCTCCTTCCCGTACGAGAGCGGGACCACCGGGCGGTGGGGCGTGGAGACGGCCCACGCCAACGTCCTGCTCTGCGGGGCGGGCGCGGTGCGCGGCGGCGGGGTCAGCGGGGTTCCCGGCCACAACGCGGCGATGGCGGCGCTGAGTTAGCCCTTACCGCAGGTGCCGGCGTTCGACGGCGGCGGCGATGGCCGTGTGCCCCGCGGGCCCGGGGTGCAGGCCGTCGCCGCTGTCGTACGCCGACAGCAGCCGGGAGGGACGGTCCGGGTCGCGGAGCGCGGCGTCGACGTCGACGACGGCGTCGAAGATCCGCCCGGTGCGCACGGCCTCGTTGACCTGCCGGCGTACCGCGTCCTGCTCCGGCGTCCAGCGCGTCCACCCCTCGAACGGGGCGATGGTGGCGCCCACCACCCGCAGCCCGGCGGACCGGGCGCGCAGGGCCAGTTGGCGGTAGGCGGCCACCAGCCGCGACGGGTCGCGCTCGGCGGGCACATGGAAGAGGTCGTTGACGCCCAGGTGGACCAGGACCGTCCGCAAGCCCGGCAGCGACAGCACGTCCCGGTCGAAGCGGGCCTGGCCGCCGGGCCCGTACTGGTCGCTGTCGAGCAGCAGCCGGTTGCCGCTGATCCCGAGGTTGGCTACGGCGGAGCCGGGCAGCCTGCGGGCCAGCTGGTCGGGCCAGCGGAGGTCCGCGTCGTCGGGTGTGCCGGAGCCCTCCGCGATGGAGTCGCCCAGCACGGCGAGGACCGGGCCGCGCGCCCCGGTCGTCTCGACCCCGGTCAGGAGGAGGACGGACCGGGTCCGGATGCCGTCGACGCTGTGCCAGGCGTGGGTGTTGCGGTGGAAGGAGAGAGGGCCGGTGGGGCCGGGGAGCCGCGTCTCGACGGTCAGCAGGGAGCCGTCCTCCACCCGGAGGCCTTCCACCCGGTCGCTGGTGAGGGTCGCACCGGCCGCCAGCCACCCTTGCGGCCGCCCGCCGAAGGTGACCGGCCGGCCGTCGGCGGTCACCGGGCCCACCAGCACCGGCGCGGTCCCGAAGGCGTGTGCGTACCGCAGCCGGACCTGCCCGCCTGCCGAGAGCCGCAGCCGCGCGGTGCAGAGCCCGTCGGTGAGACCGGCGGCCGGGAGCGGGTCGGCCGCCGTGGGCGCGGTCTGCGCGGTGGCCCAGGAGGTGGTCCACGGGGTGGCCGAGGGGGCGCGGCCGGGGGTGGCCGCCCGGGCGTCCGGGGCGGTGAGGGCCGTGGTGACCCCGGCCGCCGCCGCGTACAGCAGACCCCGTCGCGCCGGTACGGGAACCCGGCCGTTCACCGGGAGGCCGGCCGGGGAGCGGGGGCGGTGCCCGCCGGAATGCTGCTCATGGGGTGTGCCTCCTGAGGTCGGCCCTGGGGGGCGCGCGCGTCGGGCGGCATTTGGGCCGCGCTCCGGACGGGGCCCGGCGACGTCCAACAACCCCTGGGCGGAACGGTGCTGCCATTCTGTCGGCAGCCGGCGGCGCGCAACAGCCCACCACGCGCACCGCCGCCCCGCCCGCCGCTCAGTCGGCCGACAGCACCCAGCCCGCCGCCGCGATCCGCCCCGCGTCCCGGGGCCGGCCGGAGTCGAAGACCGTGGCGGAGCCGTCCCGCACCCGCAGGGAGTCCACATACGCGCCGCGCCCCACGTACAGCTGGTCCGTGGTGTACCGCCACCGCAGCTGGACGCCCTTGCCGCGCCAGGCCGACAGATCCGCCTCCAGCTTGTGCCACGCCCGCCCCGACCAGCCGGAGACCCAGCCCTCCGGGTGCGGGCGCGGGTCCGGGCGGTGGTGGCCGGGGCCCGGGCCCACGGTGGTGAACGGCACCGGCTGCCACTGCCCGCCCGCCGACACCTCCAGCACCAGCCGGTCGGCGCCGGGTTCGGTGTCCCACCACAGGGCGCACTCCAGCCGGGAGCGTGCGGAGGCCAGGCGCAGGACCGGCAGGGTGAGCGTGGCGGTCGACGCGCTCGCCATCCCGGAGAACCAGGCGGTCCGCCCCCGCTCCGGCCGGACCGGGACGGCCCGGGCCAGCTGGTTGGCGGTCGCCACCCGGGGCGCGCTGCCCGAGCGCCAGCTCCGTACCGGATGGACCGAGTTGCCCAGCACGATCAGGAACGTGTCGGTCGACGGGTCGAGCACCAGGCTGGTCCCGGTGAACCCGGTGTGGCCCGCCGAGCGCGGGGTGGCCATCGCGCCCATGTACCAGTGCTGGTAGAGCTCGAAGCCGAGGCCGTGCTCGTCGCCGGGGAACGCGGTGTTGAAGTCGGTGAAGAGGAGGTCGACGGAGTCCTCGGAGAGGATGCGGGAGCGGCCGTAGACCCCGCCGTTGAGCAGCGTGCGGGCGAGGACCGCCAGGTCCCAGGTGCAGGAGAACACCCCGGCGTGACCGGCCACCCCGTCGAAGCTGTAGGCGTTCTCGTCGTGCACCTCGCCCCAGACCAGGCCGCGTTCCAGGCCGGACCACGGCAGCCGGGCGTCCTCGGTGGCCGCGATCTTCGGCTTCCAGGAGGCGGGCGGGTTGTAGCGCGTGCGGTGCATCCCGAGTGGAGCGGTGATCTCGTCGCGGAGCAGGGCATCCAGAGTGCGGCCGGTGATCTCCTCCAGGATCAGTTGCAGCGAGATCAGATTGAGGTCGGAGTAGAGGTAGGCGCTGCCGGGGGCGGACGCCGGGACCTCGTTCCAGAGCATCCGGAGCTTCCCCTCCCGGGTCGGCTCCTGGTAGAGCGGGATCCAGGACCGGAAACCCGAGGTGTGGGTGAGCAGCTGACGGACCGTGACGGCCTGCTTGCCGCCGCCCGCGAAGTCCGGGAGGTACGAGGCCACGGTGGCCTCCAGCTCCAGCGCGCCGCGCTCGATCTGCTGCACCGCCAGGATCGAGGTGAACAGCTTGGAGATCGAGGCCAGGTCGAAGACGGTGTCCTCGGCCATCGCGATCTGCTGCTCCGCCGGGAACTCCACCCCGGTGTCCGTGCTCTCGTCGTACGCCGCGTAGCGCACCGCCTGGCCGATCGGCCGGTGCAGCGCCACCGTGCCGCCCCGCCCGGCGAGCAGCACCGCCCCCGCGTACCAGGGGTGCTTGGGGGAGTCGGCGAGGTACGCCTCCGCCTCCCGGACCAGCTGGTCCAGCGGCCCCTGGAGCAGCCCCGCGCGGGCGGCGGTGCCCCGCCGCAACGTGGGCCGCCGCTCGGGCCGCGCCCTTGATCCCATGCTCGCTCCCGCGTCCGCCGTCACCGGGCCGCTGCCCGGCGCGCCCCGTTCGGCCGCCCCGGCCAGGGGGATCGGCGCCAGGGCGAGTGCGCCGCCCAGCGCCAGTATCCCGCCGCCGAGGCGCCGGCGGCCGATGCCGCTCCCGGTGCCCTGCGGGAGCCCGCCTGCCGCCTTGTCCCCGTTCTCCGCCGCGTACCCGGTCATCCGCAACCCCTTCCCGTGCCCGGAGCCGCCCCGAGGGCTGAGCCCGCGAGCGCCCCGGCGCGAAAGTAACTTCCGAAATCTCGCCGAGCAGTGAAAGTTCCTGCCGCCGCAGAGATTACTGTCGCCCCCGCCGTCCCGTACGCCTCCGGGCCCGCAAAGAATCTGACACTGCATCAGAAAATCTCTTCCCTCGTCCGTCCGGCTGCGGCATCCTGCCGCCCATGGAGACGGAGCTGAGCAGAGAACTGGGCATCGAGCACGCCATCTTCGGCTTCACGCCGTTCCCCGCCGTCGCGGCCGCCATCAGCAGAGCCGGCGGCTTCGGCGTGCTCGGCGCGGTCCGTTACACCGACCCGCAAGAGCTGGCCCGGGACCTGGACCGGCTGGACAAGCTCGCCGACGGCAAGCCGTACGGCCTCGATGTCGTCATGCCGGCCAAGAAGGTGGAAGGCGTCACCGAGGCCGACGTCGAGGGGATGATCCCGGACACGCACCGGGGGTTCGTCCAGGAAGTCCTCACCCGCTACGGCGTGCCCGAACTCGCCGAGGGGGAGGCGTCCGGCTGGCGCATCACCGGCTGGATGGAGGAGGTCGCCCGCAACCAGTTGGACGTGGCCTTCGACTATCCGATCAAGCTCCTCGCCAACGCTCTCGGCTCCCCGCCCGCCGACGTCATCGAGCGCGCCCACGCCCACGGGGTCCCCGTCGCCGCCCTCGCCGGAAGCGCCGAACACGCCCGCCGACACGCGGCGGCAGGCATCGACGTCGTCGTCGCCCAGGGGTACGAGGCGGGCGGCCACACCGGCGAGATCGGCTCCATGGTGCTCGTCCCCGAAGTCGTGGAGGCCGTCGCCCCGCTGCCCGTGCTGGCCGCCGGAGGCATCGGCAGCGGCGAACAGGCCGCCGCCGGGCTCGCCCTCGGTGCCCAGGGCGTCTGGCTCGGCTCCCTCTGGCTCACCACCGAGGAGGCCGAACTCCACTCGGCCGCCCTCACCCGCAAACTCCTCGCCGCCGGATCCGGCGACACCGTCCGCTCCCGCGCCCTGACGGGCAAGCCCGCACGCCAGCTCCGTACCGCATGGACCGACGCCTGGGACGACCCGGCCGGACCCGGCACCCTGCCCATGCCGCTCCAGGGGCTGCTGGTCGCGGAAGCCGTCTCCCGGATCCAGAAGTACGAGGTCGGGGAGCTGCTCGGCACCCCCGTCGGGCAGATCGTCGGCCGGATGACCAGTGAACGCAGCGTCCAGGCGGTCGTCGAGGACCTGACGCGCGGCTTCGAACGGGCCGTCACCCGCATCAACCGCATCGCCGGAAGGAGCGCCACGTGAACCAGCCGCCCAACGGCTTCTGGGCCCAGGCCGCCGCCGACCCCCACCGGACCGTGCTCGTCGCGCCCGGCGGCGAGGAGTGGAGCGCGGGGAGGCTGCACGCCGACGTCAACCGCATGGTCCACGGGCTGCGCGCGGCCGGGATGAGCGAAGGGGACGCGTTCGCCGTCGTCCTGCCCAACGGCACCGAGCTGCTCACCGCCCACCTCGCCGCCTCCCAGGCCGGCTTCTACCTGGTGCCGGTCAACCACCACCTCGTCGGCCCCGAGATCGCCTGGATCGTCGCCGACTCGGGCGCCCGCGTCCTCATCACCCACGAACGCTTCGCCGCCGCCGCGACGGCAGCCGCCGACGAGGCAGGGCTCCCGGAGAGCCACCGCTACACCGTGGGCACCGTCCCCGGCTGCCGCCCGTACGCCGACCTGCTCGACGGCCACCCCGCCACCCCGCCCGAGGACCGCACCCTCGGCTGGGTCATGAACTACACCTCGGGCACCACCGGCCGCCCGCGCGGCATCCGGCGCCCCCTGCCCGGCAAGCTCCCGGAGGAGACGTACCTCGGCGGCTTCCTCGGCATCTTCGGCATCCGGCCGTTCGACGACAACGTCCACCTGGTCTGCTCGCCGCTCTACCACACGGCAGTGCTCCAATTCGCGAGCGCCGCCCTCCACATAGGACACCCGCTCGTCCTGATGGACGGCTGGTCGCCCGACGAGATGCTCCGCCTCATCGACACCCACCGCTGCACCCACACGCACATGGTCCCGACCCAGTTCCACCGGCTGCTCGCGCTGCCCGACGAGGTGAAGGCCCGTTACGACGTCTCCTCCATGCGCCATGCGATCCACGGGGCCGCGCCCTGCCCCGACCACGTGAAACGCGCCATGATCGACTGGTGGGGGAGCTGCGTCGAGGAGTACTACGCGGCCAGCGAGGGCGGCGGCGCCTTCGCCACCGCCGAGGAGTGGCTGAAGAAGCCCGGCACCGTGGGCAAGGCCTGGCCGATCAGCGAACTCGCCGTCTTCGACGACGACGGAAACCGGCTGCCGGCGGGTCAACTCGGCACGGTCTACATGAAGATGAGCACCGGTGGCTTCAGCTACCACAAGGACGAGACCAAGACCCGCACGAACCGCATCGGCGACTTCTTCACCGTTGGCGACCTCGGTGTCCTGGACGCGGACGGCTATCTCTTTCTCCGCGACCGCAAGATCGACATGATCATCGCGGGTGGCGTGAACATCTACCCCGCCGAGATCGAGTCCGCTCTCCTCACCCACCCCGCCGTCGCGGACGCCGCCGCCTTCGGCATCCCGCACGCCGACCGGGGCGAGGAGGTCAAGGCCGTCGTCGAACCGGCCGAGGGGTACGAGGCCGGGGACGCGCTCGCCGCCGAGATCCTCGCCCACTGCGAGGAGCGGCTCGCCGGCTACAAACGCCCCCGCAGTATCGACTTCATCGCCGCGATGCCCCGCGATCCCAACGGCAAGCTCTACAAACGGCGGCTGCGCGAACCGTACTGGGAGGGGCACTCACGCCCCCTGTAGAGCGCCGCCGCTCCACGTCAAACATCTTGATCGTCTTCCGGGCGGCGCCTAGGCTCCCATGCCCATGGACACGGGGGAGCCGGACCGCGGTCGCAGACCGTGGCGCGACCGGCCGGCCAGGCATCACGCGCTCGCGGCCCTGCTCGCCGGCACAGCGGCGGCGGCCGTCCTCGGCGCGGTGCTCGTCGCCCTGCCGGGCGTGGTGGTCGACCACGACCTCGCCGGGGCGAGCGTCGCCGCGCAGGACCGGCTGAAGGCGGTGAACGACGTCCGCACGACCCTGCTTCAGGCCGTGGGCGGCATGGTCGTGCTGTTCGGCGCGTACGCCACCTGGAGGCAACTGCGGGTCAGCCAGGACGGCTTGCGCGCCACCCAGGAGGGCTACGTCACCGACCGGTTCAGCAGGGCCGTCGATCAGCTCGGCAGCGACAAGCTGGAAACACGCATCGGCGGTCTCCACGCGCTGTGGCGCATCGCGGAGCACTCCGCCCGGGACCGCGAGGCCGTCATCTCCATCCAGGCCGCCTACCTGCGTACGCACCTGCCCTGGCCGCCCGCCGGACGGCAAGCCCCGGCGAGGGACGCGCCCATCAACGACGTCGTCCCGCTGGAGGTCCGTGCCGCCGACGCCCAGGTGGCGCTGACCGGGCTGGGCGTGCTGTTGCAGCAACCCCGCAAGCAGTCCTGGGTGAACCTCGGTGTCACGGACCTGCGCCGGGCCGACTGCGACGGGCTGTGGCTGCTGGAGGTCAACCTCGACGGGTCCTGCATGGAGGCGGCGGGCCTGTACCACGCCAACCTGACACAGGCGTCCCTCGTCTCGGTCAACCTGCGCCACGCCGACCTCAAGACGGCGATCCTGCGCCGGGCACGCTGCGTCCTGGCCGACCTGCGGGGCGCGCGGCTGGTCGAAACCGACCTGCGTGACGCGGACTTCACCGAGGCCGACCTCCGCGAGGCGAACCTGCGCAAGGCCGACGCGGGCGGCGCCGTCCTCCGCCGCGCCGACCTGCGCCTGGCCGATCTGCGGGGCTCCGACCTGAGCACGGCCGACCTTCGCCAGGCACGGCTGACCGGCGCGGTGGCCAGCGAGCACACGCACTGGCCGTCCGGCTTCGACCACGCGGCCGCCGGTGTCGTGATCGCCGAGGATCCCGGCCCCGAACCTCCGCCACTGCTCCAGCCCTCAGGGATGACGACGCGGCACCCGCCTCTGCGGTCCATGCCGTGACCGGGGCATCCGGCACCGGGTCCGCGAGCGACACCCCCTCGCGGACCCGGCTCCCACCGTCACCTACCGCCGCTCGTGCACCCGCACCACCCGCAGCTGCGGCGAACGGGCGATGTCCTTCTCGCAGAACCGGGACGTCACCCAGCGCTCACCCGAGAACAGCCGCGTCTGGTCGCTGTAGTGCGGCGACTTGGGGTTCGACGACTGGGAGTACGTGAGCAGCGTCCGGGCCACCGGGCACCGGCTGCTGTCCCAGCCGACCGCCTGGATGTAGCTGGAGCCGGCCGACACCTCGGTGTAGCCGCCCGCCGCCGGGTTCCACACCGGCTCGATCTTGTTCCAGATGCCGAGCGACTCGGTTCCTCCGCCGACCGGGATGCGCTTCCCGTTCCGTACGACGAACTGGTGCTCACCCAAAGGCGCGTCGAGCGCGATGCCCGCCGCCTTCAGCTCCGTCACCGTGTCGGCCAGCGCCCTGCCCACACCGGGCGCGGCGGTGTTCAGGCCGCGCGGGGTGCGTACCGGATCGGCCGCGTCGAACGGCACCTTCCAGAGCTCGGCCGCGGGCACTGCCGCCGCCTTGCGCCAGAACCGGTCGAAGAGCAGCGCGCCCCGGCTGTCGCTGTCCACGCTCCGGTCCCACCGGCGCACCACCGGGCAGGCCTCCGAGACGTCGACCGCCGAACCGTTGCTGCCCACGGCGGTCCCGCCGGGCAGGGCGGCGCACCACTTCGCCACGTCGACCGCGACCAGATCCCCGGTCGGCGCCCGGTTGGCGAGCTGCTGGCGCTCCAGGTCCGTGACGCGCAGCCGCCCGCGCTCCGCCATCGCCGCGACATCCTCGATCGCGCCCCGGGTCCGGATGGACCGCTGGGTGGCGATGGTGCCGAAGACCCGCTCGTAACCGGTCAGCGGCTGCTCGGCGTTGGTCAGCCAGGCGCTGTCGTTGGAGTTCTCGACGTACGGGGTGTTCTTCAGCGTCGGCATCCGGCCCGGCCCGAAGATCCCCGGCTGCACCGCGTCCCGGTCGCTGCCGAGCGCGCACGCCTGCTTCGACCCGTCCAGCACCGCGAGCCCGGCCGACGGGTAGGTGGCCCGGCCCAGCGGGGTCGAGCAGCGTGCCGCCAGCTCGTCCGTGATCCTCGGGAGAACCTGCGACTGGGAGAAGAAGGAGTTCCCCGACCGGTCGGCGGCGATCGTGTTCACCCAGGGCAGCCCTTGGGAACGGTGGAGCGCCCGCTCGATCCCGGCGGTGGAGCGCGCCTTGCTGAAGCCGAGCGAGGTGTCGGCGCTGCGCAGGTTCACCGCGTTCGGGTCGTTGAGCGCGTACGCGGTGCTCGCCGTCCAGGGCAGCGGCAGCGCCGCCCCCAGCGAGGTGACCACCGGGCCGTACCGGGTCCACCACTGGGTCCGGGCCACCGGGGCGGCGTCCTTCACCGGCACGGTGACCGTGCGCTGCGTCATCCGCTGCGGCTTCCCGTCCACCAGGTAGACCGTGGGGTCGGCCGGATCCAGGGTCAGCTGGTGCAGATTCAGCGTGACGCCGGTCGCCACCGTGTGGCTCCACGCCACGTCCGCGTTGTGCCCGATCGAGACCGTCGTCGAGCCGAGCAGGGATCCGCCCGCCACGTTCAGCTCGCCCGGGATCGTCTGCTGCGACTGCCAGAAGCGGCGGCCGCCGTCCCACGGATAGTGCGGGTTGCCGAGGAGCAGCCCGCGCCCGTTCGCCGTGGTGGACCCCCGGAAGGCGACCGCGTTGGAGCCCATGTCGGCGTGTCGAGTCGAGAGGAGCCGCTGGGCCGCCGCTGCCGCCTCCTTCGGGGTGACCCCGGCGGCGGGCGGTGCGGCCGTCGGGGGCTGGGCGGCGGTGATGCCGTCGATGCCGCGCCCCTGGCCGCCGAGCACGGCCAGGGCGAAGCCCCGTACCGCCACGTCCAGCGCGGTGACCGGCCGCACCCAGGAGGCGCCCCGGCAGGCGGGGTCGGTGATGCGGTCGCGGTTCTGCCTGAGCCAGGCGTTGTACCCGGCGGCGAATCCGCGCATCGACTCCTTGGCGTCCCGGCTCGGACCCGCAGGGGCCGGGACCTTCAGCAGCTTCTCCACCGTGCCGCTGTCCCGGACGCCCCGGAAGTACAGATCGCTGGAGAGGTTCTTCGCCGCCGAGGAGAGGGAGAAGTCCGGAGCCGCGTCCGGGCCGAAGAACTTCGACCGCTCGCCGCGTACCGTGACGAACCCGTCCGCCAGCGTGCACACCTGGTCGGCGGCCTGCGCCCAGCCGGTGCCGAAGCCCAGATTCGCGTAGTCCTTCGCCACGATGTGCGGAATGCCGAACTCCGTGTACCGGACGGTGGCGGAGAGGCCGCCGCCCGACGGATGCCGGGCCTCCGGCGCTCCGGAGGCGGCGGCCGGCGGCAGCGACGCCGACACGGTGAACAGGGCGAGACCGGAGACCGCGAACAGTCTGAGGCGGTTACGGAAGGTCAAGGGTGTTCCTCCCAACAAGGCGGGTGACGAAGGAGGTTGCCCGAAACCCGCCGGGCAGCCACGCGCCACTCAGCCAGGGCGCCGCGCCCCGTGTCAACCGTCTGGTCGGTATCCAGCCGCGACCCGACACCCCCGGCACGCCCCGACACCCCCCACCGGCCCCTTGACCCGCCGGGCCCGGCCGCACAGGATCACGCCATGACCGGTGTACGCAGCAGCACAGTCGACGGCGTCCTCACCCGCAGCGCCCGCCGCACCCCGGAACGGACCGCCGTGCGGTACGGCGACCGGGCCTGGACCTACGGTTCGCTCGACGCGGCGGTCTCCACCGCGGCGGCCGTGCTGACCGGTGAACACGCGCTGCACCCCGGCGACCGGGTGGCCTCGTACGCCCACAACTCCGACGTCTACCTGATCGCCTTCCTCGCCTGCGCCCGGGCCGGGCTCGTCCACGTCCCCGTCAACCAGAACCTGACCGGCGACGACCTGGCGTACCTCCTGGACCAGTCCGGTTCCGCCCTCGTCCTCACCGACCCGGACCTCGCGGACCGCATCCCCGCGGGCCGTCCCGTACGCGCCCTGCGCGACGCGCCGGGCTCGCTCCTCGACGCCCTGGACACCGAGCGGCCCTTCACCCCGGAGCGCGCCCCCGGCTCCGGCGACCTGGTGCAGCTCCTCTACACCTCCGGCACCACGGCCCTTCCCAAGGCGGCGATGATGACGCACGGGGCCCTGGTCCACGAGTACGTCAGCGCGATCACCGCCCTCGGCCTGGCGGCCGGCGACCGGCCCGTGCACTCGCTGCCGCTCTACCACTCCGCCCAGATGCATGTGTTCCTGCTGCCGTATCTGGCGGTCGGCGCGGAGAACATCATCCTGGACGGGCCGGACGCCGACCGGATCTTCGACCTGGTCGAAGCGGGCCTGGCCGACAGCCTGTTCGCCCCGCCCACGGTCTGGATCGGTCTCGCCAACCACCCGGATTTCCCTTCCCGCGACCTCTCCGCCCTCCGCAAGGCGTACTACGGGGCGTCGATCATGCCGGTACCCGTCCTGGAACGGCTGCGCGCCCGCCTGCCGCGCCTGGCCTTCTACAACTGCTTCGGCCAGAGCGAGATCGGCCCGCTCGCCACCGTCCTCGGCCCCGACGAGCACGAGGGCCGGATGGAGTCCTGCGGCCGGCCCGTCCTCTTCGTGGAGGCCCGCGTCGTCGACGAGGAGGGCCGCGAGGTCCCGGACGGCACCCCGGGCGAGGTGGTCTACCGCTCGCCCCAACTCTGCACCGGCTACTGGGACAAGCCCGAGGAGACGGCGGACGCCTTCCGCGACGGCTGGTTCCGCTCCGGCGACCTCGCGGTCCGCGACACCGAGGGCTACTTCACCGTCGTCGACCGGGTGAAGGACGTCATCAATTCCGGCGGTGTCCTGGTCGCCTCCCGCCAGGTGGAGGACGCCCTCTACACCCACCCCGCCGTCGCCGAGACCGCGGTCATCGGGCTGCCCGACGAGCGCTGGATCGAGGCCGTCACCGCCGTCGTGGTCCTGCGCGGCGAGGCGAGCGACACCGAACTGATCGGCCACGCCCGCGAGAAGCTGGCCCACTTCAAGGCGCCCAAGCGGGTCGTCTTCGTGGACGAACTCCCGCGCAACGCCAGCGGGAAGATCCTCAAGCGGCAGCTGCGGGACCGGCTGGCCTGACGGGCCGCTTGACCGGACGCGCTCACCCGGTCCTCGGAACAGACGTCGAGCCCGCCCTCCCCGCGTACGGGGGAGGGCGGGCTCAGTGTCGTACCGGTGCCTACTTGAGACCGTTGCTGATCGCGCTCACGAGTTCACCGTTGGCGGTGTCGCCGTTGAACTCCCAGAAGAAGGCGCCGCCCAGGCCCTGGCTCTTCGCCCAGGCCATCTTGGTGCCGACGGTCGCCGGGGTGTCGTAGCTCCACCAGTCGTTGCCGCAGTGGGCGTACGCCGTGCCCCCGACCGTGCCGGTGGCCGGGCAGGTGGTCTTCAGGACCTTGTAGTACTGGTTACCCGGCTCGACGCCGGCCGCCGGGCCGGTGGCGGTGCCGCCGGGGGCGGACTGGGTGACGCCGGTCCAGCCGCGGCCGTAGAAGCCGATGCCGAGGAGCAGCTTGGAGGCCGGGACGCCCTTGGCCTTCAGCTTGGCGATCGCGTCCGCCGAGTTGAAGCCCTGGGCGGGGATGCCGGGGTACGAGGTCAGCGGGGAGTGCGGGGCCGTCGGACCCTGCGCGGACCAGCTGCCGAAGTAGTCGTACGTCATCACGTCGTACCAGTCGATGTACTGCGCGGCGCCGCCGTAGTCGGCCGCGTCGAGCTTGCCGCCGTTGGAGCCGTCCGCGGTGATGGCCGCGGTGAGCAGGTTGTTCGGGCCGAACTTGGCCCGCATGGCCTGCATCATGTTCTTGATCGACGCCGGACCGCTGCTGTCACAGGTCAGACCGCAGGCGTTGGGGTACTCCCAGTCCAGGTCGATGCCGTCGAAGACATCGGCCCAGCGCGGGTCCTCGACCAGGTCGTAGCAGGACTGCGCGAACGCGGTCGGGTTCTGGACGGCCTGGCCGAAGCCGCCGGACCAGGTCCAGCCGCCGAAGGACCAGAGGATCTTGATGTGCGGGTACTGGGCCTTCAGCTTGCGGAGCTGGTTGAAGTGACCGCGCAGCGGCTGGTCCCAGACGTCGGCCTTGCCGTCGACGGAGTTGGCGGCGGTGTAGGACTTCTCGTAGTCCTCGTACGCATCGCCGATGGTGCACTTGCCGTTCTGCACGTTGCCGAAGGCGTAGTTGATGTGCGTGATCTTCTCGGCGGAGCCGGAGGTCACGAGGTTCTTCACCGTGTAGGAGCCCCAGTTGGTGAAGTAGCCCAGGTTGATCTTGCCGCCGCCGGGGTTCTCGCCGCCACCGCCGCCGGTGGTGCGGACCGTGGTGGCGGGGGAGGCCGGACCGGTCTGGTCGGCGGTGTCACGGGCGACCACGGTGTAGCTGTAGTCGGTGCCGGCGGTCAGACCGGTGTTGGTGTACGTGGTGCCGGTGACCGTGGCGACGGTGGCGCCGTCGCGCTTGACGTCGTAGTTCTTGATGCCCTTGTCGTCCGTGGCGGCCGCCCAGGAAAGCTTCACCGAGGTGTTGGTGATGTCGCTCGCGGTGGGCTTGCCCGGGGCGGAGGGGGCGTTGTCACCGGGGACGGTGGGGCCGCCGTCACAGGGGTTGCCGTTGAGCTTGCAGCCGGTGGGTGCGCCGGTGCCGGAGCCGTTGAAGCCGAAGGAGGCGGAGGCGCCGGGGGCCAGGGTGCCGTTCCAGCCGAGGTTCTTCGCGGTCCAGTGGTTCGCGGAGTTGGTGACGGTCGCGTCCCAGGCGGAGGTGACCTTGGTGTTCGCGGGGAAGTCCCACTCGACGGTCCAGGAGGTGAGCGTGGTGGTGCCGGTGTTCTTCACCGTCCACCTGCCCTCGAAGCCGGAGCCCCAGTCGGAGGCCTTCGTGTAGGTGGCGGTGGCGGAGGCCGCGGCCTCGGCGGGGCTGGCGAGTCCGACCATGGCGGCCAGCGGGAGGAGCAGGGCGGTGGCGCCGGCGAGGACCTTGGACCGCTTGTTCGGGGTGATGCTCCGCGTCGATCTGGTGCGGTGCCATCGTGGTTCAGTGCGCAAGGGGGCTCCTCGGGGGGACGTCCGGAGGGCAGGGGTGGGTCCCTGGCCTGACAAGAAAACCCTGCGCGGCCTTGAGCACGTGGTGTCTCTCCTGGGGGCTCCCGCAGTGTCACCGCGACACTAAGAAGGCCTAGACCAATCGTCAAGAGGTCTGGACCAAAAGATCGTTGAGGGGATCCCGCCCTTCTCGTCCGGCACGGGCCCCGGCCCGGCAGCGAACAGAGACTGGAGAGAGCGACATGACGGACCCGGTCGATCAGGCGCCCGGCAGCGGTCACCCCACGGACGAACCGTCCGGGACCGAACTGGCCGGCGGCGGCACGACCGTCGTCGTCCGAATCGGCGACACCGTCCGGCGTCCGGTCCGTTCCTGGAGCGCGAGCGTCCACATCCTCCTGGACAGGGTGCGGACCGCCGGATTCACCGGCGCACCTCGCTTCCTGGGCTTCGACGGGAGGGGCCGGGAGATCCTGGACCACCTGGACGGTCGTGTCGGCAACTACCCGCTCAGCGACGATGTGCGCAGTGAGCACGCCCTGTCGTCGGCGGGCCGTCTCCTGCGCGCCTATCACGACGCGACCACCGAGCTGGCGGCCGAGAACCTGCCGGGCTGGCAGTTCGCTGCCCTGGACCCGGTGGAGGTCATCTGCCACGGCGACTTCGCGCCCTACAACTGCGTGTTCACCGGTGGGACCGCCACCGGAATCATCGACTTCGACGGTGCACGGCCCGGGCCGCGGGCCTGGGACCTCGCCTACGCCCTCTACCGGTTCGCGCCGCTCACCCACCCGGCCAACACCGACGGCTTCGGAAAAGCGGAGGAACAGGCACGCCGCGCACGCCTGTTCCTCGACGCCTACGGCTGCACCCGGAACCAGCGCATCGCCGCCATGGACACCGTCGCCGTCCGCCTGCAGTCCTTGGTCGCATTCATGCGCCGGTCCGCCGCCGACGGCGACGCGAACTCCGCCCGTCACATCGCCGACGGCCACGCCGACCTCTACCTCCGCGACATCGACCACATCAAGGCCGACACCGCCACCTGGCGGAAGTACATCGCCAACCACTGACCCTTTGAGGGTGGGGGTGGTGGTTCGACCGGGTCCGTCCAACGACCTTTCACCGCCTGCGCGTCGGCCCCTGCGGGGAGACCCGATGTCAGGTCGGCCGTCAGGTGGTGCGGGCGGTCTCCAGGGTCGGGTAGATCCGCAGGTAGGTGTCGACACCCGCGAGGTCGAACAGCCGGGCCACCCGCCTGGAGGGGGCCGCGATGCGCAGATCGGTGCGCTGGTGGGTGCTGAGGATCATCCGCAGGAAGGAGGAGTCGGCGAACGTGATGCTGCTGGCGTCCAGCACCACTCCGCCGTGGACGGCGGCCATCGTCTCGATCTCCGCTCCGAGCGAGGTGGTGTTGTCCATGTCGAACTCTCCGCGCGGGGAGATCACGGGCAGCGGCGAGGGTCTGGAGCCCTCCGGGTCTGGAATCGTCACCGGGTGATGCTATCGCCAGGCGTCCGGCGTACCGAGGGCGTGGTGCCCGCCACCGGGCGCAGTGCTCCTCACAGCCGCCCCGCCTCCACGATCCGCCGCAGGAACCTCTGCGTACGCTCCTCCCTGGGCGCACCGAACACCTCTGCCGGTGTGCCGCGTTCCAGCACCACCCCGTCCAGGAAGCAGACCTGGTCGGCGACCTCGCGGGCGAAGGCCATCTCGTGGGTCGCGATCACCATCGTCATGCCCTCGTCCTTCACCTCGCGGACCAGGCCGAGCACCTCGCCCACCAGCTCCGGGTCCAGGGCGGCGGTGATCTCGTCCAGGAGCAGCAGCCGGGGCCGTACCGCCAGCGCCCGGACGATCGCCGTACGCTGCTGCTGGCCGCCGCTGAGCCGGTCCGGGTACTCGTCCGCCTTCGCGCCGAGCCCGAGCCGCTCCAGCAGCTCGCGGGCCTGTCCCTCGGCCTCGGCACGGGAGAGGCCGTGGACGCGCTGCGGGGCGAGGGTGATGTTCTGGAGGACGGTGAGGTGCGGGAAGAGGTTGTACGCCTGGAAGACCACCCCGATCCGTCGGCGCACCGCGTCCGCGTCGGTCCGGGGGTCGGTGATCTCCTCGCCCTCCAGCCAGATCGCCCCGTCGTCGATCTCCTCCAGGAGGTTGGCGCACCGCAGGAGCGTCGATTTCCCGGACCCCGAGGCGCCGATCAGCGCGGTCACGGTGTGCGGGGCGACCTCCAGGTCCACGTCCCGCAGCACCAGCGACGTACCGAACGACTTGCGGACCGCCTCCATCCGCAGCACGGGCGCTGTGCTCATACCAGTCCTCCCTGGGCCCGTCGCCGGTCCATCCGGGCCGTCACCCAGTCGGTGAGCCGGGTCATCGGGATGGTCAGCGCGACGAAGACCAGGCCCGCCACGACGTACGGTGTGTAGTTGAAGTCCTTGCTGGCGATGATCTGCGCCGCGTACACGGCGTCGACCGCCCCGGCGATCGAGACGAGCCCGGTGTCCTTCTGGAGGGAGACCAGGTCGTTGAGGAGCGGCGGCACCACCCGGCGTACCGCCTGGGGCAGGACGACGAAGCGCAGCGTCTTGCCGCTGCTGAGCCCCAGCGACCGGGCGGCGGCCCGCTGCGAGGGGTGCACGGACTCGATGCCCGCCCGGAAGACCTCCGCGACGTACGCCGAGTACGTCAGCACCAGGGCGGCGCCGCCCAGCAGGACCGGATCGTTGGTCACGCCCTCCAGGCGCAGCGCCGGCACCCCGAAGACCACCATCAACAGGCAGATGATCAGCGGCAGTCCGCGGAAGAAGTCCGTGTACGCGGTGGCCAGCGCCCGGATCGGGAAGAACACCGGCCCGCGCAGCGTACGCGCCACCGCCAGCAGCAGGCCGAACGTCAGCACGGCGCTGCCGCACACCGCCAGCAGCCGCAGGTTCAGCCACAGGCCCTCCAGGACCTGGGGCAGCGCGATGCGCGCGTAGTGCGGGCTGAAGAACGTCTCCTGTGTACGGTCCCAGCCGGGCGAGCCCGTGATCAGCAGGAACAGCACCACACCCACCACCAGCGTGCTGGTCGCGGCGATCGCCGTCGCCCGCCGGGTCCGGGCCCGCCGGTGGCGTTCGCGGGCGATCCGGCGCTCGGAGGGGACGTAGGTGTCCTCCCCGGGCAGCGTCTTGTGCAGCGTCACTTGAGCACCGGCGCGTCGACGGCGTCGGAGAGCCACTCCTTCTCCAGGGCGGCGAGCGTGCCGTCCTTCCGCAGGGCGTCCACGGCACCGCTCACGCAGGAGGTGAGCGTGGACTCCTTGTCGAGAACCAGACCGAACTGCTCCGGCTTGTCGGTGGAGTTGGGGAACTGGCCGACGACCTTCGCCTCCGGCACCTCGGCCCCGGTGATGTAGAAGGCGGTGGGAAGGTCCACCACGATGGCGTCCACCTGGCCGGTCTTCAGCGCCGACTTGGCGAAGTCGTTGCGCTGGTAGACGGCGGGCTTCGTGTCCGGCTTCACCAGGTCGTTGATGAACTCCAGGCTGGTGGTGCCCACTTGGGCGCCCAGCTTGACGTCCTTCAGATCGGCCACACTCCTCGCCCCGGCCGCCTTGGACGACTTGAGCGCGACGACCGCCTGGCGTACGTCGTAGTAACCGGAGGAGAACGCCACGGCCTTCTTCCGGGACTCGCTGATGGAGACCTGATTGATGTCGAAGTCGAACTTCTTGGCGCCGGGCGCGAACGCGCTGTTGAACGGCACGTGCTGCCAGAGGACCGCATCGCGGCCGTAACCGAGCTGCTTCGCCACTGCGTACGCCACCGCCGACTCGAACCCCTTGCCGTTGGACGGCTCGTCGTCGGAGAACCAGGGGGCGTACGCGGGCTTGTCCGTGCCGACGGTCAGCTTGCCCTCGACCTCGGTGGCGAGCCCGCCCGGCGCGCACGCTCCGGTCGTCGCGCCGGCCTGGCCCGAGGCGCCCGAGGCCTTCGGCTTCTCCTCCGCTTGCGGGGCGCAGCCGGTCAGGGCGGCGCAGAGGACGACGGCGGAGCAGACGGCGGTGACCGTGGTGACCAGGGAACGGTTGGCGAGATGCATAGCGGGAGACTGGCAGTGCCCAGGCCTCTCTGTCGAGATTTTCGAGCAGGTGTCCGCATAGTGGGAACGGGTGTTGCGGTGGTGTGAACGTGCCGGTCACGCGTGCTGTTCGCACCACCGGGACCACCCGGTCACCGGGGCTGTTCACCCCGTGCCGGACTCCCGCAGATCCACGATCCGCCGGATCTTGCCCACCGAGCGCTCCAGCGACTCCGGGTCCACGATCTCGACCCCCACCGACACCCCGACCCCCTCCTTCACCGCAGCCGCGATCGCGGCCGCCGCCTTCTCCCGGTCCGCCACCGTCGCGTCCGCCCGCGCCTCCGCCCGTACCGTCAGCGCGTCCAATCGGCCCTGCCGGGTCAGGAGGAGCTGGAAGTGCGGGGCGACGGCGGGCGTACGCAGCACGATCTCCTCGATCTGCGTCGGGAACAGGTTCACCCCGCGCAGGATCACCATGTCGTCGCTGCGCCCGGTCACCTTCTCCATCCGTCGGAAGTTCCGGGCCGTCCCCGGCAGCAGCCGCGTCAGGTCCCGGGTGCGGTAGCGGATCACCGGCATCGCCTCCTTGGTGAGCGAGGTGAAGACCAGCTCGCCCTCCTCCCCGTCCGGCAGCACCTCACCGGTGAACGGATCCACGACCTCCGGATAGAAGTGGTCCTCCCAGATGTGCAGCCCGTCCTTCGTCTCCACGCACTCCTGCGCCACCCCGGGGCCCATGACCTCGGAGAGCCCGTATATGTCGACGGCGTCGATGGCGAACCGGTCCTCGATCTCCCGGCGCATCGCCTCGGTCCACGGCTCCGCGCCGAAGATTCCCACCTTGAGGGAGGTCGTGCGCGGGTCGACGCCCTGCCGCTCGAACTCGTCCAGCAGCGTCAGCATGTAGGAGGGCGTGATCATGATGATCTCGGGCCGGAAGTCCTGGATCAGCTGCACCTGGCGCGCCGTCATCCCGCCCGACGCCGGGATCACCGTGCAGCCGAGCCGCTCGGCCCCGTAGTGCGCGCCGAGCCCGCCGGTGAACAGCCCGTACCCGTACGCCACATGGACCTTGTGGCCGGGCCGGCCGCCCGCCGCGCGGATCGACCGGGCGACCACGTCCGCCCAGGTGTCCAGGTCCCGTTCGGTGTAGCCGACGACGGTCGGGCGGCCGGTCGTGCCGCTGGAGGCGTGGATGCGCCGGACGTCCGCCTCCGGCACGGCGAACATCCCGAAGGGGTAGTTGTCGCGCAGGTCGGCCTTGGCGGTGAACGGGAAGCGGGCGAGGTCGGCGAGCGTACGGCAGTCCTCGGGCCGCAGCCCGGCCGCGTCGAACGCCGCCCGGTAGAACGGCACGTTCTCGTAGGCGTGGCGCAGGGTCGTGCGGAGCCGTTCGAGCTGGAGGGCTTCCAGATCGGCGCGGCTCAGCTGTTCCGCCGCGTCCAGCATGGCTGTCATCAGGGCCCTTCCTCTACCGAACCGGGCGACCGATCATTCGGTCGATCTTCCTGGGAGCAGTAATTCAGGAGGCCGGGGGCGCTGGCAAGAGGGGCGCACGGACCCGTTCCCGATCGGCGCGCAGCGCATTCCGGATCGGCTCGCAGCGCAGCCCCGATCGGCTTGGAGCGAAGCCCGGTGCGTTCGTCCACGTGTTCCTGTTTGGATGGACGGCATGCCGACCTTCTCCGCGTACGACACCACCCCGCTCGCCTACCACCTGGTGGGGGAGGGCGAGCCGCTGATCTGCCTGCCCGGCGGACCGATGCGGGCGAGCGCGTACCTCGGCGACCTCGGCGGGCTCTCCGCCGTACGGCAGCTGGTCCTGCTCGACCTGCGCGGAACGGGGGAGTCCGCCGCACCCGAGGACCCCTCGACCTACCGCTGCGACCGGCTCGTGGCCGACGTGGAGGCGCTGCGCGAGCACCTCGGCCTGGACCGGATCGACCTGCTGGCCCACTCGGCGGGCGCGAACCTGGCCCTGCTGTACGCCGCCCGGCACCCGGAGCGGCTGCGCAGCCTGACCCTCATCACCCCTTCCACCCGGGCCGCCGGCATCGAGGTGACCGACCAGGATGTGCGCGAGGCCGCCGAGCTGCGCAGCGGCGAATCCTGGTACGCCGAGGCCCGGGCCGCGCAGGAGGCGCTGCTCGCCGGCGGGCCCTTCGCCGCGCTGTGGCCCGCCGTCCGCCCGCTCACCTACGGCCGCTGGGACGACACGGCCCGGGCCCACGCGGCCGCCTCCGCCGGCCAGACCAACCCCGAGGCGCGCGGCCGCTACGACGAGGGCGCGTACGACCCCGCCGCCCTGCTCCCCGCCCTGCGCGAGCTGGCCGTGCCGGTGCTCGTCCTGGCCGGTGAGTACGACGGCCACCCGAGCCCGGACCGGGCGACGGAGCTGGCCGCGCTCTTCCCGTACGGCGAGTTCACCGTCCAGCGGGGCGCGGGGCACTTCCCGTGGCTCGACGACCCGGGCGGCTTCTCCCGTACGGTGGCGGCCTTCCTCGCTCCGGAGGTCCTCACCGTGCACGCGGGCGGCGTCCGGCTGGCGTACCGGGTATGGGGCGAACCCTCCGCACCGCCCGTCGTCCTCCTCCACGGCCGGGCCGGCTCCTCCCTCACCTGGACCCGCGTCGCCGGGGAGCTCGCCGCCGGACACCGCGTGTACGCCCCCGACTTCCGGGGCCACGGGCTGAGCGACTGGCCCGGCCGCTACTCCTTCGAGCTCTTCCGCGACGACCTGCACGCCTTCCTGGAGGCCCGCAACCTGGCCGGTGCCACCGTGATCGGCCACTCCATGGGCGGCGTGGCCGCCTACCTCCTGGCCCAGCGCGAGCCCGGGCTGATCGGGCGACTGGTCATCGAGGACGCCCCGCCGCTCCTCCCTCTCGACCCGCCCCGGCCGCAGGCCGAACGTCCGGAAGTCGAGCTGGACTTCGACTGGTCCGTCGTCCCGGACATCGACGCCCAGCTGAACGACCCCGACCCGACGAGCCGCGAACGGCTGGCGGAGATCACCGCTCCTACCCTGATCATCGGCGGTGGCGCGACGAGCCACATCGACCAGGAGCAGCTGGCCGGCATGGCGAGGATCATCCCCGGCGCCGTGTTCGCCACCATCGAGGCGGGCCACCTCGTCCACACCACCCGGCCGGAGGAGTTCCTCGCGGCGCTCAGGTCGTTCGGCCTGGTGTGACCGGTGAGCCTCACATCCCGGTGCCGGCGGCCGCCGCCACGGCCTTCGCCCACCGGTAGTCCGCCTTGCCGCTCGGCGAGCGCTGGATCCGGTCGGTGAGGACCAGGGCGCGCGGGATCTTGTACCCGGCGAGCCGGGTCCGGCAGTGGGCCTGCACCGCGTCGAGGTCCAACGCCGGTGCTCCCTCGCGCAGTTCGAGGACGGCTGCGACCCTGCTGCCCCAGCGCTCGTCGGGGACGCCCGCGACGAGCGCGTCGTACACGTCCGGGTGCGACTTGAGCGCCTGCTCCACCTCTTCCGGATAGACCTTCTCCCCACCGGTGTTGATGCACTGCGAGCCCCGGCCGAGCACGGTGACGATGCCCTCCGCGTCGACGGTCGCCATGTCACCCAGCAGCACCCACCGCTCATCGCCCTTGCGGAAGAAGGTGTCGGCGGTCTTGGCCGGGTCGTTGTAGTAGCCGAGCGGCACATGGCCGCGCTGGGCGATGCGGCCCACCTCGCCGGGGGCCACCGGCTCGTACGTCGCCGGATCGACCACGGCCGTACGGGCGTTGACCTGGACCCGGAAGCCGCGCTCGGGACCCGAATCGGCGGTGGCCGTGCCGTTGAAGCCGGACTCGGAGGAGCCGAAGTTGTTGAGCAGCATCACGGTCGGTACGAGCGCCTGGAACTCCGCCCGCACCGAATCCGACATGATCGCCCCGGAGCTGGAGACGGAGAACAGCGACGAACAGTCCGTCCCGCGCAGCGGCCCGTTGAGGGCGTCGATCAGCGGGCGCAGCATCGCGTCACCCACCAGCGACACGCTGGTGACCTTCTCCTTCTCGATCGTCCGCAGCACCTCCTCAGGGGCGAACTTGCGGTGCACGACGACCCGTTGACCGAAGTTGAACCCGATGAACGCGGTCAGCGTGGAGGTGCCGTGCATCAGTGGGGGAGTGGGGAAGAAGGTGATGCCGTCTCCGCCTGCCGCCACCCGCTCCGCAAGCTCCTGCGGGCTCTTCACCGGCTCACCGGTCGGGGCGCCGCCGCCGAGACCGGAGAAGAACAGGTCCTCCTGACGCCACATCACCCCCTTCGGCATGCCGGTGGTGCCGCCGGTGTAGATGATGAACTGGTCGTCGGCGGAACGTGGTTCGAAGCCGCGCGAGGAAGAGCCGGACGCCTCGGCCTCGGTGAAGGGGACGGCCTCCAGGCCCGGGGGTGCGGGTGCGGACCCCACCCGGACCAGGTGGCGCAGCGCCGGAGCCTGTGCGGAGGCCGCCGCGACCCGCTCGTCGAACTCGCCGTCGAAGACCAGCGCCGCCAGATCCGCGTCCCGGTAGAGGTAGACCAGCTCCTCTTCGACATAGCGGTAGTTGACGTTCACCGGGACCAGGCGCGCCTTCAGCGCTCCCAGGACCGTCTGGAGGTACTCGATGCCGTTGTAGAGATGCAGCCCCAGGTGTTCGCCCGGGCGGAGCCCCGCACCGATGAGGTGGTGGGCCATCCGGTTGGCGGCGGCGTCCAGCTCGGCGTAGGTGAGGCGCCGCTCGGCACCCGTACCGGGATGGTCCACGTACAGGAGCGCCTCACGGTCGGGGACCACGTCCACGACCGACTCGAACAGGTCGGCAAGGTTGTACTCCACCGTTCCTCCTGACCCCGGGTGACTGGCGACTCGGCCGTCATTAGAGCGCCGGGCGGCACAAGTGGGAAGGGGTGGCGTCGAAAGAATCTGACGAGCTGTCAGAAAACTATTGAACTGCGCCCCCGCCTACTGCAACCTGTTCCAGGTCTGCAGACGGGAGTTCGTCATGGGCGGTACGGAAGACCTCGGTACGGAACACCTCACCGTGGAGCGCCAGGGCGCCACGCTGGTGCTCACCTTGAACAGACCACAGGCCAGGAACGCGCTGTCGCTGCCGATGCTCGTCGGCCTGTACGACGGATGGCTCGCGGCCGACGCCGACGACGAGGTGCGCTCGGTCGTCCTGACCGGGGCGGGCGGCGCGTTCTGCTCCGGCATGGACCTCAAGGCGCTCGCGGGCGGCGGGATGGAGGGCGAGGAGTACCGGGAGCGGATGACCGCCGACCCGGACCTCCACTGGAAGGCGATGCTGCGCCACCACCGCCCGCGCAAACCGGTCATCGCCGCCGTGGAAGGGCCCTGTGTCGCCGGCGGCACCGAGATCCTCCAGGGGACGGACATCCGCATCGCCGGGGCGGGCGCCACCTTCGGGCTCTTCGAGGTCCGGCGTGGCCTGTTCCCGATCGGCGGCTCCACCGTCCGGCTGCCCCGCCAGATCCCCCGTACCCACGCCCTCGAAATGCTCCTCACCGGCCGCCCCTACACCGCCGACGAGGCTGCCGCCATCGGGCTCATCGGCCGCGTCGTGCCGGACGGAACCGCCCTGGAGGAGGCCCTCGCCGTCGCCGAGCGGATCAACGCCTGCGGGCCGCTCGCCGTCGAGGCGGTCAAGGCCTCGGTCTACGAGGGCGCCGAGCTGACCGAGAGCGAGGCACTGGCCGCCGAACTCAAGCGCGGCTGGCCTGTGTTCGCCACCGAGGACGCCAAGGAGGGCGCCCGTGCCTTCGCCGAGAAGCGCCCGCCCGCCTACCGGCGCGCCTGAGCCTGGGCCCCCGGAGCCCCGAGTCCTGAGCCTTTGGAGAGTGCCATGACCGACGTCCTCAGCGCCCCGCTGGTGGTCGAATTCCCCTTCACCCGATCTCTCGGCCCCGTCCAGAGCGCCTTCCTCACCGGCCTGCGCGAACGCACCGTCCTGGGCGTCCGCGCCGACGACGGCACGGTCCTCGTGCCGCCCGTCGAGTACGACCCCGTCACCGCGAACGAGCTCCGCGAACTCGTGGAGGTCGCCACCACCGGCACCGTCACCACCTGGGCCTGGAACCCGTTCCCGCGCCGCGACCAGCCGCTGGGAACCCCGTTCGCCTGGGTTCTCGTCCGCCTCGACGGCGCCGCCACCGCGCTCCTGCACGCCCTGGACGCCCCCGGACCCGACGCCGTACACACCGGCATGCGGGTCCGGATCCGCTGGGCGGCCACCCGCACCGGCGCCATCACCGACATCGCCTGCTTCGAGCCGTACGAGGGTGAGGCAGGGCCCGACGAACCCACGCACCACGACGGGGAGTTCACCGACCCCGTCACCGGCATCGTCGCCCCGGCCCGCCTCGACTACGTCCACACCGCGGGCCGCGCCCAGAGCGCCTACCTCAAGGCGCTCGCAGGCCACCGCACCGTCGGCGAACGCTGCCCCGCCTGTCGCAAGGTCTACGTACCGCCGCGCGGAGCCTGCCCCACCTGCGGCATCGCCACCGCCGAACAGGTGGAGGTCGGCCCGCGCGGGACCGTCACCACCTTCTGCATCGTCAACATCAAAGCGAAGAACCTGGACATCGAAGTCCCGTACGTCTACGCCCACATCGCCCTCGACGGCGCCGACCTCGCCCTCCACGGCCGCATCGCCGGCATCCCGTACGACCAGGTCCGCATGGGCCTGCGCGTCGAGCCCGTCTGGGCCGAGGGCGCCGCGCACCCCGACCACTACCGGCCCACCGGGGAGCCCGACGCCGACTACGACACGTACAAGGAGCTGGTGTAGATGCGAGACGTGGCGATCGTCGCCTTCGCCCAGACCGCGCACCGGCGGCGTACCGACGAACTCTCCGAGGTCGACCTGCTGATGCCCGTCCTCCACGAGGTCCTCGGGGCGACGGGGCTGAAGGCGAACGAGATCGGGTTCACCTGCTCCGGCTCCGCCGACTACCTCGCCGGACGCGCCTTCTCCTTCACCATGGCCCTCGACGGCGTCGGCGCCCACCCGCCCATCTCCGAGTCGCATGTCGAGATGGACGGCGCCTGGGCGCTGTACGAGGCCTGGGTGAAGATCATGACCGGCGAGGCGGACACCGCGCTCGTCTACTCCTACGGCAAGTCCTCGCCCGGCGAGGTCCGCGACGTCCTCACCCGCCAGCTGGATCCGTACTATCTGGCACCCCTCTGGCCGGACTCCGTCTCCCTCGCCGCCCTCCAGGCCCAGGCCCTCATCGACGCGGGCGACACCGACGAGGCGGCCCTCGCCTCCATCGCCGCCCGCAGCCGCACCGACGCCACCACCAACCCGTACGCCCAGCTCACCGGCGACGTCCCCGCGGGCGACCACCTCGTGCACCCGCTGCGCACCGGCGACTGCCCGCCCATCGGCGACGGCGCCGCAGCCGTGGTCCTCGCCGCCGGAGACACCGCCCGCGCCCTGTGCGCACGGCCCGCCTGGATCCGGGGCATCGACCACCGCATCGAGGCCCACAGCCTCGGCGTCCGCGACCTCACCGACTCACCCTCCACCCGGCTCGCCGCCCAGCACGCCGGAGCCTTCGAACGGCCCGTGGACACCGCCGAGTTGCACGCCCCGTTCACCTCGCAGGAGGTCGTCCTGCGCAAGGCCCTCGGGCTCGGCGGCGACACCCGGATCAACCCGTCCGGAGGCGCGCTCGCCGCCAACCCGATCATGGCGGCGGGCCTCATCCGGCTCGGCGAGGCCGCAGCCCGCATCCACCGCGGCGAGTCCGACCGGGCCCTCGCCCACGCCACCTCCGGGCCCTGCCTCCAGCAGAACCTGGTCGCCGTCCTGGAAGGGGAGAGCGCTCATGCCTAAGGAGCCCGTCGCCGTCGTCGGCATCGGCCAGACCAAACACGTCGCCGCCCGGCACGACGTCTCCATCGCCGGACTGGTCCGCGAGGCGGCGGTCCGCGCCCTGGAGGATGCCGGACTGACCTGGAGCGACATCGACGCCGTCGTCATCGGCAAAGCCCCCGACTTCTTCGAGGGCGTCATGATGCCGGAGCTGTATCTCGCCGACGCGCTCGGAGCCGTCGGCAAGCCGATGCTCCGCGTCCACACGGCGGGCTCGGTCGGCGGATCGACCGCGCTCGTCGCCGCGGGCCTCGTCGCCGCCCGTGTCCACCGGACCGTCCTGACCCTCGCCTTCGAGAAACAGTCCGAGTCCAACGCCATGTGGGGCCTCTCCCTGCCCGTTCCCTTCCAGCAACCCCTGCTGGCCGGGGCCGGCGGCTTCTTCGCCCCGCACGTGCGCGCGTACATGCGCCGTACGGGAGCCCCCGACACCGTCGGCTCCCTCGTCGCGTACAAGGACCGCCGCAACGCGCTCAAGAACCCCTACGCGCACATCCACGACGCTGACATCACCCTGGAGAAGGTCCAGGCGTCGCCCATGCTCTGGGACCCGATCCGCTACTCCGAGACCTGCCCCTCGTCCGACGGGGCCTGCGCGATGATCCTCACCGACCGCGAGGGCGCGAGCAGGGCCCCCCACCCGCCCGCCTGGGTGCACGGCGGCGCCATGCGCAGCGAACCGACGCTCTTCGCCGGCAAGGACTTCGTCTCCCCGCAGGCCGGCAAGGACTGTGCCGCCGACGTCTACCGGCAGGCTCGGATCACTGACCCGCGCCGGGAGATCGACGCCGTCGAGATGTACGTCCCGTTCTCCTGGTACGAGCCGATGTGGCTGGAGAACCTCGGCTTCGCCGGTGAGGGCGAGGGCTGGAAGCTCACCGAGGCGGGCGTCACCGAACTCGACGGCGACCTCCCGGTCAACCCCTCGGGCGGAGTGCTCTCGACCAACCCCATCGGCGCGTCCGGCATGATCCGCTTCGCCGAGGCCGCCCTCCAGGTACGAGGGCGGGCCGGGGAGCACCAGATCGACGGGGCCACCAGGGCGGTCGGCCACGCCTACGGAGGCGGGGCGCAGTTCTTCGCCATGTGGCTCGTCGGATCCCAGCCCCCGCCGGGCTGACACACCTGAGAGGGTGTGTCCTCAGGGCAGCGGGCAGCTGACCTGAAGCACCCGCTCGGCCAGCCGGCCCGTGAGGCGGCCGTCGGTGACGGCGGCCTCCTCCAGCCAGTCCGCCACCGTCAACTGCTCCACCAGCGACTCCAGCTCGTCGGGCTCGACGGCGCACCAGGAGGTGAGGACCTCCACGTCGACGCCCTCGCCCTCGGGCCCCAGCCGGCCGTCGGTCGTGGTCCGGACGGCCAGGGCCAGGGCGAGGAGCCGGGTGGCGGCGCCGGTCTTCTTCTTGCGGAGCTTCTTGTCCCCGACGACCCGCTGCGCCCATCCACTCAGCTTGGGACGCGTCTTGCGGCCGAAGTCGAACGGGCCCTGTCCGTCGTCGTCGGGCATCAGGGACGGGATGGTGATCGGCGTGGGGCTCTCCGGGCGGGAGGCGAGCAGATCCTCGGCCGTGCCGGGGATGGACAGCCAGCCGGAGTCCACGAGCCGCCCGATCAGCTCCTCGGGCTCGGTCAGGGGCAAGCCCCTGACGTCCTGCCCCACCAGGTTGCCGGTGCCGGTGAGCGCCGAGCGCAGGGTCAGCATCACCGCCATCAGACGGGCCTCCGGACCGGGCAGCGGGGTGTGCTCGGCGACGTGGGCGAGGACCGTCCGCGCGTGCTCCCACTGCGTGAGACCGGGCAGCAGGCGGTTGGTGACCTCTCCCTCGCCGACCGGGCTCTGGCCGGTGCGCTGCTGGTGCTGGAGGAGGGCGGCGGCGGCCGCCTGCTCGGCGCGTTCCGCGTCCAGCCGCAGCTCGGTCTCCCCGGTGACCTCCGCCCAGGTGCGGAAGGCCTTCGCCTTGCGGGAGTGGAGTTCGGCGAGCTGCTCCAGGTCCGGTTCAGGGCGCTCCTGATAGGCGCGGAAGAGGTTGCCCAGCTCGATCAGCTCGTCGCGCAGGGCGATCGGGTGCAGGTCGTGCGGCACGAACCGCTGGGCGATCTTCCCGGTGCGGCGGTTGCGCCGGGGCTTCGTGCGAGGGGCGTGCGCAGCCCGGGGGACGGGCACGGGCACAGGGGCGGGGGACGAGGCGGCGTGGGAGAAGTGCGGACCGACCGGGGCGGGCGGCGGGCCCGCGGCTCCACGCGCTCCTGCCGCGGGGGCCGGTCCGGCGGCCCGGGCGGGGGCGGCCGGGGCGGTGGCGACGATCTTCGCCGAGGGGTGGGCGGCCGCACAGCGTGCGCAGCACTCCAGCGCCTGCCACCAGCGGCCCTGCCGGTCGTTGATGACCGCGAGGACGACCGGACCTCCGCAGCGCAGGGCCGGGGCGCGGTCGCGTGGGCCGTCGGCCCGGACGTGCGTGTGGCACTCCTCGGCCCGGCAGGCGCAGGACGCCTCGGGCCGGGGCCCCGGGGCAGCCCGCAGATGCGTCGCGAGGTGCGCGACGGCGGCCGTGCGGCCGACGGCGGCGGAGGGCAGAACCTGGGGGGCGCAGGCCGGACGGCCGCACGAGACGCGTACCGCCGCACCTCCCCGGTCGGCCGGGTCCAGGCGCACCATCCACGCGCGCCCCACCACCCGCTCTTCCAGCCCGCTCACTGTGCCCTCCACCGTCATCCTGTCCTCTCTCCCGGCGTATCGCCGTACCCGTGCTGTCCGGCGTATCGCCGTTCCCGTACGCGCCGCTGCCGCGACGGACGGGGCACGGCGGTGATCCAACGGTATGCGGCATGGGGCCTCGTCGCGGGCGAACTTGCTCCGATTCCACGCGGAAGAGTCTGCGCCGGGGTGCCGCTCGTGCTTCCCGCCGGCGGGCGGAGGGCCGATGCGGCGGGGCGGTGTTCCGTCCCGGGCCCGGCTCCGCAACGTGAGCCGGGCCACGTAACATGGCAGCATGTCCTTCCTCCGCCGCCGTAGCGCCGCAACACCCGCGGGCCCGGACTTCGATGTCCTGGCCATGGACCCGGGGGACTGGCCCGGCAACCTCGGCGCCGGTCTGCTCCCCGCCCCCGACGGCAGCTGTCAGGGCGTCTTCCTCCGGTACGACCTGTACGGCGGCCGTGGCCCGGCCATGATCATCGGTAATCTCCCGGCCGGTTCGCCCGCCCGCGAGACCGAGGACGGCCAGGTTCCCTTCGAGGTCGCGCAGCTGCTGCTGGCCCTGGAGAACGACGAGCCGATCGAGGTCGTCAGCAGCGAGGACGTCCCCGTGATGCAGGGCGACAACCTGCTGATCGTCCGCCGGGTGAAGCTCTCGGAGAGCCGGATCTCCTGCGTCCAGTTCGACCGCAGCGACGGAGTGCTCGTGACCATCGCCAGCTGGGACCGGCCCATCACCGACGACCTGTACACCCTCCTCAAGCCCCTTCCGGCAGAGCTGTTCCAGCAGGGCTGAAACGTCACTGCATAGGCCTCCCGCATATGCGGGAGGCCTATCGTGTGCATCCGGCCCGGGCCCCTGTGCATCCGGCCTCAGCGCATCCGGCCCCGGCCCGTCGTGAGGTTCACGCGACGGGCCGGGGCCGGATGCTGCGGCGGCGGGGCTACACCTTGCTGCCCGCCAGCTCGGCCATCAGCCGTGTCACCTGCGCCGCCGAGGTGCCGAGCCCCGTAGGACCGCCGAGGTGCCAGGGAGCGCCGTGCCCGCGCCGCAGGTCCTCCTCGCGGTACCGGCGGCAGCCCCGGTGCCAGATCAGGATGCCCGCGATCCAGTGCTTGAGCTCCAGCACATAGCCCGCCAGCACCTCCCGCGCCTCGGCGTCCAGGCCGAAGTCGTCGTACAGCACAGGAAGTTCGACCTCCGCCACATGCAGGAACTGCCGCAGTCGCGACTTCATCAGGTCGTGCACGATCGCCACGCCCGTCGGATAGTCGACCCCGAAGAAGTTCTGCACGACCAGGACGCCGTTGTGCACCTCCCCCTCGTACTCGATCTCCTTCTGGTACGAGAACAGGTCGTTCAGCAGGCACGCGTAGTCCGCCGCGGCGTTCTCCAGCGACTGCATCGGGCCGCTGCGGTAGACCGCCTCCGGCACCGTCCTGCCGTGCCCGAGCCGGCACAAGCTCATCGTCAGGTTCGAGCCGAAGGTGTCCCTGCGCATCTCGACGTAGTCGACCGGATCAGGGATACGGTTCTGCGCCTGGTTGGCCAGCTCCCACAGCCAGCTCTCGGTCATCGACTCGATCGCGGTCCGGAAGGTGCGCCGTGCGCTCAGGTCCATGGGTTCCGCGGTCCTGCGCCACAGGTCGCCCAGCGACCGCTCCAGCGCGTTCACCGGCTCCGGGACGGCCTCACCGTCCAGCGGCATGAAGAGCGAGAGCCGCTCATTGGCCAGCCGCGCCCCCGCCAGGTCCCTGGACCGCCCGTGCACCACGGGGAACCAGTCGTCACCGTACGTACCCCAGGCCAGCCATGCCGAGGAGATGTCCAGCTCCTCCGGTGAGGCGTCCGGATGGATGCCCGCCGCGCACAGGGGAAGGTCGATCGCGATGATCCGTTCCTCGTCCCAGATGTGCGAGCCCGGAACCCCCGGCTGCGCCTCCAGGATGCCCATCCGGCGCGCCCAGTCGACGAGCCGTACCCGGGCACCCTCCAGGTGCGGGCTCAGCGTCGTCCCGAACGGCAGCTTCAGCTCGGGGATCAGGGAGGGGCCCACGTGCTGGTACGGCAGATGGCTGTGGCTGCGGGCCCGCGCCGTCTCCGAACGCAGCGTGAACTTGATCGAGGCGGCGGACATGCCGAAGCCCGCCACCGCCTCGCCGGCCCCGCCCCCGTTCATGTACCGGCTGGAGCGCATGTGCCACTCGTGGCCGCCGGACTGCCAGTCCTGGAGCCCCTTGACGTACGCGAGGACGGACGCGGTCTGCGCCGGGTCGAGGCCCTTCTCCGCGCAGAGCGGGCCCAGTTCGGTGAGGACGGTGTTCTCGAACTGCTGGAGCCGTGAGGTCAGCAGGTCGTTGACGGCCTCGGCGGCCTCCTGTGTGGAGCAGCCGAGGAACTTCTCCAGGACGAGGACCCCGTTGCTGTTCTCGCCCTCGTCCTCGACCTCGCGCTGGTACGAGAAGAGGTCGTTGCGCAGGTGCACCCCGTCGGAGAAGGCGTCGCGCAGGACGCGCAGGGGCCGTGCGTCGGCTACCTGGGCGGGCACCTCCGCGCCGGCCGCGTACTCCACCAGCCCGGCCGACCAGGGGGCGCCGCCGACCTTGCGGCGCATCTCGATGTACTCGACGGGGTTGGCGATGCGGCCCTCGTTGATGTTGGAGAGTTCCCACATCGACTCGTTGAGCAGGTTCTCCGTCGACTCAGCGAACCGGGCCCGCCAGGCGTCCGACATCGCGGGGACCGTACGCGTCCACAGATCGGCGAGGCCCGCCTCGACGGGGTTCTCCGGCTCGGGGGTCGCGGCCCCGCGCTCCATCGGCATGAAGGCGGGCAGCCGGTCCAGATACCGCTTGGCGCCCTCACGGTCGGGGGTGCGCTTGAACAGCTCCAGGAAGTGGTCGTCGAAGAAGAAGACCCAGACATACCAGTCGGTGACCAGGGACAGTGCCTCGGCCGAGCAGTCGGGGTGGGTGTAGGCGCAGAGCAGGGCGTAGTCGTGCGCCTCCAGGTCCTTCTCCTCCCAGATGCCGGATCCCTCCAGCATCCCCATGGAGCGCGCCCACTGACGCGTGTGCGTCCGTGCCGCCTCGACATGAGGGTTGAGCCGCGCCGGATACGGAACATAGAAGTCCGGCAGTGAGAAGGGCTGTGCCATGTGCGTCAGGCCTTTCCGAAGCCTCCGCGCGGCGAGCGCGCGGACCAGTAGTGGTGTCCGCGCCAGCTCTACCCTTCGGCCAACCGGGGCACGCACCAGGGCGATTAGTCGGATAATCGCGGTCTGATCTGTGCCCGCTCGGTGGCGGTCCGCTCGGTCGGCGGACTCGACTCGGTACGCCGGGCCTCAGCGCGGCGCCTCAGTACGCCAGGTCTCCGTACGCCAGGTCTCAGTACGCGGAGTCGACGTTGTCGATCGAGCCGTACTTGTCCGCGGCGTAGTTGGCGGCGGCGGTGATGTTGGCGACCGGGTCGGTGAGCTTCTTCGGGGTGCCGTTGACGTGGTAGGCGTCGAAGGTCGGCTGGATCACCTGGAGCAGGCCCTTGGAGGGAATGCCGTTCTGCGCGTTGACGTCCCAGTCGTTGATGGCGTTCGGGTTGCCGCTGGACTCACGCATGATGTTGCGGTGCAGCCCCTCGTAGGAGCCGGGGATGTTCTTCTTCTTCATGATGTCGAGCGACTCGCGTATCCAGCCGTCGAGGTTGTTCTTGTACTGCTTGGGTGCGGCGACGGCCTTGCGCTCGGTGGAGCGGTTGGCCGCCTGCTTCTCGGAGCGCGCCTTCTCGGCGGACTTCTTCGCCTCGGCCTTACGGTCGGCCACAGCCTTCTCCGCGGTGGCCTTGCGCTCCGCCACGGCCTTCTTCGCGGCGGCCGCGTCGGCGGCGGCCTTCTTCGCGGCGGTCTCCTGGGCGGCCTTCTTGGCCACGGCTTCCTTCGCCGTGGAGACACCGGCGACCTTCTCCGCGGCGATGGAGGTCCTGGCCGCGGCGGGCTGTGCGTCGCTCTGCCCGCCGGTCGCGGCGATGGCCGTGACGGAACCGGCCGCGACGAGCACGGCGGTGGCGAGCTTGTGGGAGCGGGTGATGCGGATGGTGCGGGGCATGCGTGAGCTCTTCCTTTTGGGGACGGGGTCTGCGGCCGGTGGCCGCGTGAGCAGAGACCGAGGGGGATCGGCTGCCGACCGCCGGGGGCGCTCGTCGCAGGCTCGGTCTCGGTGCTTGCCGGGATCCATGGTTAACGGCCACCTGGACAGGAGGCAATGACCCTATTTACTACCCCTCGTAGTAGAATGAGGGGAATACCCGTTTCAGGTGTTTCGCGACGCCGTGGGGGAGGGCTCGCACCCACTATCGCGGTTCGTAGGTGACGTGGGTCTCGTGGCGCGCCTCACCCGGGGCGGGCATCGAGATGCCGCAGAGTCAGTGCCCTGTCACGCAGGGCGGAACGCGGAAAAGCGCGCTGCGGGACCGGTGTGTCGGCACCGGTCGCGCAGCGCGCTCCCTTTACACAGTGGTTTCTTCGTCGTGGGTCTTCGGGGGAAGGCGGCCCACCCGCCTTCCCCCGAAGACCCACGCGGCCGCGTCGGCAGCGCTGATCACGCGTGCGCGATCAGCGCGTCCCGACCGCCGCCCGCACCGCCCGCCGCGCCATCGCGCAGTCGTCGTGCAGCCTGCGCAGCAGCAGCCGCTGCTCCTCGCCCGAGGAGAGCGCCCCCGGCCGGTCCTGGCCCGCGCCCGCGGGGGGCGCCTCGCGCATGGTGCGCTGCACGGCCGTCTCGTAGTTACGGATCTCCCGGGTCAGGACGAGCATCAGGTTCACCAGGAACGCGTCCCGCGCGGCCGGCCCCCTGGCCTGCGCCAGCTGGCTGATCTGGCGTCGCGCCACCGGGGCGTCACCGAGCACCGCCCACAGGGTCGCCAGGTCGTAGCCCGGCAGATACCAGCCCGCGTGCTCCCAGTCGACCAGCACCGGCCCGGTCGGGGACAGCAGGATGTTGGAGAGCAGCGCGTCCCCGTGGCAGAACTGGCCCATGCCCTGGCGGCCGCCCGCCTGGGCCAGACCGTGCAGCAGCTTCTGCAGGTCACCCAGGTCACGGTCGGTGAACAGGCCGAGCTCGTGGTAGCGGGAGATGCGCGAGGCGTAGTCCAGCGGCGCCTCGAACAGCCCGGGCGGCGGCCGCCAGGCGTTCACCCGGGCGATCGCACCGAGCGCCGCACGGATGTCGGCCCGCGGCGGCGCCTCCGCCGGGTGTCGGGTCAACGCGGCCACCCGGCCGGGCATCCGCTCGATCACCAGCGTGCAGTTCTCCGGGTCCGCCGCGATCAGCCGGGGCACCCGAACCGGGGGCCGGTGCCGGACGAACGCGCGGTACGCCGCTATTTCGTGCTGGAACCGCTCGGTCCAGGCGGGGGAGTGGTCCAGTAAACACTTCGCCACGGCGGTGGCCCGCCCGGTGGTGCCCACGATCAGGACCGAACGGCCGCTGCGCCGCAGCACCTGGACCGGGTTGAACTCGGGGCAGATGCGCTGCACGGAGGCGATGGCCATCCGCACCTGCGCGCCCTGCGGCCCGGAGAGGTCGATGCGTCCGCTGAGAGGTCCGGCACCCGGTCCCGCCGCCCGCCGGGTCCGGCCCAGACCCTGCGCCGGCGCACCGGCGTGGGGGGCGAGATACGGCCCGCCGCCCGTCCCCATGGGACGGAGCGGCCGGGGCGGGGCGGACACGGAGGACGATGCTGTGTACATGGGCGAGACAGATCCCTTCGTGCGCCGACAAGTTACGTGCGCCAACCCGGCCGACGGCCGTTCGGCACCCTGGGGAGTACCTGGGCTGCCGGGCGGGGTGGCGCTTTCCTACCTGACACCGGGTCACGGGTGGCAGACCATCTGGCGGACCCTGGCGAACCCTGGCGAATAGTCACAGCGCATCTGACAGGGGGTTAGTGTCAAGTCAGCCGAGAACCTGGGGGCTTGACGTGACCGGAGAACCCAACACCCGCCTTTCTGACCTGTTCGGCCTGGCCGGCTGGTCCAAGGGCGAACTCGCGAGAATGGTGAACCGGCAGGCGGCGGCCATGGGCCACCCGCAGCTGGCCACCGACACCTCGCGGGTCAGGCGCTGGATCGACATGGGGGAGTCCCCCCGTGATCCCGTGCCCGAAGTGCTGGCAGCCCTGTTCACCGAGCGGCTCGGCCGTGTCGTGACCATCGAGGACCTCGGGTTCGGCCGGCGCGGGCGTGTGGGGAAACGGCGTGACGCGGGGAAGGAACACGACCCCGATCAACTGCCGTGGGCGCCCGAACGGACGGCAGCGGTCCTCACCGAATTCACGGGAATGGACCTCATGCTCAACCGACGCGGCATGGTGGGCGCGGGCGCCGCGCTCGCCGCCGGCTCAACCATCGCCGGCCCCATGTACGACTGGCTGCGCAGCAGCCCCGCTTCCGCGGCCGACGCGCCACGCGCCAACGATCCCCAGCACGCCGACCCCGCCGGTTTCGACCGGTACGAGGCCGCGCCCGTGGGCTCCGAGGAGATCGAGGCCCTGGAGCACTCGGTCGAGGTGTTCCGCGCCTGGGACGCCTCCCGTGGCGGCGGCCTCCAGCGCAAGGCCGTCGTGGGCCAGCTCAACGAGGTGGGCGGCATGCTCGCCTACCGCCACCCCGACCATCTCCAGCGCCGCCTGTGGGGCGTCGCCGCCAACCTCGCCGTACTCGCGGGGTGGATGTCCCACGACGTCGGCCTCGAACCCACCGCCCAGAAGTACTTCGTCATCGCCGCCCACGCGGCCAGGGAGAGCGGCGACCGGCCGCGCGCCGGTGAGGCGCTCTCCCGCGCCGCACGCCAGATGGTCCACCTGGGCCGCCCCGACGACGCCCTCGACCTGATGAAGCTGGCGAAATCCGGCTCGGGCGACGAGACCCTGCCCCGTACGCAGGCGATGCTGCGCACCATCGAGGCCTGGGCACAGGCGGCGATGGGCAAGGGTCAGGCCATGCGGCGCACCCTCGGCGAGGCGGAGGAGCTCTTCGTCTCGGACAAGGGCGACGTACCGGCGCCGAGCTGGATGCAGATGTTCGACGAGGCCGACCTGCACGGCATGCAGGCCCTGGCGTTCCGCACCCTGGCCGAGCACGACCCGGCCGCCGCGTCGATCGCCCAGCGCCACGCCAAACAGGCCCTGGATCTGCGGGTCAACGGGCGGCAGCGCTCGAAGATCTTCGACTACATCTCGCTCGCCTCGGCCCTCTTCATCGCCAACGATCCCGAACAGGCCGACCGGTACGCCCGGCTCGCCCTGGTGTCGATGGGGGAGACTTCCTCGCACCGCACCTGGGACCGGCTGCGCGAAATGTACCGCCTCACCGGTCAGTTCGCGGGATACGCCAAGATCCAGGACCTCCGCGAGCAGATCGAGCTCTCGTTGCCGCAGAGCCCGGTCGCCCACAAGTCCAGGGGTACGCAGGCCTGATCCCCGTACGTGCCCGCCGGCGGAGGCCGTAACCGCCGCGCGCGCCCACCGTCATGACGCCCCGGCAGTCCTGAACACCGGTCCCGCGCTCCCTCACGCCCCGATCCGGGCGACCAGCACACACGCGTCGTCCAGGCGCTCGGTCCCGCCGAACTCCTCGACCATGCCCCGCACGCACTCCTGTGCGTCACGGGCCTGGGCGAACCGGGGGGCGAGGGCGAGCAGCCGCTCCGGGCCCGCACCCCGGTCGCTGCGCCGCGTCAGGCCGTCCGTGTGCAGCACGAGTACGTCGCCGGGGAGCAGACGCACCTCGTCCTGCTCGTAGGCGATCCGGGATGCGGCACCGAGCAACGCCCCCTCGGGGGGCGGCAGTCGGCGCCCCGTTCCGCCGCGGAAGAGCAGGGGCGCGGGGTGTCCCGCCTGTGCCCAGGAGAGGAGGCCGGTCGCCGGGTCGAAGCGGCAGCACAGCGCGCTGCCCAGGGCGGGCCGCACCGATGTTTCGAGGAGGTGGTCGAGGTGGCCCATCAGGGCGCCCGGCTCGATACCGGCGACGGCCATGCCGCGCAGCGCGCCGAGCATCATGGCCAGGGCCGAGGTGGCGGGAAGGCCGTGCCCGGACAGGTCGCCGACGCTCAGCAGGGTCCGGCCGTCCGGCAGCTCCATCGCGTCGTACCAGTCGCCGCCGATGAGGCCGCCGGCTGCGGAGGGGAGGTGGTGGGCGGCGATGTCGAGGGCGCCGGGCCCCCCGGCCGGAAGGAGGAGCGAACCGCGCCACGGGGGCAGCACGGTCTCCTGGACATCCACGGCCGTCCGGTGCCGCGGGCGCTCGACGGGCTCGTCGCGCCGGGCCGAGTCCTGGTTCCGGCTGACGGTCTCCTCGCCGCGGCGCAGCTCGCCGATGTCCCGGAGCACGGCCCACATGGAGGCGGTGCAGCCCTCGGAGTCGAGGACCGGTTCGCCCGTCATGTGCAGCGTGCGCACCTGGCCGTCGGGGCGCACGATCCGGAACTCCCCGTCCATCGGCTGCCCGTCCACCAGGCAGCCCGTCACCATGGAGGTCAGCTTCGGCTGGTCGTCGGGGAACAGCACGGACGGCAGGTCGTCCAGGGAGAGGGGAGGTGAACCGGGAGGCCGGCCGAAGATCTCGTACAACTCCTCCGACCAGCTGACCTCGTCGGTGAGGAGGTTCCATTCGGCGCTGCCCACCCGGTTCGCCGAGGAGCCCGCCGATGCGCCGTCCGCGCTCACGCTGTCGTCCTGGTCCGCCGAACGCCGGCCCGGCGGGCCTGCCTTGAGCTGACCCAGATGCTGGTCGAGGTTGTCGAGATGCTGGACGGCCAGGTCGCACAGGGCGCGCTGCCAGCGTGCCTGGGGGTCGTCCTCGTCGCTCACCGCCGTGTTCCGCCCCACGGCTTCCACATCTCCGCGCAGTCGGCGCGCACGGTGGATCAAGGCGTCGACGGCATCATGCGCGGGGGGCTGTGGTGCGGGGCGGTCCGCGAACAGATGGGACGGCATCTCGTACTCCGATACAGGCGCGGTGCGGCCGGGTCTCAGGGGGCGGCCGCTCTCGACTGTCGCACAGGCTGCGGCGGCCCGTAAGGGATTCGACCACACTCGATGCGTTGTTGCTTCTGGCATATGCCACCGGCTGCACGGGGCGGGCGAGCCTCCGAACGGGCGTACGGTTGAGGGGTGTTGGCCCTTCCCCGTGGCATAGGCGGACGCGGTGAACGGGCTGAGGGGGAATGCGCGTGCGCGCGGCCGGGCCGCCCGGCAGGATGCCTCGCATGCCCGAGCAGCCGAGTGCCATCCTTCCCCCGCGGTCCGTCCTCGACGCCTTCGGTGTGCGCGGCATCCCCGAGCCGCTGACCGGCGGGCAGGGGCGCAGCGTGCGGGTCGGCGGGGCCGTCCTGAAACCCGCGGAGGGAACCGAGGGTGAGTCGGAGTGGGCCGCGTCCGTCTTCGAGCGGCTGCCCCGGGGTGCCGGCTTCCGTGTGCCGCGGCCGCTGCGGTCGGCCGGAGGGGACGCCGTGGTCGAGGGCTGGACGGCCGCCGAGTTCACCGACGGCCGCCCCGGCCCCAGCAGGCGGTGGCCCGGGGTCGTCGCCACCGGCCGTGCCTTCCACGCCGCCCTGCGCGAGCTGCCCCGCCCCGCCTTCCTCGACCGCCGGACCCACCCGTGGGCGGTGGCCGACCGGGTCGCCTGGGGTGAGGAGGAAGCCGTCGTGGTCCCGGAGCTCGCCGGGCCCTTCGCGCGCCTGCTGTCCCTGCGGCGGCCCGTGGAGGCGACGGCGCAGATCGTCCACGGCGATCTCACCGGCAATGTGCTCTTCGCGCCGGGTCAGGACCCCGTCGTCATCGACTTCTCCCCCTACTGGCGGCCACCCCTCTACGCGGAGGCCGTGATCATCGGCGACGGCCTGCTCTGGTACGAGCCCGCCCCCGGCCTCCTCGTCGGCGGGGGAGGCGACCCCCGCTGGCGCCAGATGCTGATCCGAGCCCTGATCTTCCGGCTCGTCGCACGGAGCGGGCTGGTCGGCCCGTCCTGGCGCGCCGGGGAGAAGGAGGCGGCTCGCTTCCTTGCGGCCACGGAGGCCGTGGAGCACGGAGCGTACAAGGGCCCGGCGCGGCCCTGAGGACTGCTGGAAACAGGGCGATCCGGCCCGGGAATGCCGACGGGGTGGGCTGCGTTACCCCATCAGAACGAAAACGAATCCCATTCCCGTTACGGGAGTGGAGTCGTCGAGCACCACGGGAGGCGCCCATGGCACGCAACGACCTCAGGCCCGTCGTGACCCTCCGGTCCACCGCCGGAACGGGGAGCAGCTACGTGACCCGCAAGAACCGCCGCAACACCCCCGACCGGCTGGAACTGCGCAAGTTCGACGCCGCCGCCGGGCAGCACGTCCTCTTCCGCGAAGCCCGCTGACCGGATCGCGCGGAGGAGACCCGTACGCCACCGCCACCGCCACCGCACCTGTCACCGCCACCGCACCTGTCACAGCCGACACCATCGGCGAGCAAGGAACGCATCCATGAAGTCCCGCATCCACCCCGTCTCCCGCCCCGTGGTCTTCCGCGACCGTGCGGCGGACGTCGCCTTCCTGACCCGCTCGACCGCCGACTCCGGCGCGCGCGTGACCTGGGAGGACGGCAACACCTACCCCGTCATCGACGTGGAGACCTCGTCCGCGAGCCATCCGTTCTACACCGGGGGCCGTCAGGTGCTCGACACGGCCGGCCGCGTGGAGCGGTTCCAGCGCCGTTACGGCACCGACGAGGCGTCCCGGAGCTGACCGTCGCCGGCCCCGGCCGACGACGGAACCGGGGATTCCGTGCCGTGGATCACATCCACGGGGGCGGGTTCCCGGGAACAGTCCGAGATGGTTTATCGTTCATCTATACGTGGGTGTGAGGGGGACAGTGTCCCCGGGCCTCACCACAGCCCATGGGGGAAGTTCGCACAGCCGAAGCCCCCTGGAGCCCCTCGCCGAGAGGCGACCGCCCTTCACGCCCGCACTCAAGCCGCCCCGGCTGGATTCCCCCGATCCGGCCGGGGCTTCCCCGTGTTCCGGCCCCCGCGCCACCCGGTCTCGAGAACCGCCGCCCCCGCCACCAGGACCGCCGCCCCCACCGCGGCCCCGGGGCTCCACCACCGCTCCGTCAGCGCCGCGAGGGCCGCCCCGGCCACCACCGCCCCCAGCCGGCCCAGCACCCAGCCGTCCCCCGGCTCCAGCCGGCGCGCCGCCGCACGGCCGGCGAGCGAGGTGAGGGTCCCGGTGAAATAGTTCGTCGGCGTCACCCGGACCCGCCCCTGGACGCCCATCGCCAGCGACACGAGGGCCAGCAGTCCGAGCCGGTCACCGTACGACGCGACCAGCCCGAACCCCCACAGCGCGGCCGCCACCCCGAGCAGGACCGACTCGGCCAGCAGCGTCAGACCCAGGGGGAGCCCGGCCATCAGCGTCCCGGCCGCCACCCCGCACGCGTACGCAGCCAATGCGGTGACCACTCGCAGCGCCACACCGTCCTCGCCCGCCCCGGCCGCCGAACCACCCAGCAGGACCAGATTCCCGGTCATCACCCCCGCGAAGACCTGGCCCACGCAGAGGAAGGCGAACGCGTCCGCCGCCCCGGAGGCCGCGGACAGGAGCAGCAGCGCCCACGCGCCGCGCCGGGAGGGGACGTCGGCCCATGACGCGAGGGAAGAGGGGGACGGGGGCGGGGGAGGGGAGTGCACGCGAGCATTCTCGGTACGCACGCGCTCCGGTGCCGCGCGCCGCGCTGGACGCGGCGCGCCGTTGCCCGGCGCCTGCCCCCGGTGCTCCGGTTGGGGTGGGCCGGAGCACCGGTCACATCGTCTCGTGGAGGTCCTTGGCGTAGTGCTCGATGGCCGGCCGGTACTGCTGGACGTGCCGGTCCTCACTGGTCGACGCCACCACCCGCAGCAGCAGTTGCATCGCCTCGTGGTGCTCCTCCGTGTTGAACAGCGCCATCGCCAGGAACGTCTGGAGCGCCCCGTCGTCCGGGAACTCCTCGACGCCCCGGCGCAGCGTCTCCACGGCCTGCCCGTACCGCCCCAGCACCCGATAGGTACTGCCGAGGCCCAGCAGCGCCCCCCGCCGGTCCTCCGCGCCGAGCCCCGTTCCCGCCACGCTGCGCTCGTAGTACGCCACCGCCTCGGTCTCCAGGCCCAGGACGTCGTGGACCCACGCGGTCCGGTAGGCCACCTCCGCGTCGTCGGGGAACTCGGCGGTCAGGGCGAGCAGCCGCTCGCGCGCCTCCCCGGCCCGGCCCTCCTCACGCAGCCGGTCGGTCTCGGCCAGCAGGTCCTTCTTCTCACGTGCGCTCATGAGGTCCATCGTCGCAGGCGGCACCGGGCGGCCGGGCGATTTTCAGGCCCGGACGCCCACCCGGGTGTTTTCCGCCCCGGCGGGGGCATCTGTCCGCCATGACTGCAGAGACGAAACCCCGTACGCGACAGGGGACATGGGCACGCGTGCTGCTGAGGGTGACCGTCCTGACCGTGGTGCTGCTGGGGCTGGTGGCGTTCTCCATCCTCCTGGCAAAGGTGACACTCACCCCCTCGCCGGCCTCCGAGGACATCGTCACGTCGAATCTCCGGCCGGGCCGATCGCTGCGCCAGTACGCCGAGGACTACACGTTCCTCGCCGCGTGCAAGCAGGCCGGCGGCAATGTGCTGCTCGGTGTGCCCTTCGGACTGCTGCTCCCGTTCCTCGTGCCGCGCCGCCTGCGGATGATCAGCATGACGCTGCTGACCGCCGCCGTCATGGTCCTCGTGGAACTGGTCCAGGGTGCCCTGGTCACCGGCCGCGCCTTCGACATCGACGACGTCATCCTCAACACGTCGGGCGCCCTGCTCGGCTACTTCCTGCTGGGCCGCCGGATCAGCCACAGCTACCACGCGCACGCGCACACTCCGCGGGCCGAGGCGGTCGAGCCGGAGGCGGAGCCGAAGGCCGCGGAGAGGAAGACGCCCTACCGGACCAAGACGAAGACGGGGACGACGAAGACCGGCACGACGAAGGCCGGGACGCCTGCCCGGGGCACGACCAAGGCGAAGGAGCCGGTCGAGACCGGGGCGCGGACCGGCTCCACGCGCCTGCCGAAGGCCAGGGGTTCGAGCGGCCGTCCCACCGCCGGCGTCGGACAGCCCGGCTCCGGCCGCGCCCTGCTGGACCGCCTCCGCAGGCGCTGACCGTAGCGGGGCACAGGCACAGGCAGAGGGGTACAGGTAGGGCACGGGCATGGGCTGCCTGTGCCCCTGCCCGCTCCACCCGTTCGGGCCGCGGCCGTTTGCGGGCCGTCCCGCGCGGCCGCAGCGTGGGGGCATGTCCTGCGCGCGGCTGCCGCACGGACCCCCTGCCGAGGAGGAGCGACATGGCCGACGGCCGGTGGAGCCCGGGCCGCAAGGAGACCGACGCCGACGAGTTCCGGCCCGTCCTCGACATCATCGAGCCCGGCCGCCAGCGCCGGCTGACCGTCTTCTTCCGGCTGCTGCTCCTGATTCCCCATTTCATCGTGCTGTTCTTCCTGCACATCGCGGCCTTCTTCACCGTCATCGTGGGCTGGTTCGCCGCTCTGGTGCTGGGACGGCTGCCCGATCCCGTCTTCCGCTTCCTCGCCCGGTTCCTCGGGTACGACATGCGCGTGTCGGCCAGTCAGATGCTGCTGATCGACCGCTACCCGCCCTTTGCCCTGACCCCGCCGCCGGACTATCCGGTCCAGATCGACGTACGGCCCACCACCCTCAACCGGCTCGCCGTCCTTTTCCGGATCTTCCTGATGATCCCGGCGGCGATCGTGCAGAGCCTCGCCGTCTACGGCTGGTGGGCCCTGTGCTTCGTCTGGTGGGTCATCACGCTGGTCCTCGGACGGATGCCGCGCCCCCTGTTCGAGGCGACCGCGGCCACCCTGCGCTACCGGATGCGGTTCTCCGCGTACGCCATGATGCTCACCCCGGCCTACCCCAAGGGCCTCTTCGGCGACGACGACCTCGCCGTGGCAGCGGAACACTCCCGCTCCGCCACCCGGCCGCTGGTCATGAGCAGCGCCGGGAAGTGGCTCGTGGTGCTCTTCCTGGTGCTTGGCCTCGCCGGCAATGTCACCACATCGGTGACCACCACGACGACCTCCGACGACACCACGGAGCTGACCGGCCGCCCCTAGGGGATCAAGGCCTGAGGTCCGTCGTCTGCATCCGTCTACCCGAACTGGCTGATTCCGCACGGGAGATGGGTTGAAAACGCGCCTGGGGGTCACATGCAGTCCATGACGTCCAGCGACGCAACCACGGATACCGCCCCGCAGAGCGGGAAGACGCCCACGCCCCGTCCCGGGCGGGGCCTGCTGAAGGCCGTCGGCGTCTGCGCCGCCGTCCTGGCCCTGATCTTCGCCGCCGGCAAGCTCAGCCTGCTGCCGGGCCTCGACAGCCTCTTCGGCGAGGAGACCCACGACCGGTCCGGCCCCGCGGTCCTCAAGTCGATCCAGGACATGAGCGCGTACGAGGCGGCCTCGGGCAACTTCCAGGTCGTCGTCGACCTGGAGAAGGACGCCAAGTTCCTGCCCGACGCGGTACGCGGCACCCGCACCCTGTTCGTCGGCGCGGGCACCGTCGGCGCCTCCGTCGACCTCGGGAAGGTCACCGAGGACGGGGTCGTCATCAACGAGGACCGCACCACCGCCGAGATCCGGCTGCCGCACGCGGTGCTGGGCAAGCCGGCCCTGGACCCGGACCGCTCCTACGCCGTCTCCAAGCAGCGCGGAATCCTGGACCGGCTCGGCGACCTCTTCTCCGACAACCCGAGCAGCGAGCAGGCGGTCAACCAGCTGGCCGTCCGGCACATCGGGGAGGCGGCGAAGGAGAGCGGACTGACCGCCCGCGCCGAGAAGAACACAGCGGACATGCTGAAGGGGCTGCTCGGCTCCCTCGGCTTCGAGCGCGTCACCGTCCGCTACGGCGACGACCAGGGCTGATGCGCTCCGGCGACCCGACGCGGTGACCGACCGTCACGGCCCGCGCCCGGTCGCCGTCCCACCCGCCCCTTGTACAGCCACTCGTACCGCTCCCTTGACGCGTCCGCGACGGTGAGTATGGTCTAGGCCAAGTGCAAGGCCTTTCCGGCACCGGTCATCAGGCCTGTCCGGCAAGGGACTTGCAGCCCTTCGCGCCTCGTAGGCCCCACACTCGCGAGGCCTCGCCGCCGAAGCCGGGCCCCCCACGGCCCGCCACCGCGCGGTGCGGTCTCAAGTGAAGGAGAACCATGCACACGAAGAGGAAGACCGCACTCGCCGTCGGCGCCGTTCTCGCCCCGGTCCTCGCCCTGAGCCTCCCGGCGAGCTCCGCCAACGCCCACGGCTACATCTCCAACCCGCCCAGCAGGCAGGCCCAGTGCGCCGCCGGTACGGTCAGCTGCGGCTCGATCAGCTACGAACCGCAGAGCGTCGAGGGCCCCAAGGGCCTCACCAGCTGCAGCGGCGGCAACAGCGGATTCGCCGAGCTCGACGACGACTCCAAGGGCTGGGCGGTCACCCCGGTGAACCGCTCGCAGCAGTTCGAGTGGAAGCTCACCGCCCGCCACTCGACCAGCACCTGGCAGTACTTCGTCGGCGGCGAGAAGATCGCCGAGTTCGACGACGGCGGCGCGCAGCCCGGCGCCACCGTCACCCATCAGGTCGACTTCGGCAACAAGACCGGTCAGCAGAAGGTGCTCGCGGTCTGGAACATCGCGGACACCGTCAACGCCTTCTACGCCTGCATCGACGTCAACGTCAGCTAGCGGCAGGCCCTGTCCCCCCCCACGCGCCCCGGCCGGGCTCCAGCTCCACCCGGCCGGGGCGCGGCGCTGTCCCCGCAAGGACCGGCAGCACGGTCCGTCCTGGCCGGAAAGCGGCATGGCGCCGATGCTCCAGGTAGCCGAGCGGTTACCCTTCGTCAGCTGTCTGATTGATCATCAGTGCTCGAGGGGACCCCTGAATGAACCGCATGCGTACCGTACTTGCCGCGCTCGGCATCACCGCCGGACTGATCACCGCCCCCGCCGCCAACGCAGCCCCGCAGCCGGACGCCCCGGCCGCCGCCGAGCGGCACGAACCCTGCACCGGCGAATACCGCGGCGACGCCCGGCTCGGCCCGAAGTGGCTGCCGAACAACCGCCTCGCCCCGGTCGGCCCGCTGCTGAAGGGCTACCAGCGCACCGGCGACCTCTCCCCGCAGGCCTTCCTCAAGAAGTACTGGGAGGGGCCCGCGGACACCGGAAGCTGGAAGTACCCGCCCAACGACGGCTTCGGCGAGGTCAACGGCGAGATCGACAAGGAGCCCGCCAAGCTCCGCCCCGGCCAGCGCCTGGACCGCTTCGGCTCGGAGTACGGCGGCTACCTGGCCCCGGCCGGTGACGCCTACGCCGAGCGCGCCCTGCCCCCGCAGAACCTCAACACCCGGGAGGCGGCGACCCCCTGCGACTACCGCGTCTACAAGGTGGCCAAGCCCTTCTGGGTCTGGCAGGGCAGCATCGCCCCGTGGTTCGAGCAGCCCGGCGGCGGCCAGCAGATCAAGCTCGACCCGGTCTTCCTGAACCCGGGCGAGGGGCAGCGGCTCAACGTGAAGTGGCTGCTGGACCACGGCTACCTCACCTCGGCCGCGTAACACCTCATGAACCGCCAGGCGTTGCACGCCGCACTCATGGAGGCCTCGATCCCCGGCGGCTACTACCGGATCGAAGGCGTCCACGAGCCGGTCCCCACCCCGCCCGACTTCCTCTTCGTCCGACGGGCGGCGGACGGCGGCTGGGAGACCGGAGCGTACGAACGCGGCCGGGACGAGATCCTCGCCCGCCACCCGGACGAGGCCACCGCCTGCGCGCACCTGCTGCGGCTGCTCGTCTGACCGCGCCTCGCGCCCCCTTTGCCGTTACGGCAAAGATCCTTGTGCGGGCGGCGGACGCCCCCGAATGATCGTGACCGGGCGGCCGGACTCCGGCCCGGCCGCCCGACCGCCCTGTCACGACCGCCCCGCACCCCCGGGGCGCCCGAGGAGGAACCGTGCCGCAGCCCCCGACGGACCCCGCCACCCCGCCCGGCGCGGTCCACCGCCTGGTGGACACCCCCGGCGGCCGCATCCACCTGGTCGAGCAGGGCACCGGCCCCCTCGTCCTCCTCGTCCACGGCTTCCCCGAGTCCTGGTACTCCTGGCGCCACCAGCTCCCCGCGCTCGCCGCCGCCGGATACCGGGCCGCCGCCATCGACGTACGCGGGTACGGGCGTTCCGCCAAGCCCGCCGCCACCGACGCGTACCGGATGCTCGCCCACGTCGCCGACAACACCGCCGTCGTCCACGCCCTCGGCGAGGAGACCGCCACCGTCATCGGCCACGACTGGGGCTCGCCCATCGCGGCGAACAGCGCCCTGCTGCGGCCGGACGTCTTCACCGCCGTGGGCCTGCTCAGCGTCCCCTACGCGCCCCGCGGTGGGAACCGTCCCACCGACGGCTTCGCCCGGATCGGCGGGGACGAGGAGTTCTACGTCAGCTACTTCCAGACCCCCGGCCGGGCCGAGGCGGAGATCGAACGGGATGTACGCGGCTGGCTCACCGGCTTCTACACCGGGCTGACCGGCGGAGCCCTCACCCCCGAGGAGCACGGCAAGCTCTTCTTCGTACCCCCGGGAGCGCACCTCGCCGACCGGTTCCCCACCGGCCCGCTGCCCGCCTGGCTCACCGAGGCCGACCTCGACGTCTACAGCGGGGAGTTCGAACGCTCAGGCCTCACCGGCGCCCTCAACCGCTACCGCAACGTCGGCCGGGACTGGGAGGACCTCGCCGCCTGGCACGGAGCGCCCATCACCCAGCCCTCCCTCTTCATCGGCGGCGCCCTCGACGCCTCCACCACGTGGATGGCCGACGCCATCGACGCCTACCCGGCAACCCTCCCCGGCCTGTCCGTCGCGCACATCCTCGAAGGCTGCGGCCACTGGATCCAGCAGGAGCGCCCCGATGAGGTCAACCGGCTGCTGACGCAATGGCTGGACGGGCTGCGGTAGGGCGTACTCAGCAGGCGGGGCCGGGGGTCGCCGCCGTCGCCCGCAGCAGATCCCGTACGAGTGTGAAGTCGATCTTCTCCGGCGTACGGAAGCGGAGGCACCCCTTGCCCATGTCGTGGCCGGCCAGCCGGTCCGCGAACGCTTCCCGGACATCGGTGCGCAGGAGATAGACCGAGACGTACTGCTTCTGGCTGGCGAAGGCGACCTCGCCGGTCCCGTCCCGCTGGTAGACGGGCATGCCGTACGCCATCACCTCCCGGAACCCCGTCAGCTCCGCGCGGCACAGCGCACGCAGCTCGGTGAGCGCGCCCCGGCGGGCCTCCGGGAGCTCGGCGAGGTACTGGTCGACGTCTTCCGCGCTGCTCTGCACCATGAGCCGATCCTAAGCGGGCGGCGGGCGTGTGTCGGAGCGTGGTTCGCGCGGGCCAGGAGGCGAAGGTGAACGGATGAACAGTGCGAACATGCTGGCCGAGGCGTTCGACCGGGTCGCGGAAGCGGTCCACGCGGCGGCCGAAGGGCTCTCGGCCGACGACCTCAATGCCAGGATCGACGACGGAGCCAACTCGATCTCCTGGCTGATCTGGCACCTCACCCGGGTCCAGGACGACCACATCGCCGACGCCGCGGGCACCGGCCAGGTCTGGCTCACCAAGGGCTGGGCCGAGCGCTTCGGGCTCCCCTTCGACGAGGAGGCCACCGGATACGGGCACAGCAGCGACGAGGTCGCCGCGGTCCGCGTCGACTCCGCCGACCTGCTCCTCGGCTACTACGACGCCGTCCACGAACAGACCCTCGGGTTCGTCCGCGGACTGGACGGCCGCGCCCTCGACCGCATCGTCGACGAGGCCTGGTCACCCCCGGTCACCCTGGGCGTCCGGCTGATCAGCGTCATCGCCGAGGACCTCCAGCACGCGGGCCAGGCCGCATTCGTCCGGGGCGTACGGGAACGCACGTGAGACGGGGTTGCGGAGGAAGCACCTCCGCAACCCGTGCACCCTCCAGGCAGCGGTGCCATACTCGAAAAGCAGTCCGCCGCAGAGGCTTGTCATCGTCCGAAAGGCGACATGTCATGAGCTGGGCATCGTGGACGACCAGCGGTGTCTTCGCGGGAACAGGCGGAGTCCGCACCGAAGAAGCCGGCATCCTGAGCGGAGACCTCACGGTGCACACGACGTGGTCCGACGGCCAGGCGTCGGTGGCCGTGCAGTACAGCGGCTCGTCCGACTGGTTCACCCTGACGGGCAGCCCCGTGCCGTGCGCCTCCGAGGAGGAGAGCCGGGCCTTCCACCAGAGCGTCGTCGAAGCCGTGCGCGCCGGTGACGGGGCCACGGTCCCGCCGGACGGCACCGCCCCCGCCGCACCGCCCGCCCCCGCCTCCTAACGTTCCGCCCCCGCCTCCCGGCCCCGGGCCCGGAGGCGCGACCCGCCGCGTCCGCCACGCCCCATAGAGTGACCCGACAAGATCCGTTCCCCACCGGGGCGGGTGAGCGGGACACGGGGCGAGGAGCGGCGTAATGGTGCGTGCGGGTGCACGGCGGGCGGGGACGAGACGAAACCGGCCGTTCTGGGTGGAGCTCCCGCTCCTCGTCGGGATCGCCCTGATCCTGGCCCTGCTCATCAAGACCTTCCTCGTCCAGGCCTTCTCCATCCCGTCGGAGTCCATGCAGAACACCCTGCAGAAGGGCGACCGGGTCCTCGTCGACAAGCTGACCCCGTGGTTCGGATCCGAGCCGGAACGGGGCGAGGTGGTCGTCTTCCACGACCCGGACGGCTGGCTCGACGACGTGGCCGTCGACCCGCCCAACAGCGTGCAGAAGGTGCTGAGTTTCATCGGCGTGATGCCGTCCGCCGAGGAGAAGGACCTCATCAAGCGGGTGATCGGCGTCGCCGGTGACACCGTGGAGTGTGTGGGCGACGGACCGGTGAAGGTCAACGGCAAGGCCCTGGACGAGCCCTATGTGTTCCCCGGGAACACCCCGTGCAGCAACGACGACAAGGGCACCTTCAAGGTCACCGTCCCGCCGGGCAAGCTCTGGGTGATGGGTGACCACCGCCAGGCGTCGGCGGACTCCCGCTACCACAGCGACGACCGCAACAAGGGCATGGTCCCGGTCGACGAGGTCGTCGGCCGGGCCGTCGTCGTCGCCTGGCCGGCCGGCCGCTGGGACACCTTGCCCGTCCCCGCCACCTTCTCCACGGACTGACGGCGGGGACCTGTCCGGGGCTACCCGGGCCGGCCGAACCTGCGTACGTAGCGCCGCTGCCACGGGGTCTCCACCGCGCGCGCGTGATACCCGCGGCGGACGAACGCCACCGCCTCAGCGGCGGGGACCCCGTCCAGCACGGCCAGGCAGGCCAGCGCCGTCCCGGTCCGCCCCATCCCGCCCCCGCAGGCGACCTCCACCCGCTCGCCGGGGGCCCGCCGCCACACCTCCTCCAGCAGCTCCCGGGCCTGGTGCGGGTCGGCCGGAAGCCGGAAGTCCGGCCACCGCAGCCACCGCGACTCCCAGCCGGCCTCGGGAGGCGTACGCCCCAGCAGATATACGGCGAACTCCGGCTCGGGCCCGTCGGGCAGGGGGTTGCGCAGCCCACGGCCGCGTATCAGGCGCCCGGAGGGCAGTGTCAGTACGGCCCGGTCGGCCGCGTCCCAGCTGTCGGTCATGCCGTCGAATCTAGCGGCGGGAAGCGGGCCGGGAGCATGGAATGTGGCACAAGATCAGAGATCTTGTGCCACATTCCATGAGCGCGACGGGTCAGGCGGTCGCACCCACCCGGGCGTCGGCGGCCGTGGCCCCCGCCTCGTCGGCGAGCACCGGGACCGTCCGGCGGGCGCCCTTGAGCAGGACGACCAGCGCGGTCGCCACGAGGGTTCCGGCGGCGATCGCCAGCAGGTACAGGAACGGTTCACCGATCAGCGGGACGACGAAGATCCCGCCGTGCGGAGCGCGCAGGGTGCACCCGAAGGCCATCGACAGCGCACCGGTGACCGCGCCGCCCGCCATCACCGACGGGATCACCCGCAGCGGGTCGGCGGCGGCGAACGGGATCGCGCCCTCGGTGATGAACGAGGCGCCCAGCACCCAGGCCGCCCGCCCGTTCTCCCGCTCGGTCTTCGTGAACAGCTTCTTCCGTACGGTGGTGGCGAGCGCCATCGCCAGCGGCGGGACCATACCGGCCGCCATGACCGCCGCCATCACCTTGAGGCTGCCGTCGGTCGGATCGGCGAGACCGCCGACCGCGAACGCGTACGCGACCTTGTTCAGCGGGCCGCCCATGTCGAAGCACATCATCAGGCCGAGGACGACACCGAGGATGACGGCGTTGGAGCCGGACAGGCCGTTGAGCCAGTCCGTGAGGGCGCTCTGCAGCGCGGCGATCGGCTTGCCGACCACGATGAACATCAGGAACCCGACGACCGCCGACGCGATCAGCGGGATCACCAGTACCGGCATGATCCCGCGCAGCGTGGCATGGACCGGGACCCGCTGGATGGCCATCACCACCGCACCGGCCAGCAGACCCGCGACCAGACCGCCGAGGAACCCGGCGTCGACGGTGAGCGCGATCGCCCCGCCGACGAAGCCGGGCACCAGCGCGGGCCGGTCGGCCATCCCGTACGCGATGTACCCGGCGAGCACCGGCACCAGGAAGCCGAAGGCGGCGGAGCCGATCTGGTTGAGCAGCGCGGCCCAGCTGTCCGCCTGGCCCCAGACGAAGTGGTCGGCGACCGACTTGGCGTCCGCGATCTCGTAGCCGCCGATGGCGAACGACAGGGCGATCAGCAGACCGCCCGCCGCGACGAACGGCACCATGTAGCTCACGCCGGACATCAGATACGTACGCAGCCGGACCCCGAAGTGGGCACTGTCCGCACCCGATCCGCCGTCCGCACCGTCCGCCGGCCCGTCCCCGCCCTGCGGTACGGCGGCGATCTCACCGCTCTCCGCCTTGCGGCGGGCCTCCGCGATCAGCTCGGCGGGCCGGTTGATGCCCGCCTTCACCCCGACGTCCACGAGCGGCTTGCCCCGGAAGCGGGCCTTCTCCCGCACCTCGACGTCATGCGCCCAGATGACCGCGTCGGCCCGGGCGATGACGGCGGGGTCCAGCTTGCTGAAGCCGGCCGACCCCTGGGTCTCCACCGTCACCTCGACGCCCTCGGCGAGCCCGGCCGCCGTCAGGGACTCGGCGGCCATGTAGGTGTGGGCGATGCCGGTGGGGCAGGAGGTGACGGCGACGATCCGGAAGGGGGCGTCGTCCTCGGCGGGAGCGGCCTCTTCGGCCGACGCTATCGGCGTCGTGGCTTCGGGCTCGGGCGCCGGCTCCTCGCCCCGGATCAGTGCCGCGACGGCGGCCGGGTCGTCCCCGGCGCGCAGGGCGGCGGTGAACTCCGGGTCCATCAGCCTGCGGGCAAGACCCGACAGGATCGTCAGATGGTCGTCGTCCGCCCCGGCCGGAGCGGCGATGAGGAAGACGAGGTCCGCCGGGCCGTCGGCCGCGCCGAAGTCGATGCCCCGGGCGCTGCGCCCGAAGGCCAGCGTCGGGGCGCTCACATGCTCGCTCCGGCAGTGCGGGATGCCGATCCCGCCGTCGAGGCCCGTCGGCATCTGCGCCTCGCGGGCGGCGACATCGGCGAGGAAGCCCTCGAGGTCGGTGACGCGGTGCGCGGCCACCATCCGCTCGGCGAGCGACCTCGCGGCGGCGTCCTTCGTCATGGCGGACAGATCGAGGTCGACCAGTTCCGCGGTGATCAGCTCACTCATCGCGGTGCTCCTTGCTCGGGGACCGCCGGGCGGCGGCTCGGGGGGATGGAAGGCGTCGGGCTCGTACGGGGGAGTGCGGGGGTCATGGGGCGGGCTCCGTCAGCGGGCGGTCCACGGGGACGTCGGTGCTCAGCGCGACCGCCGAGGGGTCGAGGTCGGCCGGGGTGGGCATGAGGCTCCCGGCCAGCTGCACCGCCGCCGCCCCATGGGCGACGGCCGAGACGAGGGCCCCGGGCCCCTGGCCGCCCGCCGTCAGGAAGCCGGCGAGGGAGGCGTCCCCGGCGCCGACGTTGCTGCGTACGGTCGCCACGCGGGCCGTCGCGAAGTACGCCCCCGACGCCTCGGCCAGCAGCTGCCCGTCGGCCCCCAGACTGGCCAGCACCGCCCCGGCCCCCCGCTCACGCAGTTCCTCGGCCGCCTTGAGCGCGTCGCCCACCGTGGCGAGCGGACGGCCGACGGCCTCGGCGAGCTCCTGGGCGTTGGGCTTGATCACGTCGGGCCCCTCCCGCAGCGCGGCGGTCAGCGCCGCACCGGAGGTGTCCAGCGCGATCCGCGCCCCGGCCCGGTGGCTCCGCGCGACCAGCTCCGCGTACCACTGCGGCGGCAGTCCGCGCGGCAGGCTTCCGCAGCAGGCGATCCAGTCGGCGGACGCGGAACGCGCGCGGACCGCCTCCAGGACGTCCTCCGCCTCGGCGGCGCTGAGCTCGGGCCCGGTGGCGTTGATCTTGGTGAGGGTGCCGTCGGGTTCGACGAGCGTGACGTTGATCCGGGTGGAGCCGGTGACCGGGACCCCGGCGGCCTCGATGCCGTGCTTGCCGAGCAGCCGGGCGAGCAGCGCGCCCTCCGGCCCGCCCATCGGGGCGACGGCGACGGTGCGGTGGCCGGCCGCCGCGACCGCGCGGGAGACGTTGACGCCCTTGCCGCCCGGGTCGACGCGGTCGGCCGTGGCCCGCAGGACGGTGCCGCGGACCAGGTCCGGCAGCTCGTAGGTCCGGTCCAGGCTGGGGTTGGGGGTGACGGTGAGGATCATGCGCGTACTACTTCCGTGCCCCGGCTCTCGATGGAGCGGGCGTCGTCGGGGCTGAGGCCCGTGTCGGTGATGAGGAGGTCCACGTCGGTGAGGTCACCGAAGCGGGCGAAGTGCCGCTGCCCGAACTTGCCCGAGTCGGCGAGCAGGACGACCCGGCGGGCGGCCTTGACCACCGCGCGCTTCACGGCGGCCTCGGCGAGGTCGGGGGTGGTGAGGCCGCTGTCGGGCGAGAAGCCGTTGGTGGCGAGGAAGACGACATCGGCGCTGATCTCGGCGTACGCGCCGAGCGCCCAGGCGTCGACCGCCGCCCGCGTCCGGTGCCGGACCCGCCCGCCGACCAGGTGCAGCGCGATGCCCGGGTGGTCGGCGAGGCGGGCGGCGACCGGCAGGGCGTGCGTCACCACGGTCAGTGCGGCGTCGACGGGGACGGCCGCGGCGAGCCGGGCCGTCGTGGTCCCGGCGTCGATGATCACGTTGCCGTCCGCCGGCAGCTCGGCGAGCGCCGCCTGCGCGATGCGGTCCTTCTCGTCGGCGGCCACGGCATCGCGCTCGGCGAGGTCGGGCTCGAAGTCGAGCCGCCCGACCGGGATGGCACCGCCGTGCACCCGGCGCAGCAGTCCCGCCCGGTCCAGCGCCTTGAGATCCCGCCGGACGGTCTCGGCGGTCACCTGGAACTCCTCGGCCAGGGAGAGCACGTCGACCCGGCCGCTCTCCTGGGCGAGGCGGAGGATCTCCTGCTGACGCTCCGGTGCGTACATGTGGTTTCGTATCCGTTTCATGCCCGAGTCTGTGGTTTCGCGCTCAGGTTACGTCCGAGGTTCGGGAAAGTAAACACATTCGGGCGAGAAGTGGGCATGGGTGGGCGCGAGGTGCGCACCGACGGACGCACAGCTCGGCGGGGCGCACCGCTTCACCGGTACGCCCCGCCTGTGATCTGCGATCCGTCTGCTCAGCGCCTCCCGGGAACCCCTTCGACGAGTGGCCGCGCGAGCAGCGGGGTGCCGGGGACCTGGTGTCCTCCGCTGGCGAGCATCCGCACCTCGCCCCGGTCGCTGATCTCGGCACGGACGATCCCGGTCTCGTCCTCGTACACGGGAGATCCGCCCGCTCCGGTCCGGTCGGTGAGCCGGACGGTGACCACGTCGTCCTCGGCGCCGGACATCTGGAAGATGAGTTCGTAACGCTCCGTGTGCTCCATGACGGCCTCCCGGCGGGGCCATGACGACAGCCGGCCCCGCCCCCCATTGTTTCGCACCCGGGTGCGTCCCGCCCGGGGAGCGGCGCGCGGCTACGCGACGGCCAACGGGCGGAGGTGTCCGGTCGATCGGGTGACTCCGACCGGCAGGACAACATGACTGATCGCAGGGAGGGCTAGGCATGCGTACATGAGACTTGAGCCCCGACGAAACAACCGTCTTTCCCTACGCTCCCGCAACCTCAGGGCGACCGGTGCCGCCGCCTGCCTGGCGGCCGCCGCTCTCCTGCTGACGTCATGCGGTCAGAGCTCGGACAGTGCGACGTCCGCGGCCACCGAAGCCGCGAAGGTCCTCCCGCAGAGGACGACGGCGTCCCCGTCGGCCACCGCCGACCTGACCGAGGACCAGCAGGAACGCAAGAGCGTGCTGGACGCCACCAAGGTCACCTTCGACGACGCGGCGACGACCGCGGTCGGTGAAGTGGCGGGCGGCAAGCTCGTCGACCTCGACCTGGAAGGTGTGGACGACGACGACCGCGACGAGAGCCCCAGCCCGACCGGTAGTCCGACCGGCAGCCCCACGGGCAGCCCCAGCCCCACCGGTAGCCCGAGCCCGACCGGCAGTCCCACCGCCACCGGTTCGCCGAGCGCGAGCCCGGGTGCCGACGGCCCCGTCTGGGTCGCGGAGGTCGCCGAGAAGGACGGCACGGTCCACACCGTGCGGATCAACGCGGTCGACGGCAAGGTGATCGAGGCCCGCGTCGACGCGGACCAGGACGCCGAGGACAAGAAGCAGACGGCCGACCGGCTCGCCCAGGCCACGCAGACGCCCGAGCAGGCGGCCAAGGTCGCCACGGAGAAGAAGAAGGGCACCGTCACCTCCGTCAGCCTGGACGAGGCCGACGGCAACGACGGCAACAGCGTCGTCTGGTCGGTCGACGTGGTCGGGTCCGACTGGAAGAAGACCACGTTCGACGTGGACGCCAAGAACGACACCATCGTCCGCGAGGAGACCGACAACGACTGACCGTCCCCCGACGGGTCACCGATACGTGAGGAAGGGGTACGCCGGACACCCGGCGTACCCCTTCTCCTATGCCCCGTGCGGCGTGCGCCGCTCCAGCAGCCGGCAGACGAAGTCCTCCTGGAGGGTGCGGAGGGTGGCCAGCAGCCGCGGGTTCGTCACGCTGTTGACCTGCGAGGTGAGCGAGACGGTCAGCGACCGCTTGCCGTCCTTGGTGGCCGCCGCCAGCTGGGTGTAGCCGGGGAAGTTGCCGGTGTGGCCGTACACCGTGCCGCACTTCGTCCGGTACGCGAAGAGCGCGAGCCCGGCCTCGTTGCGCCCGGGGCCCGCCGGTTCGGAAGCACCCGCGACGAACGTGAGCTGCTTACGGCGGATCTGCGGGCTCAGGTCCCGGCCGCCGGCCCAGGCGCGGATGAAGGTGCCGAGGTTCTCGGGCGTGGAGACGATGCCGCCGGACGCCCACACCCCGGAGGCGCTGATCGCCGTGGAGAGGTCCTCCGGCGGGTTCGGCGGGTCCACGTCGTACCCGTGCAGATACGGCTTCGGCAGCCGGTACCCCTGGGGGAGCGAGGTGGCGCGCAGCCCCAGCGGCCGGTAGACGATCTCGGCCAGCAGCTGCTCGTAGCGGGTGCCCGTCGCGGCCTCGGCGATCAGGGCCACGGCGATGTTGTCGGAATTGGAGTAGCGGTACGCCGAGCCCGGCCGGAACCGCAGCGGTTCCCCGGCGACGTACCGCAGCAGCTTGCGCGAGTCGAAGTGGCGGCGCGGATCGGCCGCGAACTCGGCGATGAACGTGGGGGCCTCGGTGTAGTCCGGCAGCCCACTGGTGTGGTTCAGGAGCTGGGCGACCGTCACCCGGTGCCAGGCGGCGGGGAGACGGGGCAGCCACCGGCCGAGGGTGTCGTCGAGCGAGAGGCGCCCCCGGTCCGCCAGGTGCAGCGCGACCGAGCCGCTGAAGGCCTTCGCCACACTGGCGATCCGCATGTGGTCGGAGGGCTGCGGCGGGCGGCCGGTGCCCACCTCCGACGTACCGGCCCGGTACACCTCGCTGCGGCCGCCGGCCGTCAGCACGGCGATGGCGCCGGGCGGTCCGCCCGGGGTGTCGACGAGCGCCTGGAGCCTGCGCTGCAGCTCGCGGTCGGCCGGACGGTGCGGTCCGTGCGGGCCGTCACCCCCGTCACCGCCCGCCCGGGCCGGGCCGGTCATGAGCCCGGCGAGCGAGGCGGCGGCCAGCACGGCCACGACGGCTCTTCGCCGCAACGGTCGGGAAGGGGCGCGCAGAAGGGGACGAGTGGGCACGGGCTACCTCCTGAAGGTGGGTCGGAACGGGCGGGCCGGGCCTCAGGAGGAGCGGGGAGGGGCGGGGCGGATCGGGCCGGACATCCCTGGACGTCCTGGGCCTGATGCCTCGACGGCCCCGGGGTGTCCTGGGCCTGCTTCCCCGACGACCCCTGGGCGTCCTGGGCCTGACTCCACGACAGCCCCTGGCCGGCGGCTGCCGCGAGCCCAGCATCGGGCGGCCGGGCGGAGCCCGCCCCCGGAGTGGACCATCCGGCCGTCCCCCTTTACCCCCCGGCGTCTCTCAGGAGTGCCGCTCACCGGGCCGGGCAAGCGTCCCCGCGCAGATCGAGGACGTACCGTCGCCCCGGCCGGGCGCCGAACATGACGTCCTCCACCGGCTCGAACCCCGTACGGGTCAGCACCGCACGGGAACCCGCGTTGTCGAGCGTCGTCTCCGCCCGCAGCGCGGTGAGCCCGTACTCCGCGACCGCCACCCCGCAGATCTGCCGGACCGCCCAGGTCGCCAGCCCGCGCCCCGCGGCCTTCTCGGCGATCCGGTAGCCGAGCTCGGCCGAACCGTCCGCCACCCCCACGAGGTTGATCCGGCCCAGCACGGTGCCGTCGGCCTCCTCGATGAGGTGGAAGTGGTGCAGCCCGGCGTCCTGCTCGGCGAGCAGGACGCGGTGGCGTGCGGCGAAGCCGGTGAAGTAGTCGTCGCCCCGGTCGGGCACGGAGGCCGAGAAGTACGCGCGGTTCTCCCGCTCGAACGCGAGCAGTGCCTCGGCATGACCGGGCCGGAGCCGGCTGATGATCGTCATACCAGGATGCTAATGAGCCGCTCCGGCGGGCGGAGCCCCGGTGCCGTTACGGCAGACGGGCCCGGTCACGAGGGGAGCTGCCGCTCCAGGGCATGGGCCAGGCCGCGCTCGGCGTCGTCGGCCGAGGCCCGGCGGTAGGCCCGTTCGTACGCCGTGTTCCCGGCCGCCTGCCGGGCCTGGAGCTCCCACTGCTCCCGGATCGCCCCGAGCTCGGGGGTGCCGCGGTGCGGGTGGCCGATGATCCGCCAGTACGTGTGCCCGGTGCCGGAGGTACGGGCCGCCGCCACCCCGTCCCCCTGGGCGGCGATGGCTCCGGCGAGCAGGTCGAGGCCCAGGGCGATACCGAGGCTGTCGTGGAGCTCGTGCTTGCTCGCCAGCATCGCGCGGGCGTGGCTCTCCGCGTGGCGGGGGCGGCCCTGGAGAAGGTGGATGAGGGCGAGCTGGTGGTCGGCGTAGGCCCGCGCCCAGTGCTCGCCGAAGCGCAGGCTTATCCGCTGGAGCCGGGTCGCCTCCTCGTACGCCTCGTCCAGGCGGCCCAGCGCGGACAGCGCGAAGAGGCGTATCACCCGGCAGCGCATCTGGGAGGGGGCGTCGGCGGGGTCTCCGGGGTGGAGGCGCAGGGCATGGTCGCTGACCAGGTGCGCGGTCTGCGGGCGGCCCATCATCAGATAGGTGAAGCTCATGGAGTGGGCCGCCGAGAGCGCCCCTTCGGCGTCCTGACCGAGACGGGCCGCCTCCTCGCACTCCGTACCCACGCGGCGGGCCGCCTCATGGTCCCCCTGCAGGGTCAGCGTAATGCCGAGGGCCCAGAGCGCGCGGGTGCGGTGCGGACCGGCCGAGAGGGGCAGGGCCAGCACCCGCTCCAGATAGGTCCGGGCCTGGTGGAGGTGGCCGCAGCAGCTCCAGAACAGACCGGCGCACCCGGCCATCTCCATCGCCCGCTCGGGGTCCTCGGCCAGCAGATGCTCCAGGGCCGCACAGAGATCCGCGTGCGTGGAGGCGACCCTGCGGTACCACTCGACCTGCTGGGGGCCCAGCCAGCCGGCGTGCGCCTGCACGGCCGCCTGCGCGAAGTGCCGGGCGTGCCGGTCCGCCAGGAGCGCGTCCTCGCCCAGTTCGGCCAGCCACATCGCCCCGTACTCGCGCAGCGTGTCCAGCATGCGGTAGCCGTCACCGGTCCGCCGGAGCACGGACTGCTCGGCGAGGCTCTCCAGCGCGGGGCCGATCGCCTCGGCGCCGAGGGGCCCGCCCGCGCACACCGCCTCGGCGTCGGCCGCCATGATGACGCCCCGGAAGACCGAGAGCCGCGCCCAGAGCAGGCGCTCCAGCGGGGCGCAGAGCTCGTGGCTCCAGCCGATGGTGGTACGCAGGGCGCGGTGGCGGCGGGGCCAGAGCGTGTCGTCGCTGAGGGCGTCCAGCCGGGAGGCCAGCCGTCCGGTGATCTCCTGCGCGCTGCTCTCGCGGAGCTGCGCGCAGGCCAGCTCGACGGCGAGCGGTATCCCTTCGAGGCGGCGGCAGATCTCCGTCACGGCGGCCGTGTCGCCGGGAGAGTCGAGCACCAGCCCGGGGACGACGGCGGCGGCCCGGTCGTGGAAGAGCCGGACGGCCTCGTCGCCGTCCTCGCCCGCGGAGAGCGGGTGAACCTCCAGCGCGTGCTCGCCCTCCGCGCCGAGCGGCTGCCGGCTGGTGGCCAGGACGGTCAGCCCCGGGGCGGCGGCGAGCAGCTCGGTGACGAGCTGCCGGCAGGAGTCGACGACCCGCTCGCAGCAGTCGAGGACGAGCAGCAGATGCCGGTCCGAGAGCCATTCGCAGAGCGCGGCCACCGGGCGGCGGGAGCTGTGGTCCAGCAGTCCGACACCGTCGCACACCGTCGTGCTGAGCAGCTGGTCGTCGTCCAGATGGGAGAGGTCGGCCCACCACACGCCGTCCGGGTACCGGTCCCGGACGTGCCCGGCGGTCTGCAGGGCCAGCCGGCTCTTGCCGACCCCGCCGCTCCCGCTGAGAGTGACCAGCCGGTGATCGCGAAGTGCCCGGTCGATACTGTCCAGTTCGCTGTCGCGGCCGACGAAGCTGGTCGTCACGACAGGGAGGTTGCCCATCACGCCTGCCATCCTGCCTCGCCGAGCCCCGCGGCCTCCGTTCATAGCGAAAAGCAGTCAAGAACGGCTGACAATGCCCCCTGCCCGATCAGAAGTTGACACATGCGGAAGGCGGGATCCGTAACCGTCCGGAGGGCGGGGCCCGAGCCGTCAGACCACGCCGGCCAGCGACTCCAAGGCCCCGAGGGGGTCCGGTCCGACCGGGGCGAGGACGGCGTCGGTGACGCCCGCCGCCCCGAGTTCGCCGAGGCGGGCGCGGGCCGCCTCCGGCGTTCCCGTCACCGCGAGCCGCGCGACCCAGGCATCGGGCAGGCGGCGGACGAACTCCTCCCGGGTCGCGCACGCGGCCCGCAGCTCCACCAGCTCCGCGGCGAACGGGAGCGGCGCGATGTGGGCGTGCCACTCCGGCTCGCCGATCCATTCCAGCCCCGGCCGCGCCGCGGCGAGGGCCGCCGCGGGATCGGGGTCGACGGAGCCGATGTTGTACGCGACCAGCCGGTGCGGGCGGGTGGCGGCGATCTGCCCGAGGGCGGCCCGTACGTACTCGGGGGCGACGGGCTCGGCGAGGATCGTCCCGTCGGCCACCTCACCGGAGACGGCGAGGGACTTGGGGCCCCGGACGCCCGCCAGGATGTCGGGCACCACGTCGGGCAGCGCGCCGCGCTCCAGCCGGACGCCGTCGAGGTGCACGTACCGCCCCCGGACCTCCGGAGCCTCGCCGCGCAGCAGTGCGCGCAGGGCGTCGATGTACTCGTGGAGGAAGGTGAGCGGGCTCCCCGGCCACTGGCCGACGCTCCGCATCCAGCCGGGCATGCCGTGTCCCACGCCGATGTCGATCCGGCCGGGGAAGAGCTGGGCCAGGGAGGCGATCTCCATCGCCGCGAACGCCACGTTGCGGGCACCGGCGGGCAGCAGCCCGATGCCCACCCTGATCCGGGGCGTGGAGGCCAGGACAGCGGCCGCCTGGGTGATCCCGCCGCGGAAGCCGAGATCCTCCACCACCCACACCGAACCGAACCCCAGCTCCTCGGCCCGGCGGCCGAACGGCAGGATCAGATCCGTGGGCAGATCGCGCGGCAGCAGGACGCCCACGGCGGGGGAGGGGGTGAGGGTGGGGGAAGGCACAGCTGTTCTCCTCGGGTTCTCGGTGTACGGAGAACCTAGCGAACGCGGCCCCGCAGGAGCCGAAGGGCACTGTCGGACCCCTGCGTTACGTTGCTGCCATGACGAACTTCGTACTCGTGGCAGGTGCCTGGCTCGGCTCGTGGGCGTGGAGCGATGTGCTGCCCGGCCTCCGCGCGGCCGGGCACACGGCCCATCCGCTGACGTTGTCGGGCCTCGCCGACCGGCAGGGCGTGCAGGCAGGACAGCAGACCCACGTCGACGACATCGTGAGCCATGTCGAGCGCCTGGACCTGCGGGACGTCGTCCTGGTCGGGCACAGCTACGCGGGCATCCCGGTCGGACAGGCGGCGCAGCGGATCGGTGACCGGCTGGCCCGGGCGGTCTTCGTCGACTCCAGCGTTCCGGCCGACGGCGAGTCCTTCGTGTCGGGCTGGCCGGAGGGCCGGGCGCAGGTCGAGGCGGCGATCGCCGCGAACGGCGGCTTCTGGCCCGTGCTGACGGCCGACGACTGCGCGGGCCAGGAGCTCGGCGACGAGGAGACCGCCCGGATCGTGGCGGGAGCCACACCCCACCCGGGCGCCACCCTCACCGAGCCCGCCGTCCTGCGGGGCTCCCTCGGCGAGCTTTCCGCGACGTACGTCAAGTGCCTGCTCGACGGCCCCGAGCCGGGCCCCGACGTGGCCGCGCTCCTGAAGGGCGAGCGGTGGGAGCTGGTCACCATGGAGACCGGCCACTGGCCGATGTTCTCCCGGCCGGACGAGCTCGCCCGCGTCCTCCTGGACGCCGCCGGAACCGGGCGATGACGGAACACCCGGAGATCACCTACATCGGATGCGCCCGGTGCGGCACCCAGATCGCCGGGCTCGACGGCCGGTACGCCTGCTCGGGCTGCGGCTGGGTGAACGAGTGGACCGAGGGGCACCGGCCCCTGCCCGGGAGCCGTTCCGGCAGGTCCGGGGACGTCTCGGTCCCCGGACCGGGAATCGCGGCGCCCGCCGCCCACCACGTACACTCGCCCCCGCTCCGCCGACCGGCGGGGCTTTCCGCACCAGACCAGACGGGGAAATCCGCATGAGTTCCGCAGACAGCACCGAAGCACCGATCTACGCCGGCCTCGTGGAGGAGCAGGGAGACGTGCTCGCCGAGGTACGGCGCGTGGCCGAGGAGGTCCTGCGCGACGCGGACCGCGCGATCGACTTCGGCGCCGTACGGTCGTCCGCCGCCTACCGCTAGGACGCCGGGGCGCAGGGCGCCACGGCGCCAGGGCAAGCCGCCCAGGGATGGACATGTCCATCACGAGACGATAAACGTCGTGCAACTATTGCCATATTCTTGCGTATCCGAGGCGACGGCTTACTGAAGAAGCGTCGTCGGCGAGAGTGGGTGGGGCCGCGGTCCGGCCGAGTGCCCGAAGGGGTGCCGGTGTCACCGCGGCCACCCGGCGGCCGGGCGTGAGAGTTTCGCCCCGCCCCCGGTGAGCGGCCCGCACATCGGTGCGGAGAGCGCTCCCAGACTGTCCGTGACGGTGGCGGGCGATCGTGCCATCGCCGCCGCGTCCGGCCTTCGTCACCTTCCCGCATCCGCATTCCCCCCGCGCTCCCCGAGCCGGCCCGGAGTCTTTCCCCGCTGCCGCCGCTTGCGGACGTTGCGCAGGCGGCCTGCCCGTAATAGCCGGATCCACCCCTCCGTGTACAGCCTTCCGTCCGTACTTCTGCGGATGCTTGGCGCATGCGACGGGCCAAGGCTGTCAATGATTTACGAAATCAACGTGACATCTTGCGGACATTCGTCGGCGGTGGTTGAGTGTGGTCCGCCGCACAGCTCGGGGCTGTGGGCTTCCCGCACTCCTGCCCTTAAGGGGTCCACCGATGAGAAGTTCTGTTCTTCGTCGTACCTGCACCGCCGCCGTCGCCACCGCACTGGCCGTCACCGGCCTGGCCGCCTGCAACTCCGAGGGCGAGAGCGCCGCGGACGGCAAGACGCGCATCACGGTCAACTGCTGGCCCCAGCCGAGTGCGAAGATCGACCACCAGCGGTTCGACGAGGACGTCAAGACGTTCGAGAAGCAGAACCCGGACATCGACATCACCGCGCACGACGCCTTCCCGTGCCAGGACCCCAAGACGTTCGACGCGAAGCTGGCCGGCGGTCAGATGGAGGACGTGTTCTACACGTACTTCACCGACACCGAGCGGGTCGTCTCCATCAACCAGGCCGCCGACATCACCGAGTACGTCAAGGACCTCAAGGCGTACAAGGACATAGCCCAACCCCTGCGCGACGCCTACACCGTCGACGGGAAGATCTACGGCGTCCCGCGCACCAACTACTCCATGGGCCTGCTCTACAGCAAGTCGCTCTTCACCAAGGCGGGCCTCGACCCGGAGAAGCCGCCGGCCACCTGGCCCGAGGTCCAGGCCGCCGCCAAGAAGATCGCGGGCCTGGGCAACGGCACCGTCGGCTTCGCCGAGTACAGCGCCCAGAACCAGGGCGGCTGGCACTTCACCGCCCACATCTACTCCCAGGGCGGCTCCGTCGTCAGCGAGGACGGCAAGAAGGCCACCGTCGACACCCCTGAGGGCAAGGCCGTCCTGCAGAACCTCAAGGACATGCGCTGGCGCGACAACTCCATGGGCGCCAAGCAGCTCCTCATCATCAACGACACCCTCCAGATGATGGGCTCCGGCAAGCTCGGCATGTACCTCGCCGCCCCCGACAACGTGCCGCGCATCGTCAAGGAGGCCGGCGGGAAGTACGAGGACCTCGCGTTCGCCCCGATGCCCGGCGGCAAGGGCACCCTCATGGGCGGCGACGGCTACATGTTCAACAAGAAGGCCACCCCCGAGCAGATCAAGGCCGGACTCAAGTGGCTGGAGTGGACCTTCCTCACCCCCGGCCAGGGCTACATGAACAACTACGCCCGCGCCGCCGAGGACAAGTCACCGGTCGGCCTGCCCGAGCCGCGCCTCTTCACCGGCGCCACCGACGCCAAGGACCAGGAGCTGAAGAAGGCCTCCGCCAACGTCCCGGTGGAGAACTACCAGGCGTTCATCGACGGAGGCCAGCAGCTCGACATGAAGCTGGAGCCCAAGCACGGCCAGCAGATCTACGCCGTCCTCGACGGCGCCGTCTCCGCGGTGCTCACCAAGAAGGACGCCGACATCGACCAGCTCCTCAAGGACGCCCAGTCCAAGATCGACGGAATCCTGACCCGGGGCTGATCCATGAAGACCACGTCCCAGCCCGCACCACCCGCGGTGACGCGGCCCGCCGGCACGGCGCCCCCCTCGGGGGGCGCCCGCCCGGCGGGCCGCGGGCCGCTGGGCCCGCTCCGCCGCAAGATCGCCGACCAGGCCACCGCCTACGCGTTCCTGACCGGCGGTCTCCTCTGCTTCATCCTCTTCTCCTGGTACCCGGCCATCCGGTCGGTGATCATCGCGTTCCAGAAGTACACGCCCGGCTCCGACCCCCAGTGGGTGGGCACCGCCAACTTCACCCGGGTCTTCCAGGACCCGGAGTTCACCGCGGCCTGGCGCAACACGCTCACCTTCACCGTGCTCGCCCTGGTCATCGGCTTCGCCATCCCGTTCGTCATGGCCCTCGTCCTCAACGAACTCCGCCACGCCAAGGCGTTCTTCCGGGTCGTCGTCTACCTGCCGGTGATGATCCCGCCCGTGGTCAGCGCCCTGCTGTGGAAGTGGTTCTACGATCCGGGCGCCGGCCTCGCCAACGAGGTGCTCGGCTTCCTCCACCTGCCCACCTCGAACTGGACCAACGGCGCCGACACCGCACTGGTCTCCCTCGTCATCGTCGCCACCTGGGCCAACATGGGCGGCACCGTCCTCATCTACCTCGCCGCGCTCCAGGGCATCCCCGGCGAGCTCTACGAGGCGGCCGAACTGGACGGCGCCTCCCTCTGGCAGCGCATCCGGCACGTCACCATCCCGCAGACCCGCTTCATCATCCTGATGCTGATGCTGCTCCAGGTCATCGCGACGATGCAGGTGTTCACCGAACCCTTCGTCATCACCGGAGGCGGGCCGGAGAACTCCACCGTCACCGTGCTCTACCTGATCTACAAGTACGCCTTCCTCTACAACGACTTCGGCGGCGCGTCCGCCCTCAGCGTGATGCTCCTGCTGGTGCTCACCGCCTTCTCCGCCCTGTATCTGCGACTCACCCGCACCGACTGAGAGGAGCGGCCGCCCACCATGACCCAGACAGCTCCGCCCCCGGTACAGCAGCCCGTCGCCGCCCTCACCGGCCGGCCGGCGGACGCACCCGCCGAGCGCTCCGTACGCACCATCGTCTCCCCGCTCGCGCTCGCCGGGCGGCGCGGCAAGGTCACGTACTGGTCGGTGTTCGCCCTCGTCGTCGTCCTCTTCGCCTTCGCGTTCCTCTTCCCCGTCTACTGGATGGTCACGGGCGCGATGAAACCGCCCGAGGAAGTGGTGCGCACCCCGCCCACCCTCGTCCCCGAACAGTGGCAGGTGACCGGCTACACCGACGCCTGGGACCTGATGCGGCTGCCGACCCACCTGTGGAACACGGTGGTCCAGGCGACCGGCGCCTGGGTGCTCCAGATCGTCTTCTGCACGGCCGCCGCCTACGCCCTGTCCAAGCTGAAGCCCGCCTTCGGCAAGGTGATCCTCGGCGGCATCCTCGCCACCCTGATGGTCCCGGTCCAGGCCCTCGTCGTACCGAAGTACCTGACCATCGCGGACATGCCGCTGATCCACGTCAACCTGCTGAACGACCCGCTGGCCATCTGGCTGCCGGCCGTCGCCAACGCCTTCAACCTCTACCTGCTCAAACGGTTCTTCGACCAGATCCCGCGCGACGTCCTGGAAGCCGCCGAGATCGACGGCGCGGGCAAACTCCGTACGCTCTGGTCCATCGTGCTGCCCCTGTCCCGCCCGGTGCTCGGCGTCGTCTCGATCTTCGCGCTCGTCGCCGTCTGGCAGGACTTCCTCTGGCCCCTGATGGTCTTCTCCGACACCGAGAAACAGCCGATCAGCGTCGCCCTGGTCCAGCTCTCCCAGAACGTGCCCCTCACCGTGCTGATCGGCGCCATGGTCATCGCGAGCATCCCGATGGTCCTGATGTTCCTGGTCTTCCAGCGGCACATCATCGCCGGAATCAGCGCGGGCAGCACCAAGGGCTGACCGGCCGGTCAGCACCGGGCGGGACCTGAGGCCGACCGCACCCGCCGCCCACCCCGGACCCGCCGCCGTCCCCGGCCTTCCCGCCCCGCTCCGGGGCGGCGGCGCCAGAACCTCCAGCTCCTCCCTGTTGCGCGACCGGCACACCCCGCCGGCGACCGCGCCCGTCCGAAAGGAACCCGCCTTATGGAAGGCAGCCAGCTTGCCGCCGACGACTGGTGGCGCTCGGCCGTCATTTACCAGGTCTACGTGCGCAGCTTCGCCGACGGCGACGGCGACGGCACCGGCGATCTGACGGGCGTGCGGTCCCGGCTGCCCTACCTGGCCGAACTCGGGGTCGACGCACTGTGGTTCACCCCCTGGTACCTCTCCCCGATGGCGGACGGCGGCTACGACGTCGCGGACTACCGGGTCGTCGACCCGGCCTTCGGCACGCTCGCCGAGGCGGAGAAGCTCATCGCCGAAGCCCGGCAGGCGGGCATCCGCACCATCATCGACATCGTGCCCAACCACGTCTCCGATCAGCACGTGTGGTTCAAGGCGGCGCTCGCCGCGGGCCCCGGCAGCCCGGAGCGCGAACTCTTCCACTTCCGCCCCGGCCGCGGCGAGAGGGGCGAACTCCCGCCCAACGACTGGGAGAGCGAGTTCGGGGGAGTGCCCTGGACCCGCACCGAGGACGGCGAGTGGTACCTGCACCTCTTCGCCACCGAACAGCCCGACCTCAACTGGGCCCACCCGGCCGTACGCCAGGAGCACGAGGACGTCCTGCGCTTCTGGTTCGAGCGGGGCGTCGCCGGGGTCCGCATCGACTCCGCCGCCCTCGTCGCCAAGGACCCCGCCCTCCCCGACCTCGCCGGACACCCGGGACCGCACCCGTACGTCGACCGGGACGAGCTGCACGACATCTACCGGAGCTGGCGGGCCATCGCCGACGAGTTCGACGGCATCTTCGTCGGCGAGGTCTGGCTCCCCGACTCCGAGCGCTTCGCCCGCTACCTGCGCCCCGACGAGCTGCACACCGCCTTCAACTTCAGCTTCCTCAGCTGCCCCTGGGACGGCGAGCGGCTGCGCCGGTCCATCGACGAGACCCTCGCCGAACACGCCCCGGTGGGCGCCCCCGCCACCTGGGTCCTCTGCAACCACGACATCACCCGGACCATCACCCGCTACGGCCGTGAGGACACCAGTTTCGCCTTCACGGCCAAGGCGTTCGGCGTCCCCAGCGACCCGGAACTCGGCACCCGCCGCGCCCGCGCCGCCGCCCTGCTCTCCCTCGCCCTGCCCGGCTCCGTCTACCTCTACCAGGGCGAGGAGCTGGGCCTCCCGGAGGCCGACGTACCGCTGGACCGCATCCAGGACCCGATGTACTTCCGCTCCCAGGGCCGGGCCCCCGGCCGCGACGGCTGCCGCACCCCGCTGCCCTGGGCGGCGGACGAACCGTACGCGGGCTTCGGCTCCACGGTGGAACCCTGGCTGCCGCTCCCGGCGGACTGGTCATCCCGCGCCGCCGACCTCCAGGCCACCGACCCCGGCTCCATGCTGTCGCTGTACCGCGAGGCCCTGCGGCAGCGCCGTTCCCTGCCCGAGCTGCACACCGGGCAGCTGCGCTGGCTGAGCGAGGAGCGGGACGTCCTCGTCTTCGCGCGCGGCGCCACCCTCGTCTGCGTGGTCAACCTGGCCGAGACCCCCGCCGAACTCCCGGCGCACACCGGCGTACTGCTGTCCAGCAACCCCCTGGACGAGGACGGCCGGCTGCCGAAGGACACGGCGGTGTGGCTGGCGGTCTGACCCCCGTACGAAGGATCCGGCCCCGGACACCGCGACGGCGTCCGGGGCCGTTCCCCAGGCCGCCGCGACCGGGCCCCGCGACCGGGCCGCGCGGCCTCGCGGCGATCATCCGGACCGGTGTTCCAGCAGGGTCACGGCGAGGGCGACCTGCGAGGGTTCCAGCGCGGTCCTCCCGTCCTCGATGTCCCAGAGCGCGTTCTGCAGCACCCGGCCGAGCGTCCAGCCGGTGGCCCGCCGCCGGTCCAGCGCGAGCGCCTCGGTGAGCTGGTCGAACCGGTGCAGCACCGGGCCCGTCACCCCGCCCTCCACCACCCTCTCCCAGCGGATGTCCAGGGCGGGCCACAGCTCGAAGCCCGGGTCCCCGGCCAGCGGCTCGGGGTCGATCGCGAGCCACGGCTCGCGCTCACCGGCCAGCACGTTGCCGTCGTGCAGATCCCAGTGGAGCAGCCGGTCACCCGCCTCGCCGGCCAGCTCGGCCACGGCGGCCGCACAGGTGCGTACGAGCTCCCGTTCCGCCGGATCACGCAGCAGCACCAGTGCCTCGGGCGCCCGTGCCACCATCGCGGCGGCGACATCGCCGAGCCGGCGCATCCCCGGCGGCGCGGGCACCGCCGACAGCCGCGCCATGAGCCCGGCCAGCACCCCCATCACCACCGCGTCGTCCGGCTCCGCCGACAGCGGGCGCCCCGCGTCCAGGCGCTCCAGCAACTGGGCACCCGCCACCGGGTCGACCTCGATCAGCCGCACCACCCCGTCGCCGTCCCAGGCCCGGAGCCCGGCGGCCACCCCCGCGTTCTCCGCACCGGGCGGCTGGAGCTTGAGCACGGCGCGGGTACCGTCCGCGCGGACCACCGGCAGCACCAGCCCGGCCATGCCGTGGGCGACCGGCCCGTCCCGACGCAGCTCCCAGCGGCCCAGGAACTCCGCCGCCAGCCGGGGTAGCGCGGCCAGCCACGCCCGCCCCCGGGCGTCGCCGGGCGCACCGTACGACGCGACCAGGGCGCCGGGGACACCGAAGGCGGGGGAGGGGCCGGAGGGGATGGAAGGGCCGGGGCTCATACAGGCAACTCCTCGGGGAACGCCCCCTGATCGCGTCGGGAGGCAGCGTCGGCGAACCCCGGCAGTCTGCCGCCGGAGCCGTACGCCCCGCGCACCGTTTTCCGCCGGGCAGGGCAGAAAGGCCGAGCACCCCACCCACCCCCGGCTGAGTATCCGCACTCAGGTCCGAGCCCCTCGCCACCGCGACGATGAACACGACCGCGAAGCCCAGGTCAACCCTCCCACCAGGACCCCAGGAGAACCGTGCTCAGCAACGTCGCAGCCGCCGTCGTCCCTCGCTTCGGCCGCCTCACGGTCACCTCCGACCACGGCAGCGCCCCGGCGCCCGGCTCCATCATCGTCGCCAACCACACCTCCCTCGCCGACCCCGGCGTCGTCCTCGCCGCGCTGCGGCGCCTCGACGTCGAACCGGTCGTCCTGGCCACCGCAGGCCTCTGGCGCATCCCGGTCCTCGGCCAGCTCCTGGAGCGCGGCGGCCACGTCCCCGTACACCGCAACACCCACCGGGCGGCGGACGCCCTCGACACGGCCGCCGCCGCGCTCAGGTCGGGCCGCCACGTCCTCATCTACGGGGAGGGCCGGATTCCGCCGCGCAGGGACGCGGCCGAGGCGCCGCCGGAGAGCTTCCGCAGCGGCCTCGCCCGCCTGGCCCACGCGTCCGGCGCGCCCGTCGTCCCCCTCGGGCAGGCCGGCGCCCGCCGGGTGACCTCCGGCTCGGTCGCCAAGCAGATCGCCGGGTTCCTCACCGCGCCTGCTCGCCGCCCCCGCCTCCACGTCCACCTGGGCGCGCCGCTGCACCTGCCCCCGGGCGTCGAAGCCGCGACCGCCACCGCCCGCGAGGCCGTCACCACCGCCTGGCGCACGGCCGCCCGGCACCTGGGGGGTGTCTGACCATCCCGCGTGGGCGGGCGACGCCCGGGTGGCGCCGCTGACCCGGGCGGCGTAGGTATGTAGGGCATGGTGTTCCGGCGAGGAGACGGATCGGCGATGACGGAGGCAGAGCGGACCACCCCTGTGCACGGCGTTCCCTGCTGGGTCAGTCTCATGACCCGGGACCTGCGCTCCGCCCAGGACTTCTACACGGCCGTCCTCGGCTGGGATTTCCGCTCCGGCACCCTGGGGGAGGGGTTCACCGTCGCCCACGCCGACGGCCTGCCCGTCGCCGGGATCGGCCGCATCGGCCCCGGCCTGCCCACCGCCACCACCTGGACCCCGTACTTCGCCGTCTCCGACGTGGACGCCACCGCCGCCCGCGTACGGGAACGCGGCGGCACCATCGCCGTCGGCCCGCTCCGGCTCGGCCCCGGCAGAGGAGCCGTGGCCGCGGACCGCGAAGGGGCCGGGTTCGGCTTCTGGGAGGGCCGGACCCCGCCCTGGTCCATCGGCCGCGGCAGCGCACCCGCCTCCCTCGAACTGCGCACCAGCCACGCCTTCGACGCCGCGATCTTCTACTCCGAGGTCTTCGGCTGGGACCCCCACGACCCCGGCGGCTGCGAGGTCGGCTACGTCTACCAGCAGGACACCGTGGTCGTCCGCCAGGGCGGCCACACCGTGGCCACCCTGCGCGGCGGCGGCGACGGGGCGTCCCCCGACCCCCGGCTGCGCCCGCAGTGGCACGTCCGCTTCCGGGTCGACGACCTGACGGCGGCCACCGAGGCCGCGCGGAAGGCGGGCGGTGAGGTCTCCCCGCCGACCGTCTCCCCGGACGACGGCCCCGAGTCGATGATCGGCGACCCCCACGGTGCCTTCTTCACGCTCACCTCCCGCCGGTCACCCGCGACCCCCGAGTGACCGACCCCGGTCGAGTCACCGGCCCCGGTCCGTATCAGCAGGTCCGGAAGACGTACCCCTTCCGCCCCGCCGGCCGGACGTCGAGGTCGCGGTGGACCACCGAGAGCTTCGCGCCCACGGCGGAACACGCCTTGGAGAAGTCGCGGGCGGTGTATTCGATGACGAAGACCCTGTTGCCGTACGCGGTGGCGTAGTGGGCGCACTCGTCGTAGCGGCCGCACTCCTCCGCGACCGCGAAGTCGAAGCCGATGCTCTTGCGCTGCCCCAGCAGGTCGGTGGTGTTCTTCTGGCCGATCGCCAGCCCCGCCGCGTGCGCCCGCGTGGCCAGCAGCTTGGCGAACGCGGCGTTGTGCGCCTTGGTGAGCCGGCCACCGGAGCGCTCGTACGAATCGAGGTTGTCCGGCTCCACCGCCTGGAAACCGGCCTTCGCGCAGCCGTCGATCCAGCCGCCGACGATCTTCGCGAGCCGGGTCCGCTTGGCGGCGGTCGAGGTGTCCAGCAGCGCCTCGCCCCAGGCCTCGTCGTTGACCGGCTTGCCGCTGCCGTCGCGCAGCAGCAGGTCCGGGTTCTTCTTCTGCCACCAGTCCATCGCGTCCGGCTGGGTCTGGAAGGCGTTGACGTAACAGAGGTTGTACAGACCGCGTACGGGCTTGGCGCCCCGGTCGCGCGAGAGCGCCTTGACCCCGGCGGGCGGGGTGTAGGCCCCGCCGATCTGGTAGTCGAACGTGGCGTCGGCCTTGGGGAGGACGACCTTCGGCGCGGGCTTGGCCGCGAAGGCGCTGGAGAGCAGGATCCCCGCCCCGGCTGTCACGGCGACCCCGCCGGCCAGGGCCGCGAGGGTGGAGCGGCGACGGAGGAAGGGGGTGGCGGCGTGCTGGGGCATGGGGGGGGGCTCCTGTGCGTGGTCTGCGTACCTGCCCCCGCATCATGGACGGCCGATCATGAGCGAATCGTGAGCGTCAGGCGCCCAGGCGCCTGCCCGGACGCCTGCCCCCATCCCTGCCCGGACGCCTGCCCTCATCCCTGCCCACCCGCCTCCGCCGCGACCGGACCGGCGCCAGCCGCAGCACGAACACAGCACCGCCGCCGGTCCGGGCCCGCACGGTCAGCCCGCCCCCGTGGGCGAGGGCCACCCGCTGCACCAGCGAGAGGCCGATCCCCGTACCGCCGCCCGGCGAGCGGAAGCGCTCCATCAGCTCGGGCAGCCGCCCGGGCTCCACCCCCGGACCGTGATCGGCGACCGAGACCTCCGGTCCGCGTACGGTCACGAGCAGCTCGGCCCCGCCCGGCTCCCCGGGCTTACGGCCGTGGCGTACGGCGTTGTCGAGCAGGTTGCGTACAGCCACCCACACCAGCGCCGCGTCCGCGTCGACCACCGACTCCTCCAGCCGCAGCTCCAGCCGGTGCCCGCCCTCCGGCAGATCGGCGCACACCTCCTCCACGAGCTGGTCCAGCCGCAGCGGCTCGGCCCGCACCGACTCCACGGCGGCCTCCAACCGCCCCCGGGTCAGCAGGTTCTCCACCACATGACCCATCCGGTCCGCCGCCCGCCGGATCCTCGGCAGATGGGCCGCCGACTCGCCCGAACCGCGCTCGGCCATCTCCACCGAGCCCCGCATCACCGCCACCGGGGTCCGCAGCTCGTGCGCCGCGTCGGCGAGCAGCCGCTCCTGCTGCTCCAGCGCCTGCCAGGCGGGCCGCATGGACCGCCCGGAGAGCACATGGCCGGTGAGCGCGGCCAGGGCGGTGAGGGCGGCGCACCCCACGACGAGGGAGAGGACCAGGCTGCGGTGCTCGGCCGACCCGTACGCCGGGTCCCCGACCGCGACGGCCGCGCCCGCCACCTCGTCGGTCGCGTCGTGCCAGAAGGGCACGGCCAGCAGCCGGACGGGACCGCCCGTACGGTCGCGAGCCTCCTCCCGCACGGTCTCCTCGGTGCGCATCGCCGAACCCGCCGCCCGGGCGAGCGCCGCGGCCGGTACGTCGAACTGCTGGACGCTGCCCCGGAACACCACGGCCGGGCCCTTACCCGGCCGCTCCTCCAGCACCACGATCTGCGGCGTGCCCGCGGTCGCCTCGTCGTCGGCCAGGCCGTCGAGGCGGATGCGGTCGTCCTCGTAGTAGACGAGCGAGGCGGCGACGGAGGCCCGGCGGCGCATCTCGTCGTACTCGGCGGCCTCCCGGGACCGGTCGTCGGTGCGGATCACCAGCCAGGACAGGCAGCTCAGACCGACGAGGGTGATGAGCGTGTACGCGGCGGTCAGCCGCAGCTGGAGCCGGCGCAGCCCTCTCCGGGCCGGGGAGCCGCGCCGCGCGGACCCGGCGCCTGCCGTCCGGGTCATGCCGCGCCCAGCAGGAACCCCTGGCCGCGCACGGTGTGCACGAGCGACGGGGTACCGAGCTTGCGCCGCAGGCCCGCGACGACGGCGTCCACCACGTTGGAGACCGGGTCGGCCATCTCGTCCCAGCAGTGCTCCAGCAGCGCCGTACGCGTGACGACGCTGTCCCGGTGCACCAGGAGCTGCTGGAGCACGGCGTACTCCTTCGGGCTCAGCGAGAGCAGCACCCCGCCCCGCCGCACCTCCCGCCGCGCCAGGTCCATCACCACATCGGCGCAGCTCAGGAAGGCGGGCAGCCGCTCGGCCGCCCGCCGGGTCAGGCTGCGCACCCGCAGGACGAGCTCGCGCATCGCGAAGGGTTTGGCCAGGTAGTCGTCCGCACCGCTCTCCAGCCCCCGCACCCGGTCGTCCAGGCCGTCCAGAGCGGTGAGGCAGAGCACGGGCACCGACCAGCCGGACCGGCGCCTGCTCTCCAGCCGTGCGAGGGAGTCGCCGGAGGGCAGCATCCGGTCCAGGACCACACAGTCGTACGCGGTCACGTGCAGCATCACGTCCGCCTCCGGCCAGTCGTCCGCACCGTCGACGGCGAAGCCCGCCTCGCGCAGCCCCGCCGCGAGCACCGCCCGCAGGTCGTCGTCGTCCTCCACCAGCAGCACGCGCAAGAAGACGCCTCCGGGTCTCGGGATGGCCCCCGGGCGCTTCCGTACGGATCGAAGGAGCCTGGCCCGGGGGAGGGACCCGTCATCCTAAGGGGCCCCGTCGAGCTGGGAGCCCGTCGAGCCGGCGGCCCCGTCGAGCGCCTCGGCGGCCTCCGCCACCACGGCCTCGGCCACGGTGGCCAGGGCCGGTGAGTCCAGCTTCCACTGCTGCCAGTACAGCGGGACGTCGATGTGCCGGTCCGGGGCGATGACGACCAGGCGGCCGGTGTCCAGCAGCGGACGGGCATGGACGTCGGGCAGCATGCCCCAGCCCATCCCGGCCACCACGGCGTCCACGAACCCCTCCGACGTGGGCACGAAGTGGCGCCGGGAGCCCGCCCGCGGGCCGCACCCGAGCGCGCGGACGAAGGAGTCCTGGAGGTCGTCGCGCCGGTCGAAGTCCACCACCGGGGCGTCCGCGATCAGCTCGCGCAGCGGGGTCGCCGTCCCCAGCCCGAGCCACCGCCCGGCGAAGGCCGCCGTCGCCACCGGCAGATAGCGCATCCGCCCCAGACTCCGCACCGAACAGCCGGACACCGCCTCGGGAGAGGACGTCACCGCCGCCATCACCAGCCCCTCGCGGAGCAGTGCGGCCGTGTGGTCCTGGTCCTCCCGGCGCAGCTCGTAGCAGATGCCCAGCTCCTCCGGTACGCGCCCGAGGGCGGGCAGGAACCAGGTCGCCAGGGAATCGGAGTTCACCGCGACCGTCAGGCGCGTCGGCTCGCCGGGGCCCGACATCCCGAGGGCCGACTGCGCGTCCTGCTCCAGCCGGGCCAACTGGCGGGCGAAGCGCACCAGGACCTCACCGGACTCGGTGGGCCGTACCGGCTTCGTCCGCATCAGCAGCACCCGCCCGGTGCGCTGCTCCAGGGCCTTCACGCGCTGGCTGACCGCCGACGGTGTCACATGGAGGGCGCCGGCCGCCGCGTCGAAGGTGCCTTCGTCGACGACGGCCAGCAGGGTCCGCACCTGGTCGAGGGGAAGCTCAGACATCACAACAGCTAATGATACGTAAGAATCATTAGCTGTACATGGATGCGGGATCTCTCTAGCGTCGGCACCATGACCAACGCTCTGACCACCGCGGCCGCCGGGTTCGGTACCGGCCTCTCCCTCATCGTCGCCATCGGCGCCCAGAACGCCCTGGTCCTGCGCCAGGGCGTCCGCCGGGAGGCCGTATCCGCGGTGGTGGTCATCTGCGCCCTGTCCGACGCCGTCCTCATCGCCCTCGGAGTCGCCGGGGTCGGTGCCGTCGTCGTGGCCTGGCCGTCCGCCCTGACCGTGGTCTCCCTGCTGGGAGGGGTGTTCCTGATCGTCTACGGCCTCCTGGCCGCGCGCCGGGCCTTCCGCCCCTCCGCCCTGCACCCACAGGACGCGCCCTCCGGGGCGAAGCGGGGCGTCGTGCTCGCCTGCCTCGCGATGACCTGGCTCAACCCCCACGTCTACCTGGACACCGTCTTCCTGCTCGGCTCCGTCGCCGCCGACCGCGGCCCGCTGCGCTGGACCTTCGGGCTGGGGGCGATCCTCGCCAGCGTGTGCTGGTTCGCCGCTCTCGGCTTCGGCGCCCGGCTGCTCAGCGGGGTGCTCGCCCGCCCGTCGTCGTGGCGCGTCCTGGACGGGATGGTCGCCGCGATGATGATCGGCCTCGGCGCCCGGCTGGCCCTGACCGCCTGACCGGCCGCCGGCGGGCTCAGTACGCGGGGATGAGCCGGGCGAGGCGGGTGGTGCGCTCGGGGCTGAGGTCCAGCGCGGTGAGGATGGAGGGGTTGGCGATGCTGGGCAGGATGTGCCGCTGGAGCGTGACGTAACGCTGTTCCAGATCGCGGTAGTTGGTGAGGGTCTGGGAGACCGCCTGAATGCCGGTGAAGGCCGCGACGTAGAGGTCGGCGGTCTCCGTGGGGTTGACGTGCGGGAGGAGTTCGCCGTTCTGTTTGGCTTGGGCGAGCAGGTCGTGGGTGGTCTGCTGCCACCGGAGGAAGGGGCCGGTGCGATCCAGGCCCTGGGCCTGCTGGTCCATGGAGAGACGGACACCGGCACGGGTGAGGAGACTGGTGTGGAGACGGTGGCTGAACAGCATCCCCATGTCCACGAGCTCCTGGAGCTTGAGGAGTTGGTCCGGAGTGGGCGGTGGGGGGTCCTGGGCCTCGATCACACCGAGCGCGAGCTCTTCCTTGGACGGGAAATGGAAGTACAGCGCGCCTTTGGTCACTCCGGCGATCTTGAGTATCTCGGTGATGGTGGCGGCCTGGTAACCGTGCTTCTCGAAAGTCTCGGCTGCTGCCATCAGGATGGCCTGGCGGGTACGGATCGCCCGGTCCTGCTTGGCCATCTCTGTCTCCTTCGTCGGGCGGTGCCGGTCGTGGGGCCGGGCGGGCAGCCGGTGGGGATAGAAAAAAAACCGCTTAGTCTGTATCTTATCAGCGCGTGCGCACCGCAGAAACGACTCGCCCGTCACATGACCCCTGGGGGGGAGTTATGCCCGAAGCAGCAGTCTTGACCGACCCTGTAGCGGCGTCGGCCGTGGGCTCGGAGGCCCGAGTGGTGCATCCGGTGGGAATGGAACTGGTTCACAGGAGCAGGGCGGAGGACGCCTTTCCGCGCAACTGGGAGCGGCTGGGGCCGGACCGGTTCCACGTGGAGGCGGTGCTTCCGCACGATCATCCGTTCTTCGCCCCGGTGGGAGCGGACCGTCACGATCCGCTGCTGGTGACGGAGGCGATGCGGCAGGCGGCGATGCTGGCCTTCCACGCCGGGTACGGAGTCCCCGTCGGCTACCACTTCCTGATGGCCGATCTGGACTACGCGACCCACCCCGATCACCTGGTCGTGGGCGGCCTGCCCACCGTGATCGACGTGGAGGTGACCTGCTCCGAGCTCAAGTGGCGCGGCGGGCTGCCGGTGCAGGGCCGCGTGGACTGGGTGGTGCACCGCGCGGGCCGGCTGGTCGCGACCGGTATGGGGGCGACGAGGTTCACCAGCCCGCGTGTCTACCGGCGGATCCGCGGCGGATCGGCGGAGCCGGGCGTGGTGATACCGCGGACGGCGCCGGTGGACCCCGCCCGGGCGGGGCGCGCCAGGGCGGAGGACGTGGTGCTCTCGGAGAGCTCCCGTGAAGGGGTCTGGGAGCTGCGGGTGGACACCCGTCACCCGACGCTCTTCCAGCGGCCCAACGACCATGTGCCGGGGATGCTGCTGCTGGAGGCGGCGCGGCAGGCGGCGTGCCTGGCCGCCGGGGACGGCGGGTTCGTCCCCGCAGAGGGGCGTACGCACTTCCACCGGTACGCGGAGTTCGGCAGCCCGTGCTCGATCGCCGCGGAGGTCCTGCCGGGCGGCCCGCCGGGCGAGGTGCGGATCCGGGCGACGGGCCATCAGGACGGTGAGCCGGTCTTCGACACGGTGCTGACGGGCCCTGTGACGGCTGGCTGAGGAGCAGCCGTCCGGCGCGCGTGTGAGCGGTGTGTTGCGCCTGGACGACAGGCTGATGACGGTGTGTGAGGAGTACGTGGCGTGATTCTGGTGACAGGGGCGACGGGGGCGGTCGGCCGCGAGGCCGCCCGTCTGCTGGCGGCCGCCGGTCCGGTGCGGATCCTGGCGCGGCGGCCGGAGCGCGTGACGGTGCGCGGACCCGAGGTCGACATCGTGGCGGGGGAGTACGGGGACCGCGCGTCCCTCGACCGGGCGCTGCGGGGCATCGACGCGGTGTTCCTCGTGACGAACAGCCCCACGGAGCCCGATGACGCGAGGGTCGCGGCGGCGGCCGCGGCGGCGGGGGTACGCCACCTCGTGAAGCTGTCGATGATGGCGGTGGAGGAGCCGGACGCGGACGACTTCATCACCCGGCTCCAGCGCGGCAACGAACAGGCCATCAGGGAGTCCGGGGTGCCGTGGACCTTCGTCCGCCCCAGGACGTTCATGTCCAACACGCTCTCCTGGGCGAAGGGCATCGCATCGGACGGTGTCGTGCGGGCCCTTCACGGGCGGTCGCCGGTCGCGTGCGTCGATCCCCGGGATGTGGCGGCGGTGGCCGTCGCGGCCCTCACCGGTACGGGCCACGAGGGACGGGCGTACGGGGTGTCGGGCCCGGAGGCGATCAGCGCGTACGAGCAGACGGCCCAGCTCTCCGAAGTGCTGGGCCGGCCGCTGCGCTTCGAGGAACTGCCCTTGGACCGCGCGCGCGAGGCGCTGCTCGCGAAGTATCCGCAGCCGGTGGCCGAGGCGTTCCTGGAGAGCGCGGAGCGCCAGCGGGCCGGGGCCAAGGCTGCGGTGGTGCCCACCGTCGAGGAGCTGACCGGCCGTCCCGCCAGGCCGTTCCGCACCTGGGCCGCGGACCACGCGGAGTCCTTCGGCGCGGTCGGTCGAGCCGCCTGGCGCCCGGCGTAGGGATGCGGGTGCCGACCGCGCATACGTTCCCCTGGAAATCAAACCGGTAAGTTGGTTTGATATTCCCATGACGCTGCTTCACCGCTCCGGCGGAGCGCCCCCGGCCTTCGGAGCCCACAGCCCGGGGCCCCATCCCATCCGCTCCTCCTCCCGGCGGAGGCCACGGTGACCAAGCAGGTGCGCGCAGCGCGTACCCGCCAAGCCCTGATCCGCTCAGCGGCGATCGTGTTCGAGCAGCACGGGTACGGACAGGCGCGCCTGGCGCTGATCAGTTCCGGCGCGGGCGTCAGCACGGGGGCCCTGCACTTCCACTTCGAGAACAAGGCCGCGGTCGCCCAGGCCGTGGTCGCGGAGGCGTCGCACGGTCTGCTGGAGGTGTCCGGCTCCATCCGCCGCAGGACGGACACGGCCCTGCAGACCTTGGTCGACACCTCGCACGCCCTGGTGGACCTGCTCGGCCGCGATCCGGTCACGCGGGCCGGATTCCGGCTCAGCTACGGCGGGGAGAGGGGCGGTGAACCCGGCCTGCCCGCGCAATGGCAGAGCTGCGTCGGGGAGTTGCTCGACGAGGCGGCCGCCGTCGGCACCCTCGTGGAAGGCGTCTCCCGCACGGACGTCACCGCCGCGACGGTCGCCGCGACCACCGGGTTCGAGGTGCTCGGACGGTGCGACGCCCAATGGCTGTCCACCCGGACGCTCACCGGCTTCTGGCGGCTGCTGCTGCCCTGCCTCGCCGACCCGGAGATCCTGCCGCTCCTGGACCCGTCGGGGACCACCGTGGCGACGGACGTCGTCGCCACGGGCCGGCCCGAACGTGAGACGTACGGGATGGAGACGGCCGCGCCGATCTGACCTCGCGGCTCAGCCCGTGCCCATCGAGCGGTACATACCGATCGAGTCGTGCGCGGCGGTGTCGGCGAAGCCGAACTTCTCGTACAGGAAGCGCGCGGGTCCGTCCGCGATCAGTGAGACGTACGCGGTGGCGGGCGCCCGGCGTTCGAGCTCCTCGGTGAGCGCGGCCATGATGCGCCTGCCGAGGCCCCGGCCCTGGTGCGCGGGGTGCACGCAGATGTCGACCACCTGGAACGCGGTGCCGCCGTCACCGATGATCCGCCCCATGCCGATCGGTTCGCCCTCGTGGTGGAGGACCACGCCGTGCCACGTGTTGGGCAGGGCGATCGCGACCGCCTCGGGCGCCTTGTCGGAGAGCCCGGCGTCGGTGCGCAGTCGGCGGAAGAGCTCGACGGACGGTACGCCCACCCGGAGCTCGTAAGGGTCAGTGGTGTGATCCATACATTACACGATAGGGCAACGCCTGGGCGCGCCTATCCGGCCCGGCCCCGGCCCGCCCTGCCACCCGGGTCGACCCGCTCCACATCCGCCCGCCGCGCGTCCGCACCCCAGCTCGCCAGCAGCCGCAGCGCCTCGGCCGACGTGGAGTCCGGTTCCGCGTGGTAGGTCACCACGTACTGCTCCGGATCGTCCGGCAGATGCAGCGTCTCGTACGACAGGGCCATGTCCCCGACGAGCGGGTGCCGGATGAGCTTCGTGCCGTGCCCCTTCTCCTTCACGTTGTGCGTGGCCCACAGCCGCCGGAACTCGTCATTCTTGACGGAGAGTTCACCCACCAGCGCGGAGAGCTGCGGATCGTCCGGGTGGCAGCCCGCGTACAGGCGCAGATAGCTGACCATGTCCGAGGCCTTGGAGTCCCACTCCACGAACAGGTCCCGGTAGGCGGGGGAGAGGAACACCAGCCGTGCCCAGTTCCGCTCCTCGGGCGGCAGCGCGCCCCAGTCGCCGAAGACCGCCGCCGCCATCGGGTTCCAGGCGAGGATGTCGGAGCGGGCCCCGGAGACGTACGCGGGAATGCCCTCCAGGCTGTCCAGGAGGTGCAGTAGTCCGGTCCGCACCCGCTGCACCCTCGCCGGGCGGCGCTTCTTCTTGTGCCGGGCGGGCTTGGCCATGTGCGTCAGGTGCGCGTGCTCGGCGTCGCTGAGCCGCAGTGCCCGGGCGATCGCGTCGAGCACCTCGGCCGAGACGTTGCGCCCATTGCCCTGTTCCAGCCGGGTGTAGTACGCCACCGAGACCCCGGCCAGCTGCGCCAGCTCCTCCCGCCGCAGCCCTGGCACCCGGCGGGCCCGGCCGAACTCCGGCAGCCCCACGTCCTGCGGCTGGAGCCGGGCCCGCCGGGTGCGCAGGAACTCGCTGAGCTCGGCGCGCCGGTCGAGCGGCTCGGGGGCGGAGGGGTCGGGCGAAGCGTCCATGGCTCCCATTATTCCTGGTCGTACGCGCGGGAGCCTGTCCCCGCCAGTAGTAGGACCACTGGACGTAGGCAAAGCGGTGACCTGGGTAAATGCTGTGCACACCCTGATGCTGGGAGACGTACTTACCGCATCACCCAGAGGAGAACCTCCGGCATGACCACCGTTGCCGCTTACGCCGCTCCCCGTGCCAAGGCCCCGCTGGAGCGCACCACGATCGAGCGCCGCCCGGTGGGCGAGTTCGACGTCCTGATCGACATCAAGTTCGCCGGTATCTGCCACTCCGACATCCACCAGGCCCGCGACGGCTGGGGCGAGGGCATCTTCCCGATGGTGCCCGGCCACGAGATCGCCGGGATCGTCACCGAGACCGGCCCCGGCGTCACCAGGTTCAAGGCCGGCGACCGCGTCGGCGTCGGCTGCATGGTCGACTCCTGCGGAAAGTGCGACGCCTGCCTGATGGGCCGCGAGCAGCACTGCGTCGAGGGGAACACCCAGACGTACAACGCCCTCGACCGCAGCGGCGAGCCGACGTACGGCGGTTACTCGACGCACATCGTCGTGACCGAGGGGTTCGTCGTCGGTATCCCCGAGGGCATCGCGCTGGACGAGGCCGCGCCGCTGCTGTGCGCCGGCATCACCACGTACTCCCCGCTCCGCCGCTGGGGCGCCGGTCCGGGCAAGAAGGTCGCGGTCATCGGCCTCGGCGGACTCGGCCACATGGCCGTCAAGATCGCGCACACCCTCGGTGCCGAGGTCACGGTCCTCTCCCAGTCCCTTCGCAAGAAGGGCGACGGGCTCAAGCTGGGCGCCGACCACTACTACGCGACCAGCGACCCCAGGACCTTCGAGGAGCTGGCCGGAACCTTCGACATCATCCTCTCCACGGTCTCGGCCCCGCTGGACTTCGGCGCCTACCTCGCCCTGCTGCGGACGGACGGCACCCTGGTCAACGTGGGCGCGCCCGAGGAGCCGATCTCGCTCAACCTCTTCTCGCTGATCGGCGGCAACAAGTCGATGGCGGGCTCCGCGATCGGCGGCATCGCCGAGACCCAGGAGATGCTGGACTTCTGCGCCGTGCACGGCCTCGGCGCCGAGATCGAGGTCATCGAGGCGGGCCAGGTCAACGAGGCGTACGAGCGGGTCCTCGCGAGCGACGTCCGCTACCGCTTCGTGATCGACACCGCGACCATCTGAGCGATCTGTTCGGCAGTTGTACGCCGGGTGCCCCGGGCCCTTCCAAGGGCCCGGGGCACCCGGCGTACAGACTTATGCGGAAGGCGCGACCGAGCGCCGCGCCGCCTCCAGGACGGCCGCCAGGAGCCCGGGGAAGCGGGCCTCCAGGTCGTCCTCGCGCAGCCTGCTCATCCGGGAGGTGCCCTCGTAGTGCTGGCGGATGACGCCCGCCTCGCGCAGCACCTTGAAGTGGTGGGTGGTGGTGGACTTGCTCACCGGGAGGTCGAACGCGATGCAGGCCATGTCCGCGTGGCCGTCCGCCAGCTCGCGCACGATGGTCAGCCGGACCGGGTCGGCCAGCGCGTGCAGCACGCCCTCCAGGCGGATCTCCTCCGTGGACGGATGGGCGAGCCGGCGCCCGGACGGGGCGGCGACGTCGGGCTCGGTCGTGGGCATGGGCGGCCTCCTCAGGTCTCGCGTCTCTAAAGTACGAACATCCTCGTAGTTTGACAACTGCCGTACTACGAGGTCTATCGTACTGGCCATGGCTGTCCTGCCCTTCCAGCCCGGGCAGGGCGTCAGCTCCGTGCCCCGACCCCTTGAGGAGACGTTCCGGTGAGTGCTCTGTTCACGCCCCTGTCCCTGCGGTCCCTGGAGATCCCCAACCGCGTGTGGATGTCCCCGATGTGCATGTACTCCGCGGCCTCCCACGGGTCCGAGACCGGCGTGCCGACGGACTTCCACCTCACCCACCTCGCGGCCCGCGCCGCCGGCGGCGCCGGGCTCGTGATGGCGGAGGCCACCGGCGTACGCCCGGACGGCCGGATCAGCCCGTGGGACCTGGGCCTGTGGAACGACCGCCAGCAGGAGGCCTTCACCCGGATCGCCGCGGCGATCGCCTCCCACGGATCGGTCCCCGCGATCCAGCTCGCCCACGCCGGCCGCAAGGCGTCCACCGAGCGGCCCTGGCTCGGCGGCGCGTACGTCCCCGAGAGCGACGGCGGCTGGCAGCCCGTGGCCCCCAGCCCCGTCGCGTTCGACGGACAGCCCGTCCCGCACGAGCTGACCGAGGACGAGATCCAGCAGTTGGTACGCGACTTCGCCGCGGCCGCCGAGCGCGCCCTCGCTGCCGGATTCCGGGTCGTCGAGATCCACGGCGCCCACGGCTACCTGATCAACTCCTTCCTCTCCCCGGCCGCCAACCACCGCACCGACGCCTACGGCGGCAGCTGGGAGAACCGCCTGCGCTTCCCGCTCCAGGTGGTCGACGCCGTCCGCGCGGTCTGGCCCGACGACCTGCCCGTCCTCTTCCGCACCTCGGCCACCGACTGGCTGACCGAGAACCCGGAGGATGCGCGCGAGGGCTGGACCGGTGACGACACCGTCCGCCTCGCCAAGGAGCTGACCGCCCACGGCGTCGACCTGCTCGACGTCTCCACCGGCGGCCTGGTCCGCGACGCGCAGATCTCCGCCCACCCCGGCTACCAGGTGCCCTTCGCCGCACAGGTCCGGCAGGCCGGCGACATACCCGTCTCCGCGGTCGGCCTGATCCTGGAGCCCGCCCAGGCCGAGGAGATCGTCGCCTCGGGCCAGGCCGACGCCGTCATGCTCGGCCGTCAGCTGCTGCGCCACCCGTACTGGGCCCACCACGCCGCCGACGCCCTCGGCGCAGAGCCCCGCTGGCCCGACCCGTACGGCTACGCCGTGGTGCGCCGCCGCACCGCCGAGAAGGAGACGGCCAAGGCCTGACCCGCCGCCTGACCCACCGCCGGACCCGCCCGCCATCCCGAGCGGGCGGCCCGGCGCGGGCCGACAATGGCGCTGTGATCCCCACCGGGCAGGAGAGGGCGACCATCGTCCGCCGGGCCGTCCGGGTCGCCGTCGCGGCGAGCGCCGGGTTCTACCCGCTGCTGTACGGCGCCGGACTCCCGGTCATGGCGCTGTACGCCCTCTTCGCCCCCATCGCCGTCGGTCTGCTCTCACCCGTCCCCGGCTCCGGCCGCCAGCGGGTCTCCGTGATGCTGCGGGCGCTGCCCCCGGCCCTGGTCCTGGCGACCCTGGGCACGCTGCTCGCGGTGCAGACCTGGGCGGCCGTCGGCGGCATGCTGGCCGTGGGGTTCGTGCTGGCGTTCGCCGCGGTGGGCGGCCCGCGCCCGGCGGGCGTCGCGCCGGGCCTCCAGCTCTTCTACATCCTCGCCTGCTTCCCGCCGTACGCCCCCGGGACGCTCGGCCAGCGGCTGGCCGGGCTGACCCTCGGCGTCCTGGCCCTCGCCGCCTGCGAACTCCTGCTGCCCGACCCGCCCGCCGTGTCCTACCCGGAACGCCTCGCCCGCGCGCTCGACGAGGCGGCCCGCGGTGCCGCCCCCGGCGGCGTACCGCCCGAGAAGCTGCGCGAGGCGGGGGCGAGGCTGCGGCTGGCGTCCGTACCACCGGCGGAACGCCCGGCCGGCGCGGGGCGGACGGACCGCGCACGGGAACAGGGCGGCCGAGCGGTCCGCAGACTGCTGGACCAGCTGGCCACGCTCGCCGAGACACCACCGACAGGCCCCGACCCCGCCTCCGCCGCCCTCCTGGACCGGGTGTCCGAGCTGTGCGCCACCTGCGCCCGGTTCCTCCGCACCGGAACCGGGCCACCGGTGGCCCGGGCCCTGGAGGAGGCGATGCGGGACTTCCAGGCGGAGCGCGTTCGCCTGGCCTCCGGGCCGCCCGGCGAGCGGCCACCGGTCGAGGTCCTGCGCCGCCAGTCGCAGGTGCTGGCGCTCGCCGAGTCGGCGCGGATGGCGGAGATCACCACGGACATCGCCGTACACGGCCACCCCACCGAGCCCGCCGTCCCGCGCCGGCTGTTCTGGTACGCGGAGCTGTCCACGCCGAGACTCTGGGCCCGGCGGGTCACCGGCAACGTGACGTTCCGGTCGGTGCTGTTCCAGAACGCCCTGCGGACCGCGCTCGGCCTCGCGGCGGCCCGCGCGGTGGCCGGTTCCCTCGATCTGTCCCACGGCTTCTGGGTGCTGCTCGCCGTCCTGACCCTGGGGCGTACGACGGCCGGCGCGACCTGGCGGGCGGTCCGCCTGGCGGTCGCCGGGAACGCGGCCGGAGCGCTCGTGGCGGGAGCACTCCTGATCGGGCTGGGCCCGCACACCGACGCGTACGCGGCTCTGCTCGCCCCGGTGATGCTGGTGGCGTTCGCCCTGGGACCGCTGCTGGGCATCGCGTACGCGCAGGGGTTGTTCACGCTGGTCGTCGCCACCGCGTTCGCCCAGATCGAACCGGTCACCTGGCGGCTCTCCGAGGCCCGGATGATCGACGTCGTCACCGGCAGCGTGATCGGTCTGCTGTGCGGGCTGCTGGCCTGGCCGGCCGGTGCGCGGAGGGAGGTCCACCGGGCCATGGCGGAGCTGCTGCGCGTCTGCGCCGAGCTGGTGCCGGTGACGGCACAGGCGGTGCTGACACCGGCGGGCGGTTCGCGGGCAGCGCCGCAGACCTTGCCCGGCGTCCACCGGCTGCGCCTCGCCGAAGCGGCGTACGCGCAGTACCGCACGGAGGCTCCGGGGGAGGACACCCGTACCGACTGGCACGCCATGCTCATCGCGGCGAATCACATGCTCCTCGGCGCCCACTGGCTGCCCCGCTTCGGCCTCCGCCCCGAGGCCTGCGCGAGCGCCCCGGCCGCCGTCTGGGCCCGGGCCACGGCCGAGGAGCTGGTCGCGGAGACGGACCGGATCGCCGCCGAGCTGACCGGCGCCCCGACGCCCGTACGGCGGTGGACCGCACCGGACGGCCCTCCGCCGACGCCGCTCTCGGTCGACCTGGAGGTGTGGATGACGAGCCTGGCCCACCAGCTCACCCGGATCGACTCCTCGCTGACCCCGTCGCCGGACCCGGACGCTCCCCCCGTCAGGCCGTCGCGGCCTCGAACAGCACCCCCGGGTTGAGGATCCCGGCAGGGTCGAGGGCCTGCTTGGCCGCCCGCAGCGCGAGCGCGAACGGCTCCGGGCGCTGCCGGTCGTACCCCGGCCGGTGGTCGCGGCCGACCGCGTGGTGATGGGTGACCGTCGCCCCCTGCTCGCCGAGCACCTCCATGGCCGCGGCCTTGATCTCGTCCCACATCACCACCTCCGCCCCGCGCCGGCCCGGGGCGATCACCGTGAAATAGGGGGCGGGACCGTCCGGATAGACATGCGTGAACCGGCAGTTGATCAGGCCCGACGCACCGGTCACCTTCCGGACGGCCGCCCCGACGTCCCGGTGCACCGCCTCGTACAGGGCCGGGAACCGGTCCCAGGTGCAGGCCGTCTCGAACGTCTCGCTGATCACGCTCATCCGGGCCAGCCCGTCGCGGAGGTACGGCATCCGCAGGAACGCCGAACGCCAGGTGCCGGCGGCCGAGTCGCCGTCACCGGAGGCCGCCTCCACCGGGGAGCCGCCGTGCTCCCGGGCCAGTGCCACGAGCTCGGCGAGCCGGCCCTCCACCGGGCCGTACGCCGACTCCACCCCCAGTACCAGCACGCTCCCGCCCCCCGCCGCCACGCCCGACAGCGCCGCCTCGCCCGGGTCGAGCAGGCGGCAGTTGGCCGGGTACAGGCCCGACTGCGCGATGGCCCGGACAGCGTCCACCGCGGCGGGGAACCGTTCGAACACCACCGAGGCCGACGCCTTGTGGGAGGGGCGGTCCTGGAGCCGCATCCACGCCTCCGTGATGATCCCGAGCGTGCCCTCCGAGCCGAGGAACAGCCGGTCGGGGGAGGGCCCGGCCCCCGAACCCGGCACCCTCAGCGACTCGCTCACCCCCGAGGGTGTGACCACGCGCAGGGATTCGACCAGGTCGTCGATGTGCGTGTGGAGGGTGGCGTAATGGCCGCCGGCACGGGTGGCGAGCCAGCCGCCCAGGGTCGAGAACGCGAAGCTCTGCGGGAAGTGCCGCAGCGTCAGCCCGTGCGGCCGCAGCTGCGCCTCCAGGTCAGGGCCGAGAACACCCGCCTGGATCCGCGCGGCGCGGCTGACCCGGTCGATCTCCAGGACCCGGTCCAACCCCGACAGGTCCAGGGAGAGGACACCGGAATGCTCCCCGGCGCGGTACTCGACCCCGCCGACGACCGAACTGCCCGCCCCGTACGGGACCACGGCGACATCCTCCCCGGCGGCCCAGTCGAGCAGCTCCACCACGTCCCGCTCCTCCCGGGGGCGGGCGACCAGATCCGGCGCGGCCGCCATGTTCCCGTACAGCGCGCGGACCACGTCCCGGAAGGCCTTGCCGTAGGTGTGGGCCGCCCGGTCGGCCGGGGCGGAGGACACGAGATGGGCGAGGGCGGCGGGCGCGCTCACCCGGACCGCCGGCAGCGCCAGCGAGGCGATCGACGGAACCGGGAGCGCCGACTCCGCCGCCCCGGGGACCAGAGCGGCGAGCGAGACACACTCCGCGTCGGGCAGCGCCTGGTCGAGGGCGCCCCAGCCCCACCAGGAGCGGACGGAGGCGCTGTCGCGCCGGGGAGGAGAGGGAGGAAGGGAAGAGCTGCGGTCCGCCATGAACGTATGACCTTCCGGTAATTTACCTCTGGGTAATTTACCGGAACGTATAGTCTCAGGCGTGAACACGGCAAGAGCCTCGTCGTCCGCCGCCACCCCACCCGCGAAGGGCGCCCGGGGCGCCGGGACCAAGGGAGTCCCCCGGGCGCGCCGTGAGGAGCAGATCCTCGCGGCGGCCATGGACGAGTTCGGCCGCCACGGCCACGCCTCGGCGTCGATGGCCGCGATCGCGGGACGGGTCGGCGTCACCAAGCCGATGCTGTACACGTACTTCGGCTCGAAGGACGGCCTCTACCTCGCCTGCCTGGAGCACGTCGCACCCCGGCTCGTCACGGCGATCGAGGAGGCGATGGGGCGTTCACGAGGACGCCTGACGGCGGGGGAGAAGCCCGCGGCGGAGACTCCCCACCGCGTGCTCAGCGCTGTTTTCGGTGTTCTTGAGGAGCAGCGGGGCGCCTGGTTCGTGCTGTACGACAGGACGCTGAAGCCCGGAACCGACCTGCACGCCGCCGCGCACCGGCACCGGCGGACCATCGACGACCTCGCCGCGTCCGGAACGGCGGACCTCCTGCGCGGGCACGGCAACGAGGACCCGCTGGACGCCGACGCGCTCAAGCACGTGTGGACCGGCACGGTCGGCGCGCTGGTCGGCTGGTGGACCAGCCACCCGGACCAGTCGGCGCAGGACATGGCGGCGCGCTGCGCCCGCCTGCTGACCGCGATCCGGGGCTGATTCGGTACGCGGTCGGGCCCCGCCGCGTGCGACGGGGCCCGACGTGAGCGATGCGCGCGGTCAGCCGGTCAGCGCGAACGACTGGGCGGCAGCCCCGTTGCACGGCTGCTGGGAGAGCCGTGCTCCATCGGCGGTGGAGGAGTTGTCGACGGTGAGGCACTTGCCGCTGTGGCGGGCGACGAAGCGGTACCGCCCGTTGGTGGCCAGCGGCTCGGGCCGCCACTGCTGGTTGGTGGAGCCCACGTACGACCAGAGGTGGACCTTGGTGCCGTCGGCGGTCGCCCCGGCGCCGCCGTCCACGTCCCAGACCTTCGCGTTGTGCCGGTTCACCACCTGGTAGTGGCCCCCGCTGGTCGGCCGGAACTGCCAGCCCTGGTTGGCCCCGGTGCCGCAGGCCCACTGCTGGAGCGCGGTGCCGTCACCGGTGCCCCAGTCGGCGGCGTCCAGGCAGGCGCCGCTGTTGGTGTTCTGCACCCGGTACCAGGCTGCGGGGTCGATCGAACCGGCCGGAGGCTCGGTCGTGCCACCGTTGCCGTCCCAGGTGAAGGTGGCGACGGCACCGGCGGGCAGGGTGTACGCGAGCGACTTCCCGTTGTCCGTCAGCGAGAACCGCTGGGGTGCGGAGGCGGTGTTGACGACGACGGCCGCGCGGGTGCCGTCCGGGTTCTGGAAGGCGACGTTCTGCACACCCCCGGCGCCCTGGCTGGTGGAGCCGATACGGGTCGCGCCCGGCTTGATGAACTTGGTGACGTGCCCCAGGACGTAGAACTCGGCGTTCCGGGTGACCTGGCCGCCGGCGATCTCCACGATGCCGTTGCAGCGGTTGGTGCAGTGCCCCTGGTGGGGGCCGCCGTTCTGGTCCAGGGCCAGGTTCCAGTTGATGACGGTCTCACCGCCGTTGCGCATGTTCTGGACGACGAGGTTCTCGGCGTGCCACTTGAGGGTGTCGCCGAACGTGGTGGCGGGGTTGGCGCTGTCGGTGCCGGAGCACTCGGTGAAGAAGACCCGCTTCCCGGCGTTCACGATCTGCTGCTGCGCCGCCGGGGCTCCGCCGTAGCAGTGGAAGGCCGCGCCGATGATCCGCTGGATGCCACCGGTCCGGGCGAAGACGTCGAGCGGGTAGTTGGGGTGGTCCCAGTTGTGGTCGTACGCCAGCAGGTTGGTGGGCAGGTTGGCGGCGGTCAGCGTACGGTCCAGGACCTGGAAGAAGTCCGCCTGCTGAGTGGCCGTCATGCTCATCGACGGGTAGCTGGTGGCGAACTCGGGCTCGTTCTGCGCGGTGAGGTCGGTGAGGGTGATGCCCTCCTGTCCGTACGCCCGGATCGCCTTGACCAGGTAGTCGGCGTAGGCCTGGTAGTGCTCGGCCCTCAGGCTGCCCCCGTTGAGGGAGTTGTTGGTCTTCATCCAGGCCGGGGGAGACCAGGGGGAGCCCATGAACCGGATGGCGGGGTTGATGGCGGTGGCCTGTTTCAGGACCGGGATGATCTGGTCCCGGTCCCGGTCGATGGAGAACGAACCCCGGGTGTCCTCGTAGGTGTACGCGTTGGAGTTCGCGTCGAAGTCGGTGCTGCCCAGGGGCTGGCGCAGGTAGTTGAGCCCGATGCCGTCCCCCTCCGCGGAGAACAGCGACCGCAGGAGTGAGGTGCGTTGGGCCTGCGGGAGGCTCTGGATGAGGTGGGCGGATGCGCCGGTCACGGAGGCGCCCGCGCCGGTGAACTTCTGGCCCTTGCTGTTGGCGTCGATCCGGATGTCGACGCCCTGCGGGGTGCCGGTGAACGGCACGCTTCCGTCGGCGGTGAGCTTCTTGCTGCCGTCCGTGGTGGTGACCCAGACCTGGGCGACCGGGTCGGCGGCCTGGGCGGTGGTGACGGTGGCGTTGAGGCCGAGTCCGGCGACGGCCACGACGAGCGCGGCGCCTGCCGCGCGTGCTCTGAGGCGCAGGGGGCGGGGATGAGGCATGTGCGGCTCTCTCCTTGGGTCGATACGTCGATACCTGGAGACATCGGCGGGGCAACGGCATGAAACCACACCCACTAAGTGGTTAGTAAGTAGTCGGATGCGGTGTTCTGCCGCCCGGGGGAGATCTCTCCCGGAGCGCCGCCCGGAGCAGGCTTAAGCTGACCCGGTGAGCAACCAGTCAGTGGGCAAGCAGCCGGTGGGCAAGAAGTCAGTCGGCAGGCCGGCAGGCCGTCCGGCCGAGCCCCGTACGCCGCGCAGCCCGGAAGCCCGGCAGCGGCAGCAGGACATCCTGTCCATCGCCATGGACACCTTCGCCGCCCGCGGTTACAACAACGCCTCGCTCGCGGAGATCGCGGACCGGGTCGGCCTCACCCAGGCGGGCGTCCTGCACTACTTCCGCTCCAAGGCGCTGCTCCTCACCAGCGTCCTCGAACTGCGCGACCGGGCCGACATCGAACAGCTCGGCCCGGACCGCCCCCAAGGGCTCGACTTCCTGCGCCACCTGGTGAACACCGCGCTCCGCAACGCCGAGCGCGAGGGGATCGTCCGGCTGTACGCGGTCCTGTCGGCCGAGTCCGTCACCGACGACCACCCGGCCCAGGACTACTTCCGCGACCGCTACGACGGACTGCGGGTCTTCGTCGCCGACGCCCTGCGCGAGGCGTGCGAACTCCCCTCCGACCGCGCGGAGACGACCGGGAACGCGGCCAACGCCATCATCGCGGTCATGGACGGCCTCCAGGTCCAGTGGCTGCTGTCGCCGGACTCCGTGGACATGGCCGCCTCGACGGATCTCGTGGTCACGTCCCTCCTCGCCACCCTGGCACCCGAACGGTTCGGCCCGCCTTCCTCCAGCTGACCGCCTGGTACGGACGACGTATTGTCCCAATCCCCGGCCGGGCGTGGCCGACTGGCCGTAGCATGCGAGGGCTTCGGCGATCCGGAGCGACAACTGAATGCGTGCGCGACTGGGGGAAGCCGGTGGGAATCCGGCGCTGACCTGCAACCGTGTGCGGCCCGCCGGGCCGCGAGTCGGACAGCCCGGCGCGTGACGTGTACCGCTTCCCCTGTCATGGTCTGCAGTGCGAAGCCCTGCGGCCCCGGTCCGCCGCGCGTACGCCGCGAGACGCGCGGACGGACGCGGCGCGGACGGTCGGGCTCCGGTGCGGCACGGCAGGCCGCCCCGCACCGGAAAGGCACTCTCGTGCACCTGACATCCGCCCGCCGCCCCTCGTCGTCACGGCCGCACTCGGCCTCGCTCTCGCCGCCGCACCCGCTGTCGCCCAGCCGCAGGCCAAGGCATCCACGAACGCCCCCGTGAAGGTCTCGCTCACCGTGAAGGGTCCGGACGGCCGCCTCTTCAAGGGAAAGATCAAGACCAAGGGGCATGACGTGACCACTGCCACCGGCGGCACGCACCGCTGCGACGGCACCAACGGGGGAGCCAACCCGAGCGCCGTTCCCACGCCGACCGCCGCCCTCGACGACGCCGCACGGAAGAGACACTTCACCTGGGACGGCACCTGGTACGCGTCGTTCGACGACTTCTCCGTCGACACGATAAAGAACGTCAGCGGTGGCGGAGTCGCCTACTGGAACATCGCCGTCAACGGCACCTCGATCCCGGTCGGCGGCTGCCAGTTCAAGCTGCGCGCAGGAGACAAGGTCGCCTTCACCTGGACCGCCTTCTAGGGCTGCGGAGCCCGCGGCGCTGCCGGGCCCGGCCCGTCCAAGGCCCGGGCCCGGTACGTTACTTGACCTCGGCCTGCCCCGCCCCGGCCGCCGCGTGGCGGAGCTGGTCGATCCCGGTGTCGAGCGCGGCCTTGAGGTGGGCCGAGCTGCCGGTGGACATCATGATCGACACCCCGCCCTGGATCCCGGCCAGCAGGGCGGCCGCGTTCCGGTCGGCGTCCACGGAGGCCGGGATCAGCTCACGGGCCCGGAGCGTACGGATGCCCTCCGCGATGCGCTCCTGCCACTGGCGCATCAGTTCGGCCGCGATCGCCCGCGCCCCCGGCTCCGAACGGCCGACCTGGAGGAACAGCGACCCCAGCGGGCACTGATCGTTCTGGAGCTCGTACCGCTCCACCACCGCGTCCCGCCACCGGTACCAGGACTCCCACGAGTCCAGGCAGTCCAGATGCGGCTGCTGGTCCTCCAGTACGCGCTCCGCCTCGAACCGGGCCACCGCCAGGAGCAGTTCGTCCTTGCCGCCGGGGAAGTAGTGGAAGAGCTGGCTCTTGCTCGTACGGGTGCGGTCGCGGATGTCGTCGAGGGTGGTGAAGGCGACACCCTGCTCGCGGAGCACCTCGGCCGCACCCTCGACGATCCGGGCCTGCGTGGCGCGCCCCTTCGCTGTGGACGCCTCGGGCATCGGTCACGCCCCCCTCGAAGAAGAATGGACTGGGGAGTCCAGTCTAAACGCGCCACGCGTCCGCCAGGAGTGGACTTGCCGGTCCATTTTCATCGGAGCACAGTCGGTTGCGCGTCCCCGACAGCCGGGTCGCCCGCGGAGCCGGGAGAACGACGTGCCCGCTCGCGGGAGTGCGTACGAGATCGAGGAGGAGACAGGTCATGGGCGGACGACTTGCAGGGAAGACCGCGCTGGTCACAGGCTCGACCAGCAACATCGGGCGGGCCATCGCCACGGCGTTCGCCGCCGAAGGGGCTCACGTGATCGTGTCGGGCCGCAACGGCGAACGAGGCTCGGCGGTCGTGGGGGAGATCCGCGCGGCCGGCGGACGCGCCGACTTCGTGGCGGCCGACCTGGACGGCAGCGCCGCCGTGTCGGACCGGCTCGCCGAGGAGGCGACCCGGGTGCTGGGCGGCCGCATCGACATCCTGGTCAACAACGCGGGCATCTTCCCGGGCTCCACCACCCCGGACACCGACGAGAAGACGTTCGACCGCGTCTACGCCGTGAACGTCAAGGCCCCCTACTTCCTGACCGCCGCCATCGCCCCGGCCATGGTGCGGGCGGGAGGCGGGGCCGTCATCAACCTCGGGTCCTGGGTGGCCCGCCTCGGCACCCCGGTCGGCACCCTCTACAGCTCGACCAAGGGTGCGGTGGAGACCCTGACCCGGGCCTGGGCCGCGGAGTTCGGCCCGCAGGGGGTCAGGGTGAACGCCATCGCGCCCGGCGTGGTCGTCCCGCCCGCCGGCGAGGGCGAGGCGCACCCCGGCGAGATCATGATGAAGGGCACCCCGGCCGGTCGCATCGGCACCCCGGACGCCATCGCCCACGCCGCCGTCTGGCTGGCGAGCGACGAGGCCGCCTTCGTGCACGGGACAGTGGTGGACGTCGACGGAGGACGCGTGGGGGCGGCGGTCATCGCCGCCTGAGCGCTGGTCACCGCCTCGCGCGCCCGCCCGCACCCGTCGACAGTTGGTTGTCCAGCGCCTCCAGGAGCCAGTCATGGGCCGTCCCCGGCGTCGGCTCCGGGTGGCTGCTTGGAGCGCCGAGCACCTCGCCCGTCAGCTCCCAGTACCGGTCGATGCGCGGATCGGCCGCGAGCTGACCGGCGAGCCGACGGCGGAATCCTGGAGTGTCACGGGTGCCGTACGTGCTCGCGTACGCGTCCACGAACCCGTCCAGGGCTTCACCCGGGCGGGGCTCCGCGCCCCGCCGCATCTCCCCGCCCGCCAGGTCGTACGCCGTCGCCAGCCCCGCGTACAGCACGGCCGACTCACGGGCCCCGGCAGCGCTGTGCGCTCTGGGCTGGCACGGGCCGCTGCCGCTGCCGCTCCCTCCGCACGGCCGGGTCACGAAGGCGTACAGCCGGGCGAAGGCGAGCACCTGCTCCGGCCGGGGGTCGTCGGGCGGCTGCGGTACCGCCACCTCCAGGAACGCCCCGACGGCCCGCGCCGGCATCCGGGCGGGCAGCCACGCGCGCCAGAACCGGACCAGTGCGGCGGTGCTCGGCGGAGCGGCCACCGCGCCGACCAGGCGCAGCCGGGCGGGCCGCTCCTCCGGCGGGCAGTCCCGTACGAGCTGGAGCGCTGTCTCCCGCCAGCGCAGGGCCTTGAGCTCGGAGCCGAGTACGCGCAGCCGGCCGTCGACCGCCGCCTCCAGCACATCGGCCGCGTCCCCGGCGTCCTGCTCGTCCAGGACGCGGCGCACGTCGGCGACCGGCAGGCCGAGACCGCGCAGCGAGCGGATCAGGGCCAGCCGCTCCACGGCCTCCGGGGCGTACCTGCGGTGCCCGCCCGCACTGCGGGACGCCTCCGGCAGCAGCCCGCCGTCCGAGTAGAAGCGGACGGTCTTGACGCTGACGCCCGCGAGTTCGGCCAGCTCACCGATCGTGCACAGACCGTCGGGCGACGAGAACACTTGAACCTCCCCCAAGAGGAGTTCCTACGGTACCGGCGAGCGCTGGCGGAGAACCGGGCCGGTGCGCGCAGGAGCGTGTGACGAGGAGGAACCATGACCGTATTCATCCTGGTGGCGGGGGCGTTCACCGGCCCGTTCGTATGGCGGGACACAGCCGCGCGACTGACGGCGGAGGGCGCCGAGGTGCATACGGTGGCCCTCACCGGGCTCGGCGGGCGCCCCGTCGCTCCCGGCGAAGCCGTCGACCTGGAGACGCATGTCGCGGATGTGCTCGCGGTGATCGACTCGGTGGCGGTGGAGAGCGGCGGCGACATCGTGCTCGTCGGCCACGACTACGGCATCCACCCGGCGCTGGGCGCGGCGGACCGGCGGGCGCGGTCGGTCGCCCGGATCGTCAACCTGGACTCCGGGATGCCCCGGGACGGCGTCCCGGCCCTGGCCGCGCTGCCCGACCAGCGCCTGCGCGAGGAACTCACCGAAGGCGGAGGAGGGGTAGGTGAAGGGCAGGCCGGTGAACTGCCGCCGCCCGCCCGCGACGCCTGGTCCCGCTGGGGGAGCACCGCCGGGCTCTCCGAGGCGGCCCTCGACGGGCTCACCGCCCTCGCGGCACCGCAGCCCCTGGGCACACTCCTCCAGCCGCTACGGCTCACCGGCGCCGTGGCGGCGGTCCCCGTGACCGGGGTGCTGTGCACCGGCAACGGGCCGGGCATCGAGCTCGTCCAGCTGATGGTGGACCTCGGCGAACCCGCGATCCAGGCCCTCGCCGACCCCCGGGTGACCTTCTTCGAACTGCCCACGGGCCACTGGCCGATGCTGTCCTGCCCCGCCGAGCTGGCCGAGGTCCTGACCGAGGCGGCGGCCGGCCGGGGCCACCGGCTGAAGCCCGCCGACGCCGCCGAACCGCCCCCGCATCTGCGGCCGTTCCTCCTCGATGTACCCGAACGCCCCCGCGAACGGACCGGGAACACCGACCTGTACCTGCCCGAGGGGCCGGGGCCGCACCCGGCCGTGGTGTTCGTCCACGGCGGCCCCGTACCCGCCGGGGCACGGCCGACGCCCCGGGACTGGCCGACCCTGACGGGGTACGCCCGGTACGTCGCCGGGCACGGAGCCGCAGCCGCGACGGTGGACCACCGGCTGCACGCCTTCACCGACTACGAGCGGGCCGCCGAGGACGTGGCCGCCGCGGTGGAACGGGTGCGGGCCGACCCCCGGGTCGACGCGGACCGGATCGCCCTGTGGTTCTTCTCGGGCGGCGGCCCCCTCACCGCCAACTGGCTGGCCGCGCCCCCGGCCTGGCTGCGCTGCCTGGCCGCCAACTACCCGATCCTGGCCCCGCTGCCGAGCTGGGGGGTGGCGGATGCCCGTTTTCACCCGGTGCGGGCGGTCGCCCGGGCGGGGAAGCTCCCGATCGTGCTGGTCCGGGCGGGCCGTGAGATGGCCGAGATCGCCGCGACCGTGGAGGAGTTCCTGACCGCGGCGAGGCGCTGCGGGGCCGACGTCGAGGTGGTCGACGTACCGGAGGGGCGGCACGGCTTCGAAACCCTTGACCGGACGGACGAGGCACGCGACGCCGTACGCCGGGCGGTGAAGACGGTACTGGCCCGCCTCACCGCCTGAACCGCCTGACGGTCTGAACCGCCTGACCGCCTGACCGTCTGAATTGGGGATTACTCGATGACCAGCTCGACGTCGATGTTCCCCCGGGTCGCCTTGGAGTAGGGGCAGTAGGCGTGGGTGGCCTCGACCAGCTGCCGGCCGACCTCTCCGGTGAGGGAGTCCGGCAGCTCCACGCGCATGACGACCGCGAGACCGAAGCCGCCGCCGTCCTTGCCGATGGAGACCTCGGCGGTCACGGAGACGTCCTTCGTGTCGAGCTTCATCTCGCGGGAGACGGCGGCCATCGCGCTGGCGAAGCAAGCCGCGTACCCGGCCGCGAAGAGCTGCTCGGGGTTGGTGCCCTTGCCGTTGCCGCCGAGGGCCGGGGGCAGGGCGAGCGGCAGGTCGATCTGGCCGTCCGAGCTCACGGCACGGCCCTCGCGGCCGTTGGCGGTTGCGGCGGCGGTGTACAGCGCGTCCATGGGGTGACCCTCCTTGTCGGTGCCGCGAACGGATCGCCGCGGCCACGAACACAAAGATTGCACATCATTAAGTTGTGCACAACTCAATAGCGTGGTCGGCGGTACGCTGGTTCCATGACGCCTGCTCCGAACGCCTCGCCCGACCTACCCGCCGTCCCCGACGAGGAGCTGCTGCGACTGGACCATCAGGTCTGCTTCTCGCTGCACGCCGCGTCGCGGGCGTTCGGTGGCTTCTACCGGCAGGCGCTCAAGGATCTCGGCCTCACCTACCCCCAGTACCTGGTCATGCTGGTCCTGTGGGAGGAGGGCCCCCGGCCGGTCAAGGCCATCGGGGAGCGCCTCCGGCTGGATTCCGGGACCCTCTCACCCCTGCTGAAGCGGCTGGAGGCGGCGGGGCTTGTCCGGCGTGAGCGCAGCCGTGAGGACGAGCGATCCGTCGTCATCGAGCTCACCGGTGAGGGTGCGCGGCTGCGTGAATCCGCGCTGTCCGTCCCTCGGGGGGTGCTCGCCGCGACGGGTCTGTCCGTGGAGGAGGTGCTCGGACTGCAAGAGGTGCTCGGCCGCCTCACCGCGGCCCTGACGGAAGCCGCCGACGCTCGATGACCGCCCAGTGTGACAATTATTCCTGTCGCTCAGCGCTTGTGACAGCTAAAGTTGTCGCATGGATGAAACGAGAGCCGTCCCCACGCCGGCCCGCCACGACGAGAACTTCTGGAACGCCGTCATGACACCCGTGGAGCCCGCCTGGAGCGAGCCCGGCGACGACGACTCGTTCGCCATGGACGAGAAGGTGCTCGACGCGGTCCGCGCGCTGGCCGAGCGGATCTCGACGCGTGCGCTCGCCTACCGCACCGCCGGCGAGCCGTTCGACGCCGCGCTCAAGGCCGCCCCCGACGTCCAACTGGCCACGCTCCGGGCCCTGTACGAAGCCAAGCGCTCCGTCGACCGGCTGGCCGAGAGCGCGGCCACCGCGGCGGGCCGCAGCGGAGCCAGCTACTCCCAGCTGGGCGCGGCCTGGGGTGGTATCAAGCGGCAGTCCGCCCGCCTCAAGTGGCCGCACGCGGTCGTCAAGAGGTCGGCCGGCGAGTCCGTACCGCTCCGGTACGCGGGTGGCTCCGCCGTCATCCACCATGACCCGGGCGTGGACGCCTGGAGGTACACCGCCACGGCGGCCAACCGGCAGGAGGAGGAGTCCGAGGCCGTTCACGGCACGCCGGCCGAGGCCATCGCCCGGGCGACCGAGTTCCTCCTGACGCACGCCCGGCCCGCACCGCGGGAATCCGCATGACCCGGGCCGTGGACGCCCGACGCGACGACAGCCCCGACGAGCCCCGGCGGGCGCGCCTGGCCCGTATCTTCGACGAGGACGCGGAGCTGTACGACCGGGCCAGGCCCGGATATCCGCCCGCGCTGTACGACGACCTCGCCGAGCTCGCCGGCGCCCGCCCCGGCAGCCGCGTCCTGGAGGTGGGCTGCGGGACCGGTCAGGCGACGGTGCCCCTGGCCGCACGGGGCTGCCGGATCACCGCTGTCGAGGCCGGACCCCACATGGCCGCGATCGCCCGCCGCAACCTGGCCGGTGCCACGGGCGTGGAGGTGGTGACGGCCCCGTTCGAGAGCTGGCCGCTGCCCCCGGAACCGTACGACGTGGTGGTCTCGGCGACCGCGTTCCACTGGATCGACCCGACGGTGCGCGTGACGAGGGCCGCCGACGCGCTGCGGCCGGGCGGGGCGCTCGCCGTGGTGCGGGGGCAGCATGTGAGGGGCGGCACCGAGGAGTTCTTCGCCGAGGTCCAGCGCTGCTACGAGCGCTTCGACCCGCAGACCCCACCCGGGCTGCGGCCTCCCGCGGCGGCCGACGTCGACCCGTCGGACCACGTACGGGAGGTGGCGCGCAGCGGCCGGTTCGGCCCCACGGTCCTGCGCCGCCACGAGCAGGACCTCACCTTCACCACGTCCGGCTACCTGGAGCTGCTGCGGACCTTCTCCGGCCACCGGGCGCTTCCGGAGGCAGCCAGGAACGGGCTGCTGGGCTGCGTCGAGGCCCTGATCGAGGGGCGGTACGGAGGCAGGGTCACCAAGCGGTATCTCTTCGAACTGGCCGTGTCGCACACGCGCTGACGTCCCGTGTCAGACGGTCCGGAGTCCGGAGGAGTGGTGCCGGCTGATGTTCTTCTCCAGCAGGGCGGTCGAGGCCCGCACCCCGACCGACGTACCGGGCGAGAACTCCGGGAGCCGCCCGTCGGCCTCCTTCAGCTCGCTGAGCGCGGTGTCGATGGCGGCGTGCGCGGCGAACAGGCAGGGCGTGCTGTAGATGGCCACCTGGCATTCGAGATCGGTGAGTTCGGAGAGCGAGAGCCTCGGCGACCTGCCGCCCGCGATCTGGTTGAAGAGCAGGGGCTTGTCGTCGATGACCTTGCGGATGCGGCGGATCCACTCGACATCCCGCACCCCGTCGACCAGCACCACATCGGCATCGGTCTCCGCGAGCGCCTGGGCGCGGCGCAGGATGTCCTCCTCCTCGGTGGCGTCGGTGCGGGCCACGACCACCAGGTCCCGCCGGCTCTCCAGGACGAGGTTCAGCTTCTCCAGGTACTCGGCCAGCGGCAGCACCCTCTTGCCGTCCGCGTGGCCGCACCGGCGCGGCCGCTGCTGGTCCTCCAGGATGACGCCGGAGGCCCCGGTCCGCTCCAGCCGCTGCACCACATGGCAGGCGACCTCCGGGTCCACGTAACCGTCGTCGATGTCGACCAGCAGATGGTGGGCGGGGAAGGCGAGCCGGAGCCGCTCGACGAACGCCACCATGTCCGGCCACGCGATGAAACCGATGTCCGGCAGCCCGTAGTGGGAGGCGGCGAAGCCGAAACCGGAGACGAAGAAGCCGTCGTAGTGCCGGGCGGCGACCGATGCCGAGTACATGTCGTAGATGCCGACGAGCGGGGTCGTTCCCGGCGTGCGGATCTGCTCGCGCAGCGCGCTTCCGTAGCGCATGTCTCTCTCCTTGGGTGCGGCCGTGCACCGCGGGTGGTGACGGACGCACCCGGCGATCGGCGTGGGCACTCGCCACAACCATGATCCTTTTGCGAGTGCTCGCATACATATACCGGCCCGGGTGCGCTTGCGGCGCGGCGACACGCGGCCCCGACTCGTGCCGCGCGGCGCCGCGTTGGCGACGTACGGCATTGATCGCCCCGCCGCCCCCCGATAGCACCGCCCACCGATCGCACCACACCGACCGCATGGGTCACTGCGCCGGCCATAGGTCAGGATTCGTGACCGAAACTCCAGGCCTCGATGTCGCGGTAGCGGATCGGCCCCGGGCCACGGCCGAAGTTGCTGCCGACCAGATGGAGCCGTTCGGCCTCCCACGCGCGGCCGGAGAACGCGGCGAGTCCCGCGGCGACCTCCACCGCGGCGCGGTGGTCGCCCCGGCGGGAGCGGGCCAGCGTGAGATGGGGCCGCAGCGGCCGGTCCGGGAAGGGCACGCCGCAGGCCTTGACGACGTCGCGTACATCGGTGGCCAGCCGGTGCAGCCCTTCGAGGTCCCCCTCGATCCCGCTCCACAGGACCCGCTCGTCGAAGTGCCCACCGCCGTGCAGCGCCAGCCGCAGGGGCCGGCGGTGGGCGGTGAGCCCGGCGAGCGGGGGCATCAGGAGCGGGACGGTGGTGAGCGGGAGCTCGCCGAGGAACGCGAGGGTGATGTGCCAGTCCTCGATCCGGTTCCAGCGCAGGCGCGGGTACTCCTCGTAGGCCGGACCCAGCGCCCGCGCCAGTTCGTCCTTGGCGTCGTCGGGCGGGGCGAGTGCCAGGAACACGCGGATCGTCGTGGCCGGCTCACGCTCGTCCACAGCGGGCTCGGCAGCGGCTTCGGGCGGTTCGTTCACCTGCCGTACCGTACGTGGCGGCCCTGCCCCCGGCGCAACACGGGTCTCACCCACGGGCCTGTGGCCGCCGGTGACGTCATGAGCGGGCTCTCCAGGCCGCGCGAGGACGCGCCGTCGGCGTACGGCATGATTCAGGCCCCGCCCTCCCGTCCGGTTCAAGCCGTCGGCGGCCCGGTGGTCACGCCCGGCGCGGACCGGGCGCCCCTTCGGAGCTGAGCCGATGCGATGCGGTTCGAACGCGTACGAATGGCACCGGCCAGATCCACGGCACCGGTGAGCTGGCCGGTCTACCCGTCGACCAGATAGGTGCCTAGGGCATCCAATGGTCGGGAGGCGCGGAACGACCGGCTCCGCGCGCACGACCGAGCACTGCGAGGCGACCCGATCCCATGACGGAATCCACCACGGACCCGGCCCGCCAGGACCTCGACCCCCACGCCCTGGCCACCGCCCCGGCCCCCGCCACGTCCTTCCCCCAGGACCGGGGGTGCCCGTACCACCCGCCCGCCGGCTACGCACCGCTCCGCCGGGAGCGCCCGCTGAGCCGGGTCACCCTCTTCGACGGACGCACGGTGTGGGCGGTCACCGGACACGCCCTGGCCCGCCGGCTGCTGGCCGATCCGCGGCTCTCCAGTGACCGCGGCCACCCGGACTTCCCCATCCCCGCCCAGCGGTTCGCGAACGCCCAGCGGCGCCGGGTGGCCCTGCTCGGCGTCGACGACCCCGAGCACAACACCCAGCGCAGGATGCTCATTCCGGCCTTCTCGGTGAAGCGGATCGGTGCGCTCCGACCGCGTATCCAGGAGACCGTGGACCGGCTGCTCGACGCGATGGAACGACAAGGGCCGCCGGCCGAGCTGGTGAGCGCGTTCGCCCTGCCCGTGCCGTCGATGGTGATCTGCGCCCTGCTCGGCGTGCCGTACGCCGACCACGCGTTCTTCGAGGAGCGCTCGCAGCGGCTCCTGCGCGGCCCGGGAGCCGGCGATGTGGACAGGGCACGCGGCGAACTCGAGGAGTACCTGGGCGCGCTGATCGACCGCAAGAGGTCCGAGCCCGGGGACGGGCTCCTCGACGAGCTGATCCACCGGGACCACCCGGACGGACCGGTCGACCGCGAACAGCTGGTCGCGTTCGCCGTCATCCTGCTCATCGCAGGCCACGAGACGACGGCGAACATGATCTCGCTCGGCACGTTCACGCTGCTGCGCCACCCCGAACAGCTGGCGGCGCTGCGGGCCGGCGGGACGACGACCGCCGTGGTGGTCGAGGAGTTGCTGCGGTTCCTGTCCATCGCCGACGGCCTGCAGCGCCTGGCGATCGAGGACCTGGAGGTCGACGGGGCGACGATCCGCAAGGGTGAGGGCGTGGTCTTCTCGACCTCGCTCATCAATCGTGACACGGAGGTGTTCCCCGGCGCCGACACGCTCGACTGGGACCGCTCCGCCCGCCACCATCTCGCCTTCGGCTTCGGCATCCACCAGTGCCTGGGCCAGAACCTTGCCCGCGCCGAGCTGGAGATCGCGATGCGCACGCTGTTCGAGCGGCTGCCCGGCCTCAGGCTCGCCGTGCCCGCGCAGGAGATCCTCCACAAACCGGGGGACACGATCCAGGGGTTGCTCGAACTCCCCGTGGCCTGGTGAGCGGCGTGGGGGTCCAGGTCGACAAGGAACGCTGTGTGGGGGCCGGTATGTGTGCGCTGACCGCGCCGGACGTGTTCACCCAGGACGACGACGGCCTCAGCGAGGTGCTCCCGGGCCGGGAGTCGACGACCGGGACCCATCCACTGGTGGGGGAGGCCGTGCGGGCCTGCCCGGTGGGGGCGGTGGCTCTGTCGTCCGACTGACGTACGGCCTCTCCACCGCCCCGGGACGCAGCGGGGCCCGCCCCCCCCGGGTCCCGTGGCTCCGCACCCAGGTCAACGACAAGCAATGATGCGGCATTTATGATGCCTTGATGCGATCTGCTCCATGGTGGGCTCTGCTCTCCTCCGGGTGCGCCCCGGTGCTGCTGGTCGGTTCCTGGACGATCGCGCAGCTGCGGCAGGGGCCGGCGTACGACCCCGCGACGCAGACCTTGAGCGTGCTGGCTTCCTACGGGGCCGGCAGCTACTGGCTGATGACGGGCATGCTGCTGGTGCTGGGCACGTGCTACGTGGTCACGGCGCACGCGCTCCGGGAGGCGGCGTTCGCCGGGCGGGTCGCCCTGGCCGGTGGCGGACTGTGCGCCCTGGCCCTGACATTGGTGCCGGTACCGAGCAGCGGTGGGGCCCTGGAACACGGGGCCGTGGCCACCGTGGGCCTCGTCCTGCTGGCGGTATGGCCTCCCCTCGCCGCCGTCTCGGGGAAGGGGCCGGTCCCGTGGGGGCTGAGACTGGACGTGTCGCTCGCCGCGAGCGCGTTGATGGGTGCGACCGCGTTCTGGTTCCTGGCCGAGTTGCAGAGCGGGGGCGCGCCCGGCGTCGCCGAGCGGGTCGTGACGTTCCTCTAGGCGCTCTGGCCCTTTCTGGTGGTGGTCTCCTGCCGGCGGAGCACGCGCTGACTTGGGAGGGTGCGGCTGCGTACCGGGGAGGGTCCGGCTGCGGACCGGCGAGTGCGCGGCCGTGGTCCTGAAGGAGGGGGCGGGCTCCTGTCGTCAGCGGTTCTCCGCCGCGAAGGGCCCGCTGTCGCCGAACGCGAGGCCGGCGAAGCGTTCGGCGATACGCCGGTGGGTGGCGGGGTCCGGGTGCAGGTCGTCGGGCAGCGGCAGCTCGGCGTGGTCGGTCGCGCCGTAGAGGGCGAGGCCGTCGAGGTGGTGCAGGTGAGGATCGGTGGCGGCGCGCTGGCCGACGAGCCGCGCCAGCTCGTCCCGGATGACGGTGAGCGTCAGTTTCCCGGCGGCGGTCTCGGCGGGATCCCCGGTGGCGATGAACCGCAGCCGCCCCTCGCTCATCGCGCTGAGGTCCGGGGCGCACGGGCCGGGCGTGTTCTCGTGGATGGGGCAGAGGATCGGCGAGACGACCAGCAGGGGCGTGGTGGGGTGCCCCTCGCGGATGGTGTCGAGGAACCCGTGGACGGCCGGGCCGAACGCGCGCAGCCGCATCAGGTCGGCGTTGACGAGGTTGATGCCGATCTTGACGCTGATCAGGTCGGCGGCGGTGTCCCGTATGGCGCGGGCGGTGAACGGGTCGAGCAGGGCGCTGCCGCCGAACCCCAGGTTGATCAGTTCGGCCCCGCCGAGAGCCGCCGCCAGCGCCGGCCAGGTGCCGGTCGGGGTGGCGGCGTTGGAACCGTGGCTGATGGAACTGCCGTGGTGCAGCCAGACCGGCCGGTCGCTGGGCTGCGGGGCGCGGACGGGCGCGTCGGTGCGCAGAGCGACGAGTTCGGTGGTCTCGTCGTGCGGCAGCCAGATCTCGATGTGCTTCTCGTCGTCCGGCAGGCCGGTGAACCGCAGGGTCTCCACGGGGCCCGGGCGGCTGTGCGCGGTCCCCGAGGCCAGGTCGACGGTGAGCGTGTCGCCGTCGGGCGCACTCGCCCGGCCCGCGAGGTGACCGTCCACGAGGAGCTCGTACACCCCGTCGGGACGCGGCGGCGCTCCCGGGTAGACCCGCTTGGTGGCGACGACGTCCAGCTCGACGGCGGTGGCCCGGCTGCGGAAGGCCAGCCGGACCCCGGAGGGCTGCGACTCGGCCATGGCCAGCTGTCCGTCGGGGATCTGCTCCCGGGCCTGGGCGGGCAGCCGGTGGGGCAGTACGCCGCGTCCGGTGCGCTCCAGGTCGAGGGCGCCGCGCAGGATGCCGAGGGTGATGGGGGTGGCGGTCCACCCGTGGTGGGTGTTCATCTTCTGGGCTCTCCTCGCAGGGTGAGGGTCAGGAGGGGGCGGGCCAGTTGCGCAGCAGGGCGTCGAGTGCGCCCAGGATCTCGGTCCAGCTCTCCTGGGAGGCGGGGGCGCTGTGGCTGAAGCCGCCGGCCGCCTCCAGACCGACGTAACCGCTGAAGACGCTGCCCAGCAGCCGTACGGCATGCGTCTGCTGGACCTCCGTCAAGTCGTAGCCGCGCAGGATGGCCCGCATCATCCGGGAATGCCGTACGCCGGCGCTTGCCGCTGCCGCATCCGGGTCGAGCCGGAACTGGGCCGCGGCGAAGCGCCCCGGATGCCGGCGGGCGTAGTCGCGGTACGCGTTGGCGAAGGCGCTGAGCGCGTCCTTGCCGGCCCGCCCCGCGATCGCGGCGGCCGCCACGTCGGCGAGCTCCTCCAGGGCGAGCAGTGCGATCTTCGTCTTGAGGTCGTGGGCGTTCCTGACGTGCGAATACAGGCTCGCGGTCCTGACGCCCAACCGCCGGGCGAGTTCGGAGGGGGTCACCTGCTCGAAGCCGATCTCGTCCGCGAGTTCGGCCCCCGCTCTCACCACGCGCTCCGCGGCCGGTCCTGTCTTCGCCATGCCACCCTCCGAACACTTCCCAGTGATTGCCCAAGGAAATATACGTTTGCCTAATGACTTTAGGCAAATTAGCGTGGCTGTCATGAAACCGCTGACCGAGCAAGAGATCCGTACCTCGTTCGTGAACTGCACCAAGGGCGAGGCCAAGCGCCTGAACATCCCCCGTGACCTGGCCGAACGGCCCTGGGACGACCTGGACTTCCTGGGCTGGCGCGACCCGCAGGCTTCCGACCGGGCCTACCTCGTGGCCGGCTGGGACGACCGCCCGGTCGGCGTCCAGCTGCGCTCCTCGGACGCCGGCTCCTGGCAGACCCGCCGCAGCATGTGCTCGATGTGCGTGACCGTCCACACCGGGGGCGTCTCCCTGCTGGTGGCCCCGAAGTCAGGGAAGGCCGGCCAGCAGGGAAACTCGGTCGGCGCCTACATGTGCAGCGACCTGGCCTGCTCGCTCTACGTACGCGGGAAGAAGGACGCGGGCGTCGGCGCGCGGCTCAAGGAGTCGCTCACCCTGGAGGAGCAGATCCAGCGGACCGTGGGGAATCTCGCCGCGTTCATCGCCAAGGTGACCGGCTGACCCTCCGAGCCCGCACACATCGCGGGGGCGCATCCGGTCGCCGCGATCAGGCGGGGAAGGGTGCCGCCAGGCGTGCCGAGCGGAGCGCCGTCGCCCACCAGGCCAGCTGGTCGAGCAGCGTCTTGGCGTGGCCGGGGGCCTCGGGTGCGAGGGGGCGGCCGTCCTGCCAGGTGGTGAAGTAGTTCGGGAAGGCGAGGCCCTCTCGGATGGTCACCGCGTGCAGTTCCGTCAGGACGTTCTCCAGGTGCAGAACCGCGTGCCGGCCGCCCGCGGCACCGCCGTAGCTGACGAAGGCGACGGCCTTGGCCTCCCACTGGGTGAAATGCCAGTCGATGGCCGCCTTGAGTGAGGCGGGGTAGCTGTGGTTGTACTCGGGCGTGACGACGACGAACGCGTCGGCGCTCTCCAGGGCGGAGGTCAGCTCCGCCATCCCGGCGGGCCGGGGGTAGGCGTCACCGGCGTACTTCGGTGACGCGGCGGGCAGGGCCAACGGGAGTTCGGAGTCGGCCAGATCGACGACGGTCACGTCGAACGCACCGTGCGTATCGGCCTGTTCGGCGACCCATGAGGCCACGGCCGGGCCGAACCGCCCCTCCCGGACGCTTCCGATGATGATCACGAGCTTGGGCTTGTCGTCCATGACCACCACGATCCGGACACGGGGTGGCTCCCGCCAGACCGTGCTCAGGCTGGCCCCGGCAGGGCCACCCTGGGCGCTCCCGGGGCCGGGGGAGGACGTCGTATCCTCCCGGGCATGGGTTCGCCGTTGGGGGATTTCATCCGGGCCAGGCGCGACAGCGTCCAGCCGCAGTCGTTGGGGATGCCGGACTGGGGGCGCCGGGGCTGCGGCGCTCCGATCTCGCCGCGCGAGCGGGCGTCAGCGTCGAGTACCTGACCCGGCTGGAGCAGGGCCGCGACCGCAACCCCTCGGTCGCGGTGGTGAACGCCCTCGCCGACGCCCTCGCTCTGGACCTGCCGGACCGCGAGCACCTGCGCTATCTGTCGAAGATCACCGGCGGCGAGTGCACGGCGCACACCCGGGCCGAGCCACCGCGCCGCGATGTCCGTCCGCCGGTTCTGCGGACACTCGGCCTCCTGGAACCGGGGATCGCCGTGGTGACCAACCGGCTCGGCGACGTCCTCGCCCGGACCACCGGCTTCGAGGCGGTGACCAGGGACACCGGACTGCTGGACGCCGACACGCCGAACCTCACCCGTTACGTCTTCACCGACCCCCGGGCCCGTACGTTCTTCGCCGACTGGGACGAGGTCGCGGACGAGCGGGCCTTCGAGCTGTGGCACGGGCCTTCGGGGGCGAGCTTCGAGTGGTTCACCGCGGAACTCGCCCTCGCCGCGGGCCCCGATCTCACCCGCCGTCTGAACCGGCACGTGGGTCCGCGACGAAGGCCTCTGCGGCTCCACCACCCGTCCGGATGCGAACTGGAGCTGGTCCGCGAGACCCTCGAACTCCCCGAGGACGCCCAGCAGCTGGTGGTCCTCCTCCCGGCCGACGAGGCAACGGCCCGGGCGGTCGACGGGCTCGCGGGCCGCTCCGCCGGCCGACTGCGGGCGGTCTGAACCCCTCCGGCAGCGGCGCCACCGGGTTACGGCAGCCGCTTGCGGGCCGCCTCGACGGCATCCGTGACGCTCTCCACCGCACTGCCCGCCACATCACCGACCCGGCCGGCGGCGGCGTGCGCCTGGTGGGCGACGGCATCGGAGGCATGACCGGCGGCATGGCGGGTGCGGTAGGCGAGCGAGGGCTTGCCGTGGGTGTCGGCGGCGGCGATGAGGAGCCCGCCGAGCAGGGACGCGTTCTTGAGGAACTGGATCCGCTGGGCCGCGCGCTTCTCCGGGTCCTCGATCGTCCAGAAGCTATGGGCGGCCAGGGTCGTCGGCACCAGGGTCACGGCGAGAGCCGCCGAGGCCAGCCGGGGTGCACGCCCCAGCGCGAGCAGGAGGCCCGCACCGAGCTGTACCGCGCCGTTCAGGCGTACGAGGCTTTCGGGATCTTCCGGCAACAGGGACGTCCGCCTCCCGATCGCCGAGGTGACGCGGTCGGTCACGGGCTCGGCGACAGGAACCAGGGGCGCGGGATGGCGCACCGCGTTGTATCCGCCACTGACGAACATCGAGGCGAGCAGGGGTCGGGCGACTTTACGCAGAACAGTCATGACGGTCGGCTGCCCCGCCACACGGAGAAGCACACGCTTCCACGCCCGGCGTCCGTCGTTCGGCGGCAGCTCGCAGAGGGCCGCCCCCTTCTGACGGGGCAGCCCGCAGAGGGCCGCCCTCTCCTGACGCCGTCCGGCGCCGCGTGGTGCCATGAGCAGGCACCGTGGCGCCATGTGGTGCCACCTGGCACCTTTCGGCGCCATAAAGGCTTGCGAGTGGCGCCACTGTGGTGCCATGATGGCGTCATGGACCTCACCCCGTATGTCGACTCCCTCCGCCGCGAGCTCGCGGTGGCCGCCGAAGCCGGCGGCGACGAAGCCCGTGCGCTGGCGGAGAGGCTCACCGCCCCTCTGGAGTCGGCGACCAGGCTGACCATGCTCCATGTGCTCTCCGCCGCGATGGACGAGATCACGCGCGAACTCGCCCCCGGTTCCGTCGATGTGCGGCTGCGCGGGCTGGACCCCGACTTCGTGGTGACACTGCCGCAGACCGGCGACGGGGCCACCGCGGAGCCGGCCGAGCCCGTCCAGCCGCTCAAGGCCCCGGCCGACGGCGAAGAAGGCGCTGCCGCCCGGGTCAATCTGCGTCTGCCGGCCCACCTCAAGGCCCGTGCCGAGGAGGCCGCGGCCGGTGAAGGGCTGTCGGTCAACGCGTGGCTGGTCCGGGCGGTGGCGTCCGCCGTCGACGGTGGCACCCGGCCGCGTACGACGGAGAAGACCCGGACCGTCGGGCAGAGCTTCACGGGCTGGGTGCGCTAGCCGCCCCCGGCTCCGTACCCCTGCCGCTCCGCACCACTTCACGTACACACCACGTCCCACCAGCGGGGACGTCTCCAGCACCCATGAGGACGGGACAGCCATGCCTACTTTCGACACACCCGAACCGATCTCGGTCACCGCGCATGTGGAGGCCGGTTCCATCCAGTTCACCGCGGGCGACGGCCCCGCCACCGTCGTGGACGTACGGCCCCGGGACCCGAAGCGGGACCAGGACGTGCGGACGGCCGGTCAGACCGGGGTCACGTACGCAGGCGGCACACTCACTGTGAGGACGCCCAAGCCCGGACTGCTCGGCCGCACCGGCACCGTCGACGTGACGGTCGGACTGCCCGCGGGATCACGCGCCGAGGTGACCGGCGCCTGGCTCCAGGTGCTCGGCGAGGGCCGGCTCGGCGAGGTCCGCGTGAAGACCTCGTCCGGCGACGTGCGCCTCGACACGACCGGCCCGCTGAAGCTCACCGCGTCGCACGGCTCGATCACCGTGGACCGCGTCGAGGGCGCGGCCGAGATCACCACCAGTTCCGGAAGCGTGCGCGTCGGCCTCGTGGCCGGCCCCGCCGTCCTGAAGAACTCGCACGGCACCACGAGCGTCGAGGAGGCCAGGGGTGACCTGCGGGTGAGCGGCGCCAACGGCGACATCCTCATCGCGCGCGCCGAGGGCTCCGTCACCGCCACCGCCGCCAACGGCACCCTGCGCGTCGCGGAAGTGTCCCGCGGGACGGTGCAGTTGGAGACCTCCTACGGTGCCATCGAGGTCGGCGTCCGCGAGGGCACCGCCGCCTGGCTCGACGTCAGCTCGGACTCCGGCCAGGTGCGCAACACGCTGACCGCGTCGAAGGCCCCGGAGGAGAGCGTGGACACCGTCAGGATCCGCGCCCGCACCCGGTTCGGCAACATCGACGTCCGCCGCGCCAGGCCCTGACCGGCAAGGGCGAGCGCTGACCGGCGGGGACCGCCCGAACGGCTCGTCGGCTCTCACGTCATCCGCATACGAACTCTCACATCATCCGCATGCGAAGGGGAGAACCCCATGCCTGTATCTGTCATGCCCACATCCAGCAGAGGTGGCGCTCACGCGCCCCTGCCCGCGGTCTCCGCCGTCGGTCTGCGCAAGGCGTACGGCGACCACACCGTCCTCGACGGCGTCGATCTGCACATCCCGGCCGGCTCGGTGTTCGCCCTGCTCGGGCCGAACGGCGCCGGCAAGACCACCCTCGTCAAGATCCTCTCCACGCTCATCACCGCCGACGGGGGACAGGCCCAGGTCGCGGGCCACGACATCACCGCCTCCTCCGACGGCGTACGGGCCGCGATCGGCGTCACCGGGCAGTTCTCCGCCGTGGACGGGCTGATCACCGGCGAGGAGAACATGCTCCTCATGGCGGACCTGCACCACCTGCCGGGACGCGAGAGGCGCCGGATCGCGGCGGAACTGCTGGAGCGATTCGGCCTCACCGACGCCGCGAAGAAGCCCGCGCAGAGCTACTCGGGCGGAATGAAGCGCCGCCTCGACATCGCGATGACCCTCGTCGGCGCCCCGAGGATCATCTTCCTCGACGAGCCGACCACCGGCCTGGATCCGCGCTCCCGGCACACCCTGTGGCAGATCATCCGCGAACTCGTCGCATCGGGCACCACCGTCTTCCTGACCACCCAGTACCTGGAGGAGGCCGACCAGCTCGCCGACCGTATCGCGGTGCTCAACGACGGCAGGATCGCCGCAGAAGGCACCGCCGACGAGCTGAAGCGGCTCATCCCCGGCGGGCACGTACGGCTGCGCTTCCTCGGCCCGGCCGCGTACCGGAGCGCCGCCGCCGCGCTCGGCGACACCGTCCAGGACGAGGAGGCGCTCACCCTGCGGATCCCGAGCGACGGCAGCCAGCGCGAGCTGCACGCCCTACTCGGCCGCCTGGACGCGGCCGGCATCGAGGCGGACGAACTGACCGTGCACACGCCCGACCTCGACGACGTGTTCTTCGCCCTGACCGGCTCAACGGTGCCCGACCGGTCCCACCGGCCCGACCGGTCCAGCGAGCCCGACCGGTCCACCGGGCCCCAACGATCCAGCGAGTCCCCCCAGTCCACCGAGCCCCATCAGCCCAAGGAGGCCGCCCGATGAGCTCTCTCTCCCTCGCCGTACGCGACTCGTCCACGATGCTGCGCCGCAACCTCCTGCACGCGCGGCGCTATCCGTCCCTCACCCTGAACCTGCTGCTCACGCCGATCGTGCTGCTGTTGCTCTTCGTCTACATCTTCGGCGACGCGATGAGCTCGGTCATCAGCGGCGGCGAGGGCCCGGACCGCTCCGCGTACATCGCGTACGTCGTCCCGGGCCTGCTGCTGATGACGATCGGCAGCACGGTGGTCGGCACGGCGGTGTCCGTCTCCAACGACATGATCGAGGGCATCATCGCCCGCTTCCGTACGATGGCGATCCACCGCCCGTCGGTGCTCATCGGCCATGTCCTCGGCAGCGTGCTCCAGTCGGTCATGAGCGTGATCCTCGTGGGCGTCGTCGCCGTGGCCATCGGCTTCCGCTCCGTGGACGCCACCGCCCTGGAGTGGCTGGCGGCCTTCGGGCTGCTGGTCCTCTTTGCCACCGCGCTCACCTGGATCGCGGTCGGCATGGGCCTGGTCAGTCCGAACGCCGAGGCCGCGAGCAACAACGCGATGCCGCTGATCCTGCTGCCACTGCTCTCCAGCGCCTTCACACCGGTCGGCTCCATGCCCGGCTGGTTCCGGCCGATCGCCGAGTACCAGCCGTTCACCCCCGCCATCGAGACCCTGCGCGGGCTGCTGCTCGGCAGCGAGATCGGTGCCGACGGGTGGCTCGCCGTCGCATGGTGCCTGGGGCTCGCCGTGCTCGGCTACTTCTGGTCGGCCGCGAAGTTCGACGGCGACGCGGCGTGACCGCGCCTGCCCGGACGACGGAACTCCGTCGTCCGGGCAGGCGCGGGTTCAGTGCGCGGTGGGTGCGCGCCGTGAGCCGGCCCCGGCGGGGCTACCGCTCATGCCACGGTCCACTTCTGGTTGGCGGCGCCGGTGCAGGTCCACAGCTGGGCGCGCGTGCCGTTGGCGGAGGAGTTACCGGTGGCGTCGAGGCACTTGTCGGCCGGGACGGAGACGATGTCGCGGGCGGCGGAGATGCCCCATCGCTGGGCGGCGGTGCCGTTGCAGTCCCAGAGCTGGACGAGGGTGCCGTTGGCGGTGGCCCCGTCCTTGGCGTCGAGGCACTTGCCGAGGGCCCGGATCGTGCCGTCGGAGCGGACGTCCCACTGCTGGGCGCCCGTCCCGTTGCAGTCGTAGAGCTGGACGGCGGTGCCGTTGGCGGAGCTGGCGCCGGCCACGTCGAGGCACTTTCCGCCGATGCCCCGGATGGTCTTGGCGCCGGGCGGCGGGGTGGTGGTGTCGGTGCTCACGCGCACGTAGTCCACGATGAGCTGCTGCGGGAAGCGGGTCGAACTGTCGGGGTCACCGGGCCAGTAGCCGCCGACCGCGAGGTTCAGGATCAGGAAGAAGGGCTTGTTGAAGACCCACTGCCGGCCGCCGAGGTCGGCGGGCGTGCGGGTCTGGTAGACGTTCCCGTTCACCGACCACCGGATGGAGTTGGGGCTCCAGTCGATGGCGAAGGTGTGGAAGGCGTCCGCGAAGGCCGCGCCGCCGGGCAGGGTGTAACCGGCGCCGATGCCACCGGAGCCGGAGTAGCCCGGTCCGTGCAGCGTGCCGTGCACGGTGCCCGGCTCGAAGCCGACGTTCTCCATGATGTCGATCTCACCCGAGGCGGGCCATCCGACGTTGCCGAAGTCGTTGCCGAGCATCCAGAAGGCGGGCCAGATGCCCTGGCCGCGCGGGAGCTTCATGCGGGCTTCGACGCGCCCGTACTGGGCGGTGAACTTCCCGGCCGTGTTGAGACGGGCCGAGGTGTACTCGCACCGCCCGTACCAGCAGTTGTAGTTGGCCGGGTTCTCCCTCTTCGCCGTGATGACGAGGTTGCCCTGGCCGTCGAGCGCGGCGTTGTTCGTCCCCGAGGTGTAGAACTGCCGCTCGTGGTTGTTGACGTTGTCGCCGGTCTCCAGCTGCCACCTGGAGGTGTTGACGCCGGAACCCGCCGGCCCGTCGAAGTTCTCGTCGAAGGTGACGGCGGCGGGGGCGACCGTACCGGAGTCCGGGGCCGGGGCGGCCTGTACGGCGGTGGGGGAGAGGGCGGCGAGAGTGAGACAGGCGGCAGCGGCCAGCCAGGTGAGGGATCTGTGGCGCCAAGGCGTACGCACGGGGCATCACATCGCTTTCGTGGGGGTGTGAGGGGATGAGAAGAGCAGAGTTCAGGGCGACGTGTGCATGACAGAACGCCGGGCGCGCTGACGGCCGTGTTATGGACACGAAGTGAAGTGATCTGGGGATCGCCGGGGACAGCAGCGTTCAACAGTTGGTGCTACTGATTTAAGGAGCGCGCCGCAGACCCGTCAAGACGTTCGTCTGGACCAATCCCCTTCACGGACGGTCGGCTTGACGTCTCACCGGCCGACGAGAGAGCGGCCTTCCCGGTGCCGGGCCGGGGTCGATGCTCGTGCCGGCGGGGCGTCTCTCGCCTCCCTCGGCCGAGGAGCCCAGCCAGTCGCTTTGTCTCCCCAGTAGAGAAAGTTAAGGCCAGGTACGTCAAAGGGCTTTCTGGTCCGCGAAAAAGCCATTACCTTCCTGCTCTGTACCGAACGACAAGGCCTGAGTGCTCCTCCCTCCCCCCGGGAGCACCCATGCCTCCCCGGCGCGACGGCGCGCGCCTGTGCTCCAGACCTCACCCCGTCACCACACGGAGGATGCGCGTGCACAGGAGACTCACCCGACCCGTCGCGGCGCTGGCCTGCGCCCTGCTCGCCGCAGTGGGTGCCCTCACCGCCCAGCAGAGACCCGCCGCGGCGGCGCCCGAACCCGGGACAAGCGTCGCGGCCGACGAGTTCCAGCAGGTCACCCTCGCCAAGGGGGTGGCCGAGACCGGCGAGCCGATGACGCTCGCCGTGCTGCCCGACCGGTCCGTCCTGCACACCTCACGGGACGGCACCCTCCGCCTCACCGACGCCGCCGGCACCACGAAGACCGCCGGGAAACTTGACGTCTACTCGCACGACGAAGAGGGCCTCCAAGGCGTCGGCGTGGACCCCGCGTTCACCACCAACCGCTTCGTCTACCTCTACTACGCGCCGAAGCTGACCACGCCCTCCGGCGACGCGCCCGCAGGCGGATCCGCCGCGGACTTCGCCCCCTTCGACGGCGTCAACCGGCTCTCCCGCTTCGTCCTCAGAGCCGACGGCACCCTCGACACCGCCAGCGAGAAGAAGGTCCTCGACGTCCCCGCGAGCCGCGGCCTGTGCTGCCACGTCGGCGGAGACATCGACTTCGACGCGCAGGGCAACCTGTACCTCTCCACCGGTGACGACAGCAACCCCTTCGCCTCCGACGGATACACCCCCATCGACGAACGGGCGAACCGCAACCCCGCGTACGACGCGCAGCGCTCCTCCGGCAACACCAACGACCTGCGCGGCAAGGTGCTCCGGATCAAGGTCGCCGCCGACGGCAGCTACACCATCCCCTCCGGCAACCTCTTCGCACCCGGAACCGCGAGGACCAGGCCGGAGATCTACGCCATGGGCTTCCGCAACCCCTTCCGGATGAGCGTCGACAAGCCCACCGGCACCGTCTACCTCGGTGACTACGGCCCCGACGCCGGCACGGCGAACGCCGGACGCGGACCCGCCGGACAGGTCGAGTTCAACCGCATCACCAAGGCCGGCAACTACGGCTGGCCCTACTGCGTCGGCAACAACAGCCCCTACGTGGACTACAACTTCGCCACCTCCACCTCGGGCGCCACGTTCTCCTGCGCCGCACCGAAGAACACCTCGCCGAACAACACCGGCCTGACCGACCTGCCCCCGGCCCAGCCCGCCTGGATACCGTACGACGGCGGCTCCGTCCCCGAGTTCGGCAACGGCTCCGAGTCGCCCATGGGCGGGCCCGTCTACCGCTACGACGCGGCCTCGACCTCCACGGTCAAGTTCCCGCAGAGCTTCGACGGCGACTACTTCGCGGGCGAGTTCGGCCGCAAGTGGATCAAGCGCATCGAGCAGGGCGCCGACGGCACCGTACAGTCGATCAACGCGTTCCCCTGGCAGGGCACGCAGGTCATGGACATGGCCTTCGGCCCGGACGGCGCGCTCTACGTCCTCGACTACGGCACCGGCTACTTCAACGGCGACGCCAACAGCGCGGTCTACCGCATCGAGTACGTCACCGGAGGCCGCGCCCCGCTCGCCAAGGCCACCGCGAACCGCACCTCGGGCCAGGCCCCGCTCGCGGTCGCGTTCTCCTCGGCCGGGACCTCCGACCCCGACGGCGACCCCCTCACGTACGCCTGGAAGTTCGGCGACGGATCCACCTCCACAGCCGCGAACCCCTCGCACACCTACACCGCCAACGGCCGCTACACCGCCGAACTGACCGTCTCCGACGGCACCGGCAACACCGCCACCGCCTCCGTCATCATCACCGTCGGCAACACCGCACCGACCGTCACCCTCGATCTGCCCGCCGACGGCTCGATCATCGACCCGGGCGCGGCCGTCCCCTTCAACGTCACCGTCACCGACCCCGAGGACGGCACGATCGACTGCTCCAAGGTGAAGGTCACCTTCATCATCGGCCATGACAGCCACGGCCACCCGCAGACCTCCGCCACCGGCTGCTCCGGCACCGTACAGACCATCGCCGACGGTGAGCACGACCCCAACGCCAACATCTTCGGCGTCTGGGACGCCGAGTACACCGACAAGGGGGCGAACGGCCAGCCCGCCCTGACCACGCACGACCAGAACGTCAGCCAGGGCAGCAAGCGCCAGGCCGAGCACTTCGGCGGCTCCGCCGGTATCCAGATCGTCGACAAGGCCTCGGCGAACGGCGGCAGGACCGTCGGCTACATCGACAACAACGACTGGATCTCCTTCACCCCCTACATCCTCGGCAACGCCACCAAGCTGACCGCCCGGGTCTCCTCCGGCGGTGCGGGAGGCACGCTGGAGGTACGGGCCGGCTCACCCACCGGCACCCTGCTCGGCTCGGCCGCGGTCCCCGTCACCGGCGGCTGGGACACCTTCCGGGACGTGAGCGCGGACCTGACCAACCGCCCGGCCTCCACCACCACGCTCTACCTCGTCTTCAAGGGCGGCAGCGGCTCGCTCTTCGACCTGGACGACTTCACCTTCACCACCGGCCAGACCACCCCGGCCGGCCGCGACCTCAAGGGAATCGGCGGCAAGTGCGCGGAAGCCGCGGGCGGGGCGAGTGCGGACGGCACCCAGATCCAGCTCTGGACGTGCAACCGGACAGCGGCTCAGAAGTGGACGCCCGGCTCGGACGACACGCTGCGCGCACTCGGGAAATGCCTGGACATCAGCGGCGCGGGCACGGCCGACGGTACGAAGATCCAGCTGTACGGGTGCAACGGCACAGGTGCCCAGAAGTGGGTGGCACAGGCCGACGGCACGTTGAAGAACCCGTCCTCGGGCAAGTGCCTGGACGCCTCCGGAGCTTCCTCGGCGGACGGCACCAAGCTCCACCTGTGGACCTGCCACACCGGCGCCAACCAGAAGTGGACCCTGTCATGAACCGACGCCGAACTCGCCTCGCCTGCTGGGCCGCCGGCGCCCTGCTCGGCGCCGCCGCCCTCCCCACGGCGGTCTCCACGGCCTCCGAACAGGCCCCGGCCGCCCCCGCCCGCGCGGCCGCGGCCGCCGCCGACCCCGCGTACGACGTGCTGGTCTTCTCCAAGACCGCTGGATTCCGCCACGACTCCATCCCGGCGGGCATCGCCGCCCTGCGCCAGCTGGGCGCCGCCAACAACTTCACCGTCACGGCGACCGAGGACGCTGCCGCCTTCACCCCCGCCAACCTCACCGGCTACGAGGCGGTGGTCTTCCTCTCCACCACCGGCGACGTCCTCAACGCCGCCCAGCAGACCGCCTTCGAGGGGTACATCGAGGCGGGCGGCGGCTACGTCGGCATCCACGCGGCGGCCGACACCGAGTACGACTGGACCTGGTACAACGGCCTGGCCGGCGCCCTGTTCAAGTCCCACCCGCACATCCAGCCGGCCACCGTCAAGGTCGAGGACCGCGCCCACGACGCCACCGCGCACCTCGGCCCCACCTGGCAGCGGACCGACGAGTGGTACGACTACCGCACCAACCCGCGGAGCTCGGCCCACGTCCTGGCATCCCTGGACGAGTCCACCTACAGCGGCGGAACCATGGGCGGCGACCACCCCATCGCCTGGTGCAAGGACTACCGGGGCGGGCGCGCCTTCTACACGGGCGGCGGCCACACCCAGGAGTCCTTCGCCGAGCCGGCCTTCCGCCGCCACTTGCTGGGCGGCATCCGCTGGGCCGCGGAGATGACGGAGGCCGACTGCCGCCCGGAAACGGGCTACACCACCTTGTTCGGCACCTCCGGGACGGCGGGCTGGAAGCAGGCGGGACCGGGCTCCTTCACGCACGCGAACGCGACCCTCACCTCCCAGGGCGGCCTGGGCCTGTACTGGTACCAGGCCAAGGAGTACACCTCGTACTCCCTGAAGCTCGACTGGCGTCAGAGCGGGGACGACAACAGCGGGGTCTTCGTGGGCTTCCCCGCCTCCGACGACCCGTGGTCGGCCGTCAACAACGGCTACGAGATCCAGATCGACGCCACCGACACCCCTGACCGCACCACCGGCGCCGTCTACGGCTTCAAGTCCGCCGACCTGGCGGCCCGGGACGCCGCGCTCAATCCGCCGGGGGAGTGGAACACGTACGAGATCCGGGTCGAGGGCGAGCGCCTCCAGCTCTTCCTCAACGGCCGCAAGATCAACGACTTCACCAACACCGACCCCGTCCGCAGCCTCCAGCAGGGGCACATCGGCCTGCAGAACCACGGCGACGGCGACGACGTGTCCTTCCGCAACATCCGCATCAAGGAGCTCGGAGGCGCGACCGGCCCCAGGGAAGGCGCCATCACGGGAATCGGCGGCAAGTGCGTCGACGTGGCAGGCGGGTCGAGTGCGGACGGCACCCAGATCCAGTTGTGGACGTGCAACCGGTCGACAGCCCAGAGGTGGACGGCCGGCACGGACGACACGCTGCGCGCCCTGGGCAAGTGCCTGGACGTCAGCGGCGCCGGCACGGCGGACGGTACGAAGATCCAGCTGTACGGATGCAACGGCACGGGCGCCCAGAAGTGGTCGCCACAACCCGACGGCACGTTGAAGAACCCATCCTCCGGCAAGTGCCTGGACGCTTCCGGAGTCTCCTCGGCGGACGGCACCAAGCTCCACCTGTGGACCTGCCACACCGGCGCCAACCAGAAGTGGGTCCTCCCCAGCTGAGGGGACCTCTCGACTCCGGGGCCGCCGCGGGAGGCGGCGACCCCGGAACCGGCCGCCACACGTGGCCGGTGACGGCGGCGGGGCGCAACGCCGAAACGCGCCGCCGCCGTTCTCAGCCCGTCGGCCCGGCCTCACCGTTCCTCCAGGAGCCGACCACCACCACACGCACGTCTCATCTCCTCCTCCCTGAGTTAAAAGAGTTGAGACAAGCTCGTTGACAGTCCTCTCGCGTCGCAGGATTCTGAGAGCGCTCTCAAGTGCGACGTGATGCGCACACCGTTCCACCCACGGATCCAACCCGATAAGGAGGACGAGCATGCCCGCTCCCTGGAAAAGCCTCGCTTCACTGACCGCCGCGCTGGCCCTCGCCGCAGGTCTGACCACGGTCGTCGGTGAGACCGCCGCCGAGGCGGCGGTTCCCGCGACCATCCCCCTGACCTCCAAGAACGACTCGGGCCGCAGCGACCAGATCTACGTCTACAGCCTGGGAACGGAGCTCTCGACGGGCCGTCAGGGCTGGGCCCACGCGAACGGTGAGCCTTTTCCAACCTCACGCTGAGGCGTGATGAAGGACGAGGACGGCCTGGACGATCGCTGTGATGCGGTTGGTGCTGCAGCGGAGTTTCCGTAGGA
>NZ_JOEM01000007.1 GCF_000718135.1 Streptomyces cyaneofuscatus | reverse complement strand
CCGTGAGCGGGTGGAGGCGGCCGGGCGTGACGCGGAGGCGTTGTGCGAGGCGCTGGCGGCGCTGGAGGAGGACTTCACCCGGATCACCGACACCGCCTCCCAGCGCGCCAAGGGCAGCCGTACGGCGCCTAACCGGTCGCTCGTCCACTCCGACACCCGGCGCTCCGCCACCGCACGGATCGGCGGCACCGTCCTGGACGCCATGGCGCCCCTGGACCCGCTGATGACCAGCGCCGCGTGGCTCATGGCCCAGCTCGGCGCCCGGGTGGAGCGGCGGGCCGTCGAGGTCTACGAGAAGCTGTCCGCCGCCTCCGGCGAGGAACGGGTCAACCTCGCCGACTTCTGGTTCGCCTCCATGCCGATCCTGCACGGAGGCGCGGTCACCGACGCACAGGAGGTGCTGGCGGAGTTCCAGCGCCGCTGGGCACGGATCATCCCGCTGCCGGACGGGGCCGGGCGGGTGCGGGCGACCCACTCGTCCGTCGCGTCCCAGGTGGCCGAGGCGTTCCCCCCGGCCCCCGTGGCCTGGACCGCCGCCCGCTACCTCAGCCCCGATGTGCTGATCGCCGCCCGCGACACCGAGGCGATCGGCAGGGGCGACTTCGAACTCGTCCTCGGCGAACTGCACCTGGCGTCCAACACCATGGGCGCCTCGCTGTTCGTCAGCCAGCACCCCGAGCCGGCGGAACTCCTCCGGCTCACCGGCCAGGACCACCCCGGCCCCCGCCTGCTGCCCCTGCTGCCCAAGGAGCACAAGGCACGGCTCTCCACCAGGGTGCGCAATGTGCTGGTCCGGCCGGAGGACTACTACGTCGCCCTGATGGAACTCACCGCCGACCCGCACCGGGACCGCACCGTGCTCAGCGCCGACGCCCACGTCGTCCGGCGCGACGGCCGGCCGGTCGTCGTACTGCCCGACGGCACGGAGTTCCCCGTCACCGATGTGTTCGGCCACGTGCTCACCACCCTGGCCATGGACCTGTTCCGGCTGTTCCCCGACGCGGATCATGTGCCGCGGGTGATGGTGGACAAGCTGGTGGTGAGTCGTGAGTCGTGGCGGTTCACGGGTGGGGAGTTGGGGTTCGCGGAGGAGAAGAGTGAGGCCCGGCGGTATGTGCGGGCGCGGAACTGGCGCAGTGAGCGGGGGTTGCCGCGCTATGTGTTCGTGGTGTCGCCGACGGAGCCGCGTCCGTTCTATGTGGATTTCGACGCTCCGGTGTATGTGAACATCCTGGCCAAGGCCGCTCGTCGGCTGGCGAGGAAGGATCCGGAGGCGAAGCTCACGGTCACGGAGATGCTGCCCAGTCCCGAGCACGCGTGGCTGACCGACGACCGGGGCAACGCCTACACCTCCGAACTCCGCTTCGTCGCCGTCGACCAGCACGACTGAGAACACCGAAGACCCTCGCACGGGGTGTCCGGCCGCAGCGGCCGGGCACCCCGTCGTCATGTCCGGGGCCGGACCGAGGTACGGGGAGCCGGCCGGTGCGGCCGGGGCACCGCCCGTCGACGGAGTGGGCTGCCGAGCCCCCGCGTCCTCCGCCTCCGCCGGGCGCGGGAGACAGCACGGAGCCCGGCCGGAGCGTGTGCTCCGGCCGGGCTCTGTCCGGTCCTCCACCCCGGGACGTCAGTCCAGCACCGAGGCCAGGGTCGAGGCCAGGGACGTGACGTGGGGCAGGCGCATGACCCCGAAGTGGTCGCCGGGGACCCGGTGGACCTCGACGCCGGAGTTCAGCTCCCGCCAGCGGCTCAGGTACTCCTCGTACGACTGGCCGAGGGCCACCTCGTGCTCACCGCGGGCGAGTTCGTCGCTGATGATCAGATGCAGCGTGCCGGGGACGTGGTGGTGCCGGTAGGTGAGCGTCATCTCCATCACCTCGCGCCAGATCCGGGCCGACGGAAGCCAGACATCGGCCCCGTTCCGCTCGGGGAGCACGATCCCGGTCTCCGGGTCGGCATCGTCCACCAGGTGGTCCAGCAGCTTCAGGATCTCCTCGCGCAGCGCACCCGTGTCCTCCTCCGGGCCGGCGGCGGCCAGCTCCTCCAGCTTGGCGGTGCAGCTCTCGATCAGGCGGAACTCCTCCCACAGGCCCTGCCGTTCGTGGCTGTCCAGGCCCGGATCGAGCAGGACGAACGTCACCTCCTCCCCGTCCGCCCGCAGCCGGTCCGCCATCTCGGCGGTGATGCCGCTGCCGCCGCACCAGCCCAGCAGGCGGTACGGGCCGTGCGGACGGGCCGCGCGGATCTCGGCGACGTACCGCTGTGCCATCTCCGCGGCGGTGGGCACCGGCAGCCCCGGACCGGACTGGAGACCGGGCCACTCCAGGGCGGCCACCGGCAGATCCGGCGCCAGGTGCGGGAGCAGCCGCTGGTACCAGTGGGCGCTGCCGCCGCCGGGGTGGACGCAGAAGAGCGGCGCCCGGTCGCCCTCCGCGCGCAGCCACATCAGGGCGGTGCGCGAGGTGTCCCCGTAGTCGCCGCGCTCCGCCGCGGCGGCGATGGCGTCCAGGGTGTGGTGCTCCACGAAGGCCCGTACGGTCAGCTCCAGGCCGTGGCGTTCACGGAGCAGGGCGATGGCCCGCAGAATCAGCAGGGAGTGCCCGCCGAGCAGGAAGAAGTCGTCGTGGACTCCTACCTGTTCGAGGTTGAGGACCTCCGCCCACACCTCTGCCAGGGCCCGTTCGGCCGCGGTGCGCGGGGCGACCACCTCGCCACCGGTGCCGCCGCCCGGCGCCGGGAGCGCCGCGCGGTCCAGCTTCCCGTTGGCGTTGAGCGGCAGCTCGTCCAGCCGGACCCAGGCGCTCGGCACCAGGAAACCGGGGACCTTCGCACGGAGCGCGGAACGCAGGAGCGCCGGGTCGAAACCGCCGTGCTCCGCCGGAACGATGTAGCCGACGAGCTGCTTGTCGCCGTCCGGGCCCGGACGCACGGCCGCCGCCGCCTCGCGCACACCCGGCAGACCACCCAGACCCGCCTCGACCTCACCCAGCTCGATACGGTGGCCGCGCACCTTGACCTGGTGGTCGCGGCGGCCCAGGAAGTGCAGGACGCCGTCCGGGTCCTGGCGCACCAGGTCGCCGGTGCGGTAGAGCCTGCCACCGGGCCAGGTGCCGGTGGGGTCGGGCACGAACCGGTCGGCGGTCAGCTCCGGGCGGCCCAGGTAACCACGGGCCACCCCGGGACCGCCGAGCAGCAGTTCGCCGGCGACACCGTACGGAACGGGGTGGAGGTCCTCGTCGGTGACCAGCGCGGTGGTGTGCGCGATCGGCGGGCCGATGGGGATGGGCCGGTCCGTCTGCTCCAGGGTGAGCGCGTGCTGCCCGGTGGCGAAGGTGGTGCACTCGGTCGGCCCGTACATGTTGCTGACCCGCAGCCCGTGGCCGAGCGCGGCCCGTACCCGGCTCGCGGAAAGCACATCCCCGCCGGTCAGCAGCGTACGCAGACCGGTCAGCGTGTCCGGGCAGCTCTCCACCATCAGATGGAAGAGGCTGGTCGTCAGGAACGCCACGGTCACCCCGTGCTCGCGCAGCACCTCGGCGATGCCCGCGGTGGTGGGAGTGCCGGGCGGGGCGAACGCCAGCCGGCCGCCGTTGGCGAGCGTGCCCCACAGCTCGAAGGCGGAGGCGTCGAAGGCCAGCGGAGAGACCACCAGGACGGTGTCTTGCGGCCCGATCTCCGCATGGTTCTCGTCGTGCACCAGACGCACGACATTGCGGTGGGTGACCTGGACGCCCTTGGGGCGACCGGTGGATCCGGAGGTGTAGATGACGTACGCGGTGTTGTCGGCGGAGATGCCCGCCTCAGGGGCGGTGGGAGGCTGTGCCTCCCACTCGTCCCGCACGGTGTCCAGGAGCACCGTCGGGACATCCCCGGGGAGCCGGTCCGCCAGGTCGGAGCGGGTGACCAGCAGCCGGGCACCGGAGTCGGAGAGCAGATAGCCGATCCGCTCCTCGGGGTACTCCGGGTCGACCGGTACGTAGCAGCCGCCCGCCTTGACCACGCCGAGCAGGGCGACCGCCGTCTCCGTGCCGCGCTCCAGGCAGACCGCCACGGGGTCCTCGGCGCGCACCCCGCGGGCCCGCAGCAGGTGGGCGAACCGGTTGGCGCGCTCCTCCAACTCGCCGTAGGTCACGGTCGAGTCCCGGTCGACCAGGGCCACCGCCCCGGGGTCGGCGCCCCGGCCGATCAGCTCCGGCAGGGTCACCTCGGGCGGCAGCCGACGGGGCACCGGACCGGAGGCGCCTTGGGCCAGGCCGACGGCACGGAAGGACGCGGGAGAGGACTCCGGCCGCTCGGCCATGGTCCGCAGCACCTCCACGAACGTGGCGGCCATCGTCTCCAGCCGGGCCCGGTCGGCCCAGCCCGGCCGGCAGGTCATCCGCAGCTCGCCCGGGAAGGTCCACACGTCGAAGGTGAACTCGTTGGGGCTGCTGTCGGTGACCGCCTCGGGGGCGGAGCCGGACTGGTCCAGTACATGGAAGTCGAGGTAGCCGAAGATCACGTCGACCAGCGGGACCCCTGTGCCCCATTCCCGCTGCATGGCGGGCAGGGGGTACCGGCGGTGCGGCCAGATGGCGGCCTCCTCCGCGAAGACCGCGCGCAGCAGCTCCTCCCAGCTCGGTGTTTCCAGGTCGACCGCGAACGGCACGGTGTTGAGGTACATGCCGCGCACCTCGTCGCCGTCCGGGAGTTCGGGGCGGCCGTTGCAGACGGCTCCGGCGAAGAAGCGGCGCTGTCCGGAGATCAGGCCCAGCAGCTTGAGATGGGCGGTGTAGAGCACCGTCTTGAGCGAGGTGCCGGTACGGGCCGCCAGGGCGCGCAGCTCCGGGTCCAGCCCGGCCCAGGAGACCCGGACCTCGTGGGCGGGCCCGCCCGACTCCGTCGGCGCGGTGGGCGCGGGCAGCTCCAGGCGCGGGAAGGCGTCGATCCTGCTCTGCCAGAACTCCCGGTCCCCGGAGGACTGTGACGCCTGCCGTTCCAGGGCGATGAAGTCGGCGTAGCGGGCGCGCGGCGGGGGTGTGACGGCGCAGTCGGCGTCCTCGCGGATACGGCCGTAGTCGGCGCGGATCTCCTGGATCACCGAGTGGTGGCTCCAGCCGTCCAGGATCGCGTGGCACTCCGTGTGGGTGAGCGTCCAGGTGCGTTCACCGGTGCGGTGCACGTGGTAGCGCAGCAGCGGGGCGCGTTCCAGGTCGAACGGTACGCGCTGCTCGGCGGCGCGGAACTCCGCGACGGCGGCGCGCTGTCCGGCCCGGTCCAGCTCCCGCAGATCGGTGAACCCGACCTCCGCCTCGGCCTTCTCGTGCACGAGCTGGAGCGGTCCGGAGAAACCGGACAGCCGGAAGGAGGTACGGAGGATCTCGTGCCGGTCGACGAGGCGCCGGATCGCCTCCCGCAGCGCCGGCAGGTCGAAGGGGCCGTCGTCGGTGAAGTGGAAACTGCTGACGTTCTGGTAGGTGTTGGCGTCCGGATCGGCCAACAGCTCGTAGACCATCCCGGCCTGGACCTCGCCCAGCGGGTAGGCGTCGGCCAGTCCGTCCGGGAGCCGTTCGAGGTCGGCCGGGTCCAGCTGCGTGAACGGGGCGACCAGCTCGTGCCCCCGCCCGTTGCCGCTGGTCCCGGTGGCGACGGTGGCGAGCTGGGCGACCGTGGGGTGGGTGAAGAGGTGCTGTACGGACAGGGCCAGGCCGCGGGCCGTCAGCGCCCCCACCGCGCGGATCGCCCGGATGGAGTCGCCGCCCAGGTCGAAGAACCGGTCGTGGATACCCACCCGGTCGAGGTCCAGTGCGGCGGCCAGTTCCTCGGCGATGGTCCGCTCCACCGGGGTGCGGGGCGCGGTGTACTCACCGGCCCGGCTCTCCCGGCTGCGGTCCGGGGAGGGCAGCGCCTTACGGTCGGTCTTTCCGCTCGCGGTCAGCGGCAGGGCGTCGAGCACCGTCCAGTCGCCGGGCACCATGGCGTCCGGCAGCCGCTCGCGGAGCCAGGTCCGTACGGCGCCGGGGTCCGGAGCACCGGCCTCCGGGGACCCCGTTGCGGGGTGGCCGACGAGGTGGGCCACCAGCCGCCCGTCGTGCACCGTGACGGCCGCGGCGGTGACCGAGGGGTGCTCGTGCAGGACCGCCTCGATCTCGCCCAGCTCGATGCGCTGGCCGCGGATTTTCACCTGGTGGTCCATCCGGCCCAGGTAGTCGATGGAGCCGTCCGGCAGATGGCGGGCCAGGTCGCCCGTGCGGTAGAGCCGCCCGCCCGGCTCCCCGCCGAAGGGATCGGGGACGAACCGGTCGGCGGTCAGCGCGGGCCGTCCCGGGTAGCCCCGGGCCAGCTGGACACCGCCCAGCAGCAGCTCTCCCGGCACCCCGACCGGGACCGGCCGCAGGGCCGCGTCCACGATGTAGGTACGGGTGTTGGCGATGGGCCTGCCGATGGTGACGCGTTGTCCGGGCACGCAGGGGGCGTGGGTCACGTCCACGGCGGCCTCGGTCGGCCCGTACAGGTTGTGCGGAGCGATCCCGAGGCGCTCCGCCGACGCGGTGACCAGGTCTCCCGGCAGTGCCTCGCCGCTGCAGACGATGCGCCGTACCGAGGGCAGAGCGGGCACGGAGCCCGCGAGGAACGCGCGCAGCATCGACGGGACGAAGTGCAGGGTGGTGATGGACTGCTCGGCGATGGTCCGGGCGAGGTACGCCGGATCCCGGTGACCTCCGGGGCGTGCCATCACCAGGGTGGCGCCCGTGATCACCGGCCAGAAGAACTCCCAGACCGAGACGTCGAAGCCCATCGGGGTCTTCTGGAGCACCCGGTCGGTGGCGTCGAGGCCGAACTCCCGCTGCATCCAGTGCAGCCGGTTGACGATCGCCCGGTGCTCCACCAGCACCCCCTTGGGGCGGCCGGTGGACCCGGAGGTGTAGATGACGTACGCGGCGTCGTCCGGGCCGGAGGAGCCCCCGGGCAGGGCCGGGGCCCCGTCGGGCAGCATTCCGCCGCGCGCCAGGGGCACGACCGCGACATCCTCCGGCACCCCGTCCGGGCCGGCCCCGGTGTCGGTGAGCACGACCCGGGCGCCGGAGTCGGAGAGCATGTACCGGCGGCGCTCCGCAGGGAGATCCGGCTCCAGCGGGAGGTAGGCGCTGCCCGCCTTGAGCACACCGAGGAGGGCCACCAGCAGCCCCCGGGAGCGCTCCAGGCACACCCCGGTCACGGTGCCGGGACCGGCCCCCCGCGCCCGGAGCGCGTCGGCCACCGCCTCCGCGCGGCGGTCAAGCTCCGCGTAGCCGAGCGTGCCGTCCTCGTCGGCCACCGCCACTGCGTCCGGGGTCGCCGCGGCCTGGGTCTCGAACAGCCCGTGCAGCGTGCCGGTGGGGAACGGGACGGCGGTGTCGTTCCAGTGGTGGACGACCTGCTCCAGCTCCGCCGGGGACATCAGCTCCAGCTCGGCCACCGGGACGTCGGGCTCGGCCACGGCGGCGGTGAGCAGCCGGACGAAGTGATCGGCCATGCGGGCGGCCGTCGCCGCGTCGAACAGCGCGGTGGCGTAGTTGAGTCCGCCGGAGAGCGAACCGTCCGGCTGCTCGGTGACACCGAGCGTCAGATCGAACTTGGCGGTGGTCTCACCGACCGCGAGCCGCTCCACCACGAGCGTCTCCGCACCCCCGGCGTTCGCCTCCGAGGCCTCACCGTCGGCGCCCTCCCAGAGGAACAGGGCGCCGAACAACGGAGTACGGGAGGGATCGCGCTCCGGAGCCAGCGCGTCCACCAGCCGTTCGAAGGGCACCTCCTGGTGGCCGTAGTCGTCCAGCGAGCCTTCCCGCACCCGGTCCAGCACCTCGCCGAAGCCGGGGGCTCCCGAGAGGTCGGTGCGCAGGACCAGGGTGTTGAGGAAGAGCCCCAGCATGTTCTGGGTCTCGGTCCGGTCCCGGCCGGACACGGGGGTGCCGACGGCGATGTCGGTGCTGCCCGAGTACCGGCCGAGCAGCACCTGGAACGCGGCGAGAGCGGCCATGAACGGGGTGGCGCCGCGTTCGCGGGCCAGCCGGGAGAGCCGGCCGGCGACGTCGGCCGGCACGGTGAAGGGCGCCACGGCCCCGCTCTCGTCCCGGACCGCGGGCCGCGGCCGGTCGGTGGGCAGCTCCAGCGGCGTGAGCCCCGCCAGCCGCCCGCGCCAGTGGGCGAGGCCCTCCCGGAGCTTCTCCTCGGTGAGCCGGGCCCGCTGCCAGACGGCGAAGTCCGCGTACTGGAGAGCCGGCGCAGCAGGTTCCGGATGCTCCTCCCCGGCAATCGACCGGCGGTAGTGCGCCATGAGTTCACGCACCATCAGCTCTTCCGACAGGCCGTCCGCCGCGATGTGGTGCACGGTCAGGAAGAGAACGTGCTCCTCGGCCGAGCAGCGGGCCAGGACGGCCCGCAGCACGGGTCCCTCGGCCAGGTCCACCGGCCGCCGCCCGGAGGTGCCCAGCACCGCCAGCCGGCGTGCGCGGTCCGCCGGGGCCAGCCGGGCCAGATCCTCCTCGGCGAGGTTCACCGGCGCGGGCGCGTCCACGATCTGGACCGGGTCGCCGTCGACGACCTGGTAACGGGTGCGCAGCACTTCGTGCCGTGCCACCAGCGCGTCCAGCGCACCCCGCAGCGCTTCGGGAGCCAGGGGGCCGCGCAGCCGTAGCGCGGCCGTCATGAGGTAGGTGGTTGAGCCCGGGCTCAGCCGGTCCAGCACCCACAGCCGCTGCTGGGCGGAGGAGAGCGGCAGCGGACCGCCGCGCGGGGCGCGGGGGATGCCGTCGGACGGGGCGGGGGCGGCCGCGCCGCGCAGCCGCTGCCTGAGCAGGCGGGCGCGGAGGTCCGCGGGGTCGAGTGTCTGGTGGGTCATCGTGCGCCTTCCGGGTTCAGCAGTTCCGCGACCTCTGCGTCGGAGAGCTGGGCGACAGCGGCCTCGACGGCCTCGGTGACGGCCGCCGCGAGGGCGGTGACGGTGGTGTGTTCGAAGAGGCGGCGCAGCGGAAGTTCCACCGCGAAGGCCTCCCTCAGCCGGGCCAGGACCCGGGTGGCCAGCAGCGAGTGCCCGCCGAGGGCGAAGAAGTCGTCCTCGGCACCGACCCGGTCGACCCCGAGCGCCTCCGCCCAGATGGCGGCGACCGCCTCCTCGACCGGGTCCCGGGGCGCCACATAGGCGCGTTCGAGAGTGGTGGCGGGGGCGGGCAGGGCCTTGCGGTCGATCTTCTGGCTGGCGGTCATCGGCAGGGAGTCCAGCACGGTCCACAGCGCCGGAACCATGTAGTCGGGCAGCCCCTCCCGCAAATGCTCACGGAGCGTCTCCGGGTCAGGAGCGGGGGCGCCGTCCAGGCCGGTCACATAGGCGGCCAGCCGGCGGTCGCCCGGGGTGATCTCGGGCGCGGTCACCGCCGCCGCACCGACGCCGGGATGGCCGGTGAGGGCCGCCTCGATCTCCCCGAGTTCGATGCGCAGCCCGCGGATCTTCACCTGCTGGTCGATCCGGCCCAGGAACTCCAGGGTGCCGTCCGGCCGGTAGCGCACCAGGTCACCGGTGCGGTACAGCCGCTCGCCCGTGCCGCCGAACGGATCGGGCACGAACTGTGCGGCGGTCAGCTCCGGGCGTCCGTGGTAGCCGCGGGCCAGCCGGACACCGCCGACACAGAGTTCGCCGGGCACACCGATCGGTACGGGGCGCTGCCCGGCGTCCAGGACGTAGGCCCGGGTGCCCGCGAAGGGGCGGCCCAGTGGCATGGAGGCGGTGTCCCGTTCCCCGCTCTGCCCGGCCGGACCGGTGTGCAGCAGGCAGGTGACGGTCGCCTCCGTGGGGCCGTAACAGCAGACGAACCGTCCGGGCAGCCCGCTCGCGGCCCACTGCCGGGCGTCGGCCACGGTGACCACGTCGCTGCTGAGGTTGATCAGCTTCAGCCCGGTGAGCACGCTCGTGTCGTAGTTCATCGCCTCCCGGTAGTAGGCCGGGGTGGTCTCCATGACCGTGACACCGTGTTCGGCCAGCCGGGTGGGGAGCTCGGCCGGGCTCCAGAACAGCGGGTCGGCGATCACCACGGCGGCACCGGTCAGCAGCGGGGCGGCGATCTGCTCCATCGAAACGTCGAAGGTGAGGGAGGAGAGCTGGACCACGCGTTCACCGGGGCCGATTCCGTACGCGTCGGCGGCGATGCGGCAGTGGTGGGCGTAGGCGCGGTGGTCGATCATCACCCCCTTGGGGCGCCCGGTGGAGCCGGAGGTGTAGATCACGTAGGCCAGGTTCTCCGGGGCCGCCGGAACGTCCGGCAGCGCCCCCTCGGCGCCGTCGGCGGCCAGGGCGTCCACGGTGAGCACCCGATGGCCGGCGCCGGTGAGGGTGTCCGCGTGCTCGGACGTGGTGACCAGGAACCGGGCCCCGGCGTCCTCGACGGTCCGCAGGAGGCGCTGCCGGGGATGACGGGGGTCCAGCGGTACGTAGACCGCACCCGCCCGCAGCACACCGAGCAGGGTGACCACGGCGTCGATGCCGCGTTCCTGGCAGGAGGCCACCGGGGCCTCCGGACCGGCCCCCAGGGCTCGCAGACGCCGGGCGAAGCGGGCGGAGCGGGCCTCCAGAGCGGCGTAGTCGAGCTCCTCCTCGCCGAAGACCAGGGCAGTGGCGTCCGGGGTGCGGGCGGCCTGCCGGACGAACAGCTCCGGCACGGTTAGCCCGCGTTCGTCCTCGGGGACGATCTCCGGCAGCCGGGCGGCGTACGGGTCGGGCCAGACGTCCAGCAACTGCCGGCGCTCGGCGTCCGGCATCAGCTCCAGCTCGGCCACGGCGGTGCCCGGCGCGGCGGTCACCGATTCCAGCAGGCGCAGGTAGTGGGCGGCCAGCCGTTCCACGGTGGAGCGGTCGAAGAGCGCGCTCGCGTACTCGAACCAGCAGTGCATCCGTCCGTCGGGACGCTCCTTCACGGTCAGTGTCAGGTCGAACTTGGCGGTCCGCGGCCCCGCGTTGAGCGGTTCGGCCGCCAGCCCGCCGAGCGTGGAGGTGAGCCCGCCCATGTGCTGGTGCTCGAACATCACCTGGAACAGGGGGTTGCGGGAGAGGTCGCGGTCGGTCGCCAGCTCGTCCACGAGCTGCTCGAACGGGACGTCCTGGTGGGCGAACGCCTCCAGGCAGACCTCCTTCACCCGCTCCAGCAGTCCGGTGAAGGCCGGGTCCCCGCTCAGGTCCGTACGGATGACCAGGCTGTTCACGAAGAGGCCGAGCAGCCCCTCCGTCTCCTCCCGGGTCCGGGCGGCCACCGGAACGCCCACCGCGATGTCCGTGCGGCCCGTGTAGTGGTGCAGCAGCACCTGGAACGCGCCGAGCAGCGTCATGAAGGGAGTCGCGCCCGACCGCTCGCCCAGCTCCGTCACCGCCCGGCCCAGGGCGTCGGGGACGTCGACGACGACGGTGTCGCCGGCCGCGTCGCGGGTGGCGCCGCGCGGCCGGTCGGACGGCAGCTCCACCGGGGTGAGACCGCCGAGGCGCTCCAGCCAGTGCTCGAGCTGACGAGCGGTCTCCGGGGTGTCCTCCTGGGCGCGCTGCCATGCGGCGAAGTCCGCGTACTGGACCGGCCCCGGACGGAGCGGCGCGTCCCGGCCCGCGGCGAACGCGGTGTAAGCGGTGTCCAGGTCACGCAGGAACACCTTGGTCGACCAGGCGTCGAAGGCGATGTGGTGGGCGGCCAGGGCCACCCAGTGGTCCTCGGGAGCGGCGCGGATCACCGTGACCCGCAAGGGGTGTTCGGCCGCCAGGTCGAAGGGGACGCGCAGGACCTCCTCCAGCAGCTCCCGGGCACGGACGGGCCCGTCCCCGGCGCCGGAGAGGTCCACCTCCCGGTACGCCACCGGACCCGGTGGGTCGATGAGCTGCACCGGGCTGCCGTCCCGGTCCGCGTACCGGGTGCGGAGCACCTCGTGGACCCGTGCCACCTCGTCCAGAGCCTGCCGGAAGGCCTCGGTGTCCAGCGGGCCGTGCAGGCGCAGGGCCAGCGGGATCAGGTACTCCTGGCTCCCCGGCTCCAGCCGGTCCAGGAACCACATGCGCTGCTGGCCGAAGGAGAGCGGCAGCACACCGTCCCGCGGCACCGGAACGATCCCGCCCGGTCCCTGACCGGGTTCCTCCGCCTGAGCGGCTCCGGCGGCCCGGTCGATGCGGGCGGCCAGGGCGGCGGCGGTGCGGTCGGCGAAGAGGTCGGCGACCGTCATCTCGATGCCGAAGGCACGGCGCAGCCCGAGAACCAGCCGGATGGCGAGCAGCGAGTGGCCGCCCAGTCCGAAGAAGTCGTCATCGGGTCCCGGTTCGGGAATCTCCAGGACCGAGGCCATGGCCGCCACGACGGCCTGTTCCGTCGCCGTACGGGGAGCGGCGCGGTCCGGCCCGGTCGCGGCGGACAATGCCACGTCCTCCTCGGGGCCGGGCAGCGCTCCCCGGTCCACCTTGCCGCTGGCGGTCAGGGGGAGGGCGTCCAGCAGGACCAGCCGGGAGGGCACGACCGCGGCGGGCAGACGCGCGGCGAGGTGGGCCAGCAGCTCGGCCCGCAGCCCGGCCGGGTCCGTTCCGGCGGCAGGCACGGCGTAGGCGGTCAGCTCCAGCTGGTCGTGCGCCCCGGGTCGGGCCACGACCGCCGAAGCGGTCGCCGCGGGATGGGCGAGCAACACGGCCTCGATCTCGGCCGGCTCGACCCGGACACCGTGGATCTTCACCTGGTCGTCGCTCCGGCCCAGGAACTCCAGGGTCCCGTCAGCCCGCCAGCGGACCAGGTCGCCCGTGCGGTACCAGCGCCCGCCGGGCACCGTGGCGTACGGGTCGGCGCCGAACCGCTCGGCCGTCCGCCCGGGGCGGCCGAGATATCCCCGGGCCAGCCCCGCCCCTCGTACGCACAGCTCACCGGGGACCCCGACCGGGACCAGCAGGTCGGCCCGGTCCACCACGGAGACACCCACACCGGTCAGGGGAGCGCCGATGGCGACCGTGCCGGATCCGGGCAGCCCCTCGCCCGTGTAGCGGTGGGCGGTCGAGTCGATGGAGCACTCGGTGGGGCCGTAGGTGTTGGAGACCTCCACCCCGGGCACCGCCGCGCGCAGCCGCTCGCACAGCTCGGCGGGCAGTGGTTCCCCCGCCGAGCTGACCAGCCGCAGCGCGGTGCAGCGGGAGAGGGCCGGCTCCTGTACGAGCAGCCGCAGCACCGAGGGCACCAGCTGGAGCAGGGTGACCCGGTGGCGGGCCATGGCGGCGGCCATCACGGACGGGTCCCGGTGCGCGTCCGCCGGCGCCATCACCACGGTGCCGCCGGAGACCAGCGGGGAGAGGAACTCCCAGAGGGAGGCGTCGAACCCGATGGTGGTCTTCTGGAGCAGCCGGTCCGCGGCGGTCATCGCGTACGCCTCCACCGACCACAGCACCCGGTTGCGCAGCCCGCCGTGGGTCACCACCACGCCCTTGGGAGTACCGGTGGATCCGGAGGTGTACACCACGCAGGCCGCCTCGTCCGGACCGGCCTGGTGGGGGAAGGCCGCGGGCGAGGCGTCCGGACCGGCCCCGGCCCACTCGGCGTCCAGCGCACGCACCGGGGTGTCCCCGCCGAAGCCGTCGCGCAGCGCCTCCTCGGTGAGCACCAGCGCCGCCCCGGAGTCCGACAGGAGGAACTCCCTCCGGCCTTCCGGGAGATCGGGGGCCAGCGGCACATGGACACCGCCGACGGCCAGCACAGCCAGGATCGCTGTCACCAGCTCCGGGCCGCGGTGCAGACTCACCGCGACGGGGGTGCCGGGGCGGACCCCCTCCTCCCGCAGCCGGACCGCCAGCCCGGTGATCCGGCCGGCCAGCCCGGCGTAGTCCACCGAACCTCCGTCGTACGCCACGGCTGTCGCATCCGGGGTGGCGGCCGCCCGGTCGAGCACCATCCCGACCAGGCCGTGGCCGGAGCGGTCCTGTGAGGCGGGCCGGGACGCACCCTGTCCCCAGGCGGTGAGCACGGCCCGCTCCGCCGGTGCGGTCAGCTCCAGCCGGTCCACCGGGGTGCCGGGCGAGGCGACCACCTGCTCCAGCAGATGGAGGAAGTTCTCGGCCATGCGCTCCACCCGGTCCCGGTCGAAGAGCGCGGTCGGATAGATGAACTCGCCGCCGATCGTGCCGTCCGGACGCTCCGTCAGATGGAGGGAGAGGTCGAAGGCGGAGCTGCGCGCGCCCCCGGAGACCCGGGTGACCTCCAGGCCCGGGAGCGCGAACGGGCGGCGGTGGGCGTTGTGCAGGGCGAACCCGGCCTGGAAGACCGGGTTGCGCCCCGCGTCCCGCTCCGGGGCGAGGTCCGCGACCACCCGCTCGAAGGGCACCTCCTGGTGGCTGTAGGCGTCCAGCGTGGTGCTCTTCACCCGGTACAGGAGCTCCCGGAAGTCCGGGGCACCGCCCAGGTCCGTGCGCAGCACCACCGTGTTGAGGAACAGGCCGATCAGCCGTTCCAGCCGGGCGTCGTCACGGTTGGCCAGGGAGACGCCGACCGCGATGTCCTCGGCCCCGGAGTAGCGCCCGAGCAGCAGTTGGTACGCGGCGAGCCCGGCCATGAAGAGCGTGGTGCCCTGCTCCTTGGCGAGCGCCGAGAAGCCTGCCGCGAGGGGCGCCGGCACGGTGAAGGCGACGGTGTCACCCGTGGCGTCCCACCGGGCCGGCCGGGGCCGGTCGGTGGGCAGGCCCAGTGGAGTCATGTCCGTCAGCCGGTCCCGCCAGTAACCGAGTTGGCGGCCCATCAGTTCGGGCTGCGCCGTCCACCACTCGCGCTGCCACTCCGCGTAGTCCGCGTACTGGAGTTCCAGATCCTCCGCCGCCGGGGCGCCACCGGAGGCGAACGCCGCGTACGACTCGCGCAGTTCGTCGGCGAGCAGGCCCCAGGACCAGCCGTCGAAGGCGATGTGGTGGAAGGTGAGCAGCAGGGCCCAGTCCTCCGGTGCCAGCCGGACCACGGCCACGCGCCAGGGATGCTCCCGTCGGATGTCGAGGGGCAGGGCGGCCCAGCTCGCGCCGAACTCCCGCAGGCCCTGCTCGCGCCGCTCGTCCGGGACGTCGCCGAGGTCGACCAGCTCCGGTTTCACCGGCTCCGGTTCGTCGATGATCTGGACGCCGACGCCGTCCTCGTCGGCGTACCGGGTGCGGAGCACCTCGTGCCGGGCGGCTGTCTCGGTGAGCGCGGCGTTCAACGCCTCCGTGTCCAGCGGGCCGCGGATGCGGAAGGTTTCGTGCATCAGATATTCGGTGGCGTCGCCCGACCTGAGCTGGTCGAGCAGCCAGAGCTGTTCCTGTGCGAAGGACAGCGGATAACCGCCGTCGACGGGTGCCATCGGTCGTCTCCCTGGGCAGATGATGGTGGGGCGGTGGAGCGGTCGGCGTACGGGGGCCGGGCGGCGGGTCAGTCCTGTTCGACCGGACCGCTGGAGGGCTCGGCCATGGCGACGGCGATCTTGCGGGGGCCGGTGAACGGCTCCCGGGCGTGTGCGGCCAGCATGTTGTCGACGACCAGCACATCGCCCTGCTGCCAGTCGAAGCGCCGCTGCTCGGCGCGGTAGCAGTCCCGCAGGTGTGCCACCACCTCGTCCGGCACCGGGGCGCCGTCGCCGTAGTAGGTGTTGGTCGGCAGGTCCGCTTCCTCGTACATCTCCCGCAGCGCACCGCAGAGGTCCGGTCCCAGCGTGGTGACGTGGAAGAACGTCAGGTGGTTGAACCACACGCGCTCCCCGGTCACCGGATGCCGGTGCACCGCCTCGCGGCGTGCCCGGGTCCGCAGGCCCCCCGGGGTCCACTCGGCGACGACACCGTTGCGAGCGCAGTACGCCTCGACCTCGGCACGGTCCTCGGTGTTGAAGGCGTGCTGCCAGGGGACGCCGAAGCCGTCCGTGAAGTTGCGCACCACCATCCAGCCCCGGGCGGCGAACTCCTCCCGTACCTGCGGGTCGATCGCGGCCAGCACCCGCCGGGTGTCGGCGAGCGGGGTGGAGCCCAGCGTGTCGGGCGGGGTCACGCAGAGGAAGAACAGCGTCAGCGGCCAGGTCGCCTGGTAGGAGTTCTCGTTGTGGAGGAAGATCTCCTCGGAGGGCGGATAGTCGGTCGAGGTGTAGACCTGGCCCTTGATGGTGGAGCGGGGCGAGGAGCGCTCCGCGTAGGTCAGCGGCTCGCCGCCGATGGCGCGGACCGCCCGCTCGAAGCCGTCCACGCCGTCGTCGCCGAAACCACGCAGCAGCACGGCACCGTGCTCACGCAGTCGGGCGCGGATCTCCGGCCGGGCGGCGGCCAGCCGGTCCGCCGCGGAGCCCCCGGGGGCGGCCGTCATCAGATGAGGAAGCGTCTGCCCTGACGTTCGGGACTCGGCCGAGGCCGGCGTGAACAGGGCTGAAGGGTTTGCGGTCATACCGGTCAGGGTCGGCGCACGGCTCCCGACAGGGCAGAGAACATCCGGCGGAGTCGTCGGCACGGTGGGTGCGCCCCATTCTGCGCGTCCTTCCCTGGGCCGGTCCGCCGACGCGCGGCACGCTGGCGTCACCGTGCGGCCCGGTGGCCCAACCGTCGTGCCGGGTGTCCCGTGCGGCCTTCGAGAGGATTCCCCGTGTCTGAATGGAGAACAGGTCCATGAGCAGGGTCGCCGACCACGCGGGTGCCGCACCCGCGCCACCGCCCTTGCGGCGCAATCGGGATTTCCTGCTGCTGTGGAGCGGTTCGGCGGTGGCGATCATCGGATCCACGGCGTCCACGGTGGCCTACCCGCTTCTGGTGCTCGCGGTCACGGGGTCGCCCTCCGCCGCGGGGGTGGTCGGGTTCGTGGTGCTGCTGCCCGCCCTGATCTTCCAGCTGCCGGCCGGGGTCCTGGTCGACAGCTGGAACCGCAAGCGCGTGATGATGTGGTGCGACGGACTGCGTGCGGCCGGCGCGGCGAGTGTGGTGCTGGCCTTGCTCCTGGGCGAACTCCGGCTGGCGCATGTGATGGTGGTCGGGTTCGTGGAGGGCACGCTCACGGTCCTCAACGGCCTGGCCTCCACCGCCGCCGTGCCCAACGTGGTCCACCCCAGCCAGTTGTCGGCGGCTCTCGCCGGGAACGAGGCGCGGGGCCGGGCCGCCACCATGATCGGGACTCCACTGGGGGGCATTCTCTTCGGCGTCGGCCGGGCGGTCCCCTTCGTGCTGGAGACCTTCGCGTATCTCGTCTCGCTGACCACCCTGCTGGGCATCCGGAAGGACTTCCAGACGGCCCGCCCCGGCGAACGTGCCGGGGCCGCTCCGAGCGGCGGCGCGGCGCGGGAGAGCCGCGGCACCCGGGTGCGGCGACAGGCGGGCCGGATGGCCGAGGGGCTCACCTGGCTCTGGCGTCAACCGCTGCTGCGCACCACCGCGCTCCTGGTGGCCGGGAGCAACCTGCTGTTCCGCGCGCTCTTCCTGCTGATGATCGTGCTGCTCGCCGAGGAGGGCGCGGGTCCGGCCGCGATCGGTGTGCTCGTGGGCGTGGCCGGCGGGTGCGGGATGCTCGGGGCGCTGGTCGCCGGCCGGATCGGCCGCACCCTCAGGATGAACTCCCTGGTGATCGGGGCCAACTGGGTGTGGGCACTGCTCATGTGCGTACTGGCCTTCGGGGGCGGGCTGTGGCCGGCCGCGATCGCCTACACGGCGATGTGGTTCGTCGGGCCCATCTGGAACGTGGCGGTCGGCACCTATCAGCTGGCCGTCACCCCCGACGGACTGCGTGGCCGGGTGCTGAGTGCGTCCAGCATGCTGGCCAACGGCGCGCTGTCGCTGGGGGCGCTGGCAGGAGGCCTGCTGCTGGACGGCTTCGGGGTCCGGGCCGCGGCGGCGGTGCTCGCCGGGTGGATGGTGCTCATGGCTCTGGCCGCCACCTTCTCCCGCCCGGTGCGCCGGGCCACGATGACCGCGATCACCGCCCCCGCCGAACCGGCGCCCGCCGAGGTGCCCGCTCCGGCCGAACCCCGCAAGGCACCCGCCGGGGCGACCGGGGCGGGCTCCGACGGTCACCACTGAGCAACCCGTTGTCCATCCCCTTCCCGTACGACAGATACTGGAGACCACGCCATGTTCCGGACCATGTTCAAGTCCAAGATCCACCGCGCCACCGTCACCCAGGCCGATCTGCACTACGTCGGATCGCTGACGATCGACGAGGACCTCATGGACGCCGCCGATCTGCTCCCCGGTGAGCAGGTCCAGATCGTCGACATCACCAACGGCGCCCGCCTGGAGACCTACGTCATCTCCGGGGAACGCGGCAGCGGGATCATCGGCATCAACGGAGCCGCGGCGCGGCTGGTCCAGCCGGGAGACCTGGTCATCATCATCTCGTACGCCGCCGTCGCCGACGCCGAGGCCAAGGCGCTCGTGCCCAGCGTCGTCCACGTGGACCAGCAGAACCGGCAGGTGTCGCTCACGGGTTCGGATCTGGCCGAGCCCGCGCCCGGCAGCGGCACCGTCCGGGGTGATCTCGTCCACTGACGCGGCGGAACCGCGTGTGGGCCCGAGGTCACCGATCTCGGGCCCGCACGCTGTTCGCGGCTCCCGCGTGGCCGATGCGTCAGATCAGCCCGGCTCGCACCGCGCGTGCCACCGCATGGGCCCGGTTCCGGACCTGGAGCCGGGCCATCAGCTCGTAGATGACGTTCTTGACGGTGTGCTCCGAGCAGGACAGCGCTCGGGCGATCACCGCGTTGCCGTGGCCCTCGGCGACCAGGGTGAGCACCGCTGTCTGGCGCGGGGTCAGCGGGGCTGTCCGGGCGGTACGGGGAGTGTCGGGGAGAGCTGTCGCGGGCTCGGGCCCCGACTGCTGGGAGGCGCCGAGCAAGCGCACCAGCACGCCGTAGGGAAGCCGGCCGTCGCCGTGGTGGGCCGAGTGCACGGCGGCCACCAGTTGCTCCGGAGTGGCGTCGGTGGTCCGCAGGATCGTCCGGGCCCCCGCCCGCACCGCCCGCAGCACACCGTCCGGGGAGACCGACTGGGCGGCCACCAGGACCCCGTGCCGTCTCCCGCCCCTGAGCGCGGGGGCGGGGCACGACTCGACCGCCTCGTCCACGGTCCTCCCGGCGGCCAGCACGACCAGATCGGGGCCGGGCGATCCGCCCTCCACCAGGGGGATTCCCGCCCCGGTCAGCCGGCGGTGCCAGGAGTGCCGCAGGTCGTCGTCCGCGGCGCGCACGTGGACGCGTACCGCGGTCCGGTCCGTGGCGGCACGGTGGGGCGCGGAGGCGCCGGCCGGGGTCCGGCCCGTGAGCGGCGCGGCGCTCACAGGAGACCCGCCCGGAGCGCGTAGGCGACCGCGTGGGCGCGGTTCCTCAGCCGGAATCGCTGGGTCACGTTGTGCATCACCGTCGTCACCGTCCGGACCGAGTAGGAGAGCCGTCCCGCTATCTCGCTGGTCTCGTGGCCTTCGGCCACCAGCCGGAGCACCGCACGTTCCCTGTCACTGAGCCCCGCCGCCCCCCAGGCATCGGCGACACCCGCCCCGGCGTCCTCCGTACGCTGCTCCAGCAGCCCGTCCAGCAGATCGGGCGGCACCGTGCAGTCCCCGCTCGCCGCGGCCAGCACGGCGTGGGCCAGTCGCGGGCCGCTGGTCTCCCGGCGGCGCAGCAGACCCCGGGCACCCGTGGCAATGGCGTGCAGCGCCTCCGGCGGGCTCAGCTCGGTGGCGACCAGGACAACCTCCGGGCGGTGGTCAGCGGCCCGGGTACGGCGCAGCAGGTCCAGAACCGGGTCGGCCACCCGGTCGACCACGACGACCGTCACGTCCGGAAGCTCGCCCCCGACGGCGGGCAGGATCTCCGGGCTGCTCGCCAGGGCGCTCAAGGTGCCTGCCTCCAGCACCGGGTCCACAGCGACGACGCTCACGCGCACCGTATTCCTCATGGGTCTTCCTCCTCGCTCGGCAACGGCTCTCGCCGGTCTCACCGAGCATCGGGGTCGAGGGCGCGCCGGACATCGGTACACCACCCCCAGATTTCCGCGGTGCCCCCACCTCCGATCGCCCCCGCGATGTACATGAGCGCGGAACAGCCCCCGTGCGCGTCCGGAAACGCACGGGGGCCGTGTGTGAGGGTCGGCTCTGACCTGCGAGAAGTCGGTTCCTGGCCAAGAGGTATGGGGGTGCAGCCGAAATATGGGGGGCCGCTCCCCAGACGCGGCCCGCTCAGACGGTCTCGGCGGTCCTGGGTTCCGGGAGGAAGCCGGCGATCTCGTGGCCGACACCGGCCGCGCGAGCCTCGCGCACTACCAGTCCGGCCAGTGCCAGGTCCAGTACCCCGAGGCCGAACGGCGAGAACAGAGTGGTGCGTGCCGGGTCCCGCGGGCCCGGTTCCGCGTCCCTCAGGAGCTCGCCGAGCGTGGCGCCGATGAACGAGCGGCTGCCCACCCGCGTCTCCGCCAGATGGACCGACGTGGCCGCCCGGCAGACATGGTCGGGGTCGTCCACCACGTTCACCGCGTCCAGGACGCCCTCGACCGTGACGTCCCGGAGGGACACGTGCAGCACCAGCGTGCCCGGCAGGCACTCGTCGAGATCCAGATGGGGCACGGTGGCCGTGGTCGCCAGACTGACCAGCCGGTGCGCGGAGAGCGCCGCCCCGGCGCTCTCCGCCACGCGCACCACACGGCCGTCCCCGGCCAGTTCGGCGGCGCAGCGGTCCCGGAAGTCCGCGGCCCGCCGGGGATCCAGGTCGTGGACGGTGATGTCGGTGATCTCCGGCCGTACGACCAGGAGGAAGCGGAGCACCTCGAAGTTGATCACACCGCAGCCGATCAGCGACACACCCGTCTCCCGACCGTCCTCGGACGGCAGGGAGACCGCGGCGAGAGCGGCGCTCGCCGCGGTGCGGCGAGCGGAGATGGTGGACCCCTCCACGAGAGCCACCGGCCTGCCCGTGCGCATGGAGTTGACGATGATCGCGGCGGAAGCGCGCTCCAGACCCTCCGCGACATTCCCGGGAAAGGAGGCGATCCACTTCATCCCGGCCAGTGGCTCCGCCCCACCCAGGTACGCGGGCAGCCCGATGATCCGGTTGCCGGGGTCGTCGGGAAAGCGCAGGAACACCGAGTGCGGCAGCGACGTGTCTTCGGCGGCGTGGAGCAGATACGCCTCGCGTACGGCGTTCAGCACCTCCCGCTCCCGGTCGTCCAGAAGCCGCCGGACGTCTCCGTTGCCGATCGTCAGCATCCTGCCACCCCGGTCATCCCGCTGTTCTCGGCCACGTCGGCCACCTCGTCCTTCCACAGGTGGGACACCTCGCCGAACTGGCGCTCCACCCACCCGTCGTCGTAGATCGTGTTCAGATAACGTTCGCCACGGTCCGGCATCATCAGCACGCAGGTGGCACCGTCCGGAATGCGGTCGCCCATCTGTTGCAGGGCCGTGGCCACCGCGCCGGAGGAGCCGCCGAGCAACAGCCCTTCGCGCAGCGCCAGCCGGCGGCATCCCACCAGGCTGTCCAGATCGCTGACGTGCACCACCTCGTCGGCGAGCCCGCCCCGGTAGAGCGGGGGCCGGACCGCCGCGCCATGACCAGGGATCAGCCGGCGTCCGGTCGGCGGCCGGAAGATGGCGCTGCCCTCGGCGTCCACGGTGACCACCCGGGTGGGCAGTCCGCGGTCGTGGATCAGGTCGCCGCAGCCGCGCAGAGTGCCCGAGGAACTGATCGTGCAGAACAGGTAGTCGGGCGCGGCGCCCAGGTCCTCGACGATCTCCGCCATGGTGATCCGGTGCGCCCAGGCGTTGCGGGGGTTGGCGTACTGGTTGGGCCAGTAGGCCCCGGGCAGCGCGTCGACCAGCTCCCGCACGCGTGCGATCCGCACCGGCTGGAACTCGCCGGTGATCGGGTCGCCTTCCGTGACCGTGTGCACATCGGCGCCGAGCGCTCGCATGATCGCGATGTTCTGCGGATTGGTGCGCGGGTCCACCACGCAGATGAACCGCAGGTCCATGGCGCGGCAGGCCTGGGCCATGCCGACACCGAGGTTGCCCGAGCTGGACTCGATCACGGTGCCGCTGCCGGGGACCACCGCGCCGGTGACGACAGCGTGGCTCAGCATGGCGTAGGCGGAACGGTCCTTGATGCTGCCGCCGGTGCTGACCGACTCCAGCTTGGCCCAGACCCGGAAGCGGGCGCCGGGCACCAGCCGGGTCAGTTCCACCAGAGGCGTCCCGCCGACGGCCGAAAGCGCGCCCGTACGGTCCGGGCCGTACCCGGCGGATGCGGGGCCGGGCGGCTGAGTGGTGTCGGACGGTAGGGCTTCCTCGTCCGCAGGCCCGGCAGCCTGCGCCACGAGGGCCGACCGGTATCTCGGCTGGGAGACGGAGTTCATCGCCGGACTTCCCCTCGGTGTCGGTAGGCGGATCAGACCGGGAGGCTCTGGCATCCGGCCCTACCGGTGGCCGCCTCGGCGGCCTCGCTCTCCATCCGGTGGCGCAGACTGGCGGGGCGCATGTCCGTCCACACCCGCCCGATGTGGTCCAGGCACTCCTCTTTGCTGCCCTGGGTTCCCTCGGCCCGCCAGCCCGCGGGCAGCTCGCGCTCGGCCTGCCAGATGGAATACTGCTCCTCGTCGTTGAGTACGACGCGGTAGAGGCTCTCGGTGTGGTCGGACATCGCCGTCTCTCCTCGGTCGGTGGTCGCGCCGCGGTCGATACCGGCGCCAGAGTGAGAGTGCCTTCCGGCATCGGCCGACCGTAGAGACAAACGGGCAGCCGTGACGGCGGCGGCCGCCCGCCGGTCCTTCCCGGCCGGGCCGGGCGTCAGCTGTCGGGGCAAGGCCGGAGGGCTTCGGTACGCGGTCGGCGCCGAGCTTTCCTAAGCTGGCCGGATGAACGAAGACGCCCGGCCGCTGGCCGTGTTCGACCTCGACGGCACGCTCGCCGACACGGCCCACCGGCAGCACTTCTTGGAAGGGCCGAAGCGCGACTGGAACGGCTTCTTCGCCGCCGCCCCGGACGATCCGCCGCTGGCCGAAGGGGTGGCCCTCGTGCTCGCGAGCGCCGAGGAGTGCGAGGTCGTCTATCTGACCGGGCGGCCCGAGCGCTGCCGCCGGGCCACCGTGGACTGGCTGAGCCGTCAGGGACTGCCCGACGGAAAGCTGTTCATGCGGCGCAACGACGACCGGCGCCCGGCCCGCCGGACGAAGCTGGACATCCTCCGGCGGCTGGGCCGGTCGCGTGAGGTGCGCATGCTCGTCGACGACGACGAGCTGGTCTGCGATGCGGCCGAAGTGGCCGGATTCCCGGTGGTCCGGGCCCGCTGGTTCGACCCGTCACAGGCGCTGAAGGATGGACAGGAGCGGGACGGGCGTACCTGATCAGGCGTTTTCGTCGAGCCGGAAGCCCACCTTCAGGCCGACTTGGTAGTGCGCGATTCGGCCATCCTCGATATGACCGCGCACTTGGTTAATCTCGAACCAGTCGAGATTGTGCAACGTTTCTGCGGCTCTTGCGACGCCGTTCCGGATCGCCGCGTCGATGCCCTCCTCGGAGGTTCCTACGATTTCGGTGACCCGATAGGTGTGGTTGGACATATTTTGTCTCCTCTCTGCTGACCACGGTGCCTCAAACCCGGGTGTCGCGCGAGGGGGCGAGTGGGGCGAATGGGGACGAGCACACGCCTTGACCTACTGATTGGTCCATACCAAAATTCAGCCAAACGCCCGTGCGAGCGCCGCCCGCAATCCCCCCACACCGGGTCCTGATTTCGTCGTGCCGTTTCGCAGAAGGTGACTACGTGAAGAACCGCATACTCGTCGGAGCCGTCGCGCTCGTTTCGTCCGTCACGCTCAGCGGATGTGGCTACTTCTCCGGCTCGGGTGGTGGAGACCGCACGGTGACGGTCTGGCTGATGAAGGACAGCGTCTCGCAGGGATTCCTGGAGAAGTTCACCAGCACGTACGAGAAGGAGAATCCCTCCGTCAAGCTGGAGTTCAAGATCCAGGAGTGGGGCGGTATCGGCCCCAAGGTCCTGGACGCCCTGGAGAGCGACGACGCCCCCGATGTGATCGAGGTCGGAAACACCCAGGTCGCGCAGTACGCGGAGAGCGGCGGCCTCCGTGACCTCACCCTCGAATCGATGCGTGACCTGGGCAGCGAGGACTGGCTGCCCGGCCTCGCCCAGCCCGGCCAGATCAGCGGTGTGCAGTACGGCATCCCCTGGTACGCGGCCAACCGCGTGGTGATCTACAACAAGGACATCTTCAAGGCCGCCGGCGTGGACGACCTCCCCAAGACGCGCGCCGAGTGGATCTCGGACACCGAGAAGCTCAACACCCAGGGCAACCAGGGCATTTATCTGGCCGGTCAGAACTGGTACGTGCTGGCGGGATTCATCTGGGACGAGGGTGGCGAACTCGCCGAAGGTGGCGGCGGTGACTGGCGGGGCACGCTGGACACCCCCCAGGCGCTCGCCGGAATGAACTTCTACAAGGAACTCCAGGCGCTCGGCGAGGGGCCGGCGGACTCCGACGAGGAGAAGCCGCCGCAGAACGACGTATTCGCCAAGGGTGACGTCGCGCAGATCATCTCGCTCCCCGGCAGCGCCGCGCTCATCGAGCAGAAGAATCCCGAACTCAAGGGAAAGCTCGGCTACTTCCCCATTCCCGGCAAGACCGCCAAGGCCCCCGGCTCCGTCTTCACCGGCGGCTCGGACCTCATCGTCCCGAAGAAGGCCGACCAGCGCAGCGCAGGTATCGCCGTGGTCAAGGCGCTGGCGAGCGAGAAGTGGCAGACCGAACTCGCCCGCACCATGAGCTACGTGCCCAACAAGCCCAAGCTCGCCCACGTCGTCGAGGGCGAGGAGGGCACCGCCGCGATGGCCGAGGGCGCGAGCCAGGGCCGCGCCACGCCCAACTCCTCGCAGTGGGCCAAGGTCGAGGCGGAGAACCCGATCAAGCCGTACATGACGGCGGTGCTCACGGGCGCCGACCCCGACCTGGCGGCGAAGAAGGCCTCGGAGCGCATCACGGCCATGCTCGCCGGCAGCTGATCGGGCCGCCGGTACCCCTGGACGGCCGGACGGCGTCCTGGGGATTCAGCCGTCGCACATCCCCGCGCTCCACGGCGGACACGTCGAATCCAGCCGGTGACGGAAGAAGTAAGGGGCCGGGCCCTCGCACCCCGAGGGCCCGGCAGCCGTCCCTGCTGATCCGTCCCCGGAGACTGCCATGACCGTGCTGCCCACCGCCCCGCCCGCCCCGTTCCCCACCCGGCCCGCGCCCGCCGCTCGCCGTTCCCCCGAACCTGCCTACCGGGTCTCCCTCGCCACCGGCCAGGAGGACGTACGCGCCGCCCAGCGCCTGCGCCACCAGGTGTTCGCCGGTGAGCTGGGAGCCAGGCTGGAGGGGCCCGAACCGGGCATCGACAGCGACGCGTTCGACGCGTACTGCGACCACCTGCTGGTCCGCGAGACCGCCACGGACGAGGTCGTCGCCACCTACCGCCTGCTGCCGCCCGACCGCGCCCGGATAGCCGGACGGCTCTACGCGGAGAGCGAGTTCGACCTCACCCGTCTCGCGCCCATCCGCGACGACCTCGTCGAGGTCGGCCGCTCCTGCGTCCACCCCGCCCACCGCGACGGCGCCGTCATCGCCCTCGTCTGGGCCGGGCTCGCCCGCTACATGGAGCGCTCCGGCCACGCCTGGCTGGCGGGCTGCTGCTCCCTGCCGCTGGCCGACGGCGGCACGCTCGCCGCCCGCAGCTGGAACACCGTACGCACCGCGCACCTGGCCCCCGAGGAGTTCTGGGTCTCCCCGCACCGCCTCTGGGACGCCTCCGCACACCCGGAGGCCGGACCCGGCTCCCGGGCGGACCTGCCGCCCCTGCTCCGCGGCTATCTGCGGCTCGGCGCCTGGGTCTGCGGAGCCCCGGCGTACGACCCCGAGTTCAACGTGGCGGACCTGTACGTCCTGCTCTCGCTGCGCCGCACCGACCCGCGCTACCTGCGCCACTTCCTCTCGCTCGCCCGGCAGACGTGAGCACCGCGCGTCCCGCAGACGTGAGCACCGCGCGTCCCGCAGGCGTGAGCACCGCGCGTACGCCGGGCGTGAGCGCCCTCCGTCCCGCCGCCACGAGCGCCTGGCTGCCCGTCGCCCCCTGCACCCCGCACGCCTGCGCCCGGCACACCGGCCCGGTCCGGGCGCCGCTCCCCGCCGTCCTGCGGCTGCTGGCCGGCTGCGCGTGGACGCTGCTGGGGGTGGCCTGCGCCCTGCCGGTCCGGCTGCTTCCGAAGGCTCCGCGGGCGTGGCTGGTGCGGTGGTGGGCGCGGGGCGTGCCGCGTGCCTTCGGCGTACGGGTGACGGTCCGGGTGCATCCGTACGCCTACGGCACCGGCGGCGAGCTCGTCGTCGCCAACCATGTCTCCTGGCTGGACATCCCCCTGGTCGCCTCCGTGCTGCCCGGCCGGATGCTCGCCAAGAGCGAGGTCGGGCGCTGGCCGCTGCTCGGCCGGCTCGCCGGGCTCGGCTCCACGCTCTTCATCGACCGGGACCGGCTGCGCGCGCTGCCGGGGGCCGTGGACACCGTCGCCGAAGCCCTCCGTTCGGGCTCCCGCGTCGTGGCGTTCCCCGAGGGCAGCACCTGGTGCGGGCGGGGGAGCGGCGGGGTGTTCCGGCCGGCCGTGTTCCAGGCGGCGATCGACGCGGAGGTCTCCGTACGACCGGTCCGCCTCACCTACCGCGCCCCGGGCGCCGTGGCGTTCGTGGGGGACGATCCGCTCGCCGCCTCGCTGTGGCGGGTGGTGCGGGCGGCGGGGCTCACCGCCGAGGTCGACGTCCTCGCCCCGATCCCGGCGGGCGTTCACGCGGGAACCTCCGCGAGCGGTGAGCCCGGCCGCCGTGGACTGGCCCGCACGGCGAGAGCCGCCGTCGCCGGTACGGACCGGACGACGACGGCTCCTGGGACGGCTGTCGCTCAGACCGCGGTGGCGAGCGACAGGGCGAACCGCCCCTCCGCATCCGTCCACCACTGAGCGAGCTGGAGCCCGGCCGCGGCCAGCTCCTCGCGCACATCCTCCTGGCGGAACTTCGCCGACACCTCCGTACGCAGCTCCTCACCGGCCTCGAACGGCACCACCAGGTCCAGCTCCCGGATCTTCACGGTCAGCGCCCGGCGGGCGCGCAGCCGCATCTCGATCCACCGCTGCTCCGGGTTCCACACCGCCACGTGCTCGAAGTCGTCGAGCGGGAAGTCGGCGCCCAGCTCCCGGTTGACGACGTTCAGCACGTTCTTGTTGAAGGCCGCCGTCACGCCCGACGCGTCGTCGTACGCCGCGACCAGCGTCTCCTCGTCCTTGACCAGGTCCGTGCCGAGCAGCAGCGCGTCGCCGGGGGACAGGAGCGAGCGCACCGAGTGCAGGAAGCCGGCCCGCTCCTCCGGGAGCAGGTTGCCGATCGTGCCGCCGAGGAAGGCGACGAGCCGGGGCCCGGGTGTGCCGGGCAGCGCGAGTCCGCCGGTGAAGTCGGCGATCAGGGCGTGCACGGAGAGTCCGGGGTGCTCGGCGAGCAGCGATTCGGCGGCCCCGGTGAGCGCGCTCTCGCTCACGTCCACCGGTACGTAACTCTCCAGCCCGTCCAGGGCCTCCAGCAGATGACGGGTCTTCTCCGAGGAGCCCGATCCCAGCTCGATCACGGTCCGGGCGCCCGAGACCGCGGCGATCTCCTCGGCGCGCTCCTCCAGGATCTCCCGCTCGGCGCGGGTCGGGTAGTACTCGGGCAGCCGGGTGATGTCCTCGAACAGCTCGCTGCCGCGCGCGTCGTAGAACCACTTGGGCGGCAGCGTCTTGGGGTGCCGGGTCAGCCCGCTCAGGACATCGGCGCGCAGCGCCGCGTCCGTCGCGTCCTCCGGCAGGGTGCGGGTCAGCAGGAATGGGCTCACGCGGCGGGCTCCTTGAGCGGTGTGGGGGTGACGTCTGCGGAGGTCGCGACCAGCAGGGTGCGGTCGGGGACCTCGCGCCAGCGGGGGTCGTCGTCGTACGGCTCCGAGGCCACGGCGGTCGAGCGGCCCGGGTCGTGGCGGTACCAGAGGGTGTCGCCCCAGGCGGTGGCCACGATGGCGGTGCCGTCCGTCACCAGCAGGTTGAGCCGGGACCCGGGCGCCGCCTCCGCGACCTCCCGTACGGTCTCCGTGACCGCCCTCGGCAGGTCGTCCCCGGCGGCGACGCGGTGCAGGATCAGCGCCCAGACCAGCGCCGAGTCGTTGCGGGCGGCCAGGGAGAGCAGCTCCTCGGCGGGCAGCGCGGCGGCCGGCCCTGCCAGGGAGGCCGGCCAGCCCGGAACCGCGCCGTTGTGGCTGAAGAGCAGCCGCCCGGCGGCGTACGGAGCGGCCGCGGCCTCCCCGTCCGCACCCGCCTCGGTGGCGTCCCGTACGGCGGCGAGCAGTGCGGTCGACCGCACCACCCGGGCGAGGTCCGTGAACGTCTGGTCGTGCCAGATGGGCCCCTGGCGCCGGTAGCGGCCGGGCACCGGGTCGCCGTCCGCGTACCAGCCGACGCCGAAACCGTCCGCGTTGACCGTCCCGTACCGCTGGCGGCGCGGCGCCCAGGACTGGCGCACCAGGGAGTGCGGCGGCTCGGACAGTACGGCCCCGAGAGCCACCGGGTCGCCCACATAGGCGATATGACGGCACATCAGGCGTCCCTCGCGGTGCGGAACCCGGAGAAGATCTGCCGCCGCACCGGCAGGTCCCAGTTGCGGAACGTGCCCCGGCAGGCGACCTGGTCCACGGCGAACGAGCCGCCGCGCAGCACCTTGTGGCCCGGACCGAAGAACACGTCCGAGTACTCCCGGTAGGGGAACGCCACGAAGCCCGGGTAGGGCAGGAAGTCGCTGGAGGTCCACTCCCACACATCGCCGATCAGCTGACCCGCGCCGGACGGCGCCCGGCCCGCCGGATACGCACCGGCCCGCGCCGGACGCAGGTGGCGCTGGCCCAGGTTGGCCTGCTCAGGGGTCGGGTCCGTGTCGCCCCAGGGGTAGCGCAGCGAACGCCCGGTGGCGGGATCGTGCCGGGCGGCCTTCTCCCACTCGGCCTCGGTGGGCAGCCGCCGACCGGCCCAGCGCGCGTACGCGTCCGCCTCGTACCAGCTGACGTGCAGCACCGGCTCGTCGTCCGGCACCGGCTCGGTCACCCCGAACCGGCGGCGCAGCCACTGCCCGGCGTCCCGGTGCCAGAACAGCGGTGCGGCCAGGTCGTGTTCACGGACCAGGTCCCAGCCCTCGGGCGCCCACCAGCGGGGGTCGGTGTACCCGCCGTCCTCGATGAAACGCCGGTACGCACCGCAGGTGACGGGGGCGGCGTCCAGGTGGAACGCGGCCACCTCACGCCGGTGCGCGGGCCGTTCGTTGTCCAGGGCCCATGGCTCGGCGGAGGTCCCCATGGTGAACGGGCCGCCGGGGACGAGGACTTCGGCGGGCAGGGCGTCGGCGTCGGTGGGGGCGGGCGGCGCGGGCGCGGTCAGCGCGACCGGGCCCGTGCGCAGCTGATGGGTGATCAGCATCGTCTCGTCGTGCTGCTGTTCGTGCTGGGCGATCATCCCGAAGGCGAACCCGGCCCGCTCCAGCGGGCGGCCCCCTTCGTGCAGCGGGGCGCCCTCCAGGATGTCCAGGGCCCTGCCCCGTACATCGGAGGCGTACGTCCGTGCCTCGGCGGGCGCCAGCAGCGGCAGCGAGGGCCGGGCCGCGCGAGGGTGCTCGAAGGCGTCGTACAGCCCGTCTATCTCGGGGCGCAGCGCCTCACGTCCGCCGACGGCGCGGAGCAGCCACTGCTCCTCCTGGTTGCCGATATGGGCCAGGTCCCAGACGAGCGGGGACATCAACGGGGAGTGCTGGGCGGTGAGTTCACCGTCGTCGACGCTGTCGGTGAGGGTGGCGGTGCGCGCCCGGGCGGTCAGCAGCGCGTCGAGGGCCCGCTGCCGGAGCACCTCGGGGTCGTGGCCGCCGGAGCCCGACGGGAAGCCGTCCGCGGTGGAGACGGAGGGGTCACGGTCGTCGGTCATGCTGAGGTCACCCTTCCGGTGTGCGGGCCGTCCGTGGAGCCGATGGAGCCCGTCGGCCGGATCGGATCGGTGAGAACGCCTGATTCGAGCAGATCGTCGGCCGGACATCGGCCCCGGGCCACATACCGGTCGTTGAAGGCCGCCACGGTGTCCTGTACCGCCTTGTCGGCGCCCATCCGGTCGAGCGCGGTGAGCGCCGTGTCGAAGCAGACCGTGGCCGCCGCCCGCAGCTCCGGATCGGCCAGGCCCTCGCGGGCGGCCGTCGTCCAGAGCGGGTTGCGCGGCGCGGCCGCGGATCCCGCCGACTCGGCCAGGGGCTTCACGGTGCGGTACACGGTCTCGGCGGCCTCCGGGTCGTCGTACAGGGCGGTGGCGACGGCGAGCGGCACCAGCCACCCGTCCGCGCCGCTCTGCGCGTCGATCATGCGCAGTTCGAGGTGCCCGCGCGGCCGGACCGGCGGGAACAGGGTGGTGATGTGGTAGTCGAGATCGGCCCGTACCGGTGGCCGGGGCGCGCCGGTGCGGATCCACTCACGGAAGGTGAGGCCCTCGGGCACGTCCCAGGGGCCCTCCTCGCTGCGGACGCACATCACGGTCGTGTCCAGCACATGCGCGGCCCACGCCTCACGCGGCGGAAGCCCGCTGCCCGGCGCCAGCGTCCGTACCGGGTCGAGATCGGCCCACAGGGACTGCCGGGTGGACTTCCAGCCGGTCGGGCGGCCCTGCCGGAACGGCGAATTGGCGAACGCGGCCACCAGGACGGCACCGAGCAGATGGGTGAGCTGCCAGCGCCGCCCGTAGCCGAGCGGGCCCGGCTCCTCCTCGCCCGCGTCCAGGCAGACCTGCACGGAGGCGGAGGTGCACATCATCGCCCGCCCGGACGGGCCCGCCCGGTCGAGCGCCGCCTCCATCGCTTCGTACCGAGGCTCGCGCAGCCTGCGGTGCGGCGTCTGCCACGGGTCCACGCCGAGGCCGACCGGGGCGAGCCCGTCCCGGCCGAGCGAGGCGCGGACGGCGGCCAGGTCCGCCGCGGTCGTCGTGATGCACTCCATCAGGGAGCCGGCCGGCTGGGAGCTGAGCTCCAGCTGCCCACCCGGCTCGAACGTCAGTGCGGCGCTCAGGGGCAGCTCACGGAGGGCCGCGACGGCGCTGTCCAGCCGCTCCTGGGACACCGGGACGGCGGGATTCTCCTGGTCATGGATGAACCATTCGAGTTCCACCCCCACGATGCGAGGGGGACCCGTCTTGAAACATATGCCGCGCAGTAAATCCTGGGCCGCACCCTCGTCGAGGGTGGCGTGGTCCGGGTGTGCGCCGGGGCCGCCAGGTGTGTCCGAGGACATGAGGCGCCTCCTTCTCAGTTGCGTACCTACCACCCAAACCCGTACCCCGGGATCGCACAAGAGTGCCCCTGAGCCACCGGAAAAGCGGTCGCCACCGCACCGCTCCGGAACCAGCATGCGCCGTACGCCCCGCCCCGGCGAGCGGCGGCCGCCTCCAGAGGTACCGCTCCCGCGGCGGCCCGGCCGGCCCAGAAGCACAGCTCCCGGTCAGCTCCAGCCGTACCGCTCCCGCGGCCGCCCATCAGCTCCAGCCGTACCGCTCCCGCAGCCGCCCGACGACGGAATCGAACCGGTCCCGGTCCAGGGCACAGGCCTCACGCCGCATCCCGTCCTCGTGGACCCGCAGCACCCGGTCCAGATCGGCCCAGGACGGCCGGCCGGAGCTGTCCCAGGGACCGGCCCCCAGCGCCACCCACTCGTGGTCCATGTCGTGCTGCTTGCTGGAGAGCTGGACGGCGAGCAGTGTGCCCGCCGCCTCCCGGGCGACGACGAGGACCGGCCGGTCCTTGCCCCGCCCGTCCATCTCCTCGAACGGCACCCAGGTCCAGACGATCTCGCCCGGATCGGGGTCGCCGTCGCGGTCGGGGGCGTACGAGGTGCGGACCGGGCCCACCTCGCGCGGATCGGCCTGGACGGTGGCGGTCGGACCGGTGCTGCCGGGCGGTACGGGCGGGGCGTCGGTGCGCTGTGCGCTGTGGTGGAACGTCATCGCAACACCGTAGGACCTGCACGGCCGCATCCCGGGAGCGGGTCCGCCGAACGGGGGCCTCGGCGAGGCGCACCCGGGGCGCGGACCGGCCCGGCGGATCTGGAAGACTGCCGCACGCCATGAGCCAGTTACCCAAGCAGCCCGCCGAAGTCTCCGTACCGACCAGCGCCGATGTCGCGCGCCTCGCCGGAGTCTCGCGGGCCACCGTGTCGTACGTACTGAACAACAACGCCACCGTCCGGATCAGCGAACCCACCCGGCACCGCGTCAGAGAGGCCGCCACCCACCTCGGTTACGTCCCGCACGCGGCCGCCCGCAGCCTGCGCGCCGGACACAGCCGCCTGGTCCTGCTGCCCTCAGGGCATATACCGGCGGGCCCGCTCCACCAGCACTTCTTCCAGGAACTCCAGGCCGGACTGCGCCGCCTGGACTACACCGTCGTCCAGTACGGCAGCGCCGGCCTCGCCGACGACGAGGCGGTGAGGGCCTGGGCCGAACTGCGGCCCGTCGCCGTCGTCGTACCGCCCGGCATCACCCTCACCCCGCACGGCACGGAGATCCTCACCCGCTCCGGCGCCAAGGCGGTGATCACCCTGGGGCCCGAGCCGGTCGAGGGCGCGCACGGGATGGTCATGGACCAGCGCCAGGTCGGGGCCAGCGCGGTCGGACACCTGCTGGCGCGCGGCCGCCGCCGCATCGGGGTGGTGATGCCCCGGGAGGCGGGCCTCACCCCGTTCTCCGAACCCCGCCTCGCCGGGGCCCGGCGGACGGCGGAACCGGCCGGGGCACACATCAGCCCCCTCCCGCTCCACTACGAGGAGGAGTCCGCGGCGGAGCTGGCGCACCGCTGGCCGGAGCTGGGTCTTGACGCCGTGTTCGCGTACAACGACGAGTACGCCATGCTGCTGATGCGGGCCCTCCAGGACGCGGGCGTCGCGATACCCGGCGACACGGCGGTCGTCGGAGCGGACGACCTGCTGCTCGGCAGACTCCTGCGGCCCCGCCTGTCCACCGTCCGTATGGAGCTCGCCATGCCGGACCCGCTGGCCGAGACGATCGACCGCCTCGTCCACCACCCGGGCACCGCCCCCGTCCACCACGACCTGCTGCGCACCAGCGCGGTGCACAGGGAGTCCAGCTGACCGCCCCGGCGCGACGACATGCGCGGGGCGCGGGGGATGTCTAGCGTCGGGGCCATGAGTCATCCGCAGAATTACGAGCTCCTCCTGATCCCCGACCACAGCAGGACGCGGACCGGAGGCCCCGGACGGCCGATCCGCTCGGCGATCGTGGCCGCCACCGGCGAGACGGGGGCCTCGGGCTACCCCCGGTACACGGGCCAGGGCATGGAGGCGGACATCGACCCGGAGACCCGCACGGTGGAGGCGGTGCTGATCGACGGCGAGGAACTGGACCCGGGCATGTCGGTGCAGGTCGCCGACGGAGACGGCCCGGGGCGCTGACCGGAACAGCCCGGCCCGGGCATGGCTGAAGGACCCCGACCATGTGATCAGGGCCCTTCAGGCCGCGCCGTGCGCCGGTACGGCGGCTACTGGGGCTCCGGCTGTCCCTGGCCGGCCTCCGCCGCCCGCTTCTGCTCCTCGACGGACTTGCGGACCTCGTCCATGTCCAGGTTCCGGGCCTGGCCGATGACGTCCTCCAGGGCCGCCTCGGGCAGGGCGCCGGGCTGCGAGAAGACCGCCACGTTGTCCCGGACGATCATCAGCGTCGGGATGGACCGGATCGCGAAGGCCGCCGCCAGCTCCTGCTGCGCCTCCGTGTCGACCTTCGCGAAGACGAGGTCGGGGTGGCGCTCGGACGCCGAGTCGTAGACCGGTGCGAACTGTCGGCAGGGGCCGCACCAGGAAGCCCAGAAGTCGATCAGCACGAAGCCGTTGTCGCTGACGACCTGATCGAAGTTTTCCTTGGTGAGCTCTACGGTGCTCATACTCCAGATACCTCTTCCTGTGCCCGATCGGACGTGTCCGGCACAACGGTGACTGCACGTGCGCTATTCCGCCTGCCCGTGTGGCCCGGGCGCACACTCCCGAGGACACTGTTTCCATGACTGATGCAGTGGATGTTCTTGCATACGACGTAGTGGTCATCGGCGCAGGTCCGGTGGGGGAGAACGTGGCCGACCGGACTCGGGCGGCAGGCCTGAGCACGGCCGTGGTGGAGTCGGAGCTGATCGGCGGTGAGTGCTCGTACTGGGCCTGCATGCCGAGCAAGGCCCTGCTGCGCCCCGTGGTCGCCCGGGCGGACGTCCGCCGCGTCCCGGGCCTGAGTACCGCCGTTCAGGGCCCCCTCGACGTCCAGGCCGTCCTCGCCCACCGCGACGACAAGACGAGCAACTGGAAGGACGACGGACAGGTCGACTGGCTGGAGGGCGTCGGAGCGGACGTCTACCGCGGTACGGGACGCCTCACCGGCCCCCGCGAGGTCACCGTCACCGCCCCCGACGGCACGGAACACCGGCTCACCGCCCGCCACGCCGTCGCCGTGTGCACCGGCACCCGGGCGGTCGTCCCCGACCTCCCCGGCATCGCCGAGGCCCGCCTCTGGACCAGCCGCGAGGCCACCAGCGCCAAGGAGGTGCCCGGCCGGCTCGTGGTGGTCGGCGGGGGAGTGGTCGGCGTGGAGATGGCGACCGTCTGGCAGGCGCTGGGCGCCGAGGTGACGCTGCTGATCCGCGGCGAGGGCCTGCTCCCGAAGATGGAGCCCTTCGCGGGCGAGCTGGTGGCCGAGGCGCTGGAGGAGGCCGGAGCCACCATCCGTACGGGCGTCTCCGTCACCGCCGTCGAGCGCCCCGCACCGGACGGCCCGGTCACGGTCGTCCTGGACGACGGCGGCCGGATCGAGGCCGACGAGATCCTCTTCGCCACCGGCCGGGCTCCGCGCACGGACGACCTGGGCCTGGAGACGATCGGCCTGAAGCCCGGATCCTGGCTCACGGTGGACGACAGCTGCCGCGTCGAGGGCACCGACTGGCTGTACGGGGTCGGGGACGTCAACCACCGCGCCCTCCTCACCCACCAGGGCAAGTACCAGGCCCGCATCGCGGGCGCCGCGATCGCCGCCCGCGCCCAGCAGGACTCGCCCCTGGACACGTCCCCCTGGGGCCCTCACGCGGCCACAGCCGACCACGCGGCCGTCCCCCAGGTGGTCTTCACCGACCCCGAGGCGGCGTCCGTCGGCCTCACTCTCGCCGAGGCCGAACACGCGGGCCACCGCGTCCGCGCGGTCGACTACGACCTCGCCTCGGTCGCCGGCTCCGGCCTGTACGCCGACGGCTACCGGGGCCGCGCCCGGATGATCGTGGACCTGGACCGCGAGATCCTGCTCGGCGTGACCTTCGTCGGCCCCGGCATCGGCGAACTCCTGCACTCGGCCACGGTGGCGGTCGCGGGGGAGGTCCCCATCGACCGGCTGTGGCACGCGGTTCCGGCGTACCCGACGATCAGCGAGGTGTGGCTGCGGCTGCTGGAGACGTACCGGGGGTGAGTGCAGACGGGCGGCTGTCCGCTGCACGACCTCCCCGGACGGAACGCCTTCAGATCACCCACATGCCCCCAGCCCATCGGCAGACCGATGGGCAGAGAATCGCCGCAGGCCAGCGGATATTCCACGATTCCGGAAGCGTGGTCAATCGGCTGGTGCGTCCGGGGCCGGGAGGCTGAGGATCTCCGTCACCGGGCGCCCCCATGTGGCCCATCGCTGCAGCGCTGCTCGATCGATCAAATGGAGTCCCTGCTCTCCGGCGAACTCCCGGCCTCGCTCGGAGAAGCCGCCGTTGGTCACTGCGATGACGACATCGGCTTTGTGGACCTGCCGCGCCGTGCCGTTGAGGCTGTGCAGAGCATTGGGGGCCATGGACCGGCCGGACGTACCTGAGTGTTTGCACTGGACCACCACCCGCCGCCCGGAAGGCGTGACCGCTATCACATCGGCTCCCATGTCTCCCGGCCCTCCGGTGCGGCGCTCGATGTCGTGGCCATCGCTTCACGCACCTCGCGGATGACGGTGACCCGGCCGCCGTCACCGGGGTCGGGATCCGGGATGACCGTTTCCGGGTCGACGAGGTAGACCTGCCGGCCGTCCAGCGTCAGCCGGCGTGCGATTTCCAGCACCATGCGCCGTGCCACGTCGTCGATCGCGTGGACCCGGGTGAGGTCGATGGCCACCCGGGTCTCCTGCGGATCGGTGTCCAGGACCTCCCGCACCACGCGCTCGGCTCCTGCGAAGCCGATGCCGCCCTGGAGTTCCAGAACGCGGAGCGCGTCCGGTCCGCTGCCGAGGACGTGGCTGGACCGCACGACCGCCCGCCCTGCGGAGGGGACCTCCATCACGTGCAGGCCCATGTCGGAGGAGAAGCGCTCGAACAGGGATACCCCGCGGACGCTGTTTCCGTGGCTGTCCAGGCGAGGTGAGAAGGTGGCGATGCCGAGACGTCCGGGAAGCGCGCCGATCAGGCCTCCGGCCACCCCGCTCTTCGCCGGGATGCCGACCTGGGTCGTCCAGTCACCCGCGGCGTCGTACATGCCACAGCTGAACATGACGCTCAGGACCTGGCGCACCACCCCTTCCGGCACCACCTGTTCACCCGAGAGCGGGTTCACGCCGCGGTTGGCCAGGGTCGCCGCCATCATGGCCAGATCCCGGGTCGTGACGAGGACCGAGCACTGTCGGGTGTAGCCGTCGACGACCGCCCCCGCGTCCTCGGTCAGGATGTCGTGGCTGCGCAGCATGTGCGCGATGGCGAGGTTGCGGTGCGCGTGCTCCATCTCCGACGCGCACACCTTCTCGTCCATCTCCAGCCGGCGGCCGGCGAAGGCCGAGAGGCCGTCGAGCACGCGTCGCACCCGCTCGGCGGGTTCGGAGCCCGCCTCCGCGACCAGGGAGTGAACGGTGATCGCACCGGCGTTGATCATGGGATTGAGCGGGCGTCCCGTGCCGCTCTCCAGGGAGATCTCGTTGAACGCTTCCCCCGAAGGCTCGACGCCCACCTTGGCGAGCACCGGGCCGAAACCGCGGTCGGCCAGTGCCAGGGCATACGCGAACGGCTTCGAGATCGACTGGATGGTGAACGGGACGTCGATGTCACCCGCACCGTGCACCTGCCCGTCGACGGTGGCGAAGGCCGCGCCGAGGTGCTCGGGATCCGCCGCCGCCAGCTCAGGGATGTAGGAGGCCGGTTCCCCGGAGAGGTCCGGCTCCACCTGCCCCAGCACCTCGGCCAGATAGTCGGGAATGATGGGCCGCATTCTTCACCTCTCCGATCGCACCACCGAGGTCCGGCGCGGGGCGCGTGCTAACTGTGTGCCGCGTCCTGCCGCCGGGGCGCCTCCGTGGCGCTGTCGGTTGCGTGGCCAGGCTACCCACCGGGCCGGTGCGGACCGGCTTGGTGGACCGCGGGTCACCGAGGGCGCGTCATGGAGACGACCTGGACCGCGTGAGTCGACGCACGACTGGGGTGCGCGCACCCGGGTGCCTCGCAGAGGCATGTGAGTGGCCATCAGGGGAAGAGAATCATCGATGACACGAGGGGGTCAGACGTGAAGGTGGGACTGCTGAGCCGTGAGTACCCGCCGGACGTCTACGGCGGTGCCGGTGTTCATGTCGAGTTCCTGGCAAGGGAGTTGCGCGCGCTCACCGATCTTCAGGTCCACTCCTGGGGCGAAGGCGCCTCGGACGGGCTGGTGCGGCACCGGCCCGGCCGGGAGCTGGACGGTGCCAACGACGCGCTGCGCGCCTTCTCCGTGGACCTGTCCATCGCCGCCGCGCTCGAAGGCCGCGACCTCGTCCACTCGCACACCTGGTACGCCAACCTCGCGGGCCACCTCGCCGGACTGCTGTACGGCATCCCGCACGTGGTGACCGCCCACTCGCTGGAGCCCCTGCGGCCCTGGAAGGCCGAACAGCTCGGCGGCGGCTACGCGTTGTCCAGTTGGGCCGAGCGCACCGCCATGGAGTCCGCCGACGCGGTCATCGCCGTCTCGCACGGAATGCGGGCCGACATCCTCGGCTGCTATCCGCAGCTGGATCCCGACCGGGTCAGGGTCGTCCACAACGGCATCGACACCCGCCTGTACCGGCCCGTTCCCGGAGTCGACGTGCTGCGCCGCCTGGGTATCGACCCGGACCGCCCCTTCGTCCTGTTCGTCGGCCGCATCACGCGCCAGAAGGGTGTCCCGCACCTGCTGCGCGCCGCCCACCGGCTCGACCCCTCCGCGCAGCTGGTGCTCTGCGCGGGCGCGCCGGACACCCCGGAGATCGAGGCCGAGTTCCGCGAACTCGTCGGCGAACTCAAGGGCTCGCGCGACGGGGTCCACTGGATCCCGGACATGCTCCCGCGCCCCGACGTCATCCAACTCCTCAGCCGAGCAGCGGTGTTCGTCTGCCCTTCGGTGTACGAGCCCCTGGGCATCGTCAATCTCGAAGCGATGGCCTGCGGCGCGGCAGTGGTCGCCTCCGCGGTCGGCGGCATCCCCGAGGTCGTCTCGGACGGCGGCACCGGACTGCTCGTACCGTACGAGTCCGGCGAACCGGCCCGGTTCGAGACGGATCTCGCCGAAGCGATCGGCCAGGTGCTCGCCGACCGTCCGGCGGCCCGGCGGATGGGCGAGGCGGGCCGGGAACGTGCGGTGCGGGAGTTCGGCTGGGACATGGTCGCCCGGCGGACCGTCGAGGTGTACGAGGAGACCGTCACAAAGGTGTAGCCGGAAACGGTCCGGTGTTTCAGGAGGGGGAGTGGCCATGCGCGCTGGACCTTCGGTGCTCGGGATCGTCCTTGCGGGAGGAGAGGGCAAACGGCTGATGCCGCTGACCGCCGACCGGGCGAAACCCGCGGTGACCTTCGGCGGGACCTACCGGCTGGTCGACTTCGTCCTGTCGAACCTCGTCAACGCCGACATCACGAGGATCTGCGTCCTCACCCAGTACAAGTCGCACTCGCTGGACCGCCATGTGACCACGACCTGGCGGATGTCCAGTCTGCTCGGCAACTACGTCACGCCGGTCCCGGCGCAGCAGCGTCTCGGCCCGCGCTGGTATCTCGGCAGCGCGGACGCCATCCTCCAGTCGCTCAACCTCGTCCATGACGAACAGCCGGACTACATCGCGGTGTTCGGGGCCGACCATGTCTACCGCATGGACGCACGCCAGATGCTGGAGCGGCACATCGAGAGCGGCGCCGGCGTCACCGTCGCCGGTATCAAGGTGCCCCGTGCGGAAGCCTCCGCCTTCGGTGTCATCACCCCGGCCTCCGACGGCTCACGCGTGGAACGCTTCCTGGAGAAGCCCTCCGACCCGCCCGGTCTGCCCGACGACCCGACCAAGGTCTTCGCTTCGATGGGCAACTACCTCTTCTCCACGAAGGTTCTCGTGGACGCCCTCCACCAGGACGCCGAGGACGACGGCTCCGTCCACGACATGGGCGGATCCATCCTGCCCATGCTCACGGGGCGCGGGGTCGCGCACGTCTACGACTTCGACGACAACCACGTGCCGGGCGAGACCCGGCGCGAGCGCGGGTACTGGCGGGACGTGGGCTCCCTGGACAGTTACTACGAGGCCCACATGGACCTCATCTCCGAGCAGCCACTGTTCAGCCTCTACAACGATCGCTGGCCCATGTACACCCATGCGGGCCACCAGGCTCCGGCCCGGTTCGTCTCCGGAGGCATCGCCGGCGAGTCGATCGTCAGCCCGGGCTGCGTGATCCGTGGCCAGGTCACCGGGTCCGTGCTCTCGCCCGGTGTGATCGTCGAGCAGGGCGCGGTGGTCCAGGGTTCCGTGCTGCACCACGGTGTGCGCGTCGGCAGGGGAGCGGTCGTGCGCAACGCGATCCTCGACAAGAACGTCGATGTCCCGCCCAGGGCGACGATCGGCGTCAATCCGGAACGGGACCGTGAGCTCTACACCGTCTCGCAGAACGGCGTCATCGCCCTCGGCAAGGGGCAGGCGGTGTCGTAGCACGGCCGCGGTGTGTCCGGCCCGACGGCTGCCGGACACGTACCGCGGCTGCGTACGGACCGCCTAGCGTGCCGCCGGGGGGTGGAGCAGCCGGGCCAGGAGGTCGTCGAGGCTGACCAGTCCGGAGAGCCGGCCCTGCTCGTCCCGTACGACGGCGATCGTCGCGCGGCGCTCGCGCAGCCGTTCCACGGCGTGGGCGGCCGTCGCGTCCGGTGCCAGTTCCGGTACGGGGCGGGCCAGGTCGCGCGCCGACGCCTGCCGGCCGGCGGCGCGGGCCACCAGGGCGTCGCGGGCGTGGACGGATCCCAGGACGCGTTCCCCGTCCCGGACGAGCAGCCGGGTGCGGTCGGCGGCGGTGGCGACGGCCAGGATCCGGTCGAGGTCCGCGTCCGCCGGTACGGTCACGATCCGCTCGGCGGGGACCGTCAGTTCGGCCACAGGGGTCTGCGGCTCGGTCAGCGAGCGGGTCACCAGTCCGGAGTCGCCCTTGCTGATCAGCCCGAGCCGCTCGGACTCCTCGATGAGGTGGGTGAGCTGGTCGCGGTTGTGCACGGAGGTGAGCTCGTCGCGCGGGGCCACCCGGCAGAGCCGTACTAGCGCGTTGCTGACCGCGTTCAGCACCCGGATCAGCGGGCGTACCACCTTGACCACCGCGCGGAACGCCGGGCTCAGGAGCATCGCGGAGCGCTCCGGGTGGGCGATCGCCCAGGACTTGGGCGCCATCTCACCGACCACCATGTGCAGGAAGACGACGAGGGCCATCGCCAGGGCGAAGGCGATGCCGTAGCTCAGCCCGGCGGGCAGCCCGAGCCGTTCCAGGAGCGGGTCCAGCTCGTGCGAGATGGCGGGCTTGGAGACGGCGCCGAGGCCCAGGGTGCAGAGGGTGATGCCGAGCTGGGCGCCCGCGAGCATGAGGGACAGCTCGCGCATCCCGGCGAGAGCCGCCTTGGCGCCGCGCTGCCCGGCGAGGACCGCCTGTTCCATGCGGTGGCGCTTGGAGGCGACCAGGGCGAACTCTGCGGCGACGAAGAAACCGCTGCCGATCAGCAGCAGGACGGTGACGAAGAGCGCCATGGGGAAGCTCATGCCTGCGGCTCCTGTTCGCCGTGTTGTGTCCGGGGCACCTGCTCCGCGCGTTCCGTGCGTTCCGTGCGGTCTGTGCGTTCCGTGGGGTCTGTGCGTTCCGTGCGGTCTGTGCGTTCGATACGGACGTACTCGGCCACGTGCCGGTCGAGGGTGCGGACCTCGATCCGGACACCGGAGACGGTGAGGCGGTCCCCGACGGTGGGGAAGCGGCCGAGCCGGTCGATGATCAGACCGGCGAGGGTGTCGTAGTCGCCCTCATCCGGCAGCACGATGCCGGTGGCCTCCTCGATCTCGTCCAGGCGGCGGCCCGCGTCGACCACCCACCCGTCGCCGTCGCCGTCGCCGTCGGCGACCGCGAGTTCGTCGACCGGGTCGGACTCGTCGGAGATCTCCCCGACCAGCTCCTCGGCGATGTCCTCGTACGTGACGATGCCCGCGACACCGCCGTGCTCGTCCAGCACGACGGCGAACTCGTCGTCCCGCTCCCGCATCCGGTCCACCGCCGCCGGGAGTTTCAGGATCTCGGGCAGCAGGAGCGGGCGGCGGGCCAGCTCCCCGGCGGTGGTGCGGCCGACATCGGCGGCGGGCAGCGCCATCAGCTCCCGTACGCCCAGCACTCCGGCGGGGTCGTCGGGGTGGTCGCCGAGCACGGGGTAGTTCGAGTGGCCGTGCCGGGCGATCAGTTCGACGGCCTCCAGGGCCATGGCGTCGCGGCGTACGAAGGTGACGTCGGCCCGCACCACCATGACCTCGCCCAGCGTGCGCTCGGAGAACTCCAGGGCGTGGTCGACGAGTTCGGCCGTGGCGGCGGGCAGCTCGCCCTGCTCGTGGGACTCGCCGATCAGATGGCCCAGCTCCTCCAGGGTGGCGCCGTGGTGGAGCTCCTCGACCGGTTCGATGCCGATCCGGCGCAGCAGCCGGTTGGCCGCGCTGTCGAAGACGTGGATGACCGGGCCGACGATCCGCAGGTAGATGAGGGTGGAGGTGGCCAGGGACTTCGCCAGCCGCTCGGGGACGGCGAGGGCGAGGTTCTTGGGCGCGAGTTCGCCCACCACCATCTGGATGACGGTCGCCACGACGAAGGAGAGCGTCACGGAGATCGCCGAGACCACTCCGCCGGGGAGCCCCGTGCCGTCGAGGGCCGGCCTCAGGAGCGCGGAGACGGACGGCTCGGCGAGGAAGCCGACGACCAGACCGGTGACGGTGATGCCGAGCTGGGCGCCCGAGAGCATGAAGGAGAGCCGCTCCAGGACCTTCACGGCCTTGGCGGCCCGCTTGTCACCGGCCGCGGCCTCCCGGGAGAGCGTCAGGCGGTCGGCGGACACATAGGCGAACTCCTGGGCCACGAAGTAGCCCGTTCCGGCGGTCAGGACGAACACGGCGAGCAGGCCGAGCAGGGCGGCGGTCATCGTCCACCCGCCCGGTGCGAGGCCGGTTCATCACTCGATGGAGTCCGGGGACCGGACTCCGAAGGCCCCGAAGGGCCCGTACTGGCGGACAACGCGTAACTCCTCATCCGGCCGGGGGCTCCGGCCAACGATGGTGATCGGGATGCGCCGCGGATCGGCGGAGGTGTGGTCGCCGGCGCCCCGGGTGAGGATCCGGTCCGCGCCGCGTCCGTCCTGATCTGCTGTGACTCCGTCCGGGCGAGATGTGAGCACCCGCGCATGATTCTCCACGCCGGGCGGGTGCGGCACGGCCGTACGCACCGCCGGAGCGTGCGCCTGACAGAACTTTACATTTCTGTAGACCGGCCGCCGGGCCGAGGCCCCCTCGTGGGACGGGGCGGCGGCTTTCGGACTTTCGTGTCCGATCTCCTGTGTGTGCGCTCCGGGGCCATCTCCCCTCTTCTATGCTCTACAAGCCTGTAGATGACGCCGCGGCGGCAGAGAAGTCTGTGCCGATCCGGCGAACACGCGCTTCGTGGGGAAGCGCGACCTGAAGAGGGGAACGAGCGTGGCTTCGATCGATCTGGGCAACGTGCTGGACAAGGCCTGGGCGGACAAGAGCGTGCCCGAGGTGCTGTCGGCGCCGGTGTCGGCGCTGAAGGGGGTTTCGGACCGTCAGGGTGATCTGCTGAACGAGGCGTTCGGCATCAAGACCGTTGCCGACCTCGCGAAACTGAAGTACGTCGGCTGGGCGCAGGCCCTGGCCGCGCTGGACGCGGCGAAGTAGCGCAGCGTCCGCGGAGCGGGGCCACGGGCAGGGGTCCCTGCCCGTGGCCCCGCTCTCCCTTGAGGCGTTCGGGCCCGCCCGGCTCCAGCTTCAGGTCGTGCCGGCGGCCGGGACCGTGGCCCGGTCAGCCGGCCTCCGCGGGTGCTGCCTCCTCCACGCTGCGGGAGTCCGTGAGGCTCAGTGCGCCGATCGTCGCGATCAGGCCGACGGCGACGGCGAGTACGGCGTAGGCGATCCGCTCGCCGTGGAAGAAGGAGGCCACGAGGTCGCTGCTCCACAGCCCGGCCGGGAGCTGGGTGGTGACCAGCGCGGCGATCAGCGTGCCGACCACGGCGGTGCCGACGCTGGTGCCGACCTCCTGCGCGGTGTCGTTGAGCGCGGTGCCCATCGAGGTGCGGTTGGCCGGCATCGCGTCGACGAGCGCGACCGCACAGATCGTCATGACGGTCCGCAGCCCGATCGTCATGAGCACCATGCAGAGCGCGATGACGAGATATCCGTGCTCGACACCCCAGGACAGTCCCGCCATCGCGACGGCCAGGCAGGCCGCGCCCACCAGGCAGGCGATGCGGTGGCCGTAGCGGCGGGCCAGTCCCTCGGACACGGGCGTCGCGAGCAGCATGGTCACGATCAGCGGCAGGTTGGCGAGGCCGGCCCGTACGGGGCTCCAGCCGTACGCGTACTGGAAGTGGAGGATGAGCCCGAACATCACGCCGGCCATCGCGATGGACGTACCGATCTGTGCCACGGCGGCTCCGCGGACCGTGCCGTTGGCGAACAGGCCCAGGTCCAGCATGGGGGCCGGGCTGCGGCGCTCGTGCCGGATGAAGGCGGCCGCTGCGACGGCCGCGCCCGCGACCGAACCGATGGTGAGGGCGGAGAGCCAGCCGTTCTCGACGCCGCTGGTCAGCGCGTAGCAGGCGAGCCCGATGGTGGCGACGCTCAGTGCGGCGCCCGGTATGTCGAGCCGGTCGCGCGTCAGGTCCTCGGACCGGTCGGCCGGGACGCCGAGGCGGACCCCGATCCAGGCGATCACCGCGATCGGGGCGTTGACGACGAGCAGCCACTCCCAGCGCACATGGGCCAGGGCCGTGCCGCCGATCAGCGGTCCGAGGATGAAGCCGGACATGCCGACGACGATCATCACCGTCATGGCGCGCATCCGCAGCGCCTTGTCGTCGAAGAGGCGGAAGACCAGCGAGTTCGTGATCGGGGCCATCGCCGCGGCGGCGATGCCGAGCAGGGCGCGCAGGGTGATGAGCTCGCCCGCGGTGGTGACCCAGACGGCGCACAGGCTCAGCGCGCCGAACACGGACAGCCCGACGAGCAGGACACGGCGGCGGCCGAGCCGGTCGGCCATGGAGCCCGCGGTGAGCAGCAGACCGCCGAAGGTCAGTGAGTACGCGCCGGTGACCCACTGCAGCGCGGTGGTGCCACCGCCGATGTCGCGTCCGATGGTGGGCAGCGCGATCGACAGCAGGGTGTTGTCGACCATCTCCACGAAGAAGGCCAGACAGAGGGCGGCCAGCGGAATCCAGGCGGCGCGCAGGGAGGGATAGGTGCGGGAAGAGGGGGGTTTCAGTATCGCGGTCGTCATGGCGGCGCTCCTTTCGATCGAACGCCGCTCGGTTATCGAACGGTGTTCCATGAGGTACGATAGAACAGCGTTCGATAGAGATGCAAACGAAGGGGCAGAGGCCATGCCGCGCCACCAGAACCGTGGAGCCGCCGGCGGTCGCCGCCGGGCTTCGCACTCGATGGAGTCCGTGCTCACCGAGGCGGTGGCGCTGCTCGACGAGGCGGGGCCTTCGGCCCTGACGTTCCGGGCGCTCGCGCAGCGCCTCGGGGGTGGTGTGGCCAGCATCTACTGGTACGTCGCGAGCAAGGACGAGCTGCTCGACCGCGCCACCGACCATGTTATCGGCGGCGTCCTCGCCGAGATCGAGGCCATCGAGCCGGGTGACGACCCGATCTACCACCTGCGCGCGATGTCGCTGACCCTGTTCGACGCGATCCTGGTGCGGCCCTGGCTCGGGAACTACTTCATGCGCAACACCGACGTCCAGGGCAACGCCCTGCGCCTGTACGAGAAGTTGGGGCAGCCGACCCTTCGGCTGAAGCTCACCGCCCGCCAGCGGTTCCACGCCGTATCGGCGATCACGACGGTCGTCGTCGGCTCGGCGGTCGACCTCGGGCAGGAACCGCCTCAGGAGGTCCTCGACGGAGCCCTCGGCCGTGACGAGTTCCTCGGCCGCTTCGCCGCGACCTGGCGGGAGCTCGACGCCGACGACTTCCCCTTCGTGCACGAGATCGTCGACGAGTTCGACGGGCACGACGACATCGAGCAGTTCCGCGCCGCGCTGGACCTGACCCTGGCGGGGCTGCGCCTCCAGGCCGGCGCCTGAACGCGCCGGGGGTACGGGACTACCTGGCGTCGCGCTGTCGGCGCGCGCGCTCGAACTCGGCGACGTCCGACATCCAGGGGCCGTGCCGATCGAGCGCGGCGCAGCCGCCGAGGACGAAGGCGCTCACCAGCTTCCGGTACCCGTCCATCCCGCCGACGAGGCTGTACTCGACCCGGTACTCCGGCTCCGACCCGCCCTTCCCCTCGCGCACCGTGGTGACCCGGGCGATGGAGTCCGCGTAGAAGTGGAGCTGGACCCCTTCGCCCATCTCCTCGTCCTCGATGGTGAACACCTCGTTGTCCGATGCGGAGCGGTCGCCGACGAACTCCCAGAACTCCGCGGTGGCGGAGCGGGGGCCGCCCTGGCGCCACTTCTTCTCGACGCCCTTGTCGTCGGTGAAGGACAGGGCTGTCTTCCTCGCGCGACCGCCGGCGTCGGTGCGGTCGTCGGCCGCCTCCTCGTCGTCCTCCATGGGTGCGGCCTTGGAGCGGTCCGCGGCCTCCGAGCACATCAGGAAGCTCACGGAACGCACCGCGTCATCGGCGAGGCCGGCGTGTGCACGGCGCACGGCGGTTTCCACCGCCGCCGCCATCCGCTCCCAGTCGCGCTTGTCCGTGGTGCGCTTTCCCCGTCGTGGATCACGGCCGATCCGCATTCCGGCGCACGCCTGCTCGGCGGTGGCGACCACCCGTACGACCTCGGGCAGCAGCGCGGCGTCGACGGCGTCCGGCGTCCGCTTCGGGAGGGTCGAGCCGTGCAGGTACTGGCCCGTGTACCGCAGAATCGCGGCGTCGAGCGGACCGAGTACGGTCCCGCGTTCGGCGCGACGGCGGTTCGCCCGGTACTCCTGCGCCCGCTTCCCGTCGGACGTCTCCGTCGCCGTGCGCAGGGCCGCGCAGACCTGGCCGCGCTCCAGCAGATCGATGCCGGCCCCGTGGGCGATGAGCCGGCCCCGGTCCCAGGGGATGCGCCGGAAGAGGGCGTCGACGTCCGCGGGCGCGGAGAGGAGGATCGGGTCCAGGAGTGCGACGGCGGCGTTCTCGTCGAGGCTGCCCCGAGTTCCGGCGGCGTCGCACAGCGGAAGGACCGCACTCCACAGCAGCAGGTGCCTGGCCAGATCCTCCTGGATCACCGCGAGGTGGGCTTCGTCGATCGGGAACGTGAACGTGCGCGGGTCGTGGTTGGCGTCGGCCCCGGCACCCAGCATCAGCTTCAGTTCACCGTCCTCGCGGATCACGTTCGGTATCCAGCCGCTCCGGCGCGTGAAGACGATGTCGCTCATGGGCCCAGTCTTCCCCATCGGACGTGAGCCCGAGGAACGGGCCCTCGGCGTCGAGGCGGGCGACGGGGAGACCGGGAGGTGCGCCGCCCGCCTCCGGCCCGGGACCACGCCGGGAGCAGGTCAGCTGTCGCCGGGCGCGCTGGTGAAGGCGGCGCCGGACTCTGTCATCCGGTCGACCGCATAGGCCGGGTCGAGCAGTGCCTCGGGGGTGTGGATGCCCGGTGCGACGGGTGCGCCGCGCAGCCCGAGCAACCGCTCGACGCCGAGGGCGATGCCGGTCGCGGTCAAGGGGCGCTGCCCCGCCGGGTGGACCAGGTGGCGGCTCGTACGGAGCGGCGCACCCCCTCCGTCTGCTCCCGCCAGATCGATCCGGACCTCGAAGGAAGGGGGCCCGCCACGGCGTCGGCCGGCGGATGCGCCGACGGCGAAGTCGAAGCGGACGTCGGGCGCGCCTGTCGCGAGGGCGAGGCTCGGTACGTCGAGGATGGCGATGCTCTGCCCGGGCAGAGCGGTGCCGTCGCTGCTGCGCACATCAACCTGCGCGTCGGGGCCGGTGATCCAGGTGAAGACGCCGTCCCGCCGCACCAGGCCCGCCGAGGTGGCCGTGGACCACCGTTCCAGATCGGCTATGCCTGCCGGTCCGCCGGTGTCCAGTTCGTCCAGTACGGCACTGATCCGGATGGTGTCGATCCGGTCGAACTGCCGGGCCCGGTGCAGCGCCGCGAGGACGACGGTGCCGGCGCAGTAGTGGCCGGCCACCAGGATCGGCGCGGGGTCCGCCCGCTGGGCACCCACGACGACCTCCGGCGCGATGTCCACCAGGCCGCTGGAGATGCTGAGGTACGGCAGCCCGCGGTGCTGCGCGAAGCGCAGGCCGTGCAGACGGTCGTCCCAGAGCGCGGCGACCACCGCCGAGTAGCCGCGGCCGGCGGGGAGGCCGAGATCGCCGCGCCGCAGATCGATGGTCACCGCCGTTGCGGCGCCGAGTCCGTCGGCCACCCGCTGTGCGCGACCGATGTCGCGGCCCGCGATCGTCAGCGGCAGCGCCGGGTGCCATCGGCGCAGGAGAGCGGCGGCCCCCGAGCCCGCTTGTCCCGAACCGCCCAAGATCAGTACCGATTCCGGCTGTCCCATGGTGCGTTCCCCTCACATCCATGAAGCTACATTTTGTAGCCTACGCTTTGTAGCTTAGGTTGGAGGGGGAACGCACGGGAGGACCATGGCCACCACACCCACCCGCCTGTCCAAGCAGACCAGGCGGGAGCAGTTGCTCGACACCGCCGTGGCGATCGTGCGCACCCGGGGCGCCGACGCCCTGACGCTGGTCACCCTTGCCGAGGAAGCCGGGGTGAGCAGACCGATCGCCTACGACCACTTCGCCACCCGCCCCGGCCTGCTGCTCGCGCTCCACCGGCGACTCGACGAACGCCACCGGGCTGCGATCACCGAGGCGTTGCGGGACGCCGCACCCGGCGCCGACGAGGTCGCCCGCGTCATCAGCACCGCCTACTTCGCCTGCGCCACCGACATGCCGGAGCTCGGCGCTGTCTCCGCCGCGCTGAAGGGGAACCCGGAAATGGAGGCGATCCAGCACGAGTTGACCGACAGCTACGCGCAGCTGATGGCCGCCGCGCTTCTCCCGTACACCGGCCTCGCGCCCCAAGCCCTCCGGCTGCGGTGCGTCGGCCTGCTGGGTGCGGCGGAGGCGATCGCCGCCGAGCTGAACGGGGAGCGGACGACCGGCGGCGAAGCGGTCACCGCGCTGACCGGCCTGATCGTGGGCGGCATCGACGCCAGGGCCGACCGTTACTGAGGTCGACCTCGTGCTGTCGTCTGCCGATCAGCGGCGGACGACGTGTCGGGGCGGACCCGCTACGCCGGCGTCGTCTCCAGCTCGGCCCAGATCGTCTTGCCCGACTGGCCGTACCTGCTGCCCCAGCGGCTGCTCAACTGCGCCACCAGGAAGAGGCCTCGGCCCCCCTCGTCACCGAGAGCGGCGCGGCGCAGCCTCGGCTGGGTGTTGCTGGGGTCGCTGACCTCGCAGTACAGGACGGTGTCGTGGATGAGGCGCAGACCGACCGGGCCGCCCGCGTAGCGGACCGCGTTGGTCACGAGCTCGCTGACGATCAGCTCGACGGTGAAGTCGAGGAGTTCAAGACCCCATTCGGCGAGCTTCGCGGAGGCCGCCGCGCGGGCGTCGGCGACCGAGGCGGGGTCGGCCGGGAACTCCCACCCGGCGACGGCGTCGGGGCGCAGCGGCCGGATCCGGGCGAGCAGCAGGGCGGTGTCGTCGGCCGCGGGCTGTCGCGCCCGCTCGGAGGTCAGGGCCTCACCGGCCTCCTTCAGCGGGCTTCCCGACCGGTGGAGTCCGGCGATGCGCAGCGCGAGCCGGTCCACCTCGGCGTCCACGTCGCCGACGTCCCCGCTGAGCAGCCCGTCCGTGTAGAGGGCGAGCCAGCTGCCGGGGACGAGCTGCACCGAGGTCGTCTCGAACGGCAGGCCGCCGACGCCCAGGGGCGGTCCGGGCCGGACGGGGACGGGGTGCGCGGTGCCGTCCGGTGTGACCACGATGGGCGGGGGGTGGCCGGCGCTGGCGAAGGTGCAGCGCTGCGTCACCGGGTCGTACAGCGCGACCAGGCAGGTGGCCCCCACCGTGTCGTGTTCCGCCGGGCCGGCCTCGGCGGCGAGCCGGGTCACCAGTTCGTCGAGCCGGGTGAGCAGCTCGTCCGGGGGCAGCTCCAGGTCGCCCAGCGTCTGTACGGCGGTGCGCAGCCGCCCCATGGTGGCCGCGGCGTGCAGTCCGTGCCCCCGCACGTCGCCCACGGCCACGCCGACCCGGAGGGAGGGCAGGGGCAGTACGTCGAACCAGTCACCGCCGATCTCCGCGCCTCCCGCAGCGGGCAGGTACCGGCCCACGGCGTCGAGCGCCGGGGTGCTGGTGGTGGCGGCGGGCAGCAGGCGCTGCTGAAGGGTGACGGCGGCGTGGTTCTCCCGGTGGTACCGGCGCGCGTTGTCGATGCTGAGCGCGGCGTGCGCGGCGATCTCCGTCATCAGATCCGCGTCGAGTTCGTCGAACGGCTCGTGGTGGTCCGTACGCCACACCCCGATGATCCCCAGGACCAGCCCGCGGGCGTACAGCGGGGCGACCGCGAGGGAGCGGCCGTTCTCCGGGAGCAGCTTCCTCCCCGTCGGGCTGTCGCCGATCGCCCGCTCCAGGTGGGCCCGGTCGGTGATGACCGTCCGCCCTTCCTGGAGGTTGCGGATGTCGGGCCGGTCCGGCAGTTCGGGGAAGGCCTCCCCGGGCCGCAGAAGACCGGCCGGCCAGCCGTCGGCACCCCGTACGGCCACCCGGAGCAGATGGGGGTCGCCGGCGCCGAGCGCCTTGGACGGCTCGTCCCCCGCGAGGACGGACTCGGCGAGATCGATCGCCGCCAGATCCCCGAACTCGGGCACCAGCACGTCGGCCACGTCCTGCGCGGTGCGGCGCACGTCCAGCGAGAGTCCGATGCCGACGGCGGCCCGGTGCCGCACCCGCAGTCGCCGGGCGGCGTGCCGCTGCGCGGTCGCGTCCGTCAGCAGCACCGCGACCCGCGAGGGCCGCCCGCCGCCGTCCGAGGTGCGTACCGCGGTCACGGAGAAGGGCTGGTCGGGCGCCGGGCCGGACGGGTCGGGCGCGGGACGGGCGTGGCCCTTCGGCGGCAGCCGCAGCAGGTCGGCCACGGTGAAGTCGCTGTGCAGCACGGACAGGCCGGTGTCCCGCGCCGCGTTCCCGGTCCGTTTCGGCGCGAGCAGGGCGCTCACCAGGGCCGCCTGCCCTTCCGATTCCTCGGCGCGGTCGTCGGGGACGGCGATCAGCAGCCGGTGGGTGGTTTCCCGCAGAGGCAGCAGCCGGCACCGGACGGCGACACCATGGCCCCGCACGTCCCGCAGCAGCGCCCTCTCCCCACCGTCGGGAAGGGCGCCGTCCGGGCTCCCGGTGTCGGTGAACAGCTGGACCGCGGACCGGCCGCGCACCTCACCGGCGGACCGCCCCAGCAGTCGCACGGCGGCGTCGGACCACCGCCTGACCGTCCCCCGGTCATCGATCAGAGCGGCTACGACGTCCATCAGCGTGCCGTTGAACTCGTGTGTGCCGTTGTCGTCTCCTGCGGATCCTGCGGAGCTGTCCACGCTGCCCCTCGCCAACCGTTCGAGACCTTGGACACCCTCATTATGCGGTTTTATGGCGTTTTGCGAGATCGGGGGCAATGTTCGGCTCCCGGTGCGGCCGATCGACGACAATGAACGGAGTTCTCGCTCGGCTGTCACGCTCTGCGGCCATGGCTGGGACACGCCCTACCCCGTCCGCCCCGCACCCGGTCGGCGCGGCGGTGGACAGGGTGCACGCGCTCCCACGACGTCAAGAAGGGGCGCCATGACGGCTCACCGGCGTGACTCCCCCTCGGAGTGGATCTTTTCGGTCGGCACCCGATCCCGCCGCCGAGCCGCAGATCCCCGAGGAATCCCTGCTCGGGGCCGGGAGTTCGCCCGCCGCCGGCTCGGTCCGGACAAGGTGCTGCGCGGTTTCCAGGTCGGCGGGATGATCATGCGACGTGCTCCTGACGTCCGGCTCCGATCAGCCGAGGACGGGAGCGCCGACGCGTACGGGAGCATCGGTGGCGGCGCGTACCTGCTCGGTGGTGACGCCGGGCGCGGTCTCCACCAGGACCAGCCCGGTGTCGGTGATGTCGAGGACGCCGAGGTCGGTGAGGATCCGGTGGACGCACCCCGTGCCGGTCAGCGGCAGCGTGCACTCCGTGACGATTTTGGGGGTGCCGTCCTTGGCCGTGTGGTCGGTCAGGACGATGACCCGGCGGGCGCCGTGCACGAGGTCCATGGCGCCGCCCATCCCCTTGACCATGCTGCCGGGGATCATCCAGTTCGCCAGGTCCCCGCTCGCGGAGACCTGCATCGCGCCGAGGATCGCGGTGTCGATGTGGCCGCCGCGGATCATGCCGAACGACAGCGCCGAGTCGAAGTACGCGGCTCCCGGGAGAACCGTCACCGTCTCCTTGCCGGCGTTGATCAGATCCGGATCCACCCGGTCCTCGGACGGGTAGGGCCCGGTGCCCAGGATCCCGTTCTCCGACTGCAGGACCATGTGCACGCCCTCGGCCACGAACCCGGGCACGAGCGTGGGCAGTCCGATGCCGAGGTTGACGTACTCGCCGTCGTTGAGTTCGGCCGCCGCGCGGGCGGCCATCTGGTTGCGGGTCCAGGCCATCAGGCGCGCACCGTCCTCTTCTCGATCTGCTTGTCGGCGGCCTGCCGGGCGGTGAGCTCGACGACGCGCTGCACGAACGGCGACAACGAGTCCTTGCTTCACCCGCCTGGTATTCAGCATGATGATTACCTTGATGTTGCGTCGGCGTATCCCGTGACGCCAAGAGTTTCCGCCATAACCGTCATGATGAATATGACGAACCACTGGGAGAAGACGTGACGACCACACCGGACAGCGCACCGGAAGATGACCGGCAGGACGTCGCCCGGACCGCTTCCGACCTGCACTCCTACCTGCGGACCTCCGCCGCGGCCGCCCCCTCGCGGGCCGCCCGCAAGCCCGGTGGTGCCTCCCGGGCTCCATCGGCAGGCCGGGCCGAGGGAGCGGCCGAGCACGTGGCGAAGCTGGTCGGTGCGGTGGAGCCGGGGTCGCGTCTGGGGACCAAGGAGGAGCTGCGGAGCCAGTGCGGGGTGTCGGTGGGCACCTTCAACGAGGCGCTGCGCCTCCTGCAGGCCCGTGGACTGGTCACCGTCAAGCCGGGACCCGGCGGCGGCCTGTTCAGCGCCGAGCAGTCACCGATGGTCCGGCTCGGCAACTCCGTCCTCGCCCTGGACGCGCAGCAGAGCGACGTCGCCAACGCCGTACGGATCCGCGACGTCCTCGACCCGCTCCTGATCGAGGACGCCCTGTGGCACGCCTCGCCCGCCGACATCTCCGGCCTCAAGGAACACATCGCGGCCATGGAGAGGGCCGTGGACGCCGCCGACCCCGTGGCGTTCGTCCACGCGAACTGGCGGCTGCACGCCGCCATCGCGGCGATCAGCCCCAACGCGCTGCTCAGCTCCCTCTACACCAACCTGCTGGACCTGATCGAGGCCCACACGCTGACCGTGCTCCCGGCCGGCGAGGAACCCCTGGACCACTACATCGCCCACCGGCACGAGCTCCACAGCGATCTGGTCGACGCCCTCGAACGACGCGACCGGGAGGCGGCGCTCCGCCTGATCCACGAGCACAACACCAGTCTCCAGCCGGAGGAGCACGCCGCTCAGCGCTGATCAGGCGACTTCCCCCGTCGCCGCACCGTGAGCCCTGCCCTGCCCTGCCCTGCCCCAGGGCGGGGCTATCTCTTTTCCCGTCGGACGGACCTCAGCGCTGCCTGGCGCACGGCAGGCCGTCGACCCCCACGTCGGTGGGGGCGGTGCGCGAAGCCGTATGGCGGGGCTTACGGGGCGGGCGTAGCGTAAATGGAGAGCGAGATACGGCATGTGAGGCTTCGCATGCATCGATCCGACTTGCCGGGAGGTCACGGCATGGGACGGGGTATCCGCAACACCATGGGGCTCATCCTGGCGGTCGTCGGCGCTGCCGCGGCCCTCTGGGCGCCCTTCCGAAGTTGGTACAACGGCCGACTCGGACGCGACTTCCGGGTCTGGGAACTCTTCACCGGAGCCGGCGTGACGGACTCGGGCGCGGGTCTGTTCGCATCCATGTTCCTGCCCCTCCTGGTCGGCGCTGTCCTCGCCGTCCTCGGAGTGGTGTTCCGGTCGCGACTGCTGGTCCTCGCCGCCGGAATCATCACCCTCGGCTTTGCCATCCTCTGGATGGTTCGGCAGGGGCAGGCCGAGGGCAGCCTGACGGTCACGGGGGACAGTGACGGGCTCGGCAGCGGAGTGGGGCTCGCCCTGGCCGGCGGGCTCCTCATGCTGATCGGAGCGGCCGTGATGGGTGGCCGCGAGCGCAGGGCCGAACGCAAGGCGCGCCACGAGCAGGAGCACCACGAGCGGGACGCGCTGGAGCACGAGGGCGAGGGCAGCTCGCGCGTCGGGGCCGGAAGCCCGTACGGCATGGCCGCCCGGGAACAGGAGACACGGGACGCGGACATCCCCGCTCACGGCCGGCAGGCCCCGCCGGGAGGCGACCCGCCTCAGCGCTTCGTCCGGCGGCCCGAACAGCAGGGGCCGGCGCCGCGAGGTCGCCCGATCCCGGCCAGGGAGCCGGACAGCGGCGACCGCATACGCGAGGACTCCGACCGTACGCAGTACGAGCAGAACGACGAGGGCGGACGCGCCCACTAGTCCGACCGGGATCCTGGTCCGACCCAGGCGGCTCCGACCAAGGGCACCCGGCGTTCGACAATCCTGCACCCCGACCGCCGTGCCCTGGTCGGGGTTGCAGTCGTGTGAGACGGTGAAGGAAGTATCCGGCCCGTCGACGGCATGCACGCTGCAGTCCATGGCCGGTGGAACAGACGTCAGCGCGTACGAACTCTCGAATGCGCACGCAGACGCGACAGCACCCCTGCCCCCGGTGCGAGCCGCCCGATCGTTTCTTTGGGGGCCACACCGGTGCAACCGTTCATCGAACCCGAGGAAGACCACGAGCGGGTCGACGTGGCGCCCGGCACGGTGACGGCAACCGGGGGCTGCTCGCGGGATAAGGCCCGGCAGGTGCCGGTGAACTCCTTCCAGCGAACCACCACCAAGCAGCTCACCAACCCGTGGAGCGCGGCCGGACGGCCACGCTCCACGATCCACCGTTCCATCGACACCGGTCACATTCTTGGCTGTTCCCCCGAACCGCGGTGACCGCCCATCAGCGGCATGCCCGGGTGATGGCCAGGAGAGGTTCAAGCCCATGACCGCAGAAGTCGTCGTCCGCCCCGAGCGGACAGCCGGAAGTGATTTCGCCCGGCTGTCGAAGAAGATCGCCGAGCAGGGGCTGATGGCCCGGCGCCCCGGCGACTATGCGGCCCGCATCGCCGCCGTGACCGTACTCACCGCGGGCGGCTGGACCGCCTTCGTCCTCGTCGGCTCCAGCTGGTGGACCCTGGCCGTCGCCGCCTTCCTGGCCGTGGTCTTCGGCCAAGTGGCGCTGCTGGCCCATGACATCGCCCACCGTCAGGTGTTCCGGCTGCGCAAGGCCAGCGAGCGGGCGGGGCGGATCACCGCGAACGCCTGTATCGGCATGGGATACGGCTGGTGGCAGGAGAAGCACACCCGTCACCACGCCAACCCCAACCACGAGGAACTCGACCCCGACATCGCGCCCGACGTGATGGTCTGGTCCCAGGACCAGGCCCGCTCGGCCAAGGGGCTGCCCCGGCTGATCGGCCGCTCGCAGGCGTACGTGTTCTTCCCCCTGCTCACGCTGGAGGCCTTCAACCTGCATGTGTCGAGTGTCCGGGCGCTGGCCGACCGCTCGCTCAAGCAACGGCTGCTGGAGGGTGCGCTCCTCGTCGGTCACTTCGCGGTCTACCTGAGCGCGCTGTTCCTGGTGCTGCCGCCCGGCATGGCGATGGCCTTCCTCGCCGTCCACCAGTGTCTCTTCGGCGTGTACCTCGGCTCGGTCTTCGCCCCCAACCACAAGGGCATGCCGATCCGGAGCGGCAAGGACCGCGCGGACTTCCTGCGCCGCCAGGTCCTCACCTCACGCAACGTCCGCGGCAACTGGTTCACCGACATCGCCCTGGGCAGACTGAACTACCAGATCGAACACCACCTCTTCCCGAGCATGCCCAGCCCCAACCTGCGCAGGGCCCAGGTCATCGTCCGGCACTACTGCGAAGGGCTGGGCGTGGCCTATCTGGAGACGGGCCTGATCACCTCCTACCGGCAGGCGCTCCGCAGCCTCCACGAGGCAGGCGCCCCGCTGCGCCGCACCGCACCCGCCACCTCCTGAGCGCTGCTCCGCCGCCCCGGCCGGGGCGGCGGCCCGTGTGAAGCCGGATCACCGAACAGCTGTGGTCCTCCGGTTCGGTGGGCGCCTCCTCAGCAGTCGGAGAAGACCCAACTGCAACGCGCCCTGTCCAGCCGCATCGTCACCGAGTAGGCCCTCGACACCGACGAGCCCCCCACGGCCAGCGTTCCGGCGGAACAACCCGACGGGAACGACGGGGCTCGGCCGGGACGACGGGGTCCGGTCAAGGCGTGCGCCGTGACCGTACGGCGGCGACGGCACCCAGTCCCGCGCCGACGGCCAGCACGAGGAGCCCTCTCAGCCAGACATCACGGTCGATCTGGGTGGCGCCATGCCGTAGGCCAGGCGCGAGGACATGATGCCCGTCAGCAGCGCGCCGTTCGCGACGGCCACCAGGGCGATGGCGCCGAACAGCTCGGTGGGGACTCCTCCCGCCGCCCGGACGACTTCGAGGAGCGGTCCGCTCGACTCCGTCAGGGTCGCCGTCGGCACCGCCACCGTCGCGGCAACTCCGACCAGGGCATACACCGCCCCCGCGGTGAGCAGCGCGCCGAAGAGCGCCCGGGGGTACGAGCGACGGGGGTCACGGGTCTCCTCGGCCACGTTGACGGACGTCTCGAACCCGACGAACGAGTAGTAGGCGAGCACCGCGCCACCGAGCAAGGCCGCCACCGGGCCCTTGGCCGGGGTGCCCAGCTCCGTGAGCCTTCCCGTGTCCCCGTCGCCGCGCAGCACGATCCAGGCGCCCAGAGCGATCACCACGAGCAGTCCGCCGACCTCGATGACCGTGGCGACGACGTTGGCCCGGGTCGACTCGCTGATCCCTCGCGCATTGAGCAGCGCCAGCGCGGTGAGGAAGACGACCGTCACCAGCACCACGGGGAGCGAGACGAACTCGGACAGGTAGTCGCCGCCGAACCCCCGGGCGAGGGCGGCCACCGACACGACGCCGGCCGCCAGCATGCAGAATCCGGCGAGGAATCCGAAGAACGGTCCGCAGGCCAGGGTCGCGTAGTGCGAGGCGCCACCCGCGCGCGGATATTTGGTGACCAGCTCCGCGTAGGAGGCGGCCGTCAGCAGAGCGAGGCAGAGGGCCGCGAGCAGGGGTGCCCACACCGCGCCGCCGGACTCGGCGGCGATCTGGCCCACCAGGACGTACACGCCCGCTCCGAGGACGTCTCCCAGAATGAAGAAGTAGAGCAACGGGGTGGTCAATGCCCTTTTGAGCGGTGCGGGGGGATCCGCTGGCCGGTTCTTCACGGGGGGAGGGTTCACGGGGTTCCGTACACCCGGCGCGGCGCCCGGTGTGCGGCCCGGTCATGCCTACGCAAGGTGACGCGTGGGTCCGAAGGGGACGGGTACGGGAGGCGCGGCCCTCCCGTCACCAGGGGGGTGCGACCGGCAACGTGGCGAGGGAGAGGGCGGGTTGAGACGGACGGGGACGCGGTGGTCGGCCGCCCGGCAGTGGGTGGGCCAGGAGTGGGCGGAGGTGCGGCGGTCCGTCCGCAGCGCGCGCGAGGAGGCCGGACCCGAGCGGGACACGCTCGTCCAGTCCCTCAAGGCAGCGGGGGCGGCGATACTCGCGTGGGCGTTGTGCGGATGGTGGTTCCAGGCCCCGATGGCGCTGCTGGCTCCGTGGACGGCGATCGCGATGGTCGGCAGCACGGTCTACCAGTCGCTGCGTACGGGAGCCCAGCAGTTCGCCATCATCGCCCTCGGCACCGTCTGGGCGTCCGGGGCGATGGCTCTCACCCGGGACCAGAGCATGGCCGCCATGCTGCTCACGCTCCCGTTCATGATGCTGCTCGGCAACTACCGCCGCTTCGGAACCCAGGGGATCTACGGTGCCACCACGGCCCTCTTCGTGATCACCGCCGGAGTCTCCAGCACCTCCACGGTGGGGCACCGGCTCCTGGAGACCCTCATCGGTGCGGTGATCGGCCTGCTGGTCAACGCCCTCGTCCTTCCACCCGTCCACCTGCGCAGCGTCCGTGACCGCCTCGGCCGGGTCGCGCAGGAGGCGGCGGACCTGCTGGACGCCATGGCGGGCGGACTGCGCGAGGGGGACGGGCTGGACGGTGCCCAGGGCTGGCACCTCAGGGCCACCCGCCTGACGGTCTCGCTCCAGGATGTGAGCGACGCCCGCCGCTGGGCGATGGAGGGTTCGCGCTGGAACCCGGGAGGCCGTCTGCGCCGCACGGGACCGAAGCCCCCGCCGTTCGCCGAGGACATGCGGTGGGGCCGTGTCTGCACCCGCGTCCTGGCGGTCACCCGCACGCTCGCCGGGATCCGCGAGGACTCGGAATTCAGCAGGCCGTCACCGGACTTCTTCCGGCAGCTGTCCGACGTGCTGGGCCAGGCCGCGCTCATCTGCGTACGGGAGACGGAACTGCTCACCTCCTCCGAGCCGGACACCTCGCGCGAGGACCGCGACGCGGTGACCGGGGAGGCCCGCGCCGGCCTCGACGCTCTCACCGAGACCTTCCACCGGCAGGAAGGAACGGCGGCGGCCGTCGGAGGGGAACTGCTGCTGGAAGTACGGCAGCTGGTGACCGAACTCGATTCCGCCTGAGCGGGTACGGCCGCCGGGGCGGGCACGGCCGGGCCGAGAGTCGGCCTACCGGTCGCGTGGAGCGGCCTGGTAGGAGTTCCAGTCGGCACGGCCTCCGGCGCCGAGGACCTCGACGGGGGAGGAGAGCTTGTCGCTGGGCCGGTCCCGTAGCTCGCGCCGGGTGATCCGGGCGACGAGCGCCGGAAACAGCGGGCGCAGTGGCTGGCACCAGCGGAGCCACGGCGGGGCGTAGATGTGCGGGGCACGGTGGGCGATGCCCTGGGTCAGCCACCGGGCGACCTGGTCGGGGGAGTGCACACGGCGGGCGGGACGGGGCTGGTTGCGTCGCAGGGCTTCCAGGACGGGGTGGTCGTCGATGCCGGTGAGCATGTCGGTACCGGTCCAGTGCAGGTACGCGATGCCGACCTGGACCCCGTCCGGTTCGAGCTCCCCGCGCAGCGCGAGGGCGAACGACTCCGCCCCCGCCTTGGAGGCGCAGTAGGCGCTCATCATGGGCGCCGCGCCGAACGCGGCGGTGGAAGCGATCTGGAGGAAGTAGCCGTGGGCCGCCGTGAGCTGGGGCAGGAACGCGCGGACGGTGTTGGCGGAGCCGGTGAGGTTGACGTCGATGACCCGCTGCCAGAGCTCGGCGGCCGTACGGTCGAAGGGACCGCTCACCGCGATGCCGGCGTTGGCCACGACCACGCTCGCCGGGCCGAGTTCGGTCTCCACGCGAAGGGCGGCGTCCGTGAGTGCCGCACGGTCGGTGACGTCGGCCTCGACGCAGATGCTCCGGCCGGGCAGGGAGTCGGCGACCACCTGGAGGGTCTCCCTCTCCCGTCCGATCAGCGCCACATGCATCCCGGCCTCGGAGAGGCTGTGCGCGAGGGCTTCACCGATGCCGCGCGCCGCGCCGGTGACGACCGCGACCCGCCCGCGCAGGGGAGCGCCTCGGGCGTGGTGGGTGAGGCGCCCGCCGGGGGTGTCTCGCATCGTCTCTCCTCGATCCGGGGCCGCGTGTCGCCGAAGGCTCGGCAGCCGCCTTCCCCGTCACGTCCTGGCCATGGCTTTTCCGCGAGACCTTGTCGTTTCTGCCCAGCCCGGCCCGCAAGGGGACAGGCGGCCTACTCCAGCCTGCGGCCCATCCGCGTACCCCGCAAGTTCCTCACCTGGTGGACGCCCCGTAGCGGGCGGCGAGCGCGGTGGCCCGTTCGTGCAGTGCGGTACGCAACCACTGCGGGGACAGGGCCTCCGCGTCCGCGGCGAGCTTCCAGAGCACCCACTCGGCGTGCCGCGCGTCCTGGAAGGTCACCTCCAGCCGCAGCCACCCGTCCACTGCGCCTTCCTCGCCCTCTTCGCCTTCTTCGGCCTCTTCCGCATCCTCCGCGAGGACCGCCAGCGCCGTGCCCACCAGCTCCTCCCGGCGCGCCGGGTCCACCCGTACCAGCACGGTGACCTGGTCGCCACCGGTCCGGAACCGTGTGCCGCGTTCCTGCCACGCCCGGTCCAGGTCGACCCGTTCCGACCGCTCGGCGGGTTCGGCGAGCTCCTCGGCGGCCAGGATCCGGGAGAGCCGGTACGTGCGGTCCTCACCCGACCTGGTGGCCAGCAGGTAGCCCTGCTCGCGTACGGTGACCAGACCGATCGGGTCGACCGTCCGCCAATGCGGGGTCCGGCCCACCGCCGCGTAGCGGATGCGCAGCTTGCGCCCGGCGAACACCGCGCGCCGGACCTCGCCCGCGATCGGGTCGGGTACGTCGTCACCCTCCAGCCTTCGCGCGAGGAGATCGGTCTCGGGGTCGATGAGCAGCCGCTCGGCGACCCCGGCCGCGGTGTCCCGATGGCTCTCCGGCAGCGCGTCGACCACCTTGAGCATCGCCGAGGCGAGCGCCGAGCCGAGGCCGAACGCCTGCGCCCCGCGCCGCGATCCGGCGACCAGCAGGGCGAGGGCCTCGTCGTGGTTCAGCCCGGTGAGCTCGGTCCGGAAGCCGGGCAGCAGTGCGAAGCCGCCGTACCGGCCGCGTTCGGCGTGCACCGGGACACCGGCCGCGGACAGCGCCTCGATGTCGCGCAGCACCGTACGCGTGGACACCTCCAGCTCACGGGCGAGCGCGGTCGCGGAGAGCCGACCGCGCTGGCGCAGCAGCAGGACCAGGGAGACCAGTCGATCGGCGCGCATGGGAAAACCCTAGGGCAATACATGACATGAGGTGTCGTGATGCGCTGCGAGGCTCAAGGTGTCGCCCGAAGGCGGCAGTTCATCCATATGAAGGAGCAGTGGATGGGGTCCCGACTCAACCCGTACATCAGTTTCGACGGGAACGCGCGGCAGGCGATGAAGTTCTACCAGGAGGTCTTCGGCGGCGAGCTGGAGGTGTCGACGGCCACGGACTCCGGCCCGGCGAACTCGGACTCGGCGGACGCCTTCGACGCCGACAAGGTCCTGCACGCCCGGCTGGACACCCCGGACGGCTACACGGTGATGGCCTGGGACGTGCCGAAAGGCGTGCCGTACCGCCCCGGCAGCGGTGTCGCGGTCTACCTCGGCGGCGATGACGACGAACTCCGCGTCCGCTTCGAGCGGCTGTCCGAGGGCGGCACGGTGACCATGCCTCTGGAGAAGCAGCCATGGGGTGATGAGGCGGGCGCCCTCGTGGACCGGTTCGGGATCACCTGGATGGTCAACATCGGCCAGGGGTGAACCTGTTACGGCGGCGGCAGGACGCAAGGTCGAGAACCGAGGCGGTCAGACGATACGGGTCAGCCCCTCGATCGCCGTCTGCGCCCATTGCTGCGCCCCCGCCGCCGTACCGGCCGCCACTCCGGTCGCGACCGGTGCCAGCACCCCCTTGAGCATGGCCAGCGCGCGGCGGACCCGGCCCTCCTCGGGGGTGCCCGGCCCGCTGATCGTCGCGCGGACCTCGCCGGCCGCCGCCTCCACGTCCTCACGGTCGCGGTCGGCGAGGCCCGCCCGGGGCAGCTGTTGGAGCAGGTCGTCGACCAGTGCGGCGAGCGCCTCGAACCCCGGGGCGACCGTGCTGTTGTTCTGCTGGTTCTGCGTGACGGACTGGTTGTTCCAGGCGAACTGGGCACCGGAGAAAGCCTCGTTGAACACCGGTCCCTCGTGATTGTGCACATTCCGCGGGTCGTTCATGCGGGGGTACCGCCCTCTCCGGTCTGCTGCTGGATGGCCGTCGTGTTGTTCCAGGCCAGCTGGACGCCGTGGACCTCGTCGTTGAACACCGGCGCGTTGAAATTGTTGATGATGGTCGGGGGCGGTTCGGCCGGCTCCGCGCTCTCCACCACCGGCAGCGACGTACGGAGGGAGACCAGCTCCACCAGTCCGTTGTGCCGCACCGCGTCACCCCCCTCTCCCGCCACGGTGCAGCCCACCAGCCGTCCGCCGCACCGCTCCCGCAGGCTCACCCCCACGACCGCGCAGTCGGTGAACTCGCTGTCCGTGACGTCCAGATAGGCGGAACCACGGCCGCTGAGCCCGGCGGTGCCGGCGCCGGACACGGTGAGGTTCCTCGCGACGAGCCTGCTCTTGCCGAAGGCGCTCACCCCCCACCTGCTCACCGCCTCGATCGTGCAGTCCCGCACGAGCAGTTGAGCCTCCTCGCCCACGCCGAAGCCCAGCGTTCCCCGCTCGGCGGACACGTCGGTGAGCCTGACCCGCGACTGGCCCAGCACCTCGACGGCGGACATGTCGAAGTCCCGGAACACCGCGTCGGTGATGTCGGCCGTGGTGCCCGCGTTCCCCAAGGTCTGCACCTGCGAGGGGCAGCGTTCGACCCGCACGTGCTCGAAGACGGCGGTGCTCCCGTTCTTGACCCGCAGGGCGACGCTCGTCAGATCCTCGATCGCGACGCGGGTGAAACGGCCTCTGGCCGCTTCGGTGATGGCGATCCCCACGTTGCCGCCCGAGACGCGGCAGCCGTCGACCTCCGGAGAGCCGCCCTCCGTGGAGAGCACCGCGGCGTTCCCCGCGTCGAGGACCGTGCACTCCTCGAACCGGCCGCGGCCCGCCGACCCGACGTTGATGCCGGTGTCCCGGCACCGGGCGAAGGTGCATCCGCGCACCACCGGGTCGGCGCCGGTCATGACCGCGATCCCGTGCTGGGCGTCGGTGACGCGCGTGCTGTCCACGGAACCTCTGGACTGCTCCATGAAGCAGATTCCCTCGGCGTGCACGGCCTCGATGGCGCAGCCGGCCACCCTGAGCTCCGCCTGCGTGTCCGCGACGACGGCCGCGAGACCGGTGCCGGTCAGCTCGCATCCGGTGACCTCGGCCCGCGCACCAGTGACGCGTACGCCGTGGATGCGGCTGCCCTCGACACGGCTGTCCCGGACCGTGACGTCGGCGCCTTCGATCACGGCGATCGCGTTGTCGGTGGCATCGGTGAACCGGCACCGCTCCACGAGCCCGCGGGCCCCGCTGAAGAGGGTCCGGCCGTGCAGCACCACGCTGTCCCGCAGCGTGAGCGAAGTGTTGGGCCTGGCGTGCACACCGACCCCGTTGTACGCGCGGATCTCGACCCGGTCGAGGGTGAGCGTCCCCGCATGGCAGGCGACGGTGTCGGCGTCGCGGCCGGTCAGGACGAGGCCGTCGACACCGACCGTTCCGTACGCGTCGAGGGCGGTCCCGCGCGCCTGGCCCACCACCACCGAGCCGGGCGCCTCCGCCGCGACGAGCCGGACCTCTCCCCGTACGGTGAGGGCTTCCTCGTACCGTCCGGGCGCGATCTCGATCAGCGCCGCCCGGCCCCGCCGGGCCGCCGCCAGGAGCGCGGAGGTGATGTCGGCGTGGACGCCGCGACCGCCGCGCGGTGAGACGACGTACTTCGCGACCATCTCCGCTCCCCCCACGGCGCATGTCTGGCGCGCTCGATGCTACCTGAGCGGCCGTCACCGGGCGGGTCGTCCGCAGGCAGGTGCCGAGCCGCCGGGACCACGGTGCCCCCGCCCGGGTCGTCGACCCGGGCGGGGGCACCAGGAGCGGTAGGTCAGCGTGCCGGCCGGAGCTCCAGCGTGCAGCACTTCACGCTGCCGCCCGCCTTGAGGAGCTCGGACAGGTCCACACCGACCGGGCGGAAGCCGCGGTCACGGAGCTGCCCCGCGAGACCCGTGGCGTTCTGCGGCAGGACTACGTTCAGCCCGTCCGACGTGGCGTTCAGCCCGAACACCGCCGCGTCCTGCGCCGAGGCGAGCACGGCGTCCGGGAAGAGGCGTCGCAGCACGGCGAGGCTGCCGGGGGAGAAGGCCTCCGGGTAGTAAGCGATCGTCTTCTCGTCCAGCACGGTGAGCGCCGTGTCCAGGTGGTAGTAGTCGGGGTCCACCAGGGTCAGCCCGATCACCGGGCGGCCGAAGAACTCCTGGGCCTCGTCGTGGGAGCGGGGATCGCTGCGGAACCCCGTACCGGCGAGCAGGAGGTCGCCCACGAGCAGGTAGTCGCCCTCCCCTTCGTTGACGACGCTCGCCGTGCGCAGGTCGGGGAAGCCGTTGTCGCGCAGCCAGTCGTGGTACGCCGGACCCTCGGCGATCCGCTCGGCGTCACGGAAGCGGGCCACGAGGGCGCGCCCGTCGACGACCGTGGCGCCGTTGGCGGCGAAGACCATGTCGGGGAGTCCGCGGACGGGTTCGATGGTGTCGACGGTGTGCCCGAGGCTCAGGTAGACCTCGCGCAGTCGCTCCCACTGGGCGATGGCCAGCGGAGTGTCGACAGGCTTCTTCGGGTCCATCCACGGGTTGATGGAGTAGACCACGTCGAAGTAGGTGGGCCGGCACATGAGGTAGTGCCGGGCACGTGCGGTACGCATGGGTGAGGGTCCCGATCGTCAGGGGCGGCCGGTGAGATAGCCGCCCATCGAGGTGAAGTACTCGGTCGCGGGAAGTTCGCGGCCGTCCCCGGTCCGTACGCGGGTGATGGCCAGACCGTGGTTGCGGCCGGTTCGGGCATCGGCTCCGGCGACGATCACGACGCCGTCGCCCTCGCGGTAGAAGATCCGGCCCGGGGTGCCGCCGTAGCGGCCCTCGGACACGACAGCGGAGACGACTTCGAGCCGCTGCCCCTTGTGGAAGGTGAAGGCGCTCGGGTAGGGAGCGGACTGGGCGCGGATCAGACGCTCCAGGTCCTCGGCCGGCCAGGTCCAGTCGATACGGATGTCCTCCTCGGCCCGCTTGTGGAAGAAGCTGGCCTTCGACCGGTCCTGCCGGGTGAACTCGGTCTGCCCCGAGGCGATCAGGCCCAGCGCCTCGGTGGTGACCGGGGCGATGAGGTCGACCGTACGGTGGAAGAGGTCGGTGGTGGTGTCCGTCGGACCGACAGCCACCGACCGCTGGATGACGATGTCGCCCGCGTCCAGCTCCTCGTCCATCAGGTGGGCGGTGACGCCGACTTCCGGCTCGCCGTTGATGAGCGCCCAGATCAGCGGCGAGAAACCCGCGTAGGCGGGCAGCAGGGAGTCGTGGATGTTCAGCGTGCCGTGGACCGGCAGGTTGTAGATCTCCGGCGGCATCCACGTCCGCCAATTGTTGGCGACGATGATGTCCGGGGCCACCTCCTTGAGGCGCTCCACCAGTTCATCGTCCGGCCGGTTGCGGATGATCACGGGGATCCCGTGCTTCTCCGCCAGATCGGCCACCGAGTCGCTCCAGATCTTCTCGTAGGCGTGCTCGCTCTTCGGGTGCGTCACCACCGTCACCACGTCGTGCTCGGAGTCCAGCAGCGCTTGCAGGGTGCGGTGCCCCCAGGTCTGGTAACCGAACATGACGACCCGCATGGAGGTGCCTCCTTGGAAGAGCGATGACCGGCGACTCAGTAAAGCAAGGCTTACCTAAGAGCACAACGTCCCATGATTCAACGTGGGGTTGAGAGGATCAGGTCGGCCGGAATCGCACCCTGACGTCGACAGGCGAGGCCGTGCGGGTTAGCTTGGCCCGGCCCGCTCTCCGGCCGTGCGCCGTGGGTCCGACCGCGACGGGGGAGGGACCTCCCATGCTCTGTACGAGGCTGACGAACGCCCGCATCCTCACGCTCGACCCGCACCACCCCGTCGCCCGCGACCTCGGTGTCTGGCGGGGCCGGATCGTCGGCGTGGACGAGGCGGTGACCGCTCTCCCGGCCCGCGAGGTGGTCGACCTCCAGGGCGCCACCGTGCTGCCCGGCTTCATCGACAGCCATGTCCACCTGGCCTGGGCCGGGTTCAAGGCCCGTACGCCGAGCATCGCCCCGTGCATGCGGATCGAGGACATCCTCGCCGTCGTGGACGAGGCCGCCCGCCGGCCCGCACCCCCGGGCGCCTGGCTGGATATCGCCGGTTACGACCAGCGGGCCCTGGGCCGCCATCTGACCGCCGCCGAACTGGACCGGGTCAGCCACGGCCGCAAGATCCTCCTGATGCACGACTCCGGACACGCCTGCGTCGTCAACACCGCCGTCCTGGAGCTGCTGCCGGCCGAGGTGGAGCACGAGGAGGGCTTCCTCGCCGAGAGCGCCATGACCGCCGCCCGACGGCTGCGGCTCCCGTACTCCCAGGAGGAGCTCGCCGACGCGATCGAACACGCCGCCCGCGCCTGCCTCACCGAGGGGATCACCGCCTGCGCCGAGGCCGGCATCGGCGGCGGGCTGCTGGGCCACAGCCCCGTCGAACTCGGCGCCTACCAACTGCTGCGCGACCGGGGCCGACTGCCCCTGCGCGTCCAGCTCATGGCCTCCGGAGACACCCTCCGTACCCGCGCGGCCCACCCCGACGACGGCTTCACCGAGGCCCTGGACCTCGGCCTGCGCACCGGATTCGGCGACGACTGGCTCTCCCTCGGCGCCCTGAAGATCTACACCGACGGCGGCATGATGGCGCGCACGGCCGCGCTCACCTCCCCGTACGAAGGGACGGACGACACCGGCCGGCTCCAGGACGACCCCGACCGGCTCACCCGCCTCATCATCGACGGCCACCTCGCCGGCTGGCAGCTCGCCGTCCACGCCATCGGGGACCGCGCCGCCGACCTCGCCCTGGACGCCCTGGAACGCGCCCAGAAGCTCAAGCCCCGGCCCGACGCCCGCCACCGCATCGAACACGCCGGACTCATCCGCCCCGACCAGCTGCCCCGCTTCGCCGCGCTCGGCGTGAGCGCGGTGGTCCAGCCCAACTTTCTGCGGTACTTCGGCGACGACTACGCGACGGTGATGGGGGAGCGGCGGGCCGGCTGGATGTACCGGGGCCGGGGGTTCCTGGACCACGGCGTCACCCTCGTCGGCTCCTCGGACCGGCCCGTCACCGACGGTTCCCCGCTGCGGGCGATCCAGTTCATGGTCGAACGGGCCTCCGCGTCCGGCCGGACCATCGGCGGGGACGAGGTGATCGGCGTCGCGGAGGCCGTACGCGCCTACACGGTCGCCGGCGCCCACGCCTGCCGCTGGGACGGCACGGCGGGCACCCTCTCCCCGGGCAAGCGCGCCGACTTGGTGGTCCTCGGCGACGACCCGCACCGGGTGGACCCCGCGCGGATCGGGGACATCGAGGTCGTGACGACGTACGTGGACGGCCGGGACACCCGGGAGGCCCTGTCCGCCTGAGGCGCGGGGCGGGGGCGGGGGCTCCAGTCCTTCGCCCTCCCGGCCGTGAGATCAGGGAATCAACGCCTTTTTCGTGTTATTCGGGGTGAATGGGGACATCGGCCCCGTAGGTTGGGGAGAACCGCCACTCGACTGGCGTCCTACGTCCCCCGACACCGCAGCCGGACGAGCGCCGGGCCGCCGTGTTCCACCGGTCGCCCGGCGCCCCGCGCGCCGCTGTTCACGAACGAGGAAAGGCAGGGCAGGTGAACGTGCTTGGGATCATCGCCTCCGCTGTGGCCGCGCTGTTCATCACGGTCGTACTCGCCAAGGGCGTCCGCCGTACGGCGCTCCGCTCCGGCATCGGCCGTGAGCCGGGCGCGCGCCCCTCGCGTGCCGGGGTGGTGCGCAGACTGGGCGGCGCGACGGTCGTCATCGGCGTCGGTACGGCTGCCGCCGCCGGCTCGGCACTCGGCGCGGCGGGCGACGGGGTACGGGCCGTCACCGGACTGCTGGCCGGGGCCGGGATCGTCGCCGCCCTGGGGCTGGTCCACGAGGTGCGGCCGCTCGGCGCCCCCCTGCGGATGGCGGTCCAGACGGCCGCGGCCACGCTCTCCGTGTGCCTGGCCGGTCTGTCGCCGGTGGCGGGCGTCCTGGCCGTGATCTGGATCGTCCTCGTCACCCAGGCCTTCGCCCTGCTCGACACCTCCGACGGGGCCCTGGCGACCGTCGGTGCCGTCACCGCCGCCGGGCTGCTCGCCTGCGCGGCCGTCGACGGCCGGTCCGGGCCCGCCCTGCTGCCCGCCGCCCTGCTCGCCGGGCTCATCGGCTTCCTGCTGCACAACTGGCACCCCGCACGCATCCGCCCGGGCGCCTCCGCCTCCCTCTTCACCGGCTTCGTCCTCGCCTCCTCCGGCGCGCTGATCCACGCGGCGGCACCGCCGGAGCGCGCCGCCTGGGCCGCGCTGCCCGTCCTCGCGACCGTCGCCCTGGCCGACACCGCCCTCGTCCTGGCCTCCCGCCGCCGCGCCTCGCGCCCCCTGCTCCAGGACGGCGGCGACCACATCACGCACCGCCTGCGCCGGATCCGCGTCACCGTGCCCGGCACGGCCGTCGTCCTCGGCCTGTGGGCGGGCGTGGCGGTGACGACCGGCACGCTGGTGTACGCGGGCGTGCTGCACCCCGCCCTCGCCCTCGTACCGCCGGCGGGCAGCGCCCTGGCCGTCCTCGGCCTGCTGCGGATCCCGGCGTACGTGGCTCCGCCCAGGACCGGCACCCGCCGCCCGGCCCCCGGCACCCCGGCGCCGGCCGCCCCGCCCGCGCCACCCGCCCCGGCAGCCGGCGAGCCGGCCAGGACCCCGGCCGGCCGCCCCACCGTGCCCCCGCCGCCCACCGGCCGCCCCGCCGTCGGCGTCACAGCCGACCGGAGCTGACCCGAGGGCCGCAACAGCCACTCCTCACCCCCGCCACCGCCCGACCGTCGCCCGGGCCGCCGTCCGCGCGTACGGGGAGACCATCAGGAACGGCGCCCACGGCCAGGTGTGGCGCAGGCAGTACACCCACCACTGGCGCGGCGGCAGCTCGGTCACGGAGGTCACCCGGCGCAGCGCCTCCCGCACCCCGATCCCCGGCTCCCTGGAGCCGGGGACGTCCGGCCCCTCCGCGCACACGCCGACGGGCCACGGGGCGACGAACGCGGGCACCCCGGCCCGCCGGGCGCGGAACCCGTGGTCGTAGTCGCCCATCCGGTGGCGGAAGACCTTGTCGAGGTCCCCGACCAGGTCGTACGCCGCCCGCGAGAGCAGCACCACCCGGCCGTCGTACGTGTCGCACGGCTCGGGCCGCTCCCCGCCGGGCTCCACGAGCACCAGGGACCGGCCGCGCCGACCCGAGTACACCGTGGCCCCGTCCGCGCCCCGGACCGCCCCGACGACGACCGCCCCGGCCCCGACCACATCGGCGGCGCCCAGGAGCCGGGCGAGGGCGTCCGGGTACAGCTCGACCCCGTCGTCCAGCCACAACTGGTGCGTCCACCGGTGGCTCGGGCCGCCCGGTCTTCCGCTGTGCGAACCGCCTCCGCCCCCGCCACTGCGGCTGTTGCGGCTGGCGATGCGCATCGCCTGGTTACGGGGGACGTCCGCGCCCACCGACATGACCTCGACGGACGGATGGAGGAGGCGGACGGCCTCCGGAGTACCGTCGGTGGAGCCCGCGTCCACCAGATGCACGCCCAGCGTGGCGTGCGCCGGAAGGCCCTGCTGGCTCTCCAGGGCGCTCAGCGCCGACAGGGTCCGCGCGCGCCGGTTGTGACTTGTCATCAGCACGGCCAGGTGGACGGAGTGCACGGCGGAGCTCCTCACTGCACGAATCTCATCATTCATGCATAAAAGCTGATAATCCGCATAGGCTGAGTGAGTGATCGCCGCACCGATGGAGTACCCGCTTCCCCCGGAGCCCGGCCCCATGTCCCCGGGCCGGGCCCGGCGGGCGGTGCGTGTGGTGGCGTTCGTGCTGGCCGCGCTGAGCGTGCTGACGGTGGCGCTCGCCTCGACGGTCCGCGCCACCGTCCTGTCGCCGGGCTACTACCGGTCGGTCCTGGACGAGGCGTCGGCGTACGACCGCCTCTACAGCGAGGTGCTCGTCGACCCGGCGATCGCCCCGGTCACCCGCGACCTCCTCGCGCACCTGCCCGTGCCCGAGGCGCTCGTGACCTCCAACATCAAGGTCGTCCTGCCGCCGGAGACGGTCCGCTCCCTGACCGACCAGCAGATCCACGCCCTCACCGACTACCTGCGCGGCGACACCGACGAACTGCGGCTGAACGTGGACATCGACCCGGTGCTGCGGAACCTGGCCGAACTCGCCCGGATCTACTTCGGCGACCTGGTTGCCGGCCTCCAGGACCAGGAGGAACCGGACTTCGCCCGGTTCACCGACGACCTCACCGGGGCGCTCGAAGCGCTCAGGGAGGGCCGCGCGCCCACGCTCCCCATCCTGCCGCTCACCGACGACCAGGCGGCCCGCGCCACCGATGCCCTGCTGACCCTGGTGCCCGAACAGGACCGGACGGAGCTGCGCCCCGATGTGGAGGTGGCCCTGGGCAGGGGCGACGTATCGACGGCCCTGGCGACGACCGCGGCCGCCGCACTCGCCGACGGGTCACGGACCGCCGCCGCCGACCTGCGCACCACGCTCCAAGGCGGTACGTGGGACCTCACCGCGGCCCTGACGGCGGCGGGCAACGACCTCGACGCCCTGGAGCAGGCGCGCGAGCGGGTGCGGTGGCTGACGTACCTCCAGATCCTCGCCACCGCCCTCGCCCTGACCTCCCTCGCGGCCCTCTGGGCCACCGGCCCCCGTGCGTCCGCCCGGCGGCTGATGGTGCTGGGACAGGCGGTCGCCTGCGGCGGGATCCTCGCGGCGGGGGCCGTCCTGGTGACCCGTTGGGTCACCAGGGGGCGCTTCCTCACCGTCCCGGCCTCCTGGCCGCCGAGCGTCAGCGCCCTCGTCGAGGACCTCCAGCGCAACGCCGTGGACCAGGCGGTGGCCACCGGACTGACCGCCGCCCTCACGGCCCTCGTCGGCGGGGCCCTCCTCACCGCCACCGGCTGGGCGTTCCTGGTGCGCCCGCGCACGCTGCCGAGGCCCACCGCCGTACGGGGCGTGGCCGCGGGTGTGACCTGCGCGGCGCTGGCGGGCGCGCTGCTCGTCCCGCCCGTACTCGCCCCGTCCGCGCCCCGCCGCTGCCAGGGCAGCGCCGAACTCTGCGAGCTGCGGTACGACGAGGTCGCCCACCTCACCGCCCACAACGCCATGTCCACCACCGCCGACCGGTTCATCGGCCCCCTCCAGGATCCTGACATCACCACCCAGCTCAACACCGGTGTCCGGGCGCTGATGCTGGACACGTACCACTGGGAGAGCCCGCAGGACATCGCCGCCCGGCTCGACAACCCGGAGTTCACGCCCGAGCAGCGCCGGCTCATCTCCGCCGCGATCGACAAGGCCAACCCGCCGCGCGAGGGCCTCTGGCTCTGCCACAGCGTCTGCCGGGCCGGCGCGATCGAACTGACACCCACCTTGAAGGACATCGGCGAGTGGCTCCGCGCCCACCCCACCGAGATCGTGACGCTGATCGTCCAGGACGACATCGGCGCCGAGGAGACCGCGGAGGCGTTCCGCCGGGCGGGCCTCGACGACCTGCTCCACACCCCGTCCGAGGACCCCGACGAGCCGTGGCCCACGCTGGAGGAGATGATCGACAGCGGCCGACGGCTGGTGGTGTTCGCCGAGAAGGCGGACGGCCCGGCGCCCTGGTACCGCAACTTCTACCGGTACGGGATGGAGACCCCGTTCGCCTTCCGCAGCCCCGACGAGATGAGCTGCGCACCCAACCGGGGCGGCACCGGCAAACGCCTCTTCCTCCTCAACCACTTCGTCACCAACGGCGGCGGCAGCCGGCTGGACGCTGGCCGGATCAACTCCCGTGACTGGCTGCTGGAGCGGGCGCGGGCCTGCGAGGCCGAGCGTGACAGCCCGGTGAACTTCGTCGCGGTCGACTACACGACCGTCGGGGACGCGCTCGGGGCGGTGGAGGAACTCAACAACCGCCGTGCACAGGAGCGCCGCTGACCCCGCCGAACCCCGGGGCGGCTGTCGGAGGCTCATGAGAGGCTACCTTTCCAGCGGCTCCGCACCCCTTGCGGACGGAGCCGGACGACGGCCGACAGGACGGGGAACCAGCGCACATGACCGCTCCGAGCGATCCCGCACCGCCCAGTGCCCCCTCAGCCGTTCCGTCGCCCGGCGGCGCTCCCGCCCCGCGCGGGACCGGCCGCCTGCTGGCCGTGAGCGACCTCCACGCGGCGGTCACCGACAACCGGCCCATCGTGGAGTCCCTCCACCCCACGTCCGACGCGGACTGGCTCATCGTCGCGGGCGACGTGGCGGAGCGCCCCGACGACATCCGGTGGGCGCTGAGCCTCCTCGCGGAGCGTTTCGCCCAGGTCATATGGACGCCCGGCAACCACGAACTGTGGACCCTGGACAAGGATCCGGTACAACTGCGCGGCCAGGCCCGGTACGAGCACCTCGTCGAGCTCTGCCGCGAGCTCGGCGTGATCACCCCCGAGGACCCGTTCCCGCTGTGGCCGGGCCCCGAGGGACCGGTGGCGATCGCGCCGCTGTTCCTCCTGTACGACTACACCTTCCGCGCCCCGGGGACGCACACGAAGGAGGAGTCGCTGGCCGTCGCCCACGAGTCCGGCATCGTCTGCAACGACGAGTACCTCCTCCACCCCGACCCGTACCCGACCCGCGACGACTGGTGCCGGGCCCGGGTCGCGGAGACGGAGCGCAGGCTCGCCGCGCACGATCCGGAGATCCCGCTCGTCCTCGCCGGGCACTGGCCGCTGGTCAGGGAGCCCACGTCGATCATGTGGTACCCGGAGTTCGCCCAGTGGTGCGGCACCGAACTCACCGCCGACTGGCACCGCCGGTTCAACGTCACGGCCGTCGTCTACGGGCACCTGCACATCCCCCGTACGACCTGGTACGACGACGTGCGCTTCGAGGAGGTCTCGATCGGTTACCCGAGGGAGTGGCGCGAACGGGGTCACCCGCGCGGTCTCCTGCGCCAGATCCTCCCGTACGAGGCGGAGTCCGCACCCCCCGCCCGTACCGGCACGGCCACCTCCGGAGGCTCCCGGTGATCGAGAGTCTGCTGCCCGCGTACGTCTCCTGCGCCGCGACGCGTGAGGAGAGCGTGCCGGACGGAACCCTGTTCCCCGAGGAGGAGGAGCTGGTCGCCCGGAGCGTGCCCAAACGCCGGAACGACTTCGCGACCGCGCGGGCCTGTGCGCGGCGTGCCATGGGCCGGCTCGGGCTGGAACCCGTCGCCGTACTCCACGGCAAGCGCGGCATGCCCCTGTGGCCCGAGGGCATCGTCGGCAGCCTCACGCACTGCGACGGGTACCGGGCTGCGGCGCTGGCGCGCGACGCGGACGTGTTGTCGCTCGGCGTCGACGCCGAACCCCACGCCCCGCTGCCGGAAGGCGTGGGGGAGTTGGTGGTACGTCCCTCGGAGCGCGAACGGTTCGCCGGGCCCCCGGCCGGGGAGGCGGGCGCGGCCGGCGCGATCCACTGGGACCGGCTGCTGTTCAGCGCCAAGGAGAGCGTCTTCAAGACCTGGTACCCGCTCACCCTGACCGAGCTGGACTTCGACGAGGCGGACCTGACCTTCCACCGGGACGACGACCGGGCGGCGTTCGGCACCTTCACCGCCCGGCTGCTGCGCACCGATCCGGCCCTGCCGCCGGTGCTGGACGGCAAGTGGCGTGTGGAGGACGGCATCGTCGCCACGGCGGTGCTGCTACGGCCCGACTGGCGGGTGGCTCTCAGTCCTCCTGAGGGGCGGTGAGCGGCCGCCCCAGCCGGACGTTCCACCGGCCCGACCGGCCGCTGAGCTCCGTGAGGACCAGGGGCGCGACGTCGAGCCGCCAGAACGCCTCCACCGGCAGGGCCAGAGCGTGCACGACGGCGGCCCGGACGACGGCGGGCTCGGCCACCGCGAGGACGCTCCGGTCCGTGGCACCGGCCCCGTCCCCGGCGGCACGTGTGTCCCCGGCACCGGTCCCGTCCAGCCAGCCGCCCACCCGCTCCACCAGCGCCCGCAGTGACTCGCCGCCGTGCGGAGCCGCCGACGGGTCGCCGATCCAGGCCGCCACCGAGTCGGGTTCGGCGGCGCCCACCTCGTCCAAGCGGCGGCCGCTCCAGCGTCCGAGGTCCCAGCCGGTGAGCGCCGGTTCGGCGCGGGCGGTGAGGCCGAGGGCGGCGGCGGTCCCGAGGCACCGTTCGGAAGGCCCGCTCAGCACCGCTCCGGACTTCGGCACGGCGGTGGCCGCCGCCCGCGCGCTCCGCTCCCCGGCCCGGTCCAGCGGGGCATCGCCGTCGAAACGGGCCTGCCGCAGCGCCGCGTTCATCGCCGGTGAGACCAACACCACCCGTACTGTCATGTTCCTGCCTCAAGTCGTTCCGTGGCGGCCCCAACGGCCGTGACCGGCAGGCGATTCGGGGCCCGAAGCTCAGCAGATTGCACCATGGCGGTGCCTGCGTACAGGCGGTATGGTCACGTCGACCATGACGACGGTGTGACGGAAGCCCGGTGAGAATCCGGCACGGTCGCGCCACTGTGTACCCGTACCTGTGCGGGAAGTCAGACCCAGCACCTTCGTCGGATGTACCACGACAGGGACGCGTGTTCCCACAGGAGGTTCCGCCATGGCGCAGTCCGCCGCTCCCGCAACCGGGGCACCCGCCATCACCCCGATCTCGGCCAAGGCCCTTGCCCCCTGGGCGGTCTTCGTCGGCATCCTGGCGCTCGTACTGCTGTACTTCGTGGGCGCCGAGCAGGGCGCCACCGCCCTCATCTCGGGCGAAGGCGTCCACGAATGGGTCCACGACGGCCGCCACCTGCTCGGTTTCCCCTGCCACTGAGCCACCCGCTCCAGCCGGTTCAGCGAAGGAACAACGGAAACAGGGAAAGTCTCGTGAACTCCATATCTGTCAGAGCTCTGCTCGTGCGCGGCATGATCGCGGGCGTGATCGCGGGTGCGCTGGCCCTCGCCGTCGCGTACTTCCTCGGCGAGTCCCAGGTGGACGCCGCCATCGCCATCGAAGAGGCCCACAGCCACGCCGCGCACGGCGGCGGTGGCGGCGGCGAGGAAGAGGAACTGGTCAGCCGCACCATGCAGGCGACCGGCGGCCTCGCCACCGCCCTCCTGGTCTTCGGCGTCGCGGTGGGCGGCATCGCCGCCCTCGTGTACGCGTACGCGCTGGGCCGCATCGGCAACTTCGGCCCGCGGGCCACCGCCGCGCTGATCGCGGGAGCGGCCCTCCTCACCGTCTACGTGGTGCCGTTCCTGAAGTACCCGGCGAACCCGCCGGCCGTCGGCAACCCCGACACCATCGGGAAGCGCACCACCCTGTTCTTCCTGATGGTCGCGCTCAGCCTGCTGCTGGCCGTCGCCGCCGTGATCATCGGCAAGCGGCTCGCACCGGCCCTGGGCAACTGGAACGCGACCATCGCGGCCGCCGCCGGCTTCGTCCTGGCGATCGGCCTCGCCTACGCCTTCCTGCCCTCGTTCGACGAGGTCGGCAAGGACTTCCCGGCCAGCCTGCTCTGGAAGTTCCGGCTCTCCACCCTCGCCGTCCAGACCACGTTCTGGGCCGGGTTCGGCCTGATCTTCGGCTATCTCACCGAGCGGCTGCTGGTCTCCGGGAACGGGGCCGACGCGCGCCGCGTGGCGACGCCCGTGGGCTGACCGCCCGCGCTCCGTACAGAACCCGCCGGGGTGCAACCGGCGGGTTCTATCGTTTCCGGCCGTTTTCAGAGAGGGGGTAGCGTTGCTAACGTATCGATGTTAGCGTTGATGTTGTCGGGTTTCACGGAACCGCCGCGACCCCTGTCGCCAGGAGCGATGTCATGACCGAACAGACCCAGTCCGTGCCCACCACCGACACCCCTCACCGAGTGGCCGTGGTCACCGGAGGATCCCGGGGCATCGGCCGGGAGAGCGCCGAGCGGCTCGCCGCCGACGGCCTCGCGGTCGTCGTCACCTACGCGGGCAGCAAGGACGAGGCGGAAGCGGCCGTCGCCGCCATCACCGCCGCGGGCGGCGAGGCGATCGCCCACCAGGCGGATGTCGCCGACGAGACGGCCGTCGCCGGACTCTTCGACGCCGCGGAGGAGGCGTACGGAGGGGTCGACGTGGTCGTGCACGCCGCCGGCGTGATGGCTCTCGCGCCGCTGGCCGAGCTGGACCTCGACGCGCTCGACCGGATGATCCGCACCAACATCCGCGGCACCTTCGTCGTCGACCAGCAGGCCGCGCGCCGGGTCCGGGCCGGCGGGGCCGTCATCAACTTCTCCAGCTCCGTGCTGGCGCTCGCCCTGCCCGGATACACCGCCTACGCCGCCACCAAGGGGGCCGTCGAGGCGATGACCCTGATCCTCGCCCGTGAGCTGCGCGGCCGGGACGTCACGGTCAACGCCGTCGCCCCCGGGCCGACCGCCACCGCCCTCTTCCTGGACGGCAAGGACGAGGAGACCGTCGCGCGGATGGCCGCCCAGCCGCCGCTGGAGCGCCTCGGGGCCCCGCAGGACATAGCCGAGGTGGTCTCCTTCCTCGCCGGTCCCGCCCGCTGGGTCAACGGCCAGGTCCTGCGTGCCAACGGCGGCATCGTCTGAGAGCCGGGCCCCGCCTTGATAGCGTCCGTCCGATGAGCAGCACCACGAGCACACGGACCCGCATCCTCCAGGTCGCCGCCCAACTGGTCGGTGACTCGCCCGACGGTGACATCTCCACGCGCGCCGTGTGCGAGGCGGCCCAGGTCGGGGCCCCCGCCCTCTACCGCCACTTCGGGGACAAGGAAGGCCTCCTGTCGGCCGTCGTCGACCACGGCTTCGAGCAGTATCTCGCGACGAAACGCGAGCGCGAGGCCAGCGCGGACCCGGTGGAGGACCTGCGCCGCGGCTGGGACAGCCACGTCGAGTTCGCCGTCCGCAACCCGAACCTCTACCGCCTGATGAACTCACCGGCGATGCGGACGCCGCCCGCCGCGGCGCTGGAGTCGCACCGCATCCTGACCCGGGACCTGGAACGGGCCGCCGCCCAGGGCCGGATACGGGTCGCGCCCGAGCTCGCCGCCCAGATGGTCATGTCGGCCAATGTGGGGGTGGCGCTGATGCTGGTCGCCCGCCCCGCGACCTTCGACGACCCCGGCCTCTCCCGCCGGGTGCGGGACGCCGTACACGCCTCGATCCTCACCCCGGACCCCGACCCCGCCCCGGACCCGGGGACGGGGGCGCGGGAGGAGGCCGAAGTCCCCTCGGCTGCCGCCCGGTTGAGCGCACTGCTGCGCCAGGCGCAGGGGTCGGGGCTCAGCACCGCGGAGGCGGCGCTGATGAAGGAGTGGCTCGACCGGGTGGCGAACACCGGCCCGGAGGGCTGACACCGCCCGCCCGCCGGCACCGGCCCGGAGGACTGGGAGCGCCCGCCCGTCAGGATGCCGTGGGGGAGGGGGCGTCACGATCGCGCAGCCCGTCCTCCATGAGGCGGGCGGTGTTCTCGACGATGCTCCCGAGGTCGTCGCGCACCTCGTCCTCCTTGCTCCCGTACGGGCCGTAGGCGGTCACCGAGAGCAGGAGGTCGCCGTTCCACAGGATGAGCGTGCGGCCGGGACGCCCCTGGTCGTCGGCCGGTCTCGCGTACGCGGCGTCGTGCACCCGCTGCGGCCCGCGCCCGTGCGCCCGGTCGAGGTCTTCCTTGACGCGGTACGCGTGGTGGGCGGGCCCGACGTCCTCGAACACGGCTGCGGTCGTGCTGAGCTTCCACAACGCCCCGTCCGGGCCCGTGAGATCGGCCAGGCAGCCCGTCTGCCGGTAGCGGGGCCGGGCGCCGTTCTCGCCGATGTCCTCCCGGGCCTCGGGGTCGGCGGAATCGGTGGTCGAGCCGAGGGTGAACCCCGGGGCGAGCGGCGTGCCGGCCAGCAGTTCGCACGGGCTGCCGGTCCAGCTGTGCACCCCCGGCGCGCGGGCGGCGGGCTTCCCCGGGCCCCCGGCCCCCTCCTGCCCGCCCCCGGAGCAGCTGGACACGGCCACCGCCGCCGATGCGATGAGCGCGGCCACCCGCGCCCGGTCTAACTCCGCACCCCTGGATCTGCGCATCCCCCGCCCCTTCGTCCCGGAAAGCTCATTATCGGCTGCTCGTACCGGCTGGTAAAGGAGGACAGGGCCGCACCGGTCCGGTGCGGCCCTGCTGTCGTACGGGTAGGAGTCAGCCCTCCCGCGGCCCGAAGTCGCCCTCGAACGCGGCGGCCATCCGCAGCTGCGTCGCCGCCTCGGCCTGCCGCCCCTGGCGCTCCAGCGTCCGGCCGAGCATGAGGCGCGCGTAACTCTCCACCGGGTCGAGCTCCAGGACCGCCCGCAGCTCCTCCTCGGCCCGGCCGAGCCGGGCGGAGTGGTAGAAGGACCGGGCCAGCAGCAGCCGCGGCGCGACCTGCTCCGGCGCCTCCTCGACGAGCCCGCCCAGGATCCGGGCGGCCGTGAGGTACTCCTTGGCCTCGAAGAACATCTGCGCCCGGTCCCACCGGTCGGCGGCCGTGCCGAACTCGTAGTAGGTCTCGTTCACGCGTCCTCCTCGTCATCGTGCGGGCCACCCGCCCGGGGCCGAGCCGCCGAGCTCCCGTCCCGCCATCCGTTCAGCCGTGACAACACCGCATACTGGTTGAACATTCCACTAAATCTTTGGCGTGGGTGCCGACGCTCCACGCTCGTACGGGAATAGGTTGAGCGCCATGAGCAATCTCGATCGCCAGGCCACTCCCTCCGTCTGCGGAGGGCGCGGCTTCGTCGTCGCCGAGCCGGTCCGTGAACTCCTCACCCCCCGCCGCGTACCGCTCGGCGAGTCCACCGAGGTGCGCCGCCTGCTGCCCAACCTGGGCCGCCGCATGGTGGGCGCGTGGGCGTTCGTCGACCACTACGGGCCGGACGACATCGCGGACGAGCCCGGTATGCAGGTGCCGCCCCACCCGCACATGGGGCTCCAGACCGTCAGCTGGCTCCACGACGGCGAGGTCCTGCACCGCGACAGCCTGGGCAGTCTGCAGACGGTGCGCCCCCGTGAGCTGGGCCTCATGACGTCGGGCCGCGCCATCAGCCACTCCGAGGAGAGCCCGAAGTCGCACGCCCGGTTCCTCCACGGCGCCCAGCTCTGGGTGGCCCTTCCCGACGCCCACCGCCACGTGGAGCCGCACTTCCAGCACCACACCGACCTCCCCACCGTGACCGCCCCCGGCGTCACCGCCACCGTGATCCTCGGCGAACTGGACGGCGCGGCCTCACCCGGCACCGCCTACACCCCGATCGTCGGCGCCGACCTCACCCTGGCCGAGGGCGCAGAGGCCCGCCTCCCACTGGACCCGGACTTCGAGTACGCGGTGCTGTCGATGTCGGGAGAGGCCGAGGTCGACGGCGTACCCGTGCTGCCCGGCTCGATGCTCTACCTCGGCTGCGGCCGTACGGAACTGCCCCTGCGCGCCCTCTCCGACGCCGGGCTGATGCTCCTGGGCGGCGAGCCGTTCGAGGAGGAGATCGTGATGTTCCGGAACTTCATCGCCCGATCCGGTGAGGAGATCGTACAGGCGCGAAACGACTGGGAGGAGGGCTCGCGGTTCGGCGAGGTGCAGGGCTACGACGGTGCCCGCCTATCCGCCCCGGAACTGCCCACGACCCCGTTGAAGCCACGTGGACGAGTGCGCTGACCTGGGGGAACCTGTGGTCGGGTTGGTCGTTCTCCCATTGATGGGCGCCGTGCCAGGACCCTCGATAGGTGTCCTGTCCTGTGCTTGGGATCGAGGGTCTGCTGTCCTGGTGAGGAAGCACGTCGAGTCTCGTGTTCAAGCTTGTACGTCAAGGTTCAATCGGATCGATGCTGACCTTTTGCTGACTTTCCTGACCACCAGTCAGGTGAGGGGCTGGTTGCCGTTCGTCGCCCGGATGCCGAGGGAGAGGCCCCAGACGGAGTTGCCGGAGCGTGAGTGAGCGCTGCGGAAGCTGAGTGCCAAACTCGTCCGGCTGCCTGCCGAGCTACCGCACCGAAGCCACAGCCGGTAGGTGTCACGTCGACTGGCTCCAGCTGGTGCCCGCCGACGAGTTCCGGTGCCGATCGGCTACAGATGGGCTCCTGGCCACGGGGAAGCCTCCGCCTATAGGGAGAAGGCCTGGGTGCGGCGCCGCAGGACGACGTCGTCGAGGTTGCCTGCGTCGTCGGCTTCGACGCAGACGGGGTTGGCGGTGTGCATGGCGTTCTCGCGCATGAGGGTGAGGCGGCCGGTCCAGGCGATGAGCCACTGGTAGTGGTCGCCGGTGATTCTGACGCTGGTGGGGCTCGGCGCGGGCAGGGGTTCCATGGTCGCTCTCCGGGGGTGCGGGGTGTGGAGGCTGCTGTGAAAGCCGCGTTGCCGTTCGGCCGTTACCGATGCTGCGGTTGATGCGGCAGGCCGTGCACGGAGACCTGGGCGATCGTGTTGTTGAGGCAGGTCCAGGCAGTGATGTCCCAGTGCGGTCCTCGCGGGCCGACGATGACGGCGATGAACCTGTGGAAGCCAAGTTTCGGGGGCGTCAAGGAGTTGGTGGTAAGTGGCTGCGTCGCGGGAGCTGGGGACGGGGCGGCTGGTGGGGTGGGTGTGCCATTCGCCGATCCAGACGCTGTGGTCCTGGGCGTAGACATGGTCGGCCAGGTTCTGGGCGTGAGCCCGGTCGCGAAGGAAGCAGGTGGAGGTTTGAACCGCTTCGGGGCCGTGGGTTCCGGCGTGCTGGACGGTCACGGTGTCGTGGACGTGGTGTCCCGGCAGGATGCCTCCGGTTTCCCTGGTTCTGTCGGCGGTTCGAAGGTCGCCGGTGATGACGCGCGGTCACCGGTCTGTGTCGTGTGCCCATTCCGTATCCGGCGTCGAGAGCGGGTTCGGGGTCGATGCCGCCGCGCTCGGCGAGTGTCTGGCGCCTGCAGGTGAGGCATCCGTGCTGGGGCCAGGGTCTCGGCCGAAGGATTTCTCCCAGGGCACCGTCCTGCAGGACGCAGGCCATGACAGCGGGGATTCCTGCGCGGCGGGCGAGGTGTCCGGTGACGCGGCGGGCGGCAACGCCGTCGGCCGTGCAGAGGACAAGGTCGCTTTGAGGAGAGCAATGCTCAATACCTGTGGATCAGCCCTGACGGAAGGAGGCGGACCTTCCCGATGGATCGATCGATAGGTCATCGAGCAAGGCCGACGTCGCCGCGTCGGCCGGGAAGGCACGCCCATGCTTACGGTAGTCAACGAGGACAGCACCACGCCAAGCAGCGGTTCGCTGCTTGATGAGATTGTCCGGGAAGGCGCACGGCAGATGCCGGCCGCCGTGCTGGAGGCCGAAGTCAACGCATATATCGCCGCGTTGGCCGATGAGCGCGACGACAAAGGGCGCCGCCAGGTGGTCCGCAACGGCTGCCACCAGCCCCGGCAGGTCACCACCGCGGCCGGAGCGGTCGAGGTGAAGGCGCCGCGGGTGAACGACAAGCGCGTTAGGCCACCGGCGAGCGCAAGCGGTTCTCCTCCGAGATCCTGCCGCCGTGGTGCCGCAAGTCGCCGAAGATCAGCGAGGTGCTGCCCCTGCTCTACCTGCACGGCCTGTCCTCCGGCGACTTCGTGCCCGCACTTGAGTAGTTCCTCGGCTCCTCCGCCGGTCTCTCCCCGGCGACGGTCACCCGGCTGACCCAGCAGTGGCAGGCCGACCACGCCGCCTTCATGGACCGCGGCCTCGCCGAGGTCGACCACGTGTACGCGTGGGCCGGCGGCATCCACCTCAACATCCGCCTGGAGGAAGCCAAAGCCTGCGTCCTGGCGCTCATCGGGGTGCGCGCCGACGGCTCCAAGGAACTGGTCGCCCTCAAGGACGGCTACCGCGAATCCGGCGAGTCCTGGGCGGACCTGATGCGCGACTGCGCCCGCCGGGGCATGCGCGCCCCGGTCCTCGCGGTCGGCGACGGTGCCCTAGGGGGTGTCTGACAAATGACTACCCCGTGGACTCGCGGAGCCAGAGGATCAAGGAAGCCAGGACAACTCCGGCACGGTAGCGGTCGCCGAGCTTGTCCAACCGGGTCGCGATCGCGCGGAACTGCTTGAGGCGGGTGAAGCATCGTTCGACGACGTTGCGGTCGCGGTAGGTGACCTTGTCGAAGGTCGGCGGCCGGCCGCCGAGGGCTCCGCGTCGGTGGCGGTTCGCCGCCTGGTCGCGATGCTCGGGGATCGTGGCAGCGATGCCCCGGCGCCTCAGCAGATGGCGGATGGCCCTGCTGGAATACGCCTTGTCACCCAGCACACGGTCCGGTGTCGTGCGCGGGAGGCCCGTGCCGAGGCGCGGGGTGCGGATGCCGTCGAGGACCTGGCCGAACGCCGTCGCGTCGTTGACGTTGCCGGGCGTGAGCACAATCGACAGGGGCAGGCCCCGGCCATCGACGGCGAGATGGACTTTGGTGGTCGGTCCGCCTCGGGAGCGGCCGAGGGCCTGGCGCGCCTGCGAGCGGCCCGGATCTTCCAGTTCGTCCCCGTTCACATCCCCCCTTTTTCGGGCGCCGACTGCGTGCTGGTGGGCTCGGTTGATGGTGGAGTCGACGGAGACGGTCCATTCCACCCGGCCCACTGCGTCATCGCGGACCTGAACGTGCTCCAGCAACCGTGCCCAGGTGCCGTCCGCCTCCCAGCGGGCGAACCGCTCGTAGACGGTCTGCCACGGCCCGAACCGGTCGGGAAGATCCCGCCACGGAGCCCCGGTCCGCAGCCGCCACAGCACCCCGTTGACCACCTGCCGGTGATCACGCCACGGACGGCCCCGTCCGTCCACCTGAGGCAAAAGGGGCTCTATCCGCCTCCATGCCGCATCCGTCAACTCACCTCGACCTGCCACAAGATCAATTATCAGACCGGCTATAGAGTCCTGCCCGTGGCGAATCATCAGGACGAGACCAGGACGGCCTACGACGGTGTCGTCGAGCTGTACGCATCGCTGTTCGCAAACCGGCTGGAAACACAGCCTTTCTCCCGGGCCATGATCGGCACCTTCGCCGAACTGGTGCGCGCGACGGGCAACCTGCGGACAGCGGACGTCGGGTGCGGGCCCGGACATCTGACAGCCATGCTGCACGAACTCGGCCTGGACGCCTTCGGACTAGACCTTGCCCCCGGCATGGTCGACCACGCCCGGCAGGCCCATCCGGCGCTGCGCTTCCAAGAGGCGCGGATGGAATCCCTGCCCATCGAGGACGCCGCGCTCGGCGGCGTGCTGGCCCACTACTCAATGATTCACACCCCTCCGGGGGAACTACCGGAGCTGCTCGCCGAACAGGTACGCGTCCTGGCACCGAACGGTCTGCTCCTGGTCTCCTTCTTCGGGACCGACGGACAAGTACCGGTCCGGTTCGACCACAAGGTGGCGCCCGCCTACAGCTGGCCGGTGGATCGCCTCGCCGAACTGCTGGGCGATGCTGGGCTCGATCCCTTCGCCCGGCTGCTCCACGATCCATCCTCTGATCGGGGCTTCCTCGACACCCATCTACTGGCCCGCCGTTCGTAGCCACTGCCCAGTCCCCCCAGCCGATCGGCGCACCTCCGGATTGCCAGCTCAGCCGAATTTCGCTGATCAGACCGGAATTGTCAGGCACCCCCTAGGCTTCTGGAAGGCCCCGGCCGAGGTGTTTCCCGAAACCCGCGAGCAGAGGTGCTGGGTCCACAGAACCGCAAACGTCCTCGACTCCCTGCCGAAGTCCGCGCAGCCCGGCGCGAAGAAGGCCGTCCAGGACATCCACCACGCCGAAGACTGCGACCACGCCAAGGCGGCGGTCAAGACGTTCACCCAGCTCTACGGCGCGAAGTTCCCCAAGGCCGTCAAGAAGATCACCGACAACGAGGCTGAGCTACTGGCCTTCTACGACTTCCCCGCCCAACACTGGATCCATCTGCGGACGACCAACCCGATCGAGTCCACGTTCGCCACCGTCCGGCTGCGGACCAAGGTCACCCGTGGCGCCGGCTCCCGTACTGCAGCCCTGACGATGGTCTTCGAGCTTGTTGAGTCCACCCAGGCCCGGTGGCGGGCCGTGAACGCGCCCCATCTCGTCGCCCTCGTCCGCGCCGGAGCCCGCTTCCAACGCGGCCGCCTCGTCGAACGTCCCGAAGCCCGCGCGGCATGAGCGATCGCAACCGATCCGCGGAACGCCACCCACGGATCCGGGTCACCGGCGCGGGAAGCGGGCGCGCGGGGCGTCGATGCAGGTGTCCCGGGACGTGGGTCCGCCGAACCGAAGACGGTCGTAGGCCGTGAACGCCGGTTCCAGCGTGTCGAGTTCGTCGACCAGTGCGTGCAGCCGCTCGGACCACCGTGCTGAACCGGCATCCGGCTCGTTCGCTGCGGCGCTGATCGCGGTCGTCAGGTAATCCTTGCGCTGAATGGCGGCCGGGGTCACCGAGTGCAGGCACACGTACTGTCCGCTGAGATACGCACTCCACTCCGCCTTACCGGTGATCGGGTCGGCCCAGTGAGCGGTGAACCACGCTTCGAGCAGCTCTACGCCGCCAGCTTCGTCGGCGAGAGCGAGCAGGTCGGCCGGCACCATCTCGGCACCGTCGGAGCGCAGATATCCCGGAAGCGGCAGATGCCGCCCCAGCATCAGCCGGCGGACCGCATCGGCATCGCGGCCATGAATTGCGCACAGTTCCTCCAGGGCAACGAACTGCGCGCTGACGTATGCGTCATCGGTATCGGTCATCGGATGGTCGCCGTTGACTTCGCGGAATCGCTCGGCGAGCTGCTGCTTCAGATCTGTCTCCGACATCGGGTCGCCTCCGGCGTTTACCAGCGCGGGCGTCTCCCGCACAGGACTCGGCACGCTACCGGCCGGACGGTTCGGCACTCACCGAACCATCGATGGAACCACGACAGCACGAGGGCACCTCGCCCTCGCTCCGCCCACCGATCCACAGCTCTTGACAATTACTCTCGGGTTTCGGGCTGCCCTCCGACAAGTGACCTTGACTGTTTGCCAGGTGAGTTTGACCGCCTGGTCCGGGCGGCTTTTGGCCAGCCGCCGCTTTTGCGCGGGTCCGGTGTGGCCCGGTCCCGCGCCGGACCTACTGTCAGTCAGTCAGGCGCAGGACCTGGCCGGGGTAGATCTTGTCCGGGTGGCCAAGCATCGGCCTGTTGGCCTCGAAGACCTTCCGGAACTTGTTGGCATCGCCGTACGCGGACTCGGCGATGGCCGGGAGGTTGTCGTCGGCCTTGACGGTGACGAATCGGGCGGCCTGGGCGGCGGGGCCGGTGACGGTGATCTGGTCGTCGACGGTCGCCACCCCGTTGATGTTCCCGCTCGCGAGGATGAGCTTCTCTTTCTCCTCCTGGCTGCCCGCCTTGCCCTTGAGGGTGATCTTGTCGTCCTGAACCTCGGGGAAGACGTCGGGGCGGCCCAGGCCCACGCTCTCGATGTGCTTCAGCAGTGCTCATGGGCGTCGGAGGGGAGAAACAGGCCGGGGACCTTCTCGCCTGCTTCCTTGTCGAACGAGTGCAGCGACATCCGGATGCCTCCTGTCGGTAATCAATTGCCTTCTCACCGTAGGCGCGAACAGGCTTGGCACGACCCTGATCCACACGGTCGTCGCCCGTCCGAGTCACCGAGGTCGGCGCTGCTTCTGGCCGTGCTGCTCGCAAGCGATCGAACTCACCTGGCACACAGTCAAGATCACTTGTCAGAGGGCGCGGGCCCGGGGCCGTCCGCCCAGCGGGCGGGGAACCCGAATCCGGTCCAGGACCTCGATCATTTGCGGGGCGTCACCCCACTGACCTGGCGTGACCAGAAGAGCCATGGGGCGGCAGCCGCCTTCACCGGCGAGGTGGATCTTGGAGGTCAGACCGCCCCGGGACCGCCCGAGTCCGTCATCGGGGCGGTGGTGCCGGGGCGTCGTCCCTTCTATCGGGACCCGCGGCCTGACCTTGCGGGCGCCCGCCCTGTGCTGGTGGGCCAGACAGGACGTCGAGTCGACGCCGACCATCGACCAGTCGATCCGTCCGGCAAGGTCGGCGTCGGCCTGGACCGCCTGCAGGATCCGGCCCCAGGTGCCGTCCGCCGACCAGCGGCGATGCCGCTCGTAGACGGTCCGCCAGGAGCCGTAGCGTTCCGGCGGATCATGCCACGGAACACCGGTGCGGACCCGGAACAGGATCCCGTTGAGCACGGTCCGGTGATCGTTCCACCGGCCGCCACGACCTGCGGAGGCAGATGCGGCTCCAGTAACGACCACTCATGATTCGTCGGACCCCCCCGGACCCATGACCTAACCAACGAGCGACCGGTCAGAAAGTCATATGATCCGCCGGATGGAATCTAGAGCCACCGCGTCCCAGACGACCGTGTGCCAGCATCGCGCTACCGGCAGGGGCTGACACACCTCGTCCACCGGCTTGTTCCGTGCACCGTCTCCACCAGTACCCCGGAGCAGCCCCTGCCCTGCTCCGGACGGCTCAGAGAGCCGGGCACCCCGTCCTGTGACGACCAATCTCCGCTGTCACGAACTCGCGGTGGTCCAACTGCGGTGACAACCGGTCCACCTTCGGACCTTGGGGGTACCGCAGCAGCAGCAGCCTCGGCAGACGGTGTCAGTGGGCCGTGCCGCCCCCGGGCCGGGGACGGCACGGCGGGTGCGTCTGCTCACGCGGTGTCCTTGGTGATGCGGGGCCAGGCTGCTTCGCGTAGCAGGCGCAGGCCGTTCAGGCCGACGATGACGGTGGAGCCCTCGTGCCCCGCGACGCCCAGGGGCAGGGGCAGGGTGCCGATCAGGTCCCAGGCGACGAGGACGGTGATGAACGACCCGGCGATGGCCAGGTTCTGGATGACGAGGCGGCGTGCGGTGCGGGAGAGCTGGACGATGGAGGGAATGGTGGCGAGTTCGTCGCGCACCACGATGGCGTCGGCGGTCTCCAGGGCGAGGTCGGAGCCCGCCTTGCCCATCGCGATCCCGGAGTGCGCGGCGGCCAGGGCGGGGGCGTCGTTGACGCCGTCGCCGACCACCAGCACCCGGCGCCCCTCCGCCTCCCACGCCTTCACCGCCGCCACCTTGTCCTGCGGCAGTAGTCCGGCGCGGACGTCGGTGATGCCGACCTCGGCGGCCAGATGCCGGGCTGCGCTTTCGTTATCGCCGGTGAGCAGGACGGGGGTGCGGCCGGTCAGCTTGGTGAGTGCGGCCACGGTCGCCGCCGCATCGGGCCGCAGCCGGTCGGCGATGCCGAGGACACCCATCACAGTGCCATGCCGCAGCACGGCCACCGCGGTCCTCCCACTGTCCTCCAGCTCGGCCACGATCGTCTCGTGCGGCGCGGTGGCGCTGTCGGTGAGCAGCCGGGAGGGGGAGCCGACCTGGACGGTGTGGCCGTCGACGGTGGCGGTGACGCCCTCGCCGGGGACGGAGGAGAAGCCGGTGACCGCGGGCAGGTGAAGGCCGCGTTCGCGGGCGGCTTCGACGACGGCACGAGCAAGGGGGTGTTCGCTGGGGTGCTCGGCCGCTGCCGCCAGGGCGAGCAGGCCGTCCTCATCCAGGCCGCTGCCGGGAAGGGGGTGGACGCGGGTGACGCGGGGGGTGCCTTCGGTGAGAGTACCGGTCTTGTCCAGGGCCACGAGGTCGACCTGGCCTAGGCGTTCCATGACGACGGCGGACTTGGCGAGCACGCCGCGCCGTCCGGCATTGGCGATGGCGGACAGCAGCGGCGGCATGGTGGACAGCACCACCGCACAGGGTGAGGCCACGATCATGAACGTCATCGCGCGCAGCAGCGCCGACTGGAGGGTGTCACCGAACGCGAGCGGGGTACCGAAGACCGCGAGGGTGGCGATGACCATGCCGATCGAGTACCGCTGTTCGATCTTCTCGATGAACAACTGGGTCGGGGCCTTGGTCTCGGAGGCTTCCTCGACCATCTTCACGATCCGGGCGATCACCGAGTCCGAGGGGTCGCGCTCGACCCGTACGCGCAGGGCGCCGGTGCCGTTGACCGTGCCGGCGAACACCTCGTCCCCTGCCTGCTTGGCCACCGGCAGCGGTTCGCCGGTGATGGTGGCCTGGTCGACGTCGCTGGAGCCGTCGAGGACCTGGCTGTCCGCGCCGACCCGCTCGCCGGGCCGGACCAGGATCGTGTCCCCGACCGCCAGATGCTCGGTATCGACCGCTTCCTCGGTGCCGTCGGGCAGAAGCCGGGTGGCGGTGGCCGGGGCCAGGTCGAGCAGGCCGCGCACGGAGTCGGCGGTCCGTGCGGTCGCGGCGGCCTCCAATGCGCCGGAGGTGGCGAAGATGACGATCAGCAGCGCGCCGTCGGAAATCTGCCCGATCGCGGCGGCCCCCAGGGCGGCGACGACCATCAGCAGGTCCACGTCCAGCGTCTTGTCCTTGAGCGCCTTCAGGCCCTCCCAGCCCGGCTCCCAGCCGCCGGTCATGTAGGTCGCGGCGAACAAGGTGCCCCACAGCCACGCCGGGCCGTCCAGCAAGTAGACGGGCAGGGCGAGGAGGAACAGCACCAGCGAGGCGAGCGCCCACCGGGCTTCCGGCAGCGCGAGCAGACGGGTACGGCGCGGGGGCAAGGCCTGGGGAGGGCCGCCGGCGGGCGGCGCGGACCGCTGGTCCAGGGCAGAAGACATGACAAAACAACCCTTCACGGGCGGGACGAGGGCAACACCTCCACCGTACAGGAACATATGAACAGGTCTTCAAGTCTCATCGGTATGATGGGGAGCATGGGCCACGGACGCGACACCACCGCCAGCGCCAGCACCCGCGAGCGCCTCGACGCGGTCGGCACCGCCGACGTCGCCGCCACCCTCCAGGCCCTGGCCACCCCCTCCCGGCTCTACATCCTGGCCCGCCTCCAGGAGGGCCCCTGCTCGGTAGGTGACCTCGCCGAAGCCGTCGGCATGGAGAACTCTGCCTGCTCGCACCAACTCCGCCTGTTGCGCAACCTCGGCCTGGTCACCGGGGAGCGTCAGGGCCGCAGCATCATCTACTCCCTCTACGACAACCACGTCGCCGAACTCCTCGACCAGGCCCTCTACCACGTCGAGCACCTGCGCCTCGGACTGCACGACGTCCCCGCCGGCGAACCTGCCGCCGTCGGCCACTGACGAGGGGCGTCTCCACCCGCCGGCGCGTTGCTCCATCTACGCCGAACCTCCGCCACGCCTTCCCGGCGCGGGCACGGGTCCATCCTCGACAACAGGCCGACCCCCCCCGGCCATCTGACCAGCGCAATCAATCTTCGGTGACACGGACGCACGTTCACTCGGAGTGCATTGGCGCGGGCTCATCTCCGATGGCACAGGACGCGAAGTCATCGAATCGCCGTGTTCGGGCAGGCACGCTTGTCGCAAGAATCGAACAAGCGGCCTAATGGCTTGCGTGGCATCTTTCCCTTCCCCCCTCCCCGTGACCTGGCGTCCTGTCGCACTGAAGATTGAGCGTTCTCGCTGAACCCTGGTGACCGGCAGGTTCGTCTCATTCGAGTGTGAACGGCGAACGCTTCTGGGCGTGGGGGTTGTTGTGACGTCTTCCATCAGCCTGGTGAACGCGGACCGTTGGCCGGTCCGGTCCGGCCACCGTGTCCCACCACAACGGAACCGGACCCCGGCCAAGGGCCTGGCGTGTGAAGCGGCGGGCGTGCCAAGATCTCTCGGGTTGAGGCGACCAACGCCGGGGGCGCCGCAGGTTTTCCGTTCCCTCCCGTGGACCTCGCGCAGACGGCGTCGGCCGTCGAGGCGATCATCGCGGCCCTGGCGCCGGAGACGAGCCGGCTGCTCGCCGTTCACGTCGAGGGGGAGCTGGCGGGCTGGCTGAACGTGCGCCGCGATCCGTTCGAACTCGTACGGCACTGGGGGACCGTGCACCACGTGCAGACCCGCCCTGCGGTACGCGGCCGCGGACTCGGCATGCAGTTGATGCGCGAGGTCCGCACCCTTGCTCGAAAGGAGATGGGCTTGGAGCAGCTCCATCTCGCCGCCCGCGCAGGGGTGGGGCCCTTGCCTGGAAGCTCTACAAGCTGTGGCGAACCCCCCACGACGCGCCTTTGCGATCGGTGACTCTCTGCCTTCTCTGCGTCACGCTTTCCTATCCCATCGCTATGCCGGGAGGCGCGACCGGCGTTGACACGGTTGCGGGGCACGGGGCGGCGAAGTTGGTCCAGAACGTGCTGCTGCTCGTCGCGATGTACTTCCTGATGTGCTTCTACCTCTACTCCGCCGCTGACGAGGAGGCGAGCCGTCGCAGGGCGAACAAGGAGGCGGTCGCCGTCGTGGCCGTCGTGGTGGTCATCACCCTGGCTGCCGTATCGGTGCCGCACGAGGTCTTCGCCGGCAGTTTCAGCACCGCGGACATGACGGTTCCACAGATCGCTGTCTTCTACGGCGGAGCCGGGTGTTACCTGACGTACGTCCTGGGCCTCGCCGCCAGGTGGACCCGCACCTACGCCCGAATGTCCCGGCGCCCCTACGCAACAGGACTGTGGATGGCGGCTGTTGGCCTGGGCGCGATAGCGGTGGCCTGCGCGATCAGGGCTGTCATCGTGGCTGTCCGCTGGGCGGACATCGAGGTGTCCCAGCGTCTGATGGCTGCCATGCCGCGGACGAGGTTGATGGTGGCCATGTTGTCGACTCCCGGGCGTCTTGCTGACCTATTGCTGACCCCGGATGGTCGATCAAGCCCCTGAGCTGGGGTGAAACGGTATACCGATGTTGTGTTCCGGAACTGGACCGGATGGTCCCGGGAGGACATCGCGCAGGTCCGCCACGACTGGATGAACGGGACCAGGTCCGGTGAGGTGAAGGGCTACGACGGCCCTCCGATTCCGGCCCGGTGCTGCCTGCGGTGCCGCTGAAGGCGCGAGGAAGGGTGCGCTGAGCTGGAGTTGTCGCCCGAACCGGCCTCGGGGTGGCCGGCTTCGGGCGAGTTTTCGTCTCCGGAGTCAGGCGGTGACCAGTTCCCGCTCGTGATCAGGTGTTCCGGCCTTGGGCTTCCGGTTCGGCAGCGAGAGCCGGAAGACCTTGTGCCACGCGGAGAACACCTGCTTGGGCAGCGGGCCGGTGACGTACTCCAGCTCGTACTTCTCGAACAGCGCGCGCACCTTCACCGCGACTTCGGCGTACCGGTTGCTCGGCAGGTCCGGGAAGAGGTGGTGCTCGATCTGATGCGAGAGGTTGCCGGTCATGAAGTGCATGGCCTTGCTGCCGCTGATGTTCGCCGAGCCCATCATCTGGCGCAGGTACCACTGGCCGCGCGTCTCGCCCCTGATCGACCGGCGCTCGAAGACCTGTACGCCCTCGGGGAAGTGCCCGCACATGATCACCGAGTGGGTCCAGAGGTTACGGACCAGGTTCGCGGTGAACGTGGCGGCGAGTGTGGTGAGGAACGACGGGCCCGACAGCAGCGGGTGGATCACGTAGTCCTTGAGCACCTGCTTGCGGATCTTGCGGCCCACCGCCTTGGCCCGCGCGCGGAACTCCGGGTTCTTGCGGCGGCGCTTGTGGAGGTTCTTGCCGAGCTCCAGGTCGTACGCGGCGATGCCGTACTCGAAGAAGCAGGCGTTGAGGAAGTTCCACAGCGGCTGGCCGAGGTGGAAGGGGTGCCACTTCTGGTCCTCGTCGACGCGCATGATGCCGTAGCCGAGGTCGTTGTCCTTGCCGATCACGTTGGTGTACGTGTGGTGCAGCTCGTTGTGCGAGTGCTTCCACTGATCGGACGGCGAGACGTGATCCCACTCCCAGGTGGTGGAGTGGATCTTCGGGTCCCGCATCCAGTCCCACTGGCCGTGCAGGACGTTGTGCCCGATCTCCATGTTGTCCATGATCTTCGCCACGGACAGCCCGGCGGTGCCGAGCACCCACGCGGGCGGGAAGATCGAGAACAGCAGCACGCCCCTGCTGACCAGTTCGAGCTTGCGCTGCACCGAGATGACTTTACGGATGTAGGCGGCGTCCTTCTCACCGCGGTCGGCGATCACCTCGTCGCGGATCGCATCCAGCTCGCGGCCCAGCTGCTCGATCTGTTCCGCGGTCAGGTGGGCGGTGGGGTCGATAGCGGTCAAGGTGTTCCTACCGTTCGATGTCGCAGGGGCCCGCCGCGGCGGACACGCAGGTCTGGATGAGGACGCCCGGCTCGGCCTCGGTGATCTCGCCGGTGCGCAGGTCGCGTACGGCGCCCGCCTTGAGCGGCGTGACGCAGCCGAAGCAGATGCCCATGCGGCACCCGGAGGGCATGAGCACGCCGGCTTCTTCGCCGATGTCCAGCAGCGGCGTGGCGCCGTCCGCGGCGACGGTCCTGCCGGTGGTGCTGAACGTGACCTCGCCGCCCTCGCCGGCGACGACGACGCCGGGGCGGAAGCGCTCGGTGTGCAGGCGCTCTCGGGAGCCGTGCTCGGTCCAGTGCTCCTCGGCGGCGTCGAGCAGGCCCGCGGGCCCGCAGGCCCAGGTCTCGCGCTCGGCCCAGTCGGGCACGAGTTCGCCGAGACGGGAGATGGCGAGCAGGCCGTCCGTGTCGGTGTGCACCTCGGTGAGGCGCAGCCGCCCGGCCGCGACAAGACCGTGCAGTTCGTCGCGGAAGATCACATCGCGCGGCTGTGGTGCGCAGTGGACCATGACGACGTCGTCGAACGCGGTGTCGCGCAGCATGCCCATCACAGGCGTGATGCCGCTGCCGGCCGTCAGATAGAGCACCTTGGCGGGCCTGGCCCGCGGCAGCACGAAGTCACCGGTCGGCTGGTCCAGCTGAATCAGCGTGCCCGGTTTCGCCCTGCGGACCAGGTAATTGCTGACCTTGCCGTCCGGGATCGCCTTCACGGTGATCGTGATGCGGCCGTCCTGGCGGTTCGTCGGCGAGGTGACGGAGTAGGCACGCCACAGGCGCACCCCGTCGACGTCGACCCCGATCCGCACGTACTGACCGGCTGTGTGGCCGCGCCAGGCCCGTCCCGGTCTGATCACGACCGTCGCGGCGTCACTCGTCTCGGGGGTCACGGCCTCGATGCGTCCCCGTAGGTCGGCGCCCGTACGGAGCGGGCTGACCAGGTCGAGGTAGTCCGACGGCAGCAGCGGCGTCGTGACCATCTCCAGCAGTTTCCACGCCCTGCCGCGGAGGGCTGTACTCGTCATGGCCCCAGCTTGCTGTGCCCCAAGGCGTAAAGTCCTGACCGTAGGGCGTGAATCTGATCAGCAGGATTGTTCGCAGGGAACAAAACATGAGCTATGCAGTCCGGAGGGCCAGCGAGCTGACCCTTGACGAAACGACGGTCACCGCGCTGCGGGCCGCGCTGAAGACCACCGCCGACGAAGTCGTCCAGGCGATCATCGACGAGGTGCCTCCCTATGCCAACGCCCTTGCGGGCCGTATGGGCAGCACCATCCGCCGGGCGGTCCGCACCGCGCTGGGGCACTACCTGGACCTCGCGAGCGGGAAGGCCACAGGCGGCGACGGCGGTGACGCGGCCTACGAGCTGGGCCGCGGCGAGGTGCGCGACGGCCGTTCGATGGACGCCCTGCTCAGCGCCTACCGCGTCGGCGCCCGCGTGGCCTGGCGATGCCTGGCGGCAGGTGCCGTACCCGCGGGTCTGCCTGCCGCCGACGTCGCCAAGTTCGCCGAGCTGACCTTCGCCTACATCGACGAGCTCTCCGCCGCGAGCGCCGCGGGCCACGCCGACGAACTGGCCGCCCGGGGCAGGGCCCACGAGCGCCTCCTGGAGGACCTGGCCCGGGACCTCCTCACCGGCGCGGGACCGGACGTGCTGCTGGCCTCCGGCCGACGGGCCGGGTGGCAGCCTCCGGTCACGCTGACCGCGGTCCTGCTGCCCGCCGCCCAGGCCCGGCCTGCCTACCGCGCACTCGACCCGAGCACCCTCGTCCTCGACGATCTGCCGGATGACACCGGTGTGCTGCTCGTCCCGGACGCCGACCGGTCACATCTCCTGCGGCAGCTGACCGGCCGCGCCGCCGTGGTCGGACCGGCGCGGCCGTGGACCCGTGCGTCCGCCTCGTACGCGCGAGCCGTACGGGCGCGTTCCCTCTCCCCTGACATTCGCGATACCGAGGATCACCTGCCCGAGCTGGTGCTGAGCGCCGACGTGGACGCGTTCGCGGACCTGCGTGCCCGGGCCCTCGCACCGCTGCGGACCTTGCCTGCCGCGACCGCGCGGCGGCTGGAGGAGACGTTGCGGGCATGGCTCCTGCACCAGGGCCGGCGGGACGAGGCGGCGGCGGCCTTGTTCGTCCATCCCCAGACGGTCCGCTACCGGATGTCGCAGCTACGGGAGCTGTTTCCGGATCTCGCGTCGCCGGACAAGGTCCTGGAACTGACGCTGGCGGTCGGTCTCCGGGGCAGCTGACGCGCAGGCCGGCCGAATCCCGGCCATCCCGCGCCCATGCGGGGGACGGGTGCTGCTTACGGGAGGACGAGGTTTCGGCCGGGACCGCCTTCGGCCATGTCCTTGCCCGGGCCGCCCACGATCACGTCGTCGCCGGCCTCGCCGTGCAGCATGTCGTCGCCCGGGCCGCCGAGGAGGATGTCCTTGCCGTCCCCGCCCATGACGTGGTCGTCGCCCGAGCCCGCGTACACGAGGTCCCTGCCGCCGTAGCCCTCGATCATGTCGTCGCCCCGGCCGCCCCACATCCGCTGCTCGCCGTCGTCGCCCATGAGGTGGTCCATGCCGTCGCCGCCGTCCAGGACCACGCGCCCCATGACCATGTCGTCGCCCGAGTCGCCCCTCACCGTGTGTGCGGTATGGGCGTGCAGGGTGTCGTCACCGGGACCGCCGCTGACGGTGGCCACCGCGGGGTCGCTGGTGGCGATCTCGTCGTCGCCGTCGCCGAGGAAGACATCGATCCGGTCCGGCCGGGAGCTGCCGGTGGGCAGTTCGCAGACGACGTACGTCTCGACCCCCGGTTCCAGGTACGTGCAGTGGTCCCCGGGCTGGAGGGGGACCATGTCGCGGAAGCCGATGCGCCGGACCCCGTCGCCCTGGTCCATCGGGACCACGTGGAGGTCGTTGACCTGCCCCGGGGCAGCGGTGAAGGTGATCGACTGCTTCGCCCAGTCGGCGCCGACGCGGGCCTTGGCAGCGGTGGCGGCGGGAGCCGCGACGGCCGGGGACGCGGCGAGGCCGGTGGCGAGCAGGGCCACGGCGGCTGCGCGGGCGGTGACTCGGTGGCGGTTCATGGGACCTCATCTCGATGGGATGGTCGTCGGGCCCGCCCGGCGGTCCGGCGGCATCCTCGCCTGCGTACGCGTACGGGCCCGGCGTGGGCGGCTGCGCACGAGCGAGGTGCCGCCCGGTGCCCGGAGCGGACGGTGCACCGCCCGCTCCGGGCACCGGCCGGGCGTCGGCCGGACTGGTTCGTTCAGGTTCCGGTGCCTGCCGGCCGAGCCGGGTGGCGCCGAGGTGCGGCGGTACGGTGGTGCGGTCGCGGGTCAGCTCACGTTCACGTCCACGCACGCGTAGAAGGCGTTGGCGGTGTCGGCGATGTTCCACACGGCCAGCACCTTCTGCTTGCCGGTCAGGGTGCCGAAGTTCACCTGGTGGGTGACGGTCTCTCCCGGCCGGGCGCCACCGTCGTTGAACTCCGCGATCTTCCGGCCACCCGCGTAGTACTGCCAGGTGCTGGTGGCGTGCCGTGCCGTCAGCCGCCAGTTGAAGCTGGTCGTCCGGCTGACCGGGGTGACCCTCCAGCCTTTGTTGTCGTTGTTGAGCTCGGCGAAGGCGGCGTTCCCTCCGCTGCAGCTCGTTAAGCCCTTGGGGCCCTCGACACTCTGCGGCTCGTACTTGATGGCGCCGCAGGAGACCGTGCCGGCGGCGCACTGGGCCTGCCGGCTGGGGGGCGAGGATATGTAGCCGTGCGCGCTAGCGCTGCCGGCAGGCAGGGTGACGGCCAGGAGCGGGGCGATGCCCGCGCCGAGAGCGACGGCCAGCAGCTTCTTGCTCTTCATGACAACTCCTCTGCAGGGGTTGGTGCATGCCCAAGGAATGGGCATACATGGACATGACAAGCGGTGCCGCGCATGACGTCCGAGCGGTCATGGACGGCTAGGGGGAGCGTACCCCTCTTGGTCTAGACCAAGCTAGGGTGCGGTTGCGGTCGGCCTTCGGGCTGGTGATCCGCTGCTCGTGTGCACGGAGGCGGTCCTTCCCGGCCCACGGGATCCGCCCTGACCGCTGTTACACAACGATCATTGAGTGCCTTTCAGGGGCCTCGGCATACTTCGGAACCCAGGGCCGTACACGTATCCGAACGGCCCTGCGCGGGCTGGGCCTTCGCCCGCCCGATCCACTCCTGAGCAGGGGCCATCTTGCGTAAACGATCAAAGAAGGCGTACGCCGTCGCGGCCGCGGCCGCCGTCGTGCTGACGGCGGGCACGACCGGCCCGGTATCGGCGCAGGCCACCGAAGCCGGACCCCAACCCCGCGCCATCGCAGAGGACTTGGGGGTGTCGGGCACCACCGTCACCCTCATCACCGGCGACCGGGTCCTCGTCGACTCGCGCGGCCGGGCCGGCGGTATCGAGCGGGCCAAGGGCCGGGAGGGCATCCCCTTCTTCACGCAGACCCACAACGGCCGTACCTACGTCGTGCCGCGCGACGCACGGCGGCTGATCGCCGACGGCACGCTGGACCAGCGGCTGTTCGACATCGGTGAACTCGCGGGGCCGGAGAGCCGCAAGGCCCACCGGGCCGGGCTCAAGGTGATCGTCGGCTACCGGGGCGCTGCGGCCAAGGCCGCCCGCAGCGAGGTGCGTTCGTCCGACGGCACCACCCTCCGCCGCACCCTGTCCGCCCTCGGCGCCGATGCCGTCACCAGCGCCGCCACCACCGACAGCACCGGTGCTCTGTGGGACGCCCTGACGCGTGAGCGGAGCGACGGCTCGGCGGCCACGACCTCGGGCATCGCGCGCATCTGGCTCGACGGGGTGCGCAAGGCCTCGCTCGACCGCAGCACCGGCCAGGTCGGCGCCCCGGCGGCCTGGGCCCGCTCGTACGACGGGACCGGTACGAAGATCGCCGTCGTGGACACCGGCATCGACGCCACCCACCCGGATCTGGCCGGCCGGGTGGTGGCGGAGCGGAACTTCAGCGGCTCCCCGGACGCCAAGGACCGGGTCGGGCACGGCACGCACGTCGCCTCCACCGCCGCCGGTACGGGGGCGAAGGACGCCCGGTTCAAGGGCGTCGCCCCCGGGGCGCAGCTGATCAACGCCAAGGTGCTGGACGACCGGGGAGCCGGTGACGACTCCGGTGTCATCGCCGGCGTCGACTGGGCCGTCGCCCAGGGCGCCGATGTCATCAACATGAGCCTGGGCGGCCCCGACACCCCGGGGATCGACCCGCTGGAGGCGCAGGTGAACAAGGTCTCCGCGGAGAAGGGCGTCCTCTTCGCGATAGCCGCGGGCAACAACGGGCCGGGGCTCGGCACGATCGCGTCGCCGGGCAGCGCCGACGCGGCCCTGACGGTCGGCGCGGTCGACGACGACGATGCGATCGCCGACTTCTCCGGCGTCGGGCCCCGCACCGGGGACGGCGCCGTCAAGCCCGACCTCACCGCGCCGGGCGTGGGCATCACCGCCGCCGCGGCCACCGGCACCGGAAGCCAGAACCCACCCGGATACGCCACCCTGGACGGCACATCGATGGCGACCCCGCACGTCGCGGGAGCCGCGGCCATCCTCAAGCAGAAGAACCCCGCCTGGACGGGCGCACAGATCAAGGCCGCCCTCACGGGATCGGCCGAGGGCGGCCCCCACACGGTCTTCCAGCAGGGTGCGGGCCGGCTCGCGGTCGGCAAGGCGATCGACCAGACGCTCGTCGCCGAACCGGTCTCGGTCACCCTGGGCACCCAGCCGTGGCCCCACACCGACGACACACCCGTCACCAAGCAGGTGACGTACCGGAACAACGGCACCGCCGACGTGACGGTGGACCTGGCGCTGGAGGCACCCACCGGCGGCGACGGACAGCCCGCACCGGCCGGGTTCTTCACCCTCGGCGCGCAGCGGCTCACGGTCCCGGCGGGCTCCACGGCCGCCGTGGAGCTGACGGCCGACACCCGGATCGGCGGCACGGTCGACGGCTCGTACTCGGCCACGGTCGTCGCGACCGGAGGCGGCCGGACCGTGCGCACCCCGGCGGCGGTGGACCGGGAGAGCGAGTCGTACGACGTCACCTTCAAAACCCTCGGACGGGACGGAGCACCCAGCACCGCCTGGCACGCCGACCTGAAGGGCTACCGCGAATCCGCGGCGGGCCTGCGATTCTTCCCGGACCTGTCGTCGGGCTCCACCACCACCACGGTCCGGCTGCCGCGCGGCACCTACAGCCTCGCCGCCGACCTGCTGGCCGACCCTGCGGCCCCCGGCAAGGGTGCCGATCTGATCAGCAATCCGGAGCTGTCGGTGACCGGTCCCACGACGGTCACCCTCGACGCCCGGACCACCCGGCCCGTGAAGGTCACGGTGCCGGACCCCGCCGCACGCCCCACCCGCGCCGGAATGATGTACACCCTGAGCACACCCGAGACGTTCATCATGGAGGGGGCCGAGTACGGCAGCTTCACCAACCTCCGTACCGCCTACCAGGGCCGCGCGATGGCCGACGGCTCCCTCACCCAGCAGTGGTCCGCCCACTGGGAGCGGAACGGCACCGAATACAACGTCCTGACCGGCGGCCCGGTGCGCAAGCTGGCCACCGGCTTCACCAAGACCTACACGACCCAGGACATGGCCCTGGTGAAGGCGCGGATCGGATCGTCCGTCCCCGGTGCCGACGGTGCCCTCGCGGCGCACGGCCTGATGGACAACGGCGGCGGCGTCCAGGCCCTCTACACGGTGCGGCCCGCACCGGAGACGCGGAACGTCTATCTGTCCACGGGGGACGGGGCCGCCTGGAACATCGTCGCGGGTCTCCTGGGCGAGGCCGACCCGACGGGATACCGGGGCTTCGACTCGGTGTACGAGCTCGGCGACCGGAAGTTCACGGCGGGGGCGACGTACACCGAGACCTTCAACGTCGGCGTGATGGGGCCGCGGATGAACGCGGACGAGGGGCTCGTCCGCGACGGCGACGACCTCCACGGCTCGTTGCCGCTGGTCAGTGACGGGGCGGGCCACTCCGGCTTCGCCGAGTACACGGAGGCGAGCACCACCGTCCACCGCGACGGCCGACTGCTCACGCGGGAGGACGCCGCCATCGACCGGCAGACCTTCACGCTCCCGGCGGAGTCCGCCGCGTACACGGTGGCGACCACGGTCCGCCGCAACCCGGCGATCAACCGCGCCGCCACCCGGATCGACGCCTCGTGGTCCTTCACCTCGGCCCGCACCACGGAAGCGACGTTGCTTCCGGTCTCCACGGTCCGCTTCCGGCCGGAACTCGCCCTGGACTCCACGGTTCCGGCGGGCTCCAAGGTGACCGTCCCCGTCCAGGTGCAGGGCGCGGCGGCCGGTGCAAACCTCAAGACCCTTCAGGTCCAGGTGTCGTACGACGGCACCACATGGCTCTCCGCCCCGGCCGGTTCGGGCAAGGTCACGGTACGGGCCCCGGAGAAGGGCAAGGCGGTCTCGCTGAAGGCCGTCGTCACCGACAAGGACGGCAACCGGTCGGCGGTCACGATCCACGACGCCTTCTTCGGCAGGTGAGAGACCGCCGTTGAGTGGAGGGGGGCGGCCCGCCGGAACCTTCGTTCCGGCGGGCCGCCCCCCTTCCCGCACACGGCCGCGGTTCAGCGCACCGGCGCCGGGACCGGGCGCAGGGGGCAGTCCGCCGGGGCGAGGCGCTCGTCCTGCCCCACCAGGCTCACGGACACGGCCCCCTGCGCATGCGCCGCGAACGCCGCCGTGCAGACGAGCTGGTCGCGGGCGGGGGCCGGCAGCCGCGCCACCCGCAGACGCAGCCTGACCTCGACGGTGGGGCCGTCCGTCACGACCCGGTCGGCGGCGGACGCCGAACGGGGCAGCGAGGGAGCACTGCGCAGCCCGGCCCGCCGCTCCGCCGTGTCCGGCCCGGCGAGCAGAGCGGTGACGGCGGCGCGTGCGTCCGGCCCGTCCGCGCCCTCGGCCGGAACCGGCCAGGGCGCTTCGACGATCCGGGGCACGGGCAGCAGCTCGCCGGAGGGGGAGTAGAAGAACAACAGCATGCGCCCCTCGCGCGGGGGAAGCAGATCGGCGACGGCCGGGCGGCCCGCATCGATCACGGCCGTCTCCTGGACACCGCAACCCACGAGCGGGCCCCAGGCCACCACCGCCAGCAGCGCGGCGAGCAGACCCGCCCGACGCGTACGGAACACCGGCCGCCTCACCTACCCGACCTCTTCACGCCCCGGCTGTCCGCAGCTTCCGAGCCCTCACCGGCCGCCGGACCGTCCGGCCCGCCGCTCCCGGACGTGGGCCCCTCGAAGGGCAGTTCCACGGTGAACAACGCACCGCCCCCGGGCACGTTCTCCGCGCGGAGGGTGCCGCCGTGCAGCGTCACGTTCTCCTCGGCGATCGCCAGCCCGAGGCCGCTGCCCGTCGAGCGGGAACGGGCGTCGTCCGCCTTGTAGAAGCGGTCGAAGATGTGCGGCAGCGCCTCCGGGGCGATCCCGGGGCCGCAGTCGCGCACCTCCGTGACCAGCGCATCCCCGCGCTTGGAGAGCCGTACGGTGACCGGTTCGGCGCCGTGGCGCAGGGCGTTGCCGACGAGGTTGGCCACGACCACGTCGAAGCGGCGCGGGTCGAGGCGGATACGGAACCCGTCGGGCAGCTCGGTGCGGACCCGGCCGAGCCACTGCCGGTCGGACAGCGTGTTCCGTACGGACTCCGCCGCATCCACCTCGTCCGTGGTGAGTTCCGCGGCGCGGGCGTCGAAGCGGGAGATCTCCATCAGATCCTCCACCAGCACGGCCAGTTTGGTCGTCTCGGCGCTGATCAGACGCACCGCCCGCGCGGTGTCCGGGCCGAGCTCCCCGGCATCCTCGTCCAGCACGTCCGCGACGGCGAGCATCCCGGCGAGCGGGGTGCGCAACTCGTGCGAGACGTCCGAGGCGAACCGCCGGGCCCGCCCGCCGGCGTCCCGCAACTCCTGTACGGAGTGCTCCAGTCGGGCCGCCGACTCGTTGAACGTCCTTGCCAGGTCGGCCATTTCGTCCCGGCCCCGCACCGGGATGCGGGTGTCGAGCCGGCCGCCGCCCATGGAGTGTGCGGCACGCCGCAGTGCACGGACGGGGCGCAGCACACTGCGCGCAGCCAGGAGCGCGGGCACCAGGGCCACGGCCAGCCCCGGCAGCGCACCGTCGCGGGCGGCGGTCACCAGCGCGTCGATGTCCACCTCCTCGTTCGTCATGGGCATCACGGCGTACAGAACGAGGCCGCTCGGCACCGCGCGGCCACCGGCGACGACCCGGGTCAGCACCGGCATCCCGATCGTCAGATACGCCTTGCCGTCCTTGACGACCCGCTCGAAGCTGCCGTTCGGCGAGGTGCGCGCGGCGCGGCGCAGCTCCTCGGTGAGCACACCGGAGACGGGCCGGTCACCCGAGGAGGCGCGCACGGAGCCGTACTCGGCGAAGACGATCCACGGGTGGGGCTTGGCGCGCGCCGCGATGTCGTACAGGTGCCACCGCAGCCCGTCCGGGTCCAGCGGCAGGCCCGGGACGAACCGCTCGGCCTCCTCGCGGAAGGAGACGACGGCCGTGTCCTGCGCGCGGGTGAGGACCGCGTTGCGCGCCTCACGGTAGGTCAGCGCGGCGGTCGTGACGGCGCTGACCGCCGCCACCAGCAGGAACGCGAGCACCAGCCGGGTGCGCAGCCCGAACGCGACGGTCGCCGCGGGCGGTCTCACAGCGGGCCGAAGCGGTAGCCGAGGCCGCGCAAGGTCTGGATGTACCGGGGGGCGCCGGGCGGCTCGCCGATCTTGATGCGCAGCCGGCGCACACAGGCGTCCACCAGGCGGACGTCGCTGTGGTAGCTGAGCTCCCAGACCTCCTTCAGGAGCCGCTGCCGGCTGAAGACCTGCTCCGGCACCGCGGACAGGTGCAGCAGCAGCTTGAGTTCGGACGGTGCGAGGGGGAGCGGGGCGCCGGACCTGAGGACGGTGTGAGCGGCGCGGTCGACGGTGAGTTCACCGTGGTGCTCGACCGGGGGCCGCGCACCGGCCGGGTCCTCGGCGCGGCGCAGCACGGCACGGATGCGGGCCTCGACGATCTCGGCACGGGCGGGCTTGACGATGTAGTCGTCCGCGCCCGCGTCCAGGCCGAGGACGATGTCGCCGTCGTCGCCGCGCGCGGTCAGCATGATGATCGGCAACTGCCCGGCCTCGCGTATGCGGTGACACACCTGCACGCCGTTCATGGCGGGCAGCATCAGGTCGAGCAGCAGGAGATCGGGGCGGAAGGCCCCCAGCGCCTCCAGGCCGGCCTCACCGGTCGCGGTGGCGAGCACCTCGTGCCCGAGCCGCCGCAGCCCGAGCTCGATGCCCTCGCGCACGGAGCGGTCGTCTTCGACGAGGAGGACGCGTGGCATGGGGTGGCTCCAGAGACCTGGGGGACGGGGAGTCAAGAACGCGTGCACGGCCGGCCCTCCGCCGCGGAAACGCGCCAGGGGACGGCTCTCCACCTGCGGATTTCCGTGACGGCCCCCACCGGGATGATATGCGGCGGCGGCCGGATGCCAGATCACCGCCTACAACTCCGGTATCACACAAGCCTGTTGCGTCATTCCCAGGCTGGATACAAGTGCGCCCCGCGGAGGGATCCGCCGGCGCGGCCGGTTCCGGAAGGGTCTTTCCCGACCGATATACGCGACCGGAAGGATCGATATCGTGCGCAGACGACGTCTTGTGCCGCTGTTGGCCGTGAGTCTCATGGCAACGCTGGCTCCCGCGCTCGCCACCTCCACCGCCAGCGCCGCCCCGGCCGCCGCCGCCCCATCGGTCGCCTCCTCGTACGCAGCCCCTCCCTCCGCCGCCCTTCCGTCGGCCGCCCAGGGCGCCGCGCTGGACCGGTACACGAAGCAGAAGCCGCGATGGAAGCGGTGCGCATCCACTGCTCCGGCGGAGTTCCAGTGCGCCACGATCAAGGTCCCGCTGGACTACCGGGCACCCGGCGGGAAGCGGATCGACCTGGCGATATCCCGGATCAGGACCGCCGAGCCCGGCAAACGCCACGGTGTGCTGCTCTCCAACCCCGGTGGCCCCGGGGGCTCGGGCACCTATATGCCGCTGGCGCTGCGGGAGGAGCTGCCGAAGTCCGTCCTGCGGAAGTACGACCTCATCGGCTTCGACCCGCGCGGGGTGGGGGAGAGCAGCCCGGTCACCTGCGGCCTGACACCGGACGAGGAGGAATGGCTGCGGCCGTACAAGAAGGAGACGTTCGCCAAGGACGTCGCCTGGGCGCGCAAGGTCGCGGACAAGTGCCGGGCGAAGGCGGGCGCCACCCTCCCGCACATCACCACCCGCAACACCGCCCGCGACCTGGACCTGCTCCGGGCGGTCCTCGGCGAGCGGAAGATCTCCTACCTCGGATACTCGTACGGCACCTATCTGGGCGCCGTCTACACCCAGCTCTTCCCCGGCCGCGCCGACCGGTTCGTGCTGGACAGCGCGGTCGATCCGGCGCTCGCCTGGCGGGGCATGGTCCAGTGGTGGGCGTGGGGCGCCGAGCCCGCGTTCGACCGGTGGACCGGGTGGGCCGCCGCGCGTTCGGAGACGTACGGCCTCGGTGACACGCCGAAGAAGGTCGACCGGACCTTCTGGGAGCTGGTCGCGCGGGCCGACAGGAAGCCCATCGAGCTGGACGGGCTCCTGCTGACCGGCGATGACATCCGCATCGGCATGCGGGCGGCGGTCTTCAGCCCGCAGACCGCCACCGAGGCGTTCGTGGAGCTGAAGAAGGCCGCGGACGGTCAGCCAGCTGCCGCGCGGAAGCTCACGGCGTTCACCGGGACCACCGGGGCGGCGCGCACAGCCGCCGGCGTGCCGGCGGACAACATGACGGCGAGCTTCTGGGCCGTGGTGTGCGGCGACAACTCGGCCGCCTGGCCGCGAAACCCCGAGCGCTACCGGCAGGACGCCATCGCGGACAAGGGCCGCTACCCGCTCTTCGGCGACTTCGCGTCCAGCATCAAGCCCTGTGCGTTCTGGAACCCGTCGGTGGAACGGGCGACCGTGGTGAACAACAGGGCCGGCTCCCTGATCGTCCAGAACGAGTGGGACTCGCAGACCCCGCTGCCCAGCGCCCAGGCCCTCCACAAGGACCTGAAGCGCTCCAGGATGGTCACCGTCCTGGGCGGCGAGGGCCACGGTGTCTACCCGAGCGGCAACGCGTGCACGGACGGTACGGTCACGGGCTACCTGCTCTCCGGAAAGCTTCCGGCGAAGGACGTGACCTGCCGGGCGACCGCCGCATCGAACGCGGACGCGCGGCAGAACCGGAAGGGGGACGAGCTCCCCGGGTCGCCGCTCCCGGAGCGCGCCGCGGACCGCTTCTGAGTCCGGTCGTACGGCCCCGAGCCGTATGACGCGTTCAAAGGTTGGGCGGGACCTCCGAGCGGGGGTCCCGCCCCGCCGGGCGGGCTCACCGGGGTGAGCGTCCTCGCGGCAGATGCCGGCCCGGGGTGTGGCCGTAGGCCCGGCGGAAGACGTCGATGAACGCGCTGGCGGACGCCCAGCCGCACCGGTGGGCCACGGTGGTCACCGGAGTGTCCTCGGCCAGCAGGACCAGGGCGTGGTAGAGGCGGAGCTGGGTGCGCCACTGAGGGAACGTCATGCCCAGCTCGGCGGTGAAGAGCCGGGACAGTGTGCGCGCGCTCGCGCCGGACTCCCTGCTCAGGGCGGCCAGCGTGCGCCGGTCCGCGGGGTCGGCGCGCAGGGTGTCGCAGATGTGCCTCAGGCGCGGGTCGGAGGGGGAGGGAAGCTGGACCGGCTGCTGCGGCGAGGCCGCCAGCCGGTCCAGCAGCACGGCCCGCAGCCGGCGGCGCTCGGGGCCGACGTCGTCGCCGGGGGTGCCGGTGTGGGCGAGGATCAGCTCCCGCAGCAGCGGCTCCACGGTCAGTACGGCCGGGGCGTCCAGCCCGAGGGGGTTCTCCGTCGCGTCCAGCCCGACCAGGTGCAACTGGAGTGCCCCATGGGCACGGTGGGCGTGCACGGTGCCTGCCGGCACCCAGATGGCCCGGTTCGCCGGCGCGATCCACGTACCGGCATCGGTGGTGACGGCCAGGACGCCGCGTGCCGCGTAGACGATCTGGTGGTCGTCGTGGCGGTGGGCGTCGATGTCCGAACCGGGCGCCAGCCATTGTGTGCGGGTCGGGGCGACCGGCTCATGGCGGATCTCCGTCATGGGTTGTCTTTATATCGGAAGTCCGACAGCCGGTGCCTGGCGACGATGGCGGAGTGGCGAGAAACAAGGCAATCACCCTGCTGTCCATCGGGCACGCGTGCGTCGACGTCTACCAGGGCGCCGTGGCCGCGCTCGTCCCGTACTTCGTCGCCGAACGCGCCTACACCTACGCCGCGGTCTCCGGCATCGTGCTCGCCGCGTCGCTGCTCTCCTCCGTCGCGCAACCCCTGTTCGGTCTGGCGACCGACCGCCGGGCGATGCCCTGGCTGCTGCCCGTGAGCACGCTCGTCGGAGGTCTCGGGATCGCCCTGAGCGGGCTGGGCGACTCCTACGCGCTGACCCTGCTGTTCGTGGGCATCGGCGGGGTCGGTGTGGCCGCGTACCACCCGGAGTCCGCCCGGGTGGCGCGCGTCGCCAGTGGGGGCAGCCATACGGCGATGGGCTGGTTCTCCCTGGGCGGCAACCTCGGCTTCGCCCTCGCGCCCGTCCTGGTGGCCGTGGTCGTCGGCGCCGGGGGACTGCGGCTCACCCCGCTGCTCGTCGTCCCCGCCCTCGTCGGGAGCCTGCTGACACTGCCCGTACTGCGCGGCCTGGAACGCCTGACGTCAGCAGCCCCGGAAGCGGGCACGGCACCCGCGGTTCCCGACGATGTGGCCTCGTTCGTGAGGCTCGCCCTGGCCGTGGTCTGCCGGTCCGTCGTCTTCATCGGCCTGAGTACGTTCATCGCGTTCTACGTGCGCCAACGCACCGGCGGCGGGGCGGCGGCAGGGACCGCGGCCCTGGTCGTGCTCTACCTCGGCGGCGCGGTCGGCACCGTCCTGGGCGGCGCTCTCGCCGAGCGCTGGGACCGCGTGACGGTGGTGCGCCGGTCCTACCTCCTCACGGTGGGGGCGGTCGCGGGGCTCGTCCTCCTGCCGGGGTCGTCGGCTCTCTACGTGTGTATCGCCCTGACCTCGGCGGGCCTCTACGTCCCGTTCTCGCTCCAGGTGACCCTGGCTCAGGACTATCTGCCCAGCCGGGTCGGCACGGCCAGTGGCATCACCCTGGGGCTGACGGTGAGTGTCGGCGGCCTGTTCAGCCCGCTGATCGGCCGGCTGGCCGATGCCACGTCCCTGCAGACCGCCCTGCTGCCGCTGATCGCGATGCCCGCCCTGAGCTGGCTGCTCTTCCTCACCCTCACGGAACCGGCCCGGCCGGACGCGCCGCGCCGGACGTCCGGAGGCGGGCGCGGCATGATCGGAACGAGAGGCTCTAGCTGCCGGCGGTGAGCCCCGTGGCCGTCGCCCGGAGCAGCCGGGTCAGCCGGGGCTCGAAGTCCAGGGCGATGTGCTCCCAGCGGGGGTTCTGGGCGTAGAGGGCGGCGAGCGTGGGCGTGGGGTGGGAGATCTGCCACAGGTTGGCCGTCAGCCCCAGGGCCACCGTGATGAGGTCCTGGACCTGAGCGCCGGTCATGGTGCCCGCGCCGGTGAGGGTGCCGACGATGGCGTCGTACGACGTGAACGAGCTGGTCTTGAAGCGGCGGGCTCGCTCGATGTCGACATCGCCCTCCAGGCTGAGCGGGACATGGGTGAGCAGGTCGCAGAAGAGCGGTCGCGCGGCGAGGGTGCCCGCCACGGCGTCCGCGGTCTGCGCCGGGGTGAGGTCGCGGGCGTCCGCCAGGCGGGCGGTGAGAAGGAGGCTCCACTCGTGCCAGCCGCGTTCGGCCAGTTCGAGCAGGAGCTCCTCCTTGCTGTCGAAGTAGCGGCGCACGGCCGAGGGGTGCAGGCCGGCGGCCTCGGTGACGGCCGCCAGCGTGAGGTGCCGGACCCCGCCCCGGGCGGCGGCGAGCGCCCGGGCGGCGTCGAGCAGGTCCTCGGTCCGGCGGAGCTTGGCCTCGGGCGAACGGGCGCGGCGTTGCATGGCCCCGCCGTAACGCACGGGCACTGCGTTAACGGCGGCGGCGTGTTGGCGTGGAGATAGCGCAATCGCATTGCGTTATCTCTGCGCATCGCTTCCCGGGGGTCTGTCCGGCACGGTCCGTGCCGCGCCCCCGTACGTCTCTATTCCTGTGCTCATCGTGCTCATCCCGTACGGACGGAGTTCATCCATGTCGAAGGTATGCCTGGTCACCGGCTCCTCCCGGGGCCTTGGCCGCGAGATCGTCACCGCCGCACTCGCCGCCGGCCACCGGGTGCTGGCCACCGCCCGCGATCCGCGCACCCTGGACGGCCTGGTCGCCGCCCACGGCCACCGGGTGCGCGCCGCCCGGCTCGACGTTACCGACGCCGACGCCGCCGAGCGCGTCGTCCGCGAGGCCGTCGAGGCCTTCGGGCGGCTGGACGTCGTCGTCAACAACGCGGGCCAGGGTGATCGCGCCGCCCTGGAGGACACGACTTTGGAGGTGTTCCGCCGGCAGGTCGACACCAACTTCTACGGCACCGTGTACGTCAGCCGGGCCGCCGTCCCCGTACTGCGCCGCCAGGGCGGGGGCCGCATCATCCAGATCTCGTCCCTCGGCGGCCGTATCGGCAGCCCCGGCATGAGCGCCTACCACGCCGCCAAGTGGGCCGTCGGCGGCTTCTCCGAGTCCCCGGCCGCCGAGGTCGCCCCGCTGGGCATCAAGGTCACGGTCCTGGAGCGGGTGGCATGCGGACGGAATGGGCCGGGTCGTCCATGGGCACCCCGCCCGTCAGCGAGCCGTACCGGGCCACCGTCGGTGCCGCGGCCGAGTCGATGAGGAACTTCGCCGCCGAGGCCAACGGCGATCCGGCCAAGGTCGCGCAGGCCGTCCTCACCGTCTCCGCTCTCGACGAGCCCCCGCTGCGCCTGCTGGGCTCGGACTCCTACACGTACGGGCGTGGAGCGTGGGCCGGGCGGCTGGAGGAGGACGAGAAGTGGCGGTACGTCAGCGTCTCCACCGACCACGACGATGCGGAGGGCGACGGCTCCCGCTGGCTCGCCGACCAGCGCTCGTGACTAGAGGCCCTGATCCGCCGGAAGGGCGTACAGGCGCGGCAGGTTGACCACGATCGCCTCCTGCGTGGAGCGGGCGATGACGACCACGGCCTCCTCGGAGGGGTCGGGGTTCTCCTCCCGGTGCGGCACGAACGGCGGGACGAAGATGTAGTCGCCCGGTGACGTGCGCAGCCGTACCTCCTGCGGCTCCTCGCCCGAGTCGTCGAGGAACACGAACTCCGGGTGCCCGCTGACCACATGGATGGCCGTCTCCGAGGCGCCGTGGTGGTGGTCGGAGGAGGAGGTGGCGGGCGCCACATGGGTCTGGCCCATCCACAGCTTCTCGGAGCCGGTCGTCTTCCCGCTGATGGCCGCGAACCGGCGCATCCCGCCCGTCTGGGCGGTGTCGCCGTCCAGCGCGTCCGCGCGGATGTGGTGCAGGCGGGTGTGCAGCGGAGTGGTGGGGCGGTCCCCGGGGGTCTCGTGGAGGTGCGGGTGGAAACCTTCGCCTGCGGTGGTCAGGGGCTCGCTCATGGCGGGGACGCTAAGGCGGCGCGGAAAAGGATGTCAAGAGGTGTCCTTTGTGGTTCATCTGCGGCAACACTGCTGTCATGTAGCAGATCGATCCTGCGGAGGCAGGGCCTCCGCACGGCCTTTCGGGCATGATGAGCGCCATGCATATCTCCGCGAAAGCGGACTACGCCACGCGGGCCCTCCTGGAGCTCGCCCGTGAACCTGGCCGTCCGCTCACCTGCGAAGCCATCGCCTCCTCGCAGGAGATTCCCTTCCGTTTCCTGAAGTCCGTCGTGGGCGAGTTGCGCCGCGCCGGGCTCGTCCGCAGCCAGCGCGGCTGCGAGGGCGGCTACTGGCTCGGCAGACCCGCCGACGAGGTCACCCTCCTCGACGTGGTGCGCGCCATCGACGGCGACGTCCTCACCCTGCGCGGCGAACCGCTCGAGGGACTCGGCTATCCCGGCCCCGCCGCGCCGCTGCCCGGTGTGTGGCGGCAGATCGAGGCGGGAGCGGCCGCCGTCCTCGGCGGGCTGACCCTGGCCGCGCTGCTGCCCGCCGGGCTCTCCGCCGGCGCCCGGGAACACCACTCCGAGGTCGGCGCCGCATGACCGGCACGCCGGACCCGGACGGCCCGCCTCCGCCGGAGGTCACTCCCGCCCCGGACGGCCCGCCCCCGCTGGAGGTGGTGGAGTACACCGATCCGCTCTGCCCCTGGGCCTGGGGCTCCGAGCCCGCCTTCCGCCGGCTCCGGGCGGCACTGGCCGGCCGGGTCCACTGGCGGCGCGCGTACGCCATCCTCTTCGACGACGACGAGGACGATCCGCCCCCCGACCCCGCCGCCGAAACCGCTTGGTATGCGGGCCACTTGGCAGACATCGGCGCCCACACGCAGGCTCCCCGCGCGCACCGGCTGAGCCGGGTCGCGGCCAGCTCCTGGCCCTCCTCGCTCGTCGCCAGGGCCGCCGAGGCCCAAGGGGCCGAGATCGCCGAGCGGGTGCTGCGACGGCTGCGCGAGAGCGTCTTCGTCCTCGGCGAACCCGCGGACACCGAGGCCCTCGCACTCCGGTCCGTACGCGGGGTGCCGGGCCTGGATCCCGGCCGGCTGGCGCGGGACGCCGCCTCCGCCGACGTACGGGAGAGTGTGCGCGCCGACCGGGCCGAGGCGCGCCGTCCGGTCCCCGAGGTGTTCTCCGTACGGGAGCGGTCGCCGCACCCCGGGGCGGCGAAGGAGACCCCCGGCGGCGAAGTCCGGTACGCGCTGCCGACGCTGCTGTTCCGGACCCCGGGCGCCTGTCGTGTGGTGCCCGGCTGGCGGCCGTACGAGGCGTACGCGGCCGCCGTCGACGCGCTGAGCCCGGGGCTGCGCCAGGAGGCCGCGCCGCTCGCTCAGGACCGGGCGCTGGAGCGCTACCGGAGCCTCACCGAGCCGGAGCGGCTGGTGCTGTCGGAGGGGGTCTGGCCGCCGCCGCACGCGGTGCGGGTGGACACCGCCCAAGGGGCCGTGTGGCTGCACCCCGACGACGCCCAACACCACCCCGCCGCCCGGCAGTAGACCGCCGCAACGCCCTGAGCTGCGGACGAGTGCCGTTCCACCGAATGAGACACCAAAAGGTGTCCATTGACATCCGGTGCCGTGCGGCACCAGGATGTGCCGCATGCTCACGACGCACCCCGGCGTGATGTGCCGCTACGTGGACCTGCGGCGCACCTCCAGCGCTCTCTGTCGCTGACCGACCCCGCCACTTCGGCCCACAGGCGTTCCCCGACCGCCGACGGCAGCCCCGCTGACCGTCGTCACCCCGGTCGGCCCCTGTCTCCTCCGCGTCCCTCCCCGCGCTTTCCCGCGCACCTTCGACGGCCCTCGCCGTGCGCCCCGTCCGTGACCCCGTCGCCGCTGCCGTCGACCGTCCCGGACCGCGCTCGCACGCACCGAGGCGTGCCGACGCTCCCGCCGCCCTGCCCGGACGCCCCGCATCCGGTTCCGGCGCGGGTGCCGGCCGCCCCCGGCCCCGCTCCGCCCGCCCCGTACCGCGGCCGGAGCCCCTCACAGAGAGAACACCGAGATGCCCGCACGACCGACGAACCTCCGCCCGGGACTCCGCGTCCGGCCCGCCCGACGGGCCGGACGCCTGCGGGCCACCGCCCTCGGGACCGCCCTCGCCGCCCTGCTCGTCCCGTCCCTGGGCGCCTGCGGCTCGGACGCCTCGTCCGCGACCGGCAACTCCACGCTGAAGTGGGCCTCCTCCTACTTCCCGGCCCACTGGGACCCGGTCGTGTCGGGCAGTGGCGCCCAGTTCCGCCAACTCGCCCTCGTCTACGCCTCCTTGACCCGCACCGATGAGCAAGGCAAGGCCGTCCCGGACCTCGCCGAGAGCTGGGAGTACAACGACAGGGGCGACCGCATCACCTTCAAGCTGCGCCCCGGCCAGAAGTTCAGCGACGGCGAACCGATCGACGCCACCGCGGTAAAGGCCGCCATCGAACGCGCCCAGAAGCAGAAGAACTCCGCGCTCTTCGGCGACCTGACCTCGATCGGAAAGGTCGAGGCCGACGGGCTCGAAGCAACCCTGAACCTCACTCAGGTCGACTACCAGATACCGCAGTTGCTCGGCCAGCGCGTCCTCCAGATCGCCAGCCCCAAGGCGGCGAAGAACCCCGAGAAGCTGGACCAGAACCCGGTCGGGGCCGGGCCCTTCGTGGTCCAGCAGCTGATCCCCGGCACCAAGGCCGTCCTGAAGAAGAACTCGGACTACTGGGACGCGGAGAACATCCACATCGACAACGTCGAGCTGGTCTCCGCCCCCGACACCTCGACGGTCGTCTCCGGACTGCGCACCGGCGTCTACAACTTCGCCGACATCGACCCCAGTCAGGCGGACGCGGCGAAGAAGGCCGGACTCGACGTCTTCGTCCAGCCCGGCTTCAACGCCGCCAACCTGAGCCTCAACATCAACAAGGCGCCCTTCGACAACGACAAGGTGGTCGACGCGGTCCGGCACGCGGTCAACCGCGAGGAGTTCGTGCGGAAGCTGACCTTCGGCTACGGCGAGGCGACCGACCAGCCGTTCCCGAAGGGGTACGTGGCCTACGACCCGAAGTCCGAGAACGCCTACCCCTACGACCCCGCGAAGGCGAAGAAGCTCCTGGCCGAGGCGGGCCACAAGCCCGGTGACCTCAAGCTCGGCCTGGTCATCCCGTCCGAGGACCCGCAGGCCGAGATCGTCCAGTCGCAGCTGGCCGCCGTCGGCATCAAGGTCACCATCAAGATCGACAAGAACTGGTCCACCCCCTTCTTCGCCAAGGACCTGACGTTCTCGCTGTACGGGACCACCGGCCGCGACTCCGCCGCCCAGACCCTCACCGCGCACTTCGGCCCCAACGGCCCGCTCAACCTCTCCACCCCGTACGAGCCGGCCGGCTTCGAGGAGGCCGTGGCCAAGGTCCGCCAGACCCCGCTGGACTCGCCCGACTACGCCGCCACCCTCCAGGCCGCGACCCGGGCCGGGCTTCAGAGCAAGGCGCTGGTGTTCACGTACGCCTCACCGAACCTCTTCGCCAAGACGAAGGCGCTCTCCGCTCTCCCGAAGAACCCCGGGCACATCGACTGGACCGGCGTGAAGCTCTCCGGCGCCAACTGACCCTCCCGCAGCACCGATCACTCCTTCCAGCACCGCCATCCGCCCATCCGCCCATCCGCCCATCCGCCCATCGCACAGAGAGGGGGCAGCCCCATGACGACGACCGAGCCACAGGTCACCTCTGCCCGCCGTCGCGGGGTCGCCGTGGCCAGGACACGGCACGCCAGCGCCCGTGTCCTGGCCGTCCTCGCCCGGTCGGTCGCCATCTTCGTACCGGTCTTCCTGGTCGCGACCTTCGTCACCTTCGCACTCCGCTCACTCAGCGGACTCAGCCCGGCCCGCATCCAGTTGGGGGAGGACGCCACCCCGGAGGCGATCGCCCGCATCGAGGCCCAGTGGGGGCTGGACAAGCCCTTCCTGACCCAGTACTGGGACTGGTTCAGCGGTGTTCTGCACGGTGAGCTCGGCAGCAGCTGGGTCAACGGCGCCGACATCTCCACCCTCATCGGCCTCGGCCTGGGGGTGAGCCTCTCGGTCGCCACGTTCGCCCTGGTGATCGGGGTGGTCGTCGGATTCGTCCTCGGTACGGTCGCGGCGCTCCGGCGGACCACCGCGATCGACCGGGCGATCACCGGGTTCGTCACCGTGATCTCGGTGATGCCCGCCTTCGTCGTCGGCATCGTGCTGGTCGCGGTCCTCGCCGTCGGGTTCGGACTCTTCCCCTCCGCCGGGTACATCCCGGCGGAGCAGGGCGTCGGCCCCTGGCTCGCCCACATCACCCTGCCCGCCCTGGCGCTCAGCTTCGACGTCATCGCCGATGTGGCACGCCAGCTGCGCTCCAGCCTCATCGGCGCCTACCAGGAGAACTACGTGACGGGCGCGATGGTACGGGGACTGAGCCCGCGCCGGATCTTCTTCGGGCACGTCCTGCGCAACGGCCTCGGCCCGACGCTCGCCACGCTCGGACAGAAGTTCCCCGCCCTCGTCGGCGCCTCCGTCGTCACCGAGTGGATCTTCGGCCTCCAGGGGTTCGGCCGGTTCGCCAACGACTCCGCGCAGGCCGGTGACGTACCCGCCGTACAGGGCGTCCTGGTGGTCTCGATCGCCCTGGTCGTCTCCTTCAACCTCATCATCAACCTGGTGCTGGCCCGCGTGATGCCGGCCTCCCAGCGGGGGGTGTGACCATGGTGCGCCGCGTTCTCGCACTCACGTCCGGACGGATCGCCGTCACCATCCTCGCCCTGATCGCGCTCCTCGCGCTCCTCGGCCCCTGGCTCGCCCCGCAGAACCCCCTGGCCACCAGCGACAACGCGCTCGCGGCCACCTCCGGTGCCCACTGGCTGGGCACGGACTACCTCGGCCGCGACGTACTCAGCCGCCTGCTGGACGGCTCCCGCATCAGCGTGCTCGGCTCGCTGGAGGTCGCCCTGGTGGCCCTCGTCGTCGGCGCGATCCCCGGCATCCTGTCGGTCTACCTCGGCCGCGCCTTCGAGTGGTTCACGCTCCGCATCGCGGACACGCTGGTCGCCCTGCCGTTCCTGCTCTTCGCCATCGCGGTGATCGCCCTGCTCGGCAACGGCATCACCCAGGCCATGCTCGTCACCGGCGTCCTGGTCTCCCCGCTCTTCTACCGGGTCTCCCGCGCCGCCACCCTGGCCGTCGCCCGATCCCCGTACGTGGAGGCAGCGATCGTCTCCGGCGCCTCCATCGGCTGGATCGTCCGCCGCCATGTGTGGACCAAGGTGCTCCCGCCGATCGCCGTCGCGCTCGCCCAGACCATCGGCGTAGGCTTCGTGATCGTCTCCAGCCTCACCTTCCTCGGCATCGGCGTCCAGCCGCCCGAGCCCACTTGGGGCGGGCTGCTCGCCTCCGACCTGGGCTACCTCAGCCACCGCCCCTGGGCCCCCGTGGCACCCGCACTGCTGATCATGGTCACCGTCTGGGCCTGCAACCTCCTCGCCGACGCGATCCGCGACGTCTCCGGTGAGGCGGGCCGGGCGCTGGCCAACGACCACAAGGCCCGCGCCAACCGCCGCGAGGCGGCGGCCGGACCCCACCCCGCCGGAGGTTCCCGATGAGCCCGCTGACCCACGACACCCTCACCTCCCGCCCGGCCGGCACCGCCGAGACGACCTTCGACGCACCGGGGACGGCCGACGCCCCGGACGCCTCGGCGGCCGGACCCGTCCTCGCCCTCCACGACGTACGCATCACCGACCGGGTCACCGAACGGGAGATCGTCCACGGCGTCACCTTCGAGCTGACCCCCGGCAAGGCGGTCGGGATCGTCGGGGAGTCCGGCAGCGGCAAGACCCTCACCTGCCGGGCCGCGCTCGGCATCCTGCCCCCGCACTTCGAGATCACGGCCGGCCGCATCGACCTCGCGGGCACCGACATAGCGACGCTGACGCCCCGGCAGTGGACGGACCTGCGCGGCGCCACCATCAGCGCCGTCTTCCAGGACCCCGCCTCCTACCTCAACCCGGCGATCAAGGTCGGCGCCCAGATCGCCGAGGTCATCCGGGTCAAGCAGGGCCTCAAGCGGCGGGCCGCCCGCCGCCGGGCCGTCGAACTGCTCGGAGCCGTACGGCTGCGCGACCCGGAACTCGTCTACGGGCAGTACCCCTACGAGCTCTCCGGCGGCATGCTCCAACGCGTCCTGATCGCCGCCGCGATCGCCGTCGAACCCCGGGCCCTCATCGCCGACGAGGCCACCACCGCCCTCGACGTCACCGTCCAGGCCGAGATCCTCGACCTCCTCGCCGAGCTGCGCGAGCGTACCGGCCTCGCCCTCGTCGTCGTCTCCCACGACCTCGCCGTCGTCGCCCACCTCTGCGACGAGGTCCTGGTGATGCGGCAGGGCGAGGTGGTGGAACAGGGCGAGACCCGCGCGGTGCTCCACGACCCGCGGCACGACTACACCCGCCTGCTCATCGCCGAACACGACAGCTACGGCCTGGACACGTTCCTCGCGCCGAAGGAGGCGTCATGACCACCACGGCACCGGAGGCGAAGGACGCCGTACGTGAGGACGCGACGGGCTCGGTCCTGGAGGTGGCCGGCCTCGATGTGCACTACGGCCGGGGGCGCAAGCGCCGACGGGCCCTGCACGGCGTCACCCTGGACATCGCGCCCGGCGAGGCCGTCGGCGTCATCGGCGAGACGGGCTCCGGCAAGTCCACCCTGGCCCGCACGGTCCTCGGCCTCGTCCCCGCGTCGGCCGGATCCATCCGCATCGCCGGGGAGGACGTGAGCGGTTACGGGCCCCGCCAGTGGCGCGACCTGCGGCGGCGCGGCGTGATCCAGTACGTCTTCCAGGACCCGCTGCGCAGTCTCGACCCGGACCTCACCATCGAGGAGTCCCTGACCGAACCCCTCCTCATCCAGGGCGTCCGGCGCCAGGAAGCGGCGCTGCGGGCCCGTTCCTTCCTCGACCGGGTCCACCTCACCACCGACCTGCTGGACCGGCTGCCCGGCGAACTCTCCGGCGGCCAGCGCCAACGGGTCTCCGTCGCCCGGGCCCTGGTCACCGAGCCCCGGCTCGTCATCCTCGACGAACCGGTCAGCGCCCTCGACTCCGCCAACCGCGTCCAGGTCCTGGAGATCCTCAAGGAACTCCGTACCTCCGGGGTCGCCCTCGTCTTCATCTCCCACGACCTCGGCTCCGTCGCCGGGACCGCCGACCGCATCACCGTCCTCTACCAGGGCGAACTGGTCGAGACCGGCACCGCCCGCGCGGTCGTCAACCAGCCGCAGCACCCCTACACCCGCCTGCTCCTCGGCTCCGCCCCCACCCTGCGGGGAAAGCCCGCCGACCGCGCCGAACGCGAGGCGCTGCGGGCCCTGTTGAGCGCCTGAGCACACCCCCGTAACCAGCCCCACGGAAGGACCAGCCATGTCCCGCAGAATCCATCTCGCCCTGCACCCCTACGGTGTCGGCGGCCCCGGCCAGCACGGTCTCTGGAAGGACCCGCGCGTCGCCAAGGACGCCAGCATCGACATCAACTACTACATCCAGCAGGCGCAGGCGGCCGAACACGCCCTCTTCGACGCCCTGTTCATCGTCGACAGCCAGTTCATCAACTCCACCTACCCGGCCCACTACCTCAACCGCCTGGAGCCGCTGACCCTGTTGTCGGCGGTCGCCACCCACACCCGCCACATCGGCCTGGTCGCCACCGCCAGTTCGACGTACAACTCGCCGTTCAACCTCGCCCGCCGCTTCGCCTCCCTCGACCTCATCAGCGGCGGCCGCGCCGGCTGGAACGTGGTGACCAGCTTCGACACCGGCACCTCGAAGAACTTCGGCCTCGACGAACACCTCGACTACGCCACCCGCTACGGCCGCGCCCTGGAGTTCGTCCAGGTCGCCCGGGGCCTGTGGGACTCCTACGAGGACGACGCCTTCCCCGCCGACGTGGACAGCAACCTCTTCCTCGACCCGGAACGGCTGCACGCCCTGGACCACGTGGGGGAGCACTTCAAGGTCGCCGGACCGCTCAACATCTCCCGCTCCCCGCAGGGCCAGCCCGTCATCTTCCAGGCCGGGGTCTCCGCCGAGGGCCGCGACCTCGCCGCCCGGGTCGCCGAGGGTATCTACGCACCCGGCGGCACGCTGGAGCAGGCGCAGGAGTATTACGCGGACATCAAGAAGCGCACCGCCGCCCACGGCCGCGACCCCGACCACATCAAGGTCTTCATCCACGGCGGCCCCATCGTCGCCTCCACCGACGAGGAGGCCAGGCGCCGCGAGCGGGAGATCTTCGAGGAGGACAACGACTTCGAGCGCAATCTCGCGCTGCTCGGCCGCTCCTTCGGCGCGTACGACTTCAGCGTCCACGACCTGGACGCCCCCTTCCCGGACGTCGCCCACCTCGCCGAGAAGGGCGGCCGGACGGGAGCGGCGAGGATCATCGAGCGGGCCTGGGAAGAGAAGCTGACTCTGCGTCAAGTCGCGCAGGAGGCCAACGCGTTCCGGCAGTCGCCGTTCGTCGGTGCCCCGGACACCGTCGCCGACACCATCGAGAAGTGGTACGACGCGGGCACCCTCGACGGCATCAACCTCGCCTTCCGGAACAACGACGACCTCAACCTCTTCGTCGACGGCGTCGTGCCGCTGCTTCAGAAGCGCGGACTGTTCCGCACCGCGTACGAGGCCGACACCCTGCGCGGCAACCTCGGCCTGCCCATCCCCGCAAACCGCCACACCCGCGAGCGCGAACTCGCGGGCGGCTGAGGCCCCGCCATGCCCCAACTCCCCGCTACGGGCGGCCGTGACGTCCACACCGTCCGCTTCCCCGTCGGCAGACCCCCGGCCACCGTCGACGTCCTCATCGTCGGCGCGGGCCCGGTCGGCCTCGCCGCCGCGACCGAACTGACCGCCCGGGGCATCCGGGTCGCCGTCGTCGACCGCGCCCGCACCGCGACCCTGGTGCGGGCCGGCGCGATGGGCCACACCCCGCGCGTGGTCGAACACTTCCGCCGCTGGGGCCTGCTCCAGCGCATCCGCGAGGCCTGGACGTACCCCCCGGAGTGGAACCGGGGCACCCGGTTGGTCACCTCGCTCACCGGCCATGAACTCGTCCCCGTGCCCCGACCGTCGTTCCGTGGTGCCGGCACCCCCGACCACGCGGCGGACGAGGCGCTGCGCCGCCCCCAGACCGTGCTCCAGCAGGTCTTCCTCGACCACCTCGCCGAACACGGCGTGAGCGTCGCCGGAGGATGGGAGCTCCGGGAGCTGGCCGAGGACACCGAGGGGGTCCGCGGCGGGGTGGTGGACGTCGACTCGGGGGAGCGGCGCACGGTCCGCGCGGCGTACGTCCTCGGCACCGACGGCGGCTCCAGCACCACGCGTCGACTGGCCGGGATCGACCGGGAGGGCGACCACGCGACCGAGAAGCGGCTGCGCCTGATCGTCCGCACCGGCGACATCTCCGACCGGGTCGGCGCGGCCCCGAGCGCCACCAACATCGTCTTCAACCACCGGGCGTCCGGCTTCCTCGCCGCGGTCAGCACCCGGGAGTGGCGGGTGTACGCGGGACCGTACCCGCTCGGCTACGAGCCCACCGAGGACGAGCTGCTGGAGATCGGGCGGGCCGCGTTCGGCTTCGACCTCGACCTCGAACTGGTCTCGGCGACGACCTTCTACCACGCCACCCGGATCGCCACGACGTTCCGCAAGGGCCGGGTCCTGCTCGCCGGGGACGCCGCCCACGTCCGGACCCCCGGCGGCAACCTCGGCGAAGGCATCGGGGACGTCGCCAACGTCGGCTGGAAACTGGCCGCCGTGCTCGCCGGCCACGCCCCCGACACGCTCCTCGACTCCTACGACCAGGAGCGCCGGCCGCACAACTGGCGCGTGGCCGACCACTCGTTGGAGCGGTCACGCCGCTCGCAGGCCACGCTCGCCGAGATCCGCGCCGGCGGCATCCCGGACGACGCCGACCTCGGCGACGAGGCCGTACGACGGCGGGCCGAGATCGGCGAGCGGCTGCGCCGGGACCATGCCGGGGGAGCGGGCGTCACCTTCGACGAGCGGTACGACGCGTCGGACGTGATCTGGTACGAGGAGGGGCAGCTCGCCTCCGAACCGGCCTGGCGGCCCGACGTGTACGAGGACGACCCCCGGCCGGGCCACCGCGCGCCCGACGGCCGGATCGACCCGCACGGCTCCACCCTCCACGACCGCGTCGGCACCTCCTTCGCCCTGCTGGTCCTCAGCGAGGACCGGGCGGTCGAGGACGCCTTCACCGAGGAGGCGGCCGCCCGGTCGCTGCCGCTGACGGTGATCCACCTGACCGATCCGGACGCCCGCGCGGTCTACGGCACCGAGTACGTCCTCGTCCGCCCCGACCAGCACGTCGCCTGGCGCGGAGCCGTGCTGCCCGACGGCGGCGCCCGCGCGGTCCTCGACCGGGTGCTGGGCCGGGCCCGGCCCGGCGCCGCGGCGGAGGCCCTCGGTTCCGTCCCCGCCCCACGTGTCCTTTGATCCCCCGCCGAGCCCACCGAGCCCACCGAGCCAGGAGCCCCAGATGACCGAGCACGCCGACTACACCGACCACCACGGCCCCGAGGGGCCCGCCATCCGCGGCACGGTCGTCGTGGTGCCCGGCCGGGGTGAGACCCGGGAGACCTACACCCGGCTGGGCCGACGACTCGCCGCCGACGCCTACCGGGTCCGGGTCGTGGACGCCGTCCACCTCGACGCCGACGACCCGGCCGGCTCCCTCACCCGGTTCGGCGCCCAGGTCGCCGAGGCCGTCGCGGGCACGGCGGGCCCGGACGGCGTCGCCCGCCCGGTCGTGCTGGTGGGCGCCGACACCGGGGCGGTGGCGGTGGCGGCACTCCTGGGGAGCGGGGAGAGTGCGGCGGCCGACGCCGTCGTCCTCGCCGGGCTCCCGGCGCGTACCGCCGCCTCCGCCGCCTGGGACGACGAGCTCGACGTCCGTACGTTCTGTCCCGCCCACCGCTCCACGCTCACCGGCGACTCCGGATTCCGCCGGGGCGCACTCGACGAGGCGGTGCCGGAGGCCCTGCTCACGGCGGCGTACGAGAGCGAGGCGGAGGTCCCGGCGCTGATCCTGACCGGTGACGCCGATCCGCTCGCGGACCGCGACGCCCTCACCCGTACCGCCAAGTCCCATCCCCGGGCCCGCCTTTCGATCGTGCGCGACGCCCACCACGACGTCCTCAACGACATGCAGCACCGCTCGGTCGCCGCCGAGATCGTCACGTTCCTGGAGGCGCTGCGCAACGAACTCGTCCCGCTCGTCACGGTGGAGTCCACCGCCTGGTGAGCCCGGGCGCCCGCACCTGAACCGCCGCAATACCCCAGCGAACTGCCGTAACACCCACGCCGTTTGCGAAGACCGCATCCCGAAAGGTCACCCCATGGCCACCGTCCTCTCCGTCTCCGGAAGCCCCTCCGCCACCTCCCGCACCGCACGCCTCCTGCTCCACCTCGACGACCGGCTCCGGGACCAGGGGCACGACGTGGTCTCCCTGGACGTGCGCACCCTGCCCGCCGACGCCCTGCTCGGCGCCGACTTCGCCCACCCGGCCATCGTCGAGGCCACCGCGCTGTTCGACCGGGTGGACGGGGTGGTGATCGGCACCCCGATCTACAAGGCCGCCTACTCGGGGCTGCTCAAGTCGCTGCTGGACCTGCTCCCGCAGTACGCGCTGACCGGCAAGACCGTGCTGCCGCTCGCCACGGGCGGCAGCACCGCCCATGTCCTCGCCATCGACTACGCGTTGCGCCCGGTGCTGACCTCGATGGGAGCCGCCCACGTCGTACCGGGCTGGTTCACCCTGGACAAGGACATCACCGTCGACGCCGACGGCACAGTCACTCTCGCGGCGCCCACGGCCGCGGCCCTGGGCGAGGTCACGGACCGGTTCTCCGCCGTACTCCGCGAACGTACGGCACTCCAGGAGCGTACGGCGGTGCTGCCGGCCCCCGGCACGGCGGTGCTGGCCCCCGGCGCCTGAACGAGCCGGTAGCGCAGGGGTGGCCACGGCTTCCCCACTCGAACGAGTGGATCTTGCTCCTGATCCATGCGGTTCGGGCGGGGAAGCGGGTCCGGCGACGCGATCATTCGGCGGTGATCAACTCGATTCGGACGGCTCTCCGTCCCAAGTCCCTGGTCCCGGCCGGGATCGGCGCCCTCGCTCTCCTCACTCTCCTCCCCACCGTCCCGGCCGCCGCTGCCGCACCCGCGCAGGACCCGGCCACCACTTCGGCCGCGCAGCCCCAGCACCGCTCCATCACCCCGGCCGAGCGCCGGACCGCCGCCCACCTCGACGCCCTGCGGAGCGACCCGGAACGGCTGCAGGCCTTCTTCACCGCACTGCCCAAGGGCGGCGACCTCCACAACCACCTGTCCGGCGCGGTCACCACCGAGTACCTGATCCAGCTCGCGGGCGAGAACGGGCTCTGCATCGACGCCACGGACACCGCCGTACGCCCGCCCTGCGGACCCGGCACGCGTCCGGCCGCCGACGCCCGTACGGACAGCCAGTTCCGGCAGCGCATCGTCCGCGCCTGGTCGATGCAGGACTTCCCCGCCGACCAGTCCGGCCACGACCACTTCTTCGACACGTTCGGCAAGTTCGGCGAGGCGACGCGCGATCGCGGGAAGCTGCTCGCCAATGTCGCCAACACCGTCGTGGAGCAGAACCAGTTCTATCTGGAAACCCTGGTCACCCCCGCCTCCGACAGCGCGCGGAAGCTCGCCGAGTCCGTCGGCTACGACGCCGACCTCGCCGCCTTCCACCGCAAGCTGGTCGCGGGCGGGAAGCTCGACAAGGTCGTCACCGAGGCCGTCCGCGAGGCCGACGCCGCCGACGCCCAGTTCCGGGAGGCCGCGCACTGCGACACCCGCCGCCCCGACCCGGGCTGCCGGCTCCCCGTACGGTGGATCTCCCAGGTCTCCCGGGGCAGTTCGAACGAGCGCGTGTTCACCCAGATGGCCGTCGGCCTGCGGCTCGCCGCACGCGACCCGCGGTTCGTCGCGGTCAACCTCGTCCAGCCGGAGGACGGCGAGAGCGCGCTGCGCAACTACAGCCTCCAGATGCGGATGCTCCAATACCTGCGCACCCAGTACCCGGACGTCCGCATCACCCTGCACGCCGGCGAGCTGACCCCCGGCCTGGTCAAGCCCGAGGACCTCACCTTCCACATCCGCGAGGCCGTGCTCGTCGCCGGCGCCGAACGCATCGGCCACGGCGTCGACCTGGTCCACGAGGACGACTGGCGCGGCCTCGCCCGGACGATGGCCCGGCGCGATGTCGCCGTCGAGGTGCCGTTCAGCAGCAACAAGCAGATCCTCGGCGTGGCGGGCGACGACCACCCCTTCAACGCCTACCGCCACCACGGCGTCCCCGTGGTGCTGGCCACCGACGACCCCGGCGTCTCGCGCATCGACATCAGCCACGAGTACCGGTACGCCCGGGAGACCTACGGCCTGAGCTACCCCGAGCTGAAGGACCTGGCCCGCGCCTCGCTGGAGTACGCCTTCCTCGAAGGCGACGGCCTGTGGGCCACCGGATCGGCCCGGGCCGGCTACCGCCCGGTCCGTGCCTGTGCCGGAGCCCGGCCGGGCATCGTCCCGCCCGCCCCGGACTGCGTCCGCCACCTGGAGGGCAACCCGAAGGCCGCGACCCAGTGGCGCCAGGAAGCGGCGTTCGCCGGATTCGAACGCCGGTACGGCGGATGGCGCTGACGCCATACCGCCGCTGAGGCAGGCCATGGGGCGCGGGTCTTGAACTGCGGCTCGCGCCCCCCACGGCTACGCTCGAAAAATGCGAGACAGCGGAGACCGGCCCGGGCCGCCCCCGGACAGCCCCGAAGGCGCGGCGGACCCGGCGGCCCACGCGCTGCTCGCCTCACTCGTGGACGACTGGGCCGCCGCGATCGTCGCGAACGACGCCGGGCGGATCGCCGCGTTCACGGCGGACGAATGGGTCATCGTCTCCGAGTCCGGTATCACCGACCGCGACACCTTCCTGGCCTTCGTCACCTCCGGTGACCTGACCCACTCGGCGATGCAGGCGATCACCCCGCCGAGGATCCGCGTCCACGGGGACACCGCCGTCGTCACCGCGCGGATCACGAACACCGCCCACTACGGCGGCGACCGCTTCGACGCCGACGAATGGACCACGGACGTCTTCGTACGCCGGCACGGCGACTGGCGGTGCGTGCTCAGCCACATCACCCCCGCCGCGTCTCCCGAGGGTTCATGAGCCGCCTGGGCTATCCGGCGGCCGCCGCCGTCTTCGCCATCGGTATGGCGGGCACCACCCTGCCCACACCGCTCTACGGGCTCTACCGGGAGGAGCTCGGCTTCTCCGAGCTGATGGTGACGGTCGTCTTCGCCGTCTACGCCATCGGCGTCATCGCCACCCTGCTCCTCGCCGGAAATGTCTCCGACGAGACGGGGCGGCGGCCCGTCCTCCTGGCCGCCCTCGGATTCTCGGCGGCCAGCGCCCTCTGCTTCCTCTTCGAGGGCGGGCTCCCCGCCCTCTTCGCCGGCCGCCTGCTGTCGGGGTTCGCCGCCGGGCTGCTGAGCGGCGCCGCGACCGTCACGGTGATGGAGCTGGCACCACCGGGGCGTGAGGCCAGAGCGGGCCTCGCCGCGACAGCCGCGAACATGGGCGGCCTCGGCTGCGGCCCACTCCTGGCGGGGCTCCTCGCCGAGTACGCCCCCCGGCCCTTGACGCTCCCCTTCGTCGCCCACCTGGCGCTGATCGCCGTGGCCGCCGTGCTGACCTGGCTGCTGCCCGAGACGGTCACCTCCCCCGTACGACGCTTCCGGCTGCACCCGCAAGGGCTCGCCGTCCCGCCCCAGGTGCGCGGCGTTTTCGCCCCCTCGGCGCTGGCCGCCTTCGCCGGGTTCTCCCTGCTCGGCCTCTTCACGGCGGTCGCCCCGGCGTTCGTGGCCGAGACGCTCGACGTGCACAACCTCGCCCTCGCCGGACTCGTCGTCTTCTCCGTCTTCCTCGCCTCGACGGCCGGGCAGGCGCTGATGGGACGCGTGGGGGAGCGGCGGGCCCTGCCGGGCGGGTGCTTCGTCCTGGTCGTGGGACTGGTGCTGGTGGCGGCCTCGTTGCTGCTCGCCTCGCTGCCGCTGCTCGTCGCGGGGGCGCTCTGCGGCGGCCTGGGGCAGGGGCTCGCGTTCCGGGGCGCGGTGACGGCGATCAGCGGAGCGGCACCGGCCGAGCACCGGGCCGCGACGGTGTCCGCGTTCTTCGTCGTCGCCTACCTGGGCATCTCGCTGCCGGTGGTGGGCGTGGGCGCGCTGACCCTCTGGCTCGGGCTCAGGAACGCCGGGCTGACCTTCGCCGGGTGTGTGCTGGCCCTGGCCCTGGGCGTCGGCCTGCACCTGGCCCGGAGACCTCCCGCCCGCACCTGACGGGCGCGGAAGCCGACGCCGTACGCGCGCGGCCCCTCCTACCGCGCGGAGAGGCTGGAGCGCCGCACCACCAGCTCCGGCTGGAGCACCACCCGCCGGTGCTCGTGCGCCGCCGGGTCCCCTCCGGCACCGGTCTCCTCCAGCAGCAGCCCCGCCGCCAGCGCCCCCATCGCCGCCGCGGGCTGCCGTACGGACGTGAGCGGTACGGCGGCGGCCGCCGCGAACTCGATGTCGTCGTACCCCACCAGGGCCAGATCGCCGGGGACGGACACCCCGGCCGCGAACAGCGACTGGAGCACGCCCAGCGCGAGCAGGTCATTGGCGCAGAAGACGGCGGTGGGCCGGTCGGCGAGCCCCAGCAGCCGCGCCCCCGCGTCCCGCCCCGCCGCGACGTCGAGGCGCTCCGTCGGCAGCTCCCGCAGGGCCTCCGGGCCGAGACCCGCCTCGGCGAGCGCGGCGAGCGCCCCCGTACGGCGGTCCCGGACCTGGTTGAAACCGGGCGGCCCGCTGACGTACGCGATGGAGCGGTGCCCGGCCTCGACGAGGTGCCGTACGGCGAGTGCGCCGCCCGCCACGTCGTCCACCGACACCGAGCACTCCGTCGTCCCCTCGGCGACCCGGTCGACGAGGACGAACGGGATGCCGTGGCGCCGGAAGGCCTCGATGTTGCGCCCGGTCGCGTCGGCGGGGGTGAGCAGCACCCCGCGCACCCGCTGCTCGGCGAAGAGCGACAGGTACTCGGCCTCCTCGCCGGGGCTCTGCGCGCTGTTGCACATCACCTGGGGCCAGCGCGGCAACTTCCTCTCCGTCCCCACCGACACCCCCGCCCGCGACGAACGCCTCGGCTGGACCGGCGACATCAACGTCTTCGCACCCACCGCCGCCTATGTGATGGAGTCCGCGCGCTTCCTCTCCAAGTGGCTCTGGGACCTCCAGGACGACCAGACCGCCGACGGAGCCTTCACCGATGTCGCCCCGCAGGTCGGCGGCCTCGGCGCGGGCTCCGCAGGCTGGGGCGACGCCGGAGTCACCGTCCCCTGGGCGCTGTACCAGGCGTACGGGGACACCCGCGTACTGGAGCGGTCCTGGCCCTCGATGCTCACGTGGCTGGACTACCTGGACGCCCACAGCACCGGGCGGTTGCGGCCCGCCACCGGCTACGGCGACTGGCTCAACATCCAGGACGACACCCCCAAGGACGTCATCGCCACCGCCTACTACGCCCACAGCGCCGACCTCGTCGCCCGCACCGCCGACTTGCTCGGCAAGGACCCCGCCCCGTACACCGCCCTGTTCGGCGAGATCCGCGACGCCTTCCGCACCGCCTACGTCACCGGCGGCGGCCGGGTGAAGGGCGACACCCAGACCGCGTACGTCCTGGCCCTTTCCATGGACCTGCTGAGCGAACAGGAACGGACCACCGCAGCCGACCGGCTGGTCGCGCTCATCGAGGCGAAGGACTGGCACCTGTCCACGGGCTTCCTCGGCACGCCCCGCCTGCTCCCCGTACTCACGGAGACCGGGCACACCGATGTGGCGTACCGGCTGCTGCTCCAGCGGACCTTCCCCAGCTGGGGCTACCAGATCGACCGGGGCGCCACGACGATGTGGGAGCGCTGGGACTCCATCCGGCCCGACGGCAGCTTCCAGGACGCCGGGATGAACTCCTTCAACCACTACGCGTACGGCTCCGTGGGGGAGTGGATGTACGCCCACATCACCGGGATCGCCCCCGCCGAGCCCGGCTTCCGGAAGGTGACCGTACGGCCCCGGCCGGGCGGGGGCGTCACCCGGGCGCGAGGTGCCTTCCAGACCCGGTACGGCACCGTCGCCACTCGGTGGACGGTGGAGCGCGGCCGCTTCCGGCTGGCAGTGAGCCTGCCCGTGAACACCACCGCGGAGGTGTGGGTCCCGGCGGGGACGGCCGGGGCCGTCACCCACAGCGGGGCCCGGCACCTGCGGATGGAGGACGGCTGCGCCGTCTTCGCCGTCGGCTCCGGGGACCACCACTTCACGGTCTGACCCCGTCCACCGGGGGTCTGTCCGCCGCCGGGTCCGGTGCGCTCCGTGCGTCACCGGGCCCGGCGAGTGCGTCGCGCAACTCGTTCCGCAGGTGCGGCTTGAGATCGAACCTCTTCCAGATCCGGCCGATCGTCGACTCCGACAGCCCGGTGCGCCGGGCCATCGCGGCGCGGGTCCAGTGGCTGTCCAGGCCCGGACTGGTCTGCAGGGTCGTCACGACGACCTCCTCGATCTGATCGGGCTGGATAGACGGCGGCCGCCCCGGCCGGGGCTCGTCCCGCAGGCCGTCGAGGCGGTGGGCGATGAACCGGGCCCGCCACCGCTCCACGGTCGATTCGTCGATACCGAGATCGGCCGCCGCCTGCCGGTTCGTCCCGCCCTCCGCGCAGCGCAGCACGATCTTCGAGCGCAGCGCCAGGAACTGGGCGGTCTTCGCCCGCCTGGCCCAGCGGGTCAACTGGGCCCGCTCGGCGTCGTCCAGGACCAGGTCCGCCTTGGGCCGGCCCATACGGCAGGCGTCGTCGAGCCCCGCCATCCCCTCGGCGGCGAAGCGGCGGCGCCATTTGGCGACGGTCTTGACCGCGACCCCGAGAGACCGGGCGGCGCCCATGTTCGACATGCCGTCGGCGCACGCCAGGACGATCCGGGCCCGTTCGGCCCGCCGTCGGTCCGGCCACTGGGCCCGGGCCGCCAGTGCCGTCCGCTCGTCCTCGGACAGGACGATCGCCACAGCGGAAGGGCCCGGGCAGGGGAGGTCACGGGAGTGATGATGAGGCATGGGAATTTCTGTGCATCCCTGAGTCGGAGACTGGCCGAATACGTACGTCGTTGGCGCCCCCGGCCGGTGCCGTCGTCGGCGGGACGGCACCGGCCAGGGGGGCGGCGGGGAGGAGGCCGGCTAGCGGCGCGGACCGTCTCCGGTCGGCAGGCCGCAGTAGCGGTCCAGCAGGTGGGCGACCTCGCTGACGTGGGGTGCCCTGAGCATCGTCGCGTGGTCACCCGGGATGTCGACGAAGGTCACCTCGCCCGCCGCGTAGTTCTCCCAGGCCGAGAAGAGGTTCGCCACCTCCGGTGCGTGGTTCTTGGTGCGGAACACATGGACCGGGATGTCCAGCTTCCGCTCGGGCAGGACGACATCCCGCGAATACATCAGCTGATGCATCTGGAGGCGCAGGAACCGGTCCAGATAGTCCTCGCTGAGGAAGGCGGAGACCCGCGGATCGTTCTTCGCCCGGTCGAGAAGAACCTTCTTCGCCTCCTCGTAGGGGAGGTCCTTGAGCTGATCCCGGTCCTGGTCCAGCATGCCGCCGATCCCCATGGCGAGGATGAAGACCCGCGTCTCCTCCTCGGTGAGGTCCGCGTCCGCCACGGGGATGTCGCCCAGATTCGGCGGGGTGTCGAGGATGATGAGCCCCTTCGGCCGCACGCCCCGGTCCAGGAGCCTCGCCGCGAGGTGGAAGGCGATGTGCCCGCCCAGGGAGTGGCCGCCGATGTAGACGCCGTCGCCGGCCACCCCGGCCGCCGAGTCGGAGCAGAACTGCACCATCTCGTCGAACGACGGGTAGACCGGGGACTCCCCGGCACCGAGACCGGGCGCCTCGACGCCGTGGATCTGGCCGAACCCCCGGAGGTGGCGGGCCAGTTCGATGTAGCCGAGGACGGTCCCGCCGGCCGGCGGCGCGAAGACGATGCCCGGCCCGTCGCCGCTGCCGGGGTTGAGCCGTACGAGCTTCGCCGCCGGGTCACCGGCGGACGTGCCGTCCGTCGTCCGCTCGTCGAGCGCCCGCGCCAGGCTGCGGACGTCCGGGTACAGGAACACCTGCTTGGGGTCGACCGGCACGCCTTCGCCGTGGAGCACCGAGACCAGCTTGATGGTCAGCAGCGAATCGCCCCCGAGATCGAAGAAGGACTCGTCGGGGTGGACGCGTTCGCGCCCCAGGACGGAGCGGTAGGCGTCGAGCAACGTCTGTGCCTGCGGGGAGAGTTCGGCAGCGGCCTCAGGTGCCGTGTCCGGTGCCTCCTCGCCGCCGCCGGTGCGCAGCCGCGTGACATCCACCTTGCCGCTGCTCCTGAGCGGCAGCGCGTCGTAGACGTGGACGGCCGAGGGCACCGCGTACGGCGGCACCAGTCGGCGTACCCCCTCCTGGATCTCGGCCACCCGCAGCCCCTCGGCGGCGACATGAGCCGTCAGCGCCCCCGCCGCACCCGGACGCGCGACGACGAAGGCGTCCTTCACCCCGGCCAGCGAGCAGAGCGCGCTCCGTACGGCGTTCAGTTCCACCCGGTGGCCCCGGACCTTCACCTGGCCGTCGCGGCGTCCGTGGTAATGGAGTCGGCCGTCACGGCTCAGGGTGACCCAGTCACCGGTGCGGTAGAGCCGCACACCCGGCAGCGCTTCGGTCTCCACGAAGCGGCGGGCGGCCTCCTCCTCGTTGCCGACGTACCCCAGGGCGAGCCCCTCGCCGCCGACGTACAGCTCACCCAGCACGCCGTACGGGACGAGCGCGCCCGCCTCGTCCAGGGGGAGGGCGATCCGGCCGGGGAACGGGCGCCCGATCGGGAGGGCACCCTCCACGGGCCGGGTCGTCGAGAACGTGGTGGTGAACGTGGTGTTCTCGGTCGGGCCGTAGCCGTTGGTGATACGGAGGTCCGCGCTGTGCTCCAGGACCCGGTTGACGTGGGCGGGTGAGACGACGTCGCCGCCGACGACCAGCTCCCGCAGTCCGTCGAAGAGGGACGCGTCGGCGTCCGTCAGCTGGTGGAACAGGGGCGCGCTCACCCACATGAGGGTGGGACGGCGCACCTCGATCTCCCGCCGGAGCGCACCGACGTCCAGGACGGTGTCCTTCCCGGTGAGGATCAGCGTGCCGCCGTTGAGGAGCGCCGCCCAGATCTCGAAGGTGGACGCGTCGAAGGAGAGCGCGCCGGTCTGCAGCACCCGCACCTGCTCGTCGAGCGTGATCCACCCCGGCTCCCGGACCAGCCCCACCACACTCGCCTGGCTGATGGAGACCCCCTTGGGGAGGCCCGTCGTGCCCGAGGTGAACATGACGTACGCCTCGTCGCCCCCGGTGACGGGGGGTACCTGGCCCTCCGGCTCCCGCTCATGTGACGGGAGGGCTATCGGCTCCCCTACCGGCTCGCCCGACGCGTCGACCGGGGACAGCCCCCGGGCCGAGAGGCGCCAACGGATGCCGCCCGCACGGAGGATGGACGCGGCGACCCCCGAAGGCAGTTCGGGGTCGATCGGAACGTACGCACCGCCGAGCTTCAGGATGCCGAGAATCCCGGTGATCGTGGAGAGGGCCTTCTCGGCGTCGATCGCGACGCGGGCACCGGCGGTGACCCCCTGCTCCCGGAGACGGGCCGCGAGGCACGAACTGCGGGCGTCCAGCTCCCGGTAGGTGATCTCTTCCTCCCCGTGGACCACGGCGGTCCGCTCACCGTGGGCGCGGGCCGTGTCCGCGAACGCGGCGGCGACCGGCCCGGCGGGCGCGCTCCGCCTCGTCCGGTCGGAGAGCCGCACCACCTCCTCCCGCTCCTGAGGCGTCAGGACGCTCAACTCCCGTACCCGCGCGCCGGGATCGTGGGCCATGGAGAACAGGAGCGTACGGAAGTGGGCGCGCCAGCCCTGGACGGTCTCCTCGCGGAAGAGGGAGGTCGCGTACTCGAAGGCCAGGGTCAGCCCGTGGTCCCGCTCGTACGCGTGGAGGGAGAGGTCGAAGCGGGCGATGCGGTGCCGCAGGTCGAGCGGTGTCCGGGCGGCGCCCGCGAACTCCGGGAAGTCCTCCCGGGGAACGTAGTTGAACATGGTCTGGACGATGGGCGGGCGCGAGGTGTCACGGCCTTCGAAGAAGTGGGTGACCATGTGGTCGAAGGGGTAGTCCTGGTGCTCCAGCAGCCCCGTCATGGACCGGTGGACAGCGGCGCACTGATCGCGTACGGAGGCGGAGCCGACCAGGGACACCCGGCAGGGGAGCGTGTTCACCAGCATGCCCACCGCGTCGAGCAGTGCCGGATCGTCCCGCCGCATCGCGGGCATGCCGACGAAGAACTCCCGCTGCCCGCTCAGCCGGGAGAGGAAGACACCGAAGACGGTGGCCACGAAGACCGCGCTCGACACCCCGGCCGAGGCGGCGGCCTCGCCCACCCGGCGCACCTCGTCCCGGTCGAGTTCGAGGAAGAGGGTGTCCCCGGCGTAGGACTGGAGGCGCGGACGGCTGAAGTCCGTGGGCAGCTCCAGCGGTTCGACGTCCTGCTCCAGCACTGTGCGCCAGTGGTCCGCCGCCTTCTCGGAGGCGGCACCGGCCGCGTCCTGCCGCGCCACGGCCCGCGTGATGTCCGCCGGCAGAGCGGCGAGCAGCGGGATGTCCTGCGAGACCAGCGCGTTGTAGACGGTCACCAGGTCACGCATGAAGACGCTCAGCGACCAGCCGTCGGACGTGATGTGGTGGTGCGAGACGACCAGAACATCCCTCTGCGAGGGCAGACTTACCAGGGTGTAGCGGGCCAGCGGCGCCGCTTCGAGGTCGTACTTGTGCGCCAGCTCCCGGTCCAGCGTCTCCCGCAGCACCGCCTCCGCCTCACCGGTCTCCCGGTCCCGCAGGTCCACATGGTCCAGGGCGACGGCGGGCGCCTCGACCAGCCGGCCGCGCGGGGTGCCGTCGACCGTCTCGAAGACCGTACGCAGCGACTCGTGCCGACGGGTGACGTAGACCAGCGCCTTCTCCAGCAGCCGGGGCTCCAGCGCGCCCGCCAACTCCCAGGCCGCCACGATGTTGTAGAGCGCGAGTTCGGGTTCGACGCGCTCGGCGAAGTAGATCCGGCGCTGGGCGCTGGACAGGCCGTCCTCAGCCGTCTCCGCCGTCTCCGCCACCTGTGCCGTCCCTGCCGCCTGCGGTGCCGCTTCAGCGGTGGCACTCGCCGCCGCCTTCTCGTCGATCAGGGAGGCCACGGCGGAGAGGCGGGAGCTCTTGAAGAACTCGTGCAGCGCGACCGTCACACCGAACGCGAGCCGGATGTCGTTGGCCAGCCGGGCTGCCATCAGGGAGTGGCCGCCCAGCATGAAGAAGTCGTCGTCGCGTGCGAGGTTCTCCGTACCGAGGATCTCCTCCCACAGCGCGGCGAGCCGCTGCTCCGTCGCAGTCTCCGGCGGGGCGGCGGTCGTCGTGGAGCCCGCCGTCTGGAGCAGCCGGACCGTGTCGACGTGCCCGTCGCCCTTGCGGGGGATTTGGTCGACCCGTGAGCTGCGCAACGCCGGTCCCAGGTCGGCGAGTTGCCCGGCCTCCAGCTCACTCTCCGCCACGTAGAAGTAGCGGGGCACCAGCTCCCAGCCGGGCTTCCGGCGGACGTGCGAGGCCACATCGGGGTGCGCGCCGTCCAGTCCGATGTACGTGACCGGCTGGTTGCGCCGGACCGCGATGTCCACGGACTCCAGGGCCAGATCGACGTCGAGCGAGAGGAAGCCGCGCCGCTCGGACGGCAGGCCGCCGCCCGCCCCGCCCGACATGCCGGTGCCGGACCACGCGCTCCAGCCGAGGGACATGGCGCGCCGGTACCCCTGCTCCCGCAGGGCCCGCACCGCTGCGTTGAGCGCGCTGTTGGACGCGGAGTACTCCGTGTACCCGGCGCCGCCGAAATAGGCGTTGACCGAGCTGAAGCCGACGAGCAGCGCGTCCTTGGCCAGCTCCCCGGCCAGCGCCGCCATGCCCCGCACCTTCAGGGCCGTGTACCGCGCCAGCCGGCTCCCGTCGAGGCGCGGGGCCCCGTCGAGGCCCTCCAGCGCGTCGTCCTCGCCGAAGTTGCCGAGGCCGGCCAGGTGGAACGCCCCGTCGATGCGCCCGTCCACGGTGGACCGCAGTGCGGTCCGGAGCCGCTCCGGCGCGTCGTCGGACGCGAGGTCCACCGAGACGTAGTCGACCTCGGTGCGGGCCTCCAGGGTGCGCAGGGCGTGGCTGCGGCTCTCGTCGAGCTGCCCGGCCGGCGTGGAGCCGATCAGGACGAGCCGGGCGCCGTACTTCTCGGCGAGGAACCGGGACAGCTCCCGCCCCACACCGCCGAGGCCGCCGGTGACGATGTACCGGCCGCCCTCCTTGATCTCGGCCGCCACCCCGGCGGGGTCGCGCGGAGCGGGCGAGAGTGCCCGTTCCGTACGGGTCCCCGCGCGGTAGGCCACCGCCGGAGCAGGGGCGTACGCCACCAACTCGGCTGCCAGCAAAGCCACGTTGGTCTCGTCTACCACATCGAGGTCGCACCAGACGAGCACCGGTGCACCGGCCTCGGCGTTGACGCTCTGCACATAGCCCTGGAGCGCGCCGAGGTGGGCCCGGGCGCTGTCGTCGTGCGCGCGTCCGCCGACGGTGATCAGGGCGATCCGCAGCCCCTCCAGGCGTCCGGCGGCGGCGCGGTCCCCGATCAGCTTGGTGGTGGCGCCGATCAGCTCGTACACCGCCTGGCTGTCCCACCCGGCCCGGGTCAGCCGCAGGTCGACCACGGCGTCGAGCGTGCCGTCCGGGCGCTCGGCCCCCTCGCCCGCCTGGACGGAGAGCCCCTCCGACAGTACGCGGGTGACCTCGGCCCGGTCCGCCGGCTCACCGCCCACCAGATCGAGCGTCACCGGCTGCCCGTCCACCGCCGGAAGAATGCGCGGCTGCTCGGTCTCGAGGAAGAACCACGGCGGGATGAACGCCGCGCCCGAGCCGCGCGACTGCGCGACCGCGTGGAGCCGCTCGTCCAGCGTGCCGTCCTGGAGGCGGGCGACGAGCTTGCTCCGCTGGATCTTCCCGATGCTCGTCTTGGGGATCTCCTCGGCCGGCAGGGGGATCACATGGCGGGCGGAGAGGCTGAACTCCCGGCGCAGGGTGGCCTGGATGTCCTTGATCTGCCGCAACAGCGCGTCCGGCGAGGTCAGTTCGGAGGTGTAGAAGATCGCGAGGTGATCCGTGACGTCGTCCTCGTCACGGACCGAGCACGCGGCGGCGAAGGACGGCAGGACGCCGTCCACCGTCTCCACCACGGCCTCCAGGTCGACGTTCTGGATGTTGACGCCGTTCACGATGATCAGGTCGGCGCCGCGGCCGGTGAAGGTGACCTTGCGGTCCCGGATGAAGGCCAGGTCCCCGGTGTCGAACCAGGCGTCGTCGCGGAAGAACTTGGCGTTCGCTTCCGGGTTGTTGAAATATTCGACGAGCCGGGTCAGCCCGCGGACCTGGAAGTGGCCCACGTGCCCCTCGTCGACCAGCTCGCCCGCGTCGTCGACGACCCGTACGTCCACCCCCGGGTAGACCCGGCCGCACTCGACGAACCGGCTCAGCGCGGTGGACTCGGACGGAGCGAACTCGATCCCGCCGTCCGGGCGGATCCGGTCGACGTACTGCACGCCGGTGGACTTCCCGTACTCCAGCGCGTCCGAGACCACGACCATGTTGCACGTCTCGGACATGCCCCACTCCGGCTTGATCGCCTGCCGGGGCAGCCCGTACCGCTCGAGCAGGCCCAGAAGCCGCTGGCAGGTGGCGAAGTGGACCTGCTCGCCCGCGTTGATCCAGCGGCGTACGGCCGAGAGCTCCCAGTCGGCTGCCTCACCGCCCGCGACGGTGTCGGCGAGCAGGGCCAGCATGGAATTCGGGCCCCAGGTGATCGTCGCCCGGTGCCGGGTCGCCAGGTCCAGCCAGCGGGTGGGCCGGGCGAGGACGTGGTCGGTGGCCGCGTGGACCTGGGAGGCGTCCAGGTACAGGGGGAGGAGATGGGAGTGGATGAGCCCGACCACGTGCTCGATGGCCAGCCAGTTGAGGAAGACGTCGTCGGCCGCGTAGGCGCTGTGCTGAACCGCCGCCTGCTGTTTGTGCACGATGTTCGCGTGGGACTGCACCACCCCCTTCGGGGTGCCGGTGCTCCCCGAGGTGAAGAGGATCAGCGCGGGCGAGTCCGGGTCGACGTCCACCGCGACGGGCGCGGCGGAGCACTCCTCCGCCTCGGCCAGCGACAGCAGCGACGCGCCCTCCAGCAGGGGCCGGACCGCCTCCACCAGGGCGGGGGATGCCAGGACGCGCGGCTCGCGTGCCGTGGTCCAGATCCGCCGGAGGCTCTCCGCCTCTGCCTTACGCTCCTGGTAGTCCGCCGAGGCCGTCACCGGCACGGCCACCGCCCCGGCCAGCAGCGCACCCCACAGCGCGACGACGAACTCCTCCTGCCCGGCGGCCAGGATGAGGACCCGGTCACCGGCAACGACCCCGTCGCCCCGGAGGAAGGCCGCCACCCGCTCGGACCGCTCCAGCAGCTCGGCGTACGGCAGGAACCTCTCCGTACCGGCGGAGTCGACGAAGTGGCAGCCCCGCCCGGCGCCACTGCCGGCGGCCCGGCGCAGGGTGTCGGTCAGCGTCCGCGCGTCACCCGGTACGGGTAACAGCGGCGGCCCCTGGATGTACGCGGGAACGGCGGGAGCCGCACCGGGTATCCGCCCGTCGCCCTCCCGCTCAGGCGCGGCGGAGGAGGCGGTGTACGCCGGGCGTGCCAGAGGGGCGCCGAAGTCGTACGACTCCCCGTACAGCACGACGCTCTCGCCGAGGCCATGGCTCTCCCGCCATCCGGCCTCCAGCTCCGCCAGCCGCGGTGCGTCCACGAGCGCCGCCTGCCGCAGCGTCGCGTAGTCCACGCCGCCCCGGTCGTCGAGCGGCAGGCAGGACACGGTGACCACGTCGTCCACCGGGAGCCCCGCCAGGCTCTCGACGGTGAGGGCGCGGCCGGACACCGTCCGGACGAAGGCCACGGAACGCGTCGAGCCGCCCGGGGTGCGCAGCTGGACCGCCGCGCACTCCGCCACGTCGGCGACCTCCCGGACACGTGCTTCCACCACGGCGACCGGATAACGGCGCCCCTGGTGGCGAATCAGCTCGGATACGCGATGGGTGGTGCGAATCGGCATGAGAAACCCTGTTTTCCTTGGATCAGTCAAGAAGCTTGATGGAGTCGCGGCTCGTCCACATACCGACATCGCCCGTGGGATAGAGGTACCGGTGGGGCGAGGGGAATCCGGGTTCGGTCTCGCCCTCCGCCATCCACTGCCCCCACTCGCCGTCGACGGGAAGATCGGAGACGGAATCGGCCGCCACATGGATATGACCCGGAACACCGACCGGGCAGGGGCGGGCCTGCTCGTCCAGGACGAAGACCGGGCCGCGGAAGTCCGCGAAGAACCTCTGCTGGTCCTCGTGCTCGGCCTCGACGGTGGGCGCGTTCTGCGAGCTCCGCAGCAGGTCGGCCAGGACCGCCGCGTCCACGCCGTCCACATCGGCCACCAGGCGGTGGCCCGAGGAGACCTGGTGGAGCGCGGTGCGGAACAGCCCCATGAACGCGGAGACCCAGGCCGGCTCGACGACACCGGTCATCGACGAGAACCGGACCGTGAGCCGCTCGCCGGGAATGGCGACGACGGTGAGCGGGTAATTCGTCCGCTCATGGCTCGCGAACGAGCCGATGCCCAGATTCTTCGACCTGAGGAACTCCGGGCCCAGCGGATAGTTCTCCAGGATGAACAGCACATCGAATTGGGCACGGCTCTTCCCCGAACCCGAGCCCGCGCCCCTTTCAGAACCCGCGCTCTCCAGAATGTGGGTGGTCGCCAGGCCGCTGTGTTCGATGGCACCGAACCCATCGGTCTGGATGCGCCCCATGAGGGAGTCGACCGGTTCGTCACCGGCCATCCGGACGCGCATGGGCAGCGTGTTGATGAGCAGCCCCACCACCCGCTCCACATCCGGTACGTCGGGGGAGCGCCCGGACACCGTCACGCCGAAGATCACATCGTCCGCGCCCGACACGATGCGGAGGGTCAGGGCGAGCGCGGTCTGGAGCACGGTGCTCAAGGTGCAGTGGGCGCGGGCGGCGAACTCCCGGACGAGCGTGGTCTCTTCCTCGTCGAGCACGAGGTCCAGCTGCGAGAACCGGTCCTCGTCGGCCGTCGACCGCGCCTCCGGGGGCAGGACCCACGGAGTGGAGTCGGTGAGGTACCGCGACCAGTAGGCGCGGGCCTCGGTGAGATCGAGGTTCCCCAGCCACTCCGCGTAGCTCCGGAAGCTCGGCGCGGGCTCGATCGCGCCGGGCTCCGGCACGCCCGCGTCGTACAGCTCCAGGGTCCTCGCGAGGATCCGGAAGACGCTCCAGCCGTCCAGCGAGATGTGCGGGAAGCTGAAGGCGAAGACGTGCTCGTCGTCGGCGGTACGGACGACGGTGACCCGGAGCAGCGGGCCGGCGGTCAGGTCGAACCCGGTCGCGATGTCGGCGGCGAGGAGGTCGTCCACCGCACGCCGGCGCTCGGCCTCGTCGGCCCGGTCGGTCAGATCCCGGTGGTCGATCCGGAAGCCGGCCGAGCCCAGGACGATCTGCACGGGCCGGGAGAGGTTCTCCCAGCCGTAGACGGTCCGCAGCATCTCGTTCTCGGCGATGACGATGTTCCAGGCCGCCTCGAACGCCGGGAGGTCGAGGGAGCCGTGGAGGGTGGTGACGACCTGGCCGAAGTAGTCACTGCCGCCTGGGTGCATCAACTCGTGGTAAAGCAAACCCTCCTGAGTAGGCGTCAGTGACAGGATGTGCTGGACGTCGTCGTCCCCGTACGCCGTGAGGACGGCCTCCCGGTCGGCGGCCGGCAGCGCGGCCGACTCCTTCGCCGCGGGAGCGGGAGCGGGGGCGCCGTCGAGCCCCTCCGCGAGCGCCAGCAGATTCCGCTCGTACGCCTCCAGCAGCCTCACTACCTCGGGAGAGTCCGCAAAGGCGCGGTCCACCCGCATCGAGACCTTGAGGTCGTCGCCGTACTTGAAGAGGTTGAACTCGATGGCGCACTCACGCCGTGAGGCCCCCGAGCGGAAGTCCCCGTACGCCGAACTCGCCAGCTCCATCCCGCTGGGCATGGCCCCGAGGTAGTTGAAGGCGACCGGCACGGCGGAGACCAGGGGCGGCACGGAGTGGTCCAGGTAGGCGAGGACGCCGTAGTCGTCCCCGCCGCCGGGTATCGCCCTCAACTCCTCCCGTACGGCCTGGACATCGGCGACCGGGGTGGCGCCGTCGCCCGCACCGCGCAGGACGGCCGGGTACATGCTGGTGAACCAGCCCACCGTCCCGGAGATGTCCGGCGAGCCGGGGGAGTCCGACCGTCCGTGGCCCTCCAGCAGGACGGGGAACTCCGGCTCGGCGAACGCCTCGCGGTACGCCCGGGTGAGCGTGGCGAGCAGGGCGTGCTGCAGCTCGGCGCCCGCGACGGACGCCCCGATCCGGGCGAGGCGGCCCGTGACCTCGGCGCTCACACCGAACTCCCGGTCCACCGTGCCGGACTCCGTGAGCGCGGTCGGCGCGAAGGGGCTCCGGATCTTCGAGGCGACCTCGGTCCAGTAGGGGATCTGCCCCTGGACCTCGGGTGAGGCGACCCGCTGGTGCGTGGCCGCGATCCAGGACGAGAAGGTGGCCGCGACGGGAGGCAGCCGCAGCTCCGCCGGGGCTTCGCGCAGGGCCGTGCGGATGTCGCGGGCCAGGATGCGCAGGGAGACGCCGTCGCTGACGAGGTGGTGCAGGGCGAGGACGAGCTTCACCTCCGCCCCGGCGTTCACCTTCCCCGCCAGCAGCATCCGGCCCTCGCCGACGCTGAGTGCCCGCTGCATCGCCGTCAACTGCGGCTGGATGTCCGCGACCTGCTCGGTGGTCCACTCGCGGACCGGGATGTCATGGGCGGGCAGCCCCTCCTGGTAGTGCCAGGTGACCCCCTCCCGCCAGAACCGCGCCCGCAGCGCCGGGTGCTGTTCCTGGACCGCCCGGAGGGCCTGCGCGATGCGGGGCAGCGGGTAGTCCTCGTCCAGATCCAGGACGAGCGGCAGATTCCAGTGGTCGAGCCAGTCGTCGTTGCCGAGCGTCTCGAAGAACCACGCGTGTACGGGGGCGAGTTCGGCCGTCCCCGCTCGCTCGACGGTGTTCACCGACGGGTCCGTCGGCGCGTGCGGCGCACTCGGCACCATCAGCGCCGCCAGGCGGCGGATCGACTGGTTCTCGAAGACCTCCTTCGCGGAGACCTGGTACCCGGAGCCGCGGAGCCGGTTGGTCATCTGGATGACCTGGATGGAGTCCCCGCCAAGGCTGAAGAAGTTGTCGTCCGCCCCGAACGTGTCGAAGCCGAGGAGATCGGCCCAGATGCGCCGCAGCTCGTTCGCCTGGGGACTCAGACCCTCGTCCGCCGGTCCGTCCCCGCCCGCGCCGCCGCCCGTCCCGCCGGCGGCGATCTCGATGCCGGAGAGCCGGCGCCGGTCGACCTTGCCGTTCCGGTCGAGCGGGAGCCGGTCGAGCCGGACGAAGACGGCGGGGACCATGTAGTCGGGGAGCAGCCGCTCCAGATCGGCCCGGATGTCCGCGTCGCCGTCGGCCGTGTAGAACGCGACGAGCCGCAGGGTGCCGCCCTCCGGCGTACGCGCCTCGATCACCACGTCCCGTACGTACTCCAGCGAACGGACGGCGAGCTCGATCTCCGACAGCTCCACCCGGTAGCCGCGGACCTTCACCTGGTGGTCCACGCGCCCGATGAACTCGAGGTCCAGCTCGTCGTTGAGCCGGACCAGGTCACCGGTCCGGTACATCCGGCCGCCCTCGGCGAACGGGTCGTCGAGGAAGGCGGCCGCCGTCAGGTCGTCCCGGTTCACATAGCCGAGCGCCACGCCCCGCCCGCCGACATGGAGTTCGCCGGGGACCCCGATGGGCTGGAGCCGGCCGGTGCCGCTCAGGACGTACGCGGAGGAGTGGCCGATGGGTCGGCCGATGGGGATCGCCCGGTCGGCCGGAACGTCGTCGGGGATGCGGTACGTCGTGGAGAAGGTGGTGTTCTCGGTCGGCCCGTACCCGTTGATGATCCGGATGCCGGGGCACGCCTCGACGACCGCCCTGATCTGCCGGGGCGGCAGCACGTCACCGCCCACGAGGAGCTGCCGCAGCGTCCCGAAGACACCGGGGTCGGAGTCCACGATCTGGCTGAACAGCGGGGCGCTCATCCACATGACCGTCGCCCCCGAAGCGTCGATCGCCTCGCGCAGCGCGGTGATGTCCAGCAGCACGTGCTCGTCGACCAGGTGGAGCGCCACCCCGTTCAGCAGTGCGCCCCAGACCTCCAGCGTGGACGCGTCGAAGGTCAGCGACCCCGTCTGCAACACCACGTCCCCTGGGCCGAGTTCGACGAAGTCCGGTTGGTGCGCCAGCCGGAGGACGTTCTCCACGGAGACGGCCACCCCCTTGGGCCGGCCAGTGCTGCCCGAGGTGTACATGATGTACGCCGGGGTCGACGCGGCGTCCGTCTCGTGCCACGCGGGCCCGGAGTCGGGCGCCGCGGCGTCGTAGACCGCGAGAGGCAACTGGAGTACGTCACCGAGAGGTTCGGCCGCGGCGTCGTCGAGCAGGACCAGGGCCTCGGAGTCGGAGAGCACCAGCTTTCGGCGCTCCTCCGGGTCGGAGGGCCGTACGGGCACATAGGCCGCGCCGAGCCGGGCGACCGCGATCATGGCGATCACCACATGCGGGGAGCGGCGGGCCGTGATCCCGACCCGGCTGCCGGGGACGACACCCTCGGCCCGCAGATACGCGGCGTAGGCGGCGGACCGGTCCCAGAGCTCGGCGAAGGTGTACGACTCCGCCCCCATGACCAGCGCCGGACGGTCGGCCCGCTCCCGCGCCACGGCGGACAGCACCGCCGGGATCGACGACGGCAGGGGTGCGTCGAGAGGTCCGTTGACCGAGAGGATGCGCTCCCGCTCGGCCTCGGGCACGATGTCGATGTGCCCGACCTCCGGGTCCAGCAGTCCGGGGAGATCGCGGAGAACCGTGTGGTACGCCTCCACCCAGCGCGCGACGTCCTGCCGGGGGAAGAGGTCGCGACGGTACTCGAAGACGAGGTCGAGATCCCCGTCCCGTTCGAACGCCTGGATGGACAGGTCGAACTTCGCGGTGTCGCTCTCCCAGATCTTCAGCCGCCAGTCGGCCCGCGGCGTGCTGAGCCGCTCGATCTGGGCGTTCTGCAGCACGAACAGCACCTGGAACAACGGGTTCTTGTTGTGCGCCCGCTCGGGCTGCAACGCCTGCACCAACGAGTCGAACTGCACGTCCTGGTGGTCGTGGAGGCCGATCACCTTCCGCTTGACCTGCTGGACCAGGGCGGAGAAGGGCTCGGCGTCGTCGATCCGGATGTCGAGCGGCAGGGTGTTGGCCAGGAACCCGACCATGTCGGAGGTGTTCCCCCGGCCGCGGTTGGCGATCAGCGTTCCCAGCCGCACATGGTGACTGAGCGTCAGGCGCTGGTGGAGCACCGCGTAGGCCGCGAGCAGCAGGACGTACAGGGAGACGTCATGGTCGCGCGCGAGCTTGCGCAGACCACGCAGCACCTCGGGGCCCACGGTGGACTCATGGTGTTCGCCGTCGGAGGTCGGCGCCTCCGTCGCATTCGCGCGGGCCGGCAGCTCGGCGGGAACGGTGACCTGCCCCAGCTCGTCCGTCCAGTACGCCAACTGCTCCTGGTGGCCCGCGGAGTTCTCGTACGCGGTGACGTCGGCGACGTACCGTCCGTAGAGCCCCCTGACCGGCGCCAGCTTTGGCGCGCCGTGTTCCAGGAGGTCGTCGTGGATCGCGGCGAGGTCGGAGAGGATCACCCCCATCGACCAGCCGTCCGAGACGATGTGATGGATGGTCAGCACGAGGGTGACCCGGTCGTCCGCGCTCGTGACGATGGCGGCACGCAGCGGAAGTTGGCTCAGAAGGTCGAACGGGGTGGCGGCCGAGGCCGCGATGATCCCGTCCAGCCGGCGGGCCCGGTCGCTCTCGGGGAGGTCACGCAGATCGTGCTCGTCGAAGGCCAGGTCCACCTCCTCGATCGGGACGGGGCGCTGCCAGAAGGAGCCGGACGCGTCCTCGCGGAACCGGACGCGCAAGGCCTCGTGCCGGTCGACGAGCGTCATGAGCGCCGTCTTGAGCAGGGGGCGGACCACCCCGCCCGACACCTCGATGGAGACGGTGTTGTTGTAGTAGGGGCTCGCCGGGTCGGCCTGGAACAGGAACCAGAGCCGGCGCTGCTGCGGGGTGAGGGGGACCTCGGCCGTCGCGTCGACCTTCGGCGAGGGCCGGGCCGGGGCCTGAGGGGTGGTGCTCCCGGCCGCCTGCCCGGCGAGGTGGCGGATCGTCGGTTCCTTGTAGAACTCCTCGTGCGAGACCACGGCCACCCCGTCGTCCCGGAGCTTCGCGAGGAGCTGGATGGTGGCGATCGAGTCGGCACCCAGGTCGAACAGGTTCTCCGTGACCCCGATGGTCCCGACCCGGAACACCGCCCGGCAGATGTCGCGTATGCGCTCCTCGGTGGCATTGCGGGGCGGCTCGACCGTCACCGCGCCGCGCAGCACGTCGAGCCGGTCCAGCACCATGTCCCGGTCCACGAGGCCGTTGCGGTCCACGGGGAGCTCGTCGAGGATCTCGTACCGGAGCCGCGCACCGCCGAGGTGGTCGCGGACGGTGTCCTCGACGGCGTCGGCCCGTGGTGCGAAGAGCCGCTCGAAGTCACCGAAGTCGGTGACGACACAAGCGGGTTCGGGCGGCGTGCCGTCGCTCCCGGCCGTCAGGCCGTGGGGGAGACGCGAGCCGTCCACACCGATGTAGACGGCCGGGCGGTCGGTGCGGAGCGCGTCGAGGAGGGCGCCGAGCCCCTGGAGCGGCTCGATGGTCTCGATGCCACGCCGGTGCAGGGACCGGTTCACCTTCAGATCGCGGCTCATGCCCGTCTCGTCCCAGACGCCCCACGCCACGGAGGTGGCGCGCACACCCTGGGAGCGGAGGTGGGCCGAGTAGTGCCCGGCGAAGTCCGACGCGGCGACGTACGCGGAGACGGTCGCCCCCGGTGCGAGGCTCCGCGCACTGGCGAAGGTGACGAGGAAGGCGTCCCGGTGCTCCTGGGCGAGCAGACCGCCCAGATGGTGGAGACCGGCCACCTTCGGCCTGAAGACCTCCGTGAGCTCCTCGGTCGACTGATCGCCCACCAGCGCCTCGTGGACCATGCCGGCCAGGTGGAAGACGCCGTGGAGCGCGAGACCGGACGAGGCGGCGTGGTGCCGGAGTGTCTCCCGCAGCTGGACAGGGTCCTGGAGATCGGAGCGCGCGTACGTGAACGTCCCGCCGTGCTCGCCCGCGATCGCCTCGAACGCGCTGACCTGGTCCTGGACCGCGGCCTCGTCGCGCCGGCCGAGTACGAGCACGTTCCGCCGGAAGCGGCGGAGGAGCAGGGCGACGAGGATCTTCCCGATCCCGCCGAGCCCGCCGGTGACGACGAGGAAGCCGTCCTGCCCGTCCAGCGAGGTGCCGGTCGCCGGGAGCGTCAGCGGTTCGACCGCCTGCTTCTGGCGCAGGCCGTCGACGTAGGCCACGGAGAGGCCGTCGTGCGGCTGGGAGGCCTCGCGCTCGAAGAGTGCGGCGAGCCTGTCGTTCGCGCCGGAGAGATCGATGTGCGTCAGTGCGTGCCCCTCGGCCACCGCGCTCCGGACGAACCCGGCGATCGGCGCGGAGCCGTAGCCCGGGTTGGCCGGGAGGACGCCGAGCGCGTCACGGGTGAAGACGGCCCCGTACGAGATGGCGACACCGGCCGCCGGGAGCTCACGCAGCAGGTTCTGCACACTGAACACCCCACGGGCCTGTGCGCCGAGGATGCCCCCGGACCCCGTGGCCTGCGTCAGCGGGCTCAGCGCCCACAGATGCGCGATCTCCAGGGACTCGATGCCCGCACCCCGCAGGGCCGCGCCGAGCTGTGCGTACGCCTCCGAGGAGCCGGGATCGACCTCGGCGGTCAGGACGCCGGGGAGGCCGCCGCTCTCCAGCCGCACCTCGCCAGCCGCGTCCGCCGGGCGTACCCACACGACCCGCCGGCCCTCGGAGCCGAGGAACCCCGTCAGGGCGTCCTCGTCGTCCGCGAAGACCGCGAGAGCCGGGGCGGGCCGCTGCCGGGCGGGGAGCCCCTCCGCGTCGGCCCGGACGAGCGTGTCGGCGTAGACGCCTATGGGGCGCGGCGGGGCGAGGTCGACCCCATCGGCCGTGACGCCGCCGAGCAGAGCTTCGAGCAGTTCCGCGTCGGGGCGTGCGGCGATCCCGTCGACGAAGGCGACCTCGTGGTGGACGATGCCGTTCGCCTTCACGGCGCGGACCGCACGCTCGTGGACGGCCGCCCGGTAGTCGGCGTGCCCGGAGCGCGGCTCGATCGCGACGACCGCGCCCGGCATGCCGGGCAGCAGCACATCGCCCGTCCACACCCGCGAACCCACCACGCCCGGCAGCGCGTTCACCGCCGTTTCCAGCTCGGTGCTGCGGACCCATCCCGATCCGAGGCCACCCAGGGCGATCCGGCCGGTCGTCCCGGCACCCGGAGCGGTCCGGGTGCAACCGAGCTCCTTCGCGGAGGCCGTGAGGTAGCGGCCGGGACCGATCAGCGGCCGCAGCGCGTCCGCGAGGAGCGCCCGGCGCCGCTCGTCGCCGTCCTGCCCGGCCGTACGGTCGGCGAACAGGCCGTCCCGGTAGGCCGCACCGAGCTTGGCCCGTTGGATCTTGCCCAGGTTCGTCTTGGGGATGTCCTCCCGGCGCACGGGGATGACCGCGTGCAGCCTGATCCCGATCCTGCGCAGCACATGGGCGCGGATGGCGTCCGTCACCGGCTCGTCCGTCACCGGCTCGGCCGTCCGCCCGGCGCGGGGCACGAAGAAGACGACGGCCTGCTCCTCACCCGTCGCGGGGTCGGTGTGGGCCCAGGCGGCCGTGAAACTCGTCTCCACGGCCGGGAGTTCCTCGATCGCCGCCTCGACCTCGGAGAGGTCGAAGTTGAGACCGTTCACGATCAGGATCTGCTTGGCCCGCCCGGTCATGGTGACCACACCGTCGCGGACATGGGCGAGGTCGCCGGTCCTGAACCACCCGTCGGGAGTGAAGCTCTCCTCGTTGGCGGTGGGGTGGTGGAGGTACCCCCGCGTCACACACTCCCCGCGGACCAGGAGATGCCCGACCTGCCCCTGGGGCACCGCCGCGCCGTCATCGTCGGCGACGAGCACCTCCAGGCCCGGGATCGGACGGCCCAGCGGGACGAATTTCGGTACGCGCCCGGCGTCTTCCGCGTCCCCCGGGGTGGCCGGCCCCTCGGTCACCGGGACGAACTCCCGGTTGTAGAAGACCCCGGAGCAGGTCTCGGCCATGCCCCACACCGGCACGAAGACATCCGGACGCAGCCCGAACTCGGCCAGCTGGGTGGTGAGTTGTGCGATGGCGCGGGCGTTGAGCATCTCGCCGGCATTGATGGACTCGCGAAGGCAGGACAGATCCCACGACGCGTGTTCCCGTCCCGGCACGAGATTGCCGAGCAGGGAGTAGGCGAACTGCGGTGCCCACGTGTAATTGACCCGGTACTTGTCGATGAGATCGAGCCACACCAGCGGATCGGCCAGAATGTGTCCGGGCGCGACCTGGACCTGTTCGCTGAGCCGGCAGACGCCCCGCAGATGCGACATGAGAATGCCCGCCGCATGTTCCAGCGGCATCCAATTGAGCTGGACGTCCCTGCCGCCGCCGTCGCTCTGCATGACGCCGGCTTCCCGGGCCAGGATCGCCCCGTGCGTCTGCACGGCACCCTTGGGTGCTCCGGTGCTCCCGGAGGTGAAGAAGATGACCGCCGCCCCATCGGGCTCCGCGGCCTGCACACCGGACGTGCCGCCCGCGCTCGGCAGCTCCGTGTCCCGGGGAAGGACGATGACCGCGTCGCGCTCGACACCGGCATCGGAGATGACCGGAAGATAGGCCTCGGCCAGTCCCGGGCCGACGATCACCCGGCCGGACCCCAGCGTGGCGAGAACCCGGGAGACGCTCTCCAGATTGTCCCGGTCGACGATATTCGGAACACTCAGCGGAACGACGACGACTCCGGCATGGACGGCCGCCCAGAAAACCCGCAGATATTCATGCGCGTTGTTCAGCTGGAGAATCAGGTTCTCGCCTGCGCGCAGGCCGGTCTCTTCCGTCAGCCACCAGGAGAGCCGTAATGCGTCCTCGTACAGGGCGCCGTAGGTGGTGACATCGTACGAACCGTCGGCGTCGTACAGGTGAATTTTCGTGCCGGGCGCTTGTGCGGCGGCTTCTTCCAATGCTCCGAAGACGGTCTTCCAGCGGGGTGGGGAAACCACCTCACCGCCCGAGACGTACGAAGTCACTCCAGCGTCATCCCTGGAAGGAGACACCATCTTTCTCCAGCCCCCTCTTCGACTTTTCCACGATCAATTGAATGATGCTCTGCAGGTTCTCGTCGACAAAGAAATGGCCCCCGGCGTAGGAATGGAATTCCACGCCGGACACGGTGAGCGCCTCCCAGACGCCGGGTGGATCCTGTTGCGCGGCGGCGTCGTCCTTGCCGTTGAGAATCACCAGGGGACTCCGGACGGGAACGCGCTCGTCGATCGACCTCGCACCGTCCTCCAGCAGATGGAAATCCGCCCGGATGATCGGCAGGAACAGCGTGCGCATGAGCTCATGACCGGCGACGGCCTGCGGGAGGCCGCCGTACGCGTCGAGCCCGGCGATGAGCTCCTGATCGCTCAGCTCGCGGGCGGGCCTGCTCAGGACGTTGTGGTAGGCCGGCGTGCCCCGTCCCGAGAGGAACAACCGATCGGCCCGGACCCCCAGGGACTCCAGACGCCTTTCGAGCTCCAGCGCGATGTAGGCGCCCATGCTGTGGCCGAAGATCGCAAAAGAATCTCCTGGTTCCAGTACCGAGACGGCTCGGCGGGTGAGGTCGTCGAGGGCTTCGGCGAAAGACGCGTAAAACCCGTGGGACATTCGGTCGCCACGTCCGTCGAGCTCCAGCGGGACAATGTCGATGTGCGGCGGGACCAGGGAGGTCCACCGGTGGTATCGACTCGCGGTACCCCCGGCATGGGGCAGGCAGAGAAGTTTCACCGGTACGGCCGGACTTTCTGGGTGTCACGCTCTCGCTCACGAAAGGGACACGGACGTTCCGTGCGCAACACTCCCACGGCGGACCAGTTGAAATGTGAACGGTCTGCGAAGTTATTCATAACTCGCATGGAGGCCCCCCTGCCACCAGCATCCCCCTGCAACGGCTTGAGCGGCACGCTAGCAGAGCCCGGAGAGGAATCGCCAGGTCCGCAGGGAGCGCGTGGGGTCTTTGGGGCTTTCTCCCGGCAGGCGGGTGCTCATACAGATGTAACCGGAATTGAGTTACCGGGCGGTACGCCGCGCCGGAAGTTCTGCCGGTTAGTTTCTGCCCGGTTGATATGGGGCTGACGGGGAGTCACCGGCTATGCCGATGGCTCGTCGGCCTGCGGGGCGGAATTGCCCGCAGGCCGGTCGGGGCGCACCGGGGCGAAAGGCCCCCGGGCGCGGCGGTCCGGCCGGTCGGGCCGCCCCGCCGCACCCGCTCGCCGACCGGGCACGGACGCCCCCCGGAACTTCCGGCGCGCGCGACCGGTCGACTACGGGCAGTAGTCGGCGCGCGGTGATCTTCCGGCCGCCTCCGCCGGCCGGTCGCCGGTCGCCCTCATCCCTCGCTGCGGGACCGCCAGAGCAGCCAGATGAAGTACGGCGCCCCGATCACCGCGGTCAGCAGGCCCACCGGGATCTGGGCCGGGGCGATCACCGTGCGGCCCACCGTGTCGGAGACCACCACCAGCAGCGCCCCGAGCAGCGCGCTCACCGGGACGACCCGCACATGCCGCCGTCCCACCAGAGCCCGGGCCGCGTGCGGTGCGACGAGCCCGACGAAGCCGATCACGCCGACCGCCGCCACCGCCCCGGCGGTCAGGACGACAGCGATGGACAGCAGCCCCAGCCGGGTGGTGCCCAGGCGGACCCCGAGCAGCCGGGGTGTATCGCCGTCCAGCCCGATGAGATCGAGGTCCCGGCGCATCACCGCCAGCACCGGAAGGGCTGCGGCCAGCGCCACCAGCACCGGGATCAGCTCCGGGAACGTACGCCCGTACGTCGACCCGCCCAGCCACGCCAGCGCCTTGGTCGCGTTGTACGGGTCCGTGAGCACGATCAGCAGGCTGACGAACGCACCGCCGCCCGCCTGGACCCCGATACCGATCAGCACCAGGCGGTTCTGCTCCAGCCCACGCCGTGCGGCCAGACCGAAGACCAGCGCGGCGGCGGCCGCCGCACCGGCCAGCGCGGAGCCGCCGATCAGCCAGAAACTCGCCAGCGGTACGACGGTGAGGACGGCGACCGCCCCGACCCCCGCCCCGCTGACGACGCCGAGGACACCCGGCTCCGCGAGCGGGTTGCGCGACACCGCCTGGACGACGGCGCCCGCCACGGCCAGCGCCGCACCGGCCAGCAGGGCGGCGGCGACCCGGGGGACGCGGGTGTCGAGAACGTACGTCGTGAACTGCCCGGACCGGCCCGCGAGCCAGTTGACCACATCGCCCAGGAGCAGCGTGGCATCGCCGAGGAGCGTCGCCGCCACCACCGCACCGAGCAGCCCCACGGCCGTCACCGCCAGAGTGACGACGAAGGCGCGGCGGCTGCGCATGCGGGCGAACGCCGTCGAGCCGCCGTCCGTGCCCAGGTCGCGCGACCGGTAGGCCAGGAAGACCAGGACGAGCGCGCCGAAGCAGGTCGTGACGATCCCGGTGGGCACCTCGGCCCCCGCCTGCGCGCCGAACACCGCACGCAGCAGCACATCCGCGCCGAGCACCACGAGCACGCCCGCGAGCGCCGACGCCGGGATGAACGCGTGGTGCCGGACCAGGACCGGCACCCACGTACCGAGCAGGCGGACCACGGCCGGAGCGCACAGCCCGACGAAGCCGATCGGCCCCGCCACCGTCACGGCGACCGCCGCAAGCAGCACGGCGAGGACCACGACGACGGAGCGGGTCAGCCGCGGACTGACGCCCACGACCGCGGCGCCGTCGTCCCCGAGGGCGAGGATGTCCAGCCGCCGGCCCATCAGCATCAGCCCGGCGAACGCCACGAGGGCGACGGGGGCGAGCCGGTCGATGGACTGCATGCCGATCTGGGCGAGCGAGCCGTTGCCCCAGGCGAAGAGACCGGTCGTCTGCTGGGAGCGCAGGAGCAGGAGCATCCCGCTCAGCCCGGACAGCGCGAGGGTGAGCGCGGAGCCCGCGAGCACCAGCCGGATCGGACCGGCCCCCGCCCGTGACAGACCGAGGACGACGCCCGCCGCGAGGAGCCCGCCGAGGAACGCCGTACCGCCCGCCGGGAGCGCGGGCAGCGTGATGCCGAACGCGGCGACGGCGACGACCGCGAGGTACGCCCCCGCGTTGACGGCGAGGGTGTCGGGCGAGGCCAGCATGTTGCGCGACACCGACTGGAGGGCCGCGCCCGCCGCGCCGAGCGCGCAGCCGACGAGGAGCCCCGCCGCGAGCCTGGGCAGCCGGGAGTCCAGGACGACGGCGGCGCTCTGCTCGTCGGCGGTCCGGTCGGAGGCCGGACCGGTGACCAACTGCCAGAGCGTGTGCAGGTCGACGGCGGCCGTGCCCTGGCTCAGGTGGACGACTGCGAGGGCGCCGAGGGCCAGCAGCGCGGCGAGCGCGAGGAGGAGCATGCGGCCGCGGCGGGCCGGGCGGCCGGGCGCGGCCGGGGACGGTGCCCCGGCCGGACCGGCCGCGCCCGCCGCCGTCTTCACGGGGGCGGGCGGGGCGGGAGTGGTGCGGGTGCTCATCGTCAGGCGGTCAGCGCGCCGACGAGCGCGTCGATGTACTCGCGCATGGCCGCGGTCCCGCCGAACATCCAGATGCCGTCGGGCAGCCGGTGGACCTGGTCCTTCTTCACGAACGGCAGCGACTTCCACACCGCGTTGTCCTTGAGCCCGTCGGCGAACGGGTCACCGCCGTCGGAGTCGTTGGCGATGTACGCGAACCGCGCGTCGCCGATCTTCGTCAGCCCCTCGACATCGGTGGCCGCGAGACCGTAGGCCTTGTCGCCCTCCAGCTTCCACGGGCTGACCAGGCCGAGTTCGGTGTTGACGTCGGCGAGCAGCGAGCCCTTGACGTACGGGCGCACGGAGACCTGGTTGCCCTCCTGCCAGCCGTCGGCGAAGGCGACCTCCTTGCCGTCGAGACCGGCCGCCGCAAGCTTCTTCTTCCCGTCCTCGATCGCCGTGCGGAAGGAGGCGATCTCGCTCTTCGCCTTCTCCTCGGTGCCGGTGGCCTCCGCGATGAGGTTGACGTTGTCGACCATCTGGTCGATCTGCCGGCTCGCGTCGGCCGAGCGCACCACGACGACCGGCGCGGCCTTGGACAGCTGCGCGATGGCCGAGTCGGAGAGGTCGGTGGTGGCGACGATGAGGTCGGGCTTCAGGCCGGCCACGGTGGCGACGCTGGGCTCACCCCGGGTGCCTATGTCCTTGACGCCCTTGGTGAGCGGCGCGGACTTGTCGTACGCCGTGTAGCCCTTGACGTCGGCGACGCCGACCGGCTGCACGCCGAGCGTCACGAGCGTCTCGACGACGTTCCACTCGGTGCCGACGACGCGCTTGGCCGGACCGTCGAGCGTGACCTTCTTGCCGCGGGAGTCGGTGACCGTCACCGAGGTCTCCTTGGCGGACTCCTTCTTCGGCGCTTCGGTGGTGCCGCAGCCGGAGAGGGCGAGGGCGGCCGTGGCGGCGAGTGCGGGCCAGGCCAGGTACTGGTTCTTCATGAGGGGGTTCAGGGCCTTTCGGTACGGAGGTGGTGGCGGCCCACCGCGCGGGTGCGCGGGATGCCGGTGGAGGGGTCCGGTTCGACGTCGATCCGGATGCCGTAGGTCTGGGTCAGCCGCTCGGAGTCGTAGACCTCCGCGGGGGTGCCGGAGGCGGCGATCCGCCCCGACGAGAGCAGGACGACCTGGTCGGCCACGGCGGCTGCCTGGTCCAGGTCGTGCAGGACGACGCCGACGGTCACGCCGTGGGTGTCGGCGAGATCGCGTACGAGATCGAGGATCTCCACCTGGTAGCGCAGGTCGAGATAGGTCGTCGGTTCGTCGAGCAGCAGCACGTCGGTGTCCTGCGCCAGGCAGCAGGCGAACCAGACGCGTTGCAGCTGACCGCCGGAGAGGCTCTCGACGCCGCGATCGGCGAAGTCGGTGAGGTTGGTGACGGCGAGCGCGTGGTCGATCCTCCGGGCGCCGTCGGGGTCGCTCCCGCGCAGACGCCCCCGGTAGGGGTGGCGGCCGAATCCCACCACGTCCCGCACGCTCAGCCCCGCCGGGGCGTTGCGGCTCTGGGCGAGCAGGGTGATGCGGCGGGCGAAGTCGTTACGGGACAGGGCGAGGGCGTCGACCGGCTCGTCGTCGCCGGGGGCGGACACCGTCACCGTGCCGGTGCGGGCCTTGTGGAGCCGGGCGACGGCGCGCAGCAGGGTGGACTTCCCGCTGCCGTTCGGCCCGATCAGGGCGGTGACCCGACCGCGAGGCAGCCGAAGGTCGGCCCCGTGGACGACGTCGGCCCGGTCGTACGCGACGGTCACGTCACGGGCGTCGAGGCCGACGTGGCCGGAGGGACCGGCGTGGCCGGTGGGGCCTACGGGGCTGTCAGGGCTCGCGGCGAGGCCGGACGTGGTGGTCCGGAGCGGCGGGCTGTCTTCACGGTCGTGGGCAGGAGCGATCACGACGGTGAGGGTAGCCTAACCTTAATTCTGCGCTGCACCCGGTATGCGGAACGTTCAGTTCCAAGGGTCGCGGGCGGCTCCGGCGGTCACCTCCCGGCGTGACCGCGAGGGTACGGATGGGCCCGAATCGCAGCGCTTTCCAGTCGAAGCGGCTTCTGAAGGTTTCCGGCCGCTCCGGAATCACTGCAGTTCAGACGGTCGTTTTCCGTTGAACCGTCGACGGCTGTCCATATGCTGGACGACCTCCGCGACCCGTGTGAGCTGCCCGAACGACCATCCGGTCGGTTCGAACGAACGTCTGCGGCTGGAAGCGGGCTGTCGATGTGCGCCTACTGTCCGCATGCGTAAGACTCCTGACCGCAATCAGCACCCGACCGAGGAGTTTTCACTCATGCGACACAACCGTCACGCAATCTTCGCGACCATCGCCGCGAGCGCCCTGGTCCTCGGCGGCCTCGCCGCCACCTCCGCCCACGCGGCGCCGGCGAAGGGGCAGAGCCTCTACGCGCCCTCCGCCCTCGTCCTCACCGTGGCCCAGGGCGAGGACCCGCTCACCGCGACGGTCAAGCGGGCGGTCACGCTCACCTGCGCCCCGAACGCCGGGGGCACCCACCCGGCCCCGGAGGCAGCCTGCGCCGAACTCGATTCGGTCGGCGGCCAGTTCACCGCGCTGGCCCGGACCTCGCCCGACCGCATGTGTACCCGGCAGTACGACCCGGTCGTGATCACCGCCCACGGCGTCTGGCACGGCAAGCGCGTCACGTTCTCGACCACGTACGGCAACGCCTGCGAGCTGGCCGGCAGCATGAACGACAGCGCCGTCTACTCGTTCTGAGCCGGTTCGGCATCCTTGGGGGAATCCTGCGTCACCCGGGTCCCCGGGTGACGCAGCGCGAACAGGAACGCGATGGCCAGGACGATCGCCATCCCGTAGAACACCCACTGGTTGGCCTGGGCGAAGTCCATCCGGATCGCCTGCATCGAGTCCTTCACCGCATCGGCCACGGGGCCGCTCCCAGAGGGACCGCGGGTATCGGCCTGACCGGTCACCGCCTGCGCGACCGACTCCGCGGCATCGCCCGCCGCACCCTCCGGCACACCCTTGCCGACCAGCGTGCCCTCCACGTTGGTGACCGTACGGTGCGTCAACACCGTGCCGAACACGGCGAGTCCGATGCTGGCCGCGAAGTTCCGCACGGTCTGGGTGATCCCGGTGACCTCCCCGTACGAAGCGCCGATCGCCCGATTCACGGCGTCGGTCGAGGCCGGCGCCAGCAGCAGCCCGATCCCGGCGCCGGCCATGGCCGCGTACAGCCACTGGTCGTGCATGGAGAGCGTGGTCAACTTCTGGGCCCACAGGAAGAATCCGACCGCACCGAGCGCGGTGCCCAGCTTCAGCGCCGGACGGGCGCCGCGCTTGTCCAGGATGCGACCGCCCCACTGGGAGGCGATGCCGAAGCCGATGAAGAAGTACAGGAGGTAGAGCGCGGCCTGGTTCGGCGAGGCGCTCAGCGAGACCTGCGCGTACACGGAGGCGAAGAAGAAGACCGGGACGAACGCCATCATCGAGAAGAACAGCACCGCGTTGTCGATCTGGAACGCCCGGTCCCGGAACACCTGGAGCTTGATGAGCGGGAACCGCGCCCGCAGTTCGAACCAGCAGAAGAACGCCAGGACCAGCAGCCCGACCACGATGCACGCCCAGGTGATGACGGAGCTCCAGCCCCAGGTGGACGCCTGTTGCAGCCCCAGCACCGCCAGCCCCATCCCGACCGCGACCAGCACGGCGCCGGGCAGATCCAGCGGCTCGCGCCGCGACCGGTCCGGGATGCGTGCCAGCAGCGTCAGCACGATGGCGATGACGGCGACGGGGACGTTGACCCAGAAGATCGCACGCCACGTCCACGAGGTCAGCCAGCCGCCGAGCAGCGGCCCCACCGCGGTGAGAGCCCCGGAGAGCCCGAAGAACAGCGCCAGCGCCCGCCCTCGCCGCCCCACCGGGAACACCGCGATGACCACGGCCAGCGCGGCCGGGAACATCAGGGCCGCGCCGATGCCCTGCACGGCACGGAAGCCGATCAGCCAGGCCTGCGCGAAGTCCCCGGCCGGCACGGCACCGCACATCGCGGAGGAGATGACGAACACGAGGGTGCCGATCAGCATCACGCGGCGGTGCCCGTAGATGTCGGACAGCCGCCCGCCCAGCGCGAAGAACGCGGCCAGGGTGAGCAGGTAGGCGTTGACGACCCACTGCATCTGCGTGGAGGTGAGGCCCAGTTCGTGGATGATGTCCGGTGCGGCGATGGCGACGATCGTCTGGTCGATGAAGGTCATCGACACGGCGAACAGCATGGCCGCGAGAGCGAGGCTCTGATTCGGGGATCCGACCCGGCGGCCTGAGGCCGCCGGGCCTGACGACGCCGGTTCCGGGCCGTCCCCCTTGGAGGTGTCTGTGCCCATACGTTCATGGTGCTCGGCCTGCCACGGTGCTGCATCCCGAGCGGCCCCCGCCCTGACAGGGGCGGACGCGGGCTACTTGCCCGAGCCGGAGTACGGCAGCAGCGCCATCTCACGGGCGTTCTTGATGGCCGCGGCGAGCTGCCGCTGCTGCTGGGCGCTCACCCGGCTCACCCTGCGGCTGCGGATCTTGCCGCGGTCGGAGATGAACTTCCGCAGCAGATCGGTGTCCTTGTAGTCGATGTACGTGATCCCAGCCACGTCCAGCGGGTTGGGGCGGGCCTTGACGGGCTGACGGGGGTCCTGCTTGCGTGCCATGGGGGTTCCTTGTGCGGGTGGTCGGGGGTACGGGGGTGGCTCGCCGGTTCACACCGGGTCGAGGAGCGCGTCGAACGCGGCGGGCAGGCTCTTCCATGCCTCCGGGCCCGCCCGGTACTCCTCGTCGCTGAGCAGGCACGACTCCAGCAGCCCGGTCAGCCCGTCGCGGTCGAGGCCCGGGGAGACGAAGACCAGGTGCTGGCAGCGGTCACCGTGCTCGGGGTGCCAGTCCAGCGCGGCCGCGGCCTGCCGGTAGGGAGGCACCAGGGCCCAGGCCGCGTCCGGGAGGGAGGCGAGATAGGGGCCGGTGTTCTCCACGCAGAGGGCGCCGCCCGCAGCGTCCCAGGAGAGCAGGGTGTCGGGCCGGTCCGCGAGCCAGAACCGGCCCCGGCTGCGGGCCGCCGCACAGCACAGGTCCTCCAGCGCGTGGTAGAGGCGCTCCGGGTGGAAGGGGCGGTGGCGCCGCCAGACGAGCGTGGACACCCCGGCCTCCTCCGCCTCCTGCGGCAGCAGCGCACAGGCAGGATGCTGACCCGCGGCAGCCGCCTCCACATCGAACCCGGCGTCCGCGAGCCGCGCCAACTCGACCGCATCCGAGGCGACCTGACGTGCCATCGGATTCATCTGACGGATCAGCGCACGGTCCTCGTCGTCGGCCGCCGGGCTGTCGGCCACGGCGAGGACGGGAGCGTACTCCACCTGCCGGGCCCAGGTGTCCCCGATGGTCCGCTGGTCGGCGGGGGCCGCCGCGAGACCTGCCTCCGCCAGGTCGTCGCCGTTGGTGAGGCACGGCAGGACGAGGGTGGGATCGACCGCGGTGATCACATTGGTGACCTCGAAGCTGCTCGCCCCGTGGACCGCGATGACCTCGGCCATCGACTTCGGCTCCACGGAGTCCCAGAGCTCCAGGACGGCCAGCCGGGTCAGCCCGCTGTCCGCCAGCCGTTGCAGCTCGGGGACCAGGTCCTCCCGCAGCGCGCAGCACGCGCAGTCGTTGACCAGGGGTGTCTCGCCGGCGGACAGCTCCCCGGTGGCGTCCCGCAGGGTGCGGCGTACGGTTCCGTCGGTCGCCGTGGACAGGTCGTGGTGGAGCGCGACGCTGTGCGGAACCCGGGAGAGCAGCGCCTCCACCACCTCGTGCCGCACCTCCGCGTGCAGCCCGCAGACGATGACGACGGGCAGTTTGCGCCGCTGTTCCTCCGTCACCGGGCCTCACCGCGCCCGTACCGGCGCTCGAAGCGCTCGACGCGGCCCGCGGTGTCCAGGACGCGGGCGGTGCCGGTGTAGAAGGGGTGGCTCGCGGAGGAGATCTCCACATCGACGACCGGGTAGGTGCGGCCGTCCTCCCACTCGACGGTCTTCTCGCTGGTCAGCGTGGAGCGGGTGAGGAAAGCGAAGTCGGCGGCCTTGTCGCGGAAGACGACGGGGCCGTAGGCGGGGTGGATTCCGGGCTTCATGAGGGGGTCCTAGCGGTCGGCGGTTGCTGCGGGTCGGGCCGGAGAGGGAGAGGGCTGGAGGGGGAGACCCTCAGCGCTCCTCGCGGAAGTCGACATGGCGGCGGGCGACCGGGTCGTACTTGCGCAGCACCATGCGGTCGGGGTCGTTCCGGCGGTTCTTGCGGGTGACGTAGGTGTAGCCGGTCCTCGCGGTGGAGCGGAGCTTGATGACCGGGCGTACTTCGTTGCGAGCCATGGGCGCTACTATATGGCAATGGTTTCCATTTTCAATAATGGATGCATCGATGAGAGGCAGGTAACGTCCGTGTCCACCCACTGTCAACTGGCCGGCTCCAAGCCGGGATTCGGCAACGCCATTTCCCACTCGCACCGCCGTACGTCACGCCGGTTCGACCCGAATGTCCAGCGCAAGCGGTACTGGCTGCCCAGTGAGGGGCGCCATGTGCGGCTGACCCTCAGTGCCCGGGCGATCAAGACGATCGACGTGATCGGCATCGAGGCGGCGGTCGCACGCATCCGCGCGCGAGGAGGGAAGGTCTGATGGCGAAGAAGAGCAAGGTCGCGCAGAACGAGAAGCGCAAGGTGATCGTCGAGCGGTACGCGGCCCGCCGGGCCGAACTGAAGGAGATCGTCCGCCGCCCCGGCACCCCGGCGGCCGAACGTGCCGCCGCCCTCGCGGAGTTGCGGCGTCAGCCACGTGACGCCAGCGCCACGCGGGTGCGCAACCGGGACAGTGTCGACGGTCGGCCCCGGGGGTATCTGCGCACCTTCGGCCTCTCCCGGGTCCGGATGCGCGAACAGGCGCACGCCGGATTCCTGCCCGGGGTGACCAAGTCCTCCTGGTGACGCCGGTCTGAGCGCGACGAGGGGCGGGTGGTGACGCGGCGATCGTGCCGCGCCACCACCCGCCCCTCTCCGTGCCGTGCGGGCTCAGTCCTCCGGCCGGATCAGGCCGCGCTCGTACGCCTTCACCAGCCGCTGCGGCACCTGGTGGACGGTGCCCTCGATCGTCACCGGCACGAGCTGGGGTGTCGTGGCCTTCCACTGGGCGCGGCGGTGGCGGGTGTTGCTGCGGGACATCTTGCGCTTCGGAACTGCCATGGGTCTCTCCTGGAGGTGGCGGCCGGTCGGTGGCGCCGACCGTATAGGGAAATGGAAGTCGTTTTCAAATGGCGATCCGTCGGGTGGCCCGTCACCGCCCCACGAGGTCCGCGTGCGCCCCGTCGCCGGCGGTGATCAGGGCGAGGTGGCCGCCGTCGTCGAGCGGCGTGGGGAGGGCGAGGGTGGTGACCGGCTCCGCCCGGTCGGCGTCGAAGACGTGCACCTCTCCGTGGCCGCCCCGGCTGACCGCGACCAGGCCCGCGCCGGGGGAGGCGGCGATCGCCCGCCGCTGGACGCCGTCCCACGGGGTGCCGCCGCGCCGGGGGGCACCTGACATCGCGGGCAGCGGGAGGCGGGCGGTGAGGTGCGGCCGGGCTCCGGGGGCGGTGGGTGCGGCCAGCAGGATCAGCTCGTCGCCGTCCGGGTGGACGCGCGAGTACGCGATGTGCCGGGCGGTCACGGCGAGCCGGAACACCAGTCCGGGTCCCAGCTCCAGTCTCCCCGTGGTGCCCGTGTCCAGCCCGTGCCACCAGGCGTCGTTGGTCCACTCCGGCCACCGCCCCGGCGCGGACGGGCCGCCGCGTACGCAGGACCAGAGGGTGCGCCGTACGGGGTCCAGCCGCAGGTAGTAGCCCCGGCCTCCGGTCCGTCCGTCGGCGGCCCAGGGGAGGGGCGGCTCCGGCGTGAGCTCCTCGCCGTCGTGCCGGACCCGGTGCACGCCCGAGCCCGCCGCCGCGAACACCCGCCCGGTGACCGGGTCGTAGGCATCCCCGTGCCCGTCGTCGTCCGGCAGTCCGATGCGCCGGACGGGCTCCACCGGCGGGCACGAAGGGGGTGCGGCCATCAGGTCGCGGTGCCGGTGGACCAGGAGTTCGCCGGGCTCCCGGTGGCGCAGCACCACGAGCGGCGACGCCCCGCCGAGGACCGTGACACCCGGCTCACCGGTCCGCCCCCGTACGCGTACGGCGACGGCTCCGTCCGGTGCGTCGAGGTCGACGGCCGTCAACAGCCCGGTCCAGGCCTCCTCGTTACGCCCGAGGCCGGTGGTCACCGCGAGGTGCCGGCCGCCCGGCGCGACCGCCAGGTGTTCGGCGGGTACGGCGACCGGTATCCGGCGCCGGACCAGGGGCCGGCCCGTATCAGGGCAGTACGGATCGAGGACCAGCAGCTCGCCCGCCCGGTCGTCCACGCAGGCGACCAGTCCGTCCGGCAGGGCGAGGAACCCGGCGTGCTCGGCGAGGTGCCGGTGGTTCAGTGCCGCCCGCTCGTCGCCGTCCGGGAGGTCCAACAGGCTCATGCGCCCGGCGACTTGGTCGGCGACCAGGAGGCGGGGTGGCAGATGGGGAGGGTGGGGCATGGGGTGCTCCTGAGGGGGGTCGATGGGTCCGGCGGTCCGGCTGGAAGCCTTGGCACGCTTTATTGGAAATGATAATCATGTGTAAGGTGCCGCTCTGTGGTGGGGATGGCTCCCGGGCCCCGCCGTCGCACCTGCCTCCTTCCCGGGGCCGTACAGAATCTGAGGGACGAGCCGATGCCACGCACCGCACTGAGAGTCCGCCGCTGGGCCGCGATCGCCGTACTGGGAGGGCTGCTGGCCGGCTGTGGCGCAACGGGCGGCGAATCCGGGACCCCCGCCGAACCCGCGGCCGGGGCCGGGCCCCGTACGAGCACCGAGGTCCAGCCCATCAAGGCCGCCAGCGAGATCACCGATGCCAAGGGCGTCACGGTCTCCCTGGACAAGCCCCCGCAGAAGATCGTCTGCTTGGTCGCCCTCTGCGACGACATACTCGTCGAGCTGGGCATGACCCCCACCGCCACCAACTCCGCGGTGCTCGCGCACCCGGAGTTCCTGGGCAAGGAGAAAGCGGCGAAGGTCCCCGTCGTACCCGGCGGCTTCCTCAGCCCCGAGGTCGAGGCGATCCTCTCCCACCGGCCCGACCTGGTGATCGGCCTGGAGGACACCCACGGCAAGCTCGCCCCCGCACTGAAGGGCGCCACCACCTTCTGGCCGGTGCAGCCCGGCTCCTGGAAGGACAGCGTCGGCTACCTGCGGGACCTGGCCGCACTCACCGGCCGTACGGAGGAGGGCGAGAAGGCCGAGAAGACGTTCCGCGCCCGCCTGGCGAAGGCCGAGGAGGCCAGGAGCGACAAGACCGCGCTGATCATCTTCGGCAGCGACGAGAACTTCGGCGTGGCCACCCCGGAGACCGACGTGGCCGCCGGACTCTTCCCGAAGATCTCCCACTACCCCTGGAAGAGCCGGGGGGTCGACGGCTCCTACAGCCTGGAGGAGATCCTCGCCCGGGACGTCGACGTCCTGTTCGTGGAGACGCTCTCCTTCGGCGCCCCGGACGGCAAGCTCTCCGACAAGCTCGCCGAGAACCCGCTCTGGTCGCGGATCCCGGCGGTGAAGAACGGCAAGGTCATCGAGGTCGACTCCGAGGTCTGGGCCAAGGGGCGCGGCACCCGGTCCCTGGGCGTCGTCCTCGACGAGGCGACGGCCGCACTGCGGTGAGCGGAGGCACTTCGGCGACGAGCCGTACCGCCGTGAGGCGCCTGCCCGTGGCGCCGGTCTGCCTGACGGCGGCGGCCGTGGTGGGCGCCGTGTGCGCCCTCAGCCTCGGTACTCCGTACGTCCCGCCCGGCCGGCTCCTGGCCACCCTGGGGTCCGACGGCCTCGCGGGCCTCGTCGTCACCGAACTGCGGCTGCCCCGCATGGTGTTGGCGCTGGTCGCGGGTGCCTGCCTCGGCGCCGCGGGCCTCGTCCTCCAGGAGGCGCTGCGTAATCCGCTCGCCGTCCCGGAGATGCTCGGCGTCTCCTCCGGCGCCGCGCTCGGGGTCGCGGCACCGCTGGTGCTCGCCCTCTCCGTACCGCTAGGCCTCCAGCCCTTCCTCGCTCTGGCCGGGGCCGCGTTCGGCGGGCTGCTCACGCTGGTGGCCGCCGGGTTCGGGCGCAGCCCGTCGTCCGTGCTGCTGACGGGGGCCGCCGTCGCCGCAGCGCTCCAGGCGGGGCTGCTGGTGCTCATGGTGATGGCCGACCAGCTCGACCTCCAGCTCATCTACCGCTATCTGCTGGGCAGTCTGTCCGCCCGCACCTGGGACGACGTCACCGGTCTGCTGCCCTGGCTGGCCGTCGCCGTCCCGGCGCTCGTGCTCTGTGTGCCGGTGCTCGGCGTGCTGCGGCTCGGCGACGACGACGCCCGCGCGCTCGGCGTACGCGTGGAGCGCGCGCGGGTCGCGGCGCTGGGCATCGCCGTCGTCCTGATCGCCCCCGTGGTGGCGGTCTGCGGCCCGGTGGCCTGGGTCGGCTTCCTCGCGCCCCACCTCGCCCGACGGCTGCGGCCGGACGGCGGGGCCGCGGGCTGGCTCGTCCGGTCCGCGCTGTACGGGGCGGTCGTGGTGCTCTGCGCGGACCAGCCCGCACGGCTGGCGCTCGCACCGGTCGAGACGCCCGTCGGCGCGTGGACGGCCCTGGTCGGTGTGCCGGTCGGGGTGGTGCTGCTGAAGCGGGGGCGGCGGGCGGCGAAGGGCCGGGGGCCGACCCGGGCCGCCCTGCCGGTACAAGGCGGGCCGCTCGGAGCCCGCCCCGTCGACGACCCCGTACCTCTCCTGCGGAAGGCGGAACGATGAGCGTCCTGGAAGTGGCGCCCGCACCACCCCGGCGGGCCTGGCGCTCACCGGCTGCCCGGATGGGCGCCCTGGCGGTCCTGGTCTGCGCCGTCGCCTGCGCGGACCTGTTCGCGGGGCGGGGCGTCACGGGCGAGGGGGTGCGGGCCGTACTCCTCGGCGGTGGCGGCGACCCGATGGCCGAACACATCGTCCTCCAACTCCGTTTGCCCCGAATGCTGGTGGCGCTGGTCGCCGGGGCGAGCCTGGGAGTTGCCGGGCTCGTCCTCCAATCAGCCCTGCGCAATCCGCTGGCCGGGCCCGAGGTCACCGGCGTCACCCCCGGCGCGGTCCTCGGCGCGGTCGCCGCCACGGGTCTCGGCCTGGCCGGCTGGGACTCCCCGACGGCGGTCGTCGTCGCGGCCTGCCTCGGCGGGTTCGCGGGCGCGGGACTGCTCTGGCTGCTCGCGGGACGGGAGAAAGGCGACCCCGAACAGACCGCCGTCTACGGCGTGCTCGTGTCGGCGGTCCTCGCCGGGCTCACCGCCGTCGTCCTCCTGGTGGCCCCCGGCGAACTCGGCAGCGTGGTCCAGTGGTTGATCGGCTCCACCGAGGGCCGGGTCTGGCAGCACTGGCACCTGCTGTGGCCGTGGGCCGCGGTCTGGGGAGCCGCCGCGTGGCTTCTCTCCGCGCCCCTGACCCTGCTGCGCTGCGGCGACGAACAGGCTTCCGCCGCCGGACTGGACGCCGGGCGGGGCCGCGCCGCCGCGCTCGTGTGTGCGGTGGCCCTGACGGCCGGCGCCGTCTCGGCCGTGGGGGCCCTCGGCTTCGTGGGGCTGCTGGTGCCGCATCTGGCGCTGGCCGTCTTCGGGGCCGACCTGCGCATCACCCTGCCCGGCGCCGCGCTGCTCGGTGCGGTGGTGGTGTGCGGGGCGGACGCGGCGGCCCAACTGCTCTCCCGGCTCCTGGTGGTGGCGCTCGACGCGGACCGGCTGACCCTGCCGGTCGGCGCGCTGACCACCTTTGTCGGGGCCGGGCTGCTGCTGATCGTGGCGCGGCGACGGACGGACGAACGATGACGGGGAGGCGGCCGGACATGGCAGCACGTACGAGAGATGTCACGACGCACGGGGAGGACGGGAAGAAGGGCATGGCGGACACGCCGGACGGGAGGGGCCACCCAGCGGGAGCACCGGACGTGGTGGTCCGGGCGGAACGGCTCAGCTTCGGCTATCCGGGGCGCGAGGTGCTGCGCGGGATCGACCTGAGCATCGGGGCGGGCGAACTCGTCGCCCTCATCGGCCTGAACGGCTGCGGCAAGAGCACCTTCCTCAAACTCGCCGCCGGACTGCTCACCCCGAGCGACGGCCGGGTCCTGCTCGACGGGGACGACGCGGCACGCCTGCCGAGACGGGCCGCCGCCCGCCGCGTGGCGCTGCTCCACCAGTCGGCCCCGGCCGTACCGGCCCTGACCGTACGGCAATTGGTCCGCCAGGGCCGTTACGCCACCCGGGGCCCGCTCGGGATGCTGCGGGACAGCGACGACGAGGTGACGACCCGGGCCCTCGCGGACGTCGGCGTCACCGGCTGGGCGGACCGGCCGGTGGACGCGCTGTCCGGCGGTGAGCGGCAACGGGTGCGGCTGGCCATGGCGCTGGCCCAGGACGCCCCGGTCCTCTTCCTGGACGAGCCGACCACCTATCTCGACCTGCGGCACCAACTGGAGGTGCTCCAGACCGTCGTACGGCTGCGCGCCGAGCGGCGGCTCACGGTGGTGATGGTGCTGCACGACCTCAACCACGCGGCACGGTTCGCCGACCGGATCGTGGCGCTGCGCGAGGGGCGCATCGCCGCCGACGGCCCGCCCGGAGAGGTGGTCACGGAGCGGCTGCTGGCCGAAGTCCTGGGCGTCCAGGGGCGGGTGGGGATCGATGCCGAGGGCGGCTGGCCCGTCTGTTACCCAGATCACCCTCTCGATCCGCTCCAGCTATTGCGGAATGAAAATCATATTCATTAGTGTCTGTGGTGCGGCAAAAGAACGGCGTCGCAACCATCACCAACCGATCCGAATGGAGGCTTCAACTCATGGAGCACAACAAGGTGTTCAGCCCGATCGCCGACCAGGGCCAGCTCGCCCACCTCTCCGCCACCCACTCGAACGCCCTCGTCGAGAACCCCTTCGACGACGCCGTCGAGGCCGACACCGCGGACGAGAAGTAAGCGGCACCTGCCGCTGAGGCAGGCTCCCGCTCCTCGCGGGGCGGGCCTGTCCGGGTGAACCCCCGGACAGGCCCGCCCTGTTCGCACCACCTGATCACCCCCGTACGACGCCCCTCGGAGGCCCCCGTGAACCGCAGTCGACTCGCTCCCGGAGCCGGGATCGTCACCGCCCCCGGAGACCGGCCCGTACTCCGCACCTCCGAAGGGGAGTTCCTGCGCATCGACACCGGCCACGTCGGCCCGGGGGAGCTGGTCGACCGGCTGACCGAGGGGGAGGGGCGGACGTCATCGGCTGAACTCGACCGTCTGGTCGCGGCGTTCGAGGAGGCCGGTCACGCGGAGACCGAACCCCGCCGCCCACCGCTCACCGGGCGGACCGTCCACCTCCTGGGCGATCCCGTACTCACCGAGCCGCTCGCCCGTTTCGCCGCTGCCGAAGGCGCCGAGGTCCAGTCCGCCTCCGCCAGCGACGTGGCCGGGCTCGCGGGGCGGCGGGACACCGCCGTGGTCTGGTGCCTCGACTCACCCGTGCCCGAAGGGACCTGGGACGAAGCCGACCGGCTGCCCGCCCGGCACACCGCCTGGCTGCGCTGCCACCGCGAAGGCGCCCACACCTGGACCGAGCCCCTCGCCGCCGCCCCCGGCGACGTCACCGCCGCCCACGTCCGCCTCCGCAGACTCGCGGCCACCGCCGCCCACCGCGAACTCGCCGCCTACTGGGCCGGCCACCGCACTCCCGACACCGGCCCGCACCCCACCGAACCGGCCGCCGCCCTGATCGCCGCACTGCTCACCGCCGACCTGATCGCCTGGGCCAGCGGAGAGCCACACCGTGGCTCCGGCCTCCCGGCCCGCCGCCGGCTGCGCCGGATCGACCTGCGCGACCTGACCGTCACCGAACACCCCGTGCTCCCCGTACCGGAGGTCGCTCCGCTGCCCGCCCCCACCGTACGGACGGCCCCGTGACCACCACGGCGAACACCACGGGAAGCACCACGACAGACACCCCGGCAACCATCACGACCGTGTACGTCCCCGCCCCCGACGGCACCCCGCTCGCCACCGACCTCTGCCCGCCCGCCACACCGGGCCCCCACCCCGCCGTCGTCATCCGCACCCCCTACGGCCGCACCGCCCACCGCGCCGAGCTGCGCGGCTGGGCGGCCCACGGGTTCGCCGCCCTCGCCCAGGACGTCCGCGGCCGGCACGGCTCGCCGGGACCGTGGCACCCCTACCGGGACCACGAGGAGAGCGACGGCGCCGCGACCGTGGCCTGGGTGCGCGGCCAGGCGTGGAGCGGCGGCGGCCCGGTCGTCGCCGTCGGCTCCTCCTACGCCGCCCACTGCGCCCTCGTCACCGCGCTCGGCCCGCCCGGAGACGGCCGGCCGGACGCCGTCATCGCCGCCGTCCCCGCCCTCGGCCTTGCCGACACCGCCCGCGAACCCGCGGGACCCGAACGGCTTTGGGCCCGCGCCGGCTGGTGGGCCGCCCACGGCGACCGCCCCGACTCCGCCCCCGACGCGCTGGCCCACGCCCTTGCCGCCGACCCCCTGCTGCTGGAACACCTCCCGCTCACCCGGCTGCCCGACCGCCTGGGCCGGGCCCTGCCCTCCTGGCCCGGCCTCTGGGACGACCGCCCGCGCGGCCGGATCGTCCGGCGCGGCTCCGCCTCCCGCCTCCCGCTCCTCGCCGTCGGCGGCACCCACGACCCGTTCGCCGAGGACACCGTGGCGCTGTGGCGCGGCTGGGGCGGCCCCGCCCGCCTGCTGCTCGGCCCCTGGGGCCACCGCCTCACCGCTGACCGGCCCACGATCGCGGCCGACCGTGTCAACCTCGGTGCGCTGTACGTACGGTGGGCCCGCGCCGCCCTCGCCGGGCGGCTGGAGCCCGATCGGCGCGGGGTCATCACCCTGGACGGCAGCGGCCGTTGGCACGGCATGGGGAGGCAAGCCGGCGAAACAGCTCGCACCGCCACCTGGCCCTTCGACGCCCCCACCGGCCTCCGGCTGCTGAACGGAGCCGAGTTCACCGCCGACCCCGCCCGCCCCGTCCGCTCCGACGACCTGGCCGTCCCGGCCGACACCACGTGCGCCGACCGCTGCCTCCTCCTCTCCCCGCCCCTGCCCCGCCCGCTCGACCTGGCCGGACCCGCCACCGCCCGGCTCCACGCCACCGCCGACACCCCCGCCGCCGACTGGGCCGTACGCGTCACCGCGCTCGACCCGGCCGGCCGGGCGGAGCCGCTCGCGTTCGGCATCGTCCGGCGCACCGACCCGCCCGGGGAGGCCGCGGAGATCACCGTGCCCCTCGGCACCCTGGGCCGCCGGCTGCCCGCCGGGACGAGGCTCCGCACGGAGATCGCCGGACACCACTTCCCGGCCCACGCCCGCAACCCGCACACCGGCGAGAACCCGGTGACCGCCACCCGCCTCGCCCCGTCCCGCAGAGCCGTCACGGCCCGGGGGAGCGCCCTGCACCTGACCGTCGTCGCCCGGCGTCGTTACGTCGAGCCCGTACCGGAGATATGCCGTTGACCAGCACCTTGCCCATCGAAGCCCTGGTCGACCCCGTCTGCGGGCTGATCCGGGGTGTCGGGCCCGTCGAGCACCCCGCAGGGGCGCCGCCCCGCTACACCGCGATGACCGCCGAGGTCGCCGACGCCCGACGCCTCGGCGCCTGGCCCGCGGACCGGGTCTCGCTCGGCACCACCTTCGGGGACGCCCAAGGTGCCTGGATCGCCGCCGTCGCCGAGGCCGTGGAACGCTACTGCGGCAACCGGGTCCCGCCGCCCGGCCACCCCGCCGCACCCCGCAGGGCCACGGCCGCCGAGCTGGAGGCGGAGGGCCTGCGGCTGTACGGGCCCGGGGCGGTCCCCACGTACGCCTCCTGGCAGCACGGGCGCCCAGGATTCCCGTACGCCGAACTCACCCCCGACACGCCGGCACTCTGGACACCGGGCACGGAGGACGGGCGGCCCTGCTGGGCACCGGTCTCCCTCACCCACCTCAACTGGCGGCAGGGCGAACTGCGTTCGCTGCCCCGCACGCACCACCTGAACTACGCGGGCATAGCCACCGGCCAGGGCTTCGACGATGCCGTCGAGCGCGGGCTGCTCGAAGTCGTCGAGCGTGACGCCCTGGAGCTGTGGTGGCATTTGGACGGACCCACCCGGGGCATCGACCCGGCGAGCGTGCCCGGTCTGACCGAGGATCTGGCAGGTGCCGAACTGGACGTCCGCATCGTGGAAATGCCCTCCGAGTTCGCCCCCTGCGTGGCGGCCCTGGTCCACGATCCCCGGCGCGGCATCCACGCCGCCGGGTTCGCCTGCAGGTACGACCCGGCGGAGGCGGCCCGCAAGGCGGTGCTGGAGGCGGTGCACACCTGGGTGTTCACGCAGGGCGCGGTGGATGCCGACGGCTGGGTCCACCGGTCGGTGGAGGCCGGCCTCTTCGCCCGGGGCCTGTACCTGGACCACCGGGCCGACCGCCGCTATCTCGACGACTGCGGACCGCAGTTCGCCGCCGTACGGGACCTCGGCGCCCATGTGCAGGTCTGGCTCGACGACCGGATGGCCCCGCTGGCCCGACGCTTCACCGCACCCGCCGGGGGCGTCGTCCCCGTCACGGAGATCGCCTCCGGCAGCCGCCCCGCCCTGGACGCGGCACTCGCCGCCGGCGGCCACCGGGTGATCACGGTCGACCTGACCACCGAGGACATCGCCGAAACCTCCCTGCGGGTCGCCCGCGTGCTGGTCTCCGGCCTGATCCCCAACGCCCCCGCCGCCTTCGCCTACTTCGGCTGCCCGCGCTTCGCCGAGGCCGCGCTCGACCGGGGCTGGCGCACCCGACCCCCTACCCGCCCGGCGGACTTCACCCTCGCACCGCCGCCGCACATGTAAAGGAGCACGCGCCCATGCCCCAGGCTCCTCCCGCAGCCCCCGGCCTCCTGAGCCGCGCCCTGGCCGACGCCAGGTCACCCCGCGTGCCGCGCACCGTCCCGTATCTGCCGGAGCGCGCCTTCCCGTGGGGCGGCCCGGGGCTGCACCCGGCCGGGGCCGGGGGAGGGGTGGACCTGGACCGTGTTCTGCGGCTGTCCCTCGCCGCGCCCCGGAAGGCAGGCGGCCGACTGCGGCCCGTCGCCTCGGCGGGCGCGCTCCATCCCGTACGAGCGCACCTGCTCGTCGGCCCCGGCTGCTCGCTGCCGCCCGGGCGGTACGCCTACGACCCGCGCGCCCACCGTGCCCACCCGCGCGGCCGGGCCCCCGCCGACGCGCCCCCGGGAGCCGTCGTCGTCCTCACCGTCACGGCCGCCCGTACGGTCGCGCACTACGGGCACCGCGCCTGGCCGCTTCTTCTGCTGGACGCCGGTCACGCGGCGGCCGCCTTGGCGCTCGCCGCTGCCCCGGGCGACGTGCGGGTCTCCCTCGACGCGGACGGTGAAGAGCTCGCCGCGGCGGCCGGACTGCCCCGTGCGGCCGATCGGCAGACCCGAAGGCCCGGCGTTGAATCCGAACTCCCCCTCGTGGCCATCTGGTTGCGGTCCGCAGACGCGCTCGCCCCCTCAACTGCCCCGCTCACCGCGTGGGCCGCCCTGCCCTGCGCCGCCATTCCCCTCCCGCAACCGGGCGCCGGCGGCAACGCCACGCCCCGCGAACTGTTCGCTGCCCGGCACCTGTTGACGCATCTGTCGGCAGGTGCAGACTCCACCTGGCACCCGGCCGCCCGCCCCACCCCGGTGACGGACGAGACCCTCCGTACGCGAAGGAGCGCACCCCCCTCCGACCTGGCGCACCCACCAGCCCCCGACCTGCTCGCCCGGGTCCTGGCCACCGCCGAGGGGGCCCGGCCGGACGGCCCCGCCTGGGCCGCGGCCGTCGGCGGCGACGCCCCGGGGCTCCTCACGACCGCCGGCCCCCTCGCCACCGGCGATGCCCGCCCCACCCTCGCCCACTGGGCGGCGGGCCAGCGGTGGATCGGTACGGCAGGCGCGGTGCTGGTCGCCCACGGCTGCCCTGCCGACGCCCCGCCGTCCCGGATCCGCCGCAGCCACCTCGCCGCCGGTTACGCCGCCGGGGTCGCCCAGGCCCACGCCGCCGCCCTCGGGCTCCGCTCACGCCCCATCGGCTCCTGGCTCCAGGCCGACCTCGGCGCCGCACTGGGCGACGCCCCCGGACACGACTGGATCGTCCACGGCCTCGCCCTCGCCGGGCCGGCCGATCCCCCACCCCCCGCCCCACCGCCCCTCCCGGGCAAGGAAGAACGCCCATGATGCTCCACCCAGAACTCCTGCGCGCCGCCCGCACCGCCCGCCGTCCCCTCGGCGGCGCGACCGCGCTGCTCGCCGCGGGCACCCTCACCCACCTCGCCCAAGCCGTGCTGCTCGCCGTCGTCCTCTCCCGGATCGCCCAGGGCGACACGTCCGGCCTGGCGCCGCACCTCCTCACCGTGCTCGCCGTCGTCCTCGTCCGCGCCGCGCTCGGCCGGGCCCAGCGGCTGACCGCCGTCACAGCGGGCGCCGCCGTCCGGATCCGGCTCCGCGACACCCTCCTGTCCCGCCTCGGCGAACTCGGGCCCACCGCGATCACCGGTGCCCGGGCCGGAGCCGTACGCGCCACGCTCGTCGACGGCGTCGAGGGCGTGGACGCCTACGTCTCCCGCTACCTCCCCCAGGCGCTCATCACCTCGGCCGTCCCGCCCCTCCTGCTCGTCGCCGTAGCGCTCATCGAGCCGTACGCCGCCCTCGCCCTCGGCCTGGCCCTGCTGCTCGCACTCTTCGGTCCGCGCGGGTGGGACCGGCTGCTCGCCCGGCGCGGCAAGGAGCACTGGGACTCCTACGAAGCCCTCGCCGCCGACTACCTGGAAGCTCTGCAGGGCATGGCCACCCTGCGCGCGGCCGGTGCGGTGGGCCGCGTACGGGACCGGCTGGAGCAGCGGTCGGCGGTGCTCCACCGGGCGACCGTCGCCAAACTCCGGGTCTCGCTCGTCGACACCGGTCTCACCGACCTCGCCGTCCAGGGCGGCACCGCGGCCGCCGTTTTGGTGGCGTGCTCCTCGGCGGCCACCGGACGCACCGCCACCACCGGGACCTACCTCCTGCTGATGCTCGCCTCCGAGTGCTTCCGCCCCATCCGCGACCTCTCCCGCGAATGGCACGCCGGCTACCTCGGGGTCTCCGCCGCCGACGGGATCGCCGCCCTGCGCACCGCCGAACCCGCCGTCGCCGACCGGGGAACGGTGGAGGCCCGCTGGGCCACCGCCCCCGAAATCCGTTTCACGGACGTCCACTTCACCCACCCGTCGAGCGAGCGCCCCGCCCTGGACGGCGTCACCTTCACCGCACCCGCCGGGCGGACGACTGCGATCGTCGGGCCCTCCGGCGCCGGGAAGTCGACCCTGCTGAGCCTGCTGCTGCGCCAGCGCGACCCCGACAGCGGGCGCGTCACGATCGCCGGGACCGAGACCGCCGCGTACACCCTCGCCTCGCTGCGCCGGGGGATCGCCGTCGTCTCCCAGGAGACGTACCTCTTCCACGCCACGATCGCCGAGAACCTGCGCATCGCCCGGCCGGACGCCACCGGCGTACAGCTGCGGTCCGCCGCCCGGGCGGCGGGCATCCACCAGGAGATCACCGCCTTCCCGCAGGGGTACGACACCCTCGTCGGTGAACGCGGCGCCACGCTCTCCGGCGGCCAGCGCCAACGGCTCGCCCTCGCCCGCGCCCTCCTCGCCGACGCACCGGTCCTGATCCTGGACGAGGCCACCAGCGCGGTGGACGAGCGGGGCGAGGCCCGGATCGTCCGGGAGCTGCCGGCGGCGAGCCGGGGCCGAACCTGCCTCGTCGTCGCCCACCGGCTCGACGCCGTCCGCCACGCCGACCACATCGTCGTCCTCGACGGCGGGCGGGTCGAGGCATCCGGCGACCACAGCGGACTGCTGGCGGGCGGCGGCGTGTACGCCTCGCTCATCGCGGCAGGCCGCACCGCCCAGGAGCACGTGGGCGGTACCTCACAGGAGCACGTGGGCGGTACCTCACAGGAGCAAGCCGGCCGCCCCGCCCAGGAGGAGCACGCCGCATGACACCGCCCGAGCCCGCACCCCTGTCCGCATCCGTGAAGGCCACCGCCCCCCACGACACCGGCGCCCTCCGCTCCCTCCTCCCCGTCCTCGGCGCCCACCGCGCCACCGTCCTGCGCACCTGCCTCGCCGCCCTCGTCGACCAGGCGGCCCTGGTCGCCCTGGTCACCCTCGCCGCGCACACCGTGGGCACCGCGGTGATCGAGCACCGGGCCCCCTCACCCACGACCGTGGCCGTCCTCATCGGGCTCGTCCTGCTCAGGGCGCTGGCCACCTGGCGGGAGATGGACCTCTCCCACGACCTCGCCTACCGCGTCCTGGCCGAACTGCGCGTCCGGGTCTTCGACGGGCTCGCCCGCTCGGCGCCCGCCCGGATCGCGGGGCGCCGCAGCGGTGATCTCGCCGCGACCGCGCTCGGGGATGTGGAGGCCCTGGAGTTCTTCTACGCCCACGCCATCGCCCAACTCCTCGCCTCCGGGCTCGTCTTCGCGGTGGCCGCCACCCTGCTGGGTGTGCTGGGGCCCTGGCTGCTCGTCGCCGTCGTGCCCGCCGCCCTGCTGCTCCTCTGGTCGCCTCTGCTGGAGGCGCGGGGCCGCGCCGAGCGCGGGGCGCGGACCCGGGCCGCGCTCGCCGGCCTCTCCGCGGAGAGCGTGGAGAGTGTCGACGGCCTGCGTGAGCTGCTGATGGCAGGCGCCCTGGACCGTACGCGGGCCCGGCTGCGGTCCGGCGGCCGGCGCCTCGCCCGTGCCCAGCGGGCCGAGCAGTCCTGGGAGACAGGGGCCGGAGCCGCCCGCGATCTGCTCGTCGTCGGCGCCGTCATCGGGGTCGTGGCCGCCGCCGCCCACGCGGCGGGCGGCGGACGGCTCGACGGCGCCTGGGCTCCGGCGGCCATGGCCCTCGCCCTCGGCGCCCTCGCCCCGGTGGCCGAATCGGCGGCCGCGCTGGGCCGGGCGGGCAGCCTGCGCGCCGCCGCCGCCCGGGTCCGCGCGGCGGTGAACGCCCCCGCCGGGGCCCCCGCCCCCGTCTCCCCGCTCCCCGCCCCGGCGGGTCCGCTGGGCCTGCGGCTGCGCGGCGTACGGTTCGGCTACGGCTCCGCCCCCGTCCTGGACGGCCTCGACCTGACGGTGCGGCCGGGCGAGACGGTGGCCCTCGTCGGCGCGTCGGGGGCCGGCAAGAGCAGCGTCGCCCATCTCCTGGCCCGCTACTGGGACCCGCAGGAAGGCACGGTGGAGCTGGTTCCCCAGGACGCCGCCCACCCCGTCGACCTGCGGGACCTCGCCGAGGACGACCTGCGGGCCGCCGTGTGCGTCGTCGGCCAGGAAGCCCCGCTCTTCCACGGGACGCTCGCCGAGAACCTCCGCCTCGGCGCCCCCGAGGCCACCGACCACGAGCTGGCCGCCACCCTCCGCACCTGCGGCCTCGCCCCCGTCGCCGGCGCGCTGCCCCAAGGCCTGGACACCCCGGTCGGGGAACGCGGCGCGACCCTCTCCGGCGGCCAGCGCGCCCGGGTCGCCCTGGCCCGGGGGCTCCTCGGCCGCCCCCGGGTCCTCGTCCTGGACGAGACGACGGCGCACCTCGACCACCAGGGCGACGCGGAACTGGCGCGGGCGCTCGCGGCGGACTCCCGGGCCCGTTCCCGTACGACGCTGATCATCGCCCACCGCCCCGCCACCGTCCGCAGGGCCGACCGCGTCGCGGTCCTCGACGGGGGCCGCATCGTCGAGGAGGGCACCTGGGACGAGCTGATCGGGGCGGGCGGCGCGCTGACCCGGCTGCTCAGCCGGAAGAGCCGGGAGGGGGAGACGGAGACACCGGAGGGGACCCGACCGGAGGCACCGGCGGAGGCGGGGACGACGGCAGCCCCTGCTCCGCCCAGATGATCTTCCCCCGGTGCGTGTACCGGGTGCCCCAGCGCCGGGCGAGCTGGGCGACCAGGAACAGACCGCGTCCGCCCTCGTCCGTCGTCCGGGCGTGCCGCAGCCGTGGGGTGGTGCTGCTGGCGTCGGAGACCTCGCAGGTCAGCACGGACTGGAGCAGCAGCCGCAGCCGTACGGGCCCGGAGGCGTACCGGATCGCGTTGGTCACCAGCTCGCTGACGATCAGTTCGGTCGTCATCGTCAGCTCGTCGAGCCCCCACGCCTCCAGCTGGCGGGCCACCTTGTTCCGGGTCGTCCCGACGGCCGCCGGGTCGAGCGGCACCTCCCAGGAGACCACCCGGTCGGGCTTCAGCGCATGGGTGCGGGCGAGGAGGAGCGCGATGTCGTCGGGCTGCGGAACGGGCAGGAGCTCCTTCACCACCGCCTCGCACAGCTCGTCCAGCGGCAGCCCGTCCCGAGAGATCGCCCGCCCCAGCCGGATCTTGCCCTGCTCGACGTCCTTCTCGGGGCCCTCGATGAGGCCATCGGTGTAGAGGCCGAGCAGGCTTCCCTCGGGCAGCTCGACGTCGAGGGACTCGAAGGGGAGCCCGCCCAGGCCCAGCGGCGGGCCGAGGGGAAGGTCGGGGAAGCTGACCGCGCCCTGCGGGGTGACGATCACCGGCGGAGGGTGCCCGGCCCGGGCCATCGTGCAGCAGCGGGACGCCGGATCGTAGACGGCGTAGAGGCAGGTGGCGCCCAGCACCGTCGTACCGCCCCGGTCGGCCCGCCCGCCCGCCGGCTCCTCCTCGCTGAGCCGCATGACGAGGTCGTCCAGCCGGGCCAGCAGTTCGTCGGGCGCCAGGTCCATGTCGGCCAGCGTCTGCACGGCGGTCCGCAGCCGCCCCATCGTCGCCGCCGCGCTGATCCCGTGCCCCACCACGTCCCCGATGACCAGGCCGACCCGGGCCCCGGACAGCGGGATCACATCGAACCAGTCGCCCCCGACCCCGTCCTTCGCGTCCGCCGGGAGGTAGGAGGAGGCCACGTCCAGCGCCGTCCCGCCGCGCAGGGTGTGCGGCAGCAGGCTCTCCTGGAGCACCAGCGCCGCGGTGTGCTCCCGGGTGTAGCGCCGGGCGTTGTCCACGCACACCGCCGCCCGGGCCACCAGCTCCCGGGCCGGCGCCACATCGTCCTCGTCGAACGGGACCGGGTTCTGCGACCGCATGAACGTGGTGAGCCCGAGGACGGTGTCCCGCGCCCGCATCGGTACGGAGATCAGCGAGTGCAGCCCGAACTCCCGGATCCGGGCGGCCCGCGCCGGCTGCTCCACGGCCCACACGTGACTGTCCGGGTCGAGCATCGGCAGGAGCACCGGGTCACCGTCGAGAAGGAAGTGGACGCCGTGCGGCGGCGGTACGACGTCGACGCTCTCCCCGACCCGCACCACCGCCTCCGGACACCCCTCGCGCACCGAACTCATCCCCATCCTGCGCATCGGCGGCCGGGCGCCCCGCACCTCCGCGCCGAGCAGCGGGAGACCCGGCCGGGGCCCGCCCAGCGGTGTCTCCAGCAGGTCGACGGAGACGAAGTCGGCGAACCGGGGCACCGCGAAATCCGCCAGCTCCTGGGCCGTGCGCTGCACATCCAGGGTGGAGCCGATACTGGCCCCCGCCTCGTTCACCAGCGCCAGCAGCCGGCGCGCGTTCCACCGGTCGGTCACGTCCAGCACCATGTAGCCGATGCCGATCCGGTTCTCCTCGGCGTCCGCCAGCGGGAAGAACGAGCTGGAATAGGCCCGCCGGCGGTTCGGGTCGGCCCAGCTCCAGCCCAGGTACTCGTAGTCGGTGACCGGTACGCCGGTCGCCAGGACCTGCCGCATGAGCCGCTCGATGGGCGCCGCGAGCAGCCCGGGCAGCACATCGCCGGGCCGCCGCCCCAGGCGCTGCCCCCGGGGGACCCCGCCGAACTGCTCCAGTGTGTCGTTGAGCCAGATGTAGCGCAGCTCCGGATCCAGCACCGCCATGCCGACCGGCGACCGGGTCAGGAACCCCTCCAGCACCGACCCGTCCACCGTCCACTGCGGGGTGCGCTCCCGCCCGGAGACCAGGAAACCCTCGCGCCCGGCGACCAGGAACGAGGCGGAGACCCGTACGTCGACGTCGATCAGCCGGTCGTCCCGGCCGCGCAGGGCGATCTGCCCGCTCCACCCCGACCCCTCACGGCTACGGGCGGCGATCGCGGCCGTACGCCGGGTGTCCGGGGCCCCGGCCAGCAGCAGGGCGGCGGAGCGGCCCACCATCTCGGCGGCCGCGTACCCCAGCAGGGCTTCCGCCCCGCGGGTCCAGCCGATGACCGTGCCGTCCCCGGCGATCACCGCCACCGCGTCGTCGCCCAGCCGCACGGGGCCCCGTGGATCCGCGGGGGGCAGCGGGCCGGGGCCCGCCGGGGGGCCCTCGTCGGCGGATGCCATGCACCTCACCACCATCTCTAGGTTTCCATGGTCGCGCGTCACCCCCGAGTGCGCAGCGGCCCGCTCCGGCGTACGGGCTTTCGCCCGTTCGGCGGCGTGACGCGGCGGGCTGTGTCCCCGTTGGGGGAGTGACAAGCGGTTGCTTGTCCATCTGCCCCCGCGCTGGACCCGTGTGGGTGGACGGCTCCGGCTCCCCAGAGGAGGGCCGGAGCCGTTTCCATGCGCGCGGTCAGTAGCGGAAGCAGATCCGGCGTTCCTTCAGCCACTGCCCCAGCCAGTCCCCGAACGGCACGGTGACGCACCACCTGCGGGTGGCCAGCGCCTCGGGGGCGGTGGGGGTGGGCTGCACCGACGGCGTGGGCGACGGCTGTACGGCCGGCGGGACGGTCGGGCTCGGGGTCGGAGTCGGAGGCGGTGTCGGGGAAGGCGTCGGGCTCGGGGCCGTGCTGGGAGGCGCGGGCTTCACCGGGGCGGCCATGTCGGCGAGCTTCGTCCGGAACACCTTCGAGGCGCGCGGATTGCTCTTGCACTGCCACACCCCGTGCGGGCAGTAGTCCGTGATCGTCTGGTACAGCGGCTGGTGCCGGTCGATCCAGTCGAGCATCCGGCGCATGTACTCCGGATTGTCACCGTTGCGGAAGAGCCCCCACTCCGGGAACGAGATCGGCTTGCCGCGCTCCGCCGCGAAGTCGACGTGCTTCTGGAGGCCGTACGGATCGTTGATCTGGTCGTCGAAGGACTCGCCCGGCGGCTGGTCGTAGGAGTCCATCCCGATGATGTCGACGACGTCGTCCCCCGGGTAGCAGTCGGTCCAGGGCACCGCGTCCCGCCCCCGGCTGGGCGTGAAGTCGAACCGGAACTCCTGGCCCGGCACCGCACGCATCGCCGTCACGATCCGCTGCCAGTACGCCTTCCAGGACGCCGGATCGGGACCGCAGCGATGGGTGTACGTGGTGCCGTTCATCTCCCAGCCGAGCACGATCACCGTATCCGGCACACCGAGGGAGACCAGGCGCTCCGCCAGCCTGGTGAAGTGCTGGTCGTAGTCGCCCGCCGCCCCGGACCGCAGCAGACGGCGGACCTGGGCGTCCGGGACGCGCTCCTCGTTCCGCTCCAGCATGGGCACGTTGAGGACGAACATCCGGTCCTCGTCCGCCTTGCGCCAGTCGGCCCAGGCGTCCAGGAAGTCGGGGGTCCCCTCGATGTTCACCCACAGGTCGCCCGGCAGGTAGGTGTGCCCCACGCGCAGCTCGGCGCCGCCGAGCCAGCGGGACAGGTCCGCCATCCTGCTCACCCCGGCGGGCCCGTAGTCCAGGTAGGCGCCGTGCGCGGTGGAGCCGGAGCCCCTGCTGCCCTGCGGCCCCGGCGCGGCGCTGTCCACGGAATCGGTGCCCGGCGGCAGCTGCCCGGCGATACCGCCGCCCGCCAGGAGACTGAGGACGGCCGCGGCGATGCATGTGGTGACGATTCGGCGCTTGGCCGGCATGACTCCTCCTGGCTGCAAGGAAATTCCGGCCGGTTCGGCCCGATGGGAAGAGAGTTTCATCATCCTGCACCCCACGCGAATAGAGCGGTCCATTTATCGTATGCGGCGTTGTGAACGGGCCGTTCAGGTGACGGTGGAGTCGAGGGTGAAGGGCAGGGAACCGACGCGGTTGTCGAAATTCGAATCGACCAGCTTCGGATCGCCCGTCCGCCGGATGACGGGCCGTCGGGTGAGCAGTTCCCGGAACAGGGCCGTCATTTCGAGGCGGGCCAGGTGGGCGCCGAGGCAGTGGTGCGGGCCGCCTCCCCCGTAACCCAGGTGCGGATTCGGCGACCGGGTGATGTCGAAGAGATCCGGACGGGTGAAAACCGATTCATCGCGATTGGCGGACGCGTAGAGCAGTGCGACTTTCTCCCCGGGAAGAAAGGTGCGGCCGCCCAGCTCGTATTCCGATACGACGGTCCTGCGGAACTGGATGATCGGCGTCGAATGGCGGACGATTTCCTCGACGGCACCCCCGATGTACCGGTCGAAGTCCGAACGGAGCAGCTCCCGCTGCTCCGGGTGCCGGTCCAGCAGGAACAGCCCGTGCGCGATCGCGTTACGCGTGGTCTCCACCCCGGCCACCAGCAGCAGCGAGAAGAAGGCGCCCAGATCCCGCGAGGAGACGCCTTCACCCTCGATGTCCGCGCGCACCAGGGCCGAGACGAGGTCGTCCTGCGGGCGGCGGCGCCGCTCCCGCGCCAGACGCGCCATGACGAGCTGCATCATCGCCAGCGACGCGAGCCCGCGGCCGGGGATCCGCAGCCTGGCCCGGCCCCGGCGCTCGACGCCGACATGCTCGGAGGCGTGGTCGATCTGCGCGGCGATCCGCGGCCGGTGCTCCCCGGGGATGCCCATCAGGTCGCAGATCACCTCCAGCGGCAGCCTTGAGGCCGCCGACGGCATGAAGTCGCCCGGGCGCTCGGCGATCATCTCGTCCACCAGCCGCCCGGCCAGCCGGCCGATGTTCTCCTCGGTGGCGGCGAGCAGCCGGGGGGTGAAGCGCCGGGAGATGATCCGGCGCAGCGCCGCGTGCTCGGGCCCGTCCATGTTGACCATCGAGTTCCCGAACAGCGCCTTCGCCCAGCCGGCCGGCTCCGGGGTGGTGACCCCCGGCGCGCTCGCGAAGACCTTCGGGGTACGGCTCGCGGTCAGCACGTCCGCGTGGCGCACCAGGGCGTAGAACGGTTTGCCGGAGGTACGGGCGGTGCCCGGCCGGGGCGTGAAGAGCACGGGGGCCTCCAGCTGCCGCAGCCGGGCGAAGGCGGCAAGCCGCTCCGGACGGGGCAGTTGCCAGAAGGCCGGGTCGGCGAGATCGATGCGGGCCGCACGATCGTCGGACACCTGATGCGGAACGGTCATGTCCATCCACCTCCACGAGTTCGCCCGGCCATCGTCCGGTCCGGTGCGCCCCGCGCACCGCGCGACGCGGGCCTCCCGCGCGGATGGCCGTGCACGGTCACGCGTTTGACGGAACGCGCGGGACACCGCGCCACGAGAACCGTTTCGGCGCCGCCTCGTTGCCACCATCGCGAGCAACAGCAGCCCCGAGGGGTATCAACGAGAGGCAGTCACCATGAGCCGAACCACGGATCCGGGCGGTGGCGCACCGCGGGGAACACGCGGTCCGTCGCGCCGGATCGTCCTGCGCACCGCTTTCACCGCGGCCGTCGCCGGAGGCACCGCCGCGGTCCTCCTGCCGGTCCACGACCACGGGCCGGGCACCGCCTCCGCGCCCGCGCAGGGGCCCGGCCACACCGCCGCCGGGGCGGAGGAGTTCGCCGAGATGTACCGGGGCCGGGAGATCCGCGGATCGGTGACCGTCCTGGTCCCGGCCGGCGAGGCGGGCGGCGCCGGGACCCACGGCACCGAGCCGGTCACGGAGATCCGCATCGACGGCCGCCCGCTGCACGTCATGCGGCGCGCGGACGGCACGTATCTGAGCGACGTCACGCACTACGAGTCGTTCCCCACGCTCCGTGAGACGGCCCGCGCCGCCGTGGACGAGCTCGGCACCGCCCGCCTCGCGCTCCCCGACCACAGGCGCACGTGGCACCACAAGTGAGCGTCGCACCGCACATGAACCAGGAGGAACGGAACCGGTGTACACCCGCAAGAACCAGCGCGACCTCACGCGCACCGAGAAGCGGCGTCTCGTCGACGCGATCCTGAAGCTCAAGAAGTCGGGCCGCTACGACGACTTCGTCGTCATGCACCGCGAGTTCTACGTCATGGACACGGAGAACCGTCCGCGCCCCGCCCATATGACGTCCTCGTTCTTCCCCTGGCACCGCCGCTACCTGCTGGAGTTCGAGCGGGCCCTCCAGGCCGTCGACCCGGGGGTGAGCGTCCCCTACTGGGACTGGACCAAGGACCGCTCGACCACCTCCTCGCTCTGGGCGGAGGACTTCCTCGGCGGCAACGGCCGGGCCGGCGACCGGCGCGTCACCACCGGCCCGTTCGCCTACGCCACGGGCAACTGGAGTGTCGGCCGCGGGGTCACCGACCAGAACTGGCTCACCCGCAACTTCGGCAGGCCCGGCAACAACCCGGTCTCCCTCCCCACCGCCGACGACGTGGCGCGGGCGCTGAAGGACCCGGTCTACGACACCGAGCCGTGGAACAGCATCAGCACCGAGGGGTTCCGCAACCGCATCGAGGGCTGGGGCATCCACCGGGTGCGCAACGTCGGCAACCACAACCGGGTCCACCAGTGGGTCGGCGGCCCGATGGCCGGGGCCGCCTCCCCCGAGGACCCGGTCTTCTGGCTCCACCACTCGTTCATCGACCTGCTCTGGGACCGCTGGCGCAAGGCGCACCCCAAGGCCGCCTACCTGCCGGGCCGCAAGCCCGCCTCACCCGGCCGGGACCGTGACTACGTCTTCGGGCTCGACGACCCGATGCCCCCGTGGAACGTCACCCCCAGGAAGCTCCTCGACCACAGCAAGATCTACCGCTACGCCTGAGCGCGCACGGCGAAACGGCCGGCCCCCTCCGGGAAGGAGGGAGCCGGCCGCTTCGGTGCAGCGGGGGTGATCAGCGGCCGTAGCCGTAGTCGCCCTTGTCGTCGTGGCCACCGTCGGCGTTGACGCAGGTGTTGCCGAAGGCCGGGTTGAGCAGCCCGATCACGTTGACGGTGTTGCCGCAGATGTTGACCGGCACGTGGATCGGGACCTGGACGACGTTGCCCGAGAGGACACCGGGGGACCCGATGGCCGCACCCTGTGCGCCGGCGTCCGCGGAGGCCATGCCGGCGCCGCCGGCGATGAGGGCACCGGTGCCCGCCATGACAGCGGCGACCTTCGTAATACGCGACATCAGAACTCCTTGTAAGGAAGGGGGGTTGCTGCGGAGCACGAGGCCCGCATGCCCTGACAACGCGAGAGGCGCCGGACGGTAACGGATCGACGCGAAGGCGATGTTTCCGGTGTTGTCCCACGGCCTGTCGCGGCCCGCCTCACCGTCCGATGACGGGAAGCGTGGTAAGCCGCCCGTGCCAGTCGCGCGCGGCGGGGAACCGGGTCTTCACGGTCTCCACGGCCCGCTCCCGTACCGCCACCTGCGACTCCCGCAGCCGCAGCAGCGGCTCCAGACCAGGGCGGGCCAGCAGGAGCCGCTGGTTGACCACCGTGACCGGCTGCCAGTGGTTCTTGTACTGCTCCGCGCCGCGCAGCAGGCTCAGCACCTCACGGCCGCTGTCCGAGGCCTGCTGGGAGACCTCGCGCAGCAGCATCGTCGACACATCGACCTTCCGGTCCCGCAGCCCCGGGTCCGCCCCGTACATGTAGCCGCCCGCCAGATGCCCCGACTGCAGGGTCAGGTTGGCCGCCACGACCTCGCCGCCCATCCGGAACTCGGTGACGGCGGCCGTACCGTCGCCCACCATCCGGCCCACCGAGCGGACCAGGTGGTCCGAGAACCGGGCCCGCAGGTGCTCCGGGTTGACCCCCCGGTCCCGCCACTGGAGTTCGTGGAGCCGCAGCAGGGTCCCGATGGCCGCCGGCACGCCGTCCTGCGGGATCGTGCGGGCCTCCACGTCCAGCGCCTCGATCCTGCGCAGTTTGGCCCGCAGCCGCTGGCCCCGCGAGCCGGTGAGCCGGCCCACGAGGTCGCCGAGCGGCCGGGCGGGCAGCTCCATGCACGTCGAGTCCGTGAGCCGGCTCCGCGCGCCCGGCCACCGCCCGAAGAGCAGCTGCGCCGACGCGTCCGGCCGGACCTCCCGCAGGTCGACCACGGTGTGCCGGGCGGCCCGGTCCAGACCCCGCTGGAGCGCCCCGACCGCGTACCCGGCCTCCTCCTCGTCCAGCAGGATGTCGAAGAAGTCGGAGATCGCCCCGCCCATCGGCACCAGCAGCGGCATCGGACGGTGCACCAGCATCAGCGGCGCCGCCCCGATCAGCCGCCCCGACCGGCGCACCAGCAGGACCCGCAGCCTCCCCTCCTGACCGTAGGAGATCCACCAGGAATGGAGCCACGCGTGGCTCTGGAACGGGGTGGCGGTGGCGCAGCGGCGGTGCAGCGCGTCCCACTCCCCGGCGAGCGCGCCGAACTCCCGGAAGTCACGGCAGAGCGTCACGGTGAGGCTGCCCGCCCGGTCGGCCGTCATCGCACGAGCTCCCGGTCGTCGGTGGTGGAGGTGTGGTCCTCGGCGGTGGTCGGTCCGGGCACCTGGGCGGAGACGCTCCAGCCCGCGCGGCGGGGGCGGACGAGCAGGACGAGCCCGCCCAGCAGGCCGCCCGCGGCCGCGCCCACGGCGGTGCCCAGCGGCACCGACGGCGAGACCGGCTGGTCCGGCTTCATGGCGTGGGTGAACTTGATCAGCTTCACCCCGGTGTCCTTGGAGACATGGCCGCTGCTCACGATGACGGCCTCGATGACCGCGTTGGCGATGTCGGCCGCCTTGCCCGCCTTGTCGGAGGTGCCCGTCACCGAGATCATCGGCGAGTCGGGGGAGGTCTCCGAGCGGACCTGGGAGCGCAGGGCGCGCACCGGCTCACCGGCCGCCCCCTGGGCGTAGGAGAGGGTCGCGTCGCTCGTCACGAGGCGCCCGTAGGACTGGGCGTAGCCGAGCGCGGCCCCGGGGACCGCCTCCTCCTCGGCGACCGCCATGGCGTAACTGGTGGCCTCGTACTGCGGGGAGGCGAGCAGCCCGTATGAGAGCCCGGACGCGGTGCCGAGCAGCACACTGACGGGCAGGGGCCACCAGTGGGGCAGCCGGGTGAGGGCGGTGCGCAGCTGGGCGGGGGCGGTACGCAGCCGCTTCCGCAGGAAGGCGGAGCGCTGCTGCTCGGGAGACTCGGTCATGAAAGGGCTCTCCGGTTCGGTGGGGCGGTGTCGAGGGCGTACGCGTACACGTCCATCAGGCGCTCGCTGCTGCGCCGGATGTCGTAGTGGCCGACGGCCCGCGGCGGCGGGCTGCGGTCCGGGCGGGCCTGTATCCGCTGCCGCAGCACGGCGGTCAGCTCGTCGGGGCTCCCGGCGATCCGGGTGGCCCCCGGGGCGTGGGCGGCGGACAGGTCGTCGATGGCCGGGCAGGCGTCGTGCAGGACGGGCAGCCCGGCGGCGAGCGCCTCCACGGCTGCAAGCCCGAAGGACTCCTCGCGGGACGTCGACACGAAGGTGTCGACGGCGCTGAGCAGGGCCGGGATCCCGGGCACCGGGCCGCTTCCGCCCGCGCCGCACTCCCCGAGGAGGCGGATCCGGTCCGCCGCCCCCAGCTCGGCCGCCAGGGTCCTGAGCGCCCCGGCCTCCGGCCCGTCACCGGCCAGCAGCAGCCGGGCCCCCGGCAGCGCGGCGACCGCCCGTACCGCCACGTCGAAGCGCTTGCCGGGCACCAGCCGGCCCACCCCGCCGACCACGAATGCGTCGTCGGGGATCCCCAGCGCCGCCCGCACGGCGAGCCGCCGGTCCGGGTCGAAGCGGTAGCGGTCCGCGTCGATGCCGTTGGGCACCAGCCGGATCCGCTCGGCGGGCACTCCCCAGTCCCGCAGCCGCCCGGCGACCGTGGAGGAGACGGCGACCGTGGCCGCGCCGAGCCGCTCGGTGGAGAGGTAGAGGGCGCGGATGCCCCGGGTCAGCGGGCGGCCCTCGATCTCGGCGCGCCCCAGGGAGTGTTCGGTCGCCACGGCCGCCCGGACGCCGGCGAGGCGGGCGGCGATCCTCCCGTACACACAGGCCCGGTAGAGGTGGGTGTGGACCAGGTCGTAGCGGCCGTCGCGGATCAGCCGGGTCAGCCGTCCGACGGCCGACAGGTCCCGGTTGCCGCGCATCCCCAGGTGGATGACGCGCACTCCGTCGGCCCGCAGGCCGTCCGCCACCGGGCCCGGATTGGTGAGCGTCACCACGTCGCACTCCACCGGCAGATGGCGCAGCAGCAGCCGCAACTGCTGCTCGGCCCCGCCGACACCGAGCCCGGTGATGACGTGCAGCGCCCTCACCGGGGGCCACCCGCCCGTACCGGGGAGGCCGTACGGGCGCCCGCGCCGGGGACCGCCCCGTGGCGCAGCCCGTGCCGCAGGTCCTTCGCCCAGAGCCGTACGCCCCGGTCCGCCTGGCTGATGTGGGTGCGGGGGAGCGCGAAGCGGCTGATCAGCGGGCCGGGAGCCAGCGCGCAGCCGTATCCGTAACCGGCCGAACGGACCGCGTCCGCCACCCGTCGGTCCAGCGTCCCGTACGGATAGCAGAAGCCCTCCGGGAGCGTGCCGGTGAGCTCGGCGATCAACTCGCGGCTGCGGACCGTCTCCTCGCGCAGCTCCTCGTCCGCCCGCGTCGTGAGGTCCTGGTGCAGCAGACCGTGCGAGCCGACCTCCATCCCCGCCTCGGCGACGCGCCGGATCTCGTCGTGGGTGAGCAGCGGCTTGCGCGGTCCCAGCGGGTCCCACTCGTTCACCCCTCCCGGCCGCCCCGGCAGGACGAACACGGTCGCGGTGCAGCCGTGGACGCGCAGGACGGGCAGCGCCTCGTGGAGGAAGTCCGCGTACCCGTCGTCGAAGGTCAGCCCGACCACATCCCGCCGCCCCGCCGCGTGGGCCCGCATCAGCTCCGACACCCCCACCCCCCGCAGCCCCCTGCTGCGCAGCCACGCCAGCTGCTCGCCGAGCCGCCGGGGGGAGACGGTGATGCCGTACGGGTCGTCGTCGGTGTCGGTGACCGAGTGGTACGTGAGGATCCACGGCTGACGGCGGGTGTGCGGGCGGAGCCGGGACGAGGGAGCGTCGGCGCAAGGCGCCGGGGGGTCAGCGGCCATCAGTGAACCTCCGTCGGATGAGTGCCAGCAGGGAGACGACCTCGGGCGAGCGCAGGGCCAGCCCGGTCAGGAAGAAGACGGCGGGAACGAGGACACACCCGGCGGCCAGGCTCAGCACGGCGTCGGGGACCAGCTGCGCCGCCGCCCAGCCCGCCGCCCCGGCCACCAGCGCCGCGCCCGCGAGGCGGCCGAGCGACAGGGCGACCGCCCTGGCCCGGATCGGGACCACCCGGGTGCCCAGACCCATCAGCAGGAGCAGCGCGGTCGTGCTGATCCCGACGGCGTTGGCGGTGGCGATACCGGCGACGCCGAAGCGGTACGTGAGCGCGTACCCGGCGCCCATCGTGACCAGCAGCCCGGTGCCCATCGCGAACGCGGGGAACCAGGTGGGCCGGCCGGACGAGAAGAACGGCCGGCTCAGCGCGCCGACGAGACAGTGGCCGAGCAGCCCGGCCGCGTAGACCCGCATCACCTGTGCGGTGGCCTCGGTGTCGGCGGTGTCGAACGCACCGCGCTGGAAGAGGACTTCGATGATCTGGGGCGCGTAACCGAGGACGACCGCCGTGCCGAGCAGCACGACCATGCCCGCCAGCGCGAGGTCCCGTTCGACCCGCTGCCGGGCCTTCTCGTGGTTCCCGTCGGCCATCGCCCGCGCGACGACGGGGAACGTCACCGTGCAGATCATCAGGGAGAGCACCATCGGCATCTGCGCGACCTTCTGCGCGTAGTTGAGGTGCGAGATGGCGCCCGCCGGGAGCGTGGAGGCGAGGAACCGCTCCACCAGCACCTGCGACTGACGGCTCACCACGAACAGCACGACCGGGGCGAGGACTGCCACCCCCAGCAGGGGGGCGGTGCGCGCGGCACGCTTCCTGAGCCGGCCGAGGCGGGGGCGTGCCAGGGGCAGCAGGCGCAGGAGGGTGGGGAGCTGGGTGAGGATCATGAGCAGGCTGCCGACGGCGACACCCGCCGCGGCCGCGCGCACTCCCCACACCGAGTGCAGCGCCAGGGTCATGCCGATGATGCCGATGTTGTACGCGACGTAGACCCCGGCGGGCGGCAGGAAGCTGCGGTGGGCGCGCAGGGCGGCGCTGAAGTAGCCGGTGATGCCGAAGGTGAGCACGGTGACGGCGGTGAGCCGGGTGCAGTCCACCGCGAGGTCCGGATCGGCCAGCCCGGGCGCGAGGACGCGGACGACCCAGGGGGCGCCCGCCATCAGCAGCGCCGCTCCTGCCATGAGGAGGACGCAGAGCCGGGGGAGGGTGGCCGCCACCAGCTCCCGTACGGGGTCGGGGCCCGGCTCCCCGGTGTCGGTCCTCGGGGCGCTCCCGGCCTCCGCGCGCCGGGTGAGGGCGAGGCTGAAGGCCGGGACGAGGAGCAGCGCCATCCCGTCCTCGATCAGCAGCGTCGCCGCCATCTCCGGCACGGTCCAGGCGATCAGGAACGCGTCACTGGCGTCGCTCGCGCCGAAGTACCGGGCGATCGCCTGGTCCCGTACGAGGCCGAGTACCGCCGCGAGCACGGTCAGCGCCGCCGTGCCCGCCGCCGCACGGGCGAGGAAGGAGCCGAGCCCGGGAGCCTCGCCGCTGTCCGCCGGTCCCGGCGCGGTGTCGACGGCCGTGGTCCCCCCGGGGCCGGAGCCGGGAGGCTGCCCGGGCCCCGGAAGCAGGGGAGGGACGGCCTCCGTGCGAGGAAGCGCCTTCTGGGGGAGGGCGTCGCGGGGGCGGTCGTCGAGCGGAGGGGCCTCGCGGGGGAGGGCCTCCGCCTCCGTCCCCGTACCGGTGTCGCTCACGTGGTGCCCGCCTTCTCCGGCTCGGCCAGCGCCCACCAGGCGGCGAGCCCCAGGACGACGCCGCTCAGCACGGTCGTGGGCCCGCCGATGTCGGAGTACAGGAAGTTGACGCTCTGCCAGGCCATCAGGGCGACCGCCACCAGCCCGCAGTCCACGGCCGTGTGGCCGCGTGAGCGGGCCCGGACCAGCCTGCGTACGGCGCCGGTGAGGATCGCCGCCCAGCTGCCGACGACCGCGGTCAGACCGATGAGGCCCTGCTCGCTGAGGATGAGCAGATACATGTTGTGCGGGGAGAGCAGGGCCTGCCGGCGGAACTGCTGGCCCGCCCCCGCCGTGTCGCTGCCGGAGGAGAGGCCGACCGAGGCGTGGGCGTCACGGTGGGCCGGGAACCCCTTGAGGCCGACCCCGGTCACGGGCTGCTCGCGCCACATGGAGCCCGCCGCGCTCCACATGGCGTACCGGTCGCTCACCGACCGGTCGGGGGCCCGTGTCACCTGGGTGACGCTGGCGGCCCGCTCGGAGATCATCTCCGAGCCGATGCCGAACCCGCCGACCAGGACCACCCCGGTGGCCCCCAGCACCGCCAGCGAGGTCAGCGCCTGACGGCGGCCCGTCAGGCAGAGGGCGACCAGAAGGGCGGCAGCCGTGGCGATCCACACCCCCCGGCTGAAGGAGAGCGCGAGCGGCACGATCAGCCCGACGGCGACGACAGCGGCCGCGGGGCGCAGCCAGGCCGGTGCGGTACGCGGGGTCCGCAGAGCAAAGGCGGCGGCGGCCAGCAGTCCGTAGGCGACGACCGTGGCCATCCCCATGATGTCGCTGGGCCCGAACGTGCCGACCGCCCGGACCTCCTCGCCCATGTACGAGGCGCCGGTCCCGGTGACGTACTGGTCGACGCCCACGACACCCTGGACGAGGGCCAGGACCACCAGTGCCCCGGCGACGATCCGGAAGCCGTGGGCGTCCTTGAGCAGGAGGCAGACGGCGGCCGGGACCAGGACGAAGACCTGGAGGTAGCGGACCAGACCCGGCAGCGCGGCGCCGGGGTCGGCCGCCGTCACCGCCGCCACCGCGAAGCCCACGGCGGGCAGCCCCAGCACGAGGGCGGCGGCCCCGCCGAGCGGGCGCTGCCGGAGGTACAGCAGCCGCCCCGCACAGACCAGCACCGCGACGCCGGAGGCGATGTCGGCCGGTCCCACCCCGCCGCCGACGGCGTACGGCAGGGCGGGCAGCAGGACGGTCGCGATCAGGGGGAGCAGCGGCCACCGGCTCCGCCAGCCGCCCGAAGGCGGACGCGGAACGGTACGGGCCGGGGCCCCGGGCGCCGGTGCGGTGAGGGTGGCGGCCATGGTCAGCTGCCTCCGAGCCGGAAGAAGGAGCCCACGGTCCGCGCCAGCACGCACGCGTCCTGCCACAGCGACCACGTCTCGATGTACCGGTTGTCGAACCGGGCCCGCTCCTCGATCGAGGTGTCACCGCGCAACCCGTTCACCTGCGCCAGCCCCGTGATGCCCACCGGCATCCGGTGACGGGCCTGGTAGCCGGGGTGCGTACGGCTGAACTGCGCGACGAAGAAGGGGCGTTCGGGCCGGGGCCCGACCAGGCTCATATCGCCGCGCAGGACGTTCCACAGCTGCGGCAGCTCGTCCAGCGAGGTGCGCCGCAGCAGCCGTCCGGCGCGGCTCATCCGTCCGTCGGAGGCCACGTTCCACCGGGTCGCCGACTCCTGGGCGTCGGCGGGCCGCAGCGTACGGAACTTCAGCAGGACGAACGGGCGGCCGTGCCGGCCCACCCGCTCCTGCCGGAAGATGACGCCGGGCCCGTCCGAGAGCCGCACCGCCAGCGCGCACACCGCCATCAGCGGGGACAGCAGCACCAGACCGGTCCCCGCCAGGAGGGCGTCCATCACCCGCTTCGCCGCATGGCTCACGGGCCGGTGCGTGCCGTCCTGGAGCGGGTGGGCGGCGAACCCCCACAGGTGGTCGGGGCGGCCCCCGGCAGGGCGGGTGGCGACGGCGGTGTCGCCGGTGACCAGCCACACCCGGCAGCCGTGGCCGGTGAGCAGGGCGAACAGGGCGGCACCGTCCGGGGTGGACTCGGGCGGGGCGGTGAACACCGCGTGCCGCACGCTGTTCTGCACGACGGCCCGTCCCACCTCCTGCGGGGTGACCAGGACCGGCAGCGGCACACCGTCCGGCCGCGCGGCGGTCTCCTCCGTGGAGGCGGCGGAGGCGTCGGGGCCGGCGGACGCGGCGACCCGGCCGACCGGGCGCAGCCCGTACCCCGGGTGGTCGTACAGCGCCGCCGCCACCTGACGGGCGACCGGGCCGTGGCCCACGATCAGCGTGGACAGCGGGTTGCGGATGGCCGCCCGGTGCCGGATGCGGTGCACCACCGCGCGGCCGGAGGCGCACAGCACGGTCTGGACGGCTGCCGCGTACGCCAGCACCGCCCAGCCGAACGCGTGGGCCGGGGCCCAGACATCGACGACCTCCATGGTCACGTACCACTGGAGCAGGGCGAGGCCGAGGAGCGCGGGCACTTCGGAGAGCACCGAGGGGGAGAGGCCGAGGCGGTAGAGCCCCCGGTACGCGTGGAGCAGCACCTGCGCCACCGCCTGGACGGCGACCACGGGCCAGGGCCAGCCGGCCGGGGCGCACAGGGCGAACGTGCCGGCCAGCGCCGCCGCGTCCGCGCCGAGCAGCTGCGCGGCGGGCGCGAAACGCACGGCGGCGCGTCCACCGCCGAGCTCCCGCGTACCGCCGTCGCCTCTTCGCGGCGGATGAACCGTGGGCGTCTGTACGACTGTTGCCTGGCCGGCGCCGGGGGCCGGTGCACTCTCCATCGTCATCGCTCGGTGCGCTTCCTCATCGTGGGGCCGGACAGGGAGACAATTTCCTGGTAGAGACCGGCAACCGCCCCCGCGGTCCGTCGGACGTCGAACGCCGCCCGGGCATGGCGCAGGGCCCGGTGGGACACCGCCTCGCGCAGCTCCGGATCCGTGAGCAGCGCGGTGAGCGAGGCGGCGAGCGCCGCGGGGTCCTCGGGCGGTACGAGGAGGTGGTCCTCGTCGCCCGGCGCCACGCTCTCCCGCGCCCCGCTCACATCGCTCATCACCACGGCCCGGCCGCAGGCCATGGCCTCCAGCGGGGCCAGCGCCATGCCCTCCCAGCGGGACGGCAGGACGACGACATCCGCCGCGTGGATCCACGGCCGTACGTCGGCGCTCGCCCCGGTGAACAGGACGCCGGCCGGAGCCGTGGCCTCCAGGCCGGCCCGGTCGGGGCCGTCGCCGACGAGCACCAGACGCGCGCCCGGCACCCGCAGCCGCCGCCAGGCGTCGAGCAGGACGTCCTGGCCCTTCTGCCGGGTCAGGCGGCCGACGCAGACGACGAGGGGAGCCCGTGGATCCACCCCGTCCAGGAGCGGCAGCGCGGCCCGGGCCGCGGTCCGCTCGGCCTGCCCGCCGGGACGGAAGCGGTCGAGGTCGATGCCGTTGTGGATCACCGACCAGCGGGCGGCGATGCCCGCCTGCTGGCCGGTGCGCCGCTCGGACTCGCTGACGCAGAGGATGTGGTCGGCCCAGCGCGCACCGAACCGCTCCCACCCCAGGGCAAGTTCGGCGGTACGCCCGTCCACGGCCTCGAAGGACCAGGCGTGCGGCTGGAACACCGTGGGCACCTTGCCCCGTACGGCGATCCGGCCCGCGAGACCGGCCTTGGCGCTGTGCGCGTGCACCACGTGCGGGCGGCAGTCGCGGACGATCCGCCGCGCGGCGGCGACCTCACCGGCCAGTCGCGGCCCCGGGGCCCGGGTGGCGGACCAGCCCCGGACCTGAGCCCCGGCGGCGGCCGCCCCGACGGCCAGCGGGCTCCCGGGCGGGCAGGCCACCACGGGCCGCAGCCCGGCGACGGTCTGGGCCCTGACGAGATCGGTGACGACCCGGGCCACTCCACCGTCCACGGGCTGAACCAAATGAAGGACCGTCAATTGTCTTTCTTCGGCACGACGCATGTGCAGCACGTACGGCTCTCTTCGCTCAATCCGGTGAGTAAAGCCGAAGTGCACTTTGGCAGACATGTGGCGAAATCGTGCGCGTGACTCGCTCATACGACCACGTGGGGATGACCCGTACGATGCCGCTGATCAGGTGGTCCGCGCGGCCGTTCCGTAACTTCGCGAAGGCGGCGGATCACGGCGGCGAAAGGGTGTCGGGGGAGAGGCCGCAGCCCAATTACGGGGGCGGGCCGACAAAATTGCGCCGGTCAGGTGTCACCCCGTTCGCCGCATCTCGGCGGCGGCCGGTTGCCGCATTGCTTGGCGGCACCACCGAACTGACGGTCACGCAGTTCTATTGTCGGCAAAGGGCTCCGTGCGGGTGGCCACGAAGGTGACGTCCCCGGCGTGGGCGACGACCTCCACCTCGTCGCCGAGGGCCCATTCCGCGACCCGCGACGCCATCGCAGCCGGCACGCTCTCACTGATCCCCGGCGCGGCCGGGATGTCGTACGTGGCGTGCGCGTCGTGCGGCAGCACGACCCGGTACTCCAGCTCCAGCGCCCGGCGGGCGGTGGCCAGGACGCACATCTCCGACATCACCCCGCACACGGCGAGCGACACGACCCCGGCGGCCGTCAGCCGGTCCTCCAGCGTGGTGCCCTCGAAGCCGTCGTCCTCGGTCTTGCGGATCACGGTCTCGGCCGGACCGCCGTTGACCGGCAGGAACAACTCCCACCCGGGGGTGTGCGGTTCGTCGGGCTCCCCGGCCGGCCCGTCGTTCTGCAGGTGGACGATCAGCGCCCCGGCCGCCCGGGCCCGGCGGACGAGGGCGTCGACCCGGTCCAGCAGCCGGGCCGCGTCGGGCACGGGGTTGTCGCCCACGACGAAGGCCGCTTGGAGATCCACGACGAGCAGCGCCTGTACGGGGACGGGGTGGGGGTGCATACCGGCTCCGGCCTTCGGGGTGTGAAGGGGCTTCGAGGGTGTCCATCCTCGCAGCCGGCGGCCCGGGAAAGGCCGCCGGCCCCAGGTCACCCGGTGCGGTCGACGAGGAACGGGATCAGGGTGAGCAGGTCCCCGCGCGCGCCCTCGTGGAGCTCCACCCCGTCCAGGCAGGCGCGGGCGGCCCGCAGGTGCTCCCGGGCCTCGGTGACCGTGGCCCGGCGCCCGCCGGCCTCGTCGACCAGCTCGGCCGCCCGGCGCAGCCCCGCCTCGTCGAGCGGCCCGGCCCCGGTGAGGAGGGCCTCCAGCCGCCGGGCCGCCGGGTGGTCGGCCGCCAGTGCGGCGAGGACCGGGAAGGTCTTCTTGAGCCGCCGCAGGTCGCTGTGGACCGGCTTCCCCGTGATCTGCGGATCGCCCCAGATCCCCAGCAGGTCGTCCACCGCCTGGAACGCCACGCCCAGATGCCGCCCCGCCCGGTCCAGCGCGTCGGCCGTGGGCGCCGGAGCCCCGGCCAGCACCGCACCCAGCGCGGCGGCACAGCCGAGCAGGGACCCCGTCTTGTGCGTGGCCATCGCGCGGTACTCGTGCGGCAGGACCGCCTCGGGCCCCGTCCACGGCCGCGACTCGAAGAGCAGGTCCTGCGCCTGACCGTGCACCAGGTCGCCCAGCGCACCCGACAGATGGCGCACCGCCGCCGTACCCCTCGCGCCGGGGACCTCCGTCAGGATCCGGACGGCCAGCGCGAAGAGGGCGTCCCCCGTCAGGACGGCGGGTCCGGTGCCGTACGCCTTCCAGACGGTCGGGCGGCGGCGCCGGGTCTCGTCGCCGTCCATGATGTCGTCGTGGATGAGGGAGAAGGTGTGGACGAGCTCGACGGCGACCGCGCCGGTGACCCCGTCCAGGCCGCTGCCCCCGGCGGCCTCCGCGCCGAGCACCGCGAGCGCCTGGCGGACCCCCTTGCCCTGCGAGCCGGGGACCGGGTCGCCGTCCACCCCGCTCCAGCCCAGCGAGAAGGCGGCCATCTCCGCGTGCCAGGGGTGGAGCCGGCGCACCGACTCCACCAGGGCGGGCCGGACCAGCTCGCGGCACCGGTCGAGTATCTGCGGCGCGGCCGCCTGACGGGTCGTGGACAGGGTCATCGGGCCCGGGCCTCCTCGTGCGCGGCGGCGGATCCGGTGCCGGGGGCGGTCGCCGAGGAGGCCTCCTGGAGATCCGCGACCGGTTCCACGCCCAGCTCGGCGTACGCCTTCTCCACCATCTCCCGGGCGTTGAGCAGCCCGATCCGGCTCAGCCTGCCCCGCAGCTCGTCCAGCTCGGAGGCCGTGTCCGCGCGGTCCCGCCCGAGCCGCGCGCGCGCCTTGACCAGACCCAGGGCCGCCAGCGCCTCGCCCCGGGGCTCGGTCATCGCGCGGAACTCGCCGAGCGCCTGCTCGTAGACCTCGCGGGCCTCCTCGTACCGTCCGGCGCGGAAGAGCACGTTGGCGCGCATCTTGTGGTTGTAGGCGAGCGCGCTGGAGAGCTTCATCTCCCGGCAGGTGACCTCGGCCTCGGCGAGCAGACCGAGCGCGCGTTCCGTCGCCCCGTCACGGAGGGAAACGATGTCAGCGATGCCGCGCAGGGCCCAGGCCCGGCCCCGCCGGTCATCCGCGTCACCCGCGAGGGCGGCCGCCTCCTCGAACATCTCCAGGGCTGAGTCGAGCTGCCCGGTGTTGCGGTGGATCTGCGCGATGCCCTCCAGCGCCCACACCGTGTGGCGCGCCTCGCCCCGGGCGCGGGCCTCGGCGAGGAGCTGCTCGTGCAGGGTGGCGACGGTCTCGTAGTCGCCCTGGATGCGCCCGGTCTCGGCCAGTCCGGCGAGCGAGTAGCCGCGCGCGACCACGTCGCCGCCGCGCTTGCCCAGCTCGGCGGCGAGCCCCAGCAGCCGGAACGCCAGGCGCAGCGAACCCCGTTGGCGCGCCAGTGTCCCCCCGCTCCACAGCGCCCAGGCCATCGCCCCGGTGGCTCCGGCCGAGCGCGCGGCCCGGTAGCTGGCCTTCCACGCCCGGTCCGCCTCCTCGACCTGCCCCAGCCGGCGGTGCGCCTCGGCCACGGCGAGCCCGCTGCGCGCCACCTCCTCCTGGGAGCCGGAGAGCTCGGCCTGTTTCAGATGCCGTACGCCCTCGGCCAGGACGTCGGTGAGGGAGGCGTTCACCGACATCTTGGTGAGAGCGCCCTGGTACTCGGGCGCCAGTGCCTTGGTCTGCATGGGAGCCTTCCGCGCGGTGCCCGGGACGGGCCGGTGTCCACTATGCGCCAGGTGTATACATAGGGTGCATAGTTGGCCGGTTCTCCGAGCCCGGTACAGGTGGGGGCGGACGCCGCTCGTTCCCGGGCGGCGAACCGTTCTGTCAGTGATCAAGACGGCGCCGGGGCGCCCGGGGTTGCTCGAACCCCGCAGGACGTTCTCCGGGAGTCCCCCTGGGCGTAACCGGACCCTCGGCCGTCAGTCGGCGCGGGGCGGCTCGTGCAGGCCGAAGGAGGACCCCTGGTCGTCGCGGCAGAGCCGGAAACGGCCGAACCGGGCGGCCGACGCGTCGTCCTCGCCCAGGTCCGTGCCCTCCACGCTGCCGCCCAGTTCACGCACCTGCGCCACCGCGGCGGCCAGGTCGTCGACCCGGAAGAAGAGATACGGGCCGCCCCCGGGATCACCGCCGTGGACACCCCCCTGCCCGCTGGGGGTCCCGATCGCGAAGCCGCCCTCACCCGAGGGGCCCGGCTCGAAGTTCCACCCGAACAAGGCACCGTAGAACGTCCGGGCCTTCTCGGGATCGTCCACCCCGAGCTCGAAGAAGGAGATCTCACCGGCCATCGCGGGCACCTGCCATCTCTGCCGGGGGGCCGCACACGGCGTGCGGGGACGCGTGCGCTCGCTCCCTCCCACCGTACGGCGGCGGGTCCGCCCGCGCAGTGCCGTCCCGGCGGCTTCCCCGTACGGGCGAACAGGACGGGCGGTGCCTCCGTGGCCGGGCTGGAATGGGCGGGTGACGGCACCCCCGGACGACTGCCTCGCACGCAACGAATGGATCTGCGGCGCCTACCTCTCCAGCCGCCGGGAGATCCTTATGGACGCTGCCCTCCAGCACCTCCAGCTGACCGCGCTCGCCGTCCTCATCGGGCTCGCCCTCGCCGTCCCGCTGGCCCTCGCCGCCCGCCGCTGGCGCTGGGCCGCCGGTCCCGTGCTGGGGCTGACGACGATCCTCTACACCATCCCGTCGCTGGCGATGTTCTCGCTGCTGCTGCCGGTGTACGGGCTCTCCGCCGCGCTCGTCGTCACGGGGCTCGTCCTCTACTCGCTGACCCTGCTGGTCCGCAACATCCTCGCCGGGCTCCGCGCCGTCCCCGAGGAGACCCGGCAGGCCGCGCGCGGCATGGGGTACGGGCCGCTGCGCCTGCTGCTCGCCGTGGAACTCCCGCTCGTGCTGCCCGCCGCCATGGCCGGACTGCGGATCGCCACCGTCTCCGCCGTCTCCCTCGTCACGGTGGGCGCGATCGTCGGATACGGCGGGCTCGGCAACCTCATCTACTCCGGGATGAACACCTACTTCAAGGCCCAGGTGCTGACCGCGTCCGTGCTCTGCGTCGTCATCGCCGTCGCCGCCGACCTGCTCCTCCTGGGCGCGCAACGGCTGCTGACCCCCTGGACGCGGAGGCAGACATGAACGTGCTCTCCGACACCTGGTCCTGGCTCACCACCGCCACCCACTGGTCCGGCCCCGACGGGATCTGGAACCGGCTCGGTGAACACCTCTTCCTCACCGTCGTCTGCCTGCTCATCAGCTGCCTGATCGCGCTGCCCGTCGCCCTGGTCCTCGGCCATCTCGGCAAGGGCGGCGCGCTCGCCGTCAACATCTCCAACATCGGCCGGGCGGTGCCCACCTTCGCCGTGCTCGTCCTGCTGCTGCTCACCCCCGTGGGCACGTACGGTCAGTGGCCGACGATCATCGCGCTCGTGCTGTTCGCCGTGCCACCGCTGCTCACCAACGCGTACGTCGGGATGCGCGAGGTCGACCGGGACGTCGTGCGGGCCGCCCGGGGGATGGGCATGACCGGGCGCCAGATGCTGTGGAGCGTGGAGCTGCCGCTCGCCCTCCCGCTGATCCTCACCGGCGTCCGGATCGCCGCCGTGCAGCTGGTCGCCACCGCCACCCTCGCCGCCCTGGCCGGCGGCGGGGGACTGGGCCGGATCATCACCGCCGGGTTCAACCTCGCCTCCACCCCGCAGGTGGTCGCCGGGGCGATCCTGGTGGCGGTCTTCGCCCTCCTCGTCGAGAGCCTCTTCGAGGCGGGGCAGCGGATGGCACCCGGCCGGGGGAGGGAGGCCGCATGACCCTCCTGAACCGCGCCCTCGCCGGGCTCCTCCTGCTCGTCGCCACCGCCTGCGCCACCGGCCCCAGCCTGGAGAACCAGGGCGAGGTCACCGCGCCGCCCGGCGACAGCAAGGAGCTGACCATCGGCTCGGCAGGTTTCACCGAGAGCGACCTGCTGGCCCAGATGTACGCCCTCCTCCTGGAGCGCGCCGGATACTCCACCGACATCATCTCCGTCACCAACCGCGAGATCTACGAACCCGCCCTGGAGAGCGGCCAGATCGACGTCGTACCGGAGTACGCGGCGACCTTCGCCGACTGGCTGAACGCCAAGGCCAACGGCGCCGACGCGGTCCCCGTCGGATCGCCCGACCTCGCCGCCACCATGAAGGCGCTGCGCGCGCTCGCGGCCCTGCGCGGGCTCACCGTGCTCGCCCCCGGCCGGGCCGTCGACCAGAACGCCTTCGCGGTCGCCGCCTCCTACGCGAAGCAGCACGACCTGAAGACCTTGAGCGACCTCGGCCGGGCGGAGCTCCCGGTGCGCCTCGCGGCGGGCGACGAATGCGTCCAGCGGCCCTACTGCGCACCCGGGCTGAAGAAGACGTACGGCATCGACATCGTCGCCGTCGACCCGAAGGGCGTCGGCACCACCCAGGCGAAACAGGCCGTCCAGAACGGTCAGGACCAGATGGTCCTGACCACCACCACCGACGCCACCCTCGACCAGTTCGGACTGGTCCTGCTGGCGGACGACAAGAAGCTCCAGAACGCCGACTACGTGGTCCCCGTCGTCAACCGCGCCCGCGCCGGCAGCGCGGGCGTGCGCGACGCCCTCGGCCGGCTCAACACCGTCCTGACCACCGCCGACCTGGCGTCCATGAACGAACAGGTCGACAGCTGGCGCAGGCTCCCCGAGGACGTCGCGCGCACCTACCTGGAGTCGAAGAGGCTCATCCCGAAGGGCTGAGTGCTCAACGGGCGGCCGGCGGCCACGGCACGTCCGCCAGCAGGGGCAGGATCTCGGCCTCCTCGTAGTCGAGGTGAGCGGTCAACTGCTCCGTCATCCGCGTCAGTTCGGCACGGAACCGGTCCGGATCGGCGATGGCGACACCGGCCAGCAGCGCCGCCAGCGCCGACTGCACGGCCGCGATCGACCGGTGCTCCTCCCGGAGCCGGTCGAAGACGGGGCGGAGGTGGGGGTGGTACCCCTCCATCACCGGGAACACATGGCCGTCCTCGCTCGTGTGGTGGAACTCCAGCGCCTGGCAGAACGCCAGGCAGCGCTGCCGGATCTGGAGGCCGAGGCCGGGAGGGGGCGGGGCGCCCGCTCCCCGATGGGCGGCGCGGGCGGTGAAGTGCGCTTCCGTCTCCGCGTGCACCTGGGCCAGTTGGCCGCGCAGCCAGGTGTGCACCTCGGTGAGCTTGCCGGCCAGCGAGGTGATGGCGGGGGCCGGTTCCTGCGGGTCGGGGAGGTGCAGGACCACGACCGGCAGCACCCGGTCGGTCGCCGCCTGGTACTCCGCGTAGCCGGGCGCTTCGGCCACCACCCGTGCGAACAGCTCGTCGCGCGTGGCCCCTTCGGCGGGTACGGCGACGGTCTCGAACTCCTGGTCACCCAGCTCCACCTGGACCGCCGGGTGGGCGAGGAGGTTGTGGTACCAGTCGGGGTGGTGCGGGGCGCCGAGGTTCGAGCCGACGACCAACACCCTTTCGCCGTCGCGGACATGGCCGAGCGGGGTGGTGTGCGGCCGCCCGGTGCGGGCGCCGGTGGTGGTCAGCAGGAGGAGGTCGGACCCGGCGAAGGGGCCGCCGACCTTGCCCGCATTGGCGCGGAACTCATCGATGACGGACTGCTGGAAGGCAGAGGGCATGGGTGTTCTGGGTCTCCCGGAGAAGGGTGTGGAAAGGGTGTGGATACGGCACGGCACGGCGCGGGGCGCGCAGTGCGGCCGGGAACGGCGGCACGCGCGGTCGCGAAGGCGTCGGGCGTCAGAAGCGGCGGGCGGTGAGTGGACTCATCACGTCGTCCCTGGAAGAAGGTGCTGGCTTGACCGCCGGCCGGCCCAGATCTCTTTGGCCGACGTCACGCTGCACGCGGACCATTAGAGCGAGGGTGCCCGACGCTGTCAACGGGAGGACGGGCCGCCGTTCCCGGCGCGCGGAAAACGCGTTGCCCGCCCGTTCGGAGCCTGCGACGCTCGGGCCCATGTCTGAACAATCGACCCTGCCGCCGCAGCAGCCCGTCCGCCGTACGCACCAGGTCTCCGCGCTCTTCACGCACGGCCGGCTGGTCACGATCCCGCGCAAGCAGGCCCGGCTGGAGCAGCTGCTGGTGCACCTCGCCGAGACGCTGTTCGCTCGCGACCGCTCGTACACCGAGCAGGAGGTCAACGAGGCGCTGCTCACCGTTCACGAGGACTGCTCCGCGCTCCGCCGCCACCTGGTCGTCGCCGGGCTCCTGGTCCGGCCCCGGGACGGCAGCAGCTACCGGCGCGGCAGGTGACCTCCCGCCCCTGCTGCCCGGGATGAGATCCTGACCGCATGGGGATTCTGCGCAAGGCGTGCACGCGCTGCACGAAACGGGGACGGCTGCGTCGCGGAGTGTGCCGCCGCTGCCGAGTGAAGGAGCACGGGGCCGAGGCGGCCGACGCCGGCACCGACATGGCGGAGGTCGTGGTGGAGACCGGTGCGCTGGGGGCGGTGGGACGCGTGTTCGGCGCGATCTTCCGCGCGATTCTCAACTGACCTCCCGTACAAGGGAGACACCGGGGGCGGCCGGTCTGCGGGGGCTCGTACTCCCTCAGACCGGCCGCCCCCGCTCACGCGTCCGCCACCGAGTCGAAGTCCACCTCCTCGCGCCCCACCCCCTGCGCGTCCGCGTCCACCGACCGGCGCAGCGCCTCATGGAGCTTCGCGGGGGTCAGGACCCCGAGGAACCGGGCCCCGTCCAGCACCGCCACCCACCCCGCGTCGTGCTGGAGCATCTCGCTGAACGCCTGCTTCAACGGGGCGCCGACCGGCACCCACGCCTCCATCCGGCGGGCCAGAGCGCCCACCGTCCCCCGCTCCCCGGCGCTCCGCAGCGCGTCCGCCGACACCCAGCCGTGCAGCTCGCCCGTCCCGTTCAGCACCACCGCCCACCGGGCCCCCGCCGCCCGCAGCCGCTCCGCCGCCACCGGAGCCGGCTCGTCCAGCCGCGCCACCGGCGGCTCCTCCAGGTCCTCCGCCTCGATCGCGGTCACCGACAACCGCTTCAACCCCCGGTCGGAGCCCACGAACTGCGCCACGTACGGGGTCGCCGGGGTGCCGAGCACGGCGGCCGGGGTGTCCAGCTGCTCGATGCGCCCCTCCCCGTACACCGCGATCCGGTCGCCCATCCGGACCGCCTCCTCGATGTCGTGCGTGACCATCAGGACCGTCTTGCGCACCCGCTCCTGGAGGGCCAGGAACTCGTTCTGCAGCCGCTCCCGCACCACCGGGTCCACCGCCCCGAACGGCTCGTCCATCAGCAGCACCGGCGGGTCCGCGGCGAGCGCCCGCGCCACGCCGACCCGCTGGCGCTGACCGCCGGAGAGCTGCGACGGATAGCGCGAGCCGTACGTCTTCGGGTCCAGGCCCACCAGGTCCAGCAGCTCCGCCGCCCGCTCCCGGGCCCGCGCACGCTTCCAGCCGACCAGCGCGGGGACGGTCGCGGTGTTGTCCAGGACCGTGCGGTGCGGGAAGAGGCCGACCTGCTGGATCACATAGCCGATCCGGCGGCGCAGCTTCACCGGGTCGATCCCGGCGATGTCCTCGCCGCCCACCAGGATCCGGCCCGACGTCGGCTCGATCAGCCGGTTCACCATCATCATGGTGGTCGTCTTGCCGCAGCCCGACGGCCCGACCAGCGTCACCAGCTCGCCCTCCGCCACCTCGAAGGAGAGCCCGTCGACCGCCGTCGTCCCGTCCGGGTAGACCTTGCCGACCTGCTCGAACCGGATCATGTCCGCACAGTAGAAGCGCCCCGGGCGCGGCGCACACGGGCCGGGACCGTCCGGGGCACCCGCCCCTTCGCCGACGGCGGCGGGCCATGTGCTGAACTGGCCTTTTCATCAGGACTCATCAGGACCCGCCCGGCCCCACGACACAGGAGCACCCGTGACCAGCTACCGCCAGCCCGGCGTCGTCCTCACCGACCACCGCTTCACCGTCCCCCTCGACCACAGCGACCCCGGCGGCGAGCAGATCGAGGTGTACGGGCGCGAGGCCGTGGCCGCCGGGAGGGCGGGCGAGAAGCTGCCCTGGCTGGTCTACCTGGAGGGCGGCCCCGGCTTCGGCGCCCGCCGGTTCACCGGTACGGAGGCCTGGCTCGGCCGGGCCCTGCGCGAGTTCCGGGTGCTCCTGCTCGACCAGCGCGGCACCGGCCTGTCCACCCCCGCCAACCGGCAGACCCTCCCGCTGCGCGGCGGCCCCCGGGAACAGGCCGACTACCTCGCGTACTTCCGCTCCGACGCCATCGTCCGGGACTGCGAGCTCATCCGCCCCCGGCTGACCGGCGGCGTCCCCTGGACGGTGCTCGGCCAGTCCTTCGGCGGGTTCTGCGCGGTCCGCTACCTCTCCTCGGCGCCCGAGGGACTCGCGGCGGTCCTCATCACCGGGGGGCTGCCCTCGCTGGACGCCCACGCGGACGACGTCTACCGGGCCGCGTACCCCCGGATCGAGCGGAAGGTCGCCGCGCACTACGCCCGCTACCCGCAGGACGTCGACCGGGCCCGCGCCATCGCCGCGTACCTGGCCGAACACCGCCCCGAGAGCGCCGGCCACCGGCTGACCCCCGAACTCTTCCAGTCGCTCGGCATCCTGCTCGGCACCGGCAGCGGCAGCCACCAGCTCCACTACCTGCTGGAGAACGCGTTCGTCCGCACCCCGCACGGCACCGAGCTCTCCGACACCTTCCAGGAGGCCCTGCGCTCGGCCACCTCGTTCGCCGGACACCCGCTCTACGCCCTGATCCACGAGGCGATCTACGGATACGGCGAGCGTCCCACCGGCTGGTCCGCCGAACGCGTACGCACCGAGTTCCCGCAGTTCGACGCGGCGGCGGCCCTGGCGGGCGACGGGCCGCTCCTCTTCACCGGCGAGACCGTCCACCCCTGGCACTTCGACGTCGACCCGGCGCTGCGCCCGCTGCGCGAGACCGCCGAGCTCCTCGCGCAGCGCACCGGCTGGCCCGCGCTCTACGACCCCGAGCGGCTCGCCGCCAACCAGGTGCCCGTCGCCGCCGCCGTCTACCACGACGACATGTACGTGGACACCGAGCACTCGCTGCGCACGGCCGCCGCGATCCGGGGGCTGCGCACCTGGGTGACGAACGAGTACGAGCACGACGGGGTGCGCGCCGGCGGACCGCGCGTCCTGGACCGGCTGCTCGCGATGGTCAGGGGCGAAGCCTGACCATCGGCGCGGCGGACGTCAGCGCTGGAGCGCCTCCAGCGTGGCGTCCAGGTCCTCGGCGGAGCGCGGCGCCCGGTTGTACGGGAGCTTCGACAGGGCCGAGGCCATGCCGCAGGTGTTGGTGACGGCCGAGAAGACCAGGCCCGAGCCGATCCCCGCGGAGAGCCAGCGGGCGGCCGGGAAGCGGATGCCCGCCACCAGCCCGGCCACCACCAGCGAACCGGCCGCGAGCCGCACCTGGCGCTCCATGGGCCAGACGGCACGGGCACCCTCGGGCCGGTCCAGGCCGCGGCCGTCACCCTCCCAGGCGGACGTGCCGCCGGTGAGTGTGGCGGCCTCGATGTCGGCGCCCGCGAGGATCTCGCAGGCCCGGGTGGAGCGGACCCCGGAGGCGCACACCACCAGCAGCGAGCCGCGGGCGGATGCGGACTTGAGGGCGGGCAGGGCGTCCGGCAGCTTGTCGAGCGGGATGTTCAGCGCGCCGGGTACGTGGCCCGCGGCGTACTCGCCGGGAGCCCGCACATCGATCACGGTGAACTCCTCCAGACGGGCTGCGGCCTGGGCGGGGGAGAGGGATGCGGGGCTGGGCACGAGCGGGGTCCTTTCGTCGACCGGGGCGGCGCGGGAGGGCTGGGACTCTACACGTGTCCCCAGCAGCGGCTGTCCGTGTTTCCAGCACCGTACGGCCCGCCCGCATTCCCCTCCCCTACCCGGAGACCCGCCGGTCACGGCTCCCTCGCAAGATCGTCGGTAGCCTGCGGGTATGACGCAGCAGCCGCTCGAACCCCTGCCCGCCGACTGGACCCGCGCCCTGGCGGTGGTCGCCCACCCCGACGACCTGGAGTACGGCGCGGCCGCCGCCGTGGCCGACTGGACCGACGGCGGCCGGGAGGTCGTCTACCTCCTCGCCAGCCGGGGCGAGGCCGGGATCGACACCCTGCCGCCCGAGGAGTGCGCGCCGCTCCGCGAGCGGGAGCAGCGGGCGAGCGCCGCCGTCGTCGGGGTCCGTACGGTGGAGTTCCTCGACCACCGCGACGGGGTGATCGAGTACGGCACCGGCCTGCGCCGCGACATCGCCGCCGCCATCCGCCGCCACCGCCCGGAACTGGTCGTCACCCTGAACCATCGCGACACCTGGGGCGGCGTCGCCTGGAACACCCCCGACCACCGGGCGGTCGGCCGGGCCACCCTGGACGCCGTCGCCGACGCGGGCAACCGGTGGATCTTCCCGGAGCTGCAGGAACAGGGCCTGGAGCCGTGGGACGGGGTGCGGTGGACCGCCGTGGCGGGCAGCGACCGGCCCACGCACGCGGTGGACGCGACGGCGGGGTTCGAACGTTCCGTGGAGTCCCTGCTCGCGCACCGCACGTACATCGAGGCCCTGAGCGAGGAGGAGCCGGAGACGTACTGCCGGACCTTCCTGGAGGGCATGGTGCGGGCCGAGGCCGACCGGTTCGGCGGGCGCCCGGCGGTCACCTTCGAGGTCTTCGCCCACTGATACCGCCGGGGCGCGGAGCGGGCCCCTGACCGCGTAGGCGGGATTGACAATCCCGCTTGCCGATTCTGCAATGGGCGCATGAAGGAACACGACCGGGACGACCCCGAACTCGACGCCGTCCTCACCGGGGTCGGCCCCCGCCTGCGCCGCCTGCGCAAGGACCGCGGGGTCACCCTCTCCGCGCTCTCCGCCGCCACCGGGATCTCCGTCTCCACGCTCTCCCGGCTGGAGTCCGGCGGCCGCCGCCCCAGTCTGGAGCTGCTGCTCCCGATCGCCCGTGCCCACGAGGTCCCGCTCGACGACCTGGTGGGCGCCCCGCCGGTCGGGGACCCCCGGGTGCGGGCCAAGCCGATCGTGCAGCACGGCCGGACGATGCTGCCGCTGACCGCCCGGCCCGGCGGACTCCAGGCGTACAAGATGGTGCAGGAGGCGGGCAGCGGCGAGGTGCCGGAGCAGCGCACGCACGAGGGGTACGAGTGGCTGTTCGTGCTCTCCGGGAAGCTGCGGCTGCTGCTGGCCGAGCACGATCTGGTGCTGGAGCCGGGGGAGGCCGCCGAGTTCGACACCCGGCTGCCGCACTGGTTCGGGCCCGCGGAGGACAAGCCCGTGGAGTTCCTGAGCCTCTTCGGCCCGCAGGGCGAGCGGATGCATGTGCGGGCCAAGCCGAAGCGGGGCTGAAGGGGCCGCTTCGCCCGGCTCGCCGGGGTGTTCCCAGATGGGCAAGCGACCGCTTAGTATGCGCCGGAGCGCTGGTTACGCGAGCAGTGGTTACGCGAGCAGTGGAAATGCCGACAGCGGCAGCGGTTGATGCCGACAGTGTTGTGGAGGCCCCTCATGCAGGCATGGCGAGTGCACCGGAACGGCGAGCCGGGCGAGGTGATGAGCCTGGAGGAGACGGACCGGCTCACCCCCGGCGACGGGCAGGTGCTCGTCCGGGTCGCCGCGGCGAACGTCAACTTCCCCGACGCCCTGCTCTGCCGGGGCCAGTACCAGGTGCGGCCGCCGCTGCCGTTCACCCCGGGCGTCGAGGTGTGCGGCACGACGGAGGACGGGCGGCGCGTCCTCGCCACCCCCGCCCTGCCGTACGGCGGCTTCGCCGAGTACGTCGTCGCGGACGAGGCGGCGCTGCTGCCCGCCCCCGACGCCCTGGACGACGCAGAAGCGGCCGCCCTCCACATCGGCTACCAGACCGGCTGGTTCGGCCTCCACCGCCGTGCGAACCTCCAGGCCGGGGAGACCCTCCTGGTCCACGCGGCGGCGGGCGGGGTCGGCAGCGCGGCAGTCCAGCTCGGCAAGGCCGCGGGCGCCACCGTGATCGGGGTCGTCGGCGGACCGGACAAGGCGGCCGTCGCCCGTGAGCTCGGCTGCGACCTGGTCATCGACCGGCGCAGCGAGGACATCGTCGCCGCCGTGAAGGAAGCCACCGGCGGGCGCGGCGCGGACGTCGTCTACGACCCGGTCGGCGGCGAGGCGTACGCCAAGTCCGTCAAGTGCATCGCCTTCGAGGGCCGCGTCCTCGTCGTCGGCTTCGCCAGCGGAAACATCCCGGCCCCGGCGCTCAACCACGCCCTGGTGAAGAACTACTCCATCGTCGGGCTGCACTGGGGCCTCTACAACACCAAGGACCCCGCCGCCGTCCGCGCCTGCCACGACGAGCTGACCAAGCTGGCCGCCCAGGGGATCGTCAAACCCCTGATCAGCGAGCGTGTCGGGATGGCCGGAGCCGCGCAGGCCGTCCAGCGCGTCGCCGACGGCACCAGCACCGGCCGCATCGTCGTCCTGCCCGGAGGTGCCCGATGAGCCCCGCCGCCGCACCGGCCGTCGACGCCACCGAGATCCGCCGCCGCACCCGCGAACTCCTCACCGCGCACCCGCCCGCCACCACCGACCGCACCGACTTCCTGAAGGCCCGGTTCGACGCGGGCCTCGCCTGGGTCCACTACCCGGTGGGCCTCGGCGGACTCGACGCGCCCCGCTCGCTCCAGCAGGTGGTCGACGCCGAACTCGCCGCCGCCGACGCGCCGGACAACGCCCCGCGCCGCATCGGCATCGGCCTCGGCATGGCCGCGCCCACCATCCTCGGCTTCGGCACCGACGAGCAGAAGCGGCGCTTCCTGCGCCCGCTGTGGGTGGGCGAGGAGGTCTGGTGCCAGCTCTTCAGCGAGCCCGGCGCCGGCTCCGACCTCGCGGCGCTCGCCACCCGGGCCGTCCGCGACGGCGACGACTGGGTGATCGACGGGCAGAAGGTCTGGACGTCCAGCGCCCATGTGGCCCGGTGGGCGATCCTCATCGCCCGCACCGACCCCGACCTCCCCAAGCACCGGGGCATCAGCTACTTCATCTGCGACATGACCGACCCCGGCGTGGACGTCCGGCCGCTGCGCCAGATCACCGGGGAGGCCGAGTTCAACGAGGTCTTCCTCTCCGGCGTACGCATCCCCGACAGCCATCGGCTCGGCCCCGTCGGCGACGGCTGGAAGGTCGCCCAGACCACGCTGATGAACGAGCGCGTCTCCATCGGCGGCTCCCGCATCCCGCGCGAGGGCGGCATGATCGGCCCGGTCTCGCAGACCTGGCGGAACCGCCCCGACCTGCGCACCCACGACACCCACCAGCGCCTGCTCACCCTCTGGGTCGAGGCCGAGGTCGCCCGGCTCACCGGGGAGCGGCTGCGCCAGCAGCTCGTCGCCGGACAGCCCGGCCCCGAGGGCTCGGGCATGAAGCTCGCCTTCGCCCGCCTCAACCAGCAGATCAGCGGCCTGGAAGTCGAACTCCTCGGCGACGAGGGCCTGTTGTACGGCGACTGGACCATGGTCCGCCCGGAGCTGGTCGACTTCACCGGCCGCGACGCCGGCTACCGCTACCTCCGCTCCAAGGGCAACTCCATCGAGGGCGGCACCAGCGAGGTCCTGCTGAACATCGTGGCCGAGCGCGTCCTCGGGCTGCCCGCCGAACCCCGCAACGACAAGGACGTCGCCTGGAAGGACCTGAGCCGATGACCGCGCCCACCCAGCCCCCCGCCGCCACCCCGGAACAGCCCTCCGCCACCCCGGACCTCCTCTACACCCAGGACGAGGAGGACCTGCGCTCCGCCGTACGCGCCCTCCTCGCCGACCGGGCCGACGCGCCGACGGTGATCGCGGCGACCGAGTCCGACACGCCGTACGACCCCCGGCTGTGGGAGGCGCTGGCCACCGGCATCGGCGCCGCCGGACTCCTCGTACCGGAGAAGCTCGGCGGCCAGGGCGCGTCCCACCGGGAGGCCGCCGTGGTCCTGGAGGAGCTGGGCCGCAGCGTGGCCCCGGCCCCGTACCTGACCAGCTCCGTCGTGGCGACGGAGACGCTGCTCGCACTGGCGCGGGACGGCGGACCGGCCGCCGCACTCCTGGCCGAGCTGGCCTCCGGTGCGCGTACGGCGGTGCTCGCCGTGCCCTTCGCCACCCCGCCCTCCGGTGCTCGGGCGGCCCTCACCTCACTCGACGGCACGGTACGAGGAGTCGCCGACGCGGCCGTGGCCGACGTCCTGCTGGTGCCGACCGCCGAAGGCCTGTACGCGGTCGAGGCGACGGCCCCCGGAGTGGTGGTGGAACCCCTCGTACCGCTGGATTTGACCCGTCCCCTCGCCACCCTCACGCTGTCCGGCGCCACCGGGACCCTGCTCGCCGATGCGGACGCGAGCACCACCGCCGTACGGCGCGGCCTGCTCGCCGGAGCCGGACTGCTCGCCTCCGAACAGCTCGGGATCGCCGAGTGGTGCCTCACCGAGACCGTCCGGTACACCCGCGAACGCCACCAGTTCAACCGGCCCGTGGGCTCCTTCCAGTCGCTCAAGCACCGGATGGCCCAGCTCTGGCTGGAGGTCGTCTCGGCCCGTGCCGCCGCCCGCAACGCCGCCGACGCCCTGGCCACCGGCAGCCCCGACGCCCCGCTCGCGGTCGCGGTGGCCCAGGCCTACTGCTCCGGCGTCGCGGTCCACGCCGCCGAGGAGTGCGTCCAGCTCCACGGCGGGATCGGGATGACCTGGGAACACCCGGCGCACCTCTACCTCAAGCGCGCCAAGGCGGACTCGATCGCGTACGGCTCGGCGGGCACCCACCGCGAGGCCGTCGCGGAGCTGGCGGAGCTGCCGGCTCCGTAGCAGCCTGTCGGGCCAAGGCCCTGGTACCCGCGTCTCGCCTGTCGAGGCGGGGTGTACCAGGGCCTTTTACGTGCTGTTTAATTGCATACTGTTCGCAATAACAGTCGATCTTGAACAGGGATGTGCAGAGTATGACGGCCCGATCGATACGGGGGGCGGTCGCCGCCACGCTGGTGACCGCACTGTCCCTGACCGCGGCAGCCTGCTCCAACCCGGACAGCCCCAAGGCCGGTTCCGGCACCGGGACCACCTCGGCCGTCGTCGGCATCGCCTACGAGCCCGACAGCCTGAGCCCGCTGCTCGGCTACGGCAAGGACGGCAACTCCAAGATCTTCGACGGGCTGCTCGCCCTGGACGCCGACATGAAGCTCCGGCCGGCCCTCGCCGCCGCGCTGCCCGAGATCAGCGAAGACGGGCTGACGTACACGTACAAGCTGCGCCAGGGCGTGAAGTTCAGCGACGGCAAGGCGTTCGGCGCCAAGGACGTCGTCTTCACCTACCGCACCATCCTCGACGCGAAGACCAACAACCCCTCCCGCACCGAGCTGGACGCCGTCAAGGACGTCACGGCCAAGGGCGAGGACACCGTCGTCTTCACGCTCAAGTACCCCTACGCGCCGTTCGCCCAGCGCACCGTCCTGCCCATCGCCCCCGAGCACATCGCGGGCAAGCAGGACGTCAACACCGGCGCCTTCACCACCAAGCCGATCGGCACCGGACCGTACGTCCTCACCAAGTGGTCCAAGGGCGAGAAGCTCAGCTTCACCGCCAACCCCCACTACTGGGGCGGCGAACCCGAGGTGAAGAAGTTCACCATGGCGATTATCAAGGACGACGACGTACGCGCCACCCGGCTGCGCTCCGGCGACCTGGACGGCGCGATCCTGCCGCCCAACCTGGCCAAGGGCTTCGCGAACGACAAGGGCAAGAAGACGTACGCCGCGAACAGCTACGACTACCGCACGGTGACGCTGCCCACCAACAACAAGGTCGCCGGTGACACCGCCGTGCGCCGCGCCCTCGATGTCGCGGTCGACCGGCAGACGATGGTCGACGCCATCCTCAACGGCAGCGGCAAGCCCGCCTACGGGCCGGTCCCCACCGACAGCGAGTGGTTCACCCAGGGCACCGAGCGCAAGCACGATGTCGCCGCCGCGAAGAAGATCCTGGACGAGGCGGGCTGGAAGCCGGGCAAGGACGGCGTCCGCGTGAAGGACGGCGTGCGCGCCACGTTCCCCCTCTGGTACCTCAGCGGTGACAAGCTCCGCCAGGAGCACGCCCTCGCCTACGCCTCCGACGCCAAGAAGGCCGGCATCGACATCCGCACCGAGGCCGGGACCTGGGAGGTCATCGAGCCCCGGATGAAGCACGACGCCGTGCTCGCGGGCGGCGGCTCGCCCGCCGACCCCGACTTCGACCAGTACACCCTGCTGAAGTCCTCCCTCGCGGGCGACGGCTTCAACAACATGGCCTGGTACGACAACAAGGCCGTGGACGCGGCGATCGAGGCAGGCCGCAGGAGCGGGGACAAGGCCGAGCGGAAGAAGGCCTACGACACCGTCCAGCGCGAGCTGGTGAAGAACCCGGGCTACACCTTCCTCACCCACATCGACCACCTCTATGTCGTCGACGACCGTTTCGGCCCCCTCACCACCCAGGTCGAGCCGCACGACCACGGGCTGGCCTCCGGCCCCTGGTGGAACGTCGAGAAGTGGAAGCCGGAAAGCACGGGAGAGACGAAGAAGTGAAGCCCCGCCTCCCCTGGGGGCCGATGGCACGGATGACGGGACGGCGGGCCCTGTTCGCCGTCCCGGTCCTCCTCACCGTCACCTTCGGCGTCTTCGCCGTCGCCGCCGCGTCCCCGTTCGACCCCGTCAAGGCGTACGCGGGCACCGCGGGCCTCACCGCCTCGCAGGAGAACCTGGACCAGCTCCGGGCCAACCTCGGCGTCGACCAGCCGCTCGTCACCCGCTGGTGGAACTGGCTGACCTCGGCCCTCCAGGGCGACCTCGGAGACTCCAGCGTGATGCGCCAGCCGGTCTCCGACGTGATCGTCGAGCGCATGGGCTGGTCCGTCCTGCTCGCCGCCTCCGCCTTCCTGATCGCGATCCTCCTCGGCACCGCACTCGGCGTCCTCGCCGCGCGCAGGCCCGGCGGCTGGCTCGACCGGGCCGTCAGCTCCGCCGCGTACACCCTGGAAGCCGCGCCCTCCTTCTGGCTCGGCCTCCTCGCCATCTGGCTCTTCGCCCTGAAGCTGGACCTCCTCCCGGCCGGCGGGCTCACCGACGCCGCCAGCGAGACCATCACCTTCGGCCAGGTCGCCTCCCACCTCGTCCTGCCGGCGGCCGTCCTCGGGATCTCCCAGCTGCCGTGGTTCTTCCTGTACGTACGCCAAGGGGTCACCGACGCACTCGCCGAGGACCCGGTGCGCGGGGCGCGCGCCCGCGGGCTGAGCGAGCGCACGGTGCTCCTGGGCCACGCCCTGCGCTCCGGGATGCTGCCGATGCTCACCCTGATCGGCTCCCGCGTCCCCGAACTCATCACCGGGGCGCTCCTCATCGAGACCGTCTTCAGCTGGCCCGGCATCGCCGCCGCCACCGTGGAGGCCGCAACCTCCGTCGACTTCTCCCTGCTGGCCGCGCTGACGGTGCTCGCCACCGCAGCCGTCCTGCTGGGCAACCTGCTCTCCGACCTGCTCTACGGGCTCGCCGACCCCCGGGTGGCCTTCGATGGCTGAGACCGCGCTCGCCCCGCTGCCGGGCCGCACCACCCGCCGTATCCGGGTCGCCACCTCCGTGACCATCGTCGTCGCCGTCGCGCTCGCCGTGCTGATCGTGCCGCCGCTGGCCCAACTCGACCAGCAGGCCGTCGACCTCTCGAACAAGCTCCACCCGCCGTCCTGGGCCCACCCCTTCGGGACGGACGACGTCGGGCGCGACCTGCTGCTGCGCTGTGTCTACGGGCTCCGCGTCTCGCTGCTGGTCGGACTGGTCGCGGCCCTCACCGCCACCGTCATCGGTACGGCGATCGGCGCGCTCGCCGGGTCGTTCGGCGGCTGGCCGGACCGGGTCGTGATGCGGATCGTCGACACCCTGTCCTCCATCCCGCACCTGCTGCTCGGCATCTTCATCGTGGCGATGTTCCGGCCCGGGGTCTGGCCGGTCATCATCTCGGTGGCCCTCACCCACTGGATCTCCACCGCCCGGATCGTCCGCTCCGAGGTGCTCTCGCTGCGCTCGCGCCCCTTCATCGACGCGGCCGTCTCCGGCGGTGCCTCCCGGGTCCGGGTCATCGTGCGCCACCTGCTGCCCGGGGTGCTCCCGCAGGCCGGGCTCGCGGCGGTCCTCATGGTGCCGCACGCCATGTGGCACGAGTCCGCGCTCTCCTTCCTCGGGCTCGGACTCCCCGCCCACCAGGCCAGCCTCGGCAACCTCGTCCAGTCCGCGCGCGGTTCGCTGCTCGCGGGGGACTGGTGGCCGACGCTCTTCCCCGGCCTCTTCCTGATCATCCCGACGCTCGCCCTGGCGGGGATCGCCGGAGCCTGGCGGGACCGGATCAACCCGCGCCGGAAATCGGAGCTGATGCTGTGACCCGCGACCACGCTGCGGCCGTCCTCGACGTCCAGAACCTGTCCGTACGTTTCCGGATGCGCGGCGGCCGGGACATCGCCGCCGTCACCGGCGCCCGGTTCTCCGTCGCGCCGGGGGAGTGCCTCGCCCTGGTCGGCGAGAGCGGCTGCGGCAAGTCGGTGCTCGCCTCCGCCCTGCTCGGCCTGCTCCCGGCCAACGCGCAGACCACCGGCAGCGCGGTGCTCGGCGGGGACATCGACCTGCTGACGGCGGGGGAGCGGACGCTGGCCCGTACGGTACGGGGACGGCGCATCGGCCTCGTACCGCAGAGCCCCGCCGCCCACCTCACACCCGTGCGCACCGTCCGCGCCCAGCTGGAGGAGACCCTGCGGGAGCTGACCGGGGTGCGCGGGGCCGCGGCTGTACGGGAGGCGGCTGCCCGCGCCTCGTTCCCGGCCGACCATCTCGACCGCTACCCGCACGAACTCTCCGGCGGCCTCGCCCAGCGCGCCGCCACCGCCCTCGCCCTGATCGGCGACGCCCCGCTGCTCCTGGCGGACGAGCCGACCACCGGCCTCGACCGGGACCTGGTCGAGCGGACCGTCGACGAACTGCGCCGCCACACCGACGAGGGCCGGGCGCTGCTGATCATCACCCACGACCTGGCGGCGGCCGAGCGGATCGCGGACCGGGTCGCCGTGATGTACGCGGGCCGGATCGTCGAGATCGCCGACGCCGGCCCCTTCTTCGGCGCACCCGGCCCCCGCCACCCGTACGCCAAGGGCCTGCTCGACGCCCTGCCCGAACGGGACTTCGCCCCCATCCCCGGCATGCCGCCCGAACTCGGCGCGCTCCCCGACGGCTGCGCCTTCGCCGCCCGGTGCACCCGCGCCGACGCCCGCTGCACCACCGAACGCCCGGCCTTCGACGACGGCCTCGCCTGCCACCACGGGCTGACCGGCCGCGCGTCGCACTCCCTCACGAAGGCGGCCGCCGATGCTTGAGCTGACCCGTATCACCGCCGGGTACGACCGCCGCGCCCCGGTCGTCCGCGACGTCTCCCTGATCGTCGGGCACGGCGAGGCGGTGGGGCTCCTGGGCCCCAGTGGCTGCGGCAAGTCCACCCTGGCCAAGGTCGCCGCCCTCCTGCACCGCCCGGACGCCGGAACCATGACCCTCGACGGGACGGTCGTACGCGGCTGGCGGCACCGCGCCCCGCAGGAGCAGCGCACGGCCGTGGGCGTCGTCTTCCAACAGCCCCGTCTCTCCGCCGACCCCCGCCTCAGCCTGCGCGAACTCATCGCCCAGCCCCTCCGGTCCACCGGCCGCCGCCGCGAGGTCCCGGCCCGGGTGGCGGAGCTGGCCCCGCTGGTCGGCCTCTCCGCCGAACTGCTGGAGCGCCGCCCGCACGCGGTGAGCGACGGGCAGCTCCAGCGGGCCTGCCTGGCGCGGGCGCTCGTGCTGCGGCCGGGGCTGCTGATCTGCGACGAGATGACCGCGATGCTGGACGCCTCGACGACGGCCGCGCTGGTCGCCGTGGTGGAGGCGTACCGCGCGGAGTCCGGCGCCGCGCTCCTGGCCGTCGGCCACGACCGGGTGCTGCTGGAACGCTGGTGCGACCGGACGGTCCGCTGGGGCGAGCGGAACGCGGAGAGCGTGCCGCTGGGGTGACGGGGGCGGTCGGCCGCTGTGGCGAGGAGTACGCGTATGTGTGTGTGGTGAGGCATGAAAAAGCCTCCCCGGTGGATGCGGATGTGGTTGTGGATCCGCGGCGGGAAGGCCTGAGAAGTCGCTGACAGCTTATCAAGCGCTGACCGGCGGGCGACGATCGGGCCAATACATGGCAGGTACCTGACGATCGGCTGCCGGTCGGCACCATACTCGTCGCGTCCGGCCCGTCCCGGGCCCCGCCGACGCTTCAGGGAGCCTCCATGGCTGTACCGCCCGCCCCGACCCGCCGCCGCGCCCTCACCGTCACCCTCGCCACCGCCGCCGCGGTGATCGCCGCTCCCGCCGGAGTAGCCGCCGCGTCCCCGGTCGCCGCGTCCCCGGCCACCGTCGGCCGCCCCTCCAGGCTCCGCCCTCTCCGCCACGCCCACGCGCACAACGACTACCTGCACCCACGTCCGCTCCACGACGCCCTCGCGCACGGCTTCACCAGCGTCGAGGCCGACATCTTCCTCGTCGACGGCGAACTGCTGGTCGCCCACGACCCCGCCGGGCTCGACCCCAGCCGCACCCTCGCCGGCCTCTACCTCGAACCGTTACGCGCCCTGGTCCGGGCCGGACACGGCAGCGTGCACCCGCACCACCGCCGGCCCCTGCAACTCCTCATCGACATCAAGGCCGACGGCGTCGCCGCCTACCGCGAGCTCGACCGGCAGCTCACCCGTTACGGCTCCCTGTTCACCCGCTACCACCACGGCCGGGTCCGGCGCGGAGCGGTCACCGCCGTCATCTCGGGCGACCGCGCCGCCCGGGCGCCGATGGAGATCCAGCGCACCCGCCTCGCCTTCTACGACGGACGCCTCGACGACCTCGGTACCGCGTCGCCCGCCTCGTTCACCCCGCTGATCAGCGCCAACTGGACCCAGACCTTCGGCTGGCTCGGTGCGGGCCCCTTCCCCCGCGCCGAGCGTGACCGGCTCCGCACCCTCGTCCTGGCCGCCCACCGCGAGGGCCGCCGTATCCGCTTCTGGGCCACCCCCGACCTGCCGGGACCCGAGCGTAAGGCGGTCTGGAGCGAGCTGCTGGCCGCCGGGGTCGACCACCTCAACACCGACGACCTGGCCGGGCTCGAACGCTTCCTCCGCGCGCGGACGGGCGTGGCTCCGACCCCGTAACACCGCACAGCCCGGGAGTACCCGTTCGGCGGACACGCCAGTGCGCCGAACGGCCGCCCCGCTGCGCCACACTGGCGGCCGAATGCCGCAAATCCGGCGCGGCGGAGGAGGCTGGCCATGGTCATTTCGATCTCATTGGTGGTGCTGCTGACGATCCTGGCGGTGATCTTCCTCCGCAACGGCGGGCTGAAGCTCTCGCACGCGATCGTCTGCGCCCTGCTGGGCTTCCTGCTGGCCAGTACGAGCATGGCGCCGACCATCCACGACGGGATCGGCGCCACCGCCAACCTGGTCAGCGGCCTGCATCCCTGAATCCGGCCGCCGGTCCCGCCCCGGCGGGACCGGCCACGCTGTGCCGGGCGATCCCGCACAATGGGCAGATGTCCTTTCCGCCCCCCGGACGCCACTCGGGCGCCGCCCACCACGAGTACTGCAACACCGGCCTCTGCTGCCGGTGCCAGATGCGTACCTGGACGACGAAGGCAGGCAACGAGCGGCTCTGCGGCCCGTGCGCCGCCTGCTGCCAGGAGTGCGGCCGGGCGCCCGCGCCCCACCTGGACGGGCTCGACGGCGGGCTGTGCGCCGAGTGCCGCGGGCTGTGCGAGCGCTGCCACGCGCCGAGAAGGCCCGACGGGTCCTGCGCCTGCGACCGCTGGCGGGAGAACGCCAAGAGCAATCCGCGCGGCTATGTCCTCCAGGCGCTGCCGCAGCAGCTCCTCCAGGCGCTCGGCGGCCGGGTCCCGAGCACCGTCCACGACCTGATCCACGACGAGCTGGGCCGTAACCGCAGCGCCGGTCTCCTCCGGGAGCGCATCGAACGCCGCTGGAACCTGCGCTGGGCCCACGCCCTCAACGAGAAGGACGAGGACGGCCGCCGGCGCTGGAGCGCCCAGGACATCGCCGAGCAGCTGCTGGTGCCCGGTTCCTGTTCCGACCCCGAGTGCGAGGACGGCCACCTCGCCACGACCGACGCCCCGTGCACCCGCTGCCGGCAGCCCTTGCACCGGTTCGTCACCTCGGTCGCCGACCACACCGCGACCCCGGAGCACGCCCACGCGGCGGCGGCCCGGATCCGCCGGGCGATGCTGGAGAACCGCTCGCGCAAGAAGCTCCCGCCGCGCGGACGGGCGAGCGGATAGCGGACAGGCGGCAGGGACAGGCGGACGGGGCTCGGCTCGGTGTGTGGCGGGCGTTGCCGCACGTGGCGCGGTGTTGCGGCCGTGTGTCGTGCCCGCGAAACCCTTCTGCTTTCCATGGACACTTCAAGGGGTGCGTCCTAACGTCGGGCGGCGGCGCGACCCCCGTCCGTAATCAAGGAGCCCGATGCCCCCGCCGTACCGCCGTGCGCTCACCCGCGTCCTGGCCCTGACGCTCGCCGTCGCCTCCGTCACCCTCCTAGGCCCCGCGGCCCCTGCGGTGGCCGACGACATCCCGAAGGCTCCCGGTCACCGCCTGGTCAGCGACTACCAGGGCGCGCCCGCCACCGCCTCCCCGGTCCCCGGCCAGGCGCCCCCGCAACACCCGTACCTCGCCCCCAACGGCCGCAGCGGCATGCACGCGGACGCGGCGGGCAGCGGCACCCACCCGTACTCCGGGCCGCTCGGCCGGAACCCGGAAGTGGTCAGCGAGAAGATCGCCCCGGTCGGCGGCGAGTGCGCCACCGCCACCTTCGACACGGCCGGCCGGCTGATCACGGTCTGCGGGACCTTCACCGGCTTCCTGCTCAAGCTGCTCGACCCGCGCACCCTCGACACGCTGGCCGAGTACAAGCTGCCGCAGCGCTCGTCCACCGTCGAGGCGATCACGCGCCTCGACTTCTCACGTATCTTCAAGGACACCTCGGGCGGCGCCTACTTCTACCTGGACGACCGGGACCGGGTCGTCCTCGCCGACTCGCGCCAGCACGTCCTGCGCATCGCCCACCGGCAGAACGCGGCCGGCCGCTGGGAGTTCACCGTCGAGAACGACTGGGACCTCACCGGGCAGGTCCCGCACGACTGCGTCAGCTGGACCGACCTCTTCCCCAGCGGCACCTGCGACCCCGTCACCTCCGTGATGCCCGACTGGCAGGGCCGCATCTGGTGGGTCACCCGGCTCGGCCGGGTCGGCACGGTCGACCCGGAGACCTCCGTCATCCGCTCCGTCCGGCTGGCCGGCGAGGAGATCCAGAACTCCTTCTCCGTGGCCCGGGACGGGGTCTCCATCGTCTCCGACCACGCCCTCTACAGCTTCACGGCCGACCCCGACGGCACCCCGCGCATCCAGTGGCGCCAGACCTACGACCGGGGCACGGGCACCAAGCCCGGCTCGGTGAACCAGGGCTCGGGGACCACGCCGGACCTCTTCGGCACCGGTGAGGAGTACGTGGCGATCACCGACAACGCGAACGACCGCATGAACGTCCTCGTCTACCGCCGGGGCACCGACGTCCCCGCCGACCGCCGCCTGGTCTGCTCGGTCCCCGTCTTCGGCTCCGGGCGCTCCACCACCGACAACTCCCTCATCAGCTGGGGCAACAGCCTGGTCGTCGAGAACTACTACGGCTACGAGAACCCCACCTCGCTCCTCCTGGGCCGCAGCGTCGTCGGCGGTGTCACCCGCATCGACGTACGGCCCGACGGCAGCGGGTGCGACACCGTGTGGGAGAGCGCCGTCCGCTCACCCTCCACCGTGCCCAAGCTCTCCACCGCCAACGGGCTGCTCTACTTCTACGAGAAGGAGCCCAACGCCCTCGGCATCGACGCCTGGTACCTCACCGCCGTCGACTTCCGCACCGGTGAACGCCGTTGGCGCAAGCTGACCGGCACCGGACCGGCGTACGACAACAACTGGGCGCCCATCACCATCGGCCCGGACGGCACGGCGTACGCGGGGGTCTTCAACGGCATCGTGGCGGTGCGCGACACCGGCTGAACCACCGCGGCAGCACACGGACGCCGCACAGAAGTGCACTCCACCGCACGTGGTGACCGGTGCGCACGCCCTATGCTCGCGGCCATGGAGCAACGGGAAGTCGTGAAGCGCGTGATCGGCATCCTCACAGAGGCGCGCGAAATGCAGCGCCTGCTGGAGGCGGACCTCGAACGGGAAGACCTGGATGCGGGAGCGGGCGCCGTCACCGCCCTGCTGAACGAGACGATGCCCCACATCGCCATCCCCGACGATTTCTCCGTCGAGGAGGTGGTGACCGTGGTCGGGCGCGAGGTCGGCGGCGCGGTGGAGCAGCTCGTGAGCGCCTTCACGCTGGCTTTCACGATGCTGGCGCAGGTGCACGACTCCGGGCAGACGGACGTCTCGTCGGCCGATGTCCTGCAGGACCTGGCGCTGCGGGTCGAGGCCGGCGGGCCCGAGGACGAGGACGACGGTCCGGTGCTCTAGAGCCCGTACCGGCGGCCTCCTGCGTTCTGCGGCGCGCGTAGGCATAGTGGGAGGGAGAAGCGTGAATCTCCTCGCGGTACGGAGGCAGCTGTGGGTAAGAGCACCGACATGGCCCGCGCCAAGGCGCGCCGGCTGAAAGGCATGAAGAAGGAGTCGGACGGCATCGCCCTCGGCGACGAGCGGATGAAGGCCGAAGGAAGGCAGGAGCAGGAGGCGGCCCGCCGGGAGGAAGAGCGGGCCCGCGCACTGCGGGGAGCCTCCGGCCACTGAGGTGGTGGGGCGCCCGTGCCGTCGCGATCAGTGCGTACGGTACGGGCGCTTCCGCGCGTAGGGGGTACGGGCGCCCGCACCGCCCGACCACGGGCGCCCGTACCGCCCGACCACGGGCGTCCGCCGGCCCGCGTGCGGGCGGTGCTACTGACGGCGTGCCGCCTCCGTGACCGCGTCCACGATGTCCTTGTCCAGGGCCGCCCGCACGAGCGCGGCCGCGAACCTCGCGTCGTCGTGCCCGCGCGCCGCCCGGGCCGGCTTGCCGGGGGATGTGGGCAGGCCGAGCCGCTCGGCCCCCTGCAGCGCCTTCGCTCCCAGCCAGGGGCCGGTCTCCGGCCAGACGGACTGCACCTCGCGTACGAAGATGTCGGCCCCGGCCGGTCCGATGCCCGGGACGCGCCGGAGCCCCTCCATCAGCCGGTCCCGGTCGCCGTCGGCCTCCTCGCGCAGCCGCCGCAGATCACCCCGCCAGGTGTCCAGCACGAGCTGGGCGCCGTCACCGAGCTGGGTGGCGGTGCGCTCGTCGTAACGCCGGTAGTGGCCTTCCCCCAGCGCGTCGACCCGCTGCTGCCAGGTGGCGTCCACCATCCGGCGCGGGGTGCGCATGCCGTGGTCGAAGAGGGCCCGGGCGGCCGCGACGGCCACGGAGGCGCGGATGCGGGCGGACAGCAGGAGGCTCAGCACGAGGAGCTGGTAGAGGGGCTGCGGGGTGTCCTTGAGCCGGATGCCCGCCTCCTCGGCGTACGTCCGGCCGCACTCCTCCATCAGCGCGTCGGCGATCCGGCGTGCCGGGGGCGGTTTCCTCCCGCTCATGCCAGACCGAAGACCCGCGCGACGAAGAACCCGGCGACCAGCAGCGCACCGAGCACGATGAGCCCGATCCAGACGGCCGGGTGCTCCCAGACACCGCCGTCCGGGCGCTCCTCGTGGGCGTCGCCGATCGAGCCCTCGGCGGGGGGCGTCTCTGTGGGGGGATTCACGAGAACAGCCATGTGTCCAGAGTCCCCCGGTCGCCGCTTCTCCGCACGCCGTACGGACCGGACCTCTGCCGCCACCGGGACAGGGCCGTACGGAGGCACCCCGGGCGCGGAGCGCTGCGCGCGGGGGAAACGGGGCACGGTCAAAGACATGCCCGCCGTTTCCGCGCCCGTCATCAAGCTCGTGCAGCGCACCACCGAACCCGCGGGGGTCCAGACGCTCCGCTCGACCGCGGCCGCCGTCATCGCCTACTCCGTCGCCGTGTGGGCCCTGCCCGAACCGGCACCGCTGACCGCCCCCCTCACCGCGCTCCTGGTCGTGCAGGTGACCCTCTACGCCACCCTCACCACCGGCATCCGCCGCGTGAACTCCGTCATCGTCGGCGTGCTCATCGCCATCGCCTTCAGCTCCCTGGTGGGGCTGAGCTGGTGGAGCCTCGGCCTGACCATCTTCACCTCGCTGCTGATCGGGCGGCTGGTGCGGGTCAACGAGTTCGTCCCCGAGGTGGCGATCAGCGCGATGCTCGTGCTCGGCGTCTCGCAGGTCGCCGACACCGCCTGGGACCGGGTGTGGGAGACGCTCATCGGGGCGGTGGTCGGGCTGCTGTTCAACCTGGTCTTCGCCCCGCCCGTCTGGGTCGCGTCGGCGGGCAGCTCCATCGGCTCCCTGGCCGGCCGGATGGGCACGATGCTCCGCAGCATGGGCGAGGAGGTGGTGGGGAACAACCCCGTCTCCCGGGCGGCGGCCCGGCTCCACGAGGCCCGCAGGCTCGACCACGACATCGTCGAGGTCGACGCCTCGCTCCGGCAGGCGGAGGAAAGTCTCACCCTCAACCCCAGGGTGAGACAAGGGCTGCTCTACCGGGTCGTCCTGCGCACCGGACTGGACACCCTGGAGATCTGCGCGGTCGTGCTGCGGGTCCTGTCCCGCACCCTCACCGACCTGGCGAAGGCCCGCACGGAGGAGACGCTGTTCCCGGCCGATGTGGCGGGCCTGCTCCAGGAGCTCTTCGGCCAGCTCGCCGACGCCATCGAGAGCTTCGCCGTCCTCGTCACCACACCGCTCGCCGCCGACGGCGAGGCGGCGGAGGACCGGCTCTCCGAGGCGCTCGCCCGCAGCCGCGCCACCCGCGACCGGGTGGCCGACCTGCTGCTGGAGGACGTTCAGGAGCACCCGCGCCAGTGGCAGCTGCACGGGGCCCTGCTCGCCGAGATCGACCGGGTGCTGGCCGAGCTCGACATCGACGAACGGACGAAGCGGCTGGGCGAGGAGCTGGACCGGCGCGCGTCCGAGGCCCACGAACGCCACCCCCGGGTGCGCGCGCTGGTCCGGCGGCTGAGCCGGGTCGCCACGTGAAACGTTCCCGGTGGGGTACGCGGGATGCGGAAGCCTCCCGTCACTGGTTCGCTGGAGGCAGTGGTTCCCCTGGCCCGAGGAGTGGTGATGAGCGGTTCGGACGAGCCCGCCGACCTGGCGCGGCAGATGCGTGAGAAGGCCCAGCAGCTCGCCGAGGCGGCGGAACGCGCGACGGACCCCGAGGAACGTCAGCGGCTGGAGAAGAAGTCCCGGACGATCCGGGACCGCAGCGAACAGCAGAGCGCCATGGCCGCCGGAGACATCTACCCCGAGAAGTAGGCGGCCCGGCAAGGGGGGCTCTCCGAGCCCCCGTCACCCCGCCCACTCCAGCAGCCGTTCCACCGGCCAGGTGGTCACCACCCGCTCCGCCGGTACGCCGCACTCCTCGGCCCGTGCGCAGCCGTTGATCTGCCAGTCCAGCTGGCCGGGCGCGTGCGCGTCGGTGTCGATCGCGAAGAGGGTGCCCGCCTCCACGGCCTTGCGCAGCAGCCGGCGGGGCGGGTCCAGCCGCTCCGGCCGGCAGTTGATCTCCACCGCCGTCCCCGCCTCGGCGCAGGCGGCGAAGACCCGGTCCGCGTCGAACCGGGACTCCGGCCTGCCGCGCTCCGACAGCAGACGGCCCGTGCAGTGGCCCAGCACATTCGCCTGCGGATGGCGGACGGCCGCCTCCAGGCGCCGGGTCATCGGGGCCGGGTCCATCCGCAGTTTGGAGTGGACGGAGACGACCACCACGTCGAGCCGCTCCAGCAGCTCCGACTCCTGGTCCAGCGAACCGTCCGGCAGGATGTCGCACTCGATCCCGGTCAGCAGACGGAACGGCGCCCACTCCTCGTTGAGCCGCTCCACCACCGCCAGCTGCTCCCGCAGCCGCTCGGGCGACAGGCCCTTGGCCACCGTCAGCCGGGGCGAGTGGTCGGTGAGCACCGCCCACTCATGCCCCAGCTCCGCCGCCGTGCGGCCCATCTCCTCGATCGGGCTGCCGCCGTCCGACCAGTCGGAGTGGAGATGGCAGTCGCCCCGCAGCCGGGAGAGGAGTTCCTGGCCTGTGTCGGGTGCGGGTTCGGCGGCTGCCTCGTCCTCCAGCCGCTCCAGATAGCCCGGCACCTCACCCGCCTGGGCCTCCCGGATCACCTGCGCGGTACGGGGGCCGATCCCGGAGACCCGCTCCAGGGTCCCTGCGGCCACCCGGTCGGCCGCCTCCCCAGGCTCCATCGCGTCCACCACCTCGGCGGCCGTCCGGAAGGCCTTCACCCGGTAGGTGGCGGCCTGCGAGCGCTCCAGCAGGAACGCGATACGCCGCAGAGCGGTGACGGGGTCCATCAGCACCTCCAGGTGGGAGCGTCGGCCGCCCCGCAGGTCACCTGCCCGGGCCGCCTGTCCCCAGGATCGCCGCAGCGGCGCACCTACGGCCACCGGACGCCGTCCCCTCCCGGGACCCGACGGTCAACCGGCTTCCTCCTGCTCCGCCGCCACCCAGCGCCGGGCCCCGTAGTCGTAGTCGTGGACGGGCCGCCCCGGCGCCCCGCTCGTACGGAACGGGCGCCCGCCGTCGTCGATCCGCACCGTGCCGGACCGGCCCCCGCCGCTCCACCGCAGCTCCGCGACCCAGTCACAGTCGCAGCGGGCCGCACGCCCGGTGACGAGAAATACCTCCGGGTCCGCGGCCGAGACGCGGTACGGGAAGGAGACCGGTGCGATGGGCTCACCCGTGTCGTTGCCCGGCACGGACCGGGCCACCGGGCGCTCCGTGTCGAGATCGACGTCGAACATCCGCGGGGTGAGTGCCCCGCCGCACCCGGAACTCATCCGGTGGACCCGCCCCTCGGCGGGACCCCGCCGCGCGACCACCCGGATCCGCAGCGCCTCCAGCACCACCGCCCGCTCGCCCGTGCCCTGGAGGGTGATCCGTACGCCGGTCTCACCCGCGTGCACCGCGCCGAGCGCCTGCGCCCAGGGCTCGGCGTCGGCCTCGGCCGGTGGTGGCGGGACGGCGCCCGGGGGACGGGCGACGAGGTACTCGTGCCCGCAGCCGTACCGCCAGACGTGGTCGTCGGTGGTCCAGGTGAACGGGGGAGTGGCGGGCCGCGCCACCGGTGGCTGCCGCTCGGGGCGCTCCGGCCGCGCGGGCCCGCCGAAGCCTGCGATCAGACCGGTCGCCAGGGCGGCGACAGCCGCGCAGACGGCGAGAACCGGCGCCCACCGGCGTACGGCGGGGGAGCGGGGCGCCGGGGGTGCGGGCGCGGGCCGGTCCTCGTCGCGGTGTACGGAGGTGGCGCCGGGCGCACCGGAACCGCCGAGGGCCTCCGCACCGGGCGCGCCCGGTGCCTCGGAAGCGGGACCCGCCCCAGAACTTGCCTTCTCGGCATCCGGACCCGCCGCAGAGCCCGCCTCCTCGGCACCCGGGACCGCCCCCGCCTCCTGCCGCTCCACCCGCTCCGCGTCCGCCCGGAGCCACAGCCCGTGCAGCGCCTGCCGTTCCTCGGGGGTGCGGCCGCACAGCCGTGCCAGCCGTTCCACCGGGGCGAACTCCGCCGGCACCGTCTGCCCGGTGCAGTAGCGGTGGAGCGTCGAGCCGCTGATTCCGATCCGCCGGGCGAGGGCCGCGTACGTCCGGCCCGAGCCCTCCCGCAGTTCCCGCAGGCGGTCCGCCAGCAATTCGCGTGCGAGCTCCTCGCCCGCCCGTCGACCGCCCGTTCCCTCGTCACCCGACACCCGCTCGACCTCCCCCGGCCGTCCCACCAAGGCGTTCCACCCCGCCGAGAACACCCACGTCACCGGAGGTGGGACGGTTCCAGGGCGGCCGCAACCCGTGTCGTGCTTGTCGCCGCCGGGAGGGCCGCCCCAGGCTGGTGCCGTTCCACCGACCGACTGCTCGACCACCTGAACGGGGATCACCACCATGCGCACCACCCGTACGTTCCGCACCGCACTCCTGACCGCCGCCGTCGCCGGCCTCGCCGCCACCGCACTGCCCACGGCACCCGCGGCCGCCGCCCCCGCCGCGCCGAAGTTCCTCTCCGCCGGGCAGTGGCCCGCCTCCCTCACCCCCTGGACCGCCGGGCCGGTGCACAAGGGCCTGCCCGAGGACGGCTCCGTCTGCACGGCGGGGACCATCCCGGCCAAGGGCACCCGCCACCGGGACTTCCGTACCGAGCTGGACACCGGCGCCCGGCAGACCATCACCGTCGCCCCCACCGCCGCGAAGGCCAAGGTGCTCGCCGCCGAGCTGCGGACCGCGCTGGCGACCTGCCTGGAGCGGCTGAAGGAGCAGGAGCCCGGCCTGGAGGGCGTCAGCCGCTACCACGGCCGGGTGAACGTGGAGGAGGGCGCGCATGTGTACAGCATCGACACGTCCTACCCGGAGGCCGGCTCCACCGACATCGGCCTCCACTCCGTCGGCCGGGACGGCCGCACGGTGACCGTCCTGGAGTGGGGACAGCTGGGCGACCTGGACGGCGCCCCGCTGAAGGGATTCCGGAAGACCACCGGCACCGCCGTCGCCAAGCTGCACTGAGACCGCGTCGGCGGACCGGCCGGCACGGGGTTCCGGCCGGTCCGCCGACGTGCGCGGCCCCCGCTGCGGGGAGCATGCTGGCTGTGTGACCCGGCACGATGCGACCCGGCCCACCCCGTCCCCCGGCAGCGGGGCCGCGGCCGGGCAAGACGACGGCGGCCGAGTACCGGACGAGCTGTCCCTCGTACTCGCGCAGGGGGTGGTCAGCGCCGTCGAGACCGCCGGGGGATACGCGGGCGGCATCTACCTCCGCTCCGGGACACCCGGACTGCTGCGCCTCGCCGTCCTCGCCGGACTGCCGGGGCCGCTGTTCCGGCCCTGGTGGCGGATGCACGTGAACCGGCCGTTCCCCGTCTCCGAGGCCTACCGCACCGGGCGGCCCGTGCTGCTCGCCGACGCGGAGGAGGGCATGCGGCGGTTTCCCCAGCTGATGGCGGGGCTGCCGTTCCCGTTCGGCTCGCTGTGGGTCCCGATCACCGGACCGCAGGGCAGCATGGGAGTGATGGCCGTCCTGCGGTCCGCCACCCCGGGCGAGGAGATCGCTCCCGCCGACGGGGAGCGGCTGCTGCGCCTGGGCCACCGCCTCGGGGCCGCGCTCACCGATCTGGAGTCGCGGTCCCTCCCCGTCGTCTGGGAGAAGGAGCCGATCCCCGTCCAACTGCCCGCTGCCCCCGCGCCCCCGGTGCGGGTCGGCAGCTTCGACTGGGACCTGCACTCCGGGGGCCTCACCGCGGACGACGACCTGTGCGCGATCTTCGGGACCGAGCCGGCGGAGTTCCCCGGCACCGTCGACGCCCTCGCCGAACGCCTCGTACCGGAGGACGTGTACGGGCTGTGGGCCCTGGCCCGGCAGGCGGTGGAGTCCGCCGACCCGGTGGTGCGGAGGATGCGGCTGCGCGGGCCCGACGGCCGGTACCACCTGCTGGAGCTCTCCGGCCGCTGGACCCACCCGGACGGGGAGAGCGCCGAGAGCCATCTGACCGGCTTCGTCGTCGACTTCGGCGCGGGACCCGTCATCGCGGAGGCGGCGGACCGGCTGCCCCGGGGGATCGTCTCCCTGGACCGGATCGGGCGCATCACGTACGCCAACGAGCTGGCGGAGGAGCTGCTCGACCTCCCCCGTGCCGAGCTGGTGGGCCACGTCGTGTGGGAGGTGCTGCCGTGGTTCGCGCATCCGGCGTACGAGGACCACTGCCGGGCGGCCCTGATCTCCGACGAACCCGTCCACTTCCTTGCCCGGCGGGCCCCGTCGATCTGGCTCTCGGTCTCCCTCTACCCGGGCCACGACGGGCTGAGCGCGGTGTTCCAGGCCACGGAACGGCCGGCGTACGCGCCCGGTTCCGTCACCGCGCCCGGGCTGGGCATCGGCTCCACCGCCGACCGGTCCTCCGCGCTCTACCGCCCGGTCGCCCTGGCCATCGCCCTCACCGAGGCGGTCACGGCCCGTCAGGTATCCGCCGTGGTCACCGAGGAGCTGCTGCCCGCGTTCGGCGGCCGGCAGCTCGCCATCTACCTGCTGAGCGAACGCCACCTCCACCTCGCCTGGGAGACGGGGTTCCCCAAGGGGTTCCTCGACCGTTTCGACGGGGTCGGGCTCGACGTCTCCATCCCCGGCGTGGAGACCCTGACCACCGGCCGCCCGATCTTCTTCGAATCCATGCAGCGCCTGGCCGACGCCTATCCGGGCATCCCGATGGAGACCGACGTCGGCGCGCGCGCCTTCCTCCCGCTGATCGCCTCGGGGCGGCCCGTCGGATCGTGCATCCTCGGCTTCGACCGGCCCCGGGGGTTCAGCCCCGAGGAGCGCACCGTCCTCACTGCGCTGGCCGGGCTCATCGCCCAGGCCCTCCAACGCGCCCAGCGGTACGACAGCGAGTCGGCGCTCGCCCGGGGGCTCCAGGACGCCCTGCTGCCGCACCGGCTGCCGGAGGTCGACGGCGTCGACACCCTAGGGCGCTATCTCTCCGGCACCCAGGACATGGAGGTGGGCGGCGACTGGTACGACGTCATCGAGACCGGCGACGAACTCGCCCTGGTCATCGGCGACGTCCAGGGGCACGGTGTCTCGGCGGCCGCCACCATGGGGCAACTGCGCAGCGCGGTAAGGGCGTTCGCCCTCAGCAACCATGACCCGCAGGAGGTGATGAGCGGCACCAACCGGCTGCTCATCGATCTCGACCCGGGCCAGTTCGCCAGCTGCTGCTACATCGTGCTGGATCCGCTCACGGGACAGGCCCGTGCCGTACGGGCGGGACACCCGCAGCCGTTGCTGCGGCACCCCGACGGCCGGACCGAGGTGCTGGACCTGGCCGGCGGCATCGTGCTCGGCATCGACGGGCAGGCGACCTACCCCGTCACGGAGCTGCGACTCGACCCGGGCGACGTGCTGGCCCTGTTCACCGACGGGCTCATCGAACGCCCCGGGACCGACATCGACGAGGGCATCGAGCGGCTGCGCGCCACCATCGCCGGGGTCGGCCCCGTCCCGCTGGCCGAGTTGGCCAACCGGGTGACCGGGGAGGCCCGGCAGGCCACGGACCGCCCCGACGACATCGCGATCCTGCTGGCCGCCCGCTGGACGCACCTCCCGGAGAAGGCGCCGCAGCCGTCCCGGGACACCGCCCCGCCGGACCTGTGGCGGACGTTCCGCGGGCCGGGCCCGGGAGGCACGACGAGTGCCCCCGGACCCGGCCCGGGCTGAGCGGTGACGGCCCTGCGACGGCCGTGATCAGGCGCCGGAGGCGTCCAGCATGCCCTCGCGCTCCACGACCTTGATGCGCTCACGGCCCTGGGCCGCACCGAGCGCCTGCTCGTGGGCGTCCAGCTTGTGCCAGCCCTCCCACGTCGTGTAGCGGACGTTACGGCTCTCCAGGAAGGCCTCCACCGCCTCCGGGGCGGGCGTCGCCGGCTCGGGCAGACGGCCGGCGGCGCGGTCCTCCAGGAGGCAGGCGACCGTCTCGTTGGCGTCACCCTTGGTGTGGCCGATCAGGCCGATCGGGCCGCGCTTGATCCAGCCCGTGACGTAGACCGAGGCCATGTGCTCGTCCCCGGCGATGACGCGGCCCGCCTCGTGCGGGACCGTGCCGGAGGCCACGTCGAAGGGGAGCTTGGGCAGCTCCTCCGAGTAGTAGCCGACGGCGCGGTAGACGCTCTGCATGTCCCAGTCGGTGAACTTCCCGGTGCCCCGGACGTTGCCGGTGCCGTCCAGCTCGGTGCGCTCGGTGCGCAGCCCGACGACCTTGCCGTCCTCGCCGAGGATCTCGACCGGGGACTCGAAGAAGTGCAGGAAGAGCTTGTGCGGGCGGTCGCCGACATCGCGGATCGCCCAGTTCTCCAGGGTCTGCGCGACCATGTTGGCCTGCTTGTTCTCCCGCCGGGTGGCGATCGAGCCCTCGTCGTACTCGATGTCCTCGGGGTTGACGATGACCTCGATGTTGGGGGAGTGGTCCAGCTCCCGCAGCTCCATCGGGCTGAACTTGGCCTGCGCCGGGCCACGCCGACCGAACACATGCACCTCCAGCGCCTTGTTCTGCTTGAGGCCCTGGTACACGTTGTCCGGGATCTCGGTCGGCAGCAGCTCGTCCGCCGTCTTGGCCAGCACCCGGGCCACGTCCAGCGCCACGTTGCCGACGCCGAGGACGGCGACCTTCTCCGCGGTGAGCGGCCAGGTGCGCGGCACCTCGGGGTGGCCGTCGTACCAGGAGACGAACTCGGCCGCGCCGTAGGAACCGTCCAGCTCGATGCCCGCGATGTCGAGCGCCCGGTCGGCCTCGGCGCCGGTCGAGAAGATCACCGCGTCGTAGAAGGACCGCAGGTCGTCCAGGCCGATGTCGTTCGGGTAGCTCACATTGCCGAAGAGGCGGATCTGCGGCTTGTCCAGCACCTGGTGCAGCGCCTTGACGATGCCCTTGATCCGGGGGTGGTCGGGGGCCACGCCGTAACGGATCAGGCCGAAGGGCGCGGGCATGCGCTCGAACAGGTCGATCGAGACACCCGGGTCCTGGCAGACCTCGGATTTGAGCAGCGCGTCCGCAGCGTAGATACCGGCAGGGCCGGCTCCGACAATGGCGACGCGGACGGGGCGTGTCATGGCGTGGTGATCCTTAAGGCGGGCGAACGCGGGCAGGTACAGCGTACGTCGGAGGTAAGGGTTGGCTTACTAGTCTCCACCCCACACCGTAAGCCCTCGCCGCGCGGGGCCTCCGACCGGGCCTACGGAACCGCCCGATAAGTCCGTTTCGGTGGGGCGGTATGGGTGATTTCATCCTTTTAACCCTCTCTTCCATAAAGGGGTTATTGGGGCTCTTGAGGCGCTTTGGCCGCGCCTATTTCGGCCACCTCCGTGCGAAGTGGTGAGCGTCACGTCCGGGGGTGCGGATGTGGAATCGGAAGGCCCGGTTCCCTTCTGTGCCAAGAAAGTTGACACCGTGACGGAACGGGCGCGGCCGGGAATTCCGCAATTCGATCTTGCGGAGAAAGGTCATTTGGAATTCGGGGCTTGTTCTGTCCGGCGCTTTTCGCCTACGGTCACGCTCAATCCGGATGGAACGCCGAATCCTGCCGCCGTCCGGGAATCCGAAACCCACCCACGTACGGCAGGAGCGGGGGACCCAGGTAAGCCGCCGATCCGGTCTCCGGAACGGCTAGGGGTGAAGTCGCACATCCATGCGGCCAGACATCTCCCGTCTGAACCCGACAGCTCACCTCGTAGGCGCCGGAGAGGAAATTCCCCATGCCCGCACAGGGTAAGCACCGCCGTCCCAAGTCCGTCTCGCTGGGCCGTGGCATCGCCGCCGTGACCACGGGTGGAGCCGTTCTGGCCCTCCCCGTGCTCGGCGCCACCACCGCGTCCGCCGCTCCCGCCCACTCCCTCGCCGCGGAAAAGGCGGTAGCTCCCGTCTCCGTGACGGCCCAGGCGAATTCCGTGACGAAGGCCGCGCCCGCCAAGCATTCCGTGGTGTCCGGCGAAACGCTTTCCAAGATCGCCCGCGAGTATTCCGTCAGCGGCGGCTGGAAGAAGCTGTACGAAGGCAACCGCAAGGCCGTCGGTGAGAACCCGAACCTTATTCACCCGGGTATCACGCTGACCATCGGCGCCAAGGCTGCCGCCCCGTCAGACGCCAAGGCCGGCAAGGCTTCCAAGGCCGCCGCCCCGGCCGCCGAGCGCACCGCCACGGCGGAGCGTGCCGACCGCTCGGAGCGCACCACGGCCGCGCCCGCCGCCGCCCCGGCCGCCGCCGCTCCCGCCACGTACACCAACGACCTCGATGGCTGGATCAAGGAGTCGCTGGCGGTCATGGCCCAGCACGGCATCCCCGGCAGCTACGAGGGCATCCACCGCAACATCATCCGCGAGTCCTCGGGCAACCCGAACGCCATCAACAACTGGGACTCCAACGCGGTGAAGGGCACCCCGTCCAAGGGCCTGCTCCAGGTCATCGACCCGACGTTCCAGGCGTACCACGTGCCCGGCACCTCGACCGACAGCTACGACCCGGTCGCCAACATCACCGCCGCGTGCAACTACGCCGCCGACCGGTACGGCTCGATCGACAACGTCTTCGGTGCCTACTGATCCCCCTACGAACGCGCACGCCCGAGGGGCCCCGGACCGTGCGGTCCGGGGCCCCTCGGGCGTGCGCGTTCGTACCGGGAAGTTACCCCCAAGTTTCTAGTGACTTACCACGCGATCGACAGTAGAACCTGTTGCACTCTGTCGAGAGTGAGGGATGTCACATGAACGACACCACCCTGCACAACAACGCCCCCAAGGGCGTATCGCGTCGAAGATTCATCACAGGAACAGGTTCTCTTCTCGGGGTCGCGGCGCTCGCCGGACCCACCACGCCGGTCTGGGCCACGCCCCGCGCGGCAGCGGCCCCGATCGGATCCGGCGCCCATGTGGCGGTGCTGGTCATCGGGACCGGCTACGGCGGTTCGGTGGCCGCTCTCCGGCTCGCCCAGGCCGGCACGGACGTCCACATGGTCGAGATGGGCATGGCCTGGGACACCCCCGGCGCGGACGGCAAGATCTTCGCCAACACCACCAAGCCGGACGACCGCTCCTTCTGGCTGCGGACCAGGACCAAGCAGCCGCTGAGCAACTTCCTCGGCTTCCCGATCGACAAGAACGTCAACCGCTACACCGGCATCCTGGACGCCGAGGAGTTCGCCGGCATCACCGTCTACCAGGGGCGCGGCGTCGGGGGCGGCTCGCTGGTCAACGGCGGGATGGCCGTCACGCCCAAGCGGGAGAACTTCGCCGCCATCCTCCCGTCGGTGAACGCCGCCGAGATGTACAGCACGTACTACCCGCGCGCCAACGCGGATCTCGGCGTCTCCACCATCGACCCCGCATGGTTCGACAGCGTCGACTGCTACCAGTACGCACGGGTCGGCCGGAAGCACGCCCAGCGCTCCGGCTTCCCGTTCCTCTTCGTGCCCGCCGTGTACGACTGGGACTACATGAAGCAGGAGGCGGCCGGGACCGTCCCGAAGTCCGCGCTGGACGCCGAGATCCTCTACGGCAACAACTACGGCAAGAAGTCGCTCCAGAAGACCTACATCGACCGGATCAAGGCCACCGGCCGGGTCACCATCAGCCCCCTGCACAAGGTCACCCGCGTCTCCCCGGCCTCCGGCGGCGGCTACACCGTGCTCATCGACCAGCTGGACACCACAGGCCGGACCACCGTCACCAAGACGGTCACGGCGGACAGGGTCTTCTTCGCCGCGGGCAGCGTCGGCACCAGCAAGCTCCTTGTCGGCCTGAAGGCGACCGGGGCGCTGCCCGGCCTCAACAACGAGGTCGGCAAGGGCTGGGGCGACAACGGCAACGTCATGTGCGGCCGGGCCAACCACCTGTGGGACCCGACGGGGAAGGTGCAGTCGTCCATCCCCACCGGCGGCATCGACAACTGGGACGCCGGCGGAGCGTTCGCCGAAGTCGCTCCGCTGCCCACCGGGATCGAGACCTGGGCCTCGTTCTACCTCTCGATCACCAAGAACCCCCACCGGGCCGAGTTCACCTGGAACGCGGCGGCGGGCAGGCCCGAACTGAGCTGGCAGACGGCGTGGAAGCAGCCGTCCATCGACGCCGCGAAGACCATCTTCGACAAGATCAACAAGAAGGAGGGGACGATCTACCGCACGGACCTCTTCGGCACCTACAAGATCTGGGGCGACCACCTCACCTACCACCCCCTGGGCGGAGCGGTCCTCGACAAGGCCACCGACAACTACGGCCGGCTGCACGGCTATCCGGGCCTGTACGTCATCGACGGCGCCCTGATCCCCGGCAACGTCAGCGTCAACCCGTTCGTCACGATCACCGCGCTCGCCGAGCGCAACATCGAGCGGATCATCGCCACCGATCTGCGCCGCTGATCCGCGCCGCTGATCCACCGCGCGTACGGAGAGCCCGGGGCCGGGAGTGCCAACCCGGCGGCCCCGGACTCCGTCAGTGACCCGGCAGAACGCACACCGCGTCGATCCCCAGCACATGGTTGAGCCGCCCGAACGCCAGCCAGGAGCCGATGCTCATGGACAGCTCCACGATCTCCACCTGGCTGTAGTGCGCGGTCATCCGCTTCCAGAAGGCGTCGTCGAGACCGTGGTGGTCCAGCGCGTACCGCTCCGCGTACTCCGCCGCCAGCCGGGTCCGCGCGTCGAAGGCGTCCGTCGTACGCCACTCGGTCACCGCCCCGGCGAACTCCTCCTCGACCTTCGCCCCGTCCCGCTCGGTCCGCCAGTCCAGGCAGAACAGGCACCCGTTGATCTGCGCGATCCGCAGCCGCGCGGCTTCGAACTCCCGCAGACCCAGCGTCGTGTGCTCGTACACGGACATCGAGAACGTGGCGGCGGCCATGCCGATGCCGGGGACCATCTCCCCCCACACGTAACCGATGGGCTCCTGGCCCTCCGGGATGTCGATGATCATGCCATTCTCCTTCCCAGCCTGCCGACGGCGGGCCGCAGCGGGACATCGAGTGCGTCGTACAGACCCGGCTTGGCGTCCACCAGCCAGTCGATGGCCGAGACGAGCCGCCCGACGGCCGTGGCGTTCCCGCCCGCCGACCGGTTCTCGCCCTCGTCGGACGCCTCGACCGTCACCTCTATACGGGGGCGCCCCTCGATCACCACCCGGTGCGCGCCCACGCCGTCGGGCGGGGAGGGCCAGTCCGGTGCGCACGAGGGATGGATACGGGTGATGTGCTCGATCACGATGCGGGGCTCACCGCCCACGATGCCCTGCACCTCGAACCGGACCGCGCCCTGGGTCCCCGCCGCGAACTCGCCCATCGTGCGGGTGGTCACCGTCGTCTCCAGCGCCCGGCGGTCCAGCGTCTCGCGGATCTCGTCGAGTTCGACGCCCAGCGCCCGCGCCATCAGCCGTATCTGACCGCCCCACACCATCGTCGGAACGCTCTCGGCGAGCATGAGCGGCTGGTAGTCCAGCGGGTGGCCCATGCCGATCAGGTGGCGTACCGACTCCTCCTGCTCGTACGTGGAGTAGTCGAAGATCTCCTGGCAGCGGATCACGTCCACCTCGGTGCCAAGACCGCTGACCAGCAGCGGCAGGACGTCGTTGCCCCAGCCGGGGTCGACCCCGGAGACGAAGAGGGAGCCGCCGCCCTCCGCGACGGCGGCCAGGACGGGATCCCGCAGCTCGGGCGGGGCGTTGCGCTGGTCGTAGAGGGGATAGAGGGAGGGTGTGACGACGACCGCTCCGGCCCGGACGGCCCGGCCGATGTCGGTGAGCGCGTCGTCGGGGCGGATGTCGCCGGACGCCGCGTAGACCACCGCCCGGGGGCGGCCGGCCAGGACGGCGGCGATGTCGTCGGTGGCCGCGACGCCGAGCGTGCGGCCGAGCCCGCCCAACTCGCCCGCGTCCCGGCCGACCTTGCCGGGATCGTGGACGAGGACGGCGGTGAGTGTCAGTGCCGGATGGGCCTCGACGGCGCGGATCGCCGCGCGGCCGACGTTGCCGGTACCCCAGACAACCGTGGGAATCATGCGCGGAGGGTAGCGGCCGGACCTCGCACTTCCCAGAGGCGTGAAGCGGTGAATTCGGGCCTTGAAAGGGCGTTGCCGGACCGGCGGACGACCGCCGGCCCGGCAACGTACAGAAGGGGACTACCGCTTGGCGCGTGCGGCGGTCGGGCTGCCGCTGATCGTGAACTGCGAGCCGGGCTCGATCAGCACATGGCCGTCACGCGAGTTGGTGATCGTCACATTGGTCAGCGTCGCGTTGCCGCGCGCGCCGCCCATCGCGAGGATGCCGGAGCCGTTGTTGGACTTGTCGATCCGGACGTTCTGGATCTTCACGTCCGGCATCAGGCCGCCACCCGTCTTGAACTGGATGCCGTCGTAAGTGGAGTCGATGATGTCGGTGTCGCGGATCGTGACGCCGGGGATGGGCAGGTTCTGCGGGAAGAGGGTGATCGCGCCGAACTCCTGGTCCTCGTTCCAGAAGGCTCCGCCGGTGCGGTACAGCGCGTTGTTGGCGATCAGCGTCTGCCCGGAGAAGGGCAGCGGATCGTGGTCGGTCGCCAGCATGATGGCCGGGTAGTTCATGGTGTCGGCGATGATGTTGTTCTCGATCTTGTTGCCGTAACCGCCGTAGATCGCGATGCCGTTGGCCCGCCACGGCAGCTGGATGGTGTTGTTGCGGAAGCTGTTGTCGTGGCCGATGTCGACGGCCTGGTCCTTGACGTACTTGCTGGACCAGACGGCGAGGGCGTCGTCGCCGGTGTTGCGGAACGAGGAGTTGTACACGGTCGAATTGCGGGTGCCGTTGGCGAAGTTGATGCCGTCGGCGTAGGTGTTGCGGATCCGCATCCCGGTGAACTCGACGCCGTCGCCCGGGTTCCAGAGGGACTGGATGTTGTCGTAGTCGCGGCCCGCCCAGACGCCCACGTTGGCGTGCTCGATCCAGACGTTGCTGATCTTCGTGTTTTTGCCGAACCGCCCGTTGAGCGCGACGCCGCCCTCGTGGTTGCCGTCACCGCCGCGGATCGTGCCGGAGCCGAAGATCGCGATGTCGGAAATTTTCGTGTTCTCGTCGATGTCGAAACCGAAGTTGCCCTCGTGCGGGTGGTTGATCCCGCCGGCCTCGTGCGGCGGGGTCAGCGTGTAGAGCTGGGAGTGCCACATGCCCGCGCCCCGGATCGTCACATCACGGATGCCCACCTGGTTCCACTGGCCCCGGTCCAGCGGGTCGTCGGTGAGGATCTTCTGCTCCTGGCGCCACTGGCCCGCCGGGATCCAGACGCAGCCGATCTGGCCGTTCTGGTTGGCCGTCACCGCGCGCTGGATGGCGGCGGTGTCGTCGATCCCGTCGTTCGCCACCGCGCCGTACTGCGTGATGGAGACGCAGCCCGAGGGCTGGGCGGTGGGCGGGGCGACCTGCTCCAGGTCGATCAGGTCGATGATGTAGAACGCGGCGTTGTCACCGGAGTCCCGCTGGAGGCGGAACTTGGTGCCCGCCGGGTAGGTCTGGGCGAGCAGCGCGTGCGACTCGTCGAACAGCCGCCGCGCGTCGCCGCCCGGCGTGTTGGTGAGCCCCTCCGGGCTGTCGGTGTTGCCGTACAGCCAGCTGTGCTTGGAGGAGAGGTCGAGCTTGCGGACGAACTGGCCGTTCGCGTAGAGGCTGATGGTCGCCTGGCGGCCGCCGCCGCCCGCCGCGTCCGGGATGGAGTTGCGGACGACGATGGAGTTCGACGCGTTGGTCGAGGTGAACTCCACGTACTCACCGGTGGAGTTGAGACGAACCGACTTGCGGCCCGAGGACTCCGTGGCGAAGTTGGTGTGGCCGAAGGTCCGCTTGGCGTCCGAGGTCAGCAGGGTGCCCTGGTACGCGGCGTCCTCCGCCTCGTACTCCGTGTACGGCACCGCCGCGCCGCGCCCGACGACGATGGAGCGGGCCAGGACGTTGTTGGTCTCGCTGGTCTCCGCGACCAGGTTCGTCGCGTCGGCCGTGGCGGTCAGGGTGGCTCCGCCGCTCGCCGCCGTCCAGGTGCCGCCGATGGGCACGTTCACCGTGGCGCCCGCCGGGACGGCCGGGGTCGTGCCGTTGAGCGTGGTGGAGCCCACCGTCAGCCGGGTGACGGTGCCCGCGCTCACCGCGCTGGTGCCGCGGTTGTGCACGGCGACGGTGAAGCTGACCGCCGCGCCGACGGCCGGGTTGGACGGGCTGGAGGTGATGGAGCGGGCCTCCAGGTCGGGGCCGGGGCTCTGGCCGACCACCAGCGGGGATGCGGTGGTGCGGCTGTTGTTGGTGTTGTCCGACTCGATGATGGTGTCGGTCGGGTCCACCAGCGCCGAGACGGTGTACGAGCCCTGCGGCCGCTTGCCGACCGGGACGGAGACCTGGGCCGAGGCTCCTGCGGCCAGCGGGCCGACCGGGGCACTGCCCACGACCACGCCGCCCAGGCTCACATCGACGGTGGTCGCCGCAGAGGCGGCCGTACCGGCGTTGCGTACGGTCCCCTGGACCGTGATGTTGTCCGTCTCAGAAGGCGCCGAAGGGCTCCAGGACAGGGCGCTCACGGTCAGGTCCGGGTTGGGCGCGGGCGTCCCCAGGATCTGGATCTCGGCGACCTGGGCGCCGGGCGCCCCGGTGTTGGAGAAGAACTGCAGCTGGAGGTCGGCGGCCCGGCCGCTGACCGGGACCGTCACGGTGTTCTGGTTGGTGGCCGGGTTGAACACATAGCCGGCGCGGGACTTGAGCGAGGTGAAGCCGGTGCCGCTCTGGGTCCGGCCGAGCACCTGGAACTCCTGGGTCCTGGTGCCCCAGATCGGGTCCGGGTTCAGCTTGATCACCACGGACTGGAGGTCCGCGTCGGCGCCCAGCTTCACCGTGAGGTTCGAGGGGTGCCCGTTCGACTCCCAGTAGGTGTTCACCTGGCCGTCGTTGGCGTTGACGACGGGGAAGCCGCCATGCGATCCGCTGGCCGTGACGGTCTTGCCCCGGGCCAGGTCGGTCGCCTCAGTCGCTGCCGCCTGGACGGGAAGCAGGCCGACGGTGACGAGCCCCGCTATGAGCAGGCCGGTGATCGATCGTTCGCTGAGCCGTTTCCATCTCATGCTGTCCTCTGCTTCCACGGTATTTGAGCCATGCAGTCAATGTTTTGCAAACAGCAGTTGATAGATTTCTGGTCTGTTTCTGATTTGTCAACGGTTCTCGCATGCTCACGTCATGAGGGCGTGTGAAGTGACGCACCGGCAGGAGACGCTGGGCGGTGATGGGTTCAGGACAGCGCTGTGCCGCGCGCCAGGAGCAGTGCCAGGTCCGCCGCCGCCACGGCCACCGCCCCGGCCAGCGCGGCCTTGTGCCACCACCGGCCGAGCACCGGCCCCAGCAGCGCCGCCGCACCGGCCAGGACGAGTACGGCCAGAGACCCCGCGTCCACCGGACCCGGCGGGCCGAGCACCAGGACGCCCGTGGCCGCGAGGAGTGGCACCGGCAGCAGCAGCCGGGTCCCCCGGGCGCCGAGCCGGTGCGGCAGCCCTCGGATACCGGCGGCCCGGTCCGCCGCGATGTCCGGGAGGGTGTCGCCCAGATGGGCCGCGCACCCCAGCAGTGCCCCGGCGGTGACCGTCCACCACCGGGGCCAGGGCGCGTCGGGCAGGCTGAGCGTCACGAGCGAGGGGAGCGCGGCGAATCCGGCCGCGTACGGCACCCAGGAGAGCACCGTCGCCTTCAGCCTCAGGTTGTAGAGCCAGGCGGCGGCGACCGCGGCCAGGTGCACCGTACCGGCGAGAAAGCCGCAGGCCAGGGAGAGCGGGACGCACAGGGCGACCGCGACCGCCGCCGCACCCCACGCCGCGCGCACGGAGACCGCGCCGTCCGCGACCGGCTTCCCCCGGCGGCCGGCCCGGGCGTCGCGCCCCGCGTCGTACGCGTCGTTGCACCAGCCCACCGAGAGCTGCCCGGTCAGCACCGCCACCCCGACCAGGGCGAGCCGCGCCGGGGAGAGGCCCGCCCCGACGGCCAGGGCGCAGGCGAGCGCGGTGACCGCGACCACGGGACCCGGATGGCAGGCGAGCGCAAGACCCGCCGCGCGGCCCGGCCACCGGGCCGCCGCCGTGGCCGTCCGCATCCCGTCCGTGGCATCCATCGGGCGATCGTAGAGACCTGTGGGCCCGTCAACACGGTGGCCGCGCGGTTCCCTTACCGGGATTCACCGGACCTTCCGGTCAGGATGGGGCAATGACGTCCCCGATGCAGGAGCCGCAATGACCCGGATCGCCGCGGTCCACGGAGCCCTGCCGCCTCACCGCCACACCCAGCGAGAGGTCACCGACATGGTGGCCGACACCTGTCTGCCGCCCGGCACCGACCGCCGCGTCCTGGACCGGCTCCACGAGAACGCCCGCGTCCGCACCCGCCACACCGTGCTGCCGCTGGAGAGCTACCGCGACCTGAACGGCTTCGGCGCGGCCAACGACGTGTTCATCCGTTCGGCCGTCGACCTCGGCGGCCAGGCCGTACGCGGCGCCCTGCGCGCGGCCGGGCTGCGCCCCACCGACGTGGACCTGCTGATGTTCACCTCCGTCACCGGCCTCGCCGCCCCCTCCGTCGACGCCCGGCTGGTGGCCCGCCTCGGCCTGCGCTCCGATGTGAAGCGGCTGCCGGTCTTCGGCCTCGGCTGTGTCGCCGGAGCGGCCGGGGTGGCCCGGGTCCACGACTATCTGCTCGGCCGGCCCGACGACGTCGCCGTGCTGCTCTCGGTCGAGCTCTGCTCGCTCACCTTCCAGCGTCAGGACGCGACCCCCGCCAACCTGGTGGCCACCGCCCTGTTCGGCGACGGGGCGGCCGCGGTGGTCGCGCTCGGCGGGCGGCGGGCCGTCGCCGGGCCGGAGATCGTGGCCACCCGCAGCCGGATGTACCCGGAGACCGAGCACGTGATGGGCTGGTCCATCGGCTCCACCGGATTCAGCGTGGTCCTCGATCCGGCCGTGCCCGACGTCGTACGCCAGTACCTCGCCGACGACGTACGGGAGTTCCTCGACGAACACGGCCTCAAGCCGAAGGACATCGCCCACTGGGTCTGCCACCCGGGTGGCCCCAAGGTCCTGGAAGCCGTCACCGAGGTCCTCGACCTGCGCGAGGGCGCGCTGGACGTCACCTGGCGCTCGCTGGCCGACGTCGGCAACCTGTCCTCCGCCTCGGTCCTGCACGTCCTGCGGGACACCATCGAGCACCGCCGCCCCGAACCGGGCACCCCCGGGCTCCTGCTGGCCATGGGCCCGGGCTTCTGCTGCGAACTGGTGCTGCTGCGCTGGTAGGAAGGCACGGCCCATGATCTGGTACACCGCGCTGGTGCTCGGCGTCGCCGCCGAACGCCTCGCCGAACTCGTCGTCGCCCGCCGCAACACCCGCTGGAGCCTGGCCCGTGGCTCCACCGAGGCGGGCAGCGGCCACTACCCGGCGATGGTCGTCCTGCACACCGCCCTGCTGGCCGGGTGCCTGGCCGAGGTCCACTACGCGACCCGCCCCTTCCTTCCCGCCCTCGGCTGGACCATGGCGGCCGTCGTCGTCGCGGCGCAGGCGCTGCGCTGGTGGTGCATCACCACGCTCGGGCCCCGCTGGAACACCCGCGTCATCGTCGTCCCCGGCCTGCCCCTGGTCACCGGCGGCCCCTACCGGTGGCTGCGCCACCCCAACTACGTCGCCGTCGCCGCCGAAGGCATCGCCCTGCCCCTCGTCCACGGGGCGTGGGTGACCGCGGCGGTCTTCACCCTGCTCAACGCCGTCCTCATGGCCGTCCGGATCCGCTGCGAGGACGAGGCGCTGACCCGCCTCCCGGTGGCGGAAGCACGGGCGTGATCGACATCCTGGTCGCGGGCGGCGGACCGGCGGGACTGGCCGCCGCGATCCAGGCCGCCCGGGCGGGCCTGGAGGCGGTGGTCGTCGAACCCCGCCCCGCCCCCGTCGACAAGGCCTGCGGCGAGGGCATCATGCCCGGCGGCCTCGCGGCCCTCCACCGCCTCGGCGTCCACCCGGCCGGGCACCCCCTGCGCGGCATCCGGTACACCGACGGGCGGCGCAGCGCGGAGGCGGCGTTCCGGGACGCGTACGGGCTCGGCGTACGGCGCACCGACCTGCACGCGGCCCTCCACGAGCGGGCCCAGGCCCTCGGCGTACGCATCGTGGAGGGCAAGGTCCGCGAGGTTCGCCAGGACGGGCGGACCGTCACCGCCGCCGGGCTCACCGCGCGCTGGCTCATCGCCGCCGACGGCCTCCACTCGCCGCTGCGCCGCACCCTCGGCCTGGACCACCCCGCCCCCGGGCCCGGCCGCTACGGGCTCCGCCGCCACTACCGCACCGCCCCCTGGACGGACCTGGTCGAGGTCCACTGGTCACCGGAGGCGGAGGCGTACGTGACCCCCGTCGGCGAGCACCTGGTGGGCGTCGCCGTCCTCAGCCGCGACCGCCGCCCCTACGACGAGCACCTGGCCGGCTTCCCGGCCCTCGCCGCCCGGCTCGGCCCGCACGCCACCCCCGTACGCGGGGCGGGTCCGCTCCGGCAGCGGGCGTCGGCGCCACGGGCCGGCCGCGTCCTGCTGGTCGGCGACGCGGCGGGCTACACCGACGCGCTGACCGGGGAGGGCATCGCCCTCGCCGTCGCCACCGCGACGGCGGCGGTCGGCTGCCTGGCCGCCGAGCGGCCCGAGGAGTACCCGGCGCGGTGGACGAGGACGACGCGCCGCTACCGGCTGCTGACCCAGGCCCTGCTGGGCGCCGCGGGCCACCCCGTATCGCGCCGGATGATCGTCGCGGCGGCCCACCGCGCACCCGCCCTCTTCCGTACGGCGGTCCGCGCGCTCCAGTAGGGCGGCCCCGCCCCTCGGGTGATCGAATGGCGAGGCTCCCGGTTCCGTCATAACGTCGGTCGGGTGAACGCCCGCGTTCATCCGGCCGACGGAAGACCGACCGCCCCCGACGGGGCGCAGCGCCCTCGGAACGAGAGACGAACCCACCCATGACGGGCTCCCACGCGACACCCGGCAGGACCACCCGGCCCGATCAGCAGGGCCGGGGCAGCGGACTGGCACTCCTCGTCATCGCCTCGTGCCAGCTGATGGTGGTCCTCGACATCACCATCGTCAACATCGCCCTCCCGCACATGCAGAAGTCCCTGGGCTTCTCCACCGAGAACCTGTCCTGGGTGGTCAACGCCTATACGCTGACCTTCGGCGGACTGCTGCTGCTCGGCGGGCGGCTCGGTGACATCCTCGGCCGCCGCCGCGTCTTCATCTTCGGTGTGCTGCTCTTCGTGCTCGCCTCGCTGCTCGGCGGACTCTCCCAGGAGTCCTGGCAGTTGCTTGCCGCCCGCGCGCTCCAGGGCGTCGGCGGCGCCATCGCCTCGCCGACCGCCCTGTCGCTGATCACCACGACCTTCCGCGAGGGCCCCGAACGCAACAGGGCGTTCGGGGTGTTCGCCGCGGTCTCTGCGGGCGGCAGCGCGATCGGGCTGCTGGCGGGCGGCGTGCTCGTCGAGTGGCTGGACTGGCGGTGGGTCCTGTTCGTGAACGTCCCCATCGGCCTGCTCATCGCCTTCGCCACGCCCCGCTACATCCGCGAGTCCGAACGCCACCCGGGCCACTTCGACGTCGTCGGCGCCCTCACCTCGACCGTCGGCATGGTGCTGCTGGTCTACGGTTTCATCCGCGCCTCCGAGGACGGCTGGAGCGACCCGCTCACCCTCGGCTCCTTCGCGGCGGCGGTCGTCCTGCTGGCGCTGTTCATCTTCATCGAGAGCCGCTCCCGGCAGCCGATCACCCCGCTGTGGATGTTCCGCGACCGCAACCGCGCCGGGACCTACGCGATGATGCTGAGCCTCGCCGCGGCGATGTTCGGGATGTTCTTCTTCCTGACGCTCTTCGTGCAGAACGTGCTGGACTTCAGCCCGCTGCGGGCCGGACTCGCCTTCCTGCCGGTCAGCGTCATCATCGCGGTCGGCGCGGGCTTCGCCTCCCAGCTGCTGCCCCGGTGGGGGCCGAAACCCTTCATGGTCACGGGTGCCCTGCTGGCCGCCATCGGGCTCGGCTGGCTGACGCTGACCGACGTCCACAGCACGTACCTCGGCTCCATCCTCGGCCCGATGCTCGTCTTCGGCCTGGGCATGGGCATGCAGTTCGTCTCGCTGACCCTCATGGCGGTCTCCGGCGTCGCCCCGAAGGAGGCCGGCGCGGCCTCCGGGGTCCTCAACGCCACCCAGCAGGTGGGCGGCTCCCTGGGGCTCTCCATCCTGGTGACGATGTTCGGCACGGCCAGCCGCAACGAGGCCACCGACCAGGTGCCGCGCTTCGTGGAACAGGCCACCCCGGCCCAGCTGCTCCAGTTCCGCAGGACCGGGGAGCTGCCACCGCCCTGGGGGGACGAGGTCCTCACCGCGGGCGTCTCCAGCGCCTTCGTCGTGGCGGCCTGCTTCGCCGTCTTCGCCGCGCTGGTCGCCCTGCTGGTCATCCAGGTCCGCGCCTCCGACCTGGCCCGGCTCCAGGGCGGCGCGACCCCCGGGGTGACGGCCCCTGACGGGACGGCCGCCGGCAAGACAGCCCGGGAGGGAACCGCCCCCGACGGGACGGCCGCCAACGGGACCGGCGAAACGTCCGACACCTCCGGCACATCCTCCGGCACACCCCCCGACACAGCGAAAGGCCCCCACAGCCATGGACTGGACCCTTGAAGTGATCGTGCTCCCCGTGACCGACCTGGACCGGGCCCGTGACTTCTACCGGGACAAGATCGGCTTCCACGTCGACATCGACGGCGAGGTGATGCCGGGGGCGCGCGTCGTCCAGCTCACCCCGCCCGGCTCGGGCTGCTCGATCGCCCTGACCGACGGCATCCCGAACCCGACGGGGGACCCGCAACCGGGCACGTACCACGGCCTCCAGCTCTGCGTCACCGACATCGACGCCGCCCACGCGGAGCTCGTCGCCCGCGGGGTGGAGGTCTCCGAGCCCCAGCGGTACGCCCCCGAGGACGGGGCCACGTTCATGTACTTCACGGACCCGGACGGCAACGGCTGGGCCGTGCAGGAGTACCGCCGCCGGCTCACCGAACCCCTCCACCAGGTGCTCACCGACCTCGCCGCCAGGGGCACCGGCGAGACCGCGGACTGACCGCACCGCCTGCCGTGGTGGATCGCGCCGCCCCGGTCCACCACAATGCTCCCCGTATCACCGCAGTGATCCATGAACACGAGGGAGCAGCATCCAAATGGCCGGCAACGCAGACATGGTGGCCTTCGTCCGGGCGCGTCTCGCCGATGAGGAACAGGTCGCCCTGGCTGCCGGCGGGGACCGATGGCGGTGCCCGGCGGATGTGCCCGGAGAGGTCCACGACCGCAGAGGCGGCGTCGCGTTCACCGTGCGGGACAGCGGCTTCGACCATCACATCGCCCTGCAGGACCCCGCCCGCACCCTGGAGCGCATCGAGACGCACCGGGTGCTGCTCGGCGAGTACGTCGAGGTCGCCGAGCTGGACACCGACCGCCCGGCCCAGGACTTCCGCTCCGGCCGGGCGGTGGGCCTGGGCTTCGCCGTACGGCAGCTCGCCGCCGAGTACGCCGGGCACCCGGACTACCAGGCGCGGTGGCTGCCCCGGTTCATCCAGCAGTGAGATCCCGTGGTGAGGGGACGAAGGGCGCCGGGAGCCAGTAACTTACTCGCAAGTAAGTCATGTTCCCGGTTCACTCGTCGACGTAAGGAGCCCTCATGTCCTCCCGGACGCGTTCCCCCCTGCTGCTCGCCGGACTCATGGCGGGAGCCGGGGTGCTCCACTTCGCCGTCCCGAAGGCGTTCGACGCCACCGTGCCCCGGATCCTGCCCGGCGAGCCCCGAACCTGGACGTACGCGAGCGGAGTGGTCGAACTCGCCCTGGCCGCGGGGATCGCGCACCCCAGGACGCGGGGCGCCGCGGCCCGGGCGACCGCGGGCTTCTTCGTCGGGGTGTTTCCGGCCAATGTGCAGATGGCCGTGGACTGGCGAGGCCGGCCCCGGCCGCAGCGGGCCGCGGCCCTGGCCAGGCTGCCCCTCCAGCTGCCGCTGGTGCTCTGGGCGCGGAGTGTCGCCCGGGGTGCCGACGGGCCCTGAACGGGGCGCAGTCGGTGGGGTTCGAGCCACCTGCCCGGAGGAAGATCCACACCAAAATGGCGTTGCTCTCTGGTGAGGAGTGATCCCGCCGTGTAGCGTCGCCGGAAGATGTCGTGGTTCGCAGTACCTGCCCGCGCCTGGCGCGGGCGTTTTGCTGTGCAGTGCCTGAGAACCAGGGCGATCACCTCCGGGTCCGCGCGGTGCGGATCCGTTTACTGCTGAGAGGTACAGGCATGGCCAGCGGAACCGTCAAGTGGTTCAACTCGGAAAAGGGCTTCGGCTTCATCGCGCAGGACGGCGGCGGCCCCGACGTCTTCGCGCACTACTCCAACATCAACTCCACCGGCTTCCGTGAGCTCCAGGAAGGCCAGGCGGTGACCTTCGACATCACCCAGGGCCAGAAGGGCCCGCAGGCGGAGAACATCACCACCGCCTGATCCGGGTTGAACGACCCCTCGGCCCCCAGGACGCCCGCGTCCTGGGGGCCGAGGGCGTCCGGGGCCGGTCCCGAACGGATCGGACCGGTCCGGTCCGGTTTGCGGGGCGCATGCCGGGTACCCGGGATGTCCGAGCCGTTGACCCCGGAGCTCGCTGAGCTTCCGGGACGAGCAGGAAGGACATCCCATGCTGAAGGCCATCGCCGATGTGCTGCGGTCCGTCGGAGGAGCCATCGCCACCGTGGTCACGCTGCCCTTCCGGGCCCTCGCCCGCCTCTTCGGGGGCGCGTCGAGCACGGCGCGCGGACACCACTGAGCTGATGTGCACGTAAGGCCTGTGCCCCCGGTCCTTTCCCGGACCGGGGGCACAGGCCTTACGTCTGTTCCGTCCGCGACGGCCGCCTAACCCGTGGACTCGTCCGGCGTCGGGTGCTCCTCGGGGTGCGCACCGGCGTTGCGCGGCTCGTCCTTGCCGGAACCCGCCTCGTCCGGGTCGGGCCGGTCGCCGCTCTCGCGGGCGACCCGCTCCGGGATCGGTATGTCGAGGGCGTCCTCGCCCTCCTGGGTCTGCTGGTCCGGCATGTCCGCCGGTACGGGAGGCGGGGAGCCGGAAGCCCCGGTGTAGGCGGTGCCTTCCGGCCTGCGGTCGGTCATGAGAGCGTCCTTCCGTGCTGCCCCGGAGAGTCCGGGGGCGGGTCGTTCGTCCTGCTGGGTACCCCTTGCGGGCCGATCGATTCACCGGAGGCGGGGCCGGGGGAGACTTCCCACACGGGGGTATGGGTCGCCCATGTCGGGGTACTCGGGGCTGTGCCCGAGAGCACAAGCCGGGCACACGACATTCACACGAAGAATCCCGCCCGGAAGGACCCCCCGCATGCTGATGGCCCACCCCACCGTGCTGCACAACCTGGTCGAGCAGTACGAGGCCCTGCGCCTGCTGCACGCGGAGAGCGGCTCCACCGAGGCGCGGCAGCGCATGGACGATGTGGCCTACACCCTGTGCGTCTCGACGGGCACGGGCGATGTCGACAGCGCCCTGGTCGCCGCCCGGCACCGGTTGCCGGGTGCCCGTCCCGAGGACGACTCCGTCCTCTCTGCCTGATCGCCGGATGAACAACGAAGGGGTGGGAGCTGTGGTGCGGACCGTGGGCGTGGAAGAGGAATTGCTGCTGGTCGACCCGGACAGCGGGGAGGCGCGTGCCCTGTCCACGGCCGTGCTGGCCCTCGCCGAGCGGGACGCGGAGGGGGAGTCGGCCTTCGAGCCGGAGCTGCACCGCCAGCAGCTGGAGTTCGCCACGCATCCCTGCCGGGAGATGGACGAGATCGCCGACGCGGTGCAGAGGTGGCGCGCCGAGGCGAGCCGCCACGCCGCCGACGTGGGGGCCTCGGTCGCGGCCCTGGCGACCTCGCCGCTGCCGGTGAGCCCCACGATCGGGACGGGGGAGCGGTACGACTGGATGGCGGAGCGCTACGGGCTGACCGCCCAGGAGCAGCTGACCTGCGGATGCCACGTACACGTCTCGGTCGAGTCGGACGAGGAGGGCGTCGCCGTGCTCGACCGGATCCGCGGCTGGCTGCCGGTCCTGCTCGGCCTGAGCGCAAACTCCCCCTTCTGGCAGGCGCAGGACACCCAGTACGCGAGCTACCGCGCCCGGGTCTGGGGCAGGTGGCCCTCGGCCGGGCCGGTGGAGCTCCACGGCTCCGCCGAGCGCTACCACGAGCAGGTGAAGGCCCTCGTCGGCACCGGCGTGCTCAAGGACGAGGGGATGGTCTACTTCGACGCGCGCCTTTCGGCCAACTACCCCACAGTGGAAGTCAGGATCGCCGACGTCTGCCTGGACCCGGCGGACACGGTGCTGCTGGCCACGCTGGTGCGGGCGCTGGTGGAGACCGCGGCGCGGGAGTGGCGGGCCGGGCAGCCTCCCCTGGACACCGAGGTGTCCCTGCTGCGGGTGGCGTCCTGGCAGGCGGCCCGTTCGGGTCTGGAGGACCGGCTGATCCACCCCCGCACCCTGCGGCCCGAGCCCGCGGCCGACGTGCTCCAGGCGCTCGTGGCCCATGTGCGGGACGCCCTGGAGGACAGCGGCGACCTCAAGGCCGCGCAGAAGGCGCTTGCGGCCCTGGAGCGGCGCGGCAACGGGGCCAGGGTCCAGCGCGAGATCCTGGAGCGGACCGGAAGCCTCCGCGACACCGTCGCGGAATGCGTCCGCATCACGGCGGGATGAGAAGAACGCCGGCGACACGACCGCATGACCTTCGAGGAAAACCGCAGGACCTGTGAGGAAAGGAGCAGCACATGGCCACCACCGATCTCGGCAACCGCCGGATCCTGGCGATCGTCACCAACTACGGGGTCGAGCAGGACGAGCTCGTCGTCCCCGTGAAGCATCTGCGCGACCACGGGGCCCAGGTCAGCGTGGCGGCGGTCTCCGACGACGAGATCCGCACCCTCGTGGGCGACAAGGAACCCGGTGACACGGTGCGGCCCGACCTCACCCTGGCGGACGTCGACCCCGCCGCGTACGACCTCCTGCTCGTCCCGGGCGGCACGCTCAACGCCGACACCCTGCGCCTGCAGGACGCCTCCACCCGGATCGTCAGCTCGTTCGCGGCCTCCGGCCGGCCCGTCGCGGCCATCTGCCACGGCCCGTGGGCGCTCATCGAGGGCGGCTACGTCCAGGGCAAGACCCTGACCTCGTACGCGTCCCTCAAGACCGACATCACCAACGCCGGCGGCTCCTGGGTCGACAAGTCGGTGGTCCGCGACGACGAGGGCGGCTGGCCGCTGATCACATCGCGGAACCCCGACGACCTGCCGGACTTCCTCCGCGAGATCGACGCGGTCCTCACCGAATCCTGACCCTGACGTACGCCCGACGGCCCCCGTCCGCGAACCGCGGCGGGGGCCGTCGGCATGTCCGCGTACGCAGGGGGTGCGGGGCGGCAATAGGGCCACCGCGCACTTACCGGCCGGGACGCGCGCGGTATCCAGGAAAGAGGCTGCCGGCAAGAAGTTCGTGAAGCGGGCCGACCCGAGGAGGGCCCATGGATGCCCCGACCGCCACCACGGCCGACACGGACGTGATGGACACACCTCAGGAAGACCCGACCGTTCACATCCTCTGGATCAACGCGGGTCTGAGCTGCGACGGGGACTCTGTGTCCCTCACCGCCGCCACCCAGCCGAGCATCGAGGAACTCGCGCTCGGCGCCCTGCCCGGCCTGCCCAAGGTCGCGGTCCACTGGCCCCTCATCGACTACGAGTGCGGCCCCGTCCAGGGCGCCGACAACTTCGCCCTGGACACCGGCGGCGGCCCCATCGCCCGCCTCTGGTCCACGGCCCTGTCCGGACTGGTCGACATCGGCTACATCAAGGCCACCGGCCACAGCGTCCGGATCAACCTCCCGCGCACCATGACCAAGCCGGAGATGTCCCTGGAGTGGACGATCCCGCAGTGGTCCAACGCCATCGAACGCAACCGGGCCCGCACCTACTCCCAGGCGTACGCGGCCGCCGCCGCCCTTCACTTCGCCGAGCAGGCGATGGAGGAGGTCCGCGCCGGACGCACCCAGACCTGGGAGCAGTTCGACGTCCCCGACGAGTCGATCGGCGTCGGATTCACCGAGGCCGTACGCGGTCCCTCGCCGTCCCCGACACCGTCGCCAACGCCTGCTCCTTCCTCGGCCTCGACCCCCTGTACGTCGCCAACGAGGGCAAGCTCGTCGCCTTCGTACCCCCCGACCACGCCGACACCGTCCTGGAGGCGATGCGCGCCCACCCGCTCGGCAAGGAGTCGGTACGGATCGGGACCTGCGTCGAGGACCACCCCGGCATGGTCGTGGCCGCCACCGGCCTCGGCGGAACCCGGGTGGTGGACATGCCCCTCGGTGAGCAACTGCCGCGGATCTGCTGATACCGCACCCGGGCGGGGCCGTGAACCCGACGCGGTATCGAACAACCCTCCTTGGAAGGTTAGGCTGGCCTAAGTAGATCCGGAAACTTCGTACGAAGGGGCCATGTCCATGACGATCCACCGAGCCGTCGTCGCCCGAGTCCAGCCGCTCACCGCGACGATGACCCGCGTCACGCTCCACGGCGAAGGGCTCGCCGGCTTCGAGTCCACCGGGGTCGGCGACGAGTACATACGCCTGTTCTTCCCGCACGGCCCTGACCGCTCGGACCTCTCCCTGCCCGTCACCACCGAGAAGGGCTGGGAGACCCCGGACGGCCGCCCCGTCGCCCCGATGCGTACGTACACCGTGCGGGCGGCGCGCCCGGAGAGCCGGGAGATCGACGTCGACTTCGTGCTGCACGACCACGGGGTGGCCTCGACCTGGGTGGCCGGCGCGCAGCCCGGGGACGTGCTCGGGGTGAACGACCCGACCGGCCTCTACAGCCCGCCGGACGACCTGGCCTGGCAGGTGCTGATCGCCGACCAGACCGGGCTGCCCGCCGTGGCGCGCCTCCTGGAGAACACCCCGGACGGGGTCGCCACCCGCGTGGTCGTCGAACTCCCCGGCCCCGAAGCCGTCCAGCCGCTGCCCGGCACCAAGGTCACGTGGACCTACGGCGGCAACGGCCACGATGCCAGCCGGCTGGCCGAGCTGGTGAGCGCCGCGATCCCGCCCGGCACGGACATGACCGGCGGCTACATCTGGGTCGCCGGTGAGACCAACGCGCTGCGCACCGTACGCCGTTACCTCCGCAAGGAGCTGGGGCTGCCCGCCACCCGGTTCAAGGTCGTCGGCTACTGGATCCCGGACGCCGACAGCTGGAACGAGCGGTACGAGGCCCTGCCCGACGTCGTGCGCGCCGAGCTGGTGGCCCTCTGGGACAACCCGGTCGGCGACGAGGAAGACCTCACCATCCGGTACGAGGCGCGCCTCAGCGACCTGGGACTGTGACGGCAACCTCCCTGTCGCCCAGGTGAGTTGCGGGATTCGACGGGTCGCCCGAGGGTGTGGTGGGTAGAGTCGCAGTCGTCGAAGTAAAGGTAGCCTTACCTATGCTCTAGGTCTGAGTTCAAGGAGGATCGGTGACCAACCCGTTCGAGGACGAGAACGGCACCTACCTGGTGCTCGTCAACGACGAGGGACAGCACTCCCTGTGGCCCTCGTTCGCGGAGGTGCCTGGCGGCTGGACCGTGGCGCACCCCGAGGCCACCCGCCAGGCCTGCCTCGACTACGTGGAGCAGAACTGGACCGACCTGCGGCCCCGGAGCCTGAAGGAGAGCATGGCGGCCGATCCGGCTTGAGTCACCCAGGCCGCCCGCGCCACGCACGCCACCCGCGCCACGCAGGGCAATGCCCCTAGGCTGCCACCGGCATCAGTACCGGCAGCGACCTAGGAGCACGCCCCATGTCCGACCCCGCCCCGCGCCACCCGTACCCCGACGCCTTCCGGCCCGACGAAGCACCGGCACCGCACCCGCTCGTCACCCCGGTGCTCGGGCTGCTCGGCACCTGGGCGGGGAGCGGGCGGGGCGGATACCCGACGCTCGACGAGGAGTTCGCCTACGCGCAGGAGATCACCTTCAGCCATGACGGACGCCCCTTCCTCCACTACGCGTCGCGCGCCTGGCTGGTCGACGCGGACGGGCGTCCGCTGCGGCCCTCGGCCCGGGAGAGCGGCTGGTGGCGGCTCCAGCCGGAAGGGCGGGTGGAAGCGCTGATCACCCAGCCCACCGGCATCGCGGAGATCGCCGTCGGCCGGGCCGGTGACGGCACCGTCGACCTCGCCACCCATGAAGTGGCGCTCGCCCCTACCGCCAAGCAGGTCGACGCCACCCGCCGCCGCTACACCCTGACCGGGGAGGACACCCTCACCTTCGTCCACGACCTCGCGGCGGTCGCGCAGCCGTTGCAGCACCACCTGGCGGCGGAGTTCCGGCGGTGTTCGAAGACCTGATCCGGAACCGGTGAGGATAGATCGGATTTGCATACGGAGGGTCTTCTGGGGCATATGGACAGGACAACTTTTGGTAAGGAGTTCGTATCCGATGTCCATGCCCAGTTACCCTCAGCAGCCGAACGCGGACCAAGCGCAGTACGGGGCGCAGTACGGCGCTCCGGAACCCGCGAGGAGCAACGGCTTCGCGGTCACCGCTCTCGTCCTGGGTCTGCTCGCCTGCCTCTTCTTCTGGACGGTCGTCGGCGGGCTCCTTCTCGGCCTGCTCGCGCTGGTGTTCGGCATCCTCGGTGCGCTCCGTGCCCGCCAGGGGAGGGCCCCGCGCAAGGGCATGGCGATCGCCGGTGCCGTCCTCGGCGCACTCGGGCTGATCGGCTCGGCCATCGTCCTCATCATCGGCATATCCGTCGTGAACTCCGGGTCGTTCCAGGACTTCGAGGACTGCATGCAGAGCGCGAACAGCTCGGCCGAAGAGGACCGCTGCGCCGAGGACTTCGGCGAGAGCCTGTTCAAGTGAGTTCGAACGGCGGGGCGGCGGTTTGCGGCCGCGGCCCGAGTTTGTGACGGTAGGGGCGAGGAGCGGTCTTCCTCACCACCGGACCCGACGGTCCGGCGGACCATGTGTGCCCAACCGAGCAGAGGAAGAGGAGGGTTCGAATGTCCTCGAAGCGACGTCGTAAGAAGAAGGCCCGCCGCAAGAACGGCGCCAACCACGGCAAGCGCCCGCAGAGCTGAGGCCGGCCCGGGGGTCCGAGGGGCAGCACCGCACGGTGCTGCCCCTCGGACCTGTTCCGGGCAGGCGCCGGGGGGCGCGCCCGGCACCCCGGCCGGACGCCGATGCGGGGGAGAGGCCGGAGCACTCATAAGGTGGCTCCCATGTCTGCCTCGTTGAGCTCAGAAAAGACCGCGGCCGCGCTCCGCAGATCGGCACGCGTCTCGCTCGAACTGCTGCTGGTCCTGTTGTTGGCCACCGTCACCCTGTGGCTGCTGGGGCGGACGTGGTCGGTGGTGTGGCCCCTCATAGTGGGTCTGCTCCTCACCACACTGACCTGGCCCTTCGCCCGCTTCCTGCGCAACCACGGATGGCGGCCCGCACCGGCCGCCGCACTGGTGACCGTGATGTTCCTCCTGGTCGGCAGCGGCGTCATCGCGCTCATCGCGGTCCCGGTCGCCTCGCAGTCCGGCGAGCTGGCCGACGGTGTCGTCGAAGGCATCGGCAGGCTGCGCGACTGGGCCGCGGGGCCGCCGCTGAACATCAGTGACGCCCAGATCACGGGCGCCTTCGACGCCGCTGTCGACCGCATCGAGAACAGCGCGGGCAGTGTCGTCAACACGGCGGTCACCGGGGTGAGTACCGTCTTCAGCGGCCTGATCACCGCGATCCTGGCCCTCTTCCTCATGTTCTTCTTCCTGAAGGACGGCCCGCGCTTCCTCCCGTGGCTCCGCCGCCAGCTGCCCGGCCGCCTCGCCACCGACGTCCCCGTCGTGGCCGAGCGCTGCTGGAACACGCTCGGTTCGTTCGTGCGGTCCCAGGCGTTCGTGGGCCTGCTCGACGCCGTCCTCATCGGCATCGGCCTGTGGATCCTGGATGTGCCCCTGGTGCTCCCGCTGGCGGTGCTGACGTTCGTCTCCGCGTTCGTGCCGATCGTCGGCGCGGTCTTCGCCGGTTTCGTCGCGGTGCTCATCGCGCTGGTCTCCAACGGACTGACGGACGCGCTGATCGTGCTGGCGATCATCATCGCGGTGCAGCAGTTGGAGGGCAACGTCTTCCAGCCCATGATCCAGAGCCGTGGACTCGGCCTGCACGCCGCGGTGGTCCTGCTGGCGGTGACGCTCGGCGGCAGCCTGGCCGGTGTCGTGGGGAGCCTGCTCGCGGTCCCGGTGGCCGCGCTGATCGCCGTGATCTGGAACTACCTCCGCGAACAGCTCAGCGATCCGCAGGAGGGGCCGGAGCAGGAGGAACGGGAGCCGGACCCGGAACCTGCCCCGGACGGCGGCCCCGACGCCGACGCCCCGGTCCCCGCGTGACGAGGTCCGGCCGGGCCCGAAGGCGTATCTCCCTTGCGTGACGAGGTCCGGCCCGCCCCGGTGACGTAACTCCCCTCCCCGCCGGGGCGCTCGGCCCGGGTCTCAGCGCCGCCGGGCCGCATCTGACGGGCGTGGCGCGCCCAGGCGCAGCCGGGTGAGGACGGCCGCGCGGGCGAGGCCGGGCATGGTGAGGGACCACATGGCGCTGACCTGCTGGTGCAGACCGTCCCGCTCGGCCAGGGCGAGGGAGAGCATCTGCACCCCGCTGTAGCAGCCCACGATGGTCCGGGAGGCCTCCACGGGTTCCACGTGGTCCTGGAGTTCACCGGCCTCGCGGGCGGATTCGAGGACGGCGGTGACGGCCCCCAGCGGGCCCGCGTAGCTCTCGGCGGTCTGGTAGGGGCCCGGTTCGATGCTGAGGCGTACGGCGGCCCGCAGGACGGGGTCCTCCAGGAGGCCGGCGGTGTAGTGGTGGCTGATGTCGATCAGGGCCTGGAGCCAGAACTCGGGAACCGGGCCTGACGCCGTCTGCTCGGCGACCTGCTGGAAGTAGGTGTTCTGGTGGGCCAGGATCGCGTCGCCGAGCTGTTCCTTGGAGTCGAAGTGGTGGTAGAACCCGCCGCGCGAGACCTGGGCGAGACGCTGGATCTCCGGTGTCGTCGCGCCTGCGTAGCCGTCCCGGGCGATGATCACCCCGGCGGCCTCGATGATCCGCTGAACGGTCTGCTCCCCGCGGTCCTGCATCGTCACGCCTCCCTGGGCCCGCTACCGACGCTACCCGGAGCCTGCGCGGCACGCCCCCGCTGCGGGGCCGGGTGCCGGACACCGGCGTACTCCGGGAACCCCGTCCGCTCGCTCCCGTCAGTTGAACAGGTGACTTATCCCGCCCTGGCCATCCGTTCCGTTCCAGACCACGGCTCCCAGCCAGAAGGGGAACCAGAAGACCTGCTCCGGCAGCACGGGCGCGGCGGCGAACCAGGCGACCGGCAGAACCGCGAAGAACAGGCAGCAGGAGAGCCGCCTCCTGCCGTAGGGGTGCGACCGTCCTGTCGGGTGTGCAGTCATCCCGCGACGGTAGGCCGCGCCCGCGAACCGGGCATGAGTAGCCGTACTCAGGCCGCCGCTCCGCGCCGGATGGTGGAGAGCTCGTACAGATTCCCCGCACGGGTCTAGGCCCGCACTCCCCTCTTGCTATACCTTGCGTCTAATAAGCTTGCTAGACGCCGCGTCTAACAAGCGGGCGGCGCTCGGCGGCCATCGAACTCATCGGGCGGGAACGCGATGGGGGACAGGCCGGGCGGCGCCGGGCCGATCTCGCGAGTCAAGGAGCCGCACCATGTCAAGCAGCACCGTTCGGCCGGAGGACCAGGACCGGCTCGCCGAGCAGGACGTCGCCCGACGCCTGCTCGACTCGTCCGCCAAACTCTCGTACGACCCGGCCACCGAGGTGGACTGGGAGACCCCGCTCGACCCGGACCACCACGGCGCGAGCCCCGAGTGGTCCACGCTCTACGGCACCGCGTACTGGAACGAGTTGACCGACGCCCAGCGCAAGGCGCTCACCCGTCAGGAGGCGGCGTCCGTCGCCAGCACGGGCATCTGGTTCGAGATGATCCTCCAGCAGATGGTGCTCCGCGACATGTACGCCAAGGACCCGACCGACCCCCGGTTCCAGTGGGCGCTCACCGAGGTCGCCGACGAGTGCCGCCACTCGATCATGTTCGCCCGGGGCGCCGCGAAGCTGGGCGCACCGGCCTACCGGCCGCGCCGCCCCGTGGTGGAACTGGGCCGCGCCTTCAAGACCCTGGCCTTCGGCGAGGCCGCCTACGCGGCGATACTCGTGGCCGAGGAAGTCCTCGACGTGATGCAGCGTGACTGGATGCGGGACGAGCGGGTCGCGCCCTTCGTCCGCACCATCAACAACATCCATGTCGTGGAGGAGTCGCGGCACATGAAGTTCGCCCGCGACGAGACCCGCAAACGGCTCCGGGGCGCGGGCGCGGTACGCCGACAGCTCAACGCGGTCGTGGTGGCGATCGCCTCGTACTACATCGTCACCAGCATGGTGAACCGCGACGTGTACACCAACGCCGGTCTGGACGCGCGGCGGGCCCGCGCCGAGGCGAAGGCCAACGAGCACCACAAGTCGCTGATGCGCTCAAGCTGTTCGGGGCTGATGGAGTTCCTCGCCTCCGCCCGGCTGCTGACGAAGCCCGCGCTGTTCTTCTACAGGCGCGCCTCGCTGATCTGATCCGGGCCCGGCGCCCCGGGCCGGTGCCTGGAGCGGACGGCCCGCGCCGGAGACCGCAGCCGATGATCCACGCCGTCGATCCCCGACCACGACCCGAGACGACGAGATGACCTACGCCATCACCCAGACCTGCTGCTCCGACGCCACCTGCGTCGCCGTCTGCCCCGTCAACTGCATCCATCCGACCCCCGAGGAGCGGGAGTTCGGATCCACCGAGATGCTCTACGTCGACCCGCAGACCTGCATCGACTGCGGGGCCTGCGCCGACGCCTGCCCGGTCGACGCGATCTTCCCGGTGGACAGACTCTTCGGAGCGCAGAAGGAGTACGCCGCCATCAACGCGGCCTACTTCACCGACCGGGAGCCCGAACCCGCCCCCGCCGGACCGAACTTCCACGTCTGGGGCGAGCCCACCTTCGAGCGCAGCCTGCCCGCCGACTTCGCCCCGATCCGGGTGGCGGTCGTCGGCACCGGACCGGCCGGCATGTACGCCGCCGAGGACCTGCTCCTGCACACCGACGCCGAGGTGACCCTGGTCGACCGGCTGCCGGTGGCGGGCGGCCTCATCCGTTACGGCGTGGCGCCCGACCACCCGGCGACGAAGAAGGTCGGCGAGACCTTCGCCCGGTTCCACTCCCACCCCCGGGTACGGATGCACCTGGGCGTCGAGGTCGGCAAGGACATCACGGCCCAGGAGCTCTCCGCCCACCACGACGCGGTGATCTACGCGGTCGGCGCCTCCACCGACCGCCGGCTCGGCATTCCGGGGGAGGACCTGCCCGGCAGCGCCTCGGCCACCTCGTTCGTCTCCTGGTACAACGCCCACCCGGAGGTGGCGCCCGAATCCGTCCGTCTGAACGCGGAACGCGTGGTCGTCGTCGGCAACGGCAACGTCGCCCTCGACGTGGCGCGCATCCTGGTCGCGGACCCGGACGCACTGGCCGCCACCGACATCGCCGACCACGCGCTCGCGGCGCTGCGGGGATCGAGGGTCCGTGAGGTGGTCCTGCTGGGGCGGCGCGGCCCCGAGGACGCGGCCTGTACAGCCTCCGAGCTGCTCGCCCTGAAGCACCTGCCGGGTGTCGGCCTGGTCGTCGACGACCACGACCCCAGGACCGGCGCCGCGATCGACGCGGCGGCCCCGGGCGGGAAGGCGGCGCTGCTGCGGGACGTGGAGCGCCGGGAGGTGGACTGGACGCGGCCGCCGGAACCCGGCCGGCGCATCGTCTTCCGCTTCCACTCCGCCCCCATGGAGGCTCTGGGCGAGGACCACGTCACGGCGGTGCGCGTGACGTCGGGGCCGGGTGAGCGGGACATCCCGGCGGGCCTGCTGCTGCGGGCGGTCGGCTACCGGGGGGTGGCCGTGCCGGGTCTGCCCTTCGACGAGGCGTCAGGGACCGTACCGCACGAGGGGGGACGGGTGAGCGGTATGGCCGGGACGTACGTCGTCGGCTGGATCAAGCGCGGCCCTTCGGGCGGCATCGGCGCCAACCGCACCTGCGCGGCTGAGACCGTCGGAACGCTGCTGGCCGACGCCGTGGCGGGCGCCCTGCCCGCTCCGGCCCGCCCGTCCACGGCGTTCCGCCGCCTCGTCCGCAGCCGTGGCGGTGACGTCGTCGACGCCCGGGGGCTGGCCGCCATCGACCGGGCGGAGACGGCCCGTGGCCGGGAGCACGGCCGCCCGCGCGTCAAGCTCGGCACGGTTCCCGCCCTGGTCGCGGCGGCCAAGGGCCGTCGCCGCTGGAAGACGCCCAGCTGATCCGGCCGTGAGCAGAGCCGAGGCCCCACCGGCAGGTGAACCGGTGGGACCTCGGCGATTCGTGCAGGCAGGAGGGGAGAGCCCGCACGAACTCAGGTCAGCGGGCTTCGGGAGTTCCGCCGGACGCCGTCAGCTCGGCCAGTTTCTGGAATTCCCCGAGATCGTAGTTGGCGAGCGCCGAATCGAGGTTGGTGAGGGCCCCCAGGTGTTCCACGAATCCCTGGGGATCGTATTCGATCTGGAGCGCGACCCGGCTGGAACGGTCGTCTAGCCGGTGGAAGGTGACCACCCCGGCGTGATGGACGCCTTCGGTCGTCTTCCAGGCGATGCGGTTCTCGGGCACCACCTCGGTCAGCTCCGCGACGAACCCCTTGTCCGCCCCGGGCAGCGACAGCTGCCAGGCGAAACGCCGCTCGTCCAGCGGGTCCACCCGTTGCACATGGCTCAGGAACTTCGGCCACTGGGTGACATCGCTCCACAGCGCCCAGGTGACGGCGACCGGCGCCTGGATGTCGACGGTCTCGACGATGGAGGAGGACATGCGCGACCACCTTGCTTTCCCTCGGGTACGGCTTGGGCTCTCTGCTACCCGCATCCGGAAGGTCCACGCGAAGCCGACCGTCCAAATCGACGGAAAACCTTTATGAGGCGCATACTCGAAGGTAGTCGGCATTGTTTGGAGGGCTCCATGATTGTCCTCGGTGTCATTCTGCTGGTGATCGGTCTGATCGCCGGCATTTCCATCCTCTGGACCATCGGCATCATTCTCGTGGCCATCGGTCTGGTGCTCTGGGTCCTGGGCGCGACGGGCCGCGCGGTGGGCGGAAGGCGCCACTACTGGTAGCCCGCCGGGGGAGGAGCCCGCACACCCACATGACCGTCGCCGCCGCTCCCGTACGGGAAGGGCGGCGACGGGCGTTGTCAGTGCCTTCTCCTACGGTGTGAGCAGTGAGACCCGCCGGAACGGCCGCGGGTCCGCCCTGGGGAGGGGTCTGCCATGTCTACCGCGTCCACCACCGTGCCGACGACGACGTATCTGGAGCTGTCACAGGAAGGCGCAGGTGCGCACAAGTTCTACGAGGTGACCGTCGACGGCCTCGTGGTGACCGTGCGCTACGGGCGGATCGGTGCCGCCGGACAGGTCCAGACATCGACGTTCGCCACGGTCGCCAAGGCGCAGGCGGCGGCCGCGAAGAAGGTGGGGGAGAAGGTCCGCAAGGGGTACGCCCCGGCCGTCCCCGGGCAACGCGCGCCCCGGGCCGTGACCCGCCGCCAGGTGACATCGGCCCCCTCCACGGCGCGCGCCGTCGCCCCCGTGCTGTGGCGCTTCCGCACCGGCTCCTCCGCGTTCGGCATCCACGTCGACGACGAGCGGTGCTGGGTCGGCAACCAGGCGGGCGATGTCTACACCCTGGACCACGACGGCGCCGTCCTCGCCCGCTTCAGCCTCCCCGACGGCGTGAAGTGCCTGGTCGCCGACGACTTCTGGATCTACGCGGGCTGTGACGACGGCCGGGTCTACGACCTCTCCTCCAAGCTGCCGTTCGCGGCGTACGACATCGCGGCGGACGTCGACATCTTCTGGCTGGACATCCACGAGGGCGTGCTGAACGTCTCGGACCGGGACGGCCGGCTGACCGTCATCGACCACGAGGACGAGCACCAGTGGGCGCGCCGCAGCCAGGGCGAGCACGCCTGGATGGTCCGCGCCGACGACCGGGGGGTCTACCACGGCCACCACCGCGGCGTCACCGCCTACGCCCCGGACGGCGGCGGCGAGTTGTGGCACACGCCCACCCGCGGTGGCGTCCTGTTCGGCTGGCAGGAGGACGACGCGGTGTACGCGGGGACGGCGCACCGGGTGGTCCAGCGGCTGGCGAAGTCGAGCGGCGCGATCGAGGCCACGTACGCCTGCGACAGCGCGGTCTACTCGTGCGCCACCTCGCCCGGCGGGCGGTTCGTCTTCGCGGGCGACGCCTCGTCCTCCGTGTACTGCTTCGACCAGGACGGCACGCGCCTGTGGAAGCTCGGTACGGGCGGCGGGTCGGCGCTGTCCATGCAGTACCGCGACGGGCGGCTCTACCTGGTGACGACGGACGGCTCGCTGGTCTGCGTGGACGCGAGCGAGGCGGCCATCTCCGCGGCCCAGGAGGGCACGGTGCCCGCGCCCCGTGACGTGAAGCTGGCGGCGGCGCTGCCGACCTACGCGCCCGCCACGGCCGTCGCCGCGGTCACCACCGTCACCCACGCCCCCGCCGGATCGGTCGTCGTGGAGTGTGTCCAGGACACCGGCGGCCGCATCCGGGTGCATGTGGTCTCCGGAGGCTACGACACCTCCTGGAACGTCCAGTTCCCCCGCGCGATACGGGAGCCCGGCGCGCGGTACGTCGTGGACGCCCTGCACGCGGCGGCCGGCGGCTTCTACCGGGTGCGGGGTGACATCCGGCGACTCCAGTGAGCCACGCCTGACGGTGGGCCCGGCAGGCCCGGCCCACCGTCGGACGGCTTGGTGGAGAGCTTTTCGATCGCCGGATGGGAGCGCTTCCATCACGTCAAATCCCCTTCAGCGCAAGGTGATTGAGTCGGACCGCTTGACATGTACTGGCTGTCACGCCACCTTGGGAGCGCTCCCACAGTTCGTTCCCGCACCGCATACCGCACCACATGCCGCACTACCTCGCACGCCTCACCTCCTGAGCACCATGACGCCCTGAGCCCGTCCGCCACGTCAGGCCGTGGCGGACGTACGAGAGGAGCACGGAGCCGCACATGAGAAGCAGAGGCACCACCCCGCACGCACCGCGCAGACGAGCGGTCGCCGCACTGTCCGCCCTGGTCATGGGCGCGTCCCTCGCGATCGCCTTGCCCGGCCAGGCAACGGCCGCCGCCCGCGTCGACAACCCCTACGTCGGCGCCACCGCCTATGTGAACCCCGACTGGTCCGCCAGGGCCGCCGCCGAACCGGGCGGCGGCGTCATCGCGGACGAACCGTCGTTCGTCTGGATGGACCGCATCGCCGCCATCGGCGGCACCCCCGGCGCGCGCGGCCTGCGCGCCCACCTCGACACGGCCGTGAGCCAGGGAGCCGACCTCTTCCAGGTCGTCATCTACAACCTCCCCGGCCGGGACTGCGCCGCCCTCGCCTCCAACGGCGAACTCGGCCCCACCGAGCTCGGCCGCTACAAGAGCGACTACATCGACCCGATCGCCGCCATCCTCGGCGACCCCGCCTACGCGAGCCTGCGCATCGTCACCCTCATCGAACCCGACTCGCTGCCCAACCTGGTCACCAATGCGGGCGGCACCGCCGGGTCGACCCCCGAGTGCGCCACGATGAAGGCGAACGGGAACTACGAGAAGGGCATCGGGTACGCCCTCCACACGCTCGGCGCCCTCCCCAACGTCTACAACTACGTCGACGCGGCCCACCACGGCTGGCTCGGCTGGGACTCCAACTTCGTCCCCGCCGCCGAGCAGTTCAAGAAGGCCGCCACCGTCGAAGGCGCCTCCGTCGCCGACGTCCACGGCTTCATCGTGAACACCGCCAACTACTCGGCCCTCAAAGAACCCCACTTCAAGGTTACGGACTCGGTGAACGGCACCACCGTCCGTCAGTCCTCCTGGGTCGACTGGAACTACTACGTGGACGAGCTGACGTTCGCCCAGGCCCTGCGCACCGAGCTGGTCGGCCAGGGCTTCGCCCCCGGCATCGGCATGCTCATCGACACCGCCCGCAACGGCTGGGGCGGCCCCTCCCGGCCCGCCGGCCCCGGCCCGACGACCAGCGTCGACGCCTACGTCGACGGCGGCCGCACCGACCGCCGTATCCACGCGGGCAACTGGTGCAACCAGAGCGGCGCCGGCGTCGGCGAGCGGCCCACGACCGCCCCCGAGCCCGGGATCGACGCCTACGTCTGGGCCAAGCCGCCGGGCGAGTCCGACGGCAGCAGCAAGCCCGTCGACAACGACGAGGGCAAGGGCTTCGACCGGATGTGCGACCCCACGTACACCGGCAACGGCCGCAACGGCTTCAACCTCACGGGTGCTCTGCCCGACTCGCCGGTCGCCGGGCACTGGTTCTCCAGCCAGTTCCAGGAGCTCCTCCGCAACGCCAACCCGCCGCTCGACGGCGGCAATGGCGGCGAGCAGGACACCCAGGCGCCGACGGCACCCACGGCCCTGCGGGCCACGGCCAAGTCCAGCAGCAGCGTCACCCTGGCCTGGACGGCGTCCACGGACAACCGGGCGGTCACCGGGTACGACATCCTGCGCGGCGGCGCGGTCGTGGGCTCCACCGCCTCGACCGCCTTCACCGACACCGGCCTGAGCGCGTCGACCACCTACAGCTACTCGGTCCGGGCCAAGGATGCTGCGGGCAACATATCGGCGGCGTCGGGAGCCCTCCCGGTCACCACCGAGGCGGGCGGGGGCACCGGGACCGGTGCCCTCAAGGTCCAGTACCGCAACACCGACTCCTCCCCGACCGACAACCAGATCCGCATGTCCCTCCAGGTGGTCAACACCGGGACGAGCGCGGTGGACCTGTCCACGCTGACGGCCCGCTACTGGTTCACCCCTGACGCCGGAGCGAGTACCTTCGCCACCTCCTGCGACTGGGCGGTCCTGGGCTGCGGCAACGTGACGCACGGCGTACGTACGGCAAGCGCGCCGGCCCCCGGCGCCGGCCACTACCTGGAGGCGGGCTTCGGCAGCGGCACGCTGGCGGCGGGAGCCTCGACCGGCGAGATCCAGCTACGGATCAACAAGAGCGACTGGTCGTCCTTCCAGGAAGCCGACGACTACAGCCGCGCCACCAACACCGCCTTCGCCGACGCCCCGAGAATCGGCGTCTACGTCGGCTCCACCCTCACCTGGGGCACCGCCCCCTGACCGGACGCGCGAGCAACTGCCCTTCTCCCGCCGCACGGTGGGGGAGGGCAGCCGGTTCTGTTCATGCGAGTGCAACGCGGCGCGCCTGTACCGGGCCGGGGAAGCGCGCCTACCGTGGACGGGTGACCCTCCCCGCGCTCCACCGCCGCCTGTACGTGGACCTGGCGCGCACGCGCGCGTCCCTCTGTTGACGAACCCGCCTCCGGTCCCCGTACGACAACAGCCGCGAGCACAGGGAGCAGATGGGCATGACCACCGCCACCACCGCACTGGAGATACGCCGCGTCGGACCCAGGATCGGCGCCGAGGTGATCGGCGTCGACCTCACGCGACCCGTCGGCGAGGCGACCGCCGACCGGCTGCGCGAGGCCTTCGAGGAGCACAAGGTGCTGGTGTTCCGCAACCAGCACCTGACGCCCGACCAGCACGTCGAGGCCGTACGCATCTTCGCGGAGCCGTTCGACCACCCGACCGCCGTCAAGGACGCCGCCAACCCGCTGGTCTACCCGTACAACGTCCGCCAGACGGGGAAGGCGAGCCAGTGGCACATCGGCGGGCTCTGGCGCAGCCCCGTCTTCGCCATCGAGTCGCTCACCTACGAGGAGGTGCCCGAGCTCGGCGGGCACACCCTGTGGGCCGACCTCCAGGCCGCGTACGACGATCTGTCGGAGCCCTTCAAGGTGCTGCTCGCCTCGGTGAGCGCCGCCTACGACGCCGACCCGCAGAACTACGCCCAGGGGAAGAAGCGGACCGCCGTCGGGGAGACCGTCGAGCACCCGGTCGTCCTCGAACACCCCGTCACCGGGCGGAAGGGGCTGTTCATCAGCACCTCGGCGCTCCGGCTCACCGGGATCACCCCCGAGGAGGGCAAGGTGCTCCTCGACCACCTCCTCCGGCACGCCTCGTCGCCGGACTACACCATCCGCTTCGGCTGGAACCCCGGCGACTTCGTGCTCTGGGACAACCAGGCGACCTGGCACTACGCCGTGGACGACTACGGCGACGGCGCCCGCGTGTACCGCAAGGTGATCGGTGTGGAGCGCCCGCAGGCCTAGGCCGCCTGATGCCGTCCGCGACCCGCTCATGCGTACGTGCGCACCGCTGTGCTGCGCCGTACGGGTGAGCGGGTCGCCCGCCGGGAATATCGGGGCCGCGTGACGGTTGATCACCCCATGACTTCCTTGACGCACGAGGCATTCGGCCGGGTCGGCATCTGGAGCGGCGCCCTGCACGGGTCGCGGACGGACGACACGGGCAGGAAGGCGATCGCGGAGGCGGTCGCCGAACTCGAAGAGCTGGGGTACGGCACCCTCTGGATCGGTGGCAGCCCCTCACCGGACGACGCAGCCGCCGTCGTCGCCGCCACCCGTACGGTGACGGTGGCCACCGGCATCCTGAACATCTGGAGCCACACCGCCGAGGAGGTGGCCGCCCGGATCGCCACCGTCGAGGAGGCCGCGCGCGGGCGCTTCGTCCTCGGCCTGGGCGTCAGCCACGGTCCGCTGGTGCCGCAGTACGCGAAGCCGTACAGCGCGATGGTCGCCTACCTCGACGCGCTCGACGCGGCGAACCCGGCCGTGGAGCCCGGGGAGCGGGTCCTGGCGGCGCTCGGCCCGAAGATGCTGAAGCTCGCGGCCGACCGGGCGCTGGGCGCACACCCGTATCTCGTCACCACCGAGCACACGGCCGAGGCCCGCGAGGCGCTCGGCCCCGACGCCCTGCTCGCCCCCGAGCTGACGGTCGTGCTCGACACCGACCCGGACCGGGCCCGCACCACCGCGCGGAACATGCTGGAGATGTACCTCCAGCTCCCCAACTACACCGCCAACCTGCTGCGGCTGGGGTTCGCGGAGAGCGACTTCGAGGGCGGCGGCAGCGTCCGCCTCCTCGACGCCCTCTTCGCGCTGGGCGACGCCGAGCACGTGAAGGCCCGGACCCGGGCGTACCTCGACGCGGGCGCCGACCATGTGGCGCTCCAGGTGCTCACCGCCGACGAGGGCGGCGCCGGACTGCCCAGGGCCCAGTGGCGGGAGCTGGCCGAGGCGTTCGGCGACGAGCTGTAGAGAAGACGACGAGCCGTGGAGAGGACGAGCTGTAGAGAAGCGGCGGGAATAATTCGGCCGGCGGTCTTGTCCGAGCTGGGTCCCCTTCACGCCGCCACCCCTGGGAGCATCGTGCCCGAGACCGCGCCCGTCACCTCCACCGTCCGCCCGGAACTGCCGGCCCTTCCCGCGCAGGCCGAGCGGCTGATCGAGCTGGGGGTCCATGAGCTGGCCGGACTGACCGCGACCGAGCTGCGCGCCTTCGCCCGGAACGCCGGGGGCACCGACGACAGCGTGGACGGCGAGCGCACCCTGCTCGCCGTCCACCCCGACCGGGCCCCCGCCTCCGCGCTCGCCCCGCTGCTCCGCCGCGAGGAGAAGCCGGGTTTCGTCGTCACCGACATGCCCGATGTCGATCTCTTCACGCCGCTGGAAGACCTCGCCCTGCCGGATGCGCCTCTCTACCTCCTCACCGGCATCGACCGCGGCGATCAGATGGCCAACTGGAGCCCGAACGAGGCCCTGCCCGCCCTCGTCCAACAGGGGCGCACGCCGCTGGTGCTGACCGAGGGCATCCACTGGGTGCTCCAGCAGCCGGCCGCCCTGGAGCGCAACCACTGCTTCATGACCATCGGTTCGCGGCTCCGCAAGGCCAACGGCGCCCTGGACGCCCGCACCCCGGCGATCTGGATCAGCAACGGCACCGGACGGGACGGCGGCGAGCGGCGAAACGCCCCGAAGGTGGGCTGGTGCTGGGCGGGCAACCGGCACACCTGGCTGGGCTTCGCCTCCGCGACCGGACGCCGGAGCTGAGGTGCGGGCGTACGGTCAGACGGTGGTGCCGCAGGTGGCGGAGACGTACCGGACGTATCCGTAGTAACTGATCGCGTACCACCGGCCGCTGGAGACGCCGCAGGCGTGGACGTGGCCTCCCGCCAGGAAGCCGCCGAGCGGAATCAGCCGCAGCCGGTGCCGGGTCCGCTGCCGGTGCCTGTGGCGCAGTCCCCACCGTCTCCGCGCCCCCGCCGGGGGCGCGGAGACGGTGAGCGACGGAACGGCCGAGGTGGGCGGCCCCGGACCGTCCCGCTCGGCCAGGATCTTCGTCAGCCGTACCACCGGGGCCTGCCTCGACCACAGCCTCGACCAGAAGCTTCGTACGTACGCGTGCAACGGGCTGAGCTACCAGCGGTGGACCGTGCGCAAGCTGCCGGACGGCACCCATCAGTTGCGCAACCACGCCACCGGGGCCTGCCTGAGCCACGGCGAGGAGGGGCTGACGGCCGTGGACTGTTCCGCCTCCGTCCCGCAGAAGTGGTCGTTCACCACCTGGCCCGACGACTCGGTCGAGGTCAGAAGCGTGGCCACCGGGGCATGCCTGGACGACAACGCCGCCCCGGGCTTTCGTGCGCAGCCGTGCACCGGTACGAGCCGTCAGCAGTGGGGCTGACGCCCACCGGTCGCCCTCGGCCGGAGGATCGCCGCCATGGACTCCTCGCGCCACCGTCCCAGCAGCTCGTGGAAGGCGACCGCGCCGTGCGGGTAGGTGAAGGGGCCGTTCGGCCGCCCGCGTCCCTCCCGGTTGTAGTAGCCGGGGGTGCACTCGGCGTGGAACCACTCGTGGTCGGGGGCGTCCTCGGCGAGCGCGGCGATCCACGCGTCCTCGTCCTCGCGGGACGGTTCGATGACCGCGCCCCCGGCCTCGGCGGCCGCGATCAGGGCGGCGGCGTGGACCGCCTGCTCGTCCAGGATGTGGGTGAAGTTGACGCTGCTGGCGTTCTGGAGGGTGCCCATCTGGAGCAGGTTCGGGAACCCGTTGCTGGTGAAGCCGTGGAGCGTACGCGGACCTTCCTGCCCCCACCGGTGCAGCAGTTGCTGCCCGCCCCGGCCGTGGACGGGCAGCTTTCCGGAGAGGATGCCGGAGGTGCCGACGGAGAAGCCCGTGGCGAAGATCAGGCAGTCGAGTTCGTACGTGGTACCGCCCACCACGACGCCGTGCGCGGTGACACGTTCGATGCCGTGGGTGTCCGCGGTGTCGACCAGGGTGACGTCGGAGCGGTTGAACGCCTGGTAGTACGCGTCCGAGAAGGCGGGCCGTTTACAGGCGTACCGGTACCAGGGCTTGAGCTTCTCCGCCGTGCAGGGGTCGGTGACGGACCGCTCGACACGGGCGCGCAGCTCGTTCATCTTGGCGGCGTCGGCGACCTCGTACGCGGCCTCGAAGGCCTTCCGGTCGCCTCCCCGGCGGAAGCTCGGCAGCAGCTTCTCCAGGAGGACCGCCGAGCGGGTCCAGCCGTCCGCCACGAGATCCCGCTCCTCCGCTTCGCCGGAGACGATCCGCAGGTAGTTCTCGCGGCGTTCGCGCGCCCAGCCCTCGCGGTCCGCGCCGACGTCCTGGGCGGTGGTGCGGCGGTTGGCGCGTACGTCGACGGTGGAGGGGGTGCGCTGGAAGACGTGGACGTGCCCGGCGTCCTCGGCCAGCATCGGAATGACCTGGATGCCCGTGGCGCCGGTGCCGACGACGCCCACCCGCTTCCCCGCGAGGCCGGTCATACCGCCCTCCGGGGTGCCTCCGGTGTAGGCGTAGTCCCACCGCGAGGTGTGGAACGTATGGCCCGCGAAGTCCTCGATCCCCGGTATCCCGGGGAGTTTCGGCTCGGAGAGGGTGCCGGTGGCGGTGACGACGTACGTGGCCCGGAACGCGTCCCCGCGGTCGGTGGTCACGAGCCACGCCTCCGCCGCCTCGTCCCAGGCCAGGGAGGTGACCGTGGTGGAGAAGAGGGCGTCCGGGCCGAGGGAGAACTTCTGCGCGATCCGCACCGCGTGGCGGCGTATCTCCTCGCCGGGGGAGTACTTCCACTCCGGCACATGGCCGGTCTCGTCGAGCATCGGCAGGTAGACGTGCGACTCGATGTCGCAGTGGATGCCCGGGTAGCGGTTCCAGTACCAGGTGCCCCCGAAGTCACCGCCCTGCTCGACGATCCGGATGCGCTCCACGCCCCGCTGCCGTAACCGAGCCCCCGCCAGGATGCCGCCGAACCCGCCGCCGACCACGGCGACGTCGACCGTGTCGTGCACCGGCTCACGCTTGGCCGGCTCGGTGTACGGATCGGCGGCGTAGTACCCGAACTCGGCGTCGGTGGGGCGGTACTGGCGGACGCCGTCGGGGCGTACGCGCCGCTCACGTTCGTGGCGGTAGCGCTCCCGGAGCGCCTCCAGCTCCTCGGGATCCGGTATGCCGGGATCGGGTACGCCGGGATCCGGTATGCCGGTATCCGGTATGTGACGATCCGTCATCTGAGACCTCGCTCCTGCCGGTCGCACCGCCCCGGGGTGGACGGTCATCGGCTACGGTAACAACAACCGGACAGAGGTGTCCGGTTGGAACGCGGGTCCGGTCCGGCACGGCATCCGGCCACAGCGCGTGCAAGTGAGCTGCCCGGCCGGCGGCACCCGCACACAGCGGACAGGAAGAGTGATCCTCCATGCGTCGACTCCCGCCCCGGCCTCGCGCCGCGCGCGCCAAGGCCGGGCTGCTGGCCATCGCCCTCGCTTTCGCCATCGCCGGATGCGGTACGGAATCAGGCGCCCCCGGCGGTCTGTCGGCGCCCGGCGCCACCACCGGGACGATCCGGGCCCAGAAGGTCATGCAGCTGACCCGGACCCACGAGGAGACAGGCATGACCCTGCTGGAGGGCCCGGCCTTCCACCCGGACGGCGGCCTGTTCGTCGTCGACGTCACCGCACCCCCGGGCAAGCCCAAGGTCATGCGCGTCGACGTAAGGCGCAAGACAGTGCGGGCCGTCCACACCGACGGCCGGGGCGCTTACACCTCGGCCCAGTTCAGCCCGTACGACGGGCGGCTCTACCTCACCGACTATGCCCACGGCGAGATCGTGAGCCTCGCCCCGGGCGGCGGCGATCCGCGGACCTTCTTCGCCGGCGAGGTCGACGGAGCACGGATGAACCCCGACGACATCGCCTTCGACGAGGAGGGCCACCTGTACGTCAGCGACTCACGGGGCCTGTCCGAGGGCGCCGCGCACGGGCGCGTCGTGCGCATCGACCGCGGCGGCGGGAAGGCGACCGTCCTGGCCGACGGCCTGGCCGCGACGAACGGCATCTCGTTCGACGAGGCCTATCGCGGGCTGTGGATCAGCGAGCTGACGGAGAACCGGATCTCCTACCTCCGCCTCGGTGAAGGCCGCGAGGCGGCGTCCCGGCACACCGCGATCCGCGTCGACGGGGGGATCGCCCAGACCGACTCGATCGCCGTGGACGCGGACGGCAACCTCTACCAGGGCCTTCACGGCAGGCCCGCGATCGTCGTGTACGACCGGCACGGCGAGCGCCTGGCGACGGTCGACATTCCCGCCCGCGCCGAAGGGCTCGACTCGGCGACGAACGTGGCGATCACCCCCGGCGGAACCAAGGCGTACATGACCGTCAGCGGCCCCGGCGGGGGATACCTCTACACCTTCGACGCCCTGGGGAAGGGCACCCGCCAGTCCAACGGCGGCTGACGTGGCGCGGGCGGTCACCCGGCAGTTCCGACGGGGCTGACGGCGCGGCCGGTCACCCGGCGAAGGGCCGTACCGCTCCCACCTCGACGCCGAGCAGCCGCCACGCCGCCAGCGCCCGGCGCTCCCGCTCCGCACGCGTGGGGCCGGTCACGGCGCCCGAGACCATGGCGACCGCGAGCATGAGGTCGTCCGCCCCGCCCAGCCGGTGACCGCCCGTCAGGTGCCCCCGCAGGCTGCGCGCGACCCGCTCGGACAGGGCCGAGGCGTGCGCATGGACGACGTCGGTCCGGTCCTCGGTCCGGCCGCCGGTCCGGTCGGCGTGCAGAAGGCCGATGAAAGCCGCCGACTCCGTCAGATGCCAGGTCAGCACACCGAGCACACCGGCCAGGGTCGCGCCCGCGGCCGCGGCCGCCTGCTCCACCTCCCGTACGTTCTCCTCCAGAACGGCGTCCGCCAGGGCGGCCCGGTCGGGGAAGTGCCGGTACAGCACGCCCTGCCCGACCCCGGCCCGGCGGGCGATCCCGGAGAGCGGTGCGTCCAGGCCGTGCTCCGCGTAGACCTCGCGGGCGGCGGCGATCAGGGCCGCCCGGTTGCGTGCGGCGGCCTTGGGCCCGTCGTTCGCGGGCCGTCGCTCCTCGGCCGTGGGGTGCTGCGTCACGTCGGAAGCGTAACGGCCGGGTGCCGCGCCCCTGCCGGGGCCTCCGGACGAACGGGTGCCGGGCCGCTGTCAGGGCCTCTGCACGAAGAACTCGTTGCCGTCGGGGTCGAACATCAGCACGCGGCCCCCTTCGCCGTCGCCCTCTCCCGCCTCGGAACGGGTCGCGCCGAGCGAGACGAGGCGTCCCACCTCCGCCTGCCAGTCGGTGCCGGAGGGGAGCGCCAGCTCGAAGGAGAGCCTGTTCGCGCCCGTCTTCGGCGCCACCGGCGGACCACCCCAGGTGATCTTCGTACCGCCGTCCGGCGACTGGATCGCGGTCTCCTCGTCCTGGTCCCAGACCAGGGGCCAGCGCAGCGCCTCGCTCCAGAAGTACCCGACCCGCTGTGTACCGTCGCAGGCCAGCGCCCCGATGAAGCCGGTGTCGGCGAGGAACTCGTTGCCCGGCCCGACGACGCAGAACTCGTTGTCGTCCGGATCGGCGAGCACCACATGCCCCTCCTCCGGCAGCTGGCCCACGTCGATGTGGCGCCCACCGAGCTCCAGGGCCCTGGCGACCGTCCGCCGCTGGTCCTCCGGGGAGGCGCTCGTCAGATCGAAGTGCGCCCGGTTCTGGCCGGTCTTCGGCTCCTGCCCGGGCAGGAAACGGATCCGGAACCCGGAGCCGGACGGGGGCAGGATCGCGGCGGCGTCCTCGTCGGGACCTCCGGCCACCTCCCAGCCCAGGACCCCGGACCAGAAGTCGGCCAGGTCCGACGGCCGGGTCGCCCGGAAACAGATCGCGAACAGTTGACTGGTCATACCCCGTGCATCTCCGCTCCGCCGACGGCCGGTCCGGCCCCTTGCCACACGCCGCGCAGCCTAGGGGCGCCGCGGTGCACCCGCATCAGAGTTTCCGTCGCGGAGCGTTGGGAAACGGCGCGGCGCCGGCCGGCTCAGCAGGAGGAGCGGGTTCTGGGGCGCATCATGGGAGGCGTCAGCCTCGTGGCGGGCCCCGCCCGGTAGAGCGTCGCGGGCCGGCCGCCCTGCGCGGCTCCCCGGCGCCCGGTGGGGGAGAGGAAGCCGTCGGCCTCGGTCACCTTGCAGTGGAAGTTCGGGGGGTCGAGCCGGACGTCCCACACCGTCTCGTACACGCCGCGCAGCTCGCTGATCGTGAACTCCGGGTCGCAGAAGCTGGTGGCCACGGTCGTGAACTGGAGGGCGTTCCGGGCCTGTTCGACGGCGTCGCGCAGGATCTGGCCGTGGTCGAAGGCCAGGGCCCCGGTGTCGGTGAGGAGCGGGGCCACCGGGCACAGGAGGGCGTTCCGCGCGTCGGAGCCCGCGGTGGGGGCGGGCAGGCGGGGGGCGATCGCCAGGAAGGCGCAGGTGACGACGCGCCGGTCCCTCGGGTCGCGGCCGGGGGCGGAGTAGACGCCGAGCTGTTCCAGGTGGAGGGCGTCGGCGTCGAGCCGGGTCTCCTCGCCCAGCTCTCTGGCCGCGGTCTCCTCGACGGTCTCGTCGCCCCGCATGAAGCCGCCGGGCAGGGCGAGGCGGCCGCGGAAGGGCTCTGTCTCCCGCTCCACGAGCAGGACATGAGCGTGTGGTGACGGATGGTCAGGATGACGAGATCCGTCGTCACATGCAGCAACAACCGTTCACGGTACACGTGTGCCATTCGGCGAAGCCCGTGCACCGGGAGCTGCTGTTCCCCTCGGGCGAGTCCCGGCCCCTGGTGCGAGGCTTCGCCGCCGTGATCCGCCATGTGCTCGACGCCGCGCGTGAGTGGTACGGGGCGCCCCTGCACGTGATCCTCAGCCACTCGGTGATGTGGTCCGAGCAGCAGCGGGCCGTGCTCGCGGAGGCCGCGGTGGCGGCGGGCTGCCGGTCGGCCTCGCTGGTCGGGGAGGCCGCGGCGGTGGGGATGTTCGCGGCGCGGCGACGTGCCGAGCAGCTCGGCGAGGGGACCGCCCCCTGCTCGACCTCGTCCGCAACTTCCCGCTGCGCAAGGCCAGCCGGGACGTCGTCACCGCCTGGTCGCGGGACGCGCTGGCGCGCTGTCCCCTGCTCGTCGGCCTCCGTCCGGCCGAGGGGCCCGGACTGCACGTCGCCCCGGTCGCCACGGGGGACGTGGTGGTCGGTTCGGACGCTTTCAAGACGGTGATCCGGAACAAGAACCGCACCCTCGCCGCCGTGGAGATGGAAGCGGGCGGTGCCGCACTCTCCGCGTACCGCTCCGACACCGCCGACGTTCTCGTCGTCCGGGGCATCTCCGACCACGCCGCGAAGGACAAGACGGCGACGGACCTGACTCCGGACGTCGACGGCAGGCCCAACGCCTGGCGCCGCTACGCCGTCACCAATGCCACCCGGATCCTGCTGAAGCTCCTTGCCGCCCCCGACTTCCCATGGCGCGGGACGAGCCCGGTCGGCGGTCCCGTGAGCCCGGCCCCGCCCCGTCGCCTCGAGCCGGGCCCTTCCCGGGGGGACGGAGCGGAATCGGGGCCCGCCGTGGACGGGAGGAGTCCCGACGGCCGCCGCTCCGGGAAGGGGTGGCTCGACGGCCGTACGGTGGCCGCGGTCACGAGCGGAGCCGCCACGGCGCTGGCCGTCGAGTCCTTCCTGCACCGGCGCCGGGACATCGAGGAGGCCGTTGCGGCCGCCTCCACGCCTCCGGCGCCGGACGCCGGGAGCCATGCGGCCCGAACCGAGTCGGCCGACGGTTCCGACGGGTCCGACGGAGGCTCGCATCCGTCCGCCGACCTCCACCCCTGACCCGGACCGGCCCGGCGTGAGGTGAGCGGGAGGCGCCCGAAAAGTCCGACGGGTGAGAGGGGCGGGTGGAGGAGTGACGAAGATTCGGCGCCGGGATTTCACCTCGCGTCCTCATCGATCGTTTTCCGTCATCCACCCTCTCGCATGGGCACCGATCCACCGATTTGATGGCGTATGGACCTGGTCGGGGCAACTCATTTTCGGCCAGGCCCGTCCCAGGGGTCTTGTGGTGGGTGTACCGGCCTACCCAGCATGGAACAACGTTGTCAGGGACACGTCGGAATGATCGTGTTCCCGATGACGCGCCATGGGCGTCCACCCAACGCCCCGAGTTCCCCCCACGATCTGGAGGACTACAGTGCGACTCTCTCACCCCCACAGCCTGTCGAGACGAGCACGACTCATCGCCGGAGCAACCGGCCTCGCCGCTGTCGCGGCGCTCGCCGTCCCCGCCGCCACCGCGTCCGCCCAGCCCGCCCCGAAGACGTTCAGCGCCACCGAGCTCAACCGGACGGCCGACTCCGTGCGCACCGCCGACATCGGCGGCACCGCCTGGTACGTCGATGCCGCGTCGGGCAAGGTCGTCGTCACCGTCGACAGCACCGTCAGCAAGGCCGAGATCGCCAAGATCGAGAACGAGGCCGGCGCGAACGCCGACGCTCTCGAGGTCAAGCGCACCAGCGGTACGTTCTCCAAGCTCATCGCGGGCGGCGAGGCCATCACCACCGGCGGAGCCCGGTGTTCCCTGGGCTTCAACGTGCAGGACGGCGCGGGCACCAAGTTCGCCCTGACCGCCGGTCATTGCACCAACATCGGCAGCTCGTGGTCCATCGGCACCACCACCGGATCCAGCTTCCCCGGCAACGACTACGGCATCATCCGCCACTCCGACCCCGGCGCGGCCGACGGCCGGGTCTACCTCTACAACGGCGGCTACCAGGAGATCACCGGCGCCGGTGACCCCTCGGTCGGCCAGTCCGTCCAGCGCAGCGGCAGCACCACCGGCCTGCACGGCGGCTCGGTCACCGGCCTCAACGCCACCGTCAACTACGGTGCGGACGGCATCGTCTCCGGTCTGATCCAGACCAACGTCTGCGCCGAGCCCGGCGACAGCGGCGGCGCGCTCTTCTCCGGAACCACCGCGCTCGGCCTCACCTCCGGCGGCAGCGGCAACTGCTCCTCCGGCGGCACCACGTTCTACCAGCCCGTCACCGAGGCGCTCGGCGCCTACGGGGTGAGCATCATCTGATCTCCGTACCACCCAGGGCTTCTCACCATCGGCCCTGAGCGCTGTCCCCGCCTGCTCCACCGGCGGGGACAGCGCTCGTTCCGGCGGAACTACGCCACCGAGCCGCGCCGCCGTCCGCCCTCGTAGGCGAGGTGAACGCCACCCCGAGGCGGCGCTCTCGTTGGTGAGGTAACCGCCGTACCTCTGGGGAGCGTCCCTCCGATGCGAAGCATCCGCAGTACCAAGCACCTCGGCCTCATCGGGATGCTGCTGATCGCCGTGGCCTTCGCCGGGCTCCAGCTGACAGCCGTCACCGGAAGGGCCTCGCCCGACACGAAGAACTACCTCTCCTACGCCCTGTCCCTCAGCGGCGAGAGCCGGGCCGAGGCGGGCCGCCGGGCCATCGACCACTCCTGTGCCAGCCAGCAGCACGGTCCGCTGGACTCCATCCCCTGGACCAGCAGGAAGGTCGCGGGGGAGTCGGAGGAGCAGTGCGTGCGCCGGCTGAACGACTCGGTCGCCCACTGGTCCCGCAACGGCAACACCTCGGGGATGATCGCGCCCTTCGCGAACCATCGCTTCATGGCCATCTTCGAGGCCCGCCCGGGGTATCCCCTCTTCCTGGTCCCCTTCGTCACCGTCTTCGGCGCGATGTGGGGTCTCTGGCTCGCGGGCCTGGTCGTCGCGCTGGCCGGAAGCGTCTGCGTCCTGCTCACCCTGCGTTGCGCGGGCGCCTCCCGCCGCGCCGGCCTGGCGGGTCAGGCGCTGTACCTCGCGCTGCCCACCGGGACGGTCGCCATGAACCCGCTGAGCGACGGGCTCTCGCTGGCTCTGGGCACGGCGGTCGTCCTCGGGTGCACGCTGCTCTGCCTGGACCGCCCCCGTGCGGGAGCGGCGCTCGTCGTGGGCGGCCTGGCCCTGATGTTCCCGGTGCGCTACTCGCAGGCGCTGCTCCTGGCAGCCGCTCTCACGGCCGGATTCGCACTCCGGTGGGCGTGGCTGCGCCGCCGCCGGCGACCGTCGCAGCGGACGGGGCAGGCAGCCGTCCTGTGCGGGGCCCTGGCCGTGGCCGTCTACGCGGGCGCGCACCTCCTGTCCTGGCCCACGGGTCAGGACAGCGCCCAGGATCTGCTGACCGACCACTACCGGCGTCCCGATCTGCCCAACCCCTGGCCGGAGTTCCTCGTCCAGGAACGGATCTTCTGGACGGCGTGGCTCCGCCGCCAGGCCACCTATCCCGTACTCCCAGTCCTGCTCGCGCTCTCGGCCTGGGCGCTCCTGAGACGGCGTTCGGCGGTCCTGCCGATCGCCCTGGCGGCGGCGTTCGCAGGCATCCTCAACCAGGCGGGCCACCCGAACCTGGACCAGCTGCTCGGCCACCGCCTCATCGTGTTCGTCTGGCTGCTCCCGGTCCTGGCCGTTCCGCTGCTGCTGGACCGGGAGCCGACGCCGTCGACAGGAGGAGAAGGGGCGCAGCGCACACCTCTGAAGCGCCGGCGGGACCGGGACCCAGCGGCGAGCCGTGCCGCCGGAAACGGAAGCTCCGGCAGGCCGCAGGATCCGCCGCCTGCGGTGACGGCCGGGGCTACAGTGACGCTGTGGACATACCTGGCTGGTTGATCTGGGTCGCTCTGGCTCTGCTCGTCGTGCAGGCCCTCGGCCTGGTTCCGTCCATCCGTCGGTGGCGTCGGTCCGGCCCCGGGGAACGTTCCGGGGCGGGCCTGGATCTGCTCGACACGGTCGCGGGCGTGATGCTGATGGGTGGTCTGCTGCTGAGTCTCGTGGTGGCGGAAACCTGGGTCTGGCTGTTGGCCCCCGGTTTCGTGCTGATGGTCGGTGTGTACGCCGTGAAGGGTCTCCACCTGCTACGAGCCCGCCGCCGCCCCACGACGTGACGCGAAGGGCCGGCACCGAGCCGCTCCGCGACCCTCCAGGTCCTCTTCCGGCCTTGCGCCACATTCCTGGCAGGCGCGCGACGAAGGGCGCCTGCCAGGGAAAACTCCCCATCAGGCGCCCTTCAGCTGTACCTAGAAGAAGCCCACCTTCTGCGCCGAGTACGACCAGAAGGTTCTTCGTCTTCTGGTCGTACACGCCTCACGCTGCCTTTGACCAGCGGAAACGGCCACTATACGGCCAAGCTGTAGGCGGCTGGTCCGCGTATGGCCCGGATCTTGGTCCGCACGGAGCGCACCCCTGACTGTCGGCCCGTGGCGGCGGCGAGCCGGCGAGTCGCTCCGGGGCCGGCTTGGCGCCGCGTCGGCGGGAAGAGCGGCAAGGGCCGGAACGACTGCCTCCCGCGCAGCGGAACGCCCCCGCGCCGGCGCGGGGAGCACTGATGATTGCGCTAGTCCTCTGGTCGAAGAAGCGGAACACCCCGGCGGACGCGGAGGTGTTCCGGTTGGGGCACGGGGACGTGCAGTTCCTTGACGGACAGCAATGAGGTCGACGGCTGCGCCTGTCGCGGCTGACTGGCCACCGCAATTGGTCTGTACCTGTCGGGGCAGAAGAGTGACATGAGCGACAACGGCATCTCGATCACAGTCGAACTGCACGGCGGACCGCTGGATGGGCAAACCACCCCCGTGACCCTCACGGATGAGGATCCCTGGGTCGGGCTTCCCAACGACGGCTGTACCTACCCTGGCGGCAGCAGCATCTATGCACCCGATATCCACGGCCGCTGGGTATGGCAGGACGACCAGCCAGCCCGTACCCCGTGACCCCGCATCCGCCCGGCACTGTGGCAGCCCCGGAGGAGAAAGACATGGATCGCCTTCACATGACAGGTGCCTGGCTGGCTGACCTCAGGGCAGCTCTGCTGTCCAGGGAAGAGGAGGTGCTCCTCGGAGTCCTTCAGCGACCCGACTATCCCGCGCTCGTGTCATGTCCGATCTGTGACGAGGGCCCGGAAAGCGTCGTGTCGCGTGTCGAGGACCCGGCCATTGACGGACGCCGGGTAGTTCTCGTGGACTTCCGGCCTTGTCGGCATGGCATCTGGGTGGCCGTCGGCGAGTAGCGGAAGGTTCCGTCGCGAAGCGTTGCGAACAGGACGCCGGCCCTGCGGCGGGCAGGGCAGGGCCTGACCTTCGCCGTGGGTGCTGGTGGGCGCGGTTCAATCTGGTCAACGTTCAGTCCCTCATCAGCGGGGCGGCCCCGCGGCGGGGCTGCTTGGAACGACGAATACCTGATGAGGGAGCGAAGGGTGACTGGGTGAGGGGTCAATTGCCGGCGGAGCTCGCGATTGCGGTGACGCGGATCTCCACGCGCATGGCGGCAAGGCCGAGGACGGTGACGCCGGTTTCGGTCCAGACCGGCGCGCGGCCATCCAGGCGGAGGCGGAATTGGTCGGCCATGATGCGGTTGACGTCCTCGCTGATGACCCCCTCCCCGGGGGCGACTTTGTGGTACGAGTTGACGTGGATGACGTCATGCCAGGTCGCGCCGACCGTGGCGAGCGCGCGCCCCACGTTCTCGAAGGCCTGGACGATCTCCTCCTCCAGCGAGTCGGGGATGTTCAGGTCGTCGTCCACACCTGCCTGGCCGGAAATCTCGACCCGGTCCCCGACGCGGACGGCGCTGCTGTAGCCCAGGGCATCGTGAAGCTTCTCGCCAAAGCCCGGAACGATGCCGAAAGTGACTGTGTCCATGGTGCTCCATCTCCCTCTCTCCAGGGCCGCACGTTGCCCTGATATGACTTCACGCGTAAAGTCAACATAGCAGGGGATGACTTCAAGCGCAAAGTAAAGAAGAGGTCTTCCCGAGGATCGGGTGACCCCAGGAGGAGGGTTTATGAGCGACAGCGGCGAACGTGGGAGTGGCGAGGAACCGCGCTGGCTCAACAGCCAGGAGAAGGCGGCCTGGACGGGGTTGATCTCCCTGGTCCTGCTGCTGCCGGGCAAGCTGGAATCGCCGCTCCGGGAAGAGCACGGCATCACCTTGTTCGAGTACCTCGTGCTCAGCCATCTTTCCGAAGCCCCACGACGCCGGCTGCGGATGGGTGAGCTCGCCTTCCTCGCCAGCGGATCCCTCTCTCGGCTGTCCAACGTCATCAAACGGTGTGAGCAACGCGGCTGGGTCGTCCGAAGCCCTGATCCGGCCGACGGGCGTTACACCCTCGCCGAACTGACCGACGCAGGCTTCGACATCGTGGACCAGGCGGCTCCCACCCATCTACGCGCCGTACGCGGTCTCGTCCTGGATTCCCTCAGCACCGCCGACCAGAAGGCCCTCACCCGGATCGCGGAGAAGATGCACATCGTCCCCGACGACTTCGCCTGAGGCCCGTCCAGACCCGGCCTCAAGTTCCGGTGCGGCCGGCGCTCGGACGGTCATCTCGAGTGCGACCGCCGGAATCCCGGGCTGGTCGAGGTCGGCGGCCCAGGGCTTGGTCTCCAGTGGCCGGCGGGGGAGCGGGACTGCGGTTCCGGCTCCAAGGTGTACGGAAACGTCAGCTCAGGCTCGCGGAGTCGAGCTGCTCAACTACCGGTCGCACGGGAAGCGGCCTCCAGAAGCTCTGTCCGTTGGACGGCTTCGTGGAGTCTTGCAGGGGCACGAGGAACGCCTGAGGACCCGTCTCAGGTTGAGGTGTGGGGTGAGAGCGTCACCATTCCCTCGCGGATCTATCACGATGAGCCGAACGCCGACGTGGTGCGTTCACTGTCCGGTATCCAGCAGGTGATCTTGCGCTGCCGGTACTCCCGGCACTGCGATGGCAGTGTCCGTCGGCGCCACCTCGAACAGATCGTGAGGCTGGACGAGGCGTGGGTGGTCCCGTTCGTCGTGCAGCTGGCCGGCGAGTACGTGGTGGAGACCCTTGAGGCGATCCACCGAGGGCCGGCCGGGCTTGGCGTCCCGGACTTGGTCCAGCGCGGACTCCGTGGGGAGTCCATCGCTCGGAATCCTGATGTTCTTCGCCCGCACAGAACGACGTGTGGTGAGCTTCTGGTCCTGCTTCTACCGCTGGGAATGCCCCGAGTTCGGCACGTATCCGGGAGGCTTGCCGGCGAAAGCGTTTCGGGCTGCCACCTCGGAGCGGGTAGACGCACCATGGCCCCGCCGCACACCCGTCCCGCTGAGCGTCCGCACCTGACTACGCCTGGTGCGCAGCCAAGACCCATGACGGCATGTTCTGTTCCGCCCAGACGATCTTGCCTGTGGCCGTGCGGGATGAACCCCAGCGGCGGCACAGCATGTTGATGAGTTGAAGGCCCCGTCCGCCCTCGTCGCTCAGGCCCGCGTGCTGGATCTGGGGCAGGTCGGGGCCGGTGTCCGACACCTCCACGACGAGGCGTTCCCCGCGCAGCAGCCGTAGTGTGCCGGGGCCGTTCCCGTAGCGCAGTGCGTTGCCGACCAGTTCGGAGACGACGAGCTCGGAGACGTCGGCGAGCTCCTCGAGGTCCCATGACGCGAGCTGGCCGGTGACGAGACCGCGGGCGGCCGAGGCGGCCCGGCCGTCCTGCGGCAGCTCCCACACCCTCAGGTCCCCCGCCGGGAGTGCGACGCTCGTGGTGACGAGGAGCACGGCCTCATCGAACCGGGGGGCGGCGGCCGGGGCGCGCTCCACCAGACCCCCCTTCTCAAGCGTTCCGGGCGGAAGGCCTAGCGCTGCCGTACGCAGCCGGTCCAACTGGGCGTCCACGTCGGCGTCCCGGGACTTGATCAGGCCGTCCGTGTACATGACCAGGTGGGCACCGTCAGGGACGCGCAGCCGCAAGGGGTCGTACGGGATCACGCCCGCCCCCAGCGGCGCGCCGATCGGCACCGGGACGAGGTCGGCGGCGCCGTGCCCGTCGAGGAGCAGCGGTGGCAGGTGCCCGGCGCTCGCCAGCGTGTAGGAGGAGTCGGCGGGGTCGTAGACCGCGCACAGGCAGGTGGAGACCTGCTCGTCCTCCAGGTCGCGGGTGGCCAGGTCGAGCCGCGCGAGGATCCGCTCAGGGGCCATGTCCAGAGTCATCAGTGCGCGGGCCACCGTCCGCAGGCGCCCCATGGTCGCGGCGGCCGGCAACCCGTGCCCCATGACATCGCCCACCATCAGGGCCGTCCGTCCGCCGGGCAGGGCCATCACGTCGTACCAGTCCCCGCCCACGCCTTGATGTGCCGCCGCGGGCGCGTACTCGGAGTGCACCAGCAGGCCCGGCGTCGCCGGAGTGACGCGCGGCAACAAGGAACGCTGCAACGAGACGACGTGCTCACGCTCCCGCCCGTACAGTCGCGCGTTGTCGATGAAGACCGCCGCCTTGGAAGCGAGCTGCTCCGCCAGCGCCACGTCGGTCGTGGAGAACGGCGGAGTTCCACGGCCGCGCACGAAGTCGGCGCTGCCGAGCAGCAGCCCACGGGCGATCAGGGGCACGGCCAGGTAGCTGTGCACGCCGGCGGCGCGCAGCTGTGCGGCGGCGCTCGCGGTGGGCGCGACGCGGATGAAATCGTCGTCGCGCACCCTGCTCAGCAGCACGGGCTTGCCTTGCCGAAGGACGTACCGGTGGAGCAGCGTCTCGTGCGGCTCCTTGGCGTGCACGAAGGTCTCGCCCACCGGGGTCGGCTCCAGGTCGGAGAGCTCTTCGATGGCGCACAGCGCCATGGCTCGCATCTGTGGGATGCCGGGTTCGCTCTTCCGGAAGCCCTCGTCACCTCGCAGGACACTCTCGAGGATGTCCACAGCCGCTCCGTCGGCGAAACTGGGCACCGTGAACTCGGCGAGTTCTAGAGCGGTGCGCTCCAAATCCAGAGTCGTGCCGATGCGGGAGCTGGCGGAGTTCAGCCAGGCAAGTCGGCTACGGGTGGTGAACCGGTCGGGTGGCAGGAGGCCTTTGCTCCGGCGGAACCGCACGTTCGCGCCGACCGAGCGCCGTCCGGCGGAGCCCCGGTAGGACAGACGCCGTTTACCACTGCCGGCGTTCACTCTTCCGCCTCCCAAGCAGGACTCGACGCCTCTTGGTGCCCAGTGTGCACCGGAAACAGCGGCGGCACCTCCGGGTGACCCTCGTTGGATGGCCTGTTCAGAGACGGTGCTCCGGCGCCCGTTCCCGGTCCTACTGGTTTGGCTCGCGGGTCGGCCCGGCCCGGATCGCTCCTGTCAACTACTCCGTTCCCTGCTCGGAGCACCCCTCGGCGAGAGCTGACATGCTGTGCCGCGAGTAGTGATCGCGAGTGCGGCGCACCCGGTCATCTCGTGTCCCGCCGTACTTCAGGGTTTCCTGGCGACCGCTCCGTACATGGCGATGTCGCGGCCGTCGATGCCGTTCTGCTCCGGGCCGGGGCGCCATGCATGCACCTGGGTGACCTCGGGATCCTGCAGTTCCAGGCCGTCGAAGAACGAGGTGGCGGTTCGTAGATCTCGCAAGACAAAGGGCATACCTTGCTCACGGTACTCCTGGGCGACCCGGTTCACCTCCTCGGGCGCGAAGTCCGCGGTGCCGATGGTCATCGCCAGGTAGCTGCCGGAGGGCAGCGGGTTCAGCAGGTCCTGGACCAGACGCCGGTCGTCAGGGGGCAGGATGAAGTGCATGATGCCGATGACCATGAGGCCGACGGGCCGGTTCAGGTCGATGAGCTCGCGGAACTCGGGACTGTCCAGGATGGTGCCGGGGTCGTGCATGTTCGCGTCCACGTAGGCGGTTGCGCCCTCGGGCGAACTCTGCAGCAGGGCGCGGGCGTGAGCGAGGACGATGGGATCGTTGTCGACGTAGACTACGTGCGATTCCGGGGCCACTTCCTGCGCGATCTCGTGCAGGTTCGGGGACGTCGGAAGACCGGTTCCGATGTCGAGGAACTGGCGGATGCCTCGCTCCTCTGCCAGGAAGCGCGCCGCGCGGTGCATGAACCGGCGGTTTTCCATCATGTGCACGGGCAGGGCGGGCCAGTGTCGGCACATGGCGTCGCCCGCTTCCTCATCCACGGGGTAGTGGTCTTTGCCACCCAGGATGTAGTCGTACACCCGGGCGGAGTGGGCGCGTGAGGTCGCTAGCTTGCCCTGATGGTCGTTCGGCGTGTTCATGCGGTGCCTCTCTCATCCGGGGACGGGCTTTCTCGACGGTATGGAGACACTCTTCCGGGTGCAAACGGTGAGATTCGCGAGAGGCGCGGTCATGAGTCCGGCCGGGCTTGCAGGGCGATCATGGCGATGTCGTCCCGGCGGTGGTGCAGAGGTGGCAGAAGGCTGCGGATCAAGGAAGGCAGGGGCATGCCCCGGCGGGCCAGCACGTCGGAGCGTTCACGCAACCGCTGAAGGTTGTCACCGATGTCCGTCTCTCGCGTCTCCACCAGCCCGTCGGTGTAGAGCACCAGGATGTCCCCTGCGTGCAGGTCCGCGTCGAGGGTGGTGCGGGCGAGGGAGTCGGTGACGCACAAGGGCGGGTCCGGGGCTGTCAGGCCGTGCAGATACCGCGACGGGGCGTCCGCTGGGATGACCAGGGGCGGCGGATGCCCGGCGTTGGACAGGGCGATGTGCCAGCTGCCGCGCGTCCGGCGGTGCAGGACCGCGTGCACCGCCGTGACCATCGACGGACTGTCGAGCGCCTGCACGATGCGGTCGAGACGCCCCAGCGTGGACGCCGGATCGGCGGCCGGGCCGCAGTCGTAGGCGAGTCCCCGCAGGATGCTGTTGACGCGTCCCATCGCCATGGCCGCGTCGAGGTCGTGCCCCGCGATATCGCCGATGGACAGGGCGAGGGCGTCGAGGGAGAGCCGGACGGCGTCGTACCAGTCCCCGCCGACCTCCGCCGCCGAGTCCGCCGGATGGTAGAGCGCTGTGATCGTGAGACCGTCGATGGCCGGCGGGGCCGCGAGGAACGACTGCTGTAGCGCGAGTGCCCTGCTGCGGATGGTCTGCAGCTCCATCGTCCGGCGCAGCGGCCCGCTCATCTGCTGGAAGACGTCCCGCAGCAGCGAGAGGTCGGCCTCGTCCGGGGGCGGGTTGCCCCGGCAGGTCGCGATCGTCGCCAGCGCGACGGTCCGGCCGTCCACCACCACGGGCACCAACGCCATGCCAGTCGCTCCGGCCTTGCGCAGCCACCGTACGGAAACGTTCGAGAGCCCTTCGTCGGGAGGTCCGTCGGGCGGGAAGACCAGAAGTCGAGCCTCCTGGCTCTTGATGGCCCGCTGGGCGACCTGCCCCAGCATGAAGTCGGCGTCCAGAGGGGGCAGGGAAGGCAGACCGGGGGCAAGCCCCACACGCTCCGGCGGCGTTGGGGTGGATGCGTGGGAAGGCCGCGCACCCGCTTCGACGCCGTCCACTACGCGGAAGATGGCCACCGCGTCAGCGAGCTCGGGCACGACGGCCGCAGCCGTCGTCAGAAACGCCTCCGAAAGATCGCGGGCCGCGGGCACCGCCGCCATACGCGCGAGCAGCTTCTCCCGCATACGGGCACGCCAGTGCTCCTCGGCGTCGGTGGCAGTTCCGACAAACTCCACTTCCCCGTTCTCGTCGATGGCGGGCGCAGCAATGATCTTGACGTGGCGGAAGCGGTCGACGTCTCCGTCGAGCCGCACCCTGACGATCGCATCGAGCGAGGACCGCTCGCGCGTAGCCCTGCGCCATGCACGCTGGAACCAGTCCCGGTCCTTGGGATGCACGGCGTCCATCCACGAGGTATCGGTGCCGGGAGTCCACAGCGTCTCGGCGATCCCGCCTCGGGACAATATGGAGACGTCACCGCTGGGCGACATCACCCACACCGACTGCGGTACGGCCCCCATGAGTGCCCGGTACCGACGGAGGAGCCGCTCCTCGTTCACGGCCGTGCCCTCCGCCATTGGGCCGACGAGCCCGAGATCCAGGCTGCCGGCATACCATCGTCTGCCGCCGCTGATCGCCTCCGCCCGCCCCACTCTCCGGACGACGGCAGGAGACCATCACCACTCATGCCTCGATGATCCCCCGCATCCGGGATATCAGCACGCCCAGGCGTTCCGCCGGGCCACCGGGCATGCTGACGAGAGCTGACCGAGGCTCCCAGGCTGCCGCGAGACCCCGCCCCCCCGGGCTACCGGAACCACTCGATCGAAGTGGGGTCACATCACCTTGCTACAGGGGCGTGAATCACGTCCTCGCGCCCCCTCCAGCCCAACCATGGAGCCAGAAGACTTCCGTCGACCGGAGCCCGAAAACGTCCGGGGAACCTGTGACCGAGTCGGACCTTGAGACGCGGGTGGAGCAGCTCACCAGGGATTTACGACGCTTGGCGTCGGAGTTGCCCCAGGTCGCGGCCGAGCACCCGGATTCCGCGCGGGGACGTGACTTCTCGGCCGCGGCGAGGGTGCTGGCCGAAGGCGTCCTGGGGCGCCTGGACGGCGCTCTGGCGAACCCCTCGGCCGGACCGGCGCGTCGCCTGCACCACTGCTACGTGGTGGACCGCGACCTCGACAGTCCCGAGGGGGAACTCGCCGGCCGGGTGGTGGACGGCTGCCGCGCCCTCCAGGCCTCCCGCGTTCTCAGGGACGGCGGGTTCGTCGACACGTACAACTTCGAGAAGAAGCTCAACGGCTTCCGGTGGCGTGCGCTGGTCGCCGCCGGCGGCCGTGGCGAACGACCGTCACCGCGACGTTCCTCCGAAACAGCGACTCCCTGGCCCGTCATCTGATGGCGCCGACCTGAGCATTCCGCCCCAACTCCCGTGCCGGGTCGCGCAATCTCGCGCAGCGTCCGGGACTGCAGGGCATAGCCGCTTCTCCGGTCCTGGTCATGACCACACCATCGACCACCGAGGCGCCCGCCTCCTTCGCCTGTACGCGTGCTCCCCGTGCCAGGAGCGGCGCGGTCTGCGCTCAATCGTCGAGCAGTCCCACGAGGCGGCCTACCGCATACTTCGTGAACCGCACCGAGGAGTACGTCGGCGGATTCTCGCGCCGAGGTGGTGCGGCGTGCACGGTGAACCAGAACGCCGTCCCGGTCGACCAAGGCGCCCGCAATCCCGAGCGGGCGGCACGTCCTTTCCCACGTGCCGTCCGCCGACCACCTGCGATGACGATCGTGAACCGTCTTCCAGCTGGCGAAGCAGCGAGGCAGGTCCCGCCAGGCTCTAGAAGAAGCCCAGCTTCTGCGCCGAGTACGACACCAGAAGGTTCTTCGTCTGCTGGTAGTGCTCCAGCATCATCTTGTGGTTCTCCCGGCCGATGCCCGACTCCTTGTAGCCGCCGAACGCAGCGTGGGCCGGATACGCGTGGTAGCAGTTCGTCCAGACCCGGCCCGCCTTGATCGCGCGGCCCGCCCGGTACGCGGTGTTGGTGTCGCGGGTCCATACACCGGCCCCGAGCCCGTACAGGGTGTCGTTGGCCGTCGTGATGGCGTCGTCGAAGTCGGTGAAGGCGGCCACCGCCACGACCGGGCCGAAGATCTCCTCCTGGAAGACCCGCATCCGGTTGTCGCCCTCGAAGACCGTCGGCTGGACGTAGTAGCCGCCCGCCAGTTCGCCGCCGTGCTCGATGCGCTCACCGCCCGTGAGGATCTTCGCGCCCTCCTGCCGGCCGATCTCCAGGTAGGAGAGGATCTTCTGGAGCTGGGCGTCGGACGCCTGCGCGCCGATCATCGTGTCGGTGTCGAGGGGGTTGCCCGGCAGGATCTTCTCCGTGCGGGCGATCCCGGCCTCCAGGAAGGCGCCGTAGTGCCCTCGCTGGATCAGGGCGCGCGAGGGACACGTGCACACCTCGCCCTGGTTGAGGGCGAACATGGTGAAGCCTTCGAGGGCCTTGTCGAGGAAGTCGTCGTCGCTGCGGGAGACGTCGTCGAAGAAGATGTTCGGCGACTTGCCGCCCAGCTCCAGTGTCACCGGCTTGAGGTTCTCGGAGGCGTACCGCATGATCAGCCGCCCCGTCGTGGTCTCCCCGGTGAACGCGATCTTCGCGACGCGCGGGCTGGAGGCCAGCGGCTTGCCGGCCTCCTCGCCGAAGCCGTTGACGATGTTGACGATCCCGGGCGGCAGCAGATCTGCCACCAGGCTCATCCAGAAGTGGATGGAGGCCGGAGTCTGCTCGGCCGGCTTGAGGACCACCGCGTTGCCCGCGGCCAGCGCCGGGGCGAGCTTCCAGGTGGCCATCAGGATGGGGAAGTTCCACGGGATGATCTGGCCGACCACGCCCAGCGGCTCGTGGAAGTGGTACGCGACGGTGTCCTCGTCCAGCTCGCTGAGCGAGCCCTCCTGGGCGCGCAGGACCCCCGCGAAGTAACGGAAGTGGTCGATGGCCAGCGGGATGTCGGCGGCCAGCGTCTCGCGCACCGGCTTTCCGTTCTCCCAGCTCTCCGCGACCGCCAGCTCCTCCAGATGCGCCTCCATACGGTCCGCGATCCGGTTCAGGACGGCCGCCCGGTCACCGGCCGGGGTCGCTCCCCACGCGGGCGCGGCGGAGTGTGCCGCGTCCAGGGCGAGTTCGACGTCCTCGGCGGTGCCGCGGGCGATCTCGGTGAAGGCGCGGCCGTTGACGGGACTGGGGTTCTCGAAGTACCCGCCCCGGACCGGCGGGACGTACGCGCCGCCGATCCAGTGGTCGTAGCGGGACGCGTACGTGACGATCGCGCCCTCGGTGCCTGGTGCGGCGTAACGGGTCATCTCTGTGGCCTCCCGGATCCGGTGCCGCCCGCCGTTGGACGGCCCTCGGCGCGAGGCTAGGAGGCCGGACGTTGCAACGCCGTTGCAGTACGGGGGCGTTTGCGCGGAGCCGCCCCCTGCCCCATGCCCGAACCCCCCTCAGCCCCCCTGCTCCGCGTCCAGCCCCCGCACCCTCTCCAGCAGCGCTGCCCGCCGCTCCGCCGGGGCCGCCCCCGCCAGTGCCCGCCACACCGCCAGGTCGTCCTCGCCCCACGGGCTGTACGCCCAGTCGGCCAGCAGCCCCGGATCACCCCGGGCGATCAGCGCCGCCCGCAACTCGTCCGCGATGCGATGGCGCAGCCGTACGACGGCGGGGGCGCGCGAACCCGGGAGCAGCGGGCCCGCGTACGCGCCCAGCGCCGCCGCCACCGCCCCGGAACCCAGCCTGCGCGCCACCGTGTCGAAGTCGGCGTCCACCGGCACGCCGAGCCGGTACGGGCGCGAGTGCAACAGCTCCGGGCCCAGCAGCCTTCTGAGCCGGGAGAGTTCGGCCCGCAGTGTCACGGGGGGCACCGACTCGTCCTCGTACAGCTCGATCAGCAGCTCGTCCCCGCTCAGCCCCTCCGGGCGGCGGGCCAGGGCGACGAGGATCTCGCTGTGCCGCCTGCTGAGCCGGATCCTGCGGTCCCCGGCCACGAGCAGCGCCTCGTCCCGGCCCAGCGCGCTCAGCCGCGCCGACCCGCCGTCCGCCGCCGGTGCGAGGAGTGCGAGTTGCGACTCGGCGGCCCGCGCCACCGCCTGGACGAAGGCCAGACTGTGCGGGTGCGCCAGCCCGTCGCCGCCCGTGATGTCCACCGCCCCCAGTACCCGGCCGGTGTGCGGGTCGTGGAGCGGGGCCGCCGCGCACGTCCACTGCTGCACCGGGCGCAGGAAGTGCTCGGCCGCGAAGACCTGTACCGGCCGGTCGACCGCGATGGCCGTGCCCGGCGCGTTGGTCCCGGCCACGCTCTCCGCCCAGCGGGCGCCCTCCACGAAGTTCATCGCCCCCGCCCGGCGGCGGGCCGCCGCGTGGCCCTCCACCCACAGCAGCCTGCCGTGGGCGTCGCAGACGGCCAGTAGATGCTCCCCGTCCGTCGCGTACGCGCCCATGAGTTCACGGATCACGGGCATCGCCCGGGCCAGCGGATGGGCTTCACGGTAGAGGCCCAGCTCGTCCGCGCCGAATTCGACCACGGGGGCGCCGTCCGGGCTGACACGGGCCCGGGCCGAGCGGAGCCACGACTCGCCGACCACCGTACGCACCGGCCGTTCCAGCCGTCCCGCCGAGGTGAACACCTCGTGCGCGCGACGCAGCGCGCCCATCCGCTCACCGGGGTCCGTGTCAGCGGCCAGGGCCACCCAGGGGTCCGTCAACTCGCCCTCCGTCCGGGCCGTCCTGCCTCCCCATCGTCGTCGCCCCCGGCCTCCGCGACAACCCGGCTGCGGCGGGTGAATGGGGGCGCGGGCTCAGGGGCGCGCGACGAGACGGAGGTAGCGCTCCCAGTCCCAGAGCACGCCGGGGTCGGTGTGGTCGCTGCCCGGCACCTCGTGGTGGCCGATGATGTGCGCCCGGTCCTTGGGTATGCCGTGCCGCTCGCAGATCGCCGCCGTGAGCAGGGCCGAGCGCCGGTACATCACGTCGGTGAAGAACTCCGGCCGGTCCACCCATCCCTCGTGCTCGATGCCGATGCTGCGGACGTTGACGTCCCAGTTGCCCGCGTGCCAGGCGATGTCGCTCTCCCGCACGCACTGCGCGACATGACCGTCACCGGAGCGCACCACGTAGTGCGCGGAGACCTGCTTGGCCGGATCGCGGAAGATGCCGACCGTCGGGGTGAACAACTGCTGGGCCACGTGGATGACGACGCGGTCGACCCGGCGCTCCGAAGGGGGCGCGGGGACCGTGTAGTTCGCCCCGTGGGCCGGCGCCCAGAGAGCCGCCGGGTGGTCCGCGACGGCGATCGTAGGTGTCACGGCCCGTGCCGACGCCGGAACGAGCGCAGCCGCCGCGGTGACGGCGGCCCCCTGAAGGAGCCTTCTGCGGTGCATCGCACTCCTATGGGGGCCGGGGGCGCTGTAAGGCTGACGCGTAACGGAAAGCTGTAAGGGTGACGCGTAAGGAAAAAGAGGAGGCCGAAGCCGTCTTCCGCTGATGACGTACGGAAGAGGGCTCCGGTTCCCCACGCCCGTCGGCGGAGCTCAGCCCCCGGCCGACGCCCCTGCCAGCGCACTCGCCGGGTCGTCGTCCGAAGGCCCCGCGGGCACCCAGCGGCCGCGCTCCTTGCGGTAGGGCCACCACCGGCCGTCGCGGTCGTACCGGAGCTGGACATCGGCGCCCGCCACCGTCCAGCGGGCCCGGGCCGCCCGCAACTGGGGCCGCTCACCCTCCTCCCAGGCCGCCGCGAGCCGCGCGCGAGCCCGGGCGAGGGCGTCCGAGTCCGGGTCCCACTCCTCGTCGAGCACCGCCAGCGCGGCAGCCCCTCCGTAGCGCCAGGCGCTCACCGCCGCCCCCAGCTCGGCCCGCGGCCGACCGCTCCCCTCGGCGAGCCGCTTCGCGATCCACGGCTCGGGGCGGGCATCGGCGGCCATCCGCACCGCGTCCTGCTCCGGCGTCAGCTCCGCCGGAACCTGCTGCCGTCCGTGCCCCGGAGCCAGCGCCTCCAGCAGCATGCGGTGGGCCCGTACGGCGCTGTCGGCGGCCAGGAACTCCAGCGCCGCCGGGTCGATGCCGGACGGCGGGCCCGCCTCCGTGTCCAGCGACGGAGGCAGCCCCGGCTCCTCGGGCACCGGCGGCGGCATGGGGAGCGGCGGCAGGATGGAGCCCGCGGCGAACGCCTCGTCGGCCGGGACGCCGTAACCCTCCCCGGCCGCCTCCTCCGGCGCATCGCCCTCCGCACCGCGTACCGCACGGGCGGCGCTGCGCACCTGGAGCTCGTCCAGCAGCCGCCGCTCCCCGCGCCCCCGCAGCAGCAGGAGGACGAACGGGTCCTCGTCCAGCAGCCGCGCCACCTGGTAGCACAGGGCGCCCGAATGGGGGCAGTGGTCCCACGTGCCGCAGGTGCACTCCGGCTCCAGGTCGCCGATGCCGGGCAGCAGATCCACCCCGGCACCCGCCGCGTCCTCCACCAGATGCGGAGGCATCTCCCGGTCGAGCAGCGCCGCGATGTGCCCGGCCCGCTCCACCGCCATGTCCAGGAAGCGGTCCCACGCCTCGTCGCCGAGCTCCTGGAGCAGCACATCGCTCCGGTGGCCCGTGCCGTCCCGGTCCCGTACGACGGCCGTGATCCGGCCGGGGCGTACGGAGACCGCCCCTACGCCGCCCTCTCGGGCCAGCCGGCGCCCCTTCTTTAGCTGCTGACCGTCCAGGGCGGTGTCCTCCAGCGCCTGGAGCCACGCCCGGCCCCACCAGGACGTGGCGAAACCCCTGCCCGGCGGGGGAGGCAGCGGCGCGAACGTACGCTCCGCTCCACCGCCGGAATCCACCGCGCCCGTCCCGTACTCGTCGTCCTCGCTCATCGTGCGCCCCCTCGCAGCTCGACCAGATCGGCCAGTTCCGCATCGGTCAGTTCGGTCAGCGCGGCCTCTCCCGAGCCGAGCACCGCGTCCGCGAGCCCCTGCTTGCGGGCGAGCATCTCCGCGATCCGGTCCTCGATCGTGCCCTCGGCGATCAGCCGGTGCACCTGGACGGGCTGCGTCTGCCCGATCCGGTACGCCCGGTCCGTCGCCTGTGCCTCCACCGCCGGATTCCACCACCGGTCGAAGTGCACGACATGGCCGGCCCGGGTGAGGTTGAGCCCGGTCCCCGCCGCCTTGAGGGAGAGCAGGAACACCGGAGCCTCGCCCGCCTGGAAGCGGCTCACCATCTCCTCACGCCGCGCCACCGGCGTACCACCGTGCAGGAACTGCGTACGCACCCCCCGCTCGGCCAGGTGCTCCTCCAGCAGCCGCGCCATCTGTACGTACTGGGTGAACACCAGGACAGAACCCTGTTCGGCCAGGATCGTGTCCAGGAGTTCGTCCAGCAGCTCGACCTTCCCCGACCGGTCCGCGATCCGCGGCCGGTCCTCCTTCAGGTACTGCGCCGGGTGATTGCAGATCTGCTTCAGCGCCGTCAGCAGCTTCATCACGAGCCCCCGCCGCTCGAACCCGTCGGCGCCGGCGATCTCGGCGAGGGTCTCGCGGACCACCGCCTCGTACAGCCCGGCCTGTTCGGCCGTCAGCGAGACCGTCCGGTCGGTCTCCGTCTTCGGCGGAAGCTCCGGCGCGATCCCCGGGTCGGACTTGCGGCGGCGCAGCAGGAACGGGCGCACCAGAGCCGCGAGCCGCTCGGCGGCCGCCGGGTCCGTGCCGCCCTCGACGGCGGCGGCGTACCGGGTACGGAAGGTTCCGAGCCGGCCCAGCAGCCCGGGCGTCGTCCAGTCCAGGATCGCCCACAGCTCGGAGAGGTTGTTCTCCACCGGAGTGCCGGTGAGGGCGACGCGGGCCCGGCCGCCGATGGTGCGCAGCTGCTTGGCCGTCGCCGAGTGCGGGTTCTTCACGTGCTGCGCCTCGTCGATGACGACCATGCCCCAGGAGGAGGCCGCCAGCCGGGGCGCGTCCAGACGCATCGTGCCGTACGTGGTCAGGACGAACTCGCCGTCCGCCAGCCCTTCCAGGGAACGCGACGCGCCGTGGAAACGGCGTACGGGGGTGACCGGGGCGAACTTCTCGATCTCCCGTTGCCAATTGCCCATCAGCGACGTCGGACAGACCACCAGTGTCGGCCCGGCCGCGTCCCGGTCGCCCTGGCGGTGCAGATGCAGGGCGATGAGCGTGATGGTCTTGCCCAGGCCCATGTCATCGGCGAGGCAGGCGCCGAGGCCGAGCGAGGTCATGGTGTGCAGCCAGTTCAGACCGCGCAGCTGGTAGTCGCGCAGGGCTGCGGTCAGCGCCTCGGGCTGCCCGATCGTCTGCTGAGCCGCGGACTCCGGATCGGCCAGCCGCTTGCGCAGCCCCTCCAGCCAGCCCGTCGCGGCCACCTCCACCCGGCGCCCGTCCACCTCGGTGGAGCCGGTCAGCGCCGCGCCCAGCGCGTCGATGGGGGTGACCTTGCGGTCCTGGGTCTCCCGGGCCCGGCGCGCCTCCTCCGGGTCGATGAGGACCCACTGGTCGCGCAGCCGCACGATCGGTCTGCTGGACTCCGCGAGCCGGTCCAGCTCCGCGCGGCTCAGCTGCCGGTCGCCCAGCGCGAACCGCCAGTCGAACGCGAGCAGGGCGTCGGCGGAGAGGAACGACGGGGTGTCGGCGACGGTCCGCCCCCGCCGGCCGTCATCCTCTTCGCCGCTGTCGTCCTGTCCGTCGGCCGGGCCGATCACCGCGCGGGCGGTCAGCTTCCTCGCCAGCTCCTTGGGCCAGTGCACCTGCACGCCCGTGGCGGCCAGGGCGCGCGAGGCGGGCCCCAGCAGCTCGGCGATCTCCTCGTCGGCCGGCTCCACCGCGTCCGGTACGGCGGCGGAGAGCAGCGGCGCCAGGGGCGGCCAGGCGCGGGCGGCCCGGCGCAGGGCGAGGAGGGCGTCCATCCGGGCCCGTGGCCCGAACGCCGCCGCGCTCCGGGTGCCGCCCGCCCAGACCTCGGCCGCGTCGGCGACCAGGGAAGGGTCGCTGACGCTGTGGATCTGCAGGACGGCACGGAAGGAAGGCGCCGCGTCGTCGACAAGAGGGGCGTCAGTGGCGGGGGAGGCCGGGGAGGCCGTTCCCGTGATCTCGATACGCAACGAGAGCCGCACCCCCGCGTCGTGACCGGCCGCCACATCAGCGGCCCAGGACCGCCCTTGGGGCAGATGCTGTGGTTCCCGGGCGGTGAACGCGGGGCCCGCCGCCGCGAATCCGGCGGCGGGCGTCCGGGGCAGCCCGTCCGCCACCGCGTCCAGGAACGCCCGCAGCAGCCGCTCCGGGTCGGGCAGCAGCAGCGGCCCGTCCACCGTCGCGCCGGTCTCCAGCGGGGTCGCGTGAGCGGTGGGCGGCATCGACGCCGCGAGCTCCCGGATCCGCTCCAGGTCCCCGGCGCCCAACGGCCCGACCCGCCAGGCGTCCTGGTCGGTGGGGCTCAGCCCGGGCAGCAGGAGGCCCCGGGCGACGAACTGCAGGCCGAGCAGTGCGGCGGCGCCCCAGAAGGCGGTCGCGGGGGAGGCCTTGCCGTCGGCCCGCGCCCGGGTCAGCACCGGCAGGGCCTCCCGTACGGGGAGGTGCAGGCCGGGCACGGTACGGCGCCGGAGGCCGGCCTCGGCCACGGTGAGCTCCGACAGGATCCCGGGCGCGTCGGGAGGGGTGCTGCCGTCCGGATTCCAGAAGGCGATCAGGCCGGTACGGGACGGATCCGCGGGGATGAAGACCGCGGAGCAGCGGGACAGCTCGGAAATCTCGGAAGGCGTTGCCGCGGGGTGCCGGTGCACAGCGATGTCAGATTCCTCAAGTTTGACTAGTGGGTCGGGGTCGCCGAGGGTACTCCTCTCGATGGCTCGACATGCGGCTACCAGCTGTGATCTGTCTCACTCGTTGATGCTCGCGAGCGGGTGGTGGAGCTGGCACCACCACGGGGCACGGGGGTCTGCCCCAGGATGATCGGGGTGGTGGCGCCATGGCTGCCGTGAGCCTCCGATCCGTACGTTTAACGAGGTCAGCGCCTATGTTTGAGAGACCGGAGACCTCATGTCCCAGGCAACAGCCACCGCTGCGGATCCCGCCGACAGCAGTGCGGAACGATCAGGCCTCCCGGCTGCCGGCAGTGACTTCGCCCCTTTGCTGCGTGCTGTGAAGGGGCAGGGCCTCCTCGAACGACGCACCGGGCGGTACGCGATCAGCATCGCGGCCAACCTGGTGGCGCTGGGCGGGGTGATCGCCGCCTTCGTTCTGCTGGGCGACACCTGGTGGAGCCTGTTCCTCGCCCTTCCGCTGGCGGTGCTGTGGACCCGTACGGCCTTCGTCGCCCATGACGCGGGCCACTCCCAGATATCCGGTGACCGCAGAGCGAGCAGGCTGATCGGCCTGGTCCACGCCAACCTGCTCCTCGGCATGAACGAGGCGTGGTGGAACGACAAGCACGTACGCCACCACGCCAACCCCAACCACGTCGACAAGGACCCCGATGTCGGCGTCGGCGCCCTGGTCTGGACCCAGAAGCAGGCGGCGCAGCGCGAAGGATTCGCCCGCTGGCTGACCCGCAACCAGGCCCGGCTGTTCTTCCCGATGCTGCTGCTGGAAGGCATAGCCCTGAAGATCTACGGGTTCCAGTTCCTGCGCCACCAGCCGGCCCGGGAGCGTGCGGTGTCGGCCCTGCTGATGACCGCGCACCTCGCGCTGTACGCCACCCTGCTGCTGACCGTCCTGTCACCGGGCAAGTCCCTCGTCTTCGCCCTGCTGCTGCACGCGCTGTTCGGTCTCCACCTGGGCATGGCCTTCGCCCCGAACCACAAGGGCATGGAGATGCCCGACCCGGACGGGGACCGCTGGAGCCACCTGCAGCGCCAGGTCCTGACCTCACGCAATGTGCGCGGAGCGGTCCTCACCGACTGGTTGCTCGGCGGCCTGAACTACCAGATCGAGCACCATCTGTTCCCGAGCATGCCCCGGCCCCACCTGCGGCTGGCCCAGCCCCTGGTCAAGGAGCACTGCAGGAGCATCGGTATGCCGTACGCGGAGACCGGACTCGTCGAGTCCTACCGGCAGGCGCTGGCCCATATGCACGAGGTCGGTGAGCCGTTGCGATGAGCGGCGCCACGGGGGAGAGGTCGGGCGGTCACGGGGGACAGGGGGAGGGCGTGCGGGGGAACGTAACGACGCACGGGTGCGTTGACAGGACAGAGGCGGCGCCGGCCGCGAAGGAGGCGTGGACCATGTCGAACGGTGCGAAGGTCGCTGTCGCGGGGGTGGTGGCCGCGGCCGTCCTGTGGCCCCTGATCGGATTCTGGTGGGCCCTGCTGGTCGTGATCGGTGTCCCCGTCGCGGGCTATCTGCTGCTGGACCCGTCCCAGCGAAGCAGGCTCCGCAGGATCAACCGCAAACAGATCGGCCGCTGAGCCCGGGATTCCGCGGCAGCTGAGTCCGGGATCCACCAGCAGCGGAGGCCAGGCTCCGCATCCCGGTCACGCCGGATGCAGAGCGAGCGCGTCCAAGGCCTTCAGGAGACCGGGCAGAGCGGGCCCGCGGCCGACGGGCAGTACCTCACCCGGCTCCTCGTCCAGCAGGATCAGCGCTATGTCGTCGGTCCTGGCGACCATCGACCACCCCGGGCCGTCGACCCGCAGGGTGCGTGCGTCGGCCGAGGCGAAGCCGGAGCGGATCCGTCCGGGCGGCGGCGGAGTCTTCGTGTAGGCGAGGGCCTCCGCCAGGGCCCGTCGTACGCCGGGGTGCCGGCCGGTCGCAGCGCCACCGGGTTCCGCGTCCCCCTCGGCGGCGGTGTCCTCGCCCCCCTGCTCACCGTTCCCGGCTTGTCCAGCCGGCTCGCCGCCCGGCCGGACGAACTGCGCATCGTCGATCTGCTCCCGCCACTGCGCCCACCGCTCCGCGATCTCATCGGCCCCGAGCCGCCGCTGCGCGGGACCCCAGGACCCCGCGTCCGGCGGAGACAACGGCGCGGGGCCCACCCCGCCCGTCTCCGGGTCGTGCGGGGCGGGCACACCGGGCGCGGCGACAGCCAGGGCCAGCGGCCAGCCGGGCAGCGCGCACACCACGGAGCGGTCGTCGGGGGAGAGGTCGTACTCCATGCCGCAGTCCCACGCGGCGATGGCCACGGCCACCAGCGAGACGTCCTCGACGACCACCGTCCAGCGGGCCCCGTCGCCGTCCTGCCCGAGGACGAGACCGTAGCCCTCCTCGTACGGTTCGAGGGCGAGCGCGCCGCACGCCGCCACGTAGTCGTCGCCCAGCACGCTCGGGAACCGGGCAGGAGTGAGCAGCAGCGCGGTCAGCACCAGCAGCGCGTCGTCGTCGGCGTCCGCACCGGCCACGGTGTCCTCCTCGTCCCTGATTTCTCGCTCGGCCACCCGTCGCCGGGCCCGCCTCACGTCCTCCGTCGGCGCACCTTAACTACTCGGTAACCCCGCCGTCGAGGCCCTGGCAGCCACCGCCGGACCCGCTCCGCCGGTCCCTCGGCCGGGTCGTCGTGGCCGGGAAGCACCGGGGCGTAGGGGGCGATCCGCGTAGCATCGGAGCTCCGGACGAACGAGGGGAAGAGCATGGTGCAGCGGTACGACCGGCTGAAGGAGATTCAGCGACTCGACCCGGAGCGCGACTTCCTGGAGATCTACCGCCTCACGGTTACCTACGAGTTCCCCTGGGACATCACCCGCGCCCTCGAACTGGCCCTCTACCGGACCTATGCCGTGCCCAGCATCGGCCGACTCCTCGACGAGACGGCGGAGCTGACGGAGCGTTCGCAGAAGCGCTACGACGACACGGCCCTGCTCCTGGACACCGTGGTGGAGCACGGATTCGACACCGAGGAGGGCCGCACGGCCGTCCGCCGGATCAACCAGATGCACCGCAGCTACGACATCAGCAACGACGACATGCGGTACGTCCTGTGCACCTTCGTCGTCACGCCGAAGCGCTGGCTGGACGACTACGGCTGGCGCCGGCTCTCCGACCACGAGCTGCGGGCCTTCGCCGCCTACTACCGCACGCTGGGCGCCCGCATGGGGATCAAGGACCTCCCGCAGAGCTACGAGGACTTCGAGCGCACCCTCGACACCTACGAGCACGAGCACTTCGGCTGGGACGCGGGAGCCCGCCGGGTCTCCGACGCGACCCTGGCGCTCATGGGCTCCTGGTACCCGGCGCCGCTCGCCCCGCTGGTCCGGGGTGCCAGCCTCGCACTCCTCGACGACTCGCTGCTGCGGGCGTTCCGTTACGAGCGCCCGGGGGCCGTGGCCCGTGGGCTGACCCGGGGCGCCCTGCGGCTGCGGGCCCGCGCCGTCCGCCTCCTGCCGCCCCGGCGCACGCCGCACTACGCGCGGCAGAACCCCGAGGTCAAGGGCTACCCGGACGGCTACGAGGTCGCCGCGCTCGGCACGTTCCCCACGCCGGGCGTCCGTGGCTGTCCGGTTCCCGGCCACCGGCCGCCGTCAGAGGTGCCCGTCGAGTGACTCCAGGGTGATCCGCAGCCATCGGAGTTCCGCTTCGCCGGTCGCCCGCGCGATGAGGAGGACGCCCCTGCGGAAGGGGTCCTCCAACTCCTCGGCGCGCAGTGGCCGGTCACCGTCGTAGAAGAAGCTCGCCGGTTCCTCCAGGAACACCAGCCGCCGCCGCAGTACCTCCGCCTGCGCCGAGGGCTCCGGAAGGTGCCGGAGGAAGGCCAGCAGGACGAACCACCGGTTCTCGTCGGTGATGTCCGCCCGCTCCGGGGAGGCCAGCCGGTCGCGCAGCTCCGCCCGGCCCGCCCCGGTGAGCGTCAGTACCTGCCGTGGTGCCGCTGTGGCGCCCGGTTGCGTCTCCCGAGCCAGCAGCCCTGCCTTCTCCAGCCGTTTGATCGCCGGATAGAGCGTGCTCTCCGGGACAGGGCGTACGTGCCCGATCAGTGCTGTGAGGCGTTTGCGCAGCTCGTAGCCGTGCAAGGGGGTGTCGCAGAGGAATCCGAGGATGGCGAGCTCCAGCATGCCCGCATCCTATCGCCGATACCCCGTTGACGTAGTACCTCGGTGTCGAGGTATGTTCACGGCTCGACGGTGGAGCCGGGCCGGTGCCGCAGAGGGCGGCCGGTGGTGGGCGGGAAGAGGGGGAACGCGGTGTACGAGGCCGAGTTCGACGGGCAGGGCAGCCGGATCAGATGGACCGAGGCGGCCGGGAGCGGGGGAGACGGCGGGGGCGAGGGGGCGGCCACCGTCTATGTGCACGGGCTCGGCGCGATGTCGGCGGTCTACCACGCCCACGTGGCGGCCCACCCGGCGCTGTCCGGCCGCCGCTCGCTCTTCGTCGACCTCCCCGGCCACGGCATCAGCGACCGTCCCGCCGGCTTCGGCTACGCGCTGGAGGACCACGCCGACGCGCTCGCCGCGGCCCTCGACGCGGCGGGCGTCCGCGGTGCCCGCGTCGTCGGCCACAGCATGGGCGGCGCGGTGTCCGTCGTCCTCGCCCATCGGCGCCCCGATCTCGTCTCGGGTCTGGTCCTCACGGAGGCGAACCTCGACCCGGCCCCGCCATCGGCCGCTGCCAGCAGCTCCATCGCCGCGTACCCGGAGGAGCAGTTCGTCCGGGGCGGCGGCTTCGCCGAGGTCCTGGGGCGGTTCGGATCCACCTGGGCGGCGACCATGCGCCTGGCGGACCCCCTGGCTCTGCACCGCTCGGCCACCGGACTGGTGCGGGGTACCGCCCCGACCGTCCGGCGGATGCTGATGGAGTCACCGGCCGAGCGGAGCTTTCTCCAGGGGACGCTGAGCGGCGAACTGCCCGGCGCCGCCGAACTGGTGGCCTCGGGGGTCCGCGTGATCCAGACGCCCGGCGCCGGGCACAACGTCATGTTCGACCGCCCCGACGTGCTGGCGGCCGCCGTCGCGGGCGGCACCGTCTGAGGCTGCGGGGCGCTGGACCCCGTACCGCTGCCGGAGCTTGCGTACGGCAACGGGCCCGGGGCCGTGGTCGTGGTCCGTCAGGGTTGACGTACGGCGAGAGCGAGGAAGCGGTCGTCCTCGTCGGTGTAGGAGTCCAGCCGCCACCCCGAACCGGCCAGCAGAGCCCGCAGCCTGGGCTCGGCCCGCAGATCGCCATCGGTGAGGGAGCGCCCGTGCCGCGCGGCGAGGGCGGCACGGCCGATCGGGTGGAACAGGGCCAGCACTCCGCCGGGCCGCACCACCCGCGCCAGCTCCGCCGTATCGGCCTCGGGGCGGGCCAGATGCGAGATCAGCCCGGCCCCGAACACCGCGTCCAACACCCCGTCACCCAGCGGCAGCCGCGCGACATCGGCCCGGATCAGCGTGCCGCTCTCCGCTCGCCCCGCCCGCACGGCCGCCTCCAGCATGGCGGGCGTCAGGTCGGCGCCCAGCACGGTGCCACGCGGACCGACCACCGCACGCAGGGCGGGGAGTGCCCGGCCGGTACCGCAGCCCGCGTCGAGCACGGCGTCCCCCGCCCGCAGCCCGAGCAGAGCGGCCGCGGCGGCATAGGCCGGGCCGTCGTCGGGGAACCGGTTGTCCCAGCCGGCTGCGCGTGGGGTGAAGAAGTCCAGGACATGGGTGTGGTCATCGGCCATGCGGACATGATCGCGCAGTCGGCGCCCGGACGGAACGCTGCTCAGACGTTGACGCCGTAGTCGGACGCGATGCCGGCGAGCCCGGAGGCGTACCCCTGGCCGACGGCGCGGAACTTCCACTCCGCGCCGTGCCGGTACAGCTCACCGAAGACCATGGCGGTCTCGGTGGAGGCGTCCTCGCTCAGGTCGTAGCGGGCCAGCTCGACCCCGTTGGCCCGGTTCACCACGCGGATGAACGCGTTACGCACCTGGCCGAAGCTCTGGCCCCGGCTCTGGGCGTCATGGATGGAGACCGGGAACACGATCTTCGCGATCTCGGCGGGGACCGAGGCCAGGTCGACCTCGACCGACTCGTCGTCCCCCTCGCCCTCGCCCGTCAGGTTGTCACCGGTGTGGCGGACGGAACCGTCGGGGCTGTTGAGGTTGTTGTAGAAGACGAAGTGGGCGTCGGAGAGGACCTTGCCCGCGGCCGAGCACAGCAGCGCACTGGCATCCAGGTCGTGATCGGCCCCCGTCGTGGTCCGTACGTCCCAGCCAAGGCCTACCGTCACGGCCGTCAGGCCGGGGGCCTCCTTCGACAGGGAGACGTTGCCGCCCTTCGCCAGGCTCACACCCATGAATGTCCTCCAGTGTTCCGTCGGTCCGCACGTCTGATCGGTCGATCCCTTGATCCTGCGATCCGTGCTGCTTCGTTGTCACTACATATGGCCGCTACTGGTACGAACGCCCCACGCGGCCTTCAAGGTTCCCGGATTGCGCAAGCCCTGAAATGAGGCGCGGCCGTGAAACGATCCGCCGCCGAGCACCCGGTCCGGGGCGCCGGGCCCGGGCCCCGAGGCGGGGTCAGCGGGCTTCGTCGTCCTTCATGGCTTTCGCCTCGCTCTTGAGGATGCGTACCGACTTCCCCAGGGCGCGGGCGGTGTCGGGCAGCTTCTTCGAGCCGAAGAGCACGATCACCACGACGGCCAGGATCAACAGGTGCCAGGGCTCCAGGCCGTTGCGCAACATTCTGGTCCCGCCCTTCTCTCCGTCCGCGCGACAACAGTTGCCGCATTGCGCAACTGTACAACTGTCGATCGAGGACCGGACGGCCACCCCCTCAGCGGCGCCGCTCGTAACGCCTCCGTGCCGCCGTGAGCCCCACCGCGTACAGCCCCAGCACCGAGCCGAGCAGCAGGTAGTAGAGAAGCGGCAGGGCACTCATCCCCAGCAGGGGTCCCAGCGGGGTCAGGGGAAGCAGGACGCCGACCACCGCGAGTCCGCCCGCCGCCGCCCGCAGAGGGCCTCCGGCCCGCCGTTCGGCGGCGCTGCGACCGGTCCGGAGCAGGACCATGACGAGGGCCTGGGTCAGCAGGTTCTCGGTGAACCACCCGGCGTGGAAGGCCGCCTCGCCGTCGGTCCCGGCCGCGTTGTGGAGCGCGAGGGCCAGCACCCCGAAGGTGGCGAGGTCGGCGGCGGCGTTGAGCAGTCCGAAGCCGGTGATGAAGCGCAGGAAGTCACGTGAGCGCAGGACCGCGGGCCGGCGCAGGGCGGACGCGCCCGGGCGGTCGAACGCGAAGGCGAGCTGCGCGGCGTCGAAGCAGAGGTTCTGCACCAGCACCTGTGCCGGAAGCATGGGGAGGAAGGGCAGCATCAGCCCGGCCGTCAGCATGGCGATGACGTTGCCCAGGTTGGAGGAGAGGGTGATGCGCAGATAGGTGGCGATGTTCCCGCTGCTGTGCCGCCCCGCCAGCACCGCCCGGTCGATCGCGGTGAGATCCTTCTCCGCCAGCACGACGTCGGCCGCCTCGCGCGCCACATCGACCGCGTTGCGCGGACAGATGCCGACATCGGCCGCGTGCAGGGCGGGCAGATCGTTGACACCGTCACCGAGGAACCCGATGGTGTGCCCGGCGGCCCGCAGAGCCGAGACGATCCGGGCCTTGTGCTCAGGGGTGCAGCGCGCGAACACGGTCGCCCGGTCCGCGACCCGCGCCAGCTCGGCGTCCGACAGGGTGTCCACCAGCTCGGCCGTCACCACCTCGCCGCACCCGCCCGCCGGGTCCGTGCGCAGGCCCAGGTCCTCGCAGACGCGGGCCGCCGTACCCGGGTGGTCGCCGGTCAGCACCTTCACGGTCACGCCCCGCCGGGCGAGCACGTCCAGGGCGTCGGCGGCGCTCGGTGCGGGCACGTCCCGCAGCGCGACCAGGCCCACAAAGGTCAGACCGCGCTCGTCCGCCGGGGTGTACCCACCGTGCCGGGCGGGCCGGTCGGCACGGGCCACGGCCAGCAGGCGCAGCCCCGACTCCGCCTTCCGGGCGGCGAGGGCGAGCAGCCGCTCCCGCTCTTCCCCGTCCAGCGCGCACCGTTCGAGAACCGCCTCCACGGCCCCCTTCGTCACCAGCGTGTGGACGCCGAGCCGGCCCGGCCGCCGGAGCACCGCGGTCGCCACCCGCCGCACCGGATCGAAGGGCAGCGCGGCCACCCCCTCGTACGCCGAATCCTCCGGATGCTCCGCAGCGTCCAGCACCGCCTCGTCCAGGGCGTCCGGCGCCGGCAGCTCCGCCAGCTGGAGCGTCCACAGCGCACTGAGCGCCGCCCACCGCAGAACACCGGGATCGGGCAGGTCCGAACCGTCGACCGCCGCCTCGACGACGGGCCGGTCCTCGGTCAGCGTTCCCGTCTTGTCCAGGCACAGCACATCGACGGCGCCCAGGTCGTGCAGGGCGGGCAGCCGTTTGACGATGACTCCGCTGGTACGGGCGAGCCGGGCCGCACCCCGCGCGAGCGCCGTCGTGACGATGACGGGCAGCATCTCGGGCGTGAGCCCCACCGCCACGGCGACGGCGAACGGCAGCGTCTCCAGCCCCCGGCCCCGCAGCGCCGCATTGGCCATCAGCACCAGCGGCGGGGTCAGCAGCATGAACCGGATCAGCGTCCACGAGATGCCCTGCACCGACCGGTCGAAGGCGCTGGCACCCCGCTGCCGGGCCCGGCCGTCGTGCGCGGCGGCGAACCGGGTCGCCCCTCCGGTGGCCGTGATCACCGCCGTACCGCTGCCGGACGTCACGCTGCTGCCCTGGAAACACAGCTGCGGCTGCGCGAACGGCCCGGCCCCGGCGAGCGCGGGGTCCGGTGCGTCGAGGGGATGTTTCGCCACCGGCGCCGACTCCCCGGTCAGGGCCGACTGATGCACCGTGAGCCCGCCGGCCCGCAGCACTCGCACATCCGCCGGTACGAGATCGCCCGGCCCCAGCCGGATCACATCGCCGGGCACGAGGTCGGCCACCGGAACTTCCCGCTCCCGGGACGGCGCGTCCGCCGAGGTCCGGCGTACGACGGTCGCCGTGGTGGCCACCAGCTCCCTGAGCGCCGCCGTCGAACGGTCGGCCCGGTGCTCCTCGGTCGAGCGCAGCAGGCAGCTGACCGCGACCAGGGCCAGGATCACGCAGGCCGTGCCCCAGGCGGAGACGACGGCGGAGACCAGCCCCAGGCAGAGGAGTACGGAGGTGAAGGGGTCCCGGAGACTGCGGACGAAACGCCGGGGCCAGGGAACCGGCCGCCAGGCGGGCAGCACGTTCTCGCCGAACCGGGCGAGCCGCTCCTCGGCATGCGCCTCCACCAGGCCGCGCGGTCCGCTGTCCAGCGAGCGCAGTATTTGGAGGGACGTTCCCACGGACCCCGGCACGGACGTGCCGACGGCCGGGAACGGTGTCACCGGGGCCGGTGTGCCGGGGATGGTCCGGCCGGATCCCGCGGCTGCGCTGCTCTCAGGCACCGAGCTCACGCAGGCGGACGGGCTCCTGGGCCGGGTGGCCGGCGCGCTCGGCGAGCTGGCCGACCATGAGCCGGACGACCGTCACCACGTCGGGGTCGTCGACCAGGTAGACCTGCCGGCGGCCCTCACGCCGCGAACGCACGAGACCGGCCAGCTTGAGCTTGGTCAGGTGCTGGCTGACCGAGGGGAGGGTGCCGCCCACCCGCTCGGCGAGGCCTGTCACATCGCTCTCGCCCTGGGCCAGTGCCCACACGATGTGCAGCCTCGCCGGTGTCGCCAGGAGCCCGAACGCGGCGGCGGCCTCGGCGAGCACCTCGGCGGGCGGATCCTGGAAACCGCCGCCGGTACCTGTCGACACGCTTGCTCTCTCCCTGCCGCGACCGAAAGAAACCAGTGTAGAGGCCGCGCCGTACAGCGACGAGATGCGGCAGGAGTGGGCAGGCGAGGTCCGCATCGATCAAGAACGATCAACCCTCTCGGACCGTACAGACGGTTGCCATGCTGTCCCGACGGCGAGGCCCGAACGATCGGAGGCGATGTCCGAACGACCGGACCGGGCTTCGCCGGAGTGTGCGGCTCATCCCAGGAGAATCTCTCGCAGGAGAAGTGATCGATGTCCTTTGAGCACGTCGGAAACGCGCACAGCACGCACGGCGCCCATGGGGACGACGCGATGGCTCTGAAGATCCTGGTGGCGGGTGGATTCGGAGCCGGGAAGACGACCCTGGTCGGCGCCGTCAGCGACATCCGGCCGCTGCGGACCGAGGAACCGCTCAGCGCGGCCGGGCGCGGCGTGGATGACACCGATGGGGTGGCGCGGAAGACCGCCTCGACCGTAGCGATGGATTTCGGCCGTATTACCATCCACGCCGGCCTGTCTCTGTACCTGTTCGGCACACCGGGGCAGGACCGCTTCTGGTTCCTCTGGGACGAGCTGTCCGAAGGCGCGCTGGCGGCGGTCGTCCTCGCCGACACCCGGCGTCTGGAGGACTGCTTCGCGGCCGTCGACTACTTCGAGCGCCGACGCATACCGTTCGTCGTCGCCGTCAACTGCTTCCCCGGGGCGCGCACCTACGCGGCGCACGACGTGTCGCACGCCCTCGACCTGGACCGGGGCACCCCCGTCGTGCTGTGCGACGCGCGCGACCGGGACTCCGGGAAAGACGTCCTGATCCGTACGGTCGAATACGCCGGGCGGGTGCACACCGCCCGGCTCCTCGACGCCGTCGGCTGACCGCTCGCCGTCGGCGAGCGGCCGTTCAGTCGGCCAGGCCGGCCAGGGCGATCACCTTGTCGATCCGCACACGCACCACCAGCTCACCGGCCACACCGTTGCGCCGGCCGAACTCCTGGGCGGCCTCCGGTCCCACGTAGCGCTCGGCGATCCGTGTCGCCCACCGCAGCAGTTCCCCGGGGTCCTCGCTCAGCTCCGCATGCCCCTGCACCACGGCGAACGCGTACGGCGGCCGTTCGTCGTCGACACACAGGGAGACCCGTGCGTCGCGCTCCAGGTTGCGGCCTTTCACACTCTTCCTGCCGGTGTTGAAGACCAGAGAGTCGCCGTCGAGCAGAAACCAGACGGGCGCGATGTGCGGACTGCCGTCGGCCCGCACGGTCGAAACCTTCGCGGTGCGGGTGCCCTCGGAAAGGAAGGCCCGCCACTCTTCATCGGTCATGTGATGTGCCATGGACCCATCCTGGGCCCGCTGCTCGCGTGGCGCGAAGCGGCGCCCCGGGAGACAGGGGGCGCTTGCCCGGACGGAGGCGGTGCGCAAGGCTTACGCGCGTAGCGGGGCACGGGGCACGAAGGCACGGGGAGGACGAGCAGATGGCGCTTGACCGGGGACTTGACTGGCTCCTTGACGATCTCACCAGCAGGGTGCAGTACATACGGCACGCCTTGGTGCTGTCGAACGACGGCCTGGTCACCGGGGCCAGTACGGGACTGGCCCGCGAGGACGCCGAGCACCTGGCCGCGGTCTCGTCCGGTCTGCACAGCCTGGCGCGCGGTTCGGGGCGGCACTTCCGGGCGGGGCGGGCCCGCCAGACCATGGTCGAGTTCGACGAGGCGTTGCTCTTCGTGACCGCCGCGGGCGACGGCAGCTGCCTGTGTGTGCTGACCGCCGCAGAAGCCGATGTCGGGCAGGTGGCCTACGAGATGACCCTGCTCGTCAACCGGGTCGGTGAGCACCTCGGCGTATCCGTCCGCCAGAGCGGCCCGGAGGACGCAAAACCTCTCTGACCCCTTCCGGCCTGCTCTGACCTGGCCTTTTCTCCGGCCGAGGAGAGTTATCCACAGGCTGGACCGGAAGTGACCCCGCCGGGCTACCGTGATCACGGAGAGTATTCGAGCTCACGGGGAGGACGGCCATGACGGTCAAGGAAGCGGTCCGCGCGCGGACCGGGAGCGCGTACGAAGTCCGGGGCGGCGACGAAAGCCTGGGCGAGGGCGAGCACACCCCGCCCGGCACCCCGCCCGGCACATCGGCGGACACGCCGGCCACACCGGCCACGGTGGCCGCCGGCCGTGCGGCGCAGGAACTGGGGCTCAAGCGCAGTGAATTCGAGCTGGCCGTGCACCTGGGGCTGATCGCCGTCACCGCCGGTTCCGGTGGCGGACGGCCGCGGGTGCACGAGCGGGAGATCGCGCGGCTGCGCGAAGACCCCGGGTTTCCCGACGGGCTGGCCGAGCGCGTCCGCACCGTCGGCACCGCGGAGGGTGCCGCGCTGCTCGGCATCGCCCCCGCCCGGTTCACCCGGCTGGCCCGGGCGGGCTGCGTCTCGCCGGTCACGTTCTACCTGAACCGCTACCGCGCGGTGGTGTGGCTCTATCTCGCGGACGAGCTCGCCTCGTTCGCCGTGCGGGAACCCGAGCTGCTCGCCGGCCGTACGCCCCTCAAGATGCGCACGATGCTGGAGGCGGGCGGCGACCGGCGGGCGCGGAACTGGCGCGGTCAGCGCATCGACCGACTGCTGAAGCGCACCGCCGACCCCTGGGCGCGGGCGGCGGTGGAGGCGTCCGCACTGGACTCCGCGCATCTGGCGGAGGTGGTGGAGGACCCGTACGAGCGCGCCTATCTGGCCCGGGTCAGGCCGGAGCCCGTCTTCGGGCGGCCGGGGTCCGTGGCGGCCAGGGAGACCATGGGAGAGCTGATGCTGGCGGACGATCCCGACGAGATCCTCTGGCGGCGGATCAACCTGACGCTCGGTCTGGACCTGGCCCGCGAGGAACGGCCGGCTCCACATCCGGGCGACGACCCCGGGACCCGGATGACACCGGCCCCGGAACCTACCTCCCGCGTGGCTCCACCACAGGCCCCGCCCGTCGCGGAGACGGCGCCGCCCCTGTCGCCTCCTGCCGGGGAAACGCACTCCGGTCTGCGGGAGCCTGGCGGAAAACGGCTGCTGGCCCGGCTGGGATGGCGCCGGCGGAGCGACGGATAGCCGTTCGCGGACGGGCGTTCGAGTCCTGCATCATGTCCGCATGTTGATCAGGGAAGCAACCACCGAGGACTGGCCCGCCATCTGGCCGTTCTTCCACGAAATCATCGCCGCGGGCGAGACCCTCACCTACCCGCCGGACCTCGGAAAGGAGGACGCGCAGGGGTGGTGGTACGTCGCCGCTCCCAACCGCGTGGTCGTCGCCGTCGACGAGGCGGGAGCGGTCCTCGGCACCGCGAAGATGAACCGGAACCACATGGGTAACGGCTCCCACGTGGCCAGTGCCACGTACATGGTCGACCCCGCCCACTCCGGCAAGGGAGTGGGGCGTGCCCTGTGCACGTACTCGGTCGAGTGGGCCCGCACGTCGGGTTTCCGGGCGATGCAGTTCAACGCGGTGGTCGAGACGAACACCCGCGCGGTCAAGCTGTACGAGTCCCTCGGCTTCGAGGTGATCGGCACCCTTCCCGAGGGGTTCAACCACCCGGCCGAGGGCTATGTGGGCCTGCACATCATGCACAAGGCCCTCTGACACCGCCGGGTCGCCGCTTCGGCCACCGGCCGGTCCGTCGTCGGCGGACGGTGGCCTGATGTCGATTCCGCCGTTCCGGCCGCGGCTCACACCCCCACCTGGGATGTGACCTGCTCCGGGGTGACCGTTCACCTCACCTACTACACGCCGGACGTCCCCAACACGGTGACCGTCACGGTGGACGGCATGGACCTCCTGCCCACCGAGACGGTCGGCAAGGAGTTGAGCACGAAGCTCACGCTTCCCGAGCACTCCGAGAAGCTGACCGTGCGACTGGTGGTCAAGGACGGCAGCAAGGGCGGCAACTACTCGTACGAGGATGAGAAGACGGCCGACGTGTGCGAGGGGGAGACCCCCACGCCGCCGCCGGCCGAGCCCACGCCGACCGAGCCGACCCCCAGCGAGCCGACTCCCACGGAGCCGACCCAGACCGAGCCGGCGCCGTCGGAGACCCCGGGCGCCGAGACGCCCGAGCCGAGCGACACCCCCAGCGGCGAGCCCTCGGAGTCCGCGCCGGCCGTGCCCGTCCCGAGCGGGAGCACGCCGCCGCTGGCCGAGACCGGTTCGTCGTCCGCCACGCCGGTCATCGGTGGCGCCGCCCTCGCGGTGCTGCTCGCCGGTGGCGGGATCCTGTGGGCCGTCCGTAAGCGGCGTACCACCCAGGCCTGACGCCCGTGTGCCCGGCGGCGCTCCCGCATGAGGCGGTGAGCGGCCGCCGGGTCGCGCGAGGTGCACGCCCCTCATCGCTGCCCGGTCAGCGCCGCCCGGCGGGCGGGACCCGCTCCACCGCGCCCGGGGGAGGGGCGGTGGCCGGAGGGGGAGCGGGACCGATCTCGCACCAGACGGCCTTGCCCTCGCCGCGGGGTTCGATCCCCCAGCGGGTGGCGACCGCGTCGAGCAGGAGCAGTCCCCGGCCCGACGTCGAGGTCTCGCCCGGGGTACGCCGCCGGGGCCAGGCGCTCGACCGGTCCTGCACCGAGAGCCGGATCCGCCGCACCGGCTCGGGCAGCACCTCCAGGGTCAGGACCGCCCCGCCCTCCGTGTGCAGCAGAACGTTCACCAGCAGCTCACCCGTGACCAGTTCGGCGTCGTCGGCGAACTCGGCCATGTCCCAGTCGGCGAGCGCCTGGCGCACGATGGCACGGGCGTCCGACAGCCCCTCCGGGTCCGCCTGATGGATGTACTGGTGCAGCCGGGGCGCGTGCGAGGACCCCACATCGGGGCTGCGCCGCAGGACCAGGAGCGCCACGTCGTCCCCCGACCCCCACCGCTCCCAGAGCCGGTCCGAGAGATGGTCGGCCAGCGCCTCGGCCCCGGCGGGCCCCGCGCTCACCTCGTTGCGCAGCGCGTCCACCCCCGCGTCCAGATCGGCGCCCGGCTCCTCCACCAGACCGTCCGTGTACAGCACGAACGTCTCCCCGGGCACCAGATCGAGCCGGGTCTCCGGGTACTCCTCGTCCTGGAAGTCCGTGGAGATGCCCAGCGGCAGACCACCGCGCACCTGCGGACTGCCGACCCGCCCGTCCGTGTGCCGGATCAGCGGCCCGAGGTGCCCGGCCCGGACCACCCGAGCCGCCCCCGTAGCCAGGTCGACCTGCGCGTAGGTGCAGGTCGCGAAGCGGTCGGTGTCCAACTCGGAGAGGAAGCGCGAGGCCCGGGCCAGCACGGTCGCCGGCGGGTGCCCCTCGGCGGCGTATGCACGCAGGGCGATGCGCAACTGGCCCATGATCGCGGCGGCATGGGTGTCGTGCCCCTGCACATCACCGACGACGAGCCCGTAACGGTTCTTGGGCAGGGCGATCACGTCGTACCAGTCGCCGCCGACCTGCCGTCCGCTCCACGCGGCGTGGTAGCGCACCGCGATCTCGCCGCCCTCGATGTCCTGTATGCGGGGAGGGAGCATCGCGGACTGGAGCTGGGTGGCGAACTCCCGCTCCTCGTCGAAGAGCATCGCCCGCTGGAGCGACTGCGCCACGATGGCCGCGAGACCCAGGCACAGGATCCGCTCGTCGGCGTTGAAGACGGTGCGCTCCCGGTAGAACAAAGCGAGTCCGCCGAGCGACCTGGCCTGGGCGACCAGGGGCAGATAGGCCGCGGCCCGGAACCGGAGCCTGCCCAGATGCGGCTCCAGCACCGGATAGCGCCGGGCCAGTGCCGCCAGGGACGTGATGAACCGGGGCCGCCCGCTGCGGATGGCGTCGGCCAGCGGAAGGTTGCGCTCCAGGTCGCCCGAGCCGAGCCCGTCGAGCGCCTCCAGCGACTCGCCGCTCAGCGCCACGATGTTCAGCGCGGAGTTCTCCACCAGCCCCAGGGCCAGCCCATCCGCCCCCAGCCTCGCCAGTCCGCCCGGACCGGTGAGCGCGGCCGTCACATCGTCCACGGTCACCGCGCGTGACATCGCGCTGGTCGTGCGCTCGACGATGTTGGTCTGACGCTGCCGGCGCTTTTCCAGATCGAGGACGAAGGCCGAATGGGTGACTTCCGCCGTCGCGTCGCGGACGACCCCCACGATCCGGTGGGCCTTCCCGTCCTTCGACCGCAGGATGCGGGCCTGGACATGGGTCCACTGGGTCGTCCCGTCGTCGAGCGGAACCCGGAAGTGGACGTTGTAGGAGTTGCTGCCGCCCGTGATGGCCTCGTCGATCGTGACGTCCAGCCGGGCCCGTTCCGCGGGCTCCAGCCGCTCCACCAGCGCACCGGGCCGTGAGTCGAACGTCGCCGGGTCCACGCCGAAGACCGCGAGCCCCGCGTCGTCGATGTCCAGAGTCCGCGCGTCGAGATCCCAGTCGAAGCTGCCGGTCCGGTTCATGGCGAGGCGTTCCGTCGGCCCGATCTCACCGTTGGTCCTCCGGTCGATCCGGCGGAGCGGAGCGGCTTCGGTGTCCTGCCGCCGTTCGTGGTCGGTCATGCATGCTCCGGAGGTCGTCCGGCGGGGCGCGCGGCGACGCGCCCCGTAGGCCTCAATTGTCGAGCCGCTCGCACCGGAGTGCCACAGCGGAGCACCACCGAAGTTTCTCCCGCCCCCAGGCCCGGACCCCAGGCCCGCACCCCGTGCCGGACCCCTGGCCCGACCCCCGCTCCGAAGGGCGGCCCGCGGGGTCGCAGAATGGGCGGGAACGGGCCGTCCGCCCGCGACGGACGGCCCCACCAGGTCTCCACCGTGTCCAGTGAGCGGAGTGCACACATGATCGACGACCGGCCCGTCCTGCTGGAGACCCGAGGGCGCTCCCTCCACATCACCCTCAACCGGCCCCGCGCCATCAACGCCCTCACCCACACCATGGTGCGGCTCCTCGACGAGGCGCTCGCCGGTGCCGAGCAGGACGAGGCGGTCACCTCGGTCGTTCTGACGGGAGCGGGCGACCGAGGGCTGTGCGCGGGCGGTGACATCCGGGCGCTCCACGACGACACCCGGGCGGGAGGCCGTGCGTCGCTGGACTTCTGGCGCGACGAGTACCGCCTGAACGCCCGCATCGCCCGGTTTCCCAAGCCGTACGTCGCGCTGATGGACGGCATCGTGATGGGCGGGGGGATCGGGGTCTCGGCCCACGGCTCGCTCCGGATCGTCACGGAGCGCACACGTGCGGCGATGCCCGAGACCGGAATCGGGTTCGTGCCCGATGTCGGCGGCACCCACCTGCTGGCCGCTGCCCCGGGCGAGCTGGGCACCCACCTGGCGCTCACCGGGCGTTCCGTCGGGGCGGCCGACGCCCTGCTCTGCGGCCTCGCCGACCACCACGTACCCACGCGGCGGCTGCCCGAGCTCACCGGGGCGCTGGCCGGGGCGGGGAGTGCCGACGAGGTGGCACGGACCGTGCAGGGGTTCGCCGAGGAGCCACCCGCCGGTGAACTCGCCGCGCAGCGCGACTGGATCGACGCCTGCTACGCCGCGGACACCGTCGAGGAGATCGTCCGCCGGCTCCGGGCGTGCTCCGCCCCCGCGGCGGCCGACGCGGCGGCGGAACTCGCGGGAAGGTCGCCCCTGGCGCTCAAGGTCACGCTCGCCGCCGTACGGAGGGCCGCCCGGCTCGGCAGCCTGGAAGCCGTTCTCGACCAGGAGTTCCGCGTCTCCGGCCGGATCCGAGAGGAACCGGACTTCGTGGAGGGCGTACGCGCCCGGATCATCGACAAGGACGGCAGCCCGCAGTGGAAACCGGCCACCCTCGCCGAGGTGGACGACAGTGCGGTCGCCCGCTTCTTCGCCCCCCTCGGACCGGATGAGCAGGAGCTCGGTCTCGCCCCCGACGCTCCTGCCGCCCCCGTCGGCGGTACGAGCTGAGACCGGGCCCCCGGCCGGTGTTCCCCCTGCCGGGGGCCCGGCTACCTGTCGCTGCCGGACAGGCTCGGCTGCAACTCCCGCACCAGAGCGAACAGCCGGTCCTCGTTCCCCGTCAGCCCGGCGCCGCGCAGGGCGCGGTCGGCCTCCCGCATCGGTGAGGTGAGCAACGGCAGGTACAGGGGCGCGTCTTCCGGGTCCGAGAGCGCGGCCCGGGTGGCCTCCAGCAGGCGGACATACGCCTGCGCCGCGGCGAGCTCGTCTTTGTCCATCTCAGCGTCTCCTGGTCGAAGGTGTCGGACCGTCAAGCATCTCGCACGGGTCTGACAACGCCCCTCCGAGCCGCTACCGCACCCCGGCAACTCCCGCCGGTGGCTCAACCTCCAGATACCGCCGCCTGCGAGGGCCCCGGTAGAGCAGCACGGTCCAGCCGAGCCGTCGCAGCACCTCGGCGCATTCGGCCAGCGCCTCCTCCTCGTGGTGCGCGGCGCCGCTGCCCGGCGGCCCGGCCCAGTCGACCCGCACCGACCCGGCCTGCTCGCCCGTACGCACCCGGTACCCGGCCGACACCGGGTGCCCCGAAGCGTCGACGGCGGACGGAGTGGCTCCGGAACTCTCCAGGGCCAACGCGACGGCCCGTACCGGCCGGTGAAGCTCCCACGGCGCCGGAGCGGCCTCCGCAGGGCCGACCCGTCCGACACCGGTCAGCCGGCGGATCTGCAGCAGCCCCTCGAAGGCGGTCCGCACCGAGGCGGCGCGCACCTCGGCGGCCTCGGTGGGCGGCGGCCCATCCCCGGTCGCGGGCTCGAAGCCGGCCCCTTCCTCGCTGCCCATACGTCCCCCTACGTGCCCTGAGCCCGGACCCCGCGCGTACGTGATCCAGTGTGCACCGGGGCACGGACACCGCCCGTCGCCCGGACCGGACGGTGTCGAGCGGCTCGACAGGCTCAGGCGGCCTTTCGGAGGTCCTCCTCCACGGCGGCCTTGAGGCGCTCCAGGGTGGTCCGGATGTTGCCGCGCTGGAACTGCCCGAAGGTCTTCCCGCGTGTCGCGACGCGATCGAAACCGTTGGCCAGGAAGTCCGGCCAGGAGCGCCGGTCGTCGGTCCAGGTCTCGGTCACCCGGGTCCCGCCGTCCACCGCTTCGAAGCGGTACTCCCAGGTCGCGATGGGTCCGGGAAGGCGCGGGCGCCGGACGCCGATGGCGTGGACCCGGAAGGCGAAGCGCTCGCCCGGATCGGCCGCCGTCACGGTGCACCGGGTCGTCCAGCTCACCGCGCCGCGCTTGTTGCGGCCCTCGAAGACCATGCCGACGTACGCGCCGCGCCGCTCTCCCCGGACGGTCGCCCCGCGGTTCTCCGGGCTCCAACGGCCCATCGCGGTCGGGTCGCTGAGCTGTTCGTACACGTGTGCCGGCGGGGCGTCGATGACGATGCTGTCCGCCACGGACATGGTGCGGGGCATGACGCAACTCCTTGTCCACGGTCGTCGTCGGGCCGGGTCCCGGGACCGGACGGACCGTGGCGCCGCATCCCGGGCCCACACCTTACTCGCGAGTAGGCGGCGTGTTGAGTGGCGGGCGCGGCCGGGAACCGGGACACGGTTCAGCGCGTGCGCCGCTCCCGCCGGTTCGCCACCCGCACCCGTACGTCGGTCGGCAGCCCGCGTACGCCCGCGCAACGGCGCGCGTCGGCCACCACCCCGGCGGCGACCCGGCGCACCACCTCCGCGGGCCGGGCCTCCGGCTCGACGACCAGCGTCACCGACGCCCTCAGCGGGCGGCCCGCCACGCGCACCCGGGCGTGCACCACCCCGTCGACCGCGGCCGCCTGCGCGGTCATCGCCCGTTCCCACGCCCGCCGCCGCAGCGTCAGACCGGCGCCCATCAAGCCGACCCATCGGGGCCGGGACGATGACACCTGTCCGGCGAACCACCGGAGGAACAGCGCCAGTACGAGAACGAGCCCCGCGATCACGGCAGGGGTCCACCAGCCGGTCTCCCGCACCCGGGCCAGTCCGTCGCGGTCCAGCAGCACCCCGTCTGCCGCACGCCCGGACCACCAGGCCGGCACTTCGCGCCCCATCCGGCCCAGCCCCGAACCGTCCCCGACGGCCAACAGGGTCCCGCCGCCCAGCAGGGCGAGGCCGACCGTCCCGAGCAGTACCCGGTTCACCGCGCCACGCCCGATCACCGCCACGCTCGCCACATCCTCATGCCGCCGTCCCTCACGTCACTCACGCCTCTCCGCCGTCCCGAAGACTGTCCCGGGCATCCCCGGGCATCCCCGGGCATCCCGAGCGCCCGGAGCGCCGTCCACGGCCGCATCCGATCCCCCGGCCGCGTCCTGCCCCGTCACCGCGTCCGCCCGCCCCGCCGCATCCGGCCGCTCCACCGACACCGGCACCGACTCCACCGGCTCCACCGACTTCTCCGGCTCCGGCGGCAGGCCCGACTCGCGCCGTACCCAAACCCGCAGCGCGGGCGGACGGGCCAGGCCCAGTTCCGGCAGGGCCGCGCCCAGCACCCGGACCGCCTCTGCGCGTACCTCCGCCGGATCGCCGTACCCCACACCGGCCCGAACCCCCGCCCGCCGACGGCGCACGGTCACCCGCGCCCGGACGACGCCGGGGACACCGAGGGCACGCTCCCGCAGGATCCGGGCCGCCGCCTCGCGGTCCAGCGCCGCCCGTACCTCCGGGCCGGGCGCCGCCATCCGCAGCCGTCGCCGCAGCCCCGGCAGGAGCGCGCACCCCAGCAGCCAGGCGCCCGCGAGCGCCGCGACCGCCCCACCGATCCGTACCGCGGAGTCCGCCGGACCATGGGTCGCCGCCCAGTCGAGCATCGCCGTACGCCAGCCGGCGGGGGCGTCGCCGAACCGGACCGCGACCACATCGGCCAGCACCAGCCCGCACGCCACGGCTCCCACGGCCGCCAGGACCGCCGCCGGAACACGCCGCTCCGCCCTGATCCGGGCGCCAGGACGACCGCCGTCCGGGCCCGGAGTCGCCTCCGCTGCCTCCGGAACCACCGGTGCAGGGCCCGCCGACAGCGCGTCGACCCGGACCTCGGCGCGGGGCACGGACAGCCCTGTCAGGGCCGCCGTCCGGGCCGCCGCCCGCTCCCTGATCCGCCGCGCGGCCTCGTCGGCCCGCACCGGATAGGGCAGCCGTACGCCGACGGAGATCCACGCGGAGGTCCCGCGCACCCCGGCCGAACCCCGGAGCACCGACCCGCCGTCGGGCAGCGCCTCGGCGGCGGCCCGCTCGGCGATCCGCCGGACCGCCCGCGGCGCCACCGTCGTCGTACCGCGCTCACCGGCCGGGACCGTCACGGCCGCCTCCCCGCCAACGAGTCGAGGAACTCGCGCAGACCGGTGCCCCGGTCCACGAGGTGACCGGCGAGCCATCCCAGCGCGCCGAGCGCGGCCACCACGAGGAACGCACCGAACCCGCCGAACCAGCCCGCGAACCCCAGCGCCATGCCCGCCGCCGCCCCGATCACGCCCCGGCCCGGCACACCCTCCGCCGGGCCGGGCCCGTCCACCCTCCGTGTCACGTCGTCACGCCACGCGGGTCTCGGTGACGGCGGCCTCGTCGTCGTCCTCGGGCAGGTGCACGTCGTTGACGGTCACGTTGACCTCGACGACCTCCAGGCCCGTCGTCCGCTCCACCGCCGCGATGACGTTCTCGCGCACGTCACGCGCCACATCGGTGATGGCGACGCCGTACTCGACGACGAGATCCAGGTCGATGGCCGTCTGACGCTCGCCCACCTCGACCTTGACGCCCCGTCCGACGTTCGGCCGGCCGCCCGGCACCCGGTCACGTACCGCGCCGAGCGTCCGGGAGAGACCGCCGCCCATGTCGTACACGCCGGGGATCTCCCGGGCCGCCATCCCCGCGATCTTCACGACGACGGTGTCCGCGATCGAGGTGCGGCCCCGCGTCGCCGCGGGCTCGGACGCGCCGGTGGCGCCGCGCCCCACGGTCGTCGTACCGCCGGCCGCGCCGCTCTGCTTCGGTCCGCCTACGCCCGGCCCCGTGCCCGTGGCGGGAACGGCTGCGGTGGTCTGGGTGGTGGTCATGGAAACTCCTCGCGTATCGCTCGGCCCGTATCGCCTGACATCTCGTTGGACACGCTGTCCGCCGATTCGTCACGCGGGTTCCCGGAAACTTTTCGCCGATCCCTGATCGGGCAGCGCGGTCCGCAGCACACCCGTGCGTGACGTTCTCCCGATCCAGGTGTCCAACGGGAAGAAGCGAGCAGACCGAGAGGGTGTCGTGCAACCGACTGAGGGAGGGGCTGGTCCGTGCCCGGCAACGGGAATCAGATGACGGAACGGGCGCCGGAGGGCGTCCGTTCCGACGAGGCGCTGCTGGTCGTACGGGCCGGGGAGGGCGACGAGGAGGCGTTCGAGGTGCTCGTACGGCGGCACAGCCCCGCCATGCTGCAACTCGCGATGCGGTTCCTGGGGGACCGGGCGGACGCGGAGGACGCCGTTCAGGACGCGTTCGTCAGCGCCTGGCGCAAGCTTCCCGAGTTCCGCCGGGACGCCTCCTTCCACACGTGGCTCCACCGCATCGTCACCAACCGCTGCCTCAACCGGCTCCGGTCCCGCAGACCGGCGGCGGACCTCGACTCGGTGCCCGAACAGGCCGCCCCGGAGCACCAGGCGTCCCCCGCCCGCGCCGTCGAGTCGCGGGCCGCGGCCGACGCACTGGCGGCGGCGATGGCGGGCCTGTCGCCCGAACAACGTGTCTGCTGGGTGCTCCGCGAGATGCAGGGGCTGTCGTACGAGAGCATCGCGGACACGGTCGGAATCAGTCTGCAGGCGGTCCGCGGCCGGGTCTTCCGGGCCCGCCGCTACCTGACGGAGGCGATGAGCGCATGGCGATGAGCGCCAACCCCGACCGGCCGGAAGAGAGCCGGTCGCAGGAGATTCAGCCGGAAGAGAGCCGGTACGAAGAGGAGGAGCGGCTCGCCTGCGGGCGCCTGCTGAGCGACGTCTGGGACGCGTGGGACGCCGGACGGACGGCCGACGACCCGCACCTGACGGCCTGCCCGCACTGCTCGGCGGCTTCGGCCGAACTCACCGGCCTGGGCGACGCCGTACGCCGTACCTGCGCCGAGGAGCCCGGAGTGCCCGAGGCAACTGCGGCCGCGGTCACGGCCCGTGTGATGGACCTCGTCCGGCTCGAACTGCGCCCCGGGCGCCCGCTTCCCCTGGGGGAACCGGAAGAGGACCACTGGATCGTCGAGGCGGCGGCCGCGCGGCTGCTGCGGGCGGCGGTCGACGCGCTGCCCGGGGTACGGGCCGGGAGCTGCCGGATCGCCCCGCTCGACCCGGCCGACCCGACGGGGCCCGTCCATGTACGCGTCGAGGTCGTGGCGAGCCTGGACCGGTCACTGCCGGATCTGGCCGACGCCGTACGCGCACGGATCGCCGAGGTCACCGACCGGGACATCGGCATCCGCCTCGGCGCGGCCGACGTCCTGGTCGTGGACATCCTCGACGACGAAGAAGAAGACGAAGAGGACGAGGACGGCGACGCGTACGGGCGCCACGGCACAGGAGGAGCAGCGTGATGGCCGCCGACACACCCCGGCTCCGGGACCGGCTCGCCGAAGCGGCGGCCGGGGCCGCTCAGGACGTACCCGGCGTCGCCTTCCTGCGCCCCGGCGTTGTCGACCTGCTGCGGACGCGGGTCGCCGACCGGGCCCCGCGTCTCGCGGCGGGGACCGGGGCGCGGGCGCAGGGGGTGCGGGTGAGCCGGGACGAGGCCACCGGTGCCTGGCATATCGACATCCGCCTCGTCGTGCACCGGGGCCACCGTGCCGTCGACGTCACCCGGGCCGTGCAGACCGCCACGCTGGCCGCGGTCCGCGACGAGCCGTCGGTCTCGGTGCGGGTGACGGTGACGGGGGTGGTCTGAGCGGCGGGCCACCGGCGGGGGAGAGAGGCCGTGCGCCGGGGGAAGGGCGAGGCCGGGCCGCCCGGGCTCACGTCCCGGACGGCCCGCCCTCCGCCACGGCACCGATCAGGCGCGCCACTCCGCCGTGCGCTCCGGCGACGCCTCCGCCAGCGCCTTCACGATGGCGTCCGCGTCGCCCTGGTTGCCGTACACCGGTGTCCCGGGCTGCTGGCGCCACGACTCGTCCAGGCCACCGGCGTCGACCGTGTCGAAGCCGAGCTCGTCGATCAGGTCGCGGACGGCCTGCTTGGCCGCCGGGTCGTCCCCGGCCACCGGCAGCGCCTGCCGCCCGGGGCTGCCCTGCGGAGCGCCCCGGTCCAGGATGTCCTGCGCGTACGTCCCGTTGAACGCCTTGATCACCGGGTGGCCGATCTGCTGCTCGGTCCACCGGCTCTCCGTCAGGCCGTCCTCGATGGCGGCGATCCGGCCGTCGCGCTGCTGCGGGTAGTAGTTCCCGGTGTCGATGACCGCGACGTCCTCCGCCGCCCCGTCCAGGAATCCCGCGGGCAGGTCGGGGACCGCCTTCAACGGGACGGTCACGACGACGATACGGGCGCCCCGCGCCGCCTCGGCGGCGGCCACCGGAGTGGCTCCCGTCTCCTCGGCCAGGGCGCTCAGAGTCTCAGGGCCACGGGAGTTGGCGACCGACACCTCATGCCCGAGTGCGGTCAGCCGCCTGGTGAGATTGCCGCCGATGTTGCCCGCTCCGATAATACCGATCTTCATGGATCCGACCTTCCGATTTCTGCCGCGTGGGAAGAAGTGGTTCTGCCGCTTCACCAACTCCGCCGCCCGGCGGGCTATTCCGAACCGTGTGGGCCATTTGAGTGTCCTTGCCGGGCGCTCGCGCGGGACGGGGAAGGATGTCCCACCGGACCGATCACCGCGGGTCCATCCTGGTCGCCGAGTCCATACGGGCCGTTGACCGAAGGAGCGTCGCAGTGACGACGAGGGGCATCTCGCAACCGGTGGAGACCGATGTCGCAGAGGGGGACGAACTGCCGGTACGGCTCAAGGAGCCGGGCAACGTCGTCATCAAGTGGATGACCACCACGGACCACAAGACGATCGGGACGCTCCTCGGTCAACTTCATCACCACGATCATCTGCATGCGCGCCCCCGGCATGACGATGTTCCGCATGCCGATCTTCACCTGGAACGTCCTGCTGACCGGTGTGCTCGTCCTGCTGGCCTTCCCGGTCCTGGCCGCCGCGCTGCTGGCCCTGGAGGCGGACCGCAAGTTCGGCGCCCATGTCTTCGACCCGGCCAACGGGGGAGCGCTGCTGTGGCAGCACCTCTTCTGGTTCTTCGGCCACCCCGAGGTCTACATCATCGCGTTGCCGTTCTTCGGCATCGTGACCGAGATCTTCCCGGTCTTCAGCCGTAAACCGGTTTTCGGCTACATCGGTCTGGTCGCCGCAACCATCGCCATCGCGGGGCTCTCCGCGACGGTCTGGGCGCACCACATGTTCGTCACCGGCGCGGTCCTGCTGCCGTTCTTCTCCTTCATGACGTTCCTCATCGCCGTGCCGACCGGGGTGAAATTCTTCAACTGGATCGGCACCATGTGGAAGGGGTCGATCTCCCTCGAAACCCCGATGCTCTGGTCGATCGGATTCCTGGTCACCTTCCTCTTCGGCGGTCTGACCGGCATCATCCTCGCCTCGCCGCCGATGGACTTCCACGTCTCCGACTCGTACTTCGTCGTCGCGCACTTCCACTACGTCGTCTTCGGCACCGTGGTCTTCGCGATGTTCGCCGGATTCCACTTCTGGTGGCCGAAGTTCACCGGGAAAATGCTGGACGAGCGGCTGGGAAAGGTCACGTTCTGGACGCTGTTCGTCGGCTTCCACGGCACGTTCCTGGTGCAGCACTGGCTCGGTGCCGAGGGAATGCCCCGCCGTTACGCGGACTATCTCGCCGCCGACGGCTTCACCGCGCTCAACACCATCTCCACCATTTCCTCCTTCGTGCTCGGCCTCTCCCTCCTGCCGTTCTTCTACAACGTCTGGAAGACCGCCAAGTACGGCAAGCAGATCGTGGAGGACGACCCGTGGGGCTACGGCCGTTCGCTGGAATGGGCGACCTCCTGCCCGCCGCCGCGCCACAACTTCGTCACCCTGCCGCGGATCCGCTCCGAATCCCCGGCGTTCGACCTGCACCACCCGTCGCTGCGGGCGATCGACGAGACCGCCAACCGGCCCGACGCCTCCGCCACCGTGGCACCGGGGGACAAGCAGGAGTGACCGTGGCCCGCCCACCCCGGAGAGCCCGACGAGAGGAGGACGTGTGAACCCCGACAAGGACAGCGCCCGCGGCCTGGCCCAGCTGGAGGGCTACCTGCTGTGGAACGCCGAGGTCGAGAGGGCGCGAGCACAGGCGCGCCGGTTCACCGGCGAACTGCCCTGGCTCACCACCGCCCAGCGCGAGGACGTCGAACGCGTCTACCTCGCCGACCGGGTCGCCGTCTCCCGCGAGTCGCTCACCCGCGTCCGGGACCGGGCGGCCGAACTGCGCGGGGAGTACACCGCCCGCTACGAGCGGCTCCGGGCCCGCTGTGTCGCGCTGTCGGTCGTGGCGGTGGGCGCGGTCACCGGCATCGGTACGTCCCTGACACTGCTGCTCCGCTGAACCGGCCGGGACCCGGTGCGGCCCGGCCGCGGCCGCACCGGGTCCCCGCCGTGCGAGCGCCCGCCGCGTGAGCGCCCGCCGCGTGAGCGCCCGCCGTGCGAGCGGTCGGCGGAACCCGTCAGACCAGCGCCCCGGAACGCGCGGACGCGCGGTGCGCCGCATCGAGAGCGGCCAGCTGCTCCGCGATCCGTTCGGCGTGCGACGGGGGCAGCGCGGCGCCGCGGTCGTTGAGGTGGACCGCACAGGCCGTCGTCGTGTCCACCAGACGCTCCAGAGCACCGGCCACCTCCTCGAACTCGGCGGTGCGCCCGGCGACCGGCGGGAGTTCGGCCGCCGAAAGGTCCAGCGCGGACCGCGCCACGGCGAGCGAGCGGTAGGCGTCGCGACGCAGCACCCCGCGCCCCGCGCCGTCCTGAGGGTGGGCCAGGACGTGCCGCAGATACCGGTGCGCCGCCGCCACCGCCGTGTCCACCGCGTCCCGCACCCGGTTGCCCCGCTGCCCGGGCAGCGGCAGATGCCCCACGAGCAGCACGATCGCGCAGGCCGTCAGCGACTCCACGACCCGGCCCCACGCGGCCTGCGGCTCGCCCGCCAGCAGGACGAGGGAGAGCACGAGTACGGTGACGACCGCGGTCTGGGCCGCGAAGTGCCGGGTGGCGACGGGGATCAGCGCCCCGCCCAGCGCGACGGCCGCGACCATGGGCAGCGGGCCGGCCACCAGCGCGACGAACCCGGCGAAGACGGCGGCCCCCACCACCGTCCCGGCAGCCCGGCTCAGCACCCGGGAGACGAGCGGCCCGAGATCCGGCTTCACCAGGAACACCGCCGTGGCGGGCATCCAGTACCAGTGCTCGTGGTCCAGGCCGAGAGCCACCGCCGCACTGACCCCGCAGCACAGCGCCACCCGGAACCCGTACTCACGCCCCGCCGGCCCGAAGGCCCTGCGCAGCAGCGCGAGGAGACCCGGACGCCCGCGGGCGGTCCGCAGCGACTGCCCCGGCCGGTGGTCGAACGCCTCCGCGGCCGCCAGGAGGGCGTCGTCCAGGGCGCGGAGCCCCGCCCCGGACCGCACCGGCGCAGGCAGCGGCCCGCAGGCGCTCCCCGTACGCACCGCGTGCGCCAGCCGCAGCGGCCCCTCCGCGACCCGGCCGGGCAACGGTTCACCGACCCACGCCAGCGCCGTCGCGGCCTCGGCCAGCGGCAGCGCAGCCGCGTACTGGGCGTGCAGCCGCCGCTCCGCCGCCGAACTCGCATACCGCCGCAGCCGGGGCCCGGACAGCGCGTCCTGCGCCTGGTCGAGTGCGGCCGTGAGCGCCGCCCGGCGGGCCGGAGCCCGGGTACCGCCCGCCGCGCTCAGCAGCCCGGCCACCGCCCCGTACGCGGAAGCCACCGCCTCGCGCTCACCGTCGTACCGGTACGGGCCGCCTGAGGTCCGGCGCCGCGACGGCAGCACCAGCCGTAGCACCAGCGCCCACCCCGCCCCCGCCAGGTACAGCAGCGCCCGCTCCCCGCCGGGCTCCGGCAGCGGCATGCCCGCCCCGACCACCGCCGCGACCAGCAACTGCGTACCGCACGCCGAGGCGACCGGGCCCGTCGAGCTGAGCGCCCCCGCGAGCAGCCCCAGCACACCCAGCAGCACCGGCAGGACGAGCATCGCGGCCCCCGGCGGACCGGCCGCGGGCAGCAGCGAGCCGATCAGCAGCCCGGCGGCGCCCGCGAGCGCCGGGACCCCCACCCGTGACACGGACGAGCGGCGGCCGCCCGGGCGGTCGTTGATCCCGGCGAACATCGCCCCCAGCGCCGCCGGAACACCTGCCGTCGGCCGGTCGGCGGCCACCGCCAGCAGCAGCGGGAGCATGGCGAGCGCCCCGCGCACCACCGCACCACCGTGGACAGGCCCGCGCTGGGTCCGCAGGACATGGCCGAGCCAGAGCGGCAACGGCCGGGCGGCGAGGGGGAAAGCGGGTGACACGACCGGGCTCCAGTCCGCAGGGGAAAGGGGATCCGCCGGCGGACACCATCGGCCTGGGCGCTGCCACCAGTCTGGAACACCGAGGTGGAGGGGGTGCTTCGCCCGCATTTCCACCAGGTGAAAGATCACCGCGCGATGCTCGGCGCAGGGTGCTCACCGAGCGGAGTTCAGCGCGCAGGGCTCACCGAGCGGTGCTCAGCGCGCAGTGCTCACCGTGCGCCGAACTTCTGCGTCCACACCGGCCCGCCGCCGGAGTCCACCTTCCCGATGCCCATCTCCTTGAAGGAGCAGTTCAGGATGTTCGCGCGGTGCCCCGGGCTGTCCATCCACGCCCGCATCACATCGGCCGGGGTCCGCTGCCCCTTGGCGATGTTCTCGCCGTAGGTGCTCCACCGGTATCCGGCCGCGGTGATCCGGTCGCCCGGGTCGGTGCCGTCGGGGGAGGTGTGGGAGAAGTAGTCCCGGGAGGCCATGTCGGCGGAGTGCCGCTGCGCCGCCGTCGCCAGCAGGTCGTTGGAGGTCACCGGACCGCAGCCCTCCTTCGCCCGCTCGGTGTTGACGATCTGGAGGACCTGGCCGCCCTCCGACGCCGGAGGTGCGGGCGCGGGAGCGGGCGGCGGCGGGGGCTTCGGGGCCGGGGCGGCCGTGCTCGGCGCGGGGGGCCGGGTGCTCTTCGTCGGCGAGGGCTTGGGCTTCGGCTTGCGCGAAGGGCTCTTCGACGGCGAGGCACTGGCCGACGGCGAGGCGGACGACGCCGAGGCCGACGGCGACGGTGCCGTCCTCGTGGGGGAGGGGGCGGCGCTCGTGGGGAGGGTCGCGCCATCGGTGGGCACCCCGGCGCTCAGGGTCGTCGCGTCCCGCTCCTCGCCGTCGGTGTACAGGTGCACGGCCGCGCCGCCGGTCCCCAACGCCGCGACGGCGACCACGGCGGCGATGGCCGAGTTGCGGCGCCGCCGCCGTACCTGACCGCGCCTGCGCTCGGCCCGCCCGGCCCCGGCCGCGGAGTCCACGGTGAGGTGCGCGGCCGTCGTCAGCAGCTCCGGCGCCACCGCCGCTCCCGCGGCCCCGGCCACCGGGACCAGCGCGAGACCGACCAGCAGCCCCTCCGCCGGTACGAGCCCCGATCCGTGGCCCGAGCAGACGGTGCACTCACGGGCGTGGCGGGCCAGCCGCTTGCGCCACAGGGCGGACGGCACCCCGTCCCAGCCGGCCAGGATGTCCTCCAGCAGCACGCACGGCGGGTCGGCCGCCAGTGCGCCCACCACGACCCGGGCCGCCTCCAGCTGCGCTTTCATCCGCTGGACGCGTACGGCCGTGTGCTGGGCGGAGAGCTCCAGGGCCGCCGCGACCTCGGCCCGCGACAGCTGCCCTGCCGTCTCCAGCCACCACAGTGACAGCAGCGCGCGGTCGTCCTCGTCCAGCCACCGCGTCGCCTCCGCCACCTGGCGCCGCTGCCCGGTCAGCCCGAGCCGCAGAATGGTCAGCTCGACGAAGTCGGCGCGCGGATCGGCCAGGTCCAACGCGTCGTCCAGCCGGCCGGCGGAGACCGTCCCCGACTGGCCCTCGCGCCAGTGCCGGCGTATCTCGTTCATGGCTATCGCCACCAGCCAGGACCGGAATCTCTCCGGGTCGCGCAGCTCCGGCAGGCTGCGCAGCATGCGCAGCACCGTCTCCTGCACCACGTCGTCGACGTCCGCGTGCCCGTTCAACGCCCGGCCGACGACGTTGTACAGCAACGGCAGATACGCCGCGACGAGCCGGTCCTTGGCCTCCTGGTCGCCGTTCCGCGCCGCCGCGATCAAGGCCGTCCCGTGATCCTTGCCCATGCTGTGCTCACTCTTCCGGGGTCCGGTGCTGTCACTTCCCACACTCGGGAGATGCGGTGCGGGCCGGACAATAACAAGAATCTGATAATCGCCCCGGATTTCTTCGGCGGCACGCACCGGGTCCGTGCCACAGGACGTGTCCCGTGGCACGGACCCGGTGCAACCGGTTACGGCCCGTCATGACGCGCTACGGCCGGTGGCATCAGGAGCGCGGCGGTCCGTCCTGGCCGCGCTCCCCACCGAACTGCTGCTTCAGCTTGTCCTGGGCGGTGTCGACCTGGCCGCTGTACTTGCCCTTGGTGCGGTCGTCGACCATGTCTCCCGCCTTGTCGACGCCCTTGCCCGCCTGGTCCTCGTGGCCCTTGAGCATCTTCTTGATCTTGTCCATCGCGGACATGCCTGATCCTCCTCGCATCGGCGCCGCCCCCACCCATCAAGAGTCACCGCACCCGGCCCGGCCCGCATCCGGGCGCCCGAGGAGTCCGCACGGTGGACGGGAAGTGTGAAGCCGAGCCGACTGGGCAGATACCGGTCACCTGGAGGAGGTGGTGGCCATGGGCCGCATCCGCATCGTTGTCCGTCGACCCCCGCCCCCGTCCGGGCCGCCCCCGCTCGACCTGCGGACCCCTTCCGGCCGGCCGTTGCCCTACTGAGCGAGCACGGGACCGGTGAGCGAGCACGGGACCGGGCGCGTACGGCGACCGGTCACCGACCGGAGTGCGGCGGATCGTCGTCGTACCGCGCCGAAGGCGGTCCCGGCAGCGGCGCGAGCTGTTCCACCAGCGCCTCCAGCTCCACCACCGCGTGCTCCGTCTCACGGCGGATGTTCTGGTGCTCGGCCACGATCGCCCCGAGCAGCAGCGCCGTGAGCGCCACGCATCCGTTGAGCACGGTCAGGTTGGCCATGATCTCCATGAGCGTATGGCCCGCGAACGGCCCCAGCCCGTCCGTGCCCGCGGTGATCGCCAGCACCGACACCACCAGGGCGCACGGCGCGCTGCCGGGCAGCTGGAACCGGAGCGCCGCCCAGATGATCACCGGGAACACCAGGTAGATCATCGAGAGCGAGCTCCGGGTGGAGAAGAACCCCGCCACCACCACGACGACCGCGAGCAGGCAGGCCTCCGGCCACCGGTCGGTCAGCCGCGGCCACCGCGCCCGGCTCAGCACCAGCAGTACGGGGGTGACCACGAGGACTCCCATGGCGTCCCCGGCCCACCACGACGACCAGACCAGCCAGAACCGCCCCGGCGGAACCTTGTCGTCGAGCATCAGTGTCACGCTGCCGACGGTGGCGCTGATCAGCATCCCGGCGAACGCGCCGAGGAACACCAGGCAGACCCCGTCCCGCAGCCGGGCCAGTTCGCTGCGGAACCCCACCCTGCGCAGCAGCGCGTAGGCGGCCAGCGGCGCGAGCGTGTTGCCGAGGACGATGCCCAGACGGGAGACGGTGAACGCGTCACCGATGGCGGAGACGGTGAAGAGCGCGCCCAGGGCGATGCCCGGCCAGATCCGGGCGCCGAAGTACAGCAGGGCGGCGAGCGAGATCCCGGTGGGCGGCCAGAGCGGGGTGACCACCGCGCCGTCCACCACCACCTGGCGCGTCAGCCCGAGCCGTCCCGAGAGGTAGTAGGCCCCGGTCACGCCGAGGACCTGCGCCACGTACACGGCCCGACGTCTGGCTTCCTTGCTGCGGATCACAGCACTCATCAGACACCGGCCAGGCGGAGGAGGCAGCCGGTGACACGCGCCCTGCCACCCCCGGCGTCACCGCGCCCGGGCCGAGGCGTGCCGCAGGACGAGTACGGCCGCGTCGTCCTCGTGGCCCGTCAGCTCCGCCGCCCCGAGCACCCCGTCGGCCAGCGCGTCCGCGCTCTCCCCGGCATGGGCGGCGACCAGCCGCCGCACCCGTTCGAGGCCGTCCTCGATCAGCAGCGACGGGCCCTCGATCACACCGTCGGTCAGCAGCACGATCGCGCCGTCCGCGTCCAGGGTCCGGCGGCTGACGGGGTACTTCTCACCCGTCTGGATGCCCAGCGGCAGGCCTCCCGGGTCCTCCGTGACGCCCGACCGCCCGTCCACGGTCGCCCAGACGCTGGCCACATGCCCGGCGCGCGCACTGTGCAGCTCCCAGGTGTGCGGGTCCAGCCGCAGGAACGTACAGGTCGCGAAGAGACCGGAGTCCACGGACAGCAGGAGGTCGTTGGTCCGGCCCATGACCTCACCCGGGTCGGACACCGTTCCCGCGATCGCCCGCATCGCGATGCGGACCTGTCCCATGAAGGCGGCCGCCTCCACGTCGTGCCCCTGCACGTCACCGATGGCGAACCCCAGGGCACCGTCGGCCAGCGCGAAGCCGTCGTACCAGTCACCGCCGATGTCCAGGCCGTCACGGGCGGGCGCGTACCGCGCCGCGGACCGGAGGCCGGGGAGCTCGGGAAGGGTCGCCGGAAGCATGTCGCGCTGAAGGGCCTGCGCGAGTTCCACTCTGGCCTGGTGGAATTCCACCTCCCGCCGAGCGCGGGCAGTGAGGCTCTGCAACGTGGTCAGCAGGTCCTCGGCGCTTACCGAGCGGGGAGTCCGACGCCGGTTCATGGGCTGCTCCGCGGTGCGTGAGTCCCTGAATCATATGGCGCCCTCCGCGCGGCGGCGACTTCGCCGAGGAACGGCGCACGCCGGTGGCCGGATGGCCCCGCACGCCGGGCCGTTGTCAGTGGCCGGTGGGATGCTGCCTTGCATGGACGAGCTGATGAGGCAGCGACGGGTGTACGGCGCCGACCACGACGATCCGCACCCCGGCCCCAGGCCGGGCCACGACTACCGGGAACTGGTCGGGGGCCCGCTCGACGGGCTGCTCCTGGACGTCACCGGCTGGAGCGAGACGGCCCTGCGCGAGGGGGCCGGGCTGGTGACGGAGATAGGCGCCTACGGACCGGGCGGCCGCGCCGAGTACGGGCCCCGCTCGATCGACGGCCACCAGTGGGACTGGCGCGGCGACGTGCGCTAGGAGCGGGGGAGAGGAGGGGGTCGGCACGCCGTCCGATAGGTTCTCCGGTCATGTGGGCTTTGAGTGTTGTCGGATACCGTCGGCTGGGTGCGGCGGCCGCCCTGGCGACCGCCGCGGGCGGCTGGTTCTCCGGAAAACTGCCGGCCCACGACCCCTGGGGCCTCTGGGTCGACCACGGCTCCACCGTGCGGACGGCGTCCGCCGTCCTCGCCTACGCCGGGCTCACCGTGCTCGTCGTCGCCTGGTGGCAGTACGGCAGAACCGCTCCCTCCGTACGCGAGACGCTCACCACTCTCGCCTGGTGGACCGCGCCGTTCCTGCTCACGCCCCCGCTCTACAGCGCCGACGTCTACAGCTACATCGCCCAGGGCGCCATGGTCATCGAGGGCCACGACGTCTACACCGTCGGCCCCTCCAGCCTGGATCCCGCCGGAATCGGCGGCGACGCGGCGGCGAGCGTCGGCAACCACTGGCGCGACACCCCGGCCCCGTACGGCCCGCTCTTCCTCCTGCTCTCCGCCGCCGTGGCGAAGACGACCGGCGGCACCATCGTCCCCGCCGTCCTGGCGATGCGGCTCATCGCGCTCGCCTCACTCGTCCTCATCGTCTGGGCCCTGCGCCGGCTGGCCCGGGAGCACGGCACCAGCGAGAGCCGCGCCCTGTGGCTGGGGGCGCTCAACCCGCTCCTGCTGATGCACGTCGTCGCGGGCATGCACAATGACGGCCTGATGATCGGCCTCATGCTGGCCGGGCTCGCGCTCGCGCTGCGCGGCCGATGGGTGGCCGGCAGCGCCCTCGTCGGGCTCGCGATGATGGTCAAGTCCCCGGCGGCCGTATCGCTGCTGTTCATCGGCGTGATGGTGCACGCCTCGGCGACCGGGCCGCAGCTACGGCGGTGGGCCAAGGGACTCCTCGCGCCCGGCCTCGTCGCGTGTGCCGTCGCCGGATCCGCGACAGTGGTCAGCGGTACCGGCTTCGGCTGGCTCAGGACCCAGGGCGTCGCCGGCAACATCCACACGGCGCTCTCCGTCGTCAGCGACCTCGGCCTGGGCCTGGGCGAGCTGGGCCGCCTGCTCCTGGGCACCGACCCCGAACCGGTCAAGTCCGCCGTGCAGACCCTCGGCCTGGCGGCGGCGGTCGTCCTGATCTTCGTCCTTGCACGACGGTCCATGAAGGGCCACCTGCCACCGGTCCACGCCCTGGGCCTGGGGCTGCTGGTACTGGTCGCGCTCTCGCCCATGGTGCAGCCGTGGTACCTGCTGTGGGGGCTCGTGGTCGTGGCCGCCACCCAGCAGCACGGCCGCATCCCCGCAGTCCTCATCGTGCTGTCGGCGGCGCTCGTCTACGAGACCCACCCCACCGGAGCCACCCCGCCCTACGGATTCGCCCTCGCCGGAATCGCGGCCCTCGCCGCCACCCTCGTCATCCGCCGCGCCCCGTTCCTCCCGGAAACCGCACGGGTGCCCGGGCCGCGCGGCGGCGACCTGGACGCCCCGCTGAGCACCGAGGCGCCGCGGGCCACCGCGTAGATAATCCCTCGACGCCCCCAGCGGGCCTCCGGTACGCTGATCACGTCCTGTTGTCTCCGATAGAGGTGGACGTTGCGTATCTGAGGTCCGCGATCATCACGCGGTACGGCCTGGCCCGTACACCGGTCACGACGCTGTCGGCATGTCTGCCGCCCGTGACTTCCGCGTGGACGCGACCTCGGTGCTGAGCCGTCCCTCACCTTCGCAGGACTTCTCTCCCACCACTCTCCGGCCCACCGAGCCGGGTCGCCGCGTGCTGTTCGCATACGAAGCCCCCCGTTCCCCACGCTTCCGACTGCGAGCTGTCACCATGAGCCATCCCACCGCGCCCAGCGCCTCCGTCGCCGTCTCCCACCTCACCTTCCGGTGGCCCGACGGCACCAGCCTCTTCGACGGGCTCTCCCTCACCGTCCCGCGGGGCCGCACCGGCCTGGTCGGCACCAACGGCACCGGGAAGTCGACCCTGCTGCGCCTGCTCGCCGGGCAGCTGCGCCCCGCGGAGGGGTCCGTCACCGTGAGCGGAAACCTCGCCTACCTGCCGCAGAACATCACCCTGGACACGGAGCTGCGGGTCGACGGGGCCCTCGGCATCGCCGAGCGGCGGGCCGCCCTGCGGGCCATCGAGTCCGGAGACGTACGGGAGGAACACTTCGAGACGGTCGGCGACGACTGGGACGTCGAGGAACGCGCCCTGGCCACCCTCGGCTCCCTCGGCCTCGGCGCCGTGGAACTGGACCGCACCGTCGGGCAGCTGTCCGGCGGGGAGACCGTCCTGCTGCGCCTGGCCGCGCTCCTGCTGGAGCGACCCGACGTCCTTCTCCTCGACGAGCCCACCAACAACCTGGACCTGTTCGCCCGCCGCAGGCTCTACGACGCCGTCGACTCCTGGCGCACCGGCATCCTCATCGTCGTCAGCCACGACCGGGACCTGCTGGAGCGGGTCGACCGCATCGCCGAGCTGCGATCGGGGGCGGTGAGCTGGTACGGAGGCGGCTGGTCCGCCTACCAGGACGCCCTCGCCACCCAGCAGGAGGCCGCCGGCCGGATGCTGCGCTCCGCCGAGGCCGACGTACGGCGCCAGCAGCGCGAGCTGGAGGAGACCCGCACCAAGGTGGCCCGCCGCCAGCGCCACGACAAGAAGCTCGACGGTCAGCGGAAGGCCCCGCGCATCGTCGCCGGGGAGCGCAAGCGCTCCGCCCAGGAGTCCGGGGACCGGCTGCGCGGGCTGCACGAGGACCGCCTCGACGAGGCCCGCGAGCGCCGGGAGGAGGCCGCCGAAGCCGTCCGCCGGGACGCCGAGATCAAGGTGAGCCTGCCCCACACCGCCGTACCGGCCGGGCGCACCGTCCTGACCGTCCGGGACCTGAGCCTGACCTACGGACGGCTGCGCGAGGGCAGCCTTCAGGTGAAGGGGCCCGAGCGTATCGCCCTGGCCGGCCGCAACGGGGCGGGCAAGACGACCCTGCTGCGCACGCTCACGGGAGAGCTCGCACCGAGCTCCGGCGAGGCGGTGGCGTCGGTACCGCTGAAGTTCCTCCCGCAGCGCCTCGACGTCCTCGACGACACCTTGAGCGTCGCCGCGAACGTCGCCCGCACGGCGCCCGGCACCACCGACAACCAGATCCGCTCCCAGCTCGCCCGGTTCCTCTTCAAGGGCGCCCGCGCCGAGCAGCAGGCGGGCACGCTCTCGGGCGGTGAACGCTTCCGGGCCGCGCTCGCGGCGACGATGCTCGCCGCCCCCGCCCCGCAGCTACTCCTGCTGGACGAGCCGACGAACAACCTCGACCTGGCCAGCGTGCGGCAGCTGACGAGCGCCCTGGAGTCCTACGAGGGCGCCCTCGTCATCGCCAGCCACGACCTGCCGTTCCTGGAGTCCGTGGGCATCACGCGCTGGATCCTGCTGGACGAGGAGCTGCGGGAGACCGACGCCGAGGAGGTGGGCGAACTGTTCGCCGGCTCCGGTCAGGCCGCTTCGTAGCGGTGGGCCCGCCCGCCCCGCCACTCCACCCAGACCGGGTTGTCGAGGATCCGGTCCGCTTCTTCGAGGCCGGCCTCGCTCAGGAACACGATCACGTCGTGGTCGCTGTGGGCCAGCCCGAGTATCTCGTCCCGGCCTTCGTAGTGCACGGTCACCCGGCGGCCGCCCGAGGGGGTCGGCCGGTGGATGACGATCGGGGGATTTGCCATGGGTCCACCCTGCGACGCGCCCTGCCCCCGCGCATCCGGTGCCCGCGCTCTCCGCGAGCGGGCCGTGGACCCGCCGGGGAGGGCCGAGGCCTGCCGGGGCCCGGGGGAGGGCCTCACCGCCGGGCGGCCCCGATTTCCACCGTTGTGGTGACGCGCACCAGAGCGGGGGTGCGTGGGGCGGAGCCGAACCCGAAGGCGACCGGCGGATCGAGCGGGGCGAGCGGGCCCAAGTCCGCTCCGTCCAGGACGGCGTCGGCGGCCAGGACCGGCCGCAGGTCCCGCGCCCCGTACCACTCCCGCCGCCCCGGGCCCGCCCGGCCCAGGGTGCGGACGCCGGGCATCAGGAGCCGGGCCGGGACGTCGCACAGCGCGGCCCAGAGCGGGCTGTGGACGAGCGGGGCCGGTACGGCGGACAGCAGCCGGCCGAGGGCGGTGCGGCGTCCCGCCCGCAGCCGCAGGCGCAGCGGCCCCGCCTCGACGACCCAGACGTGCCCGCTGCGGGAGACGGAACCGGTGACGGAGACCGGGACCACCTCGATCCGGTCGAAGCGGTACGTGGCGGCGACGAAGTCCGCGACCGGCCGGGTGGGCGCCAGCAGGACCCGCTCGCCGTCGGGATGCTCGATCATGACGTCGCTGAACGCCCCGAACGGGGAACGCGGCCAGTGCCCGACCACCAGCCGGGTCCCCGAGGACGTCCCCACACCGGCGATCCAGCCGTCGAACCGCAACCGCTCGCCCGCCACGGCCGCCTACTCGAAGCGCGACGGGTCGCCGGCGCCCCGTCGTACGATCTCCGGCTCGTCACCGGAGAAGTCGATCACCGTGGTCGGCTCGGTGCCGCAGTCGCCGGAGTCGATGACGGCGTCCACCTCGTGGTCGAGCCGCTCCTTGATCTCCCAGCCCTGCGTCAGCGGCTCCTCCTCGTCCGGCAGCAGCAGGGTGCTGGACAGCAGCGGCTCGCCCAGCTCGGCGACCAGCGCCTGGGTCACGACGTGGTCGGGGATACGGACGCCGACCGTCTTCTTCTTGGGGTGCAGCAGCTGGCGGGGCACCTCCTTCGTCGCCGGGAGGATGAAGGTGTAGCTGCCGGGCGTGGCCGCCTTGACCGCGCGGAACACGTCGTTGTCGACGCGGACGAACTGCGCGAGCTGCGCGAAGTCGTGGCACACCAGCGTGAAGTGGTGGCGGTCGTCCAGGTTGCGGATGGACCGGATCCGGGCGATGCCGTCACGGTTGCCCAGCTGACAGCCCAGCGCGTAGCAGGAATCGGTCGGATACGCGACGAGCGCACCGGAACGGATGCTGTCGACCACCGTGCTGATGGTGCGCGGCTGGGGATTCTCGGGGTGCACGTCGAAGTACTTGGCCATCCGCCGAGCTTACGTGGTCACCGGGCGGCCCGTCCGGACCGTGGGCACGATGAGGGGGAGGCGGCCCGGACCACCGGACCGCCTCCCCTGCGGGCTCTCGTACGGTCAGACCGTGGCGGGGCCGACCAGCTCCTCCAGGACGTCCTCCATCGTCACGAACCCGATGACCGTCCCCTTGTCCCCGGCGACGGCGGCGAGGTGCGTACCGGCGGCACGCATCGCCGTCAGGGTGTCGTCGAGCGGGGTGTCGATCTCGACCCGGATGACCGGGTGGATCGCGCTCGTGGGCAGCGGCTTGGTGCGCTCCGCGACCCCCAGGGCGTCCTTGATGTGCAGGTAGCCCAGCACCCCGTCGTCCGGCCCGGTCACCGGCAGCCGGGAGAAGCCCGAGGCGACCGCCGCCCGCTCCAGCTGCTGCGGGGTGATGCCGAGGTCGACGGTGACGGTCCGGTTCAGCGGGACCAGCACCTCGCCGACCGGCCGGGTGCCCAGCTCCAGGGCGTCCCGCAGCCGCTCGCCGTCGGCGGGGGCGAGGAGACCGGCGTCGCTGGAGTCCTTCACCAGACGGACCAGCTCGTCGTCGGTGAAGACCGAGGCGACCTCGTCCTTCGGTTCCACCTTCAGCAGCCGCAGCAGCATGTTGGCGAACGCGTTGATACCGAAGATGACCGGACGCAGCGCCCGGGTCAGCGCCACCAGGGACGGGCCCAGCGCCAGGGCCGTCGCGACGGGCGCGGCGAGCGCGATGTTCTTCGGGATCATCTCGCCGATGAGCATGTGGAGATAGGTCGCCAGGGTCAGGGCGATGACGAAGGCGATCGGGTGGACCAGCGCGTCCGGCACGCCGATCGCGTCGAACGGCGGCTCCAGCAGATGGGCGATGGCCGGTTCGGCGACCGCGCCGAGCACCAGGGAGGAGATCGTGATGCCGAGCTGGGCCGTGGCCATGGCGGCCGACAGGTGCTCGATACCCCACAGGGTGCTCTTCGCCCGCCGGCTGCCGCGCAGGGCATCCGGCTCGATCTGGCTGCGGCGTACGGAGATCAGGGCGAACTCCGCGCCGACGAAGAACGCGTTCGTGAGGAGCGTGAGCGCGCCGATGAGCAGCTGAACGGTGGTCATCGGGCGTCCTCCTCCACGAGGGTCAGGGCCGGGGCGGGCGCGGTGATCCGCACCCGGTCGGCCCGGTGGTGTTCGATGTCGAGGACGTCGAACTGCCAGCCGTCGACCTCCACCCGGTCCGTGCGGACGGGGATGCGGGCGAGCTGGGTGGCGAGCAGCCCGGCGAGCGTCTCGTACGGGCCGTCCGGCGCGCGGAAGCCGATCCGGTCGAGCTGGTCGAGCCGGATGCTGCCCTCGGCCTCCCAGACCTGACGCCCGTCGCCGAGCGGCTCGGCCGGTGCCAGGTCGGGGCGCTCGTGCGGGTCGTGCTCGTCGCGGACCTCTCCGACGACCTCCTCCACGATGTCCTCCACCGTGGCGACGCCCGCCGTACCGCCGTACTCGTCGATGACGACGGCCATGGTCCGGTGGCGGCGCATCTGCGCCAGCAGCCGGTCCACGGGCAGTGAGTCCGGTACGAGGAGGGGCTCGGTGGCCAGGGCCGTGACCGGGGTCCGGGGGCGCTCGGACTCCTCCAGGGCCAGCACGTCGCGGATGTGGACCGTGCCGATGACGTGGTCCAGGCTGTCGCGGTAGACCGGGAAGCGGGACAGGCCGGTGGCCAGCGTGAGGTTGGCGGCGTCGGCCGCGGTGGCGTGGGACTCCAGGGCCCGCACGTCCACGCGGGGCGTCATCACGTTCTCGGCGGACAGCTCCGCCAGGTTCAGGGTGCGGACGAAGAGCTCCGCCGAGTCCTGCTCGATGGCGCCCTGGCGGGCCGAGTGCTCGGCGAGGGCGATGAGCTCCTGCGGGGTACGGGCCGAGGCCAGCTCCTCGGCCGGCTCCAGGCCGAACCGGCGCAGGGCGCGGTTCGCCGTGTTGTTGAGGTGGCGGATCAGCGGGGCGAAGCAGGCCGTGAATGCGCGCTGCGGGCCGGACACGACCTTGGCGACGGCGAGCGGGCTGGAGATCGCCCAGTTCTTCGGGACAAGCTCACCGACGACCATGAGGACGACGGTCGACACCGCCACACCGAGCAGGGTCGCGACCGTGGACACCGCGCCGGCCGGGATGCCGACGGACTCCAGCGGCGAGCGCAGGAGCACGGCCAGCGACGGCTCGGCCAGCATGCCGATGACCAGGGAGGTCACGGTGATGCCGAGCTGGGCGCCGGACAGCTGGAACGTCAGCCGCTTGGCGGCCTTGAGCGCGCTTTCGGCGCCGTGTTCACCTGCCTGCGCGGCTCGTTCGAGCTCACTGCGCTCGATGGTGGTCAGCGAGAACTCGGCCGCGACGAAAACCGCGCACGCCAGAGTCAGACCGAGGGCGAGAAGGAGCAGGAGTACTTCGCTCACCGTGTCACCTCCGTCCCCTGGTGAGCAGGGGTGGGGATGACACGGTTCGTACTGGGAGGCTCACCCATTGCGGTACCGCAGCTCCTTCTCTGTTCGGTCGTCGGGTTCGACGTCTGGCGGCGGGTGGAAACCCGCCTTGTAGATAGTAAAGGGGGCGCAAAGCAAAGGGGAGTGGCGCGCATCACAGGTGTGGTCGGATGGGTAGGCAGGTGTTTTCACCACAGGAAGTCACACGAAGAAGGAGTGGACGCCGGACATGGTGTTCAAGAAGTTGCTCGGAGCCCTCGGGGTCGGCGGTCCCTCGGTCGACACCGTTCTGCAGCCCGGCCCCGCCCTTCCCGGCGGACCGCTCTCCGGTGAGGTCCGGCTGCGCGGCGGCGGAACGGATGTGACGGTCGAACAGATCTCCCTCCTCCTGGTCGCCCGGGTCGAGGTGGAGGGCCACGACGAGGAGCACGACTCCACGGTCGTCCTCGAACGGTTCACCGTCGGCGGCGGCTTCCGGCTCGCGCAGGACGCCGAACACACCGTGCCGTTCACCGTCACCCTCCCCTGGGAGACCCCGGTCACACAGCTCCACGGCCAGCCGCTGGGCCCCGTCCTCGGGATCCGTACGGAACTGGAGGTGGCCGGAGCGCGGGACAAGGGCGACCTCGACGCGCTCGCGGTGGGCCCGCTGCCCGCCCAGGAGGCGATCCTGGAAGCGTTCGGGCAGCTCGGACACGGCTTCAAGTCGGCGGATCTGGAGCTCGGCCACATCCGGGGGACCGGTCAGCGGCTGCCCTGCTACCAGGAGATCGAGATCGTGCCGCCCGCCGGCCAGGCCCACGCGGTGAACGAGATCGAGGTGACGTTCCTCGCCGCGCCGGACGCCCTGGAGGTCGTGATCGAGGCGGACAAGCGGGCCGGGCTCTTCTCCGGGGGCCAGGACACGGTGCACCGCTTCACGACCTCGCACCACGCCGTACCGCAGGCCGACCGCAACGCCGAGGTCGACGCCTGGCTGCAGCAGGTGATCGGCGCCCACGCGGCCCACGCGGCGCCGTACCCGTACGCACAGGGCGGCCACCACCACGACGACCACCACCGTTCCGGCCCCGGCACCGGGGCGGTGGTGGCCGGAGTCGCGGCGGGCGCCGCCGTCGGTGTCGTCGGCGGAATGGTCGCCGCCGAGGTGATCGACGAGATCGGTGACGCCTTCGAGGGCGACGACGAGGGGGAGGGCGCCGAGGAGGAGTGATTCACGGTGCGGCCCCGCGCCGGCGGCCCCGCAAGGGTGCCCGTCCGCGCGGGGCCGCCGCACCGGCAGGAAGCGCTACCTCGCGAGACGGGCGGCCAGGGCGTCCAGGTCGGCCACGAACCAGATGTCGCGCCCCTGATCGGCCTCGCGCACCAGATCGGGCAGGGCCGAGCTCGCCGCCAGATGACGGGTGATGTCCCCGACCACGACCAGCCGGAGCCGGTAGTTGGAGAACTTCTGGAGGATCGCGCCGGCCACCCCGGTGCTCAGGTCGAAGAAGCGGTCGTCCAGCCGCTCCGTCGGGACCGCGACCACCTCGGCGCCCTGAAAGGCGGGCCCGATCAGCTGGTCGAGCGCGTCCTGCACGGTGGCGATCGAGGGGCCGTCCGTGGAGCAGGCCAGCACCGCTGTGCCGTGGTGGTCCACCAGCAGGTCAGGCACGGTGCGCCTCCGGTCCGCCGCCGAGCAGCCCGTTCTCCGGGCCGAGCACGCCGTCGATCAGGTGCAGCAGCTCGGCGGTGGCCGCGGCGCCGCCGAGAATCACGATCTTCATCCGGGCTCGTTCCCTGTCGTGGACCGTCTGGACGCGCAGGGGATCCGGCGCGTCCCGGGAGGATCGGGCGCTCGCGGTGACGAAGGTGCTCAGCCGGTGCGCGGCCTCCGGGCCGATCGCGTCGATCTGCACGATGCTCGACACCTCCAGGTGTCCCCGCCCCGCGTCCGCTGGTGCGGTGCTCGAACTGCCGGTCAGCGCCTCGAAGTCCGCTCGGCTGATCCGGTACTGCTTGCCGATCCGGACGGCCTTGAGCCGCCCGTCACGCACGTAGTTCCGGACGGTCCGCACATGTAGACCCAGCCGTTCGGCCACTTCGCCGATCGAGTAGAGCTCAGGTTCACCACTCTCCATGGGGATGAATATTACTCCAACGTTCCCTCTGAAGGGAAAGATAAGGAGTGATAGAGGAAAATGAATACCCCTTGCTCCGGGTGGAGGTCACAGCAGGTGTGCCGACCCGCTGACGAGGAAGGTGGAGGGTGTGAACCGCCGCTCGGACGCGTCGACGTCGACGAGGAGATCCATGAACGCGCAGACCCGGCCTCCCGACCCGTCGCACCAGCGCCCCGACGGAGTCACCGACACGACCGTCGAGGCGCTCGGCGCCCTCTCGAAGGCGCTGGAGACCACTGAACGGGCCCGCGGCGCCCTCTACACGTTCCACCAGCTCACCGGCGGCGCCGACCTCAGCCTCGACGACGCCGTACGGCTGCTCCGTGAGGCGGGGCACGGGGAGCATGCCGACCGGGTCCAGCGGGAGATCCTCGGCCGCAACGTCATCCCCGGCCACTGGACCTTCCAGATCGTCGAGGAGTACAACGCCACGTACTACGACGTGTTCCGGACGGTCGAGCAGGAGATCCGGGGCGAACTCGCCGAGGGCCGTGACCATCTGTACGAGGCCGAGATGAAGGAAGCCCGCCGCACGCGGGGACACCCGGACCACAGCGCCACCTGAGGGGGTGTCGCGGCGCGTCGCACGCATCCGTCCGGCCCTCCGGTGCGGAAGGATTCCGTACCTGGCCGGCCGCGGGGATCCGCAACCGTCCGACCGAGGACCGTCCAATCGAGAGGGGAGCCGTGCCTGACCCCGACGTCGTCATCGTGGGCGCCGGAGCGGCCGGACTGAGCCTGGCGTACCACCTGTGCGCGCCGGGCGGCGCCGTGCCCCTGTCGGTCGTCCTCGTCGACGCCCCGCCGGGGCCCCTGAGGCCGCCGCCGCGCACCTGGTGCTACTGGGAACCGCCCGGCGGCGCCTACGACCCGGCCCTCGCCGCCTCCTGGCCCCGGCTGCGGGTGCGGGCGGCCGACGGGGCGGCCACGGTCACCGAACCGTCCCCCTACCGCTACAAGATGCTGCGGTCGGACGCCTTCGAGGCCCTGGTCGGCCGGCGGCTGTCCGACGCGCCGGCCTTCCGCCGGATCGAGGCCACGGTCACCGCCGTACGCGACGCACCCGACGGCGGAGGCGAAGTCCTGGCCCAGGACGGACGGGTTCTCGTCCGTGGCCGCCGGGTCTTCGACTCCCGCCCGCCCGGCCGTCTGCCGCCGGCCCGCACCACCCTGCTCCAGCACTTCATGGGCTGGTTCGTCCGCACCGAGCGCCCCGCCTTCGACCCGACGACCGCCGACCTCATGGACTTCCGGACGCCGCAGCCCGCGCGGGGACTCTCGTTCGGCTACGTCCTGCCGCTCGACCCGCAGACCGCCCTGGTCGAGTACACCGAGTTCTCGCCCGCCCCGCTGTCCACCGAGGCGTACCGGCGCGCCCTGCGCCACTACACCCAGGAGGTCCTGAAACTGGGGGAGTTCCGGGTCACCGCACAGGAGCGCGGCGTCATCCCCATGACGGACGGGCACTTCCCGCGCCGCGCCGGGCGCTCCGTGCACCGCATCGGCACCGCCGGAGGCGCGACCCGCCCCTCCACCGGGTACACCTTCGCGGCCGTGCAGCGGCAGAGCCGGTCCGTCGCCGACCGGCTCCGCGCCGGCCGCGAGCTGCGGATGCCCGCGCCGTACGGGGCCCGGCCCCGCGCGATGGACGCGGTCATGCTGCGGGCGCTGGACAGCGGCCGGGTGGACGGCTCCGACTTCTTCACCCGCCTCTTCCGCGGTGTCCCGGCCGCCCGGCTGCTCCGCTTCCTGGACGGCGGCTCACTCCTCCACGAGGACCTGCTGATCGGCCTGCGGACCCCGGTCGCCCCCATGCTGCGGACCGTCGCCGAACTCCCCTTCCTGACCAGACGCGAACCACCCCACCCCCTGCCTCCACCGACCGGCCACGAGAAGAGCACCCCATGACCCTGTTGCGTGACGACGACCTGTCCGCGGCCTTCGACCACGGCTCCGCCGCCTACGACCGGCTCGTCGCGGCCAGCCCCGGCTACCACGCCCATCTGCGCCGCTCCGCCCGCCGGCTGGGGCTGCCCGACGGCGGACGCCAGCTGCGCGTGCTGGACCTGGGGTGCGGTACGGGTGCCTCGACGGCCGCGCTCCTCGCCGCCGCCCCGTACGCCCGGATCACCGGCGTCGACGCCTCCGCCGGCATGCTGGACCGGGCGGCGGCGAAGAGCTGGCCGGAGGGCGTCGACTTCGTGCACGCCCCGGTCGAGGAGCTGGCAGCCAGGCTGCGGCCCGGCTCCTTCGACGCGGTGTTCGCCGGTTACCTCTTCCGCAACCTCGCCGACCCCGACAAGGCCCTCGACCTGGTACGCGGTCTGCTCGCCCCGGACGGCCGCCTCGCCGTGCACGAGTACACGCTCGGCGGATCGCCCGTCCACCGTGCCGTGTGGAACACGGTCTGCGCCACGGTCATCCAGCCCGCCGGGCGCCTCGCCGGGGACGCCGAGCTCTACCGCCATCTCCGGCGCAGCGTCGTCGAGTTCGACACGGCACCCGCGTTCGCCCGGCGGCTGCGCCGGGCCGGGTTCACCGACGTACGCGTCCTCCCGCTGCCCGGCTGGCAGACCGGCATCACCCACACCTTCGTCGGCCGCGCGGGGGAGGAGGCGTGATGTTCCCGTGCGACAGCGGCAGCGGCACAGGCCACCGGCGCGGCCGCGACCGGCAGGCCGCCGTGGTACCGGCCCCCGGCGGCCGCGCCCGCTTCACCGGACAGGGCGCCCCCACCGCGGCGGTCGTCGGCGGCGGCATCGCAGGCCTCGCAGCGGCCACTCTGCTGGCGGAACGGGGCGTACGCGTCACTCTCCACGAGCGCGAACCGGGCCTGGGCGGACGGCTGTCCGGCTGGCCCACCGAGCTCGCCGACGGCACGGACGTCACCATGAGCCGGGGCTTCCACGCCTTCTTCCGCCAGTACTACAACCTGCGCGGCCTGCTGCGCCGGGTCGACCCGGGCCTCGACTCGTTGACCCGGCTGCCCGACTACCCCCTGCGGCACAGCTCCGGCCTCCACGACAGCTTCGCCCGGGTGCCGCGCACCCCTCCCCTCAGCGCCCTGGGCTTCGTCGCCCTCAGCCCCACCTTCGGCCTGCGCGACCTGGCCCGGATGAACCCGCGCGCCGCCCTGCCGCTGCTGGACGTCCGCGTCCCCGAGGTCTACGACCGGCTCGACTCCATCAGCGCGCACGATTTCCTCACCCGCATCCGCTTCCCGGAAGCCGCCCACCACCTGGCGTTCGAGGTGTTCTCCCGCAGCTTCTTCGCCGACCCGCGCGAACTCTCGGCGGCGGAACTGGTGCTGATGTTCCACATCTACTTCCTCGGCTCCAGCGAGGGACTGCTCTTCGACGTCCCCGACGAGCCGTTCCCCACCGCCCTGTGGGACCCCCTCCAGCGCTATCTGGCAGGCCACGGCGTCGACGTACGGACCCGGACCCCGGTCCGGCAGGTGCGGCCGCTCCCCGACGGCGGCCTCGACGTCACCACGGACGACCGCACCACGCGGTACGACGCCCTCGTCCTGGCCCTGGACAGCGGCGGCCTGCGCCGCGTCGTCGGCGCCTCCCCGGAGCTGGGCGACGCCAGGTGGCGGGCCGGGATCGAACAGCTGCGCACCGCCCCGCCGTTCCTGGTCTCCCGGCTCTGGCTCGACCGGCCGGTGGCGTACGACCGGCCGGGCTTCCTCGGCACCAGCGGCTACGGGCCCCTGGACAACGTCAGCGTCCTGGACCGCTGGGAGGGCGAGGCCGCCCGCTGGGCCCGGCGCACCAGGGGCTCGGTCGTCGAACTGCACGCGTACGCCGTCGCACCGGACGCCGACCGGGGAGCCGTACAGGCCGAGGCGCTGCGGCAACTGCACCGGATCTACCCGGAGACGCAGAGCGCCCGCATCGTCGACGAACGGCACGAATGGCGGGCGGACTGCCCGATGTTCCCCGTGGGCGGCTACCGGGACCGGCCCGGCGTGCGCAGCCCCGACCCCGCCGTGATGGTGGCCGGTGACATGGTCCGCACCGGACTGCCGGTGGCGCTGATGGAACGCGCGGCCACCAGCGGATTCCTCGCCGCGAACGCCCTGTTGGAGCGGTGGGGCGTACGCGGGCAGACGCTCTGGACGGTTCCGCGCGCGGGACGGTCGGCGACCCTCCGCCGACTCGCGGCGCTGGGGGCCGACTGAGGGGGGCGTTGCGGGACGGGGTGTTGGGTCGGGGGCACTCAGCCCGGGAACCGCCCGCTGTCGCGGAGCTCCCAACGCCTCTCCGCGTACGCCAGGTCGTCCCGCCACAACCGGCCGGCCGAGGCCCGCATCAGCGGGCGCAGCAGTGGCGCGGCCGCCCGGGCCACCGCGAAACCGCGGCGGTCCGACGCCGCGACCAGCGCCTCCGTCACGGCGGTGCGGGGCCGCCCCCGCTCGTCCGGGGCCAGGGGAGTGGCATGCGTCTCCACCACGGACCCCGCGCCCTCGCCCTCGACGATGTGCATGACGACCGTACGGGGTTCGGGCGCCGTGAACCGGGCCCGGACCGGGACCACCAGCCGCCCGGCCACCTTGAAGGACACGTCGACCATGAACCCTTCGTCGCCATCCGGGGAGCCTGCCGGGCCGTCGGCGGGCGTTCCGGTCACCGTCAGATCCACGAAGGAGTACGGGTGGAACCACGCCCCGTGCCACGGGTCGAGCCGGTTGGCCACCACGTCCTCCGGCTCGCAGCGGCCCACGCCCGTGTAGACCGCCTCCACCGCGTCCCGGGCCCTCGGCCGGACCGGAACGTACGGCCGCTCCGAAGGCGTCTCGCCGCCCACCCGGTCCAGCCGCACCCAGAGCAGGACCCCGTCGTCGAAGGCCGGGTAGGGCTCCCACCCGGCGAACGGCCCGCCGTCCAGGGCCAGTCCGTGCCAGTGGCAGACCAGCGTGCCGCAGCGGACGGGGCTGTCGCGCAGCGGCGCCCCGAGATGCGGGCACGCTCCCGGTCCGGTGCGGAGCTTCCCCTCACCGTCCCGCCACGCGACGACCTCGGTGGAGCCGACCGTGATGCCGAGAGTCCGGCCCGGAGGAAGGTCACGGGAGGCGCCGATGACGTACCAGTTCCCGGACGGCCGGCTCTGCGCCCTCTTCAGGGCGTCCGCGATGAGCCCCGGTTTCGCCTCCCGCCAGGTCGGTGCCTGCCGGTCCCACGGGACGGGCGCGCGCCGCAGGCGCAACGGAATACGGCTCGGGCGTCCTGCCGAGGGGCTCACAGCGCCTCCTCGCGTACGGGGGCCACGTGCGGCCGGGGTGACGGGGAGGCGCAGGAGGGTTCCGCGACCGGGGCCTCCTCGCCCCGGCGGCTCACCGCGCGTGCGGCGACCGCCCGTACCAGCCCGTCCAGCGCCACCACCGCCCGCCGGCGGCGCGGGACGACCGACCGGCGGTGCAGCACCGCGTACCCGTCGGCCTCGATCGAGTCCAGGATGCCGCTGTACAGCACGAACGCCGTACGGATGCAGGGCCGCGACACCGGGGTGAGCATCGCGATCCCGGGCAGGGCGTCCCGGTACACGGCCCGGTTGTGGGCGGCGGCGGCCCGCAGGACGTCGGTGATCCGCGCGTCCCGCGCCCCCGTCCTCCGGCTCCACTCGAAGCGCTCCCGGTCCACCCCGTGCGCGGTCAGCAGTTCGGCCGGCAGATAGAGCCGGCCCCGGTCCAGGTCCTCGCCCACGTCCCGCAGGAAGTTCGTCAGCTGGAAGGCGACCCCGAGCGCGGCCGCGTGCGGAGCGGCCTCCTCGCGCGGCGTCACCGTCCCGAGCACCGGAAGCATCTGGAGGCCGATCACGGCGGCGGAGCCGTGCATGTACCGGCCGAGCTCCTCGTACGAGGCGTACCCGCCGACCGTCAGATCGCTGCGCATGGAGGCCAGGAAGTCGGTGAAGTGGACGCGGTCGATGCCGTACCGCCGAGCGGTGTCGGCGAGCGCGCGGATCACCGGCTCGGTGGCCCCCTCCCGCCGCAGCCCTGCCTCCAGCCCTGCCTCCAGCTGCGCCTCCAGGGCGAGCAGGGCGCGGCCACGCTCGACGGGGGTGGCCGAGGAGTCGAGATCGTCCACGATGTCGTCGGCCCAGCGGGCGAAGCCGTACAGGGCGTGGACGGCCGGGCGCCGGTCGACGGGCAGCAGCCGCGTCGCGAGGAAGTACGTCTTGCCGTGGCGGGCGTTGAGCCCGCGGCAGTGGGCGTACGCCGCCCGGAGGGCGGGATCGTGGATGCCGGCGGCGTCGAGTTCACGGACGGTCATGCAGCAGTGCCTCTCCAGTCGGTACGGGGGCCGGTGATCCTCTGAGCGGCCAGCTTTCCGGAGATCAGGACGGTCGGCACGCCGACGCCGGGCGTGGTGCCGCACCCCGCGAGGACGGCGTTGACCGTGCCCCGCACCAGGTTGCGCGGGCGGAACGGGCCGGTCTGCGGAAACGTGTGGGCCACGGAGAACGGGGTGCCCGCCGCATGCCCCTGGGCGGTCCAGTCGACCGGCGTGACCAGCCCCTCCTCCTCGATCGCCGCGCCGAGCCCGGGCATCTCGCGGCGCTCCAGCTCGGCCAGGAGCTCGTCCCGGTAGCGGGGGCCCAGCTCCCGCCACTCCCGTACGCCCGGCCCGACCTCGGTGTTCGGGCAGGGCGCCAGCACGTAGTGGAGGTGCTTGCCGGGCGGGGCGAGGGAGGGGTCGGTGGCGGTGGGCCGGGTGATGAGGAGGGAGGGGTCCGACATCAGCTGCCCGGTGCGGGTGAGTTCACGGAAGGTGCTCTTCCAGGCCGCGCCGAACGAGATGGTGTGGTGCGCCAGCTCCGGCCAGGTGCGGTCGGTGCCCGCGTGCAGGATCACCGCGGACGGCGAATGGCGCAGGCGCAGCGGCCGGTGGGGGCTGCGGCCGAGCAGCCGGTAGGTGACGGGAAGGTCGGGGGTGAGGACCACCGCGTCGCAGGGGATGCGCTCCCGGTCGGTGACGACCGCGGTGACCCGTTCCCCCGAACGCTCCAGCCGGGTCACGGTCTGCCCGTACCGGAACGCGGCCCCCGCCTCGGCGGCCGAGTCCGCCATCGCCCGGGGCAGCGCGTGCATCCCGCCCTTGGGGAAGTACACCCCGGCGATCGTGTCCATGTAGGCGATGACGGCGTACGCGGCGAGCGCCCGGGCCGGCGGGACACCGGCGTACAGCGCCTGGAACGAGAAGACCCTGCGCAGCCGTTCGTCCGAGACGAAGTGCCCGATCCGCGCGTCGAGCCGGCCGAAACCGCCGAGGGCGGCCAGCCGCGCGAGATCGGGGTGGGCGAGCTGGAGCGGCGAGTCGAAGTTGGCGTCGATGAAACGGCGCATCTGCACCCGGTAGAGGCGCTCCAGCCACACCCTCAGCCGCCGGTAGCCGACCGCCTGCCGGGCCCCCGCGAACTGCTCGACCGCGGCCTCCATCGCGGCCCCGTCGGTGTGCACGTCGAGCTGGGACCCGTCGGCGAACCTGGCCCGGTAGGCGGGGTCCAGCGGGATCAGCTCCAGCCGGTCGGCCAGCTTGTCCCCGACCGCGGCGAAGGCCTCCTCCACCAGGTCCGGCATGGTCAGCACGGTCGGACCGGTGTCGATGCGGAAACCGCCCGACTCCAGCAGCCCCGCCCGGCCACCGGGCCCGGACTCCCGCTCGACCACCGTGACCCGGCGGCCCGCGCCGAGGAGGTGCAACGTTGCGGAGAGCCCCGCCAGACCGGCACCGACCACCACCACATGGTCGACGCGCCCCTTGACCGTGATCACCGGACATGTCCTCCTTCGGCCGCGGACAGAACCCCTGCTGCTGCCGGGCTGTGGTGCCCGCCCGGGTCGTCGGGGGTGGCCGGGCCGAACCCGGACGGGTCCCCGGAGACCGTGCGCAGCAGGCCGAGCAGCTGTCGGCCGCCGTGCGCGTCCACGTCGACGGCCTCGCCCAGCCGGCGTACGGCGTGGTCGCGGAGGCGCTCCGCCTTCCGCTCCACATGGGCGCGCGCGCCGGTCGCCTCGAAGACCCCGCGTACATCGGCGAGATCCCCCTCGGTGACATCGGCGTTGCCCACGGCGTGGCCGAGGACGGCCAGCGCCCCTTCGTCACCCGCGGCCTCGGCACGTTCCCGGGCGACGGCGAGGAGGTAGGTCGGCTTGCCCTCGCGGATGTCGTCGCCGGACGGTTTCCCGGTCCGCGCCGGGTCCCCGAAGACCCCGAGCAGATCGTCCCGGAGCTGGAAGGCGATCCCGGCGCACCGGCCGGCCGAACGCAGTGCGGCCGTGGTGTGCTCATCGGCGTCGGCCAGGGCGGCCCCGATCGCCAGGGGCCGCTCGACGGAGTACAGGGCGCTCTTGAGGCAGGCGGTCCGTATCGCCCGCGCCGCCGAGGAGCCCCCGGTGGCCTGGCCGTGCAGGTCAAGGTACTGACCCGCGACCATCTCGGTCCGCAGGGAGCGCCAGATGGCCCCGATCCGCCGTCGTACGGGAGCGGGCAGCGCCGTCTCCGCCACGGTGTCGTCGGCCCAGGCCAGCGCGAGGTCCCCGGCCAGCACGGCGGCCGAGGTGCCGAACGCGGAGCCCCGCTCCGAGTCCGGGGACAGGCCCGCCCGGGCGGCGAGGCCGATGTGCACGGCGGGCTTCCCCCGGCGCAGCCGCGACCGGTCCATCACGTCGTCGTGGATCAGCGCGCAGGTCTGGATGAGCTCCAGCGCGACCCCCAGCCGCAGCGCGGCCGCCGTGGACCCGACGTCCACCGCACCGCAGGCCCGCATCCCCCACCACAGGAGGCGGGGGCGCATCCGCTTGCCCCCGTCCAGCGTGAAGTCGGCGACCCGCCCGGCCAGCTCCCCGGCGAACGAGGCGTCGATCTCGGACGCCTGAGCGACCCGTTCCGCGAGCACCGCCCGCGCGGTACGCAGGACGGCGCCGACCACGTCCGCGTCGACGGCCCCGGCCGCGGTGGACGCCGTGGCCGACGGGTCGGGGGAAGGCGGGAGCGGGCAGGCGGCGAAGGAGTGCTCCACGGCCGGGATGCGGGCCATCTCACGTCCTTCCGGTCAGGTGGGCGGCGAACCGTTCGCCACTCCTTCCGCACACGTACCCCGTTCGGATGCGGTGAGGCAGGACTGATCGGGCGCGTCGGCCGCGAGGGGAAGGAGGCGGTGGTCAGAGATGATCACGACAGCGGCACGCTCCCGGCGGAGAAACACCCGGGGAGGCGCCCCGGGAGGCGACGGCCCGCCCGTTCGGCCTACGGGAAGTGGCCTGCGGGAGGCGGGGGAGCGGGCTCGTGGCTCCCGTACGGGCCCGTCGGCGCGGGGCGGGGCGAACGGCCGGACGGCCGGTCACCTGCGGGCGAGTTGCCTGCGGTGACCGGCCGTCCGGGGAGGGCGTACGGGAAGGGTGTACGGGCCGGTGCGGGTCAGCGGACGTCGACGTAGTCGCCCGGTCCCGTGGTGCCCAGACGGGCGGCCGTGGCCTTGAACTCGGCCTTCCAGGTGCCGTCCTTCTCGGCGGTGAAGCCCTTGGTGAAGACGCCCTTGCCGTTCGTGCGCACGGTGGCCAGCTTGCTCCACTTCTTGGAGCCCTTGGCCTGGAACAGGATGTTCACGGACTGGCCCGAGGTGTTCTTCCAGGTGCCGTCCAGGCTGCGCAGGGTGCCCTTGACCGTGATGGTGCGGCCCTTGCGGACCGGCTCCGGGGAGGCGTTGAAGCCGGAGATGGAGGTCCGCAGCTTGACGTCCACGAAGTCGGTGCCGCTGACGGCCGCGGCGCGGTCGGCGGTCCCGGCGTAGCGGGCACGCCAGGTGCCGTCCGCCTTGGCGGTGACCGAGGTCGCGAGGGCGCCCTTGGCACTGGTGGTGACGGTGGCGGCCTTGCTCCAGGTCTTGGCGCCCTTCGCCTGGAACTCGATGACGACGGACGCCTTGGCCAGCGGGCTCCAGACGTTGCTCGTGGCGCCGGCGGTCTGGAGGGTGGCGGCGATCTTCAGCTTGCTCCCCTTGCCGATCGGCTCGGGGGAGGCGTTGAAGGAGATGATCCGGGCGGGCACCGCGGACACGGTGAGCGTGGCGGCCGAGGTGGCGGTCTCGCCGGAGGCGTTGACGAACACGGCGCGGTAGCGGTGCTTGTTCACCGCGGCGCTCGCCTTGACCGTCAGCTTGGTGGAAGTGGCGCCGGAGACGGTGCTCCAGGTCTTGCCGGCGTCGGCGCTGCGCTCCCAGCGGACCGAGTCGTAGCCGGTCGCGTCGGCGCTGAAGACGGCGTCGGCACCCGAGCGGGCGGTACGGGCGGTCGGCTGATGCGTCACGACGGCGGCCGGGACGGCGTCACCGAAATAGAGCTGCTGGGACACGTCCTGGGCGCGCGAGGGCATCCAGGTCGGGTCGGTGCGGTCGTGCGAGTTGAAGGTGGTGACGAAGCAGGCGGTGGTCCGGCAGTCGACGGTGGTGGTGCCGGAGGTGAACGTCTCGGTGAGCTTCGCCGTCACGGTGAAGGTGCCGTCGACGCCGACACTGCGTATCCAGGCGGCGTTGCCGTAGAGGCTGGGGTACGTGGTGCCGTCCAGGGCCACGGACTGCGCCAGGTAGACGCCGCGGCCGGGCTGGTAGCCCTTGCCCTCGACCGTGACCTCGGTCTCCGCGCCGAGCTTGGTGACCTGGCTGACGGTCAGGGTGGGGACGCTGGTGGTGCCGGCGATCGCGACGGGGTCCAGCGCGGAGCCGGGCTCGTACATGGGCTGGCCCTTGTTGGCGAAGATCTCCGCGCCCTTGGCGGTGAGCTTCGACGTGATCCCGGTCCAGTCGAGCGCGGCCCCGTTCAGGGCGCCGGCCGACGCCTTCAGCTCGGCGAGCTCCACTCCGGCCGTGGTGACCGGGTCCTGACCTTCGGTCAGGTCGGTCGTCACGTCCACGAAGAGCGACCCCACGCCGTTCTTGAGGACGATCCGGGGGTTGGCGAGGGTGATGGCGTTGATGTCGTGGACGGGCACCGCGTAGGTGACCGAGCCGCCGAAGTGGACATCGGCGTTGCGCTTGGCGGGGTCCACCGCACCGTGCTTGACGGGATAACCGATCACCCCGGCGGCGTCCTTGCCGGCGCCGTCGGCCACCGTCACCGAGCCGCCGAAGCGCGTGACGTAACCGAACCAGGACTTCTTGAGGCCCCAGGAGGACCCACCGGACACCAGGATCGGGGCGGCCGCCGACGTGGTCCCGGCCTGCGCGGCCTGGGCTGCGACGACGGCGCCCGGAGCGGCAGCGGCGGCGGGAACGGCGAGGACACCGGTGCCCAGGGAGACGACGGTGAGTGCGGCGAGAGCGGCGAGGTGGCCGCGGCGGGGCATGGACATGCGCTGCATGTCTCCTTCGGGGGAGGGCACGGCACAGCGGTTGGGGGCAGCCGTGCCTGGGCGAATGACAAAGAAGGGGGGATACCGGCTTCTCGCGTGGGGACCCGAAGACGACAATCGTCATATTAGGTGAGGCTTACCTAAATGTCACCGCCGGGTGCCCGATGTCCGCTCCGGCTTGACCTTGACACCGTGACAGGCTCTTCACTCCGGGGAGAGGAGGTGGTCTCGATGACGGTCACGGGACAGGACACAGATGCGGCACGGGCGCTCAGGGCACTGGAGGACGACCGTGCGTCCGTACGGCTGCGAGCCGCCCTGGCGATCGGGGCGGCGCCCGACCCGCGCTACGTCGACCGGCTCGTGGGGCGCTGTGCGGTCGAGGCCGAGTTCTTCGTACGCGACATGCTGACCTGGGCGCTCACCCGCCACCCGGTCCACCTGACGCTCCCGGCGCTGCTCCGCGAACTCCGCTCGGAGCGTGCCCAGGCACGGAGCCAGGCCCTGCACACGCTGTCGAAGGTCGGGGACCGGCGGGCGTGGCCGGCGGTCACCCGGTCGCTGCTGACCGACGCCGACGACGAGGTGGCCCGGAGCGCCTGGCGGGCCGCGGCCGTGCTCGTACCGGAGGGCGAGGAAGCCGCGTTGGCCACCGTGCTGACGACGCAGCTCGGGCGCGGTGAACGCGAGACACAGCTGAGCCTGAGCCGGGCACTGGTCGCGCTGGGGGAGACGATGGAGGCTGTACTGCTCGCCGCGACGACCTCTCCCGACCCACGCGTCCGCGTCCACGCGCTCGCCACGCAACGGCTGCTGCGCGACCCGGACGCCGGGTTCACCTTCGCGATCGAGGAGGCGAAGCGCGTCGTCGCCCTCGGTGGCACCGGCCAGGAGGGACGATAGGGCGTGCTGATCGGTGAGGTGGCGCGACGGTCCGGGGTCAGCGCCCGCATGCTCCGGCACTACGAGTCGCTCGGCCTGGTGCACCCTTCGGGCCGTACCGGCTCCGGCTACCGGGAGTACTCCGAGGAGGACATCCGGCGGATCTTCCACATCGAGAGCCTGCGGGCGCTGGGCCTCTCGCTGCGTGAGGTCAAGCGCGCGCTCGACGACGCGGACTTCACGCCCGCCGCGCTCGTCGACGACCTGATCCGCCGGACACGCGAACGCATCGCGGCGGAGACCGAGCTGCTCACGCGGCTGCGCCGGATCCACGCCGCCGATCCCGCCGGCTGGGAGGACGCCCTCCAGGTCGTCACGCTGCTCCAGGCGCTCGGGTCCAAGAGCGCCGACGCGCGCCAGCGTGCGGCCCTCGCCTCGGCCTCATCGGCCTTCCCGGGCTCCTCGGCCTCTTCGGGCGACGAGGTTCCGGTGCCGGTGGAGGCCCTGGTCGAGGCGGCGCTCGGCGAGAGCGATCCGAACGTCGCCGGGACCCTCCGCTGGGCGCTGGCACGATCGGGCGACGGCGCCCCGGCCCTGCTGGCGGAGGGGATCGGCTCATCGGTGGCCGCAGTGCGCGAACGCGCCGTCCGCTGCCTCGCCGTGATGCCCGGCGGTGAGGCCGCCGGGCATCTGCGGGACGCCCTCGCCCACCCCGACCCGGTGGTCCGGGGCCACGCGGCTCTGGCGATCGGGACCCGGGGCGACACCGACGCCGTCCCGGCCCTCGTCGACCTGCTGGAGGAGGGCCGGAACGACACCGACGCGGCCGACACACTGAGCGTGCTGGCGAGCGACACCGCCACGGCGGACCGGATCGCGCACCGGCTCGTCGAGCGCCTCGCCCGCAGCACCACCCGAGCGCCCGCACGCGGCCGGCTCACCCAGGCGCTGGCAGGCATTCCGGGCACACGCGCGTCACAGGCCCTCGCGGAGCTGTCGCACGACGCGGACCGGGCCGTCGCCCTGACCGCCACGTACCTCCTCCACCTGCGCGAGGCGCGCTGACGGATCACCTCGGGATGCCGCGCAGACCACCGGCTACGGCCGAGGCTTGTCCGCGAACACCCAGCGGTTGCCCGCCAGCGCGTCGTTCTCCTCGGGCAGCGGTCCGCGCCCGTGCAGGCGGGTGAAGTCGAACGGGGTGTGGACGGCCGTGGACCAGCCCCCGTCCGCCAGACGGCCCGCGGAGTCGGGGCGGGGAGACAGGTCGAAGAGGTCGAGCAGGTCGATGCCGATCTGTTCCCTCGTGGACGTGTAGAGCGGGCTGTCGCGGTACGCCAGGAGGTCCTTCTCCAGCTTGGCCTCGAAGGCCAGCGCGCTTCCTCCGGCGCTGAGCCGGTCGACGGTGTCGATGAGATACGTCTCGGCGGCCGGAGGCAGGTAGAACAGCAGCCCCTCGACCAGCCAGACGCTCGGCGCGGCCGGGTCGAAGCCCGCGCCGGGCAGGGCGCCCGCCCAGTCTGCGCGCAGATCCATCGGGACCGGCACGCGCGCCGCCTTCGGGACGGCCGAAAGACCGTCGAGCACCTGGTGTTTGAACGCCAGCACCTCCCCCCGGTCGATCTCGAAGATCACGCACCCGGGAGGCCAGTCGAGCCGGAACGCACGCGCGTCCAGCCCCGCCCCGAGCAGGACCACCTGGCGGACGTTCCCCGCGTGCACGGACTGGAGCAGGAAGTCGTCGAGGACGCGCGTCCGCAGCCCGAAGTACCGGGCGAACCGGCCCCACAACGGGTCCCGGTCCCCGCCCGGGGCCTTCCTCGGACGGACCGGCCAGCCCTCGGACGCCGGGGCGGCGAGCACGAAGTGCTCCGCGTAGGCGTCCTGGGCCAGGCTGTCGGGGCGGTGGGTCTCGATCGCCCGCGCCGCGGCGACCAGCAGAGCCGTCACGCCGACCCCTCCGGCCACGCCGCCTTCCGCGCCGGTGTTCCGGCGCGCTGTGTCGACCATGTGTGCACTCCCTCGGTACGTGGAATTCGCGGGCCTCACGGAATCAGCACCGGCTTGACCACCAGGCCCGCCTCGCAGTCACGTTCGGCCTCGTTGATGTCGGCGAGCGGATACGTACGGATCAGCCGGTCGAAGGGGAACCGCCCGGCCTGCCAGAGTCCGGTCAGCCGTGGGATGAGCAGCCCCGGAACCGCGTCCCCCTCGCAGATGTGGGAGATCTTCCGGCCCTGGTCCAGGGTCCCCACCTCCAGCGGCAGCGCGGTGTGCAGCCGCGCCACCAGGCCGAGATGGCCCCTCGGGCGCAGGGCCCGCAGCGCGTCGTTGATCAGCCGCGCGGAGCCCGTGGTGTCCAGCGCGTACTGCGCGCCGCCGTCCGTCAGCCGCCGGATGAGCCCCGGCAGATCGGCGGCGTCCGAGTGCACCGGGGCCGCGTCCAGCTTCTCGGCGAGCGCCAGCCGCTCCGGGTGCCGGTCGACCGCCACGGCCACCGCCCCGGCGGCGGTCGTCGCCATCACCGCGGCCAGCCCCACCGCTCCCGCGCCGAAGACCGCGACGGTGTCGCCGGGGCCCGCGCCGAAGGAGTTGAGGACCGCCCCGGCACCGGTGAGGAAGCCGCAGCCGAGCGGCCCGAGCAGGGCGAGCGGGAGCGAGGGATCGACCCGTACGGCGTTGCGGGCCGGGACCACCGCGTACGCCGCGAAGGAGGACTGGCCGAACCACCGGGGGGCCAGGGCGCCCCCGGCCGCGTCGGTGAACCGGGCCGCGTGCTCCGGGCGCCCGCCGAAGAGGTTGAGCGCGGCGAACCGGTCGCAGTAGGCGGGGGCCGCGCCCAGACAGCTCCGGCACATCCCGCAGGAGTCGAAGCTCAGCACGACATGCTCGCCGACGGCGAGGCCGGTGTCCGGTCCGCCCGTCTCCACCACCACCCCGGACCCCTCGTGGCCGAGCACCGCCGGCAGCGGGGAGCGGCCCGCCGAACGCCGGACGGCCAGATCGGTCCGGCACATCCCGCACCCCGCGATCCTGACCAGGATCTCGCCCTCGGCCGGCCCCGCGTTCATCATCACCTCCTCCACGGCGAACGGATCCTCGTACGACCGCAGTACCGCCGCACCGAACCTCATCGTCGGACCTCCTTCGGACGGTGGACGACGAACGGCCTGAGGTTCCCGTAGAGCCCCCACGCCCCGCCCGCGACGCCGACACCGCTGTCCTTGATACCGGCGAAGGGCTGGGCGAGGGACAGTTCGGCGTGGTGGTTGATCCACGCCGTCCCGCACTCCAGCCGGCCGGCCACCGCCCCGGCCCGGTCCAGATCGGTCCCCCACACCGAACCGCCAAGACCGAAGCGGGTGGAGTTGGCCGCCTCCACGGCTTCGTCGAGGCTCCGGTACGGCAGCACCGGCAGGACCGGGCCGAACTGCTCCTCCGTCACCACCTGGCTGTCGGGCGGGACATCGGCCAGGACGGTCGGGGCGTAGAAGTAGCCCGGCCGGTCCAGCCGGTGGCCACCGGCCACGGCGCGGGCCCCGTCCGCCAGGGCCCGGTCCGTGCACCGCTCCACCCGGGCCAGCTGGGCGGCGTTGTTGAGCGGCCCCAGCTCCGTGCCCGGGTCGAGACCGGCCCCGACGACGACGGTCTTCGCCCGTTCCGCGAGGGCCTCGACCACCTGGGAGTGGAGGCGGGCCGGGGCGTACACGCGCTTGACCGCCATGCACACCTGCCCGCAGTTGCGGAACGCCGCCCAGAACAGCCGGTCCGCGATCCGCTCCACATCCACGTCGTCCAGCAGGACGGCGGCGTCGTTGCCGCCCAGCTCCAGAGTGACCCGGGCGAGGCCGGGCGCCGCGGCCTCCGCGACGGCCCGCCCGGTGGGCACCGAACCGGTGAACGTGACATGGCGGATCCCCGGGTGTGAGGCCAGGAGGGCGCCGAGGGGCTCGCGGCCGGTGATCACGGTCAGCACGCCCTCGGGAAGGGCGGCGGACAGGACGGATCCCAGCAGCCGGGTGGCGAGCGGGGTGAAGGGGGAGGGCTTGAGCACCACCGTGTTGCCCGCCGCGAGCGCGGGCACGAACTTCGCCGAGGCGAGCTGGAGGGGAAAGTTCCACGGGACGATGGCGGCGACCGGCCCGAGCGACCGCCAGCGGATCTCGCTGTGCACCGGCCTCCCGTCGGCGATCGTCCGGAGCTCGGGGGTCATACCGGCGAAGTGGCGCAGCCGAGCCGCCGTACGGGCGACCTCGGCGTACGACTCGGCCAGGGGCTTGCCCTGCTCCCGGGTGAGCAGCGGAGCGAGCTCCGCCCCGGCCGCCTCCACGGCGTCGGCCGAGGCGAGCAGGGCGGTGGCCCGGGCGGCGGGGTCGGACCGCCACCCCCGCCACGCCTCATGCGCCCGGGCGACCACATCGTCCAGCTCGTCCGGCCGCTGGTCGGGCGCCTCGCCGAAGGCCTCGCCCGTCGCCGGATCGAGCACGGCGAAGCGCTCACCGGGGGGTCCGGCGCCTGGTTCACGGTGGGGCATGCCGGCGGTCAGAGCGCGGCCACGGTGGTCGCGTGCTCCTGGGCGTGCCGGTCCATCTCCGCCCGGAAGGCGGCCACCAGCCGCGGCTGGATCCGGCCGGCGTTGCGGTCGCCCCCCTCGCAGACCGCCCCGCGCACGCCCACGATGTCCGTCCCGATGCGGGTCAGCGTCGCGAGGTCCTCCGCCTTCACGCTGCCCGCCAGGGCGGCCAGCAGCCCCGCCTCGTGGGCCAGCCGGACGAACTCCGCGCACGCGGCCGGGGAGACGTGGTCGAACAGCCGTGTCCCGTCCTTGATCGCGGTGTCGAGCATCGCCGCGTCGGAGCCGGAGCGGCGGGCGATGTCGGGCAGCGCGAGCGGGCTGACGCAGCCGATCCGATGGGCGTCGGCGTACCCCGAGGCGACGACGAACGCGTCCGGCCGGTGGTCCTTCACGGCCCGCACGACCCCGCTCATGACCTCGATGGCCTGGTCGGGCGTCGTGCACCCGTAGAGGCCGACCTTGATGTACGTGGCACCCGAGACGGCCGCGCCGAGCGCCGCCTGGGCCACCGTGCCGGGCTTGTACGGTACGTCCCCCACGGTCGCGGAGACCGGCTTGTCCGCCGGGACCGCCCCGCGGATCTCCCTGATCACCCACGGGTAGTTCGCGCCGAGCGAGCCCTCGTCGGGCTTCTTGACGTCGACGATGTCGAGGTGCTCCGCCGCCTTCGCGCACTCGAGGGCCTCTTCGACACCGTCGGGGGAGATGAGAAGCAGCAACGTGGATTCCTTCCACCGCATGGCCACCCGCCGAAGGACGGGTGCGCGGAGTCGCCGGGATCTTGTGCGGTCGGCTCATCCTCGCCGCGCCCCGAGGGCCCCGGCAGGGCGCGAGGGATGGCGAACGGATCACTGCCGTGACGTGTTCACGCCCCCCTGGTGCGCCCTCGGCTGTCTGAAGCCGCGATTCATGGGCACATGGGTCTCACCACACTCCGGAAGGGAAACCATCATGCTCGGTATAGCCGCGGCAGTTCTGTTCTTCATCGCCTTCCTGATCAACGCGGCGGACATCTCGACGAACGATGTGTTCGCATCGACGAACGTCATGCTCATCGGTCTGACGCTGCTCGCCCTGCACGTGGCAGGGGTCGGCTCCGGCCTGCGCACCGGGGCGTCGCGCAGGCGCTGACGCAGGCTGACGTAGGAGGAACGCATGTCAGGGCGGGGCCCCGTACACAGTTGTACGGGGCCCCGCCCTGACATGCGCCGTGGCCTCTCCCACCGCCCTGCCACCGGCACCATTTCGCAGGTGTGAAGGGCTGCGGCAGGGGAACTCGCTACCTCGGCCGGGTCCGAGAACCGGTCACACTCTGCGAGCTCACGATTGGCGCCCCGGACTGGAGGAGCGGAGCCTTGACGGGTGGAATGACCCACGATTCACGCGTCCGGCGCGTGCAGGAGGTATCCGTGACCGCTGCTGTGAACACGTCGGCCGCTTTCCGGCGGCAGGGTGTCCGCACCCTGCCCGGTGTCTACGCGCCTCAGCACGACACCCACCTGCTGCTGCGGGCCCTGGCCCGCGAGACCGTCCGCCCCGGCTCCGAGGTGATCGACCTAGGCACCGGCAGCGGCCTCCTCGCGGTGGCCGCCGCCCGCCGGGGCGCACAGGTGACCGCCGTCGACGTCGGCCGCCGCGCCGTACTCACCGCCCGTCTGAACGCCCGGCTCGCCGGGCAGCGGGTCACCGTCCACCGCGGCGACCTCGCCGACCCGGTGCCGGGCCGGATGTACGACCTGGTGCTCAGCAACCCGCCGTACGTCCCCTCGCCGCTCGGCCCGCCGCCCAGGCGCGGGAGCGCCCGCGCCTGGGACGCGGGGCACGACGGGCGCGCGGTGGTGGACCGCATCTGCGACGCGGCCCCCTACCTCCTGCGCAGGGGAGGCGTCCTGCTCATGGTCCACTCCGACCTGACCGGTACGGAGGCGACCCTGCGGCACCTGTCACGCGGCGGGCTGAAGGCCGAGGTGAGCGACACGGCGAGCGTGCCGTTCGGACCCGTCCTGCGCTCCCGGCTCCCGTGGCTGCGGGGCCGGGGCCTCCTGGACGAGCACACCGACGAGGAGAAGCTGGTGGTCATCCGTGCCGAACAGCCCTGAACGATCCGGACGGCCCGCCCGCGTCACCCTCGGTGGAGACGGGCCGCTCCTGGTGGAGGGGCCCGTCGAGGTGGTCGGTGACGACGGCACCCTGTACACCTCCCGCCGCTTCACCGCCGCGATCTGCACCTGCCGTAAGACCCGTACGCACCCGTGGTGCGACACCAGCCACCGCCGCCGGGTGAAGCCGGAACCGCACCCGGACGACGCGACCGACCGTACCGATGGAACCGACCGCACCGATGGAACCGACCGCACCGATGGAGCCGCCTGATGCCCGCCTACCGTGAGCCGAGGCGCCGGAGCCCCGCGCTGCCCGCCCCGCGCGGACCGCTGTCCGGCGAGGTCATCGCCGCTCTGCGCACGGGCGAGGCTCCCCGGGCCCACGCGGCCGGGGACGCGGACCCCTTCGGCGACGACCTCCAGCTCGCCCTCTACGTCCTGTACGAACTGCACTACCAGGGCTTCGAGGACGTGGACGAGGAGCACGAGTGGGACCCCGCCCTGCTCGGACTGCGCCGCTCCCTGGAGCAGCCCTTCCTCGCCGCCCTCCGCGAGGGAACGGGCACGGACGGGGACGTGGAAGCGGCCCTGGCCGGTCTGCTCGTCGAGCCCGTCGGCGACGACGGCCACAGCGTCAGCCACTTCCTCCGACACGACGGCGAGCTGTGGCACCTGCGCGAGTACGCCGCCCTGCGCTCGCTCTACCACCTCAAGGAGGCCGATCCGCACGCCTGGGTGATCCCCCGGCTGTACGGACGGGCCAAGGCCGCCATGGTGGCAGTCGAGTTCGACGAGTTCGGCGCCGGACGGGAGGCGGACATCCACGCCCGCCTGTACGCCGACCTGATGGGCGACCTGTCTCTGGAGACGGCGTACGGGCACTACCTCGACGCCGCCCCCGCCGACGTGCTCGCCACCGTCAACCTGATGTCCCTGTTCGGGCTGCACCGCTCCCTCAGGGGCGCTCTCGTCGGCCACTTCGCCGCCGTCGAGGTCACCTCCTCACCCGGCTCGCGCCGGCTCGCCGCGGCGTTGAAACGCGTCGGCGCGGGACCGGCGGCCCAGCGGTTCTACGACGAACACGTGGAGGCCGACGCGGTGCACGAACAGGTGGTACGCCGCGATGTCATCGGCGGGCTGCTCGCCGACGAGCCGCACCTGGAACCCGACATCGCCTTCGGTATCGAGGCCACCGGACTCCTGGAGGACCGCCTCGCCACGCGTCTGCTCGCCGCCTGGCGGAGCAACTCCACAGCGTTGCGCGGCCCACTGGACTGACCGGCGGCGACACCAGAGGCCACGTGCGGGGTCACCGTACGTGACCCCACGAGATGCGATCCGGCCGGACTACGGTGACGCTGGGGCTCCGACCGCGCACGCAACACCACGTTGCCGACGGAGGAACCACGACGGAGGACACCCCATGAACCTGCCCGACACCCCGCTGGAACGAGCCCGCCGCAATCGCGAACGCGCCGAGGAACTGGGCCGCGCCGCCGACCGGGCGACCGACCCCGAGCACCGGCAGCGCCTGCGGGAGAAGGCCCGCCGCCTGCTCGGCGAGGAGGCGGCGGGCCAGGAGAGGAGCTGACCCGCGCCTCGCCGCGGCGGGCGCGGGTCGGAGGGGGAGCCGTGCGGGTCAGACGGGGAGCGGGGCGGCCGGTGCCACGAGCGCCCCCTCGATGCCGTGCCGCTCCAGCGCAGCGGCGACGAACCCGCTCGCCTTCATCTCCTCCACGAACGACGCCAGCACCTCCTGCGCCGCCGTACCCCGGGCGGCCGGGATGCCCATGGCCTGCTGGATCACCATGAAGCGCCCCGGCAGCACCCGTACACCGGGAGCGCGCCGGGCCTCGCCCTCCAGCAACTGGCGGATCCCGGCGGCCACTTCGACCTCACCCTCCCGCAGGGCGGCGAGCGCGGCGGGCGCGCCCTGCAGCCGCACGATCTCGGCGTCCTCGATCGCCCGGGTGAGGAAGAGGTCGTAGGCGCTGCCCGAGCCGACCGAGATACGGGTTCCCTGGACGTCCACCTCCCCGTTGCCGGCCAGCGCGGATGAGTCGCGTACGAGATAGCTGCCCTCGATCAGTACGTAGGGAGCGGTGAACAGCAGCCCCTCGCTCCGCGCGGGGTCCACGGCGAAGAAGCCGAGGTCCGCCTTCTCCGCCTTCACCGCCTCCACGGAAGCCGCCGCCTTCTCGAAGACCACGAGCTCCACAGGCACCCCGAGCCGCTGCCCGAACGCGTACGCGAGGTCGACCGACACCCCCACCGGGTCGCCGCCCGCCGGCCCCCGCTGGGCCAGGACCGGATTGCCGAGGTTGATGGACGCGCGCAGTGTGCCGTCGGGCGCGAACGCGGGAACAAGGGCCGGAGCTATCTGCTGCTGGGTCATGCGGGCGAGTCTACGAGCCGGGTGCCGGGCGACGACGGGGTCCGGCACCCCGCCGACCAGGCCCGCGACCGCCTCCGTACGGTCTTGTGCGCCCACCGTTCCGCCTCCGTACGCCTTACGCGCCCACCCTCCCGTCCACCCCTTCGCGCAGCAGGTCCGCGTGCCCGTTGTGACGCCCGTACTCCAGGAGGACGTGCACCATGACCATCCGGAGCGACACCTCCTCGCCCCACCGGGGCTGGTAGCCCGCCAGGTCCAGGGAGCCGGCCTCCCGCTCGATGCGCCGTGATATCTCGACCTCGGCCTCCCACGCGGTGAACGCCTCCGCCCGGGTCGACGCGCTCGCGTCGTACGCCGCCTGGAAGTCGGTCTTCTCGGACCAGACCATCGGGGCGTCCCGGTCCTCGAAGGTCCGGCGGAACCAGGCCCGTTCCACCTCCGCCATATGACGGACCAGGCCGAGCAGCGACAGGGCCGACGGCTCCACCGACTTCTCGCGCAGCTGCTCGTCGGTCAGCCCCTCGCACTTCATGGCGAGAGTTGCCCGGTGGTAGTCGAGGAAGGCCCGGAGGGTCTCGCGCTCGCTCCCGAAGGACGGGGGTCCCACTCGGTGATCATCGTTCATGGCCGCATCCCTCGTTCCGTTGTACCGGCGGTCAGTATCCCGAACCCTCGGCTCCGGCCGTCAGACCAGCCGCACCTTCACCGTCTGCGTGGCCCCGCGCGTCCCCGAGAGATCGCCGAACACCAGCCGCAGCGACGCCCCGGTGGTCGCCGATGTCACGGTCGGCGGTTTCGAGACGACGGAGGCGACGGCCCGGTTCCAGGTCAGGGTCAGGCTCGTCCGCATCCGCATGGGGTCGCTGACGCAGAGCGTCGCCGTGCCGTCCGGGTGCTCGGTGACCATGACGGAGCAGGGGGCGTCCGCGGTGAGCGGTCCGACGCTTCCGCCGAACCAGAAGTTGACGGCGGTCAGCCCGAGCGAGGGCACCGAAACCCCCTGCTGGTCATCGGTGTTGGCGAGCACCCGCAGCCAACCGGTGTCGGCGGCCCGGGCGGCGGTCCGCTGCTCGGAGGCGCCGGGGAGCAGCTGGTAGGCGTACGAGGCGCCTGCCGGGTTCTGGCCGTGGTCGACCCAGAGGGTGAGATAGGCGCGTGTCACCGTCTCCGTGGAGCCCCCGGTGTTGATGTCGCGCCACCGCCCGGACCGGTTCTCGCGCAGCGCCTTGACGGTCGCCCTGCCCGGGAACACATAGCCGCCGTGCCCGCCGAGATGGGCCCAGGAGACGTCGGTCAGGGTCGCCGACCACGGGCGGGTGACCGGTTTCACAGAGCCGTCGACGGTGAAGGGGGCGTTCCCCGTCGGACCAAGGTTGCGGTTGTCCACCGTGGTCTCCACCGCCGCCCCGTCCTGGCTGCGGATCCCCGCGCCGAGACAGACCACGGTGTCGTCCAGGAAGAACCACGACTTCTTCGCCAGCAGCGTGCTGGACAGCCCCTTGAGGTACTGCCCCACGGCTGCCCGCTTCTTGTCCGTGACCCCGCCGACCCAGTTCACATCCGGGAGCGCCACGCCCCAGTCGCCGCCCGCCCCGTCGGCCAGCGGCTTGCGCGAGGCGGTGGTGCCGGGGAGCCGGTACGGGTCGACGGTGGGCCAGAACGCGTCGCTGTACTGGCCGTTGGCGAAGGTGTCGCCCCACCAGTAGAGCATCCCGGACCCGGTGTGCCAGCCGCGCAGATTCTCGCCGTTGCCGGTCTCGTAGTACGTGATCCGCTTGTCGGCCATGGACAGGGCGGCGGCCCAGCCGGGGCGGCGGTGGGTGGCGCGGGCCATGTCGGGAAAGAGGCGGTGGCCTTCCGGCTCGGGGAGCGGGGTGAGCGAGGTGTCGTCCAGGACGGACTTGAGGCGGGAGAGCGCCGTGAGGTTGAGGGAGGGGTTGCTCAGCGGCGGGCTGTAGTAGTCGCGCTGGGCCCAGCCCTTGACCAGCGCCCGCCACCGGGCGTTCTCGGCGGCCGACGCGCCCCGGCCCAGCAGCACGATCGAGGCGAGGATGGGGTGGCCGCGCCGGTGGTCGTCGACCTCGCCGCGGCTGATCGCGCGGCCCGCGACGGAGTCCATGACGAGCCCGTTGTAGAGGAACGGCGCCCAGGCGTTCTCCACCGCGTCGAACACCACCTGCCGCTTCGGGTCGGTCACCTCCCACGCCGTCCCCTTCAGCAGGGCGAACAGCAGCCCGAGCCCGCCGAGCATCACCGACCCGTAGCTGCCGGTGTAGGGCACGGTGGTGTGCTGGATGAACGAGCCGTCGGCGTAGAGCCCGTCGCCCTTGGCGACCAGCGGGAAGACGGGGGAGAGGGCGTCCCGGGCGAGCGCGATCTTGGCGGCCGTCCCGCCGACGACCCCGCGCAGGGCCAGCACCCGGCACAGGTCGACCCGGTTCGCCCCGGTGCTCGTGCCCGTGTACGAGGCCACGGCGGAGTCCGGTACGAAGTGGTCGACGGCCGCGCAGTAGCGCCCGACCTGCGCCGCGGTGAGGGCGTCGTACATCAGCACGCACACGTCCAGCAGGGCCTGGGGCGCGCCGATCTGCCAGCTGTACCAGTTCCCGTACCGGGTCTGCCCGGCCTTGTAGACCTGGCTGTTGAGGTGTTCGAGGCCGGTGACGATCGCGTCGCGCAGGCCGGTGCTCCCCGTCAGGCCGGTGCCCTGCTGCCGGTAGGCCTGGGCCATCGTGTTGAGGCGGATGAAGCTGTCGGCCATCTTCGCGGAGAAGCCGTACGACTCGGAGTCGGTGTCCGGGTCGGGGTCCGCGTACACCGCGTCCGGCCACAGGGCCCCGTTCACCGGAGCCATGGTGTCCAGCCACTGCCGGGCCTGGGTGCCGAGCGTCGCGAGCCGCGTCTTGAAAGGTTCGGCGGTCGGACTGAACCCCTCGCCGAGGATCAGGGCGCTCCAGGTGGCGCGCAGCGCGGCGTACGGATCGTCGGCAGCGGCGGTGGCCGTGCGGGGCGTGGCCAGCACGAGGGCGCTGCCGCCCGCCGCGGTGAGCACGGCGGAGGTGGCGAGGAACGTACGGCGGGACCAGGCAGATGTCATGGGGGAGCTCCGGGCTGGATCCGACTGTTCTGAGCGGGCAGGCACTTTCTAACAGCCGTCCGGCGATCCGCTCAATAACTCTGACTGAATTGATCGTGTCGATCGGTTCGATGGGGGTGTATGGCGCTGCCTCGGGTGCGCGGCCGCGTCGGCACCCGGCAGAGACAGAGCCGCCGGTGGGATCGTTTCGAGCGGATGTGATCGATATGGTTGAGGGGTGTGAGCGAGAGCAGCCGCCACCGCCACAGCCGTCTCAAGAGACCAAGGGGATCCATGCGACTCCATGTCGACCAGCGCCACGAGCGGGTGCTCCAGCTCGTCCGCGAACGAGGCAGCCTCCGGGTCGCCGAACTCGCCGAGGAGCTCGGCATGTCCGCGGTCACCCTGCGCCGGGACGTCGAGGCGCTCGCGGCCCAGGGGCTGGTGGAACGGCTGCACGGCGCGGTGGTCTGGCCCTCCGGGGCGTCCCGGCCGGCCACCTCCGCCGCCCCCTCCGCCGAAGGTCTCGTGGTGGGCATGGTCGTCCCGACCACCGAGTACTACTACGCGGATGTCGTGCGCGGTGCCCGGGAAGCGGTGGAGGCGGCGGGCGCACGCCTGACGATCGGGCTCTCCCGTTACCTCCCCGACGAGGACGAGGCCCAGGTCCGCCGCCTGCTCTCCACCGGCGCCGACGGCCTCCTCCTGACGCCCAGCTGGGAGCGGGGCCACCCGGAGCCGGGCGAGGGGCTGTGGGCGGCCGAGCAGGAGACCCCGGTCGTGCTGGTGGAGCGCTGGGCCCCGCTCGGTCATCCGGTGGCGGGGCTCGACCGGGTCCGCTCCGACCACGCCCACGGCGCCGCGGAGGCGGTCGCGCACCTGGCCGGGCTCGGCCACCGCTCCATCGCGCTCGCCGTGCAGGAGAGCCCCACGGCCCCCCGGCTCAGGGCCGGTTACGCGGCCGCCGTGGCGGCCCTCGGACTGAGCCCGGTCGCCGCCTCGCCCCTTCAGGATGCGCCGTCACGCTCGGAGACCGACCGTTTCGAGCGGACGCTGGAGTACCTGTGCGAGGGGGTGGCGGGCGGCGACGTCACCGCCGCGATCGTGCACAGCGACGCGGACGCGATCGTGCTCATCCCGCGCCTCCAGGCCCGGGGCGTGCGGGTCCCGGAGGACCTCGCGGTGATCGCGTACGACGACGAGGTGGCGAGCCTGGCCGATCTGCCGCTCACCGCCGTGGCGCCGGACAAGCACGCGGTCGGCGCGGCGGCGGCGAAGCTCCTGCTCTCCCGGCTGGGCGTGTCCGACGAGGGCCCGGCCGCCCGCCGCCACCTCGACATCCTGCCCACCCTGCGCGTCCGGGTCTCGTGCGGGGCGGCCGCCGCCGGCGCCTGATCCGACGCGCTCCAGCCGTACCCCGGGTGTCAACGGGCCCTGCGGGTACGGCTTTTCGCATGCCCGGACGCACCGCACGGGCGGCCTGTCCGCCCATCACTCCGTGATCGATTCGATTGAATTGGTCATTTCCTCTTGACGGTGATCGGTTCTGCGCAAAATGATGTGTGGCGTTCGCCTCATCTCCCGCAGTTCGAGGTCCCGTAGGAGCCGGTCCATGTCCTGTACGCACCGCACCACCCGCCTCGCCCTCGTGGCGTCCGCCGCCTCACTGGCCCTGCTCACCACCGCCTGCGGTGGCGGCTCGGGCTCGGACGCCTCGGACCCCGGCGACGGCAAGCCCGTCACGCTCACCTTCTGGTCGGCCACCGCGGGCGCCAAGGAGACGGCCGAGGCGTTCAACAAGACGCACCCCGGGATCAAGGTGAAGTTCTCGCTCGTCCCGGCGGGCCCCGAGGGCGTCACCAAGCTCTCCAACGCGGTCAAGGGCGGCAACGCCCCCGACATCGCCACCATGGACTACTCCGCCCTCCCCGAGTACGCCAGCGAGGGCAACCTGGAGGACCTCACCCCCAGCTCCGGCGAGCTGGTGAAGAAGGAGTTCCCCGAGGCGGTGCAGTCGCTGGTCAACCTCGGCGGCTCCACCTGGGCCGTCCCCTTCGACGTGACACCCATCCAGCTCTACTACCGCAAGGACCTCTTCAAGAAGTACGGCGTCGAGGTCCCCACCACCTGGGCCGAGTACCGCAAGGCCGCGGAGAAGATCCACCAGGGCGACCCGGACCTCACCATCACCAACTTCGGCGGCGGCGACCCGGCCCTGCTCTCCGGCCTCGCCTGGCAGGCCGGCGCCCAGTGGTACGGCACCAAGGACGACGCCTGGAAGGTGAACATCGACGAACCGGCGTCACAGAAGGTCGCCGCCTACTGGGACGGGCTCCTCAAGGACGGCCTCGCCTCCAAGACCCCGCTCTGGGGCGAGGGCGAGACCAAGGAGCGCGCCACCGGCAAGGTCGCCACCATCATCGGCGCCGCCTGGAGCGCGGGGAACTTCCCCGTCAGCTACCCCGACAGCAAGGGCAAGTGGGGCATAGCCCCGCTCCCGACGTGGGACGGCACACCGAGCACCGGCATGTACGGCGGCACCTCCTACATCGTCCCCAAGGGCAGCAAGCACACCGAAGCGGCGGCCGAGTTCATCAAGTGGGTCACCACCGACCCGAAGGCCATGACCGCCCGCCTCTCCTCGCTCAAGACCCCCAGCAGCGCCCTGCCCGCCAACGAAGGCATGCGGGCCGCCGCGCATCCCCCCTCCCCGCCCATCCTGCCGAAGGAGCACCAGGTGGCAGCCCCCCTCACCCGGCCGGTCACGGCCCCACCACCCCGCCGGGCCGCACCGCCGTCGGAGCGCCCCGCCGCACCGAAGAGCCCCGGTGGCCCGGGCGCGCGGCGCGGACAGCGCCGGGCCGTGGCCCTGTTCATGGTGCCGTTCTTCGCCCTGTTCACCGCCGTCACCGTGCTGCCGATGTTCTACGCGGCCTGGATGAGCCTCTTCCGCGAGGAGTCCTCCGGCCTCGGATTCGGCGGCACCGAACGGGTCTTCGCCGGATTCGGCAACTTCACCGAGGCCCTCGGCAACGAGGCGTTCCTCCGCTCCTTCGGCCACATCGCGTTCTACTGCGTGCTGTACATCCCCGCCATGGTCGGCGGCGCGCTCATCCTCGCCCTGCTCGTCGACTCGGCGATGGCCCGGGCCCGCCGCTTCTTCCAGATCGCCTACTTCCTGCCGCACGCGGTACCGGGCCTGATCGCCTCGCTCATCTGGCTCTACCTCTACACGCCGGGCCTCAGCCCGGTCACCGACGTACTCGACGCCCTCGGCGCCAACTGGAACTTCTTCGGCCAGGACGAGGCGATCTACTCCGTCGTCAACATCTCCGCCTGGCAGTGGACCGGCTACAACATGATCATCTTCTACGCCGGGCTCCAGGCGGTCCCGCGCGAGGTCCTGGAGGCCGCGACCGTCGACGGCTCCGGCGCCCTGCGCACCGCCCTCCAGGTCAAGGTCCCGATGATCCGGCCCACCGTCGTCCTGACCCTGCTCTTCACCTGCGTCGGCGCCATCCAGCTCTTCGACGCCCCCAAACTCGTCCAGCTCCGGGCCAACACCATGGGCGAGGACTGGTCGCCGACCATGTTCATCTACACCGCGGCCTTCAAGGGCCACGACTACGGCCTGGCCGCCGCGAGCTCCCTGATCCTCGCCCTCGTCGCCGGCCTGCTGTCCTTCGTCGTCACCAAGCTCGGCAACCGGTGGAAGGCCTCATGAGCACCCAGACAGCCACCCCCGACGCACCGCCCGCCCCCGCGCCCGCACGCCGGCCCTCCCCGCCCCGGCGCCCGCGACGTACCGGCGGACTCACCTCGAAGGTCGCGGTCAACGCCGTCCTGGCCGTCGTCGCCGTCTACACCCTCATGCCGCTGACCTGGCTGCTCATCGCCGCCACCAAGAACTACCGCGACCTCTTCGCCACCAACCCGTTCAGCCTCGGCGACTTCCACCTCCTGTCCAACCTGGACGCCCTCTTCGCGTACAACGACGGGCTGTACGGCCGCTGGCTGCTCAACAGCCTCCTCTACACCCTGGTCGCGGCCGTCCTCTCCACCCTGGTCTCCGTCGCCTGCGGCTACGCCTTCGACAAGTACGTCTTCCGAGGCAAGGAGAAGCTGTTCGGCGTCGTCCTCGTCGGCGTCCTGATCCCGTCCACCGTCGTCCAGCTCCCGCTGTACCTGATGGCCTCGGAGCTCGGCCTCGTCGACACCTACTGGGCCGTGCTCATCCCGAGCCTCGTCAACCCGTTCGGCGTCTACCTGGCCCGCGTCTTCTCCGAGGGGTACGTACCGGGTGAGGTCCTGGAAGCGGCCCGGGTCGACGGGGCGGGGGAGCTCACGACCTTCACCAAGGTCGCCCTGCCGATGCTCGCGCCCGGCTTCGTGACCATCTTCCTGTTCTCGTTCACCGCCAACTGGAACAACTTCTACGGCGCGCTGATGATGCTCAACGACGAACGCCTCTACCCCGTCAACCTGGGCCTGTTCATGTGGAACCAGAACGTCTACCAGCAGCCGGAGCTGTACCCCCTGGTCATCATCGGCTCCCTGGTGGCCGTCGTCCCGCTGATCATCGCCTTCCTCTGCCTGCAGCGCTTCTGGCGCTCGGGCCTCACCGCAGGAGCCGTCAAGTGAGCCGCCCCGCCCCCACCGCCAGCCGGCTCCGCACCCGCCCCCGAACCGTCCTGGCGATGAGCGGGGAGACCCGCGACGCGATCCTCCCCCCGGCTGCTCTGGAGCGGCTCGCCCGGATCGCGGACGTACAACCCGCCCTGCTGGTCACCGACTTCGGCGCCGACGACCCGGTCCAGCGCGCCGCGTTGCGCGAGGCCGAGGCCCTCTTCACCGGCTGGGGCTGCCCGCCCCTGACCGCCGACGCCCTGAGCGCCATGCCCCGCCTGCGGACCGTCGTGCACGCGGCCGGCTCGGTCAAGCACCACATCACCCAGGACGTCTGGGACCGGGGCATCACCGTCTCCACGGCCGCCACGGCCAACGCCCTCCCGGTCGCGGAGTACACGGTGGCGGCGATCCTCTTCGCCAACAAGCACATCCTGCAGAGCGCCCGCGTCTACCGGGAGTCGAGGAGCCGGGTCAACCTGCTGCGTGAGTTCCCGTCCATCGGCAACTACCGCCGTACGGTGGGCATCGTCGGCGCCTCCCGCATCGGCCGCCGCGTCGCCGAACTGCTGCGCCCCTTCGACCTGCGCCTCCTCGTGCACGACCCGTATCTGGACGAGGAGAGCGCGCGGGCTCTCGGCGTGGAGCTGACCTATCTGGACGCGCTCGTCGCGCAGAGCGACGTGGTCACCATCCACGCCCCCGAACTCCCGCAGACCCGGCACCTGTTCGACGCCGGACGCCTCGCGCTGATGCGGGACGGGGCGACCCTCGTCAACACGGCACGCGGTTCGCTGGTCGACACCGACGCACTGGTCAAGGAGCTGGTCACCGGCCGGCTCAACGCCGTACTCGACCACACGGAACCCGAAGTGCTGCCCGCTGACTCGCCGTTGTACGACCTGCCGAACGTGCTGCTCACCCCGCACATCGCCGGCTCCCAGGGCGGCGAGCTCCACCGGCTGGCCGACGCCGCGGTCGACGAGCTCGAACGGTACGCCCACGGGCTGCCGTTCGCCCACGCGGTGGACCCCCGCACCCTGCACCAGCAGGCCTGACCCCCTCCAGGAAGGCACCCCATGCCCCGCGCCCGCCGGGTGCTCGTCGTCGGCATCGACGGCGTACGCCTCGACACGCTCGCCCGTGTCCCCACACCGCACCTCGATACGGTCGCGGACTCCGGATTCCTGGCCCCCGTGACCGTCGCCGAGTCCACCCCCACCATGTCCGGCCCGTGCTGGGCGACGATCGTCACCGGCGTCCGCGTCACCAAACACGCCGTGTGGTCCAACGACTTCACCGGCCACCGCCTCGGCGTCTTCCCGGACTTCACCACCCGCCTTGCCCGCCAGGACGGCCGCCGCACCTATGTCGCGGCGGCCTGGGAACCCCTGGTCACCGTGGCCGACGGCGGCCCGATGTTCCGCCGCCCCACCCGGCTCACCCACCACGCACCGGCCGCCGACACCCCGCAGGCCTGGGAGGACGCCGACGAGGCGACCGTGCGCGACGCCGTCGCCGTCCTGACCCACGAGGACCCCGAGGCCTCCTTCGTCTACCTCGGCGCCCCCGACGAAACCGCCCACCACCTCGGCTGCGGAACGGCGTACGAGGAGTCCATCGCCGCGGCCGACCGCCGCCTGGGCCGTCTTCTCACCGTCCTGCGCACCCGCCCGACGTACGCCGACGAGGCCTGGACCGTCCTCGTCGTCACCGATCACGGGCACCGGGTAGAGGGCGGCCACGGCGGGGCGAGCGAGGCCGAACGCACGGCATGGCTGGCCTGCGCGGGCCCGGACATCACGGCGGGCGCCCGACCGCTGCGCCCGGTCCGGCACGAGGACGTCGCGGCCCAGGTGTACGCCGCGCTCGACCGCACCCCCGACTCGCACTGGACCCTCGACGGCACCGCCGTACCGACCCTGCCGCAGGCCGTCCTCCTCGACATGGACGGCACGCTGGTGGACACCGAACCCCTGTGGCTCGACGCCGCCCGCGAGGTCGCCGCCGCCCACGGCCACACGCTGACCGACGAGGAGGGCGCCGGCGTCCTCGGCCGCACCTGCGCCGACACGGCGACCTACCTCGCGACGCTGAGCCCACGGGAAGTGAGCTACCGGGCCCTGGAATCCGACCTGGAGGACACGTTCCTCACAGCGGTCGAGAAGGGGGTACGGCTACGCCCCGGCGCCCGCGAGCTGCTCGACCGCCTGGCCGACGGGAACATCCCCGCCGCCCTGGTCTCGGCCTCCCCGCGCCGGGTCGTGGACGCGGTGCTCAAGACGCTGGGCGGCGAGGTGTTCCGTACGACGGTGGCGGACGGCGAGACGGACCGCTCCAAGCCCCACCCGGACCCGTACCTCGAAGCGGCGGCGCGCCTCCACCTCCCGCCCGGGGCCTGCCTGGTGATCGAGGACAGCCCCACCGGCATCGCGGCGGCCGAGGCGGCGGGCTGCCGGGTGGTGGCCGTGCCCTCCGCGACCCCGGTCGACGCGGCCCCGGGCCGGAGGGTGCTCGGCGACCTCACGGCGCTGCTGCACACCTGGGGAACACAGCTTTAGGCGGCGCGCGCGGCAGGTGCCGGCAGCACGGAGATCAGCCGGCTCACCGTCCGCGCCATCGCGTCCCTGCCCAGCGCGAGGTACGCGCGCGGATCGACGCCCCGCTCGTCCTGTGCGAGGCGTTCCCGTATCGCCCCGGTCATCGCGATGTTCAGCGCGGTGCCGATGTTGACCTTGGCGATTCCTCCGGCGACGGCCCGCGCCAGCTCGTCGTCGGAGGCGCCGGACGAACCGTGCAGCACCAGCGGCACCGGCACGGCGTGACGGAGCCGGGCCAGCAGGCCGTGGTCGATACGGGCGTCGCGTGAGGTCATGGCGTGGGAGGTGCCGACCGCCACGGCCAGCGCGTCGACCCCGGTGGCGGCGACGAAGGCGAGCGCCTCCTCCGGGTCCGTACGGGCGCCGGGCGCATGGGCGTCCAGCGCATCCTCCCCGTTCTTGCCGCCGACCTGCCCGAGCTCGGCCTCCAGCCAGAGACCCTCGCCATGTGCCCATACGACGGCTGCGCGGGTGGCCGCCAGGTTCTCCGCGTACGGCAGCCGGGCGGCGTCGAACATCGCCGAGCTGAACCCGCACTCCGCCGCCTGGTGCAGCAGTTCGGGGGAGTGGACGTGGTCGAGATGGAGGGCGACCGGAACCGAGGCCGCCCGGGCGCTCTCGTGCGCGGCGCGGGCCAGCGGGCGCAGCCGGCCGCCGTGGTACTTGACCGCGTTCTCGCTGATCTGGAGGATCACCGGCGACCCTGCGGCCTCCGCTCCCTCCACGATCGCTTCCGCGTGCTCCAGGGTGATGACGTTGAACGCGGCGACCGCACCGCGCCGGGCTGCGGCATCGGCGATCAGCTCGCCGGTGGCGGCGATGGGCATGGCAACTCCGGGGTGAGGGGCCGTCAGGCCGTGCTGAGGATGACCGAGCGCGTCAGGTGGCGCGGCCGGTCGGGATCGAGGCCGCGGGCCTGAGCGATCGCCAGCGCGAGGCGCTGCACCCGGACCAGCTCCGCGAGCGGGTCCAGTCCGCCGGCCACCCACCGGGCGCCGGTCGCGTGGACCTCGTCGGACAGCCCGGCCGGTGCGTCACCGAGCATCCAGGTGGCGGTGGAACGGGTGGAGATGCTGATCGGGCCGTGCCGGTACTCCATCGCCGGATACGCCTCGCTCCAGGACAGCGCCGCCTCACGCATCTTCAGCGCCCCCTCGTTGGCGAGCCCCACGCTCCAGCCCCGACCGAGGAAGGTGAACTGGGTGCACTCCACCAGCCCGGTCGGCAGCGGTTCGGCGAGCGCGACCTGGGCGTCCTCCACCACCGCGTCGGTGTGCAGGCCCAGCTGGGCGCGGAGCAGGGTCAGCGCCGAGGTCGCGAACCGCGTCTGCACGACCGACCGCTCGTCGGCGAAGTCGAGGACCACGGTGTCGTCGGCCATCGTCGCCATGGGGGAGTCGGGATCCCCGATGATCACGGTCCGTCGGGTGCCCTTGGCCTGGGCGAGCAGGCCGAGCACTTCGGTCGTGGTGCCGGAGCGGCTCAGCGCCACGATCCGGTCGTAGCGGCGGCCGGCGGGGAACTCCGACGCGGCGAAGGCGTCGGTCTCGCCCTGGCCACTGCCCTCGCGGAGGGCCGCGTAGGCCTGGGCCATGAAGTACGAGGTGCCGCAGCCGACGACAGCGATGCGCTCGCCGGACGCGGGGAGCTGTCCCGCGAGTCCGCCGGCCATCCCCGCCGCCCGCCGCCAGCAGTCGGGCTGACTGGCCAACTCCCGTGCCACATGCGTCATCTGATCTCCCCATGTCCGGTGAATGCTCGAAGCTGCATATTAGGCCCGTGTTTCGAGCATTATCAAGCAGTGCAGGGTGCGGGCCTACGCGACAGGAACGGAAACGCCCCCCGGTGCGTGCCGGGGGGCGTGATGGATGGGAGGAGGGAACGGGCGGCGGTGATCAGCGCAGTGCCGAGGGCAGCGCCTCCCGGTGGATGATGCCCAGCCGCTGGGTGGCCCGGGTCAGCGCCACGTACAGATCGCTCGTCCCGTACCGGCCGGGCTCCACGACCAGCACATGGTCGAACTCCAGCCCCTTCGCCTGCCGCGGGTCGAGCAGCACCACCGGCTGCGTGAGATCGGGCTCGGCCCCCACGGTGAGCTCTTCCAGCGGCGCGGCGATCTCCTCGTGCAGCGCGCGCGGAGCGATCACCGCGAGACGCCCCTCCTGGGGGGTCAGCTCCGCGACGGCCTTCGCCACCGCACCCGCCAGATCCTCCCCGGCGTCCCGCACCCACGGCTCCTCGCCGGTCGACCGCACCGAACCGGGCGCCGCGAAGGAGGGGTTCCGCTCCCGTACGACGCGGGCGGCCAGCTCCATGATCTCGGCGGGCGTGCGGTAGTTGACCGCGAGCGTCACATGCTCGAAGCGGTCCCCGACGTACGGCTGAAGGATCTTCCCCCACGAACCGACGCCGGCCTCCTCCGAGGTCTGGGCCGGGTCGCCGACCAGCGTCAGCGAACGGGTCGGCGAGCGGCGCATCAGCAGGCGCCACGCCATCGGCGACAGCTCCTGCGCCTCGTCCACGATGATGTGCCCGAACGCCCAGGTGCGGTCGGCGGCGGCCCGCTCGGCCGCGCTGCGGTGGTCGATCTCCTCGTGCCGCTCCGCCATGCGCTCGGCGTCGATGATGTCGTGGGCCGCGAGGACCTCGGACTCCTCGTCCTCGAACTCGTACGTCTCCGAACCCCGCGACAGCTCCAACAGCCCCTGTGCATAGGCGATCCGCTCCTGCCGCTCGGCCTCGGCGGCGGCCCGCGCGGCACTGTCGTCGGCCCCGAGCAGCTCGGCCGCCTCGTCGAGCAGGGGGACGTCCGCCGGGGTCCACGCCCCGCTGCCGGGCACCCGCCGCAGGGCGTCGGCATCCGCGTCGCGCACATACACGGGCTCGGCCAGATATCCGGCGAGGAACTCCTCCGGAGTGAGCACCGGCCACAGCGACTCGATGGCCTCGTGGACCTCGCCGCTCATCGCGACGGCCTTGCCGAGCTGCGCGATGTCGTCCGGCCCGAGGAAGTTGGGCCCGCCGTACGGGTCGGCGCCGATGCGCTCGGTGAGCTGCGCGGTGAGGGCGTCGATGATCCGGAACGCGAAGTGCGGGCGGGCGAGGTTGTGCGGCAGCAGGGTGTCCCGGGCCGCCTGCCGGGCCTCGTACGCGATCTCCCAGTCCAGGACGAGATCGCCGTCGTCGTGCGGGATGACCAACGGCGCACCGGGCTCGGGAAGTTGCTGCCGGTCGCGTACGGCGAGGGCGAGCGACTCCGCCATCTGCGCGCTGCCCTTGACCGCGGCCGCGCGGGGGGTGTCCGTGCCGGTGGCATGGACGCCGGGGAAGAGTTCGGCCTGCGTGGCGAGCAGGACGCCGGTCTCACCGAGGGCGGGCAGCACCTCCGCGATGTACCGCAGGAAGGCCGGGTTGGGCCCCACGATCAGCACGGCACGCTTGGCCAGCACCTCGCGGTGCTCGTACAGCAGGAAGGCCGCCCGGTGCAGTGCGACGGCCGTCTTGCCCGTGCCGGGCCCGCCCTCGACGACCAGGACACCGCGGTGCGGGGCGCGGATGATGTGGTCCTGCTCCGCCTGGATGGTCCGCACGATGTCACCCATACGGCCGGTGCGGGCGGAATTCAGCGCGGACAGCAGAACGGCGTCGCCGTTGCGGTCCTCGAAACCCGTGCGGTCCTCGTCCCCGAGGTCCAGGATCTCGTCATGGAGCTCGGTGACCGTACGCCCCTCGGACGTGATGTGCCGACGCCGCCGCAGCCCCATCGGCACATGTCCGGTGGCCAGATAGAAAGGCCGGGCGACCGGCGCGCGCCAGTCGATGAGAAGAGGCGTGTGCTCGGTGTCGTCCTCACGGATCCCGATACGCCCGATATGGTGCGCGGTGCCGTCGGAAAGGTCGATGCGCCCGAAACACAGTGAGCCGTCCACCGCGTTGAGCGCGGCCAGCAGCCCCGACCGCTCCGTGACGAGCACATCGCGCTCCAGCTTGGCCTGGAGCCCGGTCCCCACGGGCGTCAGCGCCTCCTCGACATGCCGGGCCGTGACCCCGCGCAGCTCGTCGACGCGCGCGTGGACGCGGTCGACGAATTCCTGCTCTTCCCGCAATTCGACGGCTTCCCGGTTTGACAAAACGGCTCCCTGCCGGATATGGTTCTTCTTATAAGGCCTCCGCGTGGGGCCTTTCTGCATGAGCGCAGAAGAATCAAATATACGCGGGAAAATCCCTGGTACGCAATTGCGGACCGGGGATTCTTTTTGTGGCGAGGAGGTCCGCTCGGTGCCGGGAGGGCGGCGTGCGGCCGTCCAGGTGTATTGCCCCTGGCATGTGCGTGTCCGCCCGGTCGCCGCGACCCTCCTGCGTAATGGTTTGGGCTCCGCACCATCCGTTACGCATTTGCTGAGAAGGAGCACCCATGCTTCGTCGTATCGCCGTCACTCTTGCGACCGTCGCCGCGGCCGGCCTCATGGCGGCCACGCCCGCCGTCGCCGACGAGTGGGAGGGCGGAAAGGCCGGTGCCGAGTACGGGGCCGTCGAAGGACACCGTGGCACCGCCGAGTACACCAACCTCGGTGGCCCGTACGGGATCACCCACGCCACGGAGAGCCGGGAGCACATCGCGGCGGAGCACGGCTACTTCTACGCCCAGTACCTGCAGGGCCGCCGCTGACCGTCCGACGGTCGACAGGGCCCGCCCCCCTCGGGGGCGGGCCCTGTCCGCGTCGCCGGTCCCGCCGGCCGTTCAGAATCCGCCGAGGTCCGAACTCAGCCAGCGCTGGGGCCGCATGTGGATGACCACCTGGTCGCCGTGTTCCCTCCAGGCGAAGTCGACATAGCCGTCGACCTTCTCCGCGGGCAGATAGCGGGACGAGATTTCCACCAGCTGCTCACGGGTGGCGGGGAGCGTCGCGACGACGGGGCCCTCGACGGACACATAGCGGACGGTCGGTTCGACCCGGTCCACCATCAGGGAGAACCGGCCTGCCCCGGCGATCAGCCGGCCCTTGCGGGAGTCGCGCCCCGTCATGATCCAGAGGTCGCCGCCGGGCGCGTACTGGTACCAGATGGGCACGGTGAGCGGGGCGCGCCCCTCGTCCGCCGCGTCCACGGCCAGCGCGGCGACATGCGGTTCGGCCAGGAACTGTTCACGCTCTTCACGGGTCAGAGCCACAGGTGCTTCCTCCATCGTGCGGATGTCCTGCGCCCAGGATGCCGTCCGCCACCGCTGGCGGCCGGTCAGACACCCTGGCCCGCGCGGAGATCCTCCACCGCGGCCCTCGCCGCCGCCCCGATCACGGCGTCCGCGCGCGGCAGCTTCCGGTCGGCACGGGCGGCCTGGGTGAAGACCACGGCCGTGTAGACGCTGCCGTCCGCGAGCTCCACCACCCCCGCCTCGTGGCGCATCGAGCCGAACGTGCCGGTCTTGCCGTGGACGGTCACGTCGTCGTACGGGAATCCGGAGGCCAGGCGGTGCGTCCACGGCTGGGTGAGCATCGCCGCGCGCATGAAGGAGCAGCTCTCGGGGGAAGCGGCCTCGTCCGTCCAGATGGCCCGGAGCAGCCGGGCGGTCTCGGCCGGGGTGGAGGACGCCTTGTACGCGGGGTCGTAGACGTCCGGCGGTACGACGGTGTCGTTGTCCTCGACATGGGCCATGGCCGCGTCGAGCGACCCGGCGCCCGTATCGGCGAGCAGCCGGTCGAACGTACCGACGACCCCTCCGTGGATCCGGGTGTGCGGCAGACCGAGATCGGCGCACATCCCGTCGACGGCCTCGGCGCCGACCGTACGCAGCACGACGTGGGCCGCCGTGTTGTCGGAGACGCTCATCATCTGCACCACCAGGTCGCGCAGCGACATCGTGACCGGGTCGCGCAGGATGGACAGGCCCGTGGGGCCGGGGACCCGGTCGGCGGCCTCCAGCGTGAGCCGGTGGCGTGGGTCGACCAGCCCCGCGTCGGCCAGCCGGCAGAAGGCCGTCATGAGCGCGATCTTGTAGACGGAGCCCATCGGCACCTGCTCGTCCGGGTCGACGACCACGCGGGCCGAGGGGCGGTGCAGGTCCGCCACATGCAGCCAGCCCCGGACGCCGGCGTCGTCGAAGAGGGAGCGGATGGTCCGCTCCACCCCGCCGCCGTGCCGGGAGCCGGTCACCGTGCCGCCTTGCGGGCGAGGACGTCCTCCAGCAGTTGGGCCGTCCCGGCCGGATCACCGGAACCGGAACCGGAACGCCGGGGGTTCCAGACCACCCGTAGCCGCAGGGGGAGCGGAGGGTCGACCGCCCGCCGCCGCTCGACCCGGGAGGCCGTCAGCGCTTCGTCCGCCGTGACCAGGACGGCCTGCCCCGCCGCCACCAGCGCCAGCCCGGCCCGCTCGTCGGTGACCACCACCGTCTCCACCCGGCGGCCCCGGCTCGCCAGCGTGTCGACGAACAGATCGTGGGCGGCGGGCGCCTCGCCCCGGGGGCGTACCGCGACGGGCAGCCGCCGTGGCGACGGACCCGCAGACGAATCACCGGACTCCGCCGGACGGGCCGGGGCGAGGATCCAGGTCGGCAGCAGGATCACCTGCCCGGCGGCGAGACCGAGCAGGACGGAGGGGTGCCGGACCACGGCGAGGTCCAGGCGGCCCGACGCGACATCGGAGAGCAGAGTCGCGGTGGGAGCCGTCACCGTGCTGATGCGCGCCCGGTCACCCGCCCGGACCGGGGCCGCCGCCACATCGGCCGCCAGCGGCGCCGGCACCTCGGGGGCCAGCCCCAGCCGCAGCCGGCGGCCGCCCGCGTGTTCACGGGCACCGGTCTTCCGGAGCTCCGCCAGGGCGGCCAGAGCCCGCCGCGCGTGCGGCAGCAGCAGGGCGCCCTCCTCGGTGAGGAACACCCCGCGCTCCCGTTCGAACAGCCGGACACCGAGCAGCGCCTCCAGTCGGCGCAGCCCTTGGGAGAGGGGCGGCTGGGTGATCCCGACGCGTTGGGCGGCGGCACCGAAATGCTCTTCCTCCGCCAGCGCGACGAAGATTTCCAGGTGCCGTTCCGTCAGCACTCCATCTCCCTGGCATGCGGCGATATGGCGGATGAATCACTCCGATGCCGAGATCGTATTCGACATGCGGACCGGCCGCGGGTTTGACTCCGCTGAGGCCGACGACTCGGCCCGCCGCCCGGCTACGACCGGGCGCGAGAAGCCCGCGCTCCACGAACACCGCCGAGAGAGAGGTCCACCGCCGTGCCCTCCCGTACGCCCGCCCCTGCCTCCCGCCGCTCCGCACTCGCCGCACTGGCCGGTGCCACCCTGCTCCCGCTCACCGGCTGTACGTCAGCCGGATCGGACACCGCCACCGACGGAAGGAGCGGGCCGAGCCGCTCCGGCCCCGGACCCTCCCCGTCGGCCTCGGCCCTGCCCCGTACGGACCGCGCCTTCGCCGAACTGGAGCGGACGTTCGACGCCCGGCTGGGCGTGTACGCGGTCGACACGGGCGACGGACGGACCATCGCCCACCGCCCCGACGAACGGTTCGCCTACGCCTCCACCTGCAAGGCCCTCCTGTCCGGTGCCGTACTGGCGAAGAAGACCCTGCCGCAGATGGAGCGCCTGGTGCGCTACGGCCAGGAGGAGATCATCAGCAACTCGCCCATCACCGAGAAGCATGTCGCCACCGGCATGACGCTGCGCGAACTGTGCGACGCCACCATCCGGTACAGCGACAACGCCGCCGCCAACCTCCTCTTCCGCGAACTGGGCGGCCCCCGGGGCCTCCAGGACGCCCTGCGCGGACTCGGGGACCGCGTCACCCGCTGCGACCGCTACGAAGTCGCCCTCAGCGACGCCACCCCCGGCGACCTCCGGGACACCAGCACACCCCGCGCCCTGGCCGCCGATCTGCGGGCGTACACCCTCGGATCCGCCCTCCCCGCGGAGAAGCGGGCCGTCCTCATCGACTGGCTGAAGCGCAACACCACCGGCGACCACACCATCCGCGCGGGCACGCCCCGCGGCTGGGAGGTCGGCGACAAGACCGGCACCGGCGGCTACGGGACCCGTAACGACATCGCCATCGTCTGGCCTTCCGGTGGCGCCGCGCCGATCGCGCTTGCCGTCCTCTCCCGGCGCGACATCAAGAACGCCGAGACCGACGACGCCCTGATCGCCGGGGCCGCGAAGGTCGCCCTCGGCGCGTTCGCCTGAGCGGTCCGGGGCTCTACGGCACGGGCAACTCCGGGTGGCGGCCGACCGGCAGGACGTACTGGAGTGGCTGGTCCAGGTCGTCGAGCCCGAAGATCTCGTGCGCCAGGTCGTCCCGGAACCCGCCGAGCGGTGTGGAGCCCAGCCGTAGCGCCGTGGCAGTGAGCAGGAGCGACTGCGCCAGGTGGCCCGCCTCCAGGAGGCCCAGGCGCAGAGCACGGAGACCGTAGCGCTCACGGAGCCGGCCCAGGTCGACGTAGAGGCCGAGCACCACCGGCAGCGCGTCCGGCACGATGCCGTCGGGGTCGTCGTCGGCGCGGGAGAGGTACGAGGACAACGACCTGACGTCGTCCAGGGCGGGCGCAGGGCCGATGTACCGCAGCGCCCAGCGGTCCGGAAGGCACTGGTAGGTGCCCGGTGCCAGCCCTTGGACGTCCAGCGCGATCAGCCGGAGCCCGGCGGTGTAGAGGGCGCCCGCGCTCGGATACGGCCGATGGCGCATGAGCCGCTCACCGCCGTCGGCGAACCGGTGCACCGACTCGTGCCCGGACGCGTGCGCGCCCCACAGCAGCGTGCCGAGCGACGCCGCGTCCAGAGGTCCGGTGAGTGAACCTCGCCGGGAGACGCGGCTGTTCATCACCGTCCGCAGATCCGCGTCCGGGAACGGGCCTGCGGGGAGCGGGAGTTCGGTGCCGCGCGAGGAGCCGGGCGCTTCGGCGGAGACGGCTGGGACGGCCGGGAGGGGCCGGACGGTCGGGAGGGCCGGGACGGCCGGTACGTCACGCGGCGCCGAATCCTGCTCCCGCCCGAGGTGGAACTTGCTCCGCTCCAGGTATTGCCGGTCGGGCGCGGTGTGGTCGTCCGGGAAGTACGAGGCCGGCTCCCCCCGGTCCAGCAGCGTGCGCGCGGCCAGCCGGCACACCGCGCGCTCCTCGTCGGGCGCCAGGCCCAGCCGGTTGAAGAGCATGTGCAGCTGGGACGCCCAGACATACGGGCGGCCCACCGACGAGGAAGCGGAGCGCAGAGCAGGGTCGGCCTTGCGGACACCGTCGTACCAGTCGGCCGGCACGCCGGTGGCCGTGCCCTCCTCCAGCGCTTGCCGCAGGGCCCGCGCCCGGCCCGCGAGGACCTCGCGTTGCAGGGCGTAGACGCTGTTGACCTTCGCGTGGACGTGCCGGGGGCCGAGCAGGGGCACGTCCTCCGCCCACCGCCAGCTCGCGGCGTGGCGCCGTAGCCACTGCGCCGCCGACAGCCGGTCCATGCCGCAGGCGAGAGCGGTGGCATGCGCGAGATCGATGGCGAGGGCGAGCCGGGCACTGCCGCGCGGAGTGTCCCGGACGGCCCGCACGGCCACCCGGCTCGACAGGATGAACACCTCTTCCGCCACCGGCAGGGCCGCGGGCCCTCCGTAGCGCGCGGTTTCGGGAACGTACGGCTCCACGCGGACCTCGGCGTGCTCCGCCTGCCCGCGTACATCCTGCCCGCTTACGTGGTGCCCGCGTACGTCCTGCCCACGTACGGACTCGGCGACGGGCACCCGCTCGGCCAGGCGCGCGAGAGCCTCCGGCAGGGACGCAGCCCGCGCCGGCGACACCCCGCGCACCCGGAGACGCAGATGGTGCCCGCCCTCGTCGTAGCGGATGAAGAACCAGTCGCCGGCCCCGAGCCCGTCGAGGAGCGGGGTCACGTCCTCGGTGAGGAAAGCGTCGACGTCCTCGGGAGCGGAGCGCAGGAAGCAGTGGAGGCTGAGCCAGGTGTCCGGGGATCCGTTCGTCACGGGATGGCTTCCTGTTCCGGTGTTCGGTCGGTCGGGCAGCGGGAAGGCGGAGTTCCTCACGGGAAGGGGTGCGGATGCAGGGCGAGTTCGTCGTGGAGGACCCTGCGCGGTACCTGCCCCAGCCGGAACGGCACGTCCAGCAGCCGGTCGAGCCCGAGCGTGCGCCGGTTGACATGACCGAACGTCATCGGCAGCGAGCCCGGGACCACGATCTTCGCCGTGTGCAGCCCGAGCCGGTCGCGTACGACGGACTCGCTCAGCGGTACGGCGACGACCTCCAGGCCGAGACCGGCCAGCCGGGTCACGGTCTGCTCCAGCAGGGCGGTGACATCCGGTACGGGACGCGGCGCGGACGCGGCGGGCCAGATGTCCCGCCAGTCCGTCTCGGGGCCGTCCGGGTCGAGGAAGTCCAGCCGGGGGCGGGCCTCGGGAAGGGTGTTGACGGCCACGTGGTCGTCAAGCGTCGTGACCAGCTCGGGCCGCTCCAGCATCGGGAGCAGCCGCCGCCGGCCGAACGTCTCCGGTTCGGCCCGGTGCCGGTGGACGGCGTTGACCACATTGGTCACCACCTCGGCGAGCGCGGAGCGGATCGCGGCGAGCGGATGGTGATGGCTCCCGGCGGCGACGAACGCACCCGGCGTCGTCGCCGGTTCGCCCCGGTGCAGGGCGACCGCGATGACGGCAGGGATCCGGAAGTCGTTCGTCGCGTCGAACAGCGCCACCCGGTAGCCGGTGAGCGCCGCCCGGTCCACGAGGTGCGCCACCTCCGCGTCCTCGGCCGGCACGGTAATCCGGCGCAGCGGGGTGCGCGCGTACCACGCCATCAGGAACGCGTCCCGCTCGGCGACCTCGAACAGCCCGTACAACGCCGCCTCCACCGGGCTGTTGCCCAGCCCGCACCCGTTGGAGCACTCGTACACCACCCGGGGCCGGCCCGGGCTCGCGTCCCAGTAGGCGACGTGCTCGGGCACCGCCGTCGTCCGGTCACGGGTCAGGGACCAGCCGTGCACCCAGTCCAGTTCCAGGTCCGGCGTGTACGGCACGGTCGCCGAGGCGGGGTGGCCGTGATGGGCGGGGTCGGGCAGTCCCAGCCTCACCGGGTCCACCGCCCGTTCGGGGCCGAGTTCGGCGTACGGGGCGCGCAGGACGGTCCGGTGACCGGTGGGGCTCATCGACGCCAGGCGTTCCGCCCCCTCGAACAGGGCGATGCGCTCGCTGCTCGCGAAGTCGCTGCTCCGCCCGTAGCCGCCATCTCGCATATGACGGCCGTACGTCACATACGCGCTGGTCAGGCTGTGTACGGACTCCTCGGTGCGCAGGATTTGGTGGACCGGCCCGAACCGCTCGTCGAACAGCACCTCCCGCAGACCCGCCACGTCCGTACGGGAGTTGGGCTCCCGCAGCGACACCGGGTCGGCGGCCGGCCTCGGGGCGCGGCGGGCGACCGGGCCGAAGGCCGCCTCGGCGACCTCGGCACCGTCGGGCGGCAGCGGCAGGCAGACCGCGCACCCGCCTATGGGCTCGAAGCGGTGCGTCGACCAGGTGCCCCGGCCGTTGTGGACGACATGGACGACCGCCCCGTCACTGTCCAGAAGCGAGGCGGCCAGAACACCGACCGCGTCGGTGAACGCGGGGGAGGGGCGGCCCTCCAGCCGCAGTCCTGGGCTGTGCCACGGCACCCGGCCGCCGATCGTGGCCAGCCGCCGGTACTCGCCGCACGCCAGACACCCCCGTGCGCCGGGCCGCAGGACCGGCCCCACCACCGTCAGCGCCCCGTCGCCCCGGACGGGGACGAGCGTCACCGGATGGGCCAGCGCGTGCCGGGACAGCTCCTCCGCCGTCCCCAGGGTCCAGGCATCCAGGACGACGACGGCGCTGCCTTCGGTGAGACGCAGGGCGCCCGCCGCGTCGAGCACGGTGGTGGCGGGTAACTCCTGGGCCAGGGCGTGCCGGAGCGGGTCTGCGGCGGTCACCGGGATCCTTCCGTGAGGGTGGGGTGCGTACGGTGACCGGGCCGGGCGGAGAGCACGGAGAAGCCGCACTGACGCAGCGCCGACCACAGCGCGCGTACGTCGGCGTGCGCGTCGGTCGGCGGCTCCCACGGCTGCGGGGACCACCCGGTCAGTGCGGCCAGGGCCTCCTGGAGTTCCGGTTCCCGGGCGGCCGAATCCGCCAGCCAGGTCGTCGTCCACCCCGCGTCCTCCCAGGGGGCCGTCGCCTCCGGCCGGGCGAGCGAGGCGACCGCACCGCCGGGTGTCACCAGATGCCGGGCGTGCGGAGCGTCGGCGGCCGCCTGGACCCTGACCACGGCGGAGAGCGCGGCGAAGGCGACGGCCTCGTCCGCCGACGCCTCGACGGCCGTGCCGAGCACGCCGCCCGTTGCCGCACGTCCCTGGGTCTGGACCTGGACCTGGACCTCTGCGTGGAATACGGCCCCGCCGCCGACCGTATCGAGACGTGACACCGCGACATCCGCGTCGACCCCGAGCCGCCGGACCAGGACGGACCACCAGTGCAGCGCCTGCGGATGGCGTCCGGGCTCCGGGCTCCAGGGCACGGGCGCGGCCCCACCGAACGGACCTGCGGTGTCGCCCGCGCGTGCGCCCTGCTGCCGTACGGCCGCCCCCGCCCCCGCCCGCCGCAGCGCGCGCCCGCGCGCGTGCACGGCGCCCGCTCCGACCACCGGGCCCGCATCCCCCTCCAGGCCCGATTCGCCCTTCCCCAGAAGGAGTTCGGCCGCCCGGCAGACCGCCTCCAGCCGGGCCAGGTCCGCCCGGGCGGAACCGGACACCAGGACCTCGCCCGCCACCGAGGAGCGGACCAACGCCGCCGGGAGCTGGGGGAGCGCCCCGGGGTCCGGCTCGTCCAGGACACCGGCCAGGCGGTCGGTGAGCACCGGAATACGGGCCAGGGCCTCGGTCAGCGTACGTACGTCAGCACGCGGGCGGACCCGGTCGGCGTCCACGAGCACGGGGCCCACCCAGGTGCGGTACTCGCCCCGCAACGGCGCCCGCTCCGCGACCAGTGCCGTCGGCAGCCCGGGGATCAGCCGGGCATCGCCCGCCTCGGCCGACGGGTCGCGGAGCCCGGCCACCGCGCAGATCAGCCGCTGCGCCGCCGAGGAGGCCAGGAGCGCGGGCAGACCGGGAGGCTCGGCCCCGCCGGGGGCCTCCCGTGGGCGCAACCTGTCCGCCAGCCCGTCGGCATCGGCCCGTGCCTGCCGCGCGCTGCCCACGGGGGTGACGAACCCGACGCCCGGGCGCAGGCCGACGACCACCGCCCGGTCTTCCGCGTCCTGTTCCGCCGCGAGCGGCGGCTCGCCCGGCCCGGCGGCGACGAGCAGGACTTGCCCGTCCGGCAGGTCAGCCGCTTCTGCGGTCGCCGCCCGGACTCCGGCTCGGTCCAGCGCCCGTGCGGCGGCGCGGGCGAGCGGACCGTCCGGACGCGCGGCAAGGACCCGCACCCGGCTGCGGATGAGGGCGGCCGCAGCTTCCGCGGGCCGGTCGGCGACTGCCCCGAGCCACGGCCCGGCCGCATCGCCGTTCTCCCCGGCCGGGCGCTCGACCAGGAGATCGTGGTCGTGCAACTGGCCGACCACCGTGACCAGGGCGGCCCGCAGCGGCGAACCCGCCACGGCTGCCCGCGCCGGCTCCGCGCCCCCGTCGCCCGCGAGCGCCTCGGCCAGACGGCCCCACAGCACCGGCAGCCCGGCGCCGCCCTCCAGCGTGACGCTGGTGATCCAGCCCCGCAGATGTACGCCGTGGGGGAGGACGGTCACCGAGACCCCCGGCCGTAACGTCCACCGCCCCAGGGAATCCAGCGCGTCCGGCGTGGCCCGCTCGCCCTCCGGGGAGGTGGCCGTGTCCGGCCCCGCCTGATCGACGGTCATCGGTCGTCCCTTCGGTTCGCCCACCCGGCAGCCGCACGGGCACCGGCATCACCGACATCGCCCATGCCGAGCCCGGCCCGGTAGGTCTCCACCACCAGCTCCACCGCCGCGTGCGCCTCGCCCCGGGCCGGTGCGGGCAGCGCCTCCTCCAGGACCGCCCCGCCGGGGTGGCGGGCCAGCCACTTGCCCAGGCAGCGCAGATGCAGCGCGTCCCCGAGATCGACGTACTGCGGCCGGGGGCGGTCGAGCGCGCTCAGGAGGTCCTCGTCCACCCGCCCGCCCCGGGCCGGAGGGGCGGCATGCAGATAGAGCTGATCGGGGACGCCGAGCAGAGCCCGCCACCGCGCCACCGTTCCCACCGGCACCTCACCCTCCGCCGCGAGCTCCGCGAGCAGCACCGCCACCGTGGGCCCCGCCAGCTCCCACCGGCGGCGGCGCAGCACGAGGTGGCGGTGGCGCAGGCGTGGGGTGCGTACGAGGTCTCCGCCCGGTACGGCGGTGAGGTGACGGGGGACCAGGGCGCCGAAATCGGTGATGCCGTGCGGATGGTCCATCAGCAGAGGGGCGAGCCTCGGCTGCAGCAGGAGCGGCGCGAACACCCCCGCGTAGAGCACATCGGCCCACGCGCCGGTGGCCTTGACCCGGACGCGTACCTCGTCACCGTGCAGGTCATGGACGAGTTCGACATCGTCCATGCCGAGGGAGGCGTACGAGCGGTCCGGCCCGATCTCCTCCGGTACGAACCGGGGATGCAGGTTGGCGTTGAAGCCGCTGACCGGGCGCACCTGGGCCACCGTGGCGCCGGGGCCGAGCGTGCCGGACACGGCGGTGGCCGCCATTCGGGCGGCCCCGGGGCCCAGGGAATCCAGGAACCTGCTGCTGAACCGCCCCCACCCCCCGTACACATGGTTCACGCACAGCACCCCGCCGCCCGCCCGCTGGACGAACCCGGTGTACGAGACCGGGCGCCGGGTCGCCCACGACGGCATCCGTGAGCCGAGCCCGGCCACCAGGCCGGCCGGCAGGACGACGTCGTCGTCGGGCCCGCCGCCGCTGTCGGCGTGTGCCCGGTGCACGGCCTCCGTCAGCTCGGCCCGGAGGGCGGCGAGTCGGCGGATGGCGTCGGCGGCGGCGGACCCGTCGCCGTCCGTGCCGGGAGCGCCCCCGTCGGCGGCCCGTGAGGCCCGCTGCCAGGCCTCGTCGGCGTCGGCGCCGAAGTCCCACACGTGCGGGCAGACCCCGCCGGGCCCGTACCGGGCGACGAAACTGTCCCGCACCTGCCGGCGTACCGCCGGGCCGAGGTCGAACACCTCGGACAGGGAGGCCAGTTCACCCAGTGCCCGGTGGTCGGCGGCGCCGAGGAAGCCGTCCAGCCGGATCGGCTGCCGCATGACGACGTCCTCGCTGAGGACGGTGAGGCGGGCGGGGTCGGGGGCAACCGGGTGGCCCAGGTCGGCGAGGAGCGTCACCCAGCGGTCCCTGAGGGCGGCGAGCAGGGCGGCGCGGCGGCCGGGTTCCGCCGCACCGAACTCGCCGGTCGCGGCGGAGAGTTCGTCGATACGGAGGGCCAGTTCGCGGTCGTGCGGTGCGCCGGTGCTCCGTAACCAGCCGGCCAGCCGGGGGAGGGGGTCGGGGTCCTGGGGGGCGTAGGGCTCCACCGGGACGAGCAGCCCCGCGTCGCAGACCTGGCGGAGGAAGGCGGTCGCGGCGGCTACCTGGTCCGGTGCTGCGGCGACCTGGTCCGGGTCCGGTTCGGCGGAGCCTCCCCTCGCGAGCATCCCGGCCAGCGCCTCTAGCGTCGCCGGGGGGTCGCACAGCGCGGCGAGCCGCCGCAGCGGTTCCGCCGCACCGAGGGTGACCTCGTCGTCCTCCACCGCGAGGAAGCGCGCGGCGGTGAAGGCCGTACGGGAGCGGGCGAAGGCGGCCCGCCCGCCGGAGTCACGCAGGCTGCTGCACATGCGGTGCGGCAGGGTCGGGCGGCGGCGCGGGTCCGCCGCCAGCGCCGCGAACAGGGTGTCCACCAGCGTCCGGTTGGCGCGGACCACGGCGCGGGACGAACCGACCGGCAGATCCGCCCCGTTCCAGGAGACGTCCCCCCGGTCCACGGCCGACGGGGTCGGCAGCACCCCCCAGCCGACCGCCGTGAACGCGGACAGCGGGGTCGTGCGGGCAACCGCCCGCACCGCGTGCCGCGCCACCCCCGCCTCCTCCTTCCGCGCCCGGCGGTCCGTCGGCCCGTGCCCGGCCCGCAGCACCGCCCGCAGCAGGTCGGCGCTGGTGAACGACGCGGCGCGGAGGAACGAGGGCTCCCTGCACAACCCGGCGAGCACCGACCGGCCGGCCGCGAGGGCGGGGTCCGTACCGGACCGGAGGGCCGCGAGCACGTCCTCCCTGCGCCCGCGTGCGTCGAGCCAGGCGCGCAGTTCGGGCACCCGCCCGGCCAGGCCGTCCAGACGGCGGAGAAGGGCGGGGCGCGGTTCGCGCCCGTTGTGCACCGCACGCCGGAGCGGGAGTACCACCTCGCGGTGGAAGTCCTCCGTATGGCCCGCCCGGCTCGCGTACAGCGCATCGCCGAGCGCGGGGGCCAGGGCCGTGAGCCGGCCCTCCAGCACCACCAGTTCGGCCAGCGCCGCCCGGAAGGCGGCGGCGGGGGCGGGCTCGGCGGGCAGGCTCAGCAGGGTTGTACGGACGATTGCGCCGGGGGCGACCCGGGGGAGCGGGACCGGGTGCCCGTCATGCGCTCCGTCATGCGCTGGGGCCACGGGCATCGCGGGCATCTGGAGTTCCGGTACGGGCGGTTTCACATCGTTCCAGTCGGCTGGGCGGTGGACAGGGCCGCCCGGCGGGCGGTGCGGACGCGCCGGGTGCGTACGCGGGTGATTCGGATGCGTTGGTTCGCACGCGAGCGGGCCTCCGCGGCACCGTGCCGCGGAACGGGGCCGGGCGGTGCCGCGGAAGCCCTCACAGTTCCTGTGTCACGCGGTGTCGAGCTGGAGCGGCGGCTGCACGCTGCAACCGCTGCAGCCCTGACACGAGGTCGAGGAGGAGGACGACAGCGAGTACGTGGACTCGCCGATTCCCGCCGTGTCGCGCATCGCGGTGACGGTGATCTCACCGAGGTCCAGCGCGTCGAGATCGAATGAGGTGGCCATCTCGGGAAGTGACATAGGTGCTCCGGGAGTTGTGAGAGCAGAAGCGGTGCTGATGTGCACCGGTTCGGCAGCGTAGGTCGGAGCGCGGAGCCCGGAGCAGCACCGTATTCAGCCAACGGGACGGCAGAGAAATGTCTCAAAAGCGCGATTACCGGCGGATGAGCATGCGTAGACCGCAGGGACGTGGTGCCACACGTTTGCTGCCGGGAAGCAGCCGGGATGCGGACCGGTGGCTCTGCCGGGATTTCCCTGGAGCGAGCGATACCGGAAGGCAAATGTGACCTTACGGAGCCCCTCCGTCCGGATCTTTCTGCCGTCCGGAGGGGCGCAGGGAGACACTTCTTACGTTTATTCCGGGAATGCCCTTTGCCGGATCCGGCGGGCCACCTCCGCGTCGACGGTGCGGGTGAGCAGATGGAGCGGCGCCGCGTCGATCCCGCCCGCTTCCGCCGCAGCCCAGTAGGCCAGGCCGGTGGCCGCGTCGACCGTGCCGCGAACGAGGGGCACGTCGGCTCCTGAGGCGTGGAGCAGGGACTCCAGCCGGCAGGAGGCGATGGTGCCCGGGATCGAGGGCTGGGCGAGGTATCCGGCCACCGCGGCGGCCGGCAGGCCGTCGGCCACCCGCCGTTCGACGGTCCCGATGCTCAGCAGCCCGCCGCCCACGACCAGGACGTCCCTCGCCCGGTCCATCCGGTCGAGGGCGCGCCCGGTGTCGAAGCAGTGCGGGAACGAGTCGTCGACCACCGTCGTACCCGGTTCGAGACGGTCGACGTCCAGGAGCGTGCCGCCGCCGCTGACCGCCGCGACGATCAGGCGTGCCCCGTACACCGCGTCGGGCAGCCCCTCGTCCGATGTGAGTACGGCGACGGCGTCGGCGAGTCCGCGTGCACGGAGGCGTTCGGCCAGTTCCTTCAGGCGGGGCCCGCTGCCCGGTACGTCGCACAGCAGGAGCCGCGCGGGCGGGGTCGTCGCCTGGCCGAGCAGCAGCTCCAGGGCGGAGGAACCGATGGAGCCCAGTCCCACGAACGCGACGGTGAGGGAACCCAATTCCTCCCCGGTGGCGCCGAGCGCGGCGTGGACGGTCTTGACGACGGAGACGACGGTCGCCGCATGGCCGGTGGTCACGGCCGTGGTGGATGCGCTGCCCCCGATGGCGCGCAGGACATCGAAGCCGTAGCCGGTGAGCGAAGGGATCATGCCGGCGAGTGAGACGGACCGTGCGCCGAAGGACGAGGCGAGTTCCACGGCGTGTGCGGTGTGCCCGAGGAGAGCGGATCCTGGCGCCAGTTCGTCCGCGAACAGGGGGGCGCACACGAAGCCCGAACGCCCCAGCGGGGTGCTCAGGGTTTCGAGGAGCCGTGGGCGCCCGTCCGGGAAGAGCAGGGCCCGCAGCTCCTCGCGGCGCAGCGCCGCCTCCGGCAGGCGGGCCAGCCGGGCGAGGTGGGACGGGGACGGCAGGTAGCCGATGAGCGCCGCATCCATGCGTGGCTCCTGGCCGGGGCCGTCCAGGCTCAGGTCCGGGCTCGGGCTCGCCACGGTCCGGCTCCCGGCGCTCCGTTGCTTCGGCACCGGCGCGCGCACCGGCACTGGGCCGGGCACCCGCACCGGCACTGTTACTGGCATCGGTCCAGGCGCCCGCACCGGATCGGCCCCCGCGTGCGTCAGCGCGTCCCGTATCGCCTCCGCGAACGCGGCCAGCGCCCGCGGCGTGAACGCCGCCGCCGACGCGCGAACGGTGAGCCGCAACTGCCCGGAATCCAGGCCGGCCGCCAGGAACACATCCGTACCGAGCGGAGGCGGGGTGTACTCGCCGACGCTGTCCTGACGGCCGACCGTGAGGGTCCGCCCGCTCTCCGGCCCGAGACCGGAGAAGTCCAGGTAGGTGAAGAAGAACTGTGAGGCCAGGGGCAGCCCGTCGGGCAGTGACGGTACGGGACCCTCGTGGATCTGCGCCGCCGTCGCCTCGGCGACGATCCGCCGCAGATCGTCCTCGAAGTCCGCGCCCGGAGGCCGCCCGGAATCCGGACCGGCCGGCCGCAGGGGTACGGCCGTGGCATAGGGGCCGAACACCCGGTGCGCGTCCGGCAGGGCGAGGTCCCTGCCGCTGACGGCGAGACCGAGCACCAGATCCTCCCGGCCGGTCGTGGCCATGAGCGCCCGGTAGTAGGCGGTCAGCACGGGGGCGTAGAGGGTGGCGCCGGTGCGGGAGGCGAGACCGCGCAGCTGCTCCACCTGGTCCGCCCCGAGAGTGAACCCGTCGGTCAGGAAAAGCACGTGACGGCCCGCCTCACCGCCGCTCCCGTCGGTCCCGGCGCTCAGTACCGGCGGCCGGTAGGGCGCACTCAGCAGCGTCCACCTGCTCCCGTCCCGCGTCGCTGCCGCCGGCGCGACAGCGTCGGCATCCGCACCGGCACCGGCACCCGTGGTGGTGATCGCGTCCGCCCGTACGGAGAGACGGGCGGCGTGGTCGCGGAACGTACTGCGCAGCGGGTCCAGGCCCGGTTCCTCGCCACGGGACAGCGCGTCGTACACGGTCGTCAGCTCCCGGATCAGGAGCGCCGCGCTGTAGCCGTCGCCGATGATGTGGTGCGCGTGCACCAGCAGCACGTGGTCCTCGGGGGCGAGGGTGAGCACCCGCAGGCGCAGCAGGGGCCAGGCCCAGGGTTCGAAGCGGCGCGTCCGTTCGGCCGCGGTCGCCTCCTCGATGCCGTGCGGTCCGGTGACGGTCTCGAAGTCGACCGGCAGGCGCAGCGACGGCGGTAGCTCCTGCTGGACGGCCGGGCGTGCCCCGGCGGGAAAGACGGTGCGCAGCATGGGATGCCGTACGACGAGGGCGTCCACCGCCTGCTGGAACCGGGCGGTGTCGAGCGGGCCGTGCAGGCGGAGCCGCGTCAGCCAGGACGATGCCTCACCCGGCGCGATGGCCTCGGCCAGCAGGAAGCCCCGCTGGGTGGGCGTGAGCGGGAAGGGCAGGGGCCCCGCCCCGCCGGTCTCCGCCCCGGCGACACCTGCGTCCCGGAACGACGGGTCCACGGCGGTGACAGGCTGGTCGACAGGGTCCGCCGCGGCCGCGTCCACGGCATCGGCGAGGGCGGCCAGGGTGCGGTGACGGTAGATCACGGTCGGCCGGGGGAGCGGCCCGCCCTCCTTCTCCAGCCGGGCGAACACCTCCAGGACGAGCAGGGAGTCGCCGCCCAGCGCGAAGAAGTCGTCCTCACGGCACACGTCGTCGGTCCGGAGCAGCACGGACCAGATGCGGGCCAGCCGGACCTCGGTCGGCGTGAGCGGCGCCGTACGGGAGACATCCGCCGGCTCCACCGGCTCCTGGCGTCCCTCCGTCCGCGCATCCGCCGGGAGGGCCGGCAGCCGACGCCGGTCGATCTTGCCCGTGCCGGTGAGCGGCATCCTGGCGACCCAGGTGATGCGGGACGGAACCATGTACGGCGGCAGCGTCCCGGCGAGATGGAGCCGAAGTGCCACCGCATCCGCGGCGGGCACCCCCGCCCTCGGGGTCACGAACGCCACCAGGCGGCCGTCCTGGAGGAGGACGACGGCCTGGGCGATGTCCGGACGGGCCTGCAGCACGGCCTCGATCTCGCCGGGCTCGACCCGGTTGCCCCGGACCTTCACCTGGTCGTCCAGCCGCCCGAGGAACTCCAGGGTGCCGTCCTCGGCGACCCGTGCCCGGTCGCCGCTGCGGTACCAGCGCCGCCCCCGCCGATTCGTGAACGCGGCCTCGGTCAGGGCCGGTTCACCGAGATATCCGGCCGTCAGGCCGACCCCCGCGATGAGGAGCTCACCGGCCTCGCCGGGCTGCCGAAGCTCCCCGTCGGGCCCGACGATCTCCACCTCCGTCCCGGCCACGGGAGTGCCGATGGGCAGTTGGCGTACGTCGTCGCCGGGGCGGGCGCCGATGATGTGGCAGGTCGTGTTGATGGTTGCTTCGGTCGGCCCGTACAGGTTGGCGATGCGCTGTCCGCTGCCGAACAGGTCGAACCAGCGGCGTACGTGAGCGGGCGACAGGGCCTCGCCGCCGACGTGGATCCACCGGAGGGAGGACAGATCCGGCCGTGGCGCGCCGCGCCGTACCCGCTCCTCGGAGGCGGTGAGGAGCTGTTCCCAGAGGGTGGGTACGGAGCTCCACACGGTGATCCGGGTGCGTTCGACGTGGGTCAGCAGGAGGTCGGGGTCGCGCAGGAGGTCCCGTTCCACCGTCACCACGGTCGCACCGACGAGCAGCGGGGCGAGGAGCTGGCGGACGGAGGCGTCGAAGCAGAGCGACGCCGTCTGGGCGAGACGGTCGTGCTCGTCGTACCCGAAGGTACCGATGGCCCAGGCGAGGTAGTTCTCCATCGAACGGTAGGTGATGGGCACGGCCTTGGGCCGCCCGGTGGAGCCGGAGGTGAAGATCACGTAGGCGATCGAGTCCCCGTCGACGGGTCCGACCGGCTCTGGGGCAGACCCCTGCGAGGCGGGTTCGTCCATGTCGCTGGAGACCAGAGTGACGTCACCGAGCGCTTCGCCCGCCGCACGGGTGGCGGCGTGGCAGAGCACCGTACGGGCACCCGAGCGGGCGAGCTGGTCCGCGAGGCGCGGGGTCGGGTGGCCGGAGTCCAGCGGCACCCAGCCCGCACCGGCGCGCAGGACGGCGACGACCGAGACGACCGCGTCGGCGCCGGGTTCGGTCAGGAGCCCGACCAGGCTTCCCGGCGTGACACCGTGGGCCAGGAGGCGGGCCGCGAGGGCGTGGGAGGCACGGTCGAGTTCCCCGTACGTCAGGGTCTCGGCGCCCGTGTCGATGGCGACCGCGTCCGGGGTGGCCCGGAACCGGGCGAGCAGCCGCTCCACGATCGTGGCAAACCGGGATTCCGGTGCCGGATGTGCGGCCTCGGCGTCGGCCAGGGCGGCCAGCTCACCGTGGAAGTCGCGGTCCAGACGCGCCACCGTCTCCGGTGCGAAGAGCCGGACGGGGAAGTTCCACGAGAAGCGCAGGACCTCGCCGTCCTGCCAGCACAGCAGGCTGAGACGGGTCGCCGGGGTGCCGGTCCCGGCGGCGGTCGGCCGCACGGTCACCGGGCACCGCGCGTCGAGAGCGGCAGGGAAGCGGGCGAAGCTGAACCCGGCCGGGCTCACCGTCCGAGGCCCGGCCCCCGTCGGCCTGCCCGGCAGCAGCCGGGCCAGGTCGAGGCTGGTGGGCGCCGCATGCCGCTCACTCGCCGGCCAGACCCGCCCGAGCCGCTCGGCCAGCTCCCACACCGACTCGTCCGGGTCGCTCTCCCAGAGCAGCGGCAGGGTGTCGGCCAGCGGCCCCACGAGCCGGTCCAGACCCGGCAGCCGGGCGTCGCGCCGGGCGCGGGCCACGTTCACCGCGACCTCGCGCTGTCCGCTCCACCGGCCCAGGCACCGCACATGGGCGGCGAGCAGCAGATGGAACAGGCTCACGCCGTGCTCGGCGGCCCGCTTCTCCAGCGCGGCGGTCAGCGGCGCGTCGAGGGCGCTTCCGTGGGTCGCCAGGGGAGCGGTCGGGAGGGCGTCGGGATCACCGTCGTACGGCAGCCGCAGCGCCTCGCCCCGGCCGGCCAGTCGCTCCGACCAGTGGCGCAGGTCGGCGGCGAGAGCCTGGGCACCGGCCGCCGAGGAGCGCTCCTCGGCGGCAGCGGCGGAGTACCGCGCGAAGTCGGTGCCGAGAGCGGGCAGCGACGGCGCGGCTGCGGGCTCCTGGGCGAGGGCGGTGTACAGCGACCAGAGATCCTCGGCGAGGACATTGAGGCTGTAGCCGTCGCCCCCCACATGGTGGATGACCAGCGTCAGATGAGCCAGGTCCGGGCTCTCCCGGATAAGGACCGCCCGGATAGGAGGCTCGGCGGAAAGGTCGAACGGCCGGTTGCGCAGGGCGCTTTCGACATCCTCGATACGCCCGGCGTCCTCCCGCACCTCGTACCAGGCGGACAGGGCGGTGGGCGGCGCGATGTACTGCCGGGGTGCGGTCGTGCCGTTCCCGTCCGTGCGGTCCTCGACGCGGACCCGCAGCATGGTGTGCCGCTCGGCGAGCGCGGTGAGCGCGCGGCCGAGGAGCTCGCTGTCCAGGGGGCCCCGGACGGTCTGGCGTACGTATCCGTGGGCCGGGATGTCCGGGTGGAGCCGCCCGCTGGTGTGCAGGGCCAGCTGGACGGGGGTGAGCGGGAACGGCACCCCGTCCGCGACGGGGGAGGGGGCCGCCGGGGACACCGGGGGCGGGCCGGCCGGGGCATCCAGATGCGCGGCCAGTTCGCGGACGGTCCGGTACTCGAAGAAGAGCGTGGCGGGCAGGGAGGTGCCCAGCTCCCGCTCCAACTGCCGTACGAGGTCGACGGCGGCGAGCGAGTCCAGGCCGAGGGAGAGGAACGGCGCGTCGTCGGGGATCTCGGCGGGAGACAGCCGCAACGCCGCCGCCAGGAGCCGGCGCAACAGCGCGGCGGTACCCGAGCCCGTACGCGTAACGGCCTCTGCGGCTCCATGCAGGGAGGCAGGCTGCGCATCCGACACAGCCTCGGACTCCGCCCCCGGCACGGGCAGCGACGCCACGGCCCCGGCCACGGTCCCCGGGACATCGATGCGGGGCTCGGCCGGTGCCAGATCCGCCAGCACCAACTGCGCCGCGTCGACACCCCATGCCGTACGGAGCGCCGCCAGCGCGGGAGCGGTGGCCACCGGCCGACTGCCGACGCGCTGTACGGCGGCGGAACCAGGCCCCGTTTCTGCGCCGAGGCCCGCCGCCATGCCCGTTTCGGCGAGCGCGGCGAGGTTCACGGACTGCCAGGGCCGGCCCGCCCGCCGCTCCGACGCGGCGAACGCGTCCAGGAAGGCGTTGGCACCCGCGTAGTCGCCCAACGCGCCTGCCAGACCGGGCAGCAGGGCGGAGACCGAGGAGAACACGACACAGACCGCCGGGGCGAGCCCGTGCCGTCGCAAGCCCTGCGAGAGCAGCCACGTGCCCCGCGTCTTGGCGGCCAGGGCGTCGGCGGTCTCCCGCACGCTCCTGTTCCGCAATGTGCCGGGGCGGACCACACCCGCAGCATGGAAGAGCCCGTCCAGACGGGGAAGTTGGGCGAGGAGCGCGTCGACGTCCCGTTCCACCGAGACGTCGGCCACGCGGTAGCGCACGGTGGCGCCCAGGGCTCGGAGCTCCTCGACGAGGTCTGCGGGCGGCTGGGGGGAGCGCCCGGCGAGTAGGAGTGTAGGGCGGCCCCTTCCGGCCAGGTCCCGGGCGAGCGCACCCCCGATCCCGCCGCCGCCTCCGGTGATGAGGAAGGTGCCGTCGGGCGGCAACGGGGACGCCGCCGCATCCTTCGCCGCCAGCGGCGCGATCCTCCGGGTGAGCCTGCGGCCCGCGCGCCAGGCGACCGTGGTGGTCCCGCCCGGAGCGCTGACCGCCCGGAGTTCGGCGAGCACGGCGGCAAGCCGCTGGGCAGGGGTGTCCAGCGAGCAAAGGTCCACCTCGGTGGCCGAACAGCCCGGCGTCTCCTGCGGCAGAGCCAGCAGCGGCCCGGCCAGCACCGCATGGGCCGGCCGCGGCCGCTCGGGCCCGGCCCCCGTGGTGTGGACGTCCTCCGTCAGCACCAGCATCCGGCGCGCCCGGGTCTCGTCCAGCCGGGCGAGGGCCTCATCGAAGGCGGCCAGCGCGCTCTCCTGCGCCCGGCCGAGTGCGTCGGCGTCTTCCTGGGCGGGCGCGGGCCCGGCCACCAGCACCACGGCGTCCGGCGGCTCCTCCTCCCCGGTGTGCAGCCGGATGCCCTCGGCGGCGAGCTGCTCGGCGAGCCGGCTGACGGACGCGGCGTCAGGGCCGGTCAACAGGACGGATCCCACGGCCGACGCCGACGCGTCGGGCAAACCGGCTTCCTCCCACAGCACCCGGTGCAGCAGCGGGCTCACCGGCGGATCGGCCCAGTACCGGTCGCGCCGGAAGGGGTAGGTGGGCAGCGGAACCCGGTGGTGGTCCGCGTCGAGCGCGCTACGGTCCAGCGGCACACCACGCGACCACAGCCGCCCGATGGTCTCCAGGAGCGCCCGCCGGTCACCGGCCGACGTGCCGCCCTCGGCACCGCCGGGGAGAGCGGGGACCACCATCACGGCCTCTCCCCGGCCCGCTGCCGCCGCACGTGCCGCGCCGGACAGGGTCGCCCCGTGCCCGACCTCCACGAACGTGTCGTACCCCTCCCCGGCCAGGCGCTCCACGGCGGCCCCGAACAGCACCGGCCGCAGGGCGTGTTCGCGCAGGTACTCGGGACTCAGGACCGGCTGCCACTCGGCGGTGACCGTGCTCATCAGAGGGACGGACGGTTCATGGAGGGTGAGCGCACGCGCCGCGTCGGCGAGCCGCTCGGCGACCGGGCGCATGAGCGGCGAGTGGAAGGCACGGGAGACTCGCAGACGACGTACGGGAACGCCCTGGGCATCAAGGACGCGGGCGGCCTTCTCCACCCCGAGGACGGAACCGGAGAGCACCTGAAGCCCCGGCCCGTTGTACGCGGCCACGGCGAGATCACCGGGGGCCTCCGCCACCACCGCGGCGACGGCCTCCTCACTTCCCCGTACGGCGATCATGGCGCCGGGCTCGGTGAACGCGCCCATGAGACGGCCGCGTTCGGCGGCGAACCGTACGGCGTCCCGCAGGGTCAGCACCCCGCCGGCACAGGCGGCGGCGATCTCCCCGACACTGTGCCCGGCGACCGCGTCCGGCTCCACGCCCCACTCCCGCAACTGCCGGGCGAGCGCGACCCCGGAGGCGACCAGCAGTGGTTGCGCCACCTCCGTCATGGCCAGCGCCTCGGGGTCCGCCTCCTGATCCAGGCCCCAGTCCGTCAACGGCCGCCCGCACACCGGCCCGAGGAGCGCGGACGCCTCGTCGAGCGTGTCCCGGAACACCCGCGCCGTCCGGTACAGCGCCCGGTCCCGCCCGGGGAACTGCGCGCCCTGCCCGGGAAACAGGAAGACGAGCCGCGGCCGCGAGGGGGCGATGCTCTCCACGCCCGGCACGGACGCCGCGAGCCGGGCCCGCAGATCACCGTCCGCGACGACGGCGAGCCGGTGGGGACCGTCGTCCCGGGACGTGCTGGCGGTCAGGCACACGTCCCCTTCGTCCAGCTCCGGGTGCTCGTCGAGGTGGGCGGCCAACCGGTCCGCCGCCTCCCGCAGCCCGTCCGCGCTCCGGGCCGACAGCGTCAGCAGATGCGGCCCGGCCGAGGCGCCCTCGTACGGGACGCGACGCGGGGCCTCCTCCAGCACGGCATGCGCGTTGGTGCCGCCGAAACCGAAGGCGTTGATGCCCGCCACGAGCGGCCCGGCGGAGGTCCACTCCCGGCCCTCGGTCACCACGGAGAAACCGGCGGGCGCGAGGCCTGGTGAAGGAGACGCGTGGTGCAACGACGGGGGAAGCCTGCGGTGGCTCAGCGCGAGCACGACCTTCACCAGGGCCGGCAGGGCGGCCGCGTTGAGCAGATGCCCGATGTTCGTCTTCACCGAACCGAGCAGCCGAGGCTCACCGCCGGCCCGTACGGGAAACGCGTGGGCGAGCGAGCGCAGCTCGATCGGATCCCCCACGGCCGTGCCCGTTCCGTGGGCCTCCACATAGGTCACCGAAGCGGGATCGACACCGGCCGCCTCGTACGCACGGCTGATGACCTCGCGCTGCCGCAGCGGATTGGGGACCATGAGGCTCATCGAACGGCCGTCGTTGTTGACGGCCGTGCCCCGGACCACCGCGAGCACGGAGTCGTCGGTGGCACGGGCGGCATCCAGGCGCGTCAGGACGATGGCCGCGCCGCCCTCGCCGGGCACGAAGCCGTCGGCGTCGGCGCTGAAGGCGCGGCTGCGGCCGGTGGGGGAGAGGGCCTGTGCCTCCTCCAGCAGACGGTGACCGGTGGACGTCAGGTGGAGGTTGACCCCGCCGACCACGGCGAGGTCGCACTCCCCGTCCAGCAGGCTGCGCCGCGCCAGGTGCAGCGCCACCAGCCCCGACGAGCACGCCGTGTCCACGGCGAGCGCGGGACCGTCGAGGTCGAGGCACTGGGAGACGCGGGCGGCGATGAGGCTGGGCAGGTTCCCGGTGAGCGTGGCGGGAAGAGGCGATCCGTCGGCGGAGGCACGGTCCAGCACCTCCCGGTAGCCGCTCTCCCCGACGGCCGCGAAGACCCCGACCCTGCGGCCCCGCCGACGGGGCCCCGCGTACCCGGCGCGTTCGAGGGCCTCATGGGCGAGTTCGAGGAAGAGCCGCGCCTGCGGATCGAGGGCGCGGGCCTCGTCCTCGCCGATACCGAAGTAGCCGGCGTCGAAAGCGGCGGGGTCGTCGAGCAGAGCGCCCCAGCGCTTCCGGGCCGCTGCCGTACGGGCCCCGGGGTCGTCCCATCGCCCGTCCGGTACGGGGGTGACGGCGTCGTGCCCGTCGATGAGCAGGTCCCAGAAGGCGTCGGGAGTGTCGGCGCCGGGGAACCGGCACGCCATCCCGATGACGGCCGCTGACACGTCCGCCGCCCCTGAAAGCCGCTCACTCTCCGGGCCGGAGGCCGGGCGTACCGGGACGGAGACGGAGGAGGCCAGAAGACGACCGGCGAGTGCGGCGACCGTGCCGTGGTCCCGGATCACCGCCGGCGGCAGCGTCAGACCGAACGCGTCCTCCAGCGCCACGAGAACCTCCATGGCCTTGAGCGAGGTCCCCCCGAGGCTCCCGAACGGCTCGTGGAGCCCGATCGACTCCACGGCCCGGCCCAGCACACGCGCCCACACCTCCCGTACGGCCTGTTCGGCCTCGTCCCGCGACCGGGGCGCCACGGCCGGTACGGCCGGCCGGGGAGGCACAGGGGGCACAGGGGGCACAGGAGGCACAGGGGACGCGGCAGCCTCCCCCGGCCCCCACTCACCCGCCTCGAACCGCTCCCGCAGCCGCTGCCGTTGCAGCTTCCCGCTCGTCGTACGGGGAAAGGCCCCCGGAGGCAGCGCCAGCACCCGTACGTCGTCGTGGAGCAGCGCCCCGCGCACCCGGGCGGCGACCCGTTCGAGCACCTCCGCCGCCTCGCCCGGAGGCCGGGCCCAGGGGACGAAGACGACGACGCGTTCCCCGCCGGTCACGGGATCGGTCGAGCCGATCACCGCCGGAGCACCGGCCGGCAGCCCGGGGGTCGCCGCCGCGACCGCCTCCATGTCCGGGGCGTGGAAGGTCCGGCCGTTGAGGAACAGCACGTCCTTGTGCCGCCCCGTGACGCACAGCCGTCCGTCCCGCAGAAAGCCCAGGTCGCCGGTACGCAGCCACCCGTCCGCGAACACCTCGGCGCTGACGCCGGGAAGCCCGTGGTAACCGCGGGCCAGCTGAGGACCGCTCACCAGGATGTGCCCGACCCGCCGGTCCCCGAGCTCCGCGCCCTCGTCGTCGACGATCCGTACGGCGCATCCCGCCACCGGAAGCCCGACGTCCATCAGCTCGACGGCTCCCTCGCCTGCAACGGAGCCCACCACCGGGTCCACCGCCACGCCCCTGCTCAGCGCTTCCCGGTCCAGGACCAGCGGCTCGGCCACTTCCCCCGGCGGCGGGAAGGTCACCGCCAGCGTCGCCTCCGCCAGCCCGTAGACGGGCTGGGCCGCTGCCGGATCGAGCCCCGCCGGGCGCATCGTACGGGCGAACTCCCGCCACACCGCAGGTGCGATCGGCTCCGCCCCCACCAGCATCAGCCGCACGGCCGACAGGTCCAGCCGGGCGACGACCTCGTCCGGAACCCGTCGTACGGCCAGCGCCAGGGCGAAGTTGGCCGCGGAGAGCACGGTGGCCCGGTGCCGGTCCGCCACCTCGAACCAGATCCGGGGCCGCTTGGCGAACGACAGCGGACCGATCTTCACCTGCTTGGAGCGGGCGGCCAGCGGGGCGAGGTGGGTACCGATGAGCCCCATGTCATGGAAGTACGGCATCCAGCTGACCAGGACGTCGTCGGCACCGAGCGCCGAGGCCTCCCGTATCTGCTCCAGATTGGCCAGCACCGCACGATGGGTGACCTCCACACCCTTGGGCGCACCGGTGCTCCCCGAGGAGAACTGCACGAAGGCGACGTCGTCCGGCCCGGCGACGACGGGTTGCCGCGGCAGGGGCCCCTGCCGCAGCACATCGAGCCTCAGAACGCGTACGTCACCGGCCAGTTCACCGGCCACCGCCCCGTTCGCCGCGTCCACCAGAACGGGCGGTCGGCCCAGGTGCTCCCAGACCGGCAGGACGCGCCGGGCGTCGGGAGCCAGCGGTACGGGGACGAGACCGGCGGCCAGCGCGCCCCAGAACATCGGCTGGAAGTCCTCGCTGCGATCGGCGAGCAACGGCACACAGGTCCCCGGCACGACGCCGGCCTCCCGGAGGCCGCCGGCCACATGCAGCGCATCGTCGAGGAGTTCGCGCAGCGTGACGGTCAGCTCGCTGCCGTCGCCGCGAACATGGACGACGACCTGCTCGGGAGCCTCACGGACCGCGCCCAGCAGTACATCCAGCAGTGTCATGTCGTTGTCCACCGGTCCGTCAGTCCGTTCCCCATACGCGCGGCGACGCACGCACTGATCATTTCCCGGCCGGTCACCGGCCCCCAGTGATGATCTTAGAAACGCCCAGTTCGCGAGGAATCCACCGGCGGGAGGAGACCGCGTGCGCCCTGAGTCTGACCCGGACCCCGGCGAGGGATGACGCACCGGTGATGTCGGGTGTCCTGCCCGGCCGGGCGACCGGACAGGACACCCGACGGCTCGCTACGCCCCGGCCGGACCGGTCTGCTGCACGACCTCGAAGGACCACACGGTGGACCCGCTGGCAGCCGGCTTCGGACGCTCGCCGCCCTCCGCGCCCCCGCCACCGCCCTGGTGGGCCGCCTTCATCGGACCCTCCATCCAGGCCTGGAAGGACGCCTCGTCACGCCACCGCGTGTAGACGAGGTAGTCGTCCGTGCCCTCGACGGGCCGGAGGAGCTCGAACCACTCGAACCCGTCGGAGCTCTCGACGGCGTGGGCCCGGGACGCGAAGCGCTTCTCCAGCGTCTCGCGCTGTTCCTGGGGGACGGTCAGCACATTGATCTTGACTACGCTCATGGCCTCATCCTGCCGTACGGCGCCCCACGGGAGGGGCGGCGGCCCCGCAGCGTACGGATACGAGCCGATCGGCCGTCCGCCACCGGGCGACCCCTACTCGGGCTGCGTCACGGTCAACGCCCGCCGGATGTCGTCGTGCGAGGCGTCGACTCCTACGGAGAACGACCCCGGCCGCACCACCCCCGGGTCCATCGCCACCGAGCCCACACCCGCATCGCCCACGGGACAGTCCACCGCGAACGCCGCGACCCGGACCCCCTGCGACTCCATCGTCACCCGCACGTCACCGCCGCCCTCACACGCCACCGTGAGCACGGTCGGCAACGTGTTCCACGCGCCCCCCGAGGCGACACCGCCGTCCCCCGTCCTCTCCTCCACCCACACCAGGCCGTCCGGGCCAGGATGAGGAAGGAGCCCCCCGGTCGTCGCCGCGGCGGCAGGTACCGTCCCTGCCCCCGCGATCGCGAACACCGTCAGCACTGCCATCATCGCGGTCTTCCGTGCACCCGTCACGCCCACTCCTCAACTGCTCGGCAGAAAGCCCTCAGCATGGCGCCGGGAGAGCCGGCTCACACGAGTACGCGTACTCATGACACCCCCTCGCGGACATGCCGCGATCAGGGGCCCGGCGCTCTCACCGCTCGGGCGTGCCCGAACCCCCTGTCGTGAACTCTTCGACGCCCAGCACGCGCAGCAGATCCAGCCGCTCACGGGTCTCGGCATCCGCCGGGGTGAGGACGAGCAGCAGCTGGCCGTGGTCGGGGGTGACCAGCGTTTCGCAGTCCATCACCAGGCGGCCCACCCGAGGGTTCAGCAGGGTCTTGCGGTCGGCACGCCGGACCGCGACCTCGTGCTCGGACCAGAGCCGGTCGAAGTCGGGGTTCGCGGCCCGCAGCCGGCCGACGAGGCGGGCGACCGCGTGATCGCCGGACCGGCGTCCGACGGCCGCCCGCAGGTCCGCCACCAGCTGCCGTGCCTGGTGCTCCCCCTCCTCCGGCGCGCCCGCCGCGCGGACGGCGGGATCGGTGAACCAGCGGTACACGAGGTAGCGCCGGTCGCCCGAGAAGCCGGTGTGGTCGCCCGCCAGCAGGAGGGACATGCGGTTCTGGGCGAGGACCTCCCCCAGATCGGACACCACCATGGCCGGGGTGTCGCCGAGCAGGTCGAGCATGCGGACCAGCCCGGCACGGGCGAGACCGGCCACCGATTCGCCGGGCGGAGGCTGGTGACCGGCCAGGTGGAAGAGGTGGTCCCGCTCGTCGTCGGTGAGGCGCAACGCCCTGGCCAGCGCGCCGAGCAACTGGGGCGAGGGCTGACTGCTGCGGCCCTGTTCCAGGCGTACGACGTAGTCCACCGACATACCGGCGAGCATCGCCACCTCCTCCCGGCGCAGCCCGGCGGTGCGACGCCGGGGACCCTCGGCGATGCCCACCTCGGCCGGGCGGATCGCCCCACGGCGCCTGCGCAGGAAATCGGCCAGCTGATCACGTTCCATGGCTCCATGGTCCCTCGCGCGGCGGGACGCATCCAGGGAGCGCCGCTCCCACGATGAACGCTCCGCTCCCGCCGGGCGCGGCACGGGCGCAGGGTGGTGGCAGACAGAAGACGAAGGAGCACGTCATGCAGACACGAACCCTGGGCACCACCGGACCCGCCGTCTCCGCACTCGGCCTGGGCGCGATGGGCATGTCGGACGCCTACGGCCCCACCGACCGCGCGGAGTCCGTCGCGACCGTCCACGCCGCGCTGGAGGCCGGTGTCACACTGATCGACACCGGCGACTTCTACGCCATGGGCCACAACGAACTGCTGCTCGCGGAGGCGCTGCGCGGCCGCGACCGGGACAGCTACGTGCTGAGCGTCAAATTCGGCGCGCTGCGGGGGCCGGGCCATGAGTTCAACGGGCAGGACAGCCGTCCCGAGGCGGTGAAGAACTTCCTGGCCTACTCGCTGACCCGGCTCGGCACCGACCACATCGACATCTACCGCCCGGCCCGGCTGGACCCGGACGTACCGATCGAGGAGACGGTGGGCGCGATCAAGGAGATGGTCGACGCCGGGTACGTACGCCACATCGGCCTCTCGGAGGTCGACGCCGCGACGATCCGCCGGGCGCACGCCGTGCACCCGGTCGCCGACCTCCAGATCGAGTACTCGCTGATCTCCCGCGCGGTCGAGGCGGACGTCCTGCCCACCCTTCGGGAGCTCGGCATCGGCCTCACCGCGTACGGCGTCCTGAGCCGCGGCCTCATCTCCGGCCACTGGTCCACCGACCGCGCTGCCCCCGGCGACAGCCGAGGCTTCGTCCCGCGGTTCTCGCCCGGGAACGTGGAGCACAACCTCGCCCTCGTGGAGGCCCTGCGCCGGGTCGCCGAGGACAAGGGGTGCACCGTCGCCCAGCTGGTCATCGCCTGGGTGGCCGCACAGGGCCAGGACATCGTGCCGCTCGTCGGCGCCCGCACCCGCGAGCGGCTGACCGAGGCGCTGCCCGCGCTGGACGTGGACCTCACCGCGGACGACCTCGCCGAGATCGAGAAGGCCGTTCCGCGGGGCTCCGCACGCGGCGACCGGTACCCGGCCGCGTTCATGGCAGGCCTCGGCGTCGGCAACTGAGCAGGCTCCCGGGCGAAGGCGACGGCTGTCAGGCCTCCGGGACAGCCTGCCGGTGCGAGAGGGCGATCCGGCGCCGGGTCGGATCGACGTCCAGGATCTTGACCGGCAGGAAGTCACCGACCTGGACGGCGATGTCCGCGCCGTCCACGTGCTCGTCGGCCAGTTCGGAGATGTGCACCAGCCCTTCGAACCCGTTCTCCGCCTCTTCGACGCGCACGAACACACCGAAGGGCAGGACCTTGGTGACAGGTCCGACGACCGTCCGGCCGGTCTGCCCGGTCAGCAGCCGCATCGGATCGTCGTGCAGGGGCTTGAGGGACAGCGCCACCCGTTCGGGAAGGTGCTCGACGCCCAGAATCTCGGCTTCGACCCGCTCACCGACGGAGACGACGTCGGACGGGTGGTCGAAGCGGCGCCACGAGAGCTCGGGGATGTTGATCATCGCCTCGAATCCGCCGATGTCCACGAAGGTGACGCCGAAGTCGGCGATGCGGGTCACCGTCCGCGTGACGACCTGTCCGGGGCGCAGGGTCATCAGCAGGGCCCGGTGCCGGTCGGCAGGCATCGGCTCGGTCCGCCACCGGGCCCGTACGACCCCGTCGCTATCGGGCATGACGGCGGTGAACAGCGGAACGCGCTCATCGGCGGCCAAGGCAGGAGCGATGCGGCGACGGCAGCGGACATCCGGCCGGCGAGCCCGGGGAACGTGTCCTCGTCGGCGAGCGCGCTGTGGACAGGACCGCCCTCCACGTCCTGCCAGAGGCACTCCACCGTGCCGTCGGCCGGGAAGGCGCTCAGTACGGCATCGACGTCGGACGACAGACCGGGCCACACGGCGAGCCGGGCACGCGGGGCGATCCGGGCCCGGACCGCCCCCACACCGCCCCGGGAGAGGCTGTGCCATCGCGAGGCGCCCTCGACGTACATCTCCTCCAGCATCCCGGCGCGGCACGCCCGGACCATCCGGCCGAGACCGGCCCAGAACGCCTCGTCGGCCGGGCGCTGGACGTCCTCGCCGCCGGTCTCGACGGCGTACGGGGAGGAGTCCAGGCGTTCCGGGAACAGCCCGAGCCGCCGGGTCCGCGCCGACGCCCGCTCGCAGGGCCGGTCGCTGCCGATGTAGAGGTACTGGTCCCAGCCCACATGGACCGTGAACCTGTCCTCCACCTCCAGCCGGCACCACGCACCGTTGTCGCGCAGCATCGCCCGCACCAGCTCAAGGGCGACATCGAGCGACACGACGGCCCCATCGTGAAAGCCCTCCGGCACCTGGTCCGGTGAGACTTCGCCCGAGCTTGCGCGGGAGCCCTGTCGGACGGACGGAAACAGGCCGGCCAGACCGAAGCCGTCCACCGGCGGCTCGGCGCCGAAGTGGGCGAGGGAAGGGACCTGCGGCTCGCGTACGGTCAGCCGGTCGACGCCCGAGTCCTCCGCGAAGGCCGCGACCGCCCGGAGGTAGGCCGCCTCGACCTCACCATGGTCGCTGAGGGTGTCCTCCGGGCCGGTGTGGTGACCCTGTTCGTCGCGGTGGGCGGGGCCGTACTTGGTCACGCGGTGGATGAAGGCCGGCATGCGCCCCATCCTCCGGCACCGGCCGCCCGCCGGAAAAGCGGCCGGTGCCAGGGGGCCGGACGAACGCACCCGGTAGGCTGCGACTTCGCCACGGGGGAAGTCCGGTCGAAGTCCGGCGCTGACCCGCAACGGTAGGCGGAACCTCGGTTCCGTGAGCCCGATCACCCGTGGCGCAGAAGGCTCCTGACAATTCGCCGTGGACTGCGAAGGGCGCTGCGCGGGCGTCCGCCGTCCGGGGCTGCTCCTCCTTGCGCAGACGTACGGCCCGAGGCGAAAGCGACCGGCCTGTGGCCACGTCTGTCGACCGCATACCCGCCAAGCCCGCGCGCCCGTCCCGCGCCGGTACGGGGTCGCCGCCACCCCGGCGCATACCCCTGCCGATCCTCCTGGCCGGCCTGTGCCTGGCCCTCCCCGTCTCCCTCGTCTGCGGGGCCGGACTGGGGGCTTCAGGGCTCTCCTGGGCCGAAGTGCTGCGCTACTTGTGGGCGGGCCTGACCGGTGGCGCCATCGGGCCCGACGAGGTGTCGGCGTACACCATCGTCTGGGAACTGCGCCTGTCGCGCGCCGTGCTGGCCGCGATCGTGGGAGCCGGGCTGTCAGCCATCGGGGTCGCCGTCCAGGCCATGGTCCGCAACGCGCTCGCGGACCCGTTCGTGCTCGGCATCTCCTCGGGCGCGGCGGTCGGCGCCAACGCCGTACTGATCTTCGGGGCGCTGGGAGCACTGGGCATCTGGGCCCTGTCCACGGCGGCGTTCGTCTCGGCCCTGCTCGCCATGCTGCTCGTGTACGCGGTGGCCCGCACCGAACGCGGACTGACTCCGCTGCGACTCGTCCTGACGGGCACCGCGATGTACTACGGCTTCTCGGCCGTCACCACGTTCATGGTGTTCGCGGCCGAGCGGGGCGAGGCGGCCCGCTCCGCGATGATGTGGCTGCTCGGCAGCCTGAGCGGCGCCAACTGGGCCTCCGTACCGATCGCCGCAGGCGCCGTGCTCGCCGGCCTCGCCCACCTCGGCTGGTCGGCACAGCGCCTCAACGCCCTCGCCATGGGCGACGAGACCGCCGCCGCCCTCGGCGTCGACCCAGGGAGGCTCCGCAAGGAGCTCTTCCTCGTCTCGGCGGCCGTCACCGGGGCGGTCGTCGCGGTGAGCGGGGCGATCGGCTTCGTCGGACTGATGGTCCCGCACGCCGTACGGATGCTGGTCGGCGCTGACCACCGGAGGGTCCTGCTCGTCGCACCGCTCGCGGGAGCCGTGCTGCTGATCTGGGTGGACATCCTCTCCCGCGTGGTCCTGGCCCCGGCCGAACTCCCGGTCGGCGTCCTCACCGCGGTCATCGGCGTGCCCTGCTTCATCCTGCTGATGCGCCGCAGGTCCTACTCCTTCGGAGGCATCTGATGCGGATCGACATCGACGCGCTGACCGTCGAGACCGCCGGCGCACGCCTGGTGGACGAGGTGACCCTCGGGGCGGGGGAGGGACAGCTCGTCGGCCTGGTCGGCCCCAACGGAAGCGGCAAGTCCACGCTTCTGCGGTGCGTCTACCGGGCCCTGCGCCCCTCCTCCGGCACCGTCCGTATCGGCGGTGACGACTTCCACGCCCTGAGCACCCGGGAGGGCGCCCGCCGCCTGGCCGCCCTCCCTCAGGACGCGGTCGTGGAGTTCGACTTCACCGTGGCCGAGATCGTGGCGATGGGGCGTATGCCGCACCAGGGCCCGATGGCCCGGGCGACCGACGAGGACCGCGACCGCTGCACCGAGGCACTGGACGGGGTCGGCGCGGCCCACCTGGCCGAACGCGGCTTCCTCACCCTCTCCGGCGGCGAGAGGCAACGCGTCCTGATCGCCCGCGCGCTCGCCCAGCAGCCCCGCGTCCTGGTGCTCGACGAACCCACCAACCACCTGGACATCGCCCACCAGCTGGAAATCCTCGCCCTGGTCCGCGGCAGCGGCCTGACCGTGCTCACCGCCCTGCACGACCTCAACCTCGCCGCTCTCCACTGCGACCTGATCCACGTCATCGACGGCGGCCGGATCGTCGCCTCCGGAGCCCCGTACGACGTCCTGACCACCGAGCTGCTGGCCGAGGTCTTCGGCGTACGGGCGCACCGCGTCGCCCACCCCGAGACCGGCGCGCTGCAACTGCTCTTCGACCTTCCCCGAGCCCGCCCCGCCACCCCCTGAGGAGCCCCAGCCACCATGCCGAACTCCCTGCGCCCCGCAGCCCTCGTCCTCGCCGCCGCCCTGGCCCTCACCGGCTGCGGAGCGGACGTCACGCCGCAGTCGGACGGGAAGGACGACAGCGCGAATGCCGACCGGCACTACCCGGTGACCGTAGAGAACTGCGGTCAGAAGAAGAGCTACGACAAGGCGCCGCAGCGCGTCGTGACGAACGACGTCGGCATCACCGAGATCATGTTCGCCCTCGGACTCGAGGACCACATGGCCGGCTATGTGATGCCCGACGACAAGGGCGACATGACGTCCGTCCCGTGGAAGGACGGCTACAAGAAGACGACGTGGCTCTCCAAGGAGCGCATCAACAAGGAACTGGTCCTGGGCGCCCGCGCCGACCTGGTCTTCGCCGGCTGGAACTACGGCTTCAACGAGGGCGAGGGCTTCACCCCCGCCGAGCTGAAGCGCGTGGGCGTCGACTCGTATCTGCTGAGCGAATCGTGCCGCAACGGACAGGGCAAGGCCCGGGGAGTCATGCCGCCCCTCGAAGCGCTCTACACCGACCTGGGGAACCTCGGGAAAATCTTCGACGTGGAGGACCGCGCGGACACCCTCATCGCGTCCTTCCGGAAGCAGGTCGCCGACGCCCAGGCGAAGGCGCCGAAGGGGAGTGACCGCCCGCGCGTCTTCCTGTACGACGACGGGAAGGACAAGCCGCTGACCTCGGGCGCGTACGCCGGACCGCACGACATCATCACCAAGGCCGGCGGCGACCACATCATGAAGGACCTCAAGGACAGCTGGACGACGGTGGGCTGGGAGACGGTGGTCGACCGCGACCCCGAGGTCATCGTCATCAACAACTACGGGGACACCAGCGCCGAGCAGAAGCGCACGTTCCTGAAGACCTACAAGCCGCTCGCGAACGTCTCCGCGATCAGGAACGACCGGATCGTCGTACTCGATTACGTTGACCTGGTCGAGAGCCCGCGCAATCCCGCGGCCATCAGCTCGCTGGCGGCTGACCTGCGGAAGTTCGCTTCGTAACCCGGCGTATCCCGCGAGCCTCGTGAACGCCGCGAACCCGGCGAGCACCGCGAACCCCGCACCACCCGCGCGATCACGGCCGCTGCGCGGGTGGTGACGGCGGCTGTGCCGGACCGGCGTCCGTCAGCGCTTCGCGCGCGGCGGTGAGGATCTCCTCGGAGATGGGTGAGCCCTTGGTGGCGCGGGCCAGGACGAGCGCGCCGACCAGGGTGCTCAGCCGGGCGAGGCCGTCCTCGTCCTCGGTCGAGAGCCACCGGGCGAAGTCGGCCACGCCCTCCGCGTAGACGCGGTGGGCCGTGTCGCTCCCGGACGCGCGGGCCATGTCGGAGGCGAGTCCGGCGGCGGGGCAGCCGTCCGCGGCGCTGTCGCGGTGCTCCGCCGAGAGATAGGTGGAGATCAGCGCCCGCTGGGCGGCGTCGCGCTGCCCGGCGTGCCGTTCGAGCCCGTCCTCACGGAGCCGGGCGAACCCGTCGAAGGCGTGGGCGGTGGCCTCGTCGACGAGCGCCTCCTTGGACGCGAACTGCTTGTAGAAGCCGCCATGGGTCAGGCCCGCCGCCTTCATGAGATCCGCGACGCTGACGTGGGTGCCCTGCTCCCGGAAGAGCCGCGACGCGGTCTCCACCACCCGTCGCCGGTTCTCCTCCGCCTGCGCCTGCGATACGCGGCCCATGGCCCACCTCTCGTGCTCTCTCCTGCGGATGCCCCAGACGGGAAGCTCCGGATGTCGGTTGACATCTATCCTACTCCTCCGTTTAGATTGGAGCCATCATCTAAAGTGCCCTGAGGAGTGGACATGGAACTCAAGAACGCGGTCGCCGTGGTCACCGGCGCCAACCGAGGGCTCGGACGGCATCTGGCGGCCCAGCTCCTGGAGCGCGGAGCGACGGTGTACGCGGCGGCCCGCCACCCCGGCACCGTGGACCTTCCGGGCGCCATCCCGCTGCGGCTGGACGTGACGGACGAGGAGTCGATCAGGGCCGCCGCCCGCACCGCATCCGACGCGACGTTGCTGGTGAACAACGCGGGCATCTCCACCGCCACGTCCCTGCTCACGGGCGACCTGGACGCGGTGCGCCGGGAGATGGAGACGAACTTCTACGGCCCCCTCGCCGTGACGCGGGCCTTCACCCCCGTCATCGAGGGCAACGGCGGGGGAGCGGTGCTCAACGTCCTGTCGGTCCTGTCCTGGCTGCACCCGGCAGGACTCGGGTCCTACGCCGCGACCAAGGCCGCCGCCTGGGCGCTGACCGACGCCACCCGGGAGGAGCTGGCACCCCGCGGCATCACCGTATCGGCGCTGCACGTCGGCTACATGGACACGGACATGGCCGCCGCCGTCCCCGCCGATCAGAAGGCCGACCCCGCCGATGTCGCTGCGCAGGCCCTGGACGGCATCGAGAAGGGCGTGCCGGAAATTCTCGCGGACGCGACGACCCGGCAGGTCCGGCAGAGCCTGGCTGCCCTGCCGTACGCGCCGTGAGCATGGACCCGGCCGTACGGAGGCCCGCCCCCGGAGCCGTTGCCCGGGGACGGGCCCGCGAATCACCTGACGTCAGGGTCAACCGTTGAACGTGTCCGGGTCGGGCCCGGTGCGCTCGTCACGGTTGAGGGCGGAGATCTCACCGATGTCGCCTTCGGTGAGCTCGAAGTCGAAGAGTTCGAAGTTCTCCTCGATCCGCTTCTTCGTCACGGACTTGGGGAAGACGATGTCCCCGCGCTGGAGGTGCCAGCGCAGCGTCACCTGCGCGGCCGACCGGCCCACCCGCTCGGCGATGCGGGTGATCGCCGGGTCCGAGAGGACCTTGCCCTGGGCGATGGGCGACCAGGCCTCCGTGGCGATGTCGTGCTCGGCGCCGAAGGCCCGTACAGCGTCCTGGGTGAGGTAGGGGTGCACCTCGATCTGGTTGACGGCGGGCACCACCGTGCTGCTCTCCAGGAGCCGGCGCAGGTGGTTCGGCTGGAAGTTGGAGACCCCGATCGCCTTGGCCCGGCCGGACCGGTAGATCTCCTCCAGGGCCTTCCAGGTCTCCACGAAGTCCCCCGAGCTCGGCAGGGGCCAGTGGATGAGGAAGAGGTCCAGGTACTCCAGACCGAGCTCATCCATCGTGCGGTCGAACGCCCGCAGTGCCTCGTCGTGCTGGTGGGCGTCGTTGTTCAGCTTGCTCGTCACGAAGACGTCGGCGCGGTCGAGCCCGGAGTCGCGGACGGCCTGGCCGACCTCCTTCTCGTTGCCGTACATCTCCGCCGTGTCGATGTGCCGGTAACCGGTCTCCAGAGCGGCCAGCGTCGTCTCGCGGGTCTCCTTCGGCGGGATCTGGAAGGTCCCGAAGCCGAGCTGAGGGATGGTCACGCCGTTGTTGAGGGTGATGTCGGGTACTGCGGGCACGGTGACTCCTTGCTGTCGACGCCTCGGAAGGCGGTGAGAGGGGTGTACGGGACGGATTGCCGTGCCGGTCCGCCTGCGGGCGGGCACGACGGGCCGGCGGGAAGGGCGGACCAGGAGCCGGGCGCGGAACGGGCCCGGGCGTTCCTCAGCCCGCGATGCCGCTCAGCTCGGCGTCCGGCGGCAGTACCCGTACGAGCTTGCGGTTGACGAACTCCTGCATGCCGAGCTTCGAGAGCTCCCGCCCGTAGCCGGAGCGCTTGATCCCGCCGAACGGCAGGTCGGGCTGGGTCGAGGTCGGGTGGTTGACCCAGACCATGCCGGTCTCCACCCGTTCGGCCACCCGGCGGCCCCGGTCCACGTCCGAGCAGAAGACCGACCCGCCGAGCCCGTACTGGCTGTCGTTGGCGAGCGCGATGGCCTCGTCCTCGTCCTCGACCCGGTAGATCACGGCGGCGGGCCCGAAGAGCTCCTCCGCGTACGCCCGCATGCCGGGCTTGACGCCGGTGAGGATCGTCGGCTGGACGAAGGCCCCGGGGCGGTCGATCCGGCCGCCGCCGATCACCAGCTCGGCGCCCTGCTCCACGGTCTCGCGGATCTGCTCGGCCAGGCCGGAGGCGGCCTGCTCGGAGGAGAGCGGCCCCAGCGTCGTCGCCTCGTCGGACGGATCGCCGGGCGTGAGCGCCGCGAACGTGCCGCGCATCCCCTCGACGAAGTCGTCGTAGACCTCCGCGAGCACGATGAAGCGCTTCGACGCCACGCAGCTCTGCCCGGTGTTGGCCATCCGGCCGGCCACCGCGGCGCCGACCGTACGCTCCAGGTTTTCACCGTCGAGCACGATGAAGACATCGCTGCCGCCCAGCTCCAGCAGGCTGGGCTTCATGTTGCGGCCGGCCCGTTCCGCGACCTGGGCCCCCGCCCGCTCGCTGCCGGTCAGTGAGGCGCCCTTCACCACCGGGCTGTCGATGATGCGCGAGATCTCGTCGTGGCTCACGAACAGGTTCGTGTAGACGCCCTCGGGCGCGCCCGCGTCGCGGAACAGCACCTCCAGGGCGAGCGCGGACTGCGGACAGATCCCGGCGTGCTTGACGAGAACGGTGTTGCCCAGCACGAGGTTGGGCCCCGCGAAGCGCACCACCTGATAGAGCGGGAAGTTCCAGGGCATGACGCCGAGCAGAACCCCGAGCGGCTCGCTGACGAGATACGCCTCGCCCTCCTCGACGTCGAGCGGCTCCCGGGCCGCGAAAGCGGGGCCGTGCTCCGCGTAGTACGCGAGGATCGACGCGGCGAGATCCACCTCTCCGCGGGCTTCGGAGATCAGCTTGCCCATCTCCAGGGTGATCAGGCGCGCCAAGGTCTCCTTGCGCTCCTTCATCAGCCCGGCGACGCGCCCGACCAGCGCGGCACGCTCCTCGATGCTCCGCTTGCGCCACGCGTCGAAGGCGTCGCCCGCGGTCTCCAGGACGGCGTCCACCTCCGCGCCCTCGATGGCCGGGAACTCCGCGAGGGTCTCCCCGGTGTACGGGTTGACGGTGGCGAACGGACTCTTGCGCTGCTCTGACATGAAAACTCCAGAACGACGGGTGCTGCATGAGGCGGAACCCTGCGCTCCGCCTCACTGCGAGTTCCCGACTCAGCGCGCGAGAAACTATCCCAAAAGCATCTACATCGGATATCTCCCGGCCGACCTCACCCGGTCCCGGCCGACCCGTCGTCGACGGGGATGCCCAGCCGGCCGGCCAGGGTGGTGAGGGCCGTCCCCAGCGGGAGCGCGACGCGGGTGACGGCGTGGCGGTCACCCCGGGTGTGATCCCGGTTGATGATCAGCACGGGCTGTCCGGCCTGAGCCGCCTGGCGGACGAACCGGAGCCCGGACATCACGGTCAGTGAGGATCCCAGGACGAGCAGTGTGGTGGCCTGACGGACCAGCGAGCGGCAGTGTTCGACCCGCTCGACGGGCACGGCCTCCCCGAAGAACACCACGTCGGGTTTGAGGATGCCGCCGCAGACGGTGCACGGCACCACGCGGAAGTCGCCGACCTGCTCGTCGGTGAGGTCGGCGTCGCCGTCCGGGTTGATAGCGGCGGCCACGGGCGCGAAGCCCTCATTGGCCTCCTCCAGCCGCCGGGCGAGCTCGCGGCGCAGGCTGAGGGTGCCGCAGGAGAGACAGACCACCCGGTCCAGGCTTCCGTGCAGCTCCACGACCTCTTCGCTGCCGGCGGCCTGGTGCAGACCGTCGACGTTCTGGGTGATCACACCCGAGAGCATGCCGTGCCGTTCGAACGAGGCCACGGCCCGGTGCCCGGCATTGGGGCGGGCGCTGCCGAAGGTGCGCCAGCCGAGATGGCTGCGCGCCCAGTACCTGCGACGGGCCTGGGGGTCGGCGGTGAAGTCCTGGTACGTCATCGGGGTGTGCCGGCTCAGGCTTCCGCCCTCACCCCGGTAGTCGGGGATGCCCGACTCGGTGGAGATGCCCGCCCCGCTCAGCACCAGCACACCGCCACCGCTCAGCGCGTCGGCGACCGGCTCCAGATCGGTGGTGCCCGGCGACAGCTCCTCGGTGGGGGTCCAGCTCAGAGTGGGGCGCATACGCATGCCCCCAGCGTACGGAACGGGCCGCCGGCGCCCGGCGTCGCCACCGCACCACGGGCGCACCGTTCCGGTCCCACGCCCGCGGGAGACCAGCCCTATCCGGCCAGAGCAGTGCCAGCGGCGGGACACCCGGTACGGGTAGGTACTGCCACGTTGCGATCCGCACCACCGATTTCCAGCCTGTCTCGCGTGACAGGAGCATGGCGAACACCTCTTGGTGGGCATAGGTTCTGCGGCTCCTGGAGGCTCGGCAACTGTCCCTGTGGAAAGGCAGGTTGGCGGCAGCCGTCCTCCCGTCACTCTCGGCTCCGCCCGGAGCCGAGCCCCCCATGAGTGAAGGGACAGCAATGTTGAATTCGATAGCGCTGAAGGCGGCCGGTATCGCCGCGGCGATCACCCTGACCACCGTCACGGCGGCGAGCGCCACGCAGGCGCCGGTTCCGCACGTCACGGAAGGCGCGGCGGCCGTGGTGACACTCCGCTACGACGACAGCCGTGCGGGCGGCTGGGAGGCGGCGATCGCGGCTGGGGTCGCCTCGTGGAACTCGAACGTCGACAACGTCAAACTGGTCGAGGCCGCGCCCGGCGCGCGCGCCGAGATCCAGATCGTGGCCACCAACGGCTGGCCGCAGGCCACACTCGGCCCGGTCCGCCCTGGCGGCCAGGTCCGGGTGGAGCTGGGCAGCCAGGCCGTCACCCAGGGGCATGACAAGACCCGCATCGCCGCACACGAGATCGGCCACAGCCTGGGCCTGCCGGACACCAAGCCCGGCCCGTGCTCCCAGCTGATGTCGGGCTCCAGCGCCGGAACCGGGTGCAGGAATTCGGTCCCGAACGCGACGGAGCAGTCCCGCGTCGAATCCTTCTACGCCAACGGCCTCGCTTCACGGACCCCGGCCGACGGACGGATCCTGGTGGACGCGCCGTAGCGGGTCGCCCGACGAGCGCGAGGTACTCATCGCCCAAGGTCTCAGCCGTCCTGCCGGGTACTCCGGAGCCGTTCCTGCCGACCGAGGGCGGCCTTGACGGGGAAGAGGGCGAGCCAGCACCACATGGCCGCCTGCGGGGCGAAAAAAGCAATGGGTACGGAGGCTCCGAACACCGCGATCGTCGCGCTCAGGTCTGCCGCGGTGTCCCGCCACTCGCCCACGGCGCGGACACCGTGGCGGCCCCTCAGCGTCGCGAACATGGCGAGCTGCAGCAGGTCGATGAGGCAGATGGTCGCGGCGTACATCACCACCGCCCACGGCTCGCGTGCTCCGTACTCGGCGAGGATGGACGTGGGGAAGGGGACCAAGGCGATCATGCCGAGCACCGCGAGGGCCAGATGCTGGGGAAGGCCGCCCGTCTTCGCGGACATCAGGAGGATCTGCCGCTGGTCCCGCCAGAAGACACACAGGATGAGGAAGCTCAGCGCGTAGGCGGCGAGCTGGGGAGAGCTTTCGCGCAGCGCGTCGTGGAACTGCTCGGAGTCCAGGCCGGGCGGGACCCTCACATCGAGGGCGAGCAGGGTCATGGCGATCGCGAAGATGCCGTCCGACAACGTGATCAGACGGTCGGGGCGTGCTGATGAGGGGCTGCCGTTACTCACCCGGCTCACCCTGGCTCCTGGCCCGCGATCGAAGGCGAATTGCTCCGACTGCGGGCACGCCGCTCTTCACCCGGTTGGCGGCCCACGACCACTCGGAGCTTGGTGCCCGAAGCCGAGGACCAGGTCTGACTGAAACGCCCCCGCTCGGCCCACGGATGCCCGTGACAGCGCACCGGAGTTCCGGTGCGCCGTCGGAGGCCGACGGTCAAAGGCTGAGCTGCCTACTCCTTGATGAAGGCCAGCAGGTCGGGGTTGAGCACCTCGGGTTGCGTCGTGAGCATGCCGTGAGGGAAACCGTCGTAGCTCTTGAGCCGGCCGTTCTTGAGGAGTTCGACCGACAGCGGCGCCGAGTCGTCGTAGGGCACGATCTGGTCGTCGGTGCCATGCGCCACCAGGACGGGGACGTCGATCGCCTTGAGGTCCTCGGTGAAGTCCGTCTCGGAGAACGCCTTGATGCACTCGTAGTGTGCGTTGGCGGCTCCCCGCATACCCTGGCGCCACCAGTTGTCGATCACTCCCTGGGACACCTCGGTGCCGGGTCGGTTGTACCCGTAGAACGGCCCTGAGGGGACATCGATGTAGAACTGCGCACGGTTGGCGACGAGGGACGCGCGGAAGCCGTCGAACACCTCGATGGGCAGGCCGCCGGGGTTGGACGGCGTTCGCACCATGATTGGTGGCACCGCTCCGACCAGGACTGCCTTGGCGACCCGTCCCGGCTTCGCGCGCGCCACGTACCGGGCGACTTCGCCACCGCCGGTGGAGTGGCCGATGTGGACGGCGTCCCGCAGGTCGAGAACGTCGGTCACCGCTGCCACATCGGCGGCATAGGTGTCCATCTCGTGACCGCTCTGACTCTGGGAGGAACGCCCATGTCCTCGACGGTCGTGGGCAATCACGCGATAGCCCTCCGCGAGGAAGAACAGCATTTGATTGTCCCAGTCGTCTGCGCTGAGTGGCCAGCCGTGGTGGAACACGATCGGTCGGCCGTCGCGCGGACCCCAGTCCTTGTAGAAGATGCTCGTACCGTCGCTCGTGGTGACCTTGCTCATGGCAGACCCTCCCGCCTGGCGGATGTGAAAGGTGAGTTCGGTGATCCTTCAGCCGACCGAGCGGCACGGAGGGCGGAAGGCGGAAGCCTTCTTCGTCGTCCGGTGGGCGCGGCACAGCCGACGCGGCCAAATGTGACATTACACCTTAAGCCCGCCATGGGGCATATGTACTCCCGGGCGTGTGGACGAGTCTCCGGGCTGGCGGTGTCTGCCACCGGGAGTGGCGGCGTCCTCGCATGCGCTCGGAGTGCGGGGCTGCGGGCGAAGTCCGCCGTCCCCATTCATTCCTGCAGCTCAAAGGCAGCACCAACCACATCACAGCGATTGTCCAGGCCGTCCTCGTCCTTCACCACGCCTCAGCCAGTCGCCTTCCAGTCCGACCAGGCGGACACGAGCCGGGCGTCGGCGCTGATCGACGACGGCAGCACCGGCACGATCTTCAGCGCCGACACCAGCGGGAACATCAGCTTCGCGCCGTACTTGTCGGCCAGCGCGCCCACCGGGACCGGCTCAGGAACTCCCGCGCGGTCGCGACCCGTTACGACAGACGGGCCTACGTCTCCACGGCACCGTCACCGCCGCCGCGATCCGACTCTGGCTCCGCCAGTGATCCGCCGGACACGACCTACGGGATCGTCCGATCGGTCGAACGCGTGAACGGCGACAAGGACCTGTACGCGGTCAAGCTCTTCGAACCCACACAGAACCGCGAGAACACGGTCTACGTCCTCGGCAGCGACAATATCTTTGCACCCGACAGGCGGCAGGGCGAAGCCAACATCGAGGTGGACAGGCAGCTCAAGTTCGATCGGGAGCAGAACGGGTGGAGGACCTCGTCCTGAACCCGTGACGCAGTCCCCTGGCCGGTACGCGCCACGGGTTCTTGAGAGTGGCTCGTCCCGTGGGGACTCAACTTAACTCCTCCCGATCAAGAACTCGTCCGTTCGGCTGCCTCAGCGGGCTGCATCATCGTCACGAGCCTCGTTGCCCCGCGCAGTGGACCGTGTCAGCGGTGTGAGCGGCCTGCGGTGATCGGGTCCCCGAGGTTGGTGCGCGCCTGCACGGTGAACTGGCGAGATGCAAGGTCTCTGAGTAGGGCTTCCAAGTGGCCAGCGCTTTTGTTGGTGAAAACGAGAAGGTCCAAGAGATGCTGGGCAAGCCGCTCGGAGGCGACTTCCTCCCGCAGCAGGTCGTGCATGATGCCGTTGAGGGTGCTGCTGAGGCTCTTGATGAGTTTTAGCTGGGGGTACAAGCAGCGTACGGAGCCTTCGATGTTGGCCAGGGATTTGCCGATGACGGAGACACTGGGGGAGACCTGGATGCCCCGTTTGCTGGAGTGCTGGAGCACAGACATGAGGGCCACGCCGTAGTGGAGCTCATCGAGGGTGGCGTTTGACCATAAGGGCACCTTGCGGGAGAGATCTTGGACGAAGCCGGCGATGTTGCTCCACGGAGTGGCGGCTCCCATGTGGATCCATTGGCGGGCGAGGGCTTCTGCGTCGTTGCACATCATGCCGATCAAAACCCCCAGCATGGCCATACGCGTGCTGCGGTCGAGGCGGCCCACCATGCCCCAGTCGATGACATGGGCGATGGCATCCTGGCTGATGAGGATGTTGCCGGGGTGCGGGTCGGCGTGAAAGCGGCCGGTGACGAAGTATGAACGGAACATGAAATCCATGAGCTGCCGGGCTATCTGCTTGCGCTGCTTGACGGTGAGCGCATCGACCTTGACGTGATTGATGCCGACGGCCGACCAGCGCCGGTGGCGCTCGTATACGGTCTTCCATGGTCCGTAGCGTTCAGGCAGGTCACGCCACTGCACCCCGGTTCGCACCCGGTGCAGGATGCCGTTGACCACCTGGCGATGATCGCGCCACCGCCCGCAGCGCTTGTTGCCCGTGGGCAAGAGCGGCTCCAGACGTCGCCACTCCGCCTCTGTCAGATCCCTCCGACCAGTCACGCAAGAGCCAACGAACCAGTGGGCGACAGGGGTACGGTCAGCACCTGCGATGCCACCACGCCAACTCCGGCTCTTCTGCCGGTTCGTGATGCGTTCGCCCGAGGAGCACCGCGTCCAGGAGCTCGACCTGCACCCGGAGTTCGCTGGCGGCCCTTGGCGGAAGCATGAATAGAGCGTCTTGCAGCTTGTCCCGGGCCCAACCCTCGCCGCAGCAGGAGCAGGTGAACTCCGTCTCCCGTTGCCTCCATCGGCGCCTCGTGCCGTGGACGCGCCCGGACCACACGCTCAGCGCCACCGCCACGATGCCCGGAGACAATCGCTCCCGTTCGAGTACACGGACAGCGGCATTCGCCGCTCCCGACAGACCTGGGACATCGCGATACCGCACCCAGGGTCTGCCCCAACCGCGTTCCCGCGGCCGAAGTGAAGCTGGTGTTCTACGAGGCACGGCCCCTTCGGATCCAAGACATGGACGGCATCATCCCACAGCCCAAGATCGGCCGGACAGAACCTAGCGGGGCGGCCCCACTGGGCGAGGAGCCGTCCACGTGTGGACAGAGGTCCGGCCGCAGGCTCGACCGCATCCGCGGGGTACGGCACCGGGGCGGCCGGTCGGGGACCCAACCCGCTCGTGGAGGCGCCAGCTGGTGACGGGAGTCGTATGTATGCGGTTTTCCGCAGTGCCTGTACGTAGCACCGCCATGCCATTCTGTGACCGCCACCGCACTTCGCGGTCCGGTGGTCCGGCGGCACCCAAGCGGCGGGCGACCGACCGCGAACATGTAACGCCGAGAAAGGGATTGTCATGCGAAGAGGAATTCGGAAGGTCGCGGTCAGCGCCGTGCTTGCGTCCGCTGTTCTGATCGGCGGTATCGCTCAGGCACATGCCGCCAAGGCATCGGTCGGCAACACCGACCGGGCGAGCACCTCCGCCGCACCCGCCGGCCGGGAAGGCCCGGCGGCGGCAAACATCTGGATCTATGGCGGCAATTACCCCTCATATTTCGCGGCGATGGCAGCGTACGCCACTCTGGTGGGCTTTGGAATGGCCAGTCAGTACATGATCGAGGCCACTCCATACGAGACATACGACCTCTACTACCAGTGATCCCCTCCGCGTCGGGCCATGAGCCCGTGCGTAGTGAACCGGACCAGCGCGGCGCACTCCCCGCCGCTCGAACGGAATGGGTAAAACCATGAAGAGACTGACTCGCATCACTGATGTGCGCCGCGCCGCGGCGGGCGCTCTCACTGCAGTCCTGATGGCGGCCGGGGCGGTCGCCCTCGCCCCGGCGGCGCAGGCGGTGGACGAGCGGCCCGGGACTCGGGCGGCTACTGCCGAACAGCGCCCCACGAAGTCCGAGAACAAGGCTAAGGGCCAGGTGGGTGTCACCGCAGCCCGCTCCACCCAGGTCAAACTGATCAACTATTCCGGGACCAATCTGGTCAAGACATGGGATGAACTGCCCCACGGCTGCTGGACGACCGACATGCTGCCGCCCGATACCGTCGCCAATGGCGCGCAGCCCATATGGCAGAGCGAATCCTGCGGTTTCATGACCGGAACCGAGGGGAAGGTGACCTACGCGCTCCCCGGGGGCGGAGAGGTCCGCATGCACTGGAATAACCCCTACTCGGGATCCAACAGCTACAGTTGCGTCGTCCCGGCGGGATACCAGTGCGACAAGTACGGCGGCAGTGGGAACAACGCTTCGGTGACATTCGACCTCTGGAAGAAGGCATCGGCAGCGAAGAAGGCGCCCGGCGCGACCAAGGCCCGGGGCGCGGCGGCCAATCCGCTCACGGCCAATGCCGCGCGCAGCACCAATGTCACCCTGACCAATGTCTCGGGGCGGCTGCTCACTCGCTCCACCTCGCAACTGCACTGGGGCATCTGGTCCACCAACATGCTTCCGCCCTCCATCATCCAGTCCGGTATCTCCGGCAACTGGCAGAGCGAGTCCGACGGCTTCATGACCGGCACGGAGGGCGAGGTGAGTTTCAATGTGTCCGGGGAGACCAACAAGGTCAAGGTGTACTGGAACAACCCCTACTCGGGCAGCAACAGGTACTCCTGCACCGCTCCGTCCGGATTCGATTGCACCCATCAGGGCGGTAGTGGGAACAACGCCACGGTTGCCTTCACTCTGACGAAGCAGTGACAGTGCAGGCCTGGGCGGCCCCGTCCAGGGGATGAGTGCGGCGACCCCCGCCCGGCCCCACCGTCCGGACCACTCACGGATGCGACCGACCGTTCATGAGACCTCCGTGCCCCGCCGGATCACCGGCGGGGCACGGTGTGGTGTGCGGCGGGGGCCTGCACACGGCAATCGGTGACGAAACGGGGTGTCACTCGTTCACGGGGCCCGCCTCCCGCGCCAGCACCGCCACGAGCTGGGTCCGCCGGGCGATCCGCAGCTTCCTGTAGGCGTTGGTGAGATGCATCTCCACGGTGCGGCGGGTGAGACACAGCGAGGAGGAGATCCGTGCGTTGGTATGTCCCGCGGCGGCCAGTTCGGCGACCCGCCGTTCGGCCGCGGTCAGCGCCTGTCCGTTGTTGGTCTTCCGGGCGCCGCCCCGACGCAGCGCCTCCTCGGTCAGATCCAGGAGACGGCGGGCCCCCGACTTCTGCGCGGCGAGCCGCAGCGCCACGGCGTGCGCCTCGCGCAGGGTGTCGCGGCCCTTGCGGCCGTTGCCGGCATCGAGGCGGGCACGGCCGAGATCGACGAGGGTCTCCACGAGTTCCACCGGCGCGGGGGCCGAGCCGAGCAGTTCTGCAGCCTCGGTGAGGGATTCCAGGGCCAGCCTGCCGCCGAGAGCGGCTGCTTGGGCGCGCAGCGCCCGGCCGATGGTGCGCCCGGTTCCCCAGAGGCGGGCGTGGCGGAGTTCCTCCTCGGCGAGCTCGCGCGCCTCCTCTCGGCGTCCGAGCCGCGCCAGGGCGAACGCCGCCCCCGAGCGCCATGGTGTGGCGACCGGGCTGACGAAGTCACGGGCGCTCTGGCCGGCTCCACAGGCCAGGTGACCTTCGAGGGCGGCCCGCCAGTCGCCGTCCGCCTCGTGGAGCCGGGCGCGCGCGTAGCCAAGTTCGTTCCACTCCCAGGAGGTGTCGGCGCCGGACGGCTCGGTGACGGTCACCGCCTCCCATGCCTCGGCGCGCGCCCCGATCTCGGACCGGGCGAGCGCCACCATGGCCGCCAGATGGGGCAGCCGGACGCCCTGCCCGGCGGACAGCTCCACCCAGGCGACGTTCTCGTCGATGACGCGGCCGAACTCGCCGGCCCAGAGCGCCGCCTCGGCCCGTACGCTGAGCAGGCACTGGAGGCCCATGTCCGTCAGGTCGGGGGGGATCGGCGAGGAGGGCAGGCAGCGGGCGGCAAGTGCGCGCGCTTCCTCCAGACGGTCCGCCCACTGCAGAAGTGTGGCCGCGCTGCCGAGCCAGGCGGTGCGCAGGCGTTGGTCCACCGGTGCCTCCAGGCGCCGCTCGACCCTGGCCACCGCCTCCGCCGCCGAGCAGAGTCCGGCCCCGGCCTCGTACTCGGTGATCAGTCCGCACACCAGGGGCTCGATGGTGGGGGGAGCCACCGGGGCGAGCGCGCGCAGCGCGGAGACGGCGTCGCGCCAGGCTTCGGCTTCGTGCGAGGAGACGAGGGCGCCGAGCGCTTGCAGCACATGGACGAGCTCGTCGTCGTTGTCGGCGGCCCGGCCGACCTGGCGCAGGATCCGTAACGCGGCGTCGGGGTCCCGCCCCGCGACCAGGCCGGCGCTGAGCGCGCTCGCGGCGCTCGCGCGTTCCCGGAGATCGGTGTGGAGCTCCAGTCCGGTGTACAGCCAGCGGATTCCGGCGGTCACGTTGCCGGGAAGCTCCAGTGCGCCGAGGCGCATCGCGAGACCGGCGCGGCGGTCCGGGGCGAGCGGCCCGCTCAGGGCATGGCGCAAATACCCGGCGGACTCGTCGGGCCGGCCCGCGCGCAGCGTCTCGTCCGCCGCCTCCTCCAGGGAGCGGACCATCCATGCCTCCCCGGGCCGGTCCACATACAGGAGCCGGGCGGCGACGGCGGTGGCGGGCGCGCCCTCCTCGGCCAGCACTTGGGCTACGCGGGTGTGTAGCACGGCCAGTTCCTCGGGTTCGGCGGCGGCGAGAACGGCCTCCCTCGCGAGAGGGTGGCGCAACAGGGTGCCAAGGCGGTGGCCCATCGACGGGGAGCCGGGTGCGGGCCGGGCCGGACAGAGGCCGGTGTCCCGGTCGGAGAGGCCCGAGGCTGTCTCTCCCCCGGCCGCCACGGCGAGGGCTAGGCAAGCGTGACGAGAGCGCGGATCGGGGAGACCCCGGATCCAGCCGGTGATCGTCTCCCGGTAGCGGCTGCGCTCCGGCGCCAGGGACGAGCGGGAAGACGGTCCGTCGCGGAGATCGGCGACCAAGGCGCGCACCAGCGCCGGATTGCCCGCACCCGCCTCGATGCAGGTCGTGGTCTCCTGGGTACTCAGACCCGCCGCCCGCGCGATACGGACGACCGCGGGGGCGCTGAGCGGGCGCAGCTCGGCGGAAGTGCCCGTGTCCGCGGCTAACGCCGGGGGATCGGTGTAGCCCTCGCAGGTGGTGGTCACCAGGAGGACGGGAAGCTCGGCGATGCGGCGCGCCAGATAGCCGATCCAGTGCCGGGACGGTTCGTCGGCGTGGTGCAGATCATCCACCGCGAGTAGCACCGGGCGCTCGGTGGCGAGGCGGGCCAGCTGGGTCACCAGCCGGTGGTACAGCCACTGCTCGCTGTGTCCGGTGGGCGTGCCGAAAGGGACGCCGCCTATGTCCTCGGTTAAGAGCCGGCGGACGAGACCGTACGGGAACGCGGCCTCCTCCGGCGCGCCGCGCGCGTGCTTGACACGCATGCCGTCGGCGGTCTGCCGTCGTACGACCTCGTCGAGCAGGGCCGTCCTGCCCATGCCGGGCAACGCCCCAGTGACCCGTATCCAGCGTCCGTTGCCCGCCCGCGCGGCTTCCCCCGCTGCGGTGGCCGTGCCTAGTACCTCGTCCCGCTCCCACAGCACTGATCCCCACTCTCCTCGTTCTCGGCGACAGGATCTCTGTTCGGTTCCGGTTGTGTCGTTCCGGTGTGCAGGAGGTGTTATAGAGCGGATCGGTTGTCGGGACGGCCTCTCGGACGCGGAAATGAGCGTAAGGCGTCGTGCGGGATCACTTCGTTCCTCCCTCGCTGTTGGCGTTGCTGTGGGCGCCGGGGCGGGCGCTCCCCCTTCCTGCCCATCCCCGCATGCCGCCAGACCGGCGGATGATCTTTCGGCTGGTATGCCACCCCCGCCCGCGCGAAAGTGTTCGGGGTGATCGCGAGGCGGGGGAGGGAGCGCGGTGCCGGAGCCGTCATGGCGGGCGGGCACAGCGGACGGCCAAACCGTGGGAACACGGCCTGGGCAGCCAATAGAGGCCATTGCCGCCCACCGCGCCATCTGGAACAACACCTGGCAGCACACCAGCCCCGAGATTCGAAGTGCGGCAGGGTGCCGGTCACGGAGAGGAGGAGCACGACGAGGCGGTAGCAGGGGTCCGGCCAGGACGAGTCGGCGGTCCGCCACGCGGTGGCGACGGCGTCTGAGGAGGAGGGAGTCGAGGAACGAGCTGTCACCGAAGACGCGGATGGCGCTCCCCCGGGTCCAACAGAGCTTCTCGTAGCCCCGGCCCGCAGGCGTCCGACCAGCCGGCCGGGGTAGGCGGCTGACCGGCCCGCGCATCGGCGCGGCCGAAACTCAGGAGAGGACACGATCAGCGTGAGCGACGCCGAGCACCCGAAGCAGACCCCCGACGGAGCGGCCGAACTCCTGGTTCGCTGCTTGGAGAACGAGGGCGTCGAGGTGGTGTTCGGCGTACCCGGCGAGGAGAACATCCGTTTCACCAATGCCCTCGCCCGCTCGGAGAAGATCCGCTACGTCCTCACCCGGCACGAGCAGGCCGCGTCTTTCATGGCGGAGATGCACGGTCGACTCACCGGCTCGGCGGGTGTGATGTCCGCGACGCTGGGGCCCGGCGCGATCAACCTGATGCTGGGCGTGGCCGACGCTATGACGAACAGCACGCCCGTTGTCGCGATCACCGCGCAGGTCGGCAAGGAGCGCAACTACAAGGAGTCCCACCAGTTCGTGGACCTGGTGAGCATGTTCACCCCGGTCACGAAGTGGTCGGCGGAGGTCCCGGCTACCCAGGCCATTCCCGAGATGGTGCGGCGAGCGTTCAAGACCGCGGAGTCCGAGCGGCCCGGTGCCGTCTACCTTGCCGTGCCCGAGGACGTCGATGAGGCGACGGACGGCTCGGACCTGCGTCCGCTGCCCAGGAACATCGTGCAGCCCGAGGCACCGTCCCCGAAGCAGATCAAGCGGGCGGGGGAGTTGCTGCGGGAGGCCCGCCGGCCGGTGATCCTCGCCGGACACGGCGCGGCGCGCGGCGGCGCTGAGGAGTCGCTGGCTGCGTTCGCCACCGCACTCGACGTGTCGACGGCGACCACCTTCCACGGCAAGGGCGTCCTGCCCGACGACCACCCGTGTGCGACCGGCACGTTCGGCTTCATGCGGCGCGACTACACCAACTTCGGGTTCGAGGAGGCCGACGTCGTCATCGCCGTCGGCTACGAGCTGCAGGAGTTCGACCCGTCCCGGATCAACCCGGACGGTGACAAGAAGATCATCCATATCCACCGCGTCCCGGCGGAAGTGGACGACAGCTACTCGGTCGACGTCGGCATCATCGGCGACATCTCCGCCTCCCTCGACGCCCTCGCCACGGAACTCGACGGCCTGCGCTGGACCATCGACGACGAGGACACCGCGGCTATCCGCACGCTGCTGGCCAAGGAGCTCGAGCAGGGCGCGGCTGACGAGCGCTACCCGCTCGCCCCGCAGCGCGTCATCGCCGACACCCGCGCCGCGCTCGGGCGCGACGACATCGTGCTGGTCGACACCGGCGCGCTGAAGATGTGGATGGCCCGGCTCTACCCGACGTACGCGCCGAACACCTGCCTCATCTCCAACGGCTTGTCCACCATGGGCTTCTCGCTGCCCGGCGCGCTCGCGGTTCAGCTCGCCAGGCCGCAGACGAAGGTGTTGGCGGCTGTCGGCGACGGCTCGTTCCTCATGCACTCCCAGGAAATCGAGACGGCGGTTCGGGAGAACATCCCGCTGACCGTGCTGATCTGGGAGGACAACGGCTACGGGCTCATCAAGTGGAAGATGGACTTGGAGGCCGGGGAACACTCCAACATCGACTTCGGCAACCCGGACATCGTCCAGTACGCCCGCAGCTTCGGCGCGAAGGGCTACCACATCGAGTCCGCCGGGGAGCTTTTGCCGACGCTCCGTGAGGCACTGGCGGACCCGGGAGTGTCAATCATCAATTGCCCGGTGGACTATGCCGAGAACATGAACCTCATCGAGCACCTCGGGCACCTCGACTCGGCGCTCTGACCCGCCCGCGGCTCGGCCCTACCGTCGTACGGGCCGCGTGGCGGCCCTCCTGCAGGGGCGGCGCCCTCGGATCTGCGGCATCGCGTGGCATCTCCGCGGCGCGGGGTAGATGGCCACCGTGAGGATCGGACAGTCTGGGAGAGGAACTTCTATCGTGCGTGCTCGGAGCATAGGTGCGGCAGCCGCCACGGGGTTGGCGCTGGTGGCCGCCCGCGACCTCGTGCAGAAGAAGCACGCGCTGCTGAGGAACTTCCCCCTGGTGGGACACGCCAGGTATGTGCTGGAGACGATCGGCCCCGAGCTACGGCAGTACATCGTGACGTCCAACGATGAGGAGCGTCCCTTCAGCCGTGACCAGCGCAGCTGGATCTACGCGTCGGCGAAGGGTGAGAACAACTACGTCGGGTTCGGCACCGATAACGACATCGAGCACATACAGGGTCATGCATACGTGAAGCAGCGTACGTTCGCCGATGTGCTGCCCGATCTGAGCGACCCGCAGGCGGCGTTGCCCTCTGCCAAGGTACTCGGCGGACCGCGCGGCCGCGCCAAGGCGTTCCGCCCGGCGAGCGTCATCAACATCTCGGCGATGAGCCTCGGCTCGCTGTCCGGCGCGGCCGTCACGGCGCTCAACAAAGGCGCGGCGCTGGCCGGGACGATGCAGAACACCGGCGAGGGCGGCCTGTCGCCCTACCACCTCAACGGCGGGGACCTCGTCTTCCAGATCGGTACGTCGTACTTCGGATGCCGTAACGAGGACGGGACGTTCAACCTCGACAAGCTCAAGTCCGTGGTCGCGGGCGCGCCCGTTAAGGCGATCGAGATCAAGCTCTCGCAGGGCGCGAAGCCGGGGCTCGGCGGCATGCTGCCGGGTGTAAAGGTGACCGACGAGATTGCCGGGATCCGCGACATTCCCGCAGGCAAGGACTGCGTTTCGCCGTCGCGGCACACCGCGTTCCACGACGTCAATTCGATGCTCGACTTCGTGGAGCTGTTGGCTACGGAGACTGGATTGCCGGTCGGGATCAAGAGCGCCGTCGGGGAGATGGACTTTTGGGAGGAACTCGCCACCCTGATGGAGCGGGGCGAGAGAGGGGTCGACTTCGTGACCGTCGACGGTGGCGAGGGCGGCACCGGGGCGGCTCCTCTGATCTTCGCCGACTCGGTGTCCTTGCCGTTCCGTATGGGCTTCTCCCGCGTCTACGGCGTGTTCGCCGAGCGGGACCTGACCGACGACATCACCTTCATCGGCTCCGGCAAGCTCGGCCTGCCCGAGAACGCCGTCGTCGCGTTCGCCCTCGGCGTCGACATGATCAACGTGGGCCGTGAGGCGATGCTGTCCATCGGCTGCATCCAGGCCCAGAAATGCCACACCGACAAGTGCCCCACCGGCATCGCCACCCAGAACCCGTGGCTGGCGCGTGGCATCGACGTGCCCTCGAAGGGCATCCGGGCTGCGATGTACCTGCGCACCCTGCGCAGGGAGTTGCTGAAGGTCTCGGGCGCCGTCGGTGTCCCCCACCCGTCGCTCATCACCCCCGCCGACATAGACATCCTGAACGGCGACTACGACGCCCGCAGCCTGGGGGCTGTGTACGGCTACAAGGATGGCTGGGGCTCTCTCGGCCCGGAGCTCGTCCATGAGATCGCCGAACTGCTCACCCCCTGAGCCAGCTACTCGGCCACCTGCCTTCAACCGTCATCCCCTGCGCAGCACGTCCACCGAACGGAGCGCACCGAGTCGACGATGGCGCCCATCGCGGTGCCCACCGGCTGGATTCGGTGCGCACCGGGTGCGCAGTGCACCGCGTGCGCGAGCGCCAGGTGCTCATCGCACATCGCCTCCTGGGTGTCGGCAGTGTTCGGGTGCTCGCGGTCCGGGATCACGTTCACCGTGAACCGGACGATGCCCGGCGCCGCCGAGATGGGGGATTCCCGCGCCCGGTCCCGCAGCTCGGACAGCAGCGCGCACCCGACCATCCGCTTCGCCCGTTGTCCGCACACTACGCAGGTCAAAGACCACGTTCGGGCGACTGGCGTCGCCACTTTCTGTTCTCGTACCCGACAGTTGTCGCGCACGTGTGCGCCGACGCCCAGCTGTCAGGACCCACGACGAGCCTGGCAGAGGCGTGAAGCCCCTGGCTGTTGAGGTCATATACCGAGGCGACCTCGGATGTTCCGAAGCCAGGTCGCGTGCTGCTCGGTGGCCGCCGTAAGGACATGCCGGTCATAGGCAGGGCACAGAGGTGAGGCGACTGCGGACACGACAGCGACGGGCCGTGGCTCGCGCAGGCGTGAGCGAAGGCTTGCTCAACGCTCCGGACGCAGTCGTGGAACGGATCGGCTTTCTCTGATGCGCAGGATCAAGGCGACCGCGTCCTCCGAGCGGGTTCCGGGGGTCAGGATTTCCTGAAGGAGGAGGCCGCGAATCGCGGCGATGGTGACGGTGGCCACGTCCTGCGCTTCCTTCTTCTCGAGCCCTTCGCGTTCCGCGAGTGAGGACAGCATCAGGGTGAGGTCGCCGATGGACTCCACGAACCCACGGAAGTCCTCGGGGCCGTACGCGGCCAGTCCGACGACGTAGAAGAAGCCGCGGGCGCGCGACAGCTGCTCCGGCCGGCTGTAAGTACGCCAGATCGCCACGACGAGATCGTCGAAGGTGCCCTGCTGGGCGGCCTCCAATAGTGCCTCGTTGTCACGGGATCGCTGGGCCGTGAGCATGGCGGCCAGGACGCCCGGGAGTGACCCGAAGTGGTAGCGCAACAGGGCGTGGCTGGTCTCGATCCGGGCGGCGACCTCGCGGAGCGACATCTCCGGCGGGGGAAGGGCCTCGCCGAAGGCGTCGAGAAGCCGTGCCAGGAGTCGCTCGCGCGCGCTGCTCTTGCGTTCTGAGGTTGACAGGACCACTCCCACAGTTTATCCATTGGAAAAGAAAAGGTTGGCGGTTCCGTGTTGCTTCGCACATGGTCGCAGCCGGCACGCAACGGCGGAGGATCGACTATGGGACCTGTACATGTAGTCGGAGCGGCGGTCATCGACGGATCGGGGCGCGATCCCAGCAACAACGACATCACTGTCGAGAACGGCCGCATCACCCGGCCCGGCGCCTCCAGCGCGCACGGCGAGCGTCTCGACGCCGAGGGACTGACGATGACGCCCGGCCTGATCGACGCTCACGTTCACCTGGGCCTTTCGAGCCCGATCCAGCCGCACTTCTCGTTTCAGGTAAGCGCCGCCGAGATCGCGGCGGACATCTTCGCCACGGCCGGCGCGACGCTCGACGCCGGCTTCACCACCGTCCGTGACACCGGCGGGATCGACGGCGGTGTCGTCACCGCGATCGCGAAGGGCAAGGTCAGAGGGCCGCGCGTCCTGTCGTGCGGACCTGTTCAGTGCCAGATCGGCGGACACGGCTACTACGGAGCCGAATGGGAACCCACCGAGCTGTGGAGCAGCCACCACATCCCGGGCCTGTGCGCCCTCTCCATGATGGCGGGCAACGCGGACGAGCTGCGACGCAACGTCCGCGAAGCCTTCCGTCGCGGAGCCTCCTTCCTGAAGCTCTGCGTCACCGGCGGAGTGGTGGGCGCACATGATCGACTGACCGACACCCAGTTCACCGTCGAAGAGATCGCCGCTGCGGTTCAAGAAGCTGCGGCACGGAACACCTATGTGACCGTTCACGCCCACAACAACGAGGGCATACGCAATGCGGTCGAGGCCGGGGTGCGCTGTGTCGAGCACGGCACCAGCCTCGACGAATTCACAGCGGTCCTGATGGCCGCTCGCGAGGTCGCCCTCGTGCCCACGTTCGCTGTCGTCGAGCAACTGCTGCACGACACCGCCGGAGCCGGTCTCACAGAGTCGACCCGCGACCGAGTCGAGGGCGTACGCGAGCAGATGACGAAGGCCCTCGCCGTCGCCAAGCACGCAGGAGCACGGATCGGGCTGGGTTCCGACCTCATCGGTCCGGCCCAGGGCCGCCGGGGCAAGGAACTCAGCCTGCGTGCAGCCCTCGAAACGCCGATGGAAGCAATCGTGGCGGCGACCCGGACCAACGCCGAGATTCTCGGCCTGTCCGGCCAGGTGGAGGTCATCACTCCCGGCGCGCAGGCAGACCTCACTCTCTGGAACGGCAACCCGCTCGAAGACCCAGAACTGTTCTCCGACCCCAACAACGCCGTCCTCGTCATCCAGGCCGGCCAAATCGTGAAGGACCTCAGATGAGCACCATGTGGCAGGGCTGCCTCCCCTACACCGACTACTTCGAGATGCGCTCCAGCGGTGGGCACGACTACGGCGTCTGGGTCACCACGCCACCGAACTACGATCCTGCCGCGGCACAAGCACCTGTCGTGTACGTCCTCGACGGCAACTGGACCGTGGGCATGACCGCCCCACTCATCGTCACACAATTGGACCCCATGCAGTCCATTCGGCCCTACGTCCAAGTCAGCGTGGGCTACGCGGGCGAGGAAGCAGAGCATTGGGAAAGCCTGCGCAACCGCGACCTCGTGCCCCCCGGTGAACCCATCGCGAAGGAGTACGTCGATGCGGTGGAAATGGGGATCGAAACAGGCACGATGACACGCGAACAAGCCGACGTCTACCTCGCTGAACTGGGCGACAGCCGCGGGGACATGTTCCTGAACTTCCTCACCGACGACCTGCACCCGCGGATCGAACGCGACTACGGCACAGCCCCGAGCGGTCACGGTCTCTTCGGCTACTCCTACGGCGGACTCTTCAGCCTCTATGCTTGGCTCACCAAGAGCACCTTCTTCGAGAGCATCGGCGCGGGCAGCCCCGGCATCATCAACGGGGACAGCCAGGTCTTCGCCCTTCTTCGAGCCATGGGTGACACCCTGCCTGCTGCCAAGCTTCACGTGACCTTCAACGACCGGGAGATCCTCGGAGACCTGGCGGTCTACCAGAATCTCGCGAAGAACGCGGCCACGTTCCTTCACCGCATCCCCTCACGCAGCGGATCCGTCACCAGCGCACTCATGCACGAAACGCACGTGACCGGGCTGCAGGCATCGTTCCTCAGCTATCTCAGGACCTGCCGTGCCCAGTAACCCTGACCGCCACGGCACTGCCTGACTGGCGCGCTGGGTGGCGCTCGCGGGCCCGCGCCGCCGCCCAGCGCGGGTGCCATCCATGTCGCATTCATGTGTGAGACAACTTCTCTGGAGGTGTGCGGGTGACCGAGCGGGACTTCGCCGGCGCGACGACCCCTGCCGTGGGTATCGCCGGAGTACTCAGGCGACGGCTGCCCGCCGGCCGGGTGGTGACTGATCCGGACATCGTCGCCGGTCTCTCCCACGACCAGGCGGTGTGGGCGCCTGTCGGCCGAGCGGTGGCCGTCGTGCGAGCCAAGAGCACCGACGAGGTCCGCACCGTGGTTCGTGCCTGCCTGGAGCAAAGCGTCCCGGTGGTCGCCCGCGGCGCCGGTACTGGATTGTCAGGGGGCGCCAATGCTGTCGAAGGCTGCGTGATCCTCGCGCTGGACGGCATGGATCGGGTGCTGGAGGTCGACGAGCTGGAGCGCATCGCCGTCGTGCAGCCCGGTGCGGTCAACGACGACCTGCGCGCCCACGTAGCGACGCTCGGCCTGTGGTACCCGCCTGACCCCGCCAGTTCGCCCTGGTCGACCATCGGAGGGAATGTCGCGACGAACGCCGGCGGAGTGTGCTGCCTCAAGTACGGCGTCACGCGCGACTACGTCCTCGGTTTGGAGGTCGTGACCGGCACGGGCGAGGTGGTCCGGCTCGGGCGCCGTACGTCGAAGGGAGTCGCCGGCTACGACCTTGTGGGCCTCATGGTGGGCGCCGAGGGCACGCTTGGCGTCGTCACCGAGATCACGGTCCGGCTGCGACGACTGCCCCCGGTCGGCGTGACCGCCATCGGCTACTTCGACAGCGTCGCGCAGGCCGGTGATGCGGTGCGTGCGACCGCTGCCGCCGGGCTACGGCCGGCCGCGCTGGAACTCGTCGACCGGCACTGTCTTCGCGCGGTCGACGCCTGGAAGAACATGGGGCTCTCCGCCGAGGCGGACGTGGTCCTTCTGGCCCGCTTCGACGATGAGGGCCCGGCCGCCGAGGACGGTGCCCGCCGCATCGTCGACTGCTTCCGCGAGGCCGGCTCCACCTGGGCGGACCGGTCGGAGACAGCCGAAGAGGCCGAGATCCTCTTCGCGGCCCGCCGACTGGCCTTCCCTGCGCTCGAGCGGCTGGGGCCGGTACTCACGGAGGACGTCTGTGTGCCCATCGGGGCGGTGGCGGAGATGCTGGCCCGCATCGACCGGACCGCGGAGAGGCACCGGATCACCATCGCTAACATCGCGCACGTCGGCGACGGCAACTTGCATCCGCTGCTGGTGACGGAACACGGTGACGCGGCGGCTCAGGTCCGAGCCCGCGCGGCGTTCGACGACATCATCGCGGACGCCCTTGAACTGGGCGGGACGGTGACCGGCGAGCACGGTGTGGGACTGCTCAAGCGTCCCGGCCTCACCCGTGAACTCGGCCCCGCCGTGCTGGAGATGCATCGCGCGGTGAAGCGTGCTCTCGACCCGGCCGGGATTCTCAACCCCGGCAAAGTCTTCGGGCCTGCATGATCCTGGTGAGGATCGTTGAGGAAACACGGACCGGATTCTGTCCGGGGCCGACTCCTCCGGCGGGCTTCGTCACGCCGGAGGAGCCGCAGCTGGTCGGCCCCCATCGGCGGGAAATGAAAAGGGCCGTCCCGAGCTGTCTCTCAGGTCTCCCTGATCTCTACGGTCAAACACCCCTTCTTTCCCGCAACCCGCGTCCCCCTTGTCGTCCTGCGCCAAGGACGCGGCGAGGATTCCTTCGGTGACTCGTGACGACATGTCGGCAAGCGTCCGCGAAGGAACCCTGAGGTTCCTTCGATTACCCCACACGACATGACCATAGGCGACATGGATGGGCATCCCAGGATGCCCATCCATTGATCATTTCCGCAGGTCAGAGCCCTGCGGATGGTACGCCCTCTCTATGCACTGAAAAGCCGTCACCCAGCCCTCCCGCCGCTCGGGTGGCCCTGCGGACCTCGCGCAGGCGCTCCGGTCCTCGGGGGGTGTTACTCACGCTGGCGCTCAACGCGGGTGCAGTCCCTGGCTGATGACGACAGCAGCAAGGCACGGCCGTCGCCCGACATGGTTGCGGTGGCCCTGGCGGACAGTGACCAACCGCGGGCCCAGGGACTGGCGTTCCATGGTTGATGTTCCATCAGGATGCCGTTATCGCCTGCGTAATTTCATCGCCCTCACACGCCGCGTGAGTGACGTCGTCACCCGTGCCGCCGCGCAGGCCGATCCAGTCCACCCTGGCCGTGGTGATCGGTTAATCCCGACCCTGCTGAGCTGGAGGACACGCAGGCACCCGGCCGCGGAACACGGTCTGCTCGCCATGATGTGCCTACGCTGAACGCCAGATGCGGCGCCCCTCCCGGCGCAGCACCGCTTTCTTCCCATGCGGGGCGGCTTCAGCGCGGTGGGCGGAGAGCCGGTCGAGGTCGTCCAGTGTCCAGGTGGCGGCGCCGGACTGCCTGCGGCTGATCCGGAGCGGGCCCGGTAGGCCTGGGTGATCTCACGGACGCGGGTCAAGTCGTCCAGGTCCGCGTCGGCCAGCCGCGCAGGAGGGTGCCGCGCTCGGTCGGCGGGAGGTCAGGGGCGGCGCCGTCTCATGGAAGCGACCCCCTGCATAGCCTGCCGGGGGTCGCTTTCATGAGAGTGGCACGCCGGCAGGTCGTGCTCAGTCGGCTTGGACTTCGCGATCTTCTTGATCTCGTGGCGCCTGCCCGATGCCGATCCCCGTCCACGTCGTGGGCGATCGAGTTACTGCCCGAGAAGACCGGCGGCCGCGGGATCTCCGTCGTCTACAGGTTCAACGCCGACTTGGACGCGGCGCTGATCCGCCCCACCCCGGGAAGCAGTGGGCCGAGCGCGGCGGCAAGCACAAGGATGGCCGACGCGGAGGCGCGGGTGCCGTGCCCGCAGCACAGTGTCTGGCCCGGGTCGGGGCTGTGCCCCTCCCGTGGGGAGGCCGGGAGGGACGTTCGGGCCCTGCCCGCTCTACAGGCGGGCAGGGCCCGATGGATGCGGGAAACGGGGAATCCTGCAGGACCAACGATGCACCGGTTCAGGCCACATGGACAGTGCTGTGACCGAAATCAATCCACCACGTGTCTCCCGCTCGACAGCCTGACGGCTCTCGGTGTTCCGGCCGAAGCCGTGGTGGTGTGTCATGGGGAAGGTGCTGAGACGACCGCTCAGGAGGGCGCTCGGGTAGCGTGAACGTCCTGGGCAGCCCGCCCTTGTATTTCGGGTAGAGCGAGTCGAAGTCGTTGGTGTTGAAGTTGTGGATCACATCGCGGACCCGGTCGTCGCTGGTGAACGACACTTCGGCGATCTTCGCCAGGGGGATCCCCTGCGCGGACAGCAGAACCATCTGGGCCCGCCGCCAGGTCACCACCGACCCGGTGCCCCTGCGGACAATCCGCAGCAGTCGCCGGCCCTCGTCATCGTCGATCTCCCGGACCTGCACTCGTTCAGCCGCGTGATCATTCTGGCCGTCCGGTTGCCGCGCCGGGCGACACCGGCCTGTTGACCGGACTACGGGAGGACACGCCGGGCGGGAGCGCATCCCCGCTCAGGCGCCGACGGCTTCTACGACTGGGCGGTGGCGTCGGACCGCCGCTCGGCCAGGGTGCAACCGGTTCCCGCCCGGAGCCGGCCGGGTGGTCAGTCCAGTGCGGGACGTGTGCGGCGTGGTGCTATGGCCGCCCCCGGCCCGCCCCCGCTGCACCCGGCCAGCAGCCTCGGAGCCTGCCCGGCCACCGAGGCTGCCGGACCGGCCGGTCACGTTGGGCCCCCTCCCGGTCCGGCAGCCCCATCCTCGGCACTGCGTTCTCATGGTCCGCCCAGACGATTGCGGGTTGCGGCATTGCGCGGCGCAACGCCGCGGCTTCGACGGCCTTGCCGATTCGGGAGCCGAGGCGTTCGCGTCGATGGGCGTGCAACGGAAGCCGCCGCCTCGTGCTTCCACCGCGCGGCGATGACTCCCGGCGAACTCCCGCACCCGCCCTGGCCCGTGAGGACCAGGGCGGGCCCGGTGTAAGCACGGTGAGATGCCGGATGGGCCGTGCTGGTAGGGAGCGCCGGTTGCGGCTTATGCGCGGTGGAGTTTCCAGTCGGCGACGTTCTGGGCCCGGTTGTAGTAGGCGTTGGTGCACACGTCGTACTTGCCGCCGCCGGGTCCGCCTCCGTTCGTCTCCAGGAAGCCGCCGTTGTCGCCGTAGGTGTTCCACAGGTGGATCACGTCACCGGTCCGGACCTGTTGGTCACCGGGAGTGGAGGACTGGGCGAAAAGACGCCAGCGGCCGGTGCCGGGAGCGCGGTCCTGGTCCTTGGACGTCGAGACGTTGTACTTGCCACCGCTGTTCTTCTGGTCGACGGTTGCGTGCCCGTTGGTGTCGAGGTAGCCGCCGTCACTGCCGTACAGGTTCCGCAGGTAGATGAGGTCCCCGCTGACCACGGTGGCACCCACGGCCTTGCCGGCGGCGGAGAGGACCTCCCAGGTACCCGTGCCCTCTCCGCGAGTGCGCGAGTCCGCCGTGGACACTGCGTACTTCGCCCTGCTGTCGCTGCTGTGGCCGTTGGTGTCCAGGTAGCCGCCCGCCTAGCTGTTCTAGCCGTTCTGCAGGTGGACCTTGTCCCCGTACTTCAGCTCGTTCGCCACGCTTTTCCTCTGGTCGATGTAAGGCATGCGAACGGCTCTGGCCCCGGTGGCCAGGTCATCCCTCCGCAGCGATCCGAGGGCGCCCCCTTCCAGGCCGAGCAGGGCCACGTTGACGCCGCGGGCAGCCAGTTCCTTGGCGATGGCCTTGCCGAGTCCGCGGGCGCCACCGGTCACGACGGCTGTGCGACCGCTGAGGATCCGCTTGCGGTCAGTCATGGCGGTTCTCCAGGTGTATGCGCGGATGGGCGCCTGCTCGGAGGCTCACCAGATCGCCGGTCGCCGACCAGAGCCTGGTGGTTCCGGCTGGGGCGACAATCTCGTCATGTCAGGAATGAATACCCGCACATGGTGGATATGACCATCGTGGCGAACCCCTCGCTGACCACCAGCCCCGTGCGTTGCGGCCTCAGCGCTCGCAGCGGCGGGCAGGAGGTGGTGGAGGCAACACAGAGCCGAGCAGACGTCCCGATCGCCCCGGATGCGACGCATCGGCGCAGTGCGGCGACGGGCCCGGGCTGCGCGCCCGACCACACGCCAATACTCGCGACACGTCGGTCGAAGCGGTTGCGAAGGCCCTGCCCCTCTCCTGGCCGAGCACGAGCGCATGGTCATGGGAGACGCGTTCGCGCACAGCGCCTGTCAGCTTTGAAAGGGACCGAGGCAGGAGAGGCGCCTGGTCCTGCGTGACACCAAGACCTGCGGGAGTCCCGTACCTCCACTGTGGGAAAGGTAGCTCCTGCTGGGGGCTCCGGCTGGCTCTCGAGCGCTATGGTGCGGTGCTGAGGGCCCGATCAGTGGATCATGGGTTCGTCGGGATGCGGATGGCGAGCACGGCGACGTCGTCGTCGTTGTCGGCAGGTCGTGAGTGTACGAGCAAGTGGTCGACCAGGTCGTCGAGTTGTCGATGGCGCAGGTCGGCGGCGTCGTTCTTCAGCGTTGCAGGCCCGCGTCCATGGGTTGGCGGCGGGACTCGATGAGGACGTCGGTGTAGAACAGGATCGTCGTGCCGGGGTGCAGGTGGACGTGGCCTTGGGGCCGCGGCCGAGTGCCGCAGGTGCCGAGGAGGATCCCTTTGCTGTCGCCGAGGAAGCGTGTCCTGCCGGCGGGGTCGAGCAGCAGGGGAGGTGGGTGGCCCGCGTTAGTCCAGTTCAGGGCCCTGCCGCCGGATGGGGCGGTCTCCAGCCTCGCGAGGACCAGGGTGGCCATGGAGACGTCGGTGATGTGGCCCATGGCCTGGTCCAGGCGCTGGACGGTGTGGTGCGGCGGGCCGTCCTGGGCCCAGGTGTAGGCGCGCAGCATGTTGCGGAGCTGGGCCATACCGGCAGCGGCTTCCAGGTCGTGCCCGACGACGTCTCCGACGACCAGTGCGGTGTCCCCGTTGGGGAGAGGGAAGGCGTCGTACCAGTCGCCACCGACGTGGGAGGCGTCCGGGGCGGGAATGTACCGTGCCGTCATCTCCACGCCGGTCAATTGCGGAAGCTGGGGCAGCAGGTAGCGCTGCATGGTCGCGGCGACCTGGCGTTGGCGCTGGTAGTGGCGGGCGTTCTCCAGGGCGATGCCGATGCGTCGGCCGATGTTCTCCAGCAGGTCCAGGTCGGCCGGCATGAACGGCTCCTCGGCAGCCGTGCGCCCGAGAGTGATGGCGCCCAGGACCTCGCTCGGCCCCTTTACCGGGGCGATGGCCGCCGTCTCGATGCCGGTGACGGCGAACAGCTTCCGCTGCGCCACTGCAACTGCGCTGTCGGCCGGTCCGGCATACGTCTTGGGTCCGGCGAGGGCGGAGGACACGCCGCGCAACGCCTTGGACAGCGGCGTGGGGGCTTGCGAATACGCAACGCACTTCCCCCGTTGTTGTGCGTTCCTCGGGCCAAACACTGTGACTGGTTCGGGGGGGCGGGCTGTTGCGGAGGGGGAGAGCGAGCGGTGCCGGAGCGCGAGTACCAGCGGCTGATGGAGCGCTACCGGAGGCGGCGGACCCGGCGGGAGCTCGGGCTCGAACCCTGGTCGCTCCCCTTCGGCCGGGGCGGGCGCGGATCCGAGCGGGTCCGGCAGGTCGACGTCGACACCGCGCTCCAGGGGTGCGCGGGCACGTACCAGAAGATCCGCGCGGGCCGGTTGCGTCCCTCGCCGGACCTCTACCTGCGTCTGGCGCAGCTGCTCGGCTTCAGCCACGAGGACACCGCCATCGGGCACCTGGAGCTGTTCCGGACCGAGCCGGTGCTGCCTCCCGCAGTGCCCTCGCCGCACCTGGGCCGCCTGATCGGCGGTCAGCGCGAGATCGCGTGCGCGATCACTCCCGACGGGCGCCGGGTGGTGGCCAACGCGGCCTTCGCGGCGCTGTTCCCCGAAGGCGGGCCGCCGGCCAACCTGTGGCGCTGGGCGCTGTTCAGCCCCGACGCGGAGGAGCTGCTGCTGTACTGGGCGCAGGCATGGGCCCCGCGCCTGCTAACCGAGGTCAAGCTGATGTGCCACCGCGCGCAGCGGGACAGCGCGGCTCTGAGCCTCCTGTCCGAGGTCGCCGACGACGCCCGGCTGCGGACGGTCGAGGAGACCGGCAGAGGGCTCGACGGCGCGTCCCTGCCACTGCGCCACCCGGCGCTCGGCAGCGGGACCGCGCACCTGCTCACCTCCCGGACCACCGGCGCGAGCATCCTGACACTCATTTTCGAACCCGACGCTGAGGAGCTGTGATGGACATCCTGATACCGGAGGACCCGGTGTTCATGACGCGGTTCCTGGAGATGGAGGAACCCCTCCTGCACTCCCTATACTACCTCCACCTCGATTACCTGCTGATGGACTAGGCCGAGACGATCCGCCGGGCTTACGAGGGCTGGGGCAGCATCCAGGCCGCGATGCCGAAGTTCCTGAGCTGGCACACGCCGACCGCATTCGAGCTCGCCAAGCCCCGCTGGGAGTCGGAGGGCTACCGCCTCCACAGCCCCAAGGGTGAGCAGCTGATCAGCCTGTTCACGGTGGAGGTGAGCGTCGAGAGCATCAGCGACCTGACGGCGTGCCTCGCCCTGCTTGAAGGGGCCGAGAACGACCTGGGTGGGCCGCTGGCCGGCGCGCTTCAAGAGATCAGGGAACCACGGGAGCGGGACCTGGTCGACAACTTCCGCCGGGTCCTGCGGGCGTTGCAGATACCGGCACCCCCCGCCCTGCTCGCGGCCCTGGAACAAGCGGCACCAGCCGGACCGCAGCGGGAAATCTCCCTCGATGGTGGGCAGCACGCCGAGTACGTGGCCTACCGCGACAAGTTCTGTTTCGCCCTGAGCACCGGCGAATGGTTCATGTACACGATGCACCGGTCCCTGTACCTCTGACCCGTCACTCCGGCCGCCGCCCCGCTCGGCGGCCGGGAGCCGATTCCCCCCTTCACGGCGCTGGTCAGGCGCCGAGCATCGGGTGCGTCGCCAGAATCTCCTCGGATATACCGAACGCCCCGGTCAGGGTGAGCGCGTGCGGCTCCAAGGTGCCGAGGACCTCCTCAACGGCGTCGGGCAGGCTCTCGACCTGATCGGCGGTCACCCTCCCCCGTGCCAGCAGGTCCCCGCTGTGCGCGGCGATCCGGCGCAGGGCGAACAGGGCGTGCAGAGCGCGCAGCAGATCCGCCGGGAGTCCGGAGGGCACCTGGGCGGCGGCGGTCAGCAGGGCCTCGGCGGCGAGCCGGTGCACGTGAGCGTCGGCCAGGGCCACCGCGGGCGTCACCGTGGAGTTCCAGCGGGCCAGGGGGGAGGTGGCGCGCTTCCTGAGGCGGGCCTTCGCGCGGGTGTGGGAGATGCGCTCGATGTCGGCCAGGAGGTCCTGGAGGAACTGGGGGTCGGTCAGCTCCCGGTCCTCGGCCGCGATCTCGCTCTCGGGTTTGAGGTCGACGCCGCCTAGCAGCATCTCGCCCCCGGCCTTCTGCATGATCACCGTGTTGTCGCCCTCGGCCGTGATCGTGCCCTCGATGGAGGCGAGCTGGAGCGCGATCCCGTTCGCCTGGATCAGGCCCTGCGCGCCACAGCGCTCGCGGCACTCGGACATGACTGCCCGCGACTGCCAGGTGATCCAGGCCTTGGTGATCGCCGTCAGCCGCTCGTACGCCTCGCGCTCCTCCCCGCCGGCCCGGCCCCACTGCCGTACCACCGAGCGCTGGAGCAGCGTGGCGGCGTAGGTCGTCGCCACGGCGTCGAGCAGGGGCGTGTGGTGCCCGCGGTGGGCGATCAGGGGCACCCGCTGGCCCTTCGTCATGCCGGAGGTGTGACGGGTGTGGGCGTAGCGCATGGCGACGTCGAGCGCGTGTCGCATGACGCCGAGCCCGTGGGCGGTCATGCAGAGCTTGCCCATGGTTACCCGGCCGATGGACTCCAGGAACCGGCGGCGGGAGCTGCCGAGGCCGCTGGTGAACTCCCCCTGCGGGGTGAGGCGGCCGTGGTCGCCCTGGAGGAGCGCGGCGTGCGGCAGGCGAACGTTGTCGAAGGTGGTGGCGCAGTGATCGACGGGGCTGCTGGTCGTCTGGGGAAGAGGCCGCACGCCGATACCCGGCAGGGGGCTGCCGTCGCGGTCGCTGAGCGGCACCAGGAAGAGGAAGACGCCGTGGTCGGCGCCCTCGACGATGAGGCGGGCCGCGACGACGGCGCCCTTCGCCCCGCCGGCCGGGCCGGTGTTGGGCATGAACTTCGCCGCGGCGGGGTGCGGGGTGTTCAGCACGAACTCCCGGGCCGCCGGGTCGTACGTCGCGGTGGTCTCCATCTGGGCGGCGTCATTGCCGTGGGCCACCTCGGTGCACAGGAACGTCCCGATACGGTCCCCACGGACGTACTCGCCCAGGTCCCGCCCGGCCGCCTCGTGGTCGGCCAGGCTCCCGAAGAAGAGGTTGTAGTGGATGGAGACGATGGTGGCCATGCCCGGGTCGACCGCTCCGGCCCACTCGTGGATCGCGGTCAGCTCGACCGGATCGGCCGCGAGCGCCTGCGGAGCCTCGACGGCCTCGTTGACGATCCGCAGTCGGTCGTAGCTCAGGCGTATTCGCTCCCGGTGGGTCAGTCCCTCCTGGAACTGGAACGGGGCGGAGCTGAACAAGCTCCTCCACCGGTCGTGCGTAGCTTCCAGCTGACCGTCGAACAGGACGTCGGCGAGAGCGGCGGAAACGGGGACAGAACAGACGGACACGGAATCCGGAATCTGAGAGTCAGTCACACCGGAGAAAACTAGCCTGATCGATCACGTCTGACGGCGTGAGGATCACCACGATTGAGCAGGGCAAAAACACGGTAGGTGCCCGCACCGCCACTCACTTTCACCTGCTCGGCGGTCTGTTGGACCACAGGACCGGAACGCGCGAGGAGGCCGTTCCGGTCCCCGCAGAACGGCGTCTTGTGACCTTAGAGGGGGCACCGCCGGGTGGGCTGCCTTTCGACTGCTTTCGGAGTTCTGCCCGCCGCGATCAGATTCCCGCCTCGTGCAGCTGGTCGAGCGTTGCGACCTGCGCCGACCACGCCTGGCCCTCTGGCACCGGCCGCCATCCGAGGAGCGCGAGTCGGAAGTGATGCTGTCGGGCCAGATCATGTAGCCGAGCATGATGAGTTCGGCCCCTGCGGCGTGTGCGGCGTCGAACGGGAAGGTCGGCCAGTCTGGCCAGTGCGAGAGGTCCTTCTCGGCGAGTGGCTCACTGTGGCCGGCGCGTACCACGTGCAGGATGTAGCCGCTGTCCGCAGCCGCGCAGATGGCAGTCAGGTCCCGGGTGCCGCTCTCGGTCGTCATGCCATGACGCTAACGGAGCCCGCCATGGCGGGCTCCGCCGCACCCTGCGATCAGCGAGCGAGGCCAGCACCGGGCGCGTCACCGCTTCCCTTCTACGTGTGCGGCGGCCCGTGCCGGGAGAGTGCTCACCGGGCGCGGACGATGGTGAGCACGCCGTGGCGCCCGGATCCCGCCAGCACCTCGACCACGAGGTTGGTCTCCAGTCCGGTGTACAGCTCGCCGCCGTGCGCCACGGCGGGGCCGTTGTCCTGCGCTCCGGCGAGGGCCTTCCCGAGGTGTGCGGCGAGGGCAGAGGGGAGCTGGGTGGAGAGCCGGGCAGGCCCTCCGTCGAGCGACAGGGCCAGGTGGCGGGAACGGGCACGCGGGCCGGTGAAGCCGAGCACCGCGGCGTCAGCGGTGTCCGCGTGGCGGACCTTGGTCCTTAACCACACCACTGGGAGAGCGGACGCTCGGTGCGCAAATCGGAGTGCCGACGGGCCAGATTCGCAGGATGAGATCACTGCCGCCGCTTGCGTCGGCGGGCCGACGCAGACGTGCTGCCTTCGTGCTGGGACTCGTGCCAGCGCAGCCGCTACCGCCGAAGACGCCGCCGCAGTCTCTCTCGCCGGATTCGCTTGCCGCACGCGCTGCCTGCGACCAGGAGTAGCAGCAACGCCAGCAGGGCGGTCATGACCGCCTGGGCCGTGCAGGCTATTGGCAGATCAGCCCAGGACAAGCCGTAGGCAATCGCTGCCGTACATGCCGAGCCCGTGCTCAGCACCAGCACCTGCCGGCCCGTCGGATCAGACACCGACTGCCCCTTGGCGGCCCACTGCTTGAGGCCTTCCACGAACCAGAAGCCGACCAACCCCAGGTCCACAAGGAATGCCATGTTCGCCATGCTCTGGCAGGTGACCAGCAGTCCGTCAGAGTACGGCTACTCAGATACGCGGCTTGCACGGCTGGCTGCGTAGGTCATCTCCAAGAATGGTTGTCCGCGGCTTCCAGGAACGCTTCCCGATCACCGGCGTCCACATGTCGGCGAGAAATAGGAATGCCGCCCGACACGGGAGCGCACTGGTTGCAGGGCGTATGGGACGGGCACGGCCGGACGGCCAGGACTCGGGCATCGGGTCGCCCTCGATCAGCGACGGTTGGGGGCCAGCAGCGTGGCGGCTGCGGCGATGAAGGCGACGGATGCTCTCTTGGCCGCATGCCGCCGGGCGTCCAGCTCGGTCCGGTCGATGACCTTGCGCAGCGCGTACGTGGCATCTGCAGCCTGCTGGGCGGGGCCGGCCAGCGCGGGCACCAGGACCTGAAGGCGGATGTGGGGCGCGGTGATAGCCGCCCGGGTGTCGTGGGACCTCGTCTGGGCCTCCAGCTGGTGCTCGGTGCCTGCCTCGGTCAGGGCCAGACGTTCCCGATGGAACATCGCCGAGCGGTGCGCGTCCAAGGCGGCCGCGAAGTCGGTGACGGCGCCGAGTTGGTCCTGGCGGTGGCTTTCGGTGCGCTCCTCAGCGCGTGCAGTGCGTGCCAAACGGTGCTGGAGGAGTCCGGCGGTCAGGGCACCAGCGAGGGTGCCGAGTACGGCAACGATCGAAGGCCATATGGACATCAGGCAGCGGGTCCTCTCGGGCAGTCGGTTTCCGTGGTGAGGTCAGCGGACAGCAAGGCGCACGGCGGCGCTACGCCTGCGGCGCTCCCGGACCTGCTCTGGCAGCCATGATCACTTGTCCCGAGCCGACCTGCACGCGAGACGGCCGGAATCGAGTGCCGGCGCGTTCCCAGAACTCAGCACCATGCCTCCCGTCGCTGACGGAGTGTCTCCAGCGTTGACCAACGAACGTTTCTGGCTCTCGGCGACAAAGCCACACGGCTTCACCGAGTGGTGCAGTCAACACACCAGCCGTACCCGGCCGGGTAGGCGCGGTCCGGCTTGGCGACGATTCCTTCCACCCCGACCGCGACGAGGTCCTCGTACCAGCGGCGGGCGACCTCGATGTCGTCGCTGGCCATGGTCGCCTGGGTCCGGGGGCCTATGTCCTTCAGCAGGGTGATCAGCAGTGCCCTGCGGGCGGTGTACGGGCGGGAGCGGACGTCGCCGTGGACCGGGTGCTGAAGGCCGTCGAAGGCGATGTAGGAGGCCGGGTCGGTGATTCTGGCCCGCGGGGAGGACGCGGCGCGGGACTGCACGGCCCCGAAGTCCAAGCGCCCGTGGCGCCACACCACCGTCTCGCCGTCCAGCACCGTCGGCGCCGGCAGCGCTTCCCCCGCCTCGGCCAGGTAACGCCAGTGGCCCGTGACCTCCCGGCCCGAGCGGGAGAGCAGCCGTACGCCGTCCTCGCGACGCCACACAATCATACGGTGACCGTCGTACTTAGGCTCATACCACTGGCCCGCCGGGAGACGGGGGGCGCTACGGGGCCAGGGCCAGGGGGACGGGGAGCTCCACCTCTCCACCGTGCCGCCGGTGACCACGCGAGGCGACGCCGCGCCCGCGCGATTTCTCGTACGGGGCGCCTACGAAGGCCGGGTCCGAGTCAGCCGACGACGGAGAAGAAGACCGAGGCGTCGGCGCCATCCTGCCAAAGGGGGGCTGGGCAACTGCTGCGCGTACCGAGGTCGGCATCGGAGGGGTATGGCCCCGGTCGTCGGCCTGTCGCCGACGGTGGGCCTCCTCCTCGGACTCACCTCTTAAGAGGTGAGTCCGAGGAGGCGAGGGGTCGCGCTCGTCCTTCACTCACCTCAGGAAGGGGCAGTCGTCCTCCGTGGCGCCGGTGAGTTCGAGGACGACGGAGGCGCGGTGCTGGGTGGCGGCGTTGGTGCGGGTGAGGTGGCGGGCGGTGCGCATCCCCATCTCGGTCAGCTCGTCGGGGGTGTGGAGGGCGGCGTGGAGGGCGGCGGCGGCCTGGAGGGTGAGCGGCGCTGAGGGCCGGTAGCCGAGGGTCCAGTCGACCGGGAACAGGGCCATGACCGCTCCTGCGCTGTCCGGATCCCAGTTGAACTGGTTGATTCGCTCCGCGAGGTCCATGCCGACGGAATCCTCGTCCTCGACCATGTAGTGGCTGGGCGTCCGGTCCTCGGTGGCCATGGCCGCCTCCTTACGTCGGTGGGAAATCCTTCTCCTCTCAGAGGTGGCGCGGGCTCGATCCGACAACGAACCCAGAAGTTCTTCTGTGGCGTGCTCCACATGGCTCGGCCGGGTGGTCGGCTCACAACCCCCGGTTGTGACTGAGCGTAGTAGTTGGCCTGCCTGGCCAACTACGCGCACACCGCGGGACGGGAGGCGGAGGTGCGGGCTGGCGTGTCGGTCAGAGCTCCCAGTCAGCCGAGGCGAAGGTGACCTCGCTGATCGCGGTGTCCCCGGCCCGAGTGGTGTTGATGTCGCATTGGAGCCCGGGGGGAATGGGACTGCCGCTGGGAGTGAAGAGCAGACCTAGGTCGTGATTCTTGATGTGCTGAGACATGGCCTCGTCGAGACGGGAGGGCGTTGCCCCGATGAGAGGGATCCCGGCGTGGGCAATCTGCGGTCCGGTCCGGCCGTGGACCGTCACTGCTCCCAGCACTGGGAGCCCCTCCGGATACCAGTAGTGCGCGGTCACCCCGGTCTGTTTCGAACCTGTCATCGGTCAGCGTCCATTGCCCGGCTGCTCCCCTGCCCCACCACCAGTACGGAAAGTGTCCCCGCCGGCCGGCCGGGACCTCGCCGCCCAGTGCGTCTGCTACCTGCCGCGGGTCATCCCGAACCGCAGCGGACCGACCGCCTTCAGCGGAGACCAGGCCCAGTGCGAGCGCTCCTGGTCGGTCTTGACCGGCCAGGAGCCGCTGTTCTTCTCCCGCTCTCGGACGTCGCACCAATGCAGGACCGGCCCGGTTTCGTAGGGCGATTCGGCGAGCTCGGCGCTGACGAACAGGGCAGAGGTGATCATCCTGTCCTTCCGCTCCGGGTTGTGCCCATTGGAGGAGATCCCGTACTCCAGCGCGGTGCCCATGGACACCCCCCACGCCGCGATTTCGGGATCACCGCTCCAGTTCACCCGCACTGTGGCATCCTCGCGGCGGGCGAGGTGTCCGATCTCCGCGCGGGCCTGGGACGGCACCCTGGCGATCAGCTCGACCTCTCGGAACCGGACCAGCGGGCCTTCCATGGCATCGATCGCGACGCCGACCAGGATCATCTCCGGGCCGTAGATACCGGTCACTCCGATGTCCTGGTAGCGCACCCAGGATCCTCCGTCCGCTGCGACCTGCGAGTGACCGTCCCTCGCCCCGCTCAGAGCCGCGTCTACCTCGTCGGAGTCCATCCCGAACCGCAACGGTCCCAGCCCCACCAAAGGATCGAGCGCCCACCGCTCCCGATCCTCCAACTTTCTGCCCCACCAGCTCATCCGGCCCTCACGGTCCTGTCTCCCGACGATCTTGTTTGGAGCCTATGGGCAGCCTGTGACAGATGCGCTCCGCGGCCAACTTCGGCGCTCGCATCGGCCAGGTAGAACGCTCATTGGCCAACTACGGCGCTCAGTCACACCGGTCCCGGTCCGTTTCAGGTAGGAGCCGGCCGCAGATGCGTGTTCGAATATGTGTTCGGTAATGTGGGGGGTGGAGGTGCCCCCGATGCCCGGACAGCACGATGCGACGTTGCCCGACAGTGCGCTGCGGATTTTGCACGTGCGCTGCCCGGCCGATGTGGACCCGCAGGTGTACCGCCTCCTGCTGGGCCTGGTCGCCGAGGTCACCCCCGTGGTGCAGGCGCTCCCTCCGTCGGCTCTGGTCGCGGACGTGTCGGGCAGCCTGCGGTACTTCGGCCGGGACCCTTCCGCCCTGGCCCGGATGATCCGGACCCGGGCGCTCGCCCGCTACGGCCTGGACGTGAAGATCGGCGTCGCTTCGACCTGGGCGCTCGCCGCGATGGCATCGAACGAGACCGGCCCCGGCGGCATCCGCACCGTCGGCGCCGCCCGCGCGGAGACGGAAGCGTTCCTGTATCCGCGACCGGTGGCAGAGCTGTACGGCATCGGCCCCGCCCAGGCCCGCACCCTGACCACGTTCGGTGTCCACTCCGTCGGCATCCTCGCCGCGCTCCCGGAGCCGACCGTGCAGCGCATCCTTGGCGGCCGGACCGGACGACTGATCCACGAACCGCCCGGGGCATCGACCGCCGGGCCGTCGTCCCCACCGACCTCCCCTACAGCGCGAGCGCCCGGCGCCGCTTCCCCATCGACACCCTCGACCCCGCCACCGTCCGCGCCGCCCTGCTCGCCCTCGCCGTCGAGCTCGGCGACCGGCTCCGCAACCGCCACCAGACCGCCCGGACCGTCACCCTCACCGTGACCCTGGCCGGCCGGGGCCAGGTCATCCGCTCCCGACGCCTGGACGGCGGGCCCTCCGCACACACCGACGACCTCCGCCAGATCCTCGCCGACTGCGGCTTCCAGCGCGCCCGGATCCGCGCCGTCACCGCCCGCTGCGAACAACTCCAGGACGCCGCCCGCACACCCGAACAGCTCTCCCTCGACCCCCACCGCGACGACCAGCTCCGCACCGAGAGCGCGATCGACGCACTCAACCGCCGCTTCGGCGCCGGAACCGTCGGCCCCGCCGCCGCGTAAGGACGAGCCGTTTGACCCGTCGGGCACCCGTCGCCAGGGCATGCTGGTCGACGGTTCTCGCACGGCACCGTGGTCTCGCGAACCGCAGCCTGACCGGTGCCTTGCGAGGCTCTGAGGAGTCTGTGTGGCTCCGGTCGGCAATCGAGCTGACTGCACATTGCAGTTCAACATTGCTCACATTGCCCGAGAGCATTGCGCGGGGTGGCGGTCGAAATGATGCGAGCAACATTCACCACCCAGGTGGGAAGTAAAAGTGGTTGGCATGATTTCTGGGCCATCCATGGCTACATTGGGCACTGGCCACGTCAGCGTAAGTCGATGGACACGCCTCGACGGGGCAAAGGGGTGAGGCGTGCCTGGATTGGCACGCCTCACAAGGTGCGGCCGCCGGGTGGCTACTGGCCGTTGAGGACCTGTGCGAGATGCAGTGACAGCTCCATCATCGCGATGTAAAGGGTCCAGCGGCTGAAGCTGTCCGGCGGTTCGTAGGTACTGATGATGCTTCTCCGTTCTTCCGAGGGACGGAAGGTTGGGCCTTCCCGGCCCGGATCTCCCTGCCGGCCGCGGCCCGGTAGGGAAGTGGGAGACATCGTCGGTACTACGTCGCGCTGCCGAATCTAATCGCACTCGCACCCGACTCGGCCGGGATCAGAGAAACTTCATCCCTGCAGGGGAACAATCCCTCGGCGTGGCCATCTCTGCAGGCGCGGGAAGCAAGACAATCGGTGTAACTCCCGGGCAAGGGAGATGCATCCGCCACAGAAGTTGAGAGCCGACCTCCGCGACGCTGCTCGTCTGAGTGCCTGCGGGCTCGATCCTGTGCCGTGTCGTGTGCGCCTGGCAGGTGCAGCCCTGTCGGACAACGCCAGGTCGATGAGCTGTTCGGTGACGGGTTCGAGGGAGATGTCGTACGTGCGGGCGATCTGCTGGAGGCGGGCGATGGCCTTGCGGACTCCGGCGGTGTTCCCGGCGCCCCACTCGATGTTCATCCAGTCCCGGTAGAGGACCTCGGAGGTCTCGTCGATCTCCAGTCCGCGTAGCGCTGCGCGGCGGGCGGCGTCCAGGTCGGGCTGGTCGCCTTCGGTGTGCCGGACGGCGAGAGTGTGGGCGGTCGACGATGCGGGAGATCATCTCCTGCTGCACGGCGTCGGCCCACGCGAAGTCCCGGCTCTCGAACGGCTTGCCCCGCAGGAGACACAGGGCGTTCGTGAGGGCGGCGGAGACGGCGTCGGCGAGCTGACATGCCTGCTCGGTATCCACATCACCTGCGCAGATCAGGATCCACGGCAGCGGCTCCGGTGCGCCCGAGTCGTCGGGCTGCTGGTGACTTCCAGGAGGAGCGCGCCGAGGTCGGCGACGACGGCGGAGACGTGGGGCATGGGCCGGACCCGGCCCCGGGGCAGCAGGGTGGCCAGGCGGGTGCCGAGGCTGACCGTCATGATCTCGGTGTGGTCGGTCCACCCGCACGTCCCGGCTTCCAGGGCCATCGCCCGGCCGACGGCGAGAACGTCGTCGGCGGTGCCTTCGAGGAGCAGCGTCCCGGTGTGCAGGAGGTCGGCGAGGAGCAGGTCACCGTTCTCCGTAGCCCCCAGGGTCACCAGCCCCGGGTAGGGGGCGTCCGGAACGTCGGGAGCGGTCTCGGTGTCCAGGAGTCGCGAGGACCAGGCCGTGGACGGCGATGCCGCTGCCCGGCTGACGCTGGTCGACGGTGAGGGTGGCCCGCTGCGCGGGGAACAGCTGATGAAGCTCCCGGTCGTCGAAGGCGGGAAGGATAGCCGCGAGCCGGTGGCCGGTGGCAGCGTGCGGGGCCTGGAGGACGAAGGTCAGGGCAGGCAGCAGCAGGGGAGGGGTGGCTCTGCCGTCGCTGGATCTGCGGGCCGTTCTGGCCCCGGTCAAGCTGGTCTGGGCGCGCCTGGAGAGCCGGGGTGCCCGGTGTCTGGTGGAGGCCAAGGTCCGTACCGAGCTGGCCCGGGTCGTCGGGTTCGCCGGTCCCGCCAACGCGCCGCAACTCCTCGCCGACCGGCTCGCCCGGCGCCTGGACAACCAGATGCGGCTGGGCGGTCCGATCACGGACCCGGTGGGCTGGCTGATTGAAGCTTCCCCGTGATCTTGGACACTCGATGGTTATGCCGCGAGGGTGTGCCGTTGGCGGGTCTCGGTCGGGGTGAGGTAGCCGAAGACCTGTGTCTGCGCAGTCGGCGCCGGTTGTAGAACGTCTCGATGAAATCGAAGACGTCGGCACGGGCGGTGGCCCGGTCAGGCCAGACGCGGGTGCCGATCTCTTCTTTGAGCAGGACACAGAAACTCTCCGCGGCGGCGTTGTCGAAGCAGGACCCGGTGCGTCCGCAGCTCTGGCGGAGTTCCAACTCCCTTATTCGGTAATGGAATCGGGTCGAAGTGTATTCGCTGCCGCGGTCGCTGTGGATCACGCAGCCGGGTTGCAGTCCACCGCGGCCGTGGGCCATGTCCAGTGCATCGATGACGAGATCGGCGCGGTGGTGATCGGCCATCGAGTAGCCGACGACCTCGCGGGTGGCCAGGTCGAGCCAGCAGGCGAGGTAGAGCCAGCCCTCGCCGGTGGGCAGGGCGGTGATGTCGCCGACCAGTTTCGTGCCGGGCGTTTCGGCGTGGAATTCGCGGCCGATCAGGTCCGGGGCCGGCCTGGCCTTCTTGTCCGCTCGTGTCAGCGAACGGCGCTTGCGGCGGGTCAGGCCCTGGATGCCGTGCTCGCGCATGAGACGGGCGACCCGCTTGCAGTTCACCGCCCGTTCCAGACAGCGCAGTTCGGCATGGACGCGCGGTACGCCATAGGTCTGGCGCGAGCCGACGTGGATCACGGTGATCTCGTGCACCAGGGCCTGGTCGGCGGCCCGGCGGGCGGCCCGGGGCTTTGCCTCGGCGAGCCAGGCATAGAACGAGGAACGGGCCACCTTGAGCAGGCGGCAGAGGAAAGCGACGCCGTGGGTGGTCTTCTCCGCCTCGATGAACGCATACGTCTCGTTCACCGATCGCTCTCCTTCGCGAAGAAGACCGCGGCTTTTCGCAGAACCTCGATCGTCTTGGCCTGCTCGGCGTTCTGCCGACGCAGGCACTTGAGCTCCTCGCGCTCGGCGGTCGTGAGTTCTCCCGGGGCGCCCTCACCACGGTCGGCCTTGGCCTGGCGGTACCAGCCGCGCAGGGACTCGGAGCTGATGCCGAGTTCCCGGGCGACGGCGGTGACCGTCTTGCCCGTGGAGTCGACGAGCGCAATGGCGTCCCTCTTGAACTCCGCGGTGTACCGCTTCGTGTACTCGCTTCCCACCTGGTGCTACTTCCTCTGGAACCTCAGGTCCCAGTCTCCAGGTGTCCACGATCAAGGGGAAGGTTCAGGTCGATGATGCGATCCAGGGCCGGAGTCACGGTGGCCGTATCGACGGGTGGGAAGGGGAAACCTACCGCGCCGCCGACGTTGGTGACCTCGATCCAGCACTCGGTAAGAGCTCGCCGAAGTTGTGGTGTGGCTTCGTTTGGCGAGGTGAGCTACTGAAAGACGAGAGAGACGGTGGTCATCCCGGAATCATGGCATCGACCTTCAACTCCTCGCTAGCGGCCATTGCGTCTACAGAGTGTGATGCCATGGTGATGGCATCGGTGTGCGCCCTCGTTCATGACGGCCGCCCTCCAAACTCCCAGTTGTGCACCTCGATGTCGGCGTACAGGTCCTGGGTGAGGATGGTGCGTGCGGTGTCAGGGTCCGGCGCCTGGATCAACGCCGCCGTGCCCAGCCAGAGGGCGTCATCGTCGGACAGCAGCGGTCCGTAGGCGATCAGCTCGTTCTGTTCGGGCGGCAGCGCGAGGTCGGCGGCCTGCCCTGTGCCGAGGCCGAGCACCAGGTACCGGTTGCCTCCGGCCCGGCCGCCGGGGTAGTCCCACATGGTGCGCCCCAAGGTGTTGCGCCACCGTCGCAACAGCACGTCCCGATAGGCGCCGGCCTGGTAGTTCGGCTCGTCGAAGGCGAACGCGCGGGCAGTATCGGGATCGGGCAGGTCGAGCATGTGCACGCTGCCGGTAAGAGTGTCACCGTCGTCCGCGAAGGTCGGACCCCGGGCGATCATCTCCTTCGCGTATCCGTCCATGTAGGACAAGTGCGCTTCGTTCAGTTCGTAACGCAGCGGCAGGGAGCCGGTGCGGTCGCGGTGAAAACAGAGGAACTCCATGGCCGCAGTGTCCCCTTGAAGAGGTGCCGATTGCGAGGGGGGTTTCAGCGCGATGATCGCTCGGCGGACTCACTCGAAGCATGGCGCCGATGGCGACGACGAAGACTGGCAGGGCGGAAACTACCGAGTGTGACAGTCGGGTGGGGAATCGAGCTGGCCGTACGCGGGGATCCACCGGCCGCCGACAACCGACGCTGGTCAGGAGCGTAAAGGGGTGGGGCTGGTAAACGGGGGGCCGGGGTCATCGGGGGCGGGGCGGCAACGTGGTGACTGTGCCGGCCGTCGTGTGCTCGGCCCTCAGCAGCTGGTTGTCATGGTGCAGTGCGGCGATGACGGTGGCAGCGGCGGCCAGCTGCTGGTGCAGGTCGGTGATCTCTCTTTTTGCCTGTAACAGTTGGCGATTCAAGTCGTGAATGGCGGTGTCCCGGCGGGCCTCGCCGGGGGGCACGGTGCCGTGGACGGCGGTGTGGACGTCCCAGTCGCCGAGCACGGCCTTGGCCCGGAACATCGTCGCCGGGCTGACGCCCGCCTCCTTGGCGAGGTTGTCCTTGGTCAGCCATCCGTCGGTGCGGGACGGCTTGCCGGCGAAGAGCCGTGCCATGGCTTCGCGCACGTGCGTGCGGGTGTCGGTGTCCGCGCCGCTGCTGCTGGAGATGGCCCGGTCCGAGGACGCGGCCGGGTGGCCGGGCGAGGTGGCGCGGGAGGGTGCGGAGTCCCGGCGGACGTACGCGGCCCGGTGCGCGCTGGCCGAGGCCCAGGACACGGTCCACCGGCCCGGCCTGGGGGCCGGTGCCGCTGCCGAGTGCCGGGCAGGGGGCCGCGATGGGTCTGGTGAGCGCCGGGGGCGAGGTCGCCGCCAGGTGGCTGGCGGACCCGGCGGAGTGTGCCGCCCTGGTGCTGGAGCTGATGGCCGGCGGCGAGCTGGGCGTCGATGAGGCCCTGGACGCGGCCGTGGACGGGACGGCGGTGTGTGGGCTGCTGGCGCTGGGCAAGGCCCGGACCGCCGCCATTGCGGACCCGAGTGCGGCGGCCGAGCTGTGTCTGGCGGCCGTACCGCACTTCGCGCACGCCGTCGCCCTGGCCAGTGCCGATCTCGGCTGAGCTGGACTGGCCTCAAAAATCGAACATGGGTTCTACTGAAGCCATGGCCCGCCACCTCTTCCCCCACGACTTGATCCACGCCCAGCAGCAGTGGCACGACACCTACCGCGCTCTCGCCGAACCCCGCCCCCGCCGTACCACCGAGCTGCGCCGCCGCCTGCTCCTGCTGTCCGTACGGATCCACTGGCATCCGTACTGGACCACTCCGGAGGGCCGTACGCCTGCGGCGCGGATGGAGCTGCGGCAGCGGGCCGCTGAGAGCCGGACCCGGGGCGCGGCGTGAGGTTCGACGGCGCCCTGTCGGAGCGGCAGGAAGCGATCATGCGCGTCATCCGGTCCTGGATCGTCGAGCACGGGCAGGCCCCGACGATCCGGCAGATCGGTGAGCGGGTCGGCCTCTCCTCCACCAGCTCCGTCGCCTACCAGCTCGGCCGGCTCGAAGGCTGGGGACTGATCACCCGTACCGGCAGAGGCTGGAAGACCTGCCACCTGGGGAGCCCGGCGGCGCCCCGGCGCGGCCTGAGCCGCTGACCGGATAGCCGGCCGCGCTGGATAGGGTCGGGTCCAGACCGCGCCGTATGGGTGTGCGGGACAGGTTCGGGTCTCCTGGAGTACGGCTCGGACCCCTGGTGCCGGTGGCGGCCCTGCCCCCGGCACCAGGCACCCCCTCGGTGTGGCGGTGTCAGTCGTCGTCGGGGGCGCTGCCGATCCAGGCGACCGGCTCACCGTGCGGGGTGATGCCCCAGTGCGGGGTGCGGGTCTCGTGGCCGGTGCTCTGTACGCAGATCCTGCCCCACCGCCCGTGCTTGCCCGCGCAGACCTGGGCGAGTACGGCGGTGTCGCCGGTGCGTACGGCGCTCTCGTACCGGTCCTGGAACGCCTGGAACTCGGCGCGGAGTTCGCGGCCGGCTCGGGTCTCCTCCTGTTCGATCAGCGCCCGCAGCCGCTGTACCTCCGGGTCGGCCAGTACGGCGCTGATCGCGGTCTCCGCCTCGCGCCAGGCCCGCCTGCGGGCGTGCCCGGCGACTGCCGTACGGATGCGTTCCTGCTCGTCAGCTCCGGGCTCGTGGGCAGGAGAGGCGGCCGGTTCCTGCCCGTGGGCGTCCGGAGCAGGGTTCCCTGCCGGGCTCACGTGGTGCCTTCCTGATCGGTGGTGGAACGGGTGCGGTTGGCGATCCACTCCGGATCGCGTACGGGGGCGGGCTCCCGCCCGCCGGTGATGGGGGTGCGCACGATGCGCCAGCTGGTGCGCGGCGCGGTGAGGACCTGGGCCAGGGCGACGGCGGCCTGGCGGCCACGCCCGTTCCTCACCCATGGTCCGGTGTGGCGGATCTGGTCGACGGCCCAGCCGCCGAGCCGCCGCCAGGGCTGTAGGCGGCCTGCGAGGCAGCCCGCGGTGAGGGCGGACACGATCACGAGGATGTCTGTCAGGTGCACCGTCGTCTCCGAGTCGCGGATGCGGCGTCCTGGCCCGGTGCCGGGGGGATCGGCGGTGGTCCGGTCCGCGTCCCCGGGCGGCGGTCCCGGGGACGCGGGACGATGGGGTCATGGACCGGGTGTCAGGTGGTGGCCCAGTCGATGCCGAGCGCGGCGAGCTGCTCGCGCTGCTCGGTGCTGAGCTTGGCGCGCCTGCTGCGGGTGTTGCTGACCCAGGTGCCGAGCGCGACCGGTCCTTCCGGAAGGTGTTCCACATGGGTTCGTGGTACGACGACCCGTCCCTCCCTGGCCGCGTACTGGGTGAGCGCGGCGATTCCCCGCTCGAAGGCCCCGCCCTTCCGGGCCGGGGCGGTCTCGGTCCGGCGCTTGAGCCCGAGTGCCTCCAGGCGCGTGCGCTGCTCGGGGAGCAGGGCGTCCCAGACGGTGGGGTCGGTCTGGCGGGTGGTCCAGGTGCCGACGTCGACCCCGTTCACGGTGACGCCGGGCAGCAGCTCGGCCGGTCGGCCTTGTTCCTCACCGAGGAGGTGGCGGGTGGCGGCGTAGTGGCGCTGCCAGTCGACCGGCCACTGGGTGGGGTTCCATTCCGGGTCGATCGCCTCCAGTGCCCGGCGGCGTTCGTCGGCGCGTACGGGGTCGCTGCCCAGGCCGCCGGGGCGGCGGAGGTTGGAGAGCCACTGTCCCACCGCCACCCCGTCCCAGACCGTGTTCTTCGGGCAGGCCAGGGTGGAGTGGACGGCGTAGTAGGCGCGGGCCGCACCGAGGTTCTTCCAGAATCCGGCGTCGCCGACCGACCAGACCATGCCCACCTCGTTCAGCAGGTCCACCCGCCACGCCTTCAGGGTCCCGGCCTTGAACGCGCGGCGCTGCTCGCTGACCCAGGTGCCCAGTCCGTAGGTGTCGCCCTCGTCGCCCAGGCCCAGTTCGACCGTGGTGTCGCGGGGGACTTGCGCGTGCCCGTGCTCGGTGACCCAGCCGCGCAGGGCGTTGTACCCCGTGAGCCAGATTTCGGAGTCCGGGCGCAGGACGCGGGTACGCAGGAACAGGGCGACGGACTCGGGGTCGCGGGGGAGAGAGAACCGCAGCAGCGGCGTCGTGACGGGCGCGATGCCCGGGGCCGCGTCGTCCTCGTCGCCCTGGTCCTCCTCACCTTCTTCAACGCCCCCCTGTTCGTGGCCGCCTTCATCGTCGGTGCCGGCCGCCGCGGGCTCCTGCTCCTCGTCCTGCTCCTGGCCGTCGCCTACGCCGTGCTGCTCGCCGTCCTGGTCGTCGTGCTGGGCGGCCGTGGCCTGCGGGTCGAGGGCGAGCACGGAGGTGATCTGGCCGCGCGCGGTGGTGGTGGGCAGGGCCATGCGCTCGATGACCCGGTCATCGTGTGCCCGCAGGCCTTGGAGGATCGCGACCAGGCCCCGATAGCTGGAGGACGCCATCATGTCGCCCGGGTCTTCGCCGGGCTCCAGGAAGACCGGCACCAGGATGCGGCTGATCTTGCCGTCGCCGGGCTCCTGGCGCAGGGCCCGCCCGATGATCTGCACGATCTCCACCGGGCTGCTGCGGGTGTCGGCGAAGACGACGGCGCCGACACCGCGCTTGCCCCTGATGTCGACCCCTTCCCCGAGGACCCGGCAGGAGGCCAGGAAGCTCAGCTCGGTGACCCACCCTTCGGCGTCCAGGCCGTCGGCGTAGCGGTGGAGGACGTCGCGGCGGTGGGTGGCGGGGTGTTCACCGGAGAGCCACTCCGCCCCGATGCGGGCCGGGTAGGCGGCGGGGTCGGCAGCATGGAGGCGGGCGGCGGTCTCCGGCATCGCGCGGGCGAAGCTCATCGCGTCCAGCGTCCGTGAGTGAAACGTCATGTAGGAGCGCACGCCGGTCTCGTCGGCGTGCTTGAGGAGGGCTGCCTGGAGGGCGGCGAGCTGGCGGCCGCGCCGCTCCTCGTCGGTGGCCTTCTCGCTGAGGGGGGCGGGGTCGCGGATCTCCAGCACGTCGATCTCGAAGCGGGCGAGTACGCCGCGCTCGACACTTTCCATCAGCCCGAACTCGAACAGCACCTCGCCGTACAGCTGGTGGTCGTCCATGGAGGCCACGAGCCTCCCCCCGAGCGCGTCCCCGCCTTCGGCAGGGAGCTCCTGGCTCTCGTCCTGCGCTAGGTCGTCGGCCGCCGTACGCGGGCCCGCTTCCCATAGGCGCGGGGTGGCGGTCATGTACAGGCGCCGCTCGGCCGGGATGCGGGCCTGGTCGTGCACGCACGCCCACGCCTTCGAGGCGTTCCCCGAAGTTCGGTGGGCCTCATCGACCACCAGGAGGTCGAAGGGGTGCATGCGCTGGCCGTAGGAACCGTGCAGTGCCCGCTCCAGCGCACCCAACGCCATGTCGTCGCCCTCGTCGCCCTCGTCGCCTTGGTCGTCGGCCAGGCCTTGCGGGGCGAGGGAGGCGTAGGTCGCGAACACCAGCATCGGCCCCTCGGCAGCCCAGAGCGCGAGCTGTGTCGGGTTGGTCGTGCAGCGCACGCCGAGTGCTTCCAGCAGCGGGTCGGCGCCCAGGCTGCACACCGCGACCGCCGGGCCGCTGTGCCCTACCCGGCGCCACGCCTCCACGGTCTGGGTCAGCAGGTCCAGCGTCGGCACCAGGACAGCGATCACGCCGTGCGGGACGAGTTTCATCGCGGCCGCGGCGGCGGTGATGGTCTTGCCGGATCCGGTGGACATGTGGACCTGGCCGCGCAGACCGCTCACGGGCATCGCTCCGCCCCACGGGAGGGAGAGCCCCGCCACGATGCGTTCGACGGCCTCGGCCTGATGCGGCCGGAGGGTGATCTCCTGCGGCGTCGTGGTCGTCTCCATTGTTGTTACTCCCCTCCGGGCGCGTGGCCCGGCACGAACGGTGCGACGGACAGTGTCCCGTCCTCACCCGAAGAAGCCCGCTCGGTCAGCTGGGCGAGGACCTCATGCGGGGTCAGCCCGGCGCGCTCCGCCACGGCGCGGATCCGCCGCCCGGCTGCCGCGCTGAGCCACACCTCGGAATGCAGCTCGTCTCGCTCCTCCCGCCGCCGCTCCGCGTGGGCCGCATAGGCCCCCAACGCCTGCGCGCGCCGATCGTCCCGCTCCCGCGCCCAGGTGCTGCCCTCTCCGTCGTGGTCGGTGTCGTAGGTGTCGGCGCCGGTCGCGGCGAGGTGGGCTGCGACTCGCTGCCACTCCGCGAGCCTGGCCACCCACCGCTCGGCCAGCTCCTGCGGATCCGGCGCGAACTCCGCACGGCGTACCTGTGAGGGGGAGCGCAAAGCTTCCTGGGTCTCCCGCACCCGCACCACCGCTTCGTCCACGGACCGCGCGATCTGCTGCTCGGTCATGCCCGCCGCCTGGCGGCGCACCTGGTCACGCGCCACATCCTCCGAGCTCCAGATCATTTCACCCTTCTCATAGCCTGTAACGAGATGCCTAATGTATGTCCAACATAGCAGTATCAATTGCCCAGTTGTTGTACAGTGGCCGTATGAGTGAAGAGAACAGTGTGGAAGCGCTGCTGGAGGAAGCCCGTCTCGCCGCCGCGATGCCGCCCCCCGAGGAGAGGCTCCGGCTTCGGGAAGCAGCCGGCTTCTCCCGCGCGCACATTGCGGCCACGGTCGGTGTCGGACGGCAGACGATCGCGAACTGGGAGAGCGGCGCCACCGACCCGACCCCGCCCGCCCGCCTCCCCTACCTGCGCATCCTCAAGGGCCTCGCGGAGATCTATCCGCCCCCCGCCGCCCACGGAGATCCAGTCGCGGCGTTGTTCACCCAGCAGCCCTCCGGGCCCGCTCCAGCACCCGCAGAAGCCACCGCCCCGGTGCCTGCGACGTTCACCGGGCTGGAGACGCTGCGCGGTCCGGACGGACGCGCAATCGAGGGTGACCCGGGCCCGTGCGTCCAGTGCGGTGTCGAGACGACCTACCAGTCCACCGACGGCCGCCCGCTCCACTCCGGGGCCCTGTGCCAGCCCGCCACCTCCACCCCGCCGGCCCCGGACCCTGCCGCCACCGCGCCGATTCCGGCTCCAGTCGCCCCTGCCCCGGCTTCGGCTCCGGCCGCTCCGGTCCGGGTCTCGCCGGTCCCATCACCGGTGCCGAACCGCCCGCAGCGCCGCGCCAAGTCCGCCGACCGTGCGCAGGCCGAGCTGGCCGCGCTCATCAGCCGCGCGGTCCAGGAGGAGGCCGAGCGTGCCGGGGGCGACGAGGACGCGGCACTCCAGGCGCTGATCAAGCGGGCGATCCCCGACGTCATGCACCTGTTCGACGAGACCCGGGCCACCGCCCGCTACGACTACACCGCCTACCCGGCGCTGCCGGACATCCTGAAGAAGCCGTCGAAGAAGGACCCGGACCAGATCTGGGAGGCCCGCCCGCGGTTCCACCACCCCGGCTACTCCCTCAAGGCCCCCGGCAGCGTCCAGGTGACCGCCCTGGATGTGAACGCCGCCTACCTGTCCGCGCTCAAGGTGTGGCTGCCGATCGGGAAGCTGGAGCACACCAACGGCGGCGACGGTGTCGGCCCGAAGCGGTCAGGCGTCCACCTGATCACCCCCGCCCTCTGGATCCACGACCACCTGCCCAACCCGCTGGGCGACCGCGACGAGCCCGGCGCCCTGTGGGTCACCGACGCCACCCTGCGCCTCCTGCTCCGCCTGTCCGGCCCCAAGTACGGGCTGACCGAAGCCCCCGAGGTCCACGAGTCCTGGACCTCCGGCGCCACGGAGAACTTCCTGGACGCCCTGCGCAAGCTCCTGGGAGCCGCCCGCGAGGAAGCCATCGCCGCCGGGGACACCCTGACGCTGGAGTACATCAAGGCCATGTACTCCAAGTTCATCAGCACCATGGGGGAGTCGATCCACAACCGGGAGATGGTCCGCCCGGACTGGATGCACAACATCCACTCCCAGGCGTACGCGAACCTGTGGGGCAAGGCCTACAAGGCCCACCAGGCCGGGCTGAAGGTCATCGCGATGATGGGCACCGACGAGCTGCACGTCACCGGCGACTGGCGACAGGTGTTCCCCGAGGGCCGGGGCGTGTCCCAGATGAAGGTCAAGCACGGCGACGGCAAGGCCTCCGGTGAGTACACGGTCGGAGTCGCCCTCTGATGGCCGGCCGCTGGATGGACTTCGGCCAGTACGGCGCCAAAGGTGCCCCCGGAGCCGAAGCCCTCGGCACCGCCATCGAGAGCATGGTCACCGGCATCGCCTCACCCGTCGACAGCGAACGCGGTCTCGCCGCCCGGCTGCGCTACCTCACCGCCACCGACGCCGGATACGAGGCGATGGACCGCGCCGGGATCCACGTCTCCCCCCGCACCCTGATGGCGTGGCTCGCAGAGGAACGTTCCCCGAACCGGGCCAACCTCGGGCGGCTGGACGCCGCGTACTGGGACCTGCGGCGCCGCAACGTCGCCGCCGACATCAAGCGCCGCCTCCACAACGACGGCAGGGGAACCCGGGTCGAGATCAACCCGGTCAACCAGTCCGCCGTCGACCGCAAACACCAGCGCGACCTGTCCACCCGCAGCGTCAACGTGCGCGACCTCGACCTCTGGGACCGCGCCGTGGACGCCTGGATGGACGACGACCTCGAAGAACTCGACGCCGTCTGGGACGAGATCATCGAAGACCTCGGCTCCGACTACGACGCCTACAGCAACGTCTCCTCCATCGGCTGGGCCGCCTGAATCACCACCCCAGGGGCAGTGGCGTTCTCCCGGCACTCGAATTGCCGGGAGAAACGCCACCCTCCAACTCAACCACCCGCACCCCAGCTCCTATGGAGTACCCCTCATGCCGCCCCGGCCGGGGCGGCATCCTCTGCCCTGGGAAGCAGCCCCTTGCGCAAAAGGCGCCCCTCACGGGCCTCAACAGCGAGGTGTCCACCAGCATCTCCACGGAGGACGCACCCACGCCTCAGGGCTGCGCAGGGACGATCCGTACGTCGGAAACGCCCTCCTCGGCCTCCTTGTACCCCTTGTAGTCCTCAGCGGCCGAGGGGCTGTAGGTGACGGCAGACTCCCGCTGCTCCCCGCCCTGCACCCACGTGATCCTGACGTTCTCCATACCGCTCCCTCGCTCCACTGGGTCCTCAGATGTCTGCCGCACCAGTCTCCGGTAAGGGAGCTGCGCGTCCCCGTCACCAACGACGTCTACGAGCAGCTCCAGGCGCTCGCGGCTGACGTCCCCGCCGAGGAGTACACCGCGCGGATGCTCACCGACGACGTGAGATCTCTCCTTCACCTGTGTCGGCATAGCGGGTGAGGTCGACACCGGCCGAGCGGGCTTCTCTGAGTCGGATGGACACCAGACCGGCGGAGACAGACAGCTCACGTGCGATCTCGTACCCCTTCAGTCCTTGACGGTGCAGCTCGACTATCCGGTCCCGACGCTGCCTGGACCGGCCCTCGTACACCGACCGCTCCTCAGCGACCATCCGCAGCACCGTCCGCTGAGACACCCCGAACCGGTCGGCGAGCTCACGGGCCGTCGCGGTACGGCGCTCGCGCATGGGCTTCTGCGTCACGACGTCCCCCTCATGTACTCCAGCATGGCTGCTGCACGCTCGTCCCGGCGCGCAGCACGCGCTTTACCGCTCTTCTTCCCGCGGGCGGACTGGATGGACACGAAAGTGGCTTCGTAGACGGCCGCGCCGTCCTTCCACATCCTGGACCGTGTCGTGATCCACCGGTGGATGCTGTTGGCGATAGCCCGCGCCTCCACGGCCGGCAACGGCTCCGTGAACTCGGCGTTCCGGGTGTGCACTTCCGCATGGATGGCGGTGTGCAGGGTGCCAGGGTTGCCGAAGTGATGGCGTACCTCGCGGTACGCCCAGGTCCGGGCCGTCTCGAAGATCGAGCAGTTACGCCCCAGACCCGTGATGTTGGTACGGAAGCGCTTGGTCTCCCGCCAGCGCGCCGACGGCATATGACCGCTCAGCGCCTCCTCCAGCCCGCCGAGCGTGTGGAGACCACCGTGGAGCCACTCGGTGCTCCAGTCCACGTGCAGCGGATTCTTCGTCATCAGCCCCGAGTACGCCGCATCCCCGTCCAGCGCCCGGCGCAGCCCCTCCGTGACGGCGGCAGCGTAGGCCAGCGGCTTACGCCGGGCGTACTCGGTCCGCGTCACCGCCTCCGGCGATGGCCAGGTGGGCGCCTTTCTCCGGGACCAGGCGGCCCGACCAGACGAGGTAGGGCCCGCCCGGGCCGGCAGCGGCCCGCCAGGCCGGAATGCCTCTGCGCCTCGCAGGTCCGATTGGTGACCGGCAGTACTTCGTCGCCCAAGTCGTACAGCTGGACCGCGACGCCGCACGACCCACAGGTGGGTGTCGACGCCGTTGCGGATCACTCGGGCCGCCGGTGCGGTGGCGTGCCAGGCAGCCGCTGTATGGGCACTGACAGCGGTGAACGTCACCGGGCAGGCGTCCTGCCCTTGGGCCTGGACGGCCGACTCCATCCAGGGGGTCGGCGGGGTGTGCAGGGTGGTAACCACCGGTAGCGGCAGCGTCGGCGCCATCGCCACCGGCAGGTAGTGAAGGCTGTTGTTGTGGACCACGTCGAAACGCTCCTGGCCGTCCCGGGCCAGGTCCAGCATGAGCCGGAGGTAGGCGTGGTGCTCGGCCATCCACAGGGTGTCGGGCATGCTGACATCCGCGCGGGCGGCGTCGCTGAGCACCGGCCGGTGCACGGGAAGCTCGCGCACTCCCAAAGCTGGGTCGGAGCCGGGTGCGGCGAACGGCTCCACCTGGTGCCCGCGGTCGGCCAGCGTCTTCGCCAGCGCCCAGGTGTGGGCTTCCAGACCACCGGCGAACGGCTCGCTGACAGGAAAACGAGCAGACGCAATCAGAGCAACCCGCACACAACTACTCATCCGATGAGCTCGCGGTACAGAGCGAACGGCGGCCACCATTGCTGCGAAGTGCTAAGCCCGACATTGGGCCGCGGGGCGGCACATGCCGAAGGGAAGCCTCGTTCGCGGCGGCGCCGGAAGCGGTCTGGTCCCTCATGAGTCTGCTAGCTCCCGCATGGATGTCTATCTCCGGCAGCGTTTGTGCCCCGGATTATTGCACGCACACGTACAACGCGCGAGTATGTAGGTCATCATCCAGAAAGCGTCTAAGCCACTCATTCGCCGAGTTCTCTCTTCAGCCGCTTTCCACCGGAGAGCTTTCTCTGTAGGTAGCGGCAGGTATGTTCGTCGGCAGCACCGAAAGCGAGTTGCTTTAGCAGAATCCTGTTACGGAGGGCGCCTATCGGGAACACGTGTCGTGCCGATGCCGGTATGACGAAGTACCGGAACCTCACGAGCGGAAGGACTGTGTGATGACGAAGGCACGCGACATCATGACTGGCGGCGTCGAGTGCGTCCAAGCCCGGGAGACGGTGCTGGACGCGGCGCGCAAGATGAAGGACCTCGGGGTCGGAGCGTTGCCGATCTGCGGTGAGGACAACAAGCTCAAGGGCATGCTCACCGACCGCGACATCGTGGTGAAGGTGTTGGGCGAGGGCAAGGACCCCGCCACCTGTCCGGCCGGAGACCTGGCGCAGGGCGAAGCGGTCACGATCGGCGCGGACGACGACGCGGAGGAGATCCTGCGCACGATGACCCAGCACAAGGTCCGACGACTGCCGGTGATCGACGGACACGACCTGGTCGGTGTGGTCGCCCAGGCCGACGTGGCCCGCGCACTGTCCGACCCGAAGGTCGGCGACCTGTTGGAAGCCCTGTCCACCGACTGAGCCGGCAGTCCCCTCGCCGATGCCCCGGGACGTGCGGTTATCTTCGCGCGTGCCGGGGCAGACGCTCGGCACGGGACGTATATCCCCGGTCGGAGTAAGGAGAATGCTGATGTTGATGGCCCACCCCCTGGTGCTGAAGAACCTCATCGAGCAGTACGAGACGCTGCAGATCCTGCACGCCGAGGACGGCTCGCCCGAAGCACGCCAGCGGTTGGAAGACATCACCTACACCCTGTGCGTGTCCACCGGCACCCGGGACATCGACGCCGCTCTGACCACCGCCCGCCGCCAAATGGAGCGTGCCGACCTCCCCAGTGACTACGCACTCACCGGCTGACTTCCAAATGGGCGCTACCTGCCCGCCTTGGTAGGTGCCCGGGCACTCTTCTGCGGAACACGGGCCGTCGGATGACACCGCGGTGCAGGCCCTACGGGCGGCTGCCCCGGCCCCGCGAGACAGGTGCAACCTGTGGTGCGCTGCCGTTGACGTGGGCGCCGTTTCCGATCGAACGGTGGAAGCGTTGGTCGCGCCGCGACTTATCGCTTTCGTCAGCCGCATCTCCTCGAATAATGTCGAGGAGATGCGGCTGGCAAACTCAGGCGGCATGCATTCCCCCTCTCAAGCGACAGGCCGCCCTCATTCGTGCCCAATGGAGGTTCTCGCCGTGGAGCATGACATGCACAAGCACGAGACACATTTGAGCAGATTGGTTAACGTTTTCCGGCGGATGGGCAGGAATTACTCGCCGCAGGAAGAGCGTCGACTTGCCGGTCACCTCGGGGCCCTCGTCGCCTTCGGCGCGTACACCGCCGCCTGGGGCACGGTGATCGGCATGCGGAAAACTGAACTTCCCGGCGCCCACCGGCCGACCGATGTCGTAGTCACGGCGGCCGCCGTGTTCCGCCTTGGTCGACTGCTCAGCAAGGGGTCCGTCACAAGCCCGCTCCGGGCTCCGTTCACCCGGTACGAGGAAGCGACCGGCCCGGCCGAAGTGCAGGAAAGCCCCCGTGGAGGCCCCATCAGGTCGACCGTGGGCGAGCTGGTCACCTGCCCGTTCTGCCTCAGCGTCTGGCTGACGACCACCTTCACCGGCGCCCACCTGCTATGGCCCAAGGCCACCCGCACCGTGACAGGGGGACTGGCCGCCCTGGCTCTGGCCGACACCATGCAGCTCGCCTACGACAGCCTGACGCAGAAGAACGCCGAGTAGGTCCTCGGCGACGAACTTCGCTGATGCGCCAGCAGCTCCGCAGCCCCACCGGAGCCAACCTCAAGGCCCTGGAGACGGGGCTGCGGCGCATCGCTGCTGACCCGAAAGGATCACGTTACGGGAAACGGTCACCGGTCGTTCACCCGGATGCCGGGTCCAGCGGCTCAAGGCCACGTGATCGGGTAGGCGTACCGGGCGGCGCACGCCGTTTCTATCGGGAGGCTGCCTTCATGGATGCACCGGAAAATCGGCACCTTGGACGGCAAGGGAACTCTGAGCCTCGACGGTCGATGGTGGTGTGCGGGGTCATCGGAGTGGCGGTGATGGCGGCTGTCGACGAGATCGTCTTCCATCAGATTCTGGGATGGCATCACTTCTACGACCGCTCCACCAGCGGTGTGGGACTCATGTCCGACGGGCTGCTGCACACCGCCGAACTGCTGGCACTGATCGCCGGGTTCTTCCTCTACGCAGACCTCCGGCGCTCCGGCACCCTCGCTCCTGCCTACGCCTGGGCCGGCTTCTTCCTCGGTCTCGGGATCTTCCAGGTGTTCGACGGGATCGTAGATCACAAACTCCTTCGGCTGCATCAGATCCGCTACGGCGTGGACATCGCCCCTTACGACTGGGCGTGGAACATCGGCGGCCTGGTCCTGGTCTTGACCGGTCTGCTGCTGGGTCTGCGCGCCAGGCGATCAGGCCGAACCGGATCAGCAGTGTGATAGCCGTGCATGCCCATCCGGTCTCCGCCGACCCTGGCCTGTTCGCCCACGGACTGGCTCTGGCCGGGACGGCGGCAGCCATCGCTTATTGGTGGGCCGCAGGCCGACTGCTGCGGCGAGGTGATGCCTGGCCTCGATGGCGCACCATTTCCTTCACCGCCGGAAGCGCCGGTGTGGCGTGGATCGCGGTGAGCCCCCTGCCGGGAGACCCGTTCACCGCCCACATGATGGAGCACCTGATCCTGGGCATGGCGGCCCCGCTGCTGCTCGCTCTTGCCCGACCTTTCACGCTCACCCTGCGCGTACTGCCACCCGGCACAGCACGCCGCAGCCTCCTGACATTGATGCACTCGCGCCCCGCGGCCTGGATGGTCTTTCCGCCAGTGGCAGCACTGCTCGATCTCGGAGGGTTGTGGCTGCTCTACCGCACGGAACTCTTCGCAGCCGTACAGCACCATCCCTTGGGGCACGCCGTCATGCACGGGCACGTCCTGGCCGCCGGGCTGCTCTTTACCTTCTCCGTCTGCCAGCTGGACCCGGTACGCCATCGCCGCAACCTGCCCCTACGCGGGGCGACGCTCCTCGCTGCTGGCGCCGCGCACGCCGTACTCGCCAAGACCCTCTACGCCACTCCACCGCCCGGCACCGCCTTCACCACCGCCGACCTGCAGACCGGCGCACAGATCATGTACTACGGCGGTGACGTGGTGGAAGCCGCACTCGCCGTTGTACTCGCCGCCTCCTGGTACCAAGCAGCAGCCCGCACCCGCCAACAGCGCCACCGCGCGTACTCTCCTCGAACGGCAAGCACGAGAACCAGCCCCTGAGGCTCACTGCGACGGACACGTCTCGCGCACTACCGCGGCCCGGGCACACGAGACTGCGGCGCTTCAGGGCGTCAGGGGTGTGCGTAGGGCGGAGCGCCCGTCTCGCCATGCCGTCAGCAGGTGGTCGCCAAGGAGGGCTTCTAGGTGTCCGGTCGCCTCGATGCCCATGACGATGTCGGCCGCCAGTGCGGGCTCGTCCTCCAGGAGGCCTCCGATCACCTCGTGACGTACGACCTGTTCGTGAACGGCGTCGGCCTCTACGTGCTCGTCGTAGAACCGTTGGGCGGCCGGTCCAGCGCCGACGCGGCGCAGGGCCGTGGCCAGCCCCCTCGATCCGGGGGAGGAAGTGATCTCGACGGCGGCGAAGTGCCCGACGAGGGCACCGCGAAGGCGACGGTGCAGGCCGAAGAGAGACATCATGTTGACGGTGGCCAGGGCCTGGGCGGGCGCGGCGTCAGGGTAATGGCCGTACTGCGCGTTGAGGCCGAGGTCGGTCATCAGGTCGGCGAAGAGCCTGGCGTGGATGTTCTCGGCCCGCCCCGCGCCGAATTCGTCGAACTCCACGGCGACCATCCCCGCTTTCGCCCGGCCGGTGAGCCTGGGCACGACCCACAGGTGCGGGTCGGCTTCTTTGAGGTGGTAGAGGGAGCGAAGGGCGGCATACTCCCGTAGTTGCCACAGCTCTCCGTCCCGCTGGAGGTGGTGGCTGACGCTGTGGCCGTCAAAGCCCACGGGTTCCACCTGGAGGGCGTCCACCACCCCGGTCACGTCCTTCGAGCCGGTGCCGCCATCGCGGCGCAGTGCGTCGAGGAAGACGTCTTCGGCCGCCGCGCGCACGCCCAGCAGGGCGGGGTTCCACTCCAGGTTCTCGTCCACACCTGAGAATCCTCGGTAGTGGAGCTCGTACAAAACGTATAGGAGGAGCTGGATGTCGTCTCCGTACGGGTCGCAGCGGCGTACTGCGTCGGTTTCGGGCAAGCAGGTCCCACTGCCTGCCAGTACGGTGAGGACGTTCTCGCTGAGAGGACCGCGCGCGAGGGAGACCGGGGGAGACGGCGGGGCTTCTGTAGGTGGTGGTGGTCTGAGTAGTCACGGTCGGGACTTCTCCTCCTCGTCTTTCTGTGCTTGTCCATCGCCCCGGCGATCTCCGGCGGGTTTGCGGTGGCGGTGGCTGGTGTCACACCAGGGGTAGGTGCGGCTGCGGCGGCAAGTGCAGATTGCGACGAGGAAGCGGTCGGACCGCGCTGTCGTGCCGTCGGCACTCTCGACCTCTACCGGCCCTTCGACGAGGATCGGTCCTTCCCGGTTCACCGACACGCGGCGCGGTGTCTCATCCCTTCCGGGCACGGGTCACCACCGATTCCTCGGGGAGCAGCGAGCTTGGTCTCTGGTCATGTAGTCCAAATAACCGCTGGGGCCTCAAAAGAACGGCCCTTAGCGGGATGTTCATAGGGCGCACGGCGAGTCCGGCTGTTGGTGGCGGCCGTCGAGAGTCCTTGGACAGCACGTGCCGGGAAGGAACTTCCCCGGGAACCAGCGGAGCCTGCTCAAGGCGCCGCGACGGCCGGTCCGGTCGTGCCTGGCGCGTAGCGGCAAACGCTCGGTCTACCGGCCATACCCTCGTCAGTCCCGGCACCCGGCGGCAGGTCTGCGGCAGCCGGTCGTGGTGCTCATTGATCCCGAGCTGCCCTTCCGCGCCCGTGCGGATCTGGTTTGCCGGTCGAAGCATGAGGTTGGAAACTGGGATCAGCGGGGTCAGCCGTCGTCCATAGTTGCGGGAGCCTAGGGATGGATCGTCTGACTGCCCGGTGGTCTTCTGCGCGCTGGTTGCCGCTGGGGCTGATCGTTGTCGCGGCGATCGGCGATGCGCTGACGCCGATCGGCTATACGTGGGTCCCTCTGATCGCGGCGGCGTGTGTGCTGGCTACCCAGGTCGGTCCGCTGCGGGTAGCTGCCCGCTACGAGGCGGCGGACGCCGAGGCCCGCATCGGTGGGGACGCGTACGCCATCCAGGACACCCCATTCGGAATCCGCATTCTCATCGGCGACATCAGAGGGAAGGGGATCGGCGCCGTCTCCATCACCACCACACTGATCGGCGCCTTCCGCGAAGCCGCTCACCATACATCCAGCCTGGAGGAACTTGCTGAACGGCTGGAGCAGTCCCTCGGACGCGATCAGGCCCAGCACTCCCACACCAGCCATGACGAAGAGTTCACGACCGCCCTGATCGCCGAGATCGACCACGCGGGCCGCACCTTGCGACTGCTCAACCGAGGCCACCCTGCCCCGTACCTCATCCGTTCCGGCCGCGTCATCGAACTGCTCCCCGCCGAGCCCGGTCTTCCCCTGGGCATGGGAGACCTCATCTCCCAACCCGCGACCACCGACACGTTTCCTCTTGTGGCCGATGACATCCTGTTGTTCGTCACCGACGGAGTCACCGAAGCCCGCGATGCCAGCGGATCCTTCTACGATCCCACCCGTCTCACCCTTCCTGACAGAAGAGCTGTCACCCCCGCCGAGGTGCTCGATAGGCTTGCTGACGCCGTCTACCGGTGGGCCGGCGGGCGACGTGACGACGACATGGCCACCCTCGCCATCAGCCTCAGCAAGTCCGACAGGCCATCCCGCGCAGACGCTTCCCCCTCCCCCCGATCACCGGCTCACCCGTCCACGCCCCGCTAGCCGCAGCCCCGTTGCCCGACGAGGAGGTCAGCTCGTCCAGGTCTTGATCTGAGCAGCGACCTCCCGGACTGGGAGACCGTCCCGGGCGGCGCGGGCCAGGGGGAGGACGGTGTCCAGGCCAGGGCTCACCGGCTTCCCGCACGCTGACAGGTAGGCCGCGGTCACGGTGGCTGCGAACAGCAGGTTGCGCTTCTCCAGGCTCGGGTTTCGCGCCAGCTCGCACAACAGGGCCGCGGCTTTGTGATGGGGCTCGGGGTATACCTCGTGGTCCAGGACTTCCGCCCGGTGACGTGCTTCGGCTGCTACCGGCACTCCGTAGTCGACGACCTGTGGATCCCCCGGGATCTGCTGCGCCACCGCCAAGATCCAGGCGAGATCGATGCGAAGATTCACGCGGCGTCCCGCGGCGCGCTCTCGGCCAGCCCTTCCGGAAGGCCGGGGTACCGGTCTTCACCGGCTTCCGCCTCGAACTCGTCCGCGTACTGGGCCAGGAATGTCGCAGCGCCGGCCATGAACGCGGATCGTGCCTGATTAACATCGGCCTCGATCAAGTCAGCCACGTACCCCTGCAAGGTCAGACCGCGGCGCTTGGCCCGGTCCTCGGCCGCCGCCTTGACGGCGTCGTCCAATCGGATATTCGTCTGCTTTGCCATACCCACCATCATAGCTAGTTCCTGATACCAACAGCTAGCAGTCGGCTTCGAAGCTCCTGCCGCCACGCACGAGCACCTCTCAGACGACCTGGCAGAGAGCAGGCCACCTTTACCTGCGGCCCGCCCCGGGGACGGGCCGCAGGGCTCTGCCGTCGACGTCCGGCGGCAGCACACGTTCTGCGGTTGCATCTGGACCAGGCGGTGGCCCCGGTGTGGGGTAACGCGGTGGAATCGGTGCTCGGCACCACGGTCCCCGTGGACCGGCACATGCTCGTCCGCCGCTGCTACGTGCACCGGATCCTTCCGGACAGCGAGGGCACGGTCCGCCGGGATCAGATCGGGACCGATGTCTTCGGCCGACTTACCCACATCTGCGCTCGCTCGGAGAGCACGGGTTATCCAGGCTGCCGACGAACTCGCGGTGCGGCTCACCTGCGCTCGAGCAGAGGTGAGCGTCGGCGGGGCGGTCAGAAGCGGGGGGAGAAGGAGCTCTCCGCGTGAGCGGAGGTGAGCCGACCGAGACCCGCATGCAGATCACCCGGGGCAGGTGCTCTCCGCGCGGGCGGAGGTGAGCCGATCTTCGGCCGTGAGCCCGTCGTCGTCCTCTGGTGCTCCCGTTGGCCGAGAACCGGTAGTTGCTGGAGGATGCGGCCGGCGTACGGTATGGACCGAAACGAGGGTTCCGTCCACGATCCACAGCCGTTCGACGTCCGCTACGGGCCGCGGCGCCGGCACGATCGCCAGGAGCGGCCGCAGGCGATGGATGACTCGGCAGACGGTGGTCGGGGAGATCGCGAAGAGCGGGGGGAGCTGCCGCGTCGTGAGGTTGGTGCGGTAGTGGACGGCCACCAGCAGGACCCGGTCCGCCAGCGGCAGGCACCACGGTCGGCCCGCCAGCGGGACCGTTTCCGCCCCGCTCCCGTACCGCCTTCTCCAACCAACCGCGCCCCCGGGGACCGGCGCCCGTCCGCTCCCCATGGCCCGTCCGAGGCGGGAACCGCCGGGCGGCGAGGTCATCGGCGTACCCCCTCGATCGTGAGGCTTTCTGCGGGTGCGGGGAGCAGGGCGGGCAAGTGGACCGCTGGGAACATGCACGGGGATTATCCCGCGGGCGGTGGAGGCCCCCCGGACGACTACCGCTGAGGGTCTCCTCCGGAGTGCCACACGCACGCGTACGCCCGTGCGTACTCCGGGAACCCTTCCCTCATCCCTCCCGTAGGCTCGTGATCAGTTCGCGCGGCAGCCCGTGGGTGTCGTGGAGGTAGTGGAAGTCCTCCTCGGACAGGGGCCCTTGGAACCGGGCTTGGGCGAGCACCTGCCGTCCGCGCTCCAGGAGCTGGCCGAAGCGGTTCTCCTCCTCGCGCAGCATGCGGAACACGTATTCCGGGCGCATCTCCCGCGTCTCTTGGCGGAAGTGGTCCAGCGTGTGTCGGACCAGCTCCTCCGGCAGGTCACCGATGCTGCGCGAGGGGTCATCCCGCCGGAGCGCGGTGAGGACCCGGCGTACCAGGCGGCGCAGCACGTAGCCCCTCCCGGTGTTGGCCGGGCGTACGCCGTCGCCGAGGATCACGACGGCCGAGCGCAGGTGGTCGCAGATCAGGCGCAGCGAGGGCTCGTCCAGCTCCCACAAGGCGGGAACGAGGTGGCGCCAGGGGTCGAAGAGGTCGCAGGCGAAGACGGACGGTTTGCCTTGGAGCAGCGAGGCCAGCCGCTCCAGGCCGAGTCCGGTGTCGACGTTGCGCTGGGGGAGAGGGACGAGGGAACCGTCGCCGAGCCGGCGGTGGGTCATCGTCACGTGGTTCCACACCTCGACCCAGCGGTCGTCGCGCGTGGGCGTCGACTGCGGTGGGCCGTCGCCGCTCCACAGGAAGATCTCCGAGTCGGGCCCGCATGGCCCGACCATGCCCTCGCTGCCGTTCGGCCACCAGTTGTCCTCAGCGGTGGGTTCGACGGGAACACCAAGGCCCTGCCACAGCTCAAGTGAGGCGTTGTCCGGCCCGGTGCGCTCGTCACCACCGAAGACGGTGGCGTGCAGCAGCCCGGGGTCGACGCCCAGACCCTCGGTGAGCAGCTCGTACCCCCATTCCAGGCTGGCCGGGCCCTCGTAGTCGCCCAGTGACCAGGTGCCGAGCATCTCGAAGACGGTCAGATGGGTGGTGTCCCCGACCTTGTCGAGGTCCGTGGTGCGCAGACAGCGCTGCACGTTGACGAGCCGCCGGCCCAGCGGATGGGGGCGGCCCTCGAGGTACGGCGTGAGCGGGTGCATGCCGGAGGTGGTGAAGAGGACGGGGTCGCCGGGGGGAGGCAGAAGCGTAGATCCGGCGATCCTGCGGTGGCCGCGTTCCTCGTAGAACTCGACGAATGTGCGGACCAGTTGTTCCGTACGCATGGGGTGGCTCCTTCGCGTCGCAGCGGGGAGGCGCCGGAGAACGGGACCGTTCGGTCACCCGGCCTGACCGAAGGGCCACGGCACATCACCGACGGACCGTTTCCGGTCGCCGGGGGAAGGGGGGAAGGTCAGGCGGCGGCAACCGGCGAGCTGGTCGCTCGCGCGGTCGCGCTGGTGATGAGGCCGGTGACGTTCATGCAGGTGACGATAACGCGCCGAGCGCACTGCGGCACGCGAATTTACGGTCAGGCCCCCGCCCAAGCGTGTCAGCCCCCGCCTTGGTGCGCCGCCCGCCTGATGCCAGTAACGCCGCCATCCGTGGCCTTCCCGGTTCGGCTGGCTCGGTCCGTGGGGCCCGCAGGGGACCTGGACAGCTTCTACCGCTTCCCGCGGGGCGGTGTCGCTGCTGAAGGATTCGCTTCAGCGCGAGCCTCCCGGCCGGCGACGCCGCCAGGAGCGTGTGGCTCGGGGCGGTTCTACGGCGGCATGGATCAAGAGGATGCCGGGCCTGGGTGGGATTCTCTGGGGTGGTCCATCAGCTTTCCCGTGACCGCGGTCCTCGTCTACGTCCTGAGCCGTATGTGGGCGGGCGAGCGGGTCCCACACCACGGGGAAGGCGTTGGGCTGGTGACGCGTGCACCGAATATGAGCCTTCACGGCCTGTGCGGTCCGCGGCCTAGATACCCGGCCGGTGTCGGGGCCGTGTCAGCTTGCCCGAGGCGCACGAAGGTCCCGGCCTGCCCCGGGGGGTCAGGCCCTTCGTCGTGCTGGTGCCGTCGGCGCGGAGATCGAGGGCTGCTGCTCTGGCGCACCGGCCAGGGTCAGGGGCGTGTGAGGGCGTCGAGCTGGGCGGCGAGGTCGGGGTGGGCTGCGGCCAGGTGGGGGCGGGTGGCGACGAGCGGGGCGATGATGTCGGCGGGATTGTCGTGGGCGAGGGCTGCCGATGTCAGCCGGCGATCTCCTTGCTGCCGGAGCCGACGCCAATGGAGATCTTGCGGGGCTTGGCGCGCTCGGCGATTGGGATGTGGCGCCACACCCTTGGGCACCATCCAATCCCGGCTTTGATGAAAGGCATGCACCGACAGTGATCACCGACGTGCGCGCACCGCTTGAGCAGCAGCGGCCGAATGGAACGGCGTATGAGCAGATGCTGGAGAGGGTCCGCTATGAGGGCGCCTACCCCACCCGCGAAAAGGCCGAAGAGGTCGTACGCCTGGTCCTTTCGGGGCTGGGGCGGCAGCTGACCGGCGACGAACGTGTCGACTTGGCCGCCTGCCTGCCCGTGGAGGCCGCACGCGTGCTGACCGCACAGATCCCCGACCCCCAGCCCTTGACCGGCTGGGCCTTCGTCAAGGACCTCGCCGCCCGCTCCGGAGCCTCCCCGGCCACCACGCGCTGGAACACCGGCTCCGTCTTCGCCGCCGTCACTGCCCACGCCGGCCCCGACCTGATCACCCGCATCCTGAGTCAGTTCCCGACCGGCTGGGCCCTGCTGTTCGGCCGCGCCGAACAGCAGGGCCCGCCGCGTAATCGGCTCCCAGGCGAGACAAAGGGGAGGACGCCGGCCGGGCCCGTTGGGCGCCCGGCCGCAGGCGGCTACTTGGCGAGGAGCACAGCTCGGCACCGGAAACATCGGTGGCCTGACCAGAAAGATTCACCCGGCCTGGGACGGCGGGGACCGGGCCTCTCGCTTCCGTCGTCACAGGCGGCAACACCAACGACTGCACCCGGTTCACGACCGTGATGGACGCGATCAGGGTGCCCCGGACCGGGACGGCCCCGTACCCGGCCCGATCACGTCCTGGGCGACAAGGGCTGCAGCTCCAAGGCGATCCGCGCGTGGCTTGCCGCCGGGGCATCCCGCACACGATTCCCGAGCGGGCCGACCAGATCGGCAACCGGGCAGCACGGCGAGGGCCTGCTCGCCGACGTAGAGGATCTTTGCGTGACTGCTGTTGTGCCGTTGTTTCAGCGTTTGAGTCGGTGGCGGCGAAAGGGGACTCGAGTGTGCCGACCGGCGCCTTGGTGGGTGCCGCTTGTGTTTTCCCGAGTAGTAGAGGGTGGCGGCGGCGATCCGGTCGATCGGCAACAGCGTGCCGTCCAGGATCACGTGACAAGCACGCGGAGC
>NZ_JOEM01000006.1 GCF_000718135.1 Streptomyces cyaneofuscatus | reverse complement strand
GGGGGTGGTAGCTCTGGGGGTGGGGGTGGCCGTACGGCTGGGGCTGGTGGGTGTACGGGGGTGGCGTCGGGGTCGGCTGGGGTGTCGCCGCCTGCGTGGGCAGCGCGTGGACGGCTGCGGGGGGTGTGTGGGGGCCCTGTGGGTCCGCCGGGGCCTCCGGGTCCTCCGGGTCCTCCGCGTCGAGCAACCCCACCGCGTGGCGGCCCAGTTGGGCGATGAGGGTGGCGGGGAGCCAGGGCTCGTCCGCCTCCGCCTCGCCCAGCCGGGCCAGGATCTCGTCGGTGGAGGGCCGGGCGGCCGGGTCCTTGGCCAGGCAGTCCCGGACGACCCCGGCCAGCTCCGCCGGGACGCCGGCCAGGTCCGGGTCCTCCTGGGCGATCCGGAACATCAGGGCGTGCACCCCGCCGCTCTCGGCCGCGCCGAAGGGGAGCCGGCCGGTCGCCGCGTACGCGAGCACGGAGCCCAGGCAGAACACATCGCACGCCGTCGTCACGCGCTCGCCGCGCACCTGCTCCGGGGCCATGAACCCCGGCGAGCCGATCATCGCGCCCGTGCGGGTCAGATCGCCGTCGGCCAGGGACTCCAGGGCGCGGGCGATGCCGAAGTCGATGACCCGGGGGCCGTCGATGGTGAGCAGCACGTTGGAGGGCTTCAGGTCGCGGTGGATGAGCCCGGCGCGGTGGATGTGCTGGAGGGCGTGGGCGAGGCCGGAGCCGAGGAGCTGGACGGAGCGGGTCGGCAGGGGGCCGTACGCGCCCGCGTCGGTGAGGGGGGCGCCGGGGCGGCCGGAGACGATGCGGTGGAGGGAGGGGCCGGCGACGTAGCCGGTGGCGACCCAGGGGACCGGGGCCTCGGTGTCGGAGTCCAGGACCGGGGCGGTCCAGGCGCCGTCGACCTGGTGTGCGGCGCGGACTTCCTGGCGGAAGCGGGCGCGGAACTCGGGCTGTTCGGCGAGTTCGCGGCGGACGAGCTTGAGGGCTACGGTGCGGCCTCTGTCGGAGCGGGCGAGGAAGACCTGGCCCATGCCGCCTTCTCCCAGGCGGGCGAGGATGCGGTACGCGCCTATGCGGTGCGGGTCGTCGGGGCCGAGCTTGTCCATGTGCGGTTCCTCCCGTGCGGCCCGCACGAGGATAGCCCCGGTGGGGTGGGGGCGCCGCCGCCGCTGTCCCCGCCGTCTACGACACGCCTGCCGCGCCCTTGGTTCCGCCCGCGCCACACCAAGCCTGGTGCGGTGAGCCTCCTTCAGCCCGTCCGGCGCGCACCCCCGGCCCGTCCGGCGTGCGCCCTCAGCCTGTCCGGCGTTTGAGGACGGAACCGGGGAGCGGGGGGTCGGTGCGCGGGCATGGGCGGTGCTCCGGGGAGCGGATGCGTTGAGCGCGGGCTCCCCGGCCCAAGGGTTCCGTCCTCAAACGCCGGACGGGCTGGGAGGGGTACCCGACGGGCTGGAGTGGCGGGCTCCCCGGCCCAAGGGTTCCGTCCTCAAACGCCGGACGGGCTGGAATGGGCACCCGTTACTGAATCCATCGCCCCCGCCAGGCGTTCCAGCACCCCCACCGCCTCCGCGAACCCCTCCGCCCCCAGCTCTGCCGCCAGGCGGGCGGCGAAATCCGCGTGGGACGGGGTGATCCGTGAGACCGCCTCCCGGCCCGCAGCCGTCGGGCGGAGCAGCTTCGCTCGGCGGTGGGCCGGGTTCTCCACGTACTCCGCGAGGCCCCGCCCCACCAGCAGGTCCGCGATCCGCTGCACGCTCTGCCGGGTGATCCCCATCGTCCGCGCGATCCCCGCCACCGGCAACGGCTCCCTCAGCACCGCCCCCAGCACCTGCCACCACGCCGCCGTCAGCCCGCCCGGCTTGGCCAACTCCTTGGCCACGCCCAGGAACTGGCCGTTCAGCCGGAACACCGTCAGCGCCGCCCGGCTCAACAGCTCCTGCTCGGACGGGACGCGCCCCGCGCGCTCACGCACCCTCCAGCACCTCGTACGCGCTCGCGTCCGAGTCGTGGAACAGCCGGTACCAGGCCCCGAGCTTCTCCTCCCCGTACACCCCCAGCAGCCCGAACACCTCCCGTGCCAGCGCCACCGGCTCCGTGGGCCCGGCCGTGATCAGCCCGCGGTCCGTCACCGCGTCGGCGTCCACGTACCGCGCGCCACCGCCGTACCCCGTCGCCGCCAGGTAGAACGAGACCGCGCTCGTGTGCGCCCGGTCGTCGAGGAGCCCCTCGCGGGCCAGCCCGGCCGTCGCCCCGCAGATCGCCGCGACCGGCACCTCCGCGTCGAGGAAGGCGCGTGCCGTACGGGCGAACGGGGCCAGGTCGTCGCCCGCGTCCCAGAGCCCGGCCCCGGGGAGGACGAGCAGCGCGCTGTCCTCGGGGCGCAGCTCGGCCAGGGCCAGATCGGGCTGGATGCGCAGCCCGCCCATGGTGGTGACGGGCTCCCGCTCCGGCCCCACCGTCCGCACGGTGTAGCCGTTCTGCGCGAGGAAGGCGGTCGTGTACCCGGTCTCCCAGTCGGCGAGGGTGTCGTACACGGCGAGATGAACCACAGGGCCGGTGCTGGTGCCGGTCATGGCAGCCTCCTGAAGTAGATGACAGGATTCTGTCATCATGACAGCTTGCTGTCAATGGGGAGTGCGTCCCTGACCCGACACCCTGCCGAACCCCGCGCCCCACGCCGTACAACATGGCCATGGAGACCGGCCCCCGCCAGCACCTACGCTCCCCGCATGACCCCTCATGCCCCTCATGCCCCGTACGCCGACCCCGCGGCCGGTGCGGCCGTGAAGGCCGCGGACCGCGCGCACGTGTTCCACTCCTGGTCCGCCCAGGGCCTCATCGACCCGCTCGCCGTCGCCGGCGCCGAGGGGTCCTACTTCTGGGACTACGACGGCAACCGCTACCTCGACTTCACCAGCGGGCTCGTCTACACCAACATCGGCTACCAGCACCCCACCGTGATCGCGGCCATCCAGGAGCAGGCGGGCAAGCTCGCCACGTTCGCGCCCGCGTTCGCGATCGAGGCGCGCTCCGAGGCCGCACGCCTCATCGCCGAGCGCACCCCGGGCGACCTGGACAAGATCTTCTTCACCAACGGCGGGGCCGAGGCCGTCGAGAACGCCATCCGGATGGCCCGGCTGCACACCGGCCGTACGAAGGTGCTCTCCGCCTACCGCTCGTACCACGGCGCCACCTCCACCGCGATCAACCTCACCGGTGACCCGCGCCGCTGGCCCTCCGACAACGGCTCCGCGGGGGTCGTACGGTTCTGGGCGCCCTTCCTCTACCGCTCGCCGTTCTACGCCGAGACCGAGGCCGAGGAGTGCGCCCGGGCGCTCCAGCACCTTCAGGACACGCTCGCCTTCGAGGGGCCGTCCACCATCGCCGCGATCATCCTGGAGACGATTCCGGGCACGGCCGGCATCATGACCCCGCCGCCGGGATACCTGGCGGGCGTTCGCGAGATCTGTGACCGGTACGGGATCGTGTTCGTGCTCGACGAGGTCATGGCGGGCTTCGGCCGCACCGGCGCCTGGTTCGCCGCCGACCACTTCGACGTCGTGCCGGACCTGCTGACCTTCGCCAAGGGCGTCAACTCCGGTTACGTACCGCTCGGCGGCGTCGCCATCAGCGCCGAGATCGCCGCCACCTTCGAGACCCGCCCCTACCCCGGCGGCCTCACCTACTCCGGCCACCCGCTGGCCTGTGCGGCCGCCGTCGCCACCATCGGGGTGATGGAGGACGAGAAGGTCGTCGGGAACGCCGCCCGGATCGGGGAGACCGTCCTCGGCCCCGGCCTGCGCGAGCTCGCCGAGCGCCACCCCTCGGTCGGCGAGGTGCGCGGCCTCGGCGCGTTCTGGGCGCTGGAGCTCGTACGCGACCGGGAGACCCGCGAGCCGCTCGTCCCGTACAACGCGTCGGGTGAGGCCGCCGCGCCGATGGCGGCCTTCGGGGCTGCGGCCAAGAAGCAAGGGCTGTGGCCGTTCATCAACATGAACCGGACCCACGCCGTCCCCGCGTGCAACGTCACCGAGGCCGAGGCCAAGGAGGGGCTCGCGGCGCTGGACATCGCGCTCGCGGTGGCCGACGAGCACACGGTGTAAGCGTCCGAGCACGCTCAAGCACCTCATCGCCGCCCGTCCTGCCCGAAATCGGGCACGGCGGGCGGCTGGCTTAAGGTGTCCCGAGCCGAAAGACGGCTGAAACGCGGCTGAACGCGGCTGACGAACCACGGCTGACGAACGGGAAGGGTCGCCCATGGGGCCGAGCGGAGGTGTGACCCGCAGTACGCTTCGCCAGCAGATCGCCGACGCGCTGCGCGACGAAGTGCTGGCCGGGCGACTGCGCCCGGGCCGGGAGTTCACCGTCAAGCAGATCGCGGAACAGTACGGCGTCTCCGCGACCCCCGTGCGCGAGGCGCTCTTCGACCTCTCCGCGCAAGGGCTGCTCTGCTCCGACCAGCACCGCGGCTTCCAGGTCCACGAGTTCACGATTGCGGACTACCGGGCGATGGTGGAGGCCCGCTCCCTCGTCGTCGAGGGCATCTTCCGCCGCCCCGCCGACCAGGTGGCCGTCCGGCCCGAGGCGCTCGCCCCGATCCGGCGCCGGGCCGCGGAGGCCGTCCGCGCGGCGAAGGGCGGCGATCTCGACGTACTGATCGGGTACGACCTCCGCTTCTGGCGGGAGCTCGGGGCCTTCGTCCTCAACCCGTACATCACCGCCTTCCTCGCCAAACTCCGCGTCCAGGCCTGGGTGTTCGCCGTCCACCGGCTGCGCGGCGAGCACGCGGACGAGCATGTGCTGTGGTTCGGGCACGAGGAGCTGGTCGAGGCCATCGCAGGCGGCGACCGCGGCGAGGTGCTGGCGGTGATGCAGGGGTACTACGCCCACGCGCTGGCCTGGGCCGACCACTTGGAGGCCCGGGAGGCCCGCGAGGCGCAGGAGAGCCGGGAGCGCCCGGAGCAGTAGGGCCCTTGGCGGGTGCCGGGGCACTGTGCGTGGGGTTCACCTCGCATTACGCTGGTCCGACGATCGCCGAACCCTATGGAGAGCGAGACTTCGTGGCCTGTGACCTGTGGCTCGTCCCCCTCGTCGATGTGCTGTGCCACAGCCCCGACAATCCGTTCGCCGAAGAGATCGCCGTCTACGACCGGGCGCTGAACGACGCGGGGCTGCCGCCCGTCCCCGTCTTCGCCTACATGCCGGGCCTCAACGGGGACGTGGCCCCGGTCGCGGGCTTCGACTACGACGCCCTGCACTTCCTGCGCCGCGCCTATCTGCTCCAGCTGAGCGGTCTGGCCGTCACCCCGGTCGAGGGGCTCGGCGGCGACTACGAGCAACTGCTGGAGATGTTCGAGCAGACCGCCCAGCAGTCGCACCTGGTCTGGCACTACGACCACGCCGGGGCGTACGTCCCGGTCGACTTCCCGCACCCGCTCTCCAACGACGCGCTGCTGGAGGGCGGCGGCCCGCTCGGCTCCGCGCACGGCCTGCTGCGGGAGCTGGAGTACGTGGCCCCGGCCATCGGCATCGACCCGGCCAACCCCCCGGCCGCCCCGCAGCCGCCGCCGGGCCCCACGGCCCTGGAGGAACCGGCGACCCCCGTCCCGTACGACGACAGTCCCTTCGCCCGGGAGCGCCACGTCTGGCTGGGGCTGCACGCGGCGGCCACCCGGTCGCTGGCGCAGGGCTCGATGATCATCTTCAGCTGAGCCGCCTGGCGTGCTAGCGCGGCGCCTCCGGTGGCCGTTGCCGGGGCATGTTCGGGCGGGCGGCGACGGACGGCATGGAGAACCGTCCCGGCAGCCCGCCGGGCTCGGCCCGGCCGCCCGCACTGCCCGACACGAGCGCCTGCGTCCCCATGGGCGCGGGCCCCGCCCGGAACTCCACCATCCAGTCCGCCGTCTCCGACCGCACCAGCTCCGTGACGTCCTCGGAGAACCGCCGCAGCACCCCCAGGCACCGCTCCGCCGCCTCGCTGGCCGTCCCCTCGGACGGGCCGAGCGTCTCCCGTACGCACTCCGACGCCCAGTCGAACTGGAGCACCTGGAGCCGCCGCTGCACGGCCTGCGCGGTGGCGAGGTTCCTTATCCAGCCGGAGGTGAGCCCGAAATACCGGTCGCAGCCCATGCAGGCGGCGCCCAGCAGCAGCGAGAGGTACCCCCAGCCGGCCGACCCGCTCAGCGTCCCCGTCAGGTCCAGCAGCGGCAGCGCGGCCCCCGCGACGACCCCGAAGGCGGTGCCCAGCCGCAGGGCCCTGGCCGTCCGGCGCTTCCACACGCGGTCGGTGAGATACCACTCCGCCGTCGCGAGGGCGCCCGACTCGACCCAGCGGTAGAGCTCGTCGAGCCGCTCGGCGGGCTCGCCCCAGTCCCCGAGGGGGAAGGGCCGCCCGGTCAGATCGCGCCCGCCGGCCCCGGAGCCGCCGCCCCAGGACCCACCGGCACGGGCTCCGCCGCCGCTCCCGGCCCCGCCGCCGCCCGACCCGTCCCGCGCGCCGGTGCCACCGGCTCCACCGCCGCCTCCGCCGCCGCCCATCCCACGGCCTCCGCCGCTCCCCCCGGCTCCGCCGGCGCGGGTGCCAGAAGCGGAAGCCTCCACTCCGATCTCACCGGAACCCGCGTCGGACTCCTTGCGGGGCGGCCCCTCGGGCTGCATCTCCGGCTGACTCACCGGGGCACTCCTTCGCACTCTGACGGACGGAACGGACGCTCGGGGCTTCCTCGCGGATGACGTGGGTAACTCTGCGTCACCGCACATGCGCGCAGGCGTACCGATGTGCATGCCCTTCCTACCGCCGAATGGTGGGCTGCGGAGTCGAAATCGCGGGATTCCCGCCTGCGCAGGGCCGCTGGTCAGGTATAGGAGCCTTCACGGCGGTTGACGAATCTCACCCGAAAGAGTTGGTCCCCGGCGGGTGAAGCGCGGTGACCGGGGAGCACGTAGGCTCGGCTTACCGAAACATTTGTCGTCGAAATGCCAGGAGTGACCGTGATTCCCGGTGGTGGCCAGCCCGATATGCAGCAGTTGCTCCAGCAGGCCCAGAAGATGCAGCAGGACCTCGCCGCGGCCCAGGAGGAGCTGGCGAGGGCCGAGGTCGACGGACAGGCGGGCGGAGGCCTCGTGAAGGCCACCGTCACCGGCTCCGGCGAGCTGCGGGCCCTGGTGATCGACCCGAAGGCCGTGGACCCGGAGGACACCGAGACGCTCGCCGACCTCGTGGTGGCGGCCGTCCAGGCGGCCAACGAGAACGCGCAGGCGCTCCAGCAGCAGAAGCTCGGCCCGCTGGCGCAGGGCTTGGGCGGCGGCGGCTCGATCCCGGGCCTGCCGTTCTGATCCTGCCCGTCCGATCGGGCCCGTCCGATCGGGCCCGGGGGGCCTCCTGGTCCCGGGGGCCTACTGGTACCGACCCGTACCCACTACGGTACGGAGCAGGAAGCGAAGAAAGGCGTTCCGTTGTACGAAGGCGTTGTTCAGGACCTCATCGACGAACTGGGCAGGCTGCCCGGCGTCGGTCCCAAGAGCGCGCAGCGGATCGCCTTCCACATCCTGCAGGCCGAGCCCACCGACGTGCGCCGTCTCGCCCATGCCCTCCTGGAGGTCAAGGACAAGGTCCGGTTCTGCGCCGTGTGCGGCAATGTCGCCCAGCAGGAGGAGTGCGGGATCTGCCGCGATCCGCGCCGCGACCGGAGCGTCATCTGCGTGGTCGAGGAGCCCAAGGATGTCGTGGCGATCGAGCGGACGCGCGAGTTCCGGGGCCGGTACCACGTCCTGGGCGGGGCGATCAGCCCCATCGAGGGCGTCGGCCCGGACGATCTGCGCATCCGTGAGCTGCTCGCCCGGCTCGCGGACGGCTCCATCACGGAGCTGATCCTCGCGACCGATCCCAACCTGGAGGGCGAGGCCACCGCGACGTACCTGGCGCGGATGGTCAAGCCGATGGGCCTCAGGGTGACCCGGCTGGCCAGCGGCCTGCCGGTCGGCGGCGACCTGGAGTACGCCGACGAGGTCACGCTGGGCCGCGCGTTCGAGGGGAGGCGGCTGCTGGATGTCTGACACCACGGCCACGAGCCCCCGGCCCTCCCCCGTACCGCCGTCTGCTTCACCGTCTGTGACCGTGCCCACGGGAGGTCCCCTCGATGTCTGACGCCACGCTGAACTCCGTCACGCAGGACCCGGGCGACTTCGCCGTCCAGATCGCGGACCAGATCAAGACGTTCATCGTCGCGGTCACCGAGGTCTCCAAGGTCGACGAGCCGGAAGAGGCCGTCCCGGTCCTGCTCCTCCAGGTCTCGCAGCTCCTGCTCGCGGGCGGCCGCCTCGGCGCGTACGAGGACGTCCTCCCCGACGAGCGGTACGAGCCGGACCTCGGGCCCGAGCCGGACGCGGACGGCCTGCGGGAGCGGTTCGCGGCCCTCCTGGAGCCGATCGACGTCTACTCCGAGGTCTTCGACCCGTACGAGCCCCGCAAGGCCCCGGTCCCGCACCGCATCTCCGACGACCTCGCCGACCTGGTCACCGACCTCGGCCACGGGCTCGCGCACTACGAGGCGGAGCGCACGGCCGAGGCGCTGTGGTGGTGGCAGTTCTCGTACTTCTCCAACTGGGGCTCCACCGCCTCCGCCACCCTGCGCGCCCTCCAGTCCCTCGTCGCCCACATCCGCCTCGGCCAGCCCCTGGAGGAACTGGACGGGCTGGACACCGACCAGGACCCGGGTGAGGACGACCTCGCCGAGGAGGCGGGGCGCGTGATGCTCCAGGAGATCGCGGGACCGCTGGGGCTGCGTCCGGTGAAGTAGCCGCCCGGAACCAAGACGTCCGTTCGCTTTCGCAGCCGGTCCCACGGTGAGTGCAGCCGTGGGGCCGGCTGCGTCGTGCGGTGCGGCCGTGGACGGGCCCGGCGCCTGGCCGAGAAGGCGTGGCTCGTGACACGTATCGGACATCGGCGTGTTCACCGCTCGGCGGCAGGCGTTGTCCCCGCGGCCGACAGGAGTTGGCCGGAATTCTTCATCGGCCGACGGACGCCCCGCGACGGGCCGCTGTTCACCGCTGTCGCTCCCGGTCGGCCGAGGTGACCGATGTCCGGCCGCACGTGCACGGCGGCTGAAACATACTGGTTAACAATGCGATGGCAAGCATGCGTTTTTGGCCGTGATGCTGGTCAATACCGGCCATTGGCTGAGCCTGAACCCTTTCCTGGTTGCGTGGATCCGCGCGCCCACTCGACAGTGATGCGAGAGGTGCACGGTTGCTTTCCAAGTCTGCATGCGGGGCATCGAAGCATGACGATTCGTCAGGGCGGTCCGAAAGTGGCAAGTAGCGAACGGAATCTCTGGTTCCGGAAATTCGGCACCGATACAAGGGAGGCCGCGCGCGCCGGTGCGCCGTTCGAACTGATCTGTTTTCCGCACGCCGGGGGCGCCGCCTCGTACTGGCGGGGGCTGGCCGTGGAGCTCGCCCAGGACGCGGACGTCCTGGCCGTCCAGTACCCGGGCCGGCAGGACCGCTACCGGGAGCCCGCCGTGGCGGACCTGCACCGGCTGGCCGACCTGATCGCCGGGGTGCTGGGCGGCTCCGGCGGCCGGCCCCGGGTGCTGCTCGGGCACAGCATGGGCGCGTCCCTGGCGTACGAGGTGGCCGCCCGGCTCTCCCGTACCCCGGGCGGCGGCCCCGACCTGCTCATCGTCTCCGCCCGGCGGGCCCCGAGCGCGCCCGAACCGGGCTGGGGCTGGGTGGGGGACGACACGGCCCTCCTCAGGAGGGTGCGGGCGCTCGGCGGAACCGATGCCGTCTTCCTCGACGACCCCGAGCTGCGGGAGCTGGTCCTGCCCGCGCTGCGCGGCGACTACGGGGCCCTGGCCTCCTACCGGGGCACGCCGGGAAGGCCGCTGTCCTGTCCGGTGCTGGCCCTCGCGGCCGACGCCGACCCGGAGGCACCCGTCCGGGAGGTCGAGGCGTGGCAGGGCCACACCTCGGGCGACTTCCGCCTGCGGGTGTTCGAAGGCGGCCACTTCTACCTGGGCAGCCGGGTCGAGGAACTCGCCGACCTGATCCGCGGCAGCGTCACGGCCACCAGCGGCTGAGCACCGCGCCCGGAGTTCACCGTCGCTGTATCCGGGGGTAACGGAATACAAACACCACCCGGATGTCACGAATCCGCCGAGTGAACGTCTTGTGTTCGTAATACGGGCTTGTTCTCGGCGAGCCCGCTGGTCGAATTCTGCGGTTCCCGACGATCCGCAGACCGACGTCGAATGTCGAATTACGGGGGATATACATGCTGTTCCGGATGCTGGGCCCGCTGGAAGTGGATGGAGGGGGCGTGCCCGTGGGACTGGGAGGGACGCGGCAGCGCGCCACCCTGGGGTTCCTGATGATGCACGCCAACAGGGTGGTGGCCAGCAGTCAGCTGATCGACGCGCTGTGGCCGGCAGGCCGGGCGCCGCAGTCGGCGCGCAAGATCCTCCAGAATTCCGTCTGGCGGCTGCGCAGAGCCCTGCCGCTGGGCGATGGGGAGTTCACGGGGGTGCGGCTCCAGAGCCAGGCGCCCGGCTACATGCTCTGTGCCGAGCCCGAGCAGATCGACCTCTACCACTTCCGGCGGCTGGCGCAGTGCGGTCACGCGGAGCTGGCGGCGGGGGCGCCCCGGGCCGCCGCCGTCCTGCTGCGTGAGGCGCTGGCCCTGTGGCGGGGGCCGGTCCTGGCCGACCTGGTCGAGACCGGTATCGACTGGCCCGAGCTGGCCTCCGTGCAGAACGCGCGGCTCGACGCCCTGGAGGACTTCTTCGAGGCGGAGCTGGCGTGCGGCCACCACCACCGGGTCCTGGCCGAGCTGGAGAAGACCGTCGCCACCGAGGTGCTGCGGGAGCGGCTGCTGGGCCAGCTCATGCTCGCGCTCTACCGGTCCGGGCGGCAGACGGACGCGCTCGACGTCTACTCCGGTGCGCGCGCCGCGATGGCCGACCGGCTCGGCCTCGAACCCGGGCACGCCCTCCAGGCTTTGCAGCAGGCGGTCCTGACGCACGATCCGGCGCTGATACCCGTCGGCATACGGGAGCAGATAGAGGTACGGATGACAGGCGCCCCCCGGGAACCCGCGCGGGCGGCTGCGGCTGCGGCTGCGGATTCGGCCCGGCCCGTCGCGCCGCCGCCGCCCGCCGAGATTCCCGCCGGTCCGCCGCCGGAGGCGGAGCGCCGCGTGCGGCCGGAGACGCGGCCCGAGCGGGTGGCGGACGAGGCGGCCGCCCGGCCGGTGCCGCGGACCATGGTCGCCGAGCGCAAGGAGGTCAGCGTCCTGATCGCCCGGGTCCAGCTGATGCCCGACGCGGCGGGCGTCGATCCCCAGCGGATGGACGAGGCGGTGGAGCAGGTGGCCGCGACCATCCGGGGCGAGGTCGAATGCCTCGGCGGTACGGTCGCGGCGTCCATCGGGCCGATCTCCCTGGTGCTGTTCGGTGTCCCCGAGGCCGCCGACGACGACGCCGAGCGGGCGGTGGCCGCGGCGCTGACCATCCGGGACCAGCTCACCCGGATCGCCGACCCCGGGGAGCCGGACGGCGGCTGCACCCGAGGGGTGTCGGTGCAGGTCGCGGTGGCCACGGGCGAGGCGCTCGTGCGCTACCAGCCGGACCGCAGCGGCGTACCGCCCACGGTCAACGGGGCGTTGCTGGACGAGTGCCACACCCTGCTCTCCGACACCCGGGCCGGTGAAATCCGGGTCTGCGACAACACGCGCCGGTCGACCGGGTTCGCCGTCACCTACCAGCACGGCTCCCCGTCCTCCGGGTGGACGGTCGGCGGGTTCCGCCAGGAGTACACGGCCCTGCACGCCGTACCGGTGATCGACCGCGAGTACGACCTCGATGTGCTGCGCGGGCTGCTCCAGCGCAGCCGCCACCAGGCGACGCCGCACCTGGTGACCGTGCTGGGCGAGCCGGGCGTCGGCAAGACGCGGTTCGTCATGGAGTTCGAGCGGCGGGTCGCGGCCAACGCGGACGCGGTACGGCTGGTGGTGGGGCGGGTCCGGCCCGGCGGCGGCGCGCATCCCCTGGAGGCCCTGCACGACCTCCTGCTGGCCTGCTGCGGCATCCTCCAGGGGGACAGGGTCGAGACGATGACGGCCAAACTAGCCGCCACCGTAAGGCGGTTGAAGGCGTCAGAGGAGGACTGCCGCTGGATGCTGTCCTGCCTGGCCCCGCTCGTCGACCCGGCCGCGTCCCAGGCTCCGCCGGACGAAATGCTCACCGCCTCAAGGGAGTTCCTGGGGTCGGTGGCGGCGGGCACACCGCTCGTGCTGGTCTTCGAGGACCTGCACTGGGCCGATCAGGCGCTGGTGGACTTCGTCGAGAACCTGACGGCCTCCCAGGCCGGGCTGCCGATCTTCGTGATCGTCACCGCCGGGCCGGAGCTGCTCAAGAGACGGCCGGAGTGGGGGGAGGGCAGTCTGAACCGGCTCACCATCACCCTGGAGCCGATCTCCGACGCCGCCATCGACCGGCTGCTGGAGTTCCTGATGTCCACGACCGAGGGCGGGGCGAAGAACTCCGTCGGCGGGCTCCTGGAGGCCCTGCTGGAGAGCGGGGGCCGGGAGCCGGACGCCCGGCGCCACCAGTTACGCCGGATCCTGGCGTCCGGGTCGGCGTCCCTGCGGTACGAGCGGTGCTCCGGCGGCGGCGGCCTGCCGGCCGCCGCCCCGGAGTGCACCCCCCGGCTGTCAGGACACGCGTACGGGTAGCCGCTTCGGGGTGATCAGCTGCCACGGGTTCTCGAACTCCACCGGTTCACTGGCGTCCACCGCGATGTCCGCGTAGCGGTCCATCAGGATGTCCAGCGCGATCCGCCCCTCCAGGCGGGCCAGCGGGGCACCGAGGCAGAAGTGGATGCCCTGGCCGAAGACCAGGCTGCTGCCGGTGTGCCGGTGGATGTCGAACCGGTCGGGGTCGGGGAAGCGGGAGGCGTCCCGGTTCCCCGCGCCGATCCACGGCGTCACCAGCTCACCGGCGGCGATCGCGTGGCCGCCGATCTCGGTGTCGGCCGTGACGACCCGGGCCAGCCGGGGGAACGGCGGGCGCAGGCGCAGCACCTCCTCGGCGGCGTTGCGCAGCAGGGAGCGGTCGGCGCGCACGGCCGCGCCCGACTCCGGGTGGCGGTCGAAGAGCAGCACCGCGTTGGCGATCAGGGCCATGGTGGTGGCGTGGCCGGCGAACATGGTCAGGCCGGTGATGCCGACGATCTCGCCGTCCTCCAGCTGCTTGCCGTCGACCTCCGCGTTGGCGAGCTTGCTGATCACGTCGTCGGTGGGCTGCTTGCGCCGGCGCCGTACCTGGTCCATCAGGTAGGCGTTCATGTCCCGTACGGCGGGGGCGACTTCGTCTCGCAGCTGGTCCGGCGGCACGGTGGCGGCGTCCACCGTGCCGAGCGCCTCGCCCCAGACGCGGAAGAGCGGCTCGTCCTCCATCGGCAGCCCGAGCAGCTCGCAGATGACGGTGATCGGCAGCGCGTACGCGACCGAGTCGATCAGGTCGAACCGGTCCTTGCCGTCGACGGCGTCGAGCAGCGTGTGGGTGATCCGCTCGATCATCGGGGTCAGCCCGGCCACGGCGCGGGGCGTGAACCCCGAGTTGATCAGCGAGCGCAGCTGGCGGTGGCGGGGCGGGTCGGTGGTGACCAGGTTGCCCATGTCGAAGAAGTCGAGGTCGGGCTGCGGGGGGTTGAAGGCGCGGGCGGTGTCGGAGGAGAAGGTGGTGGTGTCCGCCAGGATCCGGGCGATGTCGTCGTAACCGAAGACCTGCCAGCCCTTCTCCTCGTCCCGGTAGACCGGGGTGGTGTCGAGCTTCGTGCGGAACCAGGAGAACAGCTCCTCGGTCGGGTCCTGCGCTGTGGCGTCCGAGATGATGGTCATGATCCTGCGTCTTCACCTTCGTCGTACGGAATGGGCGGACGGGGCCGCGAGGGACGGTCGGACACCCCCTGGCACCCGGGGCCGCCCTCGCGGACGGCCCCGGGGCCGGGTCAGAGCCCCCGGAGAGGGCGGTAGGCCCGGCGGTCGACCGGGGGTGCGCCGAGGGAGTTGCGGACCGCTGCGGGCAGCGGTCCGGTCAGGGTGGGGGAGCCGGCGATGCGCAGGCCGGACTCGATCGCGCCGTCCATGTAGCCGCTCCAGCCGTCGGCGATGTCGGCGCCGGCGAACTTCACCTTGCCGTGCGGCTGCTGGATCTGGCGGTGGAGCCGGGTCAGCTGGAAGGGCTGGCGGAACGCGCCGACGCCGAGGGCGAACTCGTCGGCGTGCCAGTCGGTCGCGGTGTAGTTGAGCAGCTGGGCGTCGGGGATGATCTCGCGGACGGCGTTCTCGACCTGCCGGCGCTGGTTGACGTCGAAGGTGTCCTTCACGCTGAACGCGACCGCGTGGTCGCCCTCGTTGAGGCGGCCCATGATGCAGATCGGGTAGCCCTCCGGTGCCTCCGCGACGAAGGTGTCCGCGGGGCGCTTCAGCTCCAGCCAGAGCTTCTTCTCGTGCGGGACGCCGATGCCCGCCGTGGAGGCCGCCTTGTGGGCCTTCGGCAGCGGGGGGCTGAACTGGATCGTCTTCCACACGTTGACCGGGACGGCCATGATGACCTCGGGAGCGGTGAACTGCTCGCCGGCGCGGGTGGTGACCTGGACGCGGCCGTTGCTCTGGACGACCGACTTGACGGGGGAGTTGAGGCGCAGCGTGGGCGCCGCGTCCTTGAGGATGGCCTTGAGCAGGGCGATCGTGCCGTCCTTCGGGCGGTAGGTGTTCACCCCGTGGAAGCCGTCGAAGTTCCAGCCGGAGAGGGCCCACCACTGGGTGAGGTGGGTGAACGCCCCGCGGGTGGAGGAGCCGCCGTAGAGCGAGGTGGTGCTGGTGAGCCGGATCTCGTCCTCCGGCGCGTAGTCGAGCTGGTCGAGCCGGTCCCGCAGGGAGAAGCGGTCGAGCGGCTTCACCAGGTCCTCGCGGGCGAAGGGCTCGTACGGGCGGGGGAAGTGGTCCCGGGACCCGTCGAAGAAGGGGGTGAACAGCTCGTTCTGGCGGGTGTACGCCTCGACCGGGTCGTACTCCTGGAAGCCGGTGAGGGTGGGGAGGATGGCCCGCTCCACGCCGGAGTCGGCGACGATCGGTATTCGGTAGCGGACCAGTTCCCGCCAGATGTGCGGCTGGAGCTGGTCGACCCAGGTGCCGCCGCGCTCGATCTGGCTGCCGCGCCAGGTGTCGGTCCAGGTCCGGCCGCCGATGCGGTCGCGCGCCTCCAGCAGGAGGACGCGCTTGCCCTTCTTCCGTAGTTCACGGGCGGCGGTGACGCCGGCCAGGCCGGCTCCCACGATGATGACGTCGAAATCGCGCCGGATGGCGCTCGGCGTCGCATGTGCCACGGAGACGCTCGCCGCGGAGGCGAGTGTGGCGGCTCCGGCCACCTTCAGCAGGGTGCGCCGGGTCGGGCGCGTGGTGCCACGACCGGTTTCGGCCGCGTTGACGGTGGTGGATATCGGACCGCGGTCCGTGGGTGTTCTCACGTTTCTCCTCGGTGTTTCGCCGGGCTCGCGCAAGGCAATGCCGTGTCCGGAAAGCGCGGGCTCAACGTAGCCGAGGGGCATCGATTTTCAGTCACATGTGGGTAATTCCCGTGGTCCAGGTTTGGTCACCGGAACGGTGACCGGACGAAGCCCCGTGGGGAGGGAAATGTGAGATTCCTGTTCCCGCCGCTCCTGTTCCTGTCACTGCTGTCACTGCTGGCCCTGTCGTTTTTCGCGGGAACGCAGAACGGGGCACGGCCGAGAATCGGCCGTGCCCCGGAATGAGATCTCGCCAGAAGGCTCAGGCGGAGGGCTTGCGGAACTGCTCGATCAGTGCGGCGTAGCTGCTGCCGGCGTGACCCTCGGCCGCCGCGCGGTCGGCCAGCGCCTTGAAGAAGCGGGGCAGCTCGGCGTTGACGCCGAGGGTCTCGCTCTCCTCGGCGAGGTGCTCCATGGCCTCCTGGTGGACGGTCACGGTGGCGTCGCCGGCCGGGTAGGAGCCGTCGTCGATCTGGGGCGCGTAGGCGGTCACGTACTCGGTGACCACGTTGATCATCGTGTTGGCCAGCGGGGCGAAGGTGGTGGCCTTCACCTTGGCGGTGCCGAGCAGGGCGGCGCCGTGCAGGAAGCCGTTGAGGATGCCCCACATGATGCCGAGCAGCGACAGGTCGTACAGCGCCGACAGGCCGTGGTCCTCGTCGAGGTAGATGGTGCCCACCGGGCCCAGCTTCTTCAGCGTCTCCTCGTGCTGCTCGTAGAGCGCCTTCGGGCCGCTGTAGAGGAGGACGGCCGCGTCGGTGGCGATGTCCGGCGGGATGGCCATGATCGCGCCGTCGAGGTACAGGCCGTCACGTCGCGCCGCCCACTCGGCCGTCTCACGGGCCTGCGAGGAGGTGCCCGTGGTGAGGTTCACCAGGACCCGGCCCTTCAGGGACTCCTCCAGCGGGTCGAGCAGCTCGTGCACGGCGGCGTAGTCCGAGACGCAGACGATCACCAGCGGGCTCGCCTTGACGGCGCTCTCGACCGAGTCGGCGAGCGTGGCGCCGGAGGCGACGAGCTCATCGGCCTTGGAGGCCGTGCGGTTCCACACCGTGGTGGGGTGACCCCCCTTGATGAATGCGGCGGCCAATGCCTGGCCCATCAGGCCCAGTCCGATGACCGACACCGGTGATTGGGCTGCATTGGTGTTCGACATTGTGTGCTCCCGTCAATTTCCTGGTCTGCATCGCGACGATGTCCGACCTGTTGCTCCTGCACCATCGCATTGCCTCGGCGAGGCGGACAGTGGCAGAACTGACTGATGTCGCAAAATTCCTGCCGTACACTCGCGGCATGAATCCTGGCTCTGTTGCGCTGGCCTTGATCAACGACACGAATATGCAGGCATGCGAGGTCTATGAGACGGCCATCGCCTACGCGGTGTTCGGCGATGGACATCTGGATCTCCACGACCCCTGGTACGACCTGCGGTTATGCGCGGTGAACGAGAACCCCGGCGCCGATGCGAAGGGATTCTCCGTACGCACCCCCTACGGCCTGGACGAACTCGTCGCCGCCGACACGGTGATCGTGCCCTCGGTCCCCGACGCCGTGGTCTCCCACGGCGAGCCGCTCCCGGCCGCGTTCATCGAAGCCCTCCGTACGGCGGCCGCCCGCGGGGCGCGGGTGGTCTCCCTGTGCACCGGGGCCTTCGCGCTCGCCGAGGCAGGACTCCTCGACGGCCGCCGGGCCACCGCGCACTGGACCAACACCGCTGACCTGGCCAAGCGTTACCCCAAGGCCGAGGTCGACGGCTCGGTGCTCTACGTCGACGAGGGCCAGGTGCTGACCAGCGCCGGCATGAGCGCCGGACTCGACCTGTGCCTGCACCTCGTCCGCCGCGACCTGGGCGCCCATGTGGCCAACCAGCTGGCCCGACGGCTGGTGGTGTCCGGTCACCGGCCGGGCGGCCAGGCGCAGTTCGTGGACCTGTCCGTGCCCGCCACCGAGGACGACAGCCTCGGCCCGGTGATGGACTGGGCCGCGCACCACCTCGACCAGGCCCTCACCGTGGACGGCATGGCGCAGCGGGCCGGGATGAGCACCCGGACGTTCTTCCGCCGGCTCCAGGCCGCCACCGGGATGACGCCGTTGAAGTGGCTCCTCAACCAGCGCCTCTCCCGGGCCCAGGCCCTGCTGGAGACCACCGACCTGCCGATCGAGCGGATCAGCGAGCACAGCGGCCTCGGCACCGCGGCCAACATGCGGCGGCACTTCACCCTCCACGTCGGGGTCACCCCCACCGACTACCGGCAGTCCTTCGGGGCGATCCCCCCGGCCCGCCGCGGCGCCTGAGGCCGGGGCGGGATCCGGGCGCCCGGGGCCGGGTCAGGCCTGCGCGGCCGCCTCTTCGGCGGTGTGCGGGCCGCTGGCGCCGTACGGGTTGTCCACCACGTAGCGCCAGTGGCCGTTCTCGTCCCGCTGGAGCACGTCCACGGCGGTGCCCTCCAGGTGCTCGGGCTCGCCCTCCTTGGTGGTGGTCTCCATGGACCACTGGACGATCAGCATGGCGGTGTCACCGGTCACCAGGGTCTGGAGCACCGTCGCCTCGACGGAGGGCTTCCGGGACATGAAGTCGGTGACGTAGTCGCGGCGGGCCTGCCCGGTCAGCGGGAAGCCCGGCTCCCACACGCCGACCGCGTCATCGGCGTACATGGAGTTGATGGCGTCCGCGTCACCGGCGTTGAAGGCCTGGCCGAACAACTCCTGGTGCTGCTCGATGTCGTCGGTCAGGAAGCTGGTGTTCTGGGATGCGCTGGCCATGGTGAACCGCTCCGTTTCTCTTCGTTCGGATTCGTTCGGATGGACTTCGCCGTGTGCCGCAGCCCGCAGAACGCGGCGGCCGGATTGACGCTACGGGCTGCCCGACACGGCCCGGCAACCGCCGGATCTCCGCGCTCGGCGGCCCCGGTGACCTGCGGCGGAGAGCCGCCGGTTACCGCGCGGAGACCGCACGGTGGCCGGCGGCCCGGCCGGTTGCGGACGGTCAGCTGGTGGCGCCCGCCGCCGGGGTCCACTCGGTCTCGGCGGCGTACTGGGAGAAGTCGCGCGGCTCGCGGCCGAGCGCCCGCTGCACCCCGTCGGAGAGGTGGGCCGCCCCGCCGTCCCGGACGACGTCGAGGAGCGTGTTGAGGAAGTCCGCGAAGCCCCGCGGGTAGCCGCGCTCGACGAGGTGGAGCGCGTACTCCTCGCGGGTCACCGCCACCCGGCGGATCTCGCGTCCGGCCGCTTTCGAGATCTCCTCGGCGCACTCCTCGAAGGTCATCAGCCGGGGGCCGGAGAGCGCGTAGATTTCCCCGTCGTGGCCCTCCTCGGTCAGGGCCGCCACCGCGACGGCCGCGATGTCCTCGGCGTCCACGAAGGGCTCAAGCCCCTTCCAGTCCGGCAGCAGCAGCTCGCCGCGCGCGACCTCGTCGCGGAAGAGGCCGTCCTCGCTGAAGTTCTGCGCGAACCACGTCGGACGCAGGATGGTCCAGGCCACGCCGGACTCGCGCACCACGCGCTCGGCGGTAAACACCTCGTCCTCCTGCGGGGACTCCTCCAGGGTCCGGGCGGAGAGCATGACCAGGCGCGTGACCCCCGCGCCCACCGCCAGGGCGACGAAGTCGGCCAGCAGCGCCGCCGCGTTGGCGCCCTGCTCGTCCACCACGTAGACCGCCTCGACGCCCGCGACGGCGTCCGCCCAGGTGGACCGGTCGTGCCAGTCGAAGCGCTGGCCGCCGGAGCGGGAGGCGACCTTCACCGTCCCTCCCTTCTCGGTGAGTTGGCGGGCCACTCGGCGGCCCGTCTTGCCGGTGCCGCCCAGTACGAGAACGGGTGCTTCGCTCATCTCAGCTGTCCTTAACGTGAAGTGGTGCGACGTGAAGTGGTGCGGTCATCGGTCGGTCTGCGACGCCAGGGCGGCGCGTACGGCTTCCTGGATCTCCGGGGCCGCGAGCGCGGAGGGCGGGTCGACGAGGAACACGACCCGTGCGTACGCCGTCAGGAGCGAGTGGTCCCGCGTCGCCGCCGTGAGGAGATCGGCCACGTAACCCTGCTCAGCCTGCCACTCCTCCGTACGTTCGCCCTCGACTCCGGGGAAAGCGAGGTCGGCGCCGGTCGTCATCTCCCAGACGTCGTCCACCGCGCGGGCGGCGAGATCGGCGAAGTACGCGCTCGGGTCGGGTGCCTGATTGCCCGTCACGTGTTGGCGCAGTACGGTCGCCCCGAGCGCGGCGACGGTCATCCCCTGCCCGTAGACCGGGTTGAAGCTGCACACCGCGTCGCCGAGGACGAGCAGCCCGTCCGGCAGCGCGGGCAGCCGCTCGTACCGCCGGCGCAGGTTGGCCGGGAAGCGGTAGGCGACGGGATCGCCCAGCGGCCGGTGGTCGCGGACCGCGTCGTAGATGTCCGTCCCCGACAGAGACTTGAGGAAGTCCAGGAACCCGGCGGAGGTGCTGGGCGGGTAGTCCCCCAGGTAGCCGTAGGCCGTCACGACCGTACGGCCCCCGTCGATCTTCGCGCAGATCGCGCCGCGCGGCAGCTGAGGGGAGGCCACCACGTCGATGGAGATCTCGTCCGGCATCACGTCGTCCGGCAGCCGGTAGTACTGCGTCGCGTAGCCGACGGAGATGGGCATTTGGTCCTCGGGCACCTCGGCGTAGCCCAGCTCCTTGAGCCAGGCCGGGGTGCGCGAGCGCCGGCCGCCGGCGTCGACCACCAGATCGGCGGAGAGGGTGCGGTCCGTGCCGTCCTCGGTGACGCTCACCCCGACGACGGCCTTGCCGTCCCCCTTGCCGTCCCCCTTCCCGCTCTCGGCCGTCAGCAGGCCGGTGACGTCGTGCCGCTCCAGGAAGCGCACGTTCGGCAGGCTCCGCACCCGGGCCCGGACGCGCTGCTCCAGGAAGGGGCGGCTCATCGACAGCAGCAGCATGTCCGAATGCGGCTTCGGCATCCGGTGGCCGTCCATGATCCACCGGACGTTGCCGGTGACGTCGCCGGTGATGGCGCCCGCGGTGACCAGCTCATCGGTGAAGCCGGGGAACAGCTCCTCCAGGATGTGCCGGCCCCGGGCCAGCAGGGCGTGCACATGGCGGCCCTGCGGTACGCCCCGCCTCGTCTCCGCCGATCCGTCCGGGCCGGTCAGGTCCTCCAGGCCGTCGCGCTCCACCACCAGCACTTCGGTGTAGGAGTCGGCCAGGACACGGGCGGCCAGCAGACCGGCCATGCTCGCCCCCAGCACGACGGCGCGGTTGTGGTCAGCTATGCCCACGGTGGTCACTGCTCCTCGGGTAGGTCGGGCCGACGGATTCGGCCGCGTACGGCTCAGGCACCGGACGCCGGGAAGTAGCCGGCGTCCACGAAGAAGTCGACGTACTTCGCGAACAGTTCGCGGTCGACCGGCGGGCAGGAGACTCCGCTGCCCGCGAGGGCGGCCTCCGTCGCGGAGACGTCCATCGGCGGGTACGTCTCGCTCCCGTCGCCGGCCATCGCGCCGTCGAAGGCGTGCAGCAGCGGGGTGAGCGCGTTCCCGGGGTCGGACCGCACCAGCTCCCGCCACGCGTCCCAGCTCACCTCGGGCAGCTCGTACCCGGCCGCCCTCAGGTGGCCGACGAACTCGGCGAAGGGCTGGGTCTGTTCGTTGTAGAGGTGGTACGTCCCGTCGGCGGCGGCCGGGTCGGCGGCGAGGGTCGTGATCGTCCCGCTGACGTAGTCCACCGGCACCATGTGGAACGACCCGGCCAGCCGGTCGGGCACCGCGCCCGCCTGGAGCAGCCCCTTCAGGCTCAGCCAGACGAAGTCACGGGTCTGGCAGGCGCCGGTGTGCCGGTCGCCGCAGACCACGTCCACCCGGTACACCGACACCGGCATCCCCCGGTCCCGGGCCACCTCGATGACCTGCTCGGCCACCCACTTGCTCTGGAGGTAGCCGTTCCACAGGGAGGAGGCGGGGCCGGTCGGGTCGCCGGGCTTGGCGGGCACCGGCCGGGTGCCGGGCTCCGGTGCGGGGAACACCCCGGTCGTCGAGACGTAGTGCACCGGTACGGTCCGGTGCCGGGCGGCCAGCCGCAACACCTCCCGCAGCCCTGCCACGTTGGCCTGCCGCAGCTCGGTGTACGGCCGCAGCCAGCTCACCGTCGCCCCGGCGTGGTGGACGACGTCGACCCGGCGGGCCAGGTCGTCGAAGACGTCCTCGGCCAGCCCCAGGCCCGGTGCGGTGAGGTCACCCACGACGACCGAGATCCGGTCCTCGTCGATCTCGTCCGCCACCCGGTACCAGGCGAGGCTGTCGCGCAGCCGGCGCTCGGCGTCGGCCCTGTCCTCCCCGCGTACCAGGCAGTGCACCTGTGCCGTGGTCGACCGCATCAGATCGCGCAGCAGGAACGCGCCCAGGAACCCGGTGGCCCCGGTCAGCAGCACCTCGCGCGGGTCGGCCGCCACCCGGACCACCTCGTCGGCCGGCCGCACGTCCTCCGGCAGGTGCACCTCGGCCGCGAAGTCCACCGTCGTACGGCCCTGGGAGGCATCTTCCCGCTCCCCGGCGAACAGCTCGGAGTGCAGGTGCTTGGTCAGCAGCGCGGGCGTGGCGTGCTCGAAGACCACCGACGGCGAGAGGCGCAGTCCTGTCGCGGCGTTGAGACGGTTGCGCAGCTCCACCGAGACGAGGGAGTCGAAGCCGAGCTCGGAGAAGAGCCGGTCCACATCGACGGTCTCCGGGTCGGCGTGGCCCAGCACCAGGGCGACCTGGGTGCGGACGAACGAGGCCACGGCCTCCTGCCGCCGCCCCTCCGGCAGGAGGCCGAGACGCTCCACCAGCGACCCGGGCCCGTCGCCGTCCTCCCGTACGGAGGCGCGGGAGGCGGCCGGGGCCAGCGCGCCGAAGACGGCCGGGGTCTCGCCGGGGCGGGCGCGCAGGGCGGCCACGTCCAGGGGCGAGGCCACCAGCGCCGGGCGGCGCAGGCCGAGGGCGGTGTCCAGCAGGCGCGGGCCGTCCTCCTCGGTGACCGGCAGCAGACCGGTGCGGGCGATCCGCTTGAGGTCGGCGGCGCTCAGGTGCCCGCCCATGCCCTGCGCGGAGTCCCACAGCCCCCAGGCGAGCGAGGTCGCGGCCAAACCCTGCTCGGCGCGGTGCGCGGCCAGGGCGTCCAGGAAGACGTTGGCCGCCGCGTACGAGGACTGGCCGGGGCCGCCCACGACCCCGGCGATGGAGGAGAACAGGACGAACGCCGACAGGTCATGACCGGCCGTCAGCTCGTGCAGGTGCCACGCCGCGTCCACCTTGGGCCGCAGGACGCCCGCCAGCTGCTCGGAGGAGAGCGCCGGGATCAGGGCGTCGTCGAGCACACCGGCGGTGTGCACCACCCCGGTCAGCGGGTGCTCGGCGGGGATGGCGGCCAGCAGGGCGGCGAGCGCCTCCCGGTCGGCGGTGTCGCAGGCGGTGATGGTCACCTTCGCGCCGAGCCGGGCCAGGTCGTCGGCGAGCGCGCCCGCGCCCGGGGCCGCCGGGCCGCTGCGGCTGACGAGCAGCAGGTGGGAGACGCCGTGCACCCGGGTGAGGTGGCGGGCGAACAGGGCCCCGAGGGCGCCGGTGCCGCCGGTGATCAGGACCGTACCGCCGGAGTTCCACGGTCCCGCCTCCGGGTACCCTCCCCGCGCCGGAGTGGTCCGCTCCAGGCGCGGGACGGACGCCGCCCCGCCCCGGACCGCGACCTGCGGCTCCCCGGAGGCGATCACCGCCGCCAGCGCCGCCACCGAGGCCGGGTCGTCGTCGAGGTCGACCAGGACGATCCGGCCCGGCATCTCCGACTGCGCCGACCGCAGCAGACCCCACAGGGGCGCCGCGACGAGATCGCTCACGCCCGACCCGCCCGCGGACACCGCGCCCCGGGTCACCACCACCAGCGGGGTGTCGGCGGCCCGGTCGTCGGTCGGCCACCGCTGCGCGAGCGCCAGCGCCCGCCCGGTGGCCTCCCGTACCCCTGCCGGTACGTCACCGTCCTGCGGGAACACGAACGGGGCGAGCAGCGCCCCGAACGCGCCCGGCGAGTCCAGGGCCGCGTCCACGTCGTCGAACCGCTGGCCACGGGAGAGCCCGAGGTCGCCGCTGCCGGTGTCAAGCACCGCCCAGGCGGCGTCGCCGCCGAGCGGGGACAGCGCGAGCGGCTTCCAGCCGAGCTCGAACAGGGAGTCCTGAGGACGCGTCCGCGCGGTGGCGACCGCGTCCTCGGTGACCGGGCGGACGCGGACCGCATCGGCGGAGGCGACGGGCCGGCCCGACCCGTCCGCGACGAGCAGCGCCACCGCGCCGTCGTCGCCCGGCGTGATCCGAACCCGGACCGAGGTGGCGCCCACCGCGTGCAGCCGTACGCCCCGCCACTCGGCCACGGCGACCGGCTGCCCGGAGGCGAGCCCGGCGGCCCGTAGCGCCGCGTCAAGCAGCGCGGGGTGCAGCCCGAAGCCGTCGGCGGAGGCGCCCGGCTCCAGCCGGGCCTCGGCGAACAGCTCGCCTTCCCGGCGCCAGAGCGCGACCAGGCCGGCGGCCCCGGGCCCGGACGGTGAACCGACGCCGTCGCCCTCCGGGGCCTTCTCCGGTACGGGGAGTGGTTCGGCGTCGGCAGGCGACCACGTGCCGATGGTGAAGGGCAGGGCGCGGCCGCCCGTGCCGAGCACCCCCGAGGCGCAGGCCGTCCACGCGGGACGCACCCCTTCACCCGCCGTGTGGACGGTGAAGGGCCGCGCACCGGCCCCGTCCGGCTGGCCCACCGTGATCTGCACCCGCAGCGGGTTGCGCTCGGGAAGGACCACCGGCCGGTCCACCACCAGCTCGTCGACGACCGGGCAGCCCACCTCGTCGCCCGCCCGCACCACCATGTCCAGCAGCGCCGACGAGGGCACCACCGGGGAGCCGAACAGCCGGTGCCCCTCGAACCAGGGCTCGGCCCGCGCCGACAGCCGGCCGGTGAACACCAGCTCGTCCCGGCCGGCCACCTCCACCACCCCGTCCAGCAGCGGATGGTCCGCCACCGGCCCGCCGGAGCGGGGGCCTTCGGCGGGGGCCGACGCCTCCACCCAGTACCGCTCCCGCTGGAACGCGTAGGTCGGCAGTTCCACCCGGTGCGGGGTTGCCGGGGCGAAGAGCGCCGTCCACTCCACCGGCACCCCCGCGCTCCACAGCCGGCCCAGCGCGTGGACCACGGCGTGCGGCTCGGGCCGGCCGGACCGTACGGCGGCCACCGGCAGGACCGCCGCACCGCCGGGCAGGCAGTCGTCGACCATCGCCGACAGGACCCCGGACGGGCCCACCTCCAGCAGCGTGTTCACCTGCTGTGCCGCCAGAGTCCGCACCACCTCCAGGAACATCACCGGCCGGCGGACCTGGTCGATCCAGTAGTCGGGGGAGCGCAGCTCCTCCTCGGTGGCGATGCGGCCGGTCACCGAGGAGACCAGCGGAACGGCCGGGGCGCCGAAGGTCACCCCGCGCACCACCGTGCCGAACTCCTCCAGCATCGGCTCCATCCGCGGCGAGTGGAACGCGTGGCTGACCGTCAGCCGCTTGGTGGCCCGCCCCCAGGCCCGTACGGTCGCGGCGATGTCGGCGACCACGTCCTCGTCGCCCGAAACCACCGTGGAGGTGGGCCCGTTGACCGCCGCGATGCCCACCCGCCCCGCACGGGCGGCGAGCAGCGGCTCCACCTCCTCGACCGTCGCCTGGAGCGCCACCATCGCCCCGCCGGCCGGCAGCGCCTGCATCAGCCGGCCCCGGGCGGTGACCACGGCGGTCGCGTCGGCGAGGCTCAGGACGCCCGCGATATGGGCGGCGGCCAGCTCCCCCACCGAATGCCCGGCGACGAAGTCGGGCCGCACCCCCCACGACTCGGCCAGCCGGGCCAGCGCGACCTCGAACGCGAACAGGGCCGGCTGCGCGTACCCGGTCTCGTCCAGCCGGTCGCCGGTCTCGATGACCTCGCGCAGCGGGCGGTCCAGATACGGGTCGGCCTCGGCGCACACCGCGTCGAACGCCTCGGCGAACACCGGGTAGGCCGCCCGCAGTTCCAGCCCCATGGCCGGCCGCTGGCTGCCCTGGCCGGTGAAGAGGAAGCCCAGCCTCCCCGGCCGCGCCACATCCGACGGCGAGGTGGAGCCCGCCTCGTCCAGGGCGAACGAGCGCAGCCCCTCCAGCAGCTCGTCGCGGTCCGTGCCCACCACCACGGCCCGGTGCTCCAGCGCGGCCCGGGCGGTGACCAGGGAATGGGCGACGTCCGGTACGGAGAGGCCGGGGTGCCGCTCGACGTGGGAGAGCAGCCGGCGGGCCTGGGCCCGCAGCCCGTCCGCCGCCTTCGCCGACAACGCCCAAGCAGCGACGGGGAGTTGGTCCCCGCCCGGGGTGCCCTCGGTGGCCGGCTCCTCCTGCCGTGGTGCCTGCTCCAGGATCACGTGCGCGTTGGTGCCGCTCACGCCGAACGCGGATACGGCGGCCCGTCGGGGCCTGCCGGTCTCCGGCCAGGCGCGTTCCTCGGTGAGCAGCTCCACCGCCCCCGCCGACCAGTCGACCAGCGGGGTGGGCTCGTCGACGTGGAGCGTGCGGGGCAGGACGCCGTGCCGGATGGCCTGCACCATCTTGATCACACCGCCCACCCCGGCCGCCGCGACGGAGTGCCCGATGTTCGACTTCAGGGAGCCCAGCCAGAGCGGCTCCGCCGGGCGCGCCGCCCCGTAGGTCGCCAGCAGCGCCTGCGCCTCGATGGGGTCGCCGAGCCGGGTACCGGTGCCGTGCGCCTCGACCGCGTCCACGTCGGAGGAGTCCAGCCGGGCCTCCGCGAGCGCCTGCCGGATCACCCGCTCCTGGGACGGACCGCTGGGCGCGGTCAGCCCGTTGGACGCGCCGTCCTGGTTGACCGCCGTCGACCGGAGGACCGCCAGCACCCGGTGGCCGCGCCGCACCGCGTCGGACAGCCGCTCCACCAGGAGCAGCCCCACCCCCTCCGACCAGCTCGTCCCGTCGGCCGCTCCCGCGAAGGACTTGCACCGGCCGTCCTCCGCGAGGCCGCGCTGCCGGGAGAAGTCGACGAACCCGCCCGGCGTCCCGCTGATCGTCACCCCGCCGGCCAGGGCCAGCGACGACTCACCGCTGCGCACCGACTGGGCGGCGAGGTGCAGCGCCACCAGCGACGAGGAGCAGGCGGTGTCCACGGTCACGGCCGGACCCTCGAAGCCGAGCGAGTAGGAGACCCGCCCCGACACGACGCTGCTGAGCTTGCCCGTCATCAGGTAGCCCTCCAGGTCCGAGGGCCCCTCCAGACCGAGGTACGTCTGGTCCACCGAGCCCACGAACACCCCGACCTTGGAGGTCTCCAGCGAGGTCGGGTCGATCCCGGCCTGCTCGAAGGTCTCCCAGGCCGTCTCCAGCAGCACCCGCTGCTGCGGGTCCATCGCGACCGCCTCACGCGGCGAGATGCCGAAGAAGCCGGCGTCGAAGTCGGCCGCCCCGTCCAGGAAGCCGCCTTCCCGGGTGTACGAGGTGCCGGGCGTGTCCGGGTCGGCGTCGTACAGGCCGTCCAGGTCCCACCCCCGGTCGGTGGGGAACTCCGAGATGCCGTCACGGCCGTCCCGGACCAGCTGCCACAGGTCGTCGGCCGAGGCGACACCGCCGGGGTAGCGGCACGCCATGCCCACGATGGCGATGGGCTCGCTCCGCCCGGACTCCAGCTCCGTGATGCGGTGGCGGGCCTTCTGCAGGTCGGCGGTGACCCACTTCAGGTATTCGGCGAGCTTCTTCTCATCGGGCATGGGACGGCTCACATCTCCTCGTGAGATCGGGGCGGGCGGTGACGGCAGGGCGGAACTTCACAGGCCTCGGCTGCGCGGGATCATGGGACGCGGCGGGGGTCAGCCGCCGGCCCGGCCGAGCTCGTTGTCGATGAAGTCGAGGAGCTCGTCGGTCGACGCCTCCTCCAGGGAGGCCACCGGCTCGGACCCGGCGGGCGTCCCCCACGCCTCCATCCAGCGCGCCAGGATCGTCTGGAGGCGGACCGTGACCGTGGCGCGCCCCTCGTCGTCCGCCACGGTCGCGAGGATCTCCTCCAGCCGGTCCAGCTCGGCCAGGGCGGGCGCACGCCGTTCGGTGGCGCTGTCGGGCGCGGCCTTCGCCAGCAGGAACCCGGCGAGCGCCGTCGGCGTCGGATGGTCGAAGACCACCGTCGCCGGCAGCCGGACGCCCGCCGCTGCGCCCAGCCGGTTGCGCAGCTCGACCGCGGTGAGCGAGTCGAAGCCGAGCTCCTGGAAGGCCCGGCCCGCGTCGACCGCGTCCGCGTCGCGGAAGCCGAGGACCCCGGCCACCTCGCCGCGCACCAGGTCGAGGATGTACGTGCGCCGGTCGGTGTCGGACAGCTCCGCGAGCCGCTGGGCGAAGGAGGCGCCGTCGGCGCTCGCCGCGCGGCGGCCCGACGCCGGTACGAGGGCCCGCAGCAGCGGCGGGACGCGCGTACCGGCCCGCACCGCCGCCAGGTCGAACGGGGTCGCGGTCACGGCGGGCGTCTCCAGCGGCAGGGCCGCGTCGAGGAGAGCCAGCGCCTCCTCCGTACCGACCGGGAGGAACCCCTCACGGACGAAACGGGTACGGTCCGCCGAGGTCAGGCCGGCGTTGATCCCGCCCGCCACCTCCCACAGGCCCCACGCCAGCGAGGTGGCGGGCAGGCCGAGCGCTCGGCGGTGGTGGGCGAGGCCGTCCAGGAACGCCCCGGCCGCTGCGTAGTTGGCCTGTCCGGGGCCGCCGAACACGCCGACGACCGAGGAGAACAGCGCGAAGGCCGAGAGATTCGCGTCCTGGGTCAGCTCGTGCAGATGCCAGGCCGCATCCGCCTTGGGCCGCAGGACCGTGTCCAGCCCGTCAGCGGTCAGGGCGGGCAGCAGGTCGTTGTCCAGGACCCCCGCCGTGTGCACCACACCGGTCAGCGGGTGCTCGGCGGGGACCTCGGCGAGCAGCGCCGCGAGGGCGTCCCGGTCGGAGACATCGCAGGCGGCGACCCGCACCGAGGCACCGAGCGCGGTCAGTTCGGCCCGGAGTCCGTCGGCCCCGGGGGCCTCCTCACCGCGTCGCCCGGCCAGCAGGAGGTGGCCGACCCCGTGTTCGGTGACGAGGTGGCGGGCGACCGCCGAACCGAGGGCGCCGGTGCCGCCGGTGATCAGGACGGTGCCGTCCGGCCGCCAGGACGGGGCCGCCTCGGTGTCTCCGGAGGGGGCGGGCACGCGGGCCAGCCGGGGCAGCAGGAGCCGGCCGTCCCGGACGGCGGCCTGCGGTTCGTCGGAGGCGAGGAGGGCCGACAGCAGCTCCGGGGCGACCTCCTCGGTGTCGGCGTCCACGAGCACGATCCGGCCCGGGTTCTCCGACTGCGCCGAGTGGACCAGTCCCCGGACAGCCGCCGCGGCGGGCCGGATCCGGTCCCCTTCGGCCGCGCGCGCCGCATGCTGGGTGACGATGACCAGCCGGGTGTCCGCGAGGCGTTCGTCGGCCAGCCAGCCCTGGAGCAGCGACAGGGCCGCTGCGGTCTCCTGGTGGAGGGCGGCAAGGGTGTCGGTCTCCTCGGCGGGGTGCAGACGGGTGAGCAGGAGCGGTACGGACGTCCCGTCACCGACGGCCCGCCCGACGGCGGCCAGATCCTCGTACCGCGCCACGTCCTGCGCCGCGTCTCCACCCGTTCCCAGCACTGCCCAGGCCACCGGTCGGGCGGGAGCGCGCAGCCCGGACGGCGTCCAGGTGACGTGGTGGAGGGCGCGCAACGGGCCGGGGCCGCCCACGAGTTCGGCGGGACGCGGGGCCCGCCGCAGCACCGATTCCACGGCGGCGACGGGCCGCCCGTCCTGGTCGGTCAGCAGCAGGGCGAGGGTTCCGTCGGCCGCCGCCCCGAAGCGGGCCCGCACCGCCGTGGCGCCGGGCGCGTACAGGCGTACCCCACGCCACTCGGCCTCCACGAGCGTCGCTCCGGCCACGGAGTCCGGGGCGGCGGAGTCCGGGGCGGCGGCCAGGGCGGCCCGGAGCAGCTCCGGGTGCAGGCCGAAGGCGCCGGCCTCCGGCGCGTACTCCTCAAGAAGCGTTACGTCCACGGCCTCGGCGGACTCTGCGGCGGGCTCCGGCTCCGGGGCGGCCGCCGGGTCCTCCGCGCCGCTCAGGGTCCCGGTGGCCAGCTCCGTCCACGCGGCGGAGTCGGCCTCGGCCCGGGCGTGCACGGTCACCGGCCGGTGGCCCTCGCCGTCCGGGGCGCCGACCCGCACCTGGAGGGGCAGCTCGCCGGTCTCCGGGACGGCGAGGTGGGCCCGTATGGTCAGCTCCCGCAGGAACGGGGCGTCGGCCACGGAGCCCGCCGCGAGCACGGTCTCGACCAGCGCGGGCGCCGAGAGGACCGCGCTGCCCGCGAGGGTGTGCCCGGCCAGCCAGGGGTGGGTTCCCAGGGATATCGCGGTGGCGAACAGGAACTCGTCGCTGCCCGCCACGGCCAGCGCGGTGCCGAGCAGCGGATGGTGCGGGCCGGTGGAGCCGGTGCCGGCGGCGCGGAGAGCGCTCGCCGACGGCTCCAGCCAGTACCGCTCCCGCTGGAAGGCGTACGTGGGCAGCTCGGCCTGGCGTACGCCCTGTCCGGCGAACCGGGGCGTCCAGTCGACCGGGACGCCCGCGACGAACGCCTCGCCCAGGGAGGTCAGGACGCGCCCGGGCCCGCCGTCGTCGCGGCGCAGCGAGCCGAGGCCGGTGACCGTGACCCCGGAGGCGTCGGCGGTCTCCTCGATGCTGTGCAGCAGCACGGGGTGCGGGCTGCACTCCACGAACACCCCGTGGCCGTCACCGAGCAGGGTGCGGGTGGTCGGCTCGAACAGCACGCTCTGGCGCAGGTTGGTGTACCAGTACGTGGCGTCGAGCCCCGTCGTGTCGAACAGGCCGCCGGTGACGGTGGAGTAGAACGGCACCTCGGCGGGCCGGGCCTCGATCCCGGCCAGGTCGGTGAGCAGCCGCTCGCGGAGCACCTCGACATGGGCGCCGTGCGAGGCGTAGTCCACCGGGAGCCGCTTCGCCCGGCCGCCGGAGGCCCGGACCGTCTCCCGCACCTCGTCCAGCGCGTCGCCGTCGCCCGAGAGCACCACGGAGGCGGCCCCGTTGACGGCGGCCACCGACACCCGGGAGCCGTACCCGGCGATGAGGTCGCGCACCTGCTCCTCCGCCAGGGCCACCGACATCATGCCGCCGCCGCGCCCCGAGAGGTCCTCCGCGATGGCCCGGCTCCTCAGCGCCACGATCCGGGCGCCGTCCGCCAGGGAGAGCGCCCCGGCCACGCAGGCGGCGGCGATCTCGCCCTGGGAGTGCCCGATGACGGCGGCGGGCCGCACCCCGTGGGCGCGCCACACCTCGGCCAGCGACACCATGACCGCCCAGAGCGCGGGCTGGACGACCTCCACCCGCTCCAGCGGGGCGCCCGTCCGCAGGGTCTCGACGAGGTCCCAGTCGGTGAAGGGCGCCAGGGCGTCGGCGCACTCGGCCAGCTTGGCGGCGAACACCGTTGAGTTGTCCAGCAGTTCGGCGGCCATGCCCTCCCACTGGGAGCCCTGGCCCGGGAAGACGAAGGCGCTGCGGGACTCCGTGCGCCGGACGCCGCGGACCAGGTTCGGGGCCGTACCCCCCTCCGCGAGGGCGGTCAGGGCCTCCTTCAGCTCGGCCGGCTCGGTGCCCGTCACCACGGCCCGGTGGTCCAGCGTCGACCGCGTGGTGACCAGGGAGTACGCGATGTCGGCCACCGGGTCGGTGCCCTCCGCCAGCCGGTCGAGCAGCAGCCGGGCCTGGTCGGCGAGCGCCTGTCCGTCCCGGCCGGAGAGCACCAGCGGCACGGGGAGCGGCGGCCCGTCCGGGGCGCTCACGGCCTCCTCCTCGACAGCGGGGGCCTGTTCGAGGATGACGTGGGCGTTGGTGCCGCTGAACCCGAACGAGGACACGGCGGCACGGCGGGGGCGGTCGTTCTCGGGCCAGTCGCGGGGCTCGGTGAGGAGTTCGAGGGTGCCGGTGTCCCAGTCGATGTGCGAGGTGGGGTTCTCGGCGTGGAGCGTACGGGGGAGATGGGCGTGGCGGAGGGCGTGGACCATCTTGATGATCCCGCCGACACCGGCCGCCGCCTGGGCGTGGCCGATGTTGGACTTCAGCGACCCGAGCAGCAGCGGCTGTCCTTCGGGCCGCTCCTTGCCGTACGTCGCGAGGAGGGCGCGGGCTTCGATGGGGTCGCCGAGGGTGGTGCCGGTGCCGTGGGCCTCGACGGCGTCGACGTCGGCGGGGGTGATTCCGGCGTCGGCGAGGGCCTGGCGGATCACCCGTTCCTGGGCGGGGCCGTTGGGCGCGGTGAGGCCGTTGCTCGCCCCGTCCTGGTTGATGGCCGAACCCTTGACCACGGCGAGGATCTGCCGGCCGTCGCGCAGCGCGTCGGAGAGCCGGGCCACCAGCAGCAGCCCCACACCCTCGGCCCAGCCGGTGCCGTCGGCCTCCTCGGCGAAGGACTTGCAGCGGCCGTCGGGCGACAGGCCGCGCAGCCGGGAGAACTCGACGAACGGCATCGGCGTGGCCAGCACCGTCACCCCGCCGGCCAGGGCCAGGTCGCACTCGCCGCGCCGCAAAGCCTGGGCGGCGAGGTGGAGGGCGACCAGGGAGGAGGAGCAGGCGGTGTCGACGGTGACCGCCGGGCCTTCGAGCCCGAAGGTGTACGCCAGCCGGCCCGAGGCGACACTGCCCGCGCTGCCGCTGTACAGGTAGCCCTCGAACTCCTGCGGCGGCAGATGCGGCCGGGAGCCGTAGTCGTTGTACATCGCCCCCACGAACACGCCCGTCCGGCTGCCCCGTACCGCGTCCGGGACGATCCGGGCCCGCTCGAAGGCCTCCCACGCGGTCTCCAGCAGCAGCCGTTGCTGCGGGTCGGTGGCCAGCGCCTCCCGGGGCGACATCCCGAAGAACTCGGGGTCGAACAGGTCGGCGTCGTGCAGGAATCCGCCCTGGCGGGTGTACGAGCGCCCCACCGCCTCGGGGTCGGGGTCGTAGAGGTCCTCCGCCCAGCCGCGGTGCTCGGGGAAGGAGGAGACCGCGTCGACGCCGTCGGCGACGATCCGCCACAGGTCCTCGGGACTGCGCACGCCGCCGGGGTAGCGGCAGGCCATGCCGACGATCGCGATCGGCTCCTGCTGTCTCTCCTCGACCTCCCGCAGTCGCTTGCGTGAGGCGCGCGCGTCGGCCGTGGCGCGCTTGAGGTAGTCGCGGAGTTGGTTCTCGGCGGCGGTCACGTCTCTCAGCTCCAGGTTCGTGTGCGGAAGGGGACGGTGCGTGCGGCGGCGAGGTGGGCCGGGCGAGTGGGCCCCGGCCCACCTCTTCTCGGTCGAGTTCGTCGATTTCTCAGTCGAGTTCGTCGATGAGGTCGAAGAGTTCCTGGTCGGTCGCGCCGTCCAGGTCCTCGTCGGTGCCGGCCACCGGGTCCGCCAGGTCGAGAAGTTCCCTGAGCCGGGTGGCGATGCGGCCCTGGGCGTCGGCGTCGGACAGCGCGCCCGGCAGGGCGCCGAGCAGCCGGTCGAGATCGGCGAGGACCGCCGTGGCCGCCGACGGGGTCGCGGGGCCGGCCGCCGGGGCGAGCTCCGCCAGGATGTAGGCGGCCAGGGCGGTGGGGTTGGGGTGGTCGAAGACCACGGTGGAGGGGAGCCGCAGCCCGGTGGCTGTGCCGAGTTGGTTGCGCAGCTCGATCGCGGTGAGCGAGTCGAACCCCAGCTCGTTGAAGGCGCGGGTGGCGGCGACCGCCGACTGGTCGGCATGGCCCAGCACGGCCGCCGTCTTGGCCCGCACCAGGTCGGCGACGAGCGCTTCCTGTTCGGCGGGCGGCAGTTGGGCCAGCCGCTCGGTGAGCGGTGCCTGGCTCCGGACCGGCGCGGCGGCTGCCGGGGCGAGGCGCCGCAGGACGGCGGGGAGCTGCTGCGCGGTGCGCAGCGCCGCCCGGTCGATCCGGGTGAGGGCGTGGACGGGCCGGTCCAGGCGCAGCGCCGCGTCCAGCAGCGCGGTGCCCTCCGCCGCGCTCAGCGGCTTCAGCCCGAGCCGGGCGAGGCGCTGCACATCGGCGTCCGACAGGTGGGAGCTCAGGGCGCTGGTGTCGGACCACAGTCCCCAGGCGAGGGAGTGGGCGGGGAGGCCGTGGGCGTGGCGGTGGTGGGCGAGGGCGTCGAGGAAGGTGTTGGCGGCGGCGTAGTTGGCCTGGCCTGGGGTGCCGAGGGTGCCGGCGATCGAGGAGTAGAGGACGAAGGCGGTGAGGTCGTGGTCTTGGGTGAGTTCGTGGAGGTTCCAGGCGCCGTCGATCTTGGGCCGGAGCACACCGGCCAGCTGTTCCGGGGTGAGCGACATGACGGTGGCGTCATCCGTCGTACCGGCCGTGTGGACGACGGCGCTGAGCGGGTGCTCCTCCGGGATGGTGGCGAGGGCCCGGCTCAGCGCCTCGCGGTCGGCGGCGTCGGCAGCCACGAGGTCGACGTGGGCGCCGAGTTCGGTGAGTTCGGTGCGCAGGGTGTCGGCGCCGGGGCTGTCGGGTCCCCGGCGGCTGAGCAGAAGCAGACGTCGTACGCCGTGCTCGGTCACCAGGTGCCGGGCCAGGATCGCCCCGAGCGCTCCGGTGCCGCCGGTGATCAGGACCGTACCGCGTCCCCAGTCGGGTCCGGCCACGCCCCGGGCGGGGGGTTCGGCGGGGGTGAGGCGCGGGACGAACGCCTCGCCGGCCCGCAGCATCAGTTGGGTCTCGTCGGTGCGCAGGGCCGCCGCGAGGGCGTCCCGGCTGAGCGGGTTCCCGTCGGTGTCGACCAGCACGATCCGCCCCGGCTGCTCGGCCTGGGCCGACCGGAGCAGGCCCCAGACACCGGCCAGCACCAGGTCGGTGGCGTCCTCGCCGTCCGGGGCGACGGCGCCCCGGGTCACCACGGCCAGCCGGGTGTCGGCGAACCGTTCGTCTGCCAGCCACTCCCGCACGGTGGCGAGGACCCCGGCCAGCGCGGCCCGAGCCCGTTCCGCGAGATCACCGGTCCCGGCGGGCGCCTCCAGCGGCAGCAGTACGGCCGAGGGCGCGGCCTCCCCGTCGTCCACCGCCCGGCGCAGAGCGGGCAGATCGGCGTGCGTACGGGCTCCGGGCAGGTCGAGCGTCCCGCCGAGCACCACCCGGTCCTCATCCGCCGCCGTCCGGTCGAGCGGTACGGGTTCCCAGCTCAGCCCGAACAGTCCCTCGGCGGCCCGGTCGCCCGCCACCGGCAGGTCATCGGGCGACAGCGGACGCAGGAGCAGCTCGTCGACCGTGGCCACGGGCAGCCCCGCCCCGTCGGTCAGGGTGAGGCCGACCGCGACGGCCGTGTCGTCGGACTTGCGCAGGGTCAGCCGGGCCCGGAGCGCGTCGACGGGAGCCGCCGGCACGCTGACCCCGGACCAGGAGAAGGGCACCATGGGCCGGTCCGCCACGCCCGCGACGCCGGGGAGCAGCGCGTGCAGAACCGCGTCCAGGAGCGCCGGGTGGAGCGTGAAGCCCGCCCCGCCCGCCGGGTGTTCACCGGCCGACGCGACCTCGGCGTACAGGTCGTCCCCGAGGCGGGAGAGCCGCCGGAGGTTCTGGAAGGCGGGGCCGTACCGGTAGTCCTGCCCGGCGAGCCGGTCGTAGACGCCGGTGAGGTCGATCTCCAGCACACCGGCCGGCGCGCGGGTGTCCCCGTCGGCCGGGGAGGCGGGCCCGCCCGGAGCGAGCACGCCCTCGGCGTGCTGGGTCCAGGGCTCGTCGCCCCCGGTGCCGGAGCCGGAGCCGGTGCCGGTCCGCCGGGAGTGGACGGAGACCGGGCGGCGGCCGCTGTCGTCGGGGGCGCCGACGGTGAGCTGGAGCTGCGCCTCGTCGTCCGTACCGAGCACCAGAGGGGCGGTGAGGGTGAGTTCGTCCAGCAGGGCGAGGCCGACCCGCCGGGCGGCCGTCAGCGCCAGGTCCACGAAGGCCGTTCCGGGCAGCAGGACCCGGTCCATGACGGCGTGGTCGGCGAGGTACGGGTGGGTGCGCAGCGAGACCCGGCCGGTGAGGACGACGAGCTCGCCGCCCGCCACCTCGACCGCCGCGCCGAGCAGCGGGTGCCCGGCGGAGTCGAGGCCGAAGTCCGCGGCCTCGCCTTTCGTGTCCCCGGCCGTGAGCCAGTACCGCTGCCGCTGGAAGGCGTACGAGGGCAGCGGCGTGCGGCGGGCGCCGGGGAGGACGGCGCTCCAGTCGGTGCGGGCCCCCCGCAGCGCGGACAGGGCCAGGGCCGATACGACGGTCCGGGGCTCGGGCCGACCGGACCGCAGCAGCGCGGCCACCGAACCGGCCGGAGCCGTCAGGCACCGCTCCACCAGCGCGGAGAGGACACCGTCGGGGCCCAACTCCAGGTACTCGGTGACCCCTTCGGCCTCCAGCGCCCGGACGCCGTCGGCGAAACGGACGGCCTGCCGGATCTGCGCCACCCAGTAGTCGGGCGTGCACAGGTCCGCGTCGCCGATCAGGGAACCGGTGACGGTGGAGACGATGGGCACCTTCGGCGGGTGGAAGGTCACCCCTTCCGCCACCCGCGCGAACGCGTCGAGCATCCCGTCCATGAGGTGGGAGTGGAAGGCGTGCGAGACGGTGAGCCGCTTGACCTTGCGGCCCTCGGAGCGCCACCGCGCCTCCAGCGCGGCCACGGCCTCCTCGTCGCCGGAGACCACCACCGACCGGGGGCCGTTGACGGCGGCCAGGCTCACCCCGTCCGGCAGGTCGGTCTCGTCCTCGGCGGCCTCCACCGCCAGCATCGCCCCGCCCGCCGGCAGCGCGTCCATCAGCCGGCCTCGGGCGGCCACCAGGGCGCAGGCGTCGGCGAGCGACAGCACGCCCGCGACATGGGCGGCGGCGAACTCACCGATGGAGTGGCCCATCAGCAGGTCGGGGGTGATGCCCCAGGACTCCACGAGCCGGAACAGGGCCACTTCCAGGGCGAAAAGGGCGGGTTGGGCGAGCGCGGTCCGGTTCAGCTCGTCCCCGCCACCGAACACCACGTCCTTCAAGGGCAGTTCGAAGTGCGCGTCCACCTCGTCGAAGGCGGCCGCGAAGACCGGGAACGCGGCGTACAACTCGCTCCCCATACCGGATCGTTGGCTGCCCTGCCCGGTGAAGAGGAAGGCGGTCCTGCCGCGCCGCCCGCCCTCGTCGCGTACGACGCCTGTGGCGTCCTCGCCCGCCGCCAGCGCGGCCAGGCCGCGCAGCAGCTCCTCGCGGTCCGCTCCGACGACGGCGGCCCGGTGCTCGTGCCGGATCCGGCCGGTGGCGAGGGAGAAGCCGAGGTCGGACGTGGGGAGTTCGGGGTTCGCGGTCACGAACTGCCGCAGCCGGTCCGCCTGGGCGCGCAGCGCGTCCGGGGACTTCGCCGAGAGCAGCCACGGAACCGTCGTACCGGCCTCGGTCTCCAGGCGGGGCCCGTCGGCGTCCTTCCCGGCCGTCTCCTCGACGGCGGGTGCCTGTTCGAGGATGACGTGGGCGTTGGTGCCGCTGATCCCGAAGGAGGAGACGGCGGCCCGGCGGGGGCGGTCGGTCGCGGGCCACTCGCGGCCCTGGGTGAGGAGTTCGAGGGTGCCGGTGTCCCAGTCGATGTGCGAGGTGGGGTTCTCGGCGTGGAGGGTCGGGGGCAGGTGGGCGTGGTTCAGGGCGTGGACCATCTTGATGATCCCGCCGACACCGGCCGCCGCCTGGGCGTGGCCGATGTTGGACTTCAACGAACCGAGCAGCAGAGGGTTTCCGGGCTCCCGCTCGGCGCCGTACGTGGCCAGCAACGCCTGCGCCTCGATGGGGTCGCCGAGGGTGGTGCCGGTGCCGTGGGCCTCGACGGCGTCGACGTCGGCGGGGGTGAGTCCCGCGTCGACGAGGGCCTGGCGGATGACGCGTTCCTGGGCGGGGCCGTTGGGGGCGGTGAGGCCGTTGCTCGCCCCGTCCTGGTTGACGGCCGAGCCGCGCAGCACCGCGAGGACCTGGTGGCCGTTGCGGCGGGCGTCGGAGAGCCGTTCCACCAGCAGCAGCCCGACCCCCTCGCTCCATGCGGTGCCGGAGGCGTCGGCGGCGAAGGACCGGCAGCGGCCGTCGGTCGACAGAGCGCGCTGGCGGCTGAACTCGACGAACGAGCCCGGGCCCGCCATCACGGTGACCCCGCCGGCCAGCGCCAGATCGGTCTCGCCCGAGCGAAGGGCCTGGGCCGCGAGGTGGAGGGCGACCAGGGAGGAGGAGCAGGCGGTGTCGACGGTGACCGCCGGGCCTTCGAGCCCGAAGGTGTACGCCAGCCGGCCCGAGATGACGCTGGAGGTGTTGCCGACGAGCAGGAAGCCCTCGAACTCGGCGGGCACGGAGGCCAGTCGGGAGGCGTAGTCGTCGTACATGGAACCGACGAAGACGCTGGTGTTGGTACCGCGCAGCGCGGTCGCGTCGATCGCCGCGCTCTCGAAGGTCTCCCAGGCGGTCTCCAGCAGCAGCCGCTGCTGGGGGTCCATGGCGGTGGCCTCGCGCGGCGATATGCCGAAGAAGTCACGGTCGAAGAGGTCGGCGTCGTGCAGGAACCCGCCCTCGCGGACGTACGAGGTGCCGGTGTGCTCCGGGTCCTGGTCGTAGAGCCGCTCCAGGTCCCAGCCCCGGTTGGTCGGGAAGCCGCTGATCGCGTCGGTGCCCGAGGTGACCAGGTTCCACAGGTCCTCCGGCGACCGGACGCCGCCCGGGTAGCGGCAGGCCATGCCCACGATGGCCAGCGGCTCGTCGGCCGTGCCGGAGCGCTTGCCCCGGCGGGCCTTCGCGGCCTTGCCCGGGGCCGCGCCCGCCTGGTCCTGCCCCGGGACCAGGCCCAGGATGTAGGCGGTCAGCGCGGTGGGGTTGGGGTGGTCGAAGACCACGGTGGAGGGCAGCCGCAGTCCGGTGGCGGTGCCGAGCTGGTTGCGCAGCTCGACGGCGGTGAGGGAGTCGAAGCCCTGCTCCTTGAACGCCTTGGTGACGTCGACCTGTTCACCGGAGGTGTGGCCCAGCGCCGCGGCGACGCAGTCGCGGACGAGCTGGAGCACGGCGGGGCCGCGCTCGTCCTCGGGCAGGGCGGCCGTGCGGGCCGCCCACCCCGAGGCGTCCGCCGCCGCTGCCGTACGGGCGGTGCGGCGGGTGCGGACCAGGCCGCGCCACACGGCAGGCGGCAGGCCGGAGCCCGCGATCCGCGCCGGGTCCAGCGCGGCGGCGACGGTGAGGGGGGCGTCCGTGCCCAGCGCCGTATCGAACATGCGCAGGCCCTGCTCCTCGGAGAGCGGGAGCACACCGGTACGGGTCCAGCGGGCCACGTCCGCCCCGGAGAGGGTGGCGCCCATGCCCGTGGAGGCGTCCCACAGTCCCCAGGCGAGGGAGTCGGCGGGGAGGCCGTGGGCGTGGCGGTGGTGGGCGAGGGCGTCGAGGAAGGTGTTGGCGGCGGCGTAGTTGGCCTGTCCTGGGGTGCCGAGGGTTCCGGCGATCGAGGAGTAGAGGACGAAGGCGGTGAGGTCGTGGTCTTGGGTGAGTTCGTGGAGGTTCCAGGCGCCGTCGATCTTGGGCCGGAGCACGCTGTCGAGCTGTTCCGGGGTGAGGGAGGCGATCGTCGCGTCGTCGATGACGCCCGCCGTGTGGACGACGGCGGTGAGCGGGTGTTCCTCCGGGATGGTGGCGAGGGCCCGGGCGAGGGCCTCGCGGTCGGCGGCGTCGGCGGCCACGAGGTCGACGTGGGCGCCGAGTTCGGTGAGTTCGGTGCGGAGGGTGTCGGCGCCGGGGCTGTCGGGGCCTCGGCGGCTGAGCAGGAGCAGACGTCGTACGCCGTGCTCGGTGACCAGGTGCCGGGCCAGGACCGCGCCGAGTCCGCCGGTGCCGCCGGAGATCAGGACCGTACCCTCGGCCGCGAAGCGGACCGGCGGTGCGGTCCGGGCGGCGGCCCGGGCCAGCCTCGGGGCGCGGAACTCCCCGTCGCGGACGGCGATCTGCGGTTCCCCGGTGGCCACGGCCCCGGCCACCAGGGCGTCCGCGTCACCGTGCCCGTCGAGGTCGACCAGGACGATCCGGCCCGGGTGTTCGGTCTGGGCCGAGCGCACGAGCCCCCACAGCGGGGCGTGGACCAGGTCGGTCACGTCCTCGCCGGGGGCGGCCGCCACGGCACCGGTGGTCACCAGGACCAGCCGGGACCGCTCGAACCGCTCCGCTTCCAGCCACTCCCGCAGGAAGGCCGCCACCTCCGCGGTCGTGGTCCGGGCGGTGCCGGGGACGGCGCCCGGGGTCTCGGTCAGGGTGGCGTCCGGGATCTCGGTGAGGGTCAGGACGACGAGGTCGGCCGGTTCGACGGCCGCCGGGTCCTGCGCGGAGAGCCCGGTCAGCCCGGCTGGCCCGGTCAGCTCCGTACGGGTCCACTCGGGGACCTCGCCCGCCGCGACCACCGGCCAGTCGAGTACGTAGAGGGGCTCGCGGACCACGGCGGCCTCGGCGAACGCCGCCCGCGCCACCGGGCGCAGGGTGAGCGAGGCGACGGTCACCACGGGTTCCCCGGCCCGGTCGGTGACGGCCAGCGAGACGGTGTCCGGGCCGGCCGGGGTGATCCGTACCCGGGCGGAGGCGGCCCCGGCGGCGTGCAGCCGGACCCCGTCCCAGGCGAACGGCAGCCGGATCTCCGCCGCGCTCCCGCCCTCCGCCGCACCCGGCAGCAGCGGGTGCAGCGCGGCGTCGAACAGCGCAGGGTGCACGCCGTACCGGCCGGCGTGCTCCTGCTGGCCCTCGGGCAGCGCGATCTCGGCGAGCAACTCGTCCCCGAGGCGCCACAGCGCCCGCACGCCCTGGAAGGACGGGCCGTAGGCGTATCCGAGGCCGTCCAGCTCCCGGTACACGTCCTCGGCCGGCAGTGCGACCGCCCCGGCGGGCGGCCAGGTGCCCTGATCGGCGTCCGGTGACGGGGCCTGCGCGGCGGAGAGGAACCCGGTCGCGTGCCGCGTCCACGGCTGACCGCTGGCGCTCACCGGGCGGGAGTGGATCGTGAACGGGCGTGCGCCGTCCGCGTCCGGGGCGGCGACCTTGATCTGGACGCGTACGGAGTCCCGCCCGGTCAGCGCCAGCGGCGCCTCCAGGGTCAGGTCGTCGACGGTGTCGGCCCCCGTCGGCTCCCCGGCGGCGAAGGCCAGCTCCAGGAAGGCGGTGGCGGGCAGAAGCGTGCTGCCCGCCACGACGTGGTCGGCCAGCCAGGGGTGGGCGCGCAGGGAGAGCAGGCCCGTCAGGACGGTCTCCCCGTCGCCGCCCGCCACCTCGACCGAGGCGCCGAGCAGCGGGTGCCCGGAGGCGTCGAGGCCCAGCCCGGGGACATCGGTGCGGGCGCCCGGGGCCAGCCAGTAGTGCGCCCCGCGGAAGGCGTACGTCGGCAGGCCGATGCGCTCGGCGCCGGGGTAGCGGGCGGCCAGGTCGAAGGCGGCCCCGGCGGCCTGGACCGTGGCGAGGGCGGCGGTGTACGTGTCGGCCTCCGGCCGGCCGGCGCGGGCCAGGGCGACACAGGTGGTGGCGGCCTCGGCGCCCGCGTCGGTGAGCGACTCCCGCGCCATGGCGGTGAGGACGGCGTCCGGCCCGAGCTCCACGAAGAGGGTCGCCCCCTCGTCGTACAGCGACCGTACGGTGTCGTGGAACCGCACCGTGGCACGGATCTGGTCCACCCAGTAGTCGGGCGAGCGCAGCAGCTCCGGATCGGCGGGCGCTCCGGTCACCGTGGACACCACGGGGATGGCGGGCGCGTGGAAGGTCAGGGACCGCGCGACCGTACGGAACTCCTCCAGGATGCCGTCCATGTGCGGCGAGTGGAACGCGTGGCTCACCCGGAGCCTGCGGACGCGGTGACCGCGCTCGCGCCACTCCGTCTCGATCCGCTCCACCACGGCCTCGTCCCCTGCGACGACCACGGACCGGGGCCCGTTGACCGCCGCCAGGGAGACCGCGTCGGCGTCGGCGCCGAACGTGGCGACCACCTCGTCGGGCCCGGCCTGGATCGCGAGCATGGCCCCGTCCGAGCGCGCCTCCTCCATGAGCCGCCCCCGGGCCGCCACCAGCGCGGCGGCGTCGTCGAGGGAGAGCACCCCGGCCACATGGGCGGCGGCCAGCTCACCGATGGAGTGGCCGGCCAGCAGGTCCGGTGCCAGGCCTTGGTGCTCGACCAGCCGGAACAGCGCCACCTCCACGGCGAACAGGGCCGGCTGGGTGTAGCGCGTCCGGTGCAGCAGCGCCGCGTCCGGGTCGTCCTCGCCGGCGAAGACCAGCTCGCGCAGGGACCGGTCCAGGTGCGGGTCGACCGCCGCGCACACGGCGTCGAAGGCATCGGCGAACACCGGGAACTCCGCGTGGAGTTCCCGTCCCATCCCGGCCCGCTGGGCGCCCTGGCCGGTGAAGAGGAAGGCGGTACGGCCGGGCTCGGCGGCCGAGCCGCGCACCACCTGCGGCGAGGCGGCGCCCTCGGCGAGCGCGTCGAGCGCGGCGAGACGGCCCTCGGAACCGGAACCGGAACCGGAACCGGAGCCGGAACCGGAACCGGAGCCGGAACCGGAGCCGGAACCGGAACCGGAGCCGGTGTCACCGGCCGTGCCGAGGACCACCGCCCGGTGGGCGAAGAGGGTACGGGTGGCGGCGAGGGAGAGCCCCACGTCCTCGGGGCGCAGCTCCGGACGGGCCGTCACGAACTCACGCAGCCGCGCGGCCTGGGCCTTCAGGCCGTCGGCGTCGGGGGCGGAGAGCAGCCAGGGCGCGCGCGCCGCGTCGACGGCGGCGGACGTGTCGGTAGCGGCCGTCTCCACGGGGCGCGTCTTCACGGGCGGCGGTGCGTCCGCCCGGTCCGGCTGCTCGACGACGACGTGCGCGTTGGTCCCGCTGATGCCGAAGGAGGAGATACCGGCCCGCCGGGGCGCACCGGTCCGGGGCCACGGCCGGTGCTCGCGCACCAGCGCGACGGTGCCGGAGGACCAGTCCACGTGCGGGGTCGGCTCGTCCACGTGAAGGGTGGCCGGGACGACGCCGTGCCGCATGGCCTCGACCATCTTGATGAGCCCGCCGACCCCGGCCGCGGCCTGGGCGTGCCCGATGTTCGACTTCAGCGAGCCGAGCAGCACCGGTTCCCGGCCCTCCCGGTCGCTCCCGTACGTGGCGAGGATCGCCTCGGCCTCGATCGGGTCGCCCAGCGACGTACCGGTGCCGTGCGCCTCCACCACGTCCACGTCGGCGACGGTCAGACCGGCGTCGGCCACCGCCTGCCGGATCACCCGCTGCTGGGAGAGGCCGTTGGGGGCGCTGAGCCCGTTGGAGGCGCCGTCCTGGTTGACGGCGGACCCGCGGACCAGGCCCAGGACCCGGTGCCCGTTGCGGCGGGCCTCGGAGAGCCGCTCCAGGACCAGCAGGCCGACGCCCTCCGACCAGACGGTGCCGTCCGCCCCGGCGGCGAAGGACTTGCACCGCCCGTCGGGCGACAGCCCCTGCTGCCGGGAGAACTCCACGAACATCCCGGGGGAGGACATGACGGTGGCCCCGCCCGCCAGCGCGAGGCCGGACTCGCCGCGCCGCAGCGACTGCACCGCCATGTGCACGGCGACCAGGGAGGAGGAGCAGGCCGTGTCCACGGTGACCGCGGGGCCGGTGAAGCCGAACTGGTAGGCGATGCGGCCGGACATCACGCTGGGGGTGGTCCCGGTGAGCAGGTGTCCCTCGGCGCTCTCCGGGGCGTCCTGCATCCGGGGCCCGTAGTCGCCGGTCGTCGCGCCGACGAAGACACCCGTACGGGTCCCGCGCAGCGTGCGCGGCACCAGCCCGGCGTGTTCCAGGGACTCCCACGCGGTCTCCAGCAGCAGCCGTTGCTGGGGGTCCATGGCCTGCGCCTCACGCGGCGATATACCGAAGAAGCCGGGCTCGAAGCGGCCCGCGTCGTGCAGGAAGCCGCCCTCGCCCAGATAGGACTTGCCGGAGCGCTCGTGGTCGGGGTCGTAGAGGTCCTCGTCCCAGCCCCGGTCGGTCGGGAAGGAGGTGATCGCGTCACCGTGCTCGTTTACGAGCCGCCACAGGTCCTCCGGCGAGGCGACGCCGCCGGGGTAGCGGCAGGCCATGCCGACGATGGCGATCGGCTCGTCGGAGCCGGTGGCCAGGAGCGGTTCCTCCTCCTGGGCGCCGCCGGAGCCCTGGAGTTCGGCACCGATGAACTCCGCCAGCGCCGCCGGCGTCGGGTGGTCGAAGAGCAGCCCGGACGGCAGCCGCAGCCCGGTGGCCTCGGCGAGGCCGGTGCGCAGCTCCACGGTCATCAGGGAGCTGAAGCCGAGGTCGCGGAAGGGGAGGTCCGACTCCACGGACCGGTCGGGGCCGTATCCGAGGACGGCCGCGACGTGCGCCGTCACCAGGTCGGCCGCCGAGCGGTCGCCGGCCGTGGGACCCGTCGGCCGGGCGGTCACGGCCGCCGGAGCGGCCGTGGTGGCGCCCGCCGCCGGGGAGGAGCCGGCGGCCGGAGCCGGCAGGTCCGTCACCCAGTAGCGCTCGCGCTGGAAGGCGTACGTCGGCAGCTCCACCCGGTGCGCCCCGGTGCCCGCGAACACCGCGTTCCAGTCCACCTCCGCCCCCCGGACGAAGGCCTGGGCGAGCGCCGCGCCCGCCGTACGGTCCTCCGGGCGGCCCGCGCGCAGGGCGGGCTCGGCGTGCACGGTGTCCCGGTCGAGCACGCTCTCGGCCACCATCGCCGAGCACACCCCGTCGGGGCCCAGCTCGACGACGGTGCGCACGCCCTCGGCCTCCAGGGTGCGCACGGCCTCCAGGAACCGTACGGGCGCCCGCACCTGCTCGACCCAGTACTCCGGGGACTCCAGCAGGCCGTCCGCCGCCACCTCACCGGTCACGGTGGAGACGACGGGGATGCGCGGCGGGTGGAAGGACAGCGGCGCCAGCGCCTCGCGGAACGCGTCGAGCATCCCGTCCATGTGGGCCGAGTGGAACGCGTGGCTCACCGTGAGCCGTTTCGTCTTGTGCCCCCGCTCGCGCAGCCCGCCCGCGACCTCCAGCACCGCCGCCTCGTCCCCGGAGAGGACGACGGCGGCGGGCCCGTTCACCGCGGCCAGCGACACCGCCGCCTGGGACCCCGCGGCCGGCGACACCGCCGCCTCGTGTCCGGACAGCGCGTCCAGCACCTCCGCCTCGGACGCCTGGACCGCGACCATGGCGCCGCCCTCGGGAAGCGCCTGCATCAGCCGGCCCCGGGCCGCCACCAGGACGCACGCGTCGGCCAGCGTGAGCACCCCGGCCACATGGGCGGCCGAGACCTCGCCGATGGAGTGCCCGGCGAGGAAGTCGGGGCGCACACCCAAGGACTCGTACAGCCGGAACAGCGCCACCTCGACGGCGAACAGCGCGGGCTGGGTGGAGCCGGTCAGGTCCAGGCCCTCGCCCGAGGCGATGACCTCCCGGAGCGGGCGTTCCAGCAGCGGGTCGAGGTGCTCGCACACCGCGTCGAAGGCGGCGGCGAAGGCCGGGAACGCCGCGTACAGCTCGCTTCCCATCCCCACCCGCTGGGCGCCCTGGCCGGTGAAGACCATCCCCAGCCGGCCGCCCACCTCGCTGCCGGAGACCACGTTGGCGGCGGGCAGTCGCCCGCCCAACGACTGGAGCCCGGCGAGGAGTTCCTCCCGGTCGGCGGCGAGAACCACCCCTCGGTGAGCGAACAGTGACCGGGTGGAGACCGACGACCGGCCGACGGCGGCGGGCGTCACGTCCTCGTCGGCCGCCACCTGGGCGGCCAGCCGGGCGGCCTGGGCGTCCAGCGCCTTCGGGGTCCGCCCGGAGACCACCACCGGCAGGGCGACGGAGGGGCGCGCCGGGGAGGCGGCGGGGTCGGCGGGGTCGGTCGGTCGCGTGGGCGCCTCGGTGAGGATGACGTGGCAGTTGCTCCCGCCCATGCCGAAAGAGCTCACCCCCGCGGTGAGCGGGCGGTCGGGGCGCGGCCATGGGCTCAGCCGCTCGTTGACCGCGAGATTCAGCTCGCCGAGGGGGATGTCCGGGTTGGGCGTCTCGAAGTTGAGGCTCGGCGGGAGCATCCGGTGGCGGATGGACAGGACCGTCTTGATGAGGCCGACGATGCCGGCGGCGCCTTCCAGGTGCCCGATGTTCGTCTTGACGGACCCGACCCGCAGCGGATCGCCGTCCGCCTTGAGGGTGCCGAGCGCCGCCCCGAGCGCGGCGGCCTCGATCGGGTCGCCCAACGGGGTTCCGGTGCCGTGGAGTTCGACGTACTGGATCGCGTCCGGCTCCACCCCGGCCCGCTCCCGGGCCAGGCGGATCACCCGCTCCTGCGCGGCGGCGCTGGGGACGGTGAGGCCGGGGGTCGCGCCGTCGTTGTTCACGGCGCTGCCGAGGATCAGGCTGTGGACCCGGTCCCCGTCGGCGAGGGCCCGCGAGAGCGGCTTGAGGACCAGGACGCCCGCGCCCTCCCCGCGTACGTAGCCGTTGGCGCGGGCGTCGAAGGTGAAGGAGCGGCCGTCGGGGGAGAGGCCGCCGAACTGCTCGGCGCCGCCGATCCCTTCGCCGAGGATGTTGAGGTTCACGCCCGCCGCGAGGGCCATGTCGGACTCGCCGGTCCGCAGGCTCTCGCACGCGAGGTGGACGGCGACCAGGGAGGAGGACTGGGAGGTGTCCACGGTGAGGCTGGGGCCGTTCAGCCCGAGCGCGTAGGAGACCCGGTTGGCGATGATGCCGCGGTGGGTGCCGGTCACGGTGTGCTGGGTGATGGCCGAGGAGCCCTGCCGGTAGACCAGGCTGGTGTAGTCCTCGCGGGCGGTGCCGACGTACACGGAGGTCGCGCTGGACTCCAGGGTCGAGGCGACGATGCCCGCGTCCTCCAGCGCTTCCCAGGTGAGCTCCAGCAGCAGGCGCTGCTGCGGGTCCATGACGACGGCCTCGCGGGGCGAGATACCGAAGAAGGAGGCGTCGAAGTCGGCGATGCCGTCGATGAATCCGCCCCGGCGGATTCCGTCGACCGGGTCGCCCGAGATCGACTCCCAGCGGTCGGCCGGCATGTCGGTGAGGGCGTCCCGGCCTTCGCTCAGCAGCTCCCAGAAGGCCGCCGGGCCGGAGGCTTCGGGCAGTCGGCAGGACAGGCCGACCACGGCGATGGGCTCGGACCGTCCCCGGTGCGGGCCGTTGACCTCGGAACGTGGCTCACTCGTCATTTCGCTCGACTGCCTTTCCCGCGACGGAAATCGCCTCTGGCTGACGATCACATGTTCGCCCCGAACCGTATCCGTATTCGATACATGAATTCCAGGAAGTCGGTCACGGCCCGGCAACGCGTGAATCTCCGTCCGCTTTCCCCGGATGATTACCGCAGAGCGCCCGTGCCAGGGAAAGGAAACCTATGGATCACACCGGGAACCGGGGAGGAATTGCCTGGTCGGGGCGGCGATCAGGGCGCGGAGGACGGACAGTTACCGATCCATTACAGGCGCTTCGAATAAAGGGGCTATTGTTCGCCGCCAGTACGGAGTCACAGTACGGAGTCATGCGGCACTGTCGGTCAGAGGGTGGAGATGAACCCCGTGGTAGAGAAGCTCGAACTTGCTGAACCGCACCTGGCGAATTGGCTGTCCACGCTGGGCCTGGACGTCGAGTACGTCCGATCCGGTGGAAACACCCTTTTCTACCGCCGGGCCGATGGGGCGGAAATACCGGTGCTCGACCTGGTCGGCGGCTACGGGTCGGTCGTCCTCGGGCACAACAACCCCGAGATCGTGGCGTACGCGAAGTCGCTGCTGGACGGAGGGACGCCGGTCCACGCCCAGTTCTCGCGCCACCCGTACGCCAATGACCTGGCCTGGAAGATCAACGGCATCATCCACCGGGAGTTCGGCGACCCCGAGCCCTATTCGGCGATCTTCGCCAACAGCGGTGCCGAGGCCAACGAAGTGGCCGTCAAGCACGCGGAACTCGACCGGGTGCTGAAGCTCGCCGAACTCCTCGAAGGGGTCGCGGCCCACGCCGAGGAGGCCAGGGCCGCCGCCGGGACGGGCGCGCGGCTGGAGGTCTCCGCCGAGGCGCTCGCCGCACTCGGTGTGGAGGGCGACCCCGCGCGGGAGGGCGGGGAGGGGATCGAGCGCGTGCTCGCCGCCGTCGACCGGGTCAACGCCGAACGGGCCGGCACGGCCCCGGTGTTCCTGGCGCCGGAAGGCTCCTTCCACGGGAAGCTGATCGGCAGCGTCCAGTTCACCCACAACCCCGGCTACCGCACCCCGTTCACCGCGCTCGCCGCCCGGTGCCGCTTCGTGGACGTCAGCCGTCCCGAGGCGCTGACGGAGGCCATCGACGAGGAGCGCCGCTCCCTGTTCGACCTCCAGGCGGAGGACGGGACGGTCCGCGTCGTCGAGCGCGAACTGCCGGTCATCGGCGCGCTCCTGCTGGAGCCCATCCAGGGCGAGGCCGGCATCCGGGTCTTCGACCGGGAGACCGCCCGCCGGATCCAGGACGCCTGCGCCACGGCCGACATCCCGATCGTCGTCGACGAGGTGCAGAGCGGCATGGGCCGTTCCGGGGCCTTCTTCGCCGCCTCCCACATCGGCCTGCGCGGCGACTACATCACCCTCGCCAAGAGCCTCGGCGGCGGCATCGCCAAGGCGGGGCTGACCCTGGTGCGCGGCTCCCGCTACCGTACGGACTTCGAGCTCGTCCACAGCTCCACCTACGCCAAGGACAGCTTCTCCACGCTCGTCGCGGCCAAGACCGTCGAGCTGCTGGAGGCCGACGACGGGAAGGCGTACCGGCTCGCCGAGACGCGGGGCAACCAGCTGCTGGCGGTGCTGGAGGGGCTGCGCAAGGAGTTCGGCGACATCGTCGCGGACGTCCGGGGCAGGGGCCTGATGCTCGGCCTGGAGTTCCACGACCAGTCCGGCTCCACCTCGGAGATCATCCGGGAGCAGGCGGGCGCCGGACTCCTCGGCTACCTGTTCTCCGGCTACCTCCTGCGGGTCCACTCGCTGCGGATCTTCCCGACCGCGAGCGCGACCAACACCCTGCGCTTCGAGCCGTCGGTGTATCTGACCGACGAGGAGATCGCCCGTACGGAGGCGGGACTGCGCGGGCTGATCGCCGTACTCCGGGAGCAGGACGGCGAGACGCTCCTCCATGGCGGAGCCGCATCGGCCGGATGACACCGAACCCTCCTGCCCCGCGCGGTCCGGTCGACGGACCGTGCGGGGCAGGAAGCTGTGCGCGGCGTGCCGTCAGGACACCCGGGCGCCGTACACGTGGTCCACGGTCATCGTGATGAGTACCCGGCGGCCCGACACCATCGCCTCGCGGTACTCGTCCCAGTCCGGGTGCTCACCGGCCGCCTTGCGGTAGTAGTCCACCAGCGCCTCGACCTCCGGGCCGTGCGGGTCCTCGCCCGGCCCGGTGAGCGTGGCGACGCCCTCGGCGGTGGCCCACTCCCACCCGTCGGAGCTCAGCACCATCAGCGTGGCGCGCGCGTCCCGGCGCAGGTTCGCCGTCTTGGCCGTTCCGTGACTGGTCGATACATAGATGACGCCGGCCTCCTGGTCGAAGAAGGGCTGGACGGGGGAGAGCTGGGGCCGGCCGTCCGACTTGACCGTCGCGAGCGTGCCGAGACTGCTCTTCGCGAGGAGGGCGTGCGGGTTGAAGGGTGTCGTGGTCATGGGGGCATCATCAACCTTCACACCGGTATGAAGGTCAAGGAGGAACAGGCATGTTGATCGGGGAACTGAGCCGGCGGACCGGGGTCAACGCACACCTTCTGCGGTACTACGAATCCCAGGGACTGTTACGGCCCACCCGGAGCCCCGGCGGATACCGCGAGTACACCGACGACGTCGTCCTCACCGTCACCCAGATCCGCAACCTCCTCGCGGCCGGCCTGTCCACCACGGAGATCGCGTACACCCTCCCCTGCGCGACCGGCCCGTCACCCGAGCTCGAACCGTGCGCCGAGGTGCTGGACGTCCTGCGGGCCCGGCTCCGGGGAATCGACGCGCGCATCGACGCCCTGCTCGACACCCGCCGCTCCCTCGGCGACTACATCGAGGCCACCGAGCGGCGCCGGTAGGCACGTACTCCGCCCGGCGCCGCCCGGCTCGCGCATTCCCCCCTGAAGGTGTGGGCTGGAACGTGTGGGCTGGGACACAAAAGGGAGTGCGCTCCTCCGGGATGGGCAGCAACTCCTTACGAGCGGTTCGGGTCGACACGCCGTACCGGGTTGTGGGCGGGACATCTCACCATCTGGTATGGACGGGTCGATTCCGGGCTGCTCGTTAAACTGAGCCGACCGCAGTAATGACTGAGCGAGGAGCGCACGTGGGCCTTGTCGTGCAGAAGTACGGAGGCTCCTCCGTAGCCGATGCCGAGGGCATCAAGCGGGTCGCCAAGCGAGTCGTCGACGCCAAGAGGAACGGCAACCAGGTGGTTGTCGTGGTGTCCGCGATGGGCGACACGACGGACGAGTTGATAGATCTCGCCGAGCAGGTCTCACCGATCCCTGCCGGCCGTGAGTTCGACATGCTGCTGACCGCCGGCGAGCGGATCTCCATGGCCCTGCTGGCGATGGCGATCAAGAACCTGGGCCACGAGGCCCAGTCGTTCACGGGCAGCCAGGCCGGTGTCATCACCGACTCGGTCCACAACAAAGCGCGCATCATCGACGTCACGCCGGGCCGCATCCGGACCTCGATCGACGAGGGCAACATCGCCATCGTCGCCGGGTTCCAGGGCGTGAGCCAGGAGGGCAAGAACATCACCACCCTCGGCCGCGGCGGGTCGGACACGACCGCCGTCGCGCTGGCCGCCGCGCTGGACGCCGAGGTCTGTGAGATCTACACGGACGTCGACGGCGTCTTCACCGCGGACCCCCGGGTCGTGAAGAAGGCGAAGAAGATCGACTGGATCTCCTTCGAGGACATGCTGGAGCTGGCCGCGTCCGGCTCCAAGGTGCTGCTGCACCGCTGCGTCGAGTACGCACGCCGTTACAACATCCCGATCCACGTCCGCTCGTCCTTCTCCGGACTGCGCGGCACCTGGGTCAGCAACGAGCCGCAAGGGGACCAGAAGGTGGAGCACGCGATCATCTCCGGAGTCGCCCACGACGTCTCGGAGGCCAAGGTCACCGTCGTCGGCGTCCCGGACAAGCCGGGCGAGGCGGCCGCGATCTTCCGCGCCATCGCCAACGCCGAGGTCAACATCGACATGGTGGTGCAGAACGTCTCCGCCGCGTCGACCGGCCTGACGGACATCTCCTTCACCCTCCCCAAGGCCGAGGGCCGCAAGGCCATCGACGCCCTGGAGCGGGCCAAGGGCTCCATCGGCTTCGAGTCGCTGCGCTACGACGACCAGATCGCCAAGATCTCCCTGGTCGGCGCCGGTATGAAGACCAACCCGGGCGTCACCGCCGGCTTCTTCGAGGCGCTCTCCGACGCGGGCGTGAACATCGAGCTCATCTCGACCTCCGAGATCCGCATCTCGGTGGTCACGCGGGCCGACGACGTCAACGAGGCCGTGCGCGCCGTGCACACCGCCTTCGGCCTCGACAGCGACTCCGACGAGGCCGTCGTCTACGGAGGCACCGGCCGATGACAGCACGCCGCCCTTCGCTCGCGGTCGTCGGTGCGACCGGGGCGATCGGCGGCGTCATGCTCCGGATCCTCTCGCAGCACGCGGACGTCTGGGGCGAGGTCAGACTCGTCGCCTCACCGCGCTCGGCCGGCAGGAAGCTGGTCGTGCGCGGTGAGGAGAGCGAGGTGCTCGCGCTCGCCGAGGACGTGTTCGACGGCGTGGACGTGGCCCTCTTCCTGGTGCCGGACGACGTGTCCGCCCACTGGGCCCCGATCGCCGCGGCCAAGGGCGCCGTCGTCATCGACGACTCGGCGGCCTTCCGCCTCGACGACGACGTACCGCTGGTCGTCCCCGAGATCAACGCGCACGCCACCCGGCTCAGACCGCGCGGCATCGTCGCGTCCCCGAACTGCACCACGCTGTCGCTGATCGTCGCGGTCGGCGCGCTGCACGCGGAATTCGGGCTGCGCGAACTGATCGTCTCCTCCTACCAGGCGGTCAGCGGCGCGGGCCGCGACGGCGTCACCGCCCTGCGCGAACAGCTGTCGCTGGTGGCCGGTACGGAGCTGGGCACCCACCCCGGAGACGTACGTCGGGCCCTCGGCGACGGCGCCTCCGCCGCCGGAAGTCCGTTCGCGGCACCCGTGGCCCTGAACGTCGTGCCCTGGGCCGGTACGGACGCCGGCAACGGCTGGTCCTCCGAAGAGCTCGCCATCCGCGAGGAGTGCCGCAAGGTGCTGGGCCTGCCGGACCTCAAGACCACCGCGACCTGCGTGTACGTCCCCGTCGTCGCGACGCACTCCATGTCCGTCCACGCGCGCTTCGAGAACGAGGTCGCCGTCGACCGGGCCCACGAGATCCTGGCGACCGCCCCCGGCGTCGTGCTCTTCGACAACCCGGCGTCCGGAGACTTCCCCACCCCGTCCGACGTCGTGGGCACCGACCCCACCTGGGTCGGCCGGGTACGGCGCTCGATGGATGATCCCCGCGCCCTGGAAATGTTCATTTGCGGCGATAATCTCCGTAAAGGTGCGGCTTTGAACGTGGCGCAGATCGCGGAATCGGTGGCCGCCGAAATTACCCTCGCCTGAGCGAGCCCCTTTGATCGAACCTGGCGGTCGAACCTGTTTTGTAGGATCTGTGAACGCCCTATGAGCAATTACCTGGTCTGAACCTCTTGAGCTGGGGCGTTGTCATATCCGACGATGATCTCCCGGCCTTCTGCAACCGCACGTCGGCCGGGCAGCGTCTATGCCGTCACTTCTTGCGTGACGGGGACGCGTTTACGGGGCATTTGGGGAAGAGCAGGTACGTATGAGGGCATGTCGCACAGCGCCGAACGCGGCGCCGTACGCGTACAACCCTGACGGGGGGCAGCGTGTCCAACAGGCGTGGCAGAGGTTCTCGACATCACAGTGGTGGGCCCGTTGCGAGGCGCGACCATGCGTCCGCCCCGGCGGCCCCGCGCGCCCGGCGGCATGCCGGTGATCGCGCCCATGCCCGCCGCACGCCCGGCCCAGCTGCCCTCGCAGCGCGGGGGTGCTGACGAGACGGTGGCAGCAGGAACCACGGTCGACCATCTCACCGAGACCTACCGCGCCCACTACCGTTCGCTGCTCGGCCTCGCGGCCCTGCTCCTGGACGACACCGCGTCCTGCGAGGACGTGGTGCAGGAGGCGTTCATCCGGGTGCACTCCGCGCGCAACCGCGTCCGGGAGCCGGAGAAGACGCTCGCGTATCTGCGCCAGACCGTCGTCAACCTGTCGCGCTCCGCGCTCCGCCGCCGCATCCTCGGGCTCAAGCTGCTCTCCAAGCCCATGCCGGACATGGCGAGCGCGGAGGAGGGCGCCTACGACCAGCTGGAGCGGGACGCCCTGATCAAGGCCATGAAAGGCCTCCAGCGGCGCCAGCGCGAGGTGCTGGTCCTGCGCTACTTCGCGGACATGACGGAGGCCCAGGTCGCGGAGACGCTCGGAGTTTCGCTGGGCTCCGTCAAGGCGTACGGTTCCCGCGGTATCGCGGCGCTGCGCGTCGTGATGGAGGCCCAGACATGAGCGGGCCCGGCCACCGGCACGAGCACAGGCACGAGAATGACCCGACGGGAAACGGAATTGTGAACCACGGGCCGGAGAACACTCCGCACACCGATCCGGAGCAGCCGGACCGACCGGACGGTCCGCGCGGTCCGGGCGCTCCGGGCGGGAAGAGCGCGCCCCGAGAACCGGACGAGAGCGTCCCCGCCGACTCCGCGGACTCCTCCGCCGGTACGCTCACCGACCTCTTCGCGGGCGTCCGGAGCGGGCTCGGAACCGGTGACGGCGAGCTGGACGAGGCCGCCCTGCGCCGGATGCTGCACGGTGCCGTGGGGGACCTCGAACCCTCCGACCGGACCCTGGAGCACCTCCAGCGCGCGGTGCCCGCCCGGCGCGCCCGCCGGCGGCAGGCCGTCGTCGGCGCGGCCGCGGCGGCGCTGCTGATCGGCACCGCGGTCCCCGCCTTCGTGCACGTGGCGAACTCCGACGGCCCGGCCACCGCGTCCCCCGCCATCGCCGGACACGGCGAGCAGGCCCAGGGCGGCAAGGGGGCGGAGCCGGGGCCCCAGGCGCCGGGCGACCGGACCGTGGAGCCCACCTACCAGGAGAGCCGGGGCAGCGTCGGCGAACCGCAGCCTTCCGAGGAGAACCCCTCGGCGGACCGCACGGAGGACCCGGTGGATGGCGCCACGACGGGCGGCCCCTCCACGCCCCCGCCGGCGGATCTCGCCGCCCTGCCGGTCTGCGACCCGGGCCAGCTCGGCGTCGCCTCCGCGGGAGCGGGCACCCCGGGCGCCGACGGCACGGTCTACGGCAGCTTCAAGATCGCGAACGTCTCCGGCGCGGACTGCACGGTCAGCAGCAACGGCACCGTCGGCTTCACCGCCCTCGGCGCCGCCGACCCACTCAAGATCAACGTCATCCAGCACACGGCGGGCGACGCGGCCCCCGGCCTGCCCGACCCCTCGCAGGAGCCGGGCACGGTGCTGCTGAAGCCCTCCATGGCCTACGAGGTGCAGTTCGCCTGGGTCCCCGACGACACCTGCCCGACCGTGGCCCCCTCACCGACCCCCACCCCGTCGCCGGACACGGGCACGAGCACCGGGGGATCGACGGGCGAGAGCTCCGGCCAGTCCGGCACCGACACCCAGTCGCTGCGGGAGGACGGCTCCTCGGCGGACGGCAGCATCGCCGTGACGCACACCCCGGAGACGGGCGCGCCCACGGCCGAGACGAAGATCGACAACGCCTGCGCGGGCACGATCTACCGGACGGGCGTACTGCCCACGTCGTAGCCGGACCACCGCCGCGACCGAGAACGCGACAGACTCACCGGGCCCCTGAGAGCCCCACGAGCTCACCGGACCCTTGAGGGCCCCACGAGCCCTACTAGCGCAACGGGCCTTACGATCCCTGCGCGGCCTTCGTCGTCTCAGACGCCGGTACGGCCTCGGCTCGCTCGGCTTTCTCGGCTCCCGCAACGCCGGCGTCGGCTTTCTCGCCCTCCTGGGGCTCCTCGCCCTCCGGCACGAGCCCGAGGGCGACATCGCGGACGGCCTCGGCCTCGCGGCGGACCAGCCGGAACCACATGAAGAGCACGAAGCCCGCGAAGACGAACCACTCGCCCGTGTACCCCAGGTTCTGGAACGCCTTGAGGTCGAGCCCGCTGCCCTGCGGGGCGGCGGCGGGCACCGGCTTCAACGCGCCACCCGCACCGCCCGCCTCCGCCTCGGGAAGCGTCACCCAGGCGTCGTACACGTCGTAGTCGACCAGGTTCACCAGGGACGCGGCACTGATCATGCCGAGCTGGCCCGCGGGGAGCCCGCCTCTGGTGTCGACGCCGTCACTGTGGATGTTCTCGGAGGCCTGGAGGTCCCCGGTGACGGTGACCTCGCCCTGCGGCGCGGCCGGCACGGGGACGCTGCCCGCGGTGCCGGGCAGCCACCCGCGTACCACCGGCAGGGCCTTGCCCCCCTCGGTCCGCAGCAGGCTCAGGACGTAGAAGCCGCGTCGCTCGTCCAGCTCACGGCCGGGGACCAGGAACTGGTCGGCGTACGTCCCGGTCGCGACGGCCGGGCGGCCGGACGTCACCTTGTCGACGGGCAGCAGCTCGTCCAGCGGCTTCGCGGCCCGGGTGCTCGGATCGGGCGCTTTCTCCGCCTGCTCGTGCGACTGCACACGGTCCTCGAAGCGGCCGAGCTGCCAGGTGCCCATGAACACGCAGAACGGGATGGCCAGCACGACGAAGAGGTTGATCCCCCACCATCGCGGGGTCAGCAGGAACCGGTACACCCCACCAAGGTACGGTTCCCCGCTCCGGCCCTCTGGAGCGGGGTCGCCCCTTTATCCGCCTCTTACGTCCCTGTGGGGGCCCGCCAGACCCTCACGCCCCCAGGACGTCACCACCCCCCAGGTGCTTCAGGGCGAACTCCAGCTCCAGCCGCACCTGCTTGATGCGCTCCTCCACCACCAGCGAGCCATGCCCGGCGTCGTACCGGTAGACCTCGTGCACCGCGCCGCGCGCCGCCAGCCGGTCCACGTAATTCTCCACCTGACGGATGGGGCAGCGCGGATCGTTGACGCCCGCCGAGATGTAGACGGGAGCGCGCACCGCGTCGACGTACGTCAGCGGGGACGAGGCCTCGAAGCGCTCGGGCACCTCCTCCGGCGTACCGCCCAGCAGCGTGCGGTCCATCGCCTTCAGGGCCTCCATCTCGTCGTGGTACGCCGTGACGTAGTCCGCGACCGGCACCGCCGCGAGACCCAGCGCCCAGGCGTCGGGCTGGGTGCCGAGGCCGAGCAGGGTGAGGTAGCCGCCCCAGGAGCCGCCGGCCAGCACCAGGCGCTGCGGGTCCGCCAGCCCGGACTTCACCGACCAGTCCCGCACGGCCGCGATGTCCTCCAGCTCGATCAGCCCGACCCGGTGCTTGAGGGCGTCCGTCCAGGCGCGGCCGTACCCGGTCGAGCCCCGGTAGTTGACCCGCACGACGGCGAAGCCGTGGTCCACCCAGGCGGCGGGCCCGGAGGCGAAGGCGTCACTGTCGTGCCAGGTCGGCCCACCGTGGATCTCGAAAACAGTGGGGAAGGGCCCATCCCCGGTGGCGGGCTTCTGCACGAGGGCATGGATCCGGCCCCCCGGCCCCTCCACCCACGCGTCCTCGACGGCCACCGAGGCCGGGGCCTTGGCGCCCGGCGGGTCCAGGACCACCGCACCGCTCGTCGACCGCACCACGGGCGGCTGCGCGGCCGAGGACCAGAGGTACTCCACCGTCCCGTCCGGCCGGGCCGTCGCGCCCGACACCGTCCCGGCGGGGGTTTCGACGCGCACGGGCTCCGCGGCCCCCGGCTCGTACCGCCACAGCTCGCTGCGGGCCTCGAAGCTGTGCTCGATGAGCAGGGCGGACCCGTCCGGATACCACTCGGCACCCACATCCCCGGGCAGGTCGACGGGGAGCGCGGTCTCCGTGCCCGCGACCGGGTCCCAGATCATCGGCTCCCACCGGCCCCGGCGCTGGTGCCCCACGAGGAGCCGGGGGTCACCGGCCACCGGCGCGAAGCCCAGCACGGCGAGCCCGAGCTCCTTGGTGCCGCCCTCGGTGTCGTCGAGCTCGGCCACCGTGGAGCCGTCGGGGCGCACCACGCGCAGGGCGGAGTGCATGGCGTCGCCGTGCTCGGTGTGCTCCAGCGCGATGAGCGTCCCGTCGTAGGACAGATCCCCCACACCGGCGGACTCGCGATGCCGATAGATCTCAACGGCTTCGCCCCCGCTCCCGTCACTGCCCGAGGGCGGCACCAGATGGATGGTCGTCCCGTCCTCATCCGTGGAACGGCCGATCACCGCGGACCCGTCGCGCCCGATGGCGAGGCCCGCCGGATACGAGGGCGCGAGGCCCGGGGCGGCGGGCTCGTCCTCCCCGCCGCCGAAGGGCTGGCGCATCCACACACCGAACTCGTCGCCGTCGGTGTCGCTGAACCACCAGATGGCCTCACCGTCCGGCGTCAGCACGCCGTCGGTGGTCCCGTTGGGCCGGTCGGTCACCTGGCGCTGCCGCCCGCTCGCACGGTCCCACGCGTACAGCTCGTAGGTCCCGGTGGCGTTGGAGACGAAGAGCGAGCGGTCAGGCGCGTCCTCGGCCCAGTCGGGCAGGGACACCCTGGGCGCGCGGAACCGCTGCTCCCACTCCGGCATGGTCGAGACATTCTCCGATTCGCTCATGCCCTCCATCCAACCCGATCCCCCGCCCGACCGGAGCAGCCCGTCCACAACCCCCTTACGAAGATATGACCGGCCCCTCCGCGATATGACCGGCCCCCTCCGCCTGTGGATAACCGCTCGCGCCCCTCCCACCCGGTGGGTAACTTTTCGGATATGTACTCCCCGACGCCGGACGACTGGCAGGACGCCAACCGCGCACGCTGGGACGAGCGCGTGCCGATACACGCGGCGAGCGACTTCTACGACCTGGAGGCGTTCCGGGCGGGCAAGGACGCGCTGCGCCCGTTCGAGCTGGCGGAGGTCGGCGACGTCACGGGAAAGACCCTGCTGCACCTCCAGTGCCACATCGGCCTGGACACCCTGTCCTGGGCGCGGCACGGCGCCGCGCAGGTGGTGGGCCTGGACTTCTCCGAGCCCGCCGTGGAGACCGCCCGGGGCCTGGCGGAATCGCTGGGCCTGGGCCCGGACCGCGCGGCGTTCGTGGCGGCCGATGTGTACGACGCCGCGACGGCCGTCCCCGACTCCTCGTACGACATCGTCTACACGGGCATCGGCGCGCTGAACTGGCTGCCCGACATGGAGCGCTGGGCCGAGACGGCGGCCTCGCTGGTCGCCCCTGGCGGCTTCCTCTACCTCGCGGAGTTCCACCCCCTCACCGACACGCTGGACGACGGGACCGGCTCGGTCGTCACCCACGACTACTTCAGCCGTGAGGCCTGGGTGGACGAGACCCCCGGGACGTATGCCGACTTCGACGCGCCGACCGTGCACAACCGCAGCGTCGAGTGGCAGCACCCGGTGGGCGAGGTGGTGACGGCGCTCGCGGCGGCCGGCCTGCGGATCGAGTTCCTCCACGAGCACGACGTCTCGCTCTTCCCGCGCTTCGGCACGCTGGAGCGCCACGCGGACGGCCACTACCGCTTCCCGGCGGACCGTCCCCGGATCCCGCTGATGTACTCGCTGAAGGCGACACGCTTCAAGCCGACCGAGGCGTAACAGCAGCGCTCCGGGCCATTGTCAGTGCCGCACGCCACACTCACTCCCATGACCGACGAGACGAGTAGAAGCATCACCACGGGCGCCCTGCGCACGGCGGTGGAGACGTACTGGGCGACGGCCGACGCCCGCGACTGGGACGCGTTCGCGGCGACGCTGGCGGACGACGTGGTGTACGAGCTCCCGCAGACCAGGGAGCGCATCCACGGCAAGGAGCGCTACGTGCGTTTCAACCAGGAGTACCCGGGCGACTGGCACATCCGCATCGAGCGGATCGTCGCCGACGCCGAGGGCCTCCAGGCGGCGGCGCGGACCGAGGTCACGGTCGGCCCGGAGGAGACACACGCGATCCACTTCTTCACCTTCGACGACCGGGGCTTGATCACCGGGGTGACGGACTTCTGGCCGGAGTCGTACGAACCCCCGGCGGGCCGCGAGCACTTGGTGGAGAGGTACTGAAGAGGCGGCCCACCCGGATCACCCGGCGAGTCGCCTCCGTACAGACACAGACACAGGAACAGGAATAGCCCCCCGCTACACCACTGACCGGAAGGCAGGCAGATAGCCGCCCGACTGCCCGGCGGCGGTGGGGTGGTACGAGTTCTGGACGGGCACGGTCACGCTGTGGAGCCAGGCGTCGCCGGAGCACAGCTCATGCCCGGTGAACTCGTCGACGACGCTGGAGAAGGTGAAGCCGGCATCGGCCGCCCGCTTGGCGAGGACCCCGTTCAGCACGTCCGACGCATCGTTGATCGCGGCCCGCTCGGCCTCGGTGAGCCCCGCGACGCAGCTGCCGGAGAGCTGGTAGAAGCGCGGATACCCGAGGACCACGACCTGGGCGGAGGGTGCCCCGGAGCGGATGCCGGCGTACAGCGAGTCGAGGCTGCCGGGAAGGGAGTTGTTCATCTCGGCGACAGCGGCGTTCACGCTGCTGATGCAGGTGGCCTCGCTCCCCAGCACGCAGTCCTGCATGACATCGGCGAACCCGACGTCGTTGCCTCCGGCCGTAACGCTGACCAGCGCGGTGGACGCGTCGAGCGCGCCCAGCTGACCACTGGCGACGGAAGAGGTGGTCGCCCCCGAGCAGGCGACGAAGGCGAACGAGGTGGGGGAGTTCGCCGCCGCCCACAGCTGCGGATAGGCGTTGGCGCTGCGACGGCAGTCGCCGCTGTCGGGGAGGTAGTCCCCGGCGCCGACACCGGAGGAGTAGGAGTCGCCGAGCGCGACATAACCGCCCGCGGCGGCGGAGTCCGCCGCGACGGCGGTCCCGGCGACACCAAGAGCGGCCACGGCGGTGAGTGCGAGAGTGGATAGGGATGCCCAGAACCTACGTACGGACATGGCTGCCGACCTTCGAAGTGTGGGGGTGGGTGGGGGGTTGAAGGTGCGATGCAGTGTCTAGCAGCTCGTGGTACCCACCGGTAATGCCCGCGCGAAAAGTCGTCTGATATGACCGGATGGTCGTTCGGCGGGTGATGCTCTGCGCGTAGATGAACCCTTAACTCCGTGGAGAAACAGGCGAGTTGAAGGAAAGGTTGTGCGCCCGCGCGCACTGTGGCCGGTGGCGGTTCGGGCCCGTACGGAGCGGAGGGCGGCCGCTGCGGGCGACGGCGGTTTCATCCGTACGGCCCAACGTGGAGGCCGCCCCTTTCCTGCTGGAGCACTCCTTCTGTGGTTATGCGGCGGAAAGTACTTGCCGTAGTGGACAGTGGTTTGTATTACTTTCCGACATGGAAAGCAGCTCGCTCTCATCGACCTCTCCCGGGCTGCCCGACGCCGAGGCGGCTCGTCGCGCGCTGGGTGAAGCGGCCGCCTCCAGGGCGCGCGTCGCCGACAGCGTGTCGAGCCCCTGGTGGTACCACAGCGGCCTCGGGCTCGCCTTCGCGTTCGTCTGCGCGGCCATCAGCCTGCGGTGGGCCGACTGGGCCATGGGCCCGTTCGTCGTCGTGGTCCTGGGGCTCGGCTGGGCTCTCAGCCGGACCAGCGGCGTCACCTTCGACCGCTATACGAGCACCCCCGACGCGGCCCGGTACTTCGGGGCGTACCTGCTGGCCTGCCTGGTGCTCGTGGCCTCCGGCATGACGCTGGAGTGGGGCTTCGACGTCCGCTGGGCCATCACCGGCGCGGGCCTGGCCGCCGGTGTGCTCACCGTGGTGATGGGGTACCGCGTCGACGCGACCGTACGCCGGGAACTGCGGGCGGGCCGGTGACCGAACCCCGCTACGACGCGGTGATCCACGCGCCGAACCGGCTGCAGATCTGCGCCATGCTGGCGGCCGTCGACAGCATGGAGCTCTCCCGGGTGCGCGAGAGCCTCGGGGTGAGCGACTCCGTCCTCAGCAAGCACCTCAAGGTGCTGGAGGGGGCGGGGTATGTGGAGGTGACCAAGGCGCGGGGGGCGTCGTACCCCCGTACCTGGATCGCGCTCACCCGTGACGGCCGACGGGGCCTGGCGGGGCACATCGCCGAACTCCGCCGCATCGTCGCCTTCGCTGACGCCCCCTCGGGAGGCGAGGGGGAGACCCCGCCGTCCGACTGATCGTTTCCGGCCGGCCGGTTACCGTTCCGCCCGCACCCACCTGTCCTTCCAAAGGTGTGCGGCAGAGCGGGTGAGAGAGGCCCAACCGGTCGGAATTCTTCCCGGACATCACCAGCCCGGACAGTGCTTTGCGGTCCGATGCGTGGGACGTGAGCTGGCGCTGGCGAGCGTGGCAGGCGCGGCGCGCACGACTTGGCGTTTCACGACTTTGCGCCTTCCTCTCCATGACCGGGCCAAGACTGGGTCACCCGGTTCAGACGACGGAAGGAAGCCCCATGCGGAAGCGAGCACCGCAATTCGTACCCGAGGGCACCCACGGTGAGGACGAGCCCTGCGGGAGGATTCGAGCACATGACGCCTGGGCGTTGGAGTTGCCGGGCTGCTGGACACGATGAACGCGAAAGCGGTGGAGATCGATCTAGGGCAGCACGGTATGCAGGCGGCACTGGCCGTCCTCTCGGGCCAGATCTGTGTGCTGGTGCGCCCAGGCCTCAGCGAGCAACAACTGCCGGTCGCAATCCGGTCTCTTCTCGCTCGATACATCCACCGCCCTGTCCCCCACCTGCTCCTCTGGCCAGAGCGGGACGGGCAAGGCGTAGTGGCGAAAGAGCCGGATGACGAGTTGTCGGACTTGGTGCTGGAAGACCCGCCGGACGTGACGGCCGATATCCCTCATCTCTACGGGAAGGAAACTGGGCGCCGAAGGATGGGTGGCGCAGCGACGAGGAGGTTCTTGCTGAGCTTCTGGAGCTCGCCGGCATCTACCTGAAGGGTGTGTGCTGGATATCCCCAAGGAGATGTACCCGTTGCCTGACGGGCTCGGCGCTGTAGTCGCCGCCGGCTGTGACGATGAGGGGTTGGCCCGCCCGCTGGTGCTTCTTTGCCGGGATGCCTGTCGGCCTCCGCGTCGACCTTCTCGGCTTCTGCCTTGTGCCGGCCGCCGACGCCGAGTACGAGGACCGGGAACCGGACGAGAACGGCCTGTTCTATGTCGGTATGGATGCGGGGCCGGTGTGCGGCCCGGGGGCTGCGCTCCTCGGTGCTCTGATGGTCCAGCGCTTGGGCCGGCGTCCGGAAGACTGCGCTTTCCGGCTCCTCGACCCGCCGGAGGATTCCGCCCCAGGGGTGGAGTCCGCCGCATGACCGCGGGTCGGCTCTGCCGGGCATCCGTCCCGTAAGTGCCTCGCCGGGTCTCTGCCCGGCAGGCTCATCGGCGACCCCCGGGGAGCCGGGTTCCGAGGCCGGCTCCCAAGCCGCCCCGGAAACCGCTCAGGGGCCTGATCCACTAAGTGGATCAGGCCCCTGAGCTGGTATTTCGGCTGTCGGGGTGGCGGGATTTGAACCCACGACCTCTTCGTCCCGAAGCAATTGGGAGGGGGAAGCTGCCCCAGGTCGGCTTGGCTGCCACCTGCGCTGATGTTCCGCAGACGTCCGTGCTCGTCCGCCATCGTTTCTCGGCGTTGTCACACAGTTAGACACTCAGTAGCCGGGACGCTCGATGCATCCTCATGCCTCGGGAGACGGTGACCTTGCTGTCGTAGGGGTCAGCTAGGTTGCGGGGATGACTGCGATGGATCCGCTTGTGCTGGCTCTTTGGCGCCAAAACTGGTGGTGAGGTGGAAGCTGTTGTTGATGTCGGCAGCGGCTGGTGGCGGCACGTCAGGAGGTGGCACCGAGTGCGCCCCGACCTAGCCCCCGGGCGAGGTGCCGCGTTTTGATAAATGAAGAACCCCCCGGCCGCCGGAAGAGCGCCGGGAGGTTCTTCTGTGCTAGGAGTCGCTTCATTCAGCGTCCCGCGCTGTCGTCCGCAGTTCCTTCTTCGCCGCTTCGGCTCGCGCCTTACGAGAGCGGTAGGCCACGACGGCTGCAGCAACCCCGCTGACAGCTGCTCCGCCGACCACTACGCCCACGGCCGCGCCTTTCGTGTACGCAGCTTTCTCAATGACGCTGATCAGCTTGTCGACGCCCCCCGCCTCAGCCGCCTGCTTCGTGATCTCCCCGTACTTCCCAAGGTTTTCTAGCATGCCCACTTCTCCCCCGGCTTCACGCGGAACGTCTCGACGTTGGAGACGCCTCCGCGGGCCCTTCGTTTGCCCTGTATCTGGCACGGTTGCGGCACGGACTTTAGCCGACGACAGTCAGCCACCACGATGGGTATGCCAACGGGCCAGGCGTGTGTATGCCTAGTGCACCCCCAGCGGCCTCCACCACGCTGCCAGCGCTGTCGACCAAAGAGAGCTACGACGGCCGGCACGTACTGACGGTGCTTGAGCCTCATGTTGGGGAGCTGGAGCGCTGCCTTGTAAGCCTGGCGCCACGCCTGGCCACGTCCTCGCTGGTCATCCCGCGTGCCAGGCGACGAGCCGCTCGACGGGCGTTTACCCTGCAACGGGCTCCGGGTGTCCGTGGCTGACCGCTCGATCTGGCACGGATCTGGCACGAGAGCGCGCCACGGCCAGGGGGTCAGCCGTGCCGCGAAGCTGGTACGCGGATGCCGGGGCCAAGATCGGTAGAAGCCGCCAACAACTGGGCTGCCGTTTGTAGCTCGCGTTCCCAAGCCGGGAGATCGTCCGGCTCGATCCATTCGCTGTACTCCGCTGCGACAGAGAGGAACTGCGCCTCCTCCTGGGTGCGTGCCGTGACAGTCATCGAGAGGCCGTCGCCCACTTCCTTGGGACTCAGCGCGCCATGCACGAGACCGAACGCGAGGCTCACGAGGAGACGCCGGCCAGCCGTCTCCTCGTCAGGAAGAGGCACGTCGAGCTCACTCAACGCCTGGACGTACAGCTCGCGGACCTCGGTCGCATCGCTCCGACGCGACAGGCCGGCCAACTCACGTAGGGCAGGAGAGTCATGCCCGTCAACTAGCGCGTGCGCAGCGACCATCGGAAGATCCTCAGGGCGGAGCACCTCCGCCACGTACTGCCAAGCACTGACCTGCAACCGATCCATGACGGCCATCGTGGAGGGCGCGAGGCGTTTTGACCAGCAGATCGCCATTGGCTCGGAGGCCTCAGCGGCAAACTGTGCCGGGAGAGGAGGACAGCACACTCCAAGCCAAACGATCAATTTCGGCCAGTTGCACTGAAGTTGCCACATACATAGTCACCGAGGCCGAAACTTCTTCCACTGGGCAGCAGTACGATCTGTAGCGCTTGCCGGGGATGTCAGACACAGCATCGCGCTCGCGCGCGGGGGGATCAGGGAGGGACCGCGTGACAGGGATCGCGGCGAAGGTTCAGAACTCGACGGAGCTCAGGAAGCCTCTCACGGCACTGATCAACCAGGGCTGCAAGCCGGTGGGCGGGATCTTTCGGCTCGACTACGACTCGGCTATCGTCCTCACGGACGATTTCAAGAAACATGAAGCTGGAGGCGTCCCTCGAGGTGGCTTTCTTCTTGCCGTAGCTGGTGACAGCACAGAGGCAGGGTTCATCCTCGAAGACCAAGAGATCATCTTGCTCCGCGTACGAGGGACTGCGCCACTCCCGAATGAGTCTGAGCTGATCCAGACTCGACTCGCTGTCGTGCGTGATGCTGGCGCATCGGGAGTCGATTTTGATGACGTGACTGACGTTCTGACTAGGAATGAGCTCCAGCAGTCGGCCTTCGACTGTGAAGTCTTGGGCACCTTCTACACCGAAACCGACGCACGGGATGCGCGGATTGAGTACGGCGCCGATATCGATAATGTCGTCGTCTCTGCCCGGTATCAGGTGTTCTTGCCTTCGACAGATGTCTTGTCTTGGCTAGCTTCGTACCCGGCTGCCACAGATGAACGCGACTCGCTTGCCATCGGGAAGGTGCGGTTCGCTGCAACGCGTCGCAAGGCGCTGATCGCCCGCACCGATCAGGCAGATGTCCGCATCGATGTTTCGGACTTCGTCGGACGCAAGACAGCTGTGTTCGGCATGACCAGGACCGGTAAGTCCAACACCATCAAGACGCTTGTGACGGCAGTTCACCGATACGCCTCGGAACATGAGCGGTCGATCGGGCAACTTATCTTCGACCCTCAAGGTGAGTACGCAAACGTCAATCGGCAGGACGGAACGGGGCTGCGTCTACTGGGCGATGATGACCGCACCGTAAGGATCTACAAAGTCGAGCCTGACCCAACCGATTCCCGCGAGAAGACGCTCCGGCTCAACTTCTACGATCGCGACGTCCTAGAGGCTGCGTGGAGCCTCGTAAGCGATGCAACTGCCCAGGTAAACACCAACTACGCTAAGAGCTTCCGCTCGGCGGACCTGACTGAACCGGACCGCCAAGACTTCAGTGCCCACAATCGTTGGGGCTGGTCACTGGTAGCTTTTTACGGTTTGCTTGCCAAATGTGGCTTCATGGCCACTCGCTTTACGCCTCTCAAAATTGCCTTGCCTGACGACAAGGCCGCTCCCTTCCTGAAAGAGCACCCGACTGCGATTACGTCAGCCGGTCGAGGTAAGTACACAATTAATTCACCTACCGGCGCCCTCTCTCTTGCTAACTGGGTGGGCAAGCGATCTGCCGAATTCCCGAAGTGGCATGACGAGAACTCGCGCTTCCCCGACATCTTCGGGGTCTATGAATACACGGGTGTGACGTCGGCCATTAGGACGATCCGGCCATTTCATGGGCCAGAGTCGACCGGCGACGTAGCGGAACTTCTCTGGCAGGACATGGTTGCGGGCCGCCTGTCGATCGTCGACCTGTCGAGTGGCAACGAACTTGTCGCCAAGGTCATGTCAGAAAGGATTGTTACACACCTACTCAATAAGGCGGGGGAGCGATTCCGGGAGGACGCGGATCCGCTGGAAATGCAGATTGTTGTAGAGGAAGCGCACAACCTGTTCGAGCGCGGGGGACGGGAGGTGGCTGATGATCCTTGGGTGCGACTCTCCAAGGAGGCGGCCAAGTATAAGATGGGGCTGATTTACGCTACCCAAGAAGTGACGTCTGTCGATAAGCGCATCCTGTCCAACACATCCAATTGGCTAGTTGCGCATTTGAACTCAGATCATGAGACCCGCGAGCTGTCCCACTACTACGACTTCAAGGTGTGGGCCCCGAGTATCATTCGCGCAGAAGATGTTGGCTTCGTCCGCATGAAGACCTACTCAGGCAAGTACATCGTTCCCGCGCAGATCGCCAAGTTTGACCATTCAATGGTTAATGAAGCCCGCAAGGCCGCCGGCCTTGACTCCATCGCTTCGTCAGAAAGTAGCGGGTGAGCCATGCCCTACTCTGGAGAGAAGGCTTCTCGCCTCGGCCACGTAGACACTGTACGAAATGAAGCAGTGAAGGCCGCTCTGCAGCGTTGGCAGATAACGAGTTCTAGGCCCAACAGTAAGGATGAGATCGAAAGTCTGTGCATCTCACTGGGGGACCTGCCTCATGTGGGCGACCCAGGAGATATCGATTTTTCGATCACCGTAGACGGATCAGACACTGAGGTTGAGGCCACACGTGACCATCCGACGGTGAAAGTCGGCTATTTGAGGGTGGCCGGCTCCATGGTACAGCTCGATGCTTTTCGAGCCCTGGCTATTGAACGCTACATCGACCCGCGGGCTGTTCGCAGATCGCAAACGGAGTACGCTTTCGACGTCGCGCTACCAGGTTCTCAGCTCGTGCGGCCTGGAATGACTGGAGTCGACACCTGGAGAAGCGAGCTCAACGCCTTCCTTTTGAACTCGCGGTTTGACTCCAGCACTAATATGACTCTGGCAGACGGGCTGCTTGCCCTGCATGGAACACGAGCAGCCCGTGCGGAGCGAATCCCACTTCGCGTATGCCCCAATTGTGGCGCATCTGCAAAGGATGGGGTGAAGCTCACTGTAACTGCGAGTGGGGGTAATTGCCCGGCTTGTGGTGGAATTCTATACCTGGCCGATACCCTACGTACGCACGAAGAGTACAACGTCGAAGGCTCGAATTTTACACCACTGGGTCGCGTGATGAGCGTGGCCGAGCGGCTGATGACGTTGTGCTATCTGAACTTCTTTGCCGACTCGGCTCCTGAGGTGCTAAGGCATACGCTCTTTGTCACTGATGGGCCTCTGGCATTGCATGGCCCGCTGGCACCGCTCAAGCGCCGCTTTGTTGAACACCTTGGCGACCTCGCCAGTTGGTGTACAGCTCGGGGTATCACTGCTCCGCTAATGGTCGGAATTGAGAAGAGCGGGGCATTCGTAGAACATGCAGAGCAGATCTGCGAGTGGATCCCTGTCGGTCACGTAATGCGCCTGACAAACGACTACATCAACCGGATTTCAGGTCGGTCAGCAAATAACCACTACGGCGTCGATGAGTTCTACGGACGGAGGTTTATCTACCGAACCCAGGCCGGTGATCCTTTGGTCATCACGGTGCCGGCGACGGCTGGCCTGAGTCCTTATGATGGCAGCAGCGAAGTCGAGGGATGGAGCGCGTTCCCGGTGCTCCGGCTGATTTGTGAGGTGCTGGACTCGTTGCAGACCCGTATGTACCAACATGCGGTGATTCCAGTAGCGTTGGCGCACTCTGCTGCGGCACTCCCGCTTGGAGTCGGCCGTTCTGTCCTGACTATGATGGCTCAGCAGAACATTCCAGGGCTCAAGCTTGACATGCAGGCCGTGCAGCCGCCCACCTACTTCAAAAAGTAGGCGACATGTACCAAGTCGCGGCTGCATCAGGCAGAATACGGCCATGACCACCCTGACAGAGCCGATCGCGACCACTGCGACCGACGGCCTAGCCCAAACCGCTGCGCTATTGGGTACAGGCGACGCGATCAACGGTCGCGAAAGGGCGATCACTTCGGACTTGACCGCAGTGGCTCACGATCTTGCTCGCGGGCGCTACCAATCCCCTCTCCGCTACCCAGGGGCTAAGTCGGCACTTGCACCTGTGATCGCGCGGGTAATCACGTCTGCGAAGCAGTCGCGTGAAGTGCCTGAAGTTAACCTACTCGTGGAGCCCTTCGCAGGGGGAGCCTCAGCGTCTTTGCGCATGATTGGTGACGGCACTGTCGACCGAATCTTGCTTGCTGACGCTGATCCGCTCGTCACTGCTTTCTGGCAGGTTGCAGCTGAGGACACAGAGCGCCTGGTTGACCGTATGCACGACGAGTGGAGCCGCTTCGTGCGGCACGGGGGTCCTTCAGCTGTCGAGCGATGGGACTACTGGAGGAATTGGATCCCTCCGATTGAATTGGCGCCGCGTGATCGTCGCCTTGCAGCCGCGATGCAATGCCTTTTCCTCAACAGGACCACTTTTTCAGGAATCCTGCACGGAAAAGCTGGCCCCCTCGGCGGTCGCGCCCAGGAAAGTAAGTATCCTATCGGGTGTCGATGGAATCCGGATGCCCTCACGGAGCGTATTAGGTACGTTGGCCATCTATATGATGTCGGGCGCCTTGTTGATGTCTGGCGAAAAGACTGGCGAAGCACGCTAGATGACGTTCCGGAGAGGTACCCGCAACTTCTTCCGTCGCGAGTGATCGCCTACCTTGATCCGCCCTATATCGATAAGTCGTCGTTGCTTTATAGGACTTCTTTCGACCCGCGAGGTGGCTACGGCGGCCAAGTTGAAGATGGTCCAGAAAAGGACACCGACTCCCTGCATCTCGGGCTTGCTCATTACCTCAGGGCTAAGGCTCAATTCAGGTGGCTGCTGAGCTACGATAACCACCCTTCGCTTACTGAAAGCCCATGGTTGTATGCGCGTGATCGCATGAACCCATCGGAATCTGACCGGGTAAATCTGGGGGTGCGGCGTTGGCAGATCAGCAAAAGGTTGGTGGGCACGCGATACTCGGCAGCTGGCAAGGTGGGGAAGCGCGCCGCGGACGAACTCCTTATCACGACTCTCCCTCCGTCAACTGTGCCGATTGATGAGCAGCTTCGCGTGCTTCCTTGACGAGGTAAGTGTGGCCCTCGAAGGTCGGTGGAGCGGCTTTGGGCTGGAGCTGCTTTGGCGCGAGTGATCATGGCCCCGTAAGCTTCCGGCGCGTCGGGCAGTCTGTGGACCTGCCCGGTAAAGCACGACGTTGGGGCCATGATCTTCGAGGCTCGCGCCAAAGTGGCTGCCTAAAGCCGTGGAACCGGCCGCCCCAGCCACGACGTACCCCTTCTCTGGCGTCAGGCGGCTGATCGCTCTGAGCGCGGCACGGGCGTCGGCCGGGCTGGAGCGGGGCGGAGACAGGAGCGCAGGCCCGGCCGGGGGCCGGGCCGCGTGCGGTGAGCGGAGCGAGCCGCCTTGAACCAGTAGAGAAACTTTGAATCATGGCGGGCCTCGGTGGTCGCTGCTCTCGCTGGCTTGGGCATGGTCTCCGCCCTGTGGTGTAGAACCCTGGGTATGGGGAGTGAGCGGCAGGAGCGGATGAAGGTGCTCGGTGCGCGCCTTCGGGCATTGCGTGCTGAGGCCGGCCTGTCCGGTGCAGCGCTGGCCCAGGGGGCCGGGGTCGGGCAGCCCACCGTGTCCAAGGTGGAGAACGGGCGCATGGTCCCCAGCTCCGATGTGCTGGAGCGCCTGGCTCGCGCTCTCCTTCTCGATGAGGCCACCTCGCGTGAGGTGCGGGATCTCTTGACTGCTGTTGAGAGCGCCTCGGACCGGACGGCAGTGACCACCCCGCCTCTCGGCCTGACCGTTGATGACGCCGTGCGGTCGGCTCAGCTGGTGCGTTCGTTCCAGTGCGTGGTTCTGCCGGCCATGTTGCAGAGCGCCGAGTACGCCCGGCACGTGTTCAGCAGCGCGCCGAACGCCACTCCGGAAGCCGTGGGAAGTGCGGTCGCTGCTCGGGTGGAGCGGCAGAGCGTGCTCTACGAGCCCCAGCGGGAGTCGGTCTTCGTGATCACTGAAGCCGTACTGCGGACCTGGCCGGGAACGCCGGACCTGATGCTTGCCCAGTTTGATCGGCTGTTGGCCGTTGAGAGCCTGACCACGGTCCGCCTCGGCATCGTGCCCTGGCGTCGGCCAATGCCGGTTATGCCTCGGCATGGGTTCACTCTGTGCGATCAGGAAGCCGTGGTGATCGAGACTTTCGATCGAGAGCGGGTGACCGTCGATTCGGGCGAACTGGCCACGTACGAGGAGGAGTTCGAGCGCTTCAAGGGCGCGGCGGTCTTCGGTGTTGAAGCGAGGGAACTCCTGTTGCGTGTGATGAAGGAGTTCCAGGGTTTGGGTCCGGCCGCTCACTCGTAGAGGAATAATTCCTCAAGATGCCTGGCTTGAGCTTGCGCATGGGAATACTCTGCCTTCGGGATGTCTAGTCCCCTAGACGATGGCGAGGAGTGTTCATGCGTACCGAGTGGTGCCGTGCTTTCCCTGGTCTGGCCGGGGAGGTGGCCGAGGCCCGTCACTTCGTGGCTTCCCTGGTGGAAGGCCATGCCCCTGTCGATGACGCCGTTCTGGTCGTGAGCGAACTGGCGACGAACGCGGTCCGGCACTCCCTGAGCGGAGCGGACGGCGGGTGGTTCCTGGTGGTCGTCGGTTTCGGGGACGATCTCGTGCGGATCGAGGTGATCGACCAGGGTGCTGAGTGCGAACCGCGTCTGTGTGAGGCGACCGAGCAGGAGGAAGGCGGTCGCGGTCTCTCGCTGGTCGCGGGGTGCGCCAAGGACTGGGGAGTCGTGAACTCGGCCGACCGACGCTCCGTGTGGGCGGACCTGGCGCGGGGGAGCGCGTGATCGCGTACTTCTCCCTCGGCGCCCTGAGCGGTCGGCGGTGAGCCCTCGGGGTGTGCCTCGGAGGCGTAGCGGGTTCTACGTGGTCAGCGTTCGTACGGGACGGCGCCTCCCGCCCGTTTTGTCTAGAGGGCTAGACTCCTGGCACGGGCTAGGAGGTGAGGTCATGTCGGACGAGTTGCGGCGCATCGTGGCCATTGACGATCCGTACCTGCTCCTGCGTGAGGTCACGACGCGGTTGGCCGACGCACAGCAGGAGGTGACCGAGCTGGCCCGTCTCCGCCGTCGAGTGGTGCAGGACCTCCATGCTCAGGGGTTGTCCTACGCGCAGATCGCCGCGAAGGCGGGCCTCAGCCGCGGGCGTATCCACCAGATCCGGCATACGGGCCCCGCACCCGAAGGCGCTTTCCTCGGCCGGGGCGGTGTCACCGTCGCGACACCGCTGCGACGGGACGACGAGCGCGGTCGTACGGTCGTCGCGGTGGACGATGTCAGCTCAGGCAAGCGGCTGGAAGAGCTGGCCCGGTCGTACGGGCTTGATGTGACCTCGGAGCACGTCCCGGTCACGGGAACGATCGACCTCGACCGTGACGGCCTGGTCGTCGTCTGCGGCCCTCGCATGTCCCAGGAAATGTGGGACACGTACGCGCAGGACCCCGTCCTCGCATGGGAGCGGGCGGAAGACGGGCCGTGGACCGTGGTCGACCGGAAGACCGGCCTCGTTCACCGCTCGGGGCAGGACAGTGCGCCGGCCCGGCCGTACGACGTCGGATATCTCGGGAGGCTGCCACGGCCGGACGGACAAGGGACGCTCCTCGCCATCGCGGGTATCCACACGCAAGGCTCTCTGGGCGTCGTGCAGCTGCTCACCAATGACCTGAACACCTTGTGGGGGCAGGTGGGCGATCAGCGGTTCTCGACGCTCGTGGGTGTCGAGTACGACCCGGACACCAGTGAGCCTCTGTCGGCCGAACTGCTCTGCCCGCTGTACCGCCACGACGAGGAGACGTCGGTGTGAGAGCGGCCCTCGCCACCCTGGCGGCCGATGCCGACCACGAGAACGAAGACTTCGCCGCCGCTGCACCTGGCGCCGCAGTCCTGCTCGACGGCGCCGGGGTCGCAGGAGCAGAGACGGGCTGCTCGCACGGCGTCGCCTGGTTCTCCGCGACTCTCGGCGGCCTGCTGTTGAGCGGAGTCACTTCGCGCCCTAACCGGCCGCTGACGGACTGCCTTGCCGATGCGATCGACCGCGTCAGGCGCCTGCATGAGGACACTTGCGACCTGGTGCACCGGGCCAGTCCGACCAGCACGGTCGTCGCCGTCCGCGTCGGTGCGGAAGCTGTCGAGTACCTGGTTCTCGGGGACTCGTCCCTCCTCCTGGCGGACAAGGACGGAGCCGTGACGGCAGTCAGTGACCGGCGTCTGGATGAGGTCGGCCGGCAGCTGCGCGGGCCGCTCGACTCCTTGCCGACGGGTACGCCTGAACACGCTCGCGCACTGGCTGAGTACCGTGACGCTCTCACCGGCCGTCGCAATCGGTCCGATGGCTTCTGGATCGCTGGGCCCGACTCCTCGGCTGCCGAGCACGCCTTCGCCAGGACTCTTCCGCGGAGTGCCCTGGCTTCGGTGACGCTGCTCAGCGACGGCGCGACACGGCTCGTGGATCGCTTCGAACTTGCCTCCTGGCGTGAGGCGTTGGACGTCATCAACTCACCCGGGCCCGAGGAGCTGATTCGAAGCGTCCGGGCGGCTGAGGCAGATGACCCTGACGGGCGGCGCTGGCCTCGCGGTAAAGCGCATGATGACGCCACTGTTCTGCACTGGGTGCTGGCCTAGCTCGGAGCACCGGCGCCACGCCACTCTGAATACCCCCCTAGACAGTTGATGGCGCGTCCGTTTACTGTGAACGTCAACCCCCCTAGACAGTTCGGGTGGGTCGCCCCTCGCTGTCTAGGGGGGTATGCAGCCGTCGAGTCGCTTGCGGCTCCATCAACCAGTGAGGTTCAGAAGATGCGTGTCATCCCCGTAGACGTCTCCGCCGCTACCCTCCTCGTCACCAAGCTGCCCGAGGTGAAGGTGAAGGACCGCCAGACCGGCGAAGTCGCCGTCGACCCGACGACGAACCAGCGACTCATGGTGCTGGAGCTGGTGTTCATCGCGCAGGGTGGTTCGGACATGATCAAGGTGACCGTCCCGGAGCCGGGCATCGGTGAGGGCCTGGTGATGGGCGTGCCCGTCATCCTGTCCGGTCTCGTCGCGCGGCCGTGGGAGAGCGAGTTCGGCGGTCGGATGCGTCACGGCATCGCCTACCGGGCCGACGCTGTCATGGTCAACGCCGCTGCACCGGCGCGGGGTTGAGTGCCATGTCCGACGTCGTATGGGCATTAACGCTCTGTTTGGCGGCCGTCGCCGCGCTGCTGGTGCTGCGTCGTCGTACGCCGGTCGCCTTCTGGTGGCTCGTCGGGTTTCCGATCGTCGCTCTGCGCGTCCTGGCGACCTACCGCGCCACCATGGACGCCTGCGGGCTGACGGTTCCGGCCTCCGCCGTCCGCCGGGCCACGGCCCGTCTCGTCGGGCGGGAAGCCGCACCCGTGCCCCCGCACCGGTCATTGCCACGGCCGACCGGGGCCGGTCTCGTGATGAAGCTCCGCATGGCGACCGGACAGGCGCCGGAGGACTTCTTCGCCTCTGCCGACCGCCTGCGGCACGCCTGGGCCGCGCACGCCGTCCACATCCGCCCGACCCGTCCGGGCTGGCTCGAACTGCGCCTGATCGGCTGGGACGTGCTCGCAGACGTGAGGCATCCTCTGCGTAAGCCGGATGGCGGCGGCCTGCTGTCCCTGCCCCTGGCGCTACGGGACGACGGCCGCTGGCACGTACGGGACTTCCGCACCGTGCCTCATGAACTCATCCTCGGCGCCACGCAGTCCGGGAAATCCGTCTACCTCCGCAACCTGCTCTGTGGCCTCGCCCGGCAGCCGGTCGTTCTCGTCGGGATCGACTGCAAGTGGGGTGTGGAGCTGGCTCCGTTCGCACCCCGGTTGTCGGCGTTGGCCGATACACCGGACCGGGCGAACGCTCTGCTGGATGCCCTGTTGGATGAGATGGAGGCGCGGTTCCGGCTGATCGGGATGACCTCTGTCCTCGGCGCGGACGCCGTACTTACCTCGGATGTGTGGGGGCTGCCGGACAGCGATCGTCCGGTGCCGGTCGTGGTCGTCGTGGATGAGGTGGCCGAACTCTTCCTCGCGGCGAACCGGGATGACGAGAAGCGCCGGGACGCCATGGTCACCAAGCTCATCCGCATAGCGCAGCTCGGCCGTGCCGCCGGCATCTATCTGGAAGTGTGCGGTCAGCGCTTCGGCTCGGAGCTGGGCAAGGGCGCCACCATGCTCCGGGCGCAGCTCACCGGCCGGGTCTGCCACCGGGTCAACGACGAGTCCTCCGCGAACATGGCACTGGCCGACATCTCAGCCGAAGCGGCCCTGGCCGCAACCGCCATCCCCGCTGACCTTCCTGGCGTCGCGATCGTCGGTGATGCCTCCGGCGGTTGGTCGCGCGCCCGCTCCCCGCACCTCACGTTGGACGACGCGGCAGCCGTATGCCGTGCCACCTCCGGCCTGGTGCCGGAACTGCCGCGCCTCGACGCGTTCCGCCCGGCGGCCTCGACCGTCGCTGTGGAAGCCGCCCCCTCCACGGGGCCCGTCGCCCGATCGGTGACCGACTAGCTCACCCGCTCCCCACGGTCGGCGTGACCGCCTCACGCCGTGTCCCTACCCCACCCACGCCTCGCACCGGAAGGGAACAGCACCGATGCGCGCCCACCTCGCCCGCTTCGATCCCGTGCTCGTGCAAGCCGTCATCGCGGGAGCCCTCTCCTTCTCCCACCTGCACGACCTTGCCGAAGCCGCAGGGCAGGGCGGATGGAAGGCGTGGGCCTACCCGGTCAGCGTCGACCTGCTGCTTGTCGCGGCCTGGCGCCGGATGCGCGAACAGCAGCGCGCCGGACAACCTGCCGGGGGGCCGCGCCTCTGGTTCCTCATCGCCCTGGCTGCTTCCCTCGGAGCCAACGTCGCCACGGCAGGACTCCTCGATCTGGAGCACGTCCCCGCCCCGCTCCGCGTGGTGGTGGCCGGCTGGCCCGCCGTCGCCTTCTTCGGCGGCACGCTCCTCGCTCACGCTCCCCGTCCAGCGGCGGTTCGTACGAACCCGATGCCGGAGCCTCCTACCCGGGAACCGCCCGCTGCCGTGGCGGTGGACGACGAGTCGGGGCCGGTCAGTTCGCCTCTTCAACTCCCCGCCGCTGAGGCCTCCGAGAAGTCGACGCCCGCTCCCGTCCCCGTATCGCCTCTGCCGCCCGCCCTCGTGGAGCGCGTCCAGTCGCTGGCGGCGGAGTACCGCGCCTCCACCGGCAGGGCGGCCGATGCCGACACCGTACGGACCCGGCTCGGCCTCCCCGCATCCATGACGCCGTCCGTCGCCGCCCACCTCTGAGAAGGGACCCCGCCCCATGACCCCGCGCTTCCGCAACGTCCGTCGCATCGGCCCCGTCCAGGTCGCCACGTTCCTCGCCCGTGGCCGCAACCGGCACCTCGCCGCCTGTACCGCGCCCCGCTGCGACTTCTCCGCCGAGTACGACAGTCGCCCCGCCGCCGAACTGGCCGCCCGTACCCACCGCTGCAAGGCCTGACAGGAGGTCGCCCCCATGCACGTACCGCTCTGGTTCGTCGTGCTCGTCGTCGCCGTCCTCGGCATCCAGCTCGCCCGCCCGCCGTGGTGGCTGGTCGTGCTGCTCCTGCTCGGCGGCTACCTCGTCGCCAACAGCTTCCTCGCCCCCGCCGTCGCCGGTCTCCTCGGCTGACCCGAAGAAGGGACCCCGTATGTTCTCGCCGAAGTACCCGACCCCGGACACCCCGCCCGCCCACGTCCCGGCTCCGTACATCCCGACCCCGCTCCAGACGGCCCCGCCTCGACCGGCCGTGCGGCTCACTCCCGCAAGCGTCCTCACTCTGGCCGCCGGCGGCGGGGCCTTGGTCCTGGTCGTCGGTACGGTCCTGGTCTCCCTGCTGCTGGCGGTCGCGGTCACCGCCGCATCCGTCGCCGTCTGCGCCGTCGTCGTCCGCTCGATCCTCCAGAGCGACCGCCGCTGATCCCCGCTCTCTCGACGCCTTGGCCCGCCCTTGCTGTCTAGCCCCCTGGACGGCTTGGGCGGGCCTCAGCCCCCACCAAGGAGGAACCTCACGTGAACCCCCAGGCTCCCGATGCCGGGGCGCTCCGCCAACTGGCCACCCTCGCCCGGTACGGCGACCTCGGCGCCCACGCCCGGCAGATCCAGCGCCTCGGCGGCTGCGAGCGGCCCGTCCGACTGGAAGGCCATCGCCTCGACGTCCACGCCATGACCGGTGAAGTCGTACGGGAGATCACCAGCGCCACACTTCCCGCCGGTCAGCTCCTCGTCCGTTGCAACAACCGCCGTACCACCCGGTGCGCGGCCTGCGCCGAGACGTACCGCAAGGACACCTTCCACCTCATCACGGCCGGTCTCACCGGAGGAAAGGGCATCGCCCCGGCTGTCGCCCATCACCCTCTCGTCTTCGCCACTTTCACTGCTCCCTCCTTCGGGCCTGTCCACAACCGCCCCGGAACCGGCCGCTGCCGCTGCGGGCGCCTGCACAGGGAAGGGGACCCCGTCCTCGGTACGCCGCTCAACCCTGACCGCTACGACTACCGCACCGCCGTGCTCTGGAACGCCCACGCAGGTGCCCTCTGGGCTCGCTTCACCACCTACCTGCGCCAACAGCTCGCAGCCCGCGCGGGGATCACGCGTACCGCCCTGGGCCAGTGCCTCAAGGTCTCGTACGCCAAGGTCGCGGAGTACCAGCGGCGCGGAGCCGTGCACTTCCATGCCGTGATCCGCCTCGACGGCCCGGAGGGCGCCGAGGACGCACCGCCCGGATGGGCCACGACCGCGCTGCTCACCGACGCCATCCGGTCCGCCGCCCGCCTGGCCGAGGCTCCGGGGCCGGTCCTGGAGGGGCGCGCCCATACCTTCCGGTTCGGTGAGCAGCTCGACATTCGTCCGATCCGGTCGGCCGACTTCACCGGCACGAGGAACCTCACCAGCCGTGCCGTCGCGGCCTACATCGCCAAGTACGCCACCAAGGGCGCCGAGGCCGCGACCGGCACCCTGGACCGGCCCCTTCGCAATCCCGTCACCGATCTCATCGGCGCCGACGTCAGCGACCACGCGCGGCGCATGATCTTCACCTGCTGGCGCCTCGGGGCCCTGTCCGAACTGGAAGACCTCCGCTTGCGCAAGTGGGCCCACATGCTCGGCTTCCGCGGCCACTTCTCCACCAAATCCCGCGCCTACTCCGTCACGTTGGGCGCCCTCCGCCAGGAACGCGCCGACCACAACGAAGCCCTCACCCGCGAACGCGCCATCGCGGCCGGCCACCCGCTTCCGGAGCCGGAAACGGTCCTCGTCCTCTCTCACTGGCGCTTCGCCGGAATGGGGCTGACCGATGCCGAGGCCCTGTTCAGCGCCTTACGCCCGCAGTCACCCGACAAGACAGGAGAGCCCCACCATGCGTGATGACGAACTGCTCACCGTGGCCGAGGTGACGAAGCGTCTCCGGCTCGGCCGGTCCACCGTCTACGACCTGATCCGCACGCGGCGCCTGCCTTCGGTCACCATCGGGCGCTGCCGCCGGATTCCTGCCGTCGCCCTGCGCCAGTTCATCGCGGACGAGATGGGGCGGGCGGCCTGATGACGAAACGACGCAGCCGCGGTGACGGCGGCCTGCACTGGGACGAGAAGAGGCAACGGTGGATCGCCACGGCGAACCTCGGCTTCGACCCGAGCGGCAAGCGGATTGTGAAGCGGGGGAGTGGCAGGACCAAGACGGAGGCGAAGAACAAGCTCAAGGAGGTGCTGCGCGACCACGAAGACGGTCTGGCCATCGCGCCGACCAACTACACCGTGAAGGACGCCGTCACGGACTGGCTCACCTATGGTCAGGCCGGCCTTGACCCGAGCACCGTCGCGACGACCACGCTCCTCAGCGAGAAGCACGTCGTTCCGTCGCTCGGCGCCCGCAAGCTCCGCGATCTCAGCGCGGAAGACGTCGACCGCTGGCTGGCCAAGAAGTCCAGGACGCTCAGCACCCGCACCCTCCAGGGCCTTCACTCCTGCCTGAACCGGGCGGTCAAGCGGGCCATGGCCCGGGACAAGGTCAAGCGGAACGTCGTGGAGCTGTGCTCGGTGCCTCAGGGACAGTCCGGACGTCCCTCGAAAGCCCTCACCTTCGCCCAGGCCGAGGCCGTTCTCCGGGGAGCTGAGGGAACCTCGATGTACGCCTACATCGTTGTCGCCCTCCTGACCGGCGCTCGCACCGAGGAACTGCGGGCCCTCACCTGGGACCACGTCTTCCTCAAGGGACGGCCCGACCTGGTCCCGGCGCAGCCTCCGCACATCGCCGTGTGGCGGTCGGTCCGGCGGAGCGGCGACACCAAGACCCGCAAGTCCCGGCGCACGCTCGCCCTGCCGTCACGCTGTATCGATGCGCTCTGGCGGCAGTACGAGGATCAGGGCTGGGATCGACTCGCCGCCGGCGACGACTGGGAGGAGCACGGGCTCGTCTTCTCCTCGGCGGTCGGTAAGCCGCTCGACGCCGCCAACGTCCGCCGCGCCTTCCGCCAGGCGCTCAAGGACGTCGACGGGGTCGACGCTGCCGAGTGGACGCCCCGGGAGCTTCGGCACAGCTTCGTGTCCCTGCTCTCCGACCGTGGCGTCCCTCTGGAGGAGATCTCCCGGCTCGTCGGTCACTCGGGAACGGCCGTGACCGAGGAGGTCTACCGGAAGCAGATCAGGCCGGTGATCCAGACGGGCGCCGTCGTCATGGACGGCATCTTCGGCGCGGACCCCCAGAAGCCGTAGGCACGCAGGAAGCGATAGTCACGCAGATAGACACACAGCAATGCCAGAGGGCCCTTACCGATTCGGTAAGGGCCCTCTGACCTGGTGCTTAGCTGTCGGGGTGGCGGGATTTGAACCCACGACCTCTTCGTCCCGAACGAAGCGCGCTGCCAAGCTGCGCTACACCCCGATGTCCACCGGTCTCCCGGCGACATCGATTACTTTAGCCCACCTGCGGCCGGAGGCGAAATCCGCTTTCTCTGGCCCCCAGCCCGGCCCCCCAGCTCGCCCCCGGCCCCGGCCGTGCCCCTCAGCCCCGCCCCACCAGTGTCAGCAGCGTGACCTCGGGCGGGCAGGCGAAGCGGACCGGGGTGTAGCGGTTGGTGCCGCAGCCTGCGGAGACGTGGAGGTAGGCGCGGTGGTCGCCTGCCGTATGGGTGGACAGGCCCTTGACCCGGTCGGTGTCCAGGTCGCAGTTGGTGACCAGCGCCCCGTAGAAGGGGATGCACAGCTGGCCGCCGTGTGTGTGGCCCGCCAGGATCAGGGGGTAGCCGTCGGCCGTGAAGGCGTCCAGGGAGCGCAGGTACGGGGCGTGGACCACGCCGATGGAGAGGTCGGCGCCGGTTTCCGGGCCGCCCTGGACCTCGGCGTAGCGGTCGCGCTTGATGTGCGGGTCGTCCAGGCCCGTGAACGCGATCTCCGTGCCGTCCAGCTTGAGCCGGCCCCGGGTGTTCGTCAGGTTCAGCCAGCCCGCCTCGTCGAAGGCGTCGCGCATCGGCTCCCACGGGTTGTGCACGACACCGACCGCGGGCTCGTTGCCGTTGAGGCCGTGCTTGCCCTGGATCTTCTCCAGAAGGTAGCGGCCCGGGTTGCGCAGCTTGGGCCCGTAGTAGTCGTTGGAGCCGAAGACGTACACCCCCGGGAACTCCATCAGCGGCCCGAGCGCGTCCAGCACCTCGGGCACCGCCTCCGGGTCGGAGAGGTTGTCGCCCGTGTTCACCACGAAGTCCGGTCGCAGGCCCGCCAGCGACTGGAGCCAGGCGCGCTTTTTGCGCTGGCCGCTCACCATGTGGATGTCGGACACCTGGAGGACGCGCAACGGGCGCGCGCCGTGCGGGAGTACGGGAACGGTGACCCGCCGCAGGCGGAACGAGCGGGCCTCGAATCCGGCGGCGTAGGCGAGGCCGGCGGCGCCGACCGCCGCACCGACTGCCGTGACTTTCAGGGGTACTCCGTAGCGTGCGCGCATCCGTCCATCGTCGCAGACACGGTGCCTTGAGCGGAAAACCGGAGGGCGGCGGGCACCCCGCACCTGTCACAATCACGGCATGACCACGCTCAAGTCCAAGCTCAAGGAAGACCTCCACACGGCCATGAAGGCGCGTGACGAGCTGACCTCGTCCACCCTTCGGCTCACCCTCACCGCGATCACCAAGGAAGAGGTCAGCGGCAAGTCGGCGCGCGAGCTCTCCGACGACGAGGTGCAGAAGGTGATCGCCAAGGAGGCGAAGAAGCGCCGTGAGGCGGCCGAGGCGTTCGCCCAGGGCGGCCGGACCGAGCAGGCGGAGCGCGAGAAGGCGGAGGGCGAGCTGCTGGACGGCTACCTCCCCAAGCAGCTCTCCGACGACGAGCTGAACGCGATCGTGGCGTCCGCCGTCGAGGAGGCGAAGGCCGCCGGGGCCGAGGGGCCGCGCGCCATGGGTGCGGTCATGAAGATCGTCAACCCCAAGGTGGCGGGCCTCGCCGAGGGCGGCCGCGTCGCCGCCGCGGTGAAGAAGCTCCTCGCGGGCTGAGCCCTGAGCCCCGTACAGGCGTGAAAAAGGGGGGCGCCCCGGTCCGTCGACCGGGGCGCCCCCCTCGTGCGAGCAGATCAGGGGCCGGACCTGCCGCCGCCCTGCTGGTCGCCGCCGCCGCCGATCAGGCCGCCCGGGAGCTGGATGCCGGGCCGGTCGCGGCCGGGCTTGCCGTCCTCGTCGCCGCCACGGTCACCGCCGCGGTCGCCGTCCTCCTTCTCCTTGTCCTCCTTGACCTTCGCCCGGGGGACGGAGACGTGGTTGAACGCCGGAGTCTCGGAGGCGTTGAGCGCGCCGGTCATGGCGATCCGCCAGATCGGTCCCGGCAGGCAGCCGCCGCAGACCTTGTCGTAGTACTGGCCGCCGATGGTGACGTTGAACATCGAGCTCTTGTCGCCGACGTCGTCACCGACCCACACCGCGGTGGAGAGGTTCGGCGTGTACCCGACGAACCAGGCGTCCTTGCGGTCGTTCGTCGTACCGGTCTTGCCCGCGTTGTCCCGGTCGCTCAGACCGGCCTGCGTACCGGTGCCGTCCTCAACGACACCCTTGAGCATCTGGTTGATGGTGTCCGCGGTGTTCTCGCTCATCGCCCGCGAGCACTTCGTCTGCGGGACCTTGAGCTTCTTGCCGTTCGGGTCGGTGATCGACTCGATGGCGATCGGCGTGCAGTACGTGCCCCGGTTGGCGAACCCGGCGTACGCGGCGGCCATGGAGAGCGGGGTGCTCACCTCACTGCCGAGGGTGATCGAGGGGGCTTCCACGATCTTCTTGCCGTCCCCGCGCTCGTAGCCGAGCTTCTTCGCCATCTCCACGGTCTCGCAGAGGCCGGCCTTCTGCTCCAGCAGCGCGAAGTAGGTGTTGATGGACTTGCCGAGCGCGCTGGTCATGTCCCAGGAGCCCTTCTCGGACTCCAGCTCGTTCTGCAGGGGCCAGTCCGCGTAGCCCGCCGGGGAGCCGGTGCAGTTGCGGAAGTCCTGCTCCTTGAGGGTCATCTTCCAGTCCGTCGAGAACGACGTCGCCGGGGTGATGCCCTTCTCCAGCGCCGCCGCCGCGGTGAACGGCTTGAACGTCGAGCCGACCTGGAATCCGTACGTACTGCCGCCCATCTTGTTGCTGACGGCGAGGTTGAGCACGGTCTCGTTCTGCTTCTGGTCCAGGCCGTACGGGCGGGACTGGCCCATGGAGAGGATCTTGCCGCTGCCCGGCTGCACCTGCACCACGGAGGCCGCGAACTTGTCGTCCTTGTTGACCCTTGCGGTCGCGGCCTCGTTGGCGGCCTGCTGGGCGCGCGGGTCGAGCGTGGTCCGGACGGTGAGCCCGCCGAGGTTCCAGAGCTTGGAGCGCTCCTCCTCGGTCTTGCCGAACGCCGGGTCGGTCAGGATCGTCTTGCGTACGTAGTCGCAGAAGAACCCGGAGCCGCTGACGGCCGTGATGCAGCCGTTCTTCGGCTTGCTGACCTTCAGCTTGATCGGCGTCTCCATGGCCTTGTCGGCCTCGGCCTGGGTGATGGCGCGGGTGGCGGCCATCCGGGTCAGCACGGTGTTACGGCGCTTGGTGGCCTCTTCCGTGTCGTTGACCGGGTCGTAGCGGGTCGGCGACTGGACGATGCCGGCGAGCAGCGCGGCCTCCTCCACCTTCAGGTCCTTGGCGCGCTTGGAGAAGTACCGCTGGGACGCGGCCTCGACGCCGTACGCCTGCTGGCCGAAGAACGTGATGTTGAGGTAGTTCTCCAGGATCTTCTTCTTGCCGAGCTCTTCCTCGACCTGGATCGCGTACTTCAGCTCACGGACCTTGCGGCCGAGCGTCTGCTGGGTGGCCTGCGCGACCTTCTCCTGGTCGTCGCCGGCCTCCTCGACGAACACGTTCTTCACGTACTGCTGGGTGAGGGTCGACGCGCCCTGCGCGGTCCCGCCCGTCTGTACGTTGCGGTTCATCGCGCGCAGGATGCCCTTGAGGTCGACCGCCCCGTGCTCGTAGAAGCGGGAGTCCTCGATCGCGATGATCGCGTCCTGCATGTACGGGGAGATGTCCTTGAGCGGGACCACGGTGCGGTCGCGCGAGTAGACCGTCGCGATCGCCCCGCCGTCGCGGTCCAGGATCGTGGTCCGCTGGCTGAGCGGCGGAGTCTTCAGGTTGGAGGGGATCTCGTCGAACCCTTCGACCGTCCCCTTGGCGGCGAGCCCCAACGCTCCGGCTGCGGGCAGCGCGATGCCTGCCAGGACAGCTCCGGAGAGTGCGGCGACACCGAGGAACTTGGCGGCCTGCTGGGTCGTGGTGAGACCCCCGCCCGAGCGCTTCTTTGGCATGGGGGCAGCCTAATCCGTAGTTATGAGCGTTCTGTAGGAACGGGGGCCTCTCGGAGCGTTCGCGTACCAGACCGTGACATCCGGATACGGGAGCACTCTTCGGCGCGCACGCCCATGCGCTCGCGGACCCGGTGTCTCGTGGACCCGGTGTCTCGTGGACCCGGTGCGGAGGACGGCAGGCACGGCGAGCGGGCACACCCCAGGCACACCCCATGAGGCGCCTACGTTCTCATTCGCCGGACAGGCGGACAGGCCTTGGCCTAAGCTGCTCTCAACTGTCACAGCAGTCCGGTCCCGTATCAACCCCCCTGCAACCCCATGCACCTCTTCTGGTCATTCTTCTCCCGGCCGACGCACAGGTGAATCGCACATCACGGCGCTCCCGAATTCGCCCCGTGTGTCACTGAACGTCCGTTGCCATTCGGGTGTGCTGTCCCGTTTTCGCGGAGTTAGTCGCGCATGTCTTCCCCTCACTCCCCTGGGTGATCTGCCGCATACGCATAGTCCGTTCGGACCATTCAAGATTGGGCCCGAAGGGGGTGTTGTGCTGTCCCCACCTTCCGTAACGTCCTCAACTGGCAGCGGTGAATATGCCGCTACCGCCGTGGGGGAGCCTCGATTCGGGAGAGGACGGCGCCGGCATGGGCTGGGTAACCGACTGGAGTGCGCAGGCAGCCTGCCGCACTACCGATCCGGATGAACTGTTCGTACAAGGGGCAGCGCAGAACAGGGCCAAGGCGGTGTGCACCGGATGCCCGGTGCGGACCGAGTGCCTGGCCGACGCGCTGGACAATCGCGTCGAGTTCGGCGTGTGGGGCGGAATGACGGAGCGGGAGCGCCGCGCACTGCTGCGCCGCCGGCCCACCGTCACGTCCTGGCGCCGCTTGCTGGAGACCGCACGCAGTGAGTACGAGCGGTCCACCGGCATCTTGCCCGCGGTGATCGGGCTGGAGGACGACGAACTGCACGAGACGTACGCGGCTGTGGGCTAGGGCGCTCGGGACGTACGCGGCCGGGGGTCGCCGTGCTCGGGCCGCTCGGGCAGGGCGCTGCGGGAGGTCTACGCCGCTCCGGCCGGAGCGGGGGCGGAACCGGAGGCCAGGCGGTCGCCGATGGCCCGCAGCCCGTCCAGGTCGTGCACATCGCCGGGCAGTGCGGCCACCGCGGTCACCAGGACCTCGGGGTGCAGCTCGATGAAGCGGTCGCGGGTGTGCTGTTCGCGCGCGACGACCTGCATGCGCTCGGCGTGCAGACGCAGCAGGCCCGCCGTCAGTTCGTCGATGTCCACAGGGACTTCGGCGGTGGAGTCCGTCGTGCCCTTCGCATGCGGCTCGTGCTGGTTCGCATTGCTGTGGCTGTGGCTGTGGCTGTGGCTGTGGCTGTGGTGGGCGTTGGCCTGGGCGTCTTCTTCGGTGTTCTCGGGGTCGTGCTTGTGCTCGTGCTCGGGGGAGGGCGGTGTCGTGCCGGCTTCGGGGGCGGTGACCACAGGGTCGGGGGCCTCCCGGTCACCAAGGCCAGCCTTCCCGGCCGTCTGATCCACAATGCGGGCGTCGTCAAGATTTTCTGCGGCGGTCAGCGCCTGCTCGGCGGAGAGCCGGGCGGCCTCGCTGCCGTGCGCCCGGTTCAGGACGAGACCGGCCAGCGGCATGTCCTCGGCCGCCAGCCGCTCCACGAAGTACGCGGCCTCGCGCAGTGCGTCCCGCTCCGGGGTCGCGACCACGAGGAAGGCCGTACCGGGGGCCTGGAGCAGCTTGTACGTGGCGTCCGCCCGGCTGCGGAAGCCGCCGAACATGGTGTCCATCGCGGCGACGAACGTCTGCACGTCCCGGAGGAACTGGCCGCCGAGCAGCTTGCCCAGGGTCCCGGTCATCATCGACATACCGACATTGAGGAACTTCATCCCGGCCCGGCCGCCCACCTTCGCGGGCGCCATCAGCAGCCGGATGAACTTCCCGTCCAGGAACGAGCCGAGCCGCTTCGGCGCGTCCAGGAAGTCCAGCGCGGAGCGCGAGGGAGGGGTGTCGACGATGATCAGGTCCCACTCGTCGCGCGCCCGCAGCTGCCCGAGCTTCTCCATCGCCATGTACTCCTGCGTACCGGCGAACCCGGCCGACAGGGACTGGTAAAAGGGGTTCTCCAGGATCGCGCGGGCCCTTTCCGCGTCCGCGTGAGCCTCCACGGTCTCGTCGAAGGTCCGCTTCATGTCGAGCATCATGGCGTGCAGTTCGCCGTCGCCCGCGATGCCCTCGACCCGGCGGGGGACGTTGTCCAGCTGGTCGATGCCCATGGACTGCGCGAGCCGGCGGGCCGGGTCGATGGTGAGGACGACGACCTTCCGGCCGCGCTCGGCCGCCCGTACGCCGAGGGCGGCGGCCGTCGTGGTCTTGCCGACGCCGCCGGAGCCGCAGCAGACGATGATCCGGATCCCCGGGTCGTCGAGCAGCGCGTCGGTGTCCAGCCCGGGGGCCGCCCCGAGGGCCGGCTCCGGGATGTGGTCCGTGGCCTGCGTCATGCGTCCGCCCCTTCCCCTACGCCCTGTTTACGGAGCTCCGTGGCCAGGTCGTGCAGTGCGGCGAGGTCCACCCCGTCGCCGACCAGCGGCAGCTCGGCGGTCGGCAGTCCGAGCCCGGCCAGTACGGCACGCTGCTCGCGCTCCAGGCCGACGCGCTGGGCGTGTTCGGAGGCCTGCTCGATCAGGGGCCGTACGAGGGCGGCGGAGCCGGTCACCCCGGCGCGGGTCAGCGCCTTGGCGATCTCCTTGCGGCGGCCGGTCGCGCCGGTGCGCAGGGTCTCCTCGTCGACCAGGTGCGGGCGCACCATGTTCACGATGACGCGGCCCACGGGGAGGTCGGCGGCGCTCAGTTCCGCGATGCCGTCCGCGGTCTCCTGGACCGGCATCTCTTCCAGCAGGGTCACCAGGTGGACGGCGGTCTGCGGGGACTTCAGGACCCGCATCACGGCCTGGGCCTGGTTGTGTATCGGGCCGATCCTGGCCAGCCCCGCGACCTCGTCGTTGACGTTCAGGAAGCGCGTGATGCGGCCGGTGGGCGGGGCGTCCATGATCACGTGGTCGTAGACGAACCGGCCCTGCTTGTCCTTGCGGCGTACGGCTTCGCAGGCCTTGCCGGTCAGCAGGACGTCCCGGACCCCGGGCGCGATGGTGGTGGCGAAGTCGATCGCGCCGAGCTTCTTGAGCGCCCGGCCCGCGCCGCCGAGCTTGTAGAACATCTGGAGGTAGTCGAGGAGCGCCTGCTCGGCGTCGATCGCCAGCGCGTGCACCTCGCCGCCGCCCGGCGCGACGGCGATTTTGCGCTCCTCATAGGGCAACGCGTCGGCACCGAAGAGCTGCGCGATGCCCTGTCTGCCCTCGACCTCGACGAGGAGGGTGCGCCTGCCCTCGGTCGCGAGGGCGAGCGCGAGGGCGGCGGCGACCGTGGTCTTACCGGTACCGCCCTTGCCGCTGACGACCTGGAACCTGCTCACGTATTCGAGCCTAACCAGTCAGGCCCCGGCCTACGCACGGGACCGGACGTGCCAGGCGTTACAGTCAGGCCCATGACCAAGTGGGAATACGCGACCGTGCCCCTTCTCGTGCACGCGACCAAGCAGATTCTGGACACCTGGGGCGAGGACGGCTGGGAGCTGGTCCAGGTCGTTCCCGGCCCGAACAACCCCGAGCAGCTCGTGGCCTACCTGAAGCGGGAGAAGGCCTAGTGGCGGGCGCCGTCGAGGCTCAGCTCGCCGAGCTCGGCCTGACCCTGCCCGCCGTCGTGCCGCCGCTGGCCTCGTACCAGCCGGCCGTGCAGTCCGGGGTGTACGTGTACACCTCCGGTCAGCTCCCGATGGTGGACGGCAAGCTCGCCGTCACCGGCAAGGTCGGCGCCGAGGTCACGCCGGACGAGGCGAAGGAGCTCGCGAAGACCTGCGCGCTCAACGCCCTGGCCGCCGTGAAGTCGGTCGCCGGTGACCTGGACCGGATCAAGCGCGTCGTGAAGGTCGTGGGCTTCGTCGCCTCGGCCTCCGACTTCACCGGGCAGCCCGCCGTGATCAACGGTGCGAGCGAGCTGCTGGGCGCGGTCCTGGGCGACAAGGGTGTGCACGCACGCAGCGCCGTGGGCGTCGCCGTGCTGCCGCTGGACGCCCCTGTCGAGGTCGAGGTCCAGGTCGAGCTCGTCGACGCCTGAGGGCCCCTCCCCGTACGTCCTTCTCGTACGTTCTCCGATCCCGCCCGGTCCCCGTGACCGGGCGGGATCGCGTGTGTGACGGGCGGATCGTGGGTGCGGCGGGCACGATCGGGTGTGTACGGGGCATGTCGGGTCCCCGTGATGATCACGGAGCCTCTCGAACATCGACGCGGTTCCGGATAGCCTCCGGCCATGTCCCAAGGTCAGTGGTACCCCCCGGAATGGCCCGAGCGGATCCGGGCGCTCGCCGCAGGTGAGCTGACGGCCGTGGCACCCCGGCGGGCGGCCACCGTGATGCTGCTCCGCGATCCGGGGTCCCAGGGCGCGACGCCCGGCCCCGTGGTGCACATGCTGCGCCGCCGAACCTCCATGGCGTTCGCCGGAGGCGCGTACGCCTATCCGGGTGGCGGTGTCGATCCGCGCGACGACGACCGGCTGATCGGGTGGGCCGGGCCCTCGCTGGAGCACTGGGCCGCCCGGCTCGGCGTGGCGACGGTCACCGAGGCGCAGGCCATCGTGTGTGCGGCGGTCCGCGAGACCTTCGAGGAGTCGGGCGTCCTGCTCGCCGGGGAGAGTGCCGGGACGGTGGTCGGCGATACGACCGGGACCGACTGGGAGGCCGACCGTGAGGCGCTGGTCGCCCGCGATCTGTCCTTCGCGGAGTTCCTGGACCGGCGCGGGCTGCTGCTCCGCTCGGACCTGCTGGGCGCCTGGGCGCGCTGGATCACCCCGGAGTTCGAACCGAGGCGGTACGACACCTGGTTCTTCGTCGCCGCGCTCCCCGAGGGGCAGCGGACCCGGGCCGTCTCCACGGAGGCGGACCGTACGGTGTGGATCGCCCCGGCCGACGCGGCCCGCCGCTACGACCTGGGCGAGCTGCTGATGATGCCGCCCACCGTGTCGACGCTGCGGGCCCTGACGCCGTTCAGGACGGCCGCCGAGGCGCTCGGGGCGGCGGACGTCCAGGACATGACTCCCGTACTCGCGCAGGCCCGCCTGGAGGGGGATGAGCTGGTGCTGAGCTGGCCGGGGCACGACGAGTTCACCAAGCACGTACCGACGGCGGGCGGGGAACCCGCGCCCGGTGGGGACGGGGGTGCGGCATGAGCGACGCAGCCGCCCTCCCGGGACAGCCGCGCGGAATCGTGGCCTCCGGGCCCGCGACCGCCCGTACGGTCAACGTCCTCGCGCCGAACCCGTCCGCGATGACGCTCGACGGCACGAACACCTGGATCGTCGCCGAGCCCGGCTCCGATCTCGCCGTCGTCATCGACCCCGGGCCCCTCGACGACGTACACCTGAGGGCCGTGATCGACGCGGTGGAGCGGTCCGGGCGTCGCGTGGCCCTTACTTTGCTCACGCACGGCCACCCTGATCACGCGGAGGGCGCGGGGCGGTTCGCCGAGCTGACGCGGACGAACGTACGGGCCCTGGATCCGGCCTTGCGGCTGGGGGACGAGGGTCTCGGGGCGGGCGATGTGATCACCACCGGCGGCCTGGAGCTGCGGGTGGTCCCGACGCCGGGCCACACCGCCGACTCGCTCTCGTTCCATCTGCCCGCCGACCGGGCGGTGCTGACGGGCGACACGATCCTGGGCCGCGGTACGACGGTGGTCGCGCACCCGGACGGGCGGCTCGGGGACTACCTGGACTCGCTGCGGCGGCTGCGCTCGCTGACGGTCGACGACGGCGTGCACACGGTGCTGCCGGGCCACGGGCCGGTCCTGGAGGACGCGCAGGGGGCCGTGGAGTTCTACCTGGCCCACCGCGCGCACCGGCTGGCCCAGGTCGAGACGGCGGTCGAGGCGGGACACCGTACGCCGTCGGAGGTGGTGGCCCGGGTCTACGCCGACGTGGACCGCTCGCTGTGGCCGGCCGCCGAACTGTCGGTACGGGCCCAGCTGGAGTACCTCGCGGGGCACGGGCTCATCTAGGGCGGCCGTGTGAACGTACTGAGGCCCCGCGCCCGCCGGAGTGCATCCGGTCGGCGCGGGGCCTCAGTACGTTCAGCAGGTCACATCACGCGACGGGTCAGCGCGAACGCTTCGCGAGGCGCTCCACGTCCAGCAGGATGACCGCGCGGGCCTCCAGGCGCAGCCAGCCGCGGCCCGCGAAGTCCGCGAGGGCCTTGTTGACCGTCTCGCGGGAGGCACCGACCAGCTGGGCCAGCTCCTCCTGGGTGAGGTCGTGCACGACGTGGATGCCTTCCTCCGACTGGACGCCGAAGCGGCGCGACAGGTCCAGGAGGGCGCGGGCGACCCGGCCCGGCACATCGGAGAAGACCAGGTCGGACATCTGGTCGTTGGTCTTGCGCAGGCGCCGGGCGACGGCGCGCAGCAGCGCGGTGGCGACCTCGGGCCGGGCGTTGAGCCAGGGCTGCAGGTCGCCGTGGCCGAGGCCGAGGAGCTTGACCTCGGTCAGCGCGGAGGCGGTCGCCGTACGCGGGCCGGGGTCGAAGAGCGAGAGCTCACCGATCAGCTCGCCGGGACCGAGCACGGCCAGCATGTTCTCGCGCCCGTCGGGCGAGGTGCGGTGGAGCTTCACCTTGCCCTCGGTGACCACGTACAGGCGGTCACCCTGGTCGCCCTCGTGGAAAAGCGCGTCGCCGCGCGCGAGGGTCACCTCACTCATCGAGGCGCGGAGCTCCGCGGCCTGCTCATCATCGAGCGCCGCGAAAAGCGGGGCGCGCCGCAGAACGTCGTCCACGAGTTCTCTCCTTGTCGGCCTGTTCAGGGAACCGTGGTCCCCATCATGCCGGACGGTAAAACAGTGCGATCAATCACAAACCAGTTTGACGCACGGGCGTGCCGGTCCCTACGGCAGGGGGCCGATCGGGGGTGGATACGCGGTGACCGGGGCGGTTGTCAGTGGCTGGCTCTAGGCTGGCCGGGTGTCCAGAATGCCGGGGAGTACACGGGCCGAGGGGGCTGATGGGGTGTCGGGAAGGCGTGATTCCGCTGTGGGCGAACACTCCCCGGTTCGCCCGGAGAGTGCCGCAAATGGCTCCCTGGAGAGACCGGGACAGCGGTCCGTGAGATGGCCAGGAGGCCCGCAGTGACATCGTCGAAGACCGGAACCGCTCCCAAAGCGTCCAAGGCACCCAAAGCATCCAAGGCACCCAAGGCGCCCAAGATCCCCAAGGGCGAGTCGCACCTCGCGCTGGTCCGCCGCGCCCGCCGCATCAACCGGGAGCTCGCCGAGGTCTATCCGTACGCCCACCCCGAGCTGGACTTCCGCAACCCCTTCGAGCTGCTCGTCGCCACGGTCCTCTCCGCCCAGACCACCGACCTGAGGGTCAACCAGACCACCCCCGCGCTCTTCGCCGCCTATCCGACGCCCGAGGACATGGCGGCGGCAAATCCGGAGGAGATGGAGGAGCTGATCCGGCCGACCGGCTTCTTCCGGGCCAAGACCAAGTCGCTCCTCGGCCTCTCCGCCGCGCTGCGGGACGACTTCGGCGGCGAGGTCCCCGGCCGCCTGGAGGACCTGGTCAAGCTCCCCGGCGTCGGCCGCAAGACCGCCAACGTGGTGCTGGGCAACGCCTTCGGGGTCCCCGGCATCACCGTGGACACGCACTTCGGCCGTCTGGTCCGGCGCTGGAAGTGGACGGACGAGGAGGACCCGGTGAAGGTCGAGGCGGTGATCGCCGACATCTTCCCGAAGAGCGAGTGGACGATGCTCTCGCACCGGGTGATCTTCCACGGCCGCCGCATCTGCCACGCCCGGAAACCGGCCTGCGGCGCCTGCCCCATCGCGCCGCTCTGTCCTTCGTACGGTGAAGGCGAGACCGACCCCGAGAAGGCCAGGAAGCTGCTGAAGTACGAGATGGGCGGCTATCCGGGCCAGCGGCTCAGCCCGCCTCCCGACTTCCCGGGCAAGCCCGCTCCCGCGCTCGGAGCCGTATGAGGGAGTGCGGCATCGAGCACCCTCCCGACGAACCACGGCGAACCCACGACGAACCACGGAATGGCTCGGAACGAAATGGCCGACGACAGGCGTTGTGAAACCAGGGCAACGAGGGGGGTGCCGGTGGCACACACGCACACGGATGCAGTCGCGGACGCGGGCGCAGTCGTAGACGCCGACGCGGATGCGAACACCCGCGCGGCGCTCGACCGCGCGGCGGTCGACGTGACCACCGCGGGCCTGCCCGCCTGGCTCGTCCCCGTGGCCCAGGCCGCCCGCAGCGTCCGCCCGCAGCAGCTCAGCCGCTTCCTACCGCCCGAGAGCGGGGCGGGCAGGCAGTCCGCCGTGCTGATCCTCTTCGGCGAAGGGGCGCGCGGCCCCGAGCTGCTGCTGATGGAGCGCGCCGGCACCCTGCGCTCGCACCCCGGCCAGCCGTCCTTCCCCGGTGGCTCCCTCGACCCCGACGACGGCGACCAGGCCACCACCGGGCCGCTGCGCGCCGCGCTGCGCGAGGCCGAGGAGGAGACCGGACTCGACCCCCGGGGTGTCCAGCTCTTCGGCGTGCTGCCCCGGCTCTACATCCCCGTCAGCAGCTTCGTCGTGACGCCCGTCCTCGGCTGGTGGCGTGCGCCCAGCCCGGTCGGGGTGGTCGATCCGGCCGAGACGGCCCGGGTCTTCACCGTTCCCGTGGCGGATCTCACGGACCCCGCCAACCGGGCCACGGCCGTCCATCCGAGCGGGCACAGCGGCCCGGCCTTCCTGGTCGAATCGGCCCTGGTCTGGGGATTCACGGCCGGAGTGATCGACCGGATCGTGCACTACGCGGGCTGGGAACGCCCGTGGGACCGGGCCAGACAGGTGCCGCTCGACTGGCGCGCATGACACGCTGGCTGTCCTGCTGCGCTGTACCGGGCCCGGCCCGGACCCCGTCACCCCCGACGGGCCAGGTGACGAAACTGCGAGGCTATTGACGGTGAACGTGCTGGACATCCTGCTGCTGCTCGCCGCCGTATGGTTCGCGGTCATCGGCTACCGACAGGGTTTCGTCGTCGGCATCCTGTCGGTGATCGGCTTCCTCGGGGGCGGTCTCGTCGCCGTCTATCTGCTGCCGATCATCTGGGACCGGGTGACCGAGGGGGCGGAGGTCTCCACCGCGACCGCCATCGGCGCGGTCGTCATCGTCATCGTCTGCGCCTCGATCGGCCAGGCCTTCACCACCCACCTGGGCAACAAGCTCCGCAGATACATCACCTGGTCGCCCGCCCGCGCGCTGGACGCCACCGGCGGCGCCCTGGTCAACGTGGTGGCCATGCTGCTGGTCGCCTGGCTGATCGCCCTGCCGCTGGCCCGCACCTCGCTGCCGACGCTCGGCAAGGAGGTCCGCAACTCCTCGGTTTTCCTCGGGATCTCCCGGGTGATGCCCCAACAGCCGCCGCCCTGGTTCCAGGACTTCTCCTCCGTCCTCGCGCAGAACGGCTTCCCGCAGGTCTTCAGCCCCTTCGCCAACGAGCCGATCACCGAGGTCAAGCCCCCGGACCCGGCCCTGGTGGGCAGCCCGGTCGCCGCCCGTGCCAAGAAGTCGATCGTCAAGGTCGTCGGTACGGCCCCGAGCTGCGGCAAGGTCCTCGAAGGCACGGGCTTCGTCTTCTCCGGCCGCCGGGTGATGACCAACGCCCACGTCGTGGGCGGCGTCAGCGAGCCGACCGTCCAGATCGGCGGCGAGGGCCGGCTCTACGACGCCAAGGTGGTCCTCTACGACTGGCAGCGCGACATCGCGGTCCTGGACGTCCCCGACCTCAGGGCCACGCCCCTGGAGTTCACCGGCCCGAACGACGACGCGCAGAGCGGCGACAGCGCGATCGTCGCCGGCTTCCCGGAGAACGGCGCCTACGACGTACGCTCCGCCCGCGTCCGCGCCCGTATCGACGCCAACGGCCCCGACATCTACCAGCGGGGCACAGTCCTGCGCGACGTCTACTCCCTCTACGCGACCGTGCGCCAGGGCAACTCCGGCGGCCCGCTGCTCACTCCGGACGGCAAGGTGTACGGAGTGGTGTTCGCCAAATCGCTCGACGACCCGGACACCGGATACGCGCTGACGGCCGACGAGATCCGCGAGGACATCGAGATCGGCCGCACGGCCAACCAGCAGGTCGACAGCCAGGGCTGCGCCCTCTGAGGCGGCCCAGGCCCTGAAAGCCCCCGCCCTGAAAGACCCCCGCCGGTCAGCACACGCGGATCGGCGGGGGGCGGGGTTGTCAGGAGATACCGGAGAGATCAGCTACGGGGGTGGCGCAGCCGCGCCGAGACCCAGCGGGCCCGACGGCGGAGGATGCGCGAGATCCCGAGGCGGTGATTCCCGAGCCGGTGATGATGAAGGTCCTGCACTTGGTGCACCCGGCCCAGGGGGCCGCCCCCCTCATGAGTGCTCGCACCGGCTGTCGCGGTGGAGCGGCGGTTGCGTGCTTCGTCAGTGAAGTCGTGCGTCCAGCCCATACCCCGACGTCTGCCCGTGACCCAAGGTCGGTAATCGTGCGCGAGTCAGCCAATTGGCTTATGCGGCAGGCAAGTGGCTGTTCGTCGCACGGCTGTGCCCCTGGCGGGTGCGCGGCTACCGGTCGGGCTCAGGATCCTTGAGCCAGTTGATGAGTTCGGTGGAGAAGGCGATCGGATCCTCCTCGTGGGGGAAGTGACCGACACCGTCGAAAAGTCGCCACCGGTAGGGCGCCTCGACGTACTCGCCGGACCCCGCCGAACTCCGGGTCCGGACCGCCGGATCGAGTGATCCGTGCAGGTGCAGGGTGGGCACACGCACGGGCCGCTTCATCCGCCGGTTGAACTGGACCCCGTCCGGACGCGCCATCGAGCGGACCATCCAGCGGTACGGCTCGATCGAGCAGTGCGCCGTCGAGGGGATGCTCATCGCCCGCCGGTAGACGGCCAGGGTCTCCTCGTCGGGGAACTCCGGCGTGCGGGGCCCGGCCCAGTCCTGGACCAGCCGGCCCACCAGGGCGGCGTCGTCCGCGACGAGCTGACGCTCCGGCAGCCAGGGGCGCTGGAAGCCCCAGATGTACGAGCCCGCGCGCGACTGCGCGAAATCGGACAGCATCGAGGAGCGCCAGCGGCGCGGGTGGGGCATGGACGAGACGGCGAGCCGGCGCACCAGCTTGGGCCGCATCACGGCGGCCGTCCAGGCGAGGTAGCCGCCCAGGTCGTGGCCGACCAGGGCCGCGTCCGGCTCGCCGAGGGAGCGGATCACCCCGGTGACGTCGAGAGCCAGGTTGGCGGGGTCGTAACCGCGCGGTGTCCGGTCGCTGCCGCCCACCCCGCGCAGGTCCATCGCGACGGCCCGGAAGCCCGCGTCGGCGAGTGCGGGCAGCTGGTGGCGCCAGGTCCACCAGAACTGCGGGAACCCGTGCAGCAGGAGGACCAGCGGCCCCTCGCCCATCTCGGCGATGTGGAACCGTGCCCCGTTGGCCGCCACGTCGCGGTGGGTCCAGGGGCCGTCGAGCCGTACGGGGCCTCCGGCGCCGGCCGGGCTCGCCGAGCCCGCCGGACCGGATGCGCTGGAATCGGGAACCGTCATGTGGACGAGCGTGCCACAGCGGAGGCCTTGTCCTTACCCGCCGGCAGGGCCTCCACCCCCGTACCGGCCGCGAGGCTGGAGCCGGAGCGCCGGAGGATCGCGTCGGCCTCGATGGCCGGGCGGGGGTGCGGCTTCGCCTTCTGCAGGACGGCGGCGGTCTGCTTGGCGGAGGCGATGGACTTCTCCGGCGGCTTGATCTTCTTGAACTTCCGCAGGCCGATGAACCCGATCAGGGCGGCCAGCAGGATGAAGGCGCCGGCCACGATCAGGAACGACCACGCCAGGCCGAGCCCCAGGTTGTGGATGCCGTACGCGGCCGCGAAGCTCAGCATCGGCATCGTGAAGAGGAGCAGCACCCCCGCCGCGATGAACGCCGCGCTGCCGATCGCCCCGCGCTTGACGTCCTGGCGCACCTCCGCCTTCGCCAGGGCGATCTCGTCGTGCACCAGCGCGGACATCTCGGCCGTCGCCGCGGCGACCAACTGCCCGATGCTGCGGTCCGCGCTGCCCACGTAGTTGCCGGGGTCGCTCATCCCTGACTCCCTCTCCGTCTTCGACACACCTGATGTCAGATCATGCCGGACTGTCCGGCTCGTTGCGCGTTGCCCCCGCCTGTTGGGCGCGACGGCGGTGTTCGGCCGCCTTCTCCTCGTAGATCGCGGCCATCCGCAGGTGGTACCCCGGATCGTCCTGTTCATAGACGTCAGGCACCCCGGAGCCGTCCTCGTCCAGCTCTTCGGCGTCGAGGAGGGCACGGTACTTGCGGACGCGTATCCGGAGCAGTACGCAGGCGAGAAGGGCCGCGGTCAGCGAACCGATGAGCACGGCGGCCTTGATCTCGTTGGTCATCTCGGTGTCGTCCGTGAACGCCAGCTCACCGATCAGGAGGGAGACGGTGAAGCCGATGCCCGCCAGGGACGCGAGAGCGAGTACGTCGGCCCAGGCCAGGTCCTTGTTCAGCTCGGCCTTGGTGAAGCGAGCCGCGAGGTAGGTGCCGCCGAAGATGCCGATGGTCTTACCCACGACGAGGCCCAGCACGACGCCGAGGGTCTCGGGCCGGGTGAAGACGCCTGCCAGCGCCTCGCCGTTCATGGAGACCCCTGCCGCGAACAGGGCGAACAGCGGTACGGCGACCCCGGCCGAGATCGGCCGGACCAGGTGCTCGATGTGCTCCCCGGGCGAGTGGGATTCGCCCTCCCGGCGGGTGCAGCGCAGCATCAGGCCCATCGCGACACCGGCGATGGTGGCGTGGACGCCGCTGTTGTACATCAGGGCCCAGATCGTCAGCGCCAGGGGCACGTACACGTACCAGCCGCGGACCTCGCAGCGCAGCAGCAGGTAGAAGACGACCAGGCCGGCGACTGCCCCGCCCAGAGCCAGGAAGTTCAGGTCCGACGTGAAGAAGACGGCGATGATCAGGATGGCGAAGAGGTCGTCGACGACGGCCAGGGTGAGGAGGAAGGCGCGCAGCGCCGACGGCAGCGAGGTGCCGATCACCGCGAGGACGGCGAGGGCGAAGGCGATGTCCGTGGCGGTGGGCACGGCCCAGCCGGCGAGTGAACCGCCGCCGATGACCACCGTAAGGGTGTAGACCAGGGCGGGTGCCGCCATGCCGCAGAGGGCCGCCACCACGGGCAGGGCGGCTGCCTTCGGGTCCCGCAGCTCGCCGGCCACCAGTTCCCGCTTCAGCTCGACGCCTGCCACGAAGAAGAAGATCGCGAGCATGCCGTCCGCGGCCCAGTGCGCAACGGAGAGGTCCAGTCCGAGGAAGCCGGGCCCGAAGTGGAAGTCACTGACCGCTTCGTACGCGCTGCCGAAGGTGTTGGCCCAGATGAGTGCCGCGACGGCGGCCACCAGGAGCAGGACACCGCCGACGGTCTCGGTGCGGAGCGCGTCGGCCAGATAGGTGCGCTCGGGGAGAGGGAGCCTGCCGAGCAGGGTGCGCCGGGGCGGCGTGGGCGGGGCAGGGGTGGGCGGTGCCACGAGGGGGAACCTCCGGTTGGGGAACGGCATGATGCCATGGCTGATGACCGTGCCGACCAGACTTCCCGGCGCCCCTGTGAGATTTTCTCGCCCCTACGGCGGTGTCGTGTCGCTACGACGTCGCAGGCGGCACGCCCTTCACTGTACGGGAGCTCCGATGGGCACCCGGCGCGGTGCCGGATGCCCATCGGAGCCGTACAAGAAGGTCTTTCTCAGTTTTTCAGGAAGCTTGCTCAGTCCTCGGAGGACGAGGACGGCAGCTGGGTGGTGATCAGGTCCATCACCGAGGAGTCGGTGAGCGTGGTGACGTCGCCCAGCTCGCGGTTCTCGGCGACGTCGCGGAGGAGGCGGCGCATGATCTTGCCGGAGCGCGTCTTGGGAAGCTCGGCGACCGGCAGGACCCGCTTCGGTTTCGCGATCGGGCCGAGCGTCGTGCCGACGTGGTTGCGCAGCTCCGCGACCAGTTCGTCGGAGGTGGTCGCCGTGCCCCGCAGGATCACGAACGCGACGATGGCCTGGCCGGTCGTCTCGTCGTTCGCCCCGACCACGGCCGCCTCGGCGACCGACGGGTGGGAGACGAGCGCCGACTCGACCTCGGTGGTCGAGATGTTGTGGCCTGACACGAGCATGACGTCGTCGACGCGGCCGAGCAGCCAGACGTCGCCGTCCTCGTCCTTCTTGGCACCGTCGCCCGCGAAGTACTTCCCCTCGAAGCGCGACCAGTAGGTGTCGAGGAACCGCTGGTCGTCGCCCCAGATGGTGCGGAGCATGGAGGGCCACGGCTCGGTGAGGACGAGGTAGCCGCCCCCGCCGTTGGGCACCTCGTTCGCCTCGTCGTCGACGACGGTGGCGGCGATGCCCGGCAGGGCGCGCTGGGCGGATCCCGGCTTGGTCTCGGTGACGCCCGGCAGCGGCGAGATCATCATCGCGCCGGTCTCGGTCTGCCACCAGGTGTCCACGATCGGGCACTTGTCGGCGCCGATGTTCTTCCGGTACCACATCCACGCCTCGGGGTTGATCGGCTCACCGACCGAACCGAGGACGCGGAGGCTGCTCAGGTCGAACTTGGCGGGGATGTCGTCACCCCACTTCATGAACGTGCGGATCGCGGTCGGCGCCGTGTAGAGGATCGTGACGCCGTACTTCTGCACGATCTCCCAGAACCGGCCCTGGTGCGGGGTGTCCGGGGTGCCCTCGTACATGACCTGGGTCGCGCCGTTGGCCAGCGGCCCGTAGACGATGTACGAGTGGCCGGTCACCCAGCCGACGTCGGCGGTGCACCAGTAGACGTCGGTTTCCGGCTTGAGGTCGAAGACCGCGTGGTGGGTGTAGGCCGCCTGGGTGAGGTAGCCGCCCGAGGTGTGCAGGATGCCCTTCGGCTTACCCGTGGTGCCCGAGGTGTAGAGGATGAAGAGCGGCTGCTCCGCCTCGAAGGCCTCGGGGGTGTGCTCGGCGGACTGCCGGGCGGTGATCTCGTGCCACCAGACGTCGCGGCCCTCGGTCCACGCGGTGTCCTGACCGGTGCGGCGGACCACGAGGACGTGCTCGACGCTCTCGATACGGGAGACGGCGTCGTCGACCGCGGGCTTGAGCGCGGAGGGCTTGCCGCGGCGGTAGCCGCCGTCGGCGGTGATGACGACCTTGGCGTCCGCGTCCTGGATACGGGTGGCGATGGCGTCGGCGGAGAAGCCGCCGAAGACCACCGAGTGCGTGGCGCCGATGCGGGCACAGGCCAGCATCGCGACGGCGGCCTCGGGGATCATCGGCAGGTAGACGGCGACCCGGTCACCCTTGCCGACGCCCAGCTCGGTCAGCGCGTTGGCGGCCCGGGAGACCTCTTCCTTCAGCTCCGCGTAGGTGATGGCGCGGCTGTCGCCGGGCTCGCCCTCGAAGTGGATGGCGACCCGGTCGCCGTTGCCCGCCTCGACATGCCGGTCCACGCAGTTGTACGCGACGTTCAGCTTGCCGTCCGCGAACCACTTCGCGAAGGGCGGGTTGCTCCAGTCGAGGGTCTCGGTCGGCTCGGTGGCCCACGTCAGGCGGCGGGCCTGCTCGGCCCAGAAGCCCAGCCGGTCCGCCTCGGCCTGCTCGTACGCCTCTGCGGTGACGTTGGCATTGGCGGCCAGAGCGGCAGGTGGAGCGAACTTCCGCTCTTCCCGAAGCAGGTTGGCCAGGCTCTCGTTGCTCACGACTTCTCCCAGTCCCAGGGTGTCCGTTGTGTCCCGGGGCATAGCTCATCAGGCGCGAGGCCAGGTGACAAGTGTCTGCCGGGAATTGGTTTAGACCTGTGTCTTCGTGTATGGAAGCATGATCCCGCTCCGCTGGTCAGGGCGGCTTTACGACGCGTGTTCACGACGTTTGGCGCAAAGTCGCTGAGCGGAATGGGGTCATCAGGTCTCACGGGTCCGGGGGCTGTCCGGTTCAGGGCCGCCGGGACCTGTGCCGTTGCCGGGCTCCTCGGTGGGTGGGTCGCGCCTGCGCTCCGCGTGTGTTCCGCCTGCGCTTCGCGCGTGTTCCGCCTGCGCTTCGCGTGTGTTCCGCGTGTGCCTCGCGTGTGCTTCTCCCGCACTTCGCCTGCGCGGCATTCAGGTCATTTCCTCGCCCGTTCCAGTGAATAGGCAGCTTTTCATTCGGTATGTCGCTCTCCTCCGCGCAGGGTCCCGTGCGAGTTTGGCCGCGCCGCGTCGGCACTCAACGCAAATGACCTGCAAGGAAGAGGGTGGGCGGATGATGGCCGCCACGAAGAGGATCGCCTCGGGCGTCATGACCGCGGCGCTGGTCGCCGTACTCGCGGGCTGTTCCGGTGCGGGCTCCGGAGGTTCCGAGCCCGGCGGGGCGGGTGCGGGCGCGGAGAAGGGGGCCCACGGTGCGAAGGAGAACGCTCCGAAGTCCGCCCCGAAGAACGCCGTCAAGCTCATCGGGGACGGCTCCACCGCCTTCACCGGCGCCCAGCCCAAGCTGCCGGCCGCCCAGCGCCTGGCGCCGGGTCAGAAGCCGCCGCAGTTCGTGGTGTTCTCCTGGGACGGTGCCGGGGAGGACAGCCAGAAGCTCTTCTCGCACTTCCGCGGCGTCGCCAAGAAGTACAACGCCACCATGACGTACTTCCTCAGCGGTGTGTATCTCCTGCCTGAGGAGAAACGATCCCTCTACGCTCCGCCGCAGCACTCGGCGGGCCGTTCCGACATCGGCTTCAACGACACCGAGGGCATCCGCGACACCCTCGCCGAGGTACGCGCCGCCTGGAAGGACGGCAACGAGATCGGCACCCACTTCAACGGCCACTTCTGCGGCCCGGACGGCGGTGTGGGCACCTGGTCCGTCGAGGAGTGGAAGAGCGAGATCAGCCAGGCGAAAGCTTTCGTCAAGAACTGGAAGACCAACGCTCCGGAGCTGAAGGGCGAGGCCCCGCTCCCCTTCGACTACGACCAGGAGCTGATCGGCGCCCGCACCCCCTGCCTCGAAGGGCAGAAGAACATGGTCGCCGCGGCCCGCGACATGGGCTTCCGCTACGACTCCAGCGGCGTCGGCAACCAGGTCTGGCCCAAGAAGAAGGACGGCGTCTGGGACATCCCGCTCCAGCTCGTCCCGATGCCCGGCCGCGCCTTCGAGACCCTCTCCATGGACTACAACTTCATGGTCAACCAGTCCGGTACGACCACCCAGGGCGACCCCTCCCAGCATGAGTTCTGGGGCAACCAGATGCGCGACGGCCTGCTCCAGGCCTTCGACCGCTCGTACGACGGCAACCGGGCGCCGCTGATCATCGGCAACCACTTCGAGTCCTGGAACGGCGGCACCTACATGCGCGCCATCGAGGAGACCATCGCGAAGGTGTGCACCAAGGAAGAGGTCCGCTGCGTCTCCTTCCGGCAGCTCGCGGACTGGCTGGACGCGCAGGACCCGCAGGCGTTGGCCAAGCTCGCCACGCTCGGCGTCGGTGAGGCGCCCAAGGAGGGGTGGAAGACCTACCTCGGCGCCCAGGCCGCGGCCGCCCCGAAGGCCGAGAAGGGCAAGGCGGCAGGCCCGGAGGCCGGCGAGCCCGCGGCCCGCGACGCCGGCTAGGACCTCACGGCCCCTTCCCGTCACCCCGGTCGAATGTGGCCGGGGTGACGGCGCGGTGCGGCGGGAGGGCGGCCCTGCGGGTGGTTCGGCAGGGGCCAGGGCGTGTCCGGCGGGTGCGGGCTCCGCGGGTCAGGCGGGTGCCGGGACGCCCGCTCCGGCCCGCCGCTCACCGAGCACGAAGGAGGGGTCGACCTGGGCGGCCAGATCGGCGCCCGTCTTCTCGTTGCCCCAGCTCTCCGCGTTCTTCAGGTGGAAGTGCACCATCTGCCGGGTGTAGCGCTCCCAGTCGCGCAGCCCGTACGAGTCCTCGGCGGCGTCCTGGAGGGCCTGCAGGGCCATCCGGTTGTCCGCCTCCAGCAGCTCGAACCGGGACGGCCGCCCCTTCTCCATGGAGCGCACCCAGTCGGAGTGGCCCACCCCGATCAGCAGGTCGTCGCCGACCTCTGCGCGCAGGAAGTCCAGGTCGTCCGGGCCCTGCACCTTGTTGCCGACGACCTTCAGCGCGACGCCGAAGTCCCGTGCGTACTCCTTGTACTGGCGGTACACCGACACCCCCTTGCGGGTCGGCTCCGCGACCAGGAACGTCATGTCGAAGCGCGTGAACATCCCCGAGGCGAACGAGTCCGACCCCGCCGTCATGTCCACCACGACGTACTCGTCCGGGCCGTCGACCAGGTGGTTGAGGCAGAGCTCGACGGCCCCGACCTTGGAGTGGTAGCAGGCCACCCCGAGGTCGGACTCCGTGAACGGGCCGGTGGCCATCAGCCGGATGTCCCCGTCGTCGAGCCGGACCGTACGCGCACAGGCGTCGAAGACCGGGTTGTCCTCGCTTACCCGCAGCAGCCGCGAGCCCTCGCCGGGCGGCGTCGTCTTGATCATCGTCTCGGCGGAGGCGATCCGGGGGTTGGTGCCGCGCAGGTAGTCCTTGATGAGGGGGAGGTGCGCTCCCATGGCGGGCAGCGCGGCCGCCTCCGCCTCATCGAGGCCGAGGGCGGCCCCCAGGTGCTGGTTGATGTCGGCGTCGACGGCGACGACGTGGGCTTCGTTGGCGGCGAGGTGGCGGATGAAGAGCGAGGACAGCGTGGTCTTACCGCTGCCGCCCTTCCCGACGAAAGCGATCTTCATGTTCACCTAGGGTAGTGGACTGATCGCGCTGCGCTGTCGATGTTCGTGAAGATGGCCACTTGAGGGCGGTCCGGGTGTAGGGGGCGCGTAGCCTCGCTACTTATGAGTACGACTGCCTCAGACCCGCTCGCCACGCTCGGTTCCCTGCCCGGAGTGCCCGATGCCGTGGACTCCGTACGCAAGGCCGTCGACCGGGTCTACGGCCACCGCGTCATGCGCCGCCGCAGCAACGAGGTCACGGCCGAGGCCGCGCTGCGGGGCTCCCGGGGGTCGGCGGCGCTCGCCGGTGCCGACTGGAACCTGGAGGAGGTGCGCCGGCGTACCGACTTCAGCGGTGAGGACGAGGCGCGCACGGTCGGAGCCGCGCTGCGGCTCACCGCGGAGGCCGGGCAACTGCTCTCCATCTGGCGGCAGTCGCCGCTGCGGGTGCTGGCCCGGCTGCACCTGGTCGCGGCCGGCGGGGCCGCGCCCGACGACGCGGTCGGCCGCCCGCGGCTGGCCGGGGAGTCCGTCGACGAGCCGCTGATCGAGGCGCCGCTACCCGGCGCCGATGAGGTGGCCGGACGGCTCGAAGGCCTCTCGCAGTTGATCATCGCGGGCACCGCGGCCCCTGCCCTGGTGACGGCCGCGGTGGTCCATGGCGAACTGCTGGCGCTGCGCCCCTTCGGCTCGCACAACGGCCTGGTGGCGCGGACCGCCGAGCGCATCGTGCTGATCGGCAGCGGACTGGACCCCAAGTCCATCTGCCCGGCCGAGGTGGGCCACGCGGAACAGGGGCGGGCGGCGTACGTCGCGGCGTTCGAGGGCTACACGACGGGGACCCCGGAAGGCGTGGCCGCGTGGATCGCGCACTGCGGGCGCTCCGTGGAGCTGGGTGTACGCGAGTCGACGGCGGTCTGCGAGGCCCTCCAGCGCGGCGCGGCGTAGGCGGCGTCGGGAGACGGGCGGGCGGGGCCGGTGCTTCCTGCCGACAGGAGAAGCCCGGGAAAGGGTTGCGGCGGTACCGGAATGCGGTACCGCCGCTGGCACGTCCGCCCAGTTACCAAGCGTCCTCGTAAATTGCCCATCAGGTCAGGTACTTTGCCCGTCACCTGGTGCGGCTGGCCCGTAATCGACGGGTCGACGTCGCGTGGGTGCTCGGCTTTCGTGCTTCGGTCCGTGGGGCCGTCACAGCGTTACAGGTCATCCTCACGGATGTCCTTGGTCTCGCGGGCCGTTGAATCCTTTGTACTCCAGGACCCGGGGAAGGGAAAGCCCTGGCCGCACTTCTTTACTTTTAGGTTCAATCAAGGGTGAATCGGACAGTGGTGCGGGCGGCGAGGCGGTCCGGCGGCCCGGGGCTCCGTTCCCCCGGGTCGCGTGTCGCTCGGCTCCACCGCTCGCGGGTCGCCTCAGCCGGGGAGTGCCGACCCGGCGGTACGCCGACGGCTCGCGTACCAGACGAGCCCCGCGGTGATGGCTGCGGCGCCGACCGCGGCGGCGGCAACGAGTGCCGGACGCGGCGGCATGGAGAAGTCAGGGAGCCGTTGCTTCAGTCGGACCGGGCGGTTGAAGACGAGAATCGGCCACTCGCGAAGGGTCGCTTCGCGGCGCAGCGCGCGGTCGGGGTTGACTGCGTGCGGGTGGCCGACCGCTTCCAGCATCGGCACATCGGTCGCCGAGTCGCTGTAGGCGTAGCAGCGCGAAAGGTCGTACCCCTCCGAGACGGCGAGCGCCCTCACCGCCTCGGCCTTGGTCGGCCCGTAGGCGTAGTACTCGATCTCTCCCGTGAAGCAGCCGTCGTCGCCGACGACCATGCGCGTGGCGACGACACGGTCGGCGCCCAGCAGCTCGCCGATCGGTTCGACGACCTCCGCGCCGGAGGTCGAGACGATGACCACGTCGCGGCCGGCCGTGTGGTGTTCCTCGATGAGGGTGGCCGCCTCGTCGTAGATGATCGGGTCGATCAGGTCGTGCAGGGTCTCGGCGACGATCTCCTTGACCTGCTGGACGTTCCATCCTTTGCAGAGGGCGGAGAGGTAGGCACGCATCTTCTCCATCTGCTCGTGATCGGCGCCCCCGGCCAGGAACACGAACTGTGTGTACGCGGTGCGCAGTACGGCACGGCGGTTGATCAGTCCGCCTTGGTAGAAGGACTTGCTGAAGGTCAGCGTCGAAGACTTCGCAATGACCGTCTTGTCCAGGTCAAAGAAGGCTGCTGTGCGCGGCGAGAAGCAGTTTTCCACAAGGCTGAGCATAGGGGGCCGCCATTCGGCGTAAAATCCGGCGCGTGGGTTTGCCTGAGAGGGCCCTCGGGTACACCATGGAAGTCACGGATCGTTCGCGACCGTGCCAACCCCGGTCCGGCTCCTCCCCCCCCGAGTCGGCCGTGGGGACGACCCCCGCTCTCCCCCCCGGCGGGGGTCGTCGCATGTCCGGATGCATTTCTGACGTCCGGGCCCCATGCCTCCCTCCCTTCCGGACCCTGCGGGGCCCGTTCGTGCGAGGCGTCGACGCGAGCCTCGTCTCGTCACAGTGTGTAGCAGCAAGGCTGCGCTCCGGAAGTCGCTGGTTCGGGTGACGGAGTTATTCACAACGCCAAAGTTGTCCACAGTTTTCGAGCAAGATCCACATGTTTTTCCGGGGTGCTGCACGTTGATTCCTCCCGCGAAGTCCGCGGGTACCGGAATCGCGCATCTCGGAAACGCCCGAGATCGCCGCGAACCGCACTGAAGGGGCAGTGAGAAGGAGGCGGAGATCGTGGCTGGATCCCTCACGCGAGAAGGGCTGACGGTCGCCGAAGGGCGACGCGGCGGACCGCTGATCGTGACGGAAGACGTGGAGTTGCTCGATGATCTGCTGCGGCTCTGCGCCGCGGCCGGCGCGGAGCCGGAGGTTCATCACGGGCCGCCCGGGCGGCGGGGTGGCTGGGAGCGGGCTCCCATGGTCCTGGTGGGCGACGACGCCGCCGCGCGGTGCCGCGGGGCCGCCCGCAGACGGGGGGTGATGCTGGTCGGGCGGGACCAGGACGACCCGGACGTCTGGCGGCGGGCGGTCGAGATCGGGGCCGAATACGTGCTGCGGCTGCCGGATTCGGAGGGCTGGCTCGTCGACCAGATCGCTAATGCGGCGGAGGGCGTCGGCAGGCCCGCGCTCACCGTCGGGGTGATCGGCGGACGGGGCGGCTCCGGCGCGTCGACGCTGGCCTGTGCCCTCGCCGTCAGCGCGGCGAGGTCCGGCCGGCGGACGATGCTGATCGACGCGGACCCCTTGGGCGGAGGTATCGACGTCCTCCTCGGCGGAGAGCGGGCCGAGGGCATGCGGTGGCCGGATTTCGCCCACTCCAAGGGGCGCCTCGGTGGCGGGGCACTGGAGGACTCCCTGCCCGCGCTCCACGGACTGCGGGTGCTGAGCTGGGGCCGTGACGACGAGGTGACCATCGCCCCGCAGGCCGTGCGGGCGGTCCTGGCTGCCGCGCGCCGGCTCGGCGGGGTGGTGGTCGTCGATCTGCCGCGCCGGGTGGACGAGGGCGTCGCGGAAGCCCTGGTCCAGCTCGACCTCGGCCTGCTCGTGGTGCCGGGCGAGCTGAGGGCGGTCGCGGCGGCCCAGCGCGTGGCGTCCACGGTTCGCATGGTGCTGGACGACGTGCGGGTGGTGGCCCGGGGACCGTATGCGGCAGGTCTCGACGAGCGTTGGGTGGCCCAGGCCATCGGCCTGCCGCTCGTCGGTGAACTGCCCCCGGAGCCGGACCTCCTGGCCGCCCAGGACGCCGGAATGCCACCGGGTGGCAGCGCTCGCGGCCCGCTCGCCCGCTTCTGCGCGGAGTTCTGGGAGCAGGCGGCGGCAGCAGCGGGGGAGCCCGGTCCCACCGCGGCTCCGGCCGGGGGAGGCACACCATGACCGATGCGCTCCTGGACGCCGTGCGCCAACGGTTGGCACGCAGTGGTGACGCACCGACACCTGCCGGTGTGGCGGCCGCGCTTCGGGCGCAGGGGCGGCTGCTGGGCGATGCGGAGGTGCTCGGCGCCGCGGCTGAACTGCGCGGCGAACTCGTCGGGACCGGGGTGCTGGAGCCGTTGCTCGCGGACCCCGAGGTGACCGATGTGCTGGTCTCCGCGCCCGACCGGGTGTGGGTGGACCGGGGCGGCGGGCTTCAGCTCACAGGGATCACCTTCCCGGATGCGGCGGCGGTTCGGCGGCTGGCCCAGCGGCTCGCCGCGGTCGCGGGCAGGCGGCTGGACGATGCCCGGCCATGGGTGGACGCGCGGTTGCCGGACGGGACCCGGATGCACGCCGTGCTGCCCCCGGTCTCCGTCGGCTCGACCTGCCTCTCCCTGCGGGTGGTGCGCCCGCGGGCCTTCTCCCTGGCGGAGCTGGTGGAGGCCGGGACCGTGCCGCCGGGTGGCGACCGGATCCTGCGGGCCATGGTGGAGGCCCGTCTCTCGTATCTGATCAGCGGCGGTACGGGAGCGGGCAAGACGACCCTCCTCGCCAGCATGCTGGGCGCCGTCGGTGCGGACGAACGGATCGTGCTCGCCGAGGACTCCGCCGAACTGCGCCCCGATCACCCCCATGTGGTGCGCCTGGAGTCCCGCCCCGCCAACCAGGAGGGCGCGGGCCGGGTGACCTTGCGCGACCTGGTGCGCCAGGCACTGCGGATGCGGCCCGACCGACTGGTGGTGGGTGAGGTCAGAGGTGTTGAGGTGACGGAGTTGCTGGCGGCCTTGAACACCGGTCATGAGGGTGGCTGCGGCACGGTCCACGCGAACGCCGCCGAGCACGTGCCCGCCCGGCTGGAGGCGCTCGGGACCGCCGCGGGCCTGGACCGGACGGCTCTGCACAGCCAGTTGGCGGCCGCGCTCTCGGTGGTCGTCCATCTCGTACGGGACCGGACCGGACGGCGACGTATCGCCGACGTGCACGTCCTGGAGCGGGACGCGGCCGGCCTGGTCTTCACCGTGCCCGCTCTGAGCTGGGGCGCCGACGGGTTCGTCCCGGAGCGGGGCCGCGCGCGGCTGGAGTCGCTGATCGGGGGTGCGCTGTGACGGGGGGAACCGCGGGATACGCGGCGCATGCGGCGGCCCTGTGCGCGGGTGCGGCCGTGTGGCTGGTCGCGATGCGGGAGCCCGGGGCCCGGCGGGCGCGGGTGCTGTTCGTGGACGGGCCGGCCGAGCCGTGGCGGGCGTGGCGATCATGGCGCTTCCTGCTCAAGGCCCGGGAGTTGGCGGTGGAGCGGCGCGAGTGGTGGTGCGTTCCGGTGGCGGTGGTGCTGGCCGTGCTGGGGGCTTCGGCGCTGCCGCTGATCGCCGGAGCCGTGGCGGTGCCGTTGGTACGGAGGTGGATGCGCGGCCGTGCCCGGCGCCAGCAGCGCGAGCGGGCGGCGGACTCGGTGGCGGCGTTGTGCGCGGCCGTGGTCGGGGAGCTGCGGGCCGGCCACGAGCCGGGCCAGGCCCTGTCGGCCGGGCTGAGGGAGTGCGCGGCGGACGGGGAGCCGCGGGCCGGCGGCGGGGCGTGGCTCGGGGACGCGGAGGCCGCTGTGCTCGCGGCCGCGCGCTTCGGGGGAGACGTGCCCGGGGCGTTGCGGCAGGCGGCGGCCGGGCCGGGGCTGGGAGGCCTGTCCGGGATGGCCGCGTGCTGGCAGGTGGCGGTGGACGGCGGAGCCGGTCTCGTGGCGGGCCTGGACCGCTTGGAAACGGCGTTACGGGCCGACCGGCGCAGACGGGAGGAGCTGCGGGCCCAGCTGGCGGGGGCCTGGTCGACCGTCGTGGTTCTGGCCCTGCTGCCGGTGGCGGGTCTGGGGCTGGGCGCCGCGCTGGGAGCCGACCCGCTGAGGGTGCTGCTCCATACGCCGGGCGGGCTGTTCTGCCTGGCGGTGGGGGGCTTCCTGGAAGCGGTGGGACTCTTCTGGGCTTGCCGGATCGTGCGGGCAGGGGAGGCGCCATGAGGGCGACGGGAGAAGTTCTCCACAGCCTGGGGATGGTGGGGGCGCTGTCGGGGGCCGCGGCGCAGCTGGCGCTCGCCGTGGCCGCGGAGCGCCGGAGCAGGGTGGTGCGTGGCCGGGGCGCCCTGCTGCTGGAGGCCGCACCGGCTGTGAGGGCTGGCTGGTGGTCCCGGACGGCGGTCGTACGGGCCTGGAAGGGCGGCGGAGATCGGGCGGGTGGCGAGGGTGTCCGGGCGGCTGGGGACCCTGCTCGGACGGGGGACGGCGCCCGGACGGTCGGTGGTGCCGGTGCCGGTGCCGGTGCCGGTGCCGGTGCGAGTGCTGATGCCGGGGGCGGGGCCGGGGCTCGTGCCGGTGTCCTGCGGTGGGCCGCTCCGGCCGGCGCCTGGCTGGCCGGGTGGTTCCTGATCGGCGGCCTGATGGGGTGTGCCGTCGGTGCGGCGGCGGCGTACGGGACGTGGCGATGGCAGCGGTCCCGGCCCCGGCCCGGCCCGGGCGAGTCCCGTGAGGAGCAGGCCGCGATCGCCGGACAGCTCCCTCTGGCCGCCGATCTGCTGGCGGCGTGCATCGCCGTAGGTGCCGGGCCCCGCGAGGCGGCGGAGGCGGTCGGTGAGTCCATCGGCGGCCCGATCGGCGACCGGCTTGCCCGGGTCGCTGCCGAGATCCGCCTCGGCGGGGAGCCCGCCGAGGCGTGGGGGCGGCTCGGGGTGATACCGGGCGCCGGACCGCTGGCCCGCTGTCTGCACCGGGCCGGGTCGACAGGGGCCCCGGCGGCGGAGCCGGTCTCCAGGCTGGCTGAGGCGATGCGCGCCGAGCAGGCCGGTGCCGCTGTGGCTCGCGCTCAGCGGGCCGGGGTCCTGATCACCGCGCCGGTCGGACTGTGCTTCCTCCCCGCCTTCCTGGCGGTCGGGGTGGCACCGGTGATCATCGGCCTGGCCGGCGGACTGCTGGCCACGGGTTAGGCCGCACGGCCTCTGTTCACGATTCACGGGCGTTCCGTTCGGACGCCTGCTCGTTGTCTATCGATGCCCATCGGGGGACGAAATGAACAAGATGTTCGAGGGAAGCACGGAACTGACGGAGCAAAGGGAAGAGGAGGGGCGAACGGGAGGAGAGAGGCGTGGGGTTGGCGCGCTCTGCCGCACAGCGCGGGCGACTCGGTCGGCGGGCCGCTCGGCGGCGACGCGGGTCGCGCGGTGGCAGGGAAGGCTGGGCGGGTCGTCCGATCGCGGGATGACCACGTCCGAGTACGCGGTGGGCACCATCGCCGCGTGCGCCTTCGCGGCGGTGCTCTACAAGGTGGTCAACAGCGGGCCGGTCATGTCGGCGATGCAGTCCGTGATCGAGGGCGCACTCGATGCGAAGTTCTGAGGCCGGAGCCGGACGGCTGCGCAGACAGCCTGAGGCCGGGGCCGGACGTCGACGCCGACGCCGACGCAGACGACCTGAGGGCGGGGCCGGACGCCGGAGCGTGTGCCGGCTTCGGGATCGTGGGGCGGTGACGGCGGAGGCGGCTGTGGTGATCCCGGTGCTGGTGGCCTTCGCCATGGCGTTGCTCTGGGCGTTGGCGGCGGCCTCGGTCCAGATCCGGTGTGTGGACGCGGCACGGGCGGGGGCCAGGGCTGCGGCCCGTTCGGAGCCGGAGGCGGCGGTGCTGACGGCCACACGCGATGCCGCGCCCCGTGGGGCCCGGGTCGCGGTGGGGAGAGCCGGGGAGATGTGGCGCGTAACGGTGGAGGCGCCCACTCCGGGGCCGTCGGCGCTGGCCGTGACGCTGCGCGCCGAGGCAGCCGCCCTGGCCGAGGACACGGCGGGGGGTGCTGTGCCGTGAAGCTGATGGGCCCTGAAAGCGGGGGGCGTTGGCGGTGCCGTCAGGAGGAGGTCGGGGGACGGGTCCGGAGCCAGGGCCGGGGCGGGGGGCCGGGTGGGGAGCGGTTTCGGGGCACGGACCGGGGAGTGGCGACGGTGTGGGTGGCTGTCACCACCGTGGCCCTGTGCGCGGTGTTCGCCCTTGTGCTTGAGCTGGGGCAGGCCGTGACCGCACGTCACCGGGCTGGTGGTGCAGCGGATTTGGCGGCACTCGCGGCAGCGGACCGGGCACTGGAGGGGCCGGAGGCCGCGTGCGAGGCGGCCCGGAGGGTGGCCCTGGCGCAGAAGGCGGTGCTCGTCCGTTGCTCGGTGCAGGGGGAGATCGCCGATGTGGTCGCCCGGTCGAGCCTCGGGCGTTACGCGCCCGCTGTCCGGGCCCGGGCCGCCCCTCCGACGGGTCCCCGTGCGGTGGCCGGCCGGTCGTCCTTCGCTTCGGCCACGAGCCACCGCACGGTGTCAGCCGGTCCGGACGTCCGAGTGGGCCGCTGGGAGCACGACTTTCAGGTTCCCCGAGCGCCACCCGGACAAGCCCCCACGCCGCCGGGGGCTGGAGGCTGAAGAGGGCGAAGATGCCCGTCACGAACGCGCTGTCCACCGGCGCTTCGTCCCCCGGAACGGCAGGTTCTCACTCCGACCGGGTGCACTCCGAGGTCTGCGTGATCGGCGCGATGAGGGCCGAGAGCTCGCCGAGGATCTCGTCGGGTGCCTTGGGGGAGTGAGTGACGGTGACCTCTGTGGCCGGGGTGCGGCCATAGGTGATGATCACCTTCTGGGTGTCGGTGGACCGCGTGGGGTCGATGACCCAGTCGACGCCGTCGGCCGAGAAGCAGGGGTCCGAGATGGGACCGATGTCGGTCACGCCGCAGCGCAGAACGATGTTGCTGTCACCCCAGAGCGCGACGCCCGCCAGTTTGGTGGCGTGCTTGGTGTGCCCTGCCAGTTTGGCGGGAGCGTTCTCCGCTATGCGCCCGCAATGGGCGTTGCCGGACTGGGCGCCCGGCCGGACGTTGTAGTGGGGCTCCTTGGTGACCACGAAGACCAGAACGGCGGCGACAGCCACGGCGGCAGCGGCCAGGGGGAGGGTCGTGCGTTTGCTGGGCATGCTCAACAGTTCGTCTTCCCGCTCCGGGGGAGGTGGTCGTGCGACACGTTATGGCATGGGGGGAGGCGTTCTGAATGCGGGTCTCCCCTTTGCCCTTTGAGGCAATACCTCTTCGGGTTCCTCCCCAAGGGACCTGATGTGAGCAGGAGTTCAATCCTGGTTTCGGGTGCTCGGTCGAGCGGGTCTGGGCGCCGGACAACTGCCTTTCGACGGGCGGCAGCAAGAAGAGCAATGCGCGGCAAGCCGGCGAAGAAGAGCCACCAGTGGACTCCGGCCAACTCGAAGATCTGCAACAAGTCGGCGGGCAAGGCCGTCGCGTCCAATTCCACGAGGGCCGGTTCGCACGCGTACCTGCCTGGAGAAGCTCAGCGATTCGAGCAAGGCCCGCGCTCGGCAGGAATGGGGTTTGTCCGTGCCGCCGACCTGATCTGTCAGGTTTCCGGCCGGTCCTCCGGCGGCGCCCCCCTGAGGAGTTCGGTCAGGAGGCGTACGGCGCCCCGCTTGTGCAGGGGCTCGTTGCCGTTGCCGCATTTGGGGGACTGGATGCAGGACGGGCAGCCCGCCTCGCACTCGCACGAGGCGATGGCCTCCCGGGTCGCGGTCAGCCACGTACGGGCGGTGTGGAAGGCGCGTTCGGCGAATCCGGCGCCGCCCGGGTGGCCGTCGTACACGAAGACCGTCGGCAGCAGGGTGTCCGGGTGCAGCGGTATCGAGACGCCGCCGATGTCCCAGCGGTCGCAGGTGGCGAAGAGCGGGAGCAGGCCGATCGACGCGTGCTCGGCCGCGTGAAGGGCGCCGCCGAGGATCTCCGGATTGATCCGGGCGGCGTCGAGCTGGTCCTCGGTGACGGTCCACCAGACCGCGCGGGTGCGCAGGGTGCGCGGCGGCAGGTCGAGCTTGGTCTCGCCCAGGACCTCACCGGTCATCAGCTTGCGGCGGAGGAAGGACACGACCTGGTTGGTGACCTCGACGGAGCCGTAGCAGAGCCGCCCCTGACCCCACGGGATCTCGGTGTCGGTCTCCAGGACGGAGATGGCCGTGGTGTCGCGGGCGACGGTGGAGTACGGGGGGTCGGCCTGCTCGACCAGGGCGACGGAGTCCTCCAGGTCCAGCTTCCGGACCAGATGGGTGCGGCCCTGGTGGAGGTGGACGGCGCCCTCGTGGACGGCGGTGTGGGCGGCGGCCGCGTCGACCGTGCCCAGCAGACGGCCGGTGGACTCCTCGACGATCTGTACGGGGCGCCCGCCCCCGCCCCGGATGTCGGTGAGGTCGGCGGCCCGTTCGCGGCGGGTCCAGTGCCAGCCCGAGGCCCGACGACGGAGCAGCTTCGCGGCCTCCAGCTGCGGCAGCAGCTCGGGCACGGCGGGGCCGAAGAGGGCGATGTCGGGCTCGGTGAGGGGCAGCTCGGCGGCCGCGGCGCACAGGTGGGGGGCCAGGACGTAGGGGTTGTCCGGGTCCAGCACGGTCGACTCCACGGGCTGCCGGAACAGCGCCTCGGGGTGGTGCACCAGGTAGGTGTCCAACGGGTCGTCCCGGGCGACCAGGACGGCCAGGGAGCCCTGCCCCGACCGGCCGGCGCGGCCCGCCTGCTGCCAGAGGGAGGCCCGGGTGCCCGGGTAGCCGCAGATGACGACGGCGTCGAGGCCGGAGACGTCGATGCCGAGTTCGAGGGCGGTGGTGGCGGCCAGGCCGAGGAGCTCGCCGGAGTGCAGGGCCCGCTCCAGGGCGCGCCGCTCCTCCGGGAGGTAGCCGCCGCGGTAGGCGGCGACCCGCTTCGGCAGGGAGCGGTCCACCTCCGCGAGGCGTTCCTTGGCGATGACCGAGATCAGCTCGGCGCCACGCCGGGAGCGTACGAAGGCGACCGAGCGGACCCCCTGGACGGTCAGGTCGGTGAGGAGGTCGGCGGTCTCGGCCGTCGCGGTACGGCGTACGGGGGCGCCCTTCTCGCCGTGCAGGTCGGTCAGCGGGGGCTCCCAGAGGGCGAAGACCAGCTCGCCGCGCGGGGAGGCGTCGTCGGACACCTCCGTGACCGGCAGGCCCGTCAGGCGCCCGGCGGCGACCGAGGGGGCCGCCGCGGTGGCGGAGGCGAGGAGGAAGACCGGGTTCGCCCCGTAGCGGGCGCAGAGGCGGCGCAGCCTGCGCAGGACCTGGGCGACATGGGAGCCGAAGACGCCCCGGTAGGTGTGGCACTCGTCGATCACGACGAACCGCAGCGCGCGCAGGAAGGAGGACCAGCGGGGGTGGGACGGCAGGATCCCGCGGTGCAGCATGTCGGGGTTGGTCAGCACGTAGTTCGCGTACTGCCGCACCCATTCGCGTTCCTCGACCGGGGTGTCCCCGTCGTAGACCGCGGGCCGTACGGCGTTGCCCAGCGGAGCCGCCAGGGCCTTCACCGAGCGCCGCTGGTCGGCGGCGAGCGCCTTGGTGGGGGCGAGGTACAGGGCGGTCGCCCCGCGGCCGTTGGGGGCCTCGGAGCCCTCCAGCAGGGTGCTGAGGACCGGGGCGAGGTAGGCGAGCGACTTGCCGGACGCCGTACCGGTCGCGATCACGACCGATTCGCCGTCCAGCGCGTGCTCCGCGGCGGCGGCCTGGTGGGCCCACGGATGGTCGATTCCGGCTTTTTCGATCGCCGAGATCACTTCTGGCCGGATGCGATCCGGCCAGATGGCATGGGTTCCCGATCTAGGGGGCAAGTGCTCCGTATGAGTGATGCGCGCGGCCCGGCCCGCCCCTGTGGCGAGCCGGTCGAGGATCATGGCGGGAGAGGGGCGCGTGTCCCCACTCTCGGGTGGTCGTCCGGGACGGTGATTCTTGGCCATCGGCACCGAGTGTGTCACTGGCGTGACGGACAATGGTCCCAAGGCGTCGTGCATGGCTGCTGGTAAGTGATTGAATGCCATCGCGGCTGGCGATCCGTCCCCTGGCCTCCGTCGGGGAGACCGAGGGGCGACCGCTCGATAGCAAGGTGCTGGAGGATCCGTGGACCTGTCCCTGTCGACTCGCAATGTGTCCGGGCCTGGTGGCGACCGTACGGTCGTCGAGGTCGGTGGCGAGATTGATGTGTATACCGCGCCCAAGCTGCGCGAGCAGTTGGTCGAGTTGGTGAATGACGGCAGCTACCACCTGGTTGTCGACATGGAAGGTGTCGACTTCCTCGACTCCACCGGCCTCGGCGTGCTCGTGGGCGGCTTGAAGCGTGTCCGGGCCCATGAGGGCTCGTTGCGCCTGGTCTGCAACCAGGAGCGCATTCTCAAGATCTTCCGGATCACGGGCCTGACCAAGGTGTTCCCGATTCACACCACGGTCGACGAGGCTGTTGCCGCCACCGACTGAGGTCGGCTTCCGACCGGCCTCCGGGCCGGTCGTCAGGCAGTGAACGGACCGACAACGGCAGAAACCGTGCCGTGGCGGGCAGGCGGTCGACCTCCGGGTCGGCTGTCGGTTCCGTCGATCCCTGTGGATCCGTCGGTTTCCGGAGTGAGGAGAGCAGAGGTGCCGGGCTTCAGGCCCGGGACCTCTGACGCGTACGCCCGAACGTTCCAGGGGGATCGCATGGCCACCGTTGAACTCCGCTTCAGTGCCCAGCCTGAACATGTCAGGACGGCCCGCCTGGTGGCGGCCGCCGTGGCGCGCCGGGCCGGCGTCGACGAGGCGGTGCTCGACGAGGTCAGGCTCGCCGTCGGCGAGGCGTGCAGCCGTGCCGTGGGGCTGCACCGCAGCCATGGCATCACCGCGCCCGTCAGCGTCGTGCTGACCGAGGAGGAGAAGGCGTTCTCCATCGAGGTCGGGGACGGCGTTCCCGATCCCGGGAGCGACCCCGCCACGCCCGGAGCGCGCGGCGGTGCGTCCGGGGGGCCGGACGAGCCCGAGGGCGACGGTGGCGAGGACGAGATGGGCCTCGCGGTCATCAGTGGTCTCGTCGACGACGTGGAGGTCCGTTCCGGTGCGGACGGCGGAACCATCCGGATGAGCTGGCCGACGGCCCTCGCCGGGGTGCGCCCCTGAGCCCTGCGGCTGCGCCCCTGAGGCCTGCAGCCCTGAGACCTGCGGCCCTGAGGGCTGAGGTCCTGTACGGCGCCCTGCTGGTGTCCCGTGTGCCACTTCCTTTTCCAACTTTTCCAAGGCCCTGCTGAGCAGGGCCTTTCCCATGCGGTCCCGCACGTCCCCTCTCGGTAATGCATCTGGGCAGTGGTCCGGAGTAATGTCCCTGCCCCGTTACTGCATTCGGGGAAATACCTCCGTCGATCTTTCGGCGTTGGGGGGAGTGCGATCAATTCTCTTCCGGACCACTGTTTTGATCCGGTTCCGCTCCCTACAATCCGTCCACGTCTTGAGCGCTGAGCGTCAAGGAGGACGTATGGCGGAGTTCTTCACCACCCCAATGGCTGCACCGGCCGTACCGGCTGCACCGACGCAGGAATCCGCACTTTCCGACGGGCCCGTCTCCCTCGCGGCGGCGGTCCTCACCGACGACAACCGGCTGATCGTCATCATCGTGGCGGTCGTCGCCGTCGCCGCGCTCATCGTCGCCCGGCTGCTGGTGCGCCAGGTCCTGGCGGCCGGCGAGGGCACCGAGCGTATGAAGGAGATCGCCGCGGCGGTCCAGGAGGGCGCCAACGCCTATCTCGCCCGGCAGCTGCGAACGGTCGGCGTATTCGCCGTGATCGTGTTCTTCCTGTTGCTGGTGTTGCCGGCCGACAACTGGTCGCAGCGCGCGGGGCGTTCGCTCTTCTTCCTGGTCGGCGCGCTTTTCTCGGCGGCGACCGGATACATCGGTATGCGACTCGCCGTACGGAGCAATGTGCGTGTGGCCGCCGCCGCGCGTGAGGCGACTCCGGGAGAAGGCGAACCGGAAAAGGATCTCACCACCGTTGCGCACCGGGCGACGAAAATCGCCTTCCGTACCGGTGGTGTGGTCGGAATGATCACGGTCGGGCTCGGGCTGCTCGGCGCCTCCTGTGTGGTGCTCGTCTATGCGGCCGACGCGCCCAAGGTGCTGGAGGGATTCGGCCTCGGTGCGGCGCTGATCGCCATGTTCATGAGGGTCGGTGGCGGCATCTTCACCAAGGCCGCCGATGTGGGCGCAGACCTCGTCGGCAAGGTGGAACAGGGCATCCCGGAGGACGACCCGCGCAACGCCGCCACCATCGCGGACAACGTGGGCGACAACGTCGGTGACTGCGCGGGCATGGCCGCCGACCTCTTCGAGTCGTACGCCGTGACGCTCGTCGCCGCGCTCATCCTCGGCATGGCCGCCTTCGGCGACTCCGGCCTGGCCTTCCCGCTGATGGTCCCGGCGATCGGTGTCGTGACGGCGATGATCGGGATCTTCGCCGTCGCTCCCCGGCGCGCCGACCGCAGCGGGATGACCGCGATCAACCGGGGCTTCTTCATCTCCGCCGTGGTCTCGCTCGTCCTGGTGGCCGTGGCCGCGTTCGCCTATCTGCCGTCCTCGTACGCCGACCTCACCGGGGTCACCGACGAGGCGATCACCACGCACGGCGGCGACCCGCGGGTCTTCGCCCTGGTCGCGGTGGCCATCGGCATCGTCCTCGCCGCGCTGATCCAGCAGCTCACCGGCTACTTCACCGAAACGAAGCGCCGCCCGGTCCAGGACATCGGGAAGTCCTCGCTGACCGGCCCGGCGACCGTGGTGCTGGCCGGTATCTCCATCGGCCTGGAGTCGGCCGTCTACACCGCGCTGCTGATCGGCCTCGGCGTCTACGGGGCGTTCCTGCTGGGCGGTACGTCGATCATGCTGGCGCTCTTCGCGGTGGCGCTCGCCGGGACCGGGCTGCTCACCACGGTGGGGGTCATCGTGGCCATGGACACCTTCGGGCCGGTCTCCGACAACGCCCAGGGCATCGCCGAGATGTCCGGTGACGTGACCGGCGCCGGGGCCCAGGTGCTCACCGACCTGGACGCCGTCGGCAACACCACCAAGGCCATCACCAAGGGCATCGCCATCGCCACCGCCGTTCTTGCGGCGGCCGCCCTCTTCGGCTCCTACCGTGACGCCATCGCCACGGCGGTCGCCGACGTGGGGGCCGGGGCGGGGGAGCTGGGGCTCAGCCTGGACATCTCGCAGCCCAACAACCTCGTCGGCCTGATCCTCGGGGCGGCGGTCGTCTTCCTCTTCTCCGGGCTCGCCATCAACGCGGTCTCCCGGTCCGCAGGGGCCGTCGTCTACGAGGTCCGGCGGCAGTTCCGCGAGCACCCGGGGATCATGGACTACACGGAGAAGCCGGAGTACGGCCGCGTCGTCGACATCTGCACCAAGGACGCCCTGCGCGAGCTGGCCACGCCCGGCCTCCTCGCGGTCCTGGCGCCGATCGCGGTCGGGTTCAGCCTCGGTGTCGGCGCGCTCGGCTCGTACCTCGCGGGCGCCATCGCCACCGGCACCCTGATGGCGGTCTTCCTCGCCAACTCCGGCGGTGCCTGGGACAACGCCAAGAAGCTCGTCGAGGACGGGCATTACGGCGGCAAGGGCAGCGACGCCCACGCCGCGACCGTGATCGGCGACACCGTCGGTGACCCGTTCAAGGACACGGCGGGCCCGGCGATCAACCCGCTCCTGAAGGTGATGAACCTGGTCGCGCTGCTCATCGCCCCGGCGGTGGTGCAGTTCAGCTACGGGGCGCACGCGAACCCCTGGATCCGGGCGGCGGTCGCCGTCTTCGCCGTCGTGGTCATCGTCGGCGCGGTCTACGTGTCCAAGCGGCGCGGCATCGCCGTGGGCGACGACGACAGCGGTGCGCCGGACGGCGGCGGTCCGTCGCTCCCGTCACCGAACCCGGCGGCGGCCCCGTAGCCCGGCGCTGCCGGAGCGGGTGACCTCCCGTCACTGTGCGGGCAGGCGGTGCGTGTTGACGCACTGCCGGCCCGCGCGGTGCGTGTTGACGCACTGCCCGCCCGCGCGGTGCGTGATGGCGTACCGCCCACCCGCGCTCCTTTATGGGGGCCGGTGATCGAATCCCGTCGTTCCGGCGAGTGACCGAACGGGTGTAGGAATCTCCGGCCGAGTGGCATCTCCCTCATTTCCCTTGGTGCAAATGGCTTCAAAAGGGTGTGCATCGGATGCCCGGCACCCGGATGGAGCCCCCTCGGCGTGTAAGTTCCGGGGCCGAGAGCCTTGGAAGGGACCCATCCGGTGAACAAGAAGCTTGCAGCCGCACTGTCCGGCGGTGCGGTACTCGTACTGACGCTGTCGGGTTGCAGCGACGACAGCGACGACAAGGTGAACGACTGGGCCAAGAAGGTCTGCGACCAGGTCCAGCCCCAGCTGCAGAAGATCGCCAACGCCAACGCCTCCATCCAGCAGCAGACCGCGGACAACAGCAAGCCCGCCGACGTCCAGAAGACGGACTCGGCCGCCTTCCAGCAGATCTCCCAGGCGTACAAGTCGCTGGGCACGGCCGTGGACTCGGCCGGCCCGCCGCCGGTCGACGACGGCGAGACCACGCAGAAGGAGGCCGTGAAGGAGCTCAACGCCTCCTCCACGGCGTACGCGGATCTGAAGACCAAGGTCGACGCCCTGGAGACCAAGGACCAGGCGAAGTTCGCCGACGGCCTCAAGGGCATCGCCGACGAGCTCAACAAGATCAGCACCAGCGGTGACCAGGCGCTGAAGAAGCTCCAGTCCGGTGAGGTCGGCGCCGCGATGTCGAAGCAGAAGGGCTGCCAGAAGCCGGCGCCTTCGACCGGGCCCGCCAGCCCCGGGGGATCCGCGGCGCCGGACGCGGGCGCGGCGACCCCCTCGGCGTCGGCCTCGCCCTCGGAGGAGAAGAAGGCGTAGCACCCGGCTCCAGGCTGCTGGCTCCCGGCTCCTGCGCTCCTGGCCTCCCTGAGGGAGACCAGGAGGCCTCAGGACCGCGAGAACGGCCTCGGTGCGGCGGCCCGGACACCCGGTGGGTGCCCGGGCCGCTGCCGTTGTCGGTGGGACCGGACACAATGGTCGGGTGAGTGAGACCAGCCTTCCCGCACCCGACCACACCGCCGGCCTCCGCGAGGCGCTGCTCGCCGCCGCCTTCACCGCCGACGGCCTCCTCGACCGGCTCGGCGCGCCCGCCTACGCCGCGCTCGCCCGCAGCGAGACCGTGCCCGCCCTGCGCGCCACCCGGGGCGGGTCGCCGCTCGACACGCTGGTGCGGCTGTTCCTCCTCCAGCGCCCCGTCCCCGAGGAGCAGGCCCGCGCCGCCCTGCCGCTGGAGGAGTGCGTCCGGGACGGCTGGGTGAGCGTCGAGGGCGGCCTGGTCCGCGCCACCGTCGACGTACGGCCTTACGGCGGTCCGGACGGCGAGGACTGGTTCATCGTCTCCGACCTCGGCTGCGCGGTCGGCGGTGCGGGCGGGATCGGCTCGCACGAGGAGGGCGTCGTCCTCGGCGTCGGCGGGGCCTCCACCACCCTCGCCTCCATCACCGTCCGTACGCCGGTCGCCTCGGCCCTCGACCTCGGTACGGGCTCCGGCATCCAGGCGCTGCACGCCGCCCAGCACGCCACCCGCGTCACCGCGACGGACCTCAACCCCCGCGCCCTGGAGTTCACCCGGCTCACCCTCGCCCTCTCCGGCGCCGCCCCCGCCGACCTCCGCGAGGGCTCCCTCTTCGAGCCGGTCGGCACGGAGACCTTCGACCTGATCGTCTCCAACCCGCCCTTCGTCATCTCGCCCGGCGCCCGCCTCACCTACCGGGACGGTGGCATGGCCGGCGACGACCTCTGCCGCACCCTGGTCCAGCAGGCGGGGAGCCATCTGAACGAGGGGGGTTACGCCCAGTTCCTCGCCAACTGGCAGCACGTGGAGGGCGAGGAGTGGCAGGACCGGCTGCGCTCCTGGGTGCCCGCCGGGTGCGACGCCTGGATCGTGCAGCGCGAGGTCCAGGACGTCACGCAGTACGCCGAGCTGTGGCTGCGCGACAGCGGCGACCACCGCAGCGATCCGGCCGCGTACGCCGAGCGGTACGAGGCGTGGCTCGACGAGTTCGAGGCGCGCGGGACCACGTCCGTCGGCTTCGGCTGGATCACCCTGCGCAGGTCCGCCGCGGCGGCCGCGGGGAACCCGTCGATCGTCGTCGAGGAGTGGCCGCACACCGTGCAGCAGCCACTGGGCCGGGCCGTGGAGGAGCACTTCGCCCGCCAGGACTATCTGCGCGAGCAGGACGACGCCGCCCTGCTCGCCGGGCACTTCACCCTCGCCGCCGAGGTCGTGCAGGAGCAGGTGGGGCTGCCCGGGGCGGAGGATCCCGAGCATGTGGTGCTGCGCCAGCACCGCGGGATGATGCGGGCGACCAAGGTGGACGCGGTGGCCGCCGGGTTCGCCGGGGTGTGCGACGGCTCGCTGCCCGCCGGGCGGATCCTGGACGCCATCGCCCAGCTGATGTCCGAGGACCCGGTGCTCCTGCGCGACCGCACCCCGCAGGCGATCCGGCTGCTGGTCGAGGAGGGCTTCCTGGAGCCGGTGCCGGTGCCGGGGGCCGTTTCCGGCTAGGGCTCCGGGCCGGGGGCCCCGGCCCGGAGCTCCGGCTTCGGCCGGGGGCGGAGCGATCCGGATCGGACGGGGCGTCACGTGTTCACCGCCACCGGACTCCGCTCCGGATCGGACAGGCCGCGCCCCATGTCCTCGGCGCCCTTCTCATCAGCGCCTTCACGCTGAACATCGACCGCCTCCTGCCCGGTCCACGGATTCCGCTCGGCGCGCCGCGAGCGCTCCGCCAGGGCTCGGGCCCGGCGCCCGCGCGGTGTTCCTGATCTCCCGGGCGGCCCGATTCCTCCGACCTCCGCCGTGGCCGGATCCGTACCGCTCCGTACCGCTCCTGACCGCTCCGTACCGCTCCTGCGGCCCGGAGCCGATGCGCACCCCCCGCTCCCGACGACCTCTGACGTCATGTGACGACCCCGGTACTCCCTGTGGGTGCGTGCTGTTCACCCGGGGTTCGTGTCGGCGACGCCCCGGGGTGGCAGCCTCCCCCCATGATCGAGCCGTACGACGGGTACGACGGGCTCGGGCGGTACGACAGGGTCGAGGGGTACGACATGGAGAGCGTCGCAGCAGTCTTCGCCGGCACGGCCTTCGCGCTGTTCGGCGCCGCGCTCCTCATCTGGACCGGGGCGCGCGCCGTGCACCGCGCGCCGGTGCTGCACGGTGTGAGCCCCGTCGCCTCCACCGCACTCACGACACTTTTCGGCGTAGTTTTCCTCGTCCTCGGCGTGTGGTGCTTCACGCTGGTCTGATCCCCGCCCCCGCCGGGGCCCCGCCCGGGTCGAGGGGGCGCCGGGCGATCACCGCGACCACCCCGGAAAAGCCGCAGGCCCGGGCTTCGCACGGCGCGGACCCGACGGTCCGGGCGGCAGGAATGGCGGAAGTCGGGTTACCGTTCGAGTGGCCGTTGCGGGCTTTTGCCGTTTGACACGGGGGCGGGTTGTACCGTCACACTCCGCAGCGACAGCACCGCGGGAAGCGTTCCGACGCTGCCCGGATGCCCATCGAGTGTCGACCGGAGAGAAGAGCGAAGTTGTCCCCGACCAGCGAGACCGCACAGGGCGGCCGCCGACTCGTCATCGTCGAGTCGCCTGCCAAGGCGAAGACGATCAAGGGCTATCTCGGCCCCGGATACGTCGTCGAGGCGAGCGTCGGGCACATCCGCGACCTCCCGAACGGCGCGGCCGAGGTCCCGGACGAGTACACCGGCGAGGTACGCCGCCTCGGCGTGGACGTCGACAACGACTTCCAGCCCATCTATGTGGTCAATGCCGACAAGAAGGCCCAGGTCAGGAAGCTCAAGCAGCTGCTGGCCGAGTCCGACGAACTCTTCCTCGCCACCGATGAGGACCGCGAGGGCGAAGCCATCGCGTGGCACCTCCAGGAAGTCCTGCGGCCCAAGGTCCCGGTCCACCGGATGGTCTTCCACGAGATCACCAAGGACGCGATCCGGGCCGCCGTCGCCAACCCGCGCGAGCTCAACCAGCGCATGGTCGACGCCCAGGAGACCCGCCGTATCCTCGACCGCCTCTACGGCTACGAGGTCTCGCCGGTCCTGTGGAAGAAGGTCATGCCGAAGCTCTCGGCGGGCCGCGTCCAGTCCGTCGCCACCCGCCTCGTCGTCGAGCGGGAGCGCGAGCGCATCGCCTTCCGCTCCGCCGAGTACTGGGACCTGACCGGAAAGTTCGCCACCGGCCGTACCGGTGACGCCTCCGACCCCTCGACGCTGACCGCCCGCCTCAGCGCGGTCGACGGCCGCCGCATCGCCCAGGGCCGCGACTTCGGCGCCGACGGACAGCTCAAGGCCGGCTCCGCCCAGACCCTGCACCTGGACGAGGTGAACGCCCGCGCCCTGGCCGCCGCGCTCGCCGACACGTCCTTCGCGGTCCGGTCCGTCGAGTCGAAGCCGTACCGGCGTTCCCCGTACGCCCCCTTCCGTACGACGACCCTCCAGCAGGAGGCGAGCCGCAAGCTGGGCTTCGGGGCGAAGGCGACCATGCAGGTGGCGCAGAAACTGTACGAGAACGGCTTCATCACCTACATGCGTACGGACTCCACGACCCTCTCGGACACCGCGGTCTCCGCGGCCCGGGCCCAGGTCACGCAGTTGTACGGGGCGAACTACCTGCCCGAGAAGCCGCGTACGTACGCCGGCAAGGTCAAGAACGCGCAGGAGGCGCACGAGGCGATCCGCCCCTCCGGCGACCGCTTCCGCACCCCTGCCGAGACCGGCCTCACCGGCGACCAGTTCCGGCTCTACGAGCTGATCTGGAAGCGGACCGTCGCCTCCCAGATGAAGGACGCGACCGGCAACTCCGTCACCGTCAAGATCGGCGGCCGGGCGAGCGACGGCCGGGACGCCGAGTTCTCCGCCTCCGGCAAGACGATCACCTTCCACGGCTTCATGAAGGCGTACGTCGAAGGCGCCGACGACCCGAACGCCGAGCTGGACGACCGCGAGCGCCGACTGCCGCAGGTCGCCGAGGGCGACGCGCTGAGCGCCGACGAGATCACGGTCGACGGACACGCCACCAAGCCCCCGGCCCGTTACACCGAGGCCTCGCTGGTCAAGGAGCTCGAAGAGCGCGAGATCGGCCGCCCGTCGACGTACGCCTCGATCATCGGGACCATCCTCGACCGCGGCTACGTCTTCAAGAAGGGCACGGCACTCGTCCCGTCCTTCCTCTCCTTCGCCGTGGTCAACCTGCTGGAGAAGCACTTCGGCCGGCTCGTCGACTACGACTTCACCGCCCGCATGGAGGACGACCTCGACCGCATCGCGCGGGGCGAGGCCCAGTCCGTGCCGTGGCTCAAGCACTTCTACTTCGGCACGCGGCCGGGTGACGACACCGCCGGAGCCGGTGCGGCCGCCGACGCGGGCAACGGCGACGGCGACCATCTCGGCGGCCTGAAGGAACTGGTCACCGACCTCGGCGCGATCGACGCCCGGGAGATCTCCTCCTTCCCGGTCGGCAACGACATCAAGCTCCGCGTCGGCCGCTACGGCCCGTACATCGAGCGGGGCGAGAAGGACGCCGAGGGTCACCAGCGCGCCGACGTCCCCGAGGACCTGGCGCCCGACGAGCTGACCGTCGAGCTGGCGGAGGAGCTGCTGGCCAAGCCCAGCGGCGACTTCGAGCTGGGCGCCGACCCGGTCAGCGGCAACCAGATCATCGCCAAGGACGGGCGCTACGGCCCGTACGTCACCGAGGTGCTGCCCGAGGGGACGCCGAAGACCGGCAAGAACGCGGTGAAGCCGCGGACCGCCTCGCTCTTCAAGTCCATGTCCCTGGACACGGTCACCCTCGCCGACGCCCTCAAGCTGATGTCGCTGCCGCGCGTCGTCGGTGCGGACGCCGAGGGTGTCGAGATCACCGCGCAGAACGGCCGGTACGGCCCGTATCTGAAGAAGGGCACCGACTCCCGGTCGCTGACCTCCGAGGACCAGCTCTTCGACATCACCCTCGAAGAGGCCCTCGCGATCTACGCCCAGCCCAAGCAGCGCGGCCGGGCCGCGGCCAAGCCGCCGCTGAAGGAGCTGGGTACCGACCCGGTGAGCGGTTCGCCGGTCGTGGTGAAGGACGGCCGCTTCGGCGCGTACGTCACCGACGGCGAGACCAACGCCACCCTGCGGACCGGCGACAGCGTCGAGGAGATCACGCCGGAGCGCGGCTACGAGCTGCTCGCCGAGAAGCGCGCCAAGGGACCCGCCAAGAAGAAGACGGCGAAGAAGGCCCCGGCGAAGAAGGCGACGGCCAAGAAGACGGCCGCGAAGAAGACGACGGCGACCAAGACCACGGCCGCCAAGAAGACCGCGGCGAAGAAGACGGCCACCAAGTCCACGGCGGCGAAGAAGACGGCGACGGCGACGGCCAAGAAGACGGCCTCGGCTTCGGCTTCTGCTTCCGCCTCGGCCTCGTCGGAGGACTGACCGGTTCTGTCGATGTGACGCACTGCTGCCCGGCACCTGATCCAGGTGCCGGGCAGCAGTGCGTCAAGAGGGCTCTCCGCGAGCTGGCCGGAAGTGATCTACGGCCATATGTTCGGACGGGCCGACAGTCACCGCACCGCTGCCGATAGGCTGGGCGGATGACGCGAGCCGAGCAGCCAACGGTCGTGAGCCCCACCTCCGACACACTTGCCGCAGACTCACGCGAGCGCGCCGTACGAGCCCTGTTGCGTGTTCCCCCGCTGAAGCGGTTGTGGAGCGCCCAGCTCGTCGGCGGTATCGGCGATGCACTCGCCCTTCTCGTGCTGGTGCTGTTGTCGCTGCAAGCAGCGGTCCTGGAGGGCTCATTCGGGGCCGGATACCGCGGGGCGGCCTTCGCCGTCGCCGCCGTGTTCGGTGCCCGCATCCTGTCCACCGTGCTCTTCGGAGCCGTACTCCTGGGGCCTTTGACGTCGCTCACGGCACCCGGCGGAAAACTGGACCGGCGATGGCTGATGATCGGGACGGACGCGCTGCGGCTCGCCCTGCTGATCATCGCCCCGCTGTGGATCGACTGGGTGCCGGACAAGGCGCCCATGATGATCCTCATCACCGTCTTCGTGACGGGCGCCGCCGAGCGCCTGTGGACGGTGGCCAAGGAGAGCGCCGCCCCGGCGCTGCTGCCGGCCCCGCCGATCGAGGGCGCCGCCGTCCGCCCGCTCCCCGACCACCTCGACGCCCTGCGCAGGCTGTCGCTCCGTACGAACTTCCTCGCCGTTCCCGCCGCCGCGGTGGTGCTGCTGATCGCCACACTGATCGGCAACCTCCTCGGCACGGGCCTGGAGTGGTTCTCCTTCCACCAGGCGGCCCTGGGTTCGTATGTGGCGGCCGGTCTGTTCTCGGCCTCCATCTCCACCCTGTACTTCCTCGAACTGCCCGACACCCAGACCCCCCGGCCGCGCTCGCCCCTGGAAGGCCTGCGCCGCCCCACCACCGGCAGCGGGCCCGACAAGGGCCGCACCGGCGCTCTCCCGCTGGTCGTCGCCGTCTGCGCGGTGGTCGCCGGGGCGATCGCGGCGGCCGCCGCCGTATCCGTCCTGCACGCCTACGACCTGGGCGGCGGGCCCGTCACGTTCGCGCTGCTGATCCTCGCGCTGACCGGCGGTACCGCCCTCGGTATCCGTACGGCGCAGAAGGTGCTGCCCGCCCTGTCGCGGCGCCGCCTGCTCGCGCTGGCCGTGACCGTCACGGGCATCGCGCTCCTCGCGCTCGGCCTGGTGCCGGACACCGCCACCGTGCTCGCGATCGCGCTGCTGGCCGGTTACGCGGCCGGGGTCGCCGCGAACGTCGGGCACGCGATCATCGACCAGGAGACCGAGGCGTCCCGGCAGGCCCGGACCACCGAGCACCTCCAGGCCCTCGTCCGGGTGCTCGTCGCGCTCGGCGCGGTCGCGGGTCCGCTGCTCGCCGCCGCGATCGGCCAGCACCGCCTGGCCTCCGCCTCCGGTGACTTCGTCTTCGACCACGGCGGGGCGGCCTTCACGCTGATGCTTATCGGCGCGCTGCTGCTGCCGGTCGCCGCGATCGTCCTCGCCAAGACGGACGACCGGTCGGGTGTACCGCTCCGCCGCGACCTGCGCGAGGCGCTGCGCGGCGGCGACCCGGCCGTCGCGCCCGCCGCCACCGGCTTCTTCCTCGCCCTGGAGGGCGGCGACGGAGCGGGCAAGTCCACCCAGGTCGAGGCGCTCGCCGACTGGATCCGGTCCAAGGGCCACGAGGTCGTCGTGACCCGGGAGCCCGGGGCCACCCCGGTCGGCAAGCGGCTGCGGTCGATCCTGCTGGACGTCTCCTCCGCCGGGCTCTCCAACCGCGCCGAGGCCCTGCTGTACGCCGCCGACCGCGCCGAGCACGTCGACTCCGTCGTCCGCCCGGCGCTGGAGCGCGGCGCGATCGTCATCTCCGACCGCTACATCGACTCGTCCGTGGCCTATCAGGGCGCCGGACGGGACCTGGCCCCGACCGAGATCGCCCGGATCTCGCGGTGGGCGACGAGTGGCCTCGTACCGCATCTGACGGTGCTGCTGGACGTCGACCCGCGGACCGCGCGGGAGCGGTTCACGGAGGCGCCGGACCGGCTGGAGTCGGAGCCGGCGGAGTTCCACGAGCGCGTACGGTCCGGGTTCCTGACCCTGGCGGCCGCCGACCCGACGCGCTACCTGGTGGTGGACGCCGGGCAGGAGCCCGAGGCGATCACCACCGTCGTACGTCACCGGCTCGACCGGCTCCTTCCGCTTTCCGAGGCCGAGATCGAGGCCATCGAGGAGGCCCGGCGCAAGGCCGAGGAGGAGGCCCGGCGCAAGGCGGAGGAAGAGGCCGCCCGCAAGGCCGAGGAGGAGCGCCTGGAGAAGGAGCGCCAGGAGCAGCTCGCCCGGCTGCGCGCCGAGGAGGAGGAGCGCAAGCAGCGCGAGCTGGAGGAGGCCCGGCAGCGCGAGGCCGAGCGCCAGGCGGAGGAAGCCCGGCAGCGTGCCGAGGAGGCCCGCCGCCGCGCCGAGGAGGACCGCCGCCGGCTGGAGGCCGAGGAGCGGGCCAGCGAGGCCGAGCAGGAACGCCTCCGCAAGCAGGCCGAGGAGGAGGCGCGGCTCCGCAAGGAGGCCGAGGCGCTCCGCCTGGAGAAGCAGCGGAAGGCGGAGGAGGCGCTGGTTCGGGCCGAGGAGGCGCGTCGGCGCGCTGAGGCCGAGGCGGCGGCGCGTACGGAGGCGGCTCGGGCCGAGGCGGAGCGGGCGGAGGCGGCTTCCCGTGCCTCCCGGTCTGAGGCGTCCTCTCGGTCGGAGGGGCACGGGCCGAACGTTCCGGAGAACGAGCTCACGGTGCCCACGCCGATCGTGAACCCGAACGAGATCACGCAGCAGGTGCCCGCGGCGCGTCCGGAGGAGGACAAGCCGTCCGGGGACGACGAGACGACGATGCTGCCGCGGATCACGGACGAGCGGTCGGGACGTGACGGGAGTGGCGGGCGCGACGGCCGTGACGCTCGGGAATCGCGTGATACGCGTGATACGCGTGATACGCGTGATACGCGTGATACCCGTGATGCGCGTGGTGCCCGTGACGCTCGGGCCGCCGACGAGACGGCGGTGCTGCCGCCCGTACGGGACCACCAGCCCTCCGACCGGGTGCCCAAGGGCTACTTCCGGGACGAGGGCCCGGCCTCCCCGCCGGCGGAGAGCGAGAACGAGCGCACCCGGGAGCTGCCGCAGGTGGAGGACCCGCAGGCCGTGGGCCAGACCGGTGACGAGTCCGGCGCCCGCCGCAAGCGTCCCCGTCCGGACTGGGCCGAGGAGACCCCGCTGGACGATCTGCCGACGCTGGCGGACGAGCTGCTCGGCGGCCAGGACGACGACGACCGCCCCACGGGCCGGGGGCGCCGCCCGCGCGGCTGACCCGCATCTGCCGGGAGTCCGGCCCGTCCGCCCTGAGGGGTGGGCGGGCCGGACTTGTCAGTGGTGTCCCCCACAATGGGATGGCACAGGGAATCCGATGATGGGAAGGGCTGGCCGGTGACCGTATGGGACGACCTGGTCGGACAGGACCGGGTGAGGGAACAGCTCGCCGCTGCCGCCAAGGACGCCGACGCGCTGGTCACGGCCGTCTCCGACGGCAAGCCGCTGGAACAGGGCTCGAAGATGACCCACGCCTGGCTGTTCACCGGACCGCCGGGTTCCGGGCGGTCCACCGCCGCCCGCGCGTTCGCCGCCGCGCTCCAGTGCACCAGCCCGGACCGGGCGCTGGGCGGGGAGCCAGGCTGCGGTTTCTGCGACGGCTGCCACACGAGCCTGATCGGTACGCACGCCGACGTCCAGGTGATCCGTACGGACCTGCTCTCCATCGGCGTGAAGGAGACCCGCGACCTGGTCCGCCGCGCCCAGCTCTCCCCGGCGGTCGGCCGGTGGCAGGTCATCGTCATGGAGGACGCGGACCGGCTCACCGAGGGCGCGGGCAACGTGCTGCTGAAGGCGGTCGAGGAGCCGGCGCCGCGCACGGTGTGGATGCTGTGCGCCCCCTCCCTCGAAGACGTCCTGCCCACGATCCGCTCGCGCTGCCGCCACCTCACCCTGGGCACCCCGCCCGTGGAGGCCGTGGCGGACGTCCTGATCCGCCGCGACGGGGTCGACCCCGAGAGAGCGCACTCCGCGGCGCGGGCCACCCAGGGGCACATCGGCCGGGCGCGCCGCCTCGCCACGGACGAGCGGGCGCGGGCGCGGCGGGCGGCGGTGCTCAAGGTCCCGCTGCGGATCGCCGATGTCGGCGGCTGCCTCAAGGCGGCCCAGGAGCTGATCGACACGGCCACCGACGACGCCAAGCAGATGGCGGAGGAGGTGGACGTCAAGGAGACCGAGGACCTCAAGGCGGCGCTCGGCGGGGTCGCGGGCGGCCGGATGCCGCGCGGCACGGCGGGGGCGATGAAGGAGCTGGAGGACAAGCAGAAGCGCCGCAAGACCCGGACACAGCGCGACAGCCTGGACCTGGCGCTCACCGAGCTCACCGGCTTCTACCGCGATGTGCTGGCGCTTCAGCTCGGTTCGCGGATCGCCATCGCCAATGTGGACGTGCAGGACTCGCTGGACCGGGTCGCGGAGTCCTCGACGCCCGCGCAGACGCTGCGCAGGATCGAGGCGGTGATCGCGTGCCGGCAGGCGATGGACCGGAATGTGGCGCCGCTGCTGGCGGTGGAGGCGATGACGATGTCGCTGAGGGCGGGCTAGAGGGTTTTCCAGGCGGGGCCCTGTTCACCCGATTGAGCAGGGAATCGGACGACTCGTCACCCGCCGGATACGCTCCCAGGATGGATACCAGGCGCCTGCTCCGCACCTTCGCCATCGGGATCGGCACTGCCGGCCTGCTCATCTCCGGCTGCAGCGCCGGCGGCTCGTCGCCGAACGCCTCGGCCACCGGCACAGCGGCGCCGGAGGCGCTGTCGGCGTACTACACGCAGAAGCTGAGCTGGCGCGACTGCGGGGTGGAGGGGTTCGAGTGCGCGACCATGAAGGCGCCGAGGGACTACGACAAGCCGGGTGACGGGGACATCGACCTCGCCGTCTCCCGTAAGAAGGCGACCGGCCCCGGGAAGCGGATCGGCTCGCTCCTGGTGAACCCGGGCGGCCCCGGCGGCTCCGCGATCAGCTATCTCCAGGGGTACGCGGCACTCGGCTACCCGGCCCCGGTCAGGGCCCGCTACGACATGGTGGCCATCGACCCGCGCGGCGTGGCCCGCAGCGAACCGGTGGAGTGCCTGACGGGCAAGGAGATGGACGCCTACACGCAGGTGGACCAGACGCCGGACGACGAGGCGGAGGTCCAGAAGCTCAGCGCGGCCTTCGAAAAGTTCGCGCAGGGCTGCGAGAAGAGGAGCGGCGAGATCCTCCCGTACGTCTCCACGGTCGACACGGCCCGCGACATGGACGTGCTGCGCTCGCTCCTCGGCGACGAGAAGCTGAACTATGTGGGCGCCTCGTACGGCACGTTCCTGGGCGCTACGTACGCGGACCTCTTCCCGCAGCGGGTCGGCCGCCTGGTCCTGGACGGCGCGATGGACCCCTCCCTTCCGGCCGTCGACATGAACCGCGACCAGACGGCGGGCTTCGAGGGAGCGTTCCAGTCCTTCGCCGCCGACTGCGTCAAGCAGCCGGACTGCCCGCTGGGCACCACGTCCACGCCGGACGCGGCGACCGAGCTGAAGCAGCTCTTCAAGGACTTGGACGCCAAGCCGATCCCGAGCGGCGACGAGGAGCGCAAGCTCGGCGAGTCCCTGGCGACGACCGGCGTGATCGCGGCGATGTACGACGAGGCGGCCTGGCCCCAGCTCCGCGAGGCGCTGGCGGGCGCCCAGCGCAGCGACGGCTCCGGCCTCCTCTCACTGGCGGACAGCTATTACGAGCGCGGCCCGGACGGGAAGTACGCGAACCTGATGTACGCCAACGCCGCCGTGAACTGCCTCGACCTCCCGCCCGCCTTCGACACCCCCGACGCGGTGGAGAAGGCGGTCCCGGACTTCGAGAAGGCCTCCCCGGTCTTCGGCCGGGGCTTCGCCTGGGCCTCCCTGAACTGCGCCTACTGGCCCACCGAGGCCACCGGCACCCCCCACCGCACCGAGGCGAAGGGCGCCGCCCCGATCGTCGTGGTCGGCACCACCCGCGACCCGGCCACCCCGTACAAGTGGTCCCAGGCCCTCGCCGCCCAGCTCTCCTCCGGCACCCTGCTCACGTACGACGGCGACGGCCACACGGCGTACGGCCGGGGCAGCGACTGCATCGACACGGCGATCAACACGTACCTCCTGGAGGGCACCCCGCCCACCGACGGCAAGAAGTGCACCTGACGCCTTCTGAACCGCTCTGACCAGGGCAAACGCCTCCGGGGGCGCCGTGTACGGAGCACCCCCGGAAACTGTGTAGACTTGGCCCCGCTGCTGATCGCACCATAGTGCGACAGGGCGTGCCGCCTTAGCTCAGTTGGCCAGAGCAACGCACTCGTAATGCGTAGGTCTCGGGTTCGAATCCCGAAGGCGGCTCAGAAGAACCCCAGGTCACATAGCCCGTGACCTGGGGTTTTCTCTTTTGGTGAGCGTGACATCGCGGTATATCCGTCACCTATGGCCTGTTCGCCTCAATGCTTAGGTCGCAGGTTCGTTTCGCTGTCGTCTGTGAGTTCCGGCAAGGCTCTGACCTGCAGTTTTGGTCAGCTGAGCCCTTCGGTGACCTAGCGGTCACTTACTCCGGTGGACAGCCGGTGGACAAGCGTGCTTGACGCTGCGTCAGGGAAGCCTGCGCCTTCCGTGGGAAGGGGATGGTTTCTGATGCCTGCGGAGGGGCGGTTCGGCCGGAGGGCTCTCTGCGCTGGTCCGACATAGGGAAGAAATCTTTCAGCAGCAGCTGCCTGTCGCTGTTCCACCAGCCTGCTGGTCGCCGTCGGCCGTCATGTCCCTCGCTGTGTGCGGGGAGTGCGGCCACCGCTTGTGCGCTGGGCCGAGTGCTTTGAGGGGGGAAGCGCCCTGTGGTGTGCCGCAGGGTTGCGGCACGTCACTTACGACCCAGCTGAGCGAGCCCGAGCGAGCGGCTGTCGTCCGACGCGGACGCGCCGTTGCCGATCCCACCTCGAGAGCCTGCTCTCAGACGCTCGACCAAGCTTTGAGGAAGGCTTTCCGCCCTACAGCATCGTCCGACCTGCGGTCGGCGTGCAGGACATGCCAGGCGGTGAGTTCGAGATCGCGGATCCATAGTTCGCCGATGACTTGTGTCTTGAGGTCGGGGAGGTGGTCGGACTCGATGAGGGCCTGGCCGATAACCTCTCCGGCTGCGAGGCGTTGGGGTGGGGTCATCTCGTCGACGGCAGACAGAATCTGTCGGGCCAGGGTGGTTCCTTCGCCGGTCAGTGATTCGAGTACGCCGGCCTTGATAGTGGCGGGCAGTAGGTAGGCAGTGCCTGAAGACCTCCACAGGTCCGACCAGAAGCGTTCTCCTGCCTCGGTAGGGGCGGGGAGCGCGGCCAGCAGTCCGAGGAGATGGCCGATTGCCGCGTAGCCACCGGAGTGGGCTGCTGCAACCACTGCGATGCCTGCGAGGCGCTCCACGTCGAGCCGGCTGGTTCCCGAAGAGGGGCCCAGCTGATGTTCCAGCTGATCGGTCAGATGGGTGGACAGATGGGGGCGAACTTCAGGGAGCATGGGCGATCCTTGCGGGTGGGTGAGCGGAGATGCCGGTCCGGAAGCCTGATCGTTCCCCACGGCCGGTCGGTCTACTCGGCTCCGGCAGGCCGAACCGACGTCGGGGGCGCGGGGGTTCGTCTGGCGGCGTCGGTTCCGCATCGGCGGCGAGTTCTTTCTCCCGGACCTCCTGAGGGCTTTCGCGTTGGCTTTTCTAGCATGAGCGCATGATTGCCAGTGACGCTCATGAGTCCGGTGAAGGTCGGGAAGCCGTGTCCCGCGATGCAGCTGGAGCTGGAGGTGTCCACGTCGGCGCGGGGCGTGGAGAGCGCAGCAAAGCCGCTCGGCCCCGCGAAGCCCAGGGTGACGATGGAGCGAAGAGTGGTCATCCGGTCGCTGCTCTGGTGGAGCAGGCTGTCGACCTGGTGGAGCCGGTCAAGCCGAGGCTACGTGGCTGGCTGCATGCGGGGATGGTCCCCACCTCGTTGATCGCGGGCATCGCGCTCATCTGGCTGGCTCGCACGCCGCAGGCAGCCTGGGCCTGCACCGTCTACGCGGTAACTGCCTGGTTGCTGTTCGGGACAAGCGCCACCTACCACCGCGGTACCTGGGGGCCACTGGGGGAGGCTCTCCTGCGACGCCTCGACCACGCCAACATTTTCCTGATCATCGCCGGTACCTGCACCCCCCTGGCCGTGCTGCTTCTGTCGCCCAACGACAGGTCTGTGCTGCTGTGGACCGTCTGGGCGGGCGCGTTGGCCGGCATCGCGTTCCGGGCCCTGTGGGTCGGAGCGCCGCGCTGGCTGTACACCCCGTGCTACCTGGCTCTGGGGTGGGCGCCGGTGTGGTACCTGGCCGACTTCCTGCACACCGGAGGAGCGGCCGTACTCACCCTGATCGTGATCGGCGGTCTTCTCTACAGCGCGGGCGCAATGGTCTACGCACTCCAGCGCCCCGACCCCTCACCTCGGTGGTTCGGGTTCCATGAGGTGTTCCACGCGCTCACCGTGGCAGCGTTCACCGTGCACTACATCGCCATCCTCTTGGCCGCTTGCTGACCAGTCACCGCACATGAGGGGCGATCCGCCGTTGGCGTGGACGGCCACCGTGATGTTGTCCGGGCAGGCGGATAGGTGAGCCGGCCCAAAGGGCAGGTGCCGTCGCCGAGCGGGCAGGTGAGACGTCGACGCTCATCGTGTCCACCAGGCCACCCTGGTCTCCGTCGGCCGTGCTGGAGTCCTGTCTGAACGGGGCCTGTGTCCTGTCCGGCCGCGCCCCGACCGGATGTGCCCAGCTGCGGGTAACGGCCCTGGTCGGGTGCAAGGGTCTTGGCTGGGATGGCCCATCTCTGCTCCGCCGGTGGCTCAGGCAGAGAGCCTTTCTCGCTAGCGCCTGAAAATCTGTGCTGGCTGAGGTAGACATTGAGGTGCGGGGTGGTTATGGTTTCTCTCGTAAGCAAGAGAAGGACGGCAGGGCCTGGTAGAGATGAACTACCGGGCAGCAGTACTCAGCAGTTGCAGTGTGCAGGTCGGTGCGGTGGTGGAGTTCCGAAGCCAGGGTTCTTGCAGGATGGCGACGGGGCTGACGACCGGACCGGGTGGCCCGCAGTTTTCAGGGGCTGCCGTGAGCACAACCGCAGGAAGCGATTGCAGTCCGCAGTACCAGTGGTCCCTCGGTAAATGGCGTCAGGCTGCGGCGCGCGTACCGGGAAGTTCGGCAGTGGGGTTCTAAGCCAGAGCAGATGCAGGACGGGCGACGGGGCTGGCTGCCGGAGTGGCTCTGTGAGAGGCCACCAGGAGTACGGAAGTGGTTTGTGCAGAGGGAAAGAACGGAGGAGTTGAGCGCCATCAGGATCGCCCGGGCGGAAGTGTTGGGCCCGGGTACCGCAGGACATCGTGAGTGAGGTGGTCTCCGGTCAAGCAACCGCGATCCCCGCAACCCCCGGATCTCTTTCCGGCAGGTATGCGGAAACACAGAGCCGGCGTAGCCGATCAAGGCCGGCTGATGGTGTAGCAGTTCCTTCGGGGCCCGGGTGCCACATGGCACCCGGGCCCCTCCGACGCGTGTTCCACAGGAAGGTACAGATGACAGCAGACGACTCGTTCGGCCGTCTCGACGACGACGACTACCCCGCCTACACCATGGGCCGGGCAGCCGAGATGCTCAACACCACACAAGGGTTCCTCCGCGCCATCGGCGAAGCCCGCCTCATCACCCCACTGCGCTCCGCGGGCGGCCATCGCCGCTACTCCCGTTACCAGCTCCGCATTGCCGCCCGCGCCCGCGAGCTCGTCGACGGCGGTACCCCGATCGAGGCCGCCTGCCGCATCGTCATCCTTGAGGACCAACTCGAGGAAGCCCGGCGCATCAACGCCGAACACCACCGAGACACCAAGCCGCCCGGCATGCCGACCTCGGCCTGAAGCGCCGCGCGCCGGTGGAAGACCGGCAGGTGTCGGACTCACCTGCCGGAAGTGTGCTCAAGGGTCGTCTCCCTTGCGGTCGTCATGCTCGAAAGGCTGCTCTCGTCTTCGGTGTGGGTGCTCTGTCGTGGCGCTGCTTCTTCGCGCAAGATGTCCATCGGCTGGTTGGGGCGGCGTCTGCAGGCAGCTTCGACCCAGTGAAGAGCTTTGGTCGCGGCGTCAGAGGGGCAGCTTCCCGGAGGCGTACCGCCCCGTTCGTGCCCTTCGGGCTGCCGTGAACTCCAGCCTGTCGCGCCGGGAAGCGGTCGGCATCCCCGCACTGTGAAGGGTGAGGACCCTTCAGGCAACGCTGTGCTCGGGGCGGGCCGATATCTATGGCCGCGGCGTGAGAGTTCAATGCGCCGCGCTGGGAGTGTTTTTACCGCAGCAAAGAGACTGAAATTTTTCACCGTACGCGGACCATTACGGCATGCTACTGTCGATCTCGGTTGCAGTTGTGGTTCCCAAAACTTCAAGCTTCTGCGTGGGTATTTCCAACCAGTGGAAGCTTCATTGTATTTCCGGTTCTCTCCGGTCGGGGCATCATCGCGGCGACGCGGAATCCGTGCATGACGGATCCCGACGTACCTGCCCCGAAGGAGATATGACATGGCGTCAGGCACTGTGAAGTGGTTCAACGCAGCCAAGGGTTTCGGCTTCATCGAGCAGGACGGTGGCGGCGCTGACGTGTTCGCCCACTTCTCGAACATAGCGGCCCAGGGCTTCCGCGAGCTGCTCGAAGGCCAGAAGGTCACCTTCGACATCGCACCGGGCCAGAAGGGCCCGACGGCCGAGAGCATCGTTCCCGCCTGACGCTGACGCGCACTTCGTAGCTGGGGCCCGCATCCTTCGGGGTGTGGGCCCCAGCTCCGGGCATTCTCCCGGAGTGGTGCCACCTGCGGTGAAACCCTCGCCCGCAGAGTTTTCTCGCTGCCCACTCCTTGCGAGTCCCACCTACCGGTGGAACTGGATTCCTCGCCCCTGTGGCGTCGCCCGTTCCATGGCCCGCCTCCCCATCCGGGATCATTCGCAGGCCTTATTCGATTCCCTATTCTGCTCGGCCCGTTCTTGTGATTCCCCGCGCTGTTCTTCCGCTGCGGGAATTCCTTGATACGTGCCGTATCAAGGAAGGTTCTGAATGAACCCCACACGTACGAACAACCGCTCTTCCCGTGCCCGCAGCCGTACCGCCGACTCCGGCCGGGGCGGTAGCCGCTTCAACTCGACCGCCCCGACCCGTTCCGCTGCCCCGGCCCGTTCCGGCGGTTCGGGCCGCTCGGGTGGCCATGGGCGGCGGCCCGCCGCGGTACAGGGCGAGTTCGCCCTGCCGGTCACGGTCACTCCCGCACTGCCCGCCGTCGAGGCGTTCGCCGACCTCGACATGCCGGCACAGCTGCTGGCGGCGCTGACCGCGCAGGGGGTGAGCGTTCCGTTCCCGATCCAGGGGGCGACCCTGCCCAACACCCTGGCGGGCCGCGACGCCCTGGGGCGAGGGCGCACCGGCTCCGGCAAGACCCTCGCCTTCGGACTGGCCCTGCTGGCCCGCACCGCCGGTCAGCGTGCCGAGCCCCGTCAGCCTCTGGCCCTGGTCCTCGTGCCGACGCGTGAGCTGGCCCAGCAGGTGACCGACGCCCTGGCTCCCTACGCCCGCTCGGTGAGGCTGCGCATGGCCACCGTCGTCGGTGGGATGTCGATCGGGAGGCAGGCCCAGGCGTTGCGCGGTGGTGCCGAGGTCGTCGTGGCGACGCCGGGCCGGCTCAAGGACCTCATCGACCGTGGTGACTGCCGACTTGACCAGGTCGCGATCACCGTGCTGGACGAGGCTGACCAGATGGCCGACATGGGCTTCATGCCCCAGGTCACCGAGCTTCTGGACCAGGTCCGCCCCGAGGGCCAGCGGATGCTGTTCTCCGCCACCCTGGACCGTAACGTCGACCGCTTGGTCCGCCGCTACCTCAGCGACCCGGTCGTCCACTCCGTCGACCCCTCCGCCGGTGCGGTCACCACGATGGAGCACCACGTGCTCCACGTGCACGGCGCGGACAAGAACCGTACGACCACCGAGATCGCGGCCCGCGACGGCCGGGTGATCATGTTCCTGGACACCAAGCGGGCCGTCGACAAGCTCACCGATCACCTGCTGGCCAGCGGGGTGAGGGCCGCGGCGCTGCACGGCGGGAAGGCGCAGTCGCAGCGCACCCGGACCCTCACCCAGTTCAAGACCGGGCACGTCACCGTGCTCGTGGCCACGAACGTCGCCGCGCGCGGCATCCACGTCGACAACCTCGACCTCGTCGTCAACGTCGACCCGCCGACCGACCACAAGGACTACCTGCACCGCGGCGGCCGAACCGCGAGGGCAGGGGAGTCCGGCAGCGTCGTCACGCTGGTCACCCCCAACCAGCGCCGCGACATGACCCGCCTCATGACCGCCGCCGGCATCGTGCCCCAGACCACCCAGGTCCGCTCCGGCGAAGAGGCACTCGGCCGCATCACCGGCGCCCAGGCCCCCTCCGGCATTCCTGTGACGATCACCGCGCCGGTAGTCGCGCGGCGTGAGCGCAGCCGCAGCGCATCCTCTCGCGGCCGGCGCAGCCCCGCCTCCGCGGCCCGGCGCGTGACCGTACATCAGTCCTCCTTCGACGCTGCAGCCTGAGAACTCCGTGATCCGGAAACTCACCCACCACTGCAGGAGGCACCTTTTGACGTTCGTCCAGATGCAGCCCCGCACGACGCATGCCACTGCCGTAGGCAGGACGGTCGCCGATGCCATGGACACCGCCGGGCCGCAGGTCTGTGATGACATGACCGTCGAGGTGGCCCTGTCCGTCATGGCCAGTGCCCGCACCGGGCATCTGCTTGTCTGCGACGACAGCGGCCGGTGTACCGGGCTGGTCACCCAAACCCAGCTTGCAGCAGCTCGTGACGGTTCCGCGTACTCGGACAGGGTCCGGCTGCGGGACATCCTCGGGGACCGAGGGCCGTTCACCTCGCCCGTGACCACCATGGCCGAAGCCGGGCACATGATGCGCTACAGCGACGTCGATGCCCTGCCCGTGGTCGACGAACACGGCAGCGCCCTGGGCGTCCTCGCCCTCGCCCGCTGAGCCGTCCCATCCGCGGCAGAACCACTCCCTCTTCGTTCCTCTCCCTGTGAGGCATCATGCGCTGTGTCATCGCCCGCTTCCCGTTCGACCTCACCAGGAGCGGCGTCCTGGAATCGATGAAGGGCATCAAGCCCGAGCACGCTGTCGGCGAGTCCGTGATCATCGGCCGACGGACCTACCCCGTCAAACAGGTCGGACAGGTCATCACACGCCAGGACCGCCGCGACTTCAGCGCAGGAGAAGTACTGCGGGCCATGACCCAGCTCGGCTTCACCTGCCGCGACCTGGCCCCGGCCCCCGCGCCCACTCGCGTTCTCAATCCTTTGCAGCAGGCATCCGCGATGCTCGGCGCCCCTGTGGCCGCTTGAGCGACGGGCAGGCGTGAGCCGCCGGAAAGCAGTGGTGAGGGCCGTCCGGAGCATCCGGGCGGCCCTCACCGTGTGCTGGAGCAGTCCGGCCCGGCAGTGTCTCAGTGGTCGGAGTAGCTGAAGTCGCCCATCGTCCAGGCGCTGACGTCCTCGATCGCGACCCGGTACATCCCGCCCGTCTCCGGGATCCCCACCGTGCCCTGCAGAATCCGCGCCACGTGGAAGTGCAGGTGCGTGGGCGGCCCTTCCTCGGGTGCAGCGGTGGTGAACGTGGCGGAGAAGTCGCTTAGGCGGGCCGAGTCCGCAAGGACCTCCGACACCCGCTGCCTCCAGACGGCCTCGGGTGCCAGCCGGCCTGTGATGACAGCTCCACCGGCGACCACGGTCAGGGCCATCTGATTGCTGCGCCCGGATTCCACCAGGGCGGCAACGTCAACAAGCAGCGCGTCAGGCTTCGACATAGAGCCGATTATATTAGTCGAACATTGGCAGGCTCTCCCGCGCTGCCGCTGCGAGCAGGACAGCACTGAGGCCCTGTTGCCGGAGGCGCTGAACCGCCTGTCAGCGGCACCGGAGCCAAGGCTCCTGGAGACGAGTCGGCTCACCTCTGCATCGAGTCGATCCTCGCGCTCGGCGCATGGTCCGTTACGGGCATGGGGCCGGGCCCCTTCGGCTTCGAGGTCCTGCGGCCGTTGAGGGAGAGGTGTGCTGTCCTGCCGTCGGGGAAGCTTCGGAGACGTCGGCGCCCTGGTCCGCGTCGCGGCGGGTGGACATGGTGCCGTACCAGTCCAGACACATCACGGTGGCGTCGTCGTCCAGGCGCCCGTCGTGGGCTTGGACGACGTGCTCGATCAGGAACCGGGCGGCCTCCCGCGGGTGCAGGTCCTGGGTGCTCTCGATGAGCGCCGGCAGATCGAGAGCCGCAGCGCTGCGCTCCAGCATTCCGTCGGTGAGCATGACCAGCCGGTCGCCGGCCTGCAGGTCCAGCTCCTGGACCGTGTAGGTGTGGGGCGCTATGAAGCCGAAGGGCATGTCGACGGCCGGTGTGATCTCCTCGGCCTTTCCGCCGCGCAGGCGCAGGGGCCAGGGGTGGCCGGCGTTGATGAACTCGGTTCGACCGTCGCGCAGGCTGATCCGCAGCAGTTGTCCGGTGACGTAGCGGCCGCCGCTGTGCTCGGCCACGGCCTGGTCGGCGGCCCGCGCCTGCTCGGCGAGGTCGGCCCCCTGCCTGCGGGCACGGCGCAGTGCGCCGACGAGGAGGGTGGCCAGGAGCGCGGCATCCACGTCGTGCCCCATGGCATCGGTGACGGACAGCTGGACGTAGTCGCGGTCTATGACGTAGTCGAAGGTGTCGCCGCCGACATGCTCGGCCGGCTCCAAGGCCCCGGCGACCGCGAACTGGGCCGCCTCGCAGGCCAGCGACGTGGGCAGCAGCCGGTGCTGGATCTCGGCGGCCAGGCCCAGCGGGGAAGTACGCCGGCCCCACTGATACAGGTCGGTGAAGGGCCGGTTCGCGATGATGATGTAGGCCAGGGCGTGGGCACTCCGGCTGATTCTCAGCAGTGCGTCCGCCCCGGGGTACTGGGGCAGATGGAGCTCAAGCAGCCCGATCGCGTCCCCGCGATTGGTGACCGGTGCGATCACCCGCGTCCACGCACCGCCCTCTACGGCCTCCACCTGCGGCCGTTGGGTCCGGATCACCTTGTCGTAGACGGTGCCGGAGACGGCGATCGGATCTGCGGAACGCTCCAGGTCGATGTCGTCCGCGGTGCCCAGGCGGACGACGGAGGCACCCGTGAAGTCGGTGATCAGGAACGACACCGACCGGGCCCCGAGCTGTCTTCTCAAAGAAGCGGCTATGACGTCGACGGACTCCACCGGCGGCGCGGCCTCCGCCGCGGCCAGCGCCTCACCCAGGCCGTCCTTCTCACTGTCCCGCATGGAAGCGACCTCCCGCCAGCGTGCCCGCGTGTACGTGCCTGGCGACACGGCTTTCCGGCCGAGCACGACAGGCAAGTTACCCCACCGCAGGGCACGGCTTACCTACTCGTGTAGGGCGACGCGCCCCCCGACACAGCTGGTCTGCTCTCGCCGTGGGTGCCGTGTGCTGGCGATGCGTCGCGAGCCGACCTCAAGGATGCGCAGCCGCTGCGGTGCGTCTGCCGACACCCTGGGCGGGGGCACCAGCGGGTGTCGGCCTTGAACCAAGGGAGGGGGCGGAGCGCGGTCGTGACCGACTTTCCGGCCTGGCGGGAGTGGAGCTCATGGGACCGGAAGCGGAGGTGGCGAGGTGCCTAGGCAGCCCTGAGACGCCGGTGCGGCGCGGACCACCTCGGGAGCCTTCAGTCGAGCCGACCCCGCTGCGCCTCCCAAGGGGCTTCTGCTTCCAGGCGCAGTCGGCGCAACGTGCCTTCCGTCTCACGCCTGAAGTGTTCGAAGGACACCAGACGCTGCCACAACGGGTCAGGACGGCAGGGGACGGCGGCTCCTTCGGATGACCATTCTTCGGCGAGCCGACTGTACAGAGGTGTACTCCCGTTCATCGCTTCGTCAGAGGCCTGCTCTCGGGCGTGAGCTGGGCTGCAGGAATGTTTGCCGCGCGCTTGCTCCGGAAGACGAGGGCCCGCTCTGCGCTTGCCCCTGCCGGCCGGTGCGCTGCGGTTCGATTCGGCCCCATGATCATTCGTCACATATGCCAGAACGATTCCTCCACCTCTCCGGATACTGCTGCCGTACTCCGCCGGCCTGCCCTGGCCCGCCCTTCGCGCAACGGCCGCCTCCGCCACAGGGCCTTGGCGGTCACGGAAGCCACCACTCAACCCGCTCCATCGGCAACGGACTTGGCTCGCTCACACGCCGACCGCCGCATCGAATCGCTGATTGCTCGGCACGTGGCAGGGAAGGAAGAGACCGTCGTAGGAGACCAGGCCACCGTCCGCGGTCGGCCGGGATGAAGGACTGGGTCGGTGAGCAGTATGTGGATGTACGCGCAGGACAGCGGTCACATGGATGGCCAGTCGCTGGTGGGCTTCACCGTGGAGGCCGCGGACGGGGGCATCGGCCACGTAGACCGTCAGCAGGACCAGCCCGGCATGCAGCACTTGGTCGTCGACACCGGTGTGTGGAAGTTCGGCAGAAGCGTGCTGATCCCGGCCGGTGCTGTCATTGCCATCGACACCAGGGCGCAGACGGTGAAGGTCGCACCGTCCCGGGAGGAGATCAAAGCCGCTCCCCGATTCACCACCGACAGCGAGACAGGTGACCCCGACTACCTGTCGGCGGTCGGTGACTACTACCTTTCTCTCCGCACCGCGCCCCTTCGCTGAACCTGGGCGCAGTCGGCGGGCCCGCCTACCAGGGGCTGGTACTCCACCGCGACGAGACCGGCCCTGGCACGCCTGCCTCGGCAGCTTCGGTTTCGGTGTGCCGACAGACAGCTGCTCCGTCCCTGTGTTCGGGGCGGAGCGGCAGCGAGGGCGTCGGCCGTGCGTTGCGGTGGGATCAGATGATCTGAGCCGCATCGAGGCTCGGGTAGATGTCCAGGACCGCGTCGACGCCCCGAATGCTGAACAGGCGTGTGAGCTTGGGAGAAGGGCTGACAATGCGCAGGTCGGCCTGCTGATGGTAGGTGAGGATCAGCACGAGGAACATCGAATCGGCGAACGTGATGCCGCTGGCGTCCAGAATCACTCCCCCGCTGGCCGCGACGGCGGATTCGATCTGTGCTTGCAGAGACGGCAGGGACTCGAAGTCGAATTCCCCGCGAGGGGCGACCACCGGCAGCGGCCCGAAACCTCGCCACGGGTGATCGCCGCCCTGCTGCCGCAGGTGCCCCGTATGCGCCCCGGAACGACCTCAGTTGCTTCCCTGTTCAGTCTTTCGGGCTTTCGCCGGCTCTGCGGTGATCAGACCCGGAGGTCTTGCTGCCCGTGGCAGTGTCAGCGGGAGAGGAAGGCTGTGACGGTCTTGCCTCCGGCTGCCCGGCGAGTGACCGCGGTCGTGCGGGCCAGGCGGTTGACCATGGGCCAGCCGAAGCCGCCGTCGGAACCGGTCACGTCGGGGGTCCGCACGCGCGGCCATCGCGGACTCGTGTCGTCGACAGCGACCTCGACCGCGTCGAGGTGGGCGTTCAGACGGAGCACGAAGGTGCCGTCGCCGTGGCGCAGGGCGTTGGTGACGAGCTAGGAGACCACCAGGACAAGGGTGTCCGCCACGTCCGGACAGAGCCTTGGGGCCAGGCGGTCGGCGAAGACCCGGGCGGCCCGGCGGGCCTGGCGGATGTCTGCTGCACTGTTGCCTCGGACCATGGTCGGTACGAGGGGCGCCTCTGAGATGGCGATTTGCGTGCTGGTCATGCGCGTACACCCCACCTGTGATCGGTTGTGGCGCTTGTTCCGTGCTGGCCCGCCTGCCCGATTCCGGCAGCGCTCACACCTTGAGGCCCCGTCCCGGAGCGCAAGGCCGACTCTGCGTACTGCAGGACTTCAATGGCGGCATCCATAGAAAGTCTGTTGTGCCGGAAGTAGACATGTGAGTATCGCTGGGGCTAGTGTCCTGTCCGTAGCCAAGAGATCGAGCAGGACCGGCAGGCATGAACTGCCGTGAAGCACTGACGCAGTTGCAGGATGCAGGACGGTGCGGTGGTGGAGTTGCGAAGCCAGGATTGTTGAAGGACGGCGACGGGACTGGCCCCGGATCGGGTGGCCCGCAGTGGATCAGGGGCCACCGCAGGCAGTACCGCAGTCAGCAGTACCAGTTGGTTCCTCGGTAAATGGCGTCAGGCTGCGGCGCGCGTACCGGGAAGTTCGGTAGAGGGGTTCTAAGCCCGAGCAGATGCAGGATGGGCGACGGGGCTGGCTGCCGGAGTGGCGCTGTGAGAGGTCACCAGCGGTTCGCGGTATCAGTGGTACGCCTTTCCGGCGCAGTATCAGGGCCGGTGGGTGGTGTAGCAGTGCAGTCGGGCCCCGGCGCCAATGGCGCCGGGGCCCGACTGCGTTTCGCGGAGTGGGCCTTGCAGCGGTGCCGGGCGGCCGCGCGTTGCAGGAAAATGACAGTCGCCCTCGTACCTCCGCCCAACGTGCCCGGTCCTCGTGGAGAGCCACGCGGCCTGACAGGGATGTGCGGTCGCGCGGCCTCGCCGGTGGACGGGCGGTGGACGGGCGCCTTTGGACGGTGCAGCACGGGGTGGCAGAGGCCAAGCTGCTGCACATGCTCTGATCAGGAGAAACGTCATGGGCCAGCACAACGGGGCACCACCCGACATGAGTGCTCGCGGTCTCGTAATGCGTAGGTCTCGGGTTCGAATCCCGAAGGCGGCTCAGAAAAACCCCAGGTCACATAGCCCGTGACCTGGGGTTTTCTGTTGCTCGGGGCATGGCGGGTCCACGGCCTGGGTGGCCGTGGAGTTGCCTGCGTGATCCCCGCGGGTAGTGGGAAGCAACGGGTCGTTCGTTTTGGGCAGGCTCCTGTCGGGAGTGTCCACACCCCCCCGGCCCTGCCCACGGAGCTCACGCTGCGGCGCCTGCGCTGTACGGCGACTTCCGTCAGCATCGCTCGTCTCCCTCCGTGATCAACGGTCCTGGGCCGTAGGAGAAGCGTCCTTCTGCTTCTCGGCTTCGGAGAACAGGAGCGTGGGCTCGGCGAGGATGTCGCGGCCGGACTCGCTCTTGTAGATCTCGTCGACGCTGCCGAACCGGGCCTCGGAGTAGTCGAGGTCCAGCAGCGCGGCGGCCTGGCGCACCGACGCCTCGTCGGGCCCTTCGATCTCCAGGAAGGTGGGAAGGTCCGGCCAGGTGTCGAAGTCGAAGGCGACCTCGCCCAGGCGCCATTCCTCGCGGTAGTTCTCCTGGTAACGGACCTCGATGAGGCCTACCCGGCGCAGGATATCGGCCATGGCGTGCAGGTCGGTGACCTCGGTCTCGATCTCCTTGGTGCCGTCGATCGTCGTGGCGTCGGTGACCTGCTTGAGGGTGAGCGTCGAGCGGGTGCCCTCGTCCCGCAGCCGAATCCAGGCCCCGCCGTCGAGGAAGTCGTTCTCGAAGATCTTGCGGGTGAGGAGAGTGCGGGGAAACGCCTGGACAGCACCGAGGGCGCTCAGCTTGTTCTGCAGGCCGGCGACGTCCACGGCCAGGAACTTCGCCTCGTACTCGTGCTTCATGGAGCCTTCTCTCAGAAGTGGTCGGTGAGGGTGGACGTCCGGGCCGCGAGCAGCAGGCCCATGCGGTGGGTGTGGTCATGCAGCTGGCCGACGTGGGGCCGCTCGGTGAACTCGGTGGTGCGCAGGGTGAGCAGGACCTCCCAGTCGCCGATGAAGTGGGGGTGAAGGCGCTCCGGGGAGGTGTAGTGCTCGATCATGTGGTGACGTCTTTCGACGGGCATCATGAACTCCGCGCCGAACACACCGCCCGGGCGGACCAGGCGCTGCATGCGGTCGACGAACTCGCCGAGCGGGTGGTGGTGGTTGGCACTGTAGGGCCAGGAGCAGCTCTTCCAGACCGCGTCGCGCACTGCAGGCCCAGGGGTGCGCCGTTGAGGAAGTCGTCCTCTACGACTTCTACGCGTTCGTCGAGTTCTTCGAGCTTCAGCTCAAGGCCCTCATGCATTTCATGGACATCCCGGATGCCGTTGTCCACGCCGACGATGTCGAGAACGGGTCCGTCCATGCGGGCGGCGGTGCGTGCTGAGGCGGGGGTCCCCGTACCCGGACCCGTACGCGTGAAGTATCTGTGAATACCCTGTGGAAACAGGGCCCCAGAGCCCCCTTATGCTGCACCCGAAGATCACGCGGGACCAGGGGAGGGCGCGGCATGCTCGGCAAGTTGTTCGGCAGGGGTGGGGAGAGACCGGCGGAGGATCCGTACGTTCTGCCCGCCGCGCGTCAGCGGAAGAACGGGACCCACACGCTCCGGGCGCTGGGGGACCGGCGGGTGCTCGCGCTGGTCGAGGCGGCTGACGCCGGGGAGTGGGAGGGCGTCAAGGGCGCGCTCGGGGCCTTCGACATCGGGCGGGACCATCGTGTGCTCGGTGAGCTGGCCGAGGTGGACGGGGTGGAGGAGTGGATCGGGCAGGCCGTGGAGGGAGACCCCGAGCATCGGGCTGCCGCTCTGCTGATATCCGGGGCGCGGCATGTCAGCTGGGGGTGGGAGGCGCGTACCTCCGCGCGGGCCGTCGATGTCACCCAGGAGCAGTGGCGGGTTTTCAAGGAGCGGCTTGCTCTGGCGGAGGAACAGCTTCTGGCCGCAGCGGAGTTGGAGCCCTCGTGGGTCACCCCTTGGCGCCGGCTCCTCACCTCCGGGCGGGGGCTGTCCTTGGGCGAGGGCGTCAACCGGGCCCGGTTCGACGCCGCCCTGCGCCGTGACCCGCTGGATCTGGAGGTCCACATCGACTGGGTGTCGCAGTTGCAGCCCCGGTGGGGCGGCGAGCCGGGGGAGGCGCTGGCGTTCGCCCGGGAGGCGCTCGGGCGGGCTCCGCAGGGACATCCGCTCGGCTGCGTGATCGCCATGGCCGCCATCGAGGAGTGGGTCGAGTCGGACGACCCGGACATCCTCGGAACCGACGAGTTCCGGGCGGAGTTGCGCGACGCGGCCGACCACAGCATCCTCCACCCCGCCTACGTACGGCGTCCGGGGTGGCAGCACGACTTCAGCATGTTCGCCATGGCCCTGTCGATCGCCGACGAGCGCCACACGGTCCGGCGTGTCTTCCGCGCGCTCGACGGCGCCTACACCGGATGGCCCTGGACCTATTTCGATGATCCGGAGGGGCAGTTCGCCCATCGGCACCGTCACAACCGCGCCTGAGCGGGGGGTTCCGGTCCCTCTCCGCACCCCGTGCCTCCGTACGTCCCTGCCTCCGTACGCCGCTCGCGGCTCTCTTCCTTGGACTGTCCGATGACTCTCCCCCGTCCCGCGTCCCCGGACGGCGCCGACCGCGCCTTCCAGGTGGATCTGCGCGGCCTCGTCGATCTCCTCTCCCACCACCTCTACTCCAGCCCCCGCGTCTATCTGCGCGAGCTCCTCCAGAACGCGGTCGACGCCCTGACCGCCCGGCGTGGCCTCGAACCGGACGCGCCCGACGGTGCCTTCGGCATCCGGCTGTTCGCCGACGGGTCCGTGGTCCGCGTCGAGGACGACGGCGTCGGGCTCAGCGAGGCGGACGTCCACACCTTCCTCGCCACGATCGGGCGCAGCAGCAAGCGCGCCGACGGGATCGCCGAGCAACGCGGCGACTTCATCGGGCAGTTCGGGATCGGGCTGCTGTCGTGCTTTCTCGTCGCGGATGAGATCCATGTGGTCAGCCGCTCCGCCCGGACCCCCGACGCACCCGCCGTGGAGTGGCGCGGACACGGGGACGGCAGCTACAGCGTGCGGACCCTGCCCGCCTCCGCCCGGCCTCTGCCCGGGACCACCGTCACGCTCACGCCGCGCAGCGATACGGGGGAGTGGACCCGGCCCGCACAAGTACACGCGCTGGGGCGGCACTTCGGGTCTCTGCTGCGGCATCCGGTGACCTTCAGCGACGGTACGGCGGGGGCGGCGGCGGTCTCCGTCAACCCCGAACCAGCGCCCTGGGCGCGTACGTTCCCCACCCCTGGCTCCCGGTCCCGTGCGCTGGCCGCGTACGGCGAGGAGGTCTTCGGGTTCGCCCCGCTGGACACCATCGAGCTGGACCTGCCGGCCGTCGGGCTGAAGGGCATCGCCTGCGTGCTGCCCGAGGCGGTGCCCGCCGGGCGGCGTCACGGTCATCGGGTGCACGTCAAGGGGATGCTGCTCTCCGAGCAGGCCGACGAGATCCTGCCGGAGTGGGCCTTCTTCGTCCGCTGCGTCATCGACGCCGAGAGCCTCCGCCCGACCGCATCCCGCGAGTCCCTGTACGAGGACGACACGCTCGCCGCCGTACGCGACGCCCTCGCCGAACGGATGCGCGCGTGGATCGCCCGGGCCGCCGCCAGCGACCCGGAGCTGCTCGGGCGGTTCCTCCAGGCCCACCACCTGGCCGTGAAGTCGCTCGCCGTGCACGACGACGAGATCCTGCGGCTGCTGCTGCCCTGGCTGCCGTTCGAGACCACCGACGGGCACACCACCCTCGACGAGTTCGCGCGCACCCACCGCACGGTGCTCGTCACGTCGAGCGTGGAGGAGTTCCGGCAGGTCGCGGCGATCGCCTCGGCCGCCGGGCTCGGCGTCGTCAACGGCGGCTACACCTACGACCGCGAACTGGTCCACCGGCTCCCCGAGATCAGGCCCGAGGCGAGCGTCGCCGACCTCGATCCGGCCACCCTCACCGCCCACCTCGACCCCGTCGACCGCGAGACCGAACTGGCCGCCTCGGCCTACCTCGCCCTGGCCCGCGACGCGCTGGCCGTCTTCGACTGCGATGTCGCGCTGCGTACGTTCCACCCCGCGTCCGCGCCCGCCCTGCTCGTCGACAGCCGCGAGGCCCGGCACGAGCGCACCCGCTCCCAGCTCGCCCGGGAGCAGGAGGGCGGCCTGTGGGGCGACATCCTCGGCGCGCTACGCCAGGAGGCCCCGCGCGCCCAGCTGATCCTCAACCAGCTCAACCCGCTGGTGCGCACCGCCGTGGCCATCGACGAGCCCGAGCTGGCCCGTACGAGCGCCGAGGCCCTCTACGGGCAGGCCGCGCTGCTCTCCCGGCGCCCGCTCCGGCCCGCCGAGTCGAGCCTGATCAACCGCTCCTTCCTCGACCTTCTCGCCCATGCCCTCCGCAAGGACAGCTAAGGACAGCTGACGATGCCCACCGCACCTCACCCCCAGAGCACCGACGAGCTGTTCCACGCGCTCCGGGAGAACCACCAGCTCCCCTACGGCCGCATCCGGACCGTCACCGCCGAGGAACTCGTCGACGCCGCCGAGCGGTTCGCCGAACCCGTACCCCTCATCCACGCCCTCCTCGAACTCCAGGAGGCGTACACCTACGGCTCCGACCCCCGGAAGTCGCCCGTCGTCTTCGCCCGCCTGCTCACCCTCTTCGACGAGCAGCCCGACGCCTTCGACGAGCGCCTGCGGGCTCAGCTGTTCTGGCGGTTCAAGTGGGTGGCCAACGCCCTGCGCGCGCTGCCCGAGATACCGCTGGCCAGCCTGCGCCAGTGGCTGACCGAGATGCGCGACCGGTACGAGAAGGAGGGCCTGGGCCTCCAGCCCTACTACGGGCAGGCTTACCAGCTCGCCGTCCACGTGGGTGAGGACCCCACCCTCGCCTACGAGCTCTGGGCGGGCCGCCGCCGGACCCCGCACAGCGACTGCGAGGCCTGCGAGATCTGCGAGCGCGCCCTGTACCGCGTCGCCGCGGGCGACGACGAGCGCGCGCTGGAGGTCTGGGCGCCGGTCCTGGCCGGAAAGGAATCCTGCCAGGAGGAGCCGGCCCGCTCCGTCTCGTACGCGCTGCTGCCCCTGCTGCGCACCGGCCACGCCGACCGGGCCCGGGAGCTGCACCTCGCCGGGTACCGGGCCTGCCGCCGCAATCCGTCGATGGCCGGGGAGGTCGGCCGGCACCTGGAGTTCTGCGCGCTGACCGGCAACGAGGCGCGTGGGCTCGAACTGCTCGCTGAGAACCGGAACCTGTTCGACGAGGTGGATTCGCCGCTGGACCAGCTCGACTTCCTGACCGGTGTGGAGGTGCTGCTGCGCCGGGTGGAGGGCCTCGGTCACGGTGGGCTGCCGGTGGCCGGGTACGCGGGCCGGGCGTGGACCGTGGCCGGGCTGTGTGCCGAGGTACGGGGCCGGGGCGACGGCCTCGCCGCCCGCTTCGACACCCGTAACGGAACGAGCGCCCAGTCCGGCCGCCGCACGGTCCGACTCGACCGGGCCCCGCTCCTGGACGCGCTGGAACTGGCCCTGCGCAGCCGGGGATTGGGCGAGCCGGTGCCGGGTGATGCTCGGAGTGTTGGGGGTGTCGCTGTTGCCGCGTCCGCCTCGCGTGCGGCCGCGGCCGTGCCCGAGGAGCTGCCCGAACTGATCCGGCGGGCACGGGAGTTGGACGAGGAGGGGCACCCGGACGCGCGGGCCTGCTGGGCGCGGCTGCGTGACCTGGTCGCCGCTCGTGACTACGCCCATCCCGAGGACCCGGCCGTCGGCCCGTACGGCCGGCTGTGCGCGGACCTGCTGTCCGACGAGGCGTACCGGGCGGCCGAGCGTGGCGATTACGCCTCCGCCGTCGATCTCCACGAGGAGGCCGCCGGGCTGTACGAGGACGCCGGAGCGCCGGACGACGTGGTGCTGGCTCGGGCCTGTGCCCTGCTCGCCGCCGCCGAGGCCGCCGGGGAGGACGGCGAGGACGAGGCCGAGGTGAAGGCCGCCGCTCTGGCCGACGCCCATGCCGCCGTGGTCCGGCTGCAGGAGGAGGCGTCCGGCCTCGCCCCGTACGTCGAGGGGCGCCTGCTGAGGCTGCGGGCCTCCGCGCTCGGCGTGCGCCTCCAGACGTCGGGGGAGCAGGCGCACGCCGCCGTCGTCTTCGCCGAGGCGGATCTGCTCCAGGAGTTCGCCACCCGGCACGGCCTCACCACGCAGGTCTCCGGCGCGATGCTGCTGCGGGCCGGTACGTACGCGCTCTCCGGCGATCTGCCGGCGGCGGTCGCCGAGATCGACGCCCTCCGCGACCGGCTGGCGTCGGACGGTCCCGCCTGGCATCTGCCGCGCGCGCTCGGCCTGCGCGGCCGGCTCCAGCTCGGCCTCCGGGACGCGGCCGCCGCGCACGCGGACCTGGCGGAGGGGCTGCGGCTGGCCGCCGCGTGGCCGGCCGACGCGGTCGACACCTCCCGTCTGCACGCTGATCTGGCCCAGACGTGCCTGCACCTCGGCCGCCCCGACGAGGCGCTGACCCATCTCACCCGGTCGGCGGAGGTGGATCTGCGGGACGGCAAGCGGGTGGACGCGTTCTGCACGTACAGCAACGCCGCCCAGCTCTGCCTCGACCTCGGCCGCATCGAGGACTCCATCGCGCTGCTCGACTCGCTGCTCGGCGAACCGGACGTCATCGGAGGCGAGTTGGACGACCGGCTGGTCGCCCAGCTGCGTCTTCTGCGTGCCCGGGCCCTGCACGCGGGCGACGATCTCAAGGCCGCCACGGCGGAGTTCGTCGCCCTCGCGGCCGAGTCGGCCGACTGGGACGACGACCCGGGGAGCCACGCCATGATCGCCGCGGAGACGGCGATGATCCTCGCCGAGGCGGGCGAGTTCGACCGGGCCGGTGAGGTCGCGGACCGGGCGCTCGCCGCCCATGCGCTGTCCCCGCGCTACGAGTTGATCAGCAACTGCCTGCGGGAGCTCGCCCGCCTCCGGGCCCAGCAGCAGGGCCCCGACGGCCTGGCCGCCGCCCTCGCCCACCTGGACGAGGCCGGGCGGGTCGCGGACGCGGCCCGCGCCGCCGGGTTCCAGCCCGTGGGGCGCCCCCTGGAGACCGCCCTGGCCTACGAGCACGGGCGGGTCCATGCCTACGTCGGCGCGTACGAGGACGCCCTCGCCGCCCTGGAGAAGGCGCTGGCCCTGCTCGGTGAGCCGGGGGCGCAGGAGGGCGGTGCGGGCGAGTGGGCGGAGTGCGTCCGTCTGTCGGGTGCGGTGGAGGGGATCTACCTGGAGCGCCCCGCGCCCGCGCTCGTCCGGCTCGACGCGGCGGTCGCCCGGCTGACGGCGCTCGGCCACCTGGAGGAGTGCGAGCCGCTGGCCTCCCTGGCCGCCCAGTTGCGCGACGAGGGGTGAGGGGAGGGGGAGGGAGCGATGGGTGAGGGGTGAGGGGGGCGGTGGTGTCGGGCGCGGCGGTGGGTGCGGCGTCGCGCTGTGCCCCTCCCGCCGCATGGCCGGCGCGGCGCCGTGTTGTGCCCTTCCGGCCGCCCGTCTCCCCTGGTCCCGGAGCGCCCGTCCGGTGCCCGTGTCCGCGAGGTGGGGGTCCTCTTGCCTGACCCATTGGTCTAGTCCAAACTGATCCGCGACGAAGCCTCCGGAGAGTCGGCCGCGCACGGCCCGAAAAGCCGCCGCAGGCCGTGATCGGCAAGGGGCGGTCATCGGACGAGGGGGATGCCATGTCAGAGAGGACGTCGGCCGCGGAGCTGTCCCGGGGAGGTCCGGCGGGCGAGCAGGGTGCCTTCGGTCTCCGGCTCCAGGCGTTCCGCAGGCGGGCCGGACTGAGCCAGGAGGCGGCCGCGTTACGGGCTGGGATCAGCACCCGGGCCCTCCGTGACATCGAGCGCGGCCGGGTCCAGCGGCCGCAGGCGCGCACCCTCCAACACCTGGCGGAAGTGCTGGAGTTGACCGGCAGTGAGCTGGCGGATCTGCTGGCCGTCACCCGTACCGGACCACCGCGCGGCGCCGCCCGACCGCGCCTGCTGATCCTCGGCCCGCTCGCCCTCCAGCGCGGCCGGGCGCCCGTCCCCGTCACCAGCCCCATGCTGCGCCGGCTCCTCGGGCTGCTGGCGCTCAAGCACCCCGAGCCCTCCACCCAGCGGGAGATCACCGACACCCTCTGGCCGTCCGGGCCGCCCAGCTCCCACCAGAGCCTGATCCACACCTACGTCAGCCAGGTCCGCCGCCTCCTCGACCCCGGCGGCCCCCGCACCGCCCCCGCCCCCACCGTCGTCCGCACGCCCACCGGCTACCTGCTCCAGGCGTCCCGGAGCCAGACCGACCTCGGCCACTTCGACGAGCTGCTGGCCCAGGCGGAGCGTCTGCACCGCGCGCCCGACCCGGGGGCCGCGTACGAGTCGCTGACGCAGGCGTTGCGGTGGTGGCGAGGCCCCGTCCTCGCGGACGCGGACCCGGTGCTGCGCCAGCATCCGGCCGCGGTCGTCGTCAACGAGCGGAGGGTCAAGGCGGTACTCCTGTACGCCGACACCGCGCTGCTGCTGCGCCGGCCCGAGGAGGCCGTCCCGGTCCTCTGGTCCATGGTCAACACCGAGCCCCTCCACGAGGGCCTGCACGCCCGGCTGATCCTCACCCTCGGCAGCTGCGGGGAGCAGGCGGCCGCGCTCAACGTCTTCAGCCGGCTGCGCGACCGGCTCGACAAGGAGCTGGGCATCGCGCCCAGCGCCGAGGTCCGCGATGCCCACCTGCGGGTGCTGCGCCAACAACTGCCCCGCGCACAGCACCCGGCCCGCCCCGCGCCCGCCGGCCGCGCCGCCCCGGCCGGCCCGCTCCCGGCGCAGCTGCCCGCCATGGCCGGCTCGTACGTCGGACGGCTGGGACAGATGCGGGACCTGGACGCCCTCGTCTCGCCCGACCCGGCCCGCCGCTCCCATGTGATGGCGGTGGTCGGCGCGCCCGGCGTCGGCAAGACCGCCCTCGCCAAGCACTGGGCGCACGCCCGGCGCGAACACTTCGCGGACGGGCAGCTCTTCGTCGACCTGCGCGGCCACTCCCCGCTGCCGGCGCTGCGGCCGGGCGACGTCCTGGCGCAGTTCCTCCGGGCCCTGGGCGCGACGCCCGGCCGGCTGCCCGCCGACGAGGACGAGGCCGCGGCGCTGTACCGCACGCTGCTCGCCGACCGGCAGATGCTGATCGTGCTGGACAACGCGCGCGACGCCGAGCAGGTCAGACCGCTCATCCCGGGCGCCCGGGGCTGCGCGGTGGTGATCACCAGCCGTAACCGGCTCGCGGGGCTCGTCGCGAGCGACGGCGCCCGCCAGCTCGCCCTGGACGTCCTCGACCCCGGCGAGGCCCGCCGGCTGCTGGGCAGCATCGTCGGCGAGTGCCGGGCCACGGCCGAGGAGGAGGCGGCCCGCCGGCTCGTACGGCTCTGCGGCGGCCTGCCGCTGGCCATCCGGATCGCCGGCGCCAATCTGGTGGCCCGCGACACGGGCATCGCCGGCTACTGCGCCGAACTGGCGGGCGGCGACCTGCTCAGCCGGCTGCGCGTCGAAGGGGACCGGCGCTCGACCGTGCGGGCCGCCTTCGACCTCTCCTACCTCGCGCTCCCGGCGGGGGCCCGGCGCATGTTCCGGCTCCTGGGCCTCATGCCGGGCCCGGACGTCTCGGTGAACGGCGCGGCGGCCCTGGCGGACACCACATCGGCCGCCGCGGCCGAGCTGCTGGTGACCCTGACGGACGCCCATCTGGTACGGGAACGGGCCGCCGGCCGCTTCGGGCTGCACGACCTCGTGCGCTCGTACGCCCGTGAGCTGGCCGGCACCGAGGAGGCGCACGCCGCACGGCAACGGCTCTTCGAGTGGTACCTCTACCACGCCGACGCGGCGGCCCGGCTGCTCTACCCGGTGGAGCCCGCGCCGGGCCCGTGCGCCGGGGCGGCGCCCTCGGCCGCGCTGGTCTTCTCGGACCACGGTGAGGCCTCGGAGTGGCTGGACAGCGAGCGGGAGAACCTGTCGGGGGCCGTCCCGCAGGCGGCCGGCGCGGGCTTCACCACTCTCGCCTGGCGGCTGGCGGAGAGCCTGCACGGCTTCCTCTCGGTGGGGATGTACACGGGCGAGTGCCTCAAGGTCGCGACCGCCGGCCTGTTCGCCGCCGTCGCGGACGGCGAGCCGCGCGCCCAGGCCGCCGCCCAGTTGCGGCGCGCCGAATGCCACTGGCTGCTGGCGGACCGGGCGCAGGCCTTGGAACTGCTCGGCAGTGCGCTGGAGCTCGCGCGGCAGGCCGGCTGGGCCGACGGTCAGGCGCTGGCGCTGCGCCGCATCGGCGCGGCCCACCGGGAGAGCGGTGCCGTCGGCCTGGGGCTGACCTGCTGAAGGCCGCGCCGCTCCGGCGGCAGGACAACTACTCCGGCAGTTGGACCGGTTCTGCCGGTTGACGTGAACCCATCGGTGGTGACCGGCAGAACTCCAGCTCAGCGCCCCCGTGCCGGGCCGGAACCGGGCCGCCGGGCGTTCCCCGGTCTCTGGTCCGGCTGTAGGAGACCGACCAGACCGGGACCGTACTGTGGCGGCACCGAATCACGCCGAACCGCACCGCCGAACCGCACCGCACCCGTACCGCACCGCACCCGTACTGCACCGCACCGCAAGGCCAGTCCCCGTGCCGACTCATGAGGTGACGCGTTGCCACAGCTCACGGTGGCATCGCCACCGCCCGTGCGAGGCGCGTTCCGGGCCCCTCTCCTTCGGCCAGGCCACCATCATCCGCGCGCTGAGAATGAGGTAACGATGCACTTCGTGGCACAGGCCCCGCAGCAAGGAGCTCAATGGGCGGCAGAGCTCCTCGAGTTCGCCGTCGCCTTCTACGAACGTGCCATAGACAGAGGTGAGTTCGACCCGTTGCGGATCGCCGAGGAGCTGGGCGCCCCGCCGCGGTACGCCGAGCACGCGGTCGGCGTGCTGCGCGAACTGCGGCTGGTCAAGCCGGCGGAGAGCAGGGCGGACCGGCTGGTGGCGGTCAGCCCGGAGGCGGCCCAGATGGAGCTGCTGGTCCCCCTGGAGCGGGAGATCCTCGACAGCCGTCACCGGCTCGCCGGATTCAAGGGGCAGTTGAGCGCCTTCGCGGCGGCGTTCGAGAGACAGTCCCGAACTCGCGCCGAACCGGTGGTGATCACCGGCGACCAGGACGAGATCGAGCTGCGGCTGCTGGAGGCCGCCCAGAGCTGCACCACCGAGGTCCTGGTCATGCAGCCCTGCGTGGCCCGCGAGACCCGCGAACTGCGGCTGGCCCGCCCGCTGGTGCTGGAGGCGCTGCGGCGCGGCGCGCACGGGCGGATCCTCTACCCCCACACCGCCCGCGGCGACTCGGGCACCCGCGCCCACCTCGGCGAACTCCTGCCCGCGGGCGGTCAGGTGCGCACCACCAAGGAGGTGAGCGACCGCTTCCTGGTCTTCGACCGGAAGACCGCCTTCATCCCGTCCGGCGAGGACGGCGAGATCGCCGTCGTCTACGAGAGTACGGTCGCGGCCTTCCTGGCCGGGCTGCACGCCCGTATCTGGGAGTCCGCCGTCGACTTCGACTCCGGCGCGGCCGGTTACGCCGGGACCATGGAGGAGCTGAAGGCCACCCTGCTCTCCCTGCTGGCCTCCGGCGCCAAGGACGAGGTCATCGCGCGCCGGGTCGGCATGTCCGAGCGGACGCTGCGCCGCCATGTCGCCACGATCATGCAGGACCTGTCCGCCAGCAGCCGCTTCCAGGCCGGCGTGCTGGCCGCCCGTACCGGCCTGGTCGACCTGGCCCTGAGGAGTGCCGCATGAGCCGCTTCAACCAACTCGCGCAGACCACGACGGTCCGTCAGGTGCAGCAGGAGATGGGCAGCGCCACGGCGGCCGGGCGGCGGCTGCGGGAGCAGGTGGAGGAGCCCGATCCGCTGGACGCGCGGTCGGCCGACTTCATCCGGAGCCTCGACGGCTTCCTGTTCGCCAGCGTGGGCGAGACCGGCTGGCCGTACATCCAGTTCAAGGGCGGGCCGCAGGGGTTCGTCCATGTGCTGGACCCGTACACGCTCGCCTTCCTGGACGTCCGGGGCAACCGGCAGTACGTCACCACCGGCAATGTGCGCGGCGACGACCGGGTCGCGCTCTTCTTCATCGACCACGCCCGGCAGGCCCGCCTCAAGGTGTTCGGCCACGCCACCGCCGTACCGGTCGACGAGAACCTCGCGCTCGCCGAGCGGCTGGAGTCGCCGCGTACCGAGGGCCGGGTCGAACAGATCATGACCGTCCGGGTCGAGGCGTACGCCTGGAACTGCCCCAACCACATCACGCCGCGCTTCAGCCAGCAGGAGGTCTCCGAGGCGCTGGCCCCGCTCCACGAGCGCCTCGCGCGGCTGGAGGAGGAGAACGCCGCCCTGCGCGCGGAACTCGCCGGCCGGCCGTAGCCGCCTCGGCCGTAGGCCCTGGCTGTAGGCCCCGGCTGTAGCCCCCGCCTTTCGCCGGCTGTCCGGAAACGGCAGCCGGATCCGGCCATCCAGCACCTCCGCGAGGGAAATCCCTGACCAGAACCGAACGGCCCACTGGCCGAAATCGGCAGCCGGTTCCGGGCATTGAGGAACTCCTGCCCGGATTCCTAATCTGGATTCAGCAACGAGCCCTCGAAGCGAACGGAGGAATCACTCGATGGTCAGCGAAGTGATCGACCGGAACGACCGGTTTCGGGGAATCCTGGACCGGCTCGCCACCAAGTCGATCGATGACTACTACAACCCCTACCGGCTCTTCGAGTGGCCGGAACAGCTCCCCGAGGACATGTGGTGGATGAGCCCCGAGCTCACCACCACCTACGGGACGGAATGGGCCGAGAAGCTCACTCCCGAGCAGCTCCACACGCTTTCCAAGCACGAGAGCATCAATTTCTACAGCCTCAATGTCCACGGTATCCGGGAACTGCTCGTCGAGGTGGTCAACCGGATCCACACCGCCGGTTTCGAAACGCCGTCGGAGTTCTTCCACCATTTCATCGGTGAGGAGAACGAGCACATGTGGTTCTTCGCCGAATTCTGCCTCCGCTACGGCAAGAAGATCTACCGGCAGCCCGCCGGCGGCGCGGAGACGGCCGCGCCCTCGGACAAGGTCCAGAGCCTGCTGGTCTTCGCCCGCATCCTGATCTTCGAGGAGCTGGTCGACCACTTCAACTCGGCGATGGCCGAGGACGAGCGGCTGCACGAGACGATCCGCGGCATCAACCGGATCCACCACCAGGACGAGTCCCGGCACATCGCCTTCGGCCGCGAACTGGTCAACCTGCTGCACCAGGACCTGAAGCGGACCGCCACCGAGCAGGAGCTGGACGAGGTCTCCACGTACCTCCGCCGCTACATGCGGCACAGCTTCGAATCCCTCTACCACCCCCAGGTCTACCGCGACGCCGGCATCGAGCGCCCGCACGAGCTGCGCCGGGCCCTGCTGGACTCGCCCGCCCGCGCCGAGGCCGAGCACCGCACCTTCCGTAAGACCGCCAAGTTCCTGGAGAAGACGGGACTCATCCGATGACGGTGACCGGACCGACCCGAGAGGCCGGAGCGACGCGACCGACCCGGCTGACCGGCAGCGACGGTGAGCAGGCCCTCGCCATCCTGGGCCCGCAGGCCACCGCGCTCGTCAAGGAGCTCGACCGGATCTTCACCGGCTGGGGCCTGGCGGACGGCGCCGAGGAGATCAGCGCCCCGCCGCTCTTCCCGGTGACCGACCTGGAGAAGTTCGACGTCTACACCAACTTCCCCCACCTCGCCTGGGTGGCCGGTTCGCTTGAACTGACCGATGATCAGTTCAGGCCAGTCAAGGGGAGGTTCGGCCCTGGAGCCGTCACCGAGGCGCGGTACGGGCTGCCGCACGCCACCTGCTACGGCGCGTACCTCTTCCACGAGGGCGGCCAGGTCGCCGACGACTTGCTGGTGACCCTGGTCAACCGCTGCTTCCGCAACGAGGACCACTACAGCGGGCTGCGCCGCCTCGCCAGCTTCCAGATGCGCGAGATCGTCGCGCTCGGCAGCTTCGACCACACCCAGGAGGTGCTGGCCCGCTTCACCGGACGCATCCAGGCCTTCGCCGCCGCGCTCGGCATCGAGCTGGGCCGGGAGGCGGCCGGCGACCCGTTCTTCCAGAACGACAGCGGGCGGGCCCTGATGCAGAAGCTCAGCCCGGTGAAGTACGAGTTCCAGTACGGCGACCTGGCGATCGCCTCGGTCAACACCCACCGCAACTTCTTCGGTGAGCGGTGCTCGATCCGGCTGGACTCCGGCGAGCACGCCTACACCTCCTGTGTCGCCTTCGGCCTGGAGCGCTGGCTCGCCGTGCTGACCGAGCACTTCGACGCGGACCTCGACGCCGCGCTCGGCGCCGTACGCGCGGCCGCGCCGGACGCTGTACGCGGCGCCGCGCCCACCGGCGTACGCACCGCCGCAGAAACGCCGTGAGCCAGCCCCTGATCGGCGTCGACCTCGTACCGCTCGCCCGGGTCGGCGAGCTGCTGGACCCCGGTGCCGGGCCGGTGCTCGGGCGGTTCCTCTCCGCCGACGAACTGGCCGCCTCCCGGACCCCCGACGGGGAGCCGGACCGGGCGGGGATCGCCGGACGGCTGGCCGCCAAGGAGGCCGTCTTCAAGCTCCTCGGGGCCGTCGGGCGGCCGGTCCCCTGGCAGGGCATCGAGGTCCTGCGCGGGCCCGGCGGCCGCCCGGGGGTCCGGCTGTCGGGTACGGCGGCCGAGTTGGCGCAGCACGCCGGACTCGGCCCGATCGACGTCAGCATCAGCCACGACGGCGGCTTCGCGATCGCCGTCGCGGCGGCCACCACCTCCCGCACATCACCGCTCGACCACCTCATCCCGCTGGATCAGTGACTTCGAAGGGAATGCCATGAGTTCCGCAGGTATCGACAAGGTCCGGGACTGGATCCTCGGCCGTCACCCCGAGCGCACCGAACTCGCCGCCGACGTCGACCTCATCGAGAGCCGGCTGGTCGACTCGCTCGCCTTCGTCGAGCTCGTCTACACCATCGAGGACGCGGCGGGCGTCGAGATCGACTTCGACACCATCGACATCGAGGACTTCCAGACCCTCGCCACCATCGAGAAGGCGTTCTTCGCCTGATCCCCAGGGTTCTTCCGATCCCGAGGAGGGGTCTTCACCATGGATGCAGTCTCGTACACCGCCCAGTGGATGGCCGCGGCCCGCGCGCAGGAGTCCGAGCGGGAGGACCCGCTCTTCGTCGACCCGCTCGCCCGTGACCTGGCCGCACCCCGGGGCTTCGAACTGATCGAGCGGTACGTCGGTGGCGGCGTGCTCCCCTTCATCTCGATCCGGACCCGGTTCCTGGACGACGCCATCAAGGAGATCGTCGCGGGGAGCGGAATCCAGCAGGTGGTGCTGATCGCGGCGGGCATGGACACCCGCGCGTTCCGGCTCGACTGGCCGGACGGCACCGAGCTCTACGAGGTCGACCACGCCCCGCTGATCGCCGAGAAGCGCCGCCGCCTCGACGCCCTGGGCGCCGAGCCGCGCACCGACCGGCGCGAGGTCTCCGCCGACCTGACGAAGGAGTGGCTGCCCGATCTGGAGGCCGCCGGGTTCGACCGCGGCCGGCCGACCCTGTGGGTCGCCGAGGGGCTCACCTTCTTCCTCACCGAGGAGCAGGCCGGCGGACTGCTGCGGCTGCTCGCCTCCGCCTCCGCCCCCGGCAGCCACCTGGCCTTCGACATGCTCGGGCGCGCCATGCTGCGCAGCCCGTTCTCCAAGCGCTTCCTGGACGCGCTCGCGGCCGACGACACGCCCTGGCTCTTCGGCACCGACGAGCCCGAGGAGTTCCTGACCGCGCACGGCTGGAAGACCACCGACCTGCGCGAGCCCGGGCAGCCCGGCGCGGGCGAGGGCCGCTGGCCGTACGAGGTCCAGCCGCGGGGGCGTCGCGGCGCCAACCGGCTGTGGCTGATCCGCGCCGAGGTCGTGACGGGCTGATGGGGCACGCGACCACCGACCGGCCCTCGACGGACGGCTCCCCGGCCCCGGAACGCCGGATCACGTTGGAGCGCATCGAGTCGTACGTGCCCGAGCGCAGCGTACGGATCGAGGAGCTGGGCGAGCGGCTGGGCCTGCACCGGGCCCAGCTCGGGGTGTTCCGCAAGTTCTACGGCCTGGACACCCTCCGCTTCGACCCCGAGCTCCCGCTGCTCGACCTGCTGCGGCCCGCCGCCCGCTCCGCCCTGGCCGCGCTGCCCGAGGGCGGCCGGGTCGGCTACCTGGCGTACGCGCACACCACCCAGGCGGTGGCCCCGCCCGACGTGGACATCGCCCAGGTGGTCGGGGAGGACCTCGGTCTCCCCGACGCCGAGGCCTTCGGTTTCAGTCACCAGGCGTGCGTCAGCAGTCTGGGCGCCATCGAGGTGCTCGGTGAACTGCTGCGTGCGGAGGGGGAGGAGGGCGCGTACGCCCTGATGGTCACCGGCGAACAGGCGTACTCGCCGATGGTCCAGCACATCCCCAACACCTCGATCATGGCCGATGCCGCGGCCTCCTGCCTGATCACCCTCGACGGCGAGGGCGACGTGGTGCGGTCCTTCGCCATCCGGACCCTCGGCGAGTACGCCCAGTGGCTGGAGCTGACCCCCGAGCAGAACACCGAGTTCGGGGAGCAGTACGGCCGGCGGATCGCCGACGTCATCCACGAGGCCCTGAAGGACGCCGGGTTGAGCCTCGACGAGGTCGACCTGGTGATCCCGCACAACGTCAACAAGCTGGCCTGGCGGCAGACCATCAAGGAGCTGGAGGTGGAGCCGGAGAAGGTGTTCCTGGACAACGTCCCGCGCTTCAGCCACACCTACGCCTCCGACGTCTTCGTCAACTACACCACCCTGCGGGACGCGGGCCGCCTGGTCGACGGCGCCCACTATCTGCTGGTCTCCGTCGGCCTGGGCGCCACCTTCGGCGCGATGGTGATCACCCACCGTGCGGGAGGCGGTGCCTGATGGAACGTCAGGAACTCGTGCTGACCATCGAGAGGGCGCTCAGCGAGGTGCTGGAGCGGCCGGTCAGCGGGCTCACGGAGAAGACCGCGCTCTTCGACGAGCTCCAGCTCACCTCCCTCGCCGTGCTGGGGATGCTGATGAGCGTCGAGGAGGCGACCGGGATCTCGGTCGACCCGGAGGGGCTCGACATCGACGACCTGCGGACCCTCGGGTCCTTCGCCGACTACGTCGAGGCCGCGATCCGCAAGGAAGAGATCCACAAGGAGGAGGGGACCTCATGAGCGGGCTCGTCGTCCGCGCCGCCGCATCGGTGCGCTCACCGCGGGGGCGGGTGCCGGAGGGCGTTCCGGCCGCCCTCGACTACTTCCGCGACCTGCTCACCCCTTTCGGGGAGAAGCCGGACGAGGAGCTGCTGAGCCGGGGGCCGCACGTCCACCACCGCGACCTCGTGGACCTGCTCGTCGCCGACGGGGGCGTCGGCCGGAGCCGGCCGGAGCTGGCGATCGTCGCCCACGCCCTCCCGGACGTGGTGCCGTTCACCGCCGTCGCCCCGCACCTGACGGAGCAACTCGGCGGCCGGGCGGTCAACTTCGCGATCGGCCAGCAAGGTCTGGCCGCGCCCTTCACCGCGCTGCGGATCGCCTCGGCGTACCACCGCTCGGGGCGGGCGGCGGAGGTGGTGATCGCGGTGCTGGAGCAGACGACCCTGCCGACGCCGTTCCCGCTGCCGCTCCCGCGCGAGACCTCACTGACCGACTCGGCGGCGGCCCTGGTCCTCGGGGCCTCCACCGGGGAGGGGCTGGGCTTCGTCCGCGCGCACGCGGCCGGTTCGGCGGCGGCCGCCCTGGGGCGCGAGCTCGGGGAGGACGGGACGCTGCTGGTCCTCGGGCCCTGGGTCACCGAGGACGTCCCGGACCACGGGGCGGTGCACCGGGTGGCCCCGGGCAGCTACTGCACCAGCCTCTGGCTGGAGCTGGCCGACCACTGGCAGGAGTGGCAGCGGGACTTCCGGCGGATCGTGCTGTGCGACACGGACCCGCGCTCCGGCCGCAGCCATGTGGCGCTCTTCGCCGCCACCGGCGGCTAGGGCGCCAGAAGACCGCAGAGAGCACTGCGGAGAGAACTACACACATCGGACCGAGCAAGGGAAGGGAAGGCGGGAACACGATGACGACGGCCGAGGACCGGACCATCAGGCTGGACTCCGCGAGAGCCGGGAGCGGCCCGGCGACCTGGGGGCAGCGGGCGATCTGGGGGGTCGTCTCCCGGCTCGGCGACGACGCCCCCCGCTACAACCTGCCGGTCGCGCTCCCGGTCTCCCCGCCCCGCCCGGTCCCTCGCGTGCTCGCGGACATCAAGGAGCTGCTCCTGCTCCACGACAGCCTGCACACCCGCTTCCTTCCCCAGGGGGAGGACGGTCTGGAGCAGGTGGTGGACGGCAGCGGTGAGCTGCCCGTCGAGCTCCGTACGAGCGCGCCCGAGCAGGTCCAGGAGGTGGGCGCCGCCCTGCTCGCGGAGCTGGGCGGGCGCGCCTTCGACCACACGCGGGAGTGGCCCCTGCGGGTCGGCCTGGTGGAGAGCGGGGGCCTGGTCCACCGGCTGGTGCTGGTCGGCGCGCACACCGGGATGGACTACTGGGGCCTCGGCCGGCTGCTCCGCGACCTGGAGTCGGTCCAGGCGGGGGCGACCGCCGCGTCGCTCCGCGCATCCCGCTCCGCCCTCCAGCCCCTGGAGGCCGCGGAGGTCCAGGCGTCCCCACTCGGCCGCCGCCGGGACGAGGCGGCCCGCCGCTACTGGACCGAGCAGCTGGCGGCCGGCCCCCGGCAGATCTTCCGGAACCCCGCCGCCCCCGAGCTCGCGGACGACCCGACCCGCCGCTTTCCGGGCGCCCTGCTGCGCTCGCCCGTGCTGGCGGTGGCCGTCGGGCGGGTGGCCGAGGAGCTGGGGGTGAGCGATGCCGCCGTGCTGCTGGGCGCGGTCTCCCACCAGCTGGCCCTGTCGTCGGGGAGCAGCGACGTAATCTTCCAGGTGGTGGTGGGCAACCGGTTCCAGCCGGCCGCCGCCGCGGTGGTCTCCACGGTGGCGCAGGAGGCCCTGTTCCGGCTCACCGACGCGGACCGGGACTTCGAGGACGCGGTGCGGCGGACGCGGTCGGTCGCGTTCAGCGCCTTCCGCCATGCCGCGTACGACAAGTGGGCGCTGGACCGCGAGGTGGCGGGCCTGGTCGAGAAGGAGGCGGCCGCCGACCACTCGTACTGGTGGAACGACACCCGCGACCCGGCCGTCACCCCGTTCGACACCGTGGAGCGGCCGGACGTCCCGCTGAGCGAGCTGACCGACCGGACCGAGCTGAGCTGGCCGACCGAGTTCCTGCCCCGCAGGAACGTCTCGATCGCGGTGGACGCGCTGACCGCCCCGGGCGCCCTGGACCTGGCGATGACCGCCGACCCGGCCGTCATCAGCCGTACGGGGATGGAGCAGTTCCTCCGGGGGGCCGAGCGGCACATCGTGGCCAGGGCGATCGCGCTGGAGGGCCGATGAGCAAGCGGTACGCGGGGATCGCCTGGACGGCGGCGGGCTACCGGGTCGAGGTCCTGGACGACGCGGGACGCCGGGTGGCCGAGCCGAGCAGCTGGAGCGGCGACCGGGTCGCCGAGCTCATCGGCTGGCTGGAGGGCTTCGGCGACGGTGAGGTTCCGGCCGTCGTCCTGGACAGCACCAACGGGCTGCTCGACGGCCCGATGACGGCGGCCGGGCTGGAGGTGTACCGGGCGGACCCCTGGCTGCTTCCGCCGCGCCCGGACTTTGGCTCCGTCACCGCCGTACAGCTCGCGGAGCAGGCCCGGACCGCGCCCGGCGCGCTGGCCAGGGTGACCGCCGAGGGCGGCACGCTGACCGGCCGCGCCGATGAGTACTTCGAGGGCGTCGAGCGCGGCGAACCGGCCCGGGCGGCGCTCACGGCGGCCGGGCGCTGCTTCGACCACGGCCGCCGGGACGACCCGCGGGTGGCGCTCACCTTCGACGACGGACCCGACCCGGTGTTCACCCGCCAGGTGGTGGAGATCCTGGGGCGGTACGGGGCCCGCGCGACGTTCTTCTGTGTCGGCCACCATGTCGCGGCGCTGCCCGACGAGGTACGCCAGATCGCCGCGGCCGGGCACGAGGTGGGCAACCACTCCTGGTCGCACCCGTTCCTGCCCGACCTGACGCCGGAGCAGTTGCGCGAGCAGCTCGACCGCACGGGGGAGGAGCTGGCCCGCGTGACGGGCGCGGCCCCGGCGTGGTTCCGGCCGCCGTACGGGGCCCTGACCCCCGAGGTGCTGGCCACCCTCGGCGGCTACCCGACCACCCTGACCATGTGGGACGTCGACGCCCGCGACTGGTCGAGGCCGGGGCCCGAGCAGATCGCCGCGACCGTCCTGGAGGGCGCCGGGCCGGGCTCGGTGGTGCTGATGCACGAGGGCGCCGGCGACCGCGCCCAGACCGTACAGGCCCTCCCGTCGATCATCGAGGGCCTGCTGGAGCGCGGCCTGCAGCTGGTCCCGGTGGGGGAGTTGGCGGCGACGCCCGACAGCACCTGAACACGCCCCTCCCCCACCACGAAGTCACCGATCAACGACCGAAGGATTTGAACGGCTATGGAAGAGCGCTTGGCAGAGCACGCCGCGGCGGAATCACCCCCGCCACCGCCGACGCCGCCCAAGGACGGACCCGGCGGGCCGAGCGGGTCCGGCGGGGGCCCGTCGGCGGGGGAGCCGGCGATCTGGTCCCGTAACTTCAAGTTCTACTTCGTCGGCCGCAGCGCGGGTCTGCTCAGCTGGGCCATGCTGCCGGTCGCCGTCGCCGCCGGTCTGCTCATCGACGGGTACGGCCTGGAGACCGCGGGCTACTCGATGGCCTTCCTGGTCGCCCCGTTCGCCGGCCTGGTGCTGTTCGGCGGGGTGCTGGCCGACCGGTTCACCGCCCGCCGGATGATGATCCTCGCCGACCTGGCCAACCTGGTCGCCCACGTCCTGCTGGCCCTCCTGTTCATCCACGGCATCGACCACCTCTGGCAGCTGTACTCGCTGCTGGTGGTCGCCGGTACCGCCAACGCGCTCTTCCAGCCCGGTGCCGCCTCCACCGTCCCGCTGGTCTCGCGGGACGTGCAGGGCGCCAACGGCATCCTGCGCACCTCGGAGGCGATCACCGGTCTCGGCGGCCCGGCGCTGGCCGGAACCCTGGTCGGGTTCGGCTCCACCGGCTGGGTGATGGTGATCTCCGCCGTCGCCTACGGGACCAGCGCGCTGTGCCTGTTCGTGCTCAAGCTCGGCGTGGTGCCCGCCCCGCCGGCCGGTGAGTCGATGTGGCACAACCTGGCGGTCGGCTGGCGGGAGTTCTGGTCCCGCAGCTGGCTCTGGGGCGTCATCGTGATCTGGATGTTCTACGCGGTGCTCGCCTGGGGCCCCCAACTCTCCCTGGCCGCCGGGGTCATCGTCCCCGAGCACGGCGCGCGCGCCTTCGGCCTGGTCAACGCCGCGCTGGGCGCCGGAACCATCATCGGCGGCCTGCTGGCCATCCGCTACAAGCCCGAACGGCCGCTCGCCGCAGGGGCCGTGGCGATGATGGCGTACCCGCTGTACCCGCTCGGCATCGTGCTCGGCTGGCCGGTCTGGATGCTCATCGCCGCCCAGGTCGCGGTCGGGACCGGCATCGGCATCTGGGGCGTCATGTGGTCGACCAGCGTGCAGACCCAGGTGCCCGGCGAGATGCTCAACCGCATCCACGCGTACGAGGTCGCGGGCTCCGTCGGCATGTACCCCATCGGCAGCGCGCTGGCCGGCCCGGCGGTCGGCCTGTTCTCCACGAAGACGGTGCTCATGGTGGGCGTCGTGGTCTCCTTCCTCACCGCCTCCGCGCTCCTCATCGCCCGCCCGATCCGCGAACTGCGCCGGGTGCCGGACCGGCTCTGAACACCGTCGGACCCGGGCCGCTCCGCCGGCGTACGGCTGCTGAAGGCGTGCACTACGTGGTCGGCCGGAGCGAGGAGGTGCTGGCCGCGCTGCCCGTCGCGGAGAGGGACCGGGCGGCGGCATCGCGGCTGCCGCCGTGGCGTGCGGAGGAGTACGCCGCTTCGCGGACGCTGCTGCGCGCCCTGCTGCGGGAGATCGGCGAGGACGTGTCGGGCGGGCCGGTCGCCGCCCACCCGAGCGGCCGGCCGTACCTGCCCGGCCGGCCGGATCTGGGCGTGAGCCTCTCGCACTCCTCCGGCCGGGTCGCGGCGGCGGTCGGCCGGGGCTGTGCGGTCGGCGTCGACGTGCAGGCCCCTTCCTACGTCTCCGACCGGCTGCTGGGACTGTGCTGTTCGCCGGCCGACGCGGAGGCGCTCGCGGGCATGCCGGAGGCCCGGCGCAGACGCGAGTTCGCCTGGATCTTCACGGTCCAGGAGGCGTGTGTGAAAGCCGTCGGGCGGGGACTCTCCGGCCGCCCGTGGAACGTGCCGGTGAACCTCGGCCAACAGGCGGGTGACTGGGGGCGGGTGAGCTGGTGCGCCCCGCGCGACGGGGAGCCGTTCCCGGTCGGCTGCGCCTGGAACGCGAGCCTGCCGACGACCAGTTGAGCCGTGCTGCCACCTGCCCCGGCCGCGCTGCCCGGCAGACAGGGCTTCTATCCTGAGCCGAGCGCGGGCGACCGCAGAGGTACGGGCCATCGGGGGATCGGGTCAGCATGAGCGGCGGCAGGGAACAGCACGACGGCGAGCGCTACACGGCCATGGAGGGCATACGCCCCCTCGTGGCCGGTGATCCGGAACGGATCGGGCCCTATCCGCTGCTCGGCCGGCTGGGGGCGGGCGGCATGGGCCGGGTCTATCTGGCCCGGTCGGCGGGGGGCCGTACGGTCGCGGTGAAGGTCGTCCACGAGGAGCACATCTCCAACGGGGAGTTCCGGGCCCGCTTCCGCCGCGAGATCGAGGCGGCCCGTTGCGTCGGCGGCCGCTACACCGCCCCCGTGCTGGACGCCGACGCCGATGCCGACCACCCGTGGGTGGCCACCGGCTATGTGCCCGGACCCTCCCTGGAACAGGCCGTACGGGAACACGGCCCGCTCCCCGCCGAGTCCGTACACGCCCTGGCCGAAGGGCTGTTGCGGGCGCTGCGCGGCATCCACGCCGCCGGAATCGTGCACCGCGACCTGAAGCCGTCCAACGTCCTGCTCACCGTCGACGGCCCCCGCGTCATCGACTTCGGCATCGCCCGCGCGCTCCAGGTCTCGGTCGAGTCGCTGCTGACGAGCACCGGCATGGTCATCGGCTCACCCGGCTTCATGGCGCCCGAGCAGATCCTCGGCGAGGAGACCGGTACGGGGGCGGACGTCTTCGCGCTCGGCTGCGTCCTGATGTACGCGGCCACGGGGCAGCTGCCGTTCGGGAACGGGGCGAGCAACCAGCACGCCGTGATGTACCGCATCGTCGAGTCCGCACCAGACCTCAGCCAGGTGGGGGACGCGGCATTGCGGGAGCTGATCGGGCGCTGCCTGACCAAGAAACCCGCCGAACGGCCGGGCGTGGGAGCGCTGTTGGCGGGCGCCGGTACGTCGGAGAGCCCGGGCGCCGCCCTGCGCGGCGGGGCGTGGCTGCCGCCGCAGCTCCTGGCCCGGCTGGCGCGGCAGGCGGCGGTGCTGCTGGACGCGGATGTGCCGGAGGCGGCTGAGGCTGTGCCCGTACCGGGGGCTGAAGCGGGGCCCGTACGCGTACCCGTGACGGAGGCGGAAGCGGCACCGGAACCCGCAACGGAGCCTGAAGCGGCACCGGAAGTGGCACCGGAACCGGCAGTGGCACCGGAACCGGCAGTGGCACCGGAACCGGCAGTGGCACCGGCACCGGCACCGGAGGCGGCGCCCGCTCCCGCACCGGACCCCGCTCCCGCACCTGCACCGGACCCCGCTCCCACTCCCGCACCGGAACCGACACCCGCCCCGGGAGCCACGCCACCGCCCGCCCTCGTCGTCTCGGCAGGCGAGCCCGGCGGAAAGGCCCCGCGCCGGCGTCGGCGTACCTGGGTCGTGGCGGCGGCGGTCCTCGCCGTGCTGGCCACCGGCTCCACCGTCGCCTTCCTCCAGCACGGCCCCGGCGCCCCCACGGACGCCCGCGACAGCGACGCGGCCGCGCCCTCCGGAACCGGCGACGGCCCCTCCACCGCACCCTCCGCAGGCCCCACCGGCAAGGACGGGAACGAGGAGAAGCCGAAGGACAAGGGCAAGGACGGCAAGGGCCAGGAGGAGGAGAAGGGCAAGGGCGGCGACGCAGGCGCAGGTGAGGCCGCCGGCTCCGGCTCCGGCGGAGCAGCCGTCCCCGGGGGCAGCGGCTCCGGATCAGGCGGCTCGGCGTCCTCCTCATCCGGTGGCAGTGGCGGCGGCACCCAGCCCGGCTCCGGCTCCTCCGACAACGGCGGCTCCGGTACGGGCTCCAGCTCCGGATCCAGCTCCGGATCCAGCTCGGGCTCCGGCTCCGGAACCGACCCGGAGCCGCCCGCCCCGGACCCCGACCCCCCGGCCGCGGACAACCGCGTACCGCAGCACTTCGTCGGGACCTGGTCCATCGCGTCGCAGTACGCCCTCCAGCCCCACACCGTGGTCATCCGCCGGGTCTCCCCGGGACAGGTGGCGGTGACCCTCGTCGCCGACGTACAGGGCACGGGGCACTGCGAGTACGCGGCGACACTGTCCTCCGTGACGAACGGCGGGAAGCGGATCAACGTGGGTACCGCCACCGTGGACAAGGCGCGTTCCACCGGGATGTGCCGCGACACCGACCCCTCGTTCTTCGCCGTCGACGGGTCCGGCATCCTGCACGACGTCGGCCCCGCCCACGGCAGCGGCTACCGCTACAACCGGGCCTGACACCGGCCGGCAAAGGCCGTTGGAGGCACTGAAGGGCGCCTCAGCCCGGCGCCTCGCCCGGGTACGCGGTCTCGAACGCCGAGTGGAACAGGGCCGTCACGTCCTGGGCCGTGAGCCCTTCCGTGCGTGCCTGGTCCATCCACGCGGTCAGGGACGCGCGGAGCGGCGAGTCGGGGCCGGACTGGGGCTGGGCGAGGGAACGGGTGATGAACGTGCCCGCCCCCTGCCGCACCTCGGCCAGCCCCGCCCGCTCCAGCTCGCGGTAGGCCTTGAGCGTGGTGTTCGGGTTGACCTTGGTCGTGGCGGCGACCTGGGCCGCGGTGGGCAGCCGGTCACCCTCCTCCAGGGCCCCCATGCGCAGCGCCTGCTCGACCTGGCGCACGATCTGGAGGTACGTCGCCACCCCGCTGCGCCGGTCGATGCGGAACACGACCACGGACTTCACCTTCCGCTCGTTTGCCGACACTTTACGTAGGGGATGCGCACGGCCCCTACAGCGGGCGGCGCGAGACCCGCCACAGGACGAACCCCGTGAGGAGCGCCGTCCCGGCGAGCAGGAGGCCTGCCGCGGTCCACTGCATCGCCGCCATCTGGTCGTAGTCGAGGTACTCGATGACGTCGTTGATGATCCCGTGCTCCTTGATGCACGCGTTCTGCGCCTTCTCGGTGGCCTCGGCGCAGGTGCCCCAGCCGAAGAGCTCCCCCTGCGCGTTGCCGACCCAGCGGTCGACCTCGTACGCCTCGTCGAAGCGGGCCGGGAGGTCGCTGTCCTTCGGGTACGTGAACATCTGGGTGGAGCCGAGCCGGATCCGGATCTCGTCCCAGACGTACGCGGAGACGGCGGTGAAGCCGAGCGCCACCGCCATGGCGGGCACCAGCCGGCGCAGCAGGACACCGATGGTGATGCCCGCGGCGGTCATGAAGAGCAGCAGCGCGGGCAGGACCGGCCCCGTGTTGTCGAAGATCGGACCCTCCACCCACTTGGTGAAGAAGAGGGAGCGGTGCGGCTGCCACCACCAGGTGAACGCGGCCGAGAGCATCAGGCCGCAGACCAGGGCGAGGGCGTAGGCGAAGCCCAGCTTGGCGGTCAGCCACTGGCGGCGGGTCACGGACTGGGTGGTGACCAGCTGCGCGGTGCCGCTCTCGCGGTCGCCCGCGATGAGGGGGGCTCCGACGAAGACGGCGAGAACCAGCGGAAGGGCGTTGAGGAGGGAGTGGACGTAGCTGTAACCGCGGCTGTCGTCGACCGCGTACCGGACCTCCTTCTCCGGCCAGCCGCGCGCGTCGAGGAGCTGGACCATCTCGTACCGCTGGTACACGATCCAGAGCGTGCCGAGCACGGCGATGCCGAGGACACAGGCCAGCGCGGTCCGGTGCTGGCGTACGACGAGCCAGGGCAGGCCGCGCAGCAGGCGGCGCCGGGGCCGGAGTGCGGCGGGGGTCTCGGTGAGGGTGGGGGTGGTGCTCATGCGGCCTGGGTCCCTTCGGCGTCGACGCGGGCGCCCTGGGTGTAGAGCGAGGGTGCGTCCGGGGAGCGGAGATGGGCGAGCAGGACTTCCTCCAGGGAGGGTTCGACGCTCTCCCAGTCGGCGGACAGCGGCCCCTTCGGCCGGATCATCGCCTGGAACTGCCGTCCCTGGACGCGGGATTCGACCACGGTGTGCCGGTCCAGCCCGGCCGGCAGGGCGCCGTCCCGGGTCACGCCCGTCACCAGGGTGTGGGCGGGTACGAGTGCGTCGGCGTCCCCGGCCATGCGGATCCGGCCCTCCGCGACGACCAGGAGGTAGTCGCACATGTCCTCCAGCTCGGTCAGCATGTGGGAGGACATCACCACCGTGGTGCCGCGCTCGACGGCCTCCGCCATCAGCAGCGTGCTCATCTCGTCGCGGGCCAGCGGGTCGAGGTCCGACATCGGCTCGTCGAGGAGCAGCAGGTCGGGGCGCTTGCCGAAGGCGAGCGCGAAGGCGACGCGGGTGCGCTGGCCGCCGGAGAGCGTGCCGATCCGGGCGTGCGCCGGCACGTTGCCGGAGCGCACGATCCGCTCGGCCGCCGCCGCGTCCCAGCCGGGGTTGAGCTCGGCGCCCATCCGCAGGGTGTCGGCCACGGTGAACCGCTTGAACAGCGGCTTCTCCTGGCCGAGGAAGGCGAACCTGGGCAACACGGCGGGGTCGTCGACGGGGGTGCCGAAGACCCGCAACTCGCCGGTGGTGCGCTGCACCTGACGGGTCGCCAGGCCCAGCAGGGTGCTCTTGCCGGCGCCGTTCGGTCCGACCAGTCCGCAGATGCGTCCGGCCGGGATGCGGAAGGAGCAGTCGCGCAGCGCCCAGCCGCGGAAGTAGCGCTTGCCCAGTCCGCGGGCTTCCAGGGCCCAGCTGCCCGCGGTTCCGTTCGGAGTGCTCGTGTCTGCCACGCGCCTCGCCTCGATTCCATTAGTCAATTAATGGAATCATGGTGTTCCGAGGGAATGCCTGTCAAGCGCATGCCGCTGCGTGTGCGTCGGGGGAGGGGGCGGCGGATGGAGCGGAAAGGGTTTCTCAGCCGCGCAGGTACGCCAGGACCGCCAGCACCCGGCGGTTGGTGTCGTCGGAGACGGAGAGGTCGAGCTTGGTGAGGATCGAGCCGAAGTGCTTGCTGACCGTTCCCTCGCCCACGGAGAGCGCGGCGGCGACGGCCGCGTTGGACCGGCCCTCCGCCATCAGGGCCAGCACCTCCTGCTCGCGGGCCGTCAGCCGGGCCAGCGGGTCGCGGCGGTGCCGGATCAGCTGCCGTACGACCTCGGGGTCGACCACCGTGTCCCCGCGCGCGACCCGGTCCAGCGCGCCGACGAACTCCTCGACATGGCCGATGCGCTCCTTGAGCAGGTAGCCCACCCCCGTACCGTCGCAGGAGTCGAGCAGGTCCTCGGCGTAGGCACGCTGGACGTACTGGCTGAGCACCAGGACCGGCAGCCCGGGCAGCCGTTCGCGCAGCTCGACCGCGGCCTGCAGGCCCTCGTCGGAGAAGCCCGGGGGCATCCGGACGTCGGTCACCACGATGTCCGGGCGGTGCTCCAGGACCGCCGCCGTCAGCTCGCCCGCGGTGCCCACCCCGGCGACGACGTGGTGGCCGAACCGCTCCAGGAGGCCGATGAGGCCCTCGCGCAGAAGCACGCTGTCCTCGGCCAGTACGACGCGCAGCATCAGGTCCTCGATCGGGCGGGCGGGCAGGGGACCTCCAGCCGGAACACCGTCGGTCCTCCGGGCGGACTGGACAGTAGCAGGGAGCCGCCGAGCACCGAGAGACGGTCGGCGACCCCTTGAAGGCCTGTACCGACGCGGGCCCCGCCGACTGTGCCTGTACTGCCACCGGCCCCGCCGTCCGCCGCCCCGGCCTCCCCGCCGTCCGCTGCCCCGGCCTCCCCGCCGTCCGCCGCCAGCCGCGCGCCCCCCTGCCCGTCGTCCTCGACCTCCACCGCCAGCCGCCCGAAGGCGACGCCGCCCCGCACGCTCGCCCGGGTCGCACCGCTGTGCTTCGCCACGTTCGCCAGGGCCTCGCTGATCGCGAAGTAGACCCCGCTCTCGACGGCTTCGAGCAGCCGGCCCGGCACGTCGAGCCGGACATCCACGGGTATGGGAGAGCGGTCCGCGATGTCCTCGACCGCCGCCGGGAGCCCCCGGTCGGTGAGGACCTGGGGATGGATGCCCCGGATCAGCTCCCGTATCTCCACCAGCGCGACATCGGCCTCCCCCTGCGCCTTGGCCAGCAGCCCGCCCAGCGGCTCGGCGGGACCCTCCAGCCGGGCCAGGCCCAGCGTCATGGAGAGCGCGACCAGCCGCTGCTGCGCCCCGTCGTGCAGGTCCCGCTCGATCCGCCGCCGCTCCGCCTCGAACGCGTCCACCAGCCGCATCCGGGACCGGTCCAGCTCCTGGAGACGGGAGTCGGCCCCGGACTCCGGTACGGAGAGGAGCTGCCGGGTCAGCACGGCGCGCCCCGCGGCCAGCGCGCCCAGCGGGTACGCCAGCACCGGCAGCAGCAGCACCCCGGCCGCCAGCACGGCGAACGCCTCCGGGTAGGAGTCGGCGATCCAGAGCTTGAGGACCTTCGCCTCCCCGTCGCCGCCCGCCGCCATCACGGCCGGCGTGGTCATCAGCCCGCCGCAGACTAGGAGCATCGCCCCGACGGCCAAGGCCTCCAGCGGCCACAGGACCGTCGCGAAGAGGAGTGCGTACCCCAACTCCCGCCAGGTGGAACGCTCCTGGAGACGGGTGCGCAGCCAGGCGGCGAGCCCCGTGCCCGGCGGTTCGCGGTGCGGGTCCGCGAGCGGGGTGCTGTCGACCAGCCGCAGCCTGCGCCGCTCCAGCGAGGCCAGCGGTATACCGGAGAGGGCCAGGACGAGCAGCAGCGGCAGCCCGACCAGGACCACCGCGAGCGCGCTGCCCGCGACGGCCAGCAGCACCAGCGTGAGCAGCGTGGCGGCACCGAGCGGCACACTGGTCAGCAGATAGAGCGCGGCGCGCCACGGGCGGGCGCTGATCACGTAGTCACGCCGCCGGAGCGGTCGCCAGAGGCCCGATGAGTGCATGCCGGACGGGCGCATGCCGGGCGAGTGCATGCCGGATGAATGCATGCCGGAAACGCTACGAGACGCCACCGCCCGCCGACCATCCCCTCCGCCCCCCTTCTGACCTGCCGGTATCCGTAGGCCGGGGGTGGAGGTAGCTCCACCATCAGGACACCAGCCCGCTGTGATGTGCCGCCCGCCCGGCCCGAGTTGACTGGACGGCATGAACGAATCAGCCGTCCGGCTCCGCTCCGTCACCCGCTCCTACGGCCGCGCAGGCGGCGAGGTGAAAGCCCTCGACAAGGTCGATCTGGACATCCCCCGGTCCACCTTCACCGCCGTCATGGGCCCGTCCGGCTCCGGCAAGTCGACCCTCCTCCACTGCACGGCCGGCCTCGACCGGCCCACCGCCGGCCAGGTGTTCCTGGGCGACACCGAGCTGACCGGGCTCAGCGAGAAGCGGCTGACCCGGCTGCGCAGGGGGCGGATCGGCTTCGTCTTCCAGGCCTTCAACCTGCTGCCCTCCCTGACCGCCGCACAGAACGTGGCCCTGCCGCTGCGGCTGGCGGGCCGCAGACCGGACCGGGCCCAGGTGCTGGAGGCGCTGGAGCAGGTGGGGCTGCGGGAGAGGGCCCGGCACCGGCCCGGCGAACTCTCCGGCGGCCAGCAGCAACGGGTGGCCCTGGCCCGCGCCCTGGTGACCCGGCCCGAGGTGCTCTTCGGCGACGAGCCGACCGGCGCCCTGGACTCCACGACCGGGCGCGGGGTGCTCGGGCTGCTCCGCTCGATGGTGGACGACGGCCGGACCGTGATCATGGTGACGCACGACCCGGTCGCGGCGTCCTTCGCCGACCGGGTGCTGGTCCTGGCGGACGGCCGGATCGTCGACGAGCTGTACGCGCCGTCGGCGGAGCAGGTGGCCGCCCGGATGGCCCGCGCCGACCGGACCGTGCGGGCATCGCCCGCTCCGGTGCGTGCGGAGGCTGCGGCGGGTGCGGAGGCTCCGGTGCGTGCGGAGGTGGCCCCGTGCTGATGCTCGCCCTGCACGGCGTACGGACCCGGTGGGTCACCTTCGTCGGCTCCTTCGTGGCCCTCGCCCTGGGCGTCGGCCTGATCGCCGCCACCGGACTGGCCCTCGCGGCCACCTTCAGCGCCCCGGACAAGGGCCCCCAACGGTTCGCCGCCGCCCCTGTCGTGGTCCGGGCCGACGACCAGCTGCGCGTCCGCACGGCGAACGGTGTCCGCACCCGGCCGCTCGCCCGGACCGCCCCGGTGCCGCCCGCGCTCGTCACCGAACTGGCCGCCCTCGGCAGGACGGTGGAGGACCGGGCCTTCCCGGTGGACCTGGCCGCCACCGGCCGGGACGGCGATCCGAGGAGTCAGGGCAGTGCGTCGAGGGCTCAGGGCAGCGGGCCGAGGACCCAGGGCGTCGAGCCGAGGACCGGCCACCCGTGGTCGGTCGCCGCGGCCGCCCCGTACCGGCTGACGAGCGGCCGCTCCCCGGCCGCCCCGGGCGAGGCCGTCGTCACCGCGGGGCCGGGCAGCCACCTCCGTACCGGCGACCGGGTCCGGGCCACCACGCCCGCAGGCGCCACCACCCTGACCGTGGTCGGCACCGTGGCGGACCGGGGCTTCGAGAGCGCCGTGTTCCTCGGCGACGAGGAGGCGGCCAGGATCTCCCCGGCCGTCGACGCCCTGGTGGTGCACGCCGACGCCACCGCCGTACGGGACGTGGTGGCCCGTGCGGGCGGCGGCATGGACGTCCTCACCGGCGACGGGAGACGCCGCGCCGACCCGGGCCCGGACCACGACGCGGAGGCCCTCGTCTCGGTCAACGCCCTGCTGGGGACCGCGGCGGGTATCACGCTGTTCGTCTCGGTCTCCGTGGTGGCCTCGACGTTCTCGTTCGCCGTCGCCCAGCGCAGGCGCGAGTTCGGGCTGCTGCGCACGGCGGGCGCCACGCCCGGCCAGATCCGGTGGACCGTCGTCGCCGAAGCGGCGGTCGTCGGGGTCCTCGCCTCCGCTACGGGGTGGTGGCTAGGGGCCACCGGGGCTCCCCTGCTGGCCGCCCGGCTGGTCGACGCGGGCCTGGCCCCGGCGTGGTTCGCGATCGGGGAACAGACCTGGCCGCTGCACATCGCGTTCTGGACCGGGGTGGGCGTCGCGACGGCCGGGGCGCTCGCCGCCTCCTTCCGGGCCGGGCGGACCGCCCCGACCGAGGTGCTGCGCGAGGCGGCCGTCGACAGCCGGACCATGCCGGTGAGCCGCTGGATCCTGGCCGCCCTCGTGCTGCTGACCGGCGCGGGGCTGCTGGTCACGGCGCTGGTGCTCGACCCCGGCGACGCCCTGGGGCGCAAGGCCTACATCACCCGGCCGCTGCTGCTCATCGTCGGCGTCGCCCTCCTCGCGCCGGTGCTCGCCGGGCCGTTGGTCCGGGCGCTGACCTGGCTGCCCGCCCGGCTGCCCGGCGCCACCGGCGTACTCGCCCGGGAGAACGCCTCCGCCGGGGTGCGCCGCACCGCCGCCGTCGCCGCCCCCGTCGTCATCACCGTCGCCCTCACCGCCTCGCTGCTGGGCACGGTGGCCACCCTCGCCGAGGCGAAGGCCACCGAGGTGCGCACCGCCACGACCGCCGACCTCGTGGTCGTCCCGGGAGCCGAGGGCCGCACGCTCCCGCCGTTCTTCGTCGAGCGGGTCCGGGCCGTCGAAGGCGCCGTGGCCGGCGTCTCACGGCCCACCGCCGTCACCGTGCTCGAAGAGGGCACCGCCCTGGTCACCTCCGAGGCCCGCGCGGTCGACCCCGCCCGCCTCACCGCCGTCGCCGCGCCGCCCGTGGTGGCCGGGCGCCTCACCGACCTCGACGACGACAGCATCGTCGTCAACGAGGAGTGGCTGACCACGACGGTCGGCGAACGGGTCACCGTCTGGCTCGGCGACGGCCGCGAGGTGTCCCTGCGCATCGCCGCCGTCCTCGCCACCGGCACCGGCGGCAACGGCGTCTACGTCACCGCCCGCAACGCCGGAGGGGCCGGGGCCGACCGTATCGACGTGGCGGTCGCGGAGGCCGCCGACCCCGGCGCTGTCGCCGCCGCACTGCGTACGGCCGCCGAGGCGGAGGGCACCGGCATACGGGTGCTGACCGGGGCGGAGTGGGCCGCGGCTGCCGCCCCCGGGACGAGCGACAGCACCCGTGCCGGACTGTGGCTCATCCTCTCCATGGCCCTCCTCTGTACGGGGATCGCCCTGGCCAACACGCTGGTGACGGCCACCACCGACCGGGTCCGCGACCTCGCGGTGCTCCGCCTCACCGGGGCCTCCGTCCCGCAGGTGTTGCGGCTCGTCACGGCGGAGGCCGTGGCCGTGGTGACCGTCGGGGCGGTGATCGGCGCCGGGGTCGCCGCCGTGAACCTGGCGGGGGTGTGGGGAGCGCTGGCGCTGCTGGGCGTCCGGTCGGGGGTCGTCGTTCCGTGGGGGACGACCGGAGCCGTCATCGCGGCCGCGGCCGTCGTGGCGGCCGTGTCCGCCGTGGTGCCCGCCGCGTTCGCGCTGCGCACCCGGCCGGTCGAACTGGCGGGGATGCGCGAGTAGTTCTCCGTACGGGAATCAGTTCCGCTACCGCGAAGGCGCGCAGCCCAGCACCATCTTCACCGCCGCGTCCAGGCAGCCGCGTTCGGGCGCCGTCAGGAACGGGTTCTCCCGCTGGCGGGCCCGGGCGCGGGCCAGGTCGTCGGCGTCGGTGCCGCCGTCGCCGGCCAGCTCCGCCAACAGGGAAGTCAGCAGCGTACGGGCCCCGGCCTCCGGCGCCGGGAACTCCGGGTCGAGCGCCACCCGGGCCAAGGTCAGCGCCGACATCGCCCGGTCGAGGCCGGGCGGGCCCTCCGTGGCGGTGGACCAGTCGATCACCACAGGACCCTGGTCCGTCAGCATCACGTTCTCCGGGTGCAGGTCGAGGTGGAGGATGCAGTCCTGCGGATCGGCCGAGACACGGGGCGGGATGGCGTGCAGTTCGCGCAGCAGCCGGGCCAGCAGTACGCCCCCCTCGGCGGCGCCCAGGGTCCCCGCCAGCAGGGCCTCGGACATGGTCGGGCCGGTCAGCCGCTGGAGCACCAGATCCGTGGGGCGGGCCCCGTCGGCGGGCGGGCCGATGCGCGGCACCGGGTACCCGAAGGCGCGGACGTACGACATCACGGCCAGCTCCTCCGTGGTGTCGGAGCGGTCGCGGTAGCGGCGAAGGACCCAGGAGCCGTCGAGTTCGTACACGTCGGCGGTGCGTCCCGAGCCCAGAAGTTGCCCTGTGTGCATGGGGCCGAACCTACCCGGGCGCACCGGTGAAGGGGAGACGCCGGGCGGCTTTGCGCGTGGTGGGGCCGAGCCCCCATAACGCGGGAGGAGGGGGTGAACGGGATCTCCTGCGCCCGGTCCGCGCGCGGCTACGGTGTCGGCAATTCCTTGGTCCGGACCAACCCCCCACCGGGCCGGGACACCCCCTGAAGCAAGGAGAGTTACGTGGAGAACACCAAGCTCCGCAGACGCGTGCTCGCCACCGCAACCGCCACGGTGGCCGTGGGCGCGCTCGCCCTCGCGGGACTGACCGGAGTGGCGTCCGCAGGCCCGCCGGGAACCACCGCCCCGGCCGTCTCCGCCGACAGCCTCTCGCCCGGCCTGCTGGCCGCCCTGGAACGCGACCTCGGGCTCGACGCGGACGCCGCCAGAACCCGGATAGCGGGCGAGTACCGCGCCGCCGCCATCGCCGCCGGCCTGGAGAAGTCCCTCGGCACCAGTTTCGCCGGGGCCCGGGTCAGCGGGGACAAGGCGGACCTCACGGTCTCCACGACCGACGCGTCCGAGGCCGCCCTCATCACGAAGGCGGGCGCCAGGGCCGAGGTCGTCGGCCACAGCCTGGACCGCCTCGAAGCGGTCAAGGACGCCCTCGACAAGGCGGCGCTGAGCAAGGCCCCGAAGAACGTGCCCGTCTGGTACGTCGACGTCGCGGCCAACCGGGTCGTCGTGAACGCCGCGAGCACCTCGGCCGGCGAGGCGTTCGTCAAGGCCGCCGGGGTCGGCGACCAGCTCGTCACCGTCGCCCGCTCCACCGAACAGCCCCGCGCCCTCGCGGACATCCGCGGCGGCGACGCGTACTACATGGGCGGCGGCGGCCGCTGTTCCGTAGGCTTCTCCGTGACGCGCGGCGGTACCCAGAACGGCTTCGTCACCGCCGGCCACTGCGGCCGGGTGGGCACCACCACCAACGGCGTCAACCAGCAGGCCCAGGGCAGCTTCCAGGGCTCGACCTTCCCCGGCCGTGACTACGCCTGGGTCGCCACCAACGCCAACTGGGTGCCGAAGCCCCTGGTCAACGGCTACGGCCGCGGCGATGTGACCGTCACCGGCTCCACCCCGTCCGTCGTGGGCGCCTCGGTCTGCCGCTCCGGCTCCACCACCGGCTGGCACTGCGGCACGATCCAGCAGCTCAACACCAGCGTCACCTACCCGGAGGGCACCATCTCCGGCGTGACCCGCACCTCCGTCTGCGCCGAACCGGGTGACTCCGGCGGCGCGTACATCTCCGGCAGCCAGGCGCAGGGTGTCACCTCCGGCGGCTCCGGCAACTGCTCCTCCGGCGGTACGACGTACTTCCAGCCGCTGCTCCCGGCCCTGCAGGCCTACGGGCTGACGCTCGTCACCAGCGGCGGCACCCCGCCCACCACCCCGCCGCCCACCGACCAGCCGGGCGGCACCTGGGCGGCGGGCACGACCTACGCCGTCGGCGCCACTGTGACATACGGCGGAGCGACCTACCGCTGCCTCCAGGGGCACACGGCCCAGGCCGGCTGGACCCCGGCGGACGTCCCGGCCCTCTGGCAGCGCATCTGACCGCCGTTCCGGCGGCCTTCACCCCACCTGCCCGGCGTCACCGAACCTCCTGAACCTCTCCGCCTCCCCGCACCGAGGACTCCGAGGAATCTGTCATGACTCCACAAATGGACAACGCAACCCCCCACGAGCCGAACGTTTCCGACGAGGCGAACACCTCTGACGCGGCGTCGGCCGACCCGCGGCGCATCAGCCGCAAAGGTCTCCTGAAGGCCGCGATCGTCGCGAGCGCGGCTCCTCTGCTCGCCGGAGGAGGCGTCGCGCTCGCCCGGGACGCCGCATCGTCGGGCGGGGGCGCTCTCCTGGCCCCTACCCCGCAGTGCGACGACGGCGACGACACGACACCGCCGCAGATGGAGGGCCCGTACTTCAAGCCCAACTCCCCGCGGCGCACCAGTCTGGTGACGTCCGGCACCCCGGGCGTACCGCTCACCGTGAGCGGCTACGTCTTCGGCCGGGCCTGCCGGCCCATCGCCGGCGCCCTGCTCGACTTCTGGCAGGCCGACACCAACGGGTCGTACGACATGGCCCAGTACGCCTTCCGGGGGCACCAGTTCACCGGTGCCGACGGGGCGTTCAGCCTCACCACGATCGTGCCGGGGCTCTACCCGGGGCGCACCCGCCACATCCATGTGAAGGCGCAGGCGCCCGGGGGCCGCATCCTCACCACGCAGCTCTACTTCCCGAACGAGCCGCGCAACAACACCGACGCCCTGTTCGACCCGGAGCTGCTGATGAACGTCCGCAGCGTCGGCAACGGTCGCCAGGGCACCTTCGACTTCGTGCTGGACGTCGCCCAGACGCCCGGCCCGAGCGATCCGCCCACCGATCCGCCGGGTGGCACCTGGGCACCCGGAACCTCCTACCGCGCGGGAGACCGCGTCACCTACGGCGGGGTCGCCTACCGCTGCCGGCAGGCACACCAATCCACGACGGGCTGGGAGCCGCCGAACGTCCCCGCGCTGTGGGAACGCGGGTAGACGCGACAGCAGCGCAGGCGCACCACCGCCCCGCGCCCCGTTCACGCCGTCCGGCGCGTGAACGGGGCGCTTCCGCGTGCGGTCCCTCCGGTCCGGCGGAATTCTCGGGAGGTCTGAAACATTTGCCGGGCCTTGTCGCGTCGATCAGGTGAAGGGGCGGAACGGAGGACGTACGAAGATGGACGGGGGAAGGCATGAGGACATCGCGTGCCGAGGAGTTCAAGGAGTTCGCCGCCATGCGGGCGAGTCATCTGTATCGCTCGGCCTGCCTGCTGACCAGCGGTGACGTTCACCTCGCCGAGGACCTGGTGCAGGAGACGCTGGGCCGGATGTACGTCCACTGGGGCCGGGCCCGGCGGATCGACAACCCGGCGGCGTACGCGCAGACCGTGCTCGTCCGGATATTCCTGACCCACCGGCGCCGCCGCTCCGCCTCGGAACGCCCGCTGGCCGAGCTGCCCGAGGAGAGCCGTACCGACCCCGACGATCCGGCACTGCGGATGACGCTGCTCCGGGCGCTCGCCCAACTGGCCCCGAAGGACCGTGCGGTGGTGGTCCTGAGGTACTGGGAGGACCGGAGCATCGAGGAGACCGCCGCCGCGCTCCAGGTCAGCCCCGCTGCCGTACGGACCCGCTGCGTGCGGGCTCTCGGTCGGCTCCGCGCCCAGCTGGGCGGCAGCATCGCGGAGTTGGCCGCCCGCTGACCGGGCGCGCCTGTTCCGGCCCAGGCATTCAGACCGTTCACCCAGCCGTGCAAGCAGAACGAGAAGTGGTGGTTTCCCATGCCTTTCGAAGACGAACTCAGCGAGGAGCTCCGCCGGACCGGGGAGACCTTCGACCTCACCGCCCGCACCGCCGTGGTCGACGGCGCTCTGAAGCAGGGGCGCCGCTCACTCCGCCGCCGCCGGGGCGCCGCCGTGGCGGGCAGCGTGCTGGCCCTGGCCCTCGTCGGGGGAGGCGGAGCGTTCGGGGCCGGGCTGCTGGGCGGTGGCCCCGGAGGAGGTACGGACGTGGCGAGCGGCCGACCGGCGGCCCCGGCGAGCCTGCGGGGCGGCCTCTCCGAGGAGAAGCTGGCAGCCGTCCTGGAGGAGCTGCTCCCGCCGGGCAAGGTCAGCGAGGCGCGCGGGGAGGTGACCGGGGACGAGAAGGGCCCGAAACGCGCCTCGGTGTCCGCTGTCTACGACGACGGTAAGGGGAAGGGGTCGGTCCTGCTCGTCCTGTATCCCCTGCCGGCCGGCAAGGCGGCCAGGGCGGCCGAGTGCAGGGAGCGACTGAGTCAGGGCCTCGGCCTGGTGGACGGTGATCAAGGGGTCGAATCCCAGCGCGAGATGTGCTTCGTCAACGGCACCAAGGAATTCTGGGGGTGGGACGCGGGTGGCACGGGCGGCTCGACGGGTGCGGCGCGGGCCACCTTCTTCATGTCAGGCGGTCTCGTGGTGGACGCCCGCGCTTTCGACCGGGTTTTGGGCAGCGTGGGCGGGCCCGGTCGTCCCGGCCCTGCCCTGGACGAGAAGGGGCTCATGCGGCTGGCGCGGGCCGACGTGTGGCGCCCGCTGGCGGGCGCGCTGGCCGGCGACGCCGAAGCGGCCGGGACCGACGGTGCTTCCCGGGCGCCCGTGGAACCCTCCAACGCGCCCGTGCAGCCGACGCCCGGCGCCGAGGACGCCACCCGCACCGGGAAGGAGAACCCCCGCACCGGTCAGGACACCCCGCGGACCGGTCAGGGTTCGCCGGACCCGTCGCGCCCGGGGGAGAAGGGGCCGAAGGCGCCTCCGCTCGACTACGCGCTGGTGATACCGACCCTCCTGAAGCTGCTGCCCGAGGGCCTCACGGTGGGGGAGAAGGTCGACGGCGAGGGGGAGTTCGCCTCCGTCGTCGTCGACGACGGGCAGGGGAAGACCCTGGTGCAGATCAATGTGCAGCCCGACATGCGGAGCGTCGCCGACGGCCTGTACGGGGGCGCGACGACGCTGCCCGACGGGACGCTGCTCGCCACCTCCCAGCAGCCCGGGGAGAAGGGCGGCGCGGGGGTCGTCCGGTGGACGGCCGACACGATGCGGCCGGACGGTCTGCGGGTGGTGGTCTCCGCCTTCAACTCCGGTGCGCAGTCGACGCCCGCGACCCGTCCGGAGCCGGCGCTCACCATGGAGCAGCTCACGGCGGTGGCGACCAGCCCGGAGTGGCTGAAGCTCCAGCAGAAGTAGGGGCTCCGGCAGAAGTGGGGGCTCCGGCAGAAGTGGGGTGGTTCCAGCAGAGGCAGGGAGCCCGATGGGACCGCACCCGGAGGCGGTCCCGCTCACTTCGCGTCGGAGTACCGCTCGACGACCGCCGTGGTGAACGGGAACCGCACCGGGGTCTCCCCGAAGGCGATCCGTCCGGCCAGCTCGCCGGCGGCCCGGATCGCCTCGGTCACGGCGTCGGTCTCCTCGGCCGGGCAGTGCACGATAACCTCGTCGTGCTGGAAGAAGACCAGCTCGGCGCGGAGCCCCTGTTCGTGGAGGGTGCGGCGCAGCCCGGCAAGGAGGAGCAGGGCCCAGTCGGCGGCGCTGCCCTGGACCACGAAGTTCCGGGTGAAGCGGCCTCTGGCCCGGGCCAGACCGCCGTCGGAGACGGCCTCGCCGCCCTCCTGCGGGATGCCCGCCTCCTCGTCCTGGCCGGCCAGCGCGACCGGCGGGCTGGTGCGGCCCAGCCAGGTCCGCACCGTCCGCCCCTCCTCGCCCGCCCGCGCCGCGTCGTCGACGTAGGCGACGGCGAGCGGGAAGCGGCGGCGCAGGGCGGCCAGGTTCTTCAGCCCGTCCCCGGAGGTCTGGCCGTAGACCGCGCCGAGCAGCGCCAGCTTGGCGTGCTCGCGGTCGCCGTGGAACGCCCGGTCGGACAGGGCCTTGTAGAGGTCGCCGTCATGACCGGCCACCTCCATCAGGCCCCGGTCGCGGGAGATCGCGGCCAGCACCCGCGGCTCCATCTGGTCGGCGTCCGCGACGACCAGCCGCCAGCCCGCGTCGGCGACGACGGCCTGCCGGATGACCTTGGGGATCTGGAGGGCCCCGCCGCCGTTGGTGGTCCAGCGTCCGCTGACCGTGCCGCCCGGCTGGTATTCAGGGCGGAAACGGCCCTCGCGCACCCAGTCCTGGAGCCAGCTCCAGCCGTGGGCCGTCCAGATCCGGTAGAGCTTCTTGTACGCGATCAGCGGCTCGACCGCCGGGTGGTCCAGCTCCGCCAGCTCCCACCGCCGGGTCGACTTCACGGAGATCCCGGCCTGCGAGAACGCCTTCACCACATCGGCGGGCAGGTCGGGGCGGACCCGTCTGCCGAAGGCCGCCGACACCTCGTCCGCCAGCTCGGCGAGCCGGCGGGGCTCGCCGCCGCCCGCGTACCGCTCGCCCAGCAGCCCGTGCAGCACATCCCGGTGCACATCGGCCCGCCAGGGCAGTCCCGCCCGGTGCATCTCGGCGGCGACGAGCATCCCCGCCGACTCCGAGGCGGTCAGCAGCCGCATCCGGTCCGGGTGCTCGGCGGTTTCGTGGCGGCGCACCTGGTCCGCGTAGACCCGCAGCAGCCCCTCGAAGGGGACCTCGGGGCCGGAGGGCGGATCGAAGAGGGAGGACTGGGAGCCGGGTTCGGCGGACCGGGCGGGCGGGTCCGGCGGCACGGGCGCGTTCTCCAGCCGGGCCAGCGCGGCGGCCGCGGACCGGGGCTCACCGAGCCGCCCCGCGTGCCCGAGCAGCAGGAGCTCGGCGCACTCGATGTCGTAACACCGCTCGACCCGGACCCCGGCGGCGAGCAGCCGGGGGTAGAGCTCGGCGGTGGACCGCCACACCCAGCGGGTCACCTCGGGCCGGGAGCGTACGGCCTCGACGAGATCAGGCTCGGCCAGGACCGGCCCGGCGGGCGCGCCGTCCCCCGCGAGCGGCACGAGCAGCGCCCCGCCCCCGTCCGCAGCCGCCACCGCCCACCGTTCCCGTCCGGTCATGGTGCGAGTCTGGCACCCACCACTGACACCACCCCGGAACCGGCGCCCGCCAGCCTCCCCGGGGCCCCGCCTACCCTGGTCGGATGGAACCGGTGATCGACCAGGCATGCGCGGCGGCGCTGTACGCGGAGGGCGACGCGGCCCTGGACACCGGGGCCTCCCTGCTCGCCGCCGCCCCCGACGCGGACGATGACCTGCACCGGCGCGGCGAGGAGTTCGTGACCCGGGCCTGGGGGAGGGGCTGGCACCCCGCCGACCTGGTCCGGTTCGTCCGGCTGGAGCTCGACGAGCGGCGGGCGGTGCTGGCGGCCACGCTGATCGCCGCCGAGACCGCCCGGTACGGGGAGCTGCCGCCCCGCTGGCGCGCCCAGCTCGCCGAACTGCCCGGACCCGTACCCGTACCGCGCAACAAGCCCGACCGGTTCAGCTACGCCTCCGACCTCCTGGAGCTGTACCGGCTGCTGCTCCGGCTCCCCGCCATCGAGCCCGTCGGCCCGGCGCCCGGTACCGCCGCCGACCACCTCCACCGGCCGCCCGCCCCCGACGAGCCCCGCATGCTCACCCGGATCCGGGCCCTGCTGGCGAAGGCGGAGGCGACCGGCTTCCCGGAGGAGGCCGAGGCGCTGACGGCCAAGGCGCAGGAGCTGATGGCCCGGCACAGCATCGACGAGGCCCTCATCGCCGCCCGCAGTCACAGCGCCGAGACCCCCGGCGCCTGCCGGATCGGGGTGGAGCCCCCGTACGAGAGCGCGAAGGCGATCCTGCTCGACGCCGTCGCCTCCGCCAACCGCTGCCAGGCCGTGTGGAACGGCGACCTCGGCTTCAGCACGGTCGTCGGCTTCGAGCCGGACCTGGAGGCCGTCGAGCTGCTCTTCACCTCCCTCCTCGTCCAGGGCACGGCCGCGATGACCCGGGCGGAGGCCGGACAGCGGGCCTCCGGCCGTAAGCGGACCAAGACCTTCCGGCAGTCGTTCCTGATGGCGTACGCGCAGCGCCTCGGCTCCCGGCTCGCCGACACCACCGAACGGACCACGGCGACGGCAGACACGGAAACGGGCACGGCTGAAGGTGGCTCCGACCTGCTCCCCGTCCTCGCCGCCCGGGACATCGCCGTCACTGAGACCGCCGAGCGGATGTTCCCCCGGACCACGACCACCCGTGTCCGCGGCGCCACCGACCTGGACGGCTGGAACCACGGCACCGAGGCCGCCGACCGGGCCCGCGTAGGTGGCTCCAGCAGCGACCGCACGCCCCGTGGACGCGACGGCGAAATCATGGCGTAAGTCCGACTTGCCCATGATCCGGGCTAGGCTCGGCCCATGAGCTGGCTCCGGGCGCTGAAGGAGACCGCCCGCTCGGGGCTGGAGATCGAGCGGCAGAGACTCGAACCGCTCATCGCCTTCCGCGGGGCGGCCGGGCTCGCCCTCGTCGTCGGTACGAGCCTGGTGCTCTTCGGGCCCGAGATCGCGGCGAGTTCGGCGTTCGGCGCCTTCCAGGCGGCCATCGCCACCTTCCAGCGCAGCTGGCGCCCACGCCCGGTGCTGGCCCTCGTCTCCGGTGCCAGCCTCGCCGTGTCGACGTTCCTCGGCTATGTCACCGCCTCGCACCCCGTGCTCTTCCTCTGCCTGCTCGGCGCCTGGACGTTCCTCGCCGGTCTGGCCTGGGCGGCGGGCCCGACGGGCGGCATCATCGCCTCGTCCAACGTCGCGATCATGCTGGTGACGATCACCCTGCCGACCTCCGTCGTGGACGCCGCCGCCCACGCCGGGATGATCCTGGTCGGCGGGGTGGTGCAGGCGGCGCTGATCGTCCTGTTCCCGGTACGGAGATGGGGCGCCCAGCGCGACGCGCTCGCCGACGCGCTGGCCGCCGAGGCCGACTACGCCCGGCGCCTGCGCCACGACCCGGTCGCCCCCTTCGACCCGCTGCCCCTGATGACCGCCCGCAGCGCCGCCGCCGTCACCCCCCGCCAGGCCCGCCGCCGCCCCGCCGAGCTCCACGGCGCCCGGGGCATCGCGGAACGGCTGCGTCCGGTCCTCGCCTCGCTGGCCGACCCGGCGATGGGCGTACCGGCCGACGGCCTGGAGCGGGCCTGGGTGAACGAGCTGCTCGGCGCCGCCGGGTCGGTGCTCGACGCCGCCGCGCGGGCCGTGCGGTACGGGGAGCCCGTCCACCTCTCCGCCACCGACCTGGGCGTCCTGAAGACCCCCGACAACGACGTGATCCTCGTCGGCCCCGCCCTCCGCGCCGCCGACCGCCTCGCCGCCCTGCTGGACGACGTCCTGGAGATCGCGGAGGGCACGGGCACCGACAGCGGTGTCCCCGAACACCTCGCCCCCGACACCCGCCACCGCCCCACCCTGCTGCGGCTGGTCCCGGTCGTCCTGAAATCGATGCGCCGGGAGCTGCACCACAACTCGCCCATCCTGCGCCACGCGATCCGGGTCGCCGTGGTCGCCGTGGTGGGCTACTTCGTCGGCGCCGCCCTCCCGCTCGGGCACGGCTACTGGGCGCCGATGACCGCGGTCATGGTGATGCGCCCGGAGTTCTCGCAGACGTACGGCCGCTCCGTGGCCCGCTTCGGCGGCACCCTGATCGGCGTCGGGCTCGCCACCGCCATCGTGCAGACCGCGAGCCCCGACGCCCGGCTCTCCGCGCTCCTGGCGGTGGTCTGCGCCGGGCTGATGTACCTGCTGATGCGGACCGGGTACGCCGTCAGCCAGGTCTGCGTCTCCGCCTACGTGGTCTTCCTGCTCGGCATGGCCGGCGACGACTGGTCCCAGACCGTCACCGAACGCATCGTGCTCACGCTGGTCGGCGGGCTCCTCGCGATGGTCGCGTACGCGCTCTACCCGGCCTGGGAGACGCCGCGGCTGCGCAACCGGCTGGCCGAGTGGCTGGTGGCGGACGGGCGGTACGCGGCGACGGTGGTCGACCGGTACGCGGATCCGGCCCACCGCGACCTGGAGGAGGTACGGGACGCCCTGATCGCGACCCGCGAGGCCAGGGTCGCCTGGCAGGAGGCGCTGGCGACCGCCCAGCACGAACCCGTACGCCACCGGGGCATCTCCCGCGCCGCCGCCACCGACGCCCAGCACGCCCTGGCCCAGCTCGGCCGGTCCGCGATGGTGCTGGAGGCCCACCTTCCGGCCCGCTCGGCCGACCCGGTGCCGGGCGCCGCCCAGCTGGCGGAGGCGTTGCGCCGGGCCACCGAGAAGGGCGCGAAGGCGGTACGGGAGCGGCGGCTGCCGGACTGGCAGCCGGTGGTGGACGCGGTGGCCCACTGGGACGTGCCGACGCCGACGGAGGACGGGACGACACCGGTCGGCGACCCGGTGGTGCGCCGGGGCGCCGCGCTGCTTCTGGACGCGCTGGAGGAGTTCACCCGGGCCCTGGACGAGCGCGGCGGCTCGACCCGGGTGAGCAGCACCCTCGCGGAGAACTGAGCGAGAAGCCGAGAAGCCGAGAAGCCGAGAAGCCGAGAAGCCGAGAGGCCGGGGCCTCAGGACGCCGACGGCACCTCGGGCATCTCCGGCAGCGACGGCAGGTCCGAGGGCAGATCCGACGGCAGGTCCGAAGGCAGCGACGGCAGATCGGTCGGCAGCTCGCCCGGGGCGGCCTTCGTCAGGGTGTCCTTCACCCCGCCGTCCCAGGAGAGGACCAGCTTCTTGCCGTCGTTGGACTCGATCGCGCCCATGGTGCGGTCGTCGGCCCCGCCGGTGCACTTCAGCGCGAGCATCACCTCGCCCATGTCCTTCACATCGCCCTGGCAGACGGCCTGGTCGGCGACGAGGGCGACCTTGCCCGCGGTGATGGAGACGGTGACGTTCTTGCCGCCGGTCAGCCCCACCCAGGTGCCCTCCAGCGCCGCGGCGTCCGTACCGGCGCCGCCGCCCGACCCCTGGCCGTCGCCGGGCGTAGCGCTCGACCCCGCGTCGGAGCCGGAACCCTTGCCCGCGTCGTCGTCGCTGCCGCATGCGGTCAGCGCCCATGAGGCGGCCAGAGCGGCGACCACGACACCTCCGGTGCGTACGAAGCTGGTCACGTGGAGTTCCCCCTTGCTGTTTTCCGGTCGAAAGACCGCGCCACGTTACCAAGGTTCTTCCGGCCAACTCCGTTAATCGGGAGCCAAATAGGCGTGCCGTTCGTCTCTCCTCCGGGGTCTCCTTCAGGATCTCCTCCAAGGCCTTCTCCGGGAAGGAAAACCTGTAATCGCAGCAACACCCCGCGTGCACGTGCATCTGCTCATGCATCGGCATATGAACAGAGCTATGATCCGATCTAGTTGACACTTGCACTTTGCAACTCGGGGAGCGTCCTGTGCACCACGTGTACAACGGCATGGCGGCCACAGAGCTTCGCGGAGTCGTCTGGCAGAAGAGCAGACACAGCAACTCCCAGGGATCCTGCGTGGAGTTCGCGAAACTGCCCGGAGGCGATGTGGCGATGCGGAACTCGCGCCACCCCGACGGGCCCGCGCTCGTCTATACACCGGCCGAGATCGAGGCGCTGCTGCTCGGCGTCAAGGACGGCGAGTTCGACCACCTGGCCATCTGAGGCCCATGACCGAAGCCCACCGGACGGCCGAAGCACACCGGACGACCGAAGGCCGCCAGACGGCCGGAGGCTGAAACCGGCGGCCGGGCGGCCCTGGGTGACGCGGTGCGGATCTGGTGGATCTATTCGTTCTTCGAGCAGGCCGAGAGCCGGAACAGCGCCCAGACCACCTTGCCGTACACGGGTACTGACGGCAGCTCACCGGCAGGCGCGGGTGACGGGTGCCACCCCCAGCTGTCGCTGACGCACTCCACCAGGAACAGTCCGCGCCCCGACTCCGCGGAATCCGCCGCCTCGCCCGCCACCGGGCTCTCCCGGCTGGGATCGCGCACCGCGCAGACCAGTCGCGAGCTCCACCGCATCAGATGCAGCCGCACCGGCGGGTCCTGGAACTCCCGGGGCGGGTCGCTCGGCAGCGCGTGGCGCAGGGCGTTGGTGACGAGCTCGGACACCACCAGGGCGACATCGTCGAAACGGTCGCTCAGCTCCCACCGCTCCAGGGTGGACCTGGTGAACTGCCGTGCTCCGCCGACCGCTTCGTAACGTGCGGGCAGAGCGCAGGAGGCCGAGCCGGCGACCCCTGAGGGGTCGGTCGGGGGAAGCCCCTGCCGTAACGGCTCGAGCATCGTCGATCCATTCGTCCCCATACGAGGCACTCCCGGGATTCGCGGCTGTAGCGGCACTGCCTGTCAGCGGTACTGCGGGGGGTACAGCGGCACAACACGAGCACGCAGGTGCGCAGGGGTCATGCTTCCCAATGCGCACAGCAGATGCAAGGGCAGATGCACGTGCACGCGCCGGACCTGCCCGGTACCGTGGTGATTCCGGGGTATTTCTTCCGTCGGGCAGTTTCGGAGCTTTCCGGACGTCTTCCCATTTCCGTAACCGAATGAGTACGGGCTGAAGCGTTTTGGTGGCAGAATCCGTGGCTTCGGGGTCGAGGGGTTCTGGGGGCGCCCCGAGTGGGCGATGGGGAGGGTCGGACCAGTGTCGGCAGGCGAGTCGAGTGGATCGGTGGTGCGGCGCATCCTGCTGGGCTCTCAGCTCAGAAGGCTGCGGGAGTCGCGCGGCATCACCCGTGAGGCGGCCGGCTACTCCATCCGGGCCTCCGAATCGAAGATCAGCCGCATGGAGTTGGGACGGGTGAGCTTCAAGGCCAGGGACGTCGAGGATCTGCTCACGCTCTACGGTGTCGCGGATGTCGCGGAGCGCGAAGCGCTCCTCGGTCTGGCGCGCGAGGCCAATGTGGCGGGCTGGTGGCACAGTTACGGCAATGCGCTGCCCGGCTGGTTCCAGACCTATGTGGGTCTGGAGGGAGCGGCCTCCCTCATCCGTATCTATGAAGTCCAGTTCGTGCACGGCCTGTTGCAGACCGAGGCCTATGCCCATGCCGTCGTCGCCCGCGGAATGCGCGGCGCCCCGGCCGCCGACATCGAGCGCCGCGTCGCCCTGCGCCTGGAGCGCCAGAAGGTGCTCGTCTCCGAACGGGCCCCGGTCTTCCACGCCGTCCTGGACGAAGCCGCGCTCCGCCGCCCGTACGGCGAACGCGAGGTGATGCGCGCCCAATTGCGCCACCTGATCGACATGTCGGAGCAGCCCAACATCACACTCCAGGTGATGCCCTTCAGTTACGGAGGGCATGCGGGTGAGAGCGGTTCGTTCACGATGCTCCGATTCCCGGAATCCGACCTGTCGGACATTGTCTATTTGGAGCAGCTGACAAGTGCGCTCTATCTGGACAAGGCCGAGGAAGTCGCGCAGTACGAAAAGGCCATGGGGTGCCTGCGCAAGGACAGTCCCGGTCCCGAGGAGAGCCGCGATCTCCTGCGAGGACTCCTCCAACTGACGTGATTTGTCGTTACGATGACGTCACATCAGGAGTCTGCGAACGCCTGCAGTAAGGGATTGCATGTCCTTCTTCCATGAACTGGCCCACCAGTACATCGATGGCGAGTGGCGCACGGGCAGCGGCTCATGGGACATCATCGATTTCAATCCCTACAACGGTGAGAAACTCGCCGCCGTCACCGTGGCGACCGCGCTGGAGGTCGACCAGGCCTACCGGGCGGCCGAGCGGGCGCAGCAGGAGTGGGCCGCCACCAACCCGTACGAGCGGCGGGCCGTCCTGGAGCGCGCCCTGCGCATCACCGGGGAGCGCGCCGACGAGATCGCCGAGGCGATCATCGACGAGCTGGGCGGCACCCGGCTGCGCGCCGCGTACGAGGTGCGCGGCGCGAGCGAGGTCCTGCGCGAGGCGGTCCGCCAGTCGCTGCGGCCCACCGGCCGTCTGCTGCCCGCGGTCTCCGACGGCCGGGAGAACCGCCTGTACCGGCTCCCCGTCGGCGTCATCGGCGTGATCAGCGCCTTCAACTTCCCTTTCCTGGTGGGGATGAAGTCGGTCGCGCCCGCCCTGGCGCTCGGTAACGCGGTCGTCGTGAAGCCTCACCAGAGCGCCCCCGTCGTGGGCGGCGGACTGATCGCGAGGATATTCGAGGACGCCGGGCTGCCGGCCGGTCTGCTCAACGTCCTGATCACCGACAGCGCCGAGATCGGCGACGCGTTCATCGAGCACCCCGTGCCCAAGGTGATCTCGTTCAGCGGCTCCGACCGGGTCGGCCGCCACATAGCCGCGACGGCGGCCGGGTTCTTCAAGCGGACCATCCTCGAACTCAGCGGCAACAGCGCCCTGGTGGTGCTGGAGGACGCCGACATCGACTACGCGGTCCGGGCGGCGGTCTTCAGCCGCTTCCTCTACCAGGGCCAGGTGAGCATGGCGGCCAACCGCATCCTGGTGGACCGTTCGGTGGCCGCCGAGTTCACCGAGCGCTTCACCGCCGAGGTGGCCGCGCTGAAGTCCGGCGACCCGAGGGACCCGGAGACCCGGATCGGCCCGGTCTTCAACGCCTTCCAGGCCGACGCACTGACCGCACTGGTCGACCGCGCGGTCGCGGACGGGGCGACGGCGCTCGTACGGGGCCGGACCCGCGGCAACGTCGTGGAGCCGACCGTCCTGACCGACCTCCCCGACGGCTCCCCGCTGCTGACGCAGGAGATTCTCGGCCCGGTGGCCCTGCTGATGACGTTCGACGGCGAGGACGAGGCCGTGACGATCGTCAACGACAGCCCCTACGGGCTCAGCGGCGCCGTGCACACGGGCGACGCGGAGCGCGGGGTGCGGTTCGCGCAGCGGATCGTCAGCGGGATGTTCCACGTCAACGACTCCACCGTCCAGGACGACCCGCTGGTGGCGTTCGGCGGCGAGAAGACGTCCGGCATGGGGCGGCTGAACGGCGAGGCGGTCGTGGAGGCGTTCACGACGCAGAAGTGGATGTCGATCCAGCACGGCCGCTCGGTCTTCCCGTTCTGACGGGACGCCTCCTGGCAGCACGCAACCTGCAGCGTGCCGCCTCACCGGACCGGCGGCCCGCGGAACGTCGTACGGTAGGCGCTCGGCGAGACGCCCAGCGCCTCCTGGAAGTGGCGCCGCAGGTTGGCCGCCGACCCGAGCCCGGTCCGCTCGGCCACCTGCTCGACGGCCAGGTCGGAATCCTCCAGCAACTCCCGTGCCAGCTCGACGCGTTGCTGGTTCAGCCAGGTCATCGGCGTGGTGCCGACCTCCTCACGGAAGCGCCGGTTGAAGTTCCGTACGCTCATGGCCTCCCGGGCCGCCAACTGCCCGAGTGTGATCGGGTCCTGGAGCCGCCGCAGGGCCCACGCGCGGGCGGCCGAGGTGCCGGACGCAGCGGGTGGCGGCACGGGCCGCCGGATGTACTGGACCTGCCCGCCCTCGCGATGAGGCGGTACGACGGTCCGCCGCGCCACATCGCCCGCGACGGCCGTCCCGTGGTCGCGCCGGATCATGTGCAGGCAGAGATCGATGCCGGCCGCGCACCCCGCCGAGGTCAGGACGCTGCCTCCGTCCGTGTAGAGCACGTCCGGATCCAGCTCGATCCGGGGGAACAGCCGGGCGAAGAGGTCCGTGTAGCGCCAGTGCGTGGTCGCGGTGTGCCCGTCGAGCAGTCCGGCGGAGGCCAGTACGAAGGCGCCGGTGCAGATGGAGGCGGTCCGGGTGCCGGGCCGGATGAGGGCGAAGGCCTCGGCGAGGGGAGCCGTGAGCGCCGGGGTGTCCTGCGCATAGTCCTCGTACGACGACAGCACGATCACCGTGTCGGCCTCGGCCAGCGCCTCCGGCCCGTGCCGGACCGCCACCGTGAAGTCCCCGTCCGTGCCCACGTCCCCCGCCGCCAGGGAGCAGGTGGCGACCTCGTACAGCGGCTTCCCGTCCACCGTGCCACCCGCTCTGGCCTGGCCGAACAGCTGATGCACGATTCCCAGCTCGATGGGGAGCAGGACAGCGCGCGCGAGGACGGCGACGCGGTGCCGTCCGGGGTGGGTGAAGACCGTGGGCATGGCCATATTCTTGCGCACCTGGTCCATCTGGACACTCGCAGCGGTGGGCCACCGGTCGCCAGGCTGACCTCATGGCCCCTGCGACCACGAAACAGAGCACGAAACAGCCCACGAAGCGGACCACGGAACAGACCAAGGACCGGACCACGGAACAGGCCAAGGACCGGACCACGGAACAGGCCAAGGACCGGACCACGGACCAGCCCACCGCACCGGCCCCCCGCCTCCACCGCGCCTGGCTGACCGCCGCCGTCGCCGGCGCGGCCATCGTCACCGCCGGGGCGTTCACGACCGTGCCCGGGCTGCTGGTGACGCCCCTGGGCGAGGAGTTCGCCTGGAACCGGGGCCAGGTCGCGCTCGCCGCCTCCGGCAACATGGTCCTGTTCGGCCTCACCGCCCCCTTCGCGGCCGCCCTGATGGACCGGGTGGGCGTCCGCCGGGTGGTCGGCGGCGCGCTGCTGCTCGTCTCGGCGGGCGCCGTGCTCACCGCCTTCATGACCCGTCCCTGGCAACTGGTGGCGTACTGGGGTGTGTTGATCGGCCTCGGCAGCGGTTGCCTGACCATGACGTTCGCGGCCGGCGTCACCGCCCGCTGGTTCGACCGGCGCCGGGGTCTGGTGACCGGGGCGCTCAGCTCCTCCAGCCACCTGGGCCAGTTGCTCTTCCTGCCGCTGCTGGCGGGGTCCGTGGAGCGCCACGGCTGGCGGCCCCCGGTGGTGACCCTGGCGCTGGTGGCGCTCGCCGTCGCCGCCCTGGTGTTCCTGGCGCTGCGCGACCACCCGGCCGATGTCGGCGTAAAGCCTTACGGAGCAAGGGAGTTCACCCCCGCGCCGCCCCCATCTCCCGGTGCCGCGACCCGTACGCTGAAGGTGCTGGCCGGTGCCCTGCGCACCCGCCCGTTCTGGCTGCTGGCCGGGATGTTCGTGCTCTGCGGAGTGTCCACCAACGGCATCATGTGGTCCAACTGGGCCCCGGCGGCGCACGATCACGGGATGCGGGTGACGGCGGCGGCCTCGCTGCTCTCCCTGATCGGCGTCTTCTCCGCCCTCGGCGCGCTCCTCTCCGGCTGGCTGACCGACCGCTTCGACCCGCGCCGTCTGCTGACCGTCTGCTTCGCTCTCCGGGCGCTCACCCTGCTGGCTCTGCCCGCGCTGTTCTCCTCCGCGGTGACGGCCCCGATGCTCCTCTTCGTGTTCGTCTACGGCCTGGTCGACGTGGCGACCGTGCCGCCGGTCATCGAGCTCTGCCGCCGCGCATACGGGACCGACGGCCCCATCGTCTTCGGCTGGGCCAACGCCGCCCACCAACTGGGTGCGGGGGCCTCGGCCTTCCTCGGAGCGACGGCACGGGACGTGTTCGGTACGTACGACGTGGTGTGGGTGGCCCTGAGCGCCGGGTGCCTGGTGGCGGCGCTGCTGGCCCCGGCCGTACGGGCTACCCTAGTCAAAGTTGAATAGGAGCCCCGGGAGCGGTCGGCCCCCGGGACGGGATGGATGGGTGCCATGTCCGCGATCCGGCTGCTGGTCCTCGGCGCTGTGCGCATGCACGGCCGCGCGCACGGCTATCAGGTCCGCAACGACCTGGAGTACTGGGGCGCCCACGAGTGGTCCAACGCCAAGCCCGGGTCGATCTACCACGCCCTGAAGCAGATGGCGAAGCAGGGGCTTCTCCTCGCGCATGAGACGGCCCCCTCCACGGCCGGCGGCCCGCCGCGTACCGAGTACGAGGTCACGGAGGAGGGGCTCGCGGAGTACCGCACCCTGCTGCGCGACGCCATCCGCTCCTACGACCAGAACCTCGACGTCCTCTCGGCGGCCATCGGGTTCATCGTCGACCTGCCCCGCGACGAGGCGATCGAGCTGCTCAAGGAGCGGGTGGAGGGGATGAAGGAGTGGCGGGACTCGGTCACCGAGTACTACACGCCCGAGGAGGGCCCCGAATCCCTCGGCCACATCGGCGAGATCATGAACCTGTGGGTGCACTCGGCCGACGCGGGCGCGGAGTGGACCCGGGGGCTGATCGAGCGGATCGAGGGCGGAGCGTACACCTTCGCGGGCGAGGGGGACCCGTTCGTCGGCGTACTCGCCGAGGGCGAGGAGAACCCCTACGCGACGGGTGTCCCCGACCCCGGGGACAACGGCTAATCAAGTTTGACGAATGGGCGGACCGGGTTTACCTTCGAGCTGCTAGTCAAGTTTGACTACAAGGCGGCAACCGAAGGATGGCGGGGAACGTGACCGAAGCGATCGTCCTGGACGGCGTGCACAAGAGGTACGGGGAGAAACGCGCCCTCGACGGGCTGGACCTCACGGTCGGAGCCGGCACCGTCCACGCGGTGCTCGGCCCCAACGGGGCGGGCAAGACCACCGCCGTACGGATCATGTCGACGCTGCTGCGCCCCGACGCGGGCCGGGTCACCGTGGCCGGGCTCGACGTCCGCGAGCGGGCCTCCGGCGTACGGCGGCGGATCGGGCTGCTCGGGCAGCACGCTGCGGTGGACGAGCAGCTCGGCGGCCGGCAGAACCTGGAGATGTTCGGGCGGCTGTACCACCTGGGCGCACGCCGGGCGGGCACCCGGGCCGACGAACTCCTGGAGCGGTTCGGGCTCGCGGACACCGGGCGCAAGGCGGTCAAGCAGTACAGCGGCGGGATGCGCAGACGGCTCGACCTGGCCGCCTCGCTGATCACCGAACCGGCCGTGCTCTTCCTGGACGAGCCCACGACCGGCCTGGATCCGCGCGGCCGGGCCGAGGTCTGGGGCGCCGTACGGTCCCTGGTCGGCGGCGGCACCACCGTCCTGCTGACCACGCAGTATCTGGAGGAGGCGGACCAGCTGGCCGACCGGATCTCCCTCATCGACGAGGGCAGGGTCGCCGCCGAAGGCACGTCCGACCAGCTCAAGGCGCTCGTCGGCGGCGACCGGATCGACATCGTCCTGCGCGACGCGGCCCGCCTGGCGGAGGCGGCCAGGCTGCTGGGCTCCCCGGACGCCCTCCGCGACCCGGACCGCCGCCTCATCAGCGCCCCCGCCCCGGACCGGATGGCGGCGCTGACGTGGGCGGTCCGGGCGCTTCAGGAGGCGGGCATCGAGGCGGAGGACATCGCGGTGCGCCGCCCGACGCTGGACGAGGTGTTCCTGTCGCTGACCGGGCGGCCCTCCGGCGAACAGCCGGTACGCGAGACGGAGGCGGCGGCATGACCACGACCACACGCACGGAACACGGCACCGGCACCGGCACGGAACACGGCACCGGCCCCTCCCGCCTCACCTGGGCCCTGACCGACTCCTGGACGATGACCCGCCGCGAACTCGCCCACTGGGCCCGGCAGCCCGTCGCGGTGGTCGTGGGCCTGGCCTTCCCGGTGATGCTGCTCCTGATGTTCACGTACCTGGTCGGCGGCGGCCGGGACGTGGCGGGCGACCCCACCGAGTACCTGGTCCCCGGGATGCTCGCGCTGACCATGGCCTTCGGCCTGGAGAGCACGATGCTCGCGGTCACCCAGGACCTCGGCAAGGGCGTCATCGACCGGTTCCGCTCGCTGCCGATGGTCCCGGGCGCGGTCCTGGTGGGCCGCAGCGCCGCGGACATGCTCCAGTCCGTGGCGGCTCTCGCGGTGATGGCCGGGGTCGGCTACGCGGTCGGCTGGCGCTGGCACAACGGGGTGGCGGCCGCGCTCGGCGCGGTGGGGCTGCTGCTCCTGCTCCGGTTCGCGATGCTCTGGGCCGGCATCCACCTGGCCATGGTGGCGGGGCGGCCCGAGCTGGTGCAGGCGGTCCAGATCCTGGTCTGGCCGGTCGGCTTCCTCTCCAACGTGTTCGCCTCCCCGGCGTCGATGCCGGGCTGGCTGGGCACGGTGGTCGAGTGGAACCCGATGTCCGCCACCGCCACCGCCGTACGGGAGCTGTTCGGCAACCCGGGCGGCGCCACCGGCTCCTGGGCCGCCGAACACGCCCAACTCCTGGCGGTCCTCTGGCCGGTGGTGATCATGGCGGTGTTCTTCCCGCTGGCGGTGGGGAAGTTCGCGCGGCTGAGCCGCTAGAAGTCCCTAGTGGTGGAACGCCGTCGCGACCCCCCGGTCATGGCTCAACGGATGCTTCTGCGCCCGCAGTTCGGGCAGCAGCAGCTTCAGGTCCTCGATCAGCAGGGCGGCGAGGTCGGAGGAGAACCCGTTGCGGCACACCACCCGCAGCACCGACAGGTCCTGCCGGTTGGCGGGGAACGTGTAGGCCGGGACCAGCCAGCCGTGCTCCCGCAGCCGGCGGGAGACGTCGAACACGTCGTACGCGTGGACGTCCGGGTTCGTCGTGAAGGCGAAGACCGGCAACTCGTCGCCCCGGGTGAGGAGCCGGAAGTCGCCCAGCTCCTCCACCTCCCGGGCCAGCCCGCAGGCCACGTCCCGGGACGCCTGCTGGACCGCCCGGTAGCCGTCGTGCCCGAGGCGCAGGAACGTGTAGTACTGCGCGACCACCTGCGCCCCGGGCCGGGAGAAGTTCAGCGCGAAGGTCGGCATGTCGCCGCCCAGGTAGTTGACCCGGAAGACGAGCTCCTCCGGCAGCTCGTCCGCCGTACGCCACAGCGCCCAGCCGACCCCGGGGTAGACCAGCCCGTACTTGTGGCCCGAGGTGTTGATCGAGGACACCCTCGGCAGCCGGAAGTCCCACACCAGATCGGGGTCGAGGAAGGGCGCCACCATCGCACCGGACGCGCCGTCGACATGGACGGGGATGTCGAGGCCGGTGCGCTCCTGGAGGGCGTCCAGGGCCGCGCAGAGGTCGGCGATGGGCTCGTAGGAACCGTCGAAGGTGGAGCCGAGGATGCCGACGACCCCGATCGTGTTCTCGTCGCAGAGCTCGGCGGCGGCCTGCGGGTCGAGGTGGAAGCGCTCGCCGTCCATCGGGACCTGCCGGGCCTCCACCTCCCAGAAGTTGCAGAACTTCTCCCAGCAGACCTGCACATTGACGCCCATCACCAGATTGGGCCGGGCGGTCGCCGGATAGCGGTCCGCGTTCCGCCTGGCCCAGCGGCGCTTCAGGGCGAGTCCGGCCAGCATGCACGCCTCACTCGACCCGGTGGTCGAACACCCCACGGCGGTCGAGGGATCGGGCGCGTTCCACAGGTCGGCGAGCATCGCCACACAGCGCCGCTCCAGTTCGGCGGTGCGCGGGTACTCGTCCTTGTCGATCATGTTCTTGTCCTGGCACTCACCCATCAGCACCCCGGCCTGCGGCTCCATCCAGGTGGTGACGAAGGTGGCCAGGTTGAGCCGGGAGTTGCCGTCCAGCATCAGCTCGTCATGGACCAGCCGGTACGCGGTCAGCGGCGGCATCGGCCCGTCGGGGAGCCGGTGCCGGGGCGGCGCGGTGTTCATCGCGGCCGTCGGATCGGCCTCGCCGAAGAAGGGGTTGAGGGCGAGCCTGCGCCGCTCCTCGGAGTGTTCGTCCCGCTGCGGGTGGGCGCCTCGGTGAAGCGGCATGGGGGGAGTCCTCTTCCTCAGCTCTCGGCTTCTGCGGCTCTCGGTCTCTCAGCTCGCGGCGTCTGGAGCTCACGGGTCTCTCAGCTCTCGGCGGCGAGCCCGGCCTTCAGCGCCCGGGTGAACTTCACGACCCGCTCGGCCTGCACCCGGGCGGCGGTCAGGGTCACGTCGCCGATCGGCAGGTCGCCCTGCCCGGACACGTGCGAGGTGCCGTACGGGTTGCCGTCGACGAACTTCGACGGGTCGGTGTACCCGGGGGTGACGAGGATGCCGCCGAAGTGGTGGATCGTGTTGTAGAGCGCGAGCAGCGTGGACTCCTGGCCGCCGTGGGCGGTGGCGCTGGCGGTGAAGCCGCTGTAGACCTTGTCGGCCAGCTGCCCGGACTGCCAGAGCCCGCCCAGGGTGTCGATGAACTGCTTGAGCTGCGCGGTGATGTTCCCGTACCGGGTCGGCGAACCGAAGATCACCGCGTCCGCCCACACCATGTCGTCCGGCGAGACCTCGGGGATGTCGGCCGTCGCCTCGATGTTGGCGGCCCACGCCGGGTTGGAGTCGATGGCGGACTGCGGGGCGAGTTCGGCCGCCCGGCGCAACCGCACCTGCGCGCCCGCCCGCTCCGCGTCCTCGGCGATGGCCCGGGCGAGGGTGGTGATCGTGCCGGTGGACGAGTAGTAGATGACGGCGACGTTGACGGGCGTGGACATGCGGGGACCTCCGTCGGGACAGCATCAGGGCGAACCGGTGCGTAGCGGTACGAAGCTGACGATACGGATATCCGCCGCACCCGGCGCGCCGGACGCCCCCGCCCTGTGCCCCTGGGGCTTCCCCCTCACCGCAGCGCCTTGCCCTCCCCGTCCAGCTGCATCTGCGCCCGCCCGGTCACCAGCAGCCAGGCGGGCAGGGTGGCGGCGCACAGCAGCGGCAGGACGGACGCGTCGCTGACCAGCACCGCCGCCGTGAACAGGCTCACCCACCCCTGCCGGGTGACGGCGAGCAGCACGCCCAGCACCGCGCAGGAGACCGCGAGCGCCGGCGGCACGGCGTCGACCAGGGCGTGGGCGCAGAGGCCGAGTGCCACCCCCGCGAAGACCGCCGGGAAGATCCGCCCGCCCCGGAACCCGCACGTCGCCGCGATCACCAGGGCGGCCATCTTCACCACCGCCATCACCGCGAACTCCCCGGCCGACCACCCGTCCGGGTCCGCGGCGATCTCCTTCACCTCGTCCAGCCCCTTGAAGAGGGTCAGATGGCCGCCCAGCGCCCCGAGCAGCCCCAGCACCAGCCCACCGGCGGTCAGGGCGAGCACCGGGTACCGCAACGCGTGGAAGGCCCGGTGCGCCACCGGGAACGCGTACACCGCCACCATGCCGAGGAGCGCGCCCGCCGAGGCGATGAGGAGGGCGGAGAGCAGGTCGCCCCAGTGCGGTCCGGCGTACGCGGGGAGCGAGAGGTCGAAGCTGGGCTCCGCGATCAGCGACATGGTCAGCGCCCCCGCCGTACCGGCCGCGAGCGGCGCGAACAACCGGTCCCAGAACGCCCCGGGCCCCGGTTGCGAGGCCAGCGACTCGGAGAGGATCAGCGCGGCGGCGATCGGGGTGCCGAAGAGGGCGCCGATCGTCCCGGCGGCGGCGAGCGCCACCCAGAGCTCGGCCGGCGCACCCGGCGCGGCGCGGCGGCCCAGCCAGTAGGCGAGGGCGATGTTGGCCGCGGTGATCGGGTTCTCCGGCCCGAGGCTCACCCCGCCCGCCAGCGCCAGCACGGTCACCAGGAGCAGCCCGGGGACGACGCCCGGCCGCATCGGGGCGTCGACCAGCCCGGTGGTGGCCGGGTCGGGCCCGCCGTGACCGGGCACGGCCCGCAGGACCAGGCCCACCGCGAGGCCGGTCGCGGTGAGCATGACGATCATCCAGAGCGAGGAGAACCGCCCCACGCCGAGCGCGTCGGGAAGGGTCTCCCAGAGCACGTCCTGGAGCCGTTCCGCCAGGAGGCTGACCCCGAGCAGGATCAGCGCGCAGACGATGCCGACGGCGATCGCGGGCAGCACGAGCGGCAGGAGCCGCCGGGCGGGGGCGGCCGGGGGGTGGGGGTGCGCAGGCGCGGGAGATTCGGGGGCCACCGCCCCACCCTAGAGCGACGAAACGCCTGAACCGCCCTAATTAGGGCTCCAGCGGAACCGCGCCTCACCGCTCCGGCAGAACCACACCTCCCCCGAGTCACGCCTTGCTGATCACCGCCGCCGTCCCGTACGCGCAGACCTCCGTCCCCACATCCGCCGCCTCCGACACGTCGAACCGCATCATCAGGACCGCGTTGGCGCCCCGCGCCCGGGCCTGCTCCACCAGCCGCTCCATGGCCTGGTTACGCGTCTCGACCAGGGTCTTGGTCAGCCCCTTCAGCTCGCCGCCGATCATCGACTTCAGCCCCGCGCCGATCTGGCTGCCGAGGTGACGGGACCGAACGGTCAGTCCGAAGACCTCACCGATGACCTGCCTCACCTGGTAGCCCGGTACGTCATTGGTGGTGACGACCAGCACATCCGCCTGGGCGGTCTGACCGCCGCCGAAATCCTCAATGCCCATGTCTGTGGCACCTCCTGGGTCCAGCCTCACCCCGCTCCGAGGGATGCGCATTTTCCGCTGTCCGCCACTGGAACCAAGGGCGTTCACCGGGCGTTGATAGCTTGGGGCGGCCTACAGAGCCCCCATCGCACACATCCTGGAGCCCGGACCCTTGAATACGCTTGCGCTCGGCCCGAGCTGGCTGGACCCGGACTATCTGCTCAATACGTTCGGCCTCCCCGGCCTTCTTCTCATCGTCTTCGCCGAGTCCGGACTCCTGATCGGCTTCTTCCTGCCCGGCGACTCCCTGCTGTTCACCACAGGGCTGCTGGTGACCACGGGACAGTTGAAGTACCCGCTCTGGCTCGTCTGCACGCTGATCGCCGTCGCCGCGATCGTCGGCGACCAGGTGGGCTATCTCTTCGGCCGCAAGGTCGGCCCGGCCCTCTTCAAGCGCCCGGACTCCCGCCTCTTCAAGCAGGAGAACGTCGAGAAGGCCCACGAATTCTTCGAGAAGCACGGCCCGAAGTCGCTGGTCCTGGCGCGGTTCGTGCCCATCGTGCGCACGTTCACGCCGATCATCGCGGGCGTCAGCCGGATGAACTACCGCCTGTTCGTCATCTACAACGTCGTCGGCGCCATCCTCTGGGGTGTCGGCGTCACCGTGCTCGGCGCCATGCTCGGCAAGATCGACTTCGTGCACGAGCACATCGAGAAGATCCTCGTCCTGATCGTGCTGATCTCCGTGGTGCCGATCGTGGTCGAGGTCCTGCGCGCCCGCAGCCAGGGCAAGAAGGCCGCCGCCGCCGAGGCACTGGGCACCCCCGACGGCCCGCCGGCCCCCCCGGCCACCGGCCGCGGCCGCCACGCCAAGCGCTGACCCGTCCCCGTACGTACGCCTGCGTACGCGTACGAAAGCGCCCCTCCCCGAACCTGCGGGGAGGGGCGCTTTCCGTAGGCCGGCGCTTTCCGTAGGCCGGGGCTCTCCGTGGACCGGGCCTAGAACCCCCTGGTCCGCTTCGCCGCCCGGCGGCTCGCCCCGCCGACCGCGCCCGGCACCCCCATGAACAGCCGTGAGATCTCGCTCCCCAGGTTCACCCCGATCGCGATGGCCAGCGCCGTCGCGACCGCCGTGGACAGCGAGGCGAGCCCGGTGTCCAGCTCGTTCTGCGCCACGCCCAGCAGACCGAAGTACGTCGCCGAACCGGGCAGCAGCGGCCCGATCGCCGCCGTGATGTACGGCAGCGAGGAGGTGAACCGGTAGCGCGAGAACAGCTGGCCGAACAGCCCCACCAGACCGGCCGCCACCGCCGTCGCCGCGACCGGCGAGATGCCCCCGGTCCGGGCCATCGCCGCGAAGATGATCCAGGCGACACCACCGTTCAGGGTGACCGCCAGCACGGTCGACCGCTCCTGCTGGAGCAGCACCGCGAAGGCCAGGCTCAACGCCATCGAGGCCAGGATCTGCACCACCGGCTCGTCGTACGCCACGAACCGGGCCTCGGGATTGAGCTGCGCCCCCAGCTGCAGCCCCAGGTACAGCACGATCAGCACGCCCGCGACGATCCCGATGAAGAAGTACATGACTTCGAGCAGGCGGGCGGAGGCGGTGATGTAGTAGCCGGTCAGACCGTCCTGCACGCCCGCCACCAGCGCCCGCCCCGGCAGCAGCGCGAACAGCCCACCGGTGATCACCGCGGACGGCCGGATGTCCGTCGAATGGGTCAGCGTCAGCGCCACCCCCATCGCGGCGGGCGGCATCGCGGCCACCGTGAACTGGTAGAACTCCGGCAGCCCGCGCCCGGCGCACAGCCACGCCAGCCGGTCGCCGAGCATCGCGCCCGCCGCCGCCACGATGAAGACCAGCACCCCACCGCCGACCAGCACGGAGGCGGAGCCGGCCAGCAGCCCGGCGGCCGCCGTCAGCACCCAGCCCGGGTACGGGTGCCGGTTACGCCGGATCTCCGCGAGGCGCCGGTAGGCCTCCTCCAGGGAGACGTCGGCATCCTCGCTGGTGATGTCGTCGACCAGCCGGAAGACCGCCGCCAGCCGGGTGTAGTCGGTGCCCCGGCGGCGTACGGTACGGCTCGCCGTCACCGGGTCGTCGACCAGCGAGGGCTGGTGCGAGATGGACAGCAGCGTGAAGGTGACCGTCGGTTCGCTGCGGTCCAGGCCGTACGACCGGGTCACCGCGAACATCGCCGCCTCGACGTCCTCGGCGCCCTCGCCGCCCGCCAGCAGCAGCTCCCCGATACGCAGCGTCAGGTCGAGCACGCGCGGTACGGCGGGCCCCGTGTCGTCGTCGGTGCGCTGGATGGACTCCGGGGCCGGGCGCTCGGTCACCGGCATCCGGAGCATCGTGCGCATCCGGTCCTGCCAGGGCGCCTCCTTGGTCAGCCGGACCATCGGAATGCCCTGCGCCGGGGTGAACGCGGGGGGCGCCTGCTGGGCGTTGTACGAGCTCGGCGGGGTGAAAGCGGAACTCAGGGTGTCCGAGTTCGGGCCACCGGTGGAGCCGCCGCCGGAACCGCCCGAGCCGCTCGCCTCGGGGTGCACGCCGGTCGGGATCGCGAACTCCGACGTCGGATGGTCCTCCTCGGGCGGCGACACCGGCTGCATCGTCCCGGCAGGCGGCACGAAAGCGCTCCGTGCCTCGTCGGACTGGGGCTTCTGGTCCTCAGGACCGCCCGATTCCGCCACCACTCGACCTCGCTCCTCCTCGGCTGATCTTCCGGGCGCACGTGTGCCCAGTATGGCCACGGACATGACCCCCGCATGACGAGGCGGTGCGCACAGCGGAACGGGCGGCACACCCGTGAAGGTGTACCGCCCGTTCGCGTACGGCCGTCCGGCTCACAAACGGAACCGGAAGAGGTACGTCAGTGCTTGCCGCCCTGCGCCTCGAGGCGCTTGTACGAGGCCTCGATCTCGGCCTCCGCCTCGGTACGGCCGACCCAGTCGGCGCCCTCGACGGACTTGCCCGGCTCCAGGTCCTTGTAGACCTCGAAGAAGTGCTGGATCTCCAGGCGGTCGAACTCCGACACGTGGTGGATGTCGCGCAGGTGCTCCACCCGCGGGTCCGAGGCCGGGACACACAGCAGCTTGTCGTCGCCGCCGGCCTCGTCCGTCATCCGGAACATGCCGATGGCACGGCACTTGATGAGGCAGCCGGGGAAGGTCGGCTCGTCCAGGATGACCAGCGCGTCCAGCGGGTCGCCGTCCTCGCCGAGGGTGTTCTCGACGAAGCCGTAGTCGGCCGGGTAGCTGGTCGAGGTGAAGAGTCGACGGTCCAGGCGGATCCGACCGGTCTCGTGGTCCACCTCGTACTTGTTCCGCGAACCCTTCGGGATCTCGATGGTGACGTCGAACTCCACGGGTGGCTCCTCCATGATCAACACATACGACTGGTGGTTAAGTGTCCCCCACGCAGAAGAGTGCTCGCGAAAGGGGCTGGTCAACGGTGGCCGAGCCGGTGGAAGAACCGTCGAACCGCCCGTCGGACCCGTGGGGCCGGATCAAGAACCTGAAGAGCAAGCGCAACGGGTCCAACACCTGGCAGGTCGTCGCAGGCTCCGCCGTGCTCGGCCTGGTCGTGGCCACCGGCGCCGTCCTCGCCGCCGGTCCCTGGGACAACGGTCAGCGTAAGGCCGAGCGGCAGCTCGCAGCCGCCGCGGACCACACAGGTGGCGTACATCACGGCCGCAGGCTCCCCGGCGCCCCCGAACCGGCCCCCAGCGCCCCCGCCGTCCTCGGCGCCCTCGACCCCGTCACCCGTTCCGCCCCCCAGGACCCCGCGAGTCTGCGCACCGCCCTCGCCCCGCTCATCGCCGCACCCGAACTCGGCACCCGGGTCGCCGCCTCCGTCGTCGACACCGCCACCGGCAAGCAGCTGTACGGGCGTGGCGCGGCCACCCCGATGACCCCGGCCTCCACCGTCAAGATCGCCACCGCCGCCGCCGCGCTCTCCGCCCTCGGCCCCGACCACCGCATCGCCACCACCGTCCGGCTCTCCGAGGACCACCGCACCCTCACCCTCGTCGGCGGCGGCGACCCCACCCTGACCCCGGCGGCCCTGAAGTCCCTGGCCGCCTCCGCGGCGCGCGCGGTCGAGAAGGCCGACGCCACCGGCGTACGGCTCACCTACGACACCTCCCGCTACACCGGCCCGGAGCGCCACCCCATCGGCAAGAACCCCAACCTCGCGCCCGTCACCGCCCTGATGGTCGACGAGGGCCGGCTCGACGACACCGACCGCGGCCCCGCCACCCGCAGTGAGGACCCGGCCGGCGACGCCGCCCGCGCCTTCGCCGACCGGCTGAAGAAGGCGGGCGTCCAGGTCACCGGCGCGCCCCGCGAGGCCCGCGCGCCCGGCAAGGCCCGTACCGTCGCCACCCACCACTCCGCCCCGCTCGCCGCCCTCGTCGAGCGCACCCTGACCAACAGCGACAACGACATCGCCGAGGCCCTCGCCCGGCAGACCGCCATCGCCAAGGGCGAGAGCGCCGACTTCGCGGGCGCCCGCCGCGCCGTCACCACCGAGCTGGAGAAGCTCCAGGTGCCCACCGCCGGAGCCCGCCTCGCGGACGGCAGCGGACTCGACCGCGAGGGCCGGGTCACCCCGGCCCTCCTCACCACGCTCCTCGCCCGCGCCGCCGACCCCGAGCGGCCCGGACTGCGCCACGTCCTCACCGGCCTCCCTGTCGCCGGCTTCACCGGCACCCTCAGCACCCGCTACCAGGACGGCACCGGCACCACCGGTGCCACCGGCCTGATCCGCGCCAAGACCGGCACCCTCAGCGGCGTCAACGCCCTCTCCGGAACCGTCGTCGACCCTCAGGGCCGGCTCCTCGCCTTCGCCTTCCTCGCCGCCGGCTCCACCGCGCCCGAAGCCGCCGAAGCCGCTCTCGACGCCTTGGCCGCCGCCCTCACCGGACCGGGCGGCTGAGCCCCGTTCCTCGGGAGGTCCTTTGAAGACCCCACCCGAAGGGCGGCGCAACACCCCACCACCGGGCGAGTCGCTCACGTACGGTTGACGCATGACGAGCATCGGTGGTGCAGAGATGGTCGACTGGAACCTCGCGGTCGCGACCGCGACCCGACTGGTACGGCCCGGGCCGGAGATCAGCCGCGAGGAGGCCCGCGCCGTCGTCGCGGAGCTCCGGCGCCACGCCAAGGCCTCCGAGGAGCACGTCCGGGCCTTCACCCGGATGATCCCGGAAGGGACCGAACCGGAGGACACCCCCGTCCTGGTCGTCGACCGGGCCGGCTGGATCAGGGCCAACGTCGCGGGCTTCCGCGAACTGCTGCGCCCGCTGCTCGCCAAGATGGAGGCCCGCCGCTCCGGCGGACCCGGCGGCGCCGTGCTCGGCGCGGTCGGCGGCAAGGTCACCGGCGTGGAGCTGGGCATGCTGCTGTCGTTCCTGGCCTCCCGGATCCTCGGCCAGTACGAGACGTTCGCCCCCGCCACCAGGGAGCTCCCCGGCTCCGCCGACGGCGGCGGACGGCTCCTCCTGGTCGCGCCCAACATCGTCCACGTCGAGCGGGAACTCGACGTCGACCCGCACGACTTCCGGCTCTGGGTCGCCCTCCACGAGGAGACCCACCGCACCCAGTTCACCGGCGTCCCCTGGCTCCGCGACCACCTCCAGGGCGAGATCCAGTCGTTCCTGGACGAGACCGACGTCGACCCGATGACCTTCCTGGAGCGGCTCCGCGAGGCCGCCCAGTCCCTCTCCGGCGCCGGCCGCCCCGAGGGCGAACGCGGCGACGACAGGGGCCGCAGCCTCGTCGACGTCGTCCAGACCCCCGCCCAGCGCGAGGTCCTCGGCCGCCTCACCGCCGTGATGTCCCTCCTGGAGGGCCACGCGGACTTCGTGATGGACGGCGTCGGCCCCGAGGTCGTCGGCTCCGTCGCCGAGATCCGCGAGAAGTTCCAGAAGCGCCGCGCCCAGGGCGCCGGCCGGCTCGACCAGGCGCTGCGCAAGCTGCTCGGTCTGGACGCCAAGCTGCGGCAGTACAAGGACGGCGAGAAGTTCGTACGATCGGTCGTCGAAGAGGTCGGCATGGACGGCTTCAACCGGGTCTGGACCTCGCCCAACACCCTCCCGACGAAGGCGGAGATCGCCAAACCCGCGGAGTGGGTCGCGCGGGTGCACCGCACGGCGGAATCGTGACCCTTTCCCGGCCCAGGACCGGGAAACTGCCCTTCTATCACCCATCCGAGGGACCATGAGGGCATGGGAAGGCGTGCAATGCTCGATGAACAGCTTGCCTCTGTCACCATCGACGCACTCTGAGTGACGGGACTCACGCGTTCCGGCGCTCGACGCTCCTCCCGAACCTCCATGAAGGGCACCGGACATGGGTCCCCATCCTGCGGTCGCGGCGATACGCCTGGCGGTCCGCCGCGTACTCCACGACGTCCTCACCGAATCCCACCGTGACGGCGGCCCCGGCGGCCCCGGCGGCCTCGACCGCCCCGCCGAAGAGGCCGGGCGCCCGGCGCCCGCCGCCTCCCGCTACGCCGAGGCCGGCGCGGCGGGCAGGCCCGCCCGCCCCGACCGGCCCGCGCTCTCCGACCGGCCGCCCCTCCCCGACCGGCCCGCCGCCCCCCTCGTCCTCGTCGCCTGCTCCGGCGGCGCCGACTCCATGGCGCTCGCCTCGGCCCTCGCCTTCGAGGCCCGCAAGCTCGACGTCCGGGCCGGCGGCATCACCGTCGACCACAACCTCCAGCCGGGATCCGGCCTCCGCGCCGCCGAGGTCGTCACCCGGCTCGCCGCCATGGACCTCGACCCCGTCGAGGCCGTCGCCGTGCACGTCGGACGCGAGGGCGGCCCCGAGGCCGCCGCCCGCGACGCCCGCTACGCCGCGCTGGACGCCGCCGCCGAACGCCACGGCGCCGCCGCCGTGCTCCTCGGCCACACCCGCGACGACCAGGCCGAGACCGTCCTCCTCGGCCTCGCCCGCGGCTCCGGCATCCGCTCGCTCTCCGGCATGGCCGCCGCCTCCGGACCGGCCGGCCGCTACCGCCGTCCCTTCCTCCAGCTCGACCGGCAGACCGCCCGCAAGGCCTGCCTGGTCCAGTCGATCCCCGTCTGGGACGACCCGCACAACATCGACCCCGCCTACACCCGCTCCCGGCTCCGCCACGAGGGCCTGCCCGCCCTGGAGAAGGCCCTCGGCAAGGGCGTCGTCGAAGCCCTCGCCCGGACGGCCCAGCTCTCCCGCGACGACGCCGACGCCCTGGACACCTGGGCCGCCGAGGCCGAGCTCGCCGTGCGCGACGAGACCGGTCGCCTGGAGTGCGCCAAGCTCTACGTGCTGCCCCCCGCCGTACGCCGCCGGGTGCTGCGCCGGGCCGTCATCGAGGCCGGGGCGCCGGCCGGCTCCCTCTTCGCCCGCCACCTCGAAGAAGTCGACCGCCTGATCACCGGCTGGCGCGGCCAGCGGGCCATCAACCTGCCCGGCCGCGTCGAGGCCCGACGGCAGGGTGGCAGACTGGTCATTCGGCAGAGCTGACGCGCGAGCGGCCAGCCGCAGGCGAACAGCCGGGCCGGGCCCGGGGCACACCCCCGGGCCCGGCAGGCGAGAAAGAGACGCGGGTGAACGAGAAGGACATGGGTACCGACCTTCAGTCGGTGCTCCTCACCAAGGAAGAGATCGACGCGAAGCTCGTCGAGCTGGCCGCGAAGATCGACGCGGAGTACGCGGGCAAGGACCTGCTGATCGTCGGCGTCCTCAAGGGCGCGGTGATGGTCATGGCGGACCTGGCGCGCGCGCTGTCCACCCCCGTCACGATGGACTGGATGGCCGTCTCCTCGTACGGGGCGGGCACCCAGTCCTCCGGTGTCGTCCGGATCCTCAAGGACCTGGACACCGACATCAAGGGCAAGCACGTCCTGATCGTCGAGGACATCATCGACTCCGGTCTGACGCTGTCCTGGCTGCTGTCCAACCTGGGCTCCCGGGAGCCGGCCTCCCTGGAGGTCTGCACCCTGCTGCGCAAGCCGGACGCCGCGAAGGTCGCGATCGACGTGAAGTGGATCGGCTTCGACATCCCCAACGAGTTCGTCGTCGGCTACGGGCTGGACTACGCGGAGAAGTACCGCAACCTCCCGTTCGTCGGCACGCTCGCCCCGCACGTCTACGGCGGCTGACCCCCGGGGAACCCTGGCCGCCCGCGGGCCGTTGAAGCTTCGAAAGCGGGTTTCTCCGCCGCACGCAGCGGTCGCGGGCCTCCTTGCTGGGGTACCGTCCGAAGAGCACTCTTTTCCAACAGAGCTTTCAAACACAGCAGCATTTACCTACGGGCAGGAGGGACGGGGCGTCTTCGCTCCGTATGGATGGACGTGAAGCGATACTTCCGTGGGCCGGTCATGTGGATCGTGCTGGCCGTCCTCGCCGTGGTCGTGTTGATGCAGGTCGTCGGCTCGTCGGGCGGCTACAAGACGGTGGACACCGCCAAGGTGATCCAGGCGATCAGCAAGGACCAGGTGGAGCAGGCCAAGCTGACCACCGGTGACGAGCAAATTCTCAAGATCGAACTTAAGGACGGCCAGAAGCTTGCCGGCGAGTCCGGCACCAAGTTCCAGGCGAGCTACATCGGCAACCAGGGCGTCCAGCTCGCCGACACGCTCCAGCAGAAGTTCGAAGCGGGTGACATCGAGAAGGGTTACACCGTCTCGCCGTCGAAGCAGTCCCCGTTCGTCTCGATCCTTCTCTCGCTGCTGCCCTTCGTCCTGATCGTCGTCGTCTTCCTGTTTCTGATGAACCAGATGCAGGGCGGCGGCTCCAAGGTCATGCAGTTCGGCAAGTCCAAGGCCAAGCTGATCACCAAGGACACCCCGAAGACGACCTTCGCCGATGTGGCGGGGTCCGACGAGGCGGTCGAGGAGCTCCACGAGATCAAGGAGTTCCTCCAGGAGCCGGCGAAGTTCCAGGCCGTCGGCGCCAAGATCCCCAAGGGCGTCCTGCTCTACGGGCCGCCCGGTACGGGCAAGACGCTGCTCGCACGCGCCGTCGCCGGCGAAGCGGGCGTGCCGTTCTACTCGATCTCCGGGTCCGACTTCGTCGAGATGTTCGTCGGTGTCGGTGCCTCCCGGGTGCGTGACCTCTTCGAGCAGGCCAAGGCGAACGCCCCGGCGATCGTCTTCGTCGACGAGATCGACGCCGTCGGCCGGCACCGCGGTGCGGGCATGGGCGGCGGGCACGACGAGCGCGAGCAGACGCTCAACCAGCTGCTCGTCGAGATGGACGGGTTCGACGTGAAGGGCGGGGTCATCCTGATCGCCGCCACGAACCGCCCGGACATCCTCGACCCGGCCCTCCTGCGCCCGGGACGCTTCGACCGGCAGATCGCGGTCGACCGCCCCGACATGCTGGGCCGGCTGGAGATCCTGAAGGTCCACCAGAAGGGCAAGCCGGTCGCGAAGGACGTCGATCTCGGCGCCGTCGCCCGCCGGACGCCCGGCTTCACCGGTGCCGACCTGTCGAACGTGCTGAACGAGGCCGCGCTCCTGACGGCGCGCAGCGACAAGAAGCTCATCGACAACGAGAGTCTCGACGAGGCCATCGACCGCGTCGTGGCGGGCCCGCAGAAGCGGACCCGGATCATGTCCGAGAAGGAGAAGAAGATCACCGCGTACCACGAGGGCGGACACGCCCTGGTCGCGGCGGCCTCCCCCCAGTCGGACCCGGTCCACAAGATCACGATCCTCTCCCGCGGCCGCGCCCTCGGTTACACGATGGTGCTCCCGGAGGAGGACAAGTACTCCACGACGCGCAACGAGATGCTCGACCAGCTGGCCTACATGCTGGGCGGGCGCGCGGCCGAGGAGCTGGTCTTCCACGACCCGACCACCGGCGCGGCGAACGACATCGAGAAGGCCACGGCGACGGCCCGCGCGATGGTCACGCAGTACGGCATGACGGAGCGGCTCGGCGCCATCAAGTTCGGCGGCGACAACACCGAGCCTTTCCTGGGCCGTGAGATGGGCCACCAGCGCGACTACTCGGAAGAGGTCGCGGCACTGGTCGACGAAGAGGTCAAGAAGCTCATCGAGACCGCCCACAACGACGCGTGGGAGATTCTCGTCGAGAACCGCGACATCCTCGACGCCCTCGTGCTCGAACTCCTGGAGAAGGAGACGCTCGGCAAGGACGAGATCGCGGAGATCTTCGCCCCGATCGTCAAGCGTCCCGCCCGCCCGGCGTGGACCGGCTCCGCCCGGCGCACCCCGTCGACGCGGCCTCCGGTGCTCTCCCCGAAGGAGCTGGCCCTCACCAACGGCGCCTCCACCGCCAACGGCTCGGCCACCCCGCCGGAGATCGCCCCGGCGACGGACCTCAGCAAGGACATCGCCCCCTCCACGGAGGCGATCCCCGAGGACCGTCCCGAGAGCTAGACCCGCACCGCATCCCGGTGAGACCTCCGTCACGGGGGTCTCACCAGGTCCGGAATGGATGCCGCGCCCCCCAGGTTTTAGCCTGTGGGGGCGCGGCTTTTCCGTATGCCTGCGGATGTTCCGTGCGAACCGCGCACGGGGCGGCACAGAGGAACGAGGCACAGATGACCGACCCGGTGACGCTGGACGGCCAGGGATCGATCGGCGATTTCGACGAGAAGCGGGCCGAGGCGGCCGTACGCGAACTGCTCATCGCCGTGGGAGAGGACCCGGACCGCGAGGGCCTCAGGGAGACACCGGGGCGGGTGGCGCGGGCGTACAAGGAGATCTTCGCGGGCCTGTACCAGCAGCCCGAGGACGTCCTGACGACCACGTTCGACCTGGGTCACGACGAGATGGTGCTGGTCAAGGACATCGAGGTGTTCTCGACATGTGAGCATCATCTGGTGCCGTTCAGGGGCGTCGCGCACGTCGGCTACATCCCGGCGTCCACCGGAAAGATCACCGGTCTCTCCAAGCTGGCCCGGCTGGTGGACGTCTACGCCCGCCGCCCGCAGGTCCAGGAGCGGCTGACGACCCAGATCGCCGAGTCCCTCATGGCGATCCTGGAGCCGCGCGGAGTCATCGTCGTCGTCGAGTGCGAGCACATGTGCATGTCCATGCGGGGGATCCGCAAGCCCGGCGCGAAGACCCTCACCTCCGCGGTGCGCGGCCAGCTCCGCGACCCCGCGACGCGCGCCGAGGCGATGAGCCTCATCATGGCGCGCTGACACGGCCTGACGGCCGGCTCGGCGAACCCGGCGGCACGGGCCCGGCGCCGCTCTAGGCGGTTGCCGTGCCTGTGCCGTCGTGGTTGTTCTCGCCGTCCTCGGGGAGGCGGCAGACGCGTTCCAGGAAGAAGGCGGCCGCGATGACGCCGATGCCCGCCACCACCGCCGCGCCCGCGTAGATGGCCTGGTCGCGGCGGGGTGGGACGTCGAGGAAGCTGAGCAGGAAGACGCCCGCGCCGCCGTACATCCCGGTGACCAGGGCGGTGACCAGGGCGCTCGCCTGGCCGAAGACGACCGCCCGCGCCGCCATCAGGGGCTCGACGCCCTTGGCGCCGGGGCGGCGCTCCCGCTGGGCGCGGAGGCGGGTGCGGATGGAGAGGGCGGTGGCCAGGAGGATCACCGCGATCACGGCGAGCACGATCGAGGCGGCCAGCGGGACGCTCGGGAGCGTGCCGAGGGAGTCCCAGAGGCGGGCGCCGCCCCAGGAGAGGACGCCGGCGGCGGCGAAGAGGCCCGCCAGTACCCCGAGCCGTAGTTGCTTCACCGCGTCAGCCGCCCTTCGTCGCCTGTTTCCCGAGCCCGCCTGCTGTTCCCGAGCTCGTGCCCGTCGAGCCTAACGATTACTCCGGCAGGCGCAGTTCCAGGTCGGCGCGGGGCAGGACGCCTTCGCGGCCGACCCCGGCGAGCAGCTCGGCGACCGGGCCGGCGCCGGGGAGCTGGGCCTCGGGGTCCACGTCGTGCCAGGGGGCGAGGACGAAGGCCCGCTCGTGGGCGCGGGGGTGGGGGAGGGTGAGCACCGGGTCGTTGGAGAGGACGTCCGCGTACGCCACGATGTCGACGTCGATGGTGCGCGGTCCCCACCGCTCCTCGCGGACCCGGTCGAAGGCCTCCTCGACGGCCTGGCCGCGCTCCAGCAGGGAGGCGGGCGGCAGCGTCGTCTTCACGAGGATGACCGCGTTGAAGTAGGAGGGCTGGCTGTCGGCCGCGACGCCCCAGGGCTCCGTCTCGTAGACCGGGGAGACGGCCTTGACCCGCAGGCCCGGGGTGTCCTCCAGCGCGTCGACGGCGCCCTGGAGGGTCTCCAGCCGGTTGCCCAGGTTGGAGCCGAGGGCGATCACGGCCATCTTGGGGTTGGAGAGGGTGACGTCGGCGGCGTCCACCTGCTTGACGACGGCGGCGGGCACCGGCTGTACGGTCGGGTCGCTCTGCCCCTCGGTGGAAAACGCAGTCATGCTCGGCTCCGAATGATGGTGATGGTCACGTCGTCGAAGGGGACGGTGATCGGTGCGTCCGGCTTGTGCACCACGACCTCGACCTCCTGGACACCTTCGTGCTTCAGGCACCGCTGGGCGATGCGCTCGGCGAGCGTCTCGATCAGGTCGACCGGCTCGCCCGTCACCACCTCGACGACCTCCTCGGCCACCACGCCGTAGTGCACGGTGCGGGCCAGGTCGTCGGTGGCTGCCGCGGGGCGGGTGTCGAGGCCGAGCACCAGGTCGACGATGAAGGTCTGGCCCTCTTCCCGTTCCTTGGGGAAGACGCCGTGGTGCCCACGGGCCTTGAGGCCGCGCAGCGCGACACGATCCACGCGAATCACTCCTGCTGTCGTTGGTCCAAGAGGCACCCGGCCGCGTGCGGGCGGCAAGGTGCCTTCTTTCGAATCTACCTGCGAGCACCGACAGTGCTCGCCCGTGGGGGCTATGGACAGCGCCTCACGGGACTGGTAGCCGCCCATACCCCGCGGTCGTGGATTCCAACCCCTGTCCACTCGGGAGGGTGAGCCCCCGACCTCAGGAGGGGCTCTCCTCCTCGTCGTCCTCGTCGGTCTCCGCCAGGACGGGCGAGCCGTGGTGGGACCAGAGCTTCCAGCCCTCGGGCGTGCGCCGGAACACGTTCGTGGCGACGACCAGCTGGCCCACCAGCGGCCCCAAGTCGTTGCCCTCCTCGGCCGGGCCGCCGCTGAGGATGTTCTCGGTGCAGGTGACCAGGGCGGTGTCGCCGGTCATCGCGACGTTGACGTCGGTCAGGAAGAACTGGATGTACTCGGTGTTCGCCATGATCAGGGCGTAGCTGCGCAGTACGTCTCCCCGCCCCGTGAGCACCGGCCACCCCGGGTGGACGCAGGAGACGGTGAGGTCCTCGCCCGGCAGCCAGAGCCCGGAGAGGGCTTCGTGGTCGCCGCGTTCCAGGGCTTCGTAGAAGGCGGTGTTGGCCGTCTCGACCTCCGCGATGTCGGCGGCGGCCGACGCGTGGTCCTCGTTCACGCGGCTCCCTCGACGGCGCGGGCGACCCGTACGGCGTCGGCGGTGGCCCCCACCTCGTGGACGCGGACCGCCCAGGCCCCGGCCCGGGCGGCGAGGGCGGAGATCGCCGCGGTCGCCGCGTCACGTTCGCGGGCGGGCGGCAGGGTGGCGCCGGGGCCGGCCAGCACGTGGCCGAGGAAGCGTTTGCGGGAGGCGGCCACCAGCAGCGGGCGGCCCAGCGCGTGGAGCTCGTCGAGGTGCGCGACGAGGGCCAGGTCGTGGGGGGCGTTCTTCGCGAAGCCGAGGCCGGGGTCGATCACGACGCGTTCCGGGGCCACCCCGCCCGCCACCACCGCGTCCATCCGCTGTCGCAGCTCGTCGAGGACCTCGGCGACCACGTCCTCGTACACCGCGCGGCTGTTCATCGACTCGCTGAAGCCGCGCCAGTGCATCACGACGAACGGGACCCCGGCGGCGGCGACGGCCGGGATCATGTCCGGGTCCGCGAGGCCGCCGCTCACGTCGTTGACCAGGACGGCCCCGGCGGCGACGGCCTTCTCGGCGACGCGGGCGCGCATGGTGTCCACGGAGACGGTGACGCCCTCGGAGGCCAGCCCCTTCACGACGGGGATCACCCGCCGCAGCTCCTCCGACTCGTTCACCCGGCTGGCGCCGGGGCGGGTCGACTCGCCGCCGACGTCGACCAGGTCGGCGCCCTCGGACACCAGGTCGAGGCCGTGCTTGACCGCGGCCGTGGTGTCGAACCAGCGGCCGCCGTCGGAGAAGGAGTCGGGCGTCACGTTGACGACCCCCATGACCGCACAGCGGTCCCACTCCGGCAGCCCTCGGACCGTGCCCCGCGTGCGTGACGTACTCATGCGTCCAGCCTAGGCCCGCCACGCCGCCCGCTACGCCGCGCGTACCTCGTGCTCCTGGGCCGTACGCAGTGTGTGGCCGCAGGGGCGCCGGCCCCGGGAGCGGAACGGGCGCGGCAGCGAGACGTTCACGAACCCCTCCGCCTGCATCGCCGCGATCCCGATGCGCGGCAGGTCCCGGCTGGTGCGGAAGACCACGAAGCGGGGCTCCCAGCGGGGCTTGAACTTGGCGTTGAACTTGTACAGCGACTCGATCTGGAACCAGCGGGAGAGGAAGATCAGCAGCCCCCGCCAGCAGCGCAGCACCGGCCCGGCGCCGAGCCGCTCGCCGCGGGCCAGCGCCGAGCGGAACATCGCGAAGTTCAGCGAGACCCGCTCGACGCCCAGCTTCCCGGCGGCCTGGAGCGAGGCGACGATCAGCAGCTCGTTCATGCCGGGGTCGGCCGAGCGGTCGCGGCGCATCAGCTCCAGGGACATCCCGTCGCGCCCCCACGGGACGAAGTGGAGGACGGCCTTCAGGTCGCCGTGCGGTCCGTCATCGGTGCCGGGCAGGTGCGCGGTGGCGATCACGCAGTCGCCGTCGGCGGGGTCGCCGATCCGGCCGAGCGCCATGGAGAAGCCGCGCTCGGTGTCGGTGCCGCGCCAGTCGGCGGCGGCCCGGCGGATGCGCTCCAGCTCGGTGGCGCCGATGTCACGTGCTCGCCGGACCCGGGTCTCGTAGCCGTTGCGTTCGATACGCCCCACCATCTGGCGTACGTTCCGCATGGCCCGCCCGGCGAGGGAGAAATCCGCGACATCGACCACCGCCTCGTCGCCCAGCTCCAGGGCGGTGAGTCCGGTCTCGCGGGTCCAGACCTCGCCGCCGCGCTCGCTGCACCCCATCACGGCCGGGGTCCAGGAGTGCGCCTTCGCCTCGTCCATGAAGCGTTCGATGGCGCCGGGCCAGGCCTCCACGTCGCCGATGGGGTCGCCGCCGGCCAGCATCACCCCGGAGACGACCCGGTAGCAGACGGCGGCCTTGCCGCTGGGGGAGAAGACGACGGCCTTGTCGCGGCGGAGTGCGAAGTGGCCGAGCGAGTCGCGGCCGCCGTGCGTCGCCAGCAGCGCCCGCAGCCGGCTCTCGTCGTCCTCGGTGAGGCGGGCGGCCGGGTGTTCGGGGCGGAAGGCGAGGTAGATCGTGGTGACGGCGGTCAGCAGGCCGAGCGCGCCGAGCGAGTAGGCGACGGTCCAGCTGGTCCGCCCGGCGTAGTCGACCGGGCCCTCGACGCCGAACAGGCCGTACAGCACGTGCTGGAGCCGGTCCGCGATGGACGGGTCGCCGACGACGCGGCCGGGGTGGACGGAGACGATGACCAGCCCGAGCGCCAGCGAAGAGGCCCCGAGCAGTACGAAGTTGGCCAGCGCCCGCCAGCGGCTGCGCGGGTCGGGCAGGGCGCGGAACTGGTCCCGGTGGCGGACGAGCAGGTAGCAGAGCGTCAGGGAGACCAGGACGCCGACGATCGAGTGCCGGTACGCGAACTGCGCCACGGCCCCCGCCGGAAGCAGCACCACCGCCGCCCGCCAGGCCCGCCGCTTGTGCCGCTTCAGCCCGTGCGCGAGCAGGAGCAGCAGCACGCCGGCGCTCAGCGAGAGCGCGGCGGCGAACGGACCGAGCGCGCCGGGGAGCACCTCGGCGAGGGTGTGCATCCGGCTGTGCCGGAAGCGGGGGAAGACACCGGCCGCGACGTCGATCAGTCCGACGACGGTGCAGGCGGTGCCGACGACGGCCGGTACGGCTTCGGGGCGGGGGCCGTGGAGCAGCCGCCGCACGCGTTGCGGAACCGACACCGTTTTATCCCCATCTACCGTGACAGACATCGCTTCCGTGGCTCCAGATGAGATTGCGGATTCCGTGAGTCCGTCGGCCGTGGCCGTTCCGGACGATGTGCTCCCTCTAGGACGGGGGCCGGGTGGAGAGGGTTCATCCACATTCCGGAAATTTCCGCTCGGAAGCGCATCGGAAGCGCATCGGAAGTGCATCGGAAGCGGGTCGGAAGCGCAGCGGAGAAGCAGCGAAAACGCAGAGAAAGCTCACTCATGGGTCTCACCAGCAAGGTAGTTCTGGCGGTCGTGGCCGCCTCGGCCGTGGCGTTGTTCGCCGCCACGGTCTGGCTCTGGCCACGCCTGGCCCGGCGGAGCGCCGCCGCCGTGACGGGCCGGGTCGGGCTGCTGCTGGCGACCCAGCTGACGCTGTTCGCCTCGGTCGGCCTGGCGGCGAACAACGCGTTCCTCTTCTACGGCTCCTGGGCCGATCTCTTCGGCCAGAAGCAGGAGCTGGGCGTGGTCAGCGACCATACGGACGGGGGGCCCGGCTCACGGAACATGACGCGGATCGGCACCCAGCGCCCGGACGTGCCGGGCGGCGGGGTGCCGTCGGCGGGCGGGCGGATCGACAAGGTGGTGGTCTCGGGGCGGCTGTCGGGCATCGAGTCACCGGCGTACGTCTATCTGCCGCCGGAGTATTTCCGCAGCGCGTACGCCAAGCGGACGTTCCCGGCGGTGGTGGTGCTGACCGGATACCCGGGGACGGCGGAGAACCTTCTCAAGGGCCTGCGTTATCCCCGGACGGCGCACGAGCGCGTGAAGGCGGGCAAGGCGCAGCCGATGATCCTGGTGATGCTGCGGCCGACGGTGGCGCCGCCCCGGGACACCGAGTGCGTGGACATTCCGAAGGGGCCGCAGACGGAGACGTTCTTCGCGAAGGACCTCCCGGAGGCGATCAGCCAGTCGTACCGGGTCGGGAAGCAGGCCCGTAACTGGGGCATCATCGGCAACTCGACCGGTGGCTACTGCGCGTTGAAGATCGGGCTGCACCATACCGACCGGTACGCGGCGAGCGCCGGGCTCTCCGCGTACTACAAGGCCGCCGAGGACCCGACGACCGGGGACCTGTTCCACGGGAAGCAGGAGCTGCGCGACCGGGCGGACCTGATGTGGACGCTGGAGAACCGGCCGCCGTCCGGCGGTTCGTTCCTGGTGACGACGTCACGGCAGGGCGAGGGGAACCTGCGGAGCACGATGCGGTTCATCGACAAGGTGAAGGCGCCCGCCCAGGTGTCCTCGATCGTGCTGGACAGCGGCGGGCACAACTTCACGACCTGGCGGCGGGAGATCCCGCCGGCGCTGGAGTGGCTGAGCGGGCGCCTCAGCGCGCAGTGAGGGGCCGGGTCAGGCGCTTGCGACCGTCTCCACCGCCACCTCCGCGCGCGGTACGGCCTGCGCGTCGGCGTCGATCGAGCGGCGCAGCGCCTCGTGCAGCCGGGCGGGGGTCAGCACGCCGAGGAAGCGGCCCTCGCTCTCCTTGTCGACGACCGCGATCCAGCCCGCGTCGTGCTGGAGCATGGTGGCGAACGCCTGCTTGAGCGGGGCGCCGAGCGGGAGCCAGGCCTCCATCCGGCGGGCGTGCTCGCGGACGGTGCCCTTCGCCGCGGTGGCCGCCTCGGCGGGGATCCAGCCGTGCAGGTTGTCCCGGCCGTCCAGGACGACCGCCCAGCGCGCGCCCTCGGACCGGAGGCGTGCGGTGGCCTCGGCGAGGGAGTCGTCGAGGTGGACGACCGGGGGCTGGTCGAGGTCGCTCTCCTCGATCGGGGTCACCGAGAGCCGCTTGAGCCCGCGGTCGGCGCCGACGAAGTCGGCCACGTACGGGGTGGCGGGGGCGCCGAGGACGGTGGCGGGGGAGTCGAACTGCTCGATGCGGCCACTCCCGTAGACGGCGATCCGGTCGCCGAGGCGGACGGCTTCCTCGATGTCGTGGGTGACGAAGAGGACGGTCTTACGGACCTGGGCCTGGAGTTTCAGGAATTCGTTCTGGAGCCGTTCGCGGACCACCGGGTCGACCGCGCCGAACGGCTCGTCCATCAGCAGGACGGGCGGGTCGGCGGCCAGGGCGCGGGCGACCCCGACGCGCTGGCGCTGTCCGCCGGAGAGCTGTTCCGGATAGCGGTCGCCGTAGACGGACGGGTCGAGTCCGACGAGGTCGAGGAGTTCGGCGGCGCGTTCGCGTCCCTTTCCGCGCTTCCAGCCCAGGAGGTGGGGGACGGTCGCGGTGTTCTCCAGCACCGTCTTGTGCGGGAAGAGGCCCACCTGCTGGATCACATAGCCGATGCGGCGGCGGAGTTCGACGGGGTCGACGGCGGATATGTCCTCCCCGTCGAGGAATATCGTGCCCTCGGTCGGTTCGATCAGCCGGTTGACCATCTTCATGGTGGTCGTCTTGCCGCAGCCGGAAGGTCCGACGAGCGTGACCAGTTCACCCTCGGCGACCTCGAACGAAAGGTCGTCGACGGCGGTGGTGCCGTCCGCGTACCGCTTGGTGACGTGCTCGAAACGGATCATGATTCCCCATTGTGGAGGGCGTTCTGTGAAGGGCGTGTTGCCGGAATGCGACAGCATCCGTGATTGTCAGTGGTCGAGGATAGGCTCGCCAGACATCAGTTCGACACGGGCGCGACGGGGAAAACGGCCCCACGGGACGTGACAGGGAATCGGCCCTACGGGGACGTGACAGGGATCGGGGGGTGGGCCGGATGGCCGCAGGGAACTGCCTGGCGACGAACGACTGGATCTGCGGCGAGTATCTGCGCTCCCGCAGCCAGGAGTTGACCGACGCCACCGTGCAGCACATCGGGATCACGGTCGTCTCGGTGCTCATCGGGCTCGCGGTCGCCTTCCCGCTGGCGCTGCTCGCCCGCCGGGGCCGCGGCTTCGCCGGGCCGGTGCTCGGGCTGACGACGATTCTCTACACCGTGCCCTCGCTGGCGATGTTCTCGCTGCTGCTGCCCCTGTTCGGGCTCTCCGCCGCGCTCGTCGTCACGGGCCTGGTGCTCTATTCGCTCACCATCCTCGTACGGAACATCCTCGCCGGCCTCGAAGCCGTCCCCGCGGAGGCCAAGGAGGCCGCCCGGGGCATGGGGTACGGGCCGGGCCGGCTGCTGTGGGAGGTGGAGCTCCCGCTCGCGCTGCCCGCGCTGATGGCGGGGCTGCGCATAGCCACCGTGTCGACGGTCGCGTTGACCACGGTCGGCTCGCTCGTCGGCAAGGGCGGCCTCGGCAACCTCATCGAGGACGCGCTGCCGAGCTTCTTCAAGGCCCAGGTGCTCGCCGCCTCCGTGTTGTGCGTGCTGCTCGCGGTCACCGCCGACCTGCTGCTCCTCGGCCTCCAGCGGCTGCTGACGCCCTGGACGCGTATCCGGGCGGCGTCGGGGGATAAGGGTACGGGTGCGGGCGGCGCGGACGGTTCCGGCGGCCCGGGCGGTGCCACGGAAGGGTCCGGCGGCTCCGGCGGTCCGGCGGGCATACCCGCCCCGGCGAAGGTGGAGGCGGGCTGACCCGTGGGAGTCATCGGCGAAGCCTGGACCTGGCTCACCAGCGGGGCCAACTGGTCGGGCGACGGCGGAGCCGCGCACCGGCTCGGCGAGCATCTGTACGTGAGCGGGGTCGCCCTCGCGGTGGCCTGCGCCATCGCCCTGCCGCTCGCCCTCTACCTGGGGCACATCGGCAGGGGCGGCGCGCTCGCGGTCAACATCTCCAACGTGGGGCGGGCCATCCCGGTCTTCGCGGTGCTGGCCCTCTTCATGCTCACGCCCCTGCGCAACTCCGGCTACTGGCCCACGATCATCGCGCTGGTGCTGTTCGCCATGCCGCCGCTGCTGACCAACGCCTATGTCGGGATGCGGGAGGTGGACCGGTCCGTGGTGGAGGCCGCCCGGGGCATGGGGATGTCCGGCGGCCAGCTCTTCGTCCGGGTCGAGCTGCCGCTCGCCTACCCGATGATCATGACCGGGCTGCGCTCCGCCGCCGTCCAGGTCGTGGCCACCGCCTCGATCGCCGCCATGGTCGGTCTCGGCGGTCTCGGCCGGATCATCACCGCCGGGTTCAACACCTACGACACCGCACAGGTCTTCGCGGGCGCGATCCTGGTCGCCGCCCTGGCCCTGCTGGTGGAAGGGGTGCTGGTGGCGCTGGACCGGGTGCTGTCACCGCTGCGCCGCCGCCGGACCGCGTGAGCCACCCGGCAGCCCCCCTCGCCTTCCTTTTTTCGGTCATCTTTTTCAGCTCGGATTTCAGCTCGGACGGAGAACAGACATGAGCAGGACCTCGCGGATAGCCGGAGCGGTCATCGGCATCGTGGCGCTGACAGGGTCGCTCGCGGCCTGCGGCGGCGACAGCCTGGAAAAGGAGAAGGGCGGCGGCTCCGGCTCCTCGGGCGGCGACAGCAAGAAGGGCTCGCTCGTCGTCGGCTCGGCCGCCTTCACCGAGTCCAAGGTGCTCGCCGAGCTGTACGCGCAGATCCTGGGCGACGCCGGGTACGACACCTCGATCACCACGGTGAAGAACCGTGAGCTGTACGAGCCCTCGCTGGAGAAGGGCGAGATCGACGTCGTACCCGAATACGCCGCCACGATCACCGAATTCCTCAACGCCAAGGTGAACGGGGCGGAGAAGGCCCAGAACGCCCCCCTCGCCTCCGGGGACGCCGCCGCCACGGTCGCCGCCCTGGAGAAGCTCGCGGAACCGCTGGGCCTCAAGGTGCTCCCGGCCGGGAAGGCCGTCGACCAGAACGCCTTCGCGGTCTCCAAGGAATTCGCCGAGAAGAACAACCTCAAGACGCTTTCCGATCTCGGAAAGTCGAAGCTCAAGGTCAAGATCGCGGCGGGCGACGAGTGCGAGGTGCGGCCCTTCTGCGCACCGGGTCTGAAGAAGACGTACGGCATCGACGTCACGGGGATCGACCCCAAGGGCGTCGGCACCCCGCAGTCCAAGCAGGCCGTCCGGGACGGCAAGGTCGAGCTGGTCCTGACGACGACCACGGACGCGGTGCTGGACGGGCTGGTGTTCCTGGAGGACGACAAGAAGCTCCAGAACGCCGACAACGTCCTGCCGGTCCTCAATGCCAAGGACGCGGGCGCCCCGGAGATCGCCGCCGCGCTCGGAAAGCTCACCGACACCCTCACCACGGAAGACCTCGCCGAGCTGAACCGCAAGGTCGACGCCGAGCGGGCGAAGCCCACGGACGTGGCGAAGGAGTATCTGGAGTCGAAGGGCCTCCTCAAGAAGTAGGCGCCCTCCGGAAGTAGGCGCCGTCGAGAATCAGCGCCTGATCGAGGGGTGTTCTTGATCAAAAAGCAGGGGGCTTCGGGGGCCGTCAGGTAACCGGCGGGGAAAGATTGCCGGGCGGCCCCCCAAGTAGCGCGCACACACGGTAAATTTCAGGCCATGCCACGTGGACGCCACCGCCATTCGCCACCCCTTCACAGAATCCTGCCGCCCTCCGTGGTGGCGGGAGTGTCGGTCGTCGGTGCTTCCGGCGCCTGGTTCCTCGCCGAACCCCTCGCCCTGCGCGGCCTGGTGGCCGCCGTGGCCGCCGCAGCCCTGACCGGCGCGTATCTGATGCGCAGCTGGGACCGGGCCGCGGGGCTGCAGGTCGCCGAGCTGACGCGGGCCCGTACCCGTGACGAGTGGCGGGCCGAGGAGCGGATAGCCGAGCTGGAGCAGGATCTGGAGGAGTCGCGCGAGCTGCGCACCCGTCTGGAGACCAAGCTCCGCCGCAAGCGTGTGGAGCTCGCCGGACTGCGCGGCGAGCACGCGGGCCTGCTGCGCCGGTACGCCAACGCCGAGACCGAGCGGGCCAGTGCGCTGGAGGGCCGCCGGCAGCTCGCCATCGAGGCTGCCGCCACCCCCGCCGAGCTGCCCGCCGGACGGTCCACGCCGACCCCGGAGGCGTACCGCCGCGCGGACGAGGCCCTGCTGAACCTCACCCGCAACGCCGCACTCCAGGAAGCGCGTCGTGCGGAAGCGACCGCCCGTGCCATCGCCGGTGACCAGGGCGTGGACGGGGAAGGCCCGCAGGGGAAGGACGCGGCGGCCCCCGGGGCGGGCGAGCACCACCAGCACCGCCGCCCGTCGACCACCCCGCCCGCCCCGGCCGCGAAGTCCCCGGGCGCGAAGGCTCCGGACGCCCCGGCCGCGGAGTCCCTGGCAGCCCCGGCGGCCGGTCCCGAGGCCACCGGCGTACCGGTGATGAAGGCCCCGGCCCCCGCGGCCCCGGCCCCCCTGACGCCGGCCTCCCCGGCCGCCAAGCCCCAGGCCCTCGGCGCCCGGCCCCAGCCCCCGGCTCTCGGCGCCCGCCCCCCGGCCTCCGCCGCGCCCGTGCACGTACCGCGTACGGTCCCCGCCGCCTCGGCCGTCGTGCCGTACGCCGCGGCCCGCCGCCACCTGGTCCCCCAGGGCAGCTTCGACTTCTTCGGCACCCAGAACGCCCAGAAGGCGAACGCCGCGATCGAGTCCGTGCAGAACGAGGACCTCGCGGACGTCGTCGGCGAGGAGGCGCTCGCCGTCCACCGCACGGGCGCCGTGCAGAACCGGGCCGTCGGCAAGGTCATCGACCTCACCGCGCACGACGAGACCGAGCAGATCGACGTGGCGGAACTGCGCGGCGCGGTCTCCTAGGAGCCCGCGCGTTCCTGTAGGCGCCCGCGGAAGCAGTCCGCTACTTGTCGATGTCCCCGACGACGAAGAAGAGCGACCCCAGGATCGCCACCATGTCGGAGACCAGCGTCCCCGGCAGCAGCTCGGTGAGCGCCTGGATGTTGTTGAAGGAGGCGGAGCGCAGCTTCAGCCGGTACGGGGTCTTCTCGCCCTTGGAGACCAGGTAGTAGCCGTTGAGGCCGAGCGGGTTCTCCGTCCAGGCGTACGTGTGCCCCTCGGGCGCCTTCAGCACCTTGGGCAGCCGTTGGTTGACCGGCCCCGGCTCCAGGCCGGCCATGCGGTCCAGGCACGCGTCCGCCAGGTCCAGGGAGTTGAGGGTCTGCTCCAGCAGGCACTCGAAGCGGGCCAGGCAGTCGCCCTCGGTCCGGGTGACCACCTTCAGGGTGTCCTGGAGCTCCCCGTACGCGAGATACGGCTCGTCGCGCCGCAGGTCGAAGTCGACGCCCGAGGCGCGCGCGATCGGCCCTGACACCCCGTACGCGTGCACGGCTTCGGGGGAGAGCACGCCGACATCGCGCGTACGGGCCCGGAAGATCTCGTTGCCGAGGACCAGGTTCTCGTAGATGTCCATGCGGGAGCGGACCGAGGCGACGGCGTCCCGCACCCGCCCCGACCAGCCAGCCGGGACGTCCTCCTTGAGGCCGCCGACCCGGTTGAACATGTAGTGCATCCGGCCGCCGGAGACCTCCTCCATCACCGCCTGGAGCTCCTCGCGCTCCCGGAAGGCGTGGAAGACCGGGGTGATGCCGCCGAGTTCGAGCGGGTAGGAGCCGAGGAACATCAGGTGGTTGAGGACCCGGTTCAGCTCGGCGAGCAGCGTCCGCGTCCAGACGGCACGCTCGGGGACCTCCATGCCGAGCATGCGCTCGACGGCCATCACGACGCCCAGCTCGTTCGAGAACGCGGAGAGCCAGTCGTGGCGGTTGGCGAGCATGATGATCTGCCGGTAGTCGCGCGCCTCGAAGAGCTTCTCCGCGCCCCGGTGCATATAGCCGATGACCGGTTCGGCGTGCTGGATGCGTTCACCGTCCAGGACGATCCGCAGCCGGAGCACCCCGTGGGTGGAGGGGTGTTGCGGGCCGATGTTCAGCACCATGTCGGTGCTCTCGGCCGCGCCGCCGATGCCGATGGTCGTCTCCGTCATGGGGCCAGTATTGCTTGCCCGGTCCGTGCCCGCCGCGTCCTTGCGGGCGCTCACCTCAGCTCCGCCCCCACCCGGTGCAGCAGCCACCCGAAGTCGCCGAGCCCGCCGCGCGCGGTCAGCTCCGCTGCCTCGCCCGCCGCCGCCAGCGCGGTGACGTACGCCGCCGGATCGGTGGCGGCCAGGCTCAGCGGAGGGCGCTCCCCGGAGACCCCCAGCCGCCCGAGCGCCGCCCGCTGGCCGGTGAGTTCGGCGGCCCCCCGGTCCACGGCCGCCGCACACGCGTCCAGCGCCACATGTGCGGTCAGGTCGCAGGACCCGTCCGGCACCGGGAGCACCTCCCGCCCGCCCCGGAACCCGGTCAGCGTCCCGAAGGGCGGCCGGGCGCCCCGTACATGCGCGTAGTCCACCGCCACCGCGAGCCCGGCCTCCAGCGACCCCACCGCCCGCGCCCAGGCGAGGTCCCGGGGCCGCCCGATCTCGGCCCGCTCTCCCGGCACGGACAGCGGCCACCACCGCTCCAGCCACGCCGCGTCCGCCCCGGTCACCGGCGGCCCGAGGCGCTCGCCGCCGTCCGGGATCCGCACCTGTACGTACCGGGCGACGCCCTCCCCGTCCACCTCCGCCACGTCCACCGGCACGTTGTCCAGCCACTCGTTGGCGAACAGCAGCCCGCTGACACCCCGGGGCGGCTCGGTGCACCAGACGATCCGGGGATCCAGCCCCGGCGGGCGGGCGGCGACCTCCACCCCGTACGGGACCACCTCCAACCCCTCGGGGGTGGCGGCGAGCACCCCGGTCAGCAGCTCACCGCGCCCGGCCCCCACATCGACCAGGGCCACCGTGCCGATCCCCAGCTCCGCCGCGGTCCGGGCCAGCAGCCCGGCCACGGCCCGCGCGAACAGGGGCGATGCGTGGACCGACGTACGGAAGTGGCCCGCCGGCCCGTCCGGGCTCCGGACCGGACTCCGGTAGAAGCCCCCGTCCCCGTACAAAGCGGTCTCAGCCGCCTCCCGCCACCCCTGCCACTCCTCCGTCATGTGGGCCAGTCTCCACCTTGGGGAGTACGGTCCCAGGATCTGGATCGACCCTCCGGTTGACCCGGGCACCTATCCGCTGTCCTTACGCTGGGCTACGTGCAGCGCCTTTACGATTTTCTCCGCAGACACCCGCTGGGCGTCGACGTCTTCTGGGCGGTCGTCCTCCTCGGGCTCTCCGGCATGTCGCTGGTGTCGGGGATGTTCGACGCCGGGCGGGAGGAGATCCTCGCGATTCCGGTTGCGCTCGGCCTCTCCACGGTCGTGGCGCTGCGCCGGCGCCTCCCCGAGAAGATGCTGCTGCTCGCCATCGCGGTGGGGGTGCTCCAGCTGGTCGGCGACGTCCGGCCGAACATCGGCAACTTCGCGATGCTGGTGATCACCTTCACGGTGGCCACGATCGGGGAGCGCTGGGCCTCCCGCCTCGCCCTGATCTGCAGCCTGAGCGCGGCCACCCTCTCGCAGGTGCGCTGGGAGGCCGAGCCGGGCGGCTCCTGGCCCCAGCAGATCTTCGTGACGGTGATCATGACGGTGCCGTTCGTGCTGGCCTGGGTGATGGGCGACTCGTTGCGGACCCGGCGGGCCTACTTCAGCCAGCTGGAGGAGCGCGCCGCCCGGCTGGAGCGGGAGCGCGAGGCCCAGTCCAAGGTCGCGGTGGCCGCCGAGCGGGCCCGGATCGCCCGGGAACTGCACGATGTCGTCGCGCACAACGTGTCCGTGATGGTGGTTCAGGCCGACGGCGCCGCGTACGTGATGGACGCGGCGCCCGACCAGGCCCGGCAGGCGCTGGAGACGATCTCCTCCACCGGCCGGCAGGCGCTGGCGGAGATGCGGCGGCTGCTGGGGGTGCTGCGGACCGGTGACGCGCCGGAGAGCGGGGAGTACGTCCCGCAGCCCGACGTGGAGCAGATCGAGGACCTGGTCGACCAGGTGCGCCGGACCGGTCTGGCGGTGGACTTCAAGGTGGAGGGCACCGCCCGCCCGCTGCCGAGCGGCGTGGAGCTGACCGCGTACCGCATCGTGCAGGAGGCGCTCACCAACACCCGCAAGCACGGCGGCCCCGACGCCGGGGCCAGCGTCCGGCTGGTCTACTTCGACGACGGCCTCGGGCTGCTGGTCGAGGACGACGGCCGGGGCGCGGCGCACGAGCTGTACGAGGACGGCGGCGCGGACGGCGCCGGGCACGGGATGATCGGGATGCGGGAGCGGGTCGGCATGGTCGGCGGCACGCTGGACGCGGGGCCCAGGCCCGGCGGCGGCTTCCGGATCAGCGCGCTGCTGCCGCTGAAGCCCGCCGACTGACGCCGTCCCCTGAAGCAACCCCTTGCCACCCAGACAGGACAGGACAGACCCCATGGCCATCCGCGTGATGCTCGTCGACGACCAGGTGCTGCTGCGCACGGGCTTCCGGATGGTCCTGGCCGCCCAGCCCGACATGGAGGTGGTGGCGGAGGCCGGGGACGGCGCGGAGGCGATCGAGATCCTGCGCTCCACCGCCGTCGACGTGGTCCTGATGGACGTCCGCATGCCCCGCCTGGACGGCGTGGAGGCGACCCGCCGGATCTGCGCGCAGCCGAATCCGCCGAAGGTGCTGATCCTGACGACGTTCGACCTGGACGAGTACGCCTTCTCCGGGCTCAAGGCAGGCGCCAGCGGCTTCATGCTCAAGGACGTGCCGCCGGCCGAACTGCTCTCCGCGATCCGCTCGGTGCACAGCGGCGACGCGGTCGTCGCCCCGTCCACCACGCGCCGCCTGCTCGACCGCTTCTCCCCGATGCTGCCCAGCAGCGAGAAGGAGCCGAAGAACAAGCACATCCAGAAGCTCACCGAACGCGAACGCGAGGTGATGCTCCTGGTCGCCCAGGGCCTCTCCAACGGCGAGATCGCCGCCCGCCTCGTCCTCTCCGAGGCCACGGTCAAGACCCACGTCGGCCGCATCCTCACCAAGCTGAGCCTGCGCGACCGGGTCCAGGTCGTCGTCCTCGCCTACGAGACGGGGCTGGTGCGCGCGGGCGGCGGGGCGGGCTGAGGGGGCCGGGCGTGGGCACGCTGCTGTGGATCAACGGTCCGTACGGGGGCGGCAAGACGCAGACCGCGTACGAGATCCGGCGGCGGCTCCCGGGCAGCGTGGTCTGCGACCCGGAGCACATCGGCTTCGGCCTGCACCGGACCCTGCCGCCCCACCTGCGCGGTGACTTCCAGGACCTGGCGGCCTGGCGTGCCGGGGTCCGCGAAGTGCTCGGGCTGGCGCTGGAGGGGCACCCGGGCCCGGTGATCGTGCCGATGACGCTGGTCGACCCCGGCTACTTCGCCGAGGTCGTCGGAGGGCTGCGCGAGGACGACCACACCGTTCACCACAGCGCCCTGCTCGCCGACCGGGCCACCGTTCTGCGGCGGCTGCGGGAGCGGGGCCTGGGGCGCGGGCTGAAGCGGGAGAGCTTCGCCGTGCGGCGTCTGGACGACTGCCTGGAGAGGCTGGCGCGGCCGGAGTTCGCCCGCCATGTGCGTACGGACGATGTGACCGTGTCCCAGGTGGCGGATCTGGTGGCGGGAGCGGCGGGTCTGACGCTCACACCGGACACGGACGGCCGGCTGCGCCACCGGTTGCGGCGGACCTGGACGGGGCTGCGCCACATCCGCTTCGACTGACGCCCCCGCCACCGGCCCCCGGGTCACCGCAGCACGCCCTCCAGGAAGTCGCTGCCGATGCGGGCGACGACCGTCAGGTCCAGCTGGTGCAGGACGTAGCGGCCACGGCGTCGGGTCGTGATCAGGCCCGCCTTCTTGAGCACCGACAGATGCCGGGAGACCTCGGGCGCGGTGATCCGGTGCGAGTCGGCCAGTTCGCCGGTGGTGTACGCGGAGCGGGCGAGGTTGCGGCACAGGCGCATGCGCATCGGGTGGGCCAGGGCCTCCATCCGGAGCTGGAGCAGCTCGACGGAGGCGGGGGCCGGCAGATCGGGGAGGCGGACCGGGTACTGGATCACCGGCCGCCAGCCCGGGGCGTACAGCACCATCAGGTGCGGCCAGCCGAAGCTGCTGGGCAGGAGGGTGAGGCCGGTGCCGACGTCCGGGTCGACGGCGGTGGTCCGGGCCTCGGCCAGCTTGTCGACGGAGAGCCTGCCCGCCTCCTCGTCCAGGGTCAGGGCGGCGGAGACCGCGCCCATCGCCTCCTGGACGCCCTTGCGCCGCAGCACCTCCGTCTTGTGCCGGGCGTCGGCGACCAGCTGGACGGAGACCCGGCGCCAGGTGTCCGCGAAGAACGCCTGGTCGCAGTCCTCGAAGAGCCGCCGGATCCAGCCGCGTACGCGGACGGGGTCGGCCAGCAGCCGCTGGGTGAACTTCACCTGCCGCGGGCCGCGCGCCGCCGCCATGTCCAGGGCGCGGGCCCGCATCGCGGCGTTCGTCAGCGGTGAGGGGTTGCCCGGCTCGACCAGGCCGGCGCAGGTGAACTCCAGCGCCGAGGTGACGAACCGTTCGTCGTCGATCCGGTCCAGGAGGTCCAGGTCCTCGGCGAGGGTCGCCCCCGGCCTGCCGTCGTGGCCGCGCACCCCGGCGTACGGCAGGAAGATGTCGGAGAAGGTGTGCCGCCAGAGGAACTCCGCCTCCAGCAGCCGGTCGGCGAGATCGGGCTCCAGCGCCGCCGAGGTCGCGGTGGCCCAGCCGTGCACGCCGGGGTGGTGGCCGGGCTCGGAGAGCGCGTGCAGCGCGTCCCCCAGCTCGGTGAGCGGGGAGACCGAGAAAACGATGCGGTCGGAGGGCAGGCCGGCGATGTCTATGTTCACGCTCACGTGTCCCATGGTGCGGGGTACGGGGACGGGGCGTCGCCCCATTTGACGGCGGCCGTCAATCAGCGCGCGGACCTGCGGTGACGGGCGGACGCTGGACGCATGGACGCCATCCAGCAGCACATGCTCGACACCTACCGCGCGGCCCGCCTGGGCGAGCCGGCACCGCCCCCGCCGGGCCGCCACGACCGCAGAACCCTGCGCGATCTCTACCACCACTGGCTGACGCATCCGCCGACGCCGAACAGGCCCGCCCGCCCCCACTCCGGTCCGCCCGGCCACTCCAGCCCGTCCGGCGTTTGAGGACGGAACCCCGAGGCCAGGGGCCGGCCCCTCAACAAGGCCCTCAACAAGCCCCTCCACAAGGCCCCTGCTCCAGGAGCTACTCCAGCAGCCCCACGAACACCCCCACCGCCTCCCGCACATCCTCCGCCGACCACCCAAGCCCGGCCCCCGCCACCGTCACCTCGGTCACCGAAACCCCCGGCGGCAACCCGGCCGCCCCGGCGGCCCCCGCACCCCACCGCCGGAACAACGTCACCCCCGTCTCCTCCGCCTGCCGCAGCGACGCCTCGTCCAGCACCTCGGCGTCGTACGGCAGCCACACCTGGAACTGGTGCGTGTGCGGCGGTTCCGGATGCACCCGGAACCACGGCACCCCCGCCGCCGCGAACCCCTCCGCCATCGCCCCGGCGACCACCTTCGCGTGGGCCACGTACGACGGCAGCCGGGGCAGCTCCTTCTCCAGCCCGATCAGCGCGGAGAGCGCCGCCGGGTACTGCTGGAAGAGCTGGCCCCCGTACCGGTGGCGCCACACCCGCGCCTCCTCCACCAGCACGTCAGGACCCGCGAGCACCGCCCCCGACAGCCCGTCCAGCGACTTGTAGAAGGACACGTACACACTGTCCGCGAGTGCCGCGATCTCCTGAAGGCCCTGCCCGAAGTGCGGCTCGCACTCCCAGAGCCGCGCCCCGTCCAGGTGCACCACCGCGTCCCGCTCCCGGGCCGCCGCCACGACGGCCTCCAGCTCGTCCCAGGTGGGCAGCACGAACCCGGCGTCCCGCAGCGGCAGCTCCAGCATCAGCGTCCCGAACGGCTCCGGGTGGTCCCGTACCTCCTCCGCGCTCGGCATCCGGGCCGCCGACGTCAGGTGCACCGTCCGCAGCCCGCTCACCGCCCCCAGCGACCCCTCCTCGTGCAGCTCCGGGTGGGCCAGCGGATGCAGCGCCACCGTGGCGTTTCCCGTACGCCCCGCCCAGCACCGCAGCGCGACCTGCTGGGCCATGGTCCCGGTCGGGAAGAACGCCGCCGCCTCCGTCCCCAGCAGCCCGGCCACCCGCCGCTCCAGATCGGCGACGACCCCGCCCCCGTACACATCCACCGCGTCATCCGGATCGTGTACGAAACCGGAACCGGCCCCAGTGCTGGAACCGGCCCCGACCCCGGCCGCCAGCGCCGCCAGCCCCTCTGCCACCGTGCCGTCCGTGGACCGGCGGGCCAGCACCCGGTGGGATCCCCGCCAGGCGGCCAGTCGGCGCCGCCGCTGCTGCTGCTCATCCATGGCTGTCATGGGACGATCATCCCCCGGACGACGGACGGCACGCCCCTACGATTCCCCCACGATTCCCGCCCGTTCCGCAGAGTTATCCACAGGCTGTGGGCGGCGAGCGGGCTTCGTCGAAACGCTGGCGTAGCATGCAGAGAAATCGTCCGGTACCCCCCGCGGACTGGAACGGAAGGCCATCGCCGCGTGAATACGACAGTTCCGAAGGAACCCCTCGACGCGAGGGACCGCCCCGCCCGCCTCACCGTCGGTGTCGTGGGAGCGGGCCGCGTCGGCCCCGCACTCGCCGCCGCGCTCCAGCTCGCCGGTCACCGCCCGGTGGCCGTCTCGGGCGTCTCCGACGCGTCCCGGCGCCGCGCGGCCACCCTGCTGCCCGACGTCCCCGTGGTGACGCCCGCCGAGGTCCTCGCCCGCGCCGAGCTGGTGCTGCTGACCGTCCCCGACGACGCGCTCCCGGGCCTGGTCGAGGGGCTCGCCGAGACCGGTGCCGTACGGCCGGGACAGCTCCTCGTCCACACCTCCGGGCGGTACGGGGCCCGGGTCCTGGACCCCGCGCTGCGGGCCGGGGCCCTGCCGCTCGCGCTGCACCCGGCGATGACGTTCACCGGGTCCTCCGTCGACGTCCAGCGGCTCGCGGGCTGCTCGTTCGGGGTCACCGCCCCCGAGGAGCTGCGGCTGGCCGCCGAGGCGCTGGTCATCGAGATGGGCGGCGAGCCGGAGTGGATCGCCGAGGAGTCCCGCCCGCTCTACCACGCGGCCCTGGCCCTCGGCGCGAACCACCTGGTCACCCTGGTCGCCGAGTCGATGGAGCTGCTGGCCAAGGCCGGGGTCACCGCCCCGGACCGGATGCTCGGCCCGCTCCTCGGCGCCGCCCTGGACAACGCCCTGCGCTCCGGCGACGCCGCGCTGACCGGCCCGGTGGCCCGGGGCGACGCGGGCACGGTCGCCGCCCATGTGGGCGAGCTGCGCGCGCACGCCCCCCAGATGGTCGGCGGCTACCTCGCGATGGCCCGCGCCACGGCCGACCGGGCCCTGGCCCACGGCCTGCTCAAGCCGGAGCTGGCGGAGGACCTGCTCGTCGCCCTGGCCGACCAGGAGAGCCGCCCGGGCGGCCCGGGACCGGGGGAGACCCGATGACCACCAGCAGCCGTACGGGAAACAACGGAAACACCGACCCCCAGGGCACCACCCCCCAGGGCACCGCCCCCACCGCCCCCGCCCTCCTCCGCACCGCCGCCGAGCTGGACGCGCTCCCGCGCCCCGCCGGGGCCGAGCGGGCCGTCGTCATGACCATGGGCGCCCTCCACGAGGGCCACGCCACCCTGATCCGTACGGCTCGCGAGGCAGCGGGCCCGAACGGCCAGGTGGTGGTCACCGTCTTCGTGAACCCGCTCCAGTTCGGCGAGGCCGCCGACCTCGACCGCTACCCGCGCACCCTGGACGCCGACCTGGAGACCGCCGCGGCCGCCGGCGCCGACGCGGTCTTCGCCCCCGGCGTGGACGAGGTCTACCCCGGCGGCGAGCCCCAGGTCCGCATCACCGCGGGCCCCATGGGCGAGCGGCTCGAAGGGGCCTCCCGCCCCGGCCACTTCGACGGCATGCTCACCGTCGTCGCCAAGCTCCTCCACCTCACCCGCCCGGACGAGGCGTTCTACGGGCAGAAGGACGCCCAGCAGCTCGCCCTGATCACCCGCATGGTCCGCGACCTGAACTTCGGCGTCCGGATCACCGGCGTCCCCACCGTCCGCGACCCCGACGGCCTCGCGCTCTCCAGCCGCAACCGGTTCCTGTCCCCGCAGGAGCGGCACACCGCCCTCGCCCTGCCCCGCGCCCTGTTCGCGGCGCAGGACCGCCTCGCCGCCCAGCAGGCCCTGCACGAGCGCGCCAAGGCCACCGCCCCCGGCGGCGACCGGGCCGCCGGGCTCAACAAGCTCGGCGAGGCCCGGGCCGCCGCCGACGCCCAGGCCGTGGCGCTGGCCCGGCCGAACGGGGCGCCCGCCGCCGTACGGGCCACCGCGCGCGCGATCCTGGAAGAGGCCGCCGCCCGGGACCGGCACCCGCTCGTCCTGGACTACCTGGCCCTGGTCGACCCGGCGGACTTCACCGAGATCCCCGACGACCGCGAGAGCGGGGAGGCGATCCTCGCCGTCGCCGCCCGGGTCGGGGAGACCCGCCTCATCGACAACATCCCCCTCACCTTCGGAGCCCTGACGTGACCGGAATACGGCTGACCGCCCCCGCCCCCGGCTGGGCCATCGACGCGGACGTCGTGGTGGTCGGCTCCGGGGTCGCCGGTCTCACCACCGCCCTGCGCTGCGCGGCGGCCGGCCTGGACACCGTGGTCGTCACCAAGGCCCGGCTCGACGACGGCTCGACCCGCTGGGCCCAGGGCGGCATCGCCGCCGCCCTCGGCGAGGGCGACACCCCCGAGCAGCACCTCGACGACACGCTCGTCGCGGGAGCGGGCCTCTGCGACGAGGGGGCCGTCCGGACCCTGGTCACCGAGGGCCCCGACGCCGTACGCCGCCTGATCACCACCGGCGCCACCTTCGACACCACCGACAGCGGCGACATAGCGCTCACCCGCGAGGGCGGCCACCACCGCCGCCGCATCGCCCACGCGGGCGGCGACGCGACCGGCGCCGAGATCTCCCGGGCCCTGGTCGAAGCGGTCCGCGAGGCCGCCCTGCACACCATCGAGAACGCGCTCGTCCTGGACCTCCTCACCGACGCCGAAGGCCGTACGGCGGGGGTCTCGCTCCACGTCATGGGCGAGGGCCAGCACGACGGCGTCGGCGCGGTCCGGGCCCCCTCGGTCGTCCTCGCGACCGGCGGCATGGGCCAGGTCTTCTCCGCCACCACCAACCCCTCGGTCTCCACCGGCGACGGTGTGGCGCTGGCGCTGCGGGCCGGGGCGGAGGTCTCGGACCTGGAGTTCGTCCAGTTCCACCCGACCGTCCTCTTCCTGGGCGCCGACTCCGAGGGCCAGCAGCCGCTGGTCTCCGAGGCGGTACGGGGTGAGGGCGCCCATCTCGTCGACGCGACCGGCACCCGCTTCATGCTGGGGCAGCACGAGCTGGCCGAGCTGGCCCCGCGCGACATCGTCGCCAAGGCCATCACCCGCCAGATGCACGAGCACGGCACCGAGCACATGTATCTGGACGCCCGGCACTTCGGCGCCCAGATGTGGGAGCAGCGCTTCCCCACCATCCTGGCCGCCTGCCGCGCCCACTCCATCGACCCGGTCACCGAGCCCATCCCGGTCGCCCCGGCCGCGCACTACGCCTCCGGCGGCATCCGCACCGACCTGCGCGGCCGTACGACCGTCCCCGGTCTGTACGCCTGCGGCGAGGTCGCCTGTACGGGGGTGCACGGCGCCAACCGGCTGGCGTCGAACTCCCTCCTGGAGGGCCTGGTCTTCGCCGAGCGCATCGCCGCCGACATCGCCGGGACCCGTCCACCCCGCACCGAACCGGCCGAGGCCGCGAGCGAGGGCGGCGACGCCCCCGTCCCGCTGCTCGCCCCCGAGACCCGTACGGCGATCCAGCGCATCATGACCCGGGGCGCCGGAGTCCTCCGCTCCGCCGCGTCCCTGGCCGCCGCGGCCGAGGAGCTGGAGGCCCTGCACCGCAGCGCCGCCGCCGACGTGGACGCCGCCGACCCGAAGGACGCGGTCCCCGGGGTCGACGCCTGGGAGGTCACCAACCTGCTGCTGGTCTCCCGCGTCCTGGTCGCCGCCGCCCGGGAGCGCGAGGAGACCCGCGGCTGTCACTGGCGCGAGGACCGGCCCGACCGCGACGACGCCCACTGGCGCCGCCACCTGGTCGTCCGTATCGCCCCCGACCGCACCCCGGTCGTCCACCGTACGGAGACCGCCGCATTCCCGCCCGTACGCGCGGCGGATTGACCAGACTGCTGACAGCAGCGGCGCGAGCCGCACCCGCACCACCCGCCACGCCCCGAGGAGCCGCAACCGTGTCCACCCCCGAAGAGAATCCGCGCCCCACACCCGTGGACGTACCGCTGATCCGGGTCGGCGCGCCCGCATCCGCCGCGCCCTCCGGGGGCTGCGGCGACGACTGCGGCTGCGGTGACGGCTTCGACCCCGACGCCCTGGAGTGCGGTCTCGACCCCGCGCTCGCCCTGCTCCTGGCCGAGGCGGGGCTCGACCCCGTACAGGTCGAGGACGTCGCCCATGTGGCGATCGAGGAGGACCTGGACGGCGGGGTGGACGTCACGACCGTGGCGACCGTCCCCGAGGACGCCGTGATCACCGGTGACTTCACCGCGCGCGAGGCGGGGGTCGTGGCCGGTCTCCGGGTCGCCGAGGCGGTCCTGTCGATCGTCTGCACCGAGGAGTTCGAGGTCGAGCGGCACGTCGAGGACGGCGAGCGGGTCGCCCCCGGCCAGAAGCTGCTCACCGTCACCACCCGCACCCGCGACCTGCTGACCGGCGAGCGCAGCGCGCTGAACCTGCTCTGCCGCCTCTCCGGCATCGCGACGGCCACCCGCGCCTGGGCGGACGTGCTGGAGGGCTCCAGGGCCCAGGTCCGCGACACCCGCAAGACGACGGCGGGGCTGCGCGCGCTGGAGAAGTACGCCGTACGGTGCGGCGGCGGCGTCAACCACCGGATGTCGCTCTCCGACGCGGCCCTGGTCAAGGACAACCACGTCATCGCGGCGGGCGGGGTGGCGGAGGCGTTCAAGCGGGTCCGCGCCGAGTTCCCCGACCTGCCCATCGAGGTGGAGGTCGACACGCTGGAGCAGGTCCGCGAGGTGCTGGACGCGGGCGTCGACCTGATCCTGCTGGACAACTTCACCCCGGCCGAGACCGCCGAGGCGGTGGCCCTGGTCGACGGCCGCGCGATCCTCGAATCCTCCGGCCGCCTCACCCTCGACTCGGCCCGCGCCTACGCGGACGCCGGCGTGGACTACCTGGCCGTCGGCGCGCTCACCCACTCCTCGCCGATCCTCGACATCGGCCTGGACTTCCGCGACGCGGCCGCCGCCGACACCGACGGGGCCGACGCCTGATGCTGCTCACCATCGACGTCGGCAACACGCACACGGTCCTCGGCCTCTTCGACGGCGAGGAGATCGTCGAGCACTGGCGGATCTCCACCGACGCCCGCCGCACCGCGGACGAGCTGGCGGTCCTGCTCCAGGGTCTGATGGGCATGCACCCGCTGCTCGGCATGGAGCTGGGCGACGGCATCGAGGGCATCGCGATCTGCGCGACCGTCCCCTCGGTCCTGCACGAGCTGCGCGAGGTCACCCGCCGCTACTACGGTGACGTGCCCGCCGTCCTGGTGGAGCCCGGCGTCAAGACCGGCGTCCCGGTCCTGATGGACAACCCCAAGGAGGTCGGCGCGGACCGCATCATCAACGCGGTCGCCGCCGTCGAGCTGTACGGGGGCCCGGCGATCGTCGTCGACTTCGGCACCGCCACCACCTTCGACGCGGTCTCCGCACGCGGGGAGTACGCGGGCGGGGTCATCGCCCCCGGCATCGAGATCTCCGTCGAGGCGCTCGGCGTCAAGGGCGCCCAGCTCCGCAAGATCGAGCTGGCCCGGCCGCGCAGCGTGATCGGCAAGAACACCGTCGAGGCCATGCAGTCCGGCATCGTCTACGGCTTCGCGGGCCAGGTCGACGGGGTGGTGGCCCGGATGAAGAAGGAGCTGACCGCCGACCCGGACGACGTCACGGTCATCGCGACCGGCGGCCTTGCTCCGATGGTGTTGGGGGAGTCCTCCGTCATCGACGAGCACGAGCCGTGGCTGACGCTCATCGGACTGCGCCTGGTCTACGAGCGGAACGTGTCCCGGTCGTAGGGGGCGGGCCCGCAGGAGCCCGGCGCACCTGCGGGAACGGCCGGGAGCGGGGTCCGACGTGCCGTCCTGGCGCGCCGCGCCACCGACGACCAGTTAAACGGATTTTGTCCATTTAGCACGTATTGTCGCGTCATGCCCACGCCCTACGGTTCACGAGGCGGCATGGCGTTCAGCGCGGACGAGCTGCGGGTGCTCCGACGTGCCCTTGCCATCGCCCTCCACCCCATGCCCCTGTCCGACGAGGATGTCCAGGACTGCCTGCGGCTCGCGGGCTCCGTGGACGAGGCGGTCGGGGAGGCGGGCCGGCTGCGAGCGTTTCTCCTGGCCGACCTCGCCCGCTACCGCGCCGCCCTCCCCGGCTCCGTCACCGGCTACCTGGAGCTCCTCCAGGACGCCCTGGCGGCCGGTTACGACCCCCGCCCGGACGATCTGGCGGCCCTGCGCGCCCTGCGCGGGAAGCCGCTCGCGGCGGCCCTCCTGGAGCGCTGCCAGATCCTCGCCGAGCGCTCCGTACGTGCCCGGCTCGCCGGCCGCTCCGCCGCCTTGTCGGCCCCCGGCCCCCGCAGCCGCCTGCTCGCCCTCCCCGGCGGCCGGGCGGCCGACCGGGAGCCGGACCGCCCCAAGGCCCCGGCCGCCCCCGTACCGGGCCGCTCACCGGCCCCCGGCTCCCGCCCGGCGCCCAAGCCGTCCGAGGTCTTCCCGCCCCGGCGCCGCCCCACCCCGCCTCCGTCGGAGGAGGAGCGAGCCGCGGGCTGACCCGGCCGCATCGCACCCCCGGACGCGGCGTCCTCCCGAAGACACGGGAGGGCGCCGCGTCCCGTCGTGCGGGGCTCGCTACTCTGGACGGCATGGACTACGTATCCGCGCTCGTTCCCCCCGTGGTGATGGCCGTCTTCTTCATCGGCCTGGTCGTGACGATCGTCAAGAGCCAGGGCGGTCCGAACAAGGCCAAGGAGGACGAGGCCGTCGACGCCGCGATCGCCCGCGCGGAATCCGTAAAGCAGACCGCTCGTCCGGAGAATGCCTGACCGCACGGTCCGCCCCCTCGCACCCCTGGAGCGCACGGCTCATGAGAGCCGTGCGCTCTTTTGGCTCTGTAAATAACCAGTCATTCAGGACATCTGGCACTAAAGTGATCCTGTGCCCCGCCAATTGGGAGAGCTGGAAGACGCCGTGATGACCCGCGTCTGGCAATGGAACCGTCCGGTCACGGTGCGGGAAGTCCTTGAGGACCTCCAGCAGGAACGGTCCATCGCCTACACGACGGTGATGACGGTAATGGACAATCTCCATCAGAAGGGCTGGGTCCGCAGGGAAGTCGACGGCCGGGCATATCGATATACGGCCGTCTCCACCAGGGCCGCCTACTCGGCCGCACTGATGAACGAAGCCTGGTCGCAGAGCGACAACCCCGCAGCCGCCCTTGTCGCGTTCTTCGGCATGATGTCGCCGGAGCAGCGCGAAGCACTTCAGGACGCTGTTCGCATGGTTTCCCCGAACCCGGTGGACAACTCCGCGGACAATCCGCTGAGCGGCCCGGCCGGCAATCCGGCAGGTGGCCCGCCGGCCAATCCGGAGGACGGCCCGCCGGAACCGACCGCCACAGCCGCCGAAGGCTCCGCCCCGGCCGATGGCACGGAGCCCGGGGGCGGGCGATAGCGTCAGGGCATGTCCCCAGAGCAGCCGCAAACCGAACCGGATACCGACTTTCATACCGACCCGTCGGTAAATAAGCCCGCCATCACCGTCCGCCGGGCCAGGACGAGTGATGTGTCATCCGTACGACGGCTCCTCGACGGGTACGTGTCCGGCGGCATCCTGCTCGACAAAGCAACCGTCACCCTTTATGAGGACATCCAGGAGTTCTGGGTCGCGGAACGCGACGAGGACGCCCGGGTCATCGGCTGCGGCGCTCTCCATGTGATGTGGGAAGACCTCGCGGAAGTCCGGACTCTCGCCGTCGACCCCCGCATCAAGGGCGCGGGGGTGGGGCATCACGTGTTGGAGAAGCTTCTGCAGACCGCCCGCTGGCTCGGGGTGCGCAGGGTTTTCTGCCTCACCTTCGAAGTGGACTTCTTCGCGAAGCACGGGTTCGTCGAGATCGGAGAGACTCCGGTCGACACCGATGTCTACAGTGAGCTGCTGCGTTCCTACGACGAGGGTGTCGCCGAGTTCCTCGGTCTCGAACGGGTGAAGCCGAACACCTTGGGCAACAGCCGGATGCTTCTGCACCTGTGATGCGCGGATGATGCGCGGAAGCCGTGCATCCCTATGTCCGAATCGCGCACGTTTCCCGTGTTCTCGCGCTCCTGAACCTCTCCCGGGGGTTTGTGTTTTCCCGAGAAAAGCGGTTTCCTTTCCGCGTACTCCATTTTCGATGAAAGGAAATCCCGTGGCACAGAAGGTTCAGGTCCTTCTTGTCGATGACCTCGACGGTGTCGAGGCGGACGAGACCGTGACGTTCGCGCTCGACGGCAAGACGTACGAGATCGACCTCACCACGGCCAATGCGGACAAGCTTCGCGGCCTTCTCGAGCCCTACACCAAGGGTGGCCGCCGCACCGGTGGCCGTGCCGCGACGGGTCGTGGCAAGGGCCGCGCCGTGGCCGGTGGCAACAAGGACACCGCGGAAATCCGCCGGTGGGCCCGGGAGAACGGCCACAACGTGAATGACCGTGGCCGCGTTCCCGCCGAGATCCGTGAGGCTTACGAGAAGGCCAACGGCTGATCTGCCGGACTGCCCTTACGCAGCCCGGCCCGGGCACGCGACAACCGGACCCGATGGCATTCCGTCGCCGCGGCGTCCACCAGGCGTACGAGATCGGGGGCATCCCCACCGCTGCTCCCGAAGCCCGCGAGAGCGGGAAGCGCCGGCCCGGGCCCATGCCTCGGTTCGGGGGGCCGCAGCCATACGGCGGCCCCCGGCGAGCCCGCACCACCACCCCGGGGTGACGGAGCCGTGATCCGGCCCCCCGCCCCCACGGCGGTCAGATCGAGAGCGATCGGGCCCCACTCCAGCCAGTCGAGCAGCCCCGGCAGCTCATCGGCGCCGCCCGCGGCGACCAGCAGCCCCACCCGTCCACCGCTCAGCAGCACCGGCCCGGTCCGCACCGGGCGGCGCAGCAGGGCGTGACCGGCCTCGGCGGGAAGTTCCAGTACGTCGAAGCGGATCCCGGTGAGCAGCCGCACCGGAGCGCGCCCCTCGGTCGCCCAGCCGAGCCTCTGCTCGTACCACCGGGCGAGAGCGGCGGGACCCGGAGCCTCGGGGCCCGGCCCCGGACCGGCACGGCCGGGACCGGCATCGGGTGACGATCGGGGCGGCGGAACGATGAAGGCCATGTCCGATGAACCGCTGAACCGACGGTGAAGTTACGCAGAGTTCCCGGACGATCACTTTGTGTCCGGCTTTCGAGGGCGCGCGGGAGCGTGAAGCGGCGCAAGGTTGTTCGCCCGTAGCGGAGGGAACCGGGGCGCGCCGCATGGACTGTCAGTGATTGCGGGTAAGACTTTCCTAGTGGGAAGGGGCGACACGCTGACCGAGGCGTCTCACGTTCGCCATCGGCGTACTGGCGAAAGGGGTATCTGCCTGGCCTGCGGGAACATCGTCTCGCACCATCGGGTTGGAGCAGTTGTCAGCTGTTCGGCAGTAAGAATCCCCGCCCGGTGCGGGGTGATCCGGACGGATGTCGGCAGTTGGAATGAGCTGTCCCGTCCTGCGGGACTAGCATGCGGAAGGACTGGGAGGGGACCGACCCCTCACTGACCGACCGCTCTGAGGAGCGATTAACGATGTTCGAGAGGTTCACCGACCGCGCGCGGCGGGTTGTCGTCCTGGCTCAGGAAGAAGCCCGGATGCTCAACCACAACTACATCGGCACCGAGCACATCCTCCTGGGCCTGATCCACGAGGGTGAGGGTGTCGCCGCTAAGGCCCTGGAGAGCCTCGGGATTTCGCTCGAGGCGGTCCGCCAGCAGGTGGAGGAGATCATCGGACAGGGCCAGCAGGCCCCTTCCGGACACATCCCCTTCACCCCGCGAGCCAAGAAGGTCCTGGAGCTGTCGCTCCGCGAGGCCCTTCAGCTGGGCCACAACTACATCGGCACCGAGCACATCCTGCTCGGCCTGATCCGCGAGGGCGAGGGCGTCGCCGCCCAGGTCCTCGTGAAGCTGGGCGCCGACCTGAACCGGGTCCGGCAGCAGGTCATCCAGCTGCTTTCCGGATACTCGGGCGGCAAGGAGACGGCGGCCGCGGGCGGCCCCGCGGAGGGCACGCCCTCCACCTCCCTGGTGCTCGACCAGTTCGGCCGGAACCTCACCCAGGCCGCTCGTGAATCCAAGCTCGACCCGGTCATCGGGCGCGAGAAGGAGATCGAGCGGGTCATGCAGGTGCTGTCCCGCCGGACCAAGAACAACCCGGTCCTCATCGGCGAGCCCGGCGTCGGCAAGACGGCGGTCGTCGAGGGCCTGGCCCAGGCGATCGTCAAGGGCGAGGTGCCCGAGACCCTCAAGGACAAGCACCTCTACACCCTGGACCTCGGCGCCCTGGTCGCCGGTTCGCGGTACCGGGGTGACTTCGAGGAGCGCCTGAAGAAGGTCCTCAAGGAGATCCGCACCCGCGGCGACATCATCCTCTTCATCGACGAGCTCCACACGCTCGTGGGTGCGGGTGCCGCCGAGGGCGCCATCGACGCGGCTTCGATCCTGAAGCCCATGCTGGCCCGCGGTGAGCTCCAGACCATCGGTGCCACCACGCTCGACGAGTACCGCAAGCACCTGGAGAAGGACGCGGCCCTTGAGCGCCGCTTCCAGCCCATCCAGGTCGCGGAGCCGTCGCTGCCGCACACCATCGAGATCCTGAAGGGCCTGCGCGACCGTTACGAGGCCCACCACCGGGTCTCCATCACGGACGAGGCCCTCGTCCAGGCCGCGACCCTGGCCGACCGGTACATCTCGGACCGCTTCCTGCCGGACAAGGCGATCGACCTGATCGACGAGGCCGGCTCCCGGATGCGCATCCGCCGGATGACCGCGCCGCCGGACCTCCGCGAGTTCGACGAGAAGATCGCGGGCGTGCGTCGCGACAAGGAGTCGGCCATCGACTCCCAGGACTTCGAGAAGGCGGCTTCCCTCCGCGACAAGGAGAAGCAGCTGCTGGCGGCGAAGGCCAAGCGCGAGAAGGAGTGGAAGGCCGGCGACATGGACGTCGTCGCCGAGGTCGACGGCGAGCTCATCGCCGAAGTCCTGGCCACGGCCACCGGTATCCCGGTCTTCAAGCTGACGGAGGAGGAGTCCTCCCGTCTGCTGCGCATGGAGGACGAGCTCCACAAGCGCGTCATCGGGCAGAAGGACGCCATCAAGGCCCTCTCGCAGGCGATCCGCCGTACGCGAGCCGGTCTGAAGGACCCCAAGCGCCCCGGTGGCTCGTTCATCTTCGCCGGCCCGTCCGGTGTCGGTAAGACGGAGCTCTCCAAGACGCTCGCCGAATTCCTCTTCGGCGACGAGGACGCGCTGATCTCCCTCGACATGTCGGAGTTCAGCGAGAAGCACACGGTTTCCCGCCTCTTCGGTTCGCCCCCCGGTTACGTGGGCTACGAAGAGGGCGGCCAGCTCACCGAGAAGGTGCGCCGCAAGCCGTTCTCCGTCGTCCTCTTCGACGAGGTCGAGAAGGCCCACCCCGATATCTTCAATTCCCTGCTCCAGATCCTGGAGGACGGTCGCCTGACCGACTCCCAGGGCCGGGTCGTGGACTTCAAGAACACGGTCATCATCATGACGACCAACCTCGGGACCCGGGACATCTCCAAGGGCTTCAACCTGGGCTTCGCGGCCCAGGGCGACGTCAAGACGAACTACGAGCGGATGAAGGTCAAGGTCAACGAAGAGCTCAAGCAGCACTTCCGGCCGGAATTCCTCAACCGTGTCGACGACACGGTCGTCTTCCACCAGCTGACCGAGGAAGACATCATCCAGATCGTCGACCTCATGCTCGCCAAGGTGGACGAGCGGCTCAAGGACCGCGACATGGGCATCGAGCTCAGCTCCGAGGCCAAGTCGCTCCTGGCGAAGAAGGGCTACGACCCCGTGATGGGCGCCCGGCCGCTGCGCCGGACGATCCAGCGCGAGATCGAGGACATCCTCTCCGAGAAGATCCTCTTCGGTGAGCTGCGCCCCGGTCACATCGTGGTCGTCGGCGTCGAGGGCGAGGGCGACGACAAGAAGTTCTCGTTCCGCGGCGAGGAGAAGTCGGCTCTGCCCGACGTCCCCCCGATCGAGCAGGCGGCAGGCGGCGCAGGCCCGAACCTGTCGAAGGAAGCGTGACACCCGCATAGGGCGTCATTGAAGGGGCTGCCCCGGAATCGGCTTCACAGCCGGGTCCGGGGCAGCCCCTTTTTCCGTGCGTCAGCCGGGAGGGGCATTGAGCCGGTCGCCCAGCTCCGGCGCGCCGATCAGACGCTGCCCGGGCAACCCGGTGACCAGCACCCGCAGGCCCGGCCAGGAGTGCAGCGGCGTGAGATCCAGTACGCGCAGGGCGGAGGCGTCCAGTCTGAGACGGGTGACCCCGGGGAAGAGCGGTCGCAGCATCCCGAGGTCACCGGCGTGGTCAGGGGCCGGTACGAACAGCTCCTCAACGTTGGGAGCGGACACGGGGCGGGTCGGCCGGTGTGCCCAGGGGAAGGCGGTGAGGCGGAGGTCGGTGATCCGGGAATGCTCCCGCAGCGCGTCGAGTGCGTCGTCGAACGCGGCGAGTTCCGAGACCTCCAGCTCCCTGAGCGACTTCCAGGCACCGAGTCCGTCCAGGGCCAGTGGACGCCGGTTGGTCACCGTCAGGCTCGTGACACCGGGGTTGGCCGCTATCTCGCTCAACCGGTCCGCCTCAAGGTGCCGCAGCCCAAGGTGGGACAGGGCGGGCAGATCCGCCAGCGGAGCCAGGTCGGCCGGGAGCGTCCCCTGGGTGTTCAGAATCAGGCCTCTCAGCCGGTGGAGCCCGGCGAGAGGCGTGAAGTCCCGCAGCGTTGGGCACCATCCGAGGTCCAACTCCGACAGGGAGTCCGCGAAGGCGCTCAGGAACGAGAGCCGGGCGAGGCGTTCGGCCCTCCTCAGGAACAGCGCCCCGAGCCGGATCCCCATCAGAGCCGCACCGATCTCCGCATCGGTCAGATCCAGGCGCAGGGACAGCGTCGGAACATACGGAAGGTGACGCAGCGCCCTCAACTGCCGCCGGTCACTCACCGCGAGAACCGTGTGCCGGAGGTCGCAGTGCGTCAGTACCTCGGCGGCGTACTCCTCGGGCGGAAAACGTTCCCACGCGCCCGCGAAGAACCGGCCCAGCTCCGGGCGCGCCAGCGCCCAGGCGCGGGCATGGGGGATCGCGGAGGCTCCCCCGATGCCGGTGATCAGGGTGGCCACGAGCCGGGCATCCGGCTCGGTCTCGGGCATCGCGCGCGGATCGGGCACAAAGGCCAGCGCTGCCGGACCGAGCCGGGCCAGGGCGGCCACCTGGTCGTCGCTGACCGGCGGGAAGAGCGCCGCCGTACTCACCCGGACGCCCGCCCGTACCGCATCGTCCAGCCAGGTCGCGTGCTGGGCACAGAGGGCGGCCAGAACGTGGACGGTGGTACGGGCCGCCGATTGGTCCCAATGCCGCAGACCCGCGTCGAGCAAACCGCGTACGAGCAGGGCGAGTTCCCGCCGCCCGCAGTGTCCAGCCGCCAAAAGGATCACGTCCTGCCAGGTCTCCTCGTCCGCGTGGCGCAGCAGTTCGTTGAGGTGGTCGTCCTCGACCAACTCCTTCGCGGCCAGGTAGTCCTGAAAGGTGCGGTGGATGAACTGATAGGTGTCGTCGGTGCGTTCCTGGAGCAGACCGCTGCGGTTGAGCAGGTGCGTGAGGATCTTCGCGGGCGGGCCCTGGGCGCTGACCCGCTCCATCCCCGCCAGCGCCCGCCTGAGCTGGCGCAGCGCCTGCCCCCGCGTGAACTCCGACTGGCCCTCGCGGACCAGCCAGACCGCGATGCGCTGGAGAAGCTGGGTGTGCTCCTCGACGCTCAGGTCGATGCCCTCGGGGTCGCCGATCCGGCGGCGGCGGTCGCGGTGGCCGAGGAGCATCTCCAGCGCCGAGCGGTACAGGCTCCACCGGGTCTCCGGGAGGAAGCCGTCGCGGCGGCGGTGCAAGGCGCAGATCACCGCGCAGAGCAGGGGTGTACGGGCCAGGTCACGGAGCGTGGGGTTCTGGTCGAACTGGCGGGCCAGGTCCCGCTCCAGCTCGTCCAGGCGGTCGGCGTCGTCCTCCTCGGACAGCCGGGCGGCCCGGTGCCAGGAGGCCACGAAGGCCTGGATGTCCTCGTTCCGCATGGGCAGCAGGCGTAACTCCGCGAAGCCTTCCGAGCGCAGCCAGTCCGGTTCGACGGCCAGCGGTCGTACGGTCGCCACGCACCGGGTCTCCGGGTAGCGCCGCAACAGCTGTGACAGCCAGTCGTGCGCCTGCTCCCGGTCCTCCGGCGGCACCTCGTCCAGCCCGTCCACCAGAAGAAGCGCCCGCCCGGACTCCAGGACTCGGCCCGCCCACCCCTCCGGGGCCGCGTCGACCACCAGGCCCGCCGTGCCGGACAGCTCCGCCGGGCTCGGGAACCCGCCGCCACGAGCCTGCAGGGTGCGCAGCGGCACCACGAACGGGACCAGGCCGTTCAACGGGGCCAGGTCGTCGTCCAGGGTGTGGGCGGACGCGTGGGCGGCCAGCCACCACAGGAGGGTTGTCTTGCCGGCGCCCGCCTCGCCGCGCAGCAGGACGCGGGGGCGGTCGGTGAGGAGGGTGTCGATGCGTTGGGGGAGGGGCGGAGCCGGTGCGGAACGGTCCTTTGCCTGCGCCTGGGCCTCCAGGCTGAGGTAGGCCGTGTCCAGGTCCCATTCGGAGTCGTGCCGGCTCAGCTCGTCCAGGCCGAAGATCTTCGTACGGCGGTACGCGACGCCCAGCGCCTGCGCGTACCCCGCCTCGTACCGCAGGTCCCGAGGGAAGTTCCCGTGGACGCGTTCCTCCCGCAGCAGGGCGCCGGTCCTGCGGTAGGCCTGGACGAAGGGCTCCGCCGCCAGGACCGGGCCGAGCGGTACGCACTCGACCCGGCGGCCCTCCCGCTGCTGCGGGACCTGGCGGGCGATGCCCAGGAGGATGTCCCCGGCGAAGAGCGGGCCGCCGGAGAGCCCGGACAGGGCCGGGGGCTCGTCGTCCGGGCGGGCGGCGGGCGGGCCGTCCAGATCGCAGACCAGCAGGTCACGCACGCGGCCCGCCATGGGCAGGACCGTCACCGTGTACTGGTCCACCTCCAGGCGCTTACGGAGGCCGCCGCCGTAGCGCTGCACGCGCGGGAAGCCGGTGATCTCGCACCCGGGGATCGCCTCGCGGGTGTCCAGCACGCCGAGCCGCGCCGGGGGGACCGCCGACACCGGCTCGGTGGCCTCCAGCAGGGCCACGTCCAGGCGGTAGTCGATCCAGGTGACGGTGGCCCGTATCCGGCCCGGGAGCGCGGGGTGGGCGATGAGGACGGAGCCGGTCTTGACCACATGGGCGCAGGTCAGGACCAGCCGGTCGGTGAGCAGGACGCCGCTGCCCTGGAGGGCGCCGGAGACAGCCACCGTACGGTCGGCGAGGTGCGTGACGGGTGTGGGCGGCGAGCTCACGGCCTGCCCGCCCCCTCACCGAACCCCGCCCCGTCACCGAATCCCGCCGTGGCCCCGTCGTCCTCCGTCCCGATCGCCCACGCCTCCCCAGTCACCGCGTTCCGCGGGCTCAGCGTGAAGGCCACCTTGTGGGTGCGGCCCGTCGCCCGGGACGCGTCGGCGCCCGCCTCGACGACCCAGGCCTTCACCTTGCCGCCCGCCTTGGCCTCCTTGCGGAGTTCGAGGGTGAACTCCATCTGGATGTCCCCGACCGCGAAGGCCAGCGGGCGGCCCGTGGCCCGGGCCGCCGCCTCCACCAGCTGGTTTCGGATGGATTCGACGGCATCGGCGAGCTCGATGCCGTCCAGGTCATGGGTGTTCTCGGCCGTCATGGTGGTCCCCCCCAGGGCGCGGATCCGCTTTCCCGTCAGCGTAGTGATGTAGAAGGCCGAAGGTCCCGAATCGGAAGGACTTAGGTCCCACCGGCGGTGACAAGGCGCACAGGCCGAAACAGGCCTACTACGCGGGCTAGGAGATGGCGCCGAAGCCTGGTGGAGGACCTTCGGCCCGGCGGGAGCGGACCGGGTCCACGCGGTGGGCGATACGGCCCGTTCGCGGCGCCATGTCCGGAAAAGTGCCCCTAGAACAGCGTTTAAGCCCCCTTCGAGGGAGGGATTTCGTCGCCCGGTCCCGGCTCCCGAACTGGGGCAACCGCGACGAATTCCCATCCTCCCTTCTACGGCTTTCCTTCGTAGATGGGGTGTTTGAGCATCGGCTGGGGTGCGGGTTACCAAGGTTGAGCAAGCCCGGACAGCACGCCGGGTCCACTCACCTTCGGAGGACTTCACCGTATGAAGCGCGCAACGAACCAGCACACCATCCGCCCGTCCGCCTCCCGCGTCCGTGGCGCCGTCCTGGCCGCCGGCCTGGGAGCGTCCGTGGTGCTGGGTGCAGGCTCGGCGTTCGCGGCCGGCAACGCCGACGCTGCCGCCGCCCCCCTCGCCGCGGGCACCACCGCCCAGTCGGTCGCCCAGCAGGCGACCGCGCAGAGCAAGGCTGCCGAGACGGCCAAGAAGACGGCGGCGCAGAAGGCGTCCGACGCGAAGAAGAAGGCCGAGGCCAAGAAGAAGGCGGCCAAGAAGAACGCCGCCTCCTGGAAGACCCCGGTCAAGAAGTACACGCTGACCGCCAGCTACGGCACCGGTGGCGCCCGCTGGGCCGCCAAGCACTCCGGCCAGGACTTCGCCGTTCCGGTCGGCACCCCGGTCACCGCCGCCCACACCGGCACCGTCGTGAAGGCCGGCCCGAACGGCGCCGGCGACGGCCCCGCGTACGGCAACGCCATCGTGATCAAGCACTCCAACGGCAAGTACTCGCAGTACGCGCACCTGTCGAAGGTCAACGTGAAGATCGGCGAGAAGGTCACCACGGGCGAGAAGATCGCCCTGTCCGGCAACACCGGCAACTCCAGCGGCCCGCACCTGCACTTCGAGATCCGCACCAGCCCGAACTACGGCTCGGCGCTCAACCCGGCCCAGTTCCTCCGCTCGGTGCACGTCTCCATCTGATCCGGCCGGCGTAACCGCGCGGACCTGCCGGGGAGACCCGGCGGCCGTGCAGCACAACCGAAGAGCGTTCAGTGGACCCGTTACACCCCGGTACCCGGGGCGTGCGCCCGGGTCACCCGACCGACGGCGACGTCGAGGACAGCCTCACGGCTCACTCCTCGGGGTCGCCGTCGGCGTTGTACCCGGCGGGTCCAGGGAACCTCAGCCCTGCGGCTGCCGCTCGTCCGCCGTCCGCAGCATCGGGAAGCTCCCCGTCGCCGTCGGCGCGTGCTCCGGCAGCCACAGCACCGCGATCGCCCCGCCCGTGCCCTCCGCCGCCCCCACGGGCGCCGCGTTCCGGAAGGTCAGCCGGGCCCCCAGCACCCTCGCCTGGCCCGCCGCGATCGTCAGGCCGAGCCCGTGTCCGTGCCCGGCCCGGTCCATGGAGCCCGTACGGAACCGGCTCGGCCCGTCCCGCAGCAGCTCCTCCGGGAACCCCGGACCGTGGTCCCGGACCCGTACCACCCGGCCCTCCACCGTGACCTCCACCGGGGTGGAGCCGTGCTTGTCGGCGTTGCCGAGGAGATTGCCGAGGATCCGCTCCAGGCGGCGCGGGTCCGTGGAGACCCAGGACTCGTGCACCACCTGCACGGTCACATCCGGGTCCAGCAGCCCGATCCGCCGGCTGACGAACTCCCCGAGCGGCAGCTCCTGGAGCTCCGCCCGCTCCGACGCGCTGTCCAGCCGGGCCACCTCCAGCACGTCCTCGACCAGCGTCCGCATCGCCTGGGCCCGGTCCCGTACCAGCTCGGTCGGGCGGCCCGGCGGCAGCAGCTCGGCGGCCGTGAGCAGCCCGGTCACCGGCGTACGCAGCTCGTGGGCGATGTCCGCGGTGACCCGGCGCTCCGCCTCGATCCGCTCGTTCAGCGCGTCGGTCAGCGCGTCGACCGCCCGCGCCAGCTCGTCCGTCTCGTCCCGGACGACCCCGCCGACGGCCTCCCGCACCCGTACGTCGGTGTGGCCCTCGGCGACCCGGCCCGCCGCGGCCGCCGCCTTGCGCAGCCGGCGCGAGAGCTGGCCGCCGATGAGGACGCCGAGCGCGCAGCCGCCGAAGACGACCGAGACCGAGCCGATGATCAGCGCCCGGTCCAGGTCGTCCATGATCGTCGCGGACCGGTCCGCGAACCGGGTGTGCAGCGAGAGCACGTCCCCGTTGGCCAGCGGAACGGCCGCCCAGACATCGGGCACCCCGTCGGAGGTCTCCGTCACATGGGTGGCCCGCCGGTTCTTGCGGACCTCGTCGCGCAGGCTCGGCGGGATCGCCGGGTCGTTGAGCTTCGCCCCGAACTTGGGCCCGCCCTTCTGCATGCTCGTCGCCTCGTAGAAACGCTGCGCGCCCAGCAGCCGCTCCAGCTGCACCTCGCGGGCGTTCTCGATCATCGAGACCCGGGCCGCGTTGTGCACGACGAGGCTCAGCGCCACCGCGATGAGCGCGCCGACCGCGGCGATGGCGATGCTGATCTTCCAGCGGACCCCGGTCCGCAGCGCCAGTCGCTTCATCCGCTGGTCACCGGCCGTCTCATCCGCCGCCTCATCCGCGCAGCTTGTAGCCGAAGCCGCGGACCGTCTCGATCCGGTCCTGGCCGATCTTGGTGCGAAGCCGCTGGACGTGGACGTCCACGACCCGGGTGTCGCCGCCCCAGCCGTAGTCCCAGACCCGCTCCAGGAGCTTGTCGCGGGAGAGTACGGTGCCGGGCGCGGAGGAGAACTCCAGCAGCAGCCGCATCTCGGTGGGCGTCAGCGCCACCTGCTCACCGCCGCGCCGCACCTCCATGCCGTCCGTGTCGACCTCCAGATCGCCGAAGACCAGCACCCCGCCGAGCCCCTCGGCCTCGCCCTCCGTACCGCCCTGGCCCGTGCCGCCGTCCGGCCCGGCCGCGTGGCCGAAGCGGCGCAGGACGGCCCGGATGCGGGCGACCAGGACGGCGCCGTCGAAGGGCTTGGTGACGTAGTCGTCCGCGCCGGCCTCCAGGCCGAGCACCACGTCGATCGAGTCGGCCCGCGCGGAGAGCATGATCACGGGCACCGTCGACTCGTCCCGGATGCGGCGGCACAGGCTCACCCCGTCGAGCCCCGGCACCATCACGTCGAGCAGCGCGATGTCCGGCCGGTCGGCGCGGAAGGCCTCCAGGCCGGAGAGGCCGTCGGGCATCGCGGTGACGGTGAAGCCGACCCGCTCCAGGGCGAGCTGGGTGGCCTCACGGATGACATCGTCGTCCTCGACGAAGAGGACGTGGGTCTCGGCCATGGAGGTCGTCTCTCGCTTTCAGTTCCCGCTCGGATCGGCCGGTTCCACCGGTTCCGCCTGCGTGGGTGCCTCGATGTCGCCGCCGCCGTCGACGGCACGGCTGAAGTCGTTGTGCACCCGGTCGTGCTCGGTGAAGCGCCCGCCGGCCCAACGGTAGGTGACCACCTCGGAGCCGGACGGATAGGCCAGCGGGTCCTTCGATCCGTAGACCTGGGTCGTCACCACGAGGTCGCCCCGGTCGATGGTTCCGTAGACGGCCGGGACCTCGGCCATGAAGACGTTCTCGTACGAGCCGTCCTCGCGGGCCCGGTAGACGTACGTCCCCATCCCCACCGAGTCGGCGCAGCTCATCACGTTGACCACGACATCGGCGGACGGGCCGCCGGTCATGGAGCCGTAGGAGGTGTCGACCGGGTAGGCCTTGCCGGCGCAGGGCCGGAGCCCCTCCCGGACCCGCTCGCTCACGGTCGGGTCGCCCTTGAGGAGGGCCACGGCGTTGACGCGCCGGGTGGGCGGGGTCGTGCCGGAGATGGTGGGCTGCGGGGAGACCTGGACGACGGGCTGCGTGCCGGCGGGGCCCTCGTCGCGGGTGCCGGTGCCGCCGGTGGCGCAGCCGACGCAGAACAGCCCGAAGGCGGCGAGTCCGGCCAGGGCCGTACCACTCGCCGCCATACCTGCCCGGAACCCGCGGTTCCGGCGGGGTCTCCCGGAGGGGGCACCGTCGTCGGCGCCCGTCCCGCTGCTCCCGCCCCGGCTTCCGCCCGGGCTCTCGCCGTGGCTCCCGTTGCCGTTCCGGCTGCCGTTCCCGCTGCCGTCGCTGCTGGCTGTCAGGCCGCGCACCGCTCCCGCCCCCGCTCGTCGTGACGCCCGTCGTACGGCGCCGCTGTGTGTCCCCGCGCCGCCGTGACGGAGGTGACCTTCGCCGGGGCGGCTGCCCTCGTCCGCTGGGCCGGGACCCGGCCGGTGGCCGCGGGCGCCGCGCTGCGGACACTCCCGGTCTCCCGGACGCCCTCGGCCGACCGCGGGCTCCCGGTTGCCCGGACGCCCTCGGTCTGCCGGTGGTTCCCGGTCTCGCGGGCGCTCCCGGCCGACTGCCGTCCCCCGGTCTCCCGGGCGACCGCCTCGCGGCTCGTCAGCTCCCGGCTCTCCAGCTCCTGCCGCAGCCGCGCCAGCGCCCGGTGCAGCGTGCTCTTGACCGTACCGGCCGACATGCCGAGCGCCGCGGCCGTCTCCTCCGTGCTCATCTGCTCCCAGTGTCGCAGCACGACGACGCTGCGCTGCTTCGGAGCCAGGATCCCGAGGATGTCCATCAGCAGGGCACGGTCCGCGCGCTGCTCACTGCCGTCGTCGACGCTCGCGTCGGGCAGCTGCTCGGTGGGCACCTCGTCGAGCTTGCGCGCCCGCCACCACTCCGTACGGGTGTTGATCATGACGCGGCGCAGATAGGCGTCGGCGAGGGACTTGTCGGCGATGCCGTCCCAGCGCCCGTACGTCCGCACCAGCGCGGTCTGGAGAAGGTCCTGGGCGTCGACGGGGTCCGGGACCAGACGCCGTGCGCTGCGCAGCAGCGCCTCCTGCCGTGTGCGTACGTAGTCCTCGAATGCGAGCACCTCGCCCTGCGCCATGACAACCGCCTCCGTCCCCGTGAATCCCCGTGTACTGCTGTCGGAGACGCTACGGAGGCGTTGTCACGAGGTTGTGCGGAGCAGCCGTACGCCGACGCACGGCTGCCCATCGGTTGTGTAACAGCGCCGGGGGAGGCGCCAGGAGCCGCCTATGTCAGCGGCAGCCGGTACCGGCCGTCCGCCAGCGGTTCCACGAGCCCGTCGGCGACCAGCCCGTCCAGCGCCCGGGCCCGCTGCACCGGCTCCTCCCACACCGCGTCCAGAGCGGCTTGCGGTACGGGAGTGAGCGCGTCCCGCAATACCGCGAGCAGCCGGCCCCGCACCTGCCGGTCGGTCCCCGCGTACGTCTGGCCCTTGCGCGGCGGCCCCTCGTGCGCGGGCTTCCCGGCCAGCCGCCACGCGCACTGCGAGGCGATCGGGCAGCGGTCGCAGTCCTCGTTGCGCGCGGTGCACACGAGCGCGCCGAGCTCCATCGTGGCCGCCGCCCACCGGGCCGCGCGCTCGTCCTCGTCCGGCAGCAGGGCCCGGGCGAGCTTGCGCTCGGCGGCGGTGGTCGCGTTCGGCGGGTACTGGATGCCGTTCGCGGCGCGGGCGAACACCCGGCGGACGTTCGTGTCGAGCACCGCGTGCCGCTGTCCGTACGCGAACGAGGCCACGGCCGCCGCCGTGTACTCGCCGATCCCGGGCAGCGCCAGCAGCTGGCCGTGCTCACTCGGTACGTCACCGCCGTGCCGTTCCGTTATCGCCTGCGCGGCCCCGTGCAGCCGCAGCGCGCGGCGGGGGTAGCCGAGCCGGCCCCAGGCGCGGACCGCTTCCCCGGGCGCCTCGGCGGCCAGGTCGGCGGGGCGGGGCCAGCGGGCGAGCCACTGCTCGTACACCGGGAGGACCCGGCTCACCGGGGTCTGCTGGAGCATGAACTCGCTGACCATCACCCCCCAGGCGCCCGCTTCGGGGCGGCGCCAGGGGAGATCGCGGGCGTGCTGCTCGAACCACCCGATGACGGGGGTGTGGAGGGAGGCGGCGGCGGGGGGCGTCTGGGGGGAAGTCGAAGTCATGGCAGTCATGGCACTGACGATCCTGGCACGGAAGGCGGGAGCGGTGTCACGGGTGCGGGGGTGTCGGCCCGCGCGGCGGCCCCGGCGGGTGCGAACGCCACCCGTTCTGTCCCCTGTGACCGGGTCCGGCGGCCCGCCTCCGTGATGATCATCGGCAAAACTTGATGATGATCGGCAAAACTTGTGCCCGGAGCGGCGGGTGGGGCCTGAGACGGCCCGGATCTCTCGTACAGTTTGGCCCGTGGGATCTATGCGCAATCCGGTCGGTCCGCTTCCCTCCAGCATCTACTGGCGCCGAAGGGCGGTAGCGGGGCTTCTGGTTGCGCTGCTCGCGGTGCTGATCGCCTGGGCGGTCACCACCACCGGCTCCAACGGGACCAAGGACGACGGCAAGCCCGGCGGCTCCGACCCGGTGGAGTCGATCACCCCGGGCCCGGGCAGCTCCGGCCCGGCGATCAGCCAACAGCCGGGCGGCCGCGACGAGTCGGACGGCGGATCCGACGGCTCGGGCGGCTCGGGTGGCTCCGACGGCTCGAACGGCGAGAGCGGCTCCGGCGGCGACACGGGCGCGGGCTCGGGCGGCGGTACGTCAACAGGCGGCGCGGACACGGCCGGTACGGGCGGCGGAGGCACGGGCTCCGGCGGCTCCACGGCGGGCCGGCAGGTCCCGGCGAACTCCCCGCTCCCCGCATGCAGGCCCGGCGCACTGGAGTTGACCCTGCGCACGAAGGTCAGTTACGGCCCCGACGACCGGCCCACGTTCGAGATCATCGCCCGGAACACCTCGTCGGCGACCTGCAAGGCCGACCTCGGACCGAAGAACGTGGTGCTGACGGTCACCGAGGCGAGCGCGGAGAAGGACGACGTGGTCTGGTCCTCGAAGGACTGCCCGGCGGCTCCGGGCCCGCTGTTCCTCCAGGTCCCGGCCGGCGCGACGATCGTGCACACGGTGGACTGGAACCGCGCCCGCTCGGCCCCCAACTGCGCGACCCCGCCGCCCGGCAAGGCCGCCCCCGGCACGTACCTGCTGGAGGCCAAGGCCCCGGACACCCCGATCCGCCGAGCCTCTTTCGTCCTGAAGAAGGACTAACCGCGCCCCCAGCCCGTCCGGCGTTTGAGGACGGAACCCTCGCCGGGATGGGCGGCACGCAAAGAGGTCACCCGGGCGCGTGAACGCGACGCCCGTCCAAGGAAACGGTTCCGTCCTCAAACGCCGGACGGGCTCAGTGGGCACGCCCCAACTCAGACGTACCGTTCCAGGATCGACGACTCCGCCAGCCGCGACAGCCCCTCCCGCACGCTCCGCGCCCGCGCCTCCCCGACGCCATCGACCGTCTGGAGGTCGTCCACGCTCGCCGCCAGCAGCTTCTGCAGGCCCCCGAAGTGCTCCACCAGCCGCTCGATGATCGCCCCCGGCAGCCTCGGCACCTTCGCCAGCAGCCGGAAGCCCCGCGGCGAGACCGCCGAGTCCAGCGTCTCCGGCGAGCCGCTGTACCCCAGCGCCCGCGCCACCACCGGCAGCTCCAGCAGCTCCGTGTGGCTCAGCGCGTCCAGCTCCGTCAGCGCCTCCGCCACCGTGCGTGACCGTTTCGCCGTCGGCTCGGGCACATAGTCCCGGACCACCAGCTCCCGCTCCGGCTCCACGCCCGCGATCAGCTCGTCCAGCTGGAGCGACAGGAGCCGTCCGTCGGTGCCGAGCTCGACCACGTACTCCGCGATCTCCGTCGCGATCCGCCGGACCATCTCAAGACGCTGCGCCACCGCCGTCACGTCCCGGACGGTGACCAGGTCCTCGATCTCCAGCGCGGAGAGCGTGCCGGCCACCTCGTCCAGGCGGAGCTTGTACCGCTCCAGGGTGGCGAGCGCCTGGTTGGCCCGGGACAGGATCGCGGAGGACTCCTCCAGGACCCGCCGCTCCCCGTCCACGTACAGCGCGATCAGGCGCATGGACTGGGAGACCGAGACGACGGGGAAGCCGCACGCCTTGGAGACCCGGTCCGCCGTACGGTGACGGGTCCCCGTCTCCTCCGTGTGGATCGAGGCGTCCGGGACCAGCTGCACGCCGGCCCGCAGAATCTTGGTCATGTCCTTGTCGAGGATCAGAGCCCCGTCGAGCTTGCACAGCTCGCGCAGTCGGGTCGCGGTGAACTCCACGTCCAGCACGAACCCGCCGGTACACATCGATTCGACGGTCTTGTCCATGCCCAGGACGATCAGCCCGCCGGTGTTGCCCCGGAGAATGCGCTCCAGGCCGTCCCGCAGGGCCATTCCGGGCGCGACCGCGCTCAGCGAGGCGCGCATCAGCGCCTCGTTACCGGTGCCTTGGCCGGACTTTCCGGGCGTTGTCGCCCGGTCGTTGGCTGCCACTGCACTCCTCCGGTCGACAGGTTTGCGGTGCCCTTGCGTCCCCCATGCCGTGTCCACGGGCGGGCGAGACCAGGGCAAAGTCTACCGGCGCGCGTTGTCTTCCTGACGAGGCTGCGGCGCCTCCTGCCGAGACCGGCGCGGGAGGACCCGCAGAGCATCCCCCATGTCGGCGACTTCTGTGACCTTCATACCCGAAGGAACCCTTCCCGGGTCGGTCGGTACCAAGGCGTGGGTGAAGCCGAGACGGTATGCCTCGGCCAGTCTCCGCTGGACTCCGGTGACCCTTCTGACCTCGCCCGCGAGCCCCACCTCACCGATCGCGACCAGGTTCTTCGGGAGCGGGGTGTCGCTGGCGGCACTGGCCAGCGCGAGCGCGATCGCGAGGTCGGCCGCCGGCTCGGTGAGCTTCACGCCGCCGACCGTCGCGCTGTAGATGTCCCGCTTGCCGAGCGCGCTGATCCGGCCGCGCTGCTCCAGCACGGCGAGCATCATCGAGACCCGGGAGGTCTCCAGACCGGAGGTGGTGCGCCGGGGTGAAGGGATCTGGGAGTCGACCGTGAGCGCCTGCACCTCGGCGACCAGGGGCCGCTTGCCCTCCAGCGTCACCGTCAGACAGGTGCCCGGCACCGCCACGTCGCGCCGGGTCAGGAAGAGGCCCGAGGGGTCGGCGAGGCCGGTGATGCCCTCGTCGTGCAGCTCGAAGCAGCCGACCTCATCGGTCGCCCCGTAACGGTTCTTGACGCCGCGGACCAGGCGGAGCCGGGCGTGGCGGTCGCCCTCGAAGGAGAGCACCACGTCGACCAGGTGCTCCAGCAGCCGCGGCCCGGCGATCGCGCCGTCCTTCGTGACATGGCCGACGAGCAGCGTGGCCATCCCGCGCTCCTTGGAGGCCCGGATCAGCGCCCCGGCCACCTCCCGGACCTGGGCCATCCCGCCGGGCGCGCCGTCGATCTCGGGCGAGGCGACGGTCTGCACCGAGTCCAGGATCAGCAGCGAGGGCTTCACCGCGTCCAGATGCCCGAGCACGGCCGACAGGTCGGTCTCCGCCGCGAGGTAGAGGTGGTCGTTGATCGCCTTGATCCGGTCGGCCCGCATCCGGACCTGGCTCGCGGACTCCTCGGCGGTCACATAGAGCGTGCGGTGGTCCTCGCTCGCCGCCTTGGCCGCCACGTCCAGCAGCAGCGTCGACTTGCCGACGCCCGGCTCGCCCGCCAGCAGCACGACGGCCCCCGGCACGAGCCCGCCGCCCAGCACCCGGTCCAGCTCACCGACGCCGGTCGAGCGCGCGGTGGCCTGGCGGCTGTCGACCTGGCCGATCGGCACGGCGGCGGTGGAGACCCGGCCGGCCGCGGTGGTGCGCACGGCGGGGGCGCCGCCGAACTCCTCGACCGTCCCCCACGCCTGGCACTCGGGGCAACGGCCGAGCCATTTGGCGGTGGTCCAGCCGCATTCGGTGCAGCGGTAGGACGGCCGGTCCTTCGCGGATTTCGTACGGGCAGCCATGGCGTCACCGTATAGGTGGGGTCTGACAGCGCCGCCCGCGCAGGGGGCGCGGGGAGCCCTTCCGCACAGAGGGCGCACGGAAGCACTTCGGACGGAATCCGTGATCCCCGTCCCCTTTCGAGGGATACGTTCACCCGTAAGGATTAAATGTGCTCAAGGGGCGCCAAGGGTACGTACTCCTCTGCCTACGGTCGCCGGGTGACGAGCAGCAGGATGCAGGCCCCCACGCACACCACCGGCGCACACCGGGCGCACCGGCGAGCACCTCACGCCTCGGCCCACCGGCCGGCCGCACGTTACGAGCCGCACCTCGACGGACTCTTCACCTACTGCCTCTCCGTGCTCTGCGACCACGACGCGGCGACCGAGGCGCTCGGCGCGGTCCTGGCCATCGCGGACCGGCACGAAGCCCGGTGTCCCGAGGCCGAGGAGGAACGTCAATCCTGGCTCTACGCCCTGGCCCGGTGGACCTGCCTGCGCACCCTCACCGAGCGCAGACGCGGCCGCCAAGCCCACCGCAGGCCCCCGGCGCCGACCAGGGACACAGGCCCCGCAGAGCGCGCCTCAGCCGCCGTTACGGGCTCGTCGGCCGCCATGACGAGCCCGTCGGCCCCCGCCACGGGCCCGTCGGCCGCCGCGGAAGGCCACCCGTCGGCTGCCGGGGAAGGCCACCAGGGCGCGCACCTCACCCCGGAGGACGCCACCACCCCCGCCCCCGCCGAGTCCCCGGCCGCCGAGGCCCGCAGACGGGAGCTCGCCACCCTCGCCTGGCCCGAGGCCGCCGGCACCACCCCGGAGCAGCGCGAAGCGCTCGAACTGGCCGTACGCCACCGGCTCACCCCCCGCGCCGTCGCCTCCGTGCTCGGCCTGGAGCCGGTCACCGCCCGGGAGCTGCTGGCGGCGGCGGCCTGCGAGGTCGAGCGCACCCGCGCCGCGCTCGCCGTCGTGGAGACCGCCGGCTGCCCCACCGTCGCCCGGCTCACCGGCGACCACCAGGTGCTCCTCTCCGCCGCCCTGCGCCGCGAGCTCGTCCGCCACGTCGACGACTGCCCCCGCTGCCGCCGCGCCGCCGAACGGGTCGACGCCGCAGGCCCCTGGCCCGGAGCCACCGTCGCCCCGGCCACCGCCCGCCTGCCGCTCGTCGAGGCCCCCCGCCCCTCCGTCCACGTCGCCCTCGCCCAGGCCCGCCGCTCCCGCTCGGGCGGCCCGCGCTTCGGCCGCACCGGCTACCCGCTGGACCCCAAGGACCACGCCGCCCGCCGGGACCGGCTGCGCGCCCGGGTCGTGACGACGACGGTGGTCGCCACCGTGGTCGCCGCGCCGGTGATCGCCCTGTGGGCCGCGTACCGGGGAGCCCCGCTCACCGGCGAGGGCCACGACGGCTCCAAGGTCACCGCCACCGAGATCGAGGGCGCGGGCGAGCGGAGCGACGACCCCGGGACCGCGTACGAGAAGGCGGGCAACACCCGCCCCGGCGACCGGCGCGGCGTCCACCCCCCGGATGTCACGGCCGAGGTCGTCCCCACCGGCGGCGACCCGGAGAGCGCGGGCCGCCTGACGGTCGCCGTCCGGACCTCCGGCGCGCTCACGACGATCACGCTGACCGCCTCCGCCCGGGGCCCGGTCGACTGGACGGCCACCACGGACGCGCGGTGGCTGCGCCTGAGCCGTACGGCGGGCACCCTCGCGGCCGGGAAGTCCGCCACCGTCACGGTCGCGGTGAACCACGCGGCGGCCCCGCGCTCCCCGTGGCGCGCCCGGATCGCGCTGGACCCGTCGGGCTCCGCCGTGATCATCGACGGGCGCGGTGCCACCACCCCGCCCACCGGCACCACCCCCGGCCCGACGCGCCCCGCCCCCGGTTCCCCCGCCCCGACGGACGGGACCGGCCCGCGCCCGACCGACCCCGGGCCGACCGACCCGGGCCCGGGCCCGAGCCCCACCGATCCCGGCCCGACGGACCCGGGCCCGACCGATCCGGGCCCCGGCCCCACCGACCCGGGCCCCACGGAACCGACCCCCACCGACCCGGCCCCGACCGATCCCACGGACCCGCCCGGCCCGGACCCCACGGACCCGCCCCCGACCGACCCCGGCCCGACCGACCCCGGCCCGAGCGACCCGGCCCCGACGGAGTGACGACGTGACCAAGAGGGCCGGCGGGGGCCGCCGTCAGACCTGCGGGTCCGCCGGATGCGGCGCCATCGGCAGCAGCGAGGACAGCCGCTCCTCGCACAGCTCGACCAGCCGGTCGTAGCCCTCCTTGCCCATCAGCTCGATCAGCTCCGGCCGATAGGTCACGTACACCGGGTCCCCGGCCCCGTGCGCGGACGTCGCCGAGGTGCACCACCAGTGCAGGTCATGGCCGCCCGGCCCCCAGCCCCGCCGGTCGTACTCACCGATCGTCACCTGGAGCACCCGGGTGTCGTCGGGCCGGTCGATCCAGTCGTACGTACGCCGTACCGGCAGCTGCCAGCACACGTCCGGCTTGGTCTCCAGCGGCTCCTTGCCCTCCCGCAGCGCCAGGATGTGCAGCGAGCAGCCCGCCCCGGCGGCGAATCCCGGCCGGTTCTGGAAGATGCAGGACCCCTCCCAGCGGCGCGTCTGCCGTTCGCCGTCCTCGTCGAGGCCGACCCAGCCCGTCTCCGTACCGACGTCGTGGAACTGCCACAGCTCGGGGGTGAGCCGCGCCACGTTCTCGGCGACCCGCTTCTCGTCGTCCTCGTCGGAGAAGTGCGCGCCCAGCGTGCAGCAGCCGTCGTCGGCGCGGCCCGCCTGGATGCCCTGGCAGCCGCTGCCGAAGATGCAGGTCCACCGGGAGGTCAGCCAGGTCAGATCGCAGCGGAAGACCTGCTCGTCATCGGCCGGATCGGGAAACTCCACCCAGGCCCGCGCGAAGTCGATGCCCTTCTCGTCGGACGGGTCCGGTCCGTTCGCCTCCGACTGTGATGTCTGCTTGTTCGACTTCTGCTTCTTCGTGGCTTTGTCCGGCTTAGCCTTTTTCGTCTTTGGCACGCGCCCAGAGTAAGTCCGATGGAGCAGTAGCGTTCCCGTATGAGACTCGGAGTCCTCGACGTGGGATCGAACACGGTGCACCTGCTGGTGGTCGACGCCCACCCCGGCGCGCGCCCGCTGCCCGCGCACTCGCACAAGGCGGAGCTTCGCCTCGCCGAACTGCTCGACGAGACCGGTGCGATCGGCCCCCTCGGCGTGGACCGGCTGGTGGCGACGATCGCCGGGGCGGTCCAGGCGGCCGAGGACAAGGGGTGCGAGGACGTGCTGCCGTTCGCCACCTCCGCGGTGCGCGAGGCGACCAACGCGGACCAGGTGCTGGAGCGCGTACGGGTCGAGACCGGTGTCGATCTCGCCGTCCTCAGCGGCGCGGAGGAGGCCCGGCTCACCTTCCTGGCCGCCCGCCGCTGGTTCGGCTGGTCGGCGGGGAAGCTGCTGGTCCTCGACATCGGGGGCGGCTCGCTGGAGATCGCCTTCGGGATCGACGAGGAGCCGGACACCGCCGTCTCCCTGCCGCTGGGCGCGGGCCGCCTCACCGGCGCCTGGCTCACGGAGGACCCGGCCGACCCGGAGCAGGTGCGGGCGCTACGCCGCCATGTGCGGGCCAGCATCGCGCGGACGGTGGGGGAGTTCAGCCGGGCCGGCCGCCCGGACCACGTCGTCGCCACCTCCAAGACCTTCAAGCAGCTCGCCCGGATCGCCGGCGCCGCCCGCTCCACCGAGGGCCTCTACGTCCAGCGCTGCCTCAGCCGCAGCGCCCTGGAGGAGTGGGTCCCCAAGCTCGCGTCGATGACCGTCGAGGAGCGCGGCCGCCTCCCCGGCGTCTCCGAGGGCCGGGCCGCCCAGCTGCTCGCCGGGGCGCTGGTGGCGGAGGGCACGATGGACCTGTTCGGCGTGGAGGAGCTGGAGATCTGTCCCTGGGCGCTCCGCGAGGGCGTCATCCTGCGCCGCCTGGACCACCTCCCGGTGGAGCGGGCCGCGCTGCCGGGGTGACACCTTCCGGCCCATGGCCCTGATCACTTTCCGCCAGGGCCCCTCGGCGCCGCGCACCGGTGCCCGTACGCTGTCCAGGTGGCAGAACCAGTGGTGCGCATCCCCGATGCGAAGGTCGCCCTGTCAACGGCCTCGGTCTACCCCGAGTCCACCGCGACGGCCTTCGAGATCGCCGCGCGTCTGGGGTACGACGGCGTCGAGGTCATGGTCTGGACCGACCCCGTCAGCCAGGACATCGAGGCCCTGCGCCGGCTCTCCGACTACCACCAGGTCCCGATCCTGGCGGTCCACGCGCCCTGCCTCCTGATCACCCAGCGCGTCTGGTCCACCGACCCGTGGATCAAGCTCCAGCGGGCGAAAGCCGCCGCCGAGAAGCTCGGCGCCTCGACCGTCGTGGTGCACCCGCCGTTCCGGTGGCAGCGCAACTACGCCAAGGACTTCGTGACCGGGATCTGGCGGATGGCGGACGAGACGGACGTCCGGTTCGCCGTCGAGAACATGTACCCGTGGCGCTACCGGGACCGCGAGATGCTCGCGTACGCCCCCGACTGGGACGTCACCAACGACGACTACCGGCACTTCACGGTCGACCTCTCGCACACCGCGACCGCCCGCACCGACAGCCTCGCCATGGTGGACCGGATGGGCGACCGGCTCGCCCACGTGCACCTCGCCGACGGCAAGGGCTCGGCGAAGGACGAGCACCTGGTGCCCGGCCGGGGCGACCAGCCGTGCGCGGAGCTGCTGGAGCGCCTGGCCCGTACGTCGTTCGACGGCCATGTCGTCATCGAGGTCAACACCCGCCGCGCGATGTCCTCCGCCGAACGCGAGGCCGACCTCGCCGAGGCCCTGGCCTTCACCCGCCTCCACCTCGCCTCGGCCCCCGCCCCCACGGACCCGGCCACCGCCGTCACGGACCAGGCCCGCGGAACCTCCGACCAGGCCCCTGAGGCCCGCCGCCCGTGACCCCGGACCGTCGGCCCCCGCTCCCGGCCTCCCCGACCCCGGACCGCCCGTGACCGAGGACGCGCCCGCCCCCCGGCGCCGGGGCCGCCCCTCCCGCCAGGCCGCCACCGAAGGCCCCGACGCCCGTACGCGGATCCTGCAGGCGGCCCGTACGGAGTTCGCCGAGCGCGGCTACGACAAGACCTCGATCCGCCAGGTCGCCAAGGCCGCCGGGGTCGACGCGGCCCTCGTCCACCACTACTTCGGTACGAAGGACGAGGTCTTCGCGGCCGCCGTCGAGCTCTCCTTCGAACCGGCCCTCGTCATCCCCGCGGTCCTCGGCGGCCCCCCGGAGGGCCTGGGGGAGCGGCTGGCCCGCTACTTCCTCTCCGTATGGGAGAACCCGGCCACCCGCGCCCCGCTCCTGGCGGTCCTGCGCTCGGCGCTCACCCACGAGGCGGCGGCGAAGGTGCTGCGCGGCTTCGTCCTGCGGCGGCTGCTGGAACGGATCGCGGCCGACCTCGACGTCCCCGACGCCACCTTCCGCGCGGAGCTCGCCGCCTCGCACATGATCGGCATCGCGATGCTGCGGTACGTGATCCGCGCCGAGCCGCTCGCCTCGGCCGACCCGGAGGACATCGTCGCGATGGTGGCGCCGACGCTGCAGAGATACTTGACCGAGAGCTGACGGCGTACGGCGCGTGCACACGGTGCCTGCCCACGTACCGACCACCGCATCCCGCATTCCGGACAGCCTGTCCAGATCTTGGATTCGGGGCGTACGCTCGAAGACAGTCTTTCTGTAACTGTCGGAGGCAGCACCCCTGCCGAAGGAGCGAGCGACGATGCCCCAGCTGAGGTCCCGCACGGTCACCCACGGACGCAACATGGCGGGCGCGCGCGCCCTTATGCGCGCGTCGGGCGTAGCGAGCGCGGACATCGGCAAGCCGATCATCGCGGTCGCCAACTCTTTCACCGAGTTCGTCCCCGGCCACACCCACCTCGCCCCGGTCGGCCGGATCGTCTCCGAGGCGATCCTGGCTGCGGGCGCGGTCCCGCGTGAGTTCAACACCATCGCCGTGGACGACGGCATCGCGATGGGCCACGGCGGCATGCTCTACAGCCTGCCCTCCCGCGACCTGATCGCCGACTCCGTCGAGTACATGGTCGAGGCGCACTGCGCGGACGCGCTGATCTGCATCTCCAACTGCGACAAGATCACCCCGGGCATGCTGATGGCCGCGATGCGCCTCAACATCCCGACCGTCTTCGTCTCCGGCGGCCCGATGGAGGCCGGCAAGGCCACCCTCGTCGACGGCACGGTGCGAAAACTCGACCTGGTCAACGCGATCAGCGACGCGGTCGACGAGTCGATCTCGGACGAGGACATCCTCCGTATCGAGGAGAACGCCTGCCCCACCTGCGGCAGCTGTTCCGGCATGTTCACCGCCAACTCGATGAACTGCCTGACCGAGGTCCTCGGCCTCTCCCTCCCCGGCAACGGCTCGGTCCTCGCCACGCACACCGCCCGCAGGGCGCTGTACGAGGACGCCGGCCGCACGGTCGTCGAGATCACCAAGCGGTACTACGAGCAGGACGACGAGACGGTCCTGCCGCGCTCCATCGGCACCCGCGCCGCGTTCGACAACGCCATGGCGCTGGACATCGCTATGGGCGGCTCCACCAACACGATCCTGCACCTGCTGGCCGCCGCCGAGGAGGCGGAGCTGGCGTACGACCTGGACGACATCAACGAGGTCTCGCGCCGGGTCCCGTGCCTGTCCAAGGTCGCCCCGAACGTGGCCCCCGGCGGCACGTACTACATGGAGGACGTCCACCGCGCCGGCGGCATCCCCGCCCTCCTCGGCGAGCTGCACCGAGGCGGACTCCTCAACGAGGACGTGCACTCGGTCCACTCCGACACCCTCGCCGAGTGGCTGAAGAACTGGGACGTGCGCGGCGGCTCCCCGTCCCCCGAGGCCGTCGAGCTGTGGCACGCCGCCCCCGGCTGCGTCCGCTCCGCGACCGCCTTCTCACAGTCGGAGCGGTGGGACACCCTCGACCTGGACGCGGCGGGCGGCTGCATCCGCGACGTCGAACACGCCTACTCCAAGGACGGCGGCCTCGCCGTCCTCAAGGGCAACCTCGCCGTGGACGGCTGCGTCGTGAAGACGGCCGGCGTCGACGAGTCGATCTGGACCTTCGAGGGCCCGGCCGTCGTCTGCGAGTCCCAGGAGGAGGCCGTCGACAAGATCCTCCGCAAGGAGATCGAGCCGGGCGACGTCGTCGTCATCCGCTACGAGGGCCCGCGCGGCGGCCCCGGCATGCAGGAGATGCTCTACCCCACGTCCTTCCTCAAGGGCCGGGGCCTGGGCAAGGTCTGCGCCCTGGTCACCGACGGCCGCTTCTCCGGCGGCACATCGGGCCTCTCCATCGGCCACGCCTCACCCGAGGCGGCCTCCGGCGGCACGATCGCCCTCGTCGAGGACGGCGACCGCATCCGCATCGACATCCCGAACCGCTCGATCGAGCTGCTGGTGGACGACGCCGAACTGGCGGTTCGCCGGGAGGCCCTGAACGGCGTGTACGCGCCCAAGAACCGCGAACGCAAGGTCTCGGCCGCCCTGCGCGCCTACGCGGCGATGGCCACGAGCGCGGACAGGGGCGCGGTCAGGGACGTCTCCAAGCTGGGCTGATGGGCGGGGGAGCCACTCCCGGCTCCCCTTCCGGGGCCCGCCTTTCCAGCCCCTCCGGCGTTTGAGGAGCGGGGTCCGGGGCGGAGCCCCGGGTGGACCCGAGCCCCGGGCCACGCCACCGTCACCTGCCCGCTCCCGCGTCTCGGGCATCCCCTTTCCAGCCCCTCCGGCGTTTGAGGAGCGGGGTCCGGGGCGGAGCCCCGGGTGGACCCGCACCCGCACCCGTCCCCTACCCGCACCCGCACCCGCTCCCCGAGCCCTCGGCGCCAAGGGCACCCCCTCACCAGCCCCCCGGCTCCAGCCCGTCCACCGCGAACACCGACCCGTCCGGCGCCGTCCCCACGACCACCCGCCCCGCCGCCACCGGCGCCGGCAGGTCGGACGCGTACGTCAGCTTCCCCCCGCTCAGCCGCGCCCGCGTCGCCCCCACCAGCGCCCCCCGCCCCGTGTCGACGGCCAGCAGCCGCCCGTCCGCGGCCGAGAAGTACAGGTGCCCGCCCTCCCCGAGCACCGGCGCGGACCCCCTCCCCACCCCGGTCTCCAGCCGCCACAGCTCGGCCTTCCCGCCGGTCGGCGCCCCGGTGTCCACCGCCAGCAACGACCCGCCCCGCCCCAGCAGGTACGCGGCGTCGCCACCCATCACCACCTCCGGCTCGTCCAGCCGGAACGGCAGCGCGATCCGTACGGCCGAGCGCTTCTGGGGCGCGTACCGCACCAGCCCGAACGTCTGCATGTCCGCGTTCATCTCCGTCAGGACGAGATCCCCGCCCCCGGCGGTGGCGACCGGCGTAAGGATTCCGTCCAGCCGCAGTTGCCACACGGCCCGGCCGCTCCCGGCGTCCACCGCGGTGACCAGGGTCGACGTACCGGTCGGCGCGTGCTCGAAGGCGTACGCGAGGCCGGACGCTTCGTCGTACAGCCCGAAGTCCGGCCGCGTGTGCCCCGTCAGCGGCCGCTCCCACCGCTCCACCCCGCTCGCACCGTCCAGCGCCGTGACCGTGCCGCCGTCCGCGACGGTCAGCAGGGTCGAGCCGGCGGGAAACGCGGAGCCGGGGCTCGCGGACAGGCCGGTCTCCCGGACCGGGACGCCCTTCACCGGGTCGTACGCGCGCAGCTTCCCGTCCGGCCCCGCCGAGAGCACCACCCCGCCCGAGACGATGGGCGCCGAGGCGTCACGGAGCGCGGTGTTCCGGTCCGACCAGACCACCCGCCCGTCCGCCGGATCGATCCGCGCGGTCCCGGTCCCGGCCACCGCGCAGTACAGGGCAGCGCCCGCCCCGGCGGAGGAGCAGACAGGGGTGGCGCGGCCACTGGTCCGCAACGAGGTGCTCCACGGCGAGAAGGCGGCGCCGTCCGCGGCCTTCCCCTCCGGCGTACGCTCCGGAGCCGCCACCGGCCCGCCACCACCCCCACCCCACAGCGCGAACCCCCCGGCACCCGCCCCCGCGACCAGCAGAAGCAGCGCGGCCGCGAGGACCAGCCGCCCACGCGTCGGCCGCCACCGCCGATGAGGGACCGCCCCGCGCACATGAGTGGCGTCCTCGGCCCCCTCCCGCTCACCGGACTCCACGGCGACCGCCGCAGGCCGCCGCTGAGCCGGTATGAACGCGGCAGCCTCGTACGACGGCGGCCGCAGCGCCGCCATCACCTCGTCCGGCGTCGGCCGCTGAGCCGGGTCCTTCGCCAGGCACCGCCCGACCAGCTCCGCGAGATCCTCCGGCACCCCGCTGAGGTCCGCCTCGTCGTGCACCACCTGGTACGCCACGATGTACGGGCTGTCCGAGTCGAACGGCCCCCGCCCCGTCGCCGCGTGGACGAGCACCGCCCCCAGCGCGAACACATCGGCGGCCGGCCCGACCTCACGCGGCCGCTGGAACTGCTCGGGCGCCATGTAGGGCGGCGAGCCGATCAGCTTGCCGGTCTCGGTGCGCAGATCACTGTCGTACGGGCGCGAGATCCCGAAGTCGATGACCTTCGGGCCCGCGTCGGAGAGCAGCACGTTGCTCGGCTTGAGGTCGCGGTGGATGACACCGGCCCGGTGGATGTCCCGCAGCGCCTCGGCCAGTCCGGCGGTCAGCCTGCGCAGTTCGGCGGGGGCCAGCGGCCCGTTCCGCTTGACCTGCTCGGCAAGGGTCGGCCCGGGCACGTACAGGGTGGCCATCCAGGGCCGTACGGCCTCCGGATCGGCGTCCACGACCGGCGCGGTGAACGCCCCGCTCACCCGCCGCGCGGCCGCCACCTCCTGCCGGAACCGGGCCCTGAACTCGGGGTCCGCCGCGTACGGCCGGTGCACCACCTTCACCGCGAGCTGGAGCCCGGAGGCGGAGCGGGCCAGATGGACGACGCCCATGCCGCCCGAGCCGAGACATGCCTCAAGGCGGTAGGTACCCGCGTATTCCGGAAACTCCGCTTCCGGATGCGCTCCGGCCCCTGGCAGCGGCGGCATCGCCCACCCCCGTGTGTTGATGCGCAAGCGCGACGCACGGAGCCTAGTCGATGGTGCGTGCGAGTGGCGTGGGGCTTGTTAGCCTGCGCGTCGTACGGCTTCGTACACATCGTTTCTCAACGGGGGAGGCCCCTCATGGGCGTTGACGAACAGACCATCGACCCGGCGGAGGGAGCGGCGGAAGCCGCCGAGTCCACCACGACCGCGGCGGCGGCACCGGCCTCGTCGCACCGCTACCCGATCGCCCCCGGCTACCGGGTCAACGTCCGCACCGGCCCCGGCACCAGCTACCGGATCGTACGGACGCTCCCGCTCGGGATGAGGGTGCCGATCTACTGCCAGAAGCCGGGGGAGCGGGTCACCGGCCCGTACGGCACCTCGAACCTCTGGTGCAACATCGCCAACGGCGAGTTCATCTCGGACACCTACGTCCTCACGGGCAGCGACGGCTACGTCGCCCCGCGCTGCGACTGACCGGACCGCCGAGCCGCTCGCTCACGGGACACGACCCCCGTCCGGGATAATCGACCCCGTGAGCGAGAACAGCGACAACACCGAAGCACCCAGCACCCCCACACCGCCGGGCACACCCTCAGGCACCCCGGGCACACCCCCCGGCCCGCAGCCCGAGCCGATCCGCTTCTTCGGCACGACGTGGGTCGACCATGACGGCGGTTACGGGCTCCGCCGCGCCAGCGTCGCGATCGGCTCGCTGGCCGCCGCCGTGGCCGCCTGCTTCGTCCTGCGCTTCGCCTTCCAGGGCCTGGAGATCGCGGAGGTCGGCAGCCTCGTCGGGATGCTGGTGATCGCGATGTTCGCGATCTGCAGCGCCGTCGCGTTCCGCAAGACCTGGGAGGGCTTCGGCTCCCGGCCCAAGGACCCGGCCCGCGAGGACGCCCTGCGCGGCCTGAAGTCGATCGGCTTCATCGGCTCGCTGCTCGCCTACTTCTTCCGCTCGCTCATCGAGGCCCCGGGCGAGAAGCTGCGCCGCACGGAGTACGAGAGCGCCCGCGCCCAGTTCGAGAAGCGCCGCTCGACCCGTACGGGCAACCCGGCGGCCCGCAAGCGCCCGAAGCGCCGCTGACCTGAAGACCCCCTGACGGCACGAGAGCCCCTGACCGCCTGACGTCACGGCGCAGAGCTCAACGCCCCTTCCCGCCGCCCGTCCTCCTCACCCCGACGCGCACCCGCCCGCCCCTCCGCCTGCCGGGCCTCACGCTGCGCGGCCCACCCCTCCAGCTCGGCCGCGCAGGCATGGTCGGTGTGCCGCAGCCCGCTCAGCTCCAGCTCCACCTTCCGGTCGGCCGGCAGGGCGTCCAGCGCGTCCAGCAGCTTCGGCAGCCGCAGAAAGGTGGCGTTCCCGATGACGCGTACGACCAGGACGCCGGGCCCCTCCACCGTCTCCACATGCACATGGCTCACATCCCACGCGGTCTTGGCGACGGCCAGCAGCAGCCCCACCAGCACCCCCTCGAAGAGGCTCGTCGCCACCACCGTCACCGCCGTCACACCCAGCACGACGGCCTCCCCGCGATGCCCGCGCCACAGGGGCACCAGCACCCGCAGCGGTACGAGCTTGAACCCGGCGTGCACCAGCACCCCGGCCAGCGCCGCCACCGGGATCACCCCGAGCGCCCCCGGCAGCGCGGCCACGAAGAGCAGCAGCCAGAGCCCGTGGAGGACGCGGGACGCCTTGGTGCGGGCGCCCGCGTGGACGTTGGCCGAACTCCGCACGATGACCGCGGTCATGGGCAGCGCCCCGAGCGCCCCGCACACGGTGTTGCCCGCGCCCTGGGCGATCAGCTCCTTGTCGTAGTCCGTACGCCGCCCCCGGTGCATCCGGTCCACCGCCGCCGCGCTGAACAGCGACTCCGCCGAGGCGATCAGCGCGAAGGCCAGCACCGTCCCGAGCACCCCGAGATCGACGAGCCGGGCCCAGTCGTCGCCGCCCGGCGGCCGTACGGCCTCGAGCAGCCCGCCCACCTCGATCCGCTCCACCGGCAGCCGGAACAGCGCGGTCGCCCCGGCCGCCACCCCCACCGCCACCAGCGGCGCGGGCAGCACCCGGGCCGCCCGCCGCCACCGGGGCCAGAGAACCAGCACGGCCACGGTCCCCGCGCCCACCGCGAGAGCCGGACCGGACACCCCCGCACCGCTCACGAGCCCCGGCAGCCCGGACAGCTTCCCGGCCATCGAGCCGGGGGCCTCGGCCCCGGCGAGCACGTACACCTGCCCGGCCATCAGGACGAGCCCGATCCCGGCGAGCATGCCCTGCACCACGGCCACCGACACGGCCCGGAACCACCGCCCGAGCCGCAGCACCCCGAGCACGATCTGCACCACCCCGGCGCCCAGCACCAGGACACCGAGGGCGCCGGTCCCGTACCGCTGGACCGCTTCGAAGACGAGCACGGTCAGCCCGGCGGCGGGCCCGCTGACCTGGAGACTGCTGCCCGGCAGAAGGCCGACGAGCAGCCCGCCGACGATGCCGGTGATCAGGCCCAGCTCGGCCGGAACGCCCGAGGCGACGGCCACCCCCACACAGAGGGGCAGGGCGACGAGGAAGACGACGAGGGAGGCCGTGAGATCGGCCCGGTGAATCGGTAAGGACGAGAAGCCACGCACGAGAGGGATACCTCCAGCACCGCGGGGACAGTGAAAATCATTGTCCTTTAAGGAAGTTGACCCTGGTGGCGAACGGCGGCCCCACTGGGCGGCCACGGAAGCACACAGGAGCGGAACGCCCGGAGCGGACGATTCCGTTCACTCCCGCAGCCCCACCGCGCCCCCGACACTCCCCGCCCTCTTGACGACGGCACGCACCCGGGTCTGTAATTCATCACATGATGAATTACAGACAAGGCGACCCCGTTACCCCCGGAAGCGACCGCCCACCCCCAGCGGTCCAGGCCCGCGACCTCACCGTCGTACGAGGCGACCGCACAGTCCTGAGCACCCTCGACTTCACCATCCGCCCCGGCACCATCACGGGCCTCCTGGGCCCCTCGGGCTGCGGAAAGACAACCCTGATGCGCGCGATCGCCGGCACCCAGGCCAAGGTGACAGGCACGCTCACCGTCCTCGGCCACCCCGCCGGCGCCCCGGCCCTGCGCCCCCGCATCGGCTACGTCACCCAGGCGCCCTCGGTCTACACGGACCTCACCGTCCGCCAGAACCTGGACTACTTCGCCGCCGTCCTGCACCCCGGCCGCACCCACCGGGACAAGCGCCGGTCCGCGGTCACCCGGGCCATCGAGGAGGTGGCCCTCACCACGCACGCCGACGTACTGGCCGCCGCCCTCTCCGGCGGCCAGCGCAGCCGCGTCTCCCTGGCCGTCGCCCTGCTCTCCACCCCCGACCTGCTGGTCCTGGACGAACCGACGGTCGGCCTGGACCCCGTACTCCGCCGCGATCTGTGGGACCTCTTCCACCGCCTGGCCGCCGACCGGGGCGCCACCCTCCTCATCTCGTCCCACGTCATGGACGAGGCCGAACGCTGCCACCGCCTGCTCCTGATGCGCGAGGGCCGCATCCTCGCCGAGGACACCCCCGAGGCACTCCGCACCCGCACCGGCACGGCGACGGTGGAGGAGGCCTTCCTCCACCTGGTCGACGAAGCGGCCGCACGAGGCACCCACCCCGAGGAGCCCACGCCATGACCACGCGAACAGCACCCCCCGCCCCCACCGGCCGAGCCCTGACCCCGTCCCGTACGGCGGCCACGGCGGCCAGGGTCCTGCGCCAGCTCCACCACGACCCGCGCACGATCGCCCTGCTCCTGATCGTCCCGGTCGCGATGATCACGCTGCTCCGTTACGTCTTCGACGGCGCTCCCGGGACGTTCGACTCGATCGGGGCCTCGCTCCTCGGCATCTTCCCGCTGATCACGATGTTCCTGGTGACCTCGATCGCCACCCTGCGCGAACGCACCTCGGGCACCCTCGAACGCCTCCTCGCCCTCCCCCTCGGCAAGGGCGACTTGATCGCCGGGTACGCCCTCGCGTTCGGGGCGATCGCGGTCGTCCAGTCCGCCCTGGCCACCGCCGTATCCGTCTGGCTGCTCGGCCTGGACGTGACGGGCTCCCCGTGGCTGCTGCTCCTGGTCGCCCTGCTCGACGCCCTGCTCGGCACGGCGCTCGGCCTCTTCGTCTCGGCGTTCGCCGCCTCCGAGTTCCAGGCCGTCCAGTTCATGCCGGCGGTGATCTTCCCCCAGCTCCTGCTCTGCGGCCTGTTCATCCCCCGCGACCAGATGCACCCGGTCCTGGAGGCGATCTCGAACGTCCTGCCCATGTCGTACGCCGTCGACGGCATGAACCAGGTCCTCCACCACTCCGACCTCACCGGCGACTTCCTCCGGGACATCGCGGTCGTGGCGGGAAGCGCGCTCCTGGTCCTCTGCCTGGGCGCGATCACCCTGCGCCGGCGCACGCCCTGAGACACCACCGCACGCCCCGACCCCCCGGTGCGAGGATGACGGAGAGACGACGGGCTACGCATCCGCCGCATCCCGACCCCAGCACCGCCCGGAGGGTGAACACATGACCCAGACAGTCGCAGTCCTCGGCACCGGCAAGATCGGCGAGGCCCTCCTCAGCGGCATGATCCGGGCGGGCTGGCGACCGGCCGACCTCCTGGTGACCACCCGCCGCAGCGAGCGGGCCGAGGAGCTGCACACGCGGTACGGAGTCGAGTCGGTCAGCAACGCCGAAGCGGCAAAGGCGGCGGACATCCTCATCCTGGCCGTCAAGCCGCAGGACATGGGCAAGCTCCTCGACGAACTGGCCCCCCACGTCAGCGCCGACCGCCTGGTCATCAGCGCGGCCGCCGGCATCACCACCACCTTCATCGAGGACCGCCTCACCGCGGGCACCCCGGTCGTGAGGGTCATGCCCAACACCCCGGTCCTGGTCGACGAGGGCATGTCCGTCATCTCGGCGGGCGGCCACGCCACCGGCACCCACCTCACCACCACCGAGGAGATCTTCGGCGGCGTCGGCAAGACCCTGCGCGTCCCGGAGTCCCAGCAGGACGCGGCCACCGCCCTGTCCGGCTCGGGCCCCGCCTACTTCTACTTCCTGGTCGAGGCCATGACCGACGCGGGCATCCTGCTGGGCCTGCCCCGCGCCCAGGCCCACGACCTCATCGTCCAGGCCGCCATCGGCGCCGCCGTGATGCTCCGGGACAGCGGCGAACACCCGGTCAAGCTCCGCGAGGCCGTCACCAGCCCCGCCGGCACCACGATCAGCGCCATCCGCGAGCTGGAGAACCACGGCGTACGCGCCGCCCTCATCGCCGCCCTCGAAGCCGCCCGCGACCGCAGCCGCGAACTGGCCTCCGGCAACGGCTGACCCACGGCTCCGGCCGGGGGTTGACACGCCCCCGGCTCGTCCGTAGTGTGCTCCGAGTTGTCCGACGTGAGCGCCGACCCCGGTCGGTCCCCGGACAACCATTCCGCAGTAACCACGATCAGCAGCGACTCCGTGTCGCCCGCTTTTTCGTGCGCATTCGCGAAATGAGGAATCCGCGTTCGAAGGGACGCGCCCCGATTAGCGTCGGGGGCCAGGAATCCGCTAATGTCTCACTCGTCGGAACGGCCCAACAGCCGGGAAGACAAGCCCCGCTGACTGGGAGTCAGGCCCGAAAGGATCTGATAGAGTCGGACTCGCCGGAAAGGGAAAAGCGCGAAAGCGAAGAACCTCGAAAGCAAAACTGCACGACCCGCTTCGACCGGGAATCGGACACGAAAGAGTCTGATAGAGTCGGAAACGCAGGACAGCAA
>NZ_JOEM01000005.1 GCF_000718135.1 Streptomyces cyaneofuscatus | reverse complement strand
CCCCACGGCACCCGCCCCCACCGGTCCCACCCCCCCCTGGGACCGGTGGGGGCGGTGTCGGATCCGGTGGGCCAGGGGTCACCCGGTGGGCGCCTCGCCCGGGTCCGAACCCGCCCTCGCACTCCAGGAGATCGCCGGCGGCCGCACCCGCGAACACAGCGGCTGCCCCTTCGCGTCGGTCAGCCCCAGCCGCCCGATGAGCTGCCCGGAACGCGCGGCCGCTTCGAGAATCCCCGGCTCGATGTCGCTGAACATCAGCTTGGCGCGGCGGAACATGGAGAAGAGCCCGGCCTCGTCCACGGTCCCCCACGACAGATAGACGAACCGCCCGCCCAGCCGGTTCTGGATGTACGGCCCCGAGATTTCGACCCCGTCCGCCGTGGCTTCCGCCGCGCACTCCAAGGTCCAGGAAGCGCTCGGAGCATCCCCGGGGCAGATCCCGAGCAGCTCACCCGGCCGGTCCTTGCGCTGAACGCCGACGTGGATGTTCTCGAACCCGGGAAAGTCGGAGTCCGGCCCGCAGGTGCGGCCGGGGAGCGCTGAGGCCTCGATAAGGATCTGCATGCTCCCCATGGTCCGTCACCGCGACGGAACGGCCCCGTGAAGGTCGATTTCCGGCCAAGCTCTAGAGGAGGTCCGCGGGCGCACTCCCGTACACGGCCTCCAGCCGCCCCACCACCTCCGCCATCTCCTCGTCCCCGCCCGCGAACTCCACGGCATCGATCCGCCGCACCGGCGCGATCCCCTGCGAGTTGCAGATGAAGGCGCCCCGGTACGCGCCCAGCCCGTCCAGCGTCACCGCCCTTCGGGCCGACGGCTCCCCGGCCGCCGCGAGGCCGCGCTCCAGCAGCGCCATGGTGATGCCGACGAGCGCGGGAGCGTCCGGCCACACCACCGAACTCCCGTCCCAGAGGCCGATGTTGGTGGTGGCCCCCTCGGTCACCACTCCGCCCGGCGCGGTCAGCAAGGCCTCGTCGAACCCGGCCCGCGCGGCGAGCATCCCGTAGTACGTCTGCCCGAACTCGCCCGGCCGCTTGATGTGCGGCACCGCCCGGGCGTACGGCACCGACATCAGGCTCCGGCCCCCGGGCGCCATCGAGGCGGGCTCGCGGACGGTGACCATCACCCGCGTACGGCTCTCCCCGGGCGGCAGGAACCCGTGCACCCGCACGGACGCGTCCCGCATCCCGGCTCGGTCCAGGGCGCCCCGGATCAGCTCGCGCACCCGGCCCCCGTCCAGGGGCAGTTGGAACAGCTCCCGGTTCGCGCCGTCCAGCCGTTCGAGGTGCAGCCCGAGCCCCCGCACCCTCCGGTCCCGGACCTGGAGGGCGGTGAAGTGGCCGAACCCGAAGAGGGCGGGGACGCGGAGGTCCTCCTCGGTGGCGGGGTGGCCGTCCATCTCGACGTAGGGGAGGGGGTGGGGGAGAGGCGGGGGCGGTGCGCTCGTCATGGGGCAACCGTAGATCGCCGCATCCTCCGGCGACTACTTGACCTCAACCATGCTTGAGGCTGAAAGCTCGACGCCATGGACACCACATCCGCACCCACGACGTCCCCCGCCCCCCTCAAGGTCGCCGTCATCCTCGGCAGCAACCGGGAAGGCCGCTTCGGGCCGGTCATCGCCGACTGGTTCCTCGGCCGGGCCGCCCGGTACGACGGCATCGAGACCGAGCTCATCGATGTCGTCACCGCCCGGCTCCCCGACGCACTCTCCTTCAGCCCCGGCCCCGAGGAGGCGGCCCGGGTCGCGGCGGTCTCGGCACGGCTGGCGGCGGCCGACGCGTTCGTCGTGCTCACCCCCGAGTACAACCACTCCTTCCCCGCCCCGCTGAAGAACCTCATCGACTGGCACCGCGCCGAATGGCAGGCGAAACCCGTCGCCTTCGTCTCCTACGGCGGCAGGTCGGGCGGTCTGCGGGCCGTCGAGCAGCTCCGCCAGGTCTTCGCCGAGATGCACACGGTCACCGTCCGCGACACCGTCTCCTTCCACAACGCGGGCGCCCTCTTCGACGACGAGGGCAACCACCGCGACCCGGCGGACGTCGACGCGGCGGCCAAGGCGCTCCTGGACCAGCTGGCCTGGTGGGGCAACGCCCTGCGCGACGCGCGAAACCGCCATCCGTACAGCGCCTGACCCCCTCCGGGCCGACAATCGGTGCACGGGCGGGAGCACCCCCGCCGTCCGGGCAGGAGCCCGCCGTACTCCGAGGAGACCGACGATGACAGCGCCGCCGGCATGGCTGACCGTACTGACCACGACCGACAGCGAGGAGAAGGCCCACGAGCTGGCGCAGGGGGCGGTGGAGGCCCGGCTGGCGGCCTGCGCGCAGATCTCCGCGCCCGTCACCTCGGTCTACCGGTGGCAGAACGCCATCGAGTCGTCCGAGGAGTGGCAGGTGCTGTTCAAGACGGCGTCCGGGCGCTACGAGGAGCTGGAGGAGTACCTCCAGGAGGCGCACGACTACGACACCCCCGAGATCATCGCGATCCCGGTGATCCGGGGCAGCGCCCGCTACCTCGGCTGGGTCACGGCGGAGACGGCTCCCGCAGCCGCCCTGTGACGGCGGCCATGAGCACCCTGGACCCGGGCTCCCCGCCCACCGACGAGCTGCCGTTCTTCGTGTACGGGACGCTGCTCCCCGGCGAACCCAACCACGACCTGTTCCTCCGCGGCCGTACGTCGGCGGAGCGAGCGGCCGTCCTGCCCCGGGCCCTGCTGTACGACGGGCCCGGCTACCCGTACGCCATCGACGGCCACGGCCGCGTCCACGGCACCCTGCTCACCGCAGCGCCCGGGGTGTACGGGGAGCTGCTCGGGCTCCTGGACCACCTGGAGGAGTACCTCGGGCCCGGCCACCCGCGCAATCTGTACGAGCGGGTCGTCCGCGAGGTCGAGCTGCCGGGGGAGGTGGCTCCCGGGGCCCGCGAGGGTCAGGGACTTCCCGGGACCCGGGCCTGGGTCTACCTCGCCGCGGCCGCCGTCACCCGCTCCCTGCGGACGAGCGGCAGCGTCATCGCCGAGGGGCGGTGGGTCACCGGGCGGCCTCCAGGCGGACTGCGCACACCTTGAACTCCGGCATCCGCGAGACCGGGTCGAGCGCCGGGTTGGTCAGCGTGTTGGCCCGGCCCTCACCCGGCCAGTGGAACGGCATGAACACCGTGTCCGCCCGGATCGCCCCGGTGATCCGGGCCGGCGCCACCGCCCGCCCGCGCCGGGACGTCACCGCGACGGGCTCGCCCTCGGCCACCCCGATCCGCTCCGCCAGGCGCGGGTGCAGCTCCACGAAGGGGCCGGGCGCCGCCGCGTTCAGCTCGTCCACCCGGCGGGTCTGGGCCCCCGACTGGTACTGCGCCACCACCCGCCCCGTCGTCAGCACCACCGGATACTCCCGGTCCGTCTCCTCGGCCGCCGCCCGGTGCACCACCGGCACGAACGAGGCCCGCCCGTCCTCCGTCGCGAACCGGTCCAGGAAGAGCCGCGGCGTACCCGGGTGGTCCGCGTCGGGGCACGGCCAGAAGACGCCGTCCTCGGCCGCGATCCGCTCGTAGGTGATGCCCGCGTAGTCCGCCGCACCGCCCGCCGAGGCCCGCCGCAGCTCCTCGAAGACCTCGGCCGGGTCGGCCGGGAACCCCTTGCCGTGGCCCAGCAGCCCGGCCAGGGCGTGCAGCACCTCCAGGTCGCTGCGCACCCCCTCCGGCGGGTCGAGCGCCCGCCGCCGCAGCACCACCCGGCCCTCCAGGTTGGTCGTCGTCCCGCTCTCCTCCGCCCACTGCGTCACCGGCAGCACCACGTCCGCCAGCGCCGCCGTCTCGGAGAGGACGACATCCGCCACCGCCAGGAAGTCCAGGGAAGCCAGGCGGCGTTCGACGTGCGAGGCGTGCGGGGCGGAGACCACCGGGTTGGAGCCCATCACCAGCAGCGCCCGCACGTCCTGGCCCAGCGCGTCCAGCAGCTCGTACGCGCTCCGCCCCGGCCCCGGCAGGCTCTCCGGATCCACGCCCCACACCTCCGCGACATGGCGGCGGGCGGCCGGGTCGGTCAGCTTGCGGTAGCCGGGCAGCTGGTCGGCCTTCTGGCCGTGCTCCCGGCCGCCCTGCCCGTTGCCCTGCCCGGTCAGGCACCCGTACCCGGACAGCGGCCGCCCCGCCCGCCCGGTGGCCAGGCAGAAGTTGATCCACGCGCCCACCGTGTCCGTCCCCTTGGCCTGCTGCTCGGGTCCCCGCGCGGTCAGCACCATCCCGCTCTCCGCCCCGCAGAACAGCTCCACCGCCTCGCGCAGCCGCGCCACCGGCACCCCGCAGATCCGCTCCACCAGCTCCGGCCAGTGCGCCATCGCCCCGGCCCGCGCTTCCTCCCACCCGCGTGTACGAGCCCGTACGAACTCCTCGTCCACCCGCCCCTCCGCCACCACCAGGTGCACCATCCCGAGCGCCAGGGCCAGATCGGTGCCGGGGCGGGGCGCCAGGTGCAGGTCGGCCTGTTCGGCGGTGCGGGTGCGGCGCGGGTCGATGACGATCAGCCGGCCCCCGTTCGCCTTCAGTTCGGTGAGATACCGCAGGGCGGGCGGCATCGTCTCGGCGAGGTTCGACCCGACGAGGATCACGCACCCCGTCCGCGGGATGTCCTCCAGCGGGAACGGCAGCCCCCGGTCGAGCCCGAACGCCCGCTGGTGCGCGGCTGCCGCCGACGACATGCAGAACCGGCCGTTGTAGTCGATCTGCGAGGTCCCGAGCACGACCCGGGCGAACTTCCCGAGCGCGTACGCCTTCTCGTTGGTCAGCCCGCCCCCGCCGAACACCCCCACCGCGTCCGCCCCGTGCGCCGCCCGCACCCCGCCGAGCCCTCCGGCGATCCGCCCCAGCGCCTCGTCCCAGCCCGCCTCCTCCAGCTCGCCGCCGGGCCGCCTCCGTACCAGCGGGGAGGTCAGCCGGACCCCCCGGCGCAGCACGGCGGGCGCACTCCGCCCCTTGCCGCACAACGCGCCCCGGTTGACCGGGAACCCGGTGCGCTCCACCACTTCGGCCACCTCCGGGCCCGCCACCGGGCGCAGGCTCATCCCGCACTGGAGGGCGCAGTACGGGCAGTGGGTGGGCGTCTCGGTACCGGTCATGGGCTCAGCCTGCGAGAGCGGTATTACGGGGACGGGGGCACCGGGTTACGCCGCCGGAACGCCCCCCTCAGCCCGCCGCCCGGCGCGCTGTGAGGTCCCACGTCACGGCGTCGCCGACGCCAGCGCCTCCGTCACGCCCGCCTCCTGAGGCCCCAGGAAGCGCGGGTCGGGGCGGAACAGGGCGTCCAGGGCCGCCTTCCCCGACGCGGCCAGCTCCCGGGTGCCGCCGTAGTACCAGGTGGCGTCCCGTGGCTCGTCGACCGCGACCCCGTACGCGTCGATCCCGGCGGAACGGCACAGCGTGGTCGCCCGGTGGATGTGGAAGCCCTGGCTCACCAGCACCGCCCGGTCGACCCCGAATATCTTCTTGGCCCGCACACACGAGTCCCAGCTGTCGAACCCGGCGTAGTCGCTGACGATCCGGTCGTCCGGCACCCCGCGCTCGGTCAGATACGTGCGCATCGCGTCCGGCTCGTCGTACTCCACCCGGCTGTTGTCCCCGGTGACCAGGACGACCTTCACCTTGCCCGTGCGGTACAGCTCGGCCGCCGCGTCCAGGCGGTGGGCCAGATACGGGGTCGGCCGACCCTTCCAGAGCCCGGCGCCGAACACCATGGCGACCTCCCGGGCCGGGGCGTCCGCCGTGGTCCCCACCCGTGCGTCGGCGCCCAGCCGCATCCAGGTCGCGGGCAGCAGCGCCAGCACGCAGAGGGCCATCAGCCCTTGCACGGCGAGCCGCCGGCGACGGGAGCGCGGCAGCCGCAACCACGGTCTGGGCTTCTTCGCGTTCGCGCCACCCTCCGACGCCGCCCGCGCTCCCGACGCCGCCCGCGCTCCCGACGCCGCCCGCGCCCCCGGCGTATCCCGCGCCCTTCGCATCCCTCGCATCCCTCGCACGAGAGCCCCCCTCATTGTCCGTACCGTCGTTCGGTCCCACCCCACCTGACGAGCGAAACGCCCGAAAGGTTCGCCGACCGGCAGAAACGGGTGCAGGCCCCCGCCCCGCACACCGGCCACCACCCCGCCGTGAGGGGGTGGAAAACCTCCGTGACCCTCGCGCAACGGCCCGGCAACCTCCGCCCGGCACCATCGGTCCATGACGGAGCCGTCCACGCAGCAGCCTCGCCGGTCACCGCTTCCGCCCACCGCCACCGACACGGACAGCGGCGGCCGCTCCACCGTGCCGCTCGACAGCACCGCGCAGCTCCTCACCCGTGTCACCGCCCAGCTCGCCACCCAGCTCAGCCTCGTCTCCCGGAACGGAACCCGCAGGCCCATGCACCGCACCCGGCCCTCCGACACCCCCAGGCTCCCCGCCGCGCCCCGGCCTTCCCCCGCCGAGGCCGCCCCGCCCACCCTCCTCGTCGTCGCCCACGGCAGCCGCGACCCGCAAGCCCTGCGGACCGCCCTCGCGCTCCTGGACCGGGTCCGCGACCTGCGCCCCGGCCTCGACGTCCGGCTCGGCCACATCGAGCTGAACCAGCCGCTCCTCCCGGACACCCTGGACGGCCTGCGCGGCGCCGACGCCGTCCTCGTACCGCTGCTCCTGGGGCGCGGCCACCACGTCAAGCACGACCTGCCCGCCGCCGCGGCCGCCGCCCCCTCCGTACGCACCCGGATCGCCGCCCCCCTCGGGCCGCACCCCCTGCTGGTGGAGGCGCTGTACGGGCGGCTCGTGGAGGCGGGCTGGGACCCCGCCGACGAGGGGGGCCGCCGCGCCGCCGTGGTCCTCGCCGCCGCCGGGTCCCGCGACCCCGACTCCGCCCAGGACACCCGGCGTACGGCCCGGATGCTCGCCGAGCGGCTCGGCGGGGTGCCCGTCGTCCCGGCGTACGCCTCCGCCGCCACCCCCACCGTCCCCGCCGCGCTGCGCGCACTGGCCGCCCGGGGCCGGCACCGTACCTTCGTCGCCTCGTACTTCACCGCGCCCGGCCGCTTCGCGAGCGCCGCCGCGAGCGCCGCACCCCGCACCGCCGCCGTTCCGCTCGGCGCCCACCCGGCGATGGCCCGCCTCCTCCTCCACCGCTACGACCAGGCACTGTCCGCCACCGCGCCCTCCGAGATGGTGAGCTTGCTCGCTTCCGCCTGACTCCCCGGCCCGCTCACGACACGTTGTCCGTCCCGGTCGCTACTGTCGGGACCATGGACGGCACACAGGGCGCACGCGGGGCAGATCAGACACACGGCACATCAGGTACACCAGCCACATCAGGCACACCAGCCGCACACAGTGAGCGGGGCACCGGGAGCAGTTACGGGCCCGCCGACACCGAGCGCTTCGACACCGAGCAGGACAAGCGCCCCGGCCGCACCGCCTTCCAGCGCGACCGCGCCCGGGTGCTGCACTCCGCCGCGCTGCGCCGGCTCGCCGGGAAGACCCAGGTGGTCACGCCCGGCACCCGTTCTCTCGTCTGGGACGCCAGCCCCCGCACCCGGCTCACCCACTCCCTGGAGTGCGCGCAGGTCGGCCGCGAGCTGGGGGCGGTCCTCGGCTGCGACCCGGACCTCGTGGAGACGGCCTGTCTCTCCCACGACATGGGCCACCCGCCGTTCGGCCACAACGGCGAACAGGCGCTCAACGACTTCGCCTCCGACTGCGGCGGCTTCGAGGGCAACGCCCAGTCGCTCCGGCTGCTGACCCGCCTGGAGCCCAAGCGGTTCGTCCACGACCCGCGCACCGGCGAGCTGGTCAGCGTCGGCCTCAACCTGACCCGGGCCGCCCTGGACGCCGCCACCAAGTACCCCTGGCCGCGCGGCGCGCACCCCACCGACCCGCACTCGGTGAAGTTCGGCGTGTACGCGGACGACCTGCCGGTCTTCGAGTGGGCGCGGAAGGGCGCACCCGAGGGCCGCACCTGCTTCGAGGCCCAGGTGATGGACTGGTCCGACGACGTGGCGTACTCCGTGCACGACTTCGAGGACGGGCTGCACGCCGGGCACATCGACCCCAACTGCCTCTACGCCGAGCCGGAGCGCGAGGAGATCTTCGCCGTCGCCATCGGCCGGTACGTCCCCGTGGACACCGACCCGCAGGAGCTGGCCGAGGCGCTGGACCGGCTGATCGACCAGGAGTGGTGGCCGCACGGGTACGACGGCTCCGCCGTGGCCCAGGCCCGCCTGAAGGACGCCACCAGCCAGCTCATCGGACGGTTCTGCACCGAGGCCGAGACCGCCACCCGCGAGCTCTACGGCCCCGGTCGCCTCACCCGGTACGGGGCGGAGCTCGTCGTTCCGCGCACCGTCCGCAACGAGTGCGCGGTCCTCAAGGCGGTCGCCGACCGTTACGTGATGCAGCGCACCGAGCAGGAGACACTCCGCGCCGACCAGCGCATCGTCATCGCCGAACTGGCCGCCGCGCTCACCGCCCGCGCCCCCGAAGGCCTGGAGCCGCACTTCCGGGCCCTGTTCGACCAGGCGCCCGACGACCACACCCGTAAGCGCGTCCTGGTCGACCAGATCGCGGCGCTCACCGACGCCTCCGCACGATCCCTGCACGCCGCGCTCACCGCGCGCCGCGGCTGAGGGGCAGACTGGAGAAGACCGGAGAAATGACCACTGGGTGTGACCTGTCCGGGGCACACCCTCTTTCGCCATCACGCTGCGTGCGGGACGCTCGCAGCCGGAGGCGCCGCGCAGCACAGCACTGAGGAGGCATCAAGTGGTCGACGCACATCGGACATTCGTCATCGTCGGAGCGGGACTCGCAGGGGCGAAGGCGGCCGAAACACTCCGCGCGGAAGGGTTCACCGGCCGGGTGATCCTCATCGGGGACGAGCGCGACCACCCCTATGAGCGGCCGCCGCTCTCCAAGGGCTACCTCGGCGGCAAGGAGGAACGCGACAGCGTCTTCGTCCACGAGCGCCCCTGGTACGCGGGCGCCGACGTCGAACTCCACCTCGGCCAGCCCGTCACGGTCCTCGACCGGTACGCGAAGACCGTGCAGCTCGGCGACAACACCGTCATCCACTACGACAAGCTGCTGCTCGCCACCGGCTCCGAACCCCGCCGCCTCGACGTCCCCGGCACCGACCTGGCGGGCGTCCACCACCTGCGCCGCCTCGCCCACGCCGACCGGCTGCGCAACGTGCTGGCCGCCCTCGGCCGCGACAACGGCCACCTGGTGATCGCCGGGGGCGGCTGGATCGGCCTGGAGGTCGCCGCCGCCGCCCGGGGGTACGGGGCGGAGGTCACCGTCGTCGAGTCGGAGCCCACCCCGCTGCACCAGGTCATCGGCCCCGAGCTGGGCCAGATCTTCACCGAGCTGCACAGCTCGCACGGCGTCCGCTTCCACTTCGGCGCCCGCCTCACCGAGATCGTCGGCCAGGACGGCATGGTGCTGGCCGCCCGCACCGACGACGGCGAGGAGCACCCCGCCCACGACGTGCTCGCCGCGATCGGCGCCGCCCCCCGCTCCGCCCTCGCCGAGGCCGCGGGCCTGGAGATGGCCGACCGGGCGCACGGCGGCGGCATCGCCGTGGACGCCGCGCTGCGCACCTCCGACCCGCACATCTACGCCGCCGGGGACGTCGCCGCCGTCGCCCACCCGCTGCTCGGCGTCCGGCTGCGCGTCGAGCACTGGGCCAACGCCCTCAACAGCGGACCGGCCGCCGCCCGCTCCATGCTCGGCCAGGACGTGACGTACGACCGGGTGCCGTACTTCTTCTCCGACCAGTACGACCTGGGCCTCGAATACTCCGGTTGGGCGCCGCCCGGCTCCTACGACGAGGTGATCATCCGGGGCGACGCGGGGAAGCGGGAGTTCATCGCGTTCTGGCTCAAGGACCGCCGCGTCCTGGCCGGGATGAACGTCAACGTGTGGGACGTGACGGAGACGATCCAGGAGCTGATCCGGGCCGGTCAGCAGCACGACCCGGAGGCGCTGGCCGACCCGTCGGTGGAGCTGTCCTCCCTGCTCTGACGACCTGCCGGAGAGCAGCGGATCACCCGGGGCGATCCGGGTGATCCGCTGCTCCATGGGCATACGGTGTTGCGCATGGAGCACGGCACCGATGAGCTGGACAGCCTCGTACGCAAACGCATCCGCGCCCTGCGGGTGGCGCAGGGCTGGTCGCTGGAGGAGCTGGCCGGCCGGGCCAACCTCAGCCAGTCCTCGCTCAGCCGCATCGAGAACGGGCAGCGCCGCCTCGCCCTGGACCAGCTCGTCACGCTCGCCCGCGCCCTGGACACCACCCTCGACCAGCTGGTGGAGACCGCCTCCGACGACGTCATCACCAGCCCGATGATCGACGGCGCCCACGGGCTGATGCGCTGGGCAGTCAAAGGCGACCCCGGTATGACCGTCGTACGGCAGCGGATGACCGAGCCGCCGCCGGACAACCCGGCCCGGATGCGCGCGCACCCCGGCCGGGAGTGGCTGGTCGTCCTCTCCGGCACCGCGGTCCTCATGCTGGGCCACCGCCGCTTCCGGGTGGAGACCAACCAGGCCGCCGAGTTCCCGACGATGCTGCCGCACGCGATCGGCGCCGAGGGCGGCCCGTGCGAGATCCTCGGCATCTTCGACCGCGACGCCCGCCGAGGCCACCTGCGCGACACCCGGCGCACCGGGAACGACTGCGCACCGGACCTGTCGCACACGACATGACGGCGCAAGTCGTTGCGCGCCCGGCACAGCAGGTGGCCACCTTCTTGCCAATACCGGGAGGGACCGTGCTGCTGAGGCATACCCGTCCTACGGTGGCCGCATGACCCACGCACACACCCACACCCACACCCACGACCACGACCACCACGGCGAAGCCGAGATCCTCGACCTGGACGCCCAGGTCCTCGCCGAACACCTCACCGCCCTCACCGGATGGCTCCCCGTCCAGGCGCCGCCCCGCCGGATCGTCGACCTGGGCTGCGGTACGGGAACGGGCACCTTCGCCCTCCTCGACCGCTTCCCCGAGGCGCACATCACCGCCGTCGACACCTCGGCCGCCCACCTCCAGCGCCTGCGCGAGAAGGCGTGCGCCCGGGGTGCGGAGGGGCGCGTACGGACCGTTCAGGCCGACCTCGACGCCGCCGACTGGCCCGACCTCGGCTCCCCGGACCTGGTGTGGGCGTCGGCCTCGATGCACCACATGGCCGACCCCGACCGGGCTCTGAAGGCCGTCCACGACCTGCTCGTCCCCGGCGGACTCTTCGCCGTGGTGGAGCTGTCCGGCTTCCCCCGCTTCCTGCCCGGGACCGCCCCCGAGGACCGCCCCGGCCTGGAGGAGCGCTGCCACGAGGCGAGCGACCGCTTCCACGCCGAACACGTGCCGCACCGCGGTGCCGACTGGGGCCCGAAGCTGACCGGGGCCGGATTCACCGTCGAGGACGAGCGCAGCATCACCGTGGACATCGGCACCACCGACGGCTCCCGCAGCGAGGCCGTCGGCGCCTACGCCCTCGGCAGCCTCCGCCGCCTGCGCCACAGCGTGGCCGGGACGCTCGTGCTCGAGGACCTGGCCGCGCTCGACCGGCTGCTCGACACCGAGGGCCCCAACTCGCTCCTGCGCCGCGACGACCTCGCCGTACGCACCGAACGCACTGTCTGGGCCGCCCGCCGGACCGGCTGACCGCGCGCTTCGGCCTAGGGCGGAGCCCTGCGGGCGTCGGGGTTGTCGTCGCCCACCCGTAGACTTCATCCGTGGCTGGCAGGATCAACGACGACGACGTGAAGGCGGTACGGGACGCGGTCCCGATCGACTCCGTCGTGTCCGAATACCTCCAGCTGCGCAGCGCGGGCGGCGGAAACCTCAAGGGACTCTGCCCCTTCCACGACGAGAAGTCCCCCTCCTTCCAGGTCAGTCCCGGCAAGGGCCTGTTCCATTGCTTCGGCTGCCAGGAGGGCGGCGACACCATCGCGTTCGTGATGAAGATCGACCACCTCTCCTTCTCGGAGACGGTCGAGCGCCTCGCCGCCAAGGCGGGCATCACCCTGCGGTACGAGGAGGGCGGCTACAACCCCTCCCACCAGCGCGGCGAACGCATCCGGCTGATCGAGGCCCACCAGGCCGCCGCCGACTTCTACGTCCGCGCGCTGGAGAGCCCCGAGGCCGAGATCGGCCGGAAGTTCCTCGCCGAGCGCGGCTTCGACCAGGACGCCGCGACCCACTTCCGCGTCGGCTACAGCCCGGCCGGCTGGGACCACCTCACCCGCTATCTGCGCGGCAAGGGCTTCAGCGACAAGGAGCTGATCACCTCCGGCCTCTCCCAGGACGGCCGCCGCGGCCCCATCGACCGCTTCCGCGGCCGGCTGATGTGGCCGATCAGCGACACCGCCGGGGAGATCGTCGGCTTCGGCGCCCGCAAGCTCCGCGACGACGACAACGGCCCGAAGTACCTGAACACCCCCGAGACCCCGATCTACAAGAAGTCCCAGGTGCTGTACGGCATCGACCTGGCCAAGAAGGACATCGCCAAGGCCAGCCGGGCCGTCGTCGTCGAGGGGTACACCGACGTCATGGCCTGCCATCTCGCCGGGGTCACCACCGCCATCGCCACCTGTGGCACCGCCTTCGGCAACGACCACATCAAGATCCTGCGCCGCCTCCTGATGGACAACGGCAGCGCCCGCGTGATCTTCACCTTCGACGGCGACTCGGCCGGTCAGAAGGCCGCGCTGCGCGCCTTCGAGGACGACCAGAAGTTCGCCGCCGAGACGTACATCGCCATCGCCCCGGACGGCATGGACCCGTGCGACCTGCGGCTCGCCAAGGGCGACGACGCCGTACGCGACCTGGTCGAGCCGCGCACCCCGCTCTTCGAGTTCGCGCTGCGCCAGATCGTCGGCCGGTACGACCTGGAGACCCCGGCGGGCCGGGCGGCCGCGCTCGACGAGGCCGCGGCTGTGGTCGCCAAGATCAAGACCAGCAGTGTGCAGCGTGAGGTGGCGGTCCAGCTCGCCGGATTCGTCGGCATCCTGGACCAGGAGTTCGTGGTCCGCCGCGTCGCCCAGCTCGCCCGCTGGGCCCGTGACAAGGGCGGCGACGGGCGGGGCGACCCACGCGGCGGCCGCGGACCGGGCGGCCCCCAGGACCGGCGCGGCGGCACCCCCCAGCAGCCCGTCCAGACCCCCGCCGCCCCCTCCGGCCCCGCGCTCAACCTCCGCAGCCCCGCCCACCGCACCGAGCGCGAGCTCCTCAAGCTCGCCCTCCAGAAGCCCGCCCTGGTCTCCCCGGCCTTCGACGCGTACGGCGCGGACGAGTTCACCGCCCCGCCCTACGCGGCGGTGCGCCAGTGCATCGCGGAGGCGGGCGGCGCCGAGCGGGGCCTCGGCGACAACCGCGAGTATCTGGTCGCCGTGATGGACGCGGCCCCCAACAACACCGTCCGCTCCCTCGTCACCGAGCTGGCCGTCGAGGTCTTCATGGGCCGGACGATCGACGAGACGTACGCCGGTATGCAGCTCGTCCACGTCCGGCTGCGCGCCGTCGACCGCCGGATCAACGAGGTGCAGGGCAGCCTCGCCCGCCTCGGCAGCAACGTGGCCCCCGACGACCTGGCGGCCGCGCAGAACGAGGTCTGGGTGCTCCAGCAGTACGCCCAGTCCTTGCGGGCGAAGGGCGCCGACGCCCTCTGAGCGCGTACCGGTCCCTCCGGGACGGACCTCGGGAGCAGTAACCGGCCGGTGACCGACCGGAATCAAAAAGTCCCCGCACGCCCCTCGTGGCAACCCTGTGCCGTGCCCCACACTGGGGCTGCCAGAGTCATCCGGCAGCGATCACCTGGAGGTCGCCCCCGTGCAGACCCGGACCGTGTCGACCACGACCGAGCACATGTCGGCGATTCCCGTGCAGAACCGGGCCGTCCACCACCCGGAGAGCCGTCCGGAGGATCTCCCGGAGACCGCGGCCCACCCGCGAGCGAGCGCACCCGAGGCCGTCATGGAGGAAGCGGAGCACGCCCCCGAACCCCGCGAGGCGCGGAGCCGGACGGACAGCGGCGGCCCCACCTCCGATCTCTTCCGGCAGTACCTCCGCGAGATCGGCCGCATCCCGCTGCTCACCGCCGCCGACGAGGTCGAGCTGGCCCGCCGCGTGGAGGCCGGGCTCTTCGCCGAGGAGCGCCTCGCCAACACCCCGGACCTGGACTCCCGGCTCGCCGGCGACCTGGACCGGCTCGTGGTCATGGGCCGCACTGCCAAGCGCCGGCTCATCGAGGCCAACCTCCGCCTGGTCGTCTCCGTCGCCAAGCGGTACGTGGGCCGGGGCCTGACCATGCTCGACCTGGTCCAGGAGGGGAACCTCGGCCTGATCCGGGCGGTGGAGAAGTTCGACTACGCCCGGGGCTACAAGTTCTCCACGTACGCGACCTGGTGGATCCGCCAGGCCATGTCCCGCGCCCTGGCCGACCAGGCCCGTACGATCCGCGTCCCCGTCCATGTCGTGGAGCTGATCAACCGCGTGGTCCGCGTCCAGCGCCGGATGCTCCAGGAGCGCGGGTACGAGCCGACCGCCGAAGAGGTCGCCGCCCAGCTCGACCTGACCCCGGAGCGGGTCACCGAAGTCCTGCGCCTGGCCCAGGAGCCGGTCTCCCTGCACGCCCCCGTCGGCGAGGAGGACGACGTCTCCTTCGGCGACCTCATCGAGGACGGCGACGCCGCCTCACCCGTCGAGTCCGCTGCCTTCCTCCTCCTGCGCGAACACCTGGAGGCGGTCCTCTCCACCCTCGGCGAGCGCGAACGCAAGGTCGTTCAGCTCCGCTACGGCCTGGACGACGGGCGGCCCCGCACCCTGGAGGAGATAGGACGGATCTTCGGCGTGACGCGCGAACGCATACGCCAGATCGAGTCCAAAACCCTCAGCAGGCTGCGGGACCACGCCTTCGCCGACCAACTCCGCGGCTACCTCGACTGATCCCGGCTAGGCACCCCGGCCTCAGTCCACCTCCGCCAGCGCCTCCGCGAACTGCGCGGCGTACAACCGGGCATAGGCCCCGCCCGCCGCCAACAGCTCGTCATGCGTGCCCTGTTCCACGATCGACCCGCTCTCCATCACCAGGATCACGTCCGCGTCCCGGATCGTGGAGAGCCGGTGCGCGATCACGAACGACGTACGCCCGTGGGCCAGGCGCGCCATCGCCTTCTGGATCAGCACCTCGGTCCGGGTGTCCACCGAGCTGGTCGCCTCGTCCAGGACCAGGATCACCGGGTCGGAGAGGAACGCCCGGGCGATGGTGATCAGCTGCTTCTCGCCCGCGCTGACCCCGGAACCCTCGTCGTCGATCACCGAGTCGTACCCGTCGGGCAGCGTCCGGATGAAGCGATCGGCGTGCGCCGCCCGGGCCGCCTCCTCGATCTCTTCCCGGCTGACCTCGCGCGCAGCGCCGTACGCGATGTTCTCGGCTATCGACCCGCCGAACAGCCAGGTGTCCTGGAGCACCATGCCGATCCGCGACCGCAGATCGTCCCGGGACATCGTCGCCACATCGACCCCGTCGAGCGCTATCCGCCCGCCGGTCACCTCGTAGAACCGCATCAGCAGATTGACCAGCGTGGTCTTGCCCGCGCCTGTCGGACCGACGATCGCGACCGTCTGCCCCGGCTCCACGCTCAGCGACAGATCCTCGATGAGCGGCTTCTCCGCCTCGTAACGGAAGGAGACCTTCTCCAGCGAGACCCGCCCGGTCAGCTCCTTCGGAAGCTCACCGCGCTCCGGGTCCGGACCCTGCTCCTCCGCGTCCAGCAGCTCGAAGACCCGCTCGGCCGACGCGATGCCGGACTGCACCAGGTTGGCCATCGAGGCGACCTGCGTCAGCGGCATCGAGAACTGCCGCGAATACTGGATGAACGCCTGCACGTCACCGATCGACAGCGTGCCCGACGCGACCCGCAGACCACCGACGACGGCCACCAGCACATAGTTGATGTTCGAGATGAAGAACATCAGCGGCTGCATCAGCCCGCTGGCGAACTGCGCCTTGAACCCGGCCTCGTACAGCGCGTCGTTCTGCTCCGCGAAGTCCCGCGCGGACTCCTCCTGCCGCCCGAAGACCTTCACCAGGGTGTGCCCGGTGTACATCTCCTCGATATGGGCGTTGAGCTTCCCCGTCACCCGCCACTGCTGCACGAACTGCGGCTGCGACCGCTTGCCGACCTGCGTCGCCACGACCACCGACAGCGGGATCGTCACCAGCGCCACCAGGGCCAGCAGCGGCGAGATCCAGACCATCATGATCAGTACGCCGACGATGGTCAGCAGGGAGTTGATGAGCTGCCCCATCGTCTGCTGGAGCGTCTGCGAGATGTTGTCGATGTCGTTGGTCGCCCGGCTCAGCACCTCACCGCGCTTGGCCCGGTCGAAGTACGACAGCGGCAGCCGCGCGAGCTTCGTCTGGAGGTCCTCCCGCAGCTGGAAGACGATCCGGTTGATCACCCGGATCGACAGCCGCGTGGCGACCAGCATCAGCGCCCCGGCGGCGATGTAGATCACCAGCACCGCCAGCAGAACACCGCCCACCGCACCGAAGTCGATGCCCTGCCCCGGGGTGAAGTCCACCCCCGAGAGCATGTCGGCCATCGATCCGCTGCCCTCCGCGCGCAGCCCCTCGATCGCCTCCGCCTTCGTCGTGCCCGCCTGCATCTGCCGGCCGACCACCCCGGCGAAGATCAGGTCGGTCGCCTTCCCGAGGATCTTCGGCCCGGCCACCGACAGCGCCACGCTGGCCGTCACCGCGCCCAGCATCAGCCAGAGCGAGGCCTTCTCCAGGCCGAACCGTCTCAGCAGCCGCTTGCTCGACCCCTTGAAATCCATCGATCGCTCGGTGGGCGCGCCCCCGGCCATCATCCGTCCGCCCGGACCGGCCATTACGCGGCCTCCGCTTCCGTCAGCTGGGAGAGCACGATCTCCCGGTACGTTTCATTGCCGTCCATCAACTCGTGATGGCTGCCGCTGCCCACGACCCGCCCCTCGTCCAGCACCAGGATCCGGTCGGCGTCGCGGATGGTGGAGACGCGCTGCGCCACGATCACCACGGTCGCCCCGGCCGTCTCGCGCGCCAGCGCCGCCCGCAGCGCGGCGTCGGTCGCGTAGTCCAGCGCCGAGAACGAGTCGTCGAAGAGATAGATCTCCGGCCGCTGCACCAGCGTCCGGGCGATGGCGAGCCGCTGCCGCTGACCGCCCGACACATTGGTGCCGCCCTGCGCGATCGGCGCGTCGAGCCCGTGCTCGAGCCCCTCCACGAACCCCTTGGCCTGCGCCACCTCCAGCGCGTGCCACAGCTCCTCGTCACTCGCGTCGGGATTCCCGTACCGCAGGTTCGTCGCGACCGTCCCCGAGAAGAGGTACGGCTTCTGCGGCACCAGGCTCACCGTCTTCGCCAGCAGCACCGGATCGAGCGTCCGCACGTCCTCGCCGTCGACCAGCACCTCGCCGTCCGTCACATCGAACAGCCGGGGTACGAGACCGAGCAGCGTGGACTTCCCGCTGCCGGTCGACCCGATGATCGCGGTGGTCTCCCCGGGGCTCGCCACCAGATCCACGGCCCGCAGCACCGGCTCCTCGGCACCCGGGTACCGGAACTCCGCGCCCCGCACCTCGAGATGCCCATGCCGGCGCAGCTCGGTGACGGGCGCGGTGGGCGGCACGACGCTCGACTCCGTACCGAGCACCTCCTCGATGCGCTCGGCGCACACCTCGGCGCGCGGCACCATCATGAACATGAAGGTGGCCATCATCACGGCCATCACGATCTGCATCAGATAGGCGAGGAACGCGGTCAGCGCACCGATCTGCATCCCGCCGCTGTCGATGCGGTGCGCGCCGAACCACACCACCGCGACGGACGACAGGTTGACCACCGTCATCACGGTCGGGAACATCAGCGCCATCAGCCGCCCGGTCGCCACCGACACATCGGTCAGCTCGGTGTTGGCCCCCCGGAACCGCTTCTCCTCGTAACCGTCACGGACGAACGCGCGGATCACCCGGTTACCGGTGATCTGCTCGCGCAGCACCCGGTTCACGGTGTCCAGCCGCTCCTGCATCGTCCGGAACAGCGGCCGCATCTTCACCACGATGATGCTCACCGAGATCCCGAGCACCGGCACCACCGCCAGCAGCACGGCCGAGAGCGGGACGTCCTGCCCGAGCGCCATGATGATGCCGCCGACACACATGATCGGCGCCGACACCATCAGCGTGAACGCCATCAGCACCAGCATCTGGACCTGCTGGACGTCATTGGTGGTCCGGGTGATCAGCGAGGGTGCCCCGAAGCGCCCCAGCTCCCGGGCCGAGAACGACTGCACCCGGTCGAAGACGGCTCCCCGCACGTCCCGGCCCAGCGCCGACGCGGTGCGGGCCCCGTAGAAGACGGCCCCCACATTGCAGAGCACCTGGAGAACGCTGACGGCGATCATGAGACCGCCGAACTCCAGGATGTAGCCGGTATCGCCCCGGACGACACCGTTGTCAATGATGTCCGCGTTCAGGCTGGGCAGATACAGGGTCGCGCAGGTCTGGAGCAGCTGGAGGAGGACCAGCAGCGCGATGGGTTTCTTGTACGGGCTCAGGTGGGCCCGCAGGAGTTTTATGAGCACGCGTGTCTCTCGGAGTCGGCGAAGGGCAGAGGCCGACCAAGTTTCGCGTACGCCGTACTCCAGGGCGAACCCTTTTCCCCAAACTCCGGTCAAGGCTGGGGCGGGTCCCGTCCTCCTACTGGCCGCCACCGAAGGCGCCGGGATGGATCTGATCCCGCGTCGCCCCGTACTGCTGACGCACCGCCCGCCCGACCGCGAGCTCCTCGCCCGGCTCCAGCACCTGGGCGGAGGCGCCCTGCCAGGCCGGGGGAGTGCGCGGGTCGAGGGTGCCCTGCGAGACCCCGAGCGCCCACGCCGCCTGCCGGGCCGCGCCGAGCGCCGCGTACTGGGCGGGCTGCGGTACGACGACCTGCGTGCCGAACACCGCCGGGGCCAGCGCCTGTACGGCGGGCAGCTCGGCGGCCGCACCCAGCAGGAAGACGCGCCGCACCTCCACCCCCCGCCCGCGCAGGACGTCCAGGGCGTCGGCCAGTGAGCAGAGCATCCCCTCGAACGCGGCCCGCGCCAGGTGCTCCGGCCTCATCGACTCACGCCGCAGCCCGCTGAGGGTGCCGGCGGTGTGCGGGAGCTGCGGGGTGCGCTCGCCCTCCAGGTACGGCAGCAGTACGAGCCCGGAGGCGCCCGGCGTGGACTTCAGGGCCAGCGCCGACAACTCCTCCAGCCCGTCCAGGCCGAGCATCTCGGTGGTCCCGCGCAACGCGCGTACGGCATTGGACACATGCACCACCGGCAGATGCATCCCGGTGGCGTCGGCGAAGGAGGTGATCATGCCGTGCGGGTCGGCGAGCGCCTCGTGGTGCACCGCCATGACGGAGCCGGAGGCCCCCAGCGACACCACCGCGTCGCCGACGGCGACCCCGAGCCCGAAGGCCGCGGCCATGGTCTCGCCGGTCCCCGCGGAGATCAGGAGCCCCTCGGGCGTGGTCCCGGCGGAGTCGGCGGGGCCGAGCACCTCGGGCAGGGCGGCGGGGTGGCCGAGCGCGAGCTCCACCAGATCGGGCCGGTAGGCGGCGGACCCGGCCGACCAGTAACCGGTCCCCGATGCGGCGCCCCGGTCCGTGGTCCGCCGGGCGGGCCGCCCCAGCAACTGCCACACGAGCCAGTCGTGCGGCTGCATCACGGCGGCGACCCGCTGGGCGTTCTCCGGCTCGGTCCGCGCCAGCCACCGCAGCTTCGCCACGGGCTGCGAGGCCTGAGGTACGGCCCCGACCGCCTCGGCCCAGGCCTGCCGGCCCCCGAGCGCGTCGACGAGATCGGCCGCGGCGACCTGCGCCCGCCGGTCGTTGCCGAGCAGCGCGGGACGCACGAGGTTGCCCTGCCGGTCCAGCGGGACGAGCCCGTGCTGCTGGGCGGAGACACCGATGGCCTGCACTCCTTCGAGCAGCCCGCCGGAGGCCGCCTCACCGAGGGAGAGCAGCCAGGCCTGCGGATCGACCTCGGAGGCCTTGGCCTCGACCGGGTGGGCGGCATACCCCTCCCGGAGCACGGCGCCCGAGTCCGTGTCGCAGACGACGATGTGAGTGAAGGCGGAAGAACTGTCCAGCCCCGCGACTATGCCCATAGGGAGATTCTGCCGCACCGCGGGACTTTCCCGTAACAGCCGCCTTGTGCGACGGGCTTCCTAGGTGTTGGTCGTCCCCCAGTCGTCCTCGGCGCCGCCGTTCTGGCTGCTGCGCTCCTTCAGCGACCGGACGCGCTCGGCGACGGAGGCGGGCACCTTGTCCCCGACCTTGTCGCTGACCGAGTGGTACGCCTTCCCGGCGATGTCCCGGCCGCTGTGCGCGGCACTCTCGGCGGCGTTGCGCACGGCGGGGTTCTCCGTGAACTGCCGGGCCGACTTCTTCAACTGCTCGTAACGCTCGCGCCCGGCTCGCGTGCCGAGCACGTAACCGAGGGCCACTCCGGCGATGAACGTGAGCCGGTACCGCATGGCTGCCACCCTTCCTACGCTTGGTACGACGTGTGCAGCCCGCCTACCCGCGAGCACCCGAGATCACCCCGGGCGATACCGATTGGCGGAGCACCCCCCTGCTTGCGCTAATGTATGTGTCGCAGCGAACGCGCGCCGCCCGGCAGCCGCCAGGCAGGTACGATTTCGAAGCAACGCAGCAATCCCCTGTAGCTCAATTGGCAGAGCAGCCGGCTGTTAACCGGCAGGTTACTGGTTCGAGTCCAGTCGGGGGAGCGCGATCCCCTGTAGCTCAATTGGCAGAGCATTCGGCTGTTAACCGGAGGGTTACTGGTTCGAGTCCAGTCGGGGGAGCGGAACGGAAGAGGACCCTTCGGGGTCCTCTTTCGCGTGCCCGGCCGATGCCGCTCCGGGACCCCCGAAGGACCCCGGAACGACTCTTTCGGGTCTTCTTGATCTCCCCTGCAACCGGGCAGCACACAGCGCCGTCCTCAAGATCAGGCGAAGTCGACCATCCGAAGCGAGAGATCGTATGACCGGCTATGCTGCGGCAGACGGTGCGCACACTTGTACGCGCCACGCCGAGACGGGGCGGTAGCTCAGCCGGTTAGAGCAGCGGACTCATAATCCGTCGGCCGTGGGTTCGAGTCCCACCCGCCCCACCGAGTGACCCCAGGCAGAATCGTTCTGACCTGGGGATCGGTGTTTCAAGGGGCTGCCCGGCAGAATCCCTTCATGGACCAAGAACCGGGTCATTCCTTCAACCGACGCGTCCGCCTCCTCATCGAGGTTCCCAACCAACCGGACGAGACCGCACTGGTCGAGGAGTTGCTCACGGCCCAGGGGTGGCCCGTGCGGGAGGCGACCGTCGAGGAGCGGGCCTCCATAGCCTTTCCCCGTACCGGGAGGATCGTCGAGGTACGACTGCGGGGTGCGCGCAGAGGAGCGCGCCAGGCCGCGGTGCGGAGGGTGGAGTCGCTGGCCTCCCGGGCCAAGGCACCGCTCCGGGTGCGGCAGTCGGTCCTGCTGGAGCACCCGAGGGAGCGCCGGACGCTCTACCGGACCCGCCTGCGTCCGCCGGACCAGGGGACCTTCGCGGCCCGGCGGCTGCTCCGCCTCGTACGGCAGATCGACGGTTCGCACGATCAGCGTGCGCTGTCCCTGCCCGGTCCGCCCGACCGGGCGCGTGCCCTGAACGAGCTGGGAGCGAGCCGGCTGGGTGGACGGCCCTTCGATCCCGAGCGGGAGGAGCTGACCGGTCCACCCGACCTGCCGGGCGACGCGGTCCCGCCCGATCCGTGGCTCGACCCCGAGACGCCTGGTGGCCTCTGGTCGTTGGCGCTCACCGTGGTCGGAGTCCTCCTGAGCATGCTGGTCTGTCTGGCCGTCGGCGGGCTCATCCAGGCGCTCGACACACCTTGGCGGTGGCTGGGCCTCGTGCCCGTGGCAGGCGCGGCGGTGGCAAGTGCGGCACTCATCGCCGCAACACCCCCGCGCCGCCCATGGCCGCTCGCTCTGCTCGGCAGCGCCGCGGTGGGTGCGGTGCTGGTCTACGCCGGCCATCAGCTGCTCGCCGTCACGGACGAGACCGGCGGCACCATCGTGCTGAGGGCGGTGATCATGCCTCTGTTCGGGCTCCTGGCCCTGGCCGTCGGGTACGGCGTCTACCGGTCGCTGGTGCCCTCGTGGTTCAGCCGGCACGCCAACTGGCTGGTGCCCGCGCTCCTGGCACCCCTGCTGCTGCTCCTGCCCTGGTTCGGCCGGCTGCTCTACACGGTCTACCTGACCATGGGGTTCGGGATCCCGGTGGAATCGGTGCCCGTGACGACGTACTCGATGATGTACGCGGCGCTGAAGCCGATGGCCGTAGCGGCGGGCTTTGCCTTGTTCTTCGTCGGCGTGGCCGGATGGGCCCGTCACCTCCATTGGGGCCGGATACCCGGTGAGTCGTCCCCGACCTTCCTCCTTTGGCTGTCCGCGTTGCAGTACATCGTCACCGCACTCCTCTTCGGAGTGCTCTCCGCCGGATCCGCATGGGGGGATGCCGTGGGCGCGGTGCGCGAGGGCCGGACGCCGCCCGGGTATTACGGACTGCGGGGCACTCTGATGTGCGTGGAGCCGAAGGGGCCGGAGATCCCGGTCTACAACGGGCCGCTCGTCACCGATCGCCCCGTCGTCACCTTCGGCGCCTCCGGCGAGCGCGTCTGGCTCTGGGCCCCGTCCCGGCAGGGAAGCGGGTCCGACCAGGGCAGGGCCATGAGCGTGCGGCTGGAGGATGTGACGCTGACGCGGCCCGCCGCGGCGAAGGACCGAGACTGTCGCGACGGAGGGTGACCCGCGCCCCGGAGCCCGTCGGACCCGCCGCAACAGGCCGTGGCTACCATCCCCTGTGACCGAAACCAGCGAACCACCTGTACACCGCACGCGGATATTCGCCGACCTCACCCCGCTGCGGTCCTCGCCCGACTACCGGCGGCTCTGGTTCGGCAACACCGTGTCCTGGATCGGGCAGGGCATGACGGCCCTCGCCGTGTCGCTCCAGGTGTACGACATCACCGGCTCCGCGTTCTCCGTGGGACTCATCGGGTTCTGTTCGCTCGTGCCGCTCGTGGTGTTCGGGCTCTACGGCGGTGCCGTCGCCGACACCGTCGACCGGCGCAAGCTCGGGCTGTTCAGCGCGGCGGGGTCGTTCTCCCTGGCCCTCGTCCTGATGGCCGCCACCTTCGCGGGCATCCAGAACGTCGGCCTGCTGTACGCGATCGTCGCCCTCCAGGCCGTCTGCTTCGCGCTCAACGCCCCCGCCCGCTCCTCGATGGTCGCCCGGCTGCTACCGCCTGAACAGCTCCCCGCCGCCAACGCGTTGAGCTCCATGACCAGCACGACCGGCGCGCTCATCGGGCCGATGCTGGGCGGGCTGATCGTCGGCTGGTGGGGGTACCGCGCCGCGTACACCGTCGACGCCCTCACCTTCACCGCCTCCCTCTACGCGATGTGGCGGCTGCCCTCGATGCTGCCCGACCGGGAGGACCGGGAGGGCAGCGGGGCGCGCAAACGGGCCTCCGTACTGGACGGGCTGCGGTTCCTGGGAGGCCGGCCCAACCTCCGGATGACCTTCCTGACCGACCTGTGCGCCATGGTCCTCGCCCACCCCCGGGCGCTCTTCCCGGTCGTCGCCATCGTCTGGTACGGAGGTGACGCCCGGACCACCGGCATGCTCGTCGCCGCCCCCGCGCTCGGGGCGCTCCTCGGCGGGGTGTTCTCCGGCTGGCTCGGCCGTGTACGGCTGCACGGCCTCGCCGTCCTGCTGGCCGTCGGCAGCTGGGGCGCCGCCATCGCCGTCTTCGGGCTCACCCGGCACCTCTGGCTCGGGCTGCTCTTCCTGGCGCTCGCCGGGTGCGCCGACACCGTCTCCATGGTCTTCCGCAACACCATGCTCCAGGCGGCCGTCCCCGACGAGATGCGCGGCCGGCTCCAGGGCGTGTTCATCGTCGTCGTCGCGGGCGGGCCCCGGCTCGGCGACTTCCTGGCCGGTTCGGTCGCCGACCTCGCCTCGCCCGCCGTGGCCGTCGTCGGCGGAGGTGTCGCGTGTGTCGTCGCCGTCTCTCTGCTCGCCCTGAAGTGGCGCGGTTTCGCCCGCTACGACGCCCGGGACCCGCAGCCGTAGGACCTAGGTGTATTGATCACGAGCGTTGTTGACACGGGCCGGGCTTGATCATGGCGAAGGCCTCCGTTTGTGGTGGAGGTGTCGAATCTTCACCGCACGGAGGCCTTCATGTCCCACGGTAATGCCCGGCTGACCGTTTTCGGGAGGAATCTGCTGGTCGAACGTGTCTGCTCCGGCCGGCCGGTCGCGCATGTCGCGGCCGAGATGGGCATCTCACGAGCAACGGCCCATAAGTGGCTGCGCCGCTGGCGGACCGAGGGCGAGGCAGGCCTCGCCGACCGCTCCAGCAGGCCCCTGCGCACACCGCACCGGACCCCGGCGGAGATCGAGGCACGTATCTGCAGGCTGCGGACCGACCGCAAGCTCGGACCGGCCCGGATCGGCCCGGCCCTGGGACTGCCCACCTCGACCGTGCACCGCGTTCTGACCCGTCACCGGCTGAACCGGCTCTCCTGGCTCGACCGCCCGACCGGGACCGTGATCCGCCGCTACGAACGCGACCGCCCCGGAGAACTGATCCACATCGATGTGAAGAAGCTCGGCCGGATTCCCGACGGCGGTGGCCACCGGGCCCTGGGCCGCCAGGCCGGCCGGGCCACCCGCAGCAACGTCGGCTTTGATTACGTCCACTCCGCCGTCGACGACCACTCCCGCCTCGCTTACAGCGAGATCCACCCCGACGAGAAGGTCACGACCTGCGCAGGCTTCCTCACCCGCGCGGCCGCCTTCTTCCGCGCACACGGCATCCCGCGCATCGAACGCGTGCTCACGGACAACGCCTGGGCCTACCGCAAGGGCCTGGCCTGGAAAGCCGCCCTGGCCGACCTCGGCGCGACCGGCAAGCTCACCCGCGCTTACCGGCCACAGACCACGCCCGAATCGCTCCGCGATGAGGACGTTCCAGCGCCTTGCGATGCACCGCACCAGACGCCGCGGCCTATCCGGCCCTGATCCGCCGGACACGCCCTAGGCCTCGGCCTTCGCGCCCGCCGGGACGCCGGGACGCGACGCCGTCAGGCCGTGTATCCGCCGTCCACCGCCAGCGACGTGCCGGTGATCCACTGCGCGTCCGGGCCCGCCAGGAAGGCCACGGCGTTCGCGGTGTCCGCCCCGGCCCCCAGAACCTTCGCGGCCGTCCGCAGGCGCTCCTCCTCGGCCTCGTCCGTACCCTCCGGGTTCATGTCGGTGACCGTGGGACCGGGGTCCACGATGTTCGCCGTGATCCCCTTGGGCGCCAGGTCGTGCGCCAGGCCCTTGGTGAAGCCGATCAGCGCCGACTTGCTCATCGCGTACAGCGTCACGTTCGGCACGGGGACGCGGGTGGCCCAGCAGCTCCCGATGCTGATGACGCGCCCGCCGTGTCCCATGTGGGGAACGGCGGCCTGGGTGGCGAGGAAGACCGCCCGCACATGGACGGCGAGCGTGCGGTCGATCTCGGCCAGGGTCACGTCCTCGACCGGGCCGTACGGGAAGATCCCGGCGTTGTTCACCAGGATGTCGAGCCGCCCGAACGCGCCCGCCGCCTCCGCGACCGAGCGCACGACGGCCTCCGGGTCCGCGCTGTCGGCCCGGATGGCCAGGCCTCTGCGCCCCGACGCCTCGACCGCCGCCACGACCTCCTTCGCCCGGTCGGCCGCGCTCACATAGGTCAGCGCCACATCGGCGCCCTCCTCGGCCAGCCGGAGGGTGATCGCGGCGCCTATCCCGCGGCTCCCCCCGGTCACCAGCGCCACCTTGCCCGCTAATCGAGGCATGTCGTTCCTTCCATGTCGTTCCTTCCGCTGCCACGTTGAGCTATTTTTAGGTTGGACGATCCAGAAATACTAAACAGGTGGGGTGGGTGCGAGGCAACCCCCCTAGGAGGAGGCGGAGATGGCCGAAAAAGGGCGGCCGCGCGCGTTCGACCGCGCCACGGCGCTGCGTGGTGCCATGGAGGCGTTCTGGGAGTCCGGGTACGAGGGCACCAAGCTCACCGATCTGACCGCCGCCATGGGCATCAACTCCGCCAGCCTCTACAACGCCTTCGGCTCGAAGGAAGAGTTGTTCCGTGAGGCCGTGGCCCTCTACGGCGCCACCGCGGGCTCGGCGACCGGCCGCGCCCTGCGGGAGGAGCCGACGGCCCGGGGCGCCGTCGAGGCCATGCTGCGCGGCAACATCGACACGTTCGCCGACCCCGCCACCCCCACCGGCTGCATGATCGTCCTCGCCGCCGCCAGCTGCTCCCAGCAGAACCGGGAGGTCGCCGGGTACCTGGCCGAGTGCCGCAGGGCGGCGGTCGCGGAGCTGGAAGCCCGGCTGGAACGGGCCGTCAGGGAAGGGGAGTTGGGGCCGGATGTTGACGTCCCCTCCGTCGCCGCCTTCTACGCGACCATCCTGCACGGACTCTCCGTCGAGGCGCGCGACGGCGTGTCCCTGGAGCGCCTCGGCGCCACCGTGGACCGCGCCGTCGCCCTGTGGGACTCCCTGGTGGGGACGGCGGCGGCCCCACAGCCGTGAGTGCCTTCCTGCCCTGCCTTACGTGACGATCGAGCGGGCGATCCCCAGCTCCACCAGGTCCTGCGGGCGCAGGCGGAGCTGGTCTGCGGTGGCTCCCGTCTCGGACGGCGCGCGCTTGAGGATCGCCGCCGCCGGCTCGGGGGCGATGACGGAGAAGTAACTGTCCGCCGTGACATGGGTGTTGCCCGGTGCCGCGAGGGCCAGCGCACCACCCGAGCCGCCCTCGCCGATCACCAGCGTCGTCACCGGGACCCGGGCCGCCGCGATCGCCGCGAAGGTGTCCGCGATGGCCGCGCCCGCGCCCGCCCGTTCCGCCTCGGCGTCGTTGGCGGCGCCCGGGGTGTCGACCAGGGTGAGGACGGGGACGCCGAGCCGGTCCGCGAGCCGGATCGTGCGGGCCGCCGCGCGGTACCCGGCCGGGCGGGTCGGGGTCCCGCACTGGGCGACGTACGCGACCGGCTGCCCGTCCGCCCGGAGCCCGAAGCCGGTCAGCAGCCCGGGGTCCGTACCGCCGCACCTGTCCCCGTGGAGGGGGAGCCGTACGGTGAAGTAGTCGGCCAAGTACGCCTCCGCGCGCGGGCGTTGCGCGGCGCGGGCCCGCTCCACCGCCTCCCGGCCGCTCGCCGGCAGCCCGGAGGGGGAGGACGGCTGGGCGCGGGGGAGGGGGGCGGCGGACGGGGGTGCCTCGTGTGCCTCACGCGGTCCCAGCGCCCGCAGCCACCGCCCCACCGTCCCCCGCAGCTCCCCGGCCGGGACCACCGCGTCCACCTGGCCCGCCGCGAACTGGCCCTCGGCGCCGTACGCGTACGGATCCGCGTCCGGCGGCCTTACCCGGGACCCGGCGAACCCGACCTGGGCGCCCGGCAGGGCCAGCACCACATCCGCGCCCGCCCCCACCGTGGCCCAGCCGCCGCCGGTCGTGGGGTCGCGGACCACGGCGATCTGCGGGAGCCCCGCCGCCCGCAGCCGGGTGGAGGCTGCCGCCACGCGTTGGAGCTGGGTGAGCGCGACCATGCCCTCCTGCATCCGGCTGCCGCCCGTGGCGACGAGCGCGAGCAGCGGGAGCCGCCGGGACAGCGCGAGTTCGTACGCGGCTTCCAGGCGGTCGCCCGTCAGCTGGCCCAACGAGCCGCCCAGGAAGCCGAATTCGAAGGAGAGGAGCACGCACGCGCGGTCTCCGACGACCCCGGTGCCGTACACCACGGACTCTTCCTCGCCGGTCCGGGCCGAGGCACGTTCCCGCGCCGCGTCGTACCCCGCCCAGCCGAGCGGGCCGTCCGGCGGCAGGGTGCGCGGCGGCGGGCGGTGCTCGGTGAAGCCCGCACCACCCGTGAGCAGCGCGATCGCCTCCCGGGCCGTCATGCGCGAGGACGGGTCAGCGGGCATGGAGCGACCTCTTCATGATCTTCCCCAGGTCGTTACGGGGCAGCGCGTCCAGGAAGTGCACGGTGCGCGGACGCTTGTGCGGGGCCAGCTGGCCCGCCACATGGTCCGCCAACTCTTCGGCCCGGGGCGGAGAGTCCGGGTCGGCCGCGACCACCCACGCCACGACCCGCTCGCCCAGGTCCGGGTCCGCCTCGCCGGTCACGGCCGCCTCCCGGACGCCGGGGTGGCCGAGGAGCACGTTCTCGATCTCGCCCGCGCCGATCTTGTAGCCGCCGCTCTTGATCAGGTCGGTGGCCTTGCGCCCGACGATCGTGACGTACCCGTCCCCGTCCACCGTGCCGACGTCGCCCGTACGGAACCAGCCGTCGGCCGTGTGCGCGGCGGCCGTGGCGTCGGGCCGGTTCAGGTAGCCGGTGAACAGGTTCGGGCCGCGCACCTGGATCTCGCCGATCGCCTCCGGCCCCTCCAGCACTGTGCCGTCCTCCTCCACCAGGCGCAGCTCCACCCCGGCGAGCGGCGGGCCGACCGTCCCCGGGCGCGGTACGCCGTCCGCCCGGATCCCCGTGCTCATCAGGGTCTCCGTCATCCCGTACCGCTCGATCACGCGCCGCCCGGTCGCCGCCGCGATGCGCTCGTGGTCATGGACGGGGAGCGCCGCCGAACCGGAGACCAGCAGCCGTGCCCCGGCCAGCGCCCCGGCCAACTCCCCCCGTTCGGCGCCACCCGCCGACGCGTCCAGCACCTCGGCCAGCCGGTGGTACATCGTCGGTACGCCGAACAGCATCGTGCCCCCGGACCCCAGCTCCCGGGCCACCCCCTCCGTGGAGAACTTCCCCAGGTGGCGCAGGGAGCCGCCCCGCCGCAACGGGCCGAGCACGCCCAGGATCAGCCCGTGGACGTGGAACAGCGGCAGCGCGTGGACCAGGACGTCGTCGCCGGTCCACCCCCAGGCGTCCTCCAGCGCGTCCAGCGACGCGGCGATGGCCCGGCGGGGCAGCACGGCCCCCTTGGGCGGGCCGGTGGTGCCGGAGGTGTAGACGATCAGGGCCGGGGCCTCGTCGGCCGCCTCGCCCGGTCCGTACCCCTCCGGAGCCTCGGACGACGTCGCCCGCGCGTCCACCGTCACCCGCCGCAGCTTCTCCAGCGCCGGAGGCGGCGCGTCGTCCGGGCCCGCCAGCACGGCGGTGGGCTCGCTGTCGGCCAGGATGTGCGCCAACTCGGCTTCGCCCGTACGGGGGTTGAGCGGCACGGCCGGCACTCCGGCCCGCAGCGCCGCCACCACCGCGATCACCGTCTCCGCCGTCGGGGTGGCCCAGACGGCGACCCGGCCCGCGTCCGCGATCCGGGCGGCGAGAGCGGTGGAGGCGGCGGCCAGCTCGCCGTAGGTCAGGGAGAGGGCACCGAAGCGGACGGCCTCCCGGGAGGCTGCCGGGCCGGTGGGGGACTGGAGCGCAGGAAGAAGGAGGGTCACGCCGGGAAGCCTAGGGCGTCGGCGCGGGACTCGCCGGGACCCGGAGACCGATGAGGGCAGCGTCACCCCAGGTCGGGCTTTCGACAAGCCCCGGGTCGGGCTTCCGGAGGGCCGGCCCCGTCCGCCACATGGCTGCACGGAGCATCGAACCGCAATTTCGACACAGCATTGACAAATTAATTTTGCGTTGCCAGCATGCAAAAAGCTTGCTTAGTAAGGGAGTTGGAGCGCTCTCCAGAAGGAAAAAGCTGCCCGCAGCCGAGCGCCCGAGTGCCCCCTGCACGTCGCAAAGCGCGACCGCGCCTTGCCTGACATACCCCACGTACCGTCAGGAAGGAACCACCCCACACCATGTCACCTGCACCCCCACGCTGGTCCAGATACGCCACCGCGCTCGCCGCCCTGCTGGCCACCGCCCTGGCCGTCCCCACCGCCACGGCCACGGCCGACGGCCCCGACGCCCGCGCCCCACGCGCCGCCGTCGACATCCCCACCGCGGACATCCCCGCCGCCGACTACCAGCAGGTCCAACTCGCCCTCGGCCCGGCCGAACTGGGCGAGGCCATGTCCCTCGCCGTGCTGCCCGACAGGTCCGTCCTGCACACCGCCCGTGACGGCACACTGCGCCTCACCGGCGCGGCCGGTTCGACAAAGACGGCGGGCAAGCTCGACGTCTACACGCACGACGAGGAAGGCCTCCAAGGCGTCGCCGTCGACCCGGACTTCGCGGCCAACCGGTACGTCTACCTCTACTACTCGCCCGCCCTGGACACCCCGCCCGGCGACGCCCCCACCACCGGATCCGCCGCCGACTTCGAGCCGTGGAAGGGGCACCTGAACCTCTCCCGCTTCGTGCTCAAGGCCGACGGCACGCTCGACACCGCCAGCGAGAAGGTCGTCCTCGAAATCGAGAGCGACCGGGGCCAGTGCTGCCACGTCGGCGGGGACATCGACTTCGACGCCGCCGGAAACCTCTACCTGACCACGGGCGACGACACCAACCCCTTCGAGTCCAGCGGCTACGCACCCATCGACGAACGCACCGACCGCAACCCGCAGTTCGATGCCCAGCGGTCCTCCGGCAACACCAACGACCTGCGCGGCAAGCTGCTCCGGATCAAGCCGACCGCCGACGGCGGCTACACCGTCCCGGCGGGCAACCTCTTCGCCCCCGGTACCGCGAACACCCGCCCCGAGATCTACGCGATGGGCTTCCGTAACCCGTTCCGGATGTCCGTCGACAAGTCGACCGGAGCCGTCTACATCGGCGACTACGGCCCCGACGCCGGAACCACCGACCCGAACCGGGGCCCCAGCGGCCAGGTCGAGTTCAACCGCGTCACCGAGCCCGGCAACTTCGGCTGGCCGTACTGCACGGGCACCAACACGCCCACGGAGACGTACGGCGAGTACGCCTTCCCCAGCGGCCCCGCCGGAGCGAAGTACGACTGCGCGGCCGGCCCGGCGAACAACTCCTTCCGCAACACCGGTCTCGCCACCCTGCCTCCCGCCCAGCCCGCCTGGATCCGGTACGCCGGTGACGCGGGCTCCCCGCCGGAGTTCGGCGGCGGCTCGGAGTCCCCGATGGCCGGACCCGTATACGACTTCGACCCGGACCTCGACTCCGCCGTGAAGTTCCCGGCCTCCCTCGACGGCCGGTTCTTCGCCACCGAGTACGGCCGCAAGTGGATCAAGCCGGTCGAGGTGAAGGCCGACGGATCGCCCGGCACCATCGACACCTTCCCGTGGACCGGCACCCAGGTGATGGACTCCGCGTTCGGACCGGACGGGGCGCTGTACGTCCTCGACTACGGGACCGGCGCCGGCAACCAGGCCCTCTACCGCATCGAGTACCTCGCGGGCAGCAACCGCTCCCCGGTCCCCCGGGCCGGTGCCGACAGGACCTCCGGGCCCACCCCGCTCGCGGTCTCCTTCTCCTCGGCCGGCAGCAACGACCCCGAGGGCGGAAACCTCACCTACGCCTGGGACTTCGGCGACGGAGCCACCTCCACCGACCCGAACCCCGGCCACACCTACACCACCGCCGGGACCTACAATCCGACCCTCACCGTCACCGACCCCGAAGGGCTCACCGGCACCGCGAGCCTCGTCGTGACGGCGGGCAACACCGCGCCCACGGTCACCCTCACCACCCCGGCCGACGGCACCCTGTTCTCCTTCGGCGACTCCGTCCCGTTCACCGTGACCGTCAGCGACCCCGAGGACGGCACGGTCGACTGCTCCAAGGTCAAGGTCACCTACCTCCTCGGCCATGACAGCCACCGCCACCAGATCACCTCGAAGAACGGCTGCTCCGGCACCATCGACGTGCCCGTGGACGGCGAGCACGACAGCGCCGCCAACATCTACGGGGTCTTCGACGCCGAGTACACCGACGCGGGCGGGCTGACCACCCACAGCGACTCCATCCTCCAGCCCCGCCACCGCCAGGGCGAGCACTTCGCCGCCCAGTCCGGCATCGAGGTCGCTCCGCACGGGCCGGCCGAAGGCGGCGCGGCGGTCGGCTACACGGACAACGGCGACTGGGTCTCCTTCAAGCCGTACGTCCTGTCCAACGCCTCCTCCATCACGGCGCGGGTCGCCTCGGGCGGCGCGGGCGGCACCCTGGAGGTACGAGCCGGCTCTCCGACGGACACCTTGCTCGCGTCTCTGCCCGTCGCCCCGACCGGCGGCTGGGAGAACTACGTGGATGTCACGGCCGACGTGAACAACGCGCCTTCAGGGTCCACCGAGTTGTTCTTCGTCTTCACCGGCCCGACAGGCCAGGGCAGCCTCTTCGACCTGGACGCCTTCACCTTCACCACACAGGGATTCAGCACGCAGGGAGCACAGGTGAGCAACCGATGAGACGATCCCGCATCCGCCGCCTGGCCTGCGCCGCAGCGCTCGCCCTCGGAGCGGCCCTCCTGAGCCCGGCCGTCCCGAGTGCGGCAGCCGCCGACCCGTACCAGGTCCTGGTCTTCTCCAAGACCGCCGGATTCCGCCACGACTCCATCCCGGCGGGCATCACCGCCATCCAACAGCTGGGCGCGGCCAACGACTTCACCGTCACCGCCACCGAGGACGCGACCGCCTTCACCCCGCAGAACCTGGCCGCGTACGAGGCCGTCGTCTTCCTCTCCACCACCGGCGACGTCCTGAACGACAGCCAGCAGAACGCCCTCAAGGGGTACGTCGACGGGGGCGGCGGCTTCGTCGGCGTCCACGCCGCGGCCGATACGGAGTACGACTGGCCGGAGTACGAGGACCTGGTGGGCGCCTGGTTCCAGAGCCACCCGGCGATCCAGGAGGCCCGCCTCACCACCGAGGACCACGTCCACCCGGCCACCGCGCACCTGGACGACACCTGGACGCGGACGGACGAGTGGTACAACTACCGGTCCAACCCGCGCGGAGACGTCCACGTCCTCCAGTCGCTCGACGAATCCAGCTACAGCGGCGGCGAGATGGCCGGCGACCACCCCATCACCTGGTGCCACCCGCAGCAGGACGGCCGCTCCTTCTACACCGGCCTCGGCCACACCATCGAGTCCTTCGCCGACCCGGACATCCGCCAACTCCTCCTGGGCGGTATCCAGTACGCGGCCGGAGCCGTCGAAGCGGACTGCTCTTCCACCGGGGAGCCCGGCCAGGGCGGGGACAGCGCCGAGGCGGAGGCGTACACCTCCTCCTCCGGTGTCCAGATCGCCCCGCACGCGGCGGCGAGCGGCGGCGCCACCCTCGGCTACATCGATCACGGCGACTGGGCGGGCTACGCCTCCCTCGACCCGGCCGGGGCCACCGCCTTCACCGCGCGGGTCTCCTCGGCCGGCGCGGGCGGCACCATCGAGGTCCGCGCCGGCTCCGCCACCGGTCCGCTCCTCGGCTCGGCGGAGGTCACGCCCACCGGCGGCTGGGACACCTTCACCGAGGTCACCACCCCCCTCACGGCCGCCGCACCGGGCGCGGGCCCGCTGTTCCTGCGGTTCACCGGGGGAGCGGGCGCCCTCTTCGACGTCGACCGCTTCACCCTCACCCGCACCCCGGCCACCGAGGACGAGGGCTCCTTGGGCGTCCACCTCTTCTACTACCCCTGGTACGGCACCCCGCAAGGCCCGGCCGGGAGCTGGCGCCACTGGCAGCAGGGCGGCCACACCCCGCCCGCCTCCATCGGCGCCGACCTCTACCCCAAGCTCGGCCCGTACGACTCCGGGGACATCGCCGGGGCGGTCGACCAGCACATGAAGTGGGTGCAGCGGTCCGGCGCGGGCGTCATCGTCTACAGCTGGTGGGGGCAGGGGAGTTACGAGGACGGCCTCGCCGGTGACGTGATGGACGCCGCCGCCCGCCACGGCATCGAGGTCGCCTGGCACATCGAGCCGTACACCGGCCGCACCGCCGCCTCCGTCGTCGACGACATCGCTTACCTGGAAGGGGAGTTCGGCGACCATCCCGCCTTCTACCGGGACGCGGCCCACGGCGACCGCAACGCCTACTACGTCTTCGAGAGCCTGCGGATCCAGGACTGGTCGGCGCTGGACGCCGTCAAGGACACCGCCATCGTCCTCGCCCAGACCACCGACACCACCAAGGTCGCCCACTTCGGCGGGATCTACACCTACGACGGCATCGCGGGCGCCACCGCCCCCGGCTGGAAGCAGGCCGGCGACTACGCCAAGGCCAACGGCCTGGTCTGGGCCCCCTCGGTCGCCCCCGGCTACATCGACGACCGGGCCGTCCCCGGCAACACCACCCCCACCCTGGGCCGCGCGGACGGCGCCTCCTACGACCGCCAGTGGAACAACGCCCTGGACCCGGCCATCGGCGGTGACCCCACCTGGGTCTCCGTCACCTCGTTCAACGAGTGGCACGAGGGCAGCTCCATCGAACCGGCCGCCTCCGACCCGCCCCCGGGCCACGGCTACGAGACCTTCGAGGGGGCCTACGGCAAGACCGGGGCGGCCGCCGAGACGGCCTACCTGGACCGGACCGCGTACTGGGCGGACCGCTTCGAACAGCGGCGCGGGTAGCAGCCCAGGAAGCCCTCACCGGGCGGGCCCACAGACGAACGGCCGCGTTCCGGCGGGAACGCGGCCGTTCTTCACGTCCGAGGACCTCACCCGTCGCGCTGGATGTTCCGCATCCGCCCGTACGCGTACACGCACCCCGCCAGCGCCAGATCGGACAGGAGCATGAAGCCGATCGCGTAACTGTCCTTGGCGCTGTAGATCGCCCCCATCACCAGCGGCGGCACGAAACCGCCGAGCCCGCCCATCGCGCCGACGATGCCCGTCACACTGCCCACCTTCGGCTGCGGGGTCACCTGCGAGACCAGGGCGAAGACGCTGCCGCTCGCGGTGCCGAGCCCGGCCGCCATGGCCAGCAGAGCGATGGTGCCGACCGGATTCAGCGGCGGCTCGAAGGCCTGGGCGACCGCCATCAGGGCCGCCAGCAGCAGCGCCCCGGCGGTCACCAGCGCCGGGTGGATCCGGTCCGAGAGCCAGCCGCCGATCGGCCGGAAGACGACCGTGACCAGCGCGAACCCGGCCGCCTTGGTGCCCGCCTCGGTCGGTGACATCTCGTACCAGGTCTTCAGGTACGTCGGCAGATAGACCCCGAACGCCACGATCCCGCCGAAGCCGATCGCGTACAGCGCCGACAGCTCCCAGGTCACCCGCAGCTTCCCGGCCTCGCCCAGCCGGTGTACCAACGTGTCCGTGGGGATCTTCCGGTCGGGGTGGTCGCTGACCAGGACGGCGGCGAGCAGCGCGAACACCACCAGCGCGCCCGCGACCACGAGGAACGGCAGGTTGTCGCCGTGCTTCGCGATGCGCGGGGTGAAGTAGCCGGACAGCGCCACCCCGCCCATGCCCATCCCGAACACGCCCAGCGCGAACCCCCGCTTGGCGGGCGGGAACCACGAGTTGACCAGCGGGACACCGATCGCGAACGTCGTCCCGCCGAGCCCGAGCAGGAAGCCGACCGCGATCATCGCCCCGTACGAGTTCTTCGCCGGGATCAGCAGCAGCACCGGCACGATCGTCAGCGCCGACACCAGCGGGAACATCAGCTTCGCGCCGTACTTGTCGGTCAGCGCGCCCACCGGGATCCGGCCGAGCGACCCGACGAGGACCGGCACAGCCACCAGGAACGACTGCTGGAACGAGCTGAGCTGGAGCCGGTCCTTGTAGTCGCCGGACATCGGCGCGATCAGGTTCCACGCCCAGAAGGTGAGGGCGAAGCCGATCGTCGCCATGGCGAGATTGCAGTACGCGGCCGGGGAGGGCGCGGGGGCCGCCGGGGCGGAGGCGTCCGGAGGCTCGGGGGACTGCTTGACGGCGGTATCCACACGGCAAGTCAAGGCCGCGGGGAAGCGCACGGCCCGCCGGACTGCGCCGACCGGGCGACAGCGGCTTCCCGAGGCTCCCCGAGGGCTCCTTTCCGCCCCCCCCTCAGCCGATATCGCCACAAGCTGGGACAATCGCGGTATGGACCGGCTGGACAGGGAAATCCTCGGCATTCTCCAGGAGGACGCGCGGATCTCGTACCGGGATCTGGGCGTACGCGTGGGGCTCAGCGCCAACGCGGCGGGCGACCGGGTCCGCCGTATGCGCAAGGACGGGGTGATCCGCGGCTTCACCGTCATCGTCGACCCGGCCGCCGACACCCGTTCGGGCCTGGTCGTCTTCATCGATGTGACGCTGCGGCTCGACACGACGAACGAGGAGTTCGAGCGTTCGGTGCTGATGCTGCCCGGGATCACGGAGGTGGTGCACGTGACGGGCGGCCACGACTACCTGATCCGCGCCACGGCGGCCGACCCGGTGGCGCTGGACTCGCTGCTGCGGCGGCTGAAACGGGAGGCGGGGGTGGCCCACTCCACCACCCGGATCGCGCTGCGGGCGGCCCCGAAGCACTGATCGCACCTCCTCGGCGGTGCTTACAGCGGCGCCTCCCAGGTCACCGCCGCCGACCCGCCCCCCGCCTCCGCGTCGTCCCCGTCATCGGCCACCACCAGGCGCACCGCGCTCCGCCCGTCGGGCAGCCGCACCGTCGCGTCCACCGCCACATCGATCGCCGAGATCCCGGGCCTGCGGTGCGCGGCGGCCAGCGCCCCGCGCAGCGCGGCCAGCAGCTCCCGGCCCGTCCCCTCGCCCACCAGCGCGTCCACCGCCCCCGTGAAGTGCACCGACGGCGGGAACCCCAGCAGCGCCGCCGCGCCCCCGGTCTCCCGCAGCACCCGGCCCCGGAACGTGCTCGGGGCCTCGGCCGGCGGCTGCTGGAGGGCGAAGATCGCGGTGCGGACCTCCTGGATGGTGGAGTCCAGCTCGTCCACGGCCCGCCCGAGCAGCTCGCTCGCGTCCTCCTCCGTGGCCGCCCGCCGGCGCGTCGACTCCAGCATCATCTCGGTCGCGAAGAGCCGCTGGACCACCAGATCGTGCAGGTCACGCGCGATCCGGTCGCGGTCCTCGTACACCGCGAGCCGCTCCCGGTCCGCCTGCGCGTCCGCCATCACCAGCGCCAGGGCGGCCTGCGAGGCGAACTGGGTCGCCAGCAGCCGGTCGACCGCCGTGTACGGGGGTGCGCCGCGCCGCCGGGGCAGCGCGAGGGTGCCGATGAGCCGGCCGCCGCTCTGGAGCGGCAGCATCATGCTGGGCCCGAACCGGGACCGTACGTCGGTGGTCATCCGGGGGTCGGTGGCGGAGTCGTCGATGAAGACCGGCTCGCCGCCGAGCAGTTGGACCAGGACGGGGGAGCCGGGGGCGATGGTCGTGCCGACGATGCCCGCCGGGTCGTCGAGCGTGGAGGCGGTCACGATCTCCATCCCGCCCGCCTCGGTGGGCTGGAGGATCACCCCGGCCGAGGCACCGGCCAGCACCCGGGCGCTCTCGGCCACGGTCATCAGGGCGTCGGCCGCGTCCGTGCCGGTCAGCAGGGCCGTGGTGACGGCGGCCGCCCCCTCGATCCACCGCTCCCGCTGCCGGGCGCTCTCGTAGAGCCGGGCGTTGCCGATGGCGATGCCCGCCTGGGAGGCGAGGACGTGCAGCAGGGCCCGGTCCGTCTCGGAGAATGGGCCTGAACTCTTCTCCGCCAGGCAGAGGTGGCCGAACAGTTGGGTGTGCACCTGGATCGGGGCGGTGAGGAAGGCCGGGGCGGGCGGTGCCTTCCTTCCCTCCTCGGGAGGAAGAGCCGCCCGTCGCTCCGGGAGGAGCCGGCCGACGCGCTGCCGCTCCGCCTCGGTCATCCCGGTCGTGTACAGCGCCTCGGTCCGGTCCTGGTCGGGTTCCAGCACGCCGAGGGCGCCGTAGCGGGCCCCGGTCAGGGTGGTCGCGGTGTCCACGATCTGCTGGAGGGTGGCCCGCAGCCCGAGGTCGCTGCCGATGCTGAGGACGGCCTCCAGCAGGAGGGGCAGTCGGCCGACGGAGGTCAAGGCGCCCCTAACCCGCCAGCGGGTTCAGAACCATCGGCTGGATCCTGCCGTCCAGCATCGCGCCGAGGCCGAGCACCGAGCAGACGTCGGGCCGGTCGGCGATGTGCACCGGCATGCCGGTCGCGTCCCGGAGCATCTCGTCGAACCCCGGGAGCAGCGCGCTGCCGCCCACCATCATGATCCCGCGGTCCGCGAGGTCGGCGACCAGATCGGGCGGGCACTCGCGCAGCACCTTGCCGACGCCGTCCAGGACGGCGGTGAGTGGCGTGTGGATGGCCTTCCGTACGGCGGCGGTGTCGACCTGCACCGAGCGGGCCAGGCCGGTCGCCACGTCCCGGCCGTGGATCTCGGTGAGCGCGGGCCCGGTGAGCTGGAGGCCGTTGCCGTGCAGCGCCAGCTGCAGCGGGCGCACGGACTGGCTCGGCAGCATCAGCGCGTGGTGCTGGCGCAGGTGCTGGATCACCGCTTCGTCGATGGCGTTGCCGCCGACCGGGAGCCGGACGGCCGTCACGATCGAGCCGAGCGAGAGCACCGCGATCTGCGTGGTGGCCGCGCCGCACGCCATGATCATGGTCGCGGTCGGCTGTTCCACCGGCAGCCCGCAGCCGGCCGCCGCCGCGATCAGCGTGTCCACCAGCTCGACCCGCCGGGCGCCGAGCCCGGTGAGCGTCTCCACCGTGGCGCGCCGGGCCAGCGGATCGGCCTCGTGCGGGATGCAGGCGGCGGCGCGCAGCCGGGGCTTGCGGCGCAGCTGGCGGCGGAGCTTGTCGCCGAGCAGGTGGCGCAGCATCCGCTGGGCCATCTCGATGTCGACGACGGTTCCGCCGGAGACCGGGCGGACCACCCGGATGTATTCGGGGGTGCGGCCGGTCATCTGCTCGGCGAGCACACCGACCGCGATGAGCGATCCCGTACGGGTGTTGACGGCGGCGACGCTCGGTTCGTCGACGACGAGCCCGAGCCCCTTGACGTACACACGGGTCCTCGCGGCCCCGAGATCGACGGCGATGTGGCAACGCTGCAACTGCTCAAGGCTGACGGTCACGGCAGGTTCTCCCGAGAGCACGGATGGGGGTACCGGCGGCAGCCGGCCTCTCATCGCATCGTCGCGTTCCCCACCGGGCCGCGCGCGCTGGGATGCGCCGTACGAGGGTCGCGAGCTGACGCCCCGCCAGGTGGCACAGCCCCCTCAGCCGGGCAGCAGCCGCTGGAACAGCCCCCAGGTGAACTCGGCGATGTACGGCTCCCCGCTGCCCGGGTCGGTGAGGGCCAGCGCCCACCGGGTCGGTGCGCTGCCCTCCATCGGCCGGGCCGGGGGGAAGGCCCGGGCCACCTCGTCCACGGTGCACGACCAGGGACGCAGAGACGGTACGGAGGTGAGCTCGGGGCCCGCCGCCCCCGGCGCCCGGACGAGCCACTCGTTCCACACGGCCCCGCCCGGCGCGGCCATCACCTCGAACCGGAGGTCCGGCCAGAGCGGCACCGGCCAGAGCAGCGCCTCGCACTCCAGGTCGCCCACCCGGCGCTTCAGCGTCAGCTCCGGCTCACCGAGCACCGAGCGGTAGCGCCGCAGCGATCCCCGCCCCCGGGGCGCGCGGACCATGGCCTGCCAGCGGCGGTTGGCCTCCCGCATGTCGGCGAGCGAGGCGCTCAGCTCCTGCCGTGCCTCCTCGACCAGATCGGGCTGGTGGTCGGCCATCCGGCGCAGCAGGACGAGCTGGAATTCCAGGGGGCCGAAGGGGGTGGGAGCGGTCATGCCGCCCATCCTCCCGCAGGTCAGGCGTATCGGACCGGCCGTCCGCGGAATCCCGTGTTCCTCACAGGATCCTCACCTGGTCCGCTTCCTGAGTCGATCTCCGCGCGTCTAATCTGCGGGCGCCATGGATTACTGCCACCCGTGCCGACGGCATCTCAACGGAGCCCTGGCCTGCGCCGGGTGCGGGACTCCCGCCGAGGCACTGGGCCCCTTCGAGGTACCCGCGCCGACCCTCGCGGGCCACGCGCAGGACGCCCCCGCCGATGCCGCCGCGCCGGCGCCCGCCGCCCGGTCGCGCCGGCGTGCGCGGGGCAGCCACCGCAGACGCGGCCGTACGGTGCTTCTCGCGGTGGGCGGTCTGGTCCTCGCGGCGGGCGCGCTGAGCCTGGCGGAGCTGGCCATGGAGCCGGGCCGGGACGACACCGCCGCCGACTTCGTGGAGGATGCGCCGCGCGGCCCCGACGATCCGGCCGTCCCGGACTCCGTCTCCGGCGAGCCGCCGCAGGATCCGGGCCCGGTCACGACCGGCCGGGGCAGACCCGTGGACCCGTCGCCGTCGGGCAGCGCGACGGCGGCCGACCCGGCGGAGTCACCGGCCCCCGACGCCACGGCCGCCCCCACGGCCTCGAAGGACCCCGAACCCGACGAGGCGACGACCACCCCCGCCTCTCCGCCGGACGCCTCGGACAGCCCGCCGGCCGACCCGTCCGGGCCGGTCGAGCCGGAGGACCCGCAGGAGCCGCCGACCGTACCGGCGCCTCCGCCCCCGCCGGGCGACCCGACCGAGGACCCGGCACCCACGCCCTCCCCGACACCGTCGCCGACCTGCACCCGCTTCCTGTGGTGGTGCACGTAGCGCCTCTCGTCTGGATCAGCCCTCGCCCAGCATCCGCCGCAGCAGATCCCGCAGAACGGTCCGCTCCGCGTCCGACAGCTCGGCCAGCGGCTCCCGGGCGAAGTTCAGCGAGTCACGCAGCTCCCGGGCCGTCCGCCGCCCCGCCTCCGTCGCGGCGGCCAGCTTCACGCGGCGGTCGACCGGGTCCGCCCGGCGTTCGACCAGGCCGCGGGTCTCCAGGCGGTCCACGATGCCGGTCACGTTCGACGGCTCGCACTTCAGCTTGACGGCGATCTTCCGCATCGGGGTCGGCTCCAGCGCGAGCAGCCCGAGGACCCGCGCCTGTGCCCCGGTGAGGGAGTGCTCGGCGGCGGCCCGGTCGTACTCCTCGTGGTAGCGCGCCACGACGGTGCCGATGAGCTCGACGACCTCAAGGGTCAGGGGGTCTGTGCGGGTGGCCATGGGCACCAGCGTACCGATTTACTTGACAATATGAAATATTCAGGTGCACGGTTGTTTCATGTCATGAAGCTTTCCCCCAAGGCTTCCCCCGTAGGACATTGAGGAGACCCCGAGCCCATGTCTGCAGCACTTCCCACGTCCAGCCGCGAATGGCACCTCGTCGCCCGCCCCCACGGCTGGCCCAAGGCCGAGGACTTCGCACTGCGTGAGGCCGCCGTGGCCGCTCCGGCCGAAGGCCGCATCCTCGTCCGCAACAAGTTCTTCTCCGTCGACCCGTACATGCGCGGCCGGATGAACGACGTGAAGTCGTACACCCCGCCCTTCAAGCTCGACCACCCCATGGACGGCGGCGCGGTCGGCGAGGTCATCGCCTCGAACGCCGAGGGCTTCGCCGTCGGCGACCACGTCCTGCACGGCCTCGGCTGGCGCGAGATCGCCGACGTGCCCGCGAAGCACGCGGTGAAGGTCGACCCCGACCTCGCCCCGCTCTCCGCCTACCTCGGCGTGCTCGGCATGACCGGACTCACCGCCTACGCGGGCCTGTTCGACGTCGCCTCCTTCAAGGAGGGCGACGCGGTCTTCGTCTCCGGCGCCGCCGGTGCCGTGGGCAGCCAGGTCGGCCAGCTGGCCAAGCTCAAGGGCGCCTCCCGGGTCATCGGCTCCGCGGGCTCCGACGAGAAGGTCAAGCTCCTCACCGAGGAGTACGGCTTCGACGCCGCGTTCAACTACAAGAACGGGCCCGTCCGCGACCAGCTCAAGGAAGCCGCCCCGGACGGCATCGACGTCTACTTCGACAACGTCGGCGGCGACCACCTCGAAGCGGCCATCGGCGCGCTCAACGTGCACGGCCGCGCCACCATCTGCGGCATGATCGCGCAGTACAACGCGACCGAGCCGACCCCCGGCCCGCGCAACATGGCGCTGATCATCGGCAAGCGGCTGCGCCTCCAGGGCATGCTCGTCGGCGACCACGCCGACCTCCAGCCGAAGTTCGTCGAGGAGGTCGCCGGCTGGCTGGCCTCCGGCGAGCTGAAGTACCGCGAGACGACGGTCGAGGGCATCGAGAACGGCTACGACGCGTTTGTCGGCCTCCTGCGCGGTGAGAACACCGGGAAGATGATCGTTTCGCTCGTCTGACCCGCCCCGGGCCCGGCCCGGGTCCGCCCCCGACCCGCCCCCGGCCCGTTCCGGTCACGCGTTAGGCTCATGCCAGGCCGTCGCGATCGTGGGCGCGAGTCGCGGCGCACCAACAGGAGGAATCCTCACATCATGACCATCCAGAAGATCGACGTCGCCTACACCGCTGTCGCCACCGCCGAGAACGGCCGTGACGGCCGCGTCTCCTCGGACGACGGCCAGCTCGACGTGGTCGTCAACCCGCCGAAGGCGCTCGGCGGCAGCGGCGCGGGCACCAACCCGGAGCAGCTCTTCGCGGCGGGCTACAGCGCCTGCTTCCAGGGCGCGCTGGGCGTCGTCGCCCGCCAGGAGAAGGCCGACATCTCCGGCTCGACGGTCACCGCCTCGGTGTCCATCGGCAAGACCGAGGCCGGCGGCTTCGGCCTGGAGGTCGCCATCAGCGCGACCATCCCCAACGTCGACGCCGCCACCGCCCAGTCGCTCATCGAGAAGGCCCACCAGGTCTGCCCGTACTCGAACGCGACCCGCGGCAACATCAAGGTCGAGCTCTCGGTCGCCTGACCCGGCAGCAGCCTTCGCGCGTGAGGACCGTACCCCGCTCCGGGGTGCGGTCCTCGCCGTTTCCGTACTGCTTCCGTACGCCAGTACGCTGACGCCCATGAACGATCTCGGGGCAGGCTTCGGCTACTTGATGAAGGGCCAGCGCTGGGTCCTCGGGCACGGCCGGTGGTTCGGCTTCGGGCTGCTGCCCGGACTCATCACCCTCGTCGTGTACGCCGGCGCCCTGGTCGGACTCGGTTACGGCGCCGACGACTTCGTCGCCTGGGCCACCCCGTTCGCCGACGACTGGTCCTCACCCTGGCTCGGCCTGCTCCGCACCACGCTGACCGCGCTGGTCTTCGTCTTCGGCCTCTTCCTCGCCGTCATCACCTTCACCGCGGTCACGCTCCTGGTCGGCCAGCCGTTCTACGAGTCGCTCTCCGAGGAGGTCGAGCGCAGCGAGGGCGGCGAGGTCCACGAGTCCGGGCTGCCGCTCTGGCGCGAACTGTGGATCTCCGCCCGGGACTCCGTACGCATCCTGCTGCGCGTCGCCCTCTTCGGGATCGTCCTCTTCGCCTGCGGCTTCATCCCGGTCGTCGGCCAGACCGTCGTGCCCGCGCTCGGCCTCTGCGTCTCCGGCTACTTCCTGACCCAGGAGCTGACCGGCGTGGCCCTCCAACGCCGGGGGCTGCACCTGAAGAAGCGGCTGGGCCTGCTGCGCACCCGCCGGCTGCTGGTGCTCGGCTTCGGCGTCCCGCTCGCCCTCTCGTTCCTGGTCCCGTTCGTCGCGGTGTTCCTGATGCCGGGAGCGGTCGCCGGGGCCACCCTCCTGGCCCGCGAGCTGGTCGACCCGGCCGGCAGCGGTGACACGACCGCCCCGAAGGAGTGGGCCGTATGACCGAGCTGCTGGCCGTCGCCGCCATCACCGTTCTCGCCGTCATCAGCCCGGGCGCCGACTTCGCCATGGTCGTCCGCAACAGCTATCTGTACGGGCGCACCACCGGGGTCCTCGCGGCGGCCGGGGTCGCGGCGGGCGTCCTGGTCCACGTCACGTACACGATGCTCGGCGTCGGGCTGCTCATCGCCTCCTCCACCGCCCTGTTCACCGCGGTGAAGCTCGCCGGTGCGGCCTACCTGATCTACATCGGCGTACGCACCTTCCTGGCCCGCGCCGACCTTGACGTCGACCTCACCGACCGGCCCGGGCTCACCCGCTTCGGGGCGCTGCGCAGCGGCTTCCTGACCAACGCGCTCAACCCGAAGACGACCCTGTTCGTCGTCGCGACCTTCACCCAGGTCGTCGGCCCGGAGACCGCCCTCTGGCAGCAGGCGGGCTACGGACTCTTCATGTCGGCGGCGCACCTCGGCTGGTTCGCGCTGGTCGCGCTCTTCTTCTCGCACTCCCGGCTGCGCGGCGCGATGCTGCGCCGCCAGAAGGCGCTGAACCGGTCCATCGGCTCGGTCCTGGTCGGCCTCGGCGTCACCCTGGGCCTGGCGCGCTGAACCCCTGATGCTCTACGGGGCCTCCGGCCCGTCCGAGGGCCCCTTCAGCAGCCCCAGGAAGTCCCCGAACGCCCCCGGCATGTCCACCGCCTCCGGGTCCAGCAGCCACTGGTACTGCAACCCGTCCATCACCGCCACCAGCAGCACCGCCGCCCGCTCCGGGCTCAGCCCGCCCGGCAGCGTGTCGCCGTACTCGGCGCGCAGGGTGGCGGCCATGCCCGCCCGGACCTGGGTGTAGCGGCGGGTGAAGAACTCCCGGGCCGGGTGGTCCTCCGTCACGCTCTCGCCGAGCAGCGCCGAGAAGGTCTGCACGATCACCGGCCGCATCGCGTTGTACTCCACCAGCGAGCCCAGCAGCTCCAGCCGCCACGCCCCCTCCTCGTCACCGCCCCGGCCCCCGCCCGTGTCCCACCGGTCCCGGTCCTCCAGCACCGCCACCAGCAGCGCCTCCTTCGTCGGGAAGTAGTGCAGCAGCCCCTGCTGGGTCAGGCCCACCCGCTCGGCCACCGCCCCCAGCGTCGCGCCCCGGTAGCCGCGCTCGGCGATCACTTCGAGGGTGGCGCGCATGATCTCGGCCCGCCGCTCCTCGCTCCTGGCCCGTGCCATCGCCGGCCCCTTCCCTGCCGCCCGGCCTCACGCCGGTCCCGCTCACCCGAACCGTACGTCGTCACCGCACCCGCCACCCCGTAATGTAACGAATGCATAACAAAACCTACCGCGCTACCGGTCGGCGCGTCACCATGGAGGGGTCCACCGGTCCACCGGACTCGACCAGGAGGTACGGCCGTGGCAGCCGCGTCCAGCACCAGCAACTCCGAGGCGCTCCGCCGGGAGGCCGTCGACACGGCCCTCGCGGCCCTCGGTCTCGACGACAAGGCGCGCCTCCTGGCCGGTCAGGACCTGTGGTCGCTGCCCGCCCTGCCCGCGATCGGCCTGCGCTCCCTGGTGATGTCGGACGGCCCGATCGGTGTCCGGGGCGTCCGCTGGACCGCCGCCGACCCCTCGATCGCCCTGCCCTCGCCCACCGCTCTCGCCGCCACCTGGGACCCGGAGCTGGCCCGCCGCGCCGGACGGCTGCTCGCCCAGGAGGCCCGCCGCAAGGGCGTCCACGTGCTGCTCGCCCCCACGGTCAACCTGCACCGCACCCCGCTCGGCGGCCGCCACTTCGAGGCGTACAGCGAGGACCCTTACCTCACCGGCGAGATCGGCACCGGTTACGTCCGGGGCGTCCAGGACGGCGGCGTCGGCACCACCGTCAAGCACTTCGTGGCCAACGACGCCGAGACCGACCGCTTCACCGTGAACAACGTGGTCGCCCCGCGCCCCCTGCGCGAGCTGTACCTCGCCCCCTTCGAGCGGATCGTCAGAAACGCCCACCCCTGGGGCATCATGGCCGCCTACAACCAGGTCAACGGCTCCACGATGACCGAGCACCGCTACCTGCAGAACGCCGTGCTGCGCGGCGAATGGGGCTTCGACGGCTTCATCGTCTCCGACTGGCTCGCCGCCCGGACCACCGTCGGCGCCATCACCGGCGGGCTCGACGCCGCGATGCCCGGCCCGCGCACGGTCTACGGCGAGGCGCTGGCCGACGCCGTGCGGGCCGGTGAGGTGGACGAGAAGATCGTCGACATCGCCGTACGGAACATCCTGCTGCTCGCCGCCCGCACCGGCGCCCTGGAGTCCGCCCCGCCCGCTGTGGCCCCCGCCGATCTCCCCGCCACCGTGGACGGAGAGGCGCTGGCCCGCGAGATCGCCCGCCGCTCCTTCGTGCTCGTACGCAACGAGGTACGCGACGGGGTACGTGACGAAGCCCGCGACGAGGTTCGTGACGGGGTACGCGACGAGGTACGCGACGGGGCCGCCGTCCTCCCGCTCGCCCCCGGCACCACCGTCGCCCTCTCCGGCGCACTGGCCCGGGACGCCCGGGTGCTCGGCGGCGGCTCGGCCCTGGTCTTCCCCGACCATGTGGTCTCCCCGCTGGACGGGCTGACCGCCGCCCTCCCCGAAGGCGCTCTGAGCTACACCGTCGGCGCCGACCCCAGCGACGAACTGGCCATCGCCGAGGCCGGGTTCGACCTCACCGCCGTCTGCCGCGACGCCGAGGGGACCGTCCTCGCCACCGTCCCGCTGCCCAGCGGCCAGATCCAGTGGATCGGCGCCGACCTGCCCGAAGGCGTCACCCACGACACCCTGGACACCGTCGAGATCACCGGCACCTTCACCCCGCGCGAGAGCGGCGAGCACACCTTCGGCACCCGGGGCACCGGCTCCTTCGCCCTCACCGTCGACGACCGCCCCCTCTTCGAGGGCACCCAGGACCGCGCCCCCGGCACCGACCCGCTCGGCGCCTTCTTCAACGAGCCGGTCGAACGCGGCCGCCTCCCCCTCGCCGCCCACACCCCCGTCGGGGTCTCCCTCAACCACCGCCCCGGCCCCGGAACCGGCCACCCCCTCAAGGGCGTCGCCTTCTCGCTCGTCCACCTCGCCCCGCTCCGCGACCCGGACGAACTGATCGCCGAGGCCGTCGAGGCGGCCCGTACGGCGGACACCGCGATCGTGGTCGTCGGCACCACCGAACGCGTCGAGTCCGAGGGCTTCGACCGCACCGACCTGAGGCTCCCCGGCCACCAGGACGCCCTGGTGCACGCGGTCGCCGCCGCCAACCCCCGTACGGTCGTCGTCGTCAACTCCGGCTCCCCGGTGGAGCTGCCCTGGCGGAACGAGGTCGCCGCGGTCCTGCTGACTTGGTTCCCCGGCCAGGAGGCGGGCCACGCGCTCGCCGACGTCCTGCGCGGGGAGTACGAGCCCGGCGGACGCCTCCCCACCACCTGGCCCGTCGCCCTGGCCGACGTCCCGGTCTCCGCCACCACCCCCACCAACGGCGAACTCCCCTACACCGAAGGCGTCTTCATCGGCTACCGCGCCTGGGAGCAGGCGGGCACCACCCCCGCGTACGCCTTCGGCCACGGACTCGGTTACACCACCTGGGAGTACGACACCGTCACCGCCACCCCCGACTCGGTCACCGTGCGCGCCCGCAACACCGGCCCCCGCCCCGGCAGCGACACCGTCCAGATCTACCTGGCTCCGGAGCCCGCCCCCACCGCCCCCGCGCGCCCGGCCCGCTGGCTCGCCGGCTTCGCCCGGGTCACCGCCGCCCCCGGCGAGAGCGTGGAGGTGACCGTCCCGGTCGAGCGGCGCGCGTACCAGGTCTGGGACGAGGAGGCGTACGGCTGGAAGACGCTCCCCGGCACCTACACGGTCCAGGCCGCCCGCTCCCTGACGGACGTCCGCGCGACCACGACGGTGGAGGTCACCGCCGGTCAGTCGAAGTAGGACTCCAGCGTCCCGCGCCGCCGCACGTCGAGCGTCGCGCAGTGGAAGGAGCCGCCGAACGGCGCGTAGTGCATCAGGTCGCACGGGATGGGCTCGAAGCCCCACCGTTCGAGGGCGCGCAGCATCCCGGTGTGGTGGCGTTCCGCGATGACGCGGGTCTCGTCGACCATGAGGATGTTCATGCTGAGCCACTTGCCGCACATCGAGGTGGTCCGGAGCACGAGATCCTTGACGGGCTCCGGCTCGGGGGCGACGAGGATGTCCCAGGAGTCCAGGACGGCGGGCAGCCGGTCGACGTCGATGTAGTCGGGGTTGACCAGCGCCTTGCCGGGCGCCAGGACGAGGAACGTCGTGTCGATGTGCATGGGCGTCCGGCAGCGGCTCTCGATCTCGTGGATGCGGTAGCCGGGGCCGAGATGGCGGCGCAGCCACTCGATGCCCATGCCGTTGGTGACGTTGGAGCGCGTCACGAACAGATCGCGCCCGGCCCGCACGAAGTCGGCCGCATCGAACACCGGCTCGAACTCGGTGAGGATGTACCGCATGGGCTCATCGGCCCCGGGGGTGCGGAAATCCTTCTCGAACAGCTCGTCCGTCAGCTGCGGCTTCGGAGCGGCGGTCCAGCGCGCCCCGCGCCGGAAGTAGTCCTTGAGGATCCGGCGGTAGGAGTGCGTCTCGAAGTACCGGCACGGCCACGCCATCGGGGTCTCGATGATCTCGTCGCCGATCACCAGCATGCTGTCGCGCGGACAGGTGTTGCAGAAGCCCCGCGAGGCCCAGTCGGGGGTCGCGAACCGCCGCCGGTGGTCGACCGCGTCCGGACGGGTGACGGTGATGCCGAGCGAGTGGAGCAGCGAGACGAACCCGTCCAGCTCCTGCTGCGCGGGCTCGATCAGCCGGCGCGGGTACGTGCGGCCGGCCGCGAGCCCCTGGATGCGGGCCGCCCACGGCGGGATGTTGCAGGAGACCACCGGATGGCTGGAAGGGATCGTCGCGTCGTCGAGCCGCCCGACGATGATCTCCTCCAGCGGGTCCCACTCGTTGTGCGAGCCGACCGGTGAGACGAGCGGGGCGGTGTCCTCGGCGGCCGGCGCACCGGGCCTCCGCTCCACTGTCGTCATGATCAACCACCCTCGGTCGCGGACCGGCACATCACGCTGTCCATGGTGAAGGGGGAGAGCGGGTTCGCGCCACCCGTAGGGGCGGGTGCGAGGCCGGAGCGGCCAGAGGGTTCGGCCCGGGGCCCCGGGCTACGCGGGAGGTTCGGCCGCCGTGATGTTCCGGTAGGCGATCTCCGCCAGCCGGGCCTGGCCATCGCGGCTGGGGTGGAACCAGTCCCACGGGCTCAGCTGCGCCCCGGTGAAGCGGAAGCCGAAGACCGCCCCGCCGTCGTACCGGCAGTGCCGGTCCTTCGCGCAGACGTCCCGCAGCACCCCGTTGTACGCCACCACCCGCTCCTGCACCGCGTCCCGCCGCGCCACGGCCGCGGGCCCCAGGTCATCCGCTTCCGCGAGCATCGACCGGCAGATCCCGAGGCTCCAGATCCGCTTGGCCCCCTCGTCCAGCCGCCCGGTCGACCAGAGCCGCTTCAGGTCCGGCACGCTGGAGACGTACACCTGCGCCTTGGGCGCCCCGGCCCGCAGCTGCCGCATCGACGCCTCGAACGACGCCCGGAAGTCCGCCACGGGCGTCATCAGCCCCACCGAGTCCCGGCAGGCGTCGTTCGCGCCCATCATCACCGTGACCAGCTCCGGCCGCTCCTTCGCCGCCAGCGCCATCTGCTCCGGCAGCTGGGCCATCCGGGCCCCCGACACCGCATGGTTCCAGCTGCGGTCCACGGCCTTCGCCGGGCCGAGCAGCCGGACGGCGAGACTCCGCACCAGGCTGTCGCTCCCGGTCGCCCAGGACACCTCGGGGCAGTCCGCCAGCACCGAGCAGGCGTCGAAGCCCCGGGTGATGGAGTCCCCGACGGCGGCGACGGACCCGGGCTTCGGGTTCCAGCCGGAGGCGCGGGAGGGGGACGGCGACGCGGAGGGTGAGGAGGTGGTGGACGCGTTCTGTGACACGCCGTCACCCGAACCCTCACCGCTGCATCCGGCCAGCGCCGCCACACCGACGAACGAGAGCGCCGCCAGCGCGGCCCCGACGGTACGCATTCGAGGGCGTGTCGCACGCTCCGTCATTCGCCGTTCCCCTCCGGTCAACCCCTGGTTTATGCCTCTGGTCATGCCCCCGGCAAGCCCGCGATCCCCCAGGTCGCGGGCGTGCGCGCCCTGCCGGGTGAAAGCCGGCGAATCAGGGGCCCCGGACCGACGGTACGTCACACGGACGGCCCCGGCGCACGGTAGCTTTTCCCCGTCGAACCAGTGGCACCGCTCCCGGCCTCGTCACGGCGGGTGGCTCCGGTACATTACGTCACGTCACACACTGTCCCTTTTCAGGAGATTAACTCCCGATGCTGTTTACTGATGACAACCTCGGGATCCGGCCGAAAAGAGGCGGTGCGGGCGCGAGGCCGCTGGGGAAGGCGTACCTCGTCCCACACGGGAGGTTCCGGTGACGACACGTGGAGTCCTGTACGTTCACTCCGCACCGCGCGCGCTGTGCCCACATGTCGAATGGGCAGTGGCGGGCGTCCTCGGTGTGCGGGTCCAGCTGGACTGGATCAGACAGCCGGCCGCGCCCGGCACCTGGCGGTCCGAATTCTCCTGGAAGGGCCGGGCCGGCACCGCGTCGCAGCTTGCCTCCGCCCTGCGCGGCTGGGACCTGCTGCGCTTCGAGGTGACCGCCGAGCCGTGCCCTACGGCTGAGGGCGAGCGCTACAGCTCCACCCCCAGCCTCGGTATCTTCCACGCCGTCACCGGCATGCACGGTGACATCCTGATCCCCGAGGACCGCCTGCGTGCGGCCCTGGCCCGCTCGACGCGCGGCGAGAGCGACCTGGAGGTGGAGATCGCCTCCCTCCTGGGCAAGCCGTGGGACGACGAGCTGGAGTCCTTCCGCCACGCGGGCGAGGGAGCCCCGGTCCGCTGGCTGCACCAGGTGGTGTAGCTCAAGCCCCTTGCCCGGCGGTGACCGGCGAGCAGATCAAGCCCCTCCGGCGATTGAGGAGCGGGGTCCGGGGCAGAGCCCCGAAAACGCACGACGAAGCCCGCTCCCCGGCAACCGGGAAGCGGGCTTCACCCGTAAAGGCAAGGTCACACGGACCGGAACGCCAGCACCACGTTGTGCCCGCCGAACCCGAACGAGTTGTTGATCGCCGCGATCGGCCCCTCGGGCAGCACCCGGGGCTCCCCGCGCACGATGTCCGCGTCGATCGCCTCGTCGAGCTCGTCGACGTTGATGGTCGGCGGAGCGATCCGGTGGTGCAGCGCGAGCACGGTGGCCACCGTCTCGATACCGCCCGCGCCACCCAGCAGGTGCCCCGTCATCGACTTCGTCGCCGAGATCGCGACATGGTCCAGGTCGTCGCCCAGGACCTTCCGCAGCGCCTTGATCTCCGCGATGTCACCCTGCGGCGTCGACGTGGCGTGCGCGTTGAGGTGAACCACCTCGGACGGCTTGAGGTCGCTGGAGTCCAGCAGGTTCTGCATGGCCGCCGCGATGCCCCGGCCGGTCGGCTCGGGCTGCGCGATGTGGTGGGCGTCGGCCGACAGGCCCTGGCCCAGCACCTCGCAGTAGACCTTGGCGCCGCGCTTGGCGGCGTGCTCGGCCGACTCCAGGATGACGACGCCCGCGCCCTCACCGAGGACGAAGCCGTCCCGGCCGGTGTCGTACGGGCGCGAGGCCTTCTCCGGCTCGTCGTTGCTCTTGGACATCGCCATCATGTTGGCGAAGGCCGCGATCGGCAGCGGGTGGATCGCCGCCTCCGTGCCGCCGGCCACGACCACGTCGGCCCGGCCGGTGCGGATCATCTCGACGGCGTACCCGATGGCCTCGGCGCCGGACGCGCACGCGGAGACCGGCGTGTGCACACCGGCCTGGGCGTTGACCTCCAGGCCGACGTTGGCCGCCGGGCCGTTGGGCATGAGCATGGGAACGGTGTGCGGGGAGACGCGGCGTACGCCCTTCTCCTTCAGCACGTCGTACTGGTCGAGCAGGGTGATCACGCCGCCGATGCCGGAGGCGATGACCGAGCCGAGCCGCTCGGGGGCGATGGACTCGTCCTCGCCGGCCTTGGCGGTGAAGCCCGCGTCGGCCCACGCCTCACGGGCCGCGATCAGCGCGAACTGCGCCGAGCGGTCCAGCTTGCGGGCGAGCGGGCGGGGCAGTACGTCGTTCGGGTCGACGGCCGCGAGGGCGGCGATCCGGACGGGCAGTTCGGCGAAGCGCTCGCCTTCGAGAGGCTTGACGCCGGACCGGCCGGCCATCAGACCTTCCCAGGTCGATGCGGAGTCGCCACCCAGCGGAGTGGTTGCGCCGATACCGGTGACGACCACGGTGCGATTGGTCGAGTTCACTGGAAAATCTTCTCCACGTGTAGAGGGTCGTGAATCAGCGGCGCCACCGCCGGGTGGCGACACAGCCGGGCTGGGATCAGCCCTGGTGCTTCAGGATGTAGTCGGCAGCGTCGCCGACCGTCTTGAGGTTCTTGACGTCCTCGTCGGGGATCTTGACGTCGAAGCGCTCCTCGGCGGCGACGACGACCTCGACCATGGACAGCGAGTCGACGTCCAGGTCGTCGGTGAAGGACTTGTCCAGCTGGACGTCCTCGACCGGGATACCGGCGATCTCGTTGACGATCTCGGCGAGACCGGTGACGATCTCTTCCTGCGTGGCGGCCATCTTGGCGCTCCTTCGGTGGGTTTCTTCAGGGGTCGTGCATACGGACCAAAAGGTCCGGTGTGCCTAGGGGAGGGTAACGACCGTCGCGGCGTAGACGAGACCCGCCCCGAAGCCGATGACGAGCGCGGTGTCGCCGCTCTTCGCCTGACCGGTCGCCAGGAGCCGCTCCATCGCGAGCGGGATCGAGGCGGCGGACGTGTTGCCGGTGGACTCGATGTCACGGGCGACCGTGACGTGTTCCGGCAGCTTGAGGGTCTTCACCATCGAGTCGATGATCCGCATGTTGGCCTGGTGCGGGATGAAGACGTCCAGGTCCTCCGGGGAGATCCCGGCCGCGTCCAGCGCCTGCTGGGCGACCTTGGCCATCTCGTAGACGGCCCAGCGGAAGACCGACTGGCCCTCCTGCGTGATGGCCGGGAACTTGATCTCGCCCTTGGAGTCGAGCGGCAGCGTGGAGACGTCGCCGATGTGCAGCTCGTTCCAGGACACCGTCTGCTTGATGGTCTCGGACTTGTCGCCCTCGGAGCCCCACACGGTCGGGCCGATGGCCGGCTCCTGGGAGGGGCCGACGACGACCGCGCCCGCGCCGTCACCGAACAGGAAGGCCGTCGCGCGGTCCTCCAGGTCGGTCAGGTCGCTGAGCCGCTCCACGCCGATCACGAGGACGTGCTCGGCCGAACCCTCGACGATCATGCCCTTGGCGAGCGTCAGGCCGTAGCCGAAGCCCGCGCAGCCGGCCGAGATGTCGAAGGCGGCGGGCTTGCCCGCGCCGATCCTGTGGGCGATCTCGGTGGCGACGGCCGGGGTCTGCTTGAAGTGCGAGACGGTCGAGACGATGACCGCGCCGATCTGCTCGGGCGTGATGCCCGCGTCGGCGATGGCCTTGCCGGACGCCTCGATCGACATCATGGCCACGGTCTCCTCGTCGGAGGCCCAGTGGCGGGTGACGATGCCGGAGCGCGAGCGGATCCACTCGTCGGAGGAGTCGATCGTTTCGAGGATCACCTCGTTCGGCACGACCCGGGTCGGGCGGTAGCCGCCGACCCCGAGGATGCGCGCGTACGGGGCGCCCTTGCTGGGCTTGATCTTCGACATGCTCGGGCTCCTTAGGCGCCTGCGTGCTCGGAGATGAGCGCGCGGGCGGCGTCGAGGTCGTCGGGGGTCTTGAGCGCGAGCGTCTTCACACCGGGCAGCGCCCGCTTGGCGAGGCCGGTGAGGGTGCCGCCGGGGCTCAGCTCGACCAGCGCGGTGACGCCGAGCTTCTGGAAGGTCTCCATGCACAGGTCCCAGCGGACCGGGTTCGCGACCTGGCCGACCAGCCGGGCGATGACCTCGGTGCCGGTGGCGACCGTGTGGCCGTCGGCGTTGGACACGTACCGCACGGTCGGGTCGGTGACCGTGAGGTCCCCGACGGCCGCGCGCAGCTTCTCCACGGCCGGGGCCATGTGGTGCGTGTGGAACGCGCCGGCCACCTTCAGTGCGACGACCCGGCGTACGCCCTCGGGCTTGTCGGCCTCCAGGGCGGCGATCTGGGCCGCGGTGCCGGCGGCGACGATCTGGCCGCCCCCGTTGACGTTGGCGGGGGTCAGGCCGAGCTTCTCCAGGTGCGGGACCGTGACGGCGGGGTCGCCGCCGAGCAGGGCCGCCATACCGGTCTCGGTGACCGCGGCGGCCTCGGCCATGCCGAGCCCCCGGGTCCGGACGAAACGGAGCGCGGCTTCGTCGTCGATGACACCGGCGATCGCGGCGGCGGTGATCTCACCGACGCTGTGACCCGCGACGACGTCGGGGGAGGGCGCGTCCAGGGCCGCGGCCGAGAGCAGGCCCGCGGCGACCAGGAGCGGCTGGGCGACGGCCGTGTCGCGGATCTCGTCCGCGTCGGCCTGCGTGCCGTAGTGGGCAAGGTCGAGCCCGATGGCGTCGGACCACGCCGCGATGCGGTCGGCGGCACCGGGGAGGTCGAGCCAGGGAGTCAGGAAGCCGGGCGTCTGAGCGCCTTGGCCGGGAGCGACGAGTACGAGCACCCTCACACTCTCTCTTGTGGACGGCTCGGTACGCCCGTGGGGACAGGGACGAAGAACCGTCAGGGGAATTGTTGAAGTCCGACAAAAGTCTAGGACTGAGGATCCGCCGCGGCCAAGCGCCCCAGGATGAGAGCGATTCGGAGGGTGAACGCGGAGCGCACATCGGAGGGTGACCACCCGGTGACGTCGGTCACACGTCGTAGCCGGTAGCGCACGGTGTTGGGGTGGACGAAAAGCATCCGTGCGGCCCCCTCCAGACTGCTCGCCTGCTCCAGATAGACACTCAGCGTTTCCAGCAGCGCCGAACCGGCTTCCTCCAGCGGTCTGTAGATCTCCTCCACCAACTGGTCGCGCGCGGCAGGGTCCCCAGCCATCGCGCGCTCGGGCAGGAGATCGTCCGCCAGCACCGGGCGCGGCGCGTCCTGCCACGCCAAGCAGGCCTTCAGCCCGGCCGCCGCGGCCTGCGCGGACCGGGTGGCCGCCAGCAGGTCCGGCACCACGGGCCCGGCGACGACCGGCCCGGCCGCGTACGGCCCGATCAGGCCCTTGGCGACCTGGAGCGGGTTGTCGCTGCCGCCCGCGATGACGACGAGCCGGTTGCCGAGGACCCCGGTGAGGACCTGGAGCTTGGCGTGGCGGGCGGCCCGCCGGATCGCCTCCACGGTCAGCTCGCTGTCCCCGTCGGGGGCGGTGCCGAGGATGACGCAGACGTGCTCGGGCGAGTTCCACCCGAGCGCGGCGGCCCGGGACACGGCCCCTTCGTCGGCCTCCCCGGACAGCACCGCGTTCACCACCAGCGACTCCAGCCGCGCGTCCCACGCCCCCCGGGCCTCGGCGGCCTGGGCGTAGACCTGGGCGGTGGCGAAGGCGATCTCCCGCGCGTAGACGAGCAGCGCCTCCCGCAGCACGGACTCGTCGCCCGGCGCCGCCACCTCCTCGATCGCGGCCTCCATGACCTCGATCGTGGTCCGCACCATCTCGACGGTCTGCCGCAGCGTGATCGCCCGGGTCAGCTCGCGCGGGGCGGTGCCGAACACATCGGTCGAGATGGCCTGCGGGGTCTCCGGATGCCGGAACCATTCGGTGAACGCCGCGATACCGGCCTGGGCGACCAGGCCGATCCAGGACCGGTTCTCCGGGGGCATCGCCCGGTACCACGGCAGCGATTCGTCCATGCGGGCAATCGCGTTCGCGGCCAGTCGGCCGGAGGACTGCTCCAGCCGTTTCAGGGTCGCGGCATGCAGGTGGGCGTCGTGGGCGGCGGAATGCTCAGGATCGGGTCGGGGCACGAGGACAAGACTGCCTTATCGGGCCGGTGGATCGGTGGGGCGGGGCGAGGGTCTCGCCTACTGGTCGGTACGGGAGTGTGCGGCCCGGTCGGTACGGGAGCTTCCGGCCCGGTGGCCGCCGCTCCCGGAAAGGGGGCCACCGGGCTACCGTGGCCGGGTGATTTCCGTACACCGGTCCGAGGACCGCTACCGGGGCGGTGAGCCGGACGCCGGTATCGAGACCCGGCACGCCCTCTCCTTCGGCCCCTTCTACGACCCCGACAACCTCCGCTTCGGCCCGATCCTGGCCTGCAACGAGGAACGCCTGGCAGCGGGCGCGGGATTCGACGAGCACCCGCACAGCCATACGGAGATCGTCACCTGGGTGGTCGAGGGCGAGCTGACCCACCGCGACTCGGCCGGCCACTCCACCGTCGTACGGGCCGGGGACGTCGCCCACCTCAGTGCCGCCGCCGGAGTCCGCCACGTCGAACGCAACGACGGCGAAGCCCCGTTGACCTTCCTCCAGATGTGGCTGGCTCCTCTGGAGTCCGGCGGCGAACCCGCGTACACGGTCGTCCCCGGCATCGCCGACTCCACCCCGTACGCCCTGCCGCAGGCCGGCGCGATGCTGCACGTGCGCCGCCTGACGGAGGGCGAGCGCACGGCGCTGCCGGACGCGGCGCGCCTGTACGTGCATGTGGTGCGGGGTCGAGTCGCGGTGGGCGGGGAGGAGTTGGGGCCGGGGGACGCGGCCCGGATCACGGGCGCGGAAGGGCTGGAGGCGGTCGCGGTGGCGGAGGGGGCGGAGTTGCTGGTCTGGGAGCTGGCCGGCTGATCACCGGCGGGCGCCGGGAGGGGACTTGGTGTCCGTCTCAGGTGGTGGGCGGCCTCACGGCCTCGCCCGCCAGCCGGTCCAGGTCACGCATCGCCTGGCCGTGTGCGCTCATCCGCCGGCTCACCATGCCGATCGTGAACAGCGCCGTTCCCGCGACCGACACGGGTACGGAGAGCCCCAGGACGACCAGCGCCTCGGACCAGTCGTCCGCGACCTTGCTCGTCAGGAGCAGAATCGCGCACCAGCCCCACATCAAGGCCGCCAGAAGCAGGAGACCCGCCCCCCAGTCGCGTATGCGGCCGGACTGCTCCCGGAATTCGAGGTCGTACGCTGATGATCGCATGGCGCACGAATTCAGCAAGCGGGCAGTATGTCTCCGTGACCGCCACCCTTGTCGAGATACATGTGCCGTTGCTGCCGACGCCGGACCTGCCGGACGGCTCCTCCCCGCACGCCTGGATCGACCAGGTCGAGGACTTCCTGGTCGACCTTGAGGACGAGGGCGGTGTCGAAGTCCATGACGAGGGCGAGGAATACGGGGACGCCTACGTCTTCTTCGTCACCGGAGCCGCTGAAGAGGAACTCTTGGCGGTGGCTTCCCGGGTGGCCACGCTGCCCGGGGTTCCCGCAGGCGCGTTCGCGGTCGTCAGCGATGATGAGGCCGAGGAGTTCGGGCAGGGGCGACGAGTAGCGCTTCCCTTGCCCGGAGTGTGAGCTGACCGGAGCGTGAGGGGGGCGAGCGGTGAAGCCGTCCGATGTGCTGATCGTCATCGGCGCCTTGGGTGTGGCCGCGGCGCTGGCCGCCCTGCTCGGGGACGGATGGGTGAGTCAGGCCATGCTGCCGCTCGCGGCCGGAGGGGTTGCCGGGTTCGTCGGGGAGAGGATCAAGGACCGGCGGAAGCGGCGCGGCGGGGGAACGACTCGTTGGCCCAGGCGGAAGGTCCGGCCGTGACCAGGAAACAGGCCGCCGTCGAGTCGCCGGTATACCTCGTGCTGCTGGGCATCTCCGGTCTCTGGACAGCGGCGAGTTCGGGGTCTCCGGTCTACCTCAGGGTGCTCGGAGGAGTGTTCGGCGCGTTCTGCGTGGTGGCTCTGGCCGTTGATTTCGTCAAGGAGCGGCGGCGGAAGCGGGCGGCTGCCGATCTCTGAAAGCAGCAGCGGCGAGGGTGCGGGGCGACCGACTCGCCTCCGTACCGCCGCTGCGGCCGCGTCGGTGTGAACGCGCCTCAGCGCAGCCCGTCCACGAACGCCTGCCAGGCGGGGGCGCCGATGGTGATGGCGGGGCCGGTCGGGTTCTTGCTGTCCCGGACGGGGACGGAGCCGCAGGGGGCGGCGGCCATCTCGACGCAGTCACCGCCGGTGTTGCCGCTGTACGAGGACTTCTGCCAGGCGGCGCCGCCGGTCACGGTGCATTCGACGCAGTCGCCGCCGTTGGGGCCGCTGTACGAGGACTTGCGCCACTCTGCGCCTGTGAGGTCACGGCCGGTTCCCATAGCGTTCCTCCATCACACGAGTGATCGTCGTTGCCGAGTCCTCGGGGGAGAGGGCTGTGGCTTGCAGCCGAGCGTAGCCGAGCGAACGCTCCTTGATCACGGAGGGGTTGGCGGTCATATGGCCCTGGTCGTAGCTCTCCGCGTAGAACAGGTCCGGGTCGTCGTCGAACCGGAGGAGATTGAACGCCCCCGGCATGGCCGGGTATTGGCCGACAGAGAACGGCAGTACCTGGATGTTCACCCACGGGTCGTCCCGGAACTCCAACAGCCGGGCCAGTTGTTCGCGCATCACGTCCGGCCCGCCGACCTCCTGGTGCAGTACGGCCTCGCTCAGGATGACCCACAGCGCGGGCGGGTCCTCCCGCTCCAGGACTCGCTGGCGTTCCAGCCGGGCGGCCACCATCTCGTCCACCTTGTGCGGGTGCTCCATGCCGATCAGGGCTCGCGCGTACGCTTCCGTCTGCAACAGCCCGTAGACCACCTGCGACTGGAAGGTGGAGATGTACGTCGCCTTCGCCTCCATGTCCGCGTACGGACGAAACCAGCTCGGCAGTTGGCTTCGCAGGACCAGCCCCACCAGCGGGGAGAAGTACCCTTCCGCGCGCAGCGCTTGGTCCACGGCCTCCGCGAACTGGCGGGTGGGGACCTTCTTCGTCGTCTCGATCTGGCCGATCAGCGAGCCCGTGCAGTAGAGCATCGCGCCCAACTCGTTCTGTTTCAGGCCGAGCGCCTCGCGCATGCGGCGCAGCTCCGAGCCGAAGTAGTTGAGAGGGGACAGGGTCGGGTCGAGCGTCTGGATGTTGGCCACGGCACGGACCTCCGATGTGCAACGCCTTGGGGCGTTCGATTCACGGCGTAGCCGAGCGTAGCCACGTGATCGCAGGCTGGGAGCATGAACCGTGTATCCATCCCCCGAATTGATCCAGGGGAGCCCGTCTACCGTGCCGACCTCGCCATGGGGGAGCACTCCGCCCGCCATCTGCGCCGCATCATGCGGCTCTACCTCACCACCTGGGACCTGCTCGAACTCGCTCCGGCGGCGGAACTCGCACTCACCGAGCTGATCGCCAACGTGGTGCGGCACGTGCCCGGGCGCCGCTGCCAGACCTTCATTTTCCGGCTGCCGACCGGGGACGGCGTACGCGTGGAGGTCGCGGACAGCAGCCCGTAGATTCCGCTCGCGATCAAGCGCGACGAACTCGACGACGGCGGGCGGGGGCTGATTCTGGTCAATGCCGTCACCGACGACTGGGGCGTGATCAAGCGCTGGGACGGCACGGGGAAGACCGTGTGGTTCGAGTGCGTCGACCGGAGGAAGTCGACGGGCGCCCGCGCCCGGTTCAGCCCGCGACCTCCGACAGGACCGCGTCCGTGAACGGGGTCCAGGCCTCCGCCGCCCACGGTCCGAAGGCCCGGTCGGTCAGCGCCACGCAGGCGACCCCGGCCACCGGGTCGATCCACAGGAACGTGCCCGACTGGCCGAAGTGGCCGAAGGTCGCCGGGGAGGAGGAAGCGCCCGTCCAGTGCGGGGACTTGGAGTCGCGGATCTCGAAGCCGAGGCCCCAGTCGTTCGGGCTCTGGTGGCCGTAGCCCGGCAGGACGCCCTTGAGGCCCGGGTGGACGACGCTCTGGGCCTCCAGGACCGTACGCGGGTCGAGGAGGCGGGGGGCCTGGACCTCGGCGGCGAAGCGGACCAGGTCGTCCACGGTGGAGACGCCGTCGCGGGCGGGGGAGCCGTCCAGGGTCGTGGACGTCATGCCCAGCGGCTCCAGGACCGCCTGGCGCAGGTACTCCGCGAACGGGATGCCGGACGCCTTGGCGATGTGGTCGCCCAGCACCTCGAAGCCCGCGTTGGAGTAGAGGCGGCGGTTGCCGGGCGGGGCCGTCACCCGGTGCTCGTCGAAGGCGAGGCCGCTGGTGTGGGCCAGGAGGTGGCGGACCGTGGAGCCCTCGGGCCCGGCCGGTTCGTCCAGCTCCACGGCCCCCTCCTCGTACGCCACCAGCGCCGCGTAGGCCGCGAGCGGCTTGGTGACCGAGGCGAGGGGGAAGCGGTGGTCGGTCGGGCCGTGCGTACCGAGGACGGTGCCGTCCGCCCGTACGACGGCGGCCGCCGCGGTCGGGACGGGCCAGGTGTCGATGATCCGCAAGCTCTCCATGGGACCCGAGCCTAACGTTCGTGGAACCGGCCCCGTCACCGCGTCCGAAAGGTGACGAAGTCACCAACTCCCGCCCCCTCGGCCGACTACTGTGCGGAGGCGAGGCGCTGCGCACCGCAGCCGTACGAGGAGGTTCCCGTGTCCACTGTGTCATCGGCCTACGGTCCCCAGCACGCTCCCGCCGGCGATGTGGGCGCGGCGCTCATGCTGATCGACTCCCGGCTCCGGAGCATCCACGCGGGTAACGCGGAGACCGACGCCGAACAGCAGGCGATGATGGCGCAGTTCACCGAGTCGCTCGGCCCCGGCGGGGCCGAAGACCTGCTGGACGGCGTCTGCACGCTGATCTACATGTACATGACGTGGCTGCGGAAGGCTCATGAGGACCACGACAAGGACGTCATCGAGTACGTGGTCCCGACCCTGGTCGCCTCGATGCGCATGATGCCCAAGAGCATCCGCCCGGAAGCCGTCCCCACGATGGCCGGCCTGGTCATCGCCGCGGGTACCGGCCTGAGCCCCAGCCTCTGGCGCAAGCAGTACGGCGACTGGACGGAGGCGGAGATGACGCCCCTGGAGGCCACCGCCTTCCTGCTCGCGGAGCACATCAACCGCATCGCCGACGACGAGAACTTCGCCACCCGGGTGATCACCGACGCGCTGACCCGGGCGGAGGAGGAACTCTGAGCCCCCTTCCCCACTGACCGCCTGCCGGCCACGGCTTGCTTCGAGTGCACTCCAAGGATTTAGCGTGGAGGGCATGACGGTGATCGACGGAACCTCCCGGAGCACCCCCGCGACCGGCGCACCACCACGGCCGCAGCCCTCCTCGGGGGTGAACGCCTGCACGGCTCTCCCCAAGCCGCACCCCCGGCCCGAGGGCAAGGACAGCTACACGATCAGCGAGGTCGTCGCCTTCACCGGGCTCACCGCACACACCCTGCGCTGGTACGAACGGATCGGGCTGATGCCCCACGTCGACCGCTCGCACACCGGCCAGCGCCGCTTCTCCAACCGCGACCTGGACTGGCTGGTCTTCGTCGGCAAGCTGCGGCTGACCGGCATGCCCGTCGCCGACATGGTGCGGTACGCGGAGCTGCTGCGTGAGGGCGAGTCCACCTTCGAGGCGCGCCAAGAGCTTCTGGAGTCGACCCGCCGCGATGTGATCACGCGGATCGCGGAGCTCCACGACACCCTCGCCGTTCTCGACCACAAGATCGAGTTCTACGCGGGCGCCCGCACGGCGCCGGAGAGGCACAGCGCCTGATGACCGACAACGACAGGAACACGATCGCCACCACCGTCGAGCTGGGCGGCGAGGGCGGCCCGACGGTCGGCGTCCAAGGGCTCGGCTGCATGGGCATGAGCGAGTTCTACGGGGCCACCGACGAGCTCTCCGCCCGGGACACCCTCGATGCCGCGCTGGAGGCGGGCGTCACGCTCTTCGACACCGCCGACGTCTACGGGCGCGGGGCCAACGAGGAGTTCCTCGCCCCCTTCGTCGGCGCCCACCGCGACGAGATCACCCTCGCCACCAAGTACGCCCTGGTGCGCTCCGACGACCCCGGCTACCGGGGCGTGAGCAACGACCCCGCGTACATCCGGACCGCCGTGGAGGCGAGCCTGCGCCGGCTGAACACCGACGTCATCGACCTCTACTACATGCACCGCCACGACCCGGCCGTCCCGTTCGCCGAATCGGTCGGCGCGATGGCGGAGCTGATCCAGCAGGGCAAGATCAAACAGATCGGGCTGAGCGAGGTCACCGGCCCCGAACTGCGCGCCGCGCACGCCGTGCACCCGATCGCCGCCCTCCAGTCGGAGTGGTCCCTCTTCAGCCGGGACGTGGAGAAGAGCGCGCTCGGTGCTGCGGTGGAACTCGGCGTCACGCTCGTGCCGTACTCGCCGCTCGGACGGGGCTTCCTCACGGGCTCCTTCACCGATGCGGGCAAGGACCTGGGCGAGGGCGACTTCCGCAAGCACCAGCCCCGCTTCACCGGCGACAACGCCCGCACCAACGCGGCCCTGCTGGAGCCGGTCCACAAGATCGCCGCCGCTCGCGGGGTGACGGCCGCCCAGGTGGCCCTCGCCTGGGTGCAGCAGCGGGCACAGGTGCATGGCCTGACCGTGGTCCCCATCCCCGGCACCCGCAAGCGCAGCCGCCTCCTGGAGAACGTCGCAGCCACCCGGCTGACGCTGACACCCGAGGAGCTGGCCCTCCTGGAGCCGATCGCGGGCCAGGTCGCGGGCGACCGCTACCCGGACATGAGCCTGACGTCGTCGGCGCGGGAGTAGGTGCGGCAGGTGGCGATGGCTCACTACGTGGTCATCGCGTGGTTCATGAAGTTCATCACGACCAAGGCCCCCTGGCCCCCTCACGCCAGCCCCAGCGCGAACACCGCGAACCCCGCCGCCAGCACCCCCGCCAGCGCGCGGCGGGCGTTCGCGGCGCGGGTGCCCGCCTTCCACGGGGCGTCGAAGCGGCGGGTGTACCGCGCTATCAGCACCAGTAGCCCCGCGAACACCGGCAGCCACACGATCCGGGCCAGCACCCAGCCCACCGTGTCCGGCCCGGTCGTCAGCCCCGCCACCGCCGCCGTACCCCCGTCCAGCAACGAGGCCGGTACGGCGGCGGCCAGCATCGCGCTCTGGTGCCAGCACAGGATGGTCATCGCCGACAGGTTGACCACCACGACCGGCGCCCACAGCAGCGGGCTGCGCAACGCCCGCCCCAGCCGGTCCCGCACCAGGATCGCCGCCCCGCTCTGCGCCGCCGCCAGCGCCACCACCAGCAGCGACGGCGGGTGCGAGTTGGTCCGCGCCTCACCGGGCACGCCGACCATCGACGCCGGGTAGTGGAACGCCAGCAGCAGCACGGCGAAGAGCACCCCGCCCCCGACGAGCAGCAGCCGCGCACCCCGCTTCCCTATCCGCCCCTCGCCCCACGAGACGCCGAGCTGATAGGCGAAGAGCCACCCCGGCAGGATGTTCAGCACGCTCAGCCAGGACGGCATCCCCTCGGCGAAGGGCCCGTACCGCAGGAAGTCCACCACCGCGACCGACCCCAGCAGCGGCAGCGCCGCCCACCCGCCGAGCCTGCGCGCGAGGCGGACACAGAGCGGGGTGAGCGCCGTGACGACCGTGTACACCCCGACGAACCAGAGCGGCTGGATCACCAGCGTCGACCCCGTACGCAGGGTGTCGCCCGGTACGCCCAGCCAGGACAGCGCGGCCAGCAGCACTGCCCACACCGCGGTCACCCCTAGCACCGGCCGGCCGAGCCGGACCAGCCGCCCGCGCAGCCAGGCGGCCGTGGTCGAGGGGCGGCGGTGGTAGGAGAGGACCGAGGCGTACCCGCCGACCAGGAAGAAGATCCCCAGCATCTGGAGCACCCAGCTGAGCGGGGCGAAGGCCCCGAACGTCGAGAGCGGGGACGCGTTGTGCAGCCCGTCCGCGTCGAGCCGGAACCCGCCGAGCATCCAGTGCCCGAGCGGCACGGCGAGCAGCGCGAGGGCGCGCAGGCCGTCGATGGCCCGGTCCCGGTGGGCGGGGGTGGCGGCCTCGACGCGGGCGGCGAGCCGGTGCGCACGGGTATGGGTAGGGGTGTTCATCGGGCCGCCCCTTCCTCGGTGGCGGCTCCCCGCGCGATCGCCGCGAAGGCCCGCAGCGAGTCCGTGCCCGGCGCGAAGTAGCCGGTGTGGCCCCGGGCGTCGCCGGCCGGTATGCGACGGGCCCCGAACGCCGGGTCCGTGGGGTCGGTCCCGTGGCCGAGCCCGGCGAACCGCACGCTCGGCACGTCGTCGATCCAGTCGGTCGGGTCCTTCGCCGCCCACACCGTGGCCCGGGTCCGCAGCCCGTCCACGTCGTCGGCCCGCATCCCGGGGGAGCCGAGGACCACCAGGTCGGTGGCGGGCAGGCGGTGGGCGGCGAGGCCGCAGACGACGGAGCCGTAGCTGTGGCAGAAGACGGCGGGCTCGGGCAGCCCGTCGGCGGTCAGCCCTTCCGCGAACCGGGTCAGCCGCCCCGCGCCCGCCTCCGCGAGCCGCCCGGTCGCGGCGTCGACGCCCACGCCCACGGGGGTGGTGTACCCGGTCCAGGCGATGACGGCGGTGCCCGGACCGGCCTCTGCGTACAGGGACTTGGCCATACCGGCGGGTGTCCCGTACACATCGTTCGCCCGGTCGAAGGTCCCGGCGTCGTTGTCCGAGCCGGGCACCACCACCGAGACCCCGTGCGCCGAGCGCAGGTCCCCGAAGACCTCGGCGACCTGGCCGCGCCCCCGCGGGTCGAACGCGAGGATCTGGCGGCCGGGGGCGACGAGCGAGCGGTAGCGGGGGTCGTCGTCGGCGGCGAGGGCGAGGGAGTTGGCGCGGTAACGCAGCTCAAGCGGGGCACCGTCGAGATTGCCGACGACGGACGGGTGGCGCAGGAGCAGGAGATGACGCTCCTTGGTGCTCAACCCCTCGAAGAACGCGGCCACTTCGGCGGGGTCCGCGCGCTCCGGATCAGGCAGCTCCGCCCCCAGCACCCGGTCCGCCCGCCACGACGTGGTGCCCGGCGGCGGCCCGGTCAGCGCCTGCTGCGCATCCCCCGAGACCCAGCCCGCCGTCCCCGTCACCACGCTCGTAGCCAGTGCCAACGCGACCACGGTCCTCGCGTATCGGCGCATCGTGCCCTCCCTCTCCGCTGCCGCACCGGGCGGCGCGAGCGAGAGGAAGGTAAGAAGAAGGTGGGTGAGGGGGCGTCACACCGGGGGGCCAACTGCGAAGTGCTACTGGGGTAGGGGGTGGCGGAGACGGCCCCGTGCGAGGGGACGGCTCCCTACGAAGGAGGAGTCAGGCCCCCGCGTCCCCCGGCGTCACCAGCCCCGACTCGTACGCGAAGATCACCGCCTGCGCCCGGTCCCGCAGGTCCAGCTTGGCCAGCACCCGGCCGATGTGCGTCTTCACGGTCTGCTCGGCCAGCACCAGACGCCCCGCGATCTCCTGGTTCGACAGGCCCCGGGCGATCAGCTCCAGCACCTCCGTCTCGCGCGGAGTCAGCCCGTTCAGCCGCAACGCCTGGCCGCCGCGCGTCGCCCCCGACGGCCGCTGCGCCGCGAAGTCCGCGATCAGCCGCCGCGTCACCGAGGGCGCCAGCAGCGCGTCGCCCGCCGCCACCACCCGTACCGCCGCGATCAGATCGGCGGGCGGGGCGTCCTTCAGCAGGAACCCGGAGGCCCCGGCGCGCAGCGCCTCGTACACATAGTCGTCCACGTCGAACGTGGTCAGCATCAGCACCTTCGGCCGGTGCACCACCCCGATCGGCGGGTTCAACAGCTCGCGGGCGGCGGCCAGTCCGTCCATCTCCGGCATCCGCACGTCCATCAGGACCACATCCGGGTGCTGGTGGCGGCTGACCTCCACGCCCTGCCGGCCGTCCGCCGCCTCGCCGACCACGTCGATGTCGCTCTGCGCCGCCAGCAGCGCCGCGAACCCCGCCCGCACCATGGCCTGGTCGTCGACGATGATCACGCGGATGGTCACAGATCCTCCGGAGGCAGGGGCGTTGGCGGTGCGGCGGACGGCGCGGTGGACGGGGGGGCGGGCGGCGCGGTGGCCGGGGGCAGCGGCATCCGGGCCGCGACCCGGAACCCGCCGTCGGGCAGCGGACCGGTGTCCAGCGTGCCGCCGGTCAACCGTACGCGCTCACGCATCCCGACCAGCCCGTGCCCGGTCCCGCTCGTCTCCAGCGGCGAACCGCGGGTGGCGGCGCGCTCGTTGACGACGAGCACGAGGAGGTGGCCGCGCTCCGGCGAGACGAGGACCCGGGTGCGGGCCCCCGGCGCGTGCCGCACGACGTTGGCCAAGGCCTCCTGCACGATCCGGTACGCCGACAGGTCCACCGCCGGGGGCACCTCGACCCGCCCCGAGCTCAGCTCCTTGCTGAGCGCCAGCTCCGCCGGCAGCCCCGCCCGCACGGTCGCCTCCACCAACTGCTGGAGCCGGTCCAGGCCGGGCTGCGGCGCCCGGTCGCCCTCGGTCCCCTCACTGCGCAGCACCGACAGCAGCCGCCGCATCTCGCCCAGCGACTCCCGCGCCGCCGCCGCGATCGCCGTGAACTCCTCCTCGGCGGCCTTCGGCAGCCCGCTGATCCGGTAGGGGGCGGAGTCCGCCTGCACGGTGATCACCGACATGTGGTGGGCGACCACGTCGTGCAGCTCACGCGCGATCCGGGTCCGCTCCTCCAGCAGCGTCCGCTGCGCCCGCTCGGCCTCGCTGATCGTCTCCTGCTCGGCCAGCCGGCGCTGCGCGACGCCCCGCTCCCGTACCGCCCCGCCGATCACCAGCACCACCCCGCCGAGGATCGTCAGCAGCAGGGCACTGCCGCTGCTGCGGTCCGGTGCGATCAGGTGCAGGGCGGCGCCGGCTGCGCCCGTCACTGCCCAGACGGCGATCACGGTCCGCCGTGTCTCGCGCAGCCCGAGCGCCAGCAGCAGGAAGAGGTAGGCGACGATCACCGGCGGGGTCCACGGCCAGACGTCGTGCGGATCGGCGGGCTGCGCCAGCAGCACCAGCGCGCCCAGGACGTCGGCGGGGAAGATGATCCACCAGGCCTGGAGGGGCCGGTGGGCCAGCATCAGCAGCGGCGCCGCCTGGGCCACGCCGAGCGCCCCCGCCAGCGCGCCGGGCACGCCGTACTGCGTGGTCAGGTTGGTGATGGTGACCGGGATGAACGTCGCGGCCAGCGCGAGGACCACGACGTACGGAAGCAGCCGCTGCCACCGCTTCGGGGCGTGCGCCAGCAACGGCGTGGACGGATGGGACGCGTGGGACAGCCCGTGGGCGAGCTCGCGCAGATTGCGGCGGGCGGCGCTCAGCAGGCCGTCGGCGGGCGGCAGGGGCCCGGTGGGGGAAGTGGACATGACCGGGTCAGCCTAGGAGGGCGAACGCCTCCCGGGCGTCATACCGGGGACTTGACCGCCCCCGGCCCGCCTCATACCGGGGTACGGGGTGGCGGGGTCGCACTCCGGGACGTACGGGATGGCAGGGCAGGTCTCCGGTGCGTACGGGGCCTCACAGCTCCGCCAGCAGTTGTGCCTTCTTCGCGCTGTACTCGTCGTCCGTCACCAGTCCCGCCTGATGGAGTTCGCCTAGGTGATGGATCCGCTCGGCGATGTCCGCGGGGTCGCGCCGCCCGGCGTTCACCAGGACCGGAGCCGGGACGGCCGGCGCGCTCTGGGTGCTGCGTACGGATTCCAGTACGGCGGCGGCGAAGGGCAGCGACTCGTGCACCGGCCCGTAGCCGAGGCCGAAAAGGACCGCCGCCGGGTCCTGGTCCGCCGGGGCTCGGTTCACGGTGGCCGGGGCGCCGTCCACGGCTATGCCCGCCGCCTCAAGACCAGGGCTGACGGGCCGGTGGAGGTCGCCGAGGCTGCCGCCGGTGCGGTGGTCCGCCGGGACGGCCGCACGGGGCACCAGACGGAGATAGCCGTCGAGGCCCTCGGGGGAGCGCCACTCGATTCCGGCCAGTTCGCTCACCCGGTACGTCTGGTCACCGGCCTTCCACTTCGCGCTGGAGGCCCCCGTCCAGAACCACCGGAAGGAGATCCGCTCCCCGTCGAAGGCGGCCCGTCCGTCGTACGCCTTGAACTGCATCGGCGCCTCGGGGGCGGCGACCAGGAAACGGTCGGCGGGCTCGTCGGACGCGGGGCCCAGACAGGACCGCAGCTCGTCCGCGTAGTACTCCGCGAGCAGCTCCCGGTCCGCAGGAAGCACCAGGCGGTAGGGGTCGCACCCCTCCTTCAGCTGCCCCGCGGCAGCCTCCAGGAGCGGGTCCGCACCCGGTCTCGGCACGACACGCAGCACCACCGTGTCCCGCTTGCCCGGGGTCAGCGTCACCGACGACAGCGCAGCATGCGGGATGCGGCGCTCCCGCAGGCTCTGCAGGAGCTTCGGCGTGCGGATACCCCGTTCGAAGCGGATGAGCACGGAGTCGGCGTCGAACTCCCAGGTGGCATGAATTCCGGCCAGCACATCACCCATGTGCCTCATCGTATGCGGCACAGGCTCACACGTCCCCCCTCGGCGTAAGTCGCAATTAATCGGCTTGTCACGCCGCTCTACGCGCGTCAGCCTTCCCGGTCACCGGAAATACCACTGTGGCAAGCGCCATCGGCGGTTGCGCAGCTGACCGATCCGTAGGCGCCGACGCCGATCGCCGCGAAGTTGCCGAGGCTCTCGGTGCCGGGTTCGAAGTAGCCGCTGTGGCCCGCGGCGCCGGCCGCCGAGACCAGCCGGGCCCCGAAGGCCGGGTCGACCGGGTCCGCGCCGTGCCCGATGCCGCCGAACTCCAGGTGCGGCACGTCCTGGATCCAGTCGTCCCGGTCCCGCATCGCCCAGATCCGGGCGTCGGTGTCGAGCCGCGCGGCACTCTCGGCCCGCATACCGGGGGATCCGGCGACCGCGATGTCGGCCACCCGGTCGGGGGCCTTGTCGGCGGCCACCCCGCACACCACGGAGCCGTAGCTGTGGCAGAACAGCGAGACCGTGGACGTGCCGGGCAACGCCCCCACCAGAGCGTTCAGCCGCAGGGCGCCCTCCGTCGCGAGTCCGCCGAGCGCCGCGTCCATGCCGAGACCGGCCGGGGCGGTGTAGTCGGCCCAGGCGATGACGGCGGTACGGGTGCCGGGGGAGGCCGCGCGCTCCGCCCCGTACAGGGACTTCGCCATGCCGACGGGCGCGGAGTTGACGCGCCGGCTCCGCTCCAGGGTGAGGAGGTTGGTGTCGACGCCCGGGACGACCACGGAGACCCGGGAGGCCCGGTCGAGATCGCCGAACACCTCGGCGGCACGGCCGCGCCCGGACGGGTCGAAGGCAAGGATCTGGCGGTCCTTCGCGAGCATCGACCGGAAGCGGGCCGCCCGCTGGGCCGCCTCGCTGCGGCCGCCCTCCGAGAGCGTCTCGTCGTACGTACGCCGCTTCTCGACGGCCACCGCCTGCTTCAGGGCCAGCCGGTTGGCGTGGTAGCGCAGGGTGACCGGGACTCCGTTCAGGTTCCCCACGACCGTGGGGTACTTGTCGGCGAGCGACCTCTGCTGCCCCGAGGTGAGCGTGGCGAAGAAGTGGGCCATCCGGAAGGCGGGCGCCCCGGCCTCCGGCAGCGGACGCCCCGCTATCCGGTCCCGCGCCCAGGAGGCGAGGGCCAGCTCACGCGCCCCGTCGGCCTGGTGATCCCGTACGGCGGACCATCCCGTCGTCGCCAGCATCACGAACACGACCGCTACGGCGAGCAGCGCGCGCCATGCGGTCAGGGTGGGGGAGGAGTCGAAAGAAGTCACTGCGCCACACCCTAGGAGACGTGCGCGTATGACCGTGATTCAGGTGAGGTACATCACCCGGCTGCGAAGGATTCAACCGCAATTCTTCACGGACGGTCACGGCCGACCGCTGTCGCTGTGGTAGCCGCCGTCCGCCTGGAGGCCGTGGTCACCCCGCCTGCCGCCAGTCCCCCGCCAGCGCCGGGACGAGCTGGTCCAGATACTCCTCGGTGAGGTCGCGCAGCGCCTCCACGCTCGAATCGTGGCCCTGGCCCCACAGCTGGCCGGTCACCCGCATCACCCCGGAGAACGCGGCGACGGCCACCCGGGGCCGCGGGTCCCGCGTCACGTCGAGACCCTCGCGCTCCGCGATCAGCTGGGCGATCTGGTTCTCCAGGGCGATCCCGCGCCGCATATGGGCGGCGAGCAGGGAGGGGGTCGATTCGATCATCTGGTACGTGCGCATATGGAGGTCGACCGTGATGACCTCCTCGATCGCCTCACCGATGCTGTTCCAGGCGCAGAGCACCGCCCGGCGCATCGCCTCGAACGGGGCCTCGCCGGCGGGGCGGTCGCGCAGCTCCGCGATGAAGCGGGACTCGACCATCTCCTGTACCGCGAACGTGATGTCCTCCTTGCTCGCGAAGTAGCGGAAGAAGGTGCGCTGGGAGACGTCGACCGCCTCGACGATCTCGTCGACGGTGGTGCGTTCGTACCCCTGGGTCGTGAAGAGTTCGAGGGCGGCGCGCAACAGGGCGTCGCGGGTGCGCTGCTTCTTGCGCTCACGCAGTCCGGGCCGGGTCGCGGCTCTCTGCCCATGGGTCACGTACTAGTCCTCTTTTCCCTCGTTTGTCCAGGTCAGCTTACCTGTGAGCTACGCGACAGCTACTGTCTCGTGAATGCGTTTGTCAACTGTCAGCGGCTGTCACTAGTCTCCGCGTATGACTAGTCAGACCACCGTCGAGAAGGCGCCGCGGGAACCGGAAGACGGCCCCGTACCCGCCGCGGCCAAGGGGCTTCGCGGCCACCCCTGGCTGACCCTGTTCGCCGTCGCCATCGGCGTGATGATGGTCGCGCTCGACGGCACGATCGTCGCCATCGCGAACCCCGCGATCCAGAAGGACCTCGGCGCCACGCTCGCCGACGTCCAGTGGATCACCAACGGCTATCTGCTCGCCCTGGCCGTCGCCCTGATCACCGCGGGCAAGCTCGGCGACCGCTTCGGCCACCGCCAGACCTTCCTCATCGGCATCGCGGGCTTCGCGGCCTCCTCCGCCGCGATCGGCTTCTCCAAGGAGATCGGCCTGGTCGTCCTCTTCCGCGTGCTCCAGGGCCTCTTCGGCGCCCTGCTGATGCCCGCCGCGCTCGGCCTCCTGCGGGCCACCTTCCCCGCCGAGAAGCTGAACATGGCCATCGGCATCTGGGGCATGGTCATCGGGGCGTCCACCGCGGGCGGCCCCATCGTCGGCGGTCTGCTCGTCGAGCACGTCAGCTGGCAGTCGGTCTTCTTCATCAACGTGCCGGTCGGCATCGTCGCGCTCATCTTCGGCCTGGTGATCCTCAAGGACCACCGCGCCGCCAACGCGCCGCGCTCCTTCGACATCCTGGGCATCGTGCTGCTCTCGGGCGCGATGTTCTCCCTCATCTGGGGCATCATCAAGGCCGGTGAGTCCTGGGGCTGGGGCGGCGCCTGGACCTGGTTCTTCCTCGGCCTCGCGATCGCCCTCTTCCTCGCCTTCGGCCTCTGGCAGACGCGGGTGCGCGAGCCGCTCGTCCCGCTGACGATGTTCCGCTCCATCCCGTTGACGGCCGGCACCATCCTCATGGTGCTGATGGCGTTCGCCTTCATGGGCGGCCTCTTCTTCGTGACGTTCTTCCTCCAGGGCGTCCACGGCCTCAGCCCGGTCGACAGCGGTCTCCACCTGCTGCCGCTGACCGCCATGATGATCGTCTCCTCGCCGGTCGCCGGTCTGCTGATCACCAAGTTCGGCCCCCGTGTGCCGCTGGTCGGCGGCATGGTCTGCACGGCCACCGCCATGTTCGGCATGACGACGCTCAGCGAGTCCACCGGCACCTTCGCCATGTCCCTCTGGTTCGCCCTGCTCGGCTGCGGACTCGCCCCGGTCATGGTCGGCGCCACCGAGGTCATCGTCGGCAACGCGCCGCTGGAGCTCTCCGGCGTGGCCGGCGGCCTCCAGCAGGCCGCCATGCAGGTCGGCGGCGCCCTCGGCACCGCCGTCCTCGGCGCGGTCATGTCCTCCAAGGTCAGCTCGGAGTTCGCGGGCAACTGGACGGACGCGGGCCTGCCCGGCACGCCCGACCCGAAGCTGGAGGAAGCCGCCGAGTTCGGCATGGTCCCGGTGGACGCCCTCTCCAAGGCTCCCGGCATGACGCCGGACGTCATCGACACCATCGGCGGCGTCATCCACGACACGTTCATGTCCGGCATGGGCCTGGCCTTCACCGTCGCGGGCGTCGTCGCTGTCATCGCGGCCGGTGTCGCCACCCTCACCAAGCGCGGCGCGAACGCCGAGGCGGGCGCGGGAGTCGGCCACATCTAGGCGCTCACGGCGTCAACACAGCGCACACCACAGCCCCGCCGAATCCTTTCGGCGGGGCTGTCGCCTATCAGGGTGGCGTGGGCCGTCCCCCTCTTCCCCGGGCGCTTCCGCGCTGGTCAGGGTGGTCAGGACAGCACCGCGCCACGACAGGGCGCGGCGCACGACCACGGGGGTTGATCCATCATGCGTACGACCACGCGCACGACCATGCGCACGAACCGCACGACCGTTCTCGCCGCAGGCCTGGCCGTCACCGCGCTCACCGCACTCATCCCGCAGGCGCTCGCCCAGGACCGGTCCCCGGCGCGCGTGCAGCCTGCCTCCGACGTCCGGCTCGGCACCTGCGAGGCCGGCCGGCTCTGCCTCTGGAAGAAGCCCGACTTCACCGGCGCCCGGCAGACGTACGAACTCTCCACCGTCGACATCGAGAGCTGCACCCCGCTCCCCAAGGGCGGCGACGCCCAGTCCCTCGCCAATCGCACCGGCCGGCCCGTCACCACCTACCAGTCCGCCGAATGCCAGGAGACGGGTGAGTTCGAGACGTACCCGGGCGGCGGGACCTGGCTGCCCCGCTCCCCGTACCAGGTACGGGCGTTCAAAATCTGGGAGAACTAGCGTCCGCGACCGGACACGCCGAGGGGCGGCGACGCACGCGCGTCACCGCCCCTCGGACCCCCACAACAGCTCTACGGCTACGCGTCGCCGCCCGCCGCACCCGGATCGGCCGCGGCCACGTCCAGGAGGTCGTAGCGGTCCAGCGCCGTCTTCAGGGCCGACCGGTCGATCTTCCCCTCCTTCGCGAGCTCGGTGAGCACCGCGAGGACGATCGACTGCGCGTCGATGTGGAAGAACCGGCGCGCCGCACCACGGGTGTCGGCGAAGCCGAAGCCGTCCGCGCCCAGCGACTGGTACGCACCGGGCACCCAGCGCGCGATCTGGTCCGGCACCGAACGCATCCAGTCCGAGACCGCCACGAACGGGCCCTCGGCCCCTTCGAGCTTCTTCGTCACGTACGGGACGCGCTGCTCCTCCTCCGGGTGGAGCAGGTTGTACCGCTCCACGTCCACGGCCTCGCGCCGCAGCTCGTTCCAGGAGGTGGCCGACCAGACGTCCGCCTTGACGTTCCACTCCTCGGCGAGGATCTTCTGCGCCTCGACGGCCCACGGGACCGCCACACCGGACGCCAGGATCTGCGCCGGGATCTCGCCCGCCTCGCCCTGCTTGAAGCGGTAGACGCCCTTGAGGATGCCGTCCACGTCGACGTTCTCGGGCTCGGCCGGGTGCTGGATCGGCTCGTTGTAGACGGTGAGGTAGTAGAAGACGTCCTCGTTGGCCTCGCCGTACATCCGGCGCAGCCCGTCCTGCATGATGTGCGCGATCTCGTACCCGAAGGCCGGGTCGTAGGCGACACAGCCCGGGTTGGTCGAGGCGAGCAGCTGCGAGTGGCCGTCCGCGTGCTGGAGGCCCTCACCGGTCAGCGTCGTACGCCCGGCGGTCGCACCCAGCACGAAACCGCGCGAGAGCTGGTCGGCCATCTGCCAGAACTGGTCACCGGTGCGCTGGAACCCGAACATCGAGTAGAAGACGTACACCGGGATCAGCGGCTCGCCGTGCGTCGCGTACGCCGAACCGGCGGCGATCAGCGAGGCCGTACAGCCCGCCTCGGAGATGCCGTCGTGCAGCATCTGGCCCGTCGGCGACTCCTTGTACGCGAGCAGCAGATCGCGGTCGACCGCCTCGTACTGCTGGCCCAGCGGGTTGTAGATCTTCGCACTCGGGAAGAACGCGTCCATGCCGAACGTGCGGTACTCATCGGGCGCGATCAGCACGAACCGCTTGCCGATCTCCTTGTCCCGCATGAGGTCCTTCAGGATGCGGACGAACGCCATGGTGGTGGCGATCGACTGCGTACCCGAACCCTTCTTCGCAGCCGCGTACGTCTTCTCCTCGGGCTGCGGCAGGGGCTTCGCACGCACCACCCGGGTCGGCACATAGCCGCCCAGACTGTTGCGGCGGTCGTGCATGTACTGGATCTCCTCCGAGTCGCGGCCCGGGTGGTAGTAGGGCGGGTAGCCCTCGTCCAGCTGCTTGTCGGTGATCGGGATGTGCAGCCGGTCGCGGAACCGCTTGAGGTCCTCGACCGTGAGCTTCTTCATCTGGTGGGTCGCGTTGCGGCCCTCGAAGTTCGGCCCCAGCGTCCAGCCCTTGACCGTCTGCGCGAGGATCACGGTCGGCTGGCCCTTGTGCGCCTTGGCCGCCGCATAGGCCGCGTAGACCTTCCTGTGGTCGTGCCCGCCGCGCCCCAGGTGCAGGATCTGCTGGTCGGTCATGTCCTTGACCATGTCGCGCAGCCGCGGGTCGTCACCGAAGAAGTGCTCGCGGATGTACGAGCCGGTCTCGGTGGCGTACGTCTGGAACTGGCCGTCCGGCGTGGTGTTCAGCTTGTTGACCAGGATGCCCGTGCGGTCCTGCGCCAGCAGCGGGTCCCAGGAGCGGTCCCAGACCAGCTTGATGACGTTCCAGCCGGCACCCCGGAACTGCGACTCCAGCTCCTGGATGATCTTGCCGTTGCCGCGCACCGGGCCGTCGAGCCGCTGGAGGTTGCAGTTGACGACGAAGGTCAGGTTGTCCAGGTTCTCGCGGGCGGCGATGGAGAGCTGGCCCAGCGACTCGGGCTCGTCCATCTCGCCGTCGCCCAGGTAGGCCCACACATGCGACTTGGAGGTGTCGGCGATGCCGCGCGCCTCCATGTAGCGGTTCATCCGCGCCTGGTAGATCGCGCCGAGCGGGCCGAGGCCCATCGAGACGGTCGGGAACTCCCAGAAGTCCGGCATCAGCCGCGGGTGCGGGTAGCTGGACAGCCCGTTCGGCGCCTTCGACTTCTCCTGGCGGAACGCGTCGAGCTGGGCCTCGCTCAGCCGGTCGAGCAGGAACGCGCGGGCGTAGATCCCCGGGGACGCGTGTCCCTGGAAGAAGATCTGGTCGCCGCCGTCGCCCTGGTCCTTGCCGCGGAAGAAGTGGTTGAAGCCCACGTCGTACAGCGAGGCGGAGGAGGCGAAGGTGGCGATGTGGCCGCCGACACCGATCCCGGGGCGCTGCGCCCGCGAGACCATCACGGCCGCGTTCCAGCGGGTCGCGTTGAGGACCTTGCGCTCGATCTCCTCGTCGCCGGGGAAGAACGGCTCGTCCTTCGTGGCGATCGTGTTCACGTAGTCCGTGCTGCGCATCTCCGGCACGGCGACACGCTTCTCCCGCGCGCGCTCGATGAGCCGGAGCATCAGGTAGCGGGCCCGCTCACGGCCTCGCTCGTCGACGGCGGCGTCGAGGGAGTCGAGCCATTCCTGGGTCTCCTCCGGATCAAAATCCGGGACCTGGCTCGGAAGGCCGCCAATGATGATCGGGTTGCGATCGGATCCGGAAGCCACACTGTTCCTTCGCTGTTCGGTGGTGCTCTGCGGGGTCTGTTACGGGGAACGTACCCCCGGGTCAACTGTGTGTGCGCCGCCTCCATCGTGCTACCGCGAGGGCCCGAACGTCATCTCTACCGTGGGGTAACCCTGAGGTTCCGAAATTTCTCCGGCGGGGCACGAGTATGGGCAGTACGCGGCGGGGTACGGGCAAACCGCAACCTTACGCCCAAGCCGTCCAAGCGTTCCCAAAGGCCGTTCGAATCCGATTGGCGGAGCGAAACGGCATAAGCTGAGGAAGGACGTAAACGGATGGGGTGACCTTGCGGAGCCCCGGAGGGACCGGCCCAGGCCCCGGAGAGACATGCCGGAGCCTGCGGTGACGTGGCAGGGAACGTCACCGTTTAGGCGGTCTCGCACGCCGGGTACTTGCGCGATTCGCCGGGCCCGTGTGGACTACGGCCTACGCCCCGCGCACGCGCGTGGCTGCAGCATTTTCCGAAGACATGATCAGGAGGCAACCCGTGAGCGCGACCGCGGACCACGCGGAGGAGCGGACCAACCCGGCAGCACGCCTGGGGTTCGAGCCCGGACAAGTGGTCCAGGAGATCGGCTACGACGACGACGTCGAGCTGGAGCTCCGTGAGGGCATTGAGGCCACTACCGGCCAGGAACTCGTCGACGAGGAGTACGACGACGTCGCAGACGTCGTCCTGCTCTGGTTCCGCGACGAGGACGGCGACCTTACGGACGCGCTGGTGGATGCCATTGGTCTGCTCGAGGACGGCGGTACGGTCTGGCTGATGACGCCGAAGACCGGCCGTGACGGATACGTCGAACCGAGCGACATCAATGAGGCTGCCCAGACGGCCGGTCTCGCCCAGACCAAGAGCATCAGCGCGGGCAAGGACTGGACGGGCAGCCGTCTGGTCACCCCCAAGGGGGCCAAGGCCAAGCGCTGAACCACTCGCTACACCACCCGGGGCCCCCGACGGCGCTGAGCCGCCGTCGGGGGCCTTCGTACGTGCTCCGGCGGCCCGTGCGTAGGGTGGGAGTCACCCGGACGGCCGGACACGTGTGAACGGACACGACGGCCACGTACGAACGGAAGCCGGGACGTGAGAGACGTGAGAAGCGACGGAAGGGCTGTGTGTTCCATGGCGATCGAGGTCGGTACCGAGGCTCCGGATTTCGAACTCAAGGACAACCACGGCCGGACCGTGCGGCTGGCGGACTTCCGCGGCGAGAAGAACGTGGTGCTGCTCTTCTACCCGTTCGCCTTCACCGGCGTCTGCACGGGTGAGCTGTGCGCGCTCCGCGACGAGCTGCCCCGCTTCGAGAACGACGACACCCAGCTGCTCGCGGTCTCCAGCGACTCCATCCACACCCTGCGCGTCTTCGCCGAGCAGGAGGGCCTCGAATACCCGCTGCTCTCCGACTTCTGGCCGCACGGCGAGACCTCGCGGGCGTACGGCGTCTTCGACGAGGACAAGGGCTGCGCGGTGCGCGGCACCTTCATCATCGACAAGGCGGGCACCGTCCGCTGGAGCGTCGTCAACGGCCTGCCGGACGCGCGTGACCTGAACGACTACATCAAGGCGCTCGAAGCGCTCTGAGACGATCTCCTGGCGGCGCCCGGCCAAAAGCCTGTTTTCGCCGGGAACCGGTCACTAGGATCCAATCGTTGATCCGATGCCAACGAACGACGGGGACGCTGGTGTCTGCCGGCCCCTGAGAAAACTACTGGAGGACTCGTGGGAGTCAGCCTCAGCAAGGGCGGCAACGTCTCGCTGACCAAGGCCGCGCCCAACCTGACCGCGGTCATCGTCGGTCTGGGCTGGGACGCCCGCACCACCACCGGCGGCGACTTCGACCTCGACGCCAGCGCGCTGCTGGCGAACGCCGAGGGCAAGGTCGCGGCGGACGGCAATTTCGTCTTCTTCAACAACCTGAAGAGCCCCGACGGCTCCGTCGAGCACACCGGTGACAACCTCACCGGCGAGGGCGAGGGCGACGACGAGGTCATCAAGGTGAACCTCGCCGGTGTCCCGGCCGACGTCGACAAGATCGTCTTCCCGGTCTCGATCTACGAGGCCGAGAGCCGTCAGCAGAGCTTCGGCCAGGTCCGCAACGCGTACATCCGCGTGGTGAACCAGGCAGACAACAGCGAGCTCGCCCGCTACGACCTGAGCGAGGACGCCTCGACGGAGACCGCGATGGTCTTCGGCGAGCTCTACCGCAACGGTGCCGAGTGGAAGTTCCGCGCCATCGGCCAGGGCTACGCCTCGGGCCTGCGCGGCATCGCGCAGGACTTCGGCGTCAACGTCTGAGGACACCGGCTGAGGGCACCGCCTGAGGGCACCGTCCGAGGACATCACGGTCCAGCATGACCGGGCGCGCGCAGCGCTCACGTACCACCCGTCCGGCGCCGCATCCCGTGCGGCGCCGGACGCGCTCAGGGGGTGTCCGGCGGATCCATGGCCGGGTCCACCCTGACCGGGCCGCCTTCGGCGCCCGACCGCGGGCGTGGAGAGCGCCCGTAAAGCGTTTCCACGACTCGGGGAGGACACACATGGGCGTCACACTCGCCAAGGGAGGCAATGTCTCCCTCTCCAAGGTCGCACCCAACCTCACGCAGGTGCTGGTCGGGCTCGGCTGGGACGCACGCTCCACCACCGGAGCCGACTTCGACCTCGACGCCAGCGCGCTGCTGTGCCGGTCGGGCCGGGTGCTCGGGGACGAGTGGTTCATCTTCTACAACAACCTCACCAGCCCCGACGGCTCCGTCGAGCACACCGGTGACAACCTGACGGGTGAGGGCGACGGCGACGACGAGTCGGTCATCGTGCGGCTCGACCAGGTCCCCGCGCACTGCGACAAGATCGTCTTCCCGGTCTCCATCCACGACGCCGACAACCGGGGCCAGGCGTTCGGGCAGGTCAGCAACGCCTTCATCCGCGTCGTCAACCAGGCCGACGGCCAGGAGCTGGCGCGCTACGACCTCAGCGAGGACGCCTCCACCGAGACCGCGATGATCTTCGGTGAGCTCTACCGCTACCAGGGCGAGTGGAAATTCCGTGCAGTCGGTCAGGGGTACGCGTCGGGGCTCCGGGGCATCGCTCTAGACTTCGGCGTCAACGTTTCGTAACGCCGCGCACGGCGCGGGGGAGCCCCGTACACACCGGGGGAGACCCTTACATAGACACGATGGGGTAGCAGTGGTCCTGAAAACCTTCGGCTGGTCGTTCGCGGTTACCGCGCTCGGCCTGGTCGCAGCCTTCTTCTACGGGGGGTGGCAAGCCTTCGGTATCGTCGCGATCCTGACGATCCTGGAGATCTCGCTGTCCTTCGACAACGCGGTGATCAACGCCGGAATCCTGAAGAAGATGAATGCCTTCTGGCAGAAAATCTTCCTCACCATCGGCATCCTGATCGCCGTCTTCGGTATGCGGCTGGTCTTCCCCGTCGTGATCGTGGCCGTGAGCGCCCAGCTCGGGCCGATCGAGGCCATCGACCTTTCCTTCAACGACCCCGAGAAGTACAAGGAACTGGTGACGGACGCCCATCCGTCGATCGCCGCCTTCGGTGGCATGTTCCTGTTGATGATCTTCCTCGACTTCATCTTCGAGGACCGTGACATCCAGTGGCTCCGCTGGATCGAGCGCCCGCTCGCCAAGCTCGGCAAGGTCGACATGCTGTCGGTCTGCGTCGCGCTGATCGTGCTGATGATCACCGCCATGACCTTCGCGACCCAGGCCCACCAGCACGGTGGCGGGCATGTGGACAAGGCCTCGACCGTGATGCTCTCGGGCATCGCGGGTCTGATCACCTACCTCGTCGTCGGCGGGCTCTCCGGATTCTTCGAGGGCAAGCTCGAAGAGGAGGAGGAGCGCGAGCACGAGGCCGAGGAGCAGGCCAAGAAGAAGGGCAAGCCCGTCACCGGGGTCGCCCTCGCCGGAAAGGCCGCGTTCTTCCTCTTCCTCTACCTGGAAGTCCTGGACGCCTCCTTCTCGTTCGACGGCGTCATCGGCGCCTTCGCCATCACCAACGAGATCGTGCTGATGGCCCTCGGCCTCGGTATCGGCGCCATGTACGTCCGTTCGCTCACCGTCTACCTGGTCCGCCAGGGCACGCTGGACGACTACGTCTACCTGGAGCACGGCGCGCACTACGCGATCGGCGCGCTCTCCGTCATCCTGCTGGTCACCATCCAGTACGAGATCAACGAGATCATCACCGGCCTGATCGGTGTCGTCCTCATCGGTCTCTCCTTCTGGTCCTCGCTCCGCCGCAACCGGGCCATCGCCGCCTCGGGCGGAGGCGACGGGGACACCGGCGGAAGTCCGGGTTCCAAGGCCGAAGTCCGCTCCGGGGTGTGACCCGGTAGGGATTGAGGAACGCTCTCTGCGGGGCGGCCCACACGGCGACGGCTCTCCGGGATTCCCCCGGACCCGGCCCGGTGGCCGCCCCGCAGTGGTGTGCAGGGCCCGCGACAGCGGGCGACAGGGTTGACAGGCGACAGGGCGAACAGGTGGGGGTTGGGATGGGATTCTTCGACGGCCTGTGGCCGGGGCGCGCGGCACAGTTCGACTCGGGCAACGGCACATCGAGCGCCATCGTGCTCTCGAAACGCAATGCCACGGTCTCGCTCAGCAAACAGGGCGCCCTCTCGGGCAACCTGAGGGTCAACCTGTCCTGGCGGATGCGTACATCGGACATCGAGGGCCGCTCGCGCCAGAGCGGCCGGCTGCGGCGCCCTCTGAAGCTCTTCCAGCCCGAGGTTGTCCAGGCGCACACCCAGGGCGTCGTCAACGTCGACCTGGACCTCGGCTGCATGTACGAGCTGAAGGACGGCACCAAGGGGGTCGTCCAGCCGCTGGGCAACCTCATCGGCGATCTGAACAGCCCGCCCTACATCCGGCTCAGCGGCGACGACCGCTTCGGCGCCCCCTCCGGGGAGACGGTCTACGTCAACCTGGACCAGCGCGACCAGTTCAAGCGGCTGCTGTTCTTCGTCTACATCTACGACCGGACGCCCGCGTTCGACCGTACGCACGCCAAGATCACGCTCTACCCGGGCAACGGCCCCCGGATCGAGATCGAACTCGACGAGCGCGCACCGCAGGCCCGCTCCTGCGCGGTGTTCACCGTGGACAACGTCAAGGACGAGCTCATCGTGCGGCGCGAGGTGAAGTTCGTGTATGGATTCCAGTCCGAGCTGGACCGGCTCTACGGCTACGGCATGCAGTGGGGGCGGGGCTACAAGTCACGGACCTGAGCCCGTCCGGACCTGAGCCCACAGGACCGGAATCGCTCAGGACCGGATGAACTGCGGCCCCTGCGGCGGCAGGACGAAGTGCGGGTCGGGCGCGTGGGCGGCGGCCGCCGCCGGCTGCGGATAGCCGTACGCGGGCGGCGCACCGGCCCCCTGCGGGTAGCCGTACGCCGGCTGGGCGTTCGCGGCGGGCTGCGGCGCGGCCACCGGAGGCACGGCCGGGGGCGCGACGGGCGGCGGGTAGCCGTAGGCGGGCTGCCGGTGCAGGACCGTGGCCTGGGAGTCGGGGTCCGGCGCGGAGGCCGTGTGCGTGGCGGCGGGATCGGAGGCGGCGTGGGCGGGCGCGTGGGCAGCGGGCGGCTGAGCGGGGCCCGGAGCGGCTCCGGACGGCTCCTCCGCACCGTCACCGGCCTCCGAATCGTCGACCGAGATCCCGAAGGCGGTGGCAAGACCGATCAGCCCGGTGGGATAGCCCTGGCCGACCGCCCGGAACTTCCATCCCTCGCCGCGCCGGTAGAGCTCCCCGCAGATGATCGCGGTCTCCTCCCCGGTCTCCGGCCGCACATCGAAGACGGCCAGCGGGTCCCCGTCGGCGAACGCCGCGTCGAAGAGGAGTATCCGCAGGTCAGGCACGCGCTGGAAGGCGTCGCCGTCGGTGGAGGCGGCGATGACGACCTGGTCCACCGACGCGTCCAGCCCGCCGAGGTCCGCCTCGACGGTGTCCGTGAGCCCCTCGGCGACACTGCGCTTCGGCAGCCGCCGGACCAGCCCGGAGGGGTGGCGGGGCTGGTTGTAGAAGACGAAGTCCTCGTCGGACCGCACACGGCCGGAGGTCCCGAGCAGCAGGGCGGAGGCGTCCACGTCGGGAACACCGGTCCCCGGGGTCCAGCGCAGCACGGCCCGTACGGCCACGGCGTCGACCGGGACGTTCGAGCCCTTCAGCATCGTGTGCGTCATGGGCGTCATCCTGCCTGCTGGCGGCACGTCCGGACAACGCGGGGGCGGCAAAGTCCCTGGCCTGTCGCGTCGGTGCCGGGCCGGAGAGGGGGAAGAGGGAGGGAAGGAGGAGGGGAGGGGGAGGGAGGAAAGAGGGCCGAACGGTACCGCGAGAAGAGGCGGCGTGAAGGGCGGGTAACCGGAAATTCATGTACATCGGGAACTGTTGACACGCGTCCGTACGTACTATTACCGGCCATACGTTGTCCGGCCGGTCAGGCAGTTCGGGGGAAACTCATGCGTCACTTCGGGTATATACCGCCCGCTGCCCGGGAGGGCCTGTTCTTCCAGGAGCCGTGTGAGTTCAGCGCGGCCTCGCCCGCGAGCCTGCTCTCCGTCGCCCTGGGCGCCACGCTCTACTCCCCGGCCACCCGGCCCACGCTGGCCGACGATGTGATGAAGCAGGCCGGGCGCGGCGTCGTCTCCATGGTGCTGTGCCTGGAGGACTCGATCGACGACGCCGAGGTGGTCGACGCCGAGGCCAACCTGGTCAGGCAGTTCGCACAGCTCGCGGAGCGGGACGCCACGGGCACCGGGCTGCCGCTCCTGTTCGTCCGGGTCCGTGAACCGGGCCAGATCACCGACCTCGTCGACCGGCTCGGCACCTCCGTCCGGATGTTGTCCGGTTTTGTACTTCCCAAATTCACCGAAGAGCGGGGAACGCTCTTCCTGGAGGCCCTGGCGGAAGCCGAAGCGGCCTGCGGACAGCGGCTGTTCGCCATGCCGGTCCTCGAATCGCCCGAGCTGCTCCACCTGGAGACGCGCGGTGAGGTCCTCCAGGGAATCGCGCGCTCCGTCGACAAGTACCGGGACCGGGTGCTCGCCCTCCGGCTCGGCGTCACCGACTTCTGCTCGGCCTACGGACTGCGCCGCGCGCCCGACATGACGGCGTACGACGTCCAGATCGTCGGCTCCGTGATCGCCGACGTGGTCAACGTGCTCGGCCGGGCCGACGGCACCGGCTTCACGATCACCGGCCCGGTCTGGGAGTACTTCCGCCGCCAGGAGCGCATGTTCAAGCCCCAGCTGCGCCGCAGCCCCTTCCTGGAGGGCAGCGCGGAGGAGCTCCGTACGGCACTGATCGAGCACGACCTCGACGGCCTGCTGCGGGAGATCGAGCTCGACCGCGCCAACGGCCTGCTCGGCAAGACCTGCATCCACCCGTCGCACGTGGCACCCGTCCACGCACTCTCCGTGGTCAGCCACGAGGAGTTCACCGACGCGCAGGACATCCTGCGGCCCGAGCGCGGAGGCGGTGGGGTGCTGCGCTCGGCGTATACGAACAAGATGAATGAAGTGAAGCCCCACCGGGCCTGGGCCGAGCGCACGCTACGGCGGGCCGAGGTCTTCGGGGTGGCGAGCGAGGACGTCGGCTTCGTGGACCTGCTGGCCGCCGGCCTGACGAAATGAGCGCGCGTGGCGGCGCGTGCCGATGACCGAGCGTAATGAGCGCGCGCCGATGAGCGGGCGTAGTGAGCGCGTACCGATGAGCGGGCGCGCCAGGAGAGAAGAGGCCGTGGACGTGGTGTGGTCGGGCGACTGGGTGGCCGAGCGGCTGGGAGTGGCCCTGGAGGGCGACGGGGAGCTCCACGAGCTGCTGGGCCTCGCCCTGCGGCGCAACCCCAAGCGGGCCCACCTGCTCGTCTCCAACGTGCTGGGCAAGCATGTGCCCCAGAAGCCCTCCGTCGTGTACGGGGCGGGGTACGGGCTCGGTGAGCGCGTACGGGCGCTCCTCGGCGCGGAGGAGGCCCGCCGCGCGGTCGTCCTCGGGTACGCGGAGACGGCCACCGGCCTCGGCCACGCCGTCGCGGACGGCCTGCGGGACGCCCCGTACCTGCACTCCACCCGGCGGCCCGTCGCGGGCGTCGCGCAGGCGGGCGGCTTCGAGGAGGCCCATTCGCACGCCACCTCGCACCTGCTGCTGCCGGAGGACCCGGAGCTGCTGGCCGGGGGAGCGGAGGCCTCCACTCTGGTGCTGGTCGACGACGAGTTCTCCACCGGCAACACCGTGCTCAACACCATCCGCGCGCTGCACGAGACGCACCCGCGCGAGCGGTACGTCATCGTCGCGCTGGTCGACATGCGCTCGGCGGGGGACCGCGACCGGCTGACCGCCTTCGCCGCCGAGATCGGCGCCCGCGTCGACCTGGTGACCCGCTCCTCGGGCACGGTCACGCTCCCCGAAGGCGTACTGGAGCGGGGGCAGGCCTTGGTCGCGGACCAGGAGGCCGAGCAGGCGGGGCGCGCCGACGAGACTGTCGCAGCCTCCGCCCCCGCCCCCGCCCCCGTCACCCGGGTCGCCCTGGACTGGCCTGCGGAGGTCCCCGACGGCGGCCGGCACGGCTTCACCCCCGCTCACCGGGCGGCGCTCGAAGCGGCGCTCCCGGGCATGGCGGAGCGGATCGCGGGCGCGCTGGACAGCGATGTCCGCCGCGTGCTCGTCCTCGGCTTCGAGGAGCTGATGTACGCGCCGCTGCGCCTGGGCACCGCCCTGGAAGCGGCCATGGGGTCCGGCGCCGAGGTCCGGTACTCCACCACCACCCGCTCGCCCGTCCTCGCCGTCGACGATCCCGGCTACGCGATACGCACCCGCCTGGTCTTCCCGGCCCACGACGACCCGGCGGACGGCCCCGGCGACCGGTACGCGTACAACGTGGCGGGAGCGGGCTTCGACGCGGTGGTCGCCGTCGTCGACTCCATCGCCGACACCCCCGAACTGCACGCCCCCGACGGCCTGCCGGCCCGCCTCGCGGCCCACACCGGCCAGGTCCTCCTCGCGGTCGTCCCCTCGTACACCCCTACACCTCTTCAGGAGCCCGCCGTGCTGCCCGAGCCCCTCCGAGGCCCCGACTTCTCCAGTTACGCGCCCGAGGACGTCGGCTGGCTGCTCCAGGACCTCTCGGACACCGAGCTGGAGGCGCCCACCGAGGAGCGCGAGGAGGCGATCCAGAGCGGCGGCGCGCACTACGCGGAGTCGCTGCCCGTGGAGTACCAGCCGAGCGCCGAGTACCAAGCCCTGTTCGCGGCCGCCCTGGACGCCTCCGCCACGCGCATCGCCCGTGCGGTGGGCACCGTCACCGAGACGGTCCTCGCCGAACGCGGACCGCGCCCGGTCCTCGTCTCGCTCGCCCGCGCCGGAACGCCCGTCGGGGTGCTGATGCGCCACTGGGCCCGCCACCGGCACGGCCTGGACCTGCCGCACTACGCGATCTCCATCGTCCGGGGCCGGGGCATCGACGCCACCGCCCTGCGCTGGCTCGCCGCCCACCACGACCCGGCCGACGTGGTGTTCGTCGACGGCTGGACGGGGAAGGGCGCGATCACCCGCGAACTGGCGGCGGCGATCGAGGAGTTCGAGGCGTCGGGCGGACCCGGCGGCTCCGCCGGTCCGGTCGGCTTCGACCCGGAGATCGCGGTGCTCGCCGACCCGGGCGGCTGCGTCCGTACGTACGGCACCCGCGAGGACTTCCTGATCCCCTCGGCCTGCCTCAACTCCACGGTCTCCGGCCTCATCTCCCGTACGGTGCTCCGCGCCGACCTGGTCGGCCCCGACGACTTCCACGGCGCGAAGTTCTACCGCGAGCTGGCGGACTCCGACGTCTCCGGCGACTTCCTGGCGGCCGTGACCGCCCGGTTCGACGAGGTGGCGGACCGGGTCGGCGCCGAGACCAAGGAGCTGCTCGCCGCCGACCGGGCCCCGACCTGGGAGGGCTGGGCGGCCGTCGAGCGGATCAGCGAGGAGTACGGCATCCACGACGTCAACCTGGTCAAGCCGGGCGTCGGCGAGACCACCCGGGTCCTGCTGCGCCGGGTCCCCTGGAAGATCCTCGCGAAGCGCGGGGCGGGCACGGACCTGACCCACATCCGGCTGCTGGCCGAACAGCGCGGCGTCCCGGTCGAGGAGGTCGACGACCTCCCGTACAGCTGTGTCGGTCTGATCCACCCCCGGTTCACGCGCGGTGCGACGGGTGCGGACGGTAAGGCGGTGCAGGGCGCATGAGCACGGCTTCTTCCACCACTCTCGTGGCGAGCGACCTCGACCGCACCCTCATCTACTCGGCGGCCGCGCTCGACCTGTCGATGCCGGACGCGGAGGCTCCGCGGCTCCTCTGCGTCGAGGTGTACGGCCACAAGCCCCTCTCGTACATGACGGAGACGGCCGCCGCCCTCCTCACCGAGGTGGCCGGCTCCACGGTCTTCGTGCCCACCACCACCCGGACCCGCGAGCAGTACCACCGCATCCATCTCCCCGGCCCCGCCCCGCAGTACGCGATCTGCGCCAACGGCGGGCACATCCTCGTCGACGGGGTCTCCGACCGGGACTGGCAGCAGCAGGTGGAGGCGCGCATCGCCGACGAGTGCGCCCCCCTCACCGAGATCCGCGCCCACCTCGCCACCACCGCCGACCCGGGCTGGCTCCTCAAGGAGCGCGTCGCCGAGAACCTCTTCGCCTATCTGGTCGTCGAACGCTCCCTGCTCCCCGAGGAGTGGGTGAAGGAGCTGGCGGTGTGGGCGCAGGAGCGGGGCTGGACCGTCTCCCTCCAGGGCCGCAAGATCTACGCGGTCCCCGTGCCGCTCACCAAGAGCGCCGCCATGAACGAGGTCGCCCGCCGCTCCGGCGCCACCCGCACCCTCGCCGCCGGGGACTCCCTCCTCGACGCCGACCTGCTGCTCGCCGCCGACCTGGGCTGGCGCCCCGGCCACGGTGAGCTGGCCGAGAACGACTGGCGCGCCCCGCACGTCGTGGCGCTGGAGGAGCGGGGCGGGGTTGCGGGGGAGGAGATCCTGCGCCGGTTCCTGGCGGCTTCGGCCGGGTGAGCGCGGGGGAGTGAATCCGGCTGCGTGAGTCCGGCCGTGTGGGCTGCGTGGGTTCGGCTGCGCGACGGCGCCGGTTGGGGAAGGCTGGGGGGCATGACCAAGGGCAACGAGACCACGATCACCCCCGAGCTGTACGCGTACATGCTGGCCCACAACCCGCCGCTGGACCCGGTCCAACGGGAGCTGGTGGAGACCACGTACGCCCGCTTCCCCGACCACGCCGGCATGGTGTCGGCCGAGGAGCAGGCGCCGCTGCTCGCCTTCCTCGTCCGGCTGGTGGGCGCCCGGCATGTGGTGGAGGTCGGCACGTTCACCGGGTTCAGCGCCCTCGCCATGGCCCAGGCGCTGCCCGCCGACGGCACGCTGATCGCCTGCGACATCTCGGAGGAGTGGACGGCGTACGGGCGTGAGGCCTGGGAGAAGGCGGGCGTCGCGGACCGGATCGACCTGCGCATCGCCCCGGCCCTGGACACCCTGCGCGCAATGCCCGCCGAGCCGCACATCGACTTCGCCTACCTGGACGCGGACAAGGGCGGCTACATCGGGTACTGGGAGGAACTGGTGCCCCGGATGCGGCAGGGTGGCGTGATCGCCGTGGACAACGTGCTCTTCCACGGCGGTGTCACGGACCCGCGGGCCACCGGGTCGACGGCGGCGATCAAGGAGTTCAACGACCACGCGAGCGCGGACGCCCGGATGGACAGCGTGCTGCTGGCGGTCTCGGACGGCCTGACGCTCGCGCGCAAGAAGTAGCGCGACCCTTTTCTGCTCTTCTTCCTGTGCTTCTGTTCTTCTTTCTGTGCGGCTGGGCTCAGCCGCAGCAGCCGCCGCCGCAGCAGCCTCCGCCCCCACCGCCGCCACCGGACGGTGCGGGTGCGGACGCGGCGGCGCCGCCCACGGCCACGGCGGAGAGCAGCTTGACCGTGTCGTCATGGCCGGCGGGGCAGGAGGCCGGGTCCGAGGACTGGGCCATGGGACGGCTGAGTTCGAACGTGTCTCCGCAGGTGCGGCAGCGGAATTCATAGCGAGGCATGGCCCCAGGCTAGAGCCATCGGCGCCCGGCGGCTACGGACTCCCGGGACTGGGCGGGACTGGGCGGGACCGTGCGGGCTCAGGCGCCGCCGCCGCGCTCCTCGCGGATGTCGGAGACGACCCGGGCGGCGGTCTGCCGCACGGCCTCGGTCTCGGTCAGGAAGTGCCAGTAGTCGGGGTGGCGGCCCTCAAGACCGGCGACGGCCCGGTCCAGCCGTGCCACCGAGTCGTCCAGGGGCCGGGCGTGCCGGGGGTCGGGCGTGTGCCGGCCGGCCATGGCGAGGCGCTGCGCGTCCCGTACGGCGAACCGGGTCCGCTCGATCTCCTGCTGCGGGTCCTTCGCCACGGCGTCCAGCCGCTGCAACCGGTCCCCGGCGGCGGAGACCGCCTCGTCCACGGCGTTGAGCAGGGCCCGGACCGTGGAGAGCCGGGACGTGGCGTCCGCCCAGCGCTGCTCGTCGCGTGCCTTCGCTGCCTCCGCGAGCTTCTCCTCCGCCTGCGTCACGTTGACGGCGGCCTGCTCCGGCACCGGCTGGAGGTCCTGCCAGCAGGCGGCCGAGAACCGGCGCCGCAGCTCGCTGAGGACCGGCTCCACCGAGCCCGCCCGCGTCGTCAGGGCCTGGGCGCGGGTCCGCAGCGACACCAGCCGGCGGTCGATCTCGGCGGCCCGCTCCGGCAGCCGCTCCGCCTCGGCCCGCAGGGCCTCCGCATCGCGCAGGACCACATCGGCCCGCTGGAGCGTCTCGGCGACCCCGTGCTTTCCCGCGCCCTGGTTCAGCTTGGTCAGCTCGGGGGCGAGGGCGGCGAGCCGGGCCGCGAGCTCATCGGCGCGCAGCCCCGCCGCCCGCACGGCATCGAGCGCGTTGCTCGCCCCGAGCAGCGCCTGCCGGGCCCGCTCCACGGCGGGGGCGAGCCGGGCGAGCTGGGTCTCCGCACTGCCCAGCAGCGTCCCGAGCCCCTGGCCGAACCGGTCCAGCTCGCCCTTGACCCGTACGAGATCGTCCTTGGCCCGGGTCAGCTCGGTGCGGGCGCTGGCGGCGACGGAGGGCTCCAGGTCGTCCCGGTCCAGATCGTGGGCGTCGACGGCGGTGATGTAGGCGTGGCTGACGTCGTCGATGCGTCGTCCCAACGCGGCGAAGTCCTCGGCCGCCTTGCGGCCGCGCGGAGAGTCGTCGACGGCGTTGATCGTCTCGATGGAGATCTTGAGGTCACGCTGGGCGGTGTCCAGCTCGTAGAAGGCCTCGGCCGCCGCGTCCCTCGCTGCCTGGGCCTCGGCACGCTGACTCTCCCCACGCCCGCCGAACCACCGCCGCGTACCGCCCCCGGCGAAGGCGGCGGGCAGCGTGGCGACGAGCAGGGGCACGGGCAGCAGCGCGAGGGCCAGAACATCCCGGAGCCCCTGCCCTGCCGGGCCTGTCCGCCTCCCCGGCGGCCTCCCGGGAGGCTTTCCGGGCGCTAGCCGCTCGCGGCTCCCGCCCCGGGCACCGGAAACGCTCTCGACGGCGGAACTCCCACCCGCTCCTGCCTCTGGCCGCGTGCGCGTCGCCGTCACATCCCTCTCCCGTGCTGTTCCGCCCCTGCCGGTACATTCTCCCACCAGGTAAGGACGAACACACGGGCCCGATAGTTCGCGGTTCTAGTTCACTGTTCGAACCTTCACTTCCCCGTTGTCGCTGCGGGCCTTCACCACATGGGCGCTGCTGTCGCTGCGCGGCACCCCGATGGCGACCTCCCCGTTGTCGGCGCTCGCGTTCACGGCGTACTTCTGTCCGCCCTGCGGCAGATCGATGACGATGCTCCCGTTGTCGCTGACGGTGTCCACCAGATCGGGCACACCGCTGAACCCCAGCCGGATCTCCCCGTTGTCCGCGCGGGCGACCACGGACTTGGTGCCTATCCGCTCGGCGAGGACGGACCCGTTGTCGCTCTTGAGGTCGAGCGGTCCGCCGGAATCCCGTACGGCGATGTCACCGTTGTCGGCGGAGAGCCGCAGCGGGGCGTCGAACCCGGTCGCGGTGATCTCCCCGTTGTCCGCGTCGGCCCTCACGGTCACCCCGCGCGGCACCTTCACCTCGTGGCGCGCGGCACAGTTGTTGATCATGGCGTCGCACTTCAGCCGAAGCGTCAGGGTGTCGTTCTCCATCTTCCAGACGGGATCGGGCCCACTCCCCAGCACCACCCACCCGTCGACCTGCCGCTCCACCTCGACCTCGTCCACATCGGCCGGCACAAGGGTCACGGTCGAGTCCTCGGCGTCGATGGTCAGCGTCTTCCCCTGCAACGCGAACGACTTGCGCTCCACCGGCGCGTCATCGACGTCGGCACCCCCGCACCCGGAGAGAGCCAGCGCGAGCAGCGCGACCCCGCCGCCCACGGCGATTACGCGTCCGGGGACCCCGCCGCGCTTGCGGGTCGGTGCGCTGGTACGGATGTCCACGATGATCGGTCCCCCAGGAAGTACAGCCGGACGGTGCCACCGGTCGTCGCTGCCGGTGTCCGGTGTACTGCCAACCGTATGCACCGGGGCCCGGTCAGCGGCATCCGGAGAGCTACCGTCTCGGGGGTGGGGTTATCCCCCCCCGCTCGACCCAGCCTTTGCCCCCAGCCCCCGCCCCAGCCCCCGCCCCAGCCCCCGCAGCTCGGGGCTCGTATCGGTTTAGGAGCAGGGGGCCCGGCCCATGTACGCTGTTGCCTCATCCACGGGTGCGTAGCTCAGGGGTAGAGCGCTGCTCTTACAAAGCAGATGTCGGCGGTTCGAAACCGTCCGCGCCCACCAGACCAGAACGCCCCCCGCAGCGAGCCGCTGCGGGGGGCGTCGACGGTAGTGAAGGACGGCAGCCCCCGCAGCGTTTGCTGGTCCGGACCCCGATACCGCTGCACCGATATCCAGCCCCTCCAGCCCCGACGGCTTCCAGCTGCATGTTTTCGTACTGTTATCACGCCAAGTGTGAGGCACGCGAGCAGCTCGGTTAACGTGCGATGGCTTGGAGTTGACCAGCACGTTGTAGAGGGGCGTTACCCATGGCACAGTCTCTCGCCGATCTCACATCGGCAGGAGCGCGAAGGACCTTGCGGTTCTTTCCCGAGAGCTCGCAGGCGGAGCGCGAGGAGTTGCGTGCCACGGCGCGGGAACTGCTCGACACGCACGGTGAGAAGGTCCTCACCGGCCTCCGTCCGGCCGAGCGTGTCATGTGGTACCTCGCTTCCGAAGGGCGTGCCGAGGATCTGGTCGAGGTGGTCCGGGGGCAGCGCAGGGACCCGGGCGCCTTCCTCGTGACAGGTGCCCGGCGGCCACGGCTGGTGCTGCCGGGCCTGCGAAGCCTTGCGCTGCCGGACCGGATAACCGCGCTCGAACGTCGTGACCTGCCGGTGACGGCGCAGCTCACCTCGGTCGAGTGGCGCGGCGACGATCTGGTGTGGGGAGGGTACGCGTTCGTCGCGAACCTGCCGCGTCCGTCGGGCCGGGTCGGCCGGTTCGCGGTGCTGAAGAACGGAAAGACCGGGCGCCTCATCAAGCTGCGCCTGCGCCGTACCAAGAACGAGCAGGCCACCGTCGCCTCCGGGCAGGCGCTCCACTGCTACGACCGGACAGGCTTCGAGGTCGTCGTCTCCGCCCGTCGGCTGCGCGAGCTCGCCGGGCGCGGTGCCGGTCAGTGGTTCCTCCACATCGGGATACCGGGGCCGGGCGGGATCCACACCGCGCGGGTGCGCCAGCGCGACGCGGGCACGGCCGGGCACAACCAGGTGCGTCACCTGGCGGACGGCTCCCGTCTCGTGGTCGGCTTCACCAAGAATGCCGTGAGCATCACCGTTCAGCAGCCTCCGGTCGAGGTCGAGTCCTGCACCGTGGTGGACGGCGAACTGGTGCTGGTCGCCAGGGCGCGGAGTGGCGCCGAGGTCCCCACCGCCGTGAGCGTCGTCGAGGGCGACACCGGGTTCGAGAGCCCGCTCACCCCCTTGTCCGGCTCGTCCGGCCCGTCCGGTTCCGCTGGTGGCTTCCGGCGCTACCGAGCGGTGTTCAGCCTTGACCGGCTGGCCGCGAACGACCCGTCGGGAATCAAGTCCCGCCCCTTCAAGGTGGCCTTGAAGGGAGCCGACGGGCAGGACCGGGAGGCCCTCCTCGCCGAGGACTTCACGACCGGCCGGCACGGGCTTGCGCCCGGCCGTGAACTGTCCGTTCACCGCGACGAGCGTGGCCGGCTGATGCTGGCGACGCGACCCGTCCGACCCATCGTCGACGCGATGACCGTGACGGCGGCGGGAGAGCTGGTGATCGAGGGTACGTATCCCGGTGAGGAGGCGGCCAAGAAGAAGGTCGTCCTGCGGCACGGCGTCCGCCTGGAGGAGAAGGAGCTGCCGGTCGAGATCGCCGACGGGCGGTTCACGGTCCGGATCGAGCCCGAGGCGGCCCCTCAGGTGAGCGGCCCGGAGCTTCCCCTGTGCCCCGGCCGTTGGTATCTGTTCTTCCGCGATGTGGACGCCTGGGACAAGTCCAGGGACATCCCCGTGACCTTGCGCCCGGAGCAGGTGGGGGAGCTTCCTCTGCGCTTCACTGGCCCGCAGCGCGCCGGTGGGCAGCCGCGCGCCTTCACCGTGGACCGCCGCGAATTCGACCGCATCTTCATCGAGCCGGAACGGATGCTCGGCCCCGATGAGCACGGCGCCTACCGGCAGCGCATTCTGCGCGAGGAGTACTTCCAGCAGCAGCGTGAGCTCCCGTTGCGTGACGCGGTGCTCTACCTGAGTCTCGGGGGCAAGCAGTTCTCGGATTCGCCGCGGTCGGTCCATGAGGAACTGGTGCGCCGGGGAGTGCCGGTCGAGCACATCTGGATCCAGGACTCGGGGCTGCCGGAGATGCCTCCGGAGGCGCGGGTGGTGGGCTGGGGCAGCCGCGAGTGCTACGAGGCACTGGCGCGCAGCCGTTACGTCGTCGTCAACACGGCGATCGGCGACTGGTTCGTCACCCGTCCCGGGCAGAAGGTCGTGCAGACCTGGCACGGCACACCGCTGAAGAAGATCGGCGCGGACCTGCTCGGCTCTCCCAAGTCGAACCCCGCCTATATCGCCAGCCTGCCGCACAGCTACCGGCAGTTCGACTTCGTGGTGTCGCCGAACGCGTACACCACGGAGATCATGAGCAGGGCGTACTACATCGAAGGAGGCATGTTCGAGAGCGGTTATCCGCGCAACGACGTCTTCTACGCGCCCGACCGCGAGGAGCGGGCGGCGCGGGTCAGGGAGCGGCTCGGTCTGCCCGAGGGCAAGAAGGTGGTGCTGTACGCGCCTACCTGGCGGGAGGACCAGCGGCACGCGAGCAAGCTGTACAAGCTGGATCTGCGGATCGACCTGGCCGCCGCGCAGGCCGAGCTCGGTGACGATCACGTGCTGCTCTTCCGTAAACACCCGAAGGTCCATGGCAGCGTGCCGGGTGCCGGCCGGGGCTTCGTCTGGGATGTGACCCGCTATCCGGACATCGCCGATCTGTATCTGGTCGCCGATGTGCTGATCACCGACTACTCCTCGGCGCTCTTCGACTTCGCGCACTCGGACAAGCCGATGCTCTTCTTCACCTACGACCTGGAGCACTACCGGGACACGTTGCGTGGCCTGTACTTCGACTTCACCACCCGGGCTCCCGGGCCGCTGCTGAAGACCTCCGAGGAGCTGGTCAAGGCCCTGCGCGACGTCGATGCCGTCGAGGCGGAGTACCGGGAGAAGTACGCCCAGTTCAAGCGGGACTTCTGCGAGCCCGGGGACGGTCTCGCGACAGCGCGGGTCGTGGACCGCATGCTCGCCGGCGGACCGCACGCCGCAGGCTCGACCGACGGCTGAGCGTGGGGTGCGGTCGTGCGGTGCGCGTGTCGTCCCCGCGTGCGCCTGACCACCTCTCTTCCCGCCCTGCTCGGCCACCTCTCCTCCCGCCCTGCCCGGCCTCCGTGGTGAACGGAGTGTCCGGGCAGGGCGCACACTGGCGGTATGGCCCTACCCAGAACGCATCACTGCTCGGCCTGTTCGGACGGCACCGCACCTGGTGATGTCCTCCACGAGGACCTCGTGGTCGGGGCGCCCCTGTCCATGGAGGAACTCACCGACGCGCAGCGTCTCGACCGGTTCGCGCTCAAGTACGCCCACGACGGTTGCCAGGTCAGAGAGGTCCGGAAGGTCCCGCACGACACCTTGAGCGGTTACGCCTGGTCGGTCCGCTTCAGCGAGGGTTCGTGACCGAGAACAGTCGTGGCGATGCGTACGTACCGCCTCCTGAGCAGGAAGCGGTACGGAAGCGGCTCCTGGCGGAACACGCCGACACGAGCGAGCGCATGGCGGCGCTGACCCGTGACTTCGAGGCGATCGTCGAGGCGAACGCCCTGGTGGCCGTCGACGACGAGCATGACCCCGAGGGGTCGAGCACCGCTTTCGAGCGGGCCCATGTCGCCTCCCTGCTGGCGCAGGCGCGTGAGCACCTGGCCGAGCTGGACCTGGCCGTGGAACGGCTGGCGAGCGGCGCCTACGGTCGCTGCGAGGTGTGCGGAGAGCCCATTCCGGCCGCCCGGCTGGAGGTACGCCCGGCGGCCACGACCTGTGTCGGCTGCGCGGGGCGTACACCATGATGGGCGCTGGAAAGCAGCGCGGCGCCGGCGGCGCCCCTGCGGCTGCGGGCACGCTGCAACGTGACGGGGAGAGACACAGCCATGGGGCAGACCCTTGCGGAGATCCTGGACGGGGCCGCGCGCGGCCGGTTTCCGGCGCCTGACGGACGTACCACCGTGGTGGAGGCGCCGAGCGGGCGGGACAGTGGCGTGATCGCCTTCACCGCGCACTCGGTGGTGTTCACCGACGAGGACCCCGCGTGGGTCCACGCGACCCTGGCGTCCCTGGAGTGCGATGCGCTGGCGGCCACCATGCATCCGCGGTTCCTGCACGCGTTCCTGGAGCGGACCGGCCGGACCACCGACACGATCGACCTCCTCACGGTCGCGCCCGCTCTCCCCGGCGATCCTCCGCTGGAGCTGCGGGAGATCACCGACCCGGTGCATCCCCGGGTCATGAGCGCGCGCAGGCGGCGGGACGGGGTGCGGATGTGGGCGGTCGACGGTGGGGTGCTGGTCCTCGGGCGCGGGGTGGCGGGGCGCTGGGAAGCGGCCGTCGAACTCGACGAGGACGCCCGGCACCGGGGCCTGGGGCGGGCCCTGGCCACCGCCGCCCGGCATCTGGTGCCCGACGGTGAGCCCCTCTGGTCCCAGCAGGCCGCGGGGAATGCGCGCAGCATCAGGGCGTTCCAGGCCGCCGGGTTCCGGCCGGTGGGCTCGGAGGCGTTGCTGCTCGACCGGTACCGGTAGGGGATCTTGCCCGTCGCGCCTCCCGGGATGCGCTCCCGCGACCCCCAAGGCACCGTGAAGACATGGCCGCGCACCCGCCTGTGATCGTCTATCCGCCCTCCGCGACCGGAGGGCGGCGGGTCACCGTGCACGGGCAGATCGTGGGGCTCGCGCACGGGCGGGGCGAGGTGGCCGCGTTGCTGCGGGCCGCCGGGTTCGCGCCGGGGCCGGACGAGGCCGTCGAGCTGGACCGGCCGGGGCTGATCGAATGGCGCGGCGGCGACCTCGACACATGGGAGTGAGCCCGTGACACGGGGGAGTGAGCCCGTGACACGGGGGAGTGAGCCCGTGACACGTGGGAGTGAGCCCGTGACACGTGGGAGTGAGCCCATCAGCCGTCACCCGAACGGGTGCGTCCAAGTGGCTCACCGGCCAGGCCTCAGGGAACGTCGAATCTGATCTGCACGCACTATCAGTGCAGGTCAGGACCGCAGGCACCGGTGCCTGCCCCGGCCAAGGAGTCCCCATGTCCCAGCCCAGCGCACCCACCCCCGACAGCACCTCCCGACCCGCCGCCGCATCCGGGGCCGACTCCGGTAACCCGTGGGCAGGCGGCGGGACGCTGTTCGCCGGTTTCCTGCTCCTCGTCGACGGTGTCCTCGGAGTGATCAAGGGCGTCGCGGGGATCGCCACCAACGATGTGTACGCGGCGGTCAACGACTACGTCTTCAAGTTCAACGTCACCACCTGGGGATGGATCCACCTCATCCTCGGCGTCGTCCTGATCTTCGTCGGCTGGGGCATCCTCAAGGGCGCGACCTGGGCCCGGGCCGTGGGCATCGCCCTCGTCTCCCTGAACCTGATCGCCAACTTCATGTGGCTCCCGTACACGCCGATCTGGGCCATCGTCACCATCGCCATCGACGTCTTCATCATCTGGGCCCTGTGCACCGACCGCTCCGACCCGGCGGTCTGACGTGGCGGAGACCACCGAGACGTCACCCGACAGCGCCGGGGTGGACCTCGTGGACCTCGCCGCCGAGGCGTACGTCTACGGATATCCCCTGGTCTACGACCTCTCCATGGTCGGGACCTCGCTCCGTGACGGGTTCGGCGCGCTGGCGGCCGCGCCCTTCAACCGGTTCGCCCACTCCGAGCGCCTCGCCGACCACCGTACGGAGTTCGTCTCCGTCAACAACGACACCGTCTACTCCATCGCCCAGCTCGACCTGTCCGGCGGGCCGCTGCGCCTCCATGTCCCCGACAGCGGCGGCGCGTACTACGTGCTCCAGTTCGTCGACGCCTGGACGGACAACTTCGCGTACGTCGGCCGCCGCGCCACCGGTACCGGCGAGGGGGAGTGGCTGGTCGTGCCGCCCGGCTGGGCGGGCAGCGTCCCCGACGGCGTACGCGGGGTCATCGACGCGCCCACCTCCGTGGTGACCGTGGCGGGACGTTACGCCTGCGACGGCCCGGGCGACCTGCCGCGCGTCCGGGCGCTCCAGGAGCGGCTCACCCTCGCCCCGCTCGACGGCCGGCCTCACCGCACCGGGCTGCCCGCGCCCGAACCCGGCGTACCGGAGGAGCTGCGGTTCTTCGAGGAGCTGCGGGTGTGGATGGCCGACTTCCCGCCGTCCGCGGCCGACCAGGCGTACCAGGACCGGTTCCAGCCGTTGGGGCTGCTGGAGGAGGGGCCCTCGCCGTACGCCGCCGCCGGCCCGGCCCTCGTCGACGCGCTGACGAAGGGGCTGGAGCGGGGGCGGGCCCGGGTCGAGGGGGTCAGCCGCGCCGGGACGGGTGGCGGGGGCGGGAGGCCGGGGAGTTGGAACGCGGACCCGCACCTGTTCGACTACAACCTGGACCACTTCGGCGTCGGCACCATCGACTCGCCGCAGTGGCGGATCGCCGACCGGGAGGCCTCCTACCTGGCCCGCGCGGTGGCGGCCCGGATCGGGCTGTGGGGGAATCACGGGTACGAGGCGGTGTACGCCCAGACCTTCCAGGACAGCGAGGGGCGGCAGCTGAACGGGGCGCACTCCTATGTCCTGCGCTTCCCGGAGCCGCCGCCGGTCGAGTCGTTCTGGTCGGTGACCATGTACAGCACCCCGGACTACTACCTCGTGGACAACCCGGCCGGCCGGTACTCGATCGGGGACCGTACGCCCGGCCTCGTCCACGCGGACGACGGCTCGCTCACCCTGTACCTCTCCCACGACCGGCCCGCCGACCCGGCCCGGGCGGCGAACTGGCTTCCCGCGCCCGCCGGGGACTTCCGGCCCATGCTGCGGCTGTACACGCCGGGGGCCGCCGTCCTCGACGGGAGTTACGAGATTCCCGCCGTCGAGCGGGACGGGGAGTGAGGGCCGGTCGCCAGGAGGCCGGACGCCGGGCCGTTGTCAGTGGCGCGGTCCACACTGGAGTCATGTGCCGCAGTATCAAGACCCTTCGCCCGCCCGCCCTCCCCGAAGAGGCCACCGAGGAGGACATGCGGGCCGCAGCCCTTCAGTACGTACGCAAGGTGTCCGGCTTCCGCGCGCCCGCCGCGCACAACCGGGAGGTGTTCGACCGTGCCGTCGACGAGATCACCGAGGCCACGATGAAGCTCCTGGACGGCCTGGAGATACGGGGCGCCGCCGCCCGGAGCACCGTCGAGGGCTGAGACGACCCGGTCAACGCCGCGAATGGCTCAGGGGGAGACCGGCGCCGGTGATGTGACGGGGGCGGGGGCGTTCGGCCGGCTGGGTACGGCGCCGGGCTCGGCGCCGGGCGCGGTGTCCTGTTGGGCGGGCCGGGTCCCGGTGTCCGGAGCCACCGGCCCTGCCGCCGGGTCGGAGGGGTTTTGGAGCGGATCCGCCGCGGCCGCCGCCGCGTTCCGCTCGGCAGCCGGGCGCTTCACGAGGAACGCGGCCAGCGCGCCCGCCATGAAGAGGGCCAGCACCGAGACGGCCGTCCCGAACCAGGTCGACCCGAGCCACCGGCCCCCGAAGTAGCCGAGCCCCACGCTGTAACCCGCCCAGGTCAGGCCCGCCACGGCGGACCAGGGGAGGAAGTCCCGCTTCCGGCGGTGGGCGGCGCCTGCGCCGAGCGAGACCACCGAGCGGCCCGCGGGGGCGAACCGGGCGATGATCACCAGCGCCCCGCCGCCCCGGCTCAGTGCCGCGCCGAGACGTTCCTGCGCCTTGGTGAGACGGCGGGAGCGCGCGATCGCCCGGTCCAGCCGGTCGCCACCGCGCCAGGCGAGGCGGTACGCGACGAGGTCGCCGAGCACCGAGGCGGTGGCCGCGCAGAGGATGAGGACGACGAGCGAGGGCACTTCACCGGTCGCGTCCCCCGAACCGTTGACGCCGGTCGAGCCCGCGGCGGCCGCGGTGGCGGCGGTGATCACGAGGACACCGCTGGGCAACAGGGGGAGAAAGACGTCCAGGAGCACCGAGACGGCGACCACCACGTAGATCCATGGGCTGCTGGTCAGTGCGCCCACACTCTCAAGCACCCGTCTACTCCCCGATCATGTCAACGCCGCGACGTCGCAGGGGAGCGGCATGGGCGGCAGGTTCAGCTGTACAGCGTACGCGTGAGGGTTCTGCGCAGATCGCTCAGGGTCGGGTGACGTTTGCGCGGGTCGCGTACACCTGGCGGGCGGTACGGGCGTTAGGCAGGCCGCAACGACCGGAACGAGCGAGGAGCACCAGCGCATGACGGCACAGGTGGATCGAACAGCAGGGGCGGCGGGGGCGGCTGAGGCAGCCGGGGCGGGCCGGGCGTCGCGGGCGCCGGGGACCGTACGGAGAAGGGTGCTGGTGGGCGCGGCCGCCTTGCTGATGCTCACCGGCGGTGCCACCATCGCCCACGGCGCGGCGGACGGCACGGACGGCGCACCCGCTCCGGACGGCGGAGGACACGCGGCCCACAGCACCGGCACCGGGGCCGGGACGGGGACGGGGACGGGCTCCGGGGAGGCGGGGCCGGTCGGTGGTGCGTCGCGGAGCGGCGGGTTCTGGATGCGGGCCGACGGGGTGTTCTCCCCGCCCGGCTCCTTCGTCCCGTCCGACGCGCTGACGTACGACACCGCCCTCGTACCGGCCGCCGCGCGGATCGAGATCACCCAGTACGCCGACCGGACCAGCCACCGCGTCGGCACCCGGCTGCGCGGCCTGGTCCCGAACCGTGCGTACGGGATGCACGTGCACACCTCGCCCTGTGCGGCCGACCCGGCGTCGGCGGGGCCGCACTACCAGCACCGCGCCTCGGCCACCGCGGACCCGGTCAACGAGGTGTGGCTGGACTTCCGCACCGACCGGAACGGCAACGGCGAGGCGGAGGCCCGGCACGAGTGGGGGTTCCGGGACGGCGGTGCCCGGTCGGTGATCGTCCACGACGCGCAGGGTGGCGCGGGGAAGCGGGTGGCCTGCTTCACGGTGCCGTTCTCGTCCTAGGCACGTACGGCGGTCCCTCGCACACCCCCACCGGGTCGGCGCCGGTGGGGGTGTGCCGGGCTGTGTCCCGGAGTGTGCGGGAGGTCAGGCCGAGACGCCGGCCGTGGCGGGCTCGCGGCGGGACTCCTCGGCGGGGACGCGCTCGGCGCGCGACCCGAAGAGCCGGTCCAGGGCGAAGGCGCCCGGGCCGGTGAAGACCAGCAGAAGGAACGCCCAGCAGAAGACGGCCGCCGTCTCGCCGCCGTTGCCCACCGGGGTGAGCGCCTCGGGCTGGTGGACGACGAAGTACGCGTAGGCCATCGAGCCGGAGGCGAGGAGGGCGGCGATACGGGTGCCGAGGCCGAGGGCGACCAGAGCGCCGCAGACCAGCTGGATCAGGGCGGCGTACCAGCCCGGCCAGGCTCCGGCCTCCGCCTCGCGGCCGCCGAACACGCCGAAGAGGCTGGAGGCGCCGTGGATGGCGAAGATCAGGCCGATGGCGAAACGGAAAAGGCCGAGCGCGTAGGGCTGGGCACCGTTCAGGCGAGAGGACATGGGGGGGTGGGCTCCTTCGGTCTGGGTGGGGACGTGAACCGACTGAGCGCCTCAGGTTAGGGAAACCTCACTATTACTTGCAAGTTCAACATTCTGGCGTATGGCTGAAAATTGACTAGGGCTCCTCGGTGAGTGAACGCTCAAGAACACTCACGAGCTGGTTGTCGCCGCCTACGGACTTGGCCTGGACCAATGTCAGCGCAGAGTTCCGGCCACGCAGGGTCAGCGTCATGAGCTGGTTGCCGAACCACGGGCCGCCCGCCCTGCTCCAGGTGACCGGCGACGGTTCCGTACGTCCGTGGCGGGTGAGCATCCGGCCGATGCGCCGGCCCACTCCGCTCCAGCCGAAGCGGAAGCCCAGCCGGATCGACCGGGGGACCGAGTTGTGCACGGGGGAACACGTCAGCTGGAGGACGCGGGCGCGCGGGGCGCCGCCGGGGGTGTCGGCGGGCCAGTGAGGTTCGGCGATGTAGGCGTGGTGCACGTCCCCGGACAGCACACATACGGTCGCCGGGGCGTCCGGGCCGCTCCCCACGCGGCGGAGCAACTCCGTGAACCGGCCGAAGGATTCGGGGAACGCGGCCCAGTGTTCCAGATCGGCCGCCCGGCGCACCTTCTCCCCGAAGCGCGCCCAGCGGCCACCGCGGGCCCCCGCGCTCAGGGCCGCGTTCCAGGTCTCGGCATCGTGGACGAGCGGGGGCAGCAGCCACGGCAGCGAGCTGCCGATCAGGAGATGGTCGTACGCGGCGGGGTCCTCCAGCATGCGATCCCGCACCCAGCGGGCCTCGTTCTCGTCCAGCATCGCCCGGCGCCCCTCGTCCAGGACGCGGGCCGCCCGGGTGTCCACCATCAGCAGTTGTACTCGGCCGAAAATGCGCTGGTAGCTCCAGCGGGTCCGGGCCGGGTCCGCGTCGGTCTCGGCGGCGAAGCGGCGCAGGGTCTCGGTGCCGTCGGGGCGGGCCCGCACCGCGGCGTACACCGGGTCGGCCGCCAGCTCGGCGGGGGAGAGGTTGCCCAGGTGCTGATAGACCCAGTACGACATCAGTCCGCTGACGATCCGCTCGTGCCACCAGGGCGTGGCGCGAATCTGCTCCTGCCAGGCGGCGCTGGTGTTCCAGTCATCGATGACGTCGTGATCGTCGAAGATCATGCAGCTCGGCACGGTGGACAGCAGCCAGCGCACCTCGGGGTCGCGCCACGATTCGTCGTACAGGCAGGTGTACTCCTCGTAGTCCGCGACCTCCGCGCCCGGCGGCTCACGCAGATCACGCCGCATCGCGAGCCGCCGCCGCGTCGCCGCCGACGTCTCGTCCGCGTACACCTGGTCGCCGAGCAGCAGCAGGACGTCGGGCCGCTCGGCGGCCGGGTCGGCGGCGAGACGGGCGGCCAGGGTGACCAGCGCGTCCGGGCCCACGGGATCGTGCCCGTCGCCGGGGGCGGCGGCCCAGCGGCACGAGCCGAACGAGACCCGGACCCCGTGCCCCTCCGCCGCGGCCGCCCCCACCGGAGGCGTGGTGATGGTGCTCGGCGGAAGGCGGGAGTCCTCGGGCGGCCACACGCGCCGGTCCCCGACCAGCACCTCGTACGCGGTCGTGGTGCCGGGCGTCAGCCCCTCCACGACCACCAGGGCGTAGTGGTGCCCGCCCACCGCGAAGGTCGGGGACACCCCCGAGGCCCCGTCCGCGCACCGGACCTCCACGGTGCACGGACGGCTCACCTCGACCCAGACGGTCGCGGCGGAACCGGACCCCCAGTCCACGTACCGCAGCAGTGGCCCCAGACGCAGTCCGGTCATGTCGTGCCCTCCTCGCGCCTATGTCACGGATGGGCTCCGTAACGTACAGAACGACGGGGGAGGGTGCACAGGTTCCGACGGCCGGCGGCGGGGTCGGGGCCGGGGGCGGTGTGCGGCCGAGGTGGCGGGTCCGGTGGTCAGCAGCCGTTCAGGGCTGTCTGGAGAGCGCTCTTCTCGGCCGAGTCCACGCTCAGGCCGTAGTAGTGCTTCACGTGGACCCAGGCGCGGACGTAGGTGCACTTGTACGCCGCGCGCGGCGGCATCCACTTGGCCGGGTCCTTGTCGCCCTTGGCCTGGTTGACGTTGTCGGTGACCGCGATGAGCTGGGGGCGGGTCAGGTCGTTGGCGAAGGACTGGCGCTGGGCGTTGGTCCAGCTGCTCGCGCCGGAGCGCCAGGCCTCGGCGAGGGGGACCATGTGGTCGATGTCGACGTCGGAGGCGGCGCTCCAGGTGGCGCCGTCGTACTGCGAGTACCAACTGCCGCTGACCGCGGCGCAGGCGGCGTCCTGCTGGACGTTCGTGCCGTCGCGCTTGAGGACCACCTCGCGGGTGTTGCAGGCGCCCGACTGCGTGATCCAGTGCGGGAACTTGTCGCGGCTGTAGCCGCTGGACGAGCCCTCGGCGCCGACCGTGAGCTGGCCGAGGTAGGTGCGTGCGGTCGCCGCGCTGACCGGGGTGGGGAGGGCGGCCTGGGCGGTCGGGGCGGTGAGCAGGACGGAGGTGGCGGCGAGGGTGGCGGTCGCGGCGGCGACGGCCGAGCGACGCGCGTAGATACCGAACATGCGAACTCCCTTGAGGTGGGGGGTGCTTGGGCGGGCGGCATGTGGAGCCCGGCCAGCGTGGCGGCGCCAGGTTTCCTGGGGGTGGGCACCAGGTAACAGAGTGACGACATGTGCACGTCACATCAAGGGGTGTGACAGGTCGCGTGGGGGTGAACCGACCGCCGGGCGTGGGAAGGGAGTTGTGCGGCCGGAGCGTCCGCCGGGGGCGCGGGGATGGGGGTTGAGCGGCCGGAGCGTCCGCCGGGGGCGCGGGGAAGGGGGTTGAGCGGCCGGAGCGTCCGCCGGGGGCGTGCCCGGGTGGCCGGCGGATCTATCGTTGCCTGGTGCTGCTTCCGGTCACGCCGGCCCTCGGGGTCGTCCTCGTCGCCCTGTTGGCCCTCGCCGCCGCCGTCGCCGCCTGGGCCCGGCTGGGCCGCTCGCGCGAGATCCTGGTGGCCGGGGTGCGGGCCGCAGGCCAACTCGCCGTGGTTTCCCTGCTCATCGGCTGGGTGGCCCAGCGGCTCGGGCCGCTGCTCGGATTCCTGGTGCTGATGTTCGCCGTGGCCGCCTGGACGGCGGGGCGCCGCGTCACCCGCAACCGCACCTGGTGGTGGGCGGCCGTGCCGATCGGGGCGGGGGCGCTCCCGGTCGTCGGGCTGCTGCTGGTCACGGGGCTCGTGCCGGTCCGGGGGCTGGCGCTCATCCCCGTGGCGGGCATCCTCATCGGAGGGGCGCTCACCGCGACCGTACTCGGCGGGCGGCGCGCGCTGGACGAACTCACCACCCGTCACGGGGAGGTGGAGGCGGGCATGGCCCTCGGGATGCTCGACCGGGACGCCCGGCTGGAGATCGTACGGCCCGCCGCGTCGGACGCGCTGCTGCCGGGGCTCGACCAGACGCGGACGGTGGGGCTCGTCTCGTTGCCGGGAGCCTTCGTGGGCATGCTGCTGGGCGGCGCCTCACCGGTGGAGGCGGGCGCCGTGCAGCTCTTCGTCCTGGTGGCGTTGATCGCGGTACAGGTGGTGGCCGTCGCGGTGGTGCTGGAGCTGGTCGCGCGGGGGTGGCTGCACCGGGGGTGAGCCTGTCGGCCGGTGTTCCGGGGCGGAGGTTCAGGCCTCGTCGATGTGCAGGCGGATCGTGCCGTCCTCGGCCGCCTCCACCCGGATCTGCGTCAGGTCCTCCACGTGCGCGTCCGGCGACAGGGCCGCGGCGCGCGGGCCGACGCCCACCACGCGCATCCCGGCCGCCCGGCCCGCCGCGATGCCCGCCTCGGAGTCCTCGAAGACGATGCAGTCCGCCGCCCCGAAGCCCAGCTCCGCCGCGCCCTTGAGGAAGCCCTCGGGGTCCGGCTTGCTGGCGCCGACCTGCTCGGCGGTGACGCGGACGGCGGGCATCGGCAGCGCGGCCGCACCCATCCGGGCCGTCGCGAGGGCGCTGTCGGCCGAGGTCACCAGGGCGTGCGGGAGGTCGGCGATCGCGGCCATGAAGGCGGGGGCTCCGCCGATCGGGACCACGCCGTCGACATCGGCGGTCTCCTCGGCGAGCATCACCCGGTTGTCCGCGTAGTTCTCCTCGACGGGGCGGTCCGGGAGCAGGACGGCCATCGTGGCGTATCCCTGACGCCCGTGGACCACCTTGAGGGCGGCCTCGGGGTCCAGTCCGTGCTTGAGCGCCCACCGGCGCCAGCAGCGCTCCACGACCGCGTCGGAGTTCACGAGGGTGCCGTCCATGTCGAGCAGGAGGGCGCTGGCGGTGAGGACGGTGGCCGACATCGGCTGGCTCCAGAGCGCGGGGGATGGTGGTGCGGTGACGCGGGTGTGGGTGACGCGGTACAAGAGCAGCCCCGCCCGCCGGTCAGGGAGTGCGGGCGGGAGCTACTTTGTTCCACGAAGATACAAAAACCTGGGCCGGAAAGCCAATCCCGTCGGCCGGGCCCTGCCCGAGGGCCCGGTGCGGCCGGTCAGTCGCGGCCCTGTCCCGTCGTCTCCGCCTCCAGCGCACGCCGGGTCTCCGGCCCGTACACGCCGGCCGGGTCGCCCTGGATCGCCTTGTACGACTGGTAGACCCGCACGGCGTTCTCCACCCGGTCGTTGAAGTTCCCGTCCGCGTCGCCGTGGTAGAGCCACACCTCCGCGAGCCGGTTCTGCAACACGGCCACCTGCGGACCCTGGTCGCCGCGCCGCAGCGAGGAAGGGGCCAGCTCCGCGGGCGGCGCGGCGGAGGGCGGGGGCGCGTCACCGGTCGCCGACGCGGACGGGGCGTCCGGGGTCGGTGTCGCCGGGGCGGAGGCGGTCGGGCTCGGCGCGGTGCTCTGCGAGGGGGAGGCGGAGGGGGACGGGGAGGCGGTGGACGCCGAGGGGGTGGGCGAGGCCGATGCCTTACGGGACGGAGCGGCCGAGGGGGAGGGGGACGGGGCCACGGAGGCCGCCGCCGGTTCGTCCGCGGTGTCCGGGGCGCTCGTGGTCGCCTCCGGCAGCGCCTCCTCCTGGCTCCCGTCCCGGTCGAAGAGCCCCCCGGCGAAGGCCGCCGTGCCGACCACCGCCGCCACGGCCGCGCCTACGGCCAGGGCCGCGAAGGGGCGTCTGCGACGCGGCTGGACGGGGTCGGGGGCGGCGGGGGGTGTACCCGTGCCCAGGTGTGCGCCCGCGCCAAGGCCCGTACCCGTACCCGTGCCCTGGGAGGCGGTGCGGCGTCTGCTCTCGTCCGCCGCCGGGGGGTGGGCCGCGCCGGGCCCGGGGCCCGTACCCATGCCCGTACGGGAGTCCGCGTCCGACTCCGTACCCACGCCCAGGTGCAGCGGCATGGTGGTGGCCGCATCACCCCCGAGGCCCTGCCCGGACCCGCCGTCCCCCGCAACCACACCGGCCTCCGCAGACCCGCCGGCACCGTCCCCTGCGGCATCACCGTCCCCCGCGCCGCCACCCTCACCCGCCGACGCGTCCCCCAACGTCACGTACGGCCTGATCCGCAGCGGGTCGAAGTCCTCCGCCGCCGCCATCTCCGCCGAGCGGGCGGCGCGCAGCTCGTCCCCCGTGAGCGGCGTCGCGCCCGTGTCCGTACCGCACCGGCAGGGCACCCGGTGCTCCGTGCCGGGCTCGCCGGCCGTCCGTCTGCCGCACTCCGGGCATGCGTGTCCGGTCATCGTGGGTCCCCTCCCCTTGAACTGCCTGCGATTATGCAGCCCGCTCCGGCGAAGCCCAATGCCCCGCCGGTGCCCGACAGGCCATAACGGGGCGGAACGGCCAGGATGGGGGTGTAGTGGATCAGCGGAGTGCAGTGAATCAGCGGATCGCAGCGGATCGAGGAGACGCCCATGGCCCAGCAGCTGAGCCCGCCCATGGTCCCCGGCGAGGGGCAGTCCCGCCGGACCGTCCTGGTGGCGATCGGCGCGCTGCTCCTCGGCATGCTGCTGGCGGCACTCGATCAGACCATCGTCTCCACCGCGCTGCCGACCATCGTCAGCGAGCTCGGCGGTCTCGACCACCTCTCCTGGGTGGTCACCGCCTATCTGCTGGCGGCGACGGCGGCGACCCCGCTCTGGGGCAAGCTCGGCGACCAGTACGGCCGCAAGAAGCTCTTCCAGACCGCGATCGTCATCTTCCTGATCGGCTCCGCGCTCTGCGGCATGGCCCAGAACATGCCCCAGCTCATCGGCTTCCGCGCTCTCCAGGGGCTCGGCGGCGGCGGGCTCATGGTGCTCTCGATGGCGATCGTCGGAGACATCGTCACCCCACGCGAACGCGGCAGGTACCAAGGCCTGTTCGGTGCCGTCTTCGGAGCGACGAGCGTGCTCGGGCCGCTGCTCGGCGGCTTCTTCACCCAGCACCTCAGCTGGCGCTGGGTGTTCTACATCAACCTGCCGATCGGCGTCGTCGCGCTGCTCGTCATCGCGGCCGTGCTGCACATCCCGGTCCACCGCGAGAAGCACACCATCGACTACCTCGGCACCTTCCTCATCGCCTCCGTCGCCACCTGCCTCATCCTGGTGGCGTCCCTCGGCGGCACGACCTGGGCCTGGGGATCGGTGCAGATCATCGCGCTGGCGGTGCTCGCCGTCGTGCTGCTGATCGCGTTCGTCGCCGTGGAGCGCAGGGCGGCGGAACCGGTGCTGCCGCTGAAACTCTTCCGGGTCAGGACCTTCAGCCTCGTCGCCGTGATCAGCTTCGTCATCGGCTTCGCGATGTTCGGCGCGATGACCTACCTGCCCACGTTCCTCCAGGTGGTCCACGGCATCACCCCGACCATGTCCGGTGTGCACATGCTGCCCATGGTCCTCGGCCTGCTGCTCACCTCGACCGCCTCCGGCCAGATCGTCAGCCGCACCGGCCGCTGGAAGGTCTTCCCCCTCGCGGGCACCGCCCTCACCGCCGCCGGACTGCTGCTCCTCCACCGGCTCACCCCGGCCAGCTCCACCTGGGAGATGAGCCTCTCCTTCTTCGTCTTCGGCGCCGGGCTCGGCCTCGTCATGCAGGTCCTCGTCCTCGTCGTGCAGAACGCCGTCTCCTACCGGGACCTCGGCGTCGCCACCTCCGGCGCGACGTTCTTCCGCTCCATCGGCGCCTCGTTCGGCGTGGCCATCTTCGGCACCGTCTTCACCAACCGGCTCACCGGTCAGCTCGACAGCGCCCTCGCGGGCCGGTCCCTGCCCCCGGGCGTCGACGCCGAACGGCTGGCGGCCGACCCCCGCTCCATCCAGATGCTCCCGGCCGGCCTGCGCCCCTCGATCCTGGACGCGTACTCCACCTCCATCACGGACGTCTTCCTGTACGCGGCCCCTGTCGTCCTGATCGCCTTCGTACTGGCCTGGTTCCTGCGGGAGGACAAGCTCCGGGGCTCGGTGACCGCCCCCGACACCAGCCAGACGCTCGCGTCCAACCCGGTGGAGCGTTCCTCGTACGACGAGTGCGCCCGCGCACTCTCGGTGCTGGCCACCCGGGAGGGGCGCCGGGAGATCTACGAGAAGATCACCGCGCGCGCCGGGTACGACCTGCTGCCGGCGGCGAGCTGGCTGCTGCTGCGGATCAAGCGGCACGGCACCGTCGAGCCCGCCCGGCTCGCCGAGGTGACCCCCGTACCGCTACGGGTGATCACCGAGGCGGCCCGGCAGGTGGAGGGGCGCGGACTGGCCCGCCGCGAGGGGCTCCAGATGATCCTCACCGAATCGGGGGCCGAGGCGGTCGTCCGGCTCTCCCAGGCCCGGGAGGACTCCCTCGCCGAACTGCTGGGGGACTGGTGGGGGCCCGAGCGCCCCACCGACCTGGTCAAACTCGTCGCCGAGCTGACCGCCGAGGTCAGCGGGTCCAGCAAGGAACGCCCGCACACGCCCGCGCCGCCCCGCGACCACGCGGCGGACCGGCACCACGACATCGACCACCCGGACCACCGGCGCTTCGGGGAGCACGGGGACGCCAGGGACCACCCTGACCGCCGGCCCTGACCGGCCCGCCCCCGAAGCCCCTCGCGGACCCTCACAGCTCCTTCGCGAACCACACCTCCGCGTACGGGTTGCGCCGGTGGAAGGCCGGCACCTCCCCGTAGCCGTGCTTCGCGTACAGCCCGCGCGCCTCGACCAGGTCGAGACGGGTGTCCAGCCGGAGCAGCCGCACCCCGAGCGCCCGCGCCTCCTCCTCGATCGCGGCCAGCAGCAGCCCGCCGCCGCCCGTGGACCGGAACGCCGGGCGTACGTACACCCGCGTCAGCTCCGCCGAGCCCGGCGCGGCCTCCTCCGTCAGCACCAGCCCGGCGCAGCTCGCGGCCTTGCCCTCGTGGCGGCCGACGACGAACTGACCGGTCGGCGGAGCCAGCAGGTCCGCGCCGTCGTCGGCCAGCCCCTCGGCTATCTCCGCGGCGGTGGCGGGCCGTTGCCAGTAGCGGCTCGCGACCTCGTCGTAGTAGTCGCGGCGCAGCGCGGTGGCGTCGGGGGAGTCGAATCGTTCGGCGGTCACGGTCCAGGTCATGTGCGGCATTCTTGCTCCCTCACGGCCGAAGGACGACGTGATTTACGTGCAGGGGGCACCAGTGAACCGACCCACCACCGACACCGATGCCGACACCGATGTGGACGCCACCACGCGGGCCCGAGCCGTCCAGCACCTCGCCGACCGCTGGATACGGGACGCGCTCGCCACCGGGAAGCCGGCCCATGGCGGCAGCTTCGTCTGCTCGCCCGCCGGACTGTGGCTGGCGCTCGCCGCCGTGGCCGCCGGCGCGCGCGGCGGGACCGCCCGGGAGCTGCGGGCGCTGCTCGGTACGGCGGACCGGGAGGCGGGGCCCGTCGTGACGGCGGCGGCCCGCGAGCTGGCGCTGACCGGCGCGCTGGGGGTGGCGACCCGGGTGTGGAGCCGGGTGCCGGTGAGCGACGCGTACCGCGAGGCGCTGCCGGACGTCCGGTTCGACGACGGGCTGGACCCGGGGGCCGTCGACGCCTGGGTACGGGAGGCCACCGGCGGGCTGATCGAAGCGCTGCCGCTGGAGATCACCGCCGAGACCCTGCTCGCCCTCGTCAACGTCCTGGTGCTGAAGGCCCGCTGGGAGAAGCCGTTCGAGGGCTGGCTGACCCGCGACCGGCCGTTCACCGACGCCTCCGGCACGACCCGCCCGGTGCCGACCATGACGAAGGGCGTGCCGCTCGCCGATGTCTGGGCGGTGGACGGCACGTACGTCGTCGAACTGCGCTGCACCGGAGGGGAGGGCGGCGGAGACGGCGCCCGGGTCAGGTTCGTCCTCGGGGAGCCGGGCGCGAGCGCCGGGCAGGTGCTGCCCGCCGGATGGGCGGACCGGGCGGCAGGCACCCCGCCCGAGACGGACCTGGTGACCATCGCCCTGCCGCGCCTCACCCTGCGTACGCGCATCACCGTCACCGGACAGCTGCCCGCGCTCGGGGTCCGGCTCGCCACCTCCGACGCGGCGGACTTCTCCGGCCTCTCGCCCCTGCCGCTCACCATCTCCGACGTGGTTCAGGAGGCTGTGCTGAAGGTCGCCGAGGAGGGCGTGGAGGCGGCGGCGGTGACGGTGGTCGCGATGCGGGCCGGGAGCGCGGCCCCGCCGCCGCAGCGGGTCCTGCACCTGGCCTTCGACCGCCCGTTCGGCATCGTCGTGCTGCCCGCCGACACCGACGTACCGCTCTTCGCCGCCTGGCAGGCGGACACCCCCAGCGGTCCGGCGCACACCTGATCGTTTTTTAGGACAGGCATTCTTCCGGACGAAAGCATGATGACAGTCAGGCAAAGAGGGGGTTGATTGTGTCTACCTCGTAGGGCAATGCGAGGCTTCATCCTGCGCTGCCCCGAGTCGAAGGGGCGGGGCATGGAACGGTGGGAGGGTCGGCGCAGCGTGACAAATGCGGATCACAGTGTGCGCGGTGGTGCGGTGGCGGACGCGATGACGAACACGGAGACGAGGACCGGGCTGACCCGGGTCCTGCTCTGGCTGATCGTGGCCGTGCTGGCGGTACGGCAGATGGCGGTGGTGCTGCGGCAGCCGCCCGGCGAACGGCTCACCGATCTGGAGACCTGGATCGGGGAGAACGGCGTCCTGCACGTGACGGGCTCGCTGTACGACAGCGGCCGGTTCACCGGAACGCCCTTCGCCGGTCTGGTGCTGAAGCCGCTCACCGCGTCGGCCGAGGCGGCCCTCGGCATCGCGTGGACCTTCGGCACCCTGCTCCTGGTGGCCGCCCTCGGTGTCGTCGCCGCCCGGGCCCTGCCCGCACCGGTCGGCCGGCGTACGGCGCTGCTCGCCGTGCCCGTCGCGATCACCCTGCTCATGCTGTCGCTGCCGGTCCGCAACACCCTCCACCTCGGCCAGACCAGCATCCTGCCGGTCCTCCTGGTGCTGCTGGCCTGCTTCGTCGCCCGGGACCACCGGCTGCAGGGCGTCCTCGTCGGCCTCGCCGCCACCCTCCAGCCGACGCTCCTCCTCTTCGCGGCTCTCCTCTGGCTGACCGGGAAGCGACGGGCCTCGGTGGTCTCGGTGGCCGCCTTCGCCTTCTGCACGGCCGCCGCCTGGGCCGCGGTGCCGAAGGACTCGTGGACGTACTGGGTGCACCATGTCGCGGGCGCCGGGCTCGGTGAGCGGCCGGACAGCCTGGCCAACCAGTCCCTCCACGGCGCGCTGCTCCGGCTCGGCCTCGAGGGGCCGACGGAGATCGCCCTGTTCCTCGTCCTCGCCGCCGCGGTCATCGTCGTCGGCGTTCGCCGCGCGGTCCGCTACGCCCAGGACGGGCAGTTGCTCCTCGCCGTCGCCGTGACCGGCTGCGTCGTCGTGGCCGTCTCGCCGACCGCCTGGCAGCACCAGCTCCTCTGGGTGCTCCTCGCCGTCGTCGGCAAGGTCGGCAAGCGGGCCTCGGACCGGCTGGTCTGGCCGGCCGTCGTGGTGCTCGTCCTCACGCTCCCCGGCAAGATGCTGCTGCCGAACGTCGGCCTGGTCATCCCCGTACGGGACAACGTGCTGCTCATCGCGGCGCTCGGCGCGGCCTGCCTCGCCCCGTTCCTCCTGCGGACCTCGCCGCACTGGCAGCAGCCGATCCCCACCGACTACGCGAAACCGGTCGCCGCGCGCTGGAGACGCGTGCCGCTCCTGCCGTTCTGGCGCCGGGCGCTCCACCGCCCCAACCTCCTGCTGGAACTCCTGCTCATCCGCGTCGTCTACTCCGCGTACGCGCAGGTCCGCCTCGCCGCCACCGCGGGCCGCCCGCTCGCCGAGGAGCACGGCCGGCAGATCCACGCCATCGAGCAGTGGCTGCACGTCGACATCGAACTCTGGGTCAACCACACGGTCGTGCAGATCACCTGGCTGCGGGAGTTCTTCGACTACTACTACCTGACCTTCCACTTCATCGTCCCGCTGACGATCCTTGCGGTGCTGTACGCGCGCCGCCCCGCCGACTACCGCTGGGTCCGCTCCTCCATCGGCTTCGCCACCCTGCTGGCGCTCGTAGGCTTCTGGCTCTACCCGCTGGCCCCGCCCCGGCTCATGCCCGGCCTCGGCTTCATCGACACCGTCCACGGGGTGCAGGACTTCGCGAAGCCCGACTACGGGACGCTGACCACGGTCACCAACCAGTACGCGGCGATGCCGTCACTGCACTTCGGCTGGTCGCTGTGGTGCGGGGTGGTCATCGTGATGCTGGCCCCGAAGCTGTGGATGAAGGCGCTCGGCCTGCTCCACCCGCTCTTCACCATCGCCGCGATCGTGGCGACCGCCAACCACTGGGTGCTGGACGCGGCCGGCGGGGCGCTGGTCGTCTCGCTGGGCTTCGGGCTGACGTATCTGCTGTCGGGGCCGCGGAAGGTGGTGGCCGGGGATAAGCCGGGGGCGGCGGAACCCGTGAAGCAGGCGGTGGAACCCGAACCCGAACCCGTACGCGCCGAGGCGGTCGGCAAGTAACGAACAGCCCGAAGGGGTGCCGGGACGACGTCGAACACCGTCCCGGCACCCCTTCGGCATGGATCGCCGCGTCCCTATATGGTCCGCCCGCCGCGCCGGCCCCGCCACTCGTGGGGCGCCCCTATGCTCGCGGGGCGCCCCTATGAGGGCGACGCACTCACCTGAAGCTGCTTGATCCCGTTCAGCCAGGCCGACCGCAGCCGCCGCGGGTCCTCCAGCAGCCGCAGATCCGGCAGCACGTCCGCGATGGCGTTGAAGATCAGGTCGATCTCCATCACGGCCAGCGACTTGCCCAGGCAGAAGTGCGGGCCGCCGCCCCCGAAGCCGAGGTGCGGGTTGGGGTCGCGGGTGATGTCGAAGGCCTCCGGGGCGTCGAAGACCTCGGGGTCGTTGTTGGCCGAGGAGTAGAACAGCCCGACCCGCTCGCCCTTCCGGATCCGCTGACCGCCCAGCTCCACGTCCTGGGTGGCGGTCCGCTGGAAGGAGACCACGGGGGTCGCCCAGCGCACGATCTCCTCGGCCGTCGTCTTCGGCCGCTCCCTCTTGTAGAGCTCCCACTGCTCGGGGTGGGTGAGGAAGGCGTGCATGCCGTGGCTGATCGCGTTACGGGTGGTCTCGTTGCCGGCCACCGCCAGCAGGATCACGAAGAACCCGAACTCGTCGGAGGACAGGTTCCCTTCGCCCTCCGCCGCGACCAGCTGGCTCACGATGTCCTGGGCCGGGCACTCCTTGCGGGCCGCCGCCAGATTCATCGAGTACGCCACGATCTCCATCGCCGCCTCGGCGCCGACCTCCTCGGTGATCGCGTACTCGGGATCGTCGTACGCGGCCATCTTGTTGGACCAGTCGAAGATCTTGGACCGGTCCTCCTGCGGTACGCCGATGAGTTCGGCGATCGCCTGGAGCGGCAGCTCCACCGCGATGTTCGTGACGAAGTCGAAGGAGCCGTCGGCCCCGGCGGTGGCGTGGGCGGTCTCCACGATGGACCGGGCGCGTCCTCGCAGCGCCTGCTCCAGCGAGCGCACCGCGCGCGGGGTGAAGCCGCGCTGGACGATCTGGCGGACCCGGGTGTGTTCCGGCGGGTCCATGTTGAGCATGATGAGCTTCTGGACCTCGATCTGGTCGCGGCTGATCGTCTCGTTGAAGCGGATGACCGCGGTGTTGGCGTTCGAGGAGAACAACTCAGGGTGCGTGGAAACGTACTTGACGTCCGCGTGGCGGGTGACGACCCAGTACCCCTCGTCGCCGAAGCCGGAGATGTTGGCGGGCTGCGTGCACCACCACACCGGCGCCGTCTGCCGCATCAGCGCGAACTCCGGGTGCGGGACGCGGGCTTGGAGGAGGTCGGGGTCGGTGAAGTCGAACCCGTCGGGCAGATGGGGGCAGCGCATGGGCACCTCTCCACTCCGGATCTGGCGGCGAACCGTCCGACAGCCGCCCTTGCCTGGCGTTCCTGACGCTCCATCAGAATCTGCCCGCAAGGTAGTAACGAGTTCTACAAGTCGCAAGAGTCCTGGCCGGATCCGTTCCCCGTCGGGGTCCCGCACAGTCGATGTGCCTGAAGCGGGGGCGCGTGCGGGGGGTGTACGCGGTCGGTGCACGCCCCTTGCGCAGTCGGTCCCGCGTCACGAGACTGCTTGCATAACTAGAACGCGTACTAGTTCCTTCCGTGGGCGCCGGGACGCCCCCGACGGAAGGGCGAGGAGAGGACGAGCTCATGGCCGCGGAACCCGTCATCGTCGAAGCCGTACGCACCCCGATCGGCAAGCGTGGAGGCGCGCTCGCCAATCTGCACCCCGCCTACCTGCTGGGCGAGACCTACCGTGAACTGCTCGGCCGCACCGGCATCCAGGCCGACTGCGTCGAGCAGATCGTCGGCGGCACCGTCACCCACGCCGGGGAGCAGTCCATGAACCCGGCCCGCAACGCCTGGCTGGCCGTCGGCCTGCCGTACGAGACCGCCGCGACCACCGTGGACTGTCAGTGCGGCTCCTCGCAGCAGGCCTCGCACATGGTCGCCAACATGGTGGCCGCCGGAGCCATCGACGTCGGGATCAGCTGCGGCGTCGAGGCGATGTCGCGGGTGCCGCTGGGCAGCGGGTCCAAGCACGGTCCTGGCAAGCCCTGGCCCGACGAGTGGAACGTCGACCTACCCAACCAGTTCGAGGCCGCCGAGCGCATCGCCCGCAAACGCGGCCTCACCCGCGAGAGGGTCGACGCGCTGGGCCTGCTCTCGCAGCAGCGGGCGGCCGCCGCCTGGGCCGAGGAGCGCTTCAAGCGCGAGACGTACGCCGTCCAGGTCCCCACCACCGAGGAGGAGCAGGCGGCCGGCCAGGGCATGTGGCGGCTGGTCGACCGGGACGAGGGGCTGCGCGACACCTCGATGGAGGCGCTCGCCGGGCTGAAGGCGGTCATGCCGAAGGCCATCCACACCGCCGGGAACTCCTCCCAGATATCCGACGGGGCCGCCGCCATCCTCTGGTCCTCGAAGCGGATGGCCCGCGCCCTGAAGCTCAAGCCCCGGGCCCGGATCGTCGCCCAGGCCCTCGTCGGCTCCGACCCGCACTTCCACCTGGACGGTCCGATCGACGCCACCCGGGCGGTGCTCGGCAAGGCGGGCATGTCGCTGAAGGACATCGACATCGTCGAGATCAACGAGGCCTTCGCGTCGGTCGTGCTGAGCTGGGCCCAGGAGTTCGAGGCGGACCTCGACGGCCTGGAGAAGGTCAACGTCAACGGCGGCGCGATCGCGCTCGGCCACCCGGTCGGAGCGACGGGCGCCCGCCTGATCACCACGGCCCTGCACGAACTGGAACGCCGCGACAAGGAGTTCGCGCTCATCACGATGTGCGCGGGCGGCGCGCTGGCCACGGGCACGATCATCCAGCGGCTGTAGCTGCGGAGCACCACCAGGAGCCCAGGGGGCCGTCCATCCCTAGGGCTTCTCGAACCCCACCCGCGCGTCGAACGCCGCCCGCCGGGTCGCCCGCCGCAGCGCCTTCAGCAGCGTCGGGCCGATGGTCAGCGTCAGGACGACCGTGAGTACCGCCCGCCCCAGGTCCCACCCCAGCGAGGTCGCCGCACAGTACGCGAGGAAGCGCACCAGGTTCCCGTGGAGCGGGTCGCCGGCGACGAATGAGATGCCCGAGCCCAGCCCCGGGATGATCGTCCAGCCGTACAGATTCATGATCGTGCCGTACGCGAACGCCGCCACGGACCCGTAGACCGCGAGCATCGCCAGCTCGGCCCGGCCACGCAGCCGGTCCGCGCCCGGCAGCAGCCCCGCACCCATCGTGAACCAGCCCATCGCGAGCATCTGGAACGGCATCCACGGCCCCACCCCGCCCGTGAGCAGGGCGGACGCGAACATGGTCACCGAGCCGAGCACGAAGCCGAAGCCCGGACCCAGCACCCGCCCGCTCAGCACCATCAGGAAGAACATCGGCTCCAGGCCCGCCGTCCCGGCCCCCAGCGGGCGCAGCGCCGCCCCGACCGCCGCCAGCACGCCGAGCATGGCGACGGCCTTGGCGTCCATCCCGGACTCCGAGATCGTCGCCACCACCACCGCGACCAGCAGCGGCAGCAGCGCGGCGAACAGCCACGGCGCGTCCTGCGCGTGCGCGAGCCCCGACCCGGCACCGGCGAGCAGCGGCCACCCGAAGGCGACCACCCCGACGGCACTCACCAGCACCAGCGCGGCCACCGACTTCGGCCCGAGCCGCACGGGCCGGGGAGCCCGCACCCGTACGTCGACTCCGTCACCGCTCACGCGCCCGCCTCCAGCGCCGCGCGCACCTGCGAGACGGTCAGCCACTCCTGCGGGGTGAGGATCTTCGCGGTCTGCGGGGCGAAGGCGGGGGAGGAGACGACCACGCGCCCGGTCGGGCCGTCCGCGACGACCTCCCCGTCGGCGAGGATCACCACCCGGTGGGCCAGTTCCGCCGCCAGCTCCACATCGTGCGTCGCCAGGACGATCGCGTGCCCCTCGGCCGCCAGCGACCGCAGTACGCCGACGAGCCGGCCCTTCGCCGCGTAGTCCAGCCCCCGCGTCGGCTCGTCAAGCAGCAACAGCGGCGGGCGGGCGGTCAGCACCAGCGCGAGCGCCAGGGCGAGCCGCTGCCCCTCGGAGAGGTCGCGCGGATGCGTGCCGTCCTCCACGCCCGGGAGCAGTTCGGTGACCAGCGCCCGGCAGGTGCCCTCGGCCGCGCCCGCGTCCCGGTCGGCGGCGGCGCACTCGGCGGCCACCGTGTCGGCGTACAGCAGGTCGCGCGGCTCCTGCGGGACGAGGCCGACCCGGCGGATCATGGCGCGCGGATCGGTACGGGCGGGGGCCAGGCCGCCGACGCGTACGGAGCCGGAGGTGGGCTCGACCATGCCGACCAGCGCGCCGAGCAGTGTGGACTTGCCGGCCCCGTTGCGGCCCATGAGCGCCACGGTCTCGCCGGGCGCCACGGTGAGCGTGACCCGCCGCAGCGCCTCGATCCGCCCGCGCCGCACGCCGAGGGACTCGACCCGGGAGATGGGATCGGCGGGACCGGGTGTCTCCGCGGCCTTCGTACGACCCAGGAGCCGCGCCAGACGCCCCGGACGGGGGCCGCCCGACATGGGCGCAGGCACCACGGAGACACCCGCGCTCACGGGAGACCCGGGCGGTGAGGCCGACGCCAGCCGTTCCCGCAGCTCCCCGGCCCCGCGCCGAGCGTCCCGTACCGACAGCGGCAGCGGGTCCCAGCCCGCCAGCAGCCCCAGCTCGGCGACCGGCGGCCGGACCGGCGAGACGGCCATGATCTCGGCGGGCGCCCCCATCACGGGCGCGGCGCCCGGCGCGGGCAGCAGGACGACCTGGTCCGCGTACTGCACCACCCGCTCCAGCCGGTGCTCGGCCATCAGCACGGTCGTGCCCAGGTCGTGCACCAGCCGTTGGAGCACGGCGAGCACCTCCTCGGCCGCCGCCGGGTCCAGCGCGGACGTCGGCTCGTCGAGGACCAGCACCTTGGGGTGCGGGGTGAGCACCGAACCGATCGCCACCCGCTGCTGCTGGCCGCCCGAGAGGGTCGCGATCGGCCGGTCCCGCAGCTCGGCCAGGCCCAGCAGATCGAGCGTCTCCTCCACGCGCCGGCGCATGACGTCCGGCGCCAGGCCCAACGACTCCATGCCGTACGCGAGTTCGTCCTCGACCGTGTCCGTGACGAAGTGGGCCAACGGGTCCTGCCCCACCGTGCCCACCAGATCGGCCAGTTCACGCGGCTTGTGGGTACGGGTGTCCCGCCCGCCCACCGTGACCCGGCCGCTCAGCACCCCGCCCGTGAAGTGCGGGACGAGCCCCGACACCGTACCGAGCAACGTCGACTTGCCGACCCCCGACGGGCCGACGAGCAGCACCAACTCCCCTTCCGGGACCGCGAGATCGACGCCGGAGAGCGTGGGCCGGTCCGTCCCGTCGTACCGCACGGAGACCTGCTCGAACCTGATCACGCCTGCTCCTTGCCGCGATGGTCGTGTTCTTCAAGGCCGAGTGCTGTCGGCGGTACGGGGGCGACCAGCGCGGGCGCCAGCCCGACCAGCACAGCCGCCGCCGGCCACAGCGGCAGCACGGGCGCGGTCAGCGGGACGACCCCGGGGTGCAGCGCCTCCGGATCGAGCGAGCCCGCCCAGATCATCGCGGCCGCCACCACCGCACCCGACCCCGCCACCAGCCAGGCCCGCACGCCCCACCGGTCCGGGCGGTAGCGGGTCCGTACCGAGCGCCGCCCGCCCAGCCGCAGCCCCGCCATCGCCGCGACGAGCCCCGCCAGCAGCACCGGCAGCCCGTACACGGCCCCCTGCGCGGCGAGCAGCCCGTACGTCCCGGCGCACACCCCGAGCAGCCCGCCGAGGGTGAGGACGTTGGTGGTGTGGCGGACGGCGGGCGGGACCTGGGCGGTACGCCCGTACCCGCGCGCGTCCATCGACGCGGCCACCGCCACCGACCGCTCCAACGCCCCCTCCAGCACCGGCAGGCCGATCTGCGCGACCGCCTTCACGCCACCGGTCAGCCGCCCGCGCAGCCGCCGCGCGGTCCGCAGCCGGACCACATCGGCGACCATGTTCGGGGCGAACGTCATCGCGACGACGACGGCGACCCCGACCTCGTACAGCGCGCCGGGCAGGGACTTCAGCAGCCGGGCCGGGTTGGCGAGCGAGTTCGCCGCGCCGACGCAGATCAGCAGGGTGGCCAGCTTCATCCCGTCGTAGAGCGAGAAGACGAGCTGTTCCGCCGTGACCCGGCCGCCGATCCGCACCCCCTGCGCCCAGTCGGGCATCGGCACCTCGGGGAGCGTGAACACGGTGTGCGAGCCCGGGATCTGCGAGCCGAGGAAGACGGAGAAGACCAGGCGCAGCGCCACGACGAAGAGCCCGAGCTTGATGAACGCCCCGTAGGAACGGGCCCAGGGCGCGTCCGTACGCCGGGCCGCCACCACGTACCCCGCCACCCCGACCAGCAGGCCGAGCAGCAGGGGGTTGGTCGTCCGGGAGGCGGCGGTGGCAAGGCCCAGCGCCCACAGCCACCACGCCCCGGCGGGCAGCGCGTTGGAGCGGCCCGCCTCGGGCGCGTGCAGGGCACGGCGGAGCAGCCGGGCCGTCCCCGGGGCAGACGTCATCGGCGCCGGCGGGCCTGGAACACGGCGGCGATGCCCAGCAGCAGGACGGCGCCGATGCCGAGGAGGAGACCGGCGGAGGGACCACCGCCGCTGCCCCCGTCATCCGCTGCCGGGGCCGAGGAAGCGGAGGCGGAGGCGGTGTCGGTCGGCTTCCCGCTGCCGTCCTTCTTGCTGCCGTCGCCCGACACCTGCTCGCCGCAGCCGGACTTCGGGTAGCCGGAGATCGCGCAGATCATCGCGCTGCTGTCGTACCGCAGCGGCTTCGCCACCGAGGCAAGCGCCTCCGCGCTGCTGGCGTCCGGCGCGACCTGGGCACAGGCGGTGCGCAGCGCGGGCGGCTTCTCCCCGGCCGGGGCGTCCTCCGCCGTACCGGGGTCGATCACCAGGGCGACCCGCTTGGCGCCGCCCTTCGCCGGGGTGTCCGCGCAGATCGCCCCGAAGTCGGGAGCGTGGCGCGGCCGGTCGGCGTCGGCGGAGTCCTCGCTGACGGCGAACCGGAAGCCCTGGACCGTACCGTCGTCGGGCCGCACGAGGGACGGACCCTGGGTGGCGTAGGCCCAGCTCTTGCCGTCGCCCTCCCAGAAGGACCAGTAGCGGTACCCGGCGGCCTGAGCCCCGCCGGCCCCGAGCAGGACGCCCGAGGCGGCGAGGAGGACGGCGAGGAGAGCGGCGAACGGACTCCGGAGCGGCGCCGACGAGGTTCGCGTCACGGCCGGCGCCGACGAGGTTCGCGTCACGGCTGCTGCTTCTTCCGGCGCATGGAGAGCAGGAAACCGATACCCGCGCCGAAGAACAGACCGAGGCCGACCAGCCACCACAGGCTGAGCCCGCTGTCCTCGCTCTCGGTGCCGCTGGAGGGCTGCGGACCGGTCGGCGTCGGGGACGGCAGCGCGGTCACGGCGGGGGCCGGGCCGGTCGCGTTGAGCTGGGCGACCAGGTCGACCCCGCCGAAGTCGCGGGCGTCGGCGGCGGTGGCGTGCGCGGCGAAGATCAGCTGCGCGGTGGCGGCGGGCCCGCCCTGCTGCGCCCAGTCCTTGGAGTTCTTCTCCAGCCACTCCACCGAGGCGGCGGCCTTGTCCTTGTGCCCGGAGGCGGCGAGGGCGACGACCGTGTCCGCCGTGTTGCCGAAGTCCGGCTGCGGCTCGCTCTCCTCGGCGCCCGGCATCGGCGGCTGCTCCAGGTAGGGGGAGGCGGCCAGGGTCGCGGCGAGGTAGTGGGCGCCGTTCTGCGCGCTCTGCTCGGCGGTGAGGTCGTCACCCTTCGTGCAGACGGGGTCCTTCACCGCGTTGGCGTCCCCGATGGCCATGCCCTTGCCCAGCAGCCCGAGCACGGCGGCGGCCGACGCGTCGGTATTGGCGACGAGCTCGCCCTTCTTGCCGGGCTGGTAGGCGAAGGCGCCACCGTCCTTCTTCCCGCACGGGATGGCGAGGGCCTGGAGCGCGGTGTACGGGGTGTTGCCGTCGGCGGTGGTGACCTCGTTGATCGGGACGCCCGTACGGGCGAGGGCGCCGATCACGACGGCGGTGGAGTTGGCGTCGCTCGGGCTGCCCGGGTTGTACCCCCAGCCGCCGTCCTCGTTCTGCACGGACTTCAGCCAGTCGGCCCCGTTGTCGGCGGCGTCCCGGTGCTGGCCCAGCTCGACGAAGGCCTGGACGGCGGCGGCCGTGGCGTTGGTGTCCATCACGGTCGACGCGTCGCAGGGCGCGGAGGCGTCGTCCCGGTACGAGGTGAAGGCGCCGCTGTCGCACTGCTGCTCCAGCAGCCAGTCCACGGACTGCTTCGACGGCGTGACGTACTCGATCTTCTGGGCCAGGAAGGCCAGCGACTGCCGCCACACCCCGTCGTACGTGGGGTCCGTGGTCCCGTAGAGCCCCAGCGGCAGCTGGACCGACGGGGACGGGGTCGGCGCGGCGACCGCGACGGGTGCGGCCGCGAAGGGTGCGGCCGCGCCCAGAAGAACGGCGGTGGTCGCGAGCGCGGCTGCGCTGCGGCGTACGGTCATGGCGGGCTGTGCCTCTCCTGCGGGGGCCGGCTCTCCCGGGCGCACGAGGGCACCGGGCTCCGGCCCCGTATACCTCGACGGTGCCGGTCACCGGGGCTCCGGTGACCCTTGCCACCGGGTTCCCGGTGACCCTGGGGCCCGTGGTCACACTGCCCCCGGCCGCTCACACTCCGCCCTAGGGACGTTCCGGCTGCCGTCGCGCGGACGGCTCGGACGGTTCACGGCTGGGGCCGGCGCCGGTTCGCACCGGCTTCCCCCTGTACGGGCATGATGGCGACCTGCCCACTCTACCGGGCCGTAGCGTCCCCGCTCGGGGCGGCAGACCGCGGGCGTGGTCCGGAGGGAGCAGCGCGCGGGGCGGGTGCGGGCTGGCTCACACGGAGATGTACGTGACCGGGTCGGCGCCCGGCACCGCCTCCGCGCGCCCGAGCTTCACCAGCCGCCGCAGATGGGACTCGGCCTCCGAGACGGCGATCGACCGCGAACCGTGCGGGATCTGCTCCCAGGGCCGGTTCCACTCCATCCGCTCGGCCAGCTGCCACGGGGTGAGCGGCGTGACGAGCAGGGCGAGCAGCCCGGTCAGCCGCTCCTCGTGGTGGTCCAGCAGCTCCCGTACGCGTCCGCCCGCATCGGTGAACGCGTGCTGGTGGGCGGGCAGCACCTCGGCCACCCCGAGCCGCCCGACCCGCTCCAGCGAGGCGAGATAGTCCCCGAGGGGATCGGTGACGGCGGTGTCGTCCGGATCCTCGTACAGCCCGATGTGCGGGCTGATCCCGGGCAGCAGGTGGTCCCCGGAGAACAGCCGCCCGTGCCCCGGCAGATTCGCCGGATGCCGCTCCTCCAGATGGAGGCAGACGTGGCCCGGGGTGTGCCCGGGGGTCCAGACGGCGCGCAGCCGCCGCCCGGCGAGGGGGAGCAGCTCGCCGGGCACGATCTCCCGGTCCGGCAGGGCTGGGCGCAGCCCGGGCAGGGTCCGCAGCCGGCCGGTGGCGCGGGCGGCGAGCAGCGGGGCGAGGTGGTCGTCGGGCGCGCCGACGGCGGCGAGCTTGCGGGCGAGGTAGTCGAGCCAGGTGCCGGGCGCGGCCTCCCGGGTACGCCGGACGATCGCGGCGTCCGCCTCGTGCATCGCGATCCAGGCCCCGGACGCCTCGCGGACCTGGCCGGAGAGCCCGTGGTGGTCGGGGTGGTGGTGGGTGATGACGACACCGTGGACGTCGGCGACGGAGGTGGAGAGGGCGGCGAGCCCGGCGGTCAGGGTGTCCCAGGACGCCGGGTCGTCCCACCCCGTGTCGATGAGGACGGGCCCCCGGTCGGTGTCGACGAGGTGGACGAGGGTGTGGCCGAGGGGGTTGTCCGGGATGGGGACCTTGATGCTGTGGACGCCCCCGCCGTGGTCGGCCACTTGGGCCACCTGCGTCACCTGAGTCATGGGCTCCCCATCTCTGCTCGGCGGGCGGCGCGAACTGCCTCCACTCTAACGAGAACTCGTTCCATTGGTAGCCCAGGCCAACCAAATCGACGCTTCCTGGGTACGGTCCACGCCGTGGACTCCTGGAACACGAACTGGTATCAGTTCTGACGAGCAGTCAGTTGCGGTGCACGGGTTCGCTTCGCGGGAGGCAACGGCCATGACGGAACGTACGGAGCTGGTGGAACACGGAAAGCTGTTCATCGGCGGGGAGTTCACCGATCCGCTCGGCACCGGCGTCATCGAGGTGGTCTCCCCGCACACCGAACAGGTCATCGGCCGCGTACCGCACGCCTCCGAGGCCGATGTGGACCGCGCGGTCGCCGCGGCCCGCCACGCCTTCGACGAGGGCCCGTGGCCCCGGATGACGCAGGACGAGCGGATCGCGGTGATCACCCGGATCAAGGACGCCTTCGCCGTACGGTACGAGGAGTTCGCGCGCCTGATCAGCGCCCAGAACGGCACCCCGTACAGCGCGAGCGTGATGGTGCAGGCGCTGGCCGCGATGATGGTGTGGGACTCGGCGATCACGGTGGCGCGCACGTTCCCGTACGAGGAGCGCCGCGACGGAGTCCTGGGCCCGCTCCTGGTCCGCCGCGAGCCGGTAGGGGTGGTGGCGGCGGTGGTCCCGTGGAACGTCCCGCAGTTCACGGCCGCGGCGAAGTTGGCCCCCGCACTCCTGGCCGGCTGCACTGCGGTCCTGAAGGTCTCCCCGGAAACCCCGTTGGACGCCTACCTCCTGGCGGAGATAGCGGCGGAGGCGGGCCTGCCGCCCGGGGTCCTCTCCATCCTCCCGGCGGACCGCGAGGTGAGCGAATACCTGGTGGGCCACCCGGACGTGGACAAGGTCTCCTTCACCGGCTCGGTGGCGGCAGGCCGCCGCGTTATGGAGGTGGCGTCGCGCAACCTGACCCGAGTCACCTTGGAGTTGGGCGGCAAATCGGCGGCAGTCATCCTCCCGGACGCGGACCTGGAGGCGGCGGTCGCGGGCATCGTCCCCTTCGCCTGGATGATCAACGGCCAGGCGTGCGTGGCCCAGACGCGCATCCTGGCCCCGCGCTCCCGCTACGACGAGATAGCGGAGGCGTTCGCGGCAGCGGCGGGCGCACTGCGCGTGGGCGACCCGCTGGACCCGACCACGGAACTGGGCCCGCTGGTGGCGCAGCGCCAACAGCAACGCTCCCTGGAATACATCAAGTTGGGCCAGGAGGAAGGCGCCAAGATCCTCACGGGCGGCAGCCGCCCCGCCTCCCAGGAACGAGGCTGGTACGTAGAACCCACCCTCTTCGGTTCGGTCGACAACTCCATGCGCATCGCCCGCGAGGAGATCTTCGGCCCGGTGATCTGCCTGATCCCGTACGGCGACGAGGCCGAGGCCGTCCGCATCGCCGACGACTCCCCGTACGGCCTCAGCGGCAGCGTCTGGACGGCCGACACCGAACGTGGCATCGACATCGCCCGCCGCGTCCGCACCGGTACGTACAGCGTCAACACCTTCAGCCTGGACATGCTCGGCCCGTTCGGCGGCTACAAGAACTCCGGCCTGGGCCGAGAGTTCGGCCCCGAGGGCTACGGCGAGTTCTTCGAGCACAAGATGATCCACCTCCCCGCCGGCTACCGGGAGGCATGATGGGCGACCGCTGGCACGTGGAGGTCGACCGCTCCGTCTGCATCGGCTCCGGCATGTGCGTCAACCACGCCCCGGACGCCTTCCACCTGGACACGGCCCGCCAGTCCCACCCCCGGACCGAGGACCGCGACGCCGGCGAGCAGATCCTCGCAGCGGCGGAGGGCTGCCCGGTCGAGGCGATCACGCTGACGCTGGTGGGGTCGGGGGAGGTGGTGTTCCCGCCGGAGGAGTGACCCTTTTCCGACCTGCTCCTCATCGCACGACAACCGCGTCGGCGGCGCCTGCTGGGTCACTGCTCCTGCTGCCTCCGCAGAAGCAGCAGGAGCGCGGCCAGGGAGAGGACGATGAGCACGAGCCGTGCCCCGTCGCCGGGCAGCAGTCGGGGAAGCACTACCCCACCCACGCCGGTGACGACCGCGTTTCCGAGCCTGCCCGTGACCGCCGCGCACGGCGTGCGGGCCGGGCTACTTCCGATGGTGCACGAAGACCCCTTCGACCGGATCCTCGTCGCCCAGGCGCAGCCCATGGGCTGGTCCTTCATGACCCGTAACCCCTGGATTCCGTCGTACGACGTCGAGGTCATGCCGGTCTGATGGTCATGCCCTCATGCCCTCATGCGGGATCGCGGCGGCGGCGCGGCGGCAGCGACTGGCTGAGGATCAGCAGGAGCATCCCGCCGAGCAGCAGGGCGTTCCCGCCGTAGAAGCGGGCCTCCCAGGAGGCGCCCGGCAGGACGCGGAAGTGCAGGAGGCTCTGGAGCACGAGGGGCTCATGAGCAGGGCGCCGAGGCCGTGGAGTGGGGGCCTGGTGACGTGGCGGCGTGCTGTGGGCACGATCCAGCCTGTTCGGAGCGTGGCCGTTCCCATGGCGATCAGCAGCAGCCCCAGGAGCAGGCCTGTCCCTACTGCCCACGCCATGGTGTCGCTCCGCCCTCCTCGGTCAGGTCGATCAGGCGGCAGACCGTCTCGATGTCGATCTTGACCTGGGCGATCGACGCCCGGCCCGACAGCCACGTGATCAGCGCGGAGTGCCAGGTGTGCTCGATCACCCGGACCGCCGAAAGCTGCTCCGGCGTCGGGTGTTCCAGGCCCATCGCGTCCAGGATGATCGCCGTCGTGAGGCGGGAGACCGTGTCCACCTCCGGGCTGACGCTGCGGTCCGCGAAGGTGAGGGCGCGGACCATGGCGTCCGCCAGGTGGGGTTCGCGCTGGAGGGCGCGGAAGGCGCGCATCAGGGTCTCGGCGACCCGCTGGGCCGCGTCGTCCCCGGCCGGGGGGCGTTTGCGGAGCGTGGAGTGCATGTGCTGGAGCTGGTCCTGCATCGTGGCGACCAGCAGGTGGATCTTGGAGGGGAAGTAGCGGTAGAGGGTGCCCAGGGCGACCCCGGCCGCCTCCGCCACCTCCCGCATCTGCACCGCCTCGAACCCGCCGCGGCTGGCGAGCTGGGCGCTGGCGTGCAGGATACGGCGGCGGCGGGCCTCCTGCCGCTCGGTGAGCGGAGGCGTCGCGCGGTCCGTGGGCGGCTGGGCTGCCGGTCTGGCGTCCGCGGTCATGCTGTCCCCGTTCACGATCCATGGCGTTGATCCCGCACCCGGGCGGACGAAGCGCACGCGTCCGGGCGCGCACAGCATGCCAGGGCCTCCGTCGTGGCGCGAATCACCTGATCCGGGCCTCACACCGTCGCTACCTGCCGGTAGATTCGATGCACGTCGAACGATCGAGTCTGAAACTTGTTCTAGATTAGCGCTACCGGTTACGCTCCGGCGAACACGCAGTCAGAAGGGGGCCGAGTGTGACCGCTGAGGCCATAGAGACGGGCCCCCGCACGGGCGGCAGCAGCTCCGCCGCCGGGGCCGGTGACCGGCCGCTGCGCATCGCGCTCCTCACGTACAAGGGCAACCCGTTCTGCGGTGGCCAAGGTGTGTACGTACGGCACCTCGGGCGTGAGCTCGCGCGGCTGGGGCACAGTGTCGAGGTCATCGGCGCGCAGCCCTACCCCGTGCTCGACGAGGGCGTTCCGCTCACCGAGCTCCCCAGCCTGGATCTGTATCGGCAGCCCGATCCGTTCCGTACGCCGAAGTGGGGCGAGTACCGGGACTGGGTCGACCTCGCCGAGGTCGCCACCATGTGGACCGGCGGCTTCCCCGAACCGCTCACCTTCAGCCTCCGCGCCCGCCGCCATCTCCTGGCCCGGCGCGGCGAGTTCGACGTCGTCCACGACAACCAGACCCTCGGCTACGGGCTCCTCGGCGACCTCGGGGCCCCGCTCGTGACGACGATCCACCACCCCATCACCGTGGACCGCCGGCTCGACCTGGCCGCCGCCACCAGCCGCCGCCGGCGCGCCTCCGTACGCCGCTGGTACGCCTTCACCCGGATGCAGAAGCGCGTCGCCCGCAAGCTGGACACCGTCCTCACCGTCTCCGGCTCCTCCCGCGCCGAGATCGTCGAGGACCTCGGCGTACCGGCGGACCGCATCAGCGTCGTCCACATCGGCGCCGACACCGACCTCTGGTCGCCCGACCCCTCCGTCGCCGAGGTGCCGGGGCGCATCGTCACCACCTCCAGCGCCGACGTCCCGCTCAAGGGGCTCGTGCACCTGGTCGACGCGCTCGCCAAGCTCCGTACGGAGAACCCCGCCGCCCACCTCGTGGTCGTCGGCAAGCGCGCCGAGGACGGGCCCGTCGCCCGGGCCATCGAGCGGCACGGGCTCACCGACGCCGTCGAGTTCGTCAAGGGCATCAGCGACGCCGAGCTGGTCGACCTCGTGCGCAGCGCCCAGGTCTCCTGTGTGCCGTCGCTGTACGAGGGGTTCTCGCTGCCCGCCGCCGAGGCCATGGCCACCGGCACGCCGCTCGTCGCCACCACCGGCGGCGCGATCCCCGAGGTCTCCGGCCGCGACGGGGAGACCTGCCTCGCCGTGGCGCCCGGCGACGCGGACGCCCTGGCCGGGGCGCTCGCCCGGCTGCTGGCCGACCCGGAGCTGCGCGCCCGCCTCGGCGCGGCGGGCCGGGAGCGGGTGCTGGCCAACTTCACCTGGGCCCGGGCGGCCGCCGGAACGGCCGAGCTGTACCGTCAGGCGATCGCCGTGCGTCAAGCCGGGGCCCGCAGGTGACGGCGATCCCGTTCACCGGCTGCCGTAACCCGCTTCTCTGAACCCGTACCTCCGACCTCGAAGGCAGGCCCTCGTGCTGACCGTCGACTTCACCCGCTTCCCGCTCGCCGCAGGCGACCGAGTGCTCGACCTGGGCTGCGGTGCCGGCCGGCATGCCTTCGAGTGTTACCGGCGCGGCGCCCAGGTGGTGGCCCTCGACCAGAACGGCGAGGAGATCCGCGAGGTCGCCAAGTGGTTCGCCGCCATGAAGGAGGCCGGGGAGGCCCCCGAGGGCGCCACCGCCACCGCGATGGAGGGCGACGCCCTCAACCTGCCCTTCCCCGACGACTCCTTCGACGTCGTGATCATCTCCGAGGTCATGGAGCACATCCCGGACGACAAGGGCGTCCTCGCCGAGATGGTCCGGGTCCTCAAGCCGGGCGGCCGCATCGCCATCACCGTCCCGCGCTACGGCCCCGAGAAGATCTGCTGGACCCTCTCCGACGCCTACCACGAGGTCGAGGGCGGCCACATCCGCATCTACAAGGCCGACCAGCTCCTCGCCCGCATCCGCGAGGCCGGGCTCAAGCCGTACGGCACCCACCATGCCCACGCCCTGCACTCGCCGTACTGGTGGCTGAAGTGCGCCTTCGGCGTCGACAACGATCGTGCGCTGCCGGTGCGGGCGTACCACAAGCTGCTGGTCTGGGACATCATGAAGAAGCCGCTCGCCACCCGGGTCGCCGAGCAGCTGCTCAACCCGGTCGTCGGCAAGAGCTTCGTCGCGTACGCCACCAAGCCGCACCTTCCGAAGGCGCAGGCGTGAGCACTCCCGAACAGACCGAGCATCTGGTCCTTCCCGGGGTACTGACGGCGGCTCAGGCCGCCGAGACGGTCGCCGCACTCGCCGCCGTACAGCGAGAGGACGGGGCGCTGCCCTGGTTCCGGGGGCACCACCTCGACCCGTGGGACCACACCGAGGCCGCGATGGCGCTGGACGCGGCCGGCGAGCACGAGGCGGCCGAGCGCGCCTACGACTGGCTGGCCCGCCACCAGAACGGCGACGGCTCCTGGTACGCCGCCTACCACGACGGCGACCCGCAGCAGCCGACCGACCGCAGCCGCGAGACCAACTTCTGCGCATACGTGGCCGTCGGCGTCTGGCACCACTATCTCGCCACCGGGGACGACGCGTTCGTCGACCGGATGTGGCCGACCGTCTTCGCGGCGATCGAGTTCGTGCTCCGACTCCAGCAGCCCGGCGGGCAGATCGGCTGGAAGAGGGAGGCGGACGGGACGGCGGTGGATGATGCCCTGCTGACGGGGTCGTCCTCCGTCCACCAGGCGTTGCGCTGCGCGCTCGCCATCGCCGAGCGGCGCGAAGAGCCGCAGCCCGACTGGGAGTTGGCGACCGGGGCACTGGCCCACGCGATCCGCAACCACCCCGAGCGCTTCCTCGACAAGAACCGCTACTCGATGGACTGGTACTACCCGGTCCTCGGCGGTGCCGTCACCGGGGCCGAGGCCACCGCCCGCATCCAGGAGGGCTGGGACCGCTTCGTCGTCCCCGGCCTCGGGGTGCGCTGCGTGCTGCCCAACCCCTGGGTCACCGGCGGCGAGAGCTGCGAACTCGCCCTCGCCCTCTGGGTGACCGGGGAGTCGGACAGGGCCCTGGAGATCCTCCAGTCGATCCAGCACCTGCGCGCCGAGGGCGGGCTCTACTGGACCGGGTACGTCTTCGAGGGCAACAAGGCCTTCTGGCCGGAGGAGCTCACCACCTGGACGGCGGGCTCCCTGCTGCTGGCGGTGGCCGCACTCGGGGGGGACGAGGCGACCACCGCGGTCTTCTCCGGGGAGCGGCTGCCGGTCGGCCTGGAGCCGGACTGCTGCCGGTAGCCGGTAGGCGCTCGCCGGTAGCAGTCCGGCGCTGACCGTTCGTTCGGCCGGTCCGCCGTCAGCGGCGGATCCGGCCGGCGATGGCGTGCCCGATGAACAGGTAGACCACGGCCGCGAGACCGTAACCGGCCACGACTCGCGCCCACGCCGCGTCGAACGTGAACAGGTCGTACGACCAGCCCGCCAGCCAGGTGGCCGCGTCGTGCACCCACTGCACGAAGTCGTTGCCCCGGTTGGCGTCCAGCAGGTACATCAGGATCCAGAGAATGATGATGAAGGCCAGGATGTCGGCCACGACGGCGATGATCCTCGCCGCTGAACTGCTGCCTGAAGAACGGGTTCTGTAGGACATGGGGTCCTGGTTACCGCTTTACCCTGAGTGAAACCCGAATGGCGGTACCGGGTGGCGGGCCTTGCGGGGACTGGCGAGAGCTGACCGGGAGCGCCGAGGCCGGTCACCCGTCGTGATGTCCCTGCCGGGAGGCCGCGGAGAACGCCGTCAGAGCAGGTCCTCGCCTGTGTCCTCGTAGTCCATCTCGCTGCCCTCGGGGTTCAGCGGGTCCGCGCCGGTCAGGGCAAGGACGAGGTAGGCCCCATGGGCCGTACCGCTGCCCCCCTCCGTGGCGTCTTCCGTGTCCGTGGGGTCCTTCACATTCAGCACACCACCGGCGCCGTTCTCGTCCACCTCGAACGCCGTCGGGTCCAGGCCGAGCCGATGGGCGAGCACGCCCACCGAGGCGAGCAGCCGGTCCCGCACGGTCCCGCTCTCTGCGGCCCTGTCCTGCGTGCGGGGGAGGACCACGAGGAGGTCGGCCAGGAATCCCCGACGCAGTCCGGACGGGTCGGCTTCCTCGAACTTCGCCGTAACCGGGCGGAGTTCGGAGACCAGCGGCAGCCAGGCGCGCAGCGCCGCCTCCGCGGTGTGCACCCGCTCCAGATTGAGTCGGACGCGGAAGACCACGGCGTCGGGGGAGAACCGCATCAGTGCGTCACGTATCCCTTCTTCGAGATGCCGGCAGGGGGGAAGAGCCTCCCCCTGATTCTTGCCGACCGCTCCTGACCGCCCCTGGCCGCCCCGGCTCCTGGTCCCCGGCCCCTGGTCCCTGGTCCTGGCGGATATCCGGGTGATCTACTCCGGTGGCGCGGCTAGGGTCCCCGGCATGACTCTTCTTTCCTACGACCGTTACTGCCACGAAATCCTCGCGCAGACCGACGCCCTGCGCGCCACCCTCGAGGGCGCGGATCTCACCGCGAACGTCCCCTCCTGCCCCGACTGGACCCTGCGGCAGCTCGCCGTGCATGTCGGCGGTGCCCACCGATGGGTCGGGGAGATCGTGCGCGGGCGGGCCACCGAGGACGTCCCGGAGGAGAAGGTGCCGGGGTTCGAGGGGCCCGGCAGTGACGACCCGGCCGCGCTGGACGCCTGGCTCGCCGAGGGGGCGGCCGCCGCCGTCGAGGCGTTGCGGGAGGCGGGGCCGGACGCCGAGGTGTGGACCTGGGCGTGGGAGCGGAGTACGGCGTTCTGGGCGCGGCGCGTAACGCACGAGACGGTGGTGCACCGGGCGGACGCGGCGCTCGCCGCGCGGGTGCCGTACACGGTCGCCCCGGAGGTGGCCGCCGACACCATCGACGAGTGGCTGCGGATCGTCTCCTTCGCCCAGGAGGGCGGCGACCCGGAGGCGGACGAACTGCGCGGCGGCGGACGCTCGTTGCACCTGCACGCCACCGACGTGCCCGGGGCGGAGTGGCTGATCGAGCTCGGCGAGGACCGCTTCACCTGGCGGCACGACCACGAGAAGGCGACGGTCGCCCTGCGCGGGTCGCTCACCGATCTGATGCTCGTCTTCAACCGCCGTCTGGAGCCGACGAGCGAGCGGGTCGAGGTGCTCGGCGACGCGGAGCTGCTGGACTTCTGGCTGGACCGGTCGTCATTCGGGTGAGCCCGGACCGCCAGGGCGTGTCCGGCGGCGTGGACCCGGCCAAGATCCGCCGGACCCGCCCTAGCTGTTCAGCTCCGCCAGGACCCGCAGCGTGTGCGGGTCCGGGGCGGTGACCAGCAGGTCCGTCACCGGGCCCTTGCGCCACTCCGCGAGCTTCTCCGCGATCCGGGCGCGCGAGCCGATGAGGGAGATCTCGTCGGCGAAGGTGTCCGGGACCGCCTGGACCGCCTCCTCCTTGCGGCCCTGGAGGAAGAGGTGCTGGATGCGTCGCGCCTCCTCCTCGAACCCCATCCGCGCCATCAGGTCCGCATGGAAGTTGCGGGCCGCGTGCCCCATCCCGCCGATGTAGAAGCCGAGCATCGCCTTCACCGGCAGCAGCCCCTCCGCCACGTCGTCGCAGACGTGCGCGCGGGCCATCGGTGCGATCATGAAGCCCTCGCGGAGTCCGGCGAGCGAGGCCTCGTAAACGTCCGTGCGGTGCGGGGACCAGTAGAGGGGCAGCCAGCCGTCCGCGATCCGGACCGTCTGCGCGATGTTCTTCGGCCCCTCCGCGCCCAGCAGGACCGGGAGTGAGGAGCGCAGCGGGTGCGTGATGGGCTTCAGCGGTTTGCCGAGACCGGTGGCGTCCGGGCCGGTGTACGGGTGGGAGTGGAAGCGGCCCGTCACCTCCACCGGGGCCTCGCGGGCCAGCACTTGGCGGATCACCTCGACGTACTCGCGGGTCGCGGTCAGCGGGCTCTTCGGGAAGGGGCGCCCGTACCACCCCTCCACCACCTGCGGCCCGGACAGACCGAGGCCGAGCAGCAGCCGGCCGCCCGAGAGGTGGTCCAGGGTCAGCGAGTGCATGGCTGTCGCGGTGGGTGTGCGGGCCGCCATCTGTGCGATGCCCGTACCCAGCCCGATCCGTGAGGTGTGCGCCGCGATCCAGGTCAGCGGGGTGAAGGCGTCCGAGCCCCACGCCTCCGCCGTCCACACCGAGTCGTAGCCGAGCCGCTCCGCCTCCTGGGCGAGGGCGAGATGGCCGGGGTCCGGGCCGCGGCCCCAGTATCCGAGTGCCAGTCCGAGCCGCATGGCGTTGCCTCCGGTTCCGTTGCCTCCGGCCGTAAGTGACGGTCCGTCAGGTGAGCAGCGTGAGGCATGGACTGTACGGCAGCGGCCCCCCGCCCGGAAGGGCGAGGGGCCGCAGGGGTCACGCGTACGGGATCAGCCGCGCTGGATGCCCGTCGTGTCCTGGAGCACGCCGCGACGGCCGTCCTGCGTCTGGGCGATGAGACCCTGACCGCGCTGCTCGACCGCGAGGTACCAGGTGCCCGGCGCCAGCTCGGCGATCGGGTTCGGCGCGCCGTCCTCGCCGTACAGCGGGCGGGCCACCGGAACGGCGAACCAGAACGGGGTGAAGTCGCCCGCCGGAGCCGCGCCGCCCTGCGGGGCGGACTGCTGGGCCTGGGCGGCCTGCGCCTGAGCCGCGGCCGGGTCGGCCTGACTCGGCTGACCCGGCTGGCCACCGGTCTGCGCACCCGGGTAGCCGTACCCCTGGCTCGGCTGCGCGCCGTAGGGCTGCTGCTGGGCGCCCGGGTAGCCGTAGCCCTGGCCCGGCTGGCCACCGTACGGCGGCTGCACGGCCTGCGGCGGCTTCGGGGCGCCGACGAGCGGGGCCTTGAGCGCGGGGACCAGCGGGCCGGCGACCGTGGCCGCGGCGAGCACGAGCGTGCCCAGCAGGCCGAGGATCAGGCCGGCGCCGGCGTCGCTGACGTCGATGATCGTCCAGAAGGCGGTCCACAGCGCGAAGACGGTGAACGCGGTCCCGAACTGGCCGAGGTCGAGCCCCACGACCTTGCGGGGCGACAGCCGGCCGACGATCACCAGCGCCGCGCCGATGATGCCGGCGAGGAAGACGCTCATCAGGAGCCCGAGCGAGTCCCAGGCGTTCGGGCTGCTGAACCGGGAGCAGTCCACGCCGGAGGGGCAGTCGTAGCCGGAGAGGTCGAGGAAAGAGGCGATGAACAGCACGACCGCTGCTCCGATCACCACGCCGTCGCCTCGAGTGAGGGAGCGGATATTCACGTGAAGGTCCTTAGTCGGTCGTCTCGTCGGGGCGGTCGTCGCTGCCGCCTCTGCGGCGGGCACGGCATGAAGCTCGGGGGTGGCTCCCCATCGTACGGATGAATCTATCGTCTGACCGGGCGGGTTGCGCCCGTGCCCGGTTCTTGAACAGTTATCCCCCCAATATCCCCGCAGACCCACCCCTTGCCCGCCGGGCAGACCTACCCCTTCAGGTGGGCGGCGATGCCGTCCGCCATCCCCTGGGCCGCCTTCTGCCGCCAACGCGCGTCGGTGAGCAGGGCCGCGTCCTTCGGGTCACGCATATTGCCGCATTCCACGAAGACTTTGGGCACGGTCGACAGATTCAGTCCGCCGAGATCGTCACGGGTGTCCAGACCGGTGCCGCCGCCGATGTAGTTGGAAGGCGCGCTTCCGGTCGTGCGGACGAAATGCCCGGCGATACGGGCCCCGAGGTCGGCCGAACTCTTCACGATCTTCGAGGTGTCCGCCCCGCCGCCCTTCACCGCCGCCGGCAGGATCACATGGAAGCCCCGGTTGCCCACCGCCGAGCCGTCCGCGTGCACCGAGACCACCGCGTCGGCCTTCGCCTCGTTGCCGATCCGGGCCCGCTCGTCGATGCAGGGCCCGAACGGCCGGTCGTCGTCGTGCGTCAGCAGGACCCGGGCCCCCTGCGCCTGGAGCAACTCCCGCAGCCGGTGCGACACATCGAGGGTGAATCGGGCCTCCGCGTAACCGTCGTCCGTGGACGTGCCGGTCGTGTCGCACTCCTTGCGGCCGGTGCCGATGTCGACCTGCTCGTTGATCTCCTCGGTGTGCTCGCGGTTACGCGGGTTGTGGCCCGGGTCGATCACCACGGTCCTGCCGGTCAGCGGACCTTGGGGGAGCGAGGCGCTGGGGGAAGCCTCCGGAGCGGCCGAGGCGGAAGGGGAGGTGGAAGCGGAGGCGGAAGGGGAAGCGGAGGCGTCCGTGCCCTTCCCCTCCGCCGTGTCCGGGGAGCCGCCGCATCCGGTGATCGTCGTCAGGCAGAGCGCGGCCAGCGCGGCGGCCGCGAGGAGCGGGCGGGCGCGGCGGGTGGGGGGAACGCTGTCGTCGTACGGCACGCGGCGATGCTATCCGTACGGGGGAGGCGCGCCCGGGTACGCCTCAGGACCCGCGCCCGGGTACGCCTCAGATGCCCGCGTCCGTGCGCCGCAGCACCCGCAGCGAGTCCGTCACCGACACCTCGGTGAACGCCCCCGAGGCCAGCGCCCGCAGGTACACCCGGTACGGGGCCTGCCCGCCGTCGGCCGGGTCCGGGAACACGTCGTGGATCACCAGGAGCCCGCCCTCGGCGACATGCGGGGCCCAGCCGTCGTAGTCGCCGTTCGCGTGCTCGTCGGTGTGCCCGCCGTCGATGAAGACGAGGCCCAGCGGCCCGGCCCAGACCGCGGCGACCTGCGGGGAGCGGCCGACGAGCGCCACCACGTGCTCCTCCAGACCTGCCCGGTGCAGCGTGCGGCGAAAGGTCGGGAGGGTGTCCATCAGCCCGACCTCGGGGTCCACCACGCTCGGGTCGTGATACTCCCAGCCCGGCTGCTGCTCCTCGCTTCCCCGGTGGTGGTCCACGGTGAGGGCGCCCACCCCGGCCGTCCGGGCCGCGTCGGCCAGCAGGATCGTGGAGCGCCCGCAGTACGTGCCCACCTCCAGCAGGGGCAGCCCGAGCGCCCCGGCCTCGGTGGCGGCCGCGTGCAGGGCGAGCCCCTCGTGGACCGGCATGAAGCCCTTGGCGGCCTCGAACGCGGCGAGCACGTCCGGGGACGGGGAGGGGGTGGCGGCGGTCACGGGGTTCCTCCAGGTGGGGGCGGGTCTGCACAGGGCATACGGCAGCGGGTCTGCCTACGACGGCGCCCCATCGTGCCGTACGGTCCGGCCGGCCGTCGCAGCGGGGGCCGCCTGCACCGGGGCGACCGGGGCGACCGGAGCGGGCCCGGCGTCCGAGCTGCTCGCCAGCAGCACCGGGTGGCCCGACGGGCGCTGCGACGGCAGGAACGCCGCCAGCACCAGGCCGATCAGCACGGCCCCCGTGGCGATCAGGAACGAGATCCGGAACCCCTCCATCGACGGCACCTGAACCGGGCCCTGCGCCGAGCCCATCGTCACCGAGGTGTTGGCCAGCACCATGCCGATGACCGCGCTCGACACCGACGTACCGATGGACCGCATCAGGGTGTTGAGCCCGTTGGCCGCGCCGGTCTCCGACGGGTCGACGGCACCGATGATCAGGGCGGGCAGCGAGGAGTAGGCGAGGCCGATCCCGGCGCCGAGGACGACCGCGATCAGCACGGTCTGCCAGGCGGCGCTGAGCAGCCCGAGCCCGGCCCCGTAACCGATCGCGATGATCAGCATCCCGAGCATGAGCGTGGACTTGGGGCCTCGGCGGGCCGAGATCCGGGCGTAGAGCGGGGCGACGAACATCATCGTCACGCCCAGCGGGGCCACGCAGAGCCCGGCGACCACCATGGACTGCCCGAGGCCGTAGCCGGTGGATGTGGGGAGCTGGAGCAGTTGCGGCAGGACCAGGGAGACCGCGTAGAAGGCGACCCCCACCATGATCGAGGCGAGGTTGGTGAGCAGCACCTCGCGGCGGGCGGTGGTGCGCAGGTCGACCAGGGGCGCGGGGGTGCGCAGTTCGAACAGGCCCCACAGCACCAGGACCGTGACGGACGCGGCGAGCAGGCCGAGCGTGGGGGCCGAGGCCCAGCCCCAGTCGCCGCCCTTGGTGATCGGCAGGAGCAGGAGGACCAGGCCGAGCGAGAGGCCGAAGGCGCCGATGAAGTCGAAGGTGCCGGGCGCGCGGAGCGGGGGTTCGGGGACGAGTGCGTACGTGAGCACCATCGCGAGCACGCCGAGTCCGGCCGATCCGAGGAAGAGCGCGTGCCAGTCGGCGTGCTGGGCGACCAGCGCGGCGGCGGGCAGCGCCAGTCCGCCGCCCACCCCGATCGACGAGCTCATCAGAGCCATCGCCGAGCCGAGCTTCTCGCGCGGCAGCTCGTCGCGCATGATCCCGATGCCGAGCGGGATGGCGCCCATGGCGAAGCCCTGGAGCGCGCGCCCGACGATCATCACGACCAGGTCGTCGGTGGACGCGCAGATCAGCGAGCCGATCACCATGACGGCGAGCGAGGCGAGCAGCATCCGGCGCTTGCCGTAGAGGTCGCCGAGCCGGCCCATGATCGGGGTCGAGACGGCGCCCGCCAGCAGGGTCGCGGTCATCACCCAGGTGGCGTTGGCCGGGTCGGTGCTCAGCAGGACCGGCAGGTCCTTGATGACCGGGACGAGCAGGGTCTGCATGACCGCGACGGTGATCCCCGCGAAGGCGAGGACGGGCACGATGGGTCCTGAGCGCGCTTTCGGCGGCCGGGGGAGGCCCCCTGTGTGCCGTGTCTGTTTCGTCCGTCGCATCCGTGGGGCCTCCCGGGCAGCCTCGACCACCCGGGCTCCCCCCAAGTGTGTGCATGGTGAACGCTTCCCTGGTGGGTCCTATTCCGGTTCGGGCCCGCCGACTTTCCAACAACTCCCTGACTGTCCGTCAGGTCTTCCGTCCAATTGAAACGTGTTCTACTCTTGCGCCGTTCCAGTGGCTGCGACCGGCGAGGATTCGCATGGGCATCGGCACAGGTATCGGTACCGGCATCGGCATCACCGAGGAGCACCGCGCGCTGGCGCACTCCGTACGGGGGTGGCTGGCGCGGGCCGTCCCGCCCGGCGAGGTGCGCAAGCTCCTGGACGCGGGGAGCCCCGCTCCGTGCGGGGTGCGCCCCGCGTACTGGGAGGCGCTCGCCGGGCAGGGGCTGGCCGGGATCCATCTGCCCGAGGAGTACGGGGGCGGGGGCGGCGGTCTCCTTGACCTCGCCGTGGTCCTGGAGGAGGCGGCCTACGGGTCGCTGCCGGGGCCGTACCTCGCGACCGCGCTGACGGGGGCGGTGGTGCGGCGAGCGACGGGTGCGGGGGCCGGGGACCTGGTCCGGGGCCCGCACCGGGATCTGGTCCGGGACCTGCTCCGGGGCCTCGCCGCCGGGGAGCGCACCGCAGCCCTCGCCCTCACCCCCGGCACCCTCACCGCCACCCCGGCCGAGGGTGGCCACCGCCTCGACGGGGCCGCCCCGCCCGTCCTCTCCGGCGAGGCGGCCGACCTGCTGCTCCTGCCCGCCGCCGAAGCGTCCGGCGGGGTGCTCTGGTTCCTTGTGGACGCCGGGGCCGAGGGGCTCACCGTGCGCCCGCACCGCAGCGTCGACCCGACCCGGCCGACAGCGGAGGTGCGGGCCGACGCCGTCCTCGTACCGGCGCACCGGACCCTGCCCCTCGACTCCGCGCTCGTCCGCGACCTGGCCGCCGTCCTCCTTGCCGCCGACGCCTGCGGGACCGCCGCCCGGAGCCTGGACACGGCCGCCGAACACGCCCGCGTGCGCGAGCAGTTCGGGCGGCCCATCGGGGCGTTCCAGGCCGTCAAGCACCTCTGCGCCGACATGCTCGTCCGCCTCGAACAGGCCCGCGCCCTCACCTGGGACGCGGCCCGCGCCGCCGATGAACCATCTGAAGTGCGCGAGCTCACCGCCGCCCTCGCCGCCGCCACCGCGCCGGAGGCCGCGTACAGCTGCGCCAAGGACGCCATCCAGATCCTCGGCGGCATCGGCTTCACCTGGGAGCACGGCGCCCACCTCCAGCTGCGCCGGGCCGTCCTCGCCCGCCAGCTCCTCGGCGCCGCCGACGCCCACCACCTGCGCGCCGCCCGCCTCGCCGGGGCCGGTGCCCGCCGCGAACTCTCCCTCGAACTCCCCGCCGAGGCCGCCCGCCACCGCGCCGACGCCCGCCCCCACCTCGCCGCCGCCCGGGGCCTGGCGCCCCGCGAGGCCCGCCGTGCCCTCGCCGCCACCGGCTACGCCGCCCCGCACCTGCCCGCCCCGTACGGGCTGGGCGCGGGCCCCGTACAACAGCTCGCGATCCAGCAGGAGTTGAGCGACCAGTCCATCCGGCTCAGCGACCTCTCCATCGCCACCTGGGTCGTGCCCTCGCTCATCGCGTACGGCACCGAGGCCCAGCGCGAGCGCTATCTGCCGGCCACCCTGCGCGGCGACCTCCAGTGGTGCCAGCTCTTCTCCGAGCCCGAGGCCGGGTCGGATCTGGCCGCCCTGCGCACCCGGGCCGTACGGACCGCCGAGGGGTGGCGGATCACCGGGCAGAAGGTCTGGACGAGCGCCGCCCGCACCGCCGACCACGGCATCCTGCTCGCCCGCACGGACCCGGACGCGCCCAAGCACCGGGGGCTCACCTACTTCCTGGTCGACATGAAGAGGGCCCGGGGCATCGACATCCGGCCGCTGAAGGAGATCACCGGCGAGGCCCTCTTCAACGAGGTCTACTTCGACGACGTGCTCCTGCCCGCCGACGCCGTCGTCGGCGAGGTGGGCGGCGGCTGGCGGGTCGCCCGCAACACGCTCGGCAACGAACGCGTCCACATGGCCGACCAGATGACCTTCGACAGCGGGCTTGAGGCGCTGATCGCGCGCTCGGCCGGGCTCGACGACACCACCCGTACCCGGATCGGCGCACTCGCCGCCGAGGCGCACGCCCTCGCCTGCATCGGGCTGCGCACCACCCTCCAGCAGGTCTCCGGCCTCGAACCGGGCGCCGGGGCCTCGGTGCGCAAGCTCGTCCAGACCGTCCACCAGCAGAAGGTCGCCGAACTCACCCTCGAACTCCTCGGCCCGGCAGGGGCGGTGGACGAACCGGAGGCGGGGGAGCGGGCCCTGCACGGCTTCCTGATGTCCCGCTGCCTGACCATCGCGGGCGGCACCACCCAGATCCAGCTGAACGTCGTCGCCGAGCGGATCCTCGGCCTCCCCCGGGACTGAGCACGGGCAGAAGAGAGGACTCGGAAGATGAAGGCCTACATCGTCGGCGTCGGCATGACGAAATTCGAGAAGCCGGAGACCCGCGACTGGCAGTACTGGGACATGGTCCGCGAGGCGGGCGCCGCCGCGCTGGCGGACGCGGGGGTCCGGTACGACCAGGTCGAGCAGGTCCCCGTCGGCTACTGCTTCCAGGCCTCCACCGCCGGGCAGCGGGCCGTCTACGAGCTGGGGCTGACCGGCATCCCCGTCTACAACGTCAACAACAACTGCGCCACCGGCTCCACCGCCCTGATGCTGGCCCGGCAGTTCGTCGAGGGCGGCGCCGGCGACTGCGTCCTCGCCGTCGGCTTCGAGAAGATGGCCCGGGGCTCACTGGGCGGTGGCAGTGAGGGGAGCGGGGACTTCGCGGCCTCACCTGTCGCCCGGCACTACGGGGTCATGGCCGCCGCCCACGGCTTCGAGATGTCCCCGCCCACCGCGCAGATCTTCGGCAACGCGGCCCGCGAGCACATGCGGCGGTACGGGACCACGCCCGCGCAGCTCGCGGCGGTCGGGGCCAAGAACCACCGGCACTCGGTGGACAACCCGTACGCCCAGTTCCAGGACCCGTACACGGTGGAGGAGATCCTCGCCGCCCGTACCGTCCACGACCCCCTCACCAAGCTCCAGTGCTCACCCACCTCCGACGGCGCGGCGGCCGCCGTGGTGGTCTCCGAGCGGTTCGTCGAGGCGCACGGCCTGGGGGAGCGGGCGGTGGAGATCGCCGCCCAGGCCATGACCACCGACACCGACGCCTCCTTCGCCTCCGGCACCTGCATCGACGCGGTCGGTGCCCCGATGTCCCGTGCCGCCGCCGAGCAGGTGTACGCGGCCTCCGGCCTCGGCCCCGGCGATCTCGACGTGATCGAGCTGCACGACTGCTTCTCCATCAACGAGCTCCTCACCTACGAGGCGCTCGGCCTCTGCGGCGAGGGGGAGTCCGGCAAGCTCGTGGAGTCGGGGGCGACGACGTACGGCGGTCGGTGGGTGGTCAACCCGTCGGGCGGGCTGATCTCCAAGGGGCACCCGCTGGGCGCGACCGGGATCGCCCAGGCCGCCGAGCTGACCTGGCAGCTGCGCGGGGAGGCGGGCCCGCGCCAGGTCCCGGGCGCCCGCACCGGCCTCGCGCACAACATCGGACTGGGCGGGGCGGCGGTGGTGACGCTGCTGCGGCGGTGAGGGCCCGGCGGGTTCGCCGACGAGGGCCGGGGCCAGGACTTCTGACCTAGGACGCCCCGGGCCCAGGATCTCCTACCGATACCCGATGTACGGGGCATCCACTACCTGCGACCATGACCGGCATGGCAGACGTCCCCGCACCCGCGCCCACCCGTACCTCCCGCTCCCGCATACCCACCGGCGCCTGGGCCGTCGTGCTCGCCGCCTGCACCGGCCAGTTCCTCGTCGTCCTCGACGTGTCCGTGGTCAACGTGGCGCTGCCCTCCATGCGCGCCGACCTGGGGCTGAGCCACAGCGCGCTCCAGTGGGTCGTCAACGCCTACTCGATCGCGTTCGCCGGGTTCATGCTGCTGGGCGGGCGGGCCGCCGACATCTACGGGCGCAAGCGGATGTTCCTCGTCGGGCTCGGCGTCTTCACCGCGGCCTCCCTCGCGGGCGGCTTCGCCCAGGAGGGCTGGCAGCTCCTCGCGGCCCGGGGAGCGCAGGGCCTCGGGGCCGCCGTCCTGGCCCCCGCCACGCTCACCATCCTCACCGCCGCCGTGCCCGAGGGGCCCGCCCGGACCAAGGCGATAGCGACCTGGATGGCGGTCGGCGCGGGCGGCGGCGCGGCCGGCGGGCTCATCGGCGGGGTCCTCACCGACGCCCTCTCCTGGCGCTGGGTCCTTCTCATCAACGTCCCCGTCGGCGCCCTCGTCCTGGTCGCCGCCGCCCTGTGGATCACCGAGGGCAGGGCAGGCGACCGCCGCCGCATCGACCTGCTGGGCGCCGTCCTCGTCACCGCGGGCCTCGCCACCGTCGCGTACGGCATCGTCCAGACGGAGGCCGTCGGCTGGACGGCCGCCGCCACCCTCGTACCGCTGCTCGCGGGAGCGGTGCTGCTGGCCACGTTCGTCCTGGTCGAGGCGCGGACGTCGGTGCCGCTGATCCCGCTGCGGGTGTTCGGCGTACGGGCCGTCTCCTCGGCCAACGTGTCGATGTTCCTCATGGGGTCGGCGACCTTCTCCATGTGGTACTTCATGACCGTCTACGCCCAGAACGTGCTGGGCTACTCGCCGTTGGAGGCGGGTCTGGCCCTGATGCCGACCTCGGCTGCCGTCATCATCGGCTCCAAGGCCGCGCCCCGGATCATGGCGCGCACGGGGGCCAAGAGTCTCGCCGTCGGCGGGGTGCTGATCACCGCCGCGGGCTTCGGCTGGCAGTCCACCATGGGCGTCGACGGTTCCTACCTCACCGCGATCTGCCTGCCCGGCGTCCTGATGATGGCCGGTGCCGGGCTCGCCTCCACCCCGCTGGCCACCCTCGCCACCTCCGGCGCGGCCGCCGGGGACGCCGGACTCGTCTCCGGCCTGGTCAACACCTCCCGCACCATGGGCGGCGCCCTCGGCCTCGCGGTGCTGTCCACGGTCGCCGCCGCCCGCACGGCGGGCTCGGTCGACCCGGCCGAGGTCACCGCCGGGTACGCCACGGCGTTCCGTACGGCGTGCGGGGTGCTGCTGGTCGGGGTCCTGGTGATGCTGGCGTGGCTGCCGAACCACCGGACGCCCCGCGTACGGGAGGAGCAGGCGGCGAAGGTGAAGGCGCAGGAGCGGGTCTGAGCAACCGCATGCGGGGGCAGCGTATCTGACGTGATGTCAGCAGTCTTCCCAACTTCCGGGGGCTGCGTTATACATGGGCCATCGGCTAGAACGCGTTCTAGAACGGCGCGTCCTGCCGGTCCCCGCGCGGCCTCGGTGCGGTCGGCGGTGCGGACAGCCGCACCGAGGTCTCCACCGTCGGCCTCCCGTCGGCCTCCCGTCGGTCTCCCCCGTCAAGGAGCGGCTTCGCCATGCCCATCGATGCCCCAGCGGCCCTCGCCGCCGACCCCCGCCGAGCCGAGATCGCCTGGAACCACAAGGACGTCCAGCTCTACCACCTGGGCCTCGGCGCGGGGATCCCCGCCACCGACCCCGACGAGCTGCGCTACACCCTGGAGTCCCGGCTCCAGGTGCTGCCGAGCTTCGCCACCGTCGCCGGCGCCGGAACGGCCGCGTTCAGCGGGATGGGCGCGCCCGGCATCGACGTAGACCTCGCCGCCGTCCTGCACGGCGGCCAGACCGTACGCGTGCACCGGCCGATCCCCGTGACCGGCCGGGCCGAACAGACCTCGAAGGTCGCGGCGGTGTACGACAAGGGCAAGGCCGCCGTCATCGTGCTGCGTACCGAGGCGAGCGACGAGGACGGTCCGCTCTGGACCAACGACGCCCAGATCTTCGTACGGGGGGAGGGCGGCTTCGGCGGAGAGCGCGGGCCGTCCGACCGCCTCACCCCGCCGGACCGCGACCCGGACCGCACGGTCGAACGCCCGATCCGCGAGGACCAGGCGCTGCTCTACCGGCTCTCCGGGGACTGGAACCCGCTCCACGCGGACCCCGCCTTCGCCAAGCTGGCCGGCTTCGACCGGCCGATCCTGCACGGGCTGTGCACGTACGGCATGACCCTCAAGGCCGTCACCGACACCCTGCTGGACGGCGACGTCTCCCGTATCACCGCCTACCGCACCCGCTTCGCCGGAGTGGTCTTCCCCGGCGAGACCCTCCGTATCCGGATGTGGGCGGCCGGGGACGGCCGGGTCCAGGTGACGGTCAGCGCCGCAGAGCGGGACGACGCACCGGTCCTCGCGGACACGCTCGTCGAACACTCCTGAGCACACCGGAACCCAGCAGCACTCAGCAGCACCCTTTCTGGCAGCCGATTCGAGGGGAGCCGTACCCATGCGCGCAGCCGTACTGCACGAGATAGGCCAGGAGAAGCTGGAAGTCCTCGACGACGTCGAGGCGGTGGGGTTCGGCCCCGGAAAGGTCAAGCTCCGCATCCGGGCCACCGGCCTCTGCCACTCCGACGTCTCCGCGATGAGCGGCATCCTCCCCCAGCCCGCCCCCTTCATCCCCGGCCACGAGGGCGCGGGCGAGGTCGTCGACGTCGGGGACGGGGTGAGCGGCCTCAGCGCCGGCGACCGGGTCCTCGTCTGCTGGCTGCCCGCCTGCGGAGCCTGTCCGTCCTGCAAGCGCGGCCAGACCCAGCTCTGCCTCGCGGGCTTCATGAACGCGGGCACCCCCAACTTCAAGCGCCCCGGCGGCGACGTCTTCGGCTTCGCGGGCACCGGCACCTTCACCGAGGAGGTCGTCGTCGGCGCGGGCTGCGCGGTGCCGATCCCCGACGACGTGCCCTTCGAGATCGCCGCCCTGATCGGCTGCGGGGTCACCACCGGCCTCGGCGCGGCCATCAACACAGCAAAGGTGGAGGCGGGTTCGTCGGTCGCCGTCATCGGCTGCGGCGGCGTCGGCATCTCCACCATCCAGGGCGCCCGCGTCCAGGGCGCCGCCCAGATCGTCGCTGTCGACCCGGTGGCCTCCCGCCGCGAGGCCGCCCTCCGCTTCGGCGCCACCGAGGCCGTCGCCCCCGACCAACTGGCCGACGCCAAACAGCGCATCACCGGCGGCGAGGGCTTCGACTACGTCTTCGAGGTCGTCGGCAAGTCCGCCACCGCCCGCACCGCCTACGAGCACACCCGGCGCGGCGGCACCCTCTGCGTCGTCGGCGCCGGGGCGATGGACGACCACTTCCAGGTCAACATGTTCGAGCTGTTCTTCGACGAGAAGCGCATCCTCCCCTCGATGTACGGCGGCGGGGACGTCCTGCGCTCCTACGAGCGGGCCATCGCGCTCTGGCGGGCCGGCCGGATCGACCTGGAGTCGATGATCACCCACCGGGTCCGGCTGGAGGAGGTCAACGACGCGCTGGACCAGATGCGGACCGGGGAGTCGCTGCGTACCTGCATCGAACTCTGAACCCCGCCCGACTCCGAACCCCGCCCGTACCGAAGGAAGCCGAGGACCGTGATGTCACTTCCCCTCCCGCTGGACGGGCTGTCCGCGATCGTCACCGGAGCAGGCCGCGGTCTCGGCCGCGCCGAGGCCCTCGAACTGGCCCGGCTCGGCGCGGCTGTCGTCGTCAACGACTACGGGCAGCCCGGCCGCGACGGCTCGGGCGAGGCGTCCGCCGCCCCCGCCGAGGAGGTCGCCGCCGAGATCCGTGCGGCGGGCGGCCGGGCGACCGCCCACCTCGGAGACGTCTCCGACCACGAACAGGCGCGAGAACTCGTGGAGTTGGCCGTCTCCGCCTACGGAAAGCTCGACATCCTGGTCAACAACGCGGGCATCCTGCGCGACCGGATGATCTTCTCGATGAGCGAGGACGAGTGGGACGCGGTCATCCGCGTCCACCTCAAGGGCCACTTCAACACCACCCACTTCGCCGCCGCCCACTGGCGCTCCCGCTCCAAGGAGACCGGGGGCCCGGTCTACGGGCGGGTCGTCAACACCTCGTCGGAGGCGTACCTCGCGGGCTCCGCCGGGCAGCCCAACTACGCGGCGGCCAAGGGCGGCATCGTCGGCCTCACCACCTCCACCGCGCTCGCCCTCGCCAAGTACGGCGTCACCGCCAACGCCATCTGCCCGCGCGCCCGGACCCGGATGACCGAGGACGTGTTCGCGGGCTTCCAGGAACCGGCCGACGGCACGCTCGACGCGCTGGCCCCCGAGCATGTCTCCCCGCTCGTCGGCTATCTCGCCTCACCCGCCGCGGCCGGGGTCAACGGGCAGCTGCTCGTCGTCCACGGGGGCATGGTCGCGATCGTCGAACGGCCCAGGGTGGCGGCCAAGTTCGACGCGGCGAAGGAGACGTTCACCTTCGCCGAGCTGGACGAGCTGATCACCCCGTACTACGCGGACCGGCCGCCGAACGAGACCTTCGCGGCCGCCGAAGTGCTCGGCCTCAAGCGGGAGTAGGGGAAAGCAAAAAGTGGGCCCGGGTGCATACGGCGAACAGCCGTATGCACCCGGGCCCAACTCATGCTGCTGCGCTACAGCTCAGGCCGCCCTGGATTCCTCCTGGGCGGGCCTGCGGTGGCGCCCGTGCGGCTGCACCGACGTGTTCTCCATCGACGCACCCCCTCGGTGCTTTCCGGAACCGCCGGTCCCGGCCCCCTCCGCGTCGCCCCCCGGCGTACGCGGCGTGGTCGTGTCGGTTCGGGCTTCAGACATCTGGGAAGTCACCCCGTTGTGATCGCTTACCTGTTACCTGTGTCGCACGTACGTATGCGTGTTGCGTACTCGTGTTCGCAAGCCTTGCCGCCCTCCGGCGCGGTCACCGTCGGCGCCCGCCCGGTACGGCTGCGTAGCCCAGGCGCCGAGTTTAGTCAGGTGGCGCCGCCGCTCGGTGCAGAGGCGCCTGCCCCAACGGAACCGGCTTACACACGACAGGAGGGGTGACGGCGCCGGACGGTTCCGTTCCGCTCGCATCGCCGTCGGTCCCGTCCGTCCCGCCGGTCTCCGGGAGCGGTACGTCGTCGCCCGGGGCCTCGATCCGGGCCACGGCGCAGGGCGTCGCCGCGTTCGCGTACGGCAGGTGCAGCACCCCGTCCCGGCTCCAGTAACCGGCCCCCGCCGACCAGCCCTCCGGCGCCGCGAGCTGGTGCAGCCGCCGCCCCTGCGGACGCCACACCCCCACCCAGCTCCCCGCCGCCCCGTCGATGCGCAGGGCGACGGCGCAGCTCTCCGGCATCAGCATCTGCCCCGGCTGCACCGCGAACGGGGTCACCGCCACATCCGCCGGCCGCAGGCACTCCGGGAAGCGCACGGGCAGACAGCTGCCGAGGACACCCCAGCCGAGCCGGTCGTGGCCCGGCGCGTCCGAGCGGATCAGCAGCAGCCCGCTGTCCGGGTCGGCCAGCAGCAGCCGGTCGTCGCTCAAAGGGGCGATCTGGAGCAGCGGGGTCACCTCGCCGTTCCGCTCCAGGTCCACGGCGACCGCCTTGACCGGCCCGCCGCCCGGCAGCTGCCGGTCCAGGGCCAGCATCCGGCCCGCCCGGTCCAGCCAGACCCCGCCCGAGCAGTGCCCGGGGATCTCCGCGACCAGCTCAGGACCGAAGGCGCCGCCGGCCACCAGCCACAGCAGGGAGGAGTGGTCGCCCGCCGAGAGGCCGTACACGGTGGAGCCGTCCGGCGAGGGCGGCAGCAGCGTCATCCCGTCGCACTCGACCGCGCCGAGGACCAGTTCGCCGGTGGCGGGCCCGGTCGGGTAGAGCAGCGAGAACATCTGGCGGTCCGCCACCCGCCGCCGGATCAGCACCCGCCCGTCGGCCAGCGGCACCACCTGCGCGTCCGGCTCCTCGGGCTGGTGGAGCGGCAGCGGTACGGCATAGGGCTCGGGCCCGTCCAGCGTCCAGCGCTCCGGGTACCAGGCCCGCTGCTCACCGGGCGCACCGGGCGCCGCCGTCAGCCGGGCCCCGTACGCGCCGTCGGCGGTCAGCGTGAACGTCCCCGGGGCGCGGGGAGCACCGGCCCAGGGTGTGGCGGGCCCGGCCCGAACCGCCCCGGCAGCCCCCTCCGCCCCGGCAGCCCCCTCCGCCCCGGCGGACTCCGCGCCGACGGGTTCCTCCGGCTCGCCGGACTCTTCAGGGCCGGGATCCGCCGTCGTGGCGGCCCCGGCGGTTCCGCCCTCGATGGCACAGGCAGTCATGGACTCGTCACCTCCGGCTACGAAAGCTAGTTTTCGCACTTCCAGCCGAACAACACGAGCCACCGCACTTCACACATAAGGGTGGTGATGCCCGGATTCTCCTGAGCGGGAGGGGGTGAGTGTGCTGGCGGAGGCGGCCGCGCCTAGGGTGAGGCAGCCCTAACCAAACAGGCGTGCCCCATGCACGTACGCGCACCAGCAGGAGCAACCGATGTCCCTTCGGCCCCGCCCCACCGCCGCAGTCGCCCTGGCGGTCGCCGCCGCCCTCTCCCTCTCGGCCTGCGGGAGCGGCGACGGCGGGGACACGGGCAAGGCGGACGCCGGCGGTGACAAGAAGGCGGCCGTCGCCACCGGCGGCAAGGACTTCGCGGACGCGGCGAAGAAGACGGCGGCGTACGGCACCGAGGCCGAGCCCGGCCGGTTCCCCCGTACCGTCACCCACGCCATGGGCAAGAGCGAGATCAAGGCCGCCCCGAAGCGCGTGGTCGTCCTCGACGTCGGCGAGTTCGACAACGTTGTTTCGCTCGGCCTGAAGCCCGTCGGCTACGCGCCCAGCGAGGGCGACGCGGCCATCCCCTCGTACCTGGAGAAGGGCGCGGGGAGCCCGAAGAGCGTCGGCACGATCAACAGCCTCAACCTGGAAGCCATCGCGGGCCTGAAGCCCGACCTGATCCTCGGCAGCCAGCTGCGCGCGGCCGACAAGTACGACGAGCTGTCCAAGATCGCCCCGACCGTCTTCTCCATCCGCCCGGGCTTCACCTGGAAGGAGAACTACCTCCTCAACGCGGCCGCCCTGGACCGCACCGAGCGGGCCCACTCGGCGCTGGCCGCCTACCAGGCGAAGGCGGAGAAGCTCGGCGAGGACATCGGCGCCGACAAGCCGACCGTCTCGATGGTCCGCTACATGCCCGACCGCCTCCGCCTCTACGCCAAGGCGTCGTTCATCGGCACGATCCTGGAGGACGTCGGCCTGCCCCGCCCGAAGAACCAGCAGATCGACGACCTCGCCACCGAGATCAGCCCGGAGCGGATCGACGAGGCGGACGCCGACTGGATCTTCACCGGTGTCTACGGCGACGCGAAGGCGACCCAGCGCGACACCGCGCAGGCCAACCCGCTGTGGAAGAAGCTCGACGCGGTGAAGGAGGGCCGGGCCAAAGACGTCTCCGACGAGACCTGGTACCTGGGCCTCGGCGTCACCGCCGCCGGCCTGGTCCTCGACGACCTCCGTGCGGACCTGGTGAAGTAGTCACCTCCGTGCGGACCTGGTGAAGTAGTCACCTCCGCGCGGACCTGGTGGAGTGACCGGGCGAGCGGCTGAAGTAACGATTCGTGTCCGGCCGCCGGTCCTGGCGTACAGGTCCGGCGGCCCGGGGCGGCGGACCACGCCGGACAGGTAGCCTTTCCCCCGTGCCCCGTCTGTCTGAAGTCATCGCCGCCCTCGACGCCCTCTGGCCCCCCGAGCGGGCCGAGGGATGGGACGCGGTCGGCACGGTCTGCGGCGACCCGGACGGCGAGGTCGACCGGGTGCTGTTCGCCGTCGACCCCGTCCACGCGATCGCCGACGAGGCCCTGAAGCTCGGCGCCCAGCTGATCGTCACCCACCACCCGCTCTATCTGCGCGGGACGACGACGGTCGCCGCCGACACCTTCAAGGGCAAGGTCGTCCACACCCTCATCAAGCACGGCGTCGCGCTCCACGTCGCGCACACCAACGCCGACACCGCCGACCCCGGCGTCTCCGACGCCCTGGCCGGCGCCCTGGACCTGCGCGTCACCGGACCCCTCGTACCGGACCCCACCGACCCGCACGGGCGGCGCGGACTCGGCCGGATCTGCGAGCTGGACCACCCCGAGACCCTGGCCGCCTTCGCCGCCCGGGCCGCCGCGCGGCTGCCCGCCACCGCGCAGGGCATCCGCCTCGCCGGCGACCCGGAGGCGCTCGTGCGCACCGTCGCCGTCAGCGGCGGCTCCGGCGACAGCCTCTTCGACGCCGTACGAGCCACCGGCGTCGACGCCTTCCTCACCGCCGACCTGCGCCACCACCCGGCGTCCGAGGCCGTGCAGCACTCGCCGCTCGGCCTGGTCGACGCCGCGCACTGGGCCACCGAGTGGCCCTGGTGCGAGCAGGCCGCCGCGCAGCTCGACGCGCTTTCCGACCGCCACGGATGGGACCTGCGGGTCCATGTCTCGACGCAGGTCACCGACCCCTGGACCACCCACCATTCCTCTGGAGCCCCCAACTGAACGCCGCGCCCGCCGACCAGATCCGACTTCTCGACGTCCAGGCACTCGACACCCGTCTCTCCCAGCTCTCCCACAAGAGCACCTCGCTGCCGGAGCACGCTGAGATCGAGCAGCTCAGCAACGACCTCGCCCAGCTGCGTGACCTGCTGGTCGCCTCCACCACCGAGGAGAGCGACACCACCCGCGAGCAGACCAAGGCCGAGCAGGACGTCGACCAGGTGCGCCAGCGCGCCGTCCGCGACCAGCAGCGCCTGGACTCCGGCGCGGTCTCCTCGCCCAAGGACCTGGAGAGCCTCCAGCGCGAGCTGACCTCGCTCGCCAAGCGCCAGGGCGACCTGGAGGACGTCGTCCTGGAGATCATGGAGCGCCGCGAGGCCGCCCAGGAGCGGGTCACCGAGCTGACCCAGCGGGTCTCCGCCGTCCAGGCCAAGGTCGACGACGCCACCGCCCGCCGGGACGCCGCCCTCACCGAGCTGGACGCCGAGATCGCCACGGTGACCAAGGACCGCCAGGTCGTCGCCGAGGTCATCCCCGCCGACCTGCTGAAGCTGTACGACAAGCTCCGCGCCCAGCAGGGCGGCGTCGGCGCCGCCCGCCTCTACCAGCGCCGCTGCGAGGGCTGCCGTCTGGAGCTGAACATCACCGAGGTCAACGACGTGAAGGCCGCGTCCCCCGACACGGTGCTGCGCTGCGAGAACTGCCACCGCATCCTGGTCCGCACCTCGGAGTCGGGCCTGTAATGAGCGCTGTCCGCCGGCTGGTGGTCGAGGCCGACGGCGGCTCCCGGGGCAACCCGGGGCCCGCCGGTTACGGCGCCGTCGTCATCGACGCGGCCACCGGGGAGACCCTCGCCGAAGCGGCCGAGTACATCGGCGTCGCGACCAACAACGTCGCCGAGTACCGGGGCCTGATCGCCGGCCTGACGGCCGCGAAGGCGCTCTTCCCGGACGAGGCCCTGGACGTCCGCGTCCGGATGGACTCCAAGCTGGTGGTCGAGCAGATGTCGGGGCGCTGGAAGATCAAGCACCCCGACATGAAGCCACTGGCGGCCCGGGCCACCGCGATCCTGCCGCCGTCCTCCGTCACGTACGAGTGGATCCCGCGCGCCCAGAACAAGCACGCGGACCGGCTCGCCAACGAGGCGATGGACGCGGGCCGCGACGGCCGGCAGTGGGAGGCGTCCGCCTCCACGGCCGAGCTGGACGCGCCCGCCCGCACCCCGCTGCCCGACCGGGGCCCGCCCGGCGACGCGGCGGCGGGAGCGGCGAAGGCGCGGGCGGCGCTGGCGGCCGCGCGGGGTGCGGCAGACACCGGAACGCTGTTCGAGGTCGACACCGGGGCCTCGGAAGAACCCGAGCCCACCGACGTCACAGCCGCCCCGCAGGTCGGCTGGGCCGCCGCCCCCGACCTCGGCGCACCCGCCACCTTCGTCCTGCTCCGGCACGGCGAGACGCTGCTCACCCCCGAGAAGCGGTTCTCCGGCAGCGGCGGCACCGACCCCGAACTCTCCGCCATCGGCCGCGACCAGGCCGCCCGGGCCGCCGCCCACTTCGCGGCCCTCGGCACCGTCCAGGAGATCGTCAGCTCACCGCTGCGCCGCTGCCGCGAGACGGCCGCCGCCGTCGCCGACCGCCTCGGCCTGGCCGTCCGCATCGAGGACGGCCTGCGCGAAACGGACTTCGGCGCGTGGGAGGGGCTGACCTTCGGCGAGGTACGTGAGCGGTACGGGGACGACCTGACCACCTGGCTCGCGGACCCGGAGACCGCGCCGACGGGCGGCGGCGAGAGCTTCGCGGAGGTCGCCGAGCGGGTCGCGGCCGCCCGGGACCGCCTGACCGCCCGGTACGCGGGCCGCACGGTCCTGCTGGTCACCCACGTGACCCCGATCAAGACGCTGGTCCGGCTGGCGCTGGAGGCTCCGGCCAAGGCGATGTTCCGGATGGAGCTGTCGGTGGCCTCGATCTCGACCGTCGCGTACTACGGGGACGGCAACGCCTCCGTACGCCTGCTCAACGACACCTCACACCTGCGCTAGCGGGAACTGAGGACCTGGCATGGACTGGCCGACCGGGCTGCTCGGGTTCGCCGCCGGGCTGCTGATCTCGGTGGCGACCGCCCCGGTCGGGGTGTCGGGGGCGGTGTTCCTGCTGCCGGTCCAGGTCAGCGTGCTCGGGGTGCCGAGCCCGGCGGTCACCCCGACCAACCTGCTCTACAACGTGGTCGCCGGGCCCGGGGCCCTGCTGCGCCACCACAGGAGCGGCAGGCTGCGCGGGCCCCTGACCCGGCTGCTGGTCCTCGGCACCGTTCCCGGGGTCGTCGTCGGCGCGGTGATCCGGGTCTTCGCGGTGCCGGGCCCGTCGGTCTTCCGGCTGCTGATCGCGGTGCTGCTGCTCCCGCTGGGCGGCTGGCTCTGTCTGCGTACGCTGCTCCGCGCCGCGCGCACCGCTCCCGGCGCCGCCCCCGCCCGGGAGCCGTCGGAGGTGTCTCCCCGGACCATCACCCGCCTCGCCATGGCCGTCGGTGTCACCGGGGGCATCTACGGGATCGGCGGCGGCTCGCTCCTCGGCCCGATCCTGGTCGGGCGCGGGATGCCGGTCGCGAAGGTGGCCCCGGCCGCGCTGGCCGCCACCTTCGTGACCTCGGTCGTCGGCGCGGGGACGTACGCCCTGCTCTCCCTCACCACGACCGGCGACATCGCCCCGTACTGGTCGCTCGGCCTGGCCTGCGGCCTCGGCGGCCTCTGCGGGGGGTACCTGGGTGCACGCCTCCAACCCCGCCTGCCGGAGACGGCGTTGCGGCTGCTGCTGGGGGTGCTGGCGCTGGGGATCGGAGGCCTGTACGCGATCCAGATCGTGCGCTGAGGGTCTTACGCTCCGACGCTGAGGGTCCTATGCTCCGAGCGCCGCCGCCTCCGCCGCCAGCCTGGCCACCCGGTCCCAGTCCTTCGCCGCGATCGCATCGCCCGGAACCATCCAACTGCCGCCCACGCACGCCACGTTGGGCAGGGCGAGGTACGAGGGGGCGGAGGCGAGCGAGATGCCGCCGGTCGGGCAGAAGCGGGCCTGGGGGAGCGGGGCGGAGAGGGCCTTGAGGTAGGCGGTGCCGCCCGCGGCCTCGGCCGGGAAGAACTTCATGTCGCTCACCCCGCGCTCCAGCAGGGCCACCACCTCGGAGGTGGTCGAGACGCCGGGCAGGAACGGCACCCCGGACTCCCGCATCGCCTCCAGCAGCGCGTCCGTCCACCCCGGGCTGACCAGGAACCGGGCCCCCGCGTCGACGGTGTCCCGTACGTGCTGCGGCGAGATGACCGTGCCCGCGCCGACGACCGCGCCCGGCACCTCGGCGGCGATGGCCCGGATCGACTCCAGCGCTGCCGCCGTCCGCAGGGTCACCTCGATCGCCGGGAGCCCGCCCGCCACCAGCGCCCGCGCCAGCGGCACGGCGTCGGCCGCGTCGTGCAGGACGACGACGGGGACGACCGGGGCGAGGTCCAGTACGGAGGTGTCGGAGGGAGCGGCGGGCGGCGGCGAGGCGGGGGAGGAGGTCATGGCACCCATCCTGCCGCGCCGACTGCGATAGGTGCAACGGCCGTTGCGGAGAGCGCAACGGCGCTCAGTGGATCTCCGTCACCACCACATCGAGCGACCACGGCCGCCCGGCCCGCGCAGGGGCCTCGGCCTCCACCACGTACCCGAGATCCCGCAACGCATCCACCAGCTCGGCCGGACCCTTGGGCCGAGCCCCCGCCGACAGCAGATCCCGGACCATCCGCCCCTTGGTCGCCTTGTTGAAGTGGCTCACGACGGACCGCTTCTCCACGCCGTCCACGATCTGCGACTGGAGCACCCGGACGCTCGCCGTCCGCGCGGCCACCTCACCCTTCGGCTTCCACGCCGCCGCGTAGGCGGACGACCGGAGATCCAGGACGAGCCCGCCCCCGGCGGCCTCGGGCATGACGGCTTCCATGGGCGTACGCCAGTACGCGCCGAGCGCGCCGAGGCCGGGGAGCTTCACGCCCATCGAGCAGCGGTACGGCGGAATCCGGTCGCTGATCCGGACCGCGCCCCAGAGCCCGGAGAAGACCAGCAGCGACTTCGCGGCGCGGCGACGGGCGTCCGCGTCGAGGGTGGCCAGGTCGAGGGCGTCGTACAGGACGCCCGTGTAGAGTTCCCCGGCCGGCCGGGTCCCGGCGGTCCGCAGCTCGGCGTTCTTCCCGACCTCGCCCCGCAGCCCCACGCTCAGCCCGAGCACCTCGCGGGCCTTCTCCTCGTCCGCCTGGCAGAGCTCGACCAGCTCCTCCAGGACCGCCGCCCGCGCCTCGGCGAGCCCCGGCAGCGACAGGGACTCCGGCTTCAGGGGAGCCCCGCGCCCCGAGGCGGCCTTTCCTTCGGAGGGCGGCAACAGCACGAGCACGGCGGTTCTCCTTCGTACGCACGACGAGCGGGCCCGGGGGCGTGCGGGCTCTCCGGGTCCTCGGCAAGGGTACGGGGGCGGGGACGGGCTCCTTGTACGGTGCGGGGTCCGCCTTCTCCGTACGGCCACGGCCACGGCCCCGGATGCCGCCCGCCCCCTCCCGGCCTACGCTCGGTCCATGCCCCGCCGCCATCTGCGTATGACCGGAGCGGCCGACTGCTCGCTCGGGGCCGCCCTGCGCGCACTGCGCACCGAGCTCGGCCTCCCCGCCGGCTTCCCGGCCGAAGCGATGGCCGAGGCGGAGGCGGCCGTGCGGGACCCGGACCTGTCGGCCCATGAGGACGCCACCGACCTGCCCTTCCTCACCATCGACCCGCCCGCATCCACCGACCTGGACCAGGCGATGCACCTGGAGCGCCGCCGGGACGGGCGCGGCTACCGGGTGCACTACGCCATCGCGGACGTCGCCGCCTTCGTCCGCCCGGGCGGCGCGCTCGACGCCGAGGCCCACCGCCGGGTCACCACCCTCTACCTTCCCGACGGCCGCATCCCTCTCCACCCCACGGTCCTCTCCGAGGGCGCCGCCAGCCTTCTCCCCGGTGCGACCCGCCCGGCCGCGCTCTGGCGGATCGACCTGGACGGCGACGGGCGGGCCGTCGCCACCGCCGTGACCCGGGCCCTGGTCCGCAGCCGCGCGAAGCTCGACTACGCGGGCGTCCAGCGGCAGATCGACGCGGGTACCGCCGAGGAACCGCTCGCCCTGCTCCGGGACATCGGCAGGCTGCGCGAGGAACAGGAACTGGCCCGTGGCGGCATCTCGCTGAACGTCCCCGAGCAGGAGATCGTCGTACGGGCGGACTCCTACGGCCTGGCCTACCGCGCCCCGCTCCCCGCCGAGGCCTGGAACGCCCAGGTCTCGCTCCTCACCGGCATCGCCGCCGCCCACCTCATGGCCGAGGCGGGCACCGGCATCCTCCGCACCCTGCCGATCGCCCCGGACGGAGCCGTCGCCCGGCTGCGGCGCTCCGCCCGCGCCCTGCGCATCGACTGGCCGCACCACGTCCCGTACGCGGAGGTCGTCCGCTCCCTCGACCCGGGGCAGGGCACCCACGCGGCGTTCCTCCAGGAGTGCACCACCCTGCTGCGCGGCGCCGGCTACACCGCCTTCGACCACGGCGACCTCCCCGACCCCGCCGTGCACGCGGCCGTCGCCGACCTCTACACGCACTGCACCGCGCCGCTGCGCCGCCTGGTCGACCGGTACGCCTCCGAGCTCTGCCTGGCGGCCACTGCGGGGAGGGAACCCCCGGAGTGGGTACGGGAGGCGCTCCCCGCGCTCCCGAAGGAGATGGCCGAGGGGACGCGCCGCGCGAACACCGTGGAGCGGGCCTGCGTCGACCTGGTGGAGGCGGCGCTGCTGGAGGGCCGGGTGGGCGAGCTGTTCGACGCGTACGTGGTCGATGTCGGGGACCGGAACCCGACCACCGGCACGGTCCACCTCCGGGACCCGGCGATCGTGGGCCGGATCGAGGGCGGTACGGCTCCGCTTCCGCTGGGGGAGCGGCTGCGGGTCCGGCTCACGCGGGCGGGCCCGGCGTCGAAGACGGTGCTGTTCGCTCCGGCGTGACCGGCTTCGGCCCGAGCGCGGCGACGGCCGCCCGTGCGTCGTCCGCGTGGAACCGGAGCGTCCGCGCGCTCCCGCGCTGCCCCAGCGGCCGGACGAACTCCACCGGCTCCGCCAGCTCCACGGTCACCGTCGTCTGGCTCCCCACCGACAGGTCGAGGACCCCGTCCTCCCCGACCCGCACGAGCCCGCCGGCGTCGTAGCGCCGCTCCACCCGGGCGGCGGTGATGAGCGATGCGGGCACCGACAGGTCGAACAGGGCGCCGTAGCGCAGCCGCAGCGAACCGTCGGCCCCCACCACATGCGGCCGGGTCACGCAGGCCGCGTGCAGGGCGACGATGAGCACCGTCCCGTACACGCCGACCACGAGCAGGACCAGGTGGACCAGCGGCCAGGGGATCACCAGGGCCAGCACCACGGTCTCCAGGACGGAGGCGAAGAAGAACGCCCACATGGTCCCGGTCTGCGGTTCGGTGTACGAGAAGGGCAGCGCGCCCTCGGGGATCCGGTGCCGACGGCGTACGGCCCACACCCCCAGGCTGTGCAGCGCCCGCAGCTCGTGCACCATCAGCCGCCGCACCGCCACCGGCACCACGGCACGCACCGCCGACAGGGCGGCCGCCCGGCGCCCGTCGCCGGCCCGCCGCCGGGCCGTGTACAGCGGCCACATCGCGGCGGCCTCCAGCGCGAGCACGCCCAGGACGAGCGCCTCGGCCGCCAGCAGGACCGCCCCGGTGATCCGTACCCCGCCCATCAGGCAGACCACCAGCGCCAGTTCGGCGGGCAGCACCACCCACAAGGCGGCCCGGGCCGCCCGCAGAGCTATCCCTCTCACACCGACCTCCCTCGCGTCGCGCGGACCCGGACGGCCAGCGCTTCCATCACCCGGCGCACCACCTCGCGCTGCGCGGGCGGATAGTCCTCCAGCAGCACCTGCCCGAACCCCGTCGGCGACGGCTCCCCGTCCGGGATCACCGCCAGCACCTCGTCCGGTACGGCGGCCACCAGCTCGGCCGCCAGGGGCGCGATCCGCGGATCGTCCACCGCGGCGCCGGCCAGCTCGTCCAGCCGCTCGTACAGCCCGGCGACACCGGGGGCCTCGGCCAGCGGCCGCAGCGCCGCGTACAGCTCGGCCCCGGCCCCGCCGCCCGCCGTGTCCAGCAACGCCAGATGCTCCCGGTCCTTCGCCGCGGCCGGCGACCCGGTGGCGGGCACACTCTCCAGGAGCGCGGCCAGGGCGGGCGAGAGCGGCCCGTCCGAGGTCGGCGGCGCCTCCAGCAAAGCCGCCAGCACCTCCCGCCGCTCCCGGATCTCCCGCTCCTGCCGCGCCAGATCCGCGTCCAGCTCCCCGAGCACCTCGACCAGCTCCCGCCCCGCGTCATCCGCCAGCACGTCCCGCACCTCGTCCAGCGAGAGCCCGATCTCGGTCAGCCGCCGGATCCGGGCCAGCAGCACGGCATCGCGGACGGTGTAGGCCCGATACCCGTTGGCCCGCCGGGCGGGCTCGGGCAGCAGCCCGATGTGGTGGTAGTGCCGAACGGCCCGGGAGGTGACTCCGACGAGCGCGGCGATCTCTCCGATACGCATGCGGCCAGTAGAAACCCTGACGCTGCGGCAAGGTCAAGCGCCGCCTTCGACCTGGGGGCCGGGGACTGACCGGGGACTTCGGCTGAGCCGCCGATACGGCCCGGTAGGATGGCGGACACGGCAGACGAGCCGTGCGGACGGCCGCGTGAGGATCCTTCGGGACTCCTCCCGAGGAACGTCCGGGCTCCACAGGGCAGGGTGGTGGCTAACGGCCACCCGGGGTGACCCGCGGGACAGTGCCACAGAGAACAGACCGCCCGGGACCTCGGTCCCGGGTAAGGGTGAAACGGTGGTGTAAGAGACCACCAGCGCCTGAGGTGACTCAGGCGGCTAGGTAAACCCCACCCGGAGCAAGGTCAAGAGGGGGCGTTCCAGCAATGGGACGGCCCTGCGTGAACGTTCGAGGGCTGCTCGCCCGAGTTCACGGGTAGACCGCACGAGGCCGGCAGCAATGCCGGTCCTAGATGGATGGCCGTCTCCCCGGCCGCCGCGAGGCGACCGGGAGACAGAACCCGGCGTACAGCGCGACTCGTCTGCCGGTGAGCGACAGAAGGCCTCGGGCCGGGTGATCAACCTGGCCCGAGGCCTTTCGCGTTCCCGGAGTCTCGTAGATTCGTCCGATGACCTACGACATCATGCTGGTGCGGATACCGGCCGACTCGACGCTCCACGAGGCGGTGGACCGTCTCAACGCCGACTTCGACCCGGACGCCGACCTGCCCCTGCTCCGGCTGACCGACGTGCAGCGGGCCGCATGGGACCGGATCCTGGACCGGGTCTCGGGGGAGATCGGGGCGGTCGAATCCGCGGAGTACCTGTACAGCCTGACGTTTGAGACGGTCGGCCCGCCGGGGCGCGTGCAGTTCGACTACTGCGGGGACACCGCCGGTGTCGAGGTCGCCTACCGCCACTCGGGGGCGGGGGCGTCGGCGGTGATGGAACTGGCCTATCGCATCGCGCGCATCGCGGAGGAGGAGAGCGGTTTGACCGGCTACGACTTCGAGGTGGACCAGCCGATCCGGACCGGGGACCCCGCCAAGGCCGCCGCCCGGATGAGCGCCGTCTCCGACTGGGCGCGGCATCACCTGAGCTAGGCCGCCGGGTCCGTCGGCCAGCGGTCCGTCAGTTCCTCCGCGTACACCTGCGAGAGCGGCTGCGGGCCCACGTACTGCTGGCAGTTGCACTGGCCCGCCTCGTAGCGCAGCGGCTTCTTGTTCTCGTCCCAGGCCGTCGGCACCTCGACCTGCTCATGGCACCGGCCCCGCTTGTCGTGCTTCGCGAGGTGGTGGGTGCAGCCGCAGACCGGCTCCGGCGACTTGTGCGCGGCCTCCAGTGCGAGGCGCTCCTGCTTCGCCGCCTCCAGCAGTTCCAGTTTTCGTTCGTGCCGGTTGCGCAGGGCGGTGCGGGCGGTGTCGGCCGCCCAGGCGAAGCCACCGGTCCAGAACAGGATCAGAATCCACCAGATCCAGTGCATCGCGATCTACCTCCCCCTGTGCCTGCCGGGCTCCCGGCGCACGGTATTTCCCCTGCGCCCCGGCCCCTCCGCGTGATCTGCTGCGCGGGGTCATTGTTCCCCACCCGCACGGGGGAGGACAGGCGGCACGGAGAGCAGGAGTGATGCGCGTGACGGAAAACGCGTACGACGTACGGATACGCCCGGCCACGGCCAGCCCGTGAGCCCGGCCCGGCGGCAGGTCAGATGATCGGCGGGCGGCCCAGCCGCGTCATCCGCCACACCGTCGACCAGCGCATCGGATGCCGCTCGCCGCACGGGGTGCGCACGCCCTCCGCGAAGCCGCCCGCCCAGGCGCGCAGGCCCTTGGCGTCGCGGGTGCGGGCCAGGGTGAGCAGGGTCCAGGTGCCGAGGTAGGCCGGGACCAGGGGGAGGGGCAGGTTGCGGCGGGCGAGCCAGACGCGGTTGCGGGCCGTCATCCGGTAGTAGACCGCGTGCCGGGCGGGGCTCGTCTTCGGGTGCTGGAGCAGCAGCTCGGGGTCGTACTCCACCTTCCAGCCGGCATCCAGCGCCCGCCAGGCGAGGTCCGTCTCCTCGTGGGTGAAGAAGAACTCCGCGGGCCACAGACCCGTCTGCGCCAGCATCTTCATGGAGAACGCGTGACCGCCGCCGAGGAAGGCCGTCACCGGGCCGCCCCGCATCGGGTCGCCCGCCCGCAGCCGGGGCACGTGGCGGCGCTGGGTCTCGCCGGTCTCGTCGGCGATCCGGAAACCGACGATGCCGAGCCGGTCGTCGGCGGCGAAGTGGTCCTGGACCCGGCGGAAGACGTCCTTGTCGACCAGGAGCCCGTCGTCGTCCAGCTCGATGACCACGTCCACGTCACCGATCTCGGCGAACCGGCGCAGTCCCTCGTTCCGGCCGCCCGGGCAGCCCAGGTTCTCCGGCAGCTCGATGGTGGTCACCCCGCCGTCGAGGTTCTCCAGACCGGGGGTGGCGGTGTAGTCCGGCAGCTCCGTCCCGTTGCCGATGATCACGAGCCGGGTGGGCCGGACGTCCTGCATGGCGACCGACGCCAGCAGCGCCTCGACCGCCTGCGGGCGGTCCCCCATGGTCACGATGGATACGCCGATGCGTGGTGCGGACAAGTTCGGTACTCCTGGAGCTCGGCTGCCGTGCGGTTGCCGTTCGGCGGCGGTGCCCGCGATCGTAACGCCTCGGTGTTCAGTTCGAGGCCACCGCCCGGCCATCCACCGGCCCGTCGCTGTTCAGGAGCCCGTACACGGCCATGTCCCGGCGCTCGTCGCCCACCTGCTGCCAGCCGCGCAGCAGCCCCTCGTGCCGGTAGCCGACGTCCACGGCGATCCTGGCGGACGCGGTGTTCCAGGGTTCGATGAAGAGCTGGAGGCGGGGGATGCCGAGGTCGCGGAGGGCCCAGCCCGTCACCGTACGCAACGCGGCGCGGGTGACGCCCTGGCCGCGCCCGTAGGGGACCATCCAGTACCCGATCGACGCCCGGCCCTCCGGCAGATCGCGCAGCCAGAGCCCGATGGCGCCCACCGGGCGCCGGTCCCGGGAGCGGACGATGGCGAACGGATACCCGGCACCCGTGGCCGCCCGGTCCCACTGCCTGCGGACGAACTCCTCGGCGGCCCGGTCCGAGTAGCGGGACGGGACCGTCGTGATGAGGGGGATGTACGGGTCCTGCGCGGCCTCGCGGATCAGGGGCAGGTCGCTCATCTCCCAGGGGCGCAGGACGAAGTCCGGGCCCGCGGACATGCTCGGGACGGTCAGCGGATCGGGGCCGGGTGGGGCGTCCGCGTCCGCATCGGGAGTGGTGCTGGGGCCGGGATTCGTGTCGCGTACGGGACCGGGGCCGGGGTTTGTGTCGCGTACGGGACCGGGACCGGGGCTTATGTCGCGTACGGGGTCAGAGGCGGGCTGGGGATCAGGCGCGGGGGCAGCCATGTCCGCATCCTCCCGCGATCGGCGCGGTTCCGCCCGTCGGCCACGGGCGGAACCGCCCCGTGCCCCGCATCGCTCGCGCCTCACCCCTTGTCCCGCGCCCCGCCCCCGTCCCGTACCGCCAGGAAGCGGCCCGCGAGCAGGGCGCCCGCCAGGACCAGCGCCGCGTTGACGAGGACGGCCGCCGAGACGCCGGACAGCACCGCGTCCGGGCCGGTCAGGGCCCCCGTCCTGGCGGTGACCACCGCGCTCATCACCGGGATGCCCAGGGCGATGCCGACCTGCTGGGTCATCGTCGCCAGCCCGGTGGCCCGGCCCTGCTCCTCGTCCGGCAGCCCCGAGGCGGCCGTGACCATGAAGCCGACGATCATCAGCATGTTGCCCACGCCACCGATGAAGGTGGCCGCCAGCAGCAGCCAGATCCAGGCTCCGGAGGTGCCGAGCGCCACCAGGGAGAGGGTGGCGGCGGCCTGCACGACCCCGCCGGTCACGATCGCGCGCCGGCTGCCGAACCGGCCCACCGCCCGTCCGCCGAGCACACCGCCCACGACCGTGCCGATGCCGAGGACCCCGAAGGCGAGGCCGGTGGCGAGCGGGGAGTAGCCGAGGATCTCCTGGAGGTAGAGGGTCAGCAGGAAGACCAGCGAGGTCTCCGTGGCGAAGGCGATCAGCCCGGCCGTGTTGCCCCAGACGACGCTGCGCCGCTTCAGGATGCGGATCGGGACGAGCGGGGCCGCCGCCCGCTGCTCGATGCGGACGAAGGCGACCAGGAGTACGGCCCCGGCCGCGAGCGAGGCCAGCGTGGCGGGGGCGGTCCAGCCGGTCTCGCCGGCCCGGGTGAGGCCGAGGACGAGCAGCAGCAACCCGCCGGTGACGGTGACCGCGCCCGGCACGTCCAGCTTCGGGCGCCGCTCCGGCCTGCTGTCGGTGATCGCGGACGGGGCGAGGATCACGACCAGGGCCGCGACCGGTACGTTGACGAAGAAAGCCCAGCGCCAGGAGAGCAGGTCGGTCAGGAGGCCCCCGAGGATCGCCCCGGCGGTGAACCCGGCCGACATCAGGGCCCCGTTGAGCCCGAGCGCCCGCTCCCGCAGCGGCCCCTCACCGAACGCGGTGGTCAGCAGCGCGAGCCCGGCCGGGGTGACGGCCGCGGTGGCCAGCCCTTGCAGCACCCGGGCGGTCAGCAGCACCTCGGGCGAGGTCGCGAGGCCGCCGAGCGCGGAGGAGAGGCCGAGGACGACCATGCCGCCGACGAACAGGTTCTTACGGCCGACGAGGTCGGCGACCCGGCCGAAGAGCAGGGTGAACCCGGCGGCGGCGAGCGCGAAGGACGTGGCGATCCACTGGAGGTGGGCGAGGGAGAAGCCGAGCCCTTCCCCGACGACCGGCAGCGCCACGTTCAGGATCGAGAAGTCCACCGCGATCATGAACTGGGAGCCGAGCAACAGGGCCAGCACGAGTCTCTGGCGGCTCGTCATACGAGGGCCGGAGGCCGTGGGGGAGGGGGTAACCGGGGTGACCGGGACTGGAGCGGCATCAGGGACAGGTATGGGTCCGGGTCCGGACATGGCAAAGGCGCCTTCCTGGAGCGGGGCAGCGAGCACGACGCGCTAACGGGTCTAGAGTTCCGTTAGAGTGGTGTCACCGTAACAGGGGGAGAGGCATTAATGGAACTGGAGAACCGTTATGACGTCTGAAGGTGCCGACGGCGACATCACCGCCGACGGCGGCGAACCCGGCACCGTGCGGCCCGGCGGCCGCACCGCACGGGTGCGGGAAGCCGTGCTGCGCGCGGCCGGCGACGCGCTGGCCCGGGACGGCTTCGACCGCCTCGACCTGGCCGAGGTCGCCCGCAGCGCCGGGGTCGGCAAGACGACTGTCTACCGCCGCTGGTCCACCCCCGCCGGGCTGGTCGCGGACCTGCTCACGGACATGGCGGAGCAGTCGCTGCCGCGCACGGACACCGGTTCGCTGGCCGAGGACCTCCGGGCCAACGCCCGCCTCGTCGTCCGGACGCTGACCGATCCCCGTCAGGGGGCCCTCTTCACGGCCGTCGTCGCGGCCGCCACCTGCGACCCCCGCGCCGCCGAGGCCCTCCACCGCTTCTACGCGGTACGCATCGGGGAGTGGTCCGGCTGTGTCGAGGCGGCCGTCGCGCGCGGCGAGCTGCCCGGGGGGACGGATCCGGGCGAGGTGGTCGCGGCCGTCTCGGCGCCGCTGTACTACCGGCTGCTGGCCAGCGGTGCCCCCCTGGACGAGGCCGCCGCCGACCGTGCCGCCGACGCCGCGGCCGCCGCCGCCCGGGCCGGGGTCTTCGTCCGGTGAGGGCCGCGGAGGCCCCGGTCGGCGACCGGCTTCACGGTGCCCGGAGGGGCGTCGATAAAGTGCTGGAATGATATTCAGCAAGGCCGGGTTCGGGGGAGCGGTCGCGGACTTCGAGGCCGCGGTGGTGGCCCAGGACGCGAAACGGTCCGGCAAGGCGTTCGTCCGGCTGCAGGAGACCTTCGGGCAGGCCAAGGAGGCGGATCTGCTGGACGGCGGGCCGCGCCTCGCCGCCGTACTGGAGCAGGTCCCGCCCGGCCCCCGTGCCGTCGTCGCCGTCCTCGTCGGGGCCTGCGTGGAGCGCGGTGCGGACGCCGGGTGCTGCGCCCCGGGCGTACGGGCCGGGCTGCGGGCGGCACTTGAGGCCGCCGCCGCCTTCGCCGAGGCGTGGGCGGCGACCGGCGGCGGCCCGTTCCCCGTACCGGACGCGGGCGAGCCGGGCGAGGAGATCGTCGAGCGGACGGGGTTCGACGCGGCGGTCGGCTGGTGGACGCTGCCCCAGTGGGAGATGGCCGCCGTCGCCCTGCTGAACCACCGGGCCGTACGCGCCGGGACCGGCGGCGAGCGGGAGGAGCTGCTGCGGCTGCTCACCGACGTGGAGCAGGCGTCCGGACGGCAGTTCAGGTCCCTCGGCCACGCCCTCCGGGTGCTGGACGACGAACCGCTCGTCGCCCTCCACCGGACCAGCGGCACCGGCTACGCCCTGCGGTTCTTCGGTATCGGCGACAACTTCCAGCTGCACACCCTGCTCGCCGACGCGCTCATAGGCGGCGGCCATGTGAAGGGCCACGCCCCCTCGCCGCAGGAGGTCGCCGTCTGCCGGGAGACCCCGGGCCAAGTGGACACCGTGGGCTCCTTCGACCTGACCGCCCCGGACGGCGGCCGGCTCTGGAACGAGGGCGCCCCGGCGGACATCCCCGTGGTCGACGGCGTACGGCTGCTGGTGCTGGACGAGCCGTCCTACCGGCGGTCCTGGCCCGCGGGCCGCTTCTTCCCGGGCATGCGCGGTGACGTCATCCTGGAACGCGCCCTCGAACCGGAGGAGACGGAGCGCTGGTTCGCCCATGTCTCCCCGGCCAAGGAGCTCACCGGCTGACCCGTTCCCCCACGGGTCAGCCGATCCTGGTTCCCGTTCCGCTCACCCTGACCCGGTCGTCCCCGGCGCGCAGCTCCACCGTGAGCACGCCGGGCCGGCCCAGGTCCGTGCCTTGGTGGAGCGTGAGCGTGGCCGCCTCCGGGACGAGCCCCAGCTCCCGTACGTACGCGCCGAACGCGGCCGCCGCGGCCCCCGTCGCCGGGTCCTCGACCACCCCGCCCACCGGGAACGGGTCCCGGACGTGGAAGACCTCCGGCGCCTCACGCCAGACCAGTTGCAGGGTCGTCAGGTCGAGCCGGCGCATCAGCGCCTCCAGCCGGGCGAAGTCGTAGGCCAGGTCCGCGAGCCGCTCACGGGTCGCGGCGGCCAGCACCAGGTGGCGGGCGCCCGCGTAGGCGATCCGGGGCGGCAGGGCGGGGTCGAGATCGGCGGCCGGCCAGTCCAGGGCCGCCAGCGCCTCCGTGAGGTCCGCCGCGCCGATCTCCGTGACGTGCGGGACCACGCTGGTCAGGGTGGCCCGCAGCTCGCCGCCCTCCCGGACGACGGTGACCGGCACCTGGCCCGCGGCCGTGGCGAACTCCAGCGCGCCCGGTCCGTCCCGCTCGGCCAGCGCGACGGCGGTGGCGACCGTGGCGTGGCCGCAGAACGGCACCTCGGCCTTGGGGCTGAAGTAGCGGATCGTGTACGCGCCTTCGCCGGTCCGCTCCGTGAGGAACGCCGTCTCGCTGTAGCCCAGCTCCGCCGCGACGGCGAGCATCCGCTCCTCGTCCAGCCCCGACGCGTCCAGGACGACCCCCGCCGGGTTTCCGCCCTCGGGGTCGGCGGAGAAGGCGGTGTAGCGCAGGATCTCGGGGCGGTGGCCGGGGCCGTGGCCATGATCAGGTGTCATGGAGTTGTCCAACTCTGCCGCCGCTCCCGGCATTCCCGCCGGGCTCCTCGCCGTACGGCTGCCGCGGCCCCCCGGACCGCGGCAGCCCCACCAGCACGGTGACCGGTGCGGTGACCGGTACAGCGACCGGTCAGTGGCAGTTCTTGACGCCCTTGTTCTTCGGCGTCGACTTCCCCCAGGAGCAGGGGTCCTGGAGCTTGCCGTTCGGCTTGATCAGCCGGGCCTTGTCGCCGGTGTTGTTCCAGACGTACGAGCCCCGGTTCCAGTGCACGGTGCCCGCGACGTTCTTGCCCTTGCCGGTGCGGACCTTGACGGTCTTGCCCGCGCCGATCGTGTAGCTGCCGAAGGTGTAGGTGTAGCCGGTGTTGTCCTTCACCTTGTAGCCCTTGAGCTGGACCTTCTTCTTGCCGTTGTTGTGGATGTTCACCCACTCGGCGTTGAGCGACTTCTTCGACCGGTCGTCCTTGCCGGGACCGTCGTACTGGATGGTGCCGAAGTGCAGCCCGCCCTGGTGGGCGGCCGCCGTGGCCGGTGCTGCCGTGGCGAGGAGCGAGCCGGCCAGGGCGGTGGCGGCGGCCAGGGCGATCGGGGCGGCGGTGCGTATGCGCATGCGGTGTTCCTTCTGTGTCGTTCAGGTGAAGGTATGACGAGATGCGATCATACGGTCAGTACGCGCTTGCTCACCCAGGAGTGCGGAAATCCGCAAAGTCGGTCTTCCTGAGGCGAGTTCCGACGGAAACGGTCGCAGGCGAAACGCGGTGCGGCGGCGCCCCTCAGCCCCGCCCCACGTACGGCATGTTCGTCGCCATCACCGTCAGGAACGGGATGTTCGCCTCCAGCGGCAGTTCCGCCATGTGCACCACGGTCCGCGCCACATCGGCCGCCGCCATCACCGGCTCCACCGCCAGTTCGCCGTTCGCCTGGAGGATGCCGGTCTGCATCCGCTCGGTCATCTCGGTCGCCGCGTTGCCGATGTCGATCTGGCCGCAGGCGATCCGGTACGGACGCCCGTCCAGTGACAGCGACTTCGTCAGCCCGGTGATCGCGTGCTTGGTCGCCGTGTAGGCGACCGAGTCCGGGCGCGGGGCGTGAGCGGAGATGGAGCCGTTGTTGATGATCCGGCCGCCCTGCGGGTCCTGCTCCTTCATCAGCCGGTACGCCGCCTGCGCGCAGAGGAACGCCCCCGTCAGGTTCACGTCCACCACCGCCCGCCAGTCCGCCGCCGCGAGGTCCTCCAGCGGTACGCCGCCGGGGCCGAACGTGCCCGCGTTGTTGAACAGCAGGTCCAGCCGGCCGAACCGCTCCCGCACGGCGGCGAAGAGCGCACCGACCTCGTCCTCGTCGGTCACGTCCGTGGTGACGCACAGCGCGTCCGGGGCTCCGGCCGCGGCGGCCGTCTCCGCCAGCGGTTCCGCCCGCCGTCCCGCCAGCGCGAGCGACCACCCCGCACTCGCGAGGGCGAGCGCGACGGCCCGCCCGATTCCCGAACCGGCACCCGTGACCACAGCGACTCGTTGATCAGTGTTCATGGCCCGGCAGCGTACGGGAGAGGTCGGTGCACAGGGCACGCGGTGCTCATCGACCCGCCATGCGGATGTTGTGCACGCGACAACGGCGCGTCGTGCGCCGGCGGTGCGCTGGATTCCGACAGCATCCGGCAGCATCCGGCAAGCGAGGGGCATATGACAGCCGCACAGACCTTCATGGCGCCCGGCCAGGGTGTCCGAACCGTCCGAACCGTCCGAACCGTCCGAACCGTCCGAACCGCTCAGAACGTTCCCGTCGCGGAGACCACCGCCGCCCGGTTATCCCGGCCCGGCGGCCTGGACCGCCGCCGTCTGCTCACCGGGGCGGGAGCCGTCGCCGCGCTCGCCTTCACGATGAACCTGCCCGCCGCCGGCACCGCGAGCGCCGCCGAGCTGGACGCCCGCCGGATCACCGAGAACCCCTTCACCCTCGGCGTCGCCTCCGGCGACCCGCTCCCCGGCTCCGTCCTCATCTGGACCCGGCTCGCGCCCCGCCCCTACGAGCCCGCAGGCGGCCTCCCGGCCGGCCGCGTCCAGGTGACCTGGGAGCTCGCCCACGACGAGGCCTTCCGCCGGATCGTGCGGCGCGGATCGGTCACCGCCCACGCGGAGTTCGCCCACAGCGTCCGCGCCGACGTCCAGGGCCTCGACCCCGGCCGCGGCTACTTCTACCGCTTCCGCACCGGCAGCTGGACCAGCCCGACCGGCCGCACCCGCACCGCGCCCGCCGCCGGGACCCGTAACAGCTCCCTCACCCTGGCGGCCGTCTCCTGCCAGGCGTACCACGACGGGTACTTCACCGCCCACCGCCACCTCGCCGCCGAGGACGTCGACGTGGTCTTCCACCTCGGGGACTACCTCTACGAGTACGCCGTCACCGCCACCGGCGGCGCCCGCAACTACACCGACCGCCGCCTCCCCGCCCACTACAACCGCGAGACGGTCACCCTGGAGGACTACCGGCTGCGCTACGCCCTCTACAAGTCCGACCCGGACCTGCGCGCCGCCCACGCCGCCCATCCCTTCGTCGTCACCTGGGACGACCACGAGACCGAGAACAACTACGCGGGCGAGATCCCCGAGAACGACGTGGAGCCCGAGGAGTTCCTGCTGCGCCGGGCCTCCGCGTACCGCGCGTACTGGGAGAACCAGCCCCTGCGCACCCCGCAGCGCCCCACCGGCCCCGACATGCGCCTCTACCGCCGTCTCACCTTCGGCCGGCTCGCCCAGTTCGACATCCTCGACACCCGCCAGTACCGCAGCGACCAGGCGTACGGGGACGGCTGGCGCACCCCCGGCCCGGAGTCCGAGGACCCCGCGCGGACGATGACCGGGGCCGCCCAGGAGCGCTGGCTGATCGACGGCTGGCGCGCCTCGGACGCCACCTGGAACGTCGTGCCGCAGCAGGTCACCTTCGCCCAGCGACGCGATGTGCCCACCGCCGCCTACAAGCTCTCCATGGACGCCTGGGACGGCTACCCGGCCTCCCGGCAGCGGGTGCTCGCCGGGGCCGAGTCGGCGGGCGTGGAGAACCTGATGGTGCTGACCGGCGACGTCCATGTCAGTTACGCCTTCGACCTGAAGAAGGACTTCGCCGACCCCGCCTCACGGACCGTCGGCACCGAGATCGTCACCACGTCCGTCTCCAGCGGCAAGGACGGCGCGGAGCGGCCCGCCAACTGGGAGAACCAGACCCGCGCCAACCCGCACATGAAGCACTACAACGGGCGCCGCGGCTACGCGGTCGTCACCCTCACGGAGAAGCAGGCCCGCGCCGACTTCCGTACGGTGTCGGCCGTCACGACCCCCGGAGCGCCGGTCACCACGGCCGCCTCCTTCGTCACCGAGGCGGGGAACCCGGGGCTCAAGCCCGCGTGAAGGCAGCCGTAAAGGCAGCCGTAAAGGCAGGTCAGCTGTCCGCCGGGTAGCGGACGCCGGTGCGGTCCCGTACCGCGTCGAGCGTCCGCATCACCGCGAGCGTCCCCTCCAGCGGTACGAGGGGGGACTCCGTCTCACCCGCCCGGAGCGCGCGCATCACCTCGGCCGCCTCGTACTGCATGCCGGACAGGCCCTCAGGACCGGGCCCCGAGGTGACCGTCTCCGGCTCCTTGCCGGGCCGGTGCAGCACGAAGTGGTCCGGGTGGAAGAAGTCGCGCGGGAGATCGATCCGGCCCTCCGTGCCGATGACGGTGGCCGCCGTCGGGTGGTGGCCGACGATCGAGCAGGAGAGCAGCGCCGTCGCGCCCGACTCCCAGCCCAGCAGCATCCCCGTGTTCAGGTCGACGCCCTCGGGGGAGAGCAGCGCGTCGGCCTGGATGCGGTCCGGCTCGCCCAGGAGCAGGTGGGCGAAGGAGACCGGGTAGACCCCGAGGTCCAGCAGGGCCCCGCCGCCCAGGTCCGGGTCGCGCAGCCGGTGGCCGGGGGCGAAGTCGCCCGCGAAGCCGAAGTCCGCCTGTACGGTACGGATCTCGCCGATCGCCCCGTCCCGGACCAGCTCGGTCAGCCGGCGGACCACCGGGTTGAGGTAGGTCCACATGGCCTCCATCAGGAAGAGGTCATGGTCGCGGGCGAGCGCCACCAGCTCCCGCGCCTCCCGGCTGTTGAGCGTGAACGCCTTCTCGCACAGCACATGCTTCCCGGCCTTCAGCGCCAGCGCGGCCGCCGCGTGGTGCGCCGAGTGCGGGGTGGCCACGTACAGCACGTCGACCGCGTCGTCGGCGACCAGCTCCGCCCAGCTCCCGTAGGCCCGCGCGATCCCGTGGCGCTCGGCGAAGGCCCGCGCCGAGGCCTCCGTACGCGAGGCGACCGCCACCACCTCGGCGCCCGGCAGCGCCTGTACGTCCGCCGTGAAGGTCGCGGCTATGCCGCCCGTCGCCAGAACACCCCAGCGCACCGTCCCGCCCATGCCCGCCACCCCAACCAGCCCGAAAAAGGTATCGACCACTCCGGCCGAGCTGAGAGCATAGATGCGGATTCAACGATGTGGAGACGAGAATGCCGGACAGCGGCGGCAGCCGGGCCCAGCGAGAACACATACCCACCTCCGGGACCGGTCCCGGATCCGACAGCGCGCCGCTCCCCCCGCACGGGGACGCCGGCGCCCTCTCCGTCGACCCGGGCGCCCCGCAGGTCACCGCCCCCGCCGGTCTCCCGGCAGCCCCGGAGGCAGGCGGCCTCACCGCCCCCGCCGTCAAGGCGGCCCGGCGCACCGGGTTCCTGGTCACCATGGTCCTCGGCGGGCTCACCGCCCTGCCGCCGCTCTCCATGGACATGTACCTCCCGGCGCTCCCCGCGGTCACCGACTCCCTCGCCGCCCCCGCCGCCACCATCCAGCTCACACTGACCGCGTGCCTGGCCGGAATGGCGCTCGGCCAGCTCGTCGTCGGACCGATGAGCGACCGGTGGGGCCGCCGCAGGCCGCTGCTCCTCGGCATGGTCGTCTACGTCATCGCCACCGCGATCTGCGCGCTCGCCCCCTCCGCCGAACTCCTCATCGGCTTCCGCCTCCTCCAGGGACTCGCGGGCGCCGCGGGCATCGTGATCGCCCGGGCGGTGGTCCGCGACCTCTACGACGGCGTGGAGATGGCCCGGTTCTTCTCCACCCTGATGCTGATCTCCGGCGTCGCCCCGATCATCGCCCCGCTGATCGGCGGGCAGGTGATGCGCTTCACCGACTGGCGCGGCATCTTCGTCGTCCTGACCGGCGTCGGCATCGTGCTCACCCTCGTCGTCTGGAAGTGGCTGCACGAGACCCTGCCGCCCGGCAGCCGCCACACGGGCGGGGTCGGTGAGGCCCTGCGCACGATGCGCGGGCTGCTCGCGGACCGGGTCTTCGCCGGCTACATGATCACCGGCGGGCTCGCCTTCGCCGTCCTGTTCGCCTACATCTCCGCGTCCCCCTTCGTCGTGCAGGAGATCTACGGGGCCTCCCCGCAGACCTTCAGCCTGCTGTTCGGCCTCAACTCCATCGGCCTGATCGCCGTCGGGCAGATCAACGGCAAGCTGCTGGTGGGCCGGATCAGCCTGGACAAGGTGCTCGGCTTCGGCCTCGCCGTCATCGTGCTCGCGGCGGTGGCGCTGCTGCTGATGACCACGGGCGTGTTCGGTGAGGTCGGGCTCGTGCCGATCGCGGCCGGGCTCTTCGTGCTGATGTCGGCGATGGGTGTGGCGATGCCCAACACCAACGCCCAGGCGCTGATGCGGACCAAGCACGCGGCGGGCTCGGCCTCCGCGCTGCTCGGCACGTCCTCGTTCCTGATCGGGGCGATCGCCTCGCCGCTGGTCGGTATCGCGGGCGAGGACACGGCCGTGCCGATGGCGGTCGTGCAGGTGGTGTGCGCGGTGGCGGCTGTGGGCTGCTTCCTCGGGCTGTGCCGGCCGTGGCAGCGGGCGGGACGCGAGGTCGGCGGGCTGTAGGCGCCTCCGGACCTCCGCGGCCTCAGTCGGTACGCGGATACCCGATCAGCCGCGTCCGCTCCTGCCGGTCCGTCCAGCGGAACACCCCGACGCCGGTCGTCTCAAGACCCGGCAGCCGGGCGTTGCGCGACAGCTGCTCGGTCGTCCAGTTCGCGAGGTCCACCGCGACCGGCAGCCCGCCCCCGGAGAGCGCCTCCGCCGCGTCGCGCGCGTTCTCCGCCCCGTACGCGATCCCGTCGTCCGTCACCGAGGCCAGCGCCAGATGGCTGGATCCGTCCTCCGCCTCGAAGCAGTGGCCCCGGCCCGCCTCCAGGTCGAAGGCCAGGTTCCCGGCGATCAGGTGGTCGCCCGAGGGGGAGAGGACCGCCTGCGGGTAGCGCCCCGGCTTTATGGCGGGCCGGTGGCACTCCACCGAGACCAGCGGCTTGCCGGTCACCGCGTCGTGCACCGTCCACAGCTCGTGGGTGGCCGCCTGCTTCGCCTTCTTCGCCAGGGCCCACTTCGCCAGCACCCGGTCCCCGGCCACCGACGTCACCACGCCGCTGCCCGGGTCGGCGCCCCGGGGCGCCACGTTCCGGCTGAACCAGCCGCCGCGCACCCAGAACTCCCGGGCCCCGCCGACGAGCAGCCCCGCCGCCGTCTGCCCGTACACCTCGGTGAGCTGCTTGCAGGCCGGGCAGCCCTTGGGGTACTTCAGCTCGTCCGCGCTCAGCTCGGAGACCGTGCCCGTGACCGGGTCGACCAGCGTGCTGTTGGCCTTGCCGTCGCTGATCACGATCTCCGGGCCGTTCGTGTCGACGTCCGGGGCGCCGGACCACGGCACCTCGACGCGCTGCCGGGCGCCGTCCGTCACGTCGTACACGTCGAGGGAGACGAAGGTGGACGCCGGGGTCAGCCCGTCGCCGACCTTCCCGTACGACCAGGTCACGAAGTACTGCCGGTCGCCCGCGGTGACCGTGGCGAGCCTCGGGTAGTGCAGCGGGTCCGGCGGCCGCCACGCCTGGCCCTGCCAGCCCAGCCTCCCGGTGGCGGTGTCGACGGTGCGCAGCCGGTAGCGGTTGCCGTTCAGCCGCTCCAGGTAGGCGAGGCGGCCCGTCGCGTGGGAGACGGCGACCTCGGGGGAGGAGCCGATGATCTCCCAGCCCCGGTCGGTGGCGTACTGCGGCGGGACGGTGAGCCGGGTGACCGGCCCCGCGCTCGGCATGACCCGCTTCACCGGGACGGCGTCCTTCTTTCGCTGGCTCTCCGGGTTGCCGCCGCAGGTCGCCAGGAGGAGGAGCAGGGCGAGGAAGACCACCCCGCCGACCAGGGTCAGCCGCACGGCTTTCTGTCTCATGGCTCCCCCGATGGACCGAACCCGGTCTCGTGGCCTCTTCCGGCCTCTTCCCGATCTCGCGCGGGCCAGCGTAGCAACCACCTTCTGACCGCGTGGAGTTCGCGGAAAACCTGTTCCGGACCGGTGACGCGGACCCGCCACAGGGACCCCGTACCCATCCCGGCCCGGGCCGGGAGGAATGCGCCCGAGGCTTCCCCCGCCGCCTACAATTCGCCGGTGAACGTCACCCTCCCCACCGCCCAGTCCCTGCGCGCGGCCTTGGCCGGGCTGCTCGACGGGCTGCCGCCGAAGCAGGCCGCGCAGGCCGTCGACCGGCTGATCGCCAGCTACCGCGGGGAGACCCCGACCGGCGCCCCGATCCTGCGGGACCGCTCCGACGTCGTCGCGTACGCCGCGTACCGGATGCCCGCCACCTTCGAAGCCGTACGGTCCGCCCTCGACGCTCTCGTCGAGGCCGCGCCCGACTGGTCCCCCGCCACCCACACCGACGTCGGCGGCGGCACGGGAGCGGCGAGCTGGGCGGTGGCCGGGGCCTGGGAGGGGGCGGCGACCACCGTCCTGGACTGGGCCGAGCCCGCCCTCGCCCTGGGCCGCGAACTGGCCGAGGCGTCCGGGGTGCCGGCCCTGCGGGAGGCGCGCTGGGAGCGGGCCCGGATCGGCGCGGCGCTGGAGCTGGCACCGGCGGACCTGGTCACCGTCAGCTACGTACTCAAGGAGCTGACCGCCGAGGCCAGGACCGGGCTGGTCGACGCGGCCGCCGCGGCCGGGCAGGCCGTGGTGATCGTGGAGCCGGGCACCCCCGACGGGTACGGCCGGATCATCGAGGCCCGGGACCGGCTCATCGCCGCCGGCCTGAGCATCGCCGCCCCCTGCCCGCACGACGACGCCTGCCCGATCGCCCCCGGCACCGACTGGTGCCACTTCTCGGCCCGGGTCAGCCGCTCCTCGCTGCACCGGCAGGTCAAGGGCGGCTCGCTCAGCCACGAGGACGAGAAGTTCAGTTACGTCGTCGCCACCCGCTTCCCCGCCACCCCGGCGCCCGCCCGGATCACCCGCAAGCCGCAACTCCGCAAGGGCCAGGTCCTGCTGGAGCTCTGCACGCGCGACGATGGCCTCGCCCGCTCCACGGTCACCAAGCGCCACGGCGAGCTGTACCGGGCGGCCAGGGACATCGCCTGGGGCGACCCCTGGCCGCCGGAGGGCGGGGAGGGCTAACCCCGCAGCTCCTGCGTGCAGCACTTCACGCTGCCGCCGCCCTTGAGCAGCTCGCCCAGGTCCATCGGGACCGGTTCGAAGCCCCGGTCCCGGAGCGGGTCCAGCAGCCCCGTCGCCGCCTGGGGCAGCAGGACGTGGCGGCCGTCGCTGACCGAGTTGAGGCCGAACGCCGCCGCGTCCGCCTCCCGGGCGAGCAGTGCGTCCGGGAAGAGCCGGCGCAGTACGGCCCGGCTGCCGGGGGAGAAGGCGTCCGGGTAATACATGATCTCGTCGGCCGCCGCGTCCAGCACGCACAGCGCGGTGTCCAGGTGGTAGTAGCGCGGGTCCACCAGATCGAGGCCGATGACCGGCAGCCCGAAGAACTCCTGGGCCTCGTCGTGCGAGAGCGGGCTGGAGCGGAAGCCGCGTCCGGCCAGGAGGTAGGAGGCGGTGACCGCGAAGTCGCCCTCGCCCTCGTTGACGTGGTCCGGCTCCCGGATGTCGGTGAAACCGTTCTCCCGGAACCACTCGCGGTGGGCCTCGGCCTCCTCGAACCGCTCCCGGTAGGCGAACAGGGCGCCGAGCACCCGCCCGTCGATCACCGTGGCGCCGTTGGCCGCGAAGACCATGTCCGGCAGGTCCGGGCGGGGGGTGAGGAGCTCGACGGTGTGGCCGAGGGCGCGGTAGCGGTCGCGCAGGTCCTCCCACTGGGTCTGGGCCAGCGGCAGGTCGACGGGTTTGGACGGGTCCATCCACGGGTTGATGGAGTAGGTGACCCGGAAGTGCGTCGGGGCGCACATCAGGTAGCGACGAGGGGTGGCGTCACGGTTCAACTGGGGCTCCTCGCGAACGGCGACCGGGGCCGCGGAACGGTGGGATGCGCACGGTCTGCGCGTGAGCCCATGGTGCGCCGTGCGGGCGAGATCCGCAGTGGACCGATCGGGTGGTTCATCGGATCGTCCTGTTGGGGCCATCTTCCGGCCGCCCGGTCACGGAAGCCGCCCGGTCACGGAAGCCGCCCGGTCACGGAAGCCGCCCGGTCACGGAAGCCGCCCGGTCACGGAATACGGGGCACGGGATCCGGGCAAGACGATACGTATCGGCTCGTCCGGCGCTAGATTGGCCGCATGGCACCCCACAAGGCACCCGACTCCAGCCGCCGCAGCGACCGCTCCCGCCGGGCCATCTACGACGCCGCCCTGGCCCTCGTCGGCGAGAGCGGCTACCGGCGTACGACGATCGAGGGTATCGCCGCCCGCGCCGGGGTCGGCAAGCAGACGATCTACCGCTGGTGGCCCTCCAAGGCGGCCGTCCTGATGGAGGCCTTCCTGGACCTGGCCGCCCGGGCCGCCGAGGAGGCGTCCCCGCAGGCCGGCGGTACGGGCGGAGAGACCGGCGGAGAGACCGGCGGTACGGACCCGCAGGCCGGTGCCGCCGAGTACGGCATCCCCGACACCGGGGACCTGGCCGCCGACCTCAAGCTCGTCCTCCGGGCCACCGTCGACGAGCTGAACGACCCGCTGATGGAGGCCCCCACCCGGGCCCTGACCGCCGAGGGCATCGTCGACGCGAAACTGGGCGCCGAATTCGTCGAGAAGCTGCTCGACCCGCAGCTCGCGTTGTATGTCACACGGCTGCGGGCCGCACAGGAGGCCGGACAGCTCAGGCCCGACGCCGATCCACGGATCGCCCTGGAGCTCCTGATCGCGCCACTGACCCACCGCTGGCTGCTCAGGACCCTCCCGCTCACCCATGCGTACGCCGACACGATCGTCGACTACGCCCTCGGCGGGCTGGCCCCCCGCTCTTAATCCTTATCCGTTATGTGGCGACATCGGGCGTGATGGTGCTCACTCGGTGCAGTGGTACACGGCCCCGCTGGTGAACTCTGGCCACCCCCGCCGCCAGATGGTGCGACGATGGAGAGGCAACGCTGAGGTGAAATGCTGAGGTGAGGGGATAGATGGGCGCCGATTCCGGCCGTTTCCGCGGCACAGAGAGCAGGATCTCCCAGTGGCTGCGGCGACGTCCCAAATCACCAGGGGCCGAAGCCGACGAGACGGCCAGAGTGGCGCTGCTCCTGGCGGTCGCCGACGCGGGCATGCCCATCGCCCCCGCCGCCCACCCCCTCGGATACCGATGTTCGTGCGAACGCATCGGCTGTCCCACCCCCGCCCGGCACCCCATCTCCTTCGCCTGGCAGACGCAGTCGACCACCGACCGTGCCCAGATCGAGCGCTGGGCCCGCAGCCAGCCGCTGGCCAACTTCATCACCGCGACCGGCATGATCCACGACGTGCTGGACGTCCCCCTCACCGCCGGCCGCAGCGCCCTGGAGCGTCTTCTCGCGGCGGGCATCGACGTCGGCCCGGTCGCCCAGTCCGGCGAGGACCGGATGCTCTTCTTCACCGCCACCCGCGGCACCCCCGAGGACGAGGACGAGTGGTGGCCCTGCGAGCTGGACTGCCACCCCGAGACCATGGACGCCCACCCGGGCCTGCGCTGGCACTGCCGCGGCAGCTACGTCCTCCTGCCGCCCGCCCGGCTCCCCGGTGAGCTCGACGTCCGCTGGGTGCGCGGCCCCGAGCACGAGCTGCCTGACCCGCTGACCCTGCTGGAGACGCTCACCGACGCCTGCGCGCGCTATGCGGGCAGCGCCGAGCAGAGCGAGCTGGACCACGACTCGATCGCCTGGCCGCTGAGTCGTTGAGCCGCTGAGCTGTTACCGGCTGAGCTGTTACCAGGGGAGAGGGGGCCGGGATCAAGGGCCCAAGGGCCCCTCCCTCTCCTACTCGCCCTTCGCCGCGACCAGACCCGGCAGCCGGTTCAGCATCCGCACCCGGCCGCCGGAGTCGGAGCTCTGCCCGCGCGCCGGCACATGGACCAGCTGGCTGGAGATCCGCTCCTTGGTGAGGCTGTTGGTGACCTCGCCGGTCATCAGCGCCTTCACGTCCGCGTTGACCTCCGGCTTCAGCCCCTTCGCCGTGACCTGCCGTTCGAAGTGCTTGCTGCTGAAGAAGACCAGCGCCCCGCCGTCCTCGGTGCGCAGCCCGAGCGGCCCGAACGTGGAGCCCGAGAGCGGCTGGTCGATGTACTGGTACGAGAACCCGGCCCGCCGGGTCGTCCGGCGCGTCTCGCGCCACTGCGAGGTCGCCGTGCTCGGGGCGAAGACGTCCGGGGTGCCCTTCTGCAGGTACTCCGTGTACGCGATGCTCAAGTCGGCCGGAGAAACGGTCAGTTCACCGCTCTGCGGCTCCACCGGCGTGGCGAGCCCGTCCTTGTCCCGGGTGAACTCCGGCACCTGGGACGGCGGGACGACCCCGAGATAGGACGCCTTCCACAGTGCGCCGGGACCACTCCGTACGAACACCACCAGCCAGCGGGTGTCCAGCTTCCCGCCGTCCTCGTCCCGGTTGGAGTCGGTGTCCGCCAGGAACCAGCGCGGCCAGCCCGCCTTCTTCGGGATGATGTAGGTGGCGTCCGTCAACTCCAGAGGCTTGTGCGCCTTGTTGCCGCCGGGGCTGTACGTCTGGCGCGCCTTCAGCCCGGCCTGGTTGATCGCCCCGAGCGAGCCCGTCACCCGGTCCGCGTCGAGCGCCGGATCGTACGCCCTGTCCGCCGCGTTGTAGGCGGTGATGAAGTCCGTCAGCGCCTGGGCGGCCTCGGCCTCCGTCGCCCCCGGCAGCACTTCCAGCTCGCCGTGGACGGTCACACAGCCGCTCGCGGTCACGCACAGGACCGTCGCCGTGGCGAGCGCCGCCGTCAGCCGGCCCGCCCTGGGGGGTGTCGTCATCCGTTGCTTCTGCGCCTTCTGCATCCGTCGCCCGCACTGACCGTCGAAACCCTACCGGGGCGGCGAACGGCGTGCGGGCGCGGTCCGGATACAGCGTCCACAACGTGACCTGGCGCCCCAGGGCCCGGTGTTCGGGCTCAGTGGCGTACGGGAACGACCAGCGGGGCCCCCGTACGCGGATGCGGGAACACCTCCACCGGCTGCCGGTACACCTCGCCGAGCAGCTCCCCGTCGAAGATCTCCCGAGGCGGCCCCACCACCGCGATCCGCCCCTCGTGCAGCACGGCCACCCGGTCCGCGTACGCCGCTGCCAGCCCCAGATCGTGCAGGACCACCACCACCGCGTCCCCGGCGGCGGCCCGCTCACGGCAGATCCGCAGCACCAGCTCCTGGTGGCGCAGGTCCAGGGCGGCCGTCGGCTCGTCCAGCAGCATCAGCGGGGCCCGCTGCGCCAGCACCCGGGCCAGCGCCACCCGCGCCCGCTCACCGCCGGACAGCTCCGAGAACGGGCGGGCGGCGAACCGGGTCACCTCGGTGGCCGCCATCGCCGCCGCCACGGCCGTGTCGTCCTCGTCCTCCAGCTCCGTACCGGCCCAGGGCGCCCGCCCCATCCGTACGACGTCCTCCACCGGGAACGGGAAGGAGAGCACGGCGGACTGCGGCAGCACCGAGCGGCGCAGGGCCAGTTCGGGTGCGGTCCAGGCGGTGGCCGGGCGGCCGCCGATCAGGACCTCACCGCTCCCCGGGGCCAGGTCGGCGGCGAGCGCGGCCAGCAGCGTGGACTTGCCGGCCCCGTTCGGGCCGACGAGCGCCACCACCTCACCGGCGTGCGCGGCGAGGTCGACGGCATCCAGCACCTGCCGCCCGCCCAGCCGGACCGACAGCCCGGCGGCCTCGACGGCGGCGGAGCCGGGCGCGACGGGCGAGGGCAGCTCCCGGCTCCGTACCGCGAACAGATCTCTCAGCGTCCTCATGCCCAACCACCTTGCTTACGACGGGTCCTGCGAAGCAGCCAGAAGAAGAACGGACTGCCGAAGAGCGCGGTCAGCACCCCGAGCGGCAGCTCGGCGGGGGCGGCCACGGTCCGGGCCGCGAGGTCGCCCGCCACCAGCACCAGGGCGCCGCCGAGCGCGCTCCCGGGGACCAGGAAGCGGTGGCCGGGGCCGTTCGCCATCCGCAGCAGGTGCGGCACGAGCAGCCCGACGAACGAGATGATCCCGGCCACGGCCACCGCGGCGGCCGTCAGCAGCGCCACCACCAGGACGAGTGTGATCCGCAGCCGCTCGACGTCCACGCCCAGGTGGCGGGCGGGCCGCTCGCCGAGGGCCAGGAGGTCCAGTTTGCGGGCGTAGAACGGGGCGATGAGCAGTCCGGCCAGCGCGCACGGCAGAACCGCCAGCACCTTGGGCCAGGTCGCCTGGGAGAGCGAACCGAGCTGCCAGAAGGTGATCTGGGTGATCTGCGCGTTGTCCGCGAAGAAGATGAACAGCCCGATCAGCGCGCCCGCGAAGGCGTTGACGGCGATACCGGTGAGGATCAGCGTCACGACCTCGGTCCGGCCGCCGGAGCGCGAGAGCGTATAGACGAGCAGGACGGTGGCGAGACCGGCGATGAACGCGAAGACGGTGATCGTCCAGTTGCCGAAGAAGGTCAGGCCGAGCGCGATCGAGGCGACCGCGCCGACGGCCGCGCCGGCCGAGATCCCGATGACGCCGGGCTCGGCCAGCGGGTTGCCGAACACGCCCTGCATCAGGGCGCCCGCGCAGCCGAGCGAGGCGCCGACGAGGAGCGCGAGGACGACGCGGGGGAGCCGGACGTTCCACAGGACGCTCTCCCCGACCCGGTCCAGCGGTTGTCCGCCGAGCCCGATCCGGTGCTGGAGCGAGCTGAGGACGTCCCCGATGGGGATGGAGTACGCACCGATCGCGGCGGAGAGCAGACACCCGGCGAGCAGCGCGAGCGAGAGCCCGGCGGTGAGCACGAACGCTTTGCTGCGCGGGGACTTGGGGGCGGCGGCTTTCAGATCGGCCGCACCGGAGGGGTCCTCCTTGGAGAGCGGCTCCCCGGTGCGTTCCTCGTACGAGGTGGTCACTGGCCCTTGCCGCCCTTCGGGTGCAGCTGCTCGACGATCTCGGCGAGCACCCGGTCGGTGCGCGGGCCGTAGTTCAGCAGCACGCCGTCGTCGATCGAGACGACCCGGCGGTCCATCCCGGCGGGCGTCTCCGCGATACCGGGGATCTTCACCAGACCGTCCATGCCTCCCACCGAGTCGAGCCCCTTGCTCATCAGCAGGATCGCGTCGGGCGCGGCCTTGGCGAGCGCCTCGCTGGTGATGGCGGTGAAGTCCTTGTTCAGCCCGGACGCCTTGCCGGCGTCGACGGCACCCGCCGCCTCCAGCAGCGAACTGGCCCCCGACTCCGCGCCGCCCAGCAGATAGACGGAGGCCGAACCGCGCAGATAGAGGAAGGCGACGCGGGGCTTCTTGCCGTCCGCGTGATCCGGGATGGTCTTCTGCACGGCCGCGATCCGGGACTCGGTCCGCTTCTTCAGCTCGGTGCCGGCCGCCGGTACGCCGAGCGCCTCGGCGACCGTGTCGATCCGGCGGCCGACGTCGTCCAGTCCCTTGGCGGGGTCGACGACGACCAGCGGGATGCCCGCGTCGCGGATCTGGTCGATCGCCTCGGCCGGTCCGGTGGTGGTGTCCGCGAGGACGACGGTCGGCTTCAGCGAGAGCACGCTCTCCGCCGAGACGTCATGGGCGCGGGTCACCACCGGGAGCTTCTCGGCCTGTTCGAAGGTGGCGGTGATGTCCCGGGCGACGACCTGCTTTCCGAAGCCCAGGGTGAAGACGATCTCGCTCAGCGACCCGGTCAGCGGCACGATCCGGTCGGTGGAGTCGACCGTCACCTTCGTGCCGTCCGCCGAGTCCACCGTCACCGGCAGCTTCGGCGCGGGCGCGGCGGCCAGCGGCTCGACCCGGTCCGCGTGGGCGGAGCTCTGGGCGCCCTTCGGCCCCGCCGATGCGGAACCGTTGCCTCCACCGCAGCCCGTCAGCAGCAGGGCGAGGGCCATCGCGGCAGTGAGGGCGGCGCCCGCCCGGCCGCGGACCGGCCGACGGCCGAATGCCTGCCCGCTGCCCGGGCCCTGAGGGCCGCTCGGGGCGAAGTCCTGCGTGATGCGCACTGGGCACCGTCCTGTCGTTCTGCGGCGTGCGGTGAGTGATGAATGAGGTGGCGGGGCGGCTGGTTCGGATGTGACGGATGTGTCAGTTGTGTGGAGGTGCCGGAGGGGTTCCGGCACAGGCTGCGAATACCTTAGGTTAGCCTTACCTTCACTTCTAGCCCTCGGAGGGGTCCCTCATGCTGCCGTCCAGATCCGCCCGCGCGCTCGCCGTCGCGCTCCTCGCGGTGCTGCTGGGAGCGATGCTCCCCGCCGCCACCGCGCAAGCGGCCGACCGCACGGTGCAGGGTGGACGGCTGGACTGGGGCATCAAATCCTCCTTCCAGAGCTACGTCACCGGCCCCATCGCCCAGGGCAGTTGGAGCCTGACCGGCGGCGCCGCCACGGTCGGCGGCAGCCAGTTCCGCTTCCACTCCGCCAACGGCTCCTACGACCCGGCGACCGGCGCCTTCAGCTCCGGCTTCTCCGGCGGGGTCCACTTCACCGGCCACAAGAAGGCCGACGGAACCAACGAGCTGGACCTCGTCATCAGCCGCCCCACCATCAAGATCGGCGGTGGCAGCGGCACGCTCTTCGCCGACATGGTCAGCAAGGAGCGGGGGACCGGCAAGGTCAGCAACCGCTCCCAGGTGCCGCTCGCCACGCTCGGCCTCGGTGGCATCAACATGAAGGGCGGCTCCACGCCCATCGCCCTCACCAACGTCCCCACGACGCTGACCGCGCAGGGCGCGTCCGCCTTCGCCGGCTACTACACCGCCGGCACACCGCTCGACCCGATCAGCCTCTCCGTGGACACCGAGGCTCCGGCCGAGCAGCCGAAGCCGGCCCCGTCCGCGACGAAGGAGGAGGACGCCCAGAAGGCCGAGGACGAGAAGAAGAAGGACGCCGAGAAGGCCAAGGACAAGGAGAAGGCGGGCCGCTTCGAGGACGCCGCCGTCGACTGGGGCGTCCGCCGCACCTTCCGCGAGTACGTCACCGGCTCCATCGGCCAGGGCAAGTGGACGCTCGCCGACGGCGCCCAGGACGGCGGGGCACTCTTCCGCTTCCCGCAGGGCAAGGGCACGTACGACGCGAAGAAGCAGACGCTGGACGCGGACTTCGGCGGCAGCATCCACTTCACCGGCGCCCATGACCTCGACCTGAAGTTCGCCGGTGTCACGGTCGCCGTGACCAAGGGCGAAGGCACCCTCTCCGCCGACGTCACGAGCGCGGGCACCACCCGCAAGGACGTCCCCCTGATCACCTTCACCGCCAAGGACTTCGCGCCGAAGGAGGGCCTCGCCGTCCTCACCGAGGTGCCCGCCACCCTCACCGAGGACGGGGCCAAGGCGTTCGGCTCCATGTACAAGGCGGGCACGGAGATGGACCCCGTCTCGCTCGCCGTCGCCGTCGACGACCAGGCCCAGCTGCCCCCGCTGCCCGACCTCGGCAGCGAGCCGACGGCCGCCGCCGGGCCCACCGCGAAGCCCTCGGCCGAACCCTCCGCCGCACCGGCCGCCGCCACGTCCGACTCGGGCCCGGGCGCCGGCACGTACGCCGTGATCGGCGGCGGTGTGCTGCTCCTCGCCGCGGCCGCGACGTTCTTCGCGCTGCGCCGCCGCAAGGCCGGCCAGGCCCCCGACGCCACCTCTACGGGCCCCGACGCCCCCCAGACCTCCTGACGGCGCCCCTCATGAGCGCTTTACGGTTCCTCATCCCCTCCCCCCACGCCTCCCTTCCTCCCCCCGTTGCCTTAGGAGACCCACCGACATGGCAGCAACTCGCCGCCCCATAGCCCTCGCAGCAGCCGTCGCCACGGCCGCCGCCCTGGGCGCGACCTTCGCCATCCCGGCTTTCGCGGCCGACGGCGCCCGCGCCGAAACCACGGCTGACGCCCCCGCCGCTGCCGGAGCCCCCGCACCGTCCGTCTTCAAGCTGGAGTCGGGGACCCTGGACTGGGGCCTCTTCAGCGGCTGGCGCGACATGATCGGCAAGATGGGCACCGCCACCCTGGCCGACGGCGTCACGCAGAACGCGGACGGCACGTACAAGTTCCCCCTGGACAAGGGGGAGTACGACCTCGGCAACCACGGCGTGACGTCCTCCTTCAAGGGCAGCGTGCACTACGAGGCGCACGGCGGGATCCTGGACATCAAGCTGTCCGACGTCAAGGTCGTCACGGTCGGCAAGACCGGGAAGATCACTGTCGACGTCACCACCAAGTCCCCGGGCAAGGAGCCCGTGGTCAGCGACGACCTGGCGATGGTCACGCTCGACCTCAGCGGTGTCGAACCCACCAACGGTGCCGAGGGCATGAAGTTCGCGGACATTCCGACCGCCTTCACCAAGGAGGGCGGCGCGGTCTTCGCCCGCTACACCGAGGGCATGCCCGCCGACCCGGCCACGCTGGCCGTCAAGCCGGCCAAGCCTCCGGTCGAGCCGCCGCCGCCCGTGGACCCCCCGGTCGACCCGCCGGTCAAGCCCCCCGTGAAGCCGCCGGTCAAGCCTCCCGTGAAGCCCCCCGTCGAGCAGGACCCCACCGGGACCGCCAAGCCCACCAGCGGCCCGGTCGTCGACGGCACCCTGGACTGGGGCCTCAAGAAGTCGTTCCGCTCGTACGTCGTCGGCCCGATCGCGCAAGGCAAGGTCGAGACGAGCGACGGCGCCACCGCCAACGCGGACGGCTACCGCTTCACCAAGGCCACCGGCCACCTCGACGCCGAGAAGAACAGCCTCGACGCCCAGTTCCAGGGCAAGGTGCGCTTCCTCGGCCACGAGACCGCCGGTGACTACAAGCTCGACCTCTCCCTCAGCAACCTGAAGATCGACATCCAGGGCACGACGGGCAAGCTCTTCGCCGACCTCTCCAGCAAGGACATGGCGACCGGCAAGGTCGACACCTTCACCGGCCTGCCCTTCGCCGACCTGAAGGTGCCCGCGGGCGCGCTCGCCGCCAAGGAGGGCATCGTCACCCTCAAGGACATCCCGGCGACGCTCACCGAGGAGGGCGCCGAGGCCTTCATCGGCCAGTACGACAAGGGCGACGAGCTGGACGCCCTGAACGCGGCCGTCTCGCTCGACGAGGACGCCACGCTGCCCCCGGGCGGCTCGACCGGCGGCTCGTCGGGTGGCTCCACCGGCGGCTCCGGTTCGACGGGCGGCTCGGGCTCCACCGGCGGTTCCACCACGGGCGGCTCCACCACCGGCGGCGGCACGGTCGGCGGTTCGACCACCGGCGGCTCCACCACCGGCGGTTCGGTCGGCGGCTCCGGCTCCCTGGCCGCCACCGGCTCCGACGTCCCGACCGGCGCCCTGATCGGCGCCTCCGGCCTCGTCGTGGCGGCCGGTGCCGGCCTCGTGATCGCGGCGCGCCGCCGCCGTGGCGCCACCGCCTGATCAACTCCGCACCACCCGCGGGGCCGTATCCACCGGGTACGGCCCCGCGGCCGTTCCCGGGTGGTGCTTGAATGCGCACGTGAACCACTACGACGTACCCCGGGGCATCGACGTCCTGCGGGTGTTCTGCGGACCCGACGGACGCCACGGCAACGCCCTCGGCGTTGTACGCGACGGACGCAGCCACCCCGACGAGGCGTCCCGGCAGCAGCTGGCCCGCCGACTGGGCTTCAGCGAGACCGTGTTCGTCGACGACCCGGAGCGCGGCCGGGTGGACATCCACACCCCCGGGCTCCGGCTGCCGTTCGCCGGGCACCCGCTGGTCGGCGCCGCCTGGCTGCTGGACCTGGAGGTCCTGGAGCTGGCCGTCGGGGACGTGTTCGCCCGCCAGGACGGGGAGTTCACCTGGATCTCCGCCCGCCCCGAGTGGGCCCCGCCGCGGATGTTCCAGCAGTACGCGAGCGCGGACGAGGTGGAGGCGCTGCCGGGGCCGCCGCCCGGGGAGGGCTGGCTCTACGCCTGGGCCTGGGAGGACGAGGCCGCCGGGCGGGTCCGTGCGCGGGCCTTCCCGCGGCGCGGGGAGGGCATCGTGGAGGACGAGGCGACGGGCGCGGCGGCCCTGCTGCTGAGCGCACACCTCGGCCGGGCCCTGAACATCACACAAGGACGCGGCTCCCAGATCCTCACAGCACCCGCGCCGGACGGCACGGTGGAGGTAGGAGGCCGCGTCCTGATGGCCGCCCGGGGCTGAACCCGGGCGGCCGCACGCCGGAGTGCGGGCGTCACGCGCTGAGCGGGAACACCTCGCCCAGCTCCCGGAAGACCGCGGTGTTCAGCGCGAAGGCGCGCTTGCACTCCTCGACGATCCGCTGCTTCTCCAGGTCGTCCGCGTTCACCGCGTCCAGCAGCTCGCGGTAGCCCCGCTTGAAGGCGGCCGGGTTGGTGATCTCCTCGAAGACGTAGAACCGCACGCCGTCGCCCTTGCGCTCGAAGCCCCAGGCCTTCTCCGCCTTGTCGCGGATGATCTGGCCGCCCGAGAGGTCGCCGAGGTAACGGGTGTAGTGGTGCGCTATGTAACCGGCGGGCCAGGTGCGCGCGCACTCGGTCACCCGGGCGGCGTACGCGGCGGTCGCCGGCAGCGGCTCCAGGCCCTCGCGCCAGTTCTCCCCGCGCAGGTGCGCCAGGTCGCGCGCCAGCTCGGCGGAGCGCATCAGCTCGGGCTGGATGAAGGGCCCGGCGACCGGGTCGTTCCGCAGGGCCTCCGCGCCCTCCTCCAGTGCCTGGTAGACGAACCACAGCTGCTCGGTGTAGCGCGCGTACGCGTCGACACCCAGCCGCCCGCCGAGCAGGTCACCCATGAAGGTCGAGGTCTCGGCCTCGGTGTGCTGTTCGTGCGACGCGGTGCGGATGAGCGTCGAGAAGGGAGTGACGGTGGCGGTTGCGTCCAAGGCGGGCCTCCGGGGACCGAGGGGGACGGGAAGTCCAGAAACAGACGGAAATATCGGCAGGCGACCGCCGCAACGCTGCGGCGGCGCGTGCCGGTACGCCGATCCTCCTACTTAGGTTTACCTAAGTCAATTGGTTCCCGACTGCTTGTCGGTAAAAAACTACGCGACAAACCGAGGTGCGGCCCCTTTACGGATCATTCGTCCCGATTACGGCAGGGTGAGGATCTCCGCCCCGGTCTCCGTGACGACGAGCGTCTCCTCGAACTGCGCGGTCCGCTTGCGGTCCTTCGTGACCACGGTCCAGCCGTCCTCCCACATGTCGTACTCGTGGGTGCCCAGCGTCAGCATCGGCTCGATGGTGAACGTCATGCCGGGCTGCATCACGGTGGTGGCGTTCGGGCTGTCGTAGTGCGGGATGATCAGGCCGGAGTGGAACGAGGAGTTGATCCCGTGCCCGGTGAAGTCGCGCACGACGCCGTAGCCGAACCGCTTGGCGTACGACTCGATGACCCGGCCGATGACGTTGATCTGCCGCCCCGGCTTGACCGCCTTGATGGCCCGGTTCAGCGACTCCCGGGTGCGCTCGACGAGCAGCCGCGACTCCTCGTCCACGTCACCGCAGAGGTAGGTGGCGTTGTTGTCGCCGTGCACCCCGTTGATGTACGCGGTGACATCCAGGTTCACGATGTCCCCGTCGCGCAGCACCGTGGAGTCGGGGATGCCGTGGCAGATGACCTCGTTGAGCGAGCTGCACAGCGACTTCGGGAAGCCCCGGTAGCCGAGGGTGGAGGGGTACGCGCCGTGGTCGATCATGAACTCGTGCGCGACCCGGTCGAGCTCGTCCGTGGTCACGCCCGGGGCGATGTGCTTGGCGGCCTCCTCCATCGCCTGCGCGGCGATGCGGCCCGCGATCCGCATCCGCTCGATGGTGTCGGCGTCCTGGACCTCCGGGCCGGTGTACGGCTTCGGGGCCGGCTTCCCCACGTACTCGGGGCGCCGGATGTTTCCGGGTACGGAACGGACGGGAGTGATCTCCCCTGGTACGAGAAGCGACTGGCCAGACATGCCAGCGAGTCTAACCAGCGCCCTCGGGGCACCATGGCAGGGAGGAAAGGAGCCGTTGATGGCCCTGTTCAAGAAGCGCACGGTCGGCAAACCGGGCGAATGGTACTACTGCCTGGAGCACAAGAAGGTCGAGGAGGGCCCGGAGTGCCCTGCCCAGAACCGGTTCGGCCCCTACACCTCCCGCGAGGCGGCCCAGCACGCGATGGACACGGCCCGCGACCGCAACCTGGAGTGGGACACAGACCCGAAGTGGCACGACGAGGACAAGGGCCCCTCAAGCCCGTCCGGGGGCAAACCCAGCCCGTCCGGCGATTGAGGACGTCTTTCAGCCCCTCCGGCGCTTGAGGAGCGGGGTGCGGGGCGGAGCCCCGGGTCACCCCTCCGCCCGGGCCTCCCGCCTCCGCACCGCGTCCTCATCCGTCTCCGAGTCGTACCGCACCAGCTTCGGCAGCGCCGCCGTCAGCAGCACCACCGACGCCACGCACGCCACCCCGCCCGTCCAGATCGCCGACCGGGTCCCGGTCCACCCCGCCATCGCCCCGGCCCGCACCTGCCCCAGCTGCGGCCCCACGCTGTACGAGAGCACCTCGATGCCCGCCAGCCGCCCCCGCAGCTCCTCCGGAATGGTCTGGTTCCAGATGGTGGAGCGCCCCAGCCCGCTCAGCATGTCGCCCGCCCCCGCCACACCCAGGCAGACCAGCACCACCCACACGCTGGAGAACCAGCCCGCCGCCGCGATCGCCAGCCCCCACACCGCCGCCCCGAACACCACGAACAGCCCGTGCCTGCGCACCCGGGAGGTCCAGCCGCTGGTCAGCCCCAGCGCCAGCGAGCCCACCGAGCCCGCCGCGTACATCAGCCCCAGCGACCACTCCGCGTCCAGCTCGTCCGCCAGGAACGGGAAGATGGTGTTCGGGAAGGCGAAGAACATCGCCGCCAGGTCGATCGCGTACGTCCCCAGCAGCACCGGCCGGCTCCAGGCGTACCGCGCCCCCTCCACGATCCCGCGCAACGACGGCTTCGCCGCGTCCCGGGACGGCGGCGCGGGGGAGAGCCGCAGGCAGAGCAGCACGGAGGCGGCGAACGTGCACACCGTCACCGCGTACGCCGTCCCGTGACCGGCGTACGCCACCACCAGACCGGCCAGCGCCGGGCCCGCGATCGCCCCGATCTGCCAGCGCAGCGAGTTCAGGGCGGCCGCCGCCGTCTGCTGCTGGTGCGGCACGATCCGGGCCATCAGGGAGTCCAGCGCGGGCCGCTGGAGCCCGGCCAGGGCGGCGACCCCGCCCGCCACCACGTACAGCGGCCACAGCAGCGGCTCCGGGAGCAGCGCGTTCACCAGCAGGATCGCGGCGAGCACGCCGAGCCCCGCCTCGGTGAGCAGGATGACCCGCCGCCGGTCCACGGCATCGGCGAGCGCCCCGCCGTACAGCCCGAACACCACCAGCGGCACCAGCTCCACCGCCCCCATCGCCCCGACCGCGAGCGGCGAGCCGGTGAGGTGCTTGATCTGGAGCGGCAGCGCGATGAGCGCCATGAAGCTGCCGAAGTACGTGATCAGCCCCTGGATCCACAGCAGCCGGAAGTCGGGCGAGGAACGCCACGGCGAGAGGTCCGGCAGCAGGGCGCGGAACCGCGACGGGGGAGACGGGGGAGGGGAGGCAGGGGGAGCTTCGGTCACGAAGGGCCATGATCGGTACTCGGGGGCGCTCCGGGCAAACCGATTTCCCCGTCGGCCGTACGGTGGGGGAGTCCGGGCCGTACGGAGGGCGGAATCGGGCCGTGCGGTCGGCGGGATCGGGTCGTACGGTCGGCGGGATCGGGCCATGCGGTGGGCGGGATCGGGCCTCCGGGGGCGGGATTCCGGGCCCTACCTGGCAGTAGGGTCGGCCCATGACTACACAGGACAGCGGCAGCGCGCCCAAGCCCCCCGCCAAGGACCCCTGGGACCTCCCCGACGTCTCCGCCCTGAGCGTCGGCGTACTCGGCGGGACCGGCCCGCAGGGGCGCGGCCTCGCCTACCGGCTCGCCCGCGCCGGACAGCGGGTCACCCTCGGCTCCCGGGACGCCGGACGCGCCGCCGAGGCGGCCGCCGAGCTCGGCCACGGCGTCGAGGGCACGGACAACGCGGAGTGCGCCCGGCGCAGCGACATCGTGATCGTCGCCGTGCCGTGGGACGGCCACGCCAAGACCCTGGAATCCCTGCGCGAGGAGCTGGCGGGCAAGCTCGTCATCGACTGCGTCAACCCGCTCGGCTTCGACAAGAAGGGCGCCTACGCCCTCAAGCCGGAGGAGGGCAGCGCCGCCGAGCAGGCCGCCGCCCTGCTGCCGGACTCCCGGGTCACCGCCGCCTTCCACCACCTCTCGGCGGTGCTGCTCCAGGACGAGTCCATCGAGGAGATCGACACCGACGTCCTGGTCCTGGGCGAGGCGCGGGCCGACACGGACATCGTGCAGGCGCTGGCGGGCCGTATCCCCGGGATGCGCGGCATCTTCGCGGGCCGGCTGCGCAACGCCCACCAGGTCGAGTCGCTGGTGGCGAACCTGATCTCCGTCAACCGCCGCTACAAGGTCCACGCCGGACTGCGCACCACCGACGTCTGACCTCCGGCGCCCCGCCTCGGGCTCCGGCGCCCCGCCTCCGGCCCGGGCCAGAGGCGGGGCACAACGGGGCATGGGGGACACTGGACGGGACCGCGACCGTTCCCCGACAGGAGCCGCCCCCCATGCCCCGCCTCGCTCTCTACGCCCTCGTCGTCTGCGTCCTCGCCGCCACGGCGGCCGTGGTCTCCTTCGTCCAGGGCAGCCTGCTCGGGATCATCTGGGTGCTGATCGCGGGGCTCTCGTCGAACATGGTGTGGTTCTACGTGCGCAAGCAGCGCATGGAGGCGGCCGCCGAGGCCAGCTGAACCCTCCCCGCACCCCCCTTCCCCGCACCCCTTCTCCGCGCCCCCTCCCGGCGCCCCCGCCACGGGCCCTGAGCCGTTCGGGTCGAGGGCCCTGCCTCGCGGGCGCGCCCCGGAGCCCGGACGCCGCCCGGGGCCGACCATGTGACGGCCTCGCCACGGCCGTGGCCGGGCCGACGAGGGAGGACCGCGTGGCAGACGCGAGGGACGACGGGTACGGATCCGGATCGACCGCACGGACGGGTGACGGGGACCGGGGCATCCTGGGGGAGGTGCGCGACGCCGTCACCACCCGGGCCGCGCTCGTCATGCTCGGGGTGCTCCTGCTCCAACTGGGCTTCGCGCTCTCCTACATGGGCGCCTTCCACGCGCCGAAGCCGCACCAGGTCCCGATCACCCTGGTCGCCCCGCCCGCCGTCGAGAGCGACCTGGTGGCCCGCCTCGACGCGCTCCCCGGCGACCCCCTCCACGTCACCCCCGTCGCGACCCGCGCCGAGGCGCGGGCGCGGCTGCTGGACCGGCGCACCGACGCCGCCCTCGTCGTGGACCCGGCGACCCGCACCGACACCCTGCTCGTCGCCTCGGCGGGCGGCCCGTCGGCCACCACGGCGGCCACGGAGATCCTCCAGGAGGTCGCCCGCGCCCAGAACCGCACGATCCTCGTCCGCGACCTCCGCGCGCCCTCGGCAGGCGACTCGCGGGGCCTGTCGTCCTTCTACCTGGTCCTCAGCTGGACCATCGGCGGCTACCTCGCCGCTTCCGCCCTCAACATGGCGGCCGGTTCCAAGAAGCCCACCCTGAGCCGCACCCTGGTCCGGCTGACGGCGATGCTCCCGTACGGACTCGTCTCGGGCATCGGCGGCGCGATCATCGTGGGCCCGGTGCTGGACTGCCTGCCGGGCGCCTTCTGGGAGCTGGTCGGCATCGGCACCCTGGTGGTCTTCGCCTCCGGCGCCGTGGGGGTCGCCCTCCAGTCGGTGGCGGGGACGGTCGGCCTGGGCCTCACCATCCTGATCTTCACGATCCTGGGCAACCCCAGCTCCGGCGGGGTGTACCCGTCCTCGCTGCTGCCACCGTTCTGGAGCGCGATCGGCCAGGCGCTGCCTCCGGGGGCCGGTACGACGGTGGTCCGCAACACCGTCTACTTCGACGGCAACGCCACCGCCGGCGCCCTGTGGATCCTGGGCGCCTGGGCGTTCGGCGGGGTCGTCGTGGCGATCCTCGCCGCCGCCCTGCGCGACGGGCGGCGACGAGGCCCCCGCCCGGAGCCGGAGCCCGTGACCGCCCCGGTGTGAGGACGGCGCGCGGTCACCCCACCGCGCACCCCGGGTTCTGCTCGTCGAAGAACGCCTTCCAGAAGCGGTAGAGGTCGTACCCGCAGTACCGCTGGAGGTCGTCGACGCCCAGGACGCCCAGCAGCGCGTCGATCACGTCGAAGAACGCGATGTTCACCGCCGGGATCCACAGGATCGCGAACACGGCGATGAGCCCGAACGGCGCGATCGGTTCGACCTGGCGCCTGATCTTGTACGAGAGCCAGGGCTCGATCACGCCGTAGCCGTCAAGACCCGGGATCGGCAGGGAGTTCAGGATGGCCGCCGTCACCTGGAGCATCGCCAGGAACGCCAGCGCGTACTGGAAGGCGAGCGGGACGCCGTCGAGCGCGTCCAGCCAGAACGGGGCCGTACACACGATGGCGAACGCCACGTTCGTCAGCGGGCCCGCCGCGGAGATCAGGCTGTGCTTCCACCGCCCGTGGATCCGGGCCCGCTCGATGTAGACGGCGCCGCCGGGCAGGCCGATCCCGCCCATGACGACGAAGAGGACCGGCAGCACGATGCTGAGCAGGGCATGGGTGTACTTCAGCGGGTTGAGCGTCAGATAGCCCTTCGCCCCCACCGAGAGGTCCCCGCTGTGCAGGGCGGTGCGGGCGTGGGCGTACTCGTGGAGGCAGAGCGAGACGATCCACGCCCCGGTGACGAAGAGGAACACCGCGAAGCTGGTGGCCCCCGCGAAGCCGGCCCACACGGCCCAGCCCGCGACGGCGGTGACGGCGGCGATCCCGAGGAAGACCGGGCTGATCCTCCGGTCCCCGCGGGTGGCTGCGGTGGTCATCGGCACAACTCCTGGGACTGTGGGACGGGGGAAACGGCGGCGACGACAGGGAGAAGCGGCGGCGACATCGTACGTACGCCGACACGGCGGGAACGACGGCGACCCCGGCAGGAGTTCCACCCGGTCAACACCGTGGCCGCGTCCGTCGCGGACAATGGGCCCGTGCGCTACTGCATCCTCGGCACCACCCGGGCACTCCGCGACGACGGTACGGCCGTCGCCCTCGGCGGGGCGCGGCTGCGCGCCCTGCTCACCGTCCTCGCCCTGCACCCGGGTCGGACCGTCCCGGCCGGGGTCCTGGTGGGCGAGGTGTGGGACGGCGACCCGCCCGCCGACGCGGCCGGTGCGCTCCAGGCGCTGGTCGGGCGGTTGCGGCGGGCGCTGGGACGGAGTGCCGTCGAGTCGGTGGAGAGCGGCTACCGGCTGGCCGCCGAGCCGGACGCCGTGGACCTGCACCGGTTCGAGCGGCTGGCGGGGGAGGGGAGCCGGGCCCTGGAGCAGGGCGACCCGGTCGAAGCCGTCACCGTCCTCGACGAGGCCCTGGCGCTCTGGGACGGGCCGCCGCTCGACGACCTGCCCGACCGTGCGGCGCCCGCCTCCCGCCTGGAGTCCCGCAGGCTCGGCGCCCGGCGGGCCCGGCTGGAGGCGCTGCGCGTCCTCGGGCGGGCGGACGAGGCCCTGTGGGAGCTGGCCGCGCTCTGCGCCGCCCACCCGCTCGACGAACCGCTCCAGGCCCTGCGCATCAGGGCCCTGCGGGACGCCGGACGGACGGCCGAGGCGCTGGCGGCGTACGAGGAGGTCCGCACCGTGCTCTCCGACCGCCTCGGCACCGACCCCGGGCCCGAACTGCGCGGCCTGTACGCCGAGCTCCTCCACCAGGGACCGGCCGCGCCCGCTCCCCAGGAGCCGCCCGCCGCCTCGAAGCCCCCGCCCGCCCCCGGCAACCTCCGCGCCCGGCTCACCAGCTTCGTCGGCCGGGACGGCGACATCGCGGCCCTGCGCGAGGACCTCACCCACGCCCGGCTCGTCACCCTCCTCGGCCCCGGCGGCGCGGGCAAGACCCGGCTGTCGCAGGAGACCGCCGAGGCCGTCGCCGACGCCTGGCCCGACGGCGTCTGGCTGGCGGAGCTGGCCCCCGTCGACGACCCGGACGCCGTGCCCGAGGCCGTCCTCAGCGCCCTCGGCGCCCGGGAGACCGTGCTGCGGGGGGCCGGCGCCGAGGAGCTGCGGGCCGTCGACCGCACCGGCGACGACCCCCTCGTACGCCTCACCGAGCACTGCGCCCCGCGCCGGATGCTGCTCCTCCTGGACAACTGCGAGCACGTCGTCGGGGCGGCGGCCGCCCTCACCGACCACCTGCTCACCCACTGCCCGCAGCTCACCGTCCTGGCGACCAGCCGCGAACCCCTCGGCGTACCGGGCGAGTTCGTCCGCCCCGTCGACCCGCTGCCCGACCCGATGGCGCTGCGCCTGCTCGCCGAGCGCGGGGCGGCGGCCCGGCCCGGGTTCCGTACCGACACCGACGAGGAGACCGCGGCCGCCTGCGCCGAGATCTGCCGCCGGCTGGACGGGCTGCCGCTCGCCATCGAACTGGCCGCCGCCCGGCTGCGGATGCTCACCCCGCGCCAGATCGCCGACCGGCTGGACGACCGCTTCCGCCTCCTCACCAACGGCAGCCGGACCGTGCTGCCCCGCCAGCAGACGCTGCGCGCGGTCGTCGACTGGTCCTGGGAGCTGCTGGACGAAGGAGAACGGGCCGTCCTGCGCCGCCTGGCCGCCTTCGCCGGCGGCTGTTCCCTCGCCGCCGCCGAGGAGGTCTGCGCCCTGCCCGGCCAGGGCGGGACCGCCGCCGTGGACTCCCTGGACGTCGCGGGGCTGCTCGGCTCCCTGGTCGACAAGTCGCTCGTCGTCGCCGCGCCCGGCGATGACGGGGAGATGCGCTACCGGCTGCTGGAGACGGTCGGGGAGTACGCCGCCGAGCGTCTCGACGAGGCCGCCGAGCGGGAGGCGGTGGCCCGCCGCCACCTGGTCCACTTCCGCGAGCTGGCCCGTATCACCGGCCCGAAGATGCGCGGCGCCGGACAGCGGGCCGCCATCGCGGTCTTCCAGCGCGAGTACGAGAACCTGCGCACCGCGTTCCGCCACGCCGTCGCCGTACGGGACGAGCACGAGGCGTTGTGCATGGTGCTGTCGATGTCCTGGTACTGGATGCTGCGCGACCTGCGCGCGGACGCCCGCCAGTGGGGCGAGGCCGCCTCCTCGCTCGGCCCCGACCCGTTCGCCGCGCCCGGTGTCCGGGCCCCCTCCCTGCTGGAGCGGGCCACCGACCGGCCGCCGCCGATGGACGACGAACAGCTCGCGGAGGCGCGGCGCGGGGTGGGGCTGATCCAGCTGGCCGGTGTGGACAACGCGATCAGCGAATGGTCGACCCCCGAGGGCAAGGAGCGCCTGAGGATCATCGCCGAGACCTACCGCCCCGGGCAGCCGCAGACCTGTCGCATGCCCGGAACGCTGTGGATGTTCGCGATCCTGCTCGGCGGCGACATGGACCGGGTCTACGAGCTGCTGGACGCGACGGTCGAGACCTGCCGGACGCTCGGGTACGAGTGGGAGCTCGGCTCGGCCCTCCACACCCGCGCCAACTTCCGGGCCAACGACCCCGCGCGGGTGGGCGAGGCACGCGCCGACGCCGACGAGAGCCTGGAGATCTACACCCGGCTCGGCGACGACTGGGGCGCGGCCGAAGCGCTCTCCTCGCGCGGCGAGACCGACGAGCGGGCCGGCGACTTCGCCGCGGCGCTGAAGGACTACGGGGCGGCCGTGGAGTACGCGCAGAAGATCGGCGCCCAGAGCCAGGTGGCGCTGTTGCGCGCCCGGTACGCCGGGGCGCTCATCGAACTCGGCCGCCTCCCGGAGGCCGAGGCCATCCTGCGCGACATCACCGGGAACAGGCGGCAGTCGGGCCACGAGGCCACCCCGATGGCCCGGATGCACCTGGGATACGTCCTCGGGCTCCAGGGGCGGGTGGACGAGGCCCGCAGGGAGACGAACCTGGTCCACGAGGACTTCAGGTCGCGCGATGTCGCCATCTTCGGCGGGTTCGTCTACGGCGTGCTGGCCTGGCTCGACAACCTAGACGGCGCGTACGCCTCCGCCCTGGACAACGCGCTGACCGCGCTGGACAGTTCGCGGGACCGGCTGTCGATGATGGTGGCCCCGCAGCTGCCGTCGTCCCATCTGACGGCCGCCGCCCGCGCGCTCGCCGGACTCGACGCCCCCGGGGCCGCCGAAGCCGGAGCCCGGCTGCTGGCGCTCCAGGCGGCCCTCCTGCCGAAGGGGCATGTGCCGAGCATGATGGAGCGCCGCAACCTGGCCCAGGCCGAGGAGGCCGTCCGGGCGCGGCTCGACGACGCGGTGTTCACGGCGGCGTACGAGCAGGGCGGCGGCCTCACCCTGGATGAGGCCACCGCCCTGGTGGAGACGTACCGGCGGCGTCCGGCGGAGTGACTACCGGGCGCTCAGGCCTTCTTGCGGAACTTGGACACCGCCAGCGGAGCCATCACCAGGGTGATGCCCGCGGCCCACGCCAGCGTCGTCCAGACGGAGCCGGCGACCGGGCCGCCCATCATCAGGCCCCGCACCGCGTCCGCCAGGTTGGACAGCGGGTTGTAGTCGGTGAAGGTCTGGAGCCAGCCCGGCATGGTCTGCGGCGGCGCGAAGATGGACGAGCCGAACTGCAGCGGCATCAGCACCAGCATCCCCATCCCCTGGACCGCCTGGGCCGTCTTCATGGACAGCCCGAGCACGATGAAGATCCACATGATGGCGGCGCCGAACACCGCCGCCAGCGCGACGGCCTCCAGCAGCCCGAGCACGGACGTCCCCAGCGTCATACCGAGGGCGAAACCCATCGCGAGCAGGATGGCGATGGCGACCATCATCCGGCCCAGCTCGACCACGATCTTGGCGATGAGGACCGAGGAGCGGGCGATCGGCATCGTCCGGAACCGGTCCATGACCCCCTTGCGGAAGTCGTCGTTGACCCCGGTGCCGACGGCCATGGCGATGTTCATGCCCATCATCGCCATCAGCCCCGGCACCAGGTAGTTCAGGTAGTCCTGCCGGTCACCGCCGAGGCTGCCGCCGACCGAGCCGCCGAAGACGTACACGAACAGCAGCGTGAAGATGATCGGCATCAGGAGGACGTCGAACATCGACTCCGGGTCCTTCTTGATCTGGAGCAGATTGCGCCGGACCAGGGCCCCGATGTGCCGGAGGTTGGCCCGCAGCCCGATCCGGCCCTCGTCGGCCACCGCCGCCTTCGTCGGTACGGGGCCCACGGGTGCGGGGGTCAGGGTGGTGGTGCTCATGCGGCGACCTCCTGGGGAGCGGCGTCGGTGAGGGGGGCGGCCTTGTCGCCGGTGATCGCGAGGAACACCTCGTCCAGGCTGGGCAGGGCGGTGGAGACATGGGCGAGGGAGAAGCCCCGGGCACCCAGCAGCCCGATGACGGCGGTCAGCTGCTCGTCGCTGAGGATGGGCACGTACAGCAGCCCCTCGTCCGGTACGGCCTGCGCCCCGGCGACGCCGTCGAGTCCGGCCTCCCGGATCGCCTGGGCCATCGCGGACAGCTCCGCCGGGTCCGAGGGCCTCAGGTGCAGGGTGCGGCCGCCGACCTTGGCCTTCAGCTCGTCGACCCCGCCCCGGGCGATGATCTTCCCCTGGTCGATGACCGTCAGCTCCTTGGCGAGCTGCTCGGCCTCCTCCATGTACTGGGTGGTCAGCAGGACGGTCGCGCCCTCGGCGACCATCCGCTGGACCTCGTCCCAGACCTCGTTACGGGTCCGGGGGTCGAGCCCGGTCGTCGGCTCGTCCAGGTACAGCACGGACGGGCTGCCGATCATCGAGGCGGCCAGGTCGAGGCGGCGGCGCATCCCGCCGCTGTACTCCATGCAGGCCCGCTTGGCGGCCTCGGTGAGCGAGAACCGCTCAAGCAGCTCGTCCGCCCGGGCCCGGGCCTGCTTGCGGGGCAGATCGAGGAGCCGCCCGATCATGTAGAGGTTCTCCCAGCCGGAGAGCTTCTCGTCGACCGAGGCGTACTGCCCGGTCAGGCCTATCCGGCGGCGCAGCTGGCGGGGCTGGCGCACCACGTCGTAGCCCGCGACGACCGCGTGTCCGGCGTCGGGGGTGATCAGCGTGGAGAGGCAGCGTACGAGGGTGGTCTTGCCGGCGCCGTTGGGGCCGAGCACACCGAGGACGGTGCCTTCGCGGACGTCGAGGTCCACGCCGTCCAGTGCCTTGGTCGCGCCGTAGTGCTTGACCAGTCCCCGTACCTCGACGGCGTTCGTGCCGCTCCTGGGGTTCGTGTCGATGCGTTCCATGTCCACCATGGGACCAGCGCCGACCGACAGCTCACCGACAGGCGACCGATACGTGCTCCGCACGTGCGACAGCCCGCCGATGGGGGATGTCGGCGGGCTGTCGGTGGTGCGGGAAATGGCTGATGGGGCCCCGGGGACCGGGGTCAGCGGAAGGTGCGGGCCCCGGAGGGCCGGCGCATCAGTGGAAGGTGTGCTCCGGCGCGGGGAACGTACCGCCCACGACCTCCTCGGCGAACTCCTTCGCCGCGTCCCCGAGCACCTGGCGCAGGTTCGCGTACTGCTTGGTGAAGCGAGGCACCTTGCCGCCGGTCAGCCCGACCATGTCGGTGTAGACGAGCACCTGCGCGTCGGTCCCGGCACCGGCGCCGATGCCGATGGTCGGGATGTGGAGCGTCCGGGTGACCTGGGTGGCCAGCTCCTCGGGCACCAGCTCCAGCACGACGGCGAACGCGCCCGCGTCCTGGACCGCCTTGGCGTCGCGCAGCAGCCGGTGGGCCGCCTCGTCGCCGCGGCCCTGCACCCGGTAGCCCATGGCGTTGACGGACTGCGGGGTCAGGCCGATGTGGGCCATGACCGGGATGCCCGCCTCGACCAGCAGCCGGATCTGCTCCAGGGACCGCTCGCCGCCCTCCAGCTTGACCGCGCCGACGCCCGACTCCTTGATCAGCCGGGTGGCGTTGCGCAGCGCCTGGACGGGGCCTTCCTGGTACGAGCCGAAGGGCAGGTCGGCCACGACGAGGGCGCGCTTGGTGCCGCGTACGACGGCGGCGGAGAGGATGGCGATCTCGTCCATCGTGACGGGCACGGTGGTCTCGTAGCCGAGGTGCACATTGCCCATCGAGTCCCCGACGAGCATGACCGGGATACCCGCCTCGTCGAAGACGGACGCGGTCATCGCGTCGTAGGCGGTGAGCATGGGCCACTTCTCGCCGCGCTCGGTGGCGGCGGCGATGTCGTGGATCGTGATGCGGCGGGTGGACTTCCCTCCGTACAGCGCCTTGCTGCTGTCGGGGGCGGAAGCGGTGGTTCCCGCGGGGGAGGACTGGTTCTGTGCAGCCGAAAGTGACATGGCTGGTGAACTCCTTCGTCATCTCGAGGCGCCCTGACGGCGTCCCCGGATCCCTTCCATGGTGGCATCCCGCCCGGGCAAACGGGAAGTGGGTGCGCACGACGCCGGCCGGCCGGCTCCCGTTGGGCAAAGTTTTTACAATACGAGACGGTATCGTATCGAAACGGAGTTAGGCTCGTCCCCATGCCCGCACCGTCACCTTCCGCCTCCGCGCACGCTCCGGCCCCCGGGTCCCGCATACCCGAGGCGATCCACCACCGCCGCTGGTGGATCCTCACCGTCCTCATGTTCAGCCTGCTCATCGTGGTGCTGGACAACTCGATCCTGAACGTCGCGGTCAAGACGATCGCCAGCCCCGCCCCCACCGGCATCGGCGCCACCCAGAGCGAGCTGGAGTGGGCGATCAACTCCTACACGCTCGTCTTCGCCGGTCTCCTCTTCACCGCGGGCCTGCTCGGCGACCGCATCGGCCGCAAGAAGGTCCTCCTCTTCGGCATCCTGGTCTTCGGCATCGGCTCCGCTCTGGCCGCCCTGTCCGCCTCGCCCGGCGAGCTCATCACCTGGCGTGCCCTGATGGGCTTCGGCGCGGCCTTCGTGATGCCCGCCACCCTCGCCGTCCTGATGAACGTCTTCGAGCGCGACGAACAGCCCAAGGCCATCGGCATCTGGGCGGGCAGCGTCGGCCTCGGCATCGCGATCGGCCCGATCACCGGCGGGTTGCTGCTGGAGCACTTCTGGTGGGGCTCGATCTTCCTGGTGAACGTCCCCGTGGTGATCCTGGCGCTGGTCGCCATGGCCATCCTGGTCCCCGACTCCCGCGACCCGAAGCCCGGCAAGGTCGACCCGGTGGGCGTCGCGCTCTCCATCGTCGGCCTGGTCCTGCTGGTGTACGGGATCATCCGGGGCGGCGAGCTCGCCGACTTCACCGACACCACCGTGCTGCTCTCCATCGTCGGCGGACTGCTGGTGCTGGCCGGATTCGTGTGGCACGAGAAGCGCAGCAGCCACCCGGCGATCGACATCACGTACTTCCGGAAGCCCGCGTTCTCCGCCGCCGTCGCCGCCATAGCGCTGGTCTTCTTCGCGCTCATGGGTGTGACGTTCTTCTCCGCCTTCTACCTCCAGAGCGTGCGCGGTTACAGCGCCCTCCAGTCGGGCCTGCTGATCGTTCCGCTCGCCGCCGCCCAGATGATCTTCGCGCCCCGGGCCCGGCTGGTCGTGGACCGCTTCGGCGCCCGCGCGGTCTGCACGGTCGGCATGCTGCTGGTCGCCGCAGGACTGGCGTCGTTCGCCCTGTTCGGCACCGGTACGCCGGTGTGGGTGCTGTGCCTCGTCTTCTTCGTCCAGGGCACCGGGATGGCGCACATCATGCCGCCCGTCACCGTGGCCGTGATGCAGGCGCTGCCCCGCGAGAAGGCCGGTTCCGGATCGGCCATCAACAACACCTTCCGCCAGGTCGGCGGAGCGCTCGGGATCGCGGTCCTCGGCTCGGTCCTCTCCACCGTCTACCGGGGTGACATCGAGGGCCACCTCGGCGCGGTCCCGGCCGGGGCCAGGGCGGTGGCGGGCGAGTCCATCGAGGCCACGCTCGGCGTCGCCGAGAAGCTCGGCCCGGTGGCCGGAAAGCCGCTGGTCGCCGCCGCCCACGACGCCTTCATCAGCGCCATGCACGTGACCGCGCTCGGCTCGGCGGCCGTCGCCCTCATCGGCGCCCTCGTCGTCGGCCTGTACCTGCCGGGACGGGCCCGCGCGGGCACCGGGGAGCCGGTGGACCAGGCGCCCCGGCCCGCGGAGGAGCCGGTGGGCCGCTGACGGTACGGAGGGCCGTGGCAGGCCCGCCCCGCCCCGTCGGCGAGAATCGGGGCGGGACGGGCCGTACGGCGACGGTCGTACGGCGGCACGGCGAGAGGCGGCTTCAGGTGCGGGACCAGGACGACGGCGAGCAGCGCGACCGCGTCATGCGGGGCGACGGGACACCCGCCGCCCCCGCCCCCGATCCCGACGCAGCCCCCGGCCCCGACCCTGCCCCCGGCCCCGAGCCCCGCCGCGGCCGCCCCCGCTCCGCCGCGGCCGAACGGGCGATCCTGGACGCCGTCATCGCCCTCCTGGAGGCGGGCGAACCCCTGGCCGGCCTCTCCATCGAACGCATCGCGCGTACGGCAGGCGTGGGCAAGGCGACGATCTACCGCCGCTGGACGGGAAAGGAGGAGCTCTTCGTCGACGTCGTACGGGACATGGAACCCGTCGACCCGCCCGTCTCCGGCACCGAGGGCCTCGCCGACCTGCGGATCATGCTGGAATCCCTGCGCACCCGGGGCCTCGCCCAGCGCTCCTCGGTGCTGCTGCACAACATCTTCGCCCAGATGAAGAGCCACCCGAAGCTCTGGGACGAGTACTTCGGCACGGTGATCGCCCCCCGCCGCGCCGCGATACTCGCGGCGGTCCGCCGGGCCGTCGCCGCCGGAGAACTGCGCGACGACCTCGACGTGGAGCTGATGGACGACCTCTTCGTGGGCGCGGTGCTCGTCCGTACCGTCCACCGCCCCGACGCACCCCTCCCCGACGACCTCGTCGACCGCATCATCACGACGCTGCTCCAAGGGCTGGCCCCGGCGGCCGGGCGAGTGTGATCGTTCTGTCACAAGGCCCCACCGGCCGGGCCCGAACCGGAACCTCCCGTCCCGTTCGGCTCGTCCTGTTGACGGAGAGCCGCCGTCGACAGAGGGAGTCGACAGAGGGACGTCGACAGAGAGACGTCGACGGAGGGAAAGACGCCACCCATCACCTAGGGTCGAGGGGCGCGGCGATGTGTAGGGCAAGGCAGTGAGGACGAGCGCGATGGTGCAGGCGTACGGGGCGGACACGGGCAACGGCAGCGCGGAGCGGCCGCAGCCCGACGAATCCCGCTTCCGGAGCCTCCTGAAGAGAGCGGCCCGGGACCGGGGAATCTGGCGGCGCGGGATCGTGCTGGCCCTCTGCTCGGTGGTGCTGACCCTCGTGATGGTCGTCCACGCGCAGATCCCCAACCGGGTGGGCAACCTCGGCAGCCTCATCGAGACGTTCCTGCCGTGGATAGCGCTGTTCATCCCCCTCCTGCTGCTCCTGGCCCTGCTGCGGCGCTCCGCCACCGCGCTGATCGCCCTGCTGCTCCCGGCGGTGGTCTGGCTCAACATGTTCGGCGGCCTGATCACCGACAAGTCCGGCACCGGCGGCGACCTGACCGTGGCCACCCACAACGTCAACGCGGGCAACCCCGACCCGGCGGGCACCGCCCAGCAGGTCGCGGGCTCCGGCGCCGACGTGGTGGCCCTCCAGGAGCTGCCGGGCGGGCAGGTGTCCACGTACGAGAAGTCGCTGGCCGCCCGCTACCCGTACCACTCGGTCCAGGGCACCGTCGGGCTGTGGAGCAAGTACCCGCTCAGCGACACCCGGCCGGTCGACATCAAGATGGGCTGGACCCGGGCCATGCGCTCCACGGTCAAGGCCCCGCAGGGCGAGGTCGCGGTGTACGTGGCCCACCTGCCGTCGGTCCGGGTGAAGCTGCACGCGGGCTTCACCGCCAACCAGCGCGACAACAGCGCCGACGCCCTCGGCGAGGCCATCGCCGACGAACCCGTCGAGCGCGTCGTCCTGCTCGGCGACCTCAACGGCACGATGAACGACCGCTCCCTGAACGCGGTCACCTCCCAGATGCGCTCCACCCAGGGCGCGGCGGGCGACGGCTTCGGCTTCAGCTGGCCCGCGTCGTTCCCGATGGCCCGGATCGACCAGATCATGGTGAAGGGCGTGGAGCCGAAATCCTCGTGGACCCTGGCGGCCACGGACAGCGACCACCTGCCGATAGCGGCACGCGTGGAGCTGTGACAACGATCAGGCAACCGCCCGTTCACCTCGCGGCATAAATCATCTGCGACAATTTGTTCCAGTCGCATACATAAGCGAAGACTGAGCCGTCGCCCCGGTGCGGACACCGGGCGACGGCTCTTCGTTCTGCCCCGCCCCCCGCCCCGAGATTGTGAAGGCTCCCCATGCCCCTGGCCCTGCTCGCCCTGGCCGTGAGCGCCTTCGGCATAGGCACGACCGAGTTCGTCATGATGGGCCTGCTGCCCAACGTGGCGAACGACCTCGGAACCTCCGTGCCGACCGCCGGCTACCTCGTATCGGCGTACGCGATCGGGGTCGTCCTCGGCGCACCCCTGCTCACCGGCCTCGGCTCCCGCGTCCCGCGCAAGAAGATGCTGCTGCTCCTGATGGCGCTGTTCACCATCGGCAACCTGGCCTCGGCACTCGCCCCCGACTTCGGCTGGCTGCTCGCGGGCCGCGTCCTCGCCGGACTCCCGCACGGCGCGTTCTTCGGCGTCGGCGCGGTCGTCGCCGCCCGGCTGGTCGCCGAGGGCCGCCAGGCGCGGGCGGTGGCGACGATGTTCCTCGGCCTGACGGTCGCCAACATCGTCGGCGTACCCGCCGCGACCCTGCTCGGCCAGCACCTCGGCTGGCGCGCCACCTTCCTGGTGGTCGCGGCGATCGGCCTGGCGGCGATGGCGGCCCTGGCCCGCCTGGTGCCCCGCATCCCGGTCGAGGCCCACCAGGACGTACGCCGCGAACTCCGCGCCCTCGGTAACCGCCAGGTGCTCCTCGGCCTGCTCACCGCGGTCTTCGGCTTCGCCGGGGTCTTCGCGGTCTACTCGTATCTCTCGGCCATGACCACGAAGGCGATGGGCTTCGGCGAGTCCTCGGTCACCATCGTCCTGGCCCTCTTCGGCATCGGCATGACCCTGGGCGCCCTGGCGGCGGGCCCCCTCACGGACCGCGCCCTGCGCCCGACCCTGTACGGCTCGCTCGGCGCGCTGGCGGTGGTGCTGGTGGCGTTCCCGTTCACGGTGCACGTGCAGTGGGCGGCGCTGGTGATGGTGGTGCTGCTGGGCGGCGTCGGGTTCACGACGACGACCCCGCTCCAGATGCTGGTCATGAACAAGGCGAAGGACGCCCCGACCCTGGCCTCCGCCTCCAACCACTCGGCCTTCAACCTGGCCAACGCGGGCGGCGCCTGGCTGGGCGGCGTGGCGATCGCAGCGGGCTGGGGCTGGACGTCCCCGGCGTTCGTGGGCGCGGTCCTGGCGGTGCTGGGCCTGGCGATAGCGGCAACGGCGGGCTACCTGGACCACACCAAGCCCGTCCGGCGTTTGAGGACGGAACCGGTGTGCGGGGGTGGCCGGGCACCTGCGAGCGGGGCCGCACATCCGGCCCGTCCGGCGGTTGAGGACGGAACCGTTCGGCCGGACGGGCCAGGCACCCGCGACCGGGCCGCCACATCAAGCCCGTCCGGCGTTTGAGGACGAAGGCGGCCACCGGACGCACCCGGTGACCGCCACCCCCGCCGAATCGACCCGCTAGGACGACTCCCGCCACCGGTTCGTGATCGGCAACCGCCGGTCCTTCCCGAACCCCTTCGGCGAGATCTTCGTCCCCGGCGGATACTGCCGCCGCTTGTACTCCGCCGTATCCACCATCCGCAACGTCTTCGCCACCAGCTCCGCATCGAACCCGGCCGCCACGATGGCATCCATCCCCTGATCCCGGTCCACGTACAGCTCAAGCAGCGCGTCGAGCACGTCGTAGTCCGGCAGCGAGTCCGTGTCCACCTGCCCCGGCCGCAGCTCCGCGCTCGGCGGCTTGGTGATCGAGGCCTCGGGGATCGGCGGGGTCTGCCCCCGCTCCTCCGCCGCCCGGTTGCGCCACTTCGCCAGCCGGAACACCGACGACTTGTACACGTCCTTGATCGGCCCGTACGCGCCCACCGCGTCCCCGTACAGCGTGGAGTAACCGACCGCCAGCTCCGACTTGTTGCCGGGCGCCAGCACGATCTGCCCCTCCTGGTTGGAGATGCCCATCAGCGTCGTCCCGCGCAGCCGCGCCTGGAGGTTCTCCTCCGCGAGCCCGGTGAGCCCCAGCGCCTCCATGTAGGCGTCGAACATCGGCGCGATCGACACCGTACGGAAGTTGAGCCCGGTCCGCCGCGCCAGCTCGGCGGCGTCCCCCTTGGAGTGGTCCGAGGAGTACTTGGACGGCATGGACACGCCGTACACGTTCTCCGCCCCGAGCGCATCGCACGCGATGGCCGCGCAGAGCGCCGAGTCGATCCCGCCGGAGAGCCCGAGCAGCACACTGCTGAAACCGTTCTTCGCAGCGTACGCACGGAGCCCCACGACCAACGCCGAGTAGATCTCCTCGTCGTCGTCCAGCCGCTCCGCGTACCCGCCCGTGAGCTCCGGCTCGTACGCGTCCACGGGCCGGTCCGACAGCACCACATGGTCGATCCGCAGCCCGTCGTCCACCACACCCGAGGGCGCCACGGTGGCCGCCGCCGGCAGCTCCAGATCGAGGATCACGCTGCCCTCGGAGAACTGCGGGGCGCGGGCGATGACCTCGCCCTCCTTGTCGACGACGATCGAGTCCCCGTCGAAGACCAGCTCGTCCTGCCCGCCGATCATCGCGAGGTACGCGGTGGTGCAGCCGGCCTCCTGGGCCCGCTTGCGGACCAGGTCGAGCCGGGTGTCGTCCTTGTCCCGCTCGTACGGCGAGGCGTTGATCGACAGCAGCAGCCCGGCCCCGGCGGACCGGGCGGCCGGGACGCGCCCGCCGTCCTGCCAGAGGTCCTCGCAGATCGCGAGGGCGACATCGATGCCGTGGACGCGTACGACGGGCATCGAGTCGCCCGGCACGAAGTACCGGAACTCGTCGAACACCCCGTAGTTCGGCAGGTGGTGCTTGGCGAAGTTGAGCGCGATCCCGCCGCGGTGCAGCACGGCCGCCGCGTTGCGCGGGGACCCGGCGGGCTGCCCGTACCGCGCGGCGGCGTGCTCGGAGCGGTCCAGGTAGCCGACGACGACCGGCAGCTCGCCGAAGCCCTCCGCGTCGAGCCGGGCGGCCAGCGCACGCAGCGCCTCCCGCGAGGCCTCGACGAAGGACGACCGCAGCGCCAGGTCCTCGACGGGGTATCCGGTCAGCACCATCTCGGGGAACGCCACGAGGTGGGCGCCCTGCTCGGCGGCGTGTCGGGTCCAGTGGACGATCGCCTCGGAGTTACCGGCGAGGTCGCCGACGGTCGAGTCGATCTGATTCAGTGCGAGGCGTAGTTGAGGCACGTCCGCCAGTGTAATCGTCTTTCTGACGCGATGTCCTGGTGGCCCGGGCAAAATCTGCCCGGGCCACCAGGAACCGCAGGTCAGCCCCGGTACCCCAGGACCGTCATCATCCCCGCCTCCGCGTGGTAGACGTTGTGGCAGTGGACCATCCACAGCCCCGGGTTGTCGGCGTCGAACTCCACGGTCAGCGACCGGTGCGGCAGGACGATCGCGGTGTCCTTACGGGCCCCGGCGGCGTTCCCGCCCAGTGCGAACGTGTGCCCGTGCAGATGCAGCGGATGCCACATGGCCGTCCCGTTGTCGAAGACGACCCGCACCCGCTCGCCCGCCTCCACGGGCCGCCGCTGCTTCGCGTCGTACGGCTGCCCGTCGAAGGCCCAGTCGTAGTCCGCCATTCCCCCGGTGAGCCGCATCCGAATGGTCCGGTCCGGCGCCCGCTCGGTGAGGGCCACCGACGGATCCGGCACCAGCCGCCCCGCCTCGACGAGCTTCCCGTCCAGCTCCTTGGGCCGTACGGAGACGCCGGGCGCGGCACCGCTCCTGGTCCGCAGCACGGCGAGGGCGGCCGCGTCCTTCCCCTCCGCCAGGGCGACGAGCGGGAAGACCCCGTCCCCGGCGGTGACGAGGACGTCGTACCGCTCGCCCATCCCCAGCAGCAGCGCGTCCCCCTCGGCATGCCGGACGGGGAAGCCGTCGGTGTGGGTGACGGTCAGCCGGTGCCCGCCGAGCGCGACGCGGAAGGCGGTGTCGCCGCCGGCGTTGATGATCCGCAGCCGGATCCGGTCACCGGCCCGCGCGCGGAACGTCTCCGGATCGTCGGCCACCCGCCCGTTGACGAGGTAGTACGGATAGGCGACATCACCGGCGTCCCCGCCGAGCAGCGCACTGCGGGCACCCATCATCATCCGCGAGGGCGAGCCGCCGTCCGGATCCTCCGCTTCCGATGCCTCGACCCCCGACATGGTGTGCGCGCCATGATCCATCCCGCCACCACCCATCCCCCCGGACAGCTCCTTGAGCACGGCGTCGGGCGTCGACCCATCCACCCCGTCGACCCAGTCGTCAAGGACGACGACCCACTCCTTGTCGTACGCCAACGGCTCCTTCGGGTCCTCCACGATCAGCGGCGCGTACAGCCCCCGGTCCTGCTGGACGCCGGAGTGCGGGTGGAACCAGTACGTCCCCGGGTGCGGCACCGCGAACCGGTACCGGAAGTCGCCTCCCGGTGCGATGGCCCGCTGGGTGAGCCCAGGGACGCCGTCCATGTCGTTGCGCAGGGCGAGCCCGTGCCAGTGCATCGAGGTGGGCTGGGGGAGGTGGTTCGCCAGGGTCAGATCGAGGGTCTCCCCGGCGGTCACCCGCACCTCACGGCCGGGCAGCCGGTCCCCGTACGCCCAGGAGGCGACGGTGGTGCCACCGCCCAGATCGAGCCGGGTGCGGGTGGCGGTGAGGGAGACCTTGCGTACGGGACCGGAGCCGCGCGCCTTCTCGGCCGCCGCGACCTCCTTGCCGCCGGGGGAGACGTACGTACCGGAGTCCTGGGCGCCGCCGGGGGCGTGGGCCCCGCCGTGGCCGCCGCCGTCGGAACAGGCGGCGAGGACTCCCGTACCGGCGACGGTGAGAGCGGCGCCGAGCACGGCGCGTCGGGTGGGTCGGTGCATGGGCATGCTGAAGACACCTCTGGAGTGCTGTGGTTCGGGTGAAGGGGCGGAGGTGAGACGCCCACTCCTAAATACGCAGCACCGAAACGCTGGCGAGGACCGATATCGAGGGCGGCGGATTCGGCCGCAGTGCGTGCCGAAGCCCCGCACCCACCGGCGTACCGAGAGGCCTCCTGTCCGCGCGCAGCCCGAGCAACAGCCAGGCACCGACGAGGGCGAGCCCCCAGGCGCCGAGGACGGCGAGGCAGACGGAGAGCGGATCCATGCCGCTCATGGGGGAGTGTTCGGGTGAGGGGTGCGAGGGATGCGCGGCATCGGGGGTGGCTTCACTCACGGCCACGACCGCGGGCGCCGAAGGCGAGGAGGGGGCATGCTCAGCCGGATGCCCGACGGTATGCATGGTGACGATGCCGAAGAGCAGCGCGGCGAGCAGCAGGAGCTGCCCGCACACCACGCCCCCGCCCCCGCTCCGGACTCCGCCGACCGTGCTCACCATGTCGCCACCCTACCCCCGGTGGGTATACGAACGAACAGTGGCCCGGCGCCCCTGCGGGCACCGGGCCACTCGAAGACACGGGCCTCTCAGCTGCGCGAATACACCTTCTCCGCCCAGGCCGCGATCTGCTCCTCCGTGAGGTGCTGCGCGAGATCGGCCTCACTGATCATGCCGACGAGCTTCTTGTTCTCGACGACGGGAAGCCGGCGGATGCGGTGGTTCTGCATCTCCTCCAGGACCGCGTTCACATCGGCGTCCGCCTCGATCCAGCGGGGTGTGCCCTGGGCGAGGTCGCCCGCGGTCACCTTCGACGGGTCGTGGCCCTTGGCCACACAGCCGACGACGATGTCCCGGTCGGTGATGATGCCGACCATCCGGTCCGAGTCGCCGTTGGCGGAGACGGGCAGCGCGCCCACGTTGTGCTCACGCATCAGCTGCGCCGCACGGTCGAGGGTCTCGTGGGCGGGGATCCAGCGGGCCCCGCTGTGCATGATGTCTTTAGCGGTCGTCATGGGGGATTTCCTCCTGCGTGCCGATGGCACTGCCGTACGGCCCCGAGCGCAACCCATCGTCATCGGCACGCCCGGCCCGCGCGACCGCAATCACCCGTTCGGGTGCGCTGATACGGGGGCGAGGACTGACGGGGACCGGCTCAGGTACGGGGCTTCGCCCCACGTGCGGCCAGCATGTCGCGCATGAGCCCCAGCTCGGACTGCTGCCCTTCGACCATGCCCCGGGCGAGCCGCTGCTCCACCGGTACGGCACACAGCGACGCGCACGCCCCGGCCATGGAGACGCCGCCCTTGTGATGATCGGTCATCAACTGGAGGAAGAAGACCTCGGCCTCCTCCCCACGCAGCGCCCCGAGCCGCTTGAGCTCGTCCTTGGTGGCCATCCCCGGCATGGCCCCGGCGCCACTGCCGCCCCCATGCCCGGCCGCATGACCACCGTGCCCGTCCTCACCCCCCATCCACGCCATGGGACCGGCTCCATCCGGGGCGACCTTGGGCAGCTCCCACAGATCGAGCCAGCCGAGGAACATGCCGCGCTGGTTGGCCTGGGTGTTGGCGATGTCGTAGGCGAGACGGCGTACGTCCTCGTCGTCCGTACGGTCGCGGACGATGAAGGACATCTCTACGGCCTGCTGGTGGTGGACGGCCATGTCCCGGGCGAACCCGGCATCGGCGGAATCGACGGCGGGAACACCGCTCTCCCCGCCCCCACGCGCCGAGGCGAAGGCGGCGACCCCGGCGAGGACCAGGACGAGGACGACAACACCCCCGGCGACCCACCGCACACGACGCGTCCGCCTCCGCCCCTCGCTGTCGGCTGTCACTGAGGCACCGTGGGCAGCCCGCCGGTGCAGGGGGCGCCGGGCTCGGGGGTCTGCGGCCCCTGTACGTACTGCGCGAGGAACTGGTCCACGCGCCGGTCGTCGGCGCTGTCCACGGTGACCTGCTTGCCCCAGGCGCTGAGCGTGATGGCGCCTTCCTGGTCCGCGTACGGGCTCATGAGGGTGAACGGGGTGCTCCGGACCCGCTCGGCGAGCTTGGCCACATCCCCCTCGGCGGCTTTGGCGCTGTACGTGACCCAGACCGCGCCGTGCTCCAGGGAGTGCACCGCGTTGACGTTGGGGACGGCCTTTTCGTATACGTCGCCGTCGCAGTTGAGCCAGGACGGATGGTGGTCGCCGCCGACGGGAGGGGTCATCGGATAATCGACGTCCCCGGCGGAGTGATTGCGTCCGAGCTCGGCGGCGTCCCAGGACTTGAGCCCGGCGATGGCCCCACCGGTATCGCCGCTGTCTCCGCCGGACGGCTTGTCGTCCTGCCCGGCGGAACCGCTGCTCCGGTTCTCCTTGGCCTCGGACGTCTCCAGCACCATGTACGTACCGAAGACGGCCAGACCGGCCACGACGGCGGCGCTGAGCCCTATGGCGATGGCCCGGTTACGGGTGGAGCGGGCACCGCCGGAGGGCTGCTGGGGCGGGGTGGCGTACAGGGGATCGCCGGGGCCGAAACTCATGGCGTCGAGTCCTTCTGCGAAGAGTCGGGAGGGGTGGGGGCCGGTCCGGTGACCGGCGCGCACGGGCGGGCGGGAGAGCCGCCGCGGCCCCCGTACGCCACGGTCGCCGATCGTAGTGGGTGGCCGAGTGCTCTCTCTCACACCGTGTGCGTAATCTGGGGGAAATCCCGGGTCGCGATACTGAAGTGTCCCCCTACCCCGGGCGGTGGTGCACGGACCGTCTGAACTGCAAGGATGTGGCAATGGACAAGCAGCAGGAATTCGTCCTCAGGACCCTTGAGGAGCGCGACATCCGCTTCGTGCGGCTGTGGTTCACCGACGTCCTCGGGTTCCTCAAGTCCGTCGCCGTGGCCCCGGCCGAGCTGGAGCAGGCCTTCGACGAGGGCATCGGCTTCGACGGCTCGGCGATCGAGGGCTTCGCCCGGGTGTACGAATCGGACATGATCGCCAAGCCGGACCCGGGCACCTTCCAGATCCTGCCGTGGCGCGCGGAGGCCCCCGGGACCGCGCGGATGTTCTGCGACATCCTGATGCCGGACGGCTCCCCGTCCTTCGCGGACCCGCGCTACGTACTGAAGCGCATCCTCGCCAAGACGTCCGACCTCGGCTTCACGTTCTACACCCACCCAGAGATCGAGTTCTTCCTCCTGAAGAACAAGCCGGTCGACGGCACCCGCCCGACCCCGGCGGACAGCTCGGGCTACTTCGACCACACCCCGCAGAACGTCGGCATGGACTTCCGCCGCCAGGCGATCACCATGCTCGAATCGATGGGCATCTCGGTCGAGTTCAGCCACCACGAGGGCGCCCCCGGCCAGCAGGAGATCGACCTCCGCTACGCGGACGCGCTCTCCACGGCGGACAACATCATGACGTTCCGTCTGGTGATGAAGCAGGTGGCGCTGGAGCAGGGCGTGCAGGCCACGTTCATGCCGAAGCCGTTCTCGGAGTACCCGGGTTCGGGGATGCACACCCACCTCTCCCTCTTCGAGGGCGACCGCAACGCGTTCTACGAGTCGGGCGCGGAGTACCAGCTCTCCAAGGTGGGCCGCTCCTTCATCGCGGGCCTGCTGACGCACGCGGCGGAGATCTCGGCCGTCACCAACCAGTGGGTCAACTCCTACAAACGCATCTGGGGCGGCTCGTCCCGCGCGGCCGGTGCGGGCGGCGAGGCTCCCTCGTACATCTGCTGGGGCCACAACAACCGCTCGGCCCTGATCCGCGTCCCCATGTACAAGCCCGGCAAGACGGGTTCGGCCCGCGTGGAGGTCCGCTCCATCGACTCCGGCGCCAACCCGTACCTCACGTACGCGGTCCTGCTCGCCGCCGGCCTCAAGGGCATCGAGGAGGGCTACGAACTCCCGGCCGGCGCCGACGACGACGTCTGGGCCCTCTCCGACGCGGAACGCCGAGCAATGGGCATCGAACCGCTCCCGCAGAACCTGGGCGAGGCGATCTCCCTGATGGAGAAGAGCGAACTGGTCGCCGAAACGCTGGGCGAGCACGTCTTCGACTTCTTCCTCCGCAACAAGAAGCAGGAGTGGGAGGAGTACCGCAGCGAGGTCACGGCCTTCGAGCTGAAGAACTTGCTGCCGGTGCTGTAAGGCCTGTTCGACAGACGTAAGCCTGGATGCAAGGCCTCGGGCCGACCGTGCCCTTTGTGTGCCGGTCGGCCCGAAGCCGTTTCCGTCCTCGTGGGCCGTCCGGGGCCCGTGCTCGAAGGCGCCACCTAGGAGACATCCCGGTCGGCCCAGCAGTAGAGTTCATACGTGCGTTGATCTTTCCGGCGTCGGCCGAGTGCCGCCGCAGACGGACCGGGCGAGCCGCTGGCCGGCATGCCCGTCATGACACTCCCGGAGATCACGTAATGACTGCTCAGGCACCCATCGCCTATGACGCCTTCATCGACCTCGCCGCTGACGATTCAGCTGTCGTCGGTCTCGTTCTCAAGGGCTCCTAGGCCCACGAAGGCATGGCCACCCCACGCTCCGACCATGACCTGTACGTCGGCCTCGCCGACGGCGACCCGTCTCGACGCCGACGAAGCCTTCCAAGGGGCGGGGGAGTGGCTCGATGCCTACGCGAACTCCGTCTACCGCTCGATCAAGAACCACCGCGACGGACAAGCGCTCGCCGCTCGACTCGACGCCACCGCCGCCATCGGGTTCCTGCTGGAGTTGCTCTTCACCCTCGACCGCCGCCCCGCCCCTACAACAAGTACCTGGAATGGGAGCTCACCCGATTCCTCTGCCGGGCTGGGACACGGGCATGCTCCTCGACTGCCTGGACCGCATCTCAGGTACGGGCGACGTTCCCAACCGGCGCCGCCTCTTCGCCCGAACCGAGACAGCGGCCCGGAGCGCCGGACACGGCGCGGTGCTGGACGCATGGGGCGAGGACCTGCACCTGATGCGCCCGTAGGAAAGGCCTCCGCAGAGCTCCCTGCGGTGGCCGGAGCAGCGAACCCTCTGCCGACCTGTGCGCGATAATCGGAGCATGGCATCAGCTCTCGACATTTCCGGTCTCCGTCGCGCCAGGTTCGCCCGGCGGGTGCCCGCCACTCTGGGGGCGCTTGCCGGACCACGCCACGGGGTTGTATCGCTGCCTCTTCATCTGGCGTGGTCAGGACTGAGAGAGTTCGATCTCGAGCAGCCGCGGCTGCGGATGAGCTACTACCGCATCGTGCTTGCCGAGGGCATGCAGGACGACCTGGTCGAGTACCTCGATCGCGATCTGCTCCTCACCATGTGGCCCACCTTGCGGACGCTGATCAGCCGCGATATCCGTGACGTCTGGGAGAGCGCCTTCGACGAGTTGGCGATCAGGGCTCGGGCCGCTGCGTGAACCTCACCGATCTTCACCGGCGACTACTGTTCGACGTACTGGCCGTGGGCGGCGCCTATCCACTCGCGCTCACCGGTGGCTACGCCGTGCAAGCGCACGGACTGGTCGACCGGCTCAGCCAAGACCTTGACGTTGCCACCGAGAATCCCGACCCATGGAGGACATCGCCTCCACCGTACGGGTCGGGCTGGTGCAGCGTGGCTGGAAGGTCCGGGCGCTGGAGGCAGATCCGCTCTCTGCGCGGCTGATCGTCACCGATCCGGCTGACGGTGGGGAGTGCGAGGTGGACATCCTGAAGGAGACGCTATGGCGTCCGCCGGTACAGACCTCCCACGGTCTGGTGCTTTCGCTTGAGGATGTCGTCGGTACCAAGGTCCGTGCACTGGCCGATCGTGGGCTCGCGCGCGATCTGATCGATGTACGGGCCGCCGTCGACCGCTGGAGCCACGTCGAGCTGGAAGAGCTCGGGCGGCGGCACGCCCGCGACTCCTTCGATCTCGCCGAGCTCCAGGGGCGACTGGACGGAACCGACTGGATCGATGACGCCGAGTTCGCCGCGTACGGCCTCGGTGAGCAGGAGATTGCCGCACTGCGGTTGTGGGCGCAGGAGTGGTCTCATGACATTGCCGAACGGCTCCTGGAAGGGGAAGCGCCGGTCGAGGACTGAGTTCTGGTGGCGGCCGCATTGTCAGTGGGCGCTCGTATGCTCCCGGCATGACGGAGGCAGAGTTCGCGGCACCACGCGCACCGGGCGGAGCCTGGTCGTTCCTCGTTGCGGGGGAGGAGCGTCAGTTCCAGGGGAACATCGGCTATGAAGACATCGTCGAGGAGTCCTACAGCTACGACTCGACCGTGGGCAACTACCGGCGTGTGTCGGTCGGTGACCTGGTGGTCGTACGGAGCGGCAGGGAAGCCCTTGGAGTGGGGTACGTGGAGGCGCTGCACGTCCTTCCCGGCCAGGAGAAGCTACGCAGCCGGTGCCCCTACTGCCGGAGTACGGGGTTCAAGGAGCGCACCACGGAACTGCCCCGCTTCCGGTGCAGCCCCTGCGGGAACGCGTTCGACCGGCCGACCGTCGAGATGCTGCAGGTCACGGCCTTCCGGGCACACTACGGCGGGACCTGGCAACCGCTGGACGGCTGCTTGGACAAGGCGCAGTTGAACGAGCTGAGCTTGAGCCGGTCCGACCAGCAGTCGATCAAGGCGATGGACAGGGCCAGGACTCTGAAGGCGATCGCATCACGTGGCGTTCGGCTCCCACGGCAGCGGAAAGTGCTCGACAGGGGTGGGCACCGCCCGTCCGAGCTGCCGGGAGGGCGGCGGCGGACGACGGCAGCGATACGGCGGGGCCAGGATGCCTTCCGTCGGGCGCTGGTCCGGCAGTACGGATTGATCTGTGCCGTCACCGGCGCAGCTCCGGCGGAAGTGCTGGAGGCAGCCCACCTCCGCCCCTTCGCCGATACGGAGCGGCACCGAGTGGAGGAGGGGCTGATGCTGAGGTCCGATGTGCATCGCCTGTTCGACAGCGGCCTGCTCGCCATCGACTCCGACCTGGTGGTGCGCATCGCGCCGAGCTTGGCGGGACACGAGCTGTACAGCTCGTTGGCCGGAGCTCGTCTGCGCATTCCGGGGGACTCACCGATAGACCGCGCGGCGATCGCTGATCACCATGCGGCGACTGTTGCCACGTGGTGACGCGCAACGGCGCCGCCTGATCGGCTGTAGCCCCAGTTCACCGACCTTCAGTTCACCGACCTTCTGGTTCACGGCCCGCACCCCCCTGTGGAGGGGCGGGCCCGAAGAAGCTCTACACCGGCGGCGCCCCCGGTGGTGAAGGCGCCGGCGGCGGGTTGGGCAGCGGTGGGCCCGGGTTGGGTGGGGGAGGGCCCGGGTTGCCTCGGTGCTTGGCGTCCCGCTGGACCTTGCGGGCCGGCAGGCCGTAGATGCCGAGCGGGGGGAACAGGTCCACGCGGCGCGGGTAGTTCCCCTCCGCGCACTCCTCGCAGAGCAGGTCGCGGCCGGCCCCCGTGTGGCGGGCCGCCGTCACCGGGGCGGTCCAGCAGGCCTCGCAGGTGCGGACGTCCGTGGCGGACAAGGTGATCATCGGGGCCTCCCGGGCCGGGCCGGAAGTAAGGAGTGAGGGGCGGACGTACGCATGAGGTGCCTCCGTCTCTGGGGGAGTGGGCGGGCTGTGCCGGTCGGCAGGAGGCGCCCCTACGCGCGCGTCTCGCGCCAGGTGCGGACGAGCTTGGCCGCCGTGGAGCAGACCGCTCCCGCTCGGCAGGATCCGCACGTCGTCGTGTGGGCGAGCAGGTCGCGGTAGGCCGCGTCGGGGGAATCGGTCGTGGTCACGGTCGCCTCTCTGCTGATCTCGGCCCAGACGAATTCGGCGGTGCGGGTCAGGGTGTGTCCGAAGTGGTCGGCCGTGGCCAGGGCGGCGAGGACCGCCGTGTGCTCGGCCTCGGTGAGCTCGGTGGGGAGGTCCGCTTCGACGCGGATGCCGGCCTCGGTGTCGGCCACGCGCGGCTCGGTGCCGAGGGCGGCGGTGAGCATGCCGGTCAGTGCCGCTGCCCGCGCTTGTGCTGAGCGCACACTTCTCCCCTGGTGAAGTCGATGTCACTCCATGTAATGCTGAATACTCAGCTTCAACCTGATGGGTTAGCTTTGTCAATATCGAGCCCTGAACGCCGCACCCTCACGGAGCCGCCGAAATGCCTCGCGATACCCCGTACTTGCAGGTGGCCGACAAGATCCGTGCCCGGGTGTTGTCGGGTGAATGGGCGGTCGGCGACAAGCTGCCGTCCCGCTCCCGGTTCGCCGAGGAGTACGGCGTCGGTCAGTCTGTCGCCCAGCGCGCCATGGAACGCCTGATCATCGAGGGCATCCTCGAAGGCCGTGCCGGTTCCGGCACGTACGTCCGCAAAGCCCGCCAGCGCCTCAGGATGGTCCGCTCACGCCTCCGTCAGGAGCGGACCGGCTCCCCGTTCCGCGCCGACCTGAAGGACCAGGGCGGCGACGGCACCTGGGAGTGCAACAGCCGCGCACGGGTCCCCGCCACGGAGGACATCGCCGCCCGGCTGGCGATCGAGCCCGGTGACCTCTGCGTCATGACCCACTACGAGTTCCTCGCGGACGGCCAGCCCGCGCAGCTCGCCACGAGCTGGGAACCGATGGCCATCACCGGCGGTACGGAGGTCCTGCTCCCGGAGATGGGGCCGCGGGGCAAGATCGGCGTGGTCGCCCGTATGCGCTCCATCAACGTGAACATCTCCACCGCTCTGGAGATGCCACGACCGGCCCGTGCCACGCGCGAGCAGGCCAACTTCCTCAACATCTCCGTGGGCAGCCTGGTCACCCAACTGGAGCGCATCTACTTCGACTCGGATGGCCGTCCGGTCGAGACCGCCGACATCATCGTCCCGGACATCCGCTGGGAGATCGCGTACGAGATCGATGTCGACGACTCCCGGTTCTGAGCCGGTGCGGTCCTGAGGGAGGCTTCCGTGCCACGGTGCGGTGAGCCGCCTTCGGGCCGTCAGGCCTGGATGACGGACGGGCCCGTGAAGTCGCCTGCCAGCGTGTCCATCAGGATCTCGTCGCAGACCGTGCCGAGCCAGTAGCCCGCCTCCCGCAAGGTCCCGGCGGTCCGGAAGCCTGCCTTGTCGTAGGCGCGCAGCCCTGCCTTGTTGGGGGCCAGGACCTTCAGCCAGACCATCCGCAGGTTGGTGATGTGGAACGCGTAGTCCAGCACCAGCCGGGTGGCGGCCGTGCCCAGGCCGCGTCCGCGCGCCTCGGGGGCCAGCATCACGACGTACTCCGCCGTGCGGACGGACGAGTTCGGCAGCAGCGTCGCCACCCCGGCCGGGACCGGGCTGCCGGTGGCGAGGTCGTACACCGTGAAGCGGATGTTGTCCCCGCGCAGTTGATGGACCATGCCCTCCGTGCGGGCCTCCAGTGATTCCGGCTGCTGGCGCCCGTAGCCGACGAGGAGCGCGGGGTCCTGCTCCCAGCGCCAGTACGTTTCCACCAGGTCCGCCCGGTAGGGGCCGAGCGCGCAGGTGTCCGTGCCGAGCCAGAGGATGGGGTCAGGAGCGGTGTTCATGGCGGGCTCCAAGGGAGGGGCAGTGGTTGGATTCTCACCCGAACCGCCGCCCCATCTCGTCCAGCACCTCGTCGATCACCGCCGCCGGCTCCCGCGCGAGGTCCTCCTCGATCCACATCCGCATCGCGATCCGCAGCGAGGCGAGGAACCCCGCCGCCAGCACGATCGGGCGGACCGGGGCCGAGGTCGGGCCCGGGCGGGCGGCCACCGCTTCGGCCAGGTCGCGTTCCAGGGCTGCGTGGTTGGCCAACTGGCGGGCCAGGAGCGAGGGGTGGCGCATCGCCAGGCGGGTGCGGACCGCCCAGTCGCGCTCCGGAGGGGCGACCCGTTCTGAGAACTGGGCCACCGCCGCGCGCAGGGCCGGCCAGGCCGGTTCCTCGGCGGGGCGGCTCTGGACCGTGCGGACCAGGGCCCGGATCTGCTGCTCCTCGCCGTAGAGGAGTGCGTCCTCCTTGTTGGTGAAGTAGTTCGAGAACGTCCGGCGCGAGATCCCGGCCGCGTCCGCCACCGCCTCCACCGTCACCTGGTCGAAGCCGTGCTCCACGGTCAGGCGCAGGGTCGCCTCGTGCACGGCCTGCCGGGTGGCTTCCTTCTTGCGTTCCCGGAGTCCTGGTCCCGCGGTGCTGCTGTCCATGGGGGCATTATCCCCCGGGGTTCGGATTGTTGCTCAGTGGGCAAAATTGCTCAGTGTGCATGTATGGTGAAGCCTTCTCCCCCTCGTACGAACCTTCCGGAGGTTGCGCGTGAGCGCAGCACACACCACCGCCGCCCCGGCCGGGGCCCCCGCCCCCGCGCCGATGGACCACCGGCACATCCTGCGGGCCCTCAGCGGGCTGCTCATCGTGCTGTTCGTCGCGATGATCAGCACCACCGTGGTCTCGGTCGCGCTCCCGCAGATCATCGGGTCCCTCGACGGCACCCAGTCGCAGTACACCTGGGTCGTCACCGCGACCCTCCTGGCCTCCACCGCCTCCACCCCGATCTGGGGCAAGCTCGCCGACCTCTTCAGCAAGAAGCTGCTCCTCCAGATAGCCATCGGGCTCTTCGTCGTCTCCTCGATCGCCTGCGGCTTTGCTCAGTCCACCGAGCAGCTCATCGCCTTCCGCGCCGTCCAGGGGCTCGGCATGGGGGCGCTCCAGGTGCTCGTGCAAGTGATCATCGCCGCGATGATCAGCCCCAAGGAGCGCGGCCGCTACAACGGTTACCTCGGCGGTGTCATGGCCGTCGCCACCGTCGGCGGGCCGCTGCTCGGCGGGTTCATCACCGACGCCTCCTGGCTCGGCTGGCGCTGGTGCTTCTTCATCGCCGTGCCCTTCACCCTGCTCGCCTCCGTGATGCTCGCCCGCACCCTCCACCTCGCCGAGGTCCGCCGGCCCGACACCAAGGTCGACTACCTCGGCGCCTCGCTCATCGCCGCCGGGGTCAGCCTCCTGCTCCTCTGGGTCACCTTCGTCGGCGGCGACTTCGACTGGATCTCCTGGCAGACCGGCCTCATGGTCGGCGGGAGTGTCGTCATCCTCGGCGCGGCCGTCCTCGTCGAGGCGCGCGTCAAGGAGCCCGTCGTTCCGCTGCACGTCGTCCGGCGCCGCGATCCCGCGCTCGCCATCGTCGCGAGCCTCGCGGTCGGCATGGCGATGTTCGGCGGGGCCGTCTTCCTCGGCCAGTACTTCCAGATCGGGCGCGGGTACTCACCGACCGAGGCGGGGCTCCTCACCATTCCGCTCATGGCGGGCGTGCTCGTCTCCTCCACCGTCGCCGGACGTCTCGTCTCCAAGACCGGCAAGGTCAAGCCGTACATCGTCACCGGTGTCGTCGTTCTTGCTCTCGGCTTCCTCGGGCTCTCCTTCATCGACCACGAAACGCCGCTGGTCGCCGTGTCGTTGGGGATGCTCGGGGTGGGGGCCGGCGTCGGTATGTCCATGCAGAACCTGGTGCTCGTCCTCCAGAACACCGTGCCCCTCAGCGAGATCGGTGCGGCCAGCGGAGCCATCACCTTCTTCCGCTCCCTCGGCGGCACCATGGGCGTCTCCGTCCTCGGCGCGGTCCTCGCCCACCAGGTCGCGAACAAGATCGCCCACGGGCTGGCGGAGCTCGGCATCGACCCGGCCGCCTCCGGCTCCGGCGGGTCCACCCTGAACGTCGCCGCCATGCCGCCGCAGATCCAGGAGGTCGTCCGGGCCGCCTACGGGGACGCCACCGGGCACATCTTCCTCATCTCCGCCTGCATCGCGGTGGTCGGTGTCGTCGCGTCGTTGTTCCTGACGCCGACCAAGCTGCGTGACAGCGTGGATCTGTAGCCCGCACTGCAACAGCCCGCGCCACCCGGCACGGGCTGTTGTAGTGTTACGACCCCTCGTGCACCGGTACGGGGACGGACCGGGGAGGTGAGACCCATTACCGCTGGATCAGGCTGGGTGCTCACCTCGCACGATCGCGTCGACCCACCGCCATAGCGGCCGGGCGGAACGGCACCGAGCGATCGCGGAGCGCCCATCGGATTTCCCGAAAGGCGTTTCCCCGTATGCCGGTTCACCCTTTGAGTTCCTTTTCCGCCACCGTCGCCGCCCTGCGCCGCGCCGGTTGCGTCTTCGCCGAGGACGAGGCCTCCCTCCTCCATGAGGCCGCCGCGTCCCCGGACGAACTGTCCCTCCTCGTCGAGCGCCGCGTCGCCGGGCTTCCGCTCGAACATGTCCTGGGCTGGGCGGAGTTCCGCGGTCGGCGCTTCGCCGTGGACGCCGGTGTCTTCGTGCCCCGCCGCCGTACGGAGTTCCTCGTGGCGCAGGCCGCCGCCCTCGCACCCCGCCGGGCCGTCGTCGTCGACCTCTGCTGTGGTTCGGGTGCGCTCGGTGCCGCCCTGGCCACCACCCTGGGCCCGGTCGACCTGCACGCCTGCGATGTCGAACCCGCCGCCGTACGGTGCGCCCGGCGCAACATCGGCGGTCTCGGGCAGGTCTACGAGGGCGACCTGTTCGAGCCCCTCCCCGTCGGGCTGCGCGGTCGTGTCGACGTACTGCTGGCCAATGTTCCCTACGTTCCGACCGCCGATGTCGAGCTGCTGCCCGCCGAGGCCCGCGTCCACGAACCCCGGGTCGCCCTCGACGGCGGCGGCGACGGCCTCGACGTCATGCGCCGGGTCGCCGCCGAGGCCCCCGGGTGGCTCGCCCCCGGCGGCAGCCTGCTGGTGGAGGCCAGTGAGCGGCAGCGGGACGCGGCGGTGGGAGTCCTGCGCGGCGCCGGGCTGGTGCCGCGCGTGGTGGTCTGCGAGGAGCTGTACGCCACCGTCGTCATCGGGACCAGATCGGCCGGTCACGTGAAGCTGTAGCGCGTCTGGCTGTACGGGTCCCCCTTGCCGAAGCCGAACACCGTACGGGGGCGGACCGCGAACACGTGGGCGTGGCCCGCCTCCGCCTGGACGAAGCTGCCGTCCGCGACATCGAAGTGCCAGTCGGCGCCGTACTTCGCCTCCCACTCCCGGGCCAGCGCCGTCAGCCGGGCGTGGTCCGTCACCCGGTCCGCCCGGCCCTCGACCACCACGTCGATCCCCGAGTCGAGGGCGTTGGCCCCCGTCGTCAGGACCACCTCGGGGTTGGCCGCCAGGTTGCGCGCCTTGCGCTCCGCCGGGCCCGTACAGAAGTGGAGGGCGCCCTGTGACCAGACGCCGATGAGCGGGGTGACATGGGGGCGGCCGTCGGGGCGGACCGTGGAGAGCCAGTAGAGCGGGGCGTCGGCGAGTACGGCGGCCGTCTCCGGCCAGGGGCGGGCCGTGGCGCCCTCGCTGCTGTAGCGGGCATCCAGCTCGGTGGCCGGGAGAGTGGCGGAGAGGGGCTGCTCGGTCCTGGACATCGTTCCTCCGGAGGGCGTCAGGGGGTGCTGTCAGGTGCTTTCCCCGTGGGTGGACTCCGCCCCCGCCCCGAATTCATCGGTACAGGACTAGGCTCGGAGAGCTGTGGCGTGGCGAAGGGGCGGCGTCGCGGCTACGCAGATCGGTTCGGGCGGCAGGAGAGCGTGCAATGACGACGGTGCCGGGGCGCAGAAGCAGTACGTTCACCAGGCTGCTGCGGCACGGATTCACCGACCCGTCCGCCGCCGAGCAGCTCCTGGAGCTGGACGACCTCGCCTCCGTACGGTCCGATCCCGTCCTCCTGGAGGCGCTCGGCGCCACCGCCGACCCCGATCTGGCCCTGCGCGGCCTCGTCCGGCTCGTGGAGGCCGAGGAGGAGGGCGAGCGGCAGGTGCTGCTGGACACCCTCGTCACCGCCAAGCCCCTGCGCGACCGGCTCCTCGGGGTCCTCGGGGCGTCCGAGGCGCTCGGCGACCACCTGGCCCGGCACCCGCGCGACTGGCAGGCGCTCGTCACGTACGAGGCGGTGGACCTGCACCCGGGGGTCGCCGAGTTCGAGCGCGGGCTCGCCGAGGCCGTCGACCCGGACTCGCTGCGCGTCGGGTACCGGCGCTGCCTGCTCACCCTGGCCGCCCGTGACGTCTGCGGGACCACCGACCTCGCCCAGACCGCCGCCGAACTGGCCGATCTCGCCACCGCCACCCTCCGCGCCGCCCTCGCCATCGCCCGGACGGCGGCCCCCGAGGACGCGGCGCAGTGCCGGCTCGCCGTCGTCGCGATGGGCAAGTGCGGCGGCCACGAGCTGAACTACGTCTCCGACGTCGACGTGATCTTCGTCGGTGAGGCGCGCGACGGCGTCGACGAGAACAAGGCCATGCAGGCCGCCACCCGGCTCGCCGCCCACATGATGCGGATCTGCTCCGAGAACACCGCCGAGGGCACCATCTGGGAGGTCGACGCCAACCTCCGCCCCGAGGGCCGCAACGGGCCCCTCGTGCGCACCCTCACCTCCCACCTCGCCTACTACCAGCGGTGGGCGAAGACCTGGGAGTTCCAGGCGCTGCTGAAGGCGCGCGCGGTCGCCGGGGACCCGGAGCTCGGCCAGGAGTACGTCGACGCCGTCTCGCCGCTCGTCTGGCAGGCCGCCGACCGGGAGAACTTCGTCCCCGACGTGCAGAAGATGCGCCGCCGCGTCGTCGACAACATCCCCGCCGACCGGATCGAGCGGGAGCTGAAGCTCGGACCCGGCGGGCTGCGGGACGTCGAATTCGCCGTCCAGCTCCTCCAGTTGGTGCACGGGCGCAGCGACGCCTCGCTGCACAGCGGGACCACGCTGGAGGCCCTGCGGGCGCTCGCCGGTGGCGGGTACGTGGGGCGTGCGGACGCCGCCCAGCTGGACGAGGCCTACCGCTTCCTGCGCTCCATGGAGCACCGCATCCAGCTCTACCGCCTGCGCCGCACCCACCTGGTTCCCGAGGACGAGGCCGATCTGCGGAGGCTCGGGCGCTCGCTCGGGATGCGGACCGACCCGGTCGCCGAGCTCAACAAGGCGTGGCGGCGGCACGCCTCGGTGGTGCGGCGGCTGCACGAGAAGATCTTCTACCGGCCGCTGCTGGACGCCGTCGCGCAGCTGGCCCCCGCCGAGTCCCGGCTCAGCGCGAAGGCGGCCGCGATCCGGCTGGAGGCCCTCGGGTACGCGGACCCCGGCGCGGCCCTGCGCCACCTGGAGGCACTCTCCTCCGGGGTCTCCCGCAAGGCGGCGATCCAGCGCACGCTGCTGCCGGTGCTGCTCGGCTGGTTCGCGGACTCCGCCGACCCGGACGCCGGGCTGCTCGGCTTCCGCAAGGTGTCCGACGCGCTGGGCAAGACCCCGTGGTACCTGCGGCTCCTGCGCGACGAGGGGGCGGCGGCGGAGAACCTCGCCCGGGTCCTCTCCGCCGGCCGCCTCGCCCCGGACCTGCTCATGCGGGCCCCGGAGGCGGTGGCGATCCTGGGCGACCCGGAGGGTCTCACGCCCCGCACCCGCGAGCACCTGGAGCAGGAGGTGCTGGCGGCGGTGGGGCGCGCCGGGGACGCGGAGTCGGCGGTCGCGGTGGTGCGCGGGGTGCGGCGGCGGGAGCTGTTCCGTACGACGGCCGCCGACATCATCGGCTCGTACGGCACCGAGGACAGCCCGGCCGAGCAGGACCACGGGGCCCTCGTCGACCGGGTCGGCTCCGCCGTCACCGACCTGAACGCCGCCACCATCGCGGGCGCGCTGCGGGCCGCCGTACGCGAGCGGTGGGGCGACACCCTGCCGACCCGGTTCGCCGTCATCGGCATGGGCCGCTTCGGCGGGCACGAGCTGAGTTACGGCTCCGACGCCGACGTCCTCTTCGTCCACCGGCCGCGCGAGGGCGTGAGCGACGAGGAGGCCGCCCGGGCGGCGAACTCGGTCGTGGGGGAGATGCGGCGGCTGCTCCAACTGCCCACTGCCGACCCGCCCTTGCTGATCGACGCCGATCTGCGGCCCGAGGGCAAGACCGGGCCGATGGTGCGGACGTTGAAGTCGTACGGGGCGTACTACCGGCGCTGGTCGCTGGTCTGGGAGAGCCAGGCGCTGCTGCGGGCCGAACACATGGCGGGCGACGAGGAGTTGGGGCGCGACTTCATCGAGCTGGTGGACCCGTTGCGGTATCCGGCGGAAGGGCTCGGTGAGGACGCCGTACGCGAGATCCGCCGGCTCAAGGCGCGGATGGAGTCCGAGCGGATGCCGCGCGGCGCGGACCCCACGCTCCACGCGAAGCTGGGGCGGGGCGGGCTGAGCGACGTCGAGTGGACCGTGCAGCTGATGCAGATGCAGCACGGCTGGGCGGAGCCGGGGCTGCGGACGACGCGTACGCGCGAGGCGCTGGCGGCGGCGTGCGCGGCGGGGCTGATCCCGGGTGAGGACGCGGAGATGCTGGACGAGGCGTGGGTGCTGGCGACGCGGGTCCGGAACGCGGTGATGCTGGTGCGGGGGCGGGCGGGGGACACGTTTCCGTCCGACCCCCGGGAGATGACGGCCGTGGGGCGGTACCTGGGGTACGAGCCGGGGCATGTCGGGGACATGCTGGACGACTACCGGCGGATCACGCGGCGGGCCCGGGCGGTGGTGGAGGAGCGGTTCTACGGGGCGGTGGTCTAGGGCGTGTCCGGCGGACACGCCCAAGGGGCGGTCCTTGCCGCTTCAAGGCCGACGAATCCGCGCCGCATGTGCCCGTACTGTTATCGCGCGAAGTGTAGGCCCCCCTAGCGACTCGGTTAACGTGCGATGGCCCGGAGTTGACCCGCACGTTGAAGAGGGGCGTTACCCATGGCGCAGTCTCTCGCCGATCTCACATCGGCCGGAGTGCAGAGGATCCTGCGATTCTTTCCCGAGAGCTCCCAGGCCGAGCGCGAGGAGTTGCGTGCCACGGCGCGAAGACTCCTCGACACGCACGGCGAGAAGGTGCTCACTCCCCTCCGGCCGGTCGAGCGCGTCCTGTGGTACCTCGCGTCCGAGGGGCGTGCCGAGGATCTGGTCGAGGTGGTCCGGGGCCAGCGCAGAGACCCGGGCGTCTTCCTCGTGGCGGGTGCCCGGCGGCCACGGCTGGTGCTACCGGGCCTGCGAAGCCTTGCGCTGCCGGACCGGATCACTGCGCTCGAACGTCCTGATCTGAAGATGACCGCGCAGCTCACCTCGGTCGAGTGGCGCGGCGACGATCTGGTGTGGGGAGGGTACGCGTTCGTCGCGAACCTGCCGCGCCCGTCGGGTCGCACGATCGGCCGGTTCGCGGTGCTGGAGCACGCTGATACCGGGGAGCGCATCAAGCTGCGTCTGCGCCGTACCAAGAACGAGGAGGCCACCGCCGCCTCGGGACAGGCGCTGCACTGCTACGACCGGACGGGCTTCGAGGTCGCCGTCCCCGCCCGTCGGCTGCGTGAGCTCGCCGGGCGCGGTGCCGGTCAGTGGTTCCTGAGCGTCGGGATACCGGGACCGGGCGGGGCGTACGAGACGCGGGTGCGTCAGCGCGAGGTGGGGACGGCCGGGCACAACCAGGTGCGTCATCTGGCGGACGGCTCACGTCTCGTCGTGGGCTTCACCAAGGACGCTGTGGGCATCACCGTTCAGCAGCCTCCGGTCGAGGTCGAGTCCTGCACCGTGGTGGACGGCGAGCTGGTGCTGGTCGCCCGGGTGCGGAGTGGCCACAAGGCTCCCACCACCGTGAGCGTCGTCGAGGGCGAGACCCGGCTGGACAGCCCGCTCACCGCCCTCTCCGCCCCGTCCGGTTCCGCCGACGACGCGTTCCGGCGCTACCGAGCGGTCTTCAGCCTCGACCGGCTGACCGCCGACGACCCGCCGGGGATCAAGACCCGCCAGTTCAAGGTGACGTTCCGCGGAGCCGAGGGCCGGGGCCAGGCGGCCCACCTCGCCGAAGGCTTCACGACCGGGAGACACCGGTTCGCCGCCGGCCGTGAGCTGGCCGTCCACCGCGACGGGCCCGGCAGGCTGGTGCTGGCCACGCGGGCCGTCCGAGCCGTTGTCGACGCGATGACCGTGACGGATGCGGGAGAGCTGGTGCTCACGGGCGCCTACCCCCGTGAGGAGGCGGCCGGGAAGAAGGTCGTCCTGCGGCACGGCACCCGCTTCGAGGAGAAGGAGCTGCCGGTCGAGATGGCCGACGGGCGGTTCACGGTCCGGATCGACCCCGAGGCGGCCCCTCAGGTGCACGGCCCCGCGCTTCCTCTCTGCCCCGGCCGCTGGTATCTGTTCTTCCGCGATGTGGACGCCTGGGACAAGTCCGAGGACGTTCCGGTGACCTTGCGGCCGGAGCAGGTGGGGGAGCTTCCCCTGCGCTTCAACGGCCCGCAGCGCGCCGGTGGGCAGCCGCGCGCCTTCACCGTGGACCGCCGCAACTTCGACCGCATCTTCATCGAGCCGGAACGGCTGCTCGCCCCCGACGAGCACGGCACGTACCGCCAGCGCATCCTGCGCGAGGCGCACTTCCACAAGCAGCGCAAGCTTCCCCTGCGCGACGCGGTGCTCTACCTCAGCTTCGGCGGGAAGCAGTTCTCGGACTCACCTCGGTTCGTCTACGACGAGCTGGTACGCCGAGGGGTCGCGGTCGAGCACATCTGGACCCAGGACGAAGGGCTGCCGGAGATGCCGGCGGAAGCGCGTGTGGTGGGCTGGGGCAGCCGCGCGTGGTACGAGGCGCTGGCGCGCAGCCGTTACGTCGTCGTCAACACGCCCGTGGGTGACTGGTTCGTCACCCGTCCCGGGCAGAAGGTCGTGCAGACCTGGCACGGTACGCCGCTGAAGAAGGTCGGCAAGGACCTGCTCGGCTCTCCCCAGTCGAGCCCCGCCTACATCGCCGGTCTGCCGCACAGCTACCGGCAGTTCGACTTCGTGGTGTCACCGAACGCACACACCACGGAGATCATGCGCAGGGCGTACTCCATCGAAGGCGAGATGCTGGAGAGCGGATATCCGCGCAACGACATCTTCCACGCCGCCGACCGCGACATACGGGCCGCGCGGGTCAGGGAGCAGCTCGGGCTCCCCGAGGGCAAGAAGGTGGTGCTCTACGCTCCCACCTGGCGGGAGGACCAGCGGCACGCGAGCAAGCTGTACAAGCTCGATCTGCGGATCGATCTCGCGGCGGCGCAGGCCGAACTAGGCCACGACCATGTGCTGCTCTTCCGCAAGCACTCCAGCGTGCACGGCAACGTGCCGGGGGCCGGCCAGGGCTTCGTCTGGGACGTCACGCGCTATCCGGACATCGCGGATCTCTATCTCGTAGCCGATGTGCTGATCACCGACTACTCCTCGGCGCTCTTCGACTTCGCGCACTCCGACAAGCCGATGCTCTTCTTCACCTACGACCTGGAGCACTACCGGGACACCTTGCGCGGCCTGTACTTCGACTTCACCACCCGGGCCCCCGGGCCGCTGCTGGAGACCTCCGAGGAGCTGGTCAAGGCCCTGCGCGGCCTCGACGCCGTCGAAGCGGAGTACCGGGACAAGTACACGCGGTTCAAGAAGGACTTCTGCGAGCCCAGGGACGGTCAGGCCACAGCGCGCGTCGTGGACCGCATGCTCGCCGGCGGACCGCACGCCCCCGCCTCGACCGGCGGCTGAGCACGCTACGAGGGGGGCGCGGGTGACCTCACGATCACCCGCGCCCCCCTCGTACCGCCGTACCGCCGTACCGCCTACTGTCTCCGCGCTCCCGCGGGCTCCGGCTCTCCCGACGGCTCCTCGGCCGGCCGTGGCAGCCGTGCCGCCGCCCGCACCCCCGTCAGCCGGGCGCCCTGTTTCGACGGCACCCACTTCGGCAGGTGCTGCGGCAGCGAGCCGTACCAGGCGCGGGAGACCGCGTAACCGAAGGCGAGGCAGACCATGCCGCCCACTGCGTCCAGCCAGAAGTGGTTGGCCGTGGCCACGATGACGACCAGGGTGAGCGTCGGGTAGAGCAGGCCCAGGATGCGGGCCCAGGGCGCCGAGGCCAGGGCGAATATCGTCAGGCCGCACCAGAGGGACCAGCCGATGTGCATCGACGGCATCGCCGCGTACTGGTTCGACATGTTCTTGAAGTTGCCCGACGCCATCGAGCCCCACGTCTCGTGCACGAGCACGGTGTCGATGAAGTTCGCGCCGTTCATCAGACGGGGCGGCGCCAGCGGGTAGAGGTAGTAGCCGAGCAGGGCCACGCCCGTCGTCGCGAAGAGGACGAGGCGGGTGGCCGCGTACCGGCCGGGGTGGCGGCGGAAGAGCCAGACGAGGACGCCGATGGTCACGACGAAGTGCAGGGTCGCGTAGTAGTAGTTCATCGACACGATCAGCCATGTCACGGAATTGAACGCGTGATTGACCGTTTCCTCGAAGGCGAGGCCCAGGGCCTTCTCCGCCGACCAGATCCAGTCCGCGTTGCTCAGGGCCTGGGCCTTCTGCTCCGGTACGGCGTTGCGCACGAGCGAGTACAGCCAGTAACTGACCGCGATGAGCAGGATCTCGAACCAGAGCCGGGGGCGGCCGGGCGATCGCAGGGAGCGGAGCCGGTCCGACCAGCCGGTCTTCCCGTCTTCCTGTGCTGTCACGTCCGTTTCACCCATAGGCAGAGAGTCTTCCATAGAGATTCCCCTGCCCCCGATCATCCTCCGGTCGGGTTCCGGTCGCACGTTCTGCACCTCAAGGACGAGGGTGGGACCCAGTGCCACCTACGGGTCCCGGGCCGTTCCCCGTACCGGGTCCCGAAGCAGTCGTCCCGCGGACCACCAGCTCGGGCATGAAGACGAACTCGCTGTGCGGAGCCGGGGTCCCGCCGATCTCCTCCAGCAGTGTGCGCACCGCGGCCTGGCCCATCGCCGTCACCGGCTGCCGGATGGTGGTCAGCGGCGGGTCGGTGAACGCTATGAGGGGCGAGTCGTCGTAGCCGACCACGGAGAGGTCCCGGGGGACCTCCTTCGACAGCCGGCGGGCCGCCCGGATCGCCCCGAGCGCCATCATGTCGCTCGCGCAGACGACCGCTGTGCAGCCGCGTTCCATCAGGGCGGAGGCGGCGGCCTGGCCGCCCTCCAGCGTGTACAGGGAGTGCTGGATCAACTCCTCCACCGCCTCCGGCGTGAGGCCCAGCTGCTCCTGCATCGTGGCGTGGAAGCCCTCGATCTTGCGGAGGACGGGGACGAAGCGCTTGGGGCCGACCGCGAGGCCGATCCGGGTGTGGCCGAGCGCCACCAGGTGGGTCACCGCCAGCCGCATCGCCGCCCGGTCGTCGGGGGAGATGAAGGGGGCCTGCACCTTGGCGGAGAAGCCGTTGACCAGGACGAAGGGGACACCCTGGCCGCGCAGTTGTTCGTAGCGCTGCATGTCGGCCGAGGTGTCGGCGTGGAGTCCGGAGACGAAGATGATGCCCGAGACGCCCCGGTCCACCAGCATCTCGGTGAGTTCGTCCTCGGTGGAGCCGCCGGGGGTCTGGGTGGCGAGGACCGGTGTGTACCCCTGCCGGGTCAGCGCCTGGCCGATGACCTGGGCCAGCGCCGGGAAGATCGGGTTCTCCAGCTCGGGGGTGATCAGTCCGACCAGGCCCGCGCTGCGCCGGCGCAGCCGTACGGGGCGTTCGTAGCCGAGGACGTCGAGCGCCGCGAGGACGGATTCGCGGGTGGTCGCCGCGACCCCCGGCTTGCCGTTCAGGACTCGGCTGACCGTCGCTTCGCTGACCCCCGCCTGAGTTGCGATATCGGCAAGCCGTGCGGTCATGTCAGTGGACTGTACCGGGCCGGTGTCGGATTGCCCACTGCGTGTCGCCCGGGCGCCCGCACCCCCGTACCGGCCCCGCCCCAGTCCTCCGCCCCGGCAAGGCCTTGCAAGCTCTTGCGGCCGCCGCTGCGGGCTGCGGTCGGATCGTCGCACTGCGGTGATGCCGTACGTATCCCGTGCGTGGCCTGCCCTTGCCAGGGGTCCACCGGTTCCGTCAAGGGGCTTGACGGCAACCTTGAGGACACGCGAATGTAACGATCAGCAGGGCTTGCAGAAATCTTCCGCAAGGTCTTTCGGTGGTCTTTCATCCTTGTTACGTTCACGTCGACCCGGCGCCGCGACGGAGCGGTACGGCAGTTGAAGGAGTTCAGATGCGACGTGGCATAACGGCCACCGCCCTGGTCGCGGCCCTGGCGCTCGCGGCGACCGCCTGCGGCAGCGGCGACGAGACCGGCGGCAGCAAGAGCTCGGGCGAGCTCTCCGGCACCGTGACCTGGTGGGACACCTCCAGCGTCGGCAGCGAGGACAAGGTCTTCAAGAGGCTTGCCGAAGGTTTCGAGAAGAAGCACCCGAAGGTCGACGTCAAGTACGTCAGCGTCCCCTTCGGTGACGCGCAGAACAAGTTCAAGAACGCGGCCCAGGCCGGCAGCTCCGCCCCCGACGTGATCCGCTCCGAGGTCGCCTGGACGCCGGACTTCGCCGCCCTCGGCTACCTGGCCCCGCTGGACGGCACCGCCGCCCTGAAGAACCAGGACGACTTCCTGCCGCAGGCCGTCGCGTCCACCAAGTACGAGGACAAGACCTTCGCGGTTCCGCAGGTCATCGACTCCATGGGCATCTTCTACAACAAGAAGCTGATGGAGAAGGCGGGCGTCGAGGCGCCCACCAACCTGGACGAGCTGAAGAGCGTCTCGAAGAAGATCAAGGACAAGACCGGCAAGACCGGCCTCTACCTGCGCGGCGACGACCCGTACTTCTTCCTCTCCTTCCTGTACGGCGAGGGCGGCGACCTGGTCGACGCCGAGTCCAAGACCGTCACCGTGGACAAGCCCGAGGGCGTCAAGGCGTTCAAGGCGGTCAAGGCCCTGGTCGAGGACGGCACCGCGAAGACGGATGCCTCGGACGGCTGGGAGAACATGATGCAGGCGTTCAAGAACGGCGACGTCGCGATGATGATCAACGGCCCCTGGGCCGTCGCCGACACGCTGACCGGCAAGGAGTTCACGGACAAGGACAACCTGGGCATCGCCACGGTCCCGGCCGGCTCCGCCGCCCACGGCGCCCCGCAGGGCGGTCACAACCTCGCCGTCTACGCCGGTTCGAAGAACCTGGAAGCCTCCTACGCCTTCGTCGAGTACATGACGTCCGTGGAGTCCCAGGCCACCGCCGCCGGTGAGCTGAACCTGCTGCCGACGCGCACCTCCGCGTATGCCAAGAAGGAAGCCGTCAACAGCGAGATCGTCGGCTTCTTCAAGCCGGTCGTCGAGACCGCCGTCGAGCGCCCCTGGATCCCCGAGGGTGGCAGCCTCTTCGCCCCGCTCGGCATCGAGTACACCAAGGTCCTCACCAACCAGACCACGCCGGAGAAGGCCGCCAAGGCCACCGGCGACGCGTACCGCAAGCTCCTGAAGGACTGGAAGTAACAGGAAGGTTGGCCGACTGATGGCTGTCCACACCAGCCAGTCGGTGGTGAAGGCCGCGGGCGATGACGTCGCCCGCGGCCGGAGCCGCGGTACTGGCACCCCACCACCGGCCCCCGGCCGTATCCGGCGCGGCCTGTCGACCCACTGGTACGCCTGGACCATGGTCGCCCCGGTCGTCCTCGTGATCAGCGTGATCATCGGCTACCCGCTGCTGCGCGGGATCTACCTGTCGATGACCGACGCCAACGAGCGCAACGTCGCGCGCACGATCGGCGTCAACGAACTGCCCGCCACCTACGAGTTCGTCGGTGCCGACAACTACATCGACGCGCTGACCGGTTCGCAGTTCCTCGGCACGCTCGGCTGGACGCTGGTGTGGACGGTCTCCTGCGTGAGCATCACGTTCGTGCTCGGCATGGCGCTCGCCAACATCCTCAACCGCCGCATCGCCGGCCGCTCCGCCTACCGCATGGCCCTGATCCTGCCCTGGGCCATCCCCGGCTTCGTCTCGGTCTTCGCCTGGCGCTTCCTCTACAACGAGGAGCGCGGCCTGCTCAACACCGTCCTCGGCGGCATCGGCATCGACGGCATCCCGTGGCTGAACGACCCGACCTGGGCCAAGTTCGCGGTCATCGCCGTCAACGTCTGGCTCGGCGTCCCCTTCATGATGGTCGCCCTGCTCGGCGGGCTGCAGTCCATCCCCTCGGAGCAGTACGAGGCCGCCGAGATGGACGGGGCCACCGCCTGGCAGCGGTTCCGCCACATCACGCTGCCCGGCCTGCGCCCGGTCTCCACCACGGTGATCCTGCTCTCCACCATCTGGACCTTCAACATGTTCCCGGTGATCTTCCTGCTGACCCGCGGCGGACCCGGTGAGGCCACCCAGATCCTCGTCACTCAGGCGTACAAGTTCTCCTTCGAGATCAGCCCGCGCGACTTCGCGCAGTCCTCCACGTGGGGCGTGCTGATCCTCGTACTCCTGATGCTCTTCGCCGTGGTCTACCGGCGAGTCCTGCGCTCCCAGGGAGACAACTGGTGACCACCACCGCCGACACCCGCGCGCGTCAGGCCGGGGCCAAGGTCCGCCTCCGCGGCGACCGTTCGCCCCTCGCCTCCGTCGCCCTGCACCTCACCCTGATCGTCACCTCGGTGATCGCGGTCTTCCCGGTGCTGTGGGTCCTGCTGACCTCGCTCAAGCCCGCCAAGTACGCGACCACCACGGACTTCTTCCGCGAGACAACGTTCGTCAACTACACCAACCTGATCCGCGACACCGAGTTCCTCACCTGGTTCGCCAACTCCGCGATCATCGCCGGGCTCTCCACCGTCATCGGTGTCTTCGTCGCCGCCACCACCGGCTACGCGGTGAGCCGCTTCCGCTTCCCCGGCAAGCGCGGGCTGATGTGGACGCTGCTGATCACGCAGATGTTCCCGGTCGCCGTCCTCATCGTGCCGATCTACAACATCATGGCCAGCCTGGGCCTGCTCAACCAGCCCGCCGGCCTCGTCATCACCTACCTCACCATCTCGGTGCCGTTCTGCGCCTGGATGATGAAGGGCTTCTTCGACACCATCCCGCGCGAGATCGACGAGTCGGGCGAGGTCGACGGCCTCACCCCGTTCGGCACCTTCTGGCGCCTCATCCTGCCGCTGGCCAAGCCGGGCCTCGCGGTCACCGCGTTCTACTCCTTCATCACCGCCTGGGGCGAGGTGGCGTACGCCTCCGCGTTCCTGGTCGGTGACGAGAACCTGACGCTCGCCGGCGGGCTCCAGAAGTTCGTCAACCAGTACGGCGCCCAGTGGGGCCCGATGACCGCGGCCTCCGTGCTCATCGCCATCCCGGCCGCCCTGGTGTTCCTGTTCGCGCAGAAGCACCTGGTCACCGGCATGTCCGCCGGAGCCGTCAAGGGCTGAGCGACCCCTCCGGGACACCCTCCTGGGCACCCTCCTGGACCACCAGAACCCGCACGCACCACCGCATTCGTCACGGCGGCGCCGGAAACCCCGACCCGGCCACCGGCGCCGCTCCCCACCCAGACACCCCAGGGACGACATGACCCAGCACCTCGCTGCCCCCTCCACCGGCACGTCCGACGACGCCCCGGGCCACCGCACCGGCTGGTGGCAGGACGCGGTGATCTACCAGGTCTATCCGCGGAGCTTCGCCGACGGCAACGGCGACGGCATGGGCGACCTCCCCGGCGTCACCGCCCGCCTGCCCTACCTGCGGGACCTCGGTGTCGACGCGGTGTGGCTCTCCCCGTTCTACGCCTCCCCGCAGGCCGACGCCGGGTACGACGTCGCCGACTACCGGGCCATCGACCCGATGTTCGGCACCCTGCTGGACGCCGACGCCCTGATCCGCGAGGCGCACGGCCTGGGCCTGCGCATCATCGTCGACCTGGTCCCCAACCACTCCTCCGACCAGCACGAGTGGTTCAAGCGCGCCCTGGCCGAGGGCCCCGGCTCCGCCCTGCGCGAGCGCTACCACTTCCGCCCGGGCAAGGGCACGAACGGCGAACTCCCGCCCAACGACTGGGAGTCCATCTTCGGCGGCCCCGCCTGGACCCGTACGGTGAACCCGGACGGCACCCCCGGCGACTGGTACCTCCACCTCTTCGCCCCCGAGCAGCCCGACTTCAACTGGGAGCACCCGGCCGTCGCCGACGAGTTCCGCTCCATCCTGCGGTTCTGGCTCGACATGGGCGTCGACGGCTTCCGGGTCGACGTCGCCCACGGCCTCGTGAAGGCCGAGGGCCTGCCCGACCTCGGCGCCCACGACCAGCTCAAGCTGCTCGGCAACGACGTCATGCCCTTCTTCGACCAGGACGGCGTGCACGCGATCTACCGCAGCTGGCGCACGATCCTGGACGAGTACCCCGGCGAGCGCATCGCCGTCGCCGAAGCCTGGACCCCGACCGTCGAGCGGACCGCCAACTACGTGCGCCCCGACGAGATGCACCAGGCGTTCAACTTCCAGTACCTCGGGACCGCCTGGGACGCCGCCGAGCTCCGCAAGGTCATCGACACCTCGCTCGACGCGATGCGCCCGGTCGGCGCCCCCACCACCTGGGTGCTCTCCAACCACGACGTCACCCGGCACGCCACCCGCTTCGCCAACCCGGCGGGCCTGGGCACCCAGATCCGTACCCCCGGCGACCGCGAACTCGGCCTGCGCCGGGCCCGCGCCGCCACCCTCCTGATGCTTGCCCTCCCCGGCTCCGCCTACGTCTACCAGGGCGAGGAGCTGGGCCTGCCCGACGTCACCGACCTGCCCGACGAGGCCCGCCAGGACCCCTCGTTCTTCCGCGCCGAGGGCCAGGACGGCTTCCGCGACGGCTGCCGCGTCCCGATCCCGTGGAACCGCGAGGGCACGTCGTACGGGTTCGGCGAAGGCGGCAGCTGGCTCCCGCAGCCCGCCGGCTGGGGCGAGCTGTCCGTGGAGGCGCAGACCGGCGTGGAGGGCTCCACCCTGGAGCTGTACCGGACCGCGATCGCCGCCCGCCGCGAGCACCCGGGCCTCGGCGCGGGCTCCGAGGTGGAGTGGCTGGACGGCCCCGAGGGCGTCCTCGTCCTCGCCCGCCCCGGCTTCGTCTGCACCGTCAACACCACCGGCGCCCCGGTCCGCATCGCTGCCCGCGGCCGGGTGCTGCTCGCCAGCTCCCCGGTCACCGTCGACGGCGCCGAGGCCGTCCTGCCCGCCGACACCACGGTGTGGTGGACGGTGTGACACTGCCCGCACCCAGGACCACGGCGGCGCCCCGCCTCTCCGACATCGCCGGCCAGGCGGCGGTCAGCGAGGCGACGGTCAGCCGGGTCCTGAACGGGAAGCAGGGCGTCGCGGACACCACGCGTCAGCGGGTGCTCGCGGCGCTCGACATCCTGGGCTACGAACGGCCCGTACGGCTGCGGCAGCGCAGCGCCGGACTGATCGGCCTGGTGACGCCCGAACTCACCAACCCGATCTTCCCGGCGTTCGCGCAGTCCGTGGAACAGGTGCTGGCCGGGCACGGCTACACGCCCGTGCTCTGCACCCAACTCCCGGGCGGGGCAACGGAGGACGAGCTCGTCGAACAGCTCGTGGAGCGGGGCGTCGGCGGCATCGTCTTCCTCTCCGGGCTGCACGCCGACACCTCGGCCGACCCGGCCCGGTACGCCGCGCTCACCGAGCGCGGTGTGCCGTTCGTCCTGATCAACGGCTACAACGAGCGCATCAGCGCCCCGTTCGTCTCGCCCGATGACAACGCTGCCGTACGCATGGCCGTGGGCCACCTCGCCGACCTCGGCCACCGCCGGGTCGGCCTGGCGATCGGCCCGCAGCGGTACGTCCCCTCCCGGCGGAAGCGGGACGGGTTCGTGGAGGCGGCCATCTCGCTGCTCGGCATGGACCGGGCGGAGGCCGAAGGGCTCGTCTGTTCCACCCTGTTCAGCGTCGAGGGCGGCCAGGTGGCGGCGGGCGCGCTGCTGGACGCCGGGTGCACCGGCATCGTCTGCGGCAGCGACCTGATGGCCCTGGGCGTCGTGCGCGCCGCCCGGGGGAGGGGACTCGACGTTCCGCGTGACGTCTCGGTCGTCGGCTTCGACGACTCGCAGCTCATCGCGTTCACCGACCCGCCGCTGACCACCGTGCGCCAGCCCGTGCAGGCGATGGCGGCGGCCGCGGTGGGCGCGCTCCTCGAGGAGATCGGCGGAAGTCCGGTGCAGCGCACCGAGTACGTCTTCCAGCCGGAGCTGGTCGTACGGGGCTCGACGGCGGCGGTACGGAGCGACTGACCCGGAGACGGGAGGACACGTACAGAGAGGCGTCCAGGAGTCGGCCCAGGAAGGGCCGGCGGGGAGTTGTGCGACTCCTGGACGCCTCTCTTGTCGTGACCGGCCCGGCCGGCCGGGCGCGTGGAGTCCGGGCACGGTGAAGCGCCGGAACCCTCGGCCGACCGGACCGGAGTCAGGTGAAACGTAACAGGCCCGCAATATCTTGCGAAAGACCTTGCAGCAAGAAACCACGAAGAAAAATGGCTTGTTTCGTGGATGTGAGCGGGGCATGTCCAAAGGGTTGACCGGCGCCTGACGGCCTCGTACGGTCTGGTCCGCGGCAAGGTTTGCATTCTTGCAGCAAGAACCTTCAGGAGCCTTGAGGGCATGGCGCGTTGCCGGCTGAGGCTGCACCGTCACCCGCGTTTCCCCCACCCCCGCAGGAGGAAAGACATGGCACGCAGACCCCTGTCTGCCGCGCTCGCCCTCGTGGCCGGCGCCGCTGCCGCTCTTGTCATCCCCACCGGATTCGGCACCGCGTCCCCCGCGCAGGCCGCCGCTCCGGGCGACAAGGACGTCACCGCCGTGCTGTTCGAGTGGAAGTTCGCCTCCATAGCCAAGGCCTGCACGGACACCCTCGGTCCGGCGGGCTACGGCTACGTCCAGGTCTCGCCGCCCCAGGAGCACATCCAGGGCGGCCAGTGGTGGACGTCGTACCAGCCCGTCAGCTACAAGATCGCCGGTCGCCTCGGGGACCGCGCCGCCTTCTCCGCCATGGTCAACACGTGTCACTCGGCCGGGGTCAAGGTCATCGCGGACTCCGTCATCAACCACATGGCGGCGGGCAACGGCACGGGCACCGGCGGCTCGTCGTACACGAAGTACGACTATCCGGGCCTCTATTCCGGCAGCGATCTCGACGACTGCCGCGCCCAGATCACCAACTACAACGACCGCGCCAACGTCCAGAACTGCGAACTGGTCGGCCTCGCCGACCTGGACACCGGCGAGGACTACGTACGCGGCAAGATCGCCGGTTACCTCAACGACCTGCTCTCGCTCGGCGTCGACGGCTTCCGGATCGACGCGGCCAAGCACATGCCCGCCGCCGACCTCGCCAACATCAAGACCCGGCTCACCAACCCGAACGTCTACTGGAAGCACGAGGCGATCTACGGGGCCGGCGAGGCCGTCTCGCCCTCCGAGTACCTCGGCAGCGGAGACGTCCAGGAGTTCCGTTACGGGCGGAGCCTCAAGCAGGTCTTCCTCAACGAGAACCTGGCCCACCTGAAGAACTTCGGCGAGGGCTGGGGCTTCATGGAGTCCGGGAAGTCCGGTGTCTTCGTCGACAACCACGACACCGAGCGCGGCGGCGACACCCTCAACTACAGATACGGCTCCGCCTACACCCTCGCCAACGTCTTCATGCTGGCCTGGCCCTACGGCTCTCCGGACGTCCACTCCGGCTACGAGTTCAGCAACCACGACGCCGGGCCTCCCAACGGCGGTCAGGTGAACGCCTGTTACGCCGACGGCTGGAAGTGCCAGCACGACTGGCGTGAGATCTCCTCCATGGTCGGCTTCCGTAACACCGCACGCGGCCAGGCCGTCACCAACTGGTGGGACAACGGCGCCGACCAGATCGCCTTCGGCCGGGGGAACAAGGCGTACGTGGCCATCAACCACGAGGGCTCCTCGCTCACCCGGACCTTCCAGACCTCGCTGCCGGCCGGTGACTACTGCGACGTGCAGAGCGGCCGGGGCGTCACGGTCAACGGCTCCGGCCAGTTCACCGCCACGCTCGGCGCCGGTACGGCCGTGGCCCTGCACGCCAACGCCCGTACGTGCTCCGGTGGCGGCGGCTCCAACCCCGACCCGGGGCCGGGCAACGGCCAGTCCGGCGCCTCCTTCGGCGTCAACGCCACCACCCAGCTCGGCCAGAACATCTACGTCACCGGTGACCAGGCCGCCCTCGGCAACTGGAACCCGGCGGCCGCCCTGAAGCTCGACCCGGCCACGTACCCCGTCTGGAAGCTGGACGTGAACCTGCCCGCCGGGACGTCGTTCGCGTACAAGTACCTCCGCAAGGACGGACAAGGCAACGTCACCTGGGAGAGCGGCGCCAACCGCACCGCCACCGTCCCGACCTCCGGAAAGGTCACGCTGACCGCCGACGTCTGGCGCAGCTGACCCGTAGCTCCCCGTGGGCCGGAGGCGCGCTGCCTCCGGCCCACAGCCAACCCTCCTGCCACACCAGCCGAGGAGCACCCCTCTCGTGTCCACAACCACCCTCAGGCGAGGGGTGATCGCCGCGCTCTGCGTGGCGCTGCTGCCCGTCGTCCCTGCGGCCACCGCCGCCGCATCGCCCCGACCGCCCGCACCGCCGTCCGACGCGAAACTGGCGAAGGAGGCAGCCCGGCACGACCTCACGCGCGAGCAGTTCTACTTCGTGCTGCCGGACCGGTTCGCCAACGGCACCACCGCCAACGACCGGGGCGGGCTGAAGGGTTCGCGCCTGGAGCACGGCTTCGACCCCACCGACAAGGGGTTCTACCAAGGCGGCGACCTCAAGGGCCTGACCCAGAAGCTCGACTACATCAAGGGCCTCGGCACCACCGCCATCTGGATGGCCCCGATCTTCAAGAACCGGCCCGTCCAGGGCACCGGCAAGGACGCCTCGGCCGGCTACCACGGTTACTGGATCACCGACTTCACCGAGGTCGACCCGCACTTCGGCACCAACGCCGACCTGGAGAAGCTGATCGACAAGGCCCACGCCAAGGGCATGAAGGTCTTCTTCGACGTCATCACCAACCACACCGCCGACACCGTCGACTACGCGGAGAAGGCCTACGGCTACAAGCCCAAGGGCGCCTTCCCCTACCTCGACAGCACCGGTCGCCCCTTCGACGACCGCGACGGCGTCAAGAAGGTGGACGAGGACTCCTTCCCGTACACCCCGGTGCAGACCGCCGGCACGGAGAAGAAGGTCCCGTCCTGGCTCAACGACCCGACGATGTACCACAACCGGGGCGACTCGACGTGGGCCGGCGAGTCCAACGAGTACGGCGACTTCTCCGGCCTCGACGACCTGTGGACCGAGCGTCCCGAGGTCGTGAAGGGCATGGAGAAGATCTACGAGAAGTGGGTCCGCGACTTCGATATCGACGGGTTCCGCATCGATACGGTCAAACACGTCGACCTGGACTTCTGGACCCAGTGGGCCACCGCGCTCGACGCGTACGCCGCCAAGCGGGGCCGGGACGACTTCTTCATGTTCGGTGAGGTCTACTCCGCCGACCCGGCGATCACCTCGCCGTACGTCACGCGGGGCCGCCTGGACTCGACGCTCGACTTCCCCTTCCAGGAGGCCGCCCGCCAGTTCGCCTCCCAGGGCGCCCCGGCGGACCGGCTCGCCTCGGTGTACGGCAACGACTACCGCTACACCACGGACAAGGCCAACGCCTACGAGCAGGTCACCTTCCTCGGCAACCACGACATGGGCCGCATCGGGACCTTCCTCAAGCAGGACAACCCGCAGGCCGATGACGCGGAGCTGCTGAAGCGGGCCCGGCTCGCCAACGAGCTGATGTTCCTCGGCCGCGGCAACCCGGTGATCTACTACGGCGACGAGCAGGGCTTCACCGGCGCGGGCGGCGACAAGGACTCCCGCCAGACCCTCTTCGCCTCGCAGACCGCCGACTACCTGGACGACGACCAGCTCGGCACCGACCGTACCCACGCCTCGGACGCGTACGACACGAAGCACCCGATCTACCGCTCCATCGCCGGGCTCGCGAAGCTCACCAAGGAGCACCCGGCGCTGCGGGACGGCGCGCAGAGCGAGCGGTATGCAGAGGGGTCCGTGTACGCCACCTCCCGTATCGACGCCAAGCGGCCGTACGAGTACCTCGTCGCCTCCAACAACGCGGCAACCCCGAAGAAGGTCCAGCTGACCACCGAGTCGGCCGGGACCAACTTCCGTACGCTGTACGGCGGTTCCGGCGCGGTCCGCAGTGGCGCGGACAAGAAGGTCACCGTCACCGTGCCCGACCTCTCCAGCATCGTGCTGCGCGCGGACAAGCCCCTCGGCGCTCCCGCCGCCAAGCCCGCGATCGCGCTGAAGGCCCCGGCCGCCGGCGCCACCGGCACCGTCGAGATCACGGCCGACGTGGACGGCGGGCAGCTCAACCGGGTCGTCTTCGCCGCCCAGGTGGGCAACGGGAAGTGGCAGACGCTCGGTTCGGCCGACCACGCCCCGTACAAGGTCACGCAGTATCTTGACGAGACCGTCAAGGCGGGAACGCCCCTGCGCTACAAGGCCGTTGTCATCGACCGGGCGGGCCGCACCTCCAGTGCTCTCGCCGCCACCACCGCCGGCCAGACCCCGCCGACGCCGAAGCCCGTCGCGATCGAGCGGGACCGGGCCGTCGTCCACTACCAGCGTGCGGACGACGACTACGAGGGCTGGCAGCTCAAGTCCGGTGACAAGACAGCCGAGTTCATCGGGCTTGACGCGTACGGTGCGTTCGCCTGGATCGACCTGGAGAAGGGCACGGACTCCGTCCCGTACACCGTCGAGAAGAACGGCACGGCGGACGGGCCGCGGCGGACCATCGACCTCGGGGGGACCGGGCAGGTCTGGATCGAGCAGGGCAAGGACGGGCAGGCGGTCGAAGCCCCCGAGGCGCCGCCGCAGGACAAGACGAAGGCCGTCCTCAACTACCACCGGGCCGACGGGAATTACGACGGCTGGGGGCTGCACACCTGGACCGGTGCCAAGGAGCCCACCGACTGGGCCAAGCCGCTGATGCCGGTGAAGAAGAACGCGTACGGGGTCACCTTCGAGGTGCCGCTCGTCGACGGGGCCACCTCGCTCAGCTACATCCTGCACAAGGGTGACGAGAAGGACCTCCCCAGCGACCAGTCCCTCGACCTGGCGACGTACGGCCACGAGGTCTGGATGCTCGGCGGAAAGCCCGGCTACCTGCTCCCGCAGGTCGGTGGGGGCGCGGCCCCAGACCTGACCAAGGCCGAGGCGCAGTGGATCGACGCGGACACCGTCGTCTGGAAGGTGAAGACGACCGACGCCACCAGCCAGCAGCTCGTGTATGCCAAGAAGGGCGGCATCTCCGTTGTTGGCGGGGCGCTCTCCGACGAGGGCCAGTGGCTGCGGCTCACCGCGGCCGCGCTCAGTGACGCGCAGAAGGCCAAGTTCCCGCACCTGAAGGACTATCCGGCCTTCACCGTCGACCCGCGCGACCGCGACCGGGTCCGCGAGTCCCTGCGCGGCCAGCTCATCGCCACCCAGCGCGCGGCCAACGGCGCTCTGCTCGCGGCAACCGGCGTACAGACGGCGGGCATCCTGGACGACCTGTACGGGAAGAAGGCGGCCTCTGCCGAACTCGGCCCGGTCTTCCGTAAGTCGGTGCCCACCCTTTCCGTGTGGGCCCCGACCGCCCAGGCCGTCGCCCTCGAACTCGACGGCCGTACGCACGAGATGAAGCGCGACGACCGCACCGGCGTCTGGTCGGTCACCGGGAAGAAGGACTGGCGGGGCAAGCCCTACCGGTACGCCGTCACCGTCTGGGCGCCCACCGTCCAGAAGCTCGTCACCAACAAGGTCACCGACCCCTATTCCACAGCCCTGACCGCCGACTCCACCCGCAGCCTCGTCGTCGACCTCACCGACCCGAAGCTGGCGCCGAGCGGCTGGTCCGGCCTGAAGAAGCCCGCCGCCACCCCGCTGCGGGACGCCCAGATCCAGGAGCTGCACGTCCGGGACTTCTCGATCACGGACCGCACGGCGACCCACCCGGGTGAGTATCTGGCCTTCACCGACACCCGGTCCAAGGGCATGCGGCACCTGAAGAAGCTCGCGGACTCCGGCACCAGCTACGTCCACCTGCTGCCCGTCTTCGACATCGGGACCATCCCCGAGAAGAAGAAGGACCGGGCCAAGCCCGCGTGCGACCTGCACGTCTACGCCCCCGACTCCGAGGAGCAGCAGGCCTGCGTGAGCAAGGCCGCCGCCAAGGACGGGTTCAACTGGGGCTACGACCCCTTCCACTACACCGTCCCCGAAGGCTCGTACGCCTCCGACCCCGACGGCACCAAGCGCACCGTCGAGTTCCGGCAGATGGTCCAGGGCCTCAACCAGGCCGGGCTGCGCACGGTCATGGACGTCGTCTACAACCACACCGTCGCCTCCGGCCAGGACGACAAGTCGGTGCTGGACCGGATCGTGCCGGGCTACTACCAGCGGCTCCTGGAGGACGGCACCGTCGCCACCTCCACCTGCTGCGCCAACACCGCGCCCGAGAACACCATGATGGGCAAGCTCGTCGTGGACTCGATCGTCACCTGGGCGAAGGAGTACAAGGTCGACGGCTTCCGCTTCGACCTGATGGGTCACCACCCCAAGGACAACATCCTGCAGGTCCGCAAGGCGCTGGACCGGCTCACGCTCGCCAAGGACGGCGTCGACGGCAAGAAGATCATCCTGTACGGGGAGGGCTGGAACTTCGGCGAGATCGCGGACGACGCCCGCTTCGTCCAGGCCACCCAGAAGAACATGGCCGGCACCGGCATCGCGACCTTCTCCGACCGGGCCCGTGACGCCGTGCGCGGCGGCGGCCCCTTCGACGAGGACCCCGGCGTCCAGGGCTTCGCCTCAGGCCTCTACACCGACCCCAACTTCTCGCCCGCCAACGGGACCCGCGCCGAGCAGAAGGCCCGGCTGCTGCACTACCAGGACCTGATCAAGGTCGGGCTCACCGGCAACCTCGCCGACTACACCTTCACCGACACCTCCGGCCGTACGGTCAAGGGCTCGGACGTCGACTACAACGGGGCGCCCGCCGGTTACGCGGCCGTCCCCGGCGACGCGCTGGCCTACTCCGACGCCCACGACAACGAGACGCTCTTCGACACCCTCGCCTTCAAGCTCCCGGTCTCCACCACGGCCGAGAGCCGGGCCAGGGCCCAGGTGGTCGCCATGGCCGCCTCCGTCCTGTCGCAGGGACCCTCGCTTTCCCAGGCGGGCACCGACCTGCTGCGCTCCAAGTCGCTGGACCGCAACTCCTACGACAGCGGCGACTGGTTCAACGCCCTGCACTGGGACTGCTGTGACGGCAACGGCTTCGGCCGGGGCCTGCCGCCCGCCGCCGACAACCAGGACAAGTGGTCGTACGCGAAGCCGCTGCTGACGGCCTCCGCCACGATCGCCCCCCAGTGCGCCCAGATCGACGGCGCCTCGGCCGCCTATCGCGACCTGCTCACCATCCGTACGACCGAGAAGGAGTTCTCGCTCTCCACCACCGGGCAGGTGCAGTCCGCTCTGTCCTTCCCGCTCTCCGGCAAGGACGAGACCCCCGGCGTGATCACCATGCGCCTGGGCAAGCTGGCGGTCGTCCTCAACGCCACCCCGGACACCGCGACCCAACGGCTCGCCGCGCCGGTCGGGAAGGCGTACGCCCTGCACCCGGTCCAGGCCAAGGGGGCGGATCTTACGGTCAAACGAGCCAGGTACGACGCGAAATCAGCCAGTTTCACCGTACCGGGACGCACGGCGGCGGTCTTCGTCCTGCGCTGACTCCCACCGGCACTACGGTGACGGCAGACGTCGGCGATGGAGCCGCGACAGCCGTCCTGGTCCACCACCGGGCCGGTCCCGCCTCCCCGGCAGAGGGAGGCGGGACCGGCCCGGTCCGTGCGGCAGGCGCCCCGCCCCGGGGCGGCCGGCTCACCGGCGCCCTCTGCCCCAGCGTGCCGGACGGTGATGATGACCAAGGTGGGATTCCTTCCCGATGAGACGAGCAGCTTCGTCGGGAGGCGGGCCGAACTGGGCCGGCTGGAAACCGCGTTGGCCACGCGGCGGATGACCACCCTGATCGGGCCCGGCGGCGTCGGCAAGACCCGGCTCGCGCTCCGCGCCGCCCGCGCGGCCGCCGACCGCTACCCGGACGGTGCCTGGTGGGCCGACCTCTCCCCGCTCTACGACGACGCGCTCCTGCTCCCCACCGTCTCCGACGCGGTCGGGCTGGCGGACCACACCCTGCGGATGCCCGTCGAGGCGCTCTGCGAATGGCTCAGCGACAAGCGCCTCCTGCTCGTCCTGGACTCCGCCGAACACCTCCGCGCCCCCTGCTCCCACCTGCTGGCCGAGCTGCTCACCACCTCGCCCGGCCTGACCGTCCTGGTCACCAGCAGGCAACCGCTGGGCACCCGGGGCGAGCACGCCGTACGCATTCAGCCGCTCCCGGTGGACGGCGCCCCCGACGCGCTCCAGCTCTTCGAGGACCGGCTCCGCGCGGGCGACCCCCGGGCGGGGCTCGACGCGCCGGGGGACCGGGCGGCCGCCGCCGACATCTGCCGCCGCCTCGAAGGCATCCCGCTCGCCATCGAACTGGCCGCCGCGGGCATCGGCCGCCACACCGTGGCCCAGCTCGCCACCCGCATCGGGACCCGCTTCGACGCCCCGGTCGACGCCGAGGACCTCACCGCCTCCCGCCTCGACCTCCTCGCCGACAACTCCCTCTGGCCTCGCCGCCACCGCACCCTGCGCACGACGATCGGGTGGAGCCACGAGCTCTGCACCCCGCTGGAGCGGCTCCTGTGGGCCCGCCTCACCGTGCTGCGTACGGACTTCGACGAGGAGACCGCCCGCGAGGTGTGCACCGGGGGGCCGCTCACCCCTCACGACGTGGACCGGGCGCTGCAAGGGCTCGTCGCCCAGTCCGTCGTCCAGCGCGACGGCACCCGCTACCGGATGCTCGACACCCTGCGCGAGTACGGCCGCATGTGGCTCGCTGAACTCGGCGAGGAGCGGGCCGCCGCCGACCGGCACGCGAAGAGCTTCCTCGGCCTGGCCCGCCGCGCCCACGAAGGCTGGACCGGCCCCGACCAGATCACCTGGTACCACACGGTCGCCGACGCCCACCTGGACCTGTGCGCCGCCCTGGACCACCTGCTCGCCCACGATGTGGCGGGGGCCCAGGAGATGGCCGGCCGGGTCGGCTTCTTCTGGGCCTGCTGCGGCCATCTGTCGGAGGCCCGCGGCTACGCCCAACGGGCCCTGGACGCCGGCCCGGTGGAGGGCCCGCACCGGACCCGGCTCCAGTGGGTGCTGGGCGTCGCGGCGCTGCTCCAGGGCGACTTCGCGACCGCCGAGAAGTACGGGGCGCTCTGCACGGCCATCGCGCTGTACGACCACGACGACGAGGGCATGCTCGGCGCCACGTACCTCTCCGGCCTCACCCAGCTGATGAACGGCGAGCCCGCGGCGGCCCTGGAGGCGGCGGAACGGGTGCTGCGGATGACGGAGACGGCCCCTCCGGACGGGGGTCCCGAGGGACGGCGGGCCACCGCGACCGACACGGCGCGCGACCCCGCCGCCTCCGGTCCCGGTGCTTACGAGCCCGGCGCCTGTGAGCCCACCGCGTCCGAGTCCACCGCCTCCGAGCCCGGCGGGGACTCCGCGCCCCTGGAGTCCGCCCACCGGCTGCGCTGCCGCCTCATCACCGTCTTCGCGCTCACCGCGCTCGGCCGGCTCGCCGAGTCCGGGCGGGCCGCCGCCGCGCTGCGCCGGTCCTGCGAGCGGGGCGGCGAATACTGGACCCGCTCCTACGCCGACTACCAGCTCGCCCTGATCGCCCTGCTCCAGGGCCGCCCGGAGGCCTCCGCCGTCCACGCCCGGGCCATGCTCGCGGGCAAGCACCGGCTCCGGGACAGCTTCGGCATCGCGCTGGGCCTGGACATTCTGGCCGCCGCGATCGCCGCCCAGGGCGCGGGGGCCCAGGCCGCCCGGGTGTACGGCACCGGGCACGCGTACTGGCGGATGGTCGGCCACCCCCAGCGCGGTACGCCGGAGCTGGGCCCGGTCCGCGAGACCTGCGAGCTCCAGGCCCGGGCGGCGGTGGGCGACGAGGCGTACCAGCGCGCCTTCGAGCGGGGCCAGGCGGACAACACGGAGGTCGGCCTCGCGGCGGCGCTGCACAGCGATCTCCAGCTCTGAGGGGACCCCGCAGGAGTGACGCGGGGGACCGATCCGTGCAGCGGACTACCCCGACCCGCGCATCGTGGGTTAGGTTAGGCATACCTAAGTGACCGCTTGGGTTCCTGACCGCCTCTGGAGAACTCGGATGCGTCCTTTCAGCGCCCGTGCCACGCAGCCGACCCGCGCCGAGCGCGTCCGGTCGATCCTCGTCGTCGCCCACTCGATGACGGTGGTGAGCGACGGGGTGCAGACCGAAGTCCGCCGCCTGGACGGCACGGGGGCGATGGGCCACATCCACCTGCACGCCCCCACCGAGGGCGGTCACGCCCCGGCCGGTGAGCGGGTCCCGGCCCGCCTGGAGTTCACGGACATCGCCCCCACCCCCGTACGCGAGCGGCTGCGGGCCCGGGTCACGGTGACCGGCCTGCTGGCCGCCCCGTACAGCACGGACACCGAGAGCTCCACCTGCATGGAGTTCGGCCAGGCGGTCCTGGAGGACACCGAGGGCCGCACCTTCATCACCCTCGAAGAGCTGGAGCAGACCGAGACCGACCCGGTCGCCGCCTGCGAGGCGGGCATGCTGACGCACCTGGTCGACGACCACAGCGAGCTCGTGCCCCTGCTGCTGCGCCTCGTCCGCCCCCACCCGGAGCGGGGGATGGTGCGGGCGGTGCCGCTGGCGATGGACCGGTACGGCGTGACGCTGCGCCTGGAATACCCGCGCAGCCACCGCGACGTACGGCTGCCCTTCCCCAAGCCCGTGACCGACATCGACCAGGCGGGCCCGCAAATCCATGCCCTCCTGGCCGCCGCCCGCCGCGTCTCCCACCGCAACGGGCTTCCTGCGTAGGGGTGTTGTCGGCTCAGCGGCTTTCGTCGCGGGGCAGCCGCTGTGCCGGGACGGCCGGTACGGCGGGGGCGAGGGCGGAGAGCCGGCTCAGCAGGTCCCCGAACGGGCCCTCCACCGGCTCCTGGGAGAGCACCCGCAGTACGATGCCCGCCATCTCCTGGTCGTACGCGGCGCTGACGGCGGCCAGCGCGGCGAAGTCGTGCACGAGCTGGATCTCCAGCTCCTCGCGCGGGATGCGCCGCCCGTCCAGCCAGATCAGCGCGGTCGACTCGGCGAGCGAGACCCAGGAGCGGACCACCAACTCCAGTCGGGCGGGCGGGTCTTCCACCCCCAGGTGGGTGATGATCTGCTCGTACGCGGCCTGCCGCACCCCGTCGATCATGGCGTTGGCCGTGGACGAGCCGACGGCCGGGCCGCCGCGCATCAGCGCCGAGAAGCCCGGCCCGTGCTCGTCGACGAAGTCGAAGAACCGCCCCATCACCCGCAACAGCCGTGCGCCCAGGGGCCCTTCGAGGGGCTCCAGGAAGCGGGCGGCCAACTCGTCGGCCGCCCGCCGCAGCGCCGCCTCGTAGAGGCTCTGCTTGCCCGGGAAGTAGTGGTAGACCAGCGGCCGTGAGATGCCCGCGGCGGCGGCGATCTCGTCGATCGACACATCCTCGGGGGAGCGCCGGCTGAACAAGTCCAGTGCCACGCCGATCAGTTGCTGCCTGCGCTCATCGACGCCCATCCTGCGCCGTACCCCGGTCGTCATCCGGACAGCCTAACCGGGGCGCGGCTGCGTGGCTTCTACAGGTCCAGCACCAGCCGCCCGCCCCGGCAGCGCGAGACGCAGATCAGCATCGAGTCGCCGCGCTCGTCGTCGGTCAGCAGCTCGTCCCGGTGGTCGATCTCGCCTTCCAGGACGCGCTGTTGGCAGGTCCCGCAGAAGCCCTGCTCGCAGGAGTACGAGACATGGGGCAGCTCCTCGCGGACGGCTGCCAGCACCGACTGCCCGGCGGCGACCTGCACGGTCCGCCCGCTGCGGTGCAGCTCCACCTCGAAGGCGGAAGAGTCCACCGCACCCACCGCGTCGGCCGTCGCGGCGGAGAACCGCTCCAAGTGCAAGGTGCAGCCTGAGGGGAGCGCGGCCGTGACGGCGGCCATCAGGGGCTCGGGCCCGCAGCAGTAGACGGCCGTGCCGGGCGCGATGTCCGCCAGCGCGGCGACGGCATCCGGATGCCCGGCCTCGTCCTGCGCGACCACGGTCACCCGCCCGCCCTCGGCACCGAGCTTCTCGATCTCGTCCAGGAACGGCATCGACCCCCGCGATCGCCCCCCGTACAGCAGTCGCCAGTCGGCCCCCCGCGCGGCCAGCGAGCGCAGCATCGGCAGGATCGGGGTGATCCCGATCCCGCCCGCGACGAAGACGTACGCCTCCGCCTCGACCAGCGGGAACCGGTTGCGCGGCCCGCGCACCTCGATCTCCACGCCCTCCTGGAACTGCTCGTGCACCTCACGGGACCCGCCCCGCCCGTCCTCCACCAGCCGGGTCGCGACCGTGTACGTACCGGGGTCGTCCGGATCGCCGCAGAGCGAGTACTGCCGCACGAGCCCCGAGGGCAGGACGAGGTCGAGGTGGGCACCCGGCTGCCAGCGCGGCAACGCGGTACCCTCCAGGCGCAGTTGTACGACGCCCTCGGCGACGGAAGCCCGCTCGGTGATGAGCAGCCGGCGAATGCTGGTGGCCCGCCGCTGCGGGTGACCGGAGATCGGCTCCGGCAGCGCGGGCATCGGCCACAGCGGGGACCGGGCGATCCGGCGGCGCAGCGCCCGGCGGGTGAGCAGGGCGGCGCCGGCGACAACGGCGACGGTACGCAGACGGGGCAGGGCCATGGGTCAGGACGTTCCCGTCGTACGGGCCTCGGCGGCGAGCGCCGCGGGCGAGTGGGCGAGGTAGTCGACGGCCTGGGCCGTGCTGCCCTCCTGGGAGGGGTGGTACGACCGGCTGAGGTAGCTGGGGATGGACCGCAGGATCGCGCCCGTGCTGGGCAGCGTCCCCTCCTTCCCGCTGGCGTGGAACGCCTTGAACGAAGCCTTCCCGTCCAGCAGGCTCGGGTCGTTCTCCATGAAGAACCGGGTCCCGCGCTGCCAGAGGAAGACCAGCGCCGAGAAGGCCGCCGCCCAGGTCCGCACCCGCCTGCGGTAGCCGCCGTCGACATGCATGAACACCTCGAACGCCACCGACCGGTGCTCCACCTCCTCCGCCCCGTGCCAGCGCAGCAGGTCCAGCATGGTCGGATCGGCGCCCTTGCGGTCCAGCGCCTCGGCGTTGAGGATCCAGTCGCCGAGGAAGGCGGTGTAGTGCTCGATCGCAGCGATCATCGCCACCCGCTCCATCAGCCACCACTGCGACGGCCGCCCCGGCGGCAGCGTCCGGTCCCCGAGCAGCTTCTCGAAGAACCAGTCGACCTGCGCGGTGTACGGCGTCGGGTCGAGCCCCAACTCCCGCATGTGCGGCAGCACATCGTCGTGTGCCTGCGAGTGCACGGCCTCCTGCCCGATGAACCCGACGACGTCCTCACGGAGTTGCTCGTCATGGATGTACGGGAGGATCTGCCGGTACACATGGATGAACCAGCGCTCCCCGGCCGGGAGGAGCAGGTGGAGCACGTTGATGGTGTGCGTGGTGAAGGGGTCGCCCGGCACCCAGTGCAGGGGGGTCTTCTCCCAGGCGAAGGAGACCTTGCGGGCCTTGAGCGTCGTCCGCTCCGACGCGACCGCCGCTGGCTGCGTGTTAGACATGGTGTCAATGTACTGACGGGTACCCGGGGGGACCAGAGGTGTGCACGGATTTCCCCGCCGTCCCGCACGGGAAGGGGCCGGGCCATGATGAAGGCATGACGACGACGAACTCGGCCCGTGCCCGCTCGTTCGACGCGGTGGCCGCCTCCTACGCCGCCAGCCGCCCCTCCTACCCGCCCGCCCTGCTGGACGCGATCGAGGAGCTGTCCGGCCGCCCGCTGGCCGGAGCCCGGGTCGCGGACGTCGGGGCCGGCACCGGTATCTCCACCGCCCTGCTGGACGGCCGGGGCGCCCGGGCGGTGGCGGTGGAGCCGGGCGACGGGATGGCCGCGCAGCTCCGCCGGGGGCTGCCGCACGTGCCCGTGGTCCGGGGTGACGGCAACCGGCTGCCGCTGCGGACCGGGGCGCTGGACCTGATCACGTACGCCCAGTCCTGGCACTGGACCGACCCCGCCCGCTCGGTCCCCGAGGCGCGCCGCGTCCTGCGGCCCGGCGGGGCGCTCGCCCTGTGGTGGAACGACTCCGACCCGCGCGTGGCGTGGATCGGCGAGCAGCGGCGGCGGGTGCTGGACGCCTTCGGTGAGGGCCAGGAGGACCAGCACGTGGCGGCGTACGATCCCGACGCGCGGCTCCGGGCCGAGCTCCCCGCCGGGGTCGACTTCCGCACCCGGCAGGTGGAGTGGAGCCGTGAGGTGACGCTCGACGTCCACCTGGCCAACCTCGCCAGCCACTCCATCTTCCTGGTCGCGGACCGGGCGGTGGCGGAGCCTGTGCTGGAGCGCGAACGCGCCCTGCTGGCCGCCGCGTTCCCCGGAGGGATGGTCCGGGAGGCCTATGTGACGAGCCTGGCCGTCACCCGTACCTGAGACCGGTTTTGGGTGCAGGATGGGCCGATGGCGACAGAACCGGAATGGCGACGCGGAGCCGGCCCCCGGGCCGCGGGCACCCTCCTGGCAGCGCTGCTGCTCCTGAGCGGGTGCAGCGCGGACGGCAAACAGAACGCGGCCGACGGCCCCGGGAGTGACCGTCCCTCGGCACCGCCGACCGCGACGGGAACCCTGGAGCAGCTGGCCGAGAAGGCCGGCTGCGAACCCAACGTACAGACCGACGCCCAGGAGCTCCGGCAGGCCAACTGCAAGACCTCGAACGGGCGTTACGTACTGACCACCTTCGCGACCGACCGCGGCCAGCGCGAGTGGATCAACGAGGCCAAGGACTACGGCGGTTCGTACCTCGTCGGCCGGCGCTGGGTCGCCGTCGGTGACGCGAAGGTGGTCGCGGCGCTGCGCGGCCGGCTCGGGGGGACGGTGGAGACCGCCTCGCCGCACCACTCGGGGGAGAGCGGGGATGGGGGGAGCGAGGAAGGGCACTCCGGTCACCACGGGAGCTGACCGCGCAGGTCGAGGGGGACGGGCCTTACGGGGGCCGGTGCCGGTGCCGAATCACCGGCACCGGCCCCCTCGGGTGTCCCAGGTGTCTCAGGGCCGTATCAGCGGCACCTGCGCCCGTCGTTGATGCACCGCACCATCTTCTTCATCAGCCTCTGGTCGAAGACGTTGATGAAGTCACCGTGGTCGGTGATCGGCTTGTGCAGCTGCTCGGGGAAGGAGTCGACGGCGAAGCCGGGCCCCGGCGGCACGTCGTACACGATCCGCTGGACGAGCTGCGGAACCGCCCGGAACCCGTTCGGGCACCGCCCGTTCGGCTGCGCGAACGCCACATGGGTGCGGTGGTTGGCGCTGTCGGTGTTCTGCCCGTCCCAGCAGTTCTGGAAGGCGAACGTACGGACCACCTGACTGCCCTCGGGGCAGATCGGGTACTTGTCCTTCAGCTGCCGGTCCTCGAAGCCGGTGCAGCTCCAGGAGGCGTTGGCGTTGGCGTCGCCGTTGGTGAACGCCTTCGCGTCCCCGGTGATGATCCGCAGGAAGCGGGGCATGGCCGTGACCCTGCTGACGGGGGAGCCGACGAACTTCAGGGTCACCTGGGACGGCGTCTGGATCTCGCCGACGTTCTGGTCCTTGCCGCCGCCGTCGGCGTTGACGTCGGCCTCGTCCTGCCCGTTCTGCAGGCGCAGCACGGGCCAGTAGTAGGTCGACCGGTCGCCCTGGTTGCGGCAGGTGGTGGCGCCGTTCGCCAGATCGTCGTCGCTGGCGAAGGCGTCGTTGGCCTGGTTGCCGATGTAATCGTGCATGTGGTGCGCGCCGTTGCTCACGCCGGGCGCGACGATGACGTTGTCCGGGTTGAACTTCCCGTTCTCGTTACGGCCGCAGTCGGTGGTGAAGGTGCCCCGGGAGGCGCCGCGGCGCTGGCGGGGGCGCTGGACATTGGGCTGGACGGACTGGATGTCGACAAAATCGGACGGCTCGGGCCCGTTGCCGCCCTGACCGCCCTGACCCTGGCCGGGGTCCTGGCCGTTGCCTTGGTCATCACCCTGACCCTGGTCATCACCCTGGCCCTGATTGTCACCCTGGCCTTGGTTGTCACCTTGGCCCTGGTCATCGCCCTGGCCTTGATTCTGGCCCTGGTCCTGCCCCTGGCCGTCGTCCTGGCCACCATCGCCGCTGCCGCCGTCACCGCCATTGCTGCTGTTGCCGCCGTCACCCGCATCGCCGCCGGGGTTGCCGGAGGCGCTGTCGTCGGCGCGGAGGCTGCACCCGGCGAGGCCTTCGATCCCCGCAGGCCGCTCTCCGACGCGTCCGATCGCGATGCCGATGCGGTCGAGACTCGCCGTCCGCTTGTTCCGCAACGGGCCGAGCACGGCGTTCTCGGCGAGCCCGGGGTCCCGGGATATCTGCTCCTTCCGGTCGGCGAACTGCCGGTAGGCATCGGTGATCTGGGTATCCATCGCGGCGAGCTCGCGGTCGACCTCGGGGCGTGCCTGCTCGGGCACGTCGGGCAGTTCGTTACCGGCATCGGGACAGTCGATGGTGGACATCTGGCGGCCCGTGTTCTGGGCCCGGGTGGTGGGCGGTGATCCGGACGGCCCTTCCCCCGCGGAGGCGTAGACATTGACCGCCACCAGCCCGCCCCCGCCCAGGATCAGGGCTGCGGAGGCGGCTATGGCCCGGTTGGCCAGGCTTGAGCGTTTCTTGCGGGACGTACGGGGTGTACGTGCTGTGCGTCGCATGGGACTCCTCTGCTTCGAGGGAGAAGCGTGACGTCCCATACGCGCGGCCCCGGCGCGCTGTTCAGCCTCCCGGCCGATTCGTGCGAAGCTCCAGCGGGAAAGCGGTCCCGAATGCCCAACTGCCGTGCGAACAAGGTCAATACGGCAGCAACCCGGCGCTCAGCCGCGGTCCAGATAGGCCAGCACCGCCAGCACGCGGCGGTTGTCGTCGTCCGAGGGCGGCAGGCCGAGCTTCCCGAAGATGTTCGACGTGTGCTTGGCGATCGCCCGCTCCGTGATCACCAGCTGGGCGGCGATCGCCGTGTTGGACCGGCCCTGGGCCACCAGCTCCATCACCTCCCGCTCGCGCGGGGTGAGGCCGCCCATCGGCTTGTCCTGCGAACGGCGCGACAGGAGATGGGAGATCACCTGCGGGTCCATCGCCGTGCCGCCCGCCGCCACCCGCCGTACGGCGCCGATGAACTGGTCCGCGTCGAAGACCCGGTCCTTCAGCAGATAGCCGATGCCTCCGTTGCCGTCGGCCAGCAACTCCCGTGCGTACAACTGCTCCACGTGCTGGGAGAGCACCAGCACCGGCAGCCCCGGCCGCGCCCGCCGGGCGGCCAGGGCGCATTGCAGCCCCTCGTCCGTGTGGGACGGCGGGAGCCGGACGTCGACGAGCGCGACATCCGGCTCCAACTCGGCCAGGGCCTTGCTCAGTTCGGGCCCGGTCTCCACGGCGGCGGCGATCTCGAACCCGTACGCCTCCAGCATGCGCACCAGTCCGTCGCGCAGCAGGAAGAGGTCTTCGGCTAGGACAACGCGCAAGGCAGCTCCATGGTGACCATGGTGGGGCCGCCCGCGGGGCTGCTGACGGCCAGGACGCCGTCGAATGTACCGAGCCGCCGTTCGATTCCGCTCAGACCGGAGCCCGATCCGATCCGCGCACCGCCCCCGCCGTTGTCCGTCACGGAGATCCGGAGCATCCCCTCGCCGTGGTGCAGGTCCACCCAGATCCGGTCGCCGTCGGCGTGCTTCACCGCATTGGTCAGGGCCTCGCTCACCGCGAAGTACGCCGCCGACTCCACCGACGCCTCCGCCCGTCCCGGCAGCTCCACCGTCACCTCCGTGGCCACCGGCAGCCGCAGGGCCAGCGCCTTGACCGCGTCGCCGAGGCCCCGTTCGGCGAGGACCGGCGGGTGGATGCCCCGGACCAGGTCACGCAGCTCGGTCAGTGCCTCCGCCGACGACTCCCGGGCCGTCGCCAGCAACTTCTTCGCCTGCGCGGGGTCCTTCTCGATGAGCGACTCGATCGTGCCCAGGTTCATCCCCATCGCGACCAGCCGCGCCTGCGCCCCGTCGTGCAGGTCCCGCTCGATGCGCCGCAGCTCGGAGGCGGCGGTGTCCACCGCCTCGTGCCGCGTCTCGGTGAGCCGGTCCACCCGCCGCGCCAGCGTCTGCTCGGGCGTCGGCGCCAGCAGCGTGCGGGCCAGCAGGAAGTGCGCCCGCAGCACCGGCTCGGCGGCCCGCAGGCCGAGGTGGAAGAGCGCGATGCCGAGCGCCAGGGCGACCAGCCCCGTGAGCTGGCTGCTCACCGGCACGAACCCGTACCAGTACGGGTCGTCCTGGAACGCCCGCCACAGCCCGGCCGCCAGCACCACCGACTCGATCGGGTAGATCATCAGCCCTGCGGCCACCACGGCCAGCACGGTCCCGGCCGTCATGTCGACCAGCAGCCACTGGAGGTCCCGCCAGGTCGCCGGGTCCTTCAGCAGCAGCGTGGTCCGCTCCACCTGCCCGGTCACGCCTTTCCGCAGATCCGGCGGGAACGGGCGGTACGGCACCGGTATCCGTACGCCGGACCAGTCGGCCGCCCACAGCCGCCGCTGGTTGGCGTGGCGGCGCACCCCTTCCAGCACGACGGGGGTGGTGAACACCCCGATGCCCAGCAGGATGAAGGTGATCGAGAGCACCGCGAGGACGAACATGATGATGGAGACCGCCAGCCCGTAGACCGACAGGACCAGTCCTCGTCCCGCCGCCAGCATCGGAGGCCGTATCCGTGTCGCGAATGCGTTCATCGTGATCCCTCTCCCCTCACGGGACCCGAGCCGGCCCCCGTCGTGCTGCAAGTCTCGCCCTCGCCCACCCCGCGGCGGCAGCCGGTACGCCACCCGCCCGGGGGTGTAGCCAGCACCACCCCGGGACCTCGTGCCGGCTCCTCGCGAAGGGGGGTTCCGACGGCTGGGGCGGGCGGGCCCCCGGCGACACCGGCGCGGTACGGGACCTGGCCGCGCCCCTCCCCTCCGAGGACGGCAAGGACGCCCTGGGCCGGGACGCCGAGACCGCGCTGCGGATCGCCGCCGCCACCAGCGGCCGGGCGGTGCTCGTCTCCGGGCTGACCGTGATGGCCGCGATGGCCGCATGTTCCTTTCGGGGCTCCTGCTGTTCAAGGGGTTCGCCCTCGCCACGATCATCGTCGTGTTCATCGCCATGCTCGGCCTTCGCGGCTGCCGAGCCTGGAGGGCGACGAGCCGGAACTTAGGGAGCCGGACTTGAGGGAGCCGGACCTGAGGGCGGACGCCACCCCCGTGGCCGGGAAGGTGTGACACACGGGGACGGCCCCGGACCACGGTACGAGACCGTGGCCCGGGGCCGTCACGTGTGCGACGGGCCGGTCAGGGCGTGTACTTGTACCCCACCCGGCGGACCGTCTGGATCGAACGCCGGTGCTCCGCACCGAGCTTGCGGCGCAGCCGGGCGACATGGACGTCGACGGTGCGCCCGTCGCCCACGTGCCCGTACCCCCACACCGTCGTCACCAGCTGGTCCCGGGTGTGCACCCGGTGCGGGTGCGCCACCAGGTGGGCCAGCAGCTCGAACTCCAGGTACGTGAGGTCGAGGGTGACGCCGTCGACGGAGGCCGTACGCCGGGTCGCGTCGATCCGGACCGGCCCGGGCGACGCCGCCTCCTCGGCCGGCTCCGGCGCCGGCTGATGGGCGAAGGGCGCGCGGCCCTGACGGTCGCCCTGCCGGTCGGTCTGCCGCTCGCCCTGGCGGTCGAGCTGCCGGGCGTGCTGGGAGGCGGCGACCGCACCGGCGAGCGCCGGCTGCTGGTCGGCCGGCACGAGCACCAGGTAACCGATCATCGGCGGCTGGCCCGGCAGGGCGGGCAGCGTGTGCTGGGGGGCGGGCAGCCAGGTCGCGCCCGGCGGCAGGAAGTCGGCCACGTCGGAGAGCCGGGCGACCTCGTCACGGTCGACGGCGCGCAGGCGGTGGCGGTTGGGGGAGAGGGAGCGGGCGGTGGGGTTGGCCGCAGCGGGCGCCGGGGAGGCTGCGGTGGCAGCGGAAGTGGCGGAGAAAGTACGGGTGTTCGCCATGGAGGGTCAGCTCTTTCGCGCGAGGAGTCGTCGAGGACGGACTTACGTCGTGCGCGCGGACCGAAGGCCGGGGTGAGCGGCTTTAGAGGGCCTGCGCGTTCCACGCGCGGCAACACACCCGGTCGAAATCATGGTGCTGACGGGAAGGCCAGAACGGCTCAAGGTCGCTGCGACCCGACGCGATGTACTGGAAGCTGGCCATGGCTCCATTGAAGCAGACATTGCGGCAATGCATCAGACTCCTCTCACCCGTCGATACGGCCTCTTGGCGTTACCTTCCTCACGCTGCGCTTTTTCTTGCTCACTTTTCCTTCCCCCGGGTCTCGAACGAGCGGGGAAACACACGGGAAGGGGCCCGCCGGTGTGAACCGGCGGGCCCCTGGGACATCCGTTGGGACACGCGTTGGGACGCCCGTTGGGGCATCCGTGGCGTCGGGATCAGACCTGGTCGGCCTTCTCCAGCGCGGTGCAGCAGGTGTCCACGATGAGCCGCGTGACGACGTACGGGTCGACGTTGGCGTTGGGACGACGGTCCTCGATGTACCCCTTCTGGTCCTGCTCGACCTGCCAGGGGATACGGACCGAGGCGCCGCGGTTGGAGACGCCGTAGCTGTACTCGTTCCACGGGGCGGTCTCGTGCAGGCCGGTGAGCCGGTCGTCGATGCCCGCGCCGTAGTTCTTCACGTGGTCCAGCGGCTTGGAGCCCTCACCCAGCGACTCGCACGCGGTGATGATCGCCTCGTAGCCCTCGCGCATCGCCTTGGTGGAGAAGTTGGTGTGCGCGCCCGCGCCGTTCCAGTCGCCCTTGACCGGCTTCGGGTCCAGCGTCGCGGAGACGTTGAAGTCCTCGGCGGTGCGGTAGAGCAGCCAACGGGCCACCCACAGCTGGTCGGAGACCTCCAGCGGGGAGAGCGGGCCGACCTGGAACTCCCACTGGCCCGGCATGACCTCGGCGTTGATGCCGGAGATCCCGAGCCCGGCGGCCAGGCAGTTGTCGAGGTGCTTCTCCACGATCTCGCGGCCGAAGATCTCGTCCGCGCCGACCCCGCAGTAGTAGCCGCCCTGCGCGGCCGGGAAGCCGCCCTCGGGGAAGCCGAGCGGCCGGTGGCCGTCGAAGAAGGTGTACTCCTGCTCGATGCCGAAGATCGGGGCCTGGCCCGCGAACTGCTCGGCGACCGGACGGAGCGCGGCCCGGGTGTTGGACTCGTGCGGCGTCATGTCGATGTTGAAGACCTCGCACAGCACGAGGATGTCGTCGCCGCCGCGGATCGGGTCCGGACAGGTGAAGACGGGCTTCAGCACCCGGTCGGAGGCGTGGCCCTCGGCCTGGTTGGTGCTCGAACCGTCGAACCCCCAGATCGGGAGATCCTTCACGTCGCCCGACGGCGTGCCGTCCATGATCTTCGTCTTGGAGCGAAGCTTGGCGGTCGGCTCGGTGCCGTCTATCCAGATGTACTCAGCCTTGAACGTCACGGACGCCATCCTTTGCGGGTGCAGCGGTCTATGCCGCGCAGCTTGGCAAGACGCGATTTCCCGTCCGTTGCCCGAGTGTGAACCCCGTGTTACCGAGGTTTCCTGCGATAAAAGGCCGCCTTGTAGGGACTCGTCATACGTTGCCCTTGAGGAGTTCCGAGAACCCGGCGGCCCGGATCCGCAGCACCAGCTCCTCCCTGCTCGACCCCAGCGTGGCTGCCGCCCGGGACAGCTCCCAGTCCGCGCCCGCGAGGACGTGCAGCAGATAGCCGCGCCGGATCTGGGCGTCCGAGAGCCGGAACGTCTTGAGGTAGGCGACCCGCCCCTTGTGGTCGGTGACCGTCTCGCCGATGTGCTGCCCGCTGCCGTCCCGGACGAACGGCGGCAGGAACCGCCACAGCGTGAACGACCCCATCCGGTAGACCCGGTCGAAGCCGTACGAGGAGTCCAGCAGCTCCCGCGCGAACAGGCTCTCGTGCGCCTCCTCCCACACCCGCTGCTGCCCCCGCGCCGCTGCCCGCAGTTCGGCGAGCGTACGGATGTGCGCCCCGTCCCCGAGCCGCGCCCCGAACTCCGCCACCGGCGCCCCGTACAGCGCGTACTGGTGCATTAGCTCCCCGTACAGGTCCTCCACCAGCGAGGCGTGCAGCAGCCGGTAGTCCTCCGGGTGCGGCACCACGAAGGCGGCGGCGAGGGCGTCGGAGACGTACACCATCACCCCGCACTGGTCCGGGTGGATCTCGAAGATCCGCAGCGCGTCCCCGAGCCCGCGCACCGACCACCCGAGGTACGCGTCCTCCGCGCGCGGCGACAGCCCGTCACGCAGCGCCCGGCGCGACCACTCCTCCCAGGCGGTGGTCGGGCCGCCGAAGTGCAGCGCGAGGTAGCCCTCCAGGGCCAGGTGGAGCGGCAGGAACCGCAGCCGGTCGCCGGGGCGGCGCTTGGCCATGCGGTGGAGGGGCGGCCGGGGCAGCCGGAGGGTACGGGGCACATCCCGGCCGCCACCGAGCTGAGTCCCGTACGCGGCCGACTGCCTGCCGCCCACCGGTACTTCAAGGTCCCCGGTGGACCAGTCGGCGACCAGCCCGTGCGGGATGTACGAGACGTAGTGGTCACGGGGCCCGAGCTCGACGATCCCCGCCCCGAGCCGCTCGTACACCTCCCGGTGCAGCCGCAGCCCCTCCACCGGCGCCTCACGCACCAGCGGTACGAGCCGGACGCCGCCCCACACCTGCGCGGGCCGGGTGGTGAGCCCGGTGAGCTCCAGCCGGTTCACGCCACCGCCCCCTTCTCCGTCGCCTTCTCTCCCAGGAACAGCGCCACCCGCCGGTCCAGATACGCGTGCAGCTCCGCCGCCCCGGTCCGGCCCTCCGCGAACCGGGCGATCTCCACCAGCGCGGGCAGATCCTCCGCATCCCGGATCCCGGCCGTCGGAACCCCCACCGCGAGCCGCCGCACGTCGAAACCGTCCGCGTCGTATACGGGGTTGACGTGCACCACCGCCGTCCGCCGCCCCGGATCCAGCTGCGCGCGCCACACCCGCAGCACCTCGCCCGCCAGACCCGCCGGGGCGTTGTCCCAGCCGTCCGACACGATCACCAGCCGGTCCGGCTCCGCACCGCCCGGCCCGGGCTCCAGCGCGTCCAGGACCCGCATCCCGAGCGGGGTCGGCCCCCACGGACGTACGAGCAGGGCGTCACCCCGCCCCGAGGTCCACAGCCCCCGGTACGCGCCCGGCGCCGCGAGCACCTCCAGCAGGTGGTGACAGGCCAGGGCCACGGCGAGCGGCCGCCGCCGCTTCTGCCCCGACCCGGACGAGGAGAAGCTGTCGTCCAGCACCGCGTGCACCGGGCCCCAGCTCCCGGCGTGCTTCCCCGCAGCCCGGCGCGCGGCCGTACGCAGGGCACCGGTCAGCTCGGTGCGGAGGGCGGCACGCTGCTCGAAGGGGAGCGCGAGGACGTACAGCGCCAGCCGGGTCAGCGGCATCGCAGCCAGGTCGACGTCCGGCCGCTGAGTCACGGCGTGGGTGCGCAGCCGCTCCAGCCGGGTCATCCGGGGCGCGGCCCGCTTCAGGAACACCTCGCGCTTCATCCCGTGCCGGGCCGCGAACCCCTCCGCGACGGTGAACGGCAGCTCGGCCACGGCCCCCTGCTCGTAGTGCGCGCGCCGCCAGGCGTCCAGCAGCGGGTGCTCGTAGCGCGGCAGCTTCCCCGGCCGGAACAGGAACGCCCCGACCTCGGCGAGCGGCTCCGCCCCCTGAGGGCAGCGCAGATGGACATGGCGGGCGGCCGTCTTCACCCCGCTCCGGTACTTCACCGCGTCGTGCCCCAGATCGGGCCGGGCCGCCAGCCAGTCACGCATGATCGCCCGGGTGCGCCGGTTGTTGATCCCGGCCCGGCGCACCTCGCCGAAGAGGCGGTAGACCCGCTGCGGAGGCAGCCGCGCCAGCCGCGCGGCGATCAGCCGGCCCTCGGTGCGCCGCTCCTCGGCGCTCGCCTCGCCCGCGGTAGCCAGGAGGCCGAGCACGATGCGGGCGGCATTGTGGTCGTTGATGTCGAGGGCCAGCGAAGCGGCGTACAGACGGCGGTAGTTGACCCGTACGTAAGTGTGCAGGAAGTCCAGCGACAGTTGCTGGTCGAGGGCGCCCGAACGGAATTCGCGCTGTCCGGTCGCGGTGATCGCCGCATTCGCGAAGAGCAGGACGTCTTCGGCGGCGACGAGATCGGCGGAGTTCTCGGACGTACGCATGGACTTCCCCCGGTGCGGAGTGCGGACGCCGGCCGGGGAATGGAGGCGCGAACAACGAAATCATCGCTTCACAGGCAAGTCCCGGTAGTCGCAGCCGAAGTCCCGCGGCCGGCCCCGGAAACGTAACCTTGCCCGCCCGTTCTTCGCCACCGCATTCGGGCGGCACCGCGGCGTTGCGGCACACCGGGCACACTGACCCCCATGACGACACCCGCCGACACCACCAGCACTACGAGCACCGCCACCCCCGCCACCCCCACCACCCCCACCACCCCCCTCCGCATCGGCCTCCTCGGCACGGGCCCCTGGGCGCGCAACACCCAGGCCCCCGCGCTGGCCGCCCACCCCGGCGTCGAGCTGAGCGGGGTGTGGGGCCGCCGGGCCGAGGCGGCCGAGGCCCTGGCCGCCGCCCACGGGACCCGGGCGTACACAGGGGAGACGGGGATCGACGCGCTGCTGGAGACGAGCGACGCGGTGGCGTTCGCGCTGCCGCCGGACATCCAGGCGCCGCTCGCGGTCCGGGCGGCGGAGGCGGGCTGCCACCTCCTGATGGACAAGCCGGTCGCCACGACGGTGGACGGGGCCCGCGCGGTCGCGGAGGCGGCGGCGAAGGCGGAGGTCGCCTCGGTGGTCTTCTGCACGCTCCGCTTCGCGCCCGAGACCGCCGCGTGGATCGCTGAACAGGCGGCGGTGGAGGGCTGGTTCACCGCCCGCGCGCAGTGGCTCGGCTCGCTCTACGCCGTGGGTTCGGCCAGCGAGTACGCCGACTCGCCGTGGCGGCGCGAGAAGGGCGGCCTGTGGGACGTCGGCCCGCACGCGCTGTCGGTGCTGATCCCGGTCCTGGGAGAGGTCGAGCACCTGACCGCCGCCCGCGGCCCCGCCGACACCACCCACCTCATCCTGCGCCACACCTCCGGCGCCTCCAGCACGGTGACCCTCGGCCTGAGCGCCCCGCCGGCCGCGGCGGGCGTGGACATCGAGCTGCGGGGCGAGCACGGTACGGCAGCGATCCCGGGCTGGGACGGGGCGGAGACGGCGTTCCGGGGAGCGGTGGACGCGCTGGCCGAAGCGGTACGTACGGGGGTGCCGCACGCCTGCGACGCCCGCTTCGGCCTCCGGCTGACGGAGCTGCTGGCGGAGGCGGAGACCCAGGCGGGCCGGTAACGGATCGGCTCACCCCGGCGGCGGAAGGGCCCGGCACAGGGCCTCCAACGCCTCCGGGTAGGCGTGTTCGGCAGGCGTGGCGTACCCCACGACGAGCCCGTCCCGCGCACCGTCCGCCTGCGCTGCCTGCTCCGCCCCCGGGTGCCGGTAGTCGGCGAGCCCCTCCACCGCGAGCCCCTGCCAGGCTGCCGCCCGCACCGCCGACCGCTCGGTGCCGGGCGGCAGCTCCACCACCGCGTGCAGTCCGGCTGCGATCCCGGTGACCCGGACGTGGGGCGCGCGCTGCTCCAGGGCCGCCACCAGCTGGTCCCGGCGCCGCCGGTGGCGCTGCCGCATCCGGCGTACATGACGGTCGTACGCGCCCGACTCCACGAAGTCCGCCAGCGTCAGCTGATCGGTGGCGCTGGAGAACTGCTCGCGCTCGCCCTTCGCCGCGACGACGGGCGCCACCAGCCGCTCCGGCAACACCATCCAGCCGATGCGCAGGGCGGGGGAGAGGCTCTTGCTCACCGACCCCAGCAGCACCACATGCTCGGGGTCGAGCCCTTGAACGGCGCCCACGGGCTGCCGGTCGTAGCGGAACTCCCCGTCGTAGTCGTCCTCCACGACGAGCCCGCCCGTGGACCGCGCCCAGTCGACCACCGCCGCGCGCCGCGCCGGGTGCAGGGGCCCGCCGGTCGGGAACTGATGGGCGGGCGTCAGCAGGACGGCCCGGTCGCGGCGGGTCAGTTCACCGACCCGGGCCCCGTCCCGGTCGACGCCCACGGGCCGGGTGCCGACGCCGTGCGAGGCGAGCAGCCTGCGGTGGAAGGGCAGCCCGTACGCCTCCGCCGCCCACGGCCCGCCCACCACCTCCGCCAGGAGCCGCAGCCCGTGCGCGGCGCCCGAGCAGAGGACGATGCGTTCCGGGGAGGCCCGCACCCCGCGTACCCGGGCCAGATATGCGGCCAGTGCCCGCCGCAGCTCGGGCCGCCCGTGCGGATCGCCGGGCCCGAACGCGTCGTTGGGGGCGGTGGCGAGCGCCCGCCGCGCGGAGGCCAGCCAGGCGGTACGCGGGAAGGCGGCGGGGTCCGGCTGCCCCTGGACCAGGTCGTGGACGGGGCGGGAGGGGCGTTCCGGGGTGCGGGGGCGGTGGGCCGGGGTGACGGGCGCGGCCCGCTCGGCGACCCGGGTGCCCGAGCCCTGGCGGGCGGCGAGCCAGCCCTCCGCGACGAGCTCCGCGTAGGCGTCGGCGACGGTGTTACGGGCGAGCCCCAGGTCGGCGGCGAGGGAACGGTACGGCGGCAGCCGCGTACCCGGAGCGAGCCGCCCGCTGCGGACGGCCTCGCGGAGTGCGCCCATCAGGACGGCCCGGCGATTGCCCGTACCGGAGAGCTCCAACGGCAGATCACTGCCCAGGATCTCCGCCGAATTGACCCGCGATTCAGCCATCGGAATGCACCCCACAACCAGTCGCCTGCGCCCCTAGATTCGTACCCATGAAGACGACGGAGACCAAGCCGCAGAACCGCACCGCCACCCCCGCCCCCACCGCTCGGCTCAACTTCGCGAAGGCCGCCCCGAAGGTGTTCCGGGCCGTGATCGGCCTGGACGCGGCGGCCCGCGAGGGCCTGGACCCGACACTGGTCGAGCTGGTCCAGATCCGGTCCTCGCACCTGAACCACTGCGCGTACTGCCTCCACATGCACACGACGGACGCGCGGAAGGCGGGGGAGAGCGAGGAGCGGCTGCACATGGTGGCGGTCTGGCAGGAGGCGCCGCACTTCTTCACGGAGCGGGAACAGGCGGCCCTGGCCCTGACCGACGCGGTCACCCGGCTCGCGGACGCCGGGGTCCCGGACACGGTCTACACCAGGGCGGCGACGCACTTCACCGACGAGGAGCTGGCCCAACTCCTCGCCCTGATCCTCACGATCAACACCTGGAACCGCATAGCCCTGGCCACGGCGAAGCGAGCGGGCACGGACGAACGCTGAAAACCGGTCTCACCGCCCCAACGCATCCCGCACGGCTTCCTCACTCCGCGCCACGACAGCCGTGCCGTCGTCGGCGGTGATGATGGGCCGCTGGATCAGCTTGGGGTGCTCGGACAGGGCGGTGACCCACCGCTCCCGCGAACCGGCGTCCCGAGGCCACTCCTTGAGCCCCAGCTCCTTGGCCGCCGCTTCCTGCATCCGCGTGATGTCCCACGGCTCCAGGCCGAGCCGGTCCAGAACGACCCGGATCTCCTCGATCGACGGCACGTCCTCCAGATAGTGCCGGACGGTGTAGTCGGCCCCTTCGGCGTCCAGCAGACTCACCGCGCCACGGCACTTGGAACAGGCCGGATTGATCCAGATCTCCATGGGGCCAAGGTTACGCGAGGGACTGCTGAAAGCGCCTCTGGCCAGGGGCGATTGTCAGTGGGGGGCAGTAAAATGGAGGGAGTTCGTGAGGGTTCCACCACCCTGCCAGGAGGATGCCGATGGCCGTTGCCGCAGCCACGACCGAGCCGCTCGACCGACAGCTCCCGATGCCCTTCCACCCGCCGCTGCCCACTCCGCCGACGAAGAAGCGCCTGCCCGCCGGCCGCCCCCGCGAGTGGTACGTCTCGCACAACCGCCGCCTCAAGGCCATGCGCCTGGCGATCGCCCTGCTCGACAGCGGGGTCTACCAGCCGTCCAGCGCCGGAAACCACCGCATACGGACCACCGCCGAGCGCCTGGGCATGCACCCGCCGTCCGACACCACGTGCCGCATGGTCCGCGCCCTGATCCGCTACGGCCGCTGACACCACCACCCACCCGCCGACAGCCCTGTGCCCCCGGACCGAACGTGGCCCGGGGGCACACGGCTGCCCCGACCGCCCATGCGGGACCATGGCCCCCGACCGCACAGAGAAACGGGCGAAGGGGATCACCGTGGCCGCAGATCTATGGACGTCAGTCGTCTCGCTCGCCGGTGTCGCGCTGGGTGGCGGTCTGACGGCACTCGCCCAGCGCGCCACCCAGCGCTCGGCGGAACGGGTCGAGGAACGCCGCCAGGCCGTGGCCACCACGGAGAGCCGCCGGGCCGAACAGATCGAGGCGCTCAAGGAGTTCGTCGCCTGCGCCCAGGCCGCCGAACGGGCCGCCTACCGCCGCCCCGACCCCTGGGGCGACGACGAGGACGGCTGGATGACACAGACGGGTCCGGTCATGACCGCACTGTGGACCGCGTCCGGCCAGGTCACGCTCCTGTGCGACGAGGCCCTGATCGAGCCCGTGACGACGTACGGCCGCGCACTCAACGCCGCGGTGTGGCGGGACATCGGGGACGTCGAGGTCAACGAGCACCTGGAGGCGTCCAAGTCCGCGTTCATGAGCGCGGCACGGACGAGCCTCGCGGGCCCGTGACGCCCGAAAACGCATCGAACGCGGTCCCGGTTGCCCCTACTCTGACCGGATGACGATCAAGGCGGCCACCACGCCGAAGAACGGACCCGGACGATGAGCGACCTGTGGACCGGCGAGCGGGTACGCCTCCGAGGCATCGAACCGGCGGACTGGGAGGGCTTCCGGGCCCTGGCCCTGCACACCGTGGACGCCCGCAACGCCGACGTGGTCGACCCGCCACGCTCGGACGAGAGCTTCCGATCCTGGACCGCCGAACGCGCCGACCGCACCCCGAACCCGGCCGCGTACCAACTGGTCATCGAGACCCGCTTCGAGCACGCCTTCGTCGGCGCGGTGTCGGTCGGCGAGACGGACGCCCGCGCCGGCCGCTTCCGTACGGGCATCGAGGTCACCCGCGAACACCGCCGCCAGGGCTACGCGGCCGAGGCCACCGAACTGGTCCTCACCTACATGTTCGCCGAACAGCGCAGCCACAAGTGCGAGGTCGAGGTATACGCCTTCAACGACGCCTCCCTCGCCCTCTACCGCAAACTCGGCTTCGTGGAGGAGGGCCGCCTGCGCCAGCACGAGTTCTTCGCCGGCGCCTACCACGACGTGGTCCTGCTGGGCATCACGGCGGACGAGTACTGGGCGGGCCGCCCGCGCCCGTCGCTGCGCTGAGGCCGAGTCGGTAACCGGTCGCTCTAGGCCTGAAACCAGCCGAAACGCACGGGTCGACGGACACAGAACACGCCCGCCCCTGACGATGTCTTCAGTGCACCGACCGACGGCACGGGAGGGCTCATGGGCAAGCAGGTCACGTGCGGATCGACGAAGACCACGTCCGGCAAGCCGTGCAAGAACCCGGCGATGGTCGGCTACTCCCGGTGCCAACTGCACCGAGGCGAGTGGACACCACGCCAGAAGAGGAAGACCAAGAAGCGCTGATCACGCGCGCGGAGCCATACGACCGACGTGCCGATCCGGCCGACTCGGGAAGCAGGGGGACGCCGTGACCAGTTCCGTACCATGGCAGGAGCGCCTGTCCGCAGGCACCGAAGCAGTCCAGGACGAAGTGATCCGCTGGTATCAGGAGACGCCCGAGGGCCAGGCGTACGTGCCGACCATGATCTGGGGGACGCTCCAGACGGAGGCGTACGCCACCGTGATCCTGGGGCAGGTCGTCGACTTCCTCGGGGTTCCGGACGACGTGCCCGCAGGGGTGGCCAAACGGATGCAGCGGCAGCAGGTGCTGTACGACGGCGAGCACCACTACGACGTCATCCTCGGGGAGCAGGCCCTCTACACGAACATCGGCGGGCCCGAGGTCATGCGGGAGCAGATGGACCGGATCCTCCGCGACATCGACCTGCCCTCACTCACCCTCGGCATCATCCCCGCCACGGCACCTGTGAACATGCTTCCCGTCCATGCCTTCAACCTGCACGGCGACGAGGTCCACGTAGAGCTGGTCTCCTCCGGCCTGAATGTGACCGAGCCTTGCGAACTCGACCTCTACCGGAAGGCATTCAGCCGGCTGAGCGACGCGGCGCTGGACGGCGACGAAGCCAAGGAACTCCTCCAGAAGGCCCGGTCCTTCTGGATCGGGGCCCAGCGCGGCTGACAGCACGAACGAGGGCCGCCACTCCCGGAAGGAAGTGGCGGCCCTCGGTGCTCAGTGCCTCAGGCGCCCAGTGAGCGCGCCCCGCGGCCTAGATGTCGAAGTACAGCTCGAACTCGTGCGGGTGCGGGCGCAGCTGGATCGGGGCGATCTCGTGCGTGCGCTTGTAGTCGATCCACGTCTCGATCAGGTCCGACGTGAAGACGCCGCCCGCCTGGAGGTACTCGTTGTCCGCCTCCAGGGCGTCGAGCACGGCCGGGAGGGACGTCGGGACCTGCTGGACGTTGGCGTGCTCCTCGGGAGCCAGCTCGTAGAGGTCCTTGTCGATCGGCTCGGCCGGCTCGATCTTGTTCTTGACGCCGTCCAGGCCAGCCATCAGCAGCGCGGAGAACGCGAGGTACGGGTTGGAGGACGGGTCCGGGGCGCGGAACTCGACGCGCTTGGCCTTCGGGTTCGAGCCGGTGATCGGGATGCGCATCGCGGCGGAACGGTTCCGCTGCGAGTACACCATGTTGACCGGGGCCTCGAAGCCGGGGACCAGGCGGTGGTACGAGTTCACCGTCGGGTTGGTGAACGCCAGCAGCGACGGGGCGTGCTTCAGGATGCCGCCGATGTAGTAGCGCGCCATGTCCGACAGGCCGGCGTAACCCTGCTCGTCGTAGAAGAGCGGCGTGCCGCCCTGCCACAGCGACTGGTGGACGTGCATGCCCGAGCCGTTGTCGCCGAAGATCGGCTTCGGCATGAAGGTCGCGGTCTTGCCGTTGCGCCAGGCGACGTTCTTCACGATGTACTTGAAGAGCATCAGGTCGTCGGCCGCGGCGAGCAGCGTGTTGAACTTGTAGTTGATCTCGGCCTGGCCGGCGGTGCCGACCTCGTGGTGCTGGCGCTCGACCTGGAGGCCGTTCTTGTCCAGCTCCAGGGAGATCTCGGCACGCAGGTCGGCGAAGTGGTCCACCGGCGGGACCGGGAAGTAGCCGCCCTTGTAGCGGACCTTGTAGCCGCGGTTGTTCTCCTCCGACCCGGTGTTCCAGGCGCCGGCCTCGGAGTCGATGTGGTAGAAGCTCTCGTTCGCCGACGTCTGGAAGCGGACGTTGTCGAAGACGTAGAACTCGGCCTCCGGGCCGAAGTACGCGGTGTCCGCGAAGCCGGTCGAGGCGAGGTACGCCTCGGCCTTCTTGGCGATGTTCCGCGGGTCACGGCTGTACTGCTCACCCGTGATCGGGTCGTGGATGAAGAAGTTGATGTTGACGGTCTTGTCGCGGCGGAAGGGGTCCACCCGAGCCGTCGACAGGTCCGCGCGCAGCGCCATGTCGGACTCGTGGATCGCCTGGAAACCGCGGATCGACGAGCCGTCGAAGGCGAGTTCCTCGGCCGGGTCGAAGGTCGCTGCCGGGATCGTGAAGTGCTGCATCACCCCGGGCAGGTCGCAGAACCGGACATCGATGAACTTGACGTCGTTGTCCGCTACGTACTTCTGCACTTCGTCGGCGTTCTGGAACATCCAACTCCTCCTACTCCCGGCCCGGGCGGGACGGGGTTGTAGCTCGTGGTGCGGCCAGTGCGGTGGCACACGCTGGACCCGACCTTAGGCAGGCGTGATTTCTCAAGCATGACCCATTTGTTTCGCCCAAGTTAACCGGGGCGAGGGTGGGCGGCATCTCAGCGGCTGTCTCCGCGCGGCTTTTTCCGTGCCCCGCCCTGCCTGGCCCAAACCTGGGCGCAGTACCGTGGACGGGTGGACAACAGGCAAGCAATCGGATCGTGGCTCTCGGGGCCCCGCGCGGCCGCCGAAGAGATGGGCGCCGACTTCGGCTACCGAGGCAAGCGGCTCGGACTGCCCGAGGAGGGGCCGGGGGCCATCGCCCCGCTCGGCCGCCGTTTCGGGGCCGTCTTCATCGACTGGTCGATCTGCATGGTGATCGCATACGGGCTGCTCGCTCGCGGTGACCAGCAGGCGGCGGGGAACTGGGCGCTCGGTGTCTTCCTCCTCATGAGCGCCCTCACCGTCGGCACCATCGGCTGCACCCCCGGCAAGCGCCTCCTGGGGCTGCGCGTGGTCTCCGAGGACGGCGGGCGTCTCGGCTTCGGGCGGGTTCTCGTACGCACCGTCCTGCTTCTGCTCGTCATTCCCGCCCTCGTCTGGGACCGCGACGGGCGCGGCCTCCACGACCGGCTCGGCCGCGCCGTACAGGTCCGGATGTAGTCCCACCCCACCAGTACGTGAGAACGCAGCGGCCCCGGACCGATTCCTCGGTCCGGGGCCGTGCTGTGTATGACGTGTACGTCCGCGCTCAGCGCATCTTTCCGCCGCGCGGCATCCGCATGCCCTTGGGCATCGGGCCCTTCGGCAGCGGCATGTTGCTCATCAGGTCGCCCATCGCGCGCAGCCGGTCGTTGGTGGTGGTCACCTGCGGGCCGGTCAGGACGCGGGGAAGCTTCAGCATCTTGGTGCGGACCTTCTTCAGGGGCACCTGGCCCTCGCCGTTGCCGACGATGATGTCGTGGACCGGGACGTCCACCACGATGCGGGCCATCTTCTTCTTCTCGGCCGCCAGGAGGCCCTTCACCCGGTTCGGGTTGCCCTCGGCGACCAGGACGATGCCGGCCTTGCCGACGGACCGGTGCACGACGTCCTGGCTGCGGTTCATCGCCACCGCGGGGGTCGTGGTCCAGCCGCGTCCGATCCGGTCCAGGACGGCGGCCGCCGCACCGGGCTGGCCCTCCATCTGTCCGAAGGCCGCTCGCTCGGCCCGTCGTCCGAAGATGATCGCCATCGCGAGGACGGCCAGGACGAAGCCCAGGATGCCCAGGTAGACCGGGTGACCGATCACGAAGCCGATGCCGAGGAGGACACCGAACGTGGCGATTCCCACGCCCGCGACGATGAACCCGATCTTGCTGTCGGACCGCCTGGTCATCTTGTAGGTCAGGGCGATCTGCTTGAGCCGCCCTGCGTTCTCGGCGCTGTCCGCGCCTTCAGTTTTTGCCTTCCTCGCCATGTACCGAAGTTTACGTGGCGTGGAAGCGACCTAGGAACGGTGGTCGGCCACCGCGTCCGGTACGTACGGGGACTCCACCCGGTCCTTGGCCCGGCGGCGGTCCTCCAGGACGGCCGTCCAGGCGTTGCGGCGGGCGGTGCGCTGGCCGCTGCTCAGCAGCAGCGACTCGACGGCGCGCAGGGCGGTGGTGACGGACGGAAGGGCGTGGGCGCGGACCGGTGCGGCCTGCATGGTGTTCCCCCTCGGAGTGGATGCGCCCACCCGGGCGCGGACTGAGTACGGGAAGCAGTGACGGCGACGGCTGTGGGAGCTGCCGCTGCACGTGTACCTAGGGTCACTGCTCGGTGTTACCAGTGCGTGACCGGTGGGTCAAACACCAATGAACCCTTCATTCCGGCGCCCCGCACGCCGAGGCGGCCCGTACGCGTCCCTCACCTGCGGGGAGCGCACGGGCCGCCTCGGCCGTGCGGTTACTGCTCGGTAGCCCGGGTGAGCGGACTCACACGGTCACTCACACGGCCTGGGCCGTCGGCACGCTTCCGGTGGCCGCGCCGCGGGCCTCCATCGCCTGCTGGAAGAGCCGACCCGCGCGGTACGAGGAACGCACCAGCGGCCCCGACATCACGCCGGAGTAGCCGATCGCGTCGGCCTCGTCCTTCAGCTCCACGAACTCCATCGGCTTCACCCAGCGCTCCACCGGGTGGTGGCGCACGGTGGGCCGCAGGTACTGCGTAATCGTGATGAGCTCGCAACCCGCGTCGTACAGGTCCTGGAGCGCCTCGCTGACTTCCTCGCGGGTCTCGCCCATGCCGAGGATCAGGTTGGACTTGGTCACCAGGCCGGCCTCGCGGGCCCGCGTGATGACTTCCAGGGACCGCTCGTAGCGGAAGCCGGGGCGGATGCGCTTGAAGATGCGCGGCACCGTCTCCACGTTGTGCGCGAGCACCTCGGGGCGCGAGGAGAAGACCTCGGCGAGCTGCTCGGGCTCGGCGTTGAAGTCGGGGATCAGCAGCTCGACCTTGGTCGCGCCCGCCTCCCGCTCCGCCGTCAGCGTGTGGATCTGGCGGACGGTCTCGGCGTACAGCCAGGATCCGCCGTCCTCCAGGTCGTCGCGGGCGACGCCGGTGATGGTGGCGTAGTTCAGGTCCATCTTGACGACGGACTCGCCGACCCGGCGGGGCTCGTCACGGTCCAGCGCCTGCGGCTTGCCCGTGTCGATCTGGCAGAAGTCGCAGCGCCGCGTGCACTGGTCGCCGCCGATGAGGAAGGTGGCCTCGCGGTCCTCCCAGCACTCGAAGATGTTGGGGCAGCCCGCCTCCTGGCAGACCGTGTGCAGCCCCTCGCCCTTCACGAGATTCTGCAGCTGCTTGTACTCGGGGCCCATCTTCGCCCGCGTTTTGATCCACTCGGGCTTGCGCTCGATGGGGGTCTGGCTGTTTCGGACCTCCAGGCGCAGCATCTTGCGCCCGTCGGGTGCGACAGCGGACACTCCGGCTCCCCTTTGCTTTCTGCTGCGTGGGATTCGCATGGGATTCTTCGGCGAACACCAGGGTACGCCCGTAAATCAAACGGCCTTACGCCTGGCCAACCTGTGGCCGACGGGGCCTATTCCCCGGTCCCTCCCCGGCCGGTGGCGCCGGTCGGGGCTACTGGTCGGTACTACGCCGGGGCCGCGGCCTTCGGCTGACCCGCCGACCGCTCGGCCGGCTGCTCGATCACGCGGGGCGCGAGCTCCGCGTTCTCCAGGATGTCCCGCAGGTGCTTCTCGGCGACCGGCAGCACCTCCTCGATGGTGATCTCCCGGCCCAGCTCGTTCGAGAGGGACGTCACCCCCGCGTCACGGATACCGCACGGCACGATCCGGTCGAACCAGGTGTTGTCCGGGTTCACGTTGAGCGCGAAGCCGTGCATCGTGACGCCCTTGGCAACCCGGATCCCGATCGCGGCCAGCTTGCGGTCCTCGCGGCGCTGGCCCGCGTTGGACGGGGCGTACTCCGGGCCGTTCAGCCGCGGGTCGAACTCCTCGTCCTGGAGCCTGGGGTCGAAGTCCAGCGAGAGCCCGCCGAGCGTACGACGCTCCTCGACCGGGTCGCCGAGCACCCAGACACCGCTGCGGCCCTCGACCCGCGAGGTCTCCACCCCGAAGTCGGCGGCCGTACGGATCAGCGCGTCCTCCAGGCGGCGGACGTGCGCGACGACGTCGACCGGGCGCGGCAGCTTCTGGATCGGGTAGCCGACGAGCTGCCCCGGGCCGTGCCAGGTGATCTTCCCGCCCCGGTCCACGTCGATGACCGGGGTGCCGTCCAGCGGACGCTCGTTCTCGGCGGTCCGGCGGCCCGCCGTGTAGACGGGCGGGTGTTCCAGGAGCAGACAGGTGTCCGGCACCAGGTCCTCGAACCGGGCCGCGTGCACCTCGCGCTGCTTCTGCCAGGCCTCCGTGTACTCGACGGCCTCGTCACCGAAGCCCAGACGGACGAACCGCAGCTCGCTCACGACAGATGCCTCCCTACGTCGGGCGCCGTGTGCCCGAAGGGGTGTCCCCGGGATGACGGCACCCTGCACTGATCGCGCCCGCATCCACTGTACGGCCGTCATCCGGCCGGCCCACCGGCAGGTGGAGGAGGTGCCTCCTGGCCGTGTGTTCCGGCGTGTTCCGACGTGAGGGAGGTCCGGTCCCTTCTGTCAGCTCTGTCCGCAATCCTCACACGATCGGATGAACGTGGAGCAAAGGGTGTCTCCGACCGCCCCGGCGGACGCTAAATTCGCGCCGTTCCCCAGGGGCTGCCCGGGCCCCCGAAGGCAGGAGACCGTACAGCTGATGTCGGAACGACCCCCGCAGCGCACGCCCAACCGCCGCCTCGCCTCACTCATCGCGGAAGCCGGGTTCTCCCACGCGGGCCTCGCCCGCCGGGTCGATCAGCTCGGCCTCGAACACGGACTGGACCTGCGGTACGACAAAACCTCGGTCACCCGCTGGCTGCGGGGACAGCAGCCGCGCGGCACGACCCCCGCCCTGATCGCCGAGGTCTTCACCCGGCGGCTCGGGCGGCGGCTCTCCGCGCAGGACCTCGGCCTGGACGCCTGCGCACCCGTCTACGCGGGGCTGGAGTTCGCGGCCACCCCCACCGAGGCCGTCGACATCGTCAGCGGCCTGTGGCGCAAGGACTCGGGGACGCACACCGAGCTGCGGAAGATCGCCTTCACCCCCGCCGGTCTCGTCGTCCCCAGCCGGGACTGGCTGATCGGCCGCGCCGACGAGTGGGTGGCCCGCGACGGCGGGGCGGCCCAGCCGCCCGCCCCGCACCGCAGGGCGGGTGCCGGGGCCGCCGGTGGAGCCCCGGCACCCGGCGGCCGTACGGAGGCGCAGGCGCCGGGCCGTACGGATGGGGGCCTGCGCACCGACCTCCGCGGCGCGCCCCGCCCCGGCGGATCCGTACGCCCCGCGGGCCGGCCCGCCACCGGCCACCCTGTCCCGGCCGGTGGCCAGCCGTCGGCGGACCCGTCCGGAAGGGCCCGGCCAGGTCTGGCGGGGACGGGGGCCCTGCCCGGCGGACTGCCCGGCTCCGGAGTCTCTTCCGGGACGTCCGGAGCCTCCTCGGGTACGTCCGGAGCCTCTTCCGGTACGGAGGTGCTCCCCGTCGTCCCGCGCCAGCGGCAGACCGAGCGCGGGCCCGGCCTGCGCGTCGGCAACGGCGACGTCGCGGCGCTGCGCTCGGTCGGCGAGCTCTTCCGCACCCTCGACCACACCTACGGCGGCGGCCACGCCCGCCAGGCCCTCGTGCGGTATCTGGAGCACGAGGCCGAGCCGATGCTCCGCGGGAGCTACGGCGAAGCCACCGGGCGCCGCCTCTTCGCCGCGGTCGCCGACCTGACCCGGCTGGCCGGCTGGACCTCCTTCGACATCGCCGCCCACGGCCTGGCCCAGCGGTACTTCGTCCAGGCCCTGCGGCTCGCCCAGGCCGCCGGGGACCGCGGTTACGGGGCGTACGTCCTGATCACCATGAGCCGCCAGGCCGTCTACCTCGGCCACGGCAGGGAGGCCGTGCAGCTCGCACGCGTAGCCCAGCAGGGCATCGGCTCCGCCGCCCCGCCCCTCGTCCAGGCCCTGCTGCACTCTGTCGAGGCGCGCGGCCACGGGATCCTCGGCGAGGCGCGGGCCTGCACCGCCGCGCTGACCCGGGCCGAGCACGCCCTGGAGACCGCGCGCCCCGGGGACGAAGCGCCGGCCTGGGCCCGCCCCTTCGACGAGGCCCAGCTCGCCCACGAGCTCGGCCACTGCCACCGCGACCTCCAGCAGTACCGGGCCGCCGCCCAGCACGCGGAGCGCTCGCTCCAGCTGCGGGCCCCGGCGTACGCTCGTAGCCGGCTGTTCTGCCGGGTGGTCCTCGCCTCCGCCCGGCTGGGCCTCGGCGAGCTGGAGCAGGCCTGCCGGCTGGGGGCCGAGGCCGCCCAGCAGGCCTCCGAGATGCGCTCGGTCCGGGCCGCCGAGTACGTACGCGCCTTCGAGCGCAGCCTGGAGCCGTACCGGGACGCCGCCCCCGTACGCGGCTACCGCGACCGGGTGGCGGCGCTGGGCTGAGCCCCAGGGCGGGCGCCTTCGAAAGCTGAACCCGGGGGCGGGCGCCTACGAGGGAGCTACGCCGCCTCCGGCAGCCGGGCACCCCCCGGACGCGCCGGAGCCACCCCCAGATCCGTCAGGATCGCCTCCGCCGCCCGGCGCCCCGAGTGCAGCGCCCCCTGGACCGAGCTGGTGTCCCGGTGGTCGCCGCACACGTACAGCCCCGCCAGCACCCGCACCGGCCGGCGGGGGTCGTGCGGGGCCTCCATCGCGGGCACCGCCTCCGGGTCGTGGTGGGCGGCCAGCAGCTCCCAGTCGCCCGTCGGGGTCCCGTACAGCGCCGCCAGATGCGTCCGTACGGAACGGTCCAGGTCCGGCGGCGGCGTCCCGAGCACCGTCGAGGTGATCAGCGCCCGGCCCTCCGGCGCGCGCGAGGGGTCGACCTCGCTCATCACCGCCGTGTACGCCACCGGTCCCGAGCGGTCCCCGTCCAGCACGAGCGACCTGCCGGTCGGCGGCGGCGCGGGCGCGGTGTGGTGAAGGACCGTCACCGCGCGGAAGGCCGGCACCCGCAGCCCGGGCAGCAGCTCGGCCGCGGCCCCCGCCCCGGTGGCCAGCAACAGGGAACGGCACCCCAGTTCACCGTGCTCCTTGGTGCGTACGGTGGTGATGTCGGCGGCCGTGACATGCACCCCGGTCCGGACCGTGCCGGGAGGCAGCGCGGCCGCCAGCAGATCCGGCAGCGTTCCCGAACCGCCCGCCGGTACACACAGTCCGCCCCGCGCGTAGTCGCGCAGCGCCAGGTCCGCGTACCGGCTGGACGTGGTGAGGCCGGGGTCGCCGAGCAGCGCGGTCAGCAGCGGACGCAGGACGCCGTCCACCGTACGGGCCGGCATCTGACCCGCCCTCAGGGCGGCGAGCGCCGTCCGCTCGGGGCGGGCCAGGAGCCGGGCCGTCGGGGTGGCGGCCAGCCGGGAGAGCGCCGCGCCGAGCCGGGCCCGGTCGATCGCCTCGGACACGGTGGTGCTGCTCCGCAGGCCCGAGGTCTTCGCGCCCAGGCCGCTCCGGGACGCGGTCCGCAGCTGGCCCCCGTAGCCGCCCGGCGAGGCCTGGGGGGCGCTCGATCGGGCGCGTACGGCTCTGAGTGCGCCCCTCGCGCTCCGTATGTCACCGGTGCGGTGGCGGCGGCCCTCGCTGTGCACCAGCACCCCGGGCGCGAACTTCCGCAGTTCCGGGGTGCCGAGACCCGGGGTGGAGGTCAGCTCCGGCCAAGAGGTGCAGAGCAGGGGGCCGAGCTGGTCGAGGCGGAAGCCGTCCACCTCATGGGTGGCGAGCCGGCCGCCCACGGTGGAGGCCGCCTCCAGGACACTGACGCCGACTCCGGCGCCGGTCAGCAGATGGGCCGCTGAGAGGCCGGCGATCCCGGCCCCGATGATGATCACGTCCGCGTGGTGTGCCGTGCTGCGCACAAGGCCCTCCCCGAGTCGGTGCGACTGGTGGGGGCTTCTTGCCCCCAACAGGTCCCCGGAATGCCGGAGTTCGCACCGAGGTTAGGAGGATGGCTGATAGTGGGTCAGACGCGCGTGGCCGGGAGCACCGGGGCACGGGGTCGCACACCTGGCCGCCCCGGGACCTGGCCGCCCCGGGACCGTGCCGCTCCTGAGTGCCACGCTCCTGAGCGTGCCGCCCCGGGACCGTGCCGCTCAGCGCAGCGCCGCGCGGATCGCCGCGTCGATGCCGGGGAACGCGAACGAGAAGCCGGAGTCCAGCAGCTGCCCGGGGATCACCCGCTGACTGCCCAGCACATCGCCGGCGAACTCCCCGAGCGCGACCCGCAGCGCGGGCGCCGGGGCCGTGAACAGGGTCGGGCGGCGCAGCACCCGGCCCATCGTGGCGGTCACCTCGGCGTTGGTGACGGGGTCGGGACCGGTCAGGTTCACCGGGCCGGACAGCGACTCGGTGTCCAGGATGTGGCGGAGGGCGGCGACATGGTCGTGCAGGGCGATGTAGCTCCAGTACTGGCGGCCGTTGCCCAGCCGCCCGCCGAGCCCCGCCTTGAACAGGGGGAACAGCCGCCCCCACGCCCCGCCCTCGCGGGCCACCACCAGACCGGTGCGGGCGTGCACCGTCCGGATGCCGCGCTCCTCGGCGGCGGCCGTCGCGGCCTCCCACTCCTCGCAGACGGAGGGCAGGAAGCCGTCCCCGGGGGGCGCGTTCTCGTCCACGGCGCGGTCTCCCGTATCGCCGTAGTAGCCGATGGCGGACCCGGAGAGCAGCACGCGCGGCGGGGTGTCGAGCGAGGCGACGGCCTCGGCGATCGCGGCCGTGCCCAGCACCCGGCTGTTGCGGATCTCCCGCTTGTAGTCGTCGGTCCAGCGGTGGTCGCCGACTCCGGCGCCGGCGAGGTGGACGACCGCGTCGCAGCCCACCAGCCCGGCCACGTCCACGTAACCGCGCTTGGGGTCCCACTCCACCTCGTCACCGGACCTGGCGGGCCGTCGCACCAGGCGGGCCACCTCGTGCCCGTCGGCGCGCAGCGAGCGCACGAGCGCCGCTCCGATGAGTCCGGAGGAACCAGTGATGGCGATACGGGAGGTCGGCATGGTGCCATCCTGCCCCACGGATCACGGGAAACACGGCAGTGGCGATTACGGGAAACCCGGCAGTGGATACGGGGGAAAACACTATGGAGTGCCAAGAACCCGGCATGGGACAGTGGCGCCATGTCCGCAACCACCACCCTCCACTCCGTCTCCGTCCGCCCCGCCCTGCCGGCCGACGGGGAAACCCTCGGTGAGCTCGACCGGTCCACCTGGTCGACGCTGCACGCGGTCCTGCCGCGGCCCCGGCCGCCGTACGAGCCCTTCTTCGACGAGCGGCACCGGCCCGAGGACATCCTGGTGGCCGAGGCCGCGACCGACGTGGACGGGAAGCGCATCGCCGGGTACATACGCCTGGTCCCGCCCACCCCGCTCGCCTGCAACGCCCATGTGCGGCAGATACAGGGCCTGGCCGTGGCGGCCTGGGCGCGCGGGGGCGGGGTCGGGCGGACCCTGCTGCGGGCGGCGTTCGCCGAGGGGCGGCGCCAGGGCGCCAACCGGATCACGCTGCGGGTGCTCGGGCACAACACCCCCGCCCGGGCGCTCTACGCCTCCGAGGGGTTCGCCGTGGAAGGGGTGCTGAGCGGGGAGTTCTTCCTGCACGGCCGCTATGTCGACGACGTCCTGATGGGCCGCTCGCTGGCGCCCTGAGCGGTCGCCCTGAGCGGTGGGGGTTTCAGCCGCCCGGTGACTCAGCGGGGTGCGAAGCGGTCCCAGAGCTCCGGGTAGCGGGCCGCCAGCGCCTCGTCGTCCTCGAAGTCGACCGGGGAGCCCAGCGGCTCGGTGGGCTGCGGCGGCAGGCCCAGGTCGGGCGCGACCACGCCCGTGAGCTGCTCGTACGCCTCGTCGGCCGCGTAGCCCAGCTCCTCGCCGTCCCCGTCGATCTCCTCGTCGAACTCCTCCAGCAGCTCCGCCAGATCGTCCGGGTCGTGCAGCGCGCCCTCGAAGACCTCCCGGCCCTGGCCGATCAGCCAGCACCGGAAGTAGTCGAAGGCGTCGTCGCTGGCCCCACCGAGCAGCACGGCGGCCGCGCCCCACAGGTCCCAGCGGTAGGCGCGGTTGTAGCGGGCCTCGAAGTGCCGGGCGAAGTCCAGCACGGAATCGGGGTCGAGCTGCACCAGCCGTTCCACGAGCAGGTCGGCCTGCTCGTCGGGGTCGCCCTCGGCTCCCTCGCGGCTGCTGTCGATGAGCTCCCAGAATTCCGTCTCGTCCATCACGGGTCCAGCATCCAGCCTGCCGGGACCCCCCGCACGCCCAGACGGCGAAAAGAAGCCTTTCAGCGATATAGATCACTCAGGCGTTCGACCGCCTCGGCGAACCGGCTCCGCAACTCCTCCGGGGCCACGACCTCCAACTCAGGACCCAGCGAAAGGAGCTGGCTGTACGCCACGTCCAGTGACTCCACGGGCAGGACGACTGTGCGCCACCCGTCCGGACCGGCGGGAGGGGCCTCGGAGAGGGCCGTGGCGGCGGCCGCCCGGTCACCGGTGAACGCGAGCTGCCGGGCACCGCTCTCGGACACCCGTACGGTCACCTCGGTACGGAGGAGGGACCGGGCGAACTCGGCGGCCCGGGCGTCCCAGAACGCGGGCAGGTCGAAGGTGCCGTCCCGCTCGAAGCGCTCGTCGGCCGGCTCCACCGAGGTGAACCGGTCGATCCGGTAGACCCGGAAGTCGTCCCCCACCTTGGCGCAGAGGTACCAGACCCCGGCCTTGAGGACGAGCCCGTACGGAGCGAGCTCCCGCGCCACCTCCGTACCGTTCCGTCCGTGTCCGCGGCCGCCGCCCTTGCGGTAGCGGGTGCGCAGCAGGCGGTCGTCCCAGACGGCGTCGGCGACGGCGGGCAGGGCGTCCGGGGGCTCCGGCTCGTGGTACCAGGACGGGGCGTCCAGGTGGAAGCGCTGGGCGGCGGAGGCCGAGGCGTCGCGTACGGAGGGCAGCAGCGCGGCCGACACCTTGAGCCGGGCCGCCGATGCCGCGTCCTCCAGGCCCATCTCGCGGAGCGCCGAGGGCAGGCCGAAGAGGAAGAGGGCCTCCGCCTCGTTGCGGGCGAGGCCGGTCAGCCGGGTGCGGTAGCCGCCGACGAGCCGGTAGCCGCCCGCCCGGCCGCGCTCGGCGTAGACCGGGACACCCGCCTCGGAGAGGGCCTGGGCGTCGCGGGTGACCGTGCGCTCCGACACCTCCAGCTCCGCCGCCAGTTCGGCGGCGGACATGACGGGGCGGGACTGGAGGAGCAGCACCATCTTGATCAGCCGGGCAGCACGCATGGGCCCATTGTGGCGGCAGCGAGGCACAGGGGCCGCAGCCCGGCCGCCCCCTGCGCCGCAGCCCGTCCCGCCCACGCCGAAACCCCCGGCCGCCGGGGCGGACGCGTTGTCGGACGCGCTCGCCCCGGTGACCGGGGGTCTGGGATCTGTACGGGAGTGGGGCTCAGAGGCCGTAGCGCTCCCGGGCCTCCTTGACCGCCGAGGCCGGGACCTCGCCGCGCTTGGCGAGCTGGGCCAGCGACGCCACCACGATCGACTGGGCGTCGACGCCGAAGTGGCGGCGGGCCGCCGCGCGGGTGTCGGAGAGGCCGAAGCCGTCCGTGCCGAGCGAGGACCAGTCCTGCTCCACCCACTGGCTGATCTGGTCCGGGACCTGGCGCATCCAGTCGCTGACCGCGAGCACCGGACCCGGCGCACCGGAGAGCGCCTGCGTCACGTACGGCACCTGCACCTCACCGCGCAGGAGCGCCTCGTCGGCCTCCAGCGCGTCGCGGCGCAGCTCACCCCACGAGGTGGCGGACCAGACGTCGGCCGTGACACCCCAGTCGGCGGCCAGCAGCTCCTGGGCCTCCAGGGCCCAGTGGATCGCCGTCCCGGAGGCCAGCAGCTGGAGGCGCGGCGCGTCCGCCTTCGCGGGCGTGCCCTCCTTGAAGCGGTACAGGCCCTTGACGATGCCCTCCTCGACGCCCTCGGGCATCGCGGGCTGGGGCTTCGGCTCGTTGTAGACCGTCAGGTAGTAGAAGACGTCCGAGTCCTCGCCGGGGGCGGCCTGGCCGTACATCCGCCGCAGACCGTCCTTGACGATCACCGCCACCTCGTACGCGAACGCCGGGTCGTAGTTGAGCGAGGCCGGGTTGGTGGCCGCGATCAGGTGCGAGTGGCCGTCCGCGTGCTGGAGGCCCTCACCCGTCAGGGTCGTACGGCCCGCCGTGGCGCCGACGATGAAGCCCTTGCCGAGCTGGTCGGCGAGCTGCCACATCTGGTCGCCGGTCCGCTGCCAGCCGAACATCGAGTAGAAGATGTAGAACGGGATCATCGTCTCGCCGTGCGTCGCGTACGACGTGGCGGCGGCGATGAAGTCGGCCATGGCGCCGGCCTCGGTGATCCCCTCGTTGAGGATCTGGCCGTCCTTGGCCTCCTTGTAGTACATCAGCTGGTCGCGGTCGACCGGGTCGTACGTCTGCCCCAGCGGCGAGTAGATGCCGGCCGACGGGAACAGGGACTCCATACCGAAGGTACGGGCCTCGTCCGGGACGATCGGCACCCAGCGTTTGCCGGTCTCCTTGTCCCGCATCAGGTCCTTCACCAGGCGGACGAACGCCATGGTGGTGGCCATCTCCTGCTTGCCGGACCCCTTGTACAGCGCCTTGAACGCGCGCTCCTCGGGCTGCGGCAGCGGAGCGGAGGCGTGCAGGCGGCGAGCCGGGGCGGGGCCGCCGAGGGCCGCGCGGCGCTCCTGGAGGTAGCGGACCTCGGGGGAGTCGGCGCCGGGGTGGCCGTAGGGGACGAGACCGTCCTCGAAGGCGCTGTCGGGGATCGGGAGGCCGAGCAGCTCGCGCATGCCCTTGAACTCGTCGATCGACAGCTTCTTCATCTGGTGGTTGGCGTTCTTGGACTCGAAGCCCTTGCCGAGCGTGTAGCCCTTGACCGTCTGGGCCAGGATCACGGTCGGCGCGCCCTTGTGCTCGACGGCCGCCTTGTACGCCGCGTAGACCTTGCGGGCCTCGTGGCCGCCGCGCGAGGTGTAGAAACACTCGGCGATCTTCGCGTCGGTGAGCAGCTTCGCCAGCTCGGCGAGAGCGGGCTCGGCACCGAAGAAGTGCTCGCGGATGTAGGCGACGTCGCGCGTCGCGTACGTCTGGAACTGCGCGTCCGGGACCTCCCGCAGGCGGCGCAGCAGCGCGCCCGTGGTGTCCAGCTGGAACAGCTCGTCCCAGGCGTTGCCCCAGAGCGTCTTGACGACGTTCCAGCCGGCGCCCCGGAACTGCGCCTCCAGCTCCTGGACCACGCGGAAGTTGGCGCGTACCGGACCGTCGAGGCGCTGGAGGTTGCAGTTGATGACGAAGGTCAGGTTGTCGAGCTGCTCACGCGCGGCCAGCGCGAGGGCGGCGGTCGACTCGGGCTCGTCCATCTCGCCGTCGCCCAGGAAGGCCCAGACGTGCGAGTTGGAGGTGTCCTTGATGGAGCGGTTGGTCAGATAGCGGTTGAAGCGCGCCTGGTAGATGGCCGAGAGCGGGCCGAGGCCCATCGACACGGTGGGGAACTCCCACAGCCAGGGCAGCCGCCGCGGGTGCGGGTAGGAGGGCAGGCCCTCGCCACCGGACTCCTGGCGGAAGTTGTCGAGCTGCTGCTCGCTGAGCCGGCCGTCGAGGAAGGCGCGGGCGTAGATGCCGGGGGAGGCGTGGCCCTGGATGTAGAGCTGGTCGCCGGAGCCGTCCCCCTCCTTGCCGCGGAAGAAGTGGTTGAAGCCGGTCTCGTAGAGCCAGGCCGCCGAGGCGAAGGTGGCGATGTGGCCGCCCACCCCGTACCGGGCGCCACGGGTCACCATCGCGGCCGCGTTCCAGCGGTTCCACGCGGTGATCTTCGACTCCATCTCCAGGTCGCCGTCGAACGCGGGCTCGGCGGCGGTCGGGATGGAGTTGACGTAATCGGTCTCCAGCAGCTTGGGCAGCGCGAGACCGGCGCCCTCGGCGTGCTGGAGCGAGCGGCGCATCAGGTACGCGGCGCGGTGCGGGCCGGCGGCCTGGGTGACGGCGTCCAGGGAGGCCGCCCATTCGGCGGTCTCCTCGGGGTCACGGTCCGGGAGCTGGTCGAGCTCGCTCGGAAGCTTTCCTACGGGGTCGGTCATGATCGCCGCCTTCCGGAGAGGAGGGGGGTGGAGAAGGCTCTATCTGGCAGGACAGAGCGATGGGGCCGGTGGGCCCGCGAAGTGAACTGTAAGGCGCTGATCGATGATCGATCAAAGGATTGAAGGCAAAACTTCTCGATACGAAGAAAAGTGGCATGGGGTGCCTCGAAAGGGGGCACGGAGTGACGCGAAATAGCGTGCAAATAGGGCGCTGACCTGCACGGAAGAGCAGGTCGCACGCCAAATGATCCGGTGGTTCAGGCGCGTGCCGCGCAGCCCAGCCGGCTCAGGCCCGGGGCGCGCAGCCCAGGACGTGCGCCTTCACCAGGGCCCCGATCTGCGGGTCCCCGGCGAGGAACGCGTCGATGAGGGCCTGGTGCTCCTCCGCGTACGACTTCTGCACCGTGCCCAGCCAGCGGATGGAGAGGGCGGTGAACACCTCGATGCCGAGTCCCTCCCAGGTGTGCAGCAGCACCGCGTTCCCGGCGGCCCGGACCATCTCCCGGTGGAAGCCGACCGTGTGCCGCACCTGGGCCTCGCCGTCGGCCAGCCGGTCCGCCTCGTACAGGGCCGCCACATGCGGCTCCAGCGCCGAGCAGTCCTGGCCGAGCAGCGGGGCGGCCAGCTCGGCGGCGATCTGCTCCAGGCCGGCCCGTACCGGGTAGCTCTCCTCCAGGTCGGCCGCGGTGAGGTTGCGGACCCGGACGCCCTTGTTGGGGGCCGACTCGATCAGCCGGAGCGTCTCCAGCTCGCGCAGCGCCTCCCGTACGGGCGTCTGGCTGACCTCCAGCTCGGTGGCGATGCGGCGCTCCACGATCCGCTCACCCGGCTTCCAGCGCCCGCTGACGATCCCCTCCACGATGTGCTCGCGGATCTGTTCGCGCAGCGAGTGGACGACGGGCGGGGTCATGTGGTGCTCCTTCAGGGCAGACCGGTGCTGCCTACATCATCACGGTGGCGGTGGGCCTCCCGGGCTGTTTAGACAATACGGCGGCGCCCCCGTCCGGAAGAGTTCCGGACGGGGGCGCCGCTGGTGAGGCTGGTTACAGCCGGAGCGTTCAGAGGCCGAGCTCGACCTCGAACTCACCGGCCTCCAGGATCGCCTTGACCGACGTCAGGTAACGGGCGGCGTCCGCGCCGTCCACCAGGCGGTGGTCGTAGGAGAGCGCGAGGTACGTCATGTCGCGCACCGCGATGGTCTCGCCGAGGTCCGGGTGGTCGATGACCACCGGGCGGCGGACCGTGGCGCCGATGCCCAGGATGGCTGCCTGGTTCGGCGGCACGATGACGGTGTCGAAGAGCGCACCGCGCGAACCGGTGTTGCTGATGGTGAAGGTGGCACCGGACATGTCGTCCGGGGTCAGGCCGCCACCGCGGGCCTTGCCGGCCAGCTCGGCGGTCTTCTTCGAGATGCCGGCGATGTTCAGGTCGCCCGCACCCTTGATGACCGGGGTCATCAGGCCCTTCTCCGCGTCCACGGCGATGCCGATGTTCTCCGCGTCGAAGTACGTGATGGTGCCTTCGCCCTCGTTGATCCGGGCGTTGATGACCGGGTGGGCCTTCAGCGCCTGGGCCGCCGCCTTCACGAAGAACGGCATCGGGGACAGCTTGACGCCCTCACGGGCGGCGAACGCGGCCTTCGCCTGGTTGCGCAGCTTCATCAGCTTGGTGATGTCGACCTCGACGACCGAGGTCAGCTGGGCCTGCGAGTGCAGCGCCTTCATCATGTTGTCGCCGATGACCTTGCGCATGCGGGTCATCTTGACCGTCTGACCGCGCAGCGGGGAGGCCTCCAGCTTCGGCGCTGCCTTGGCGGCGGCCGGAGCGGCGGCGGGTGCCGGGGCAGCTGCGGCGGCCTTGGCGGCCTCCGCGGCGGCGACGACGTCCTGCTTGCGGATACGGCCACCGACGCCGGTGCCCTTGACCGAGCTCAGGTCCACGCTGTTCTCGGACGCGAGCTTGCGGACCAGCGGCGTGACGTACGCGCCGTCGTCACCGGTGGGCGCGGCGGCCGGTGCCTGGGCGGCGGCGGGAGCGGGCTGCGCCGGAGCCGGGGCCGCGGGGGCGGCCGGAGCCGGAGCCGGAGCGGCCGGTGCCGGTGCGGGAGCCGCGGGGGCCTCCTGCTTCGGCGCCTCGGCCTTGGGTGCCTCGGCCTTCGGGGCCTCCTGCTTCGGAGCCTCCTCCTGCTTGGGGGCCTCGGCCTTCGGGGCCTCCTGCTTGGGGGCCTCCTGCTTCGGGGCGGCGCCCGGAGCACCGATGACGGCGAGCTTGGCGCCGACCTCGGCGGTCTCGTCCTCGCCGACCACGACCTCCAGCAGCACACCGGCGACCGGGGCGGGGATCTCGGTGTCGACCTTGTCCGTGGAGACCTCGAGGAGGGGCTCGTCCTCCGCGACCTCCTCGCCGACCTCCTTCAGCCAGCGGGTGACGGTGCCCTCGGTGACGCTCTCGCCGAGCGCCGGGAGGGTGACGTCGGTTCCCTCGGCGGACGAACCGCCGGTGGCGGCCTCGGCGGTCGGGGCCTCGGCCGGAGCCTCGGTCTCGGTCGACGGGGCGGTGGGCGCCTCTTCGGCGGCCGGGGCCGGGGTGGCGGCCGGCTCGGTGGACTCGGCCTGGGCCGGAGCCTCGGCCTCGGCCGGAGCGCCGGAGCCGTCGTCGATGACGGCCAGCTCGGCGCCGACCTCGACGGTCTCGTCCTCGGCGACCTTGATGGACGACAGAACGCCGGACGCGGGGGCCGGGATCTCGGTGTCGACCTTGTCGGTCGAGACCTCGAGCAACGGCTCGTCGGCCTCGACGCGCTCGCCCTCGGCCTTCAGCCAACGGGTGACAGTGCCCTCGGTGACGCTCTCGCCGAGCGCCGGAAGGGTTACGGAAACCGACATGGTTTCAGTTGCTCCTTACGAAAATGCGGAAGTGGTCGGTCGTCGCGCCCGGGACCGGGGGATCAGTCGTGCGAGTGGAGGGGCTTGCCGGCCAGCGCCAGGTGAGCCTCGCCCATCGCCTCGTTCTGCGTCGGGTGGGCGTGGATGAGCTGGGCGACCTCGGACGGCAGCGCCTCCCAGTTGTAGATCAGCTGGGCTTCGCCGACCTGCTCGCCCATGCGGTCGCCCACCATGTGGACGCCGACCACGGCACCGTCCTTGACCTGGACGAGCTTGATCTCGCCCGCGGTCTTGAGGATCTTGCTCTTGCCGTTGCCCGCGAGGTTGTACTTGAGGGCGACGACCTTGTCCGCGCCGTAGATCTCCTTGGCCTTGGCCTCGGTGATACCCACGGAGGCGACCTCGGGGTGGCAGTACGTCACCTTCGGCACGCCGTCGTAGTCGATCGGGACGGTCTTGAGACCGGCGAGACGCTCCGCCACCAGGATGCCCTCGGCGAAGCCGACGTGGGCGAGCTGGAGGGTCGGGACGAGGTCGCCCACGGCCGAGATGGTCTCCACGTTGGTCTGCATGTACTCGTCGACCAGGACATAGCCGCGGTCCATCGCGACGCCCTGCTCCTCGTAGCCCAGGCCCTGCGAGACCGGGCCGCGGCCGATCGCGACGAGGAGGATCTCCGCCTCGAAGGTCTTGCCGTCGGCGAGGGTGACGCGGACGCCGTCCTGCGTGTACTCGGCCTTCTCGAAGAACGTACCGAGGTTGAACTTGATGCCGCGCTTGCGGAACGCGCGCTCAAGAAGCTTCGAGCTGTTCTCGTCCTCGACCGGGACGAGGTGCTTCAGGCCCTCGACGATGGTGATCTCGGTGCCGAAGGACTTCCACGCCGAGGCGAACTCGACGCCGATGACGCCGCCGCCCAGCACGATGGCCGACTTCGGGACCCGGTCCATCTTCAGCGCGTGGTCCGAGGAGATGATCCGGTTGCCGTCGATCTCCAGGCCCGGCAGCGACTTCGGCACGGAGCCGGTCGCCAGCAGCACGTGGCGGCCCTGGATGCGCTGGCCGTTCACGTCCACGGAGGTGGGGGAGGAGAGCTTGCCCTCACCCTCGATGTAGTGGACCTTGCGCGAGGCGATGAGACCCTGGAGACCCTTGTACAGGCCCGAGATCACCTCGTCCTTGTACTTGTTGACGGCCTCCATGTCGATGCCCTCGAAGGTCGCCTTCACGCCGAACTGGGCCGACTCACGGGCCTGGTCCGCGATCTCGCCCGCGTGCAGCAGCGCCTTCGTGGGGATGCAGCCGTTGTGCAGGCAGGTGCCGCCGACCTTGCCCTTCTCGATCAGGGCGACGTCCAGGCCCAGCTGCGCTCCGCGCAGGGCCGCGGCGTACCCGCCACTGCCACCGCCGAGGATCACTAGGTCGAAAACGGTGCTGGCGTCGTTCGCCACGTCACGTCCTCCATGCATGTGCGCCGTACGCCGGGCCCCGTCGCTGGGGTGTGACCGGCCGGTCGGCTGGTGTTCGGCCGCTTTGTCTTCGGCCCTGTGGTGGGGGCCCTGTCCTGCCGAGAACCCATCTTCGCACTTGTCGACGGCGGGCGGGACGCGGGGCCCGGGTCCGGGACGGATGATCGTCCGTTCCGGAGGGTTACTGCTGCGTAGATACCTACGTATTCGGCCGGTGTTCGTCGACAGCGAAACCCTGTCTCCTTCTCACCGGTTCCGCTCTCCTTCTCACCGGTTCCGCCCGGACAACACGTACGGCCCCGGACCTATGCCCGGGGCCGCACACGTCGCTCACTCAGCCCAGGTCGCCGTCGGCGGTGCGCTCGGCGAGCCGCACCAGGGTGCGGACCGCGGAGCCGGTGCCGCCCTTGGGCGTGTAGCCGTACGGGGCGCCCTCGTGGAAGGCCGGGCCCGCGATGTCCAGGTGCGCCCAGGCGATGCCCTCGCCCACGAACTCCTTGAGGAAGAGACCGGCCACCAGGCCGCCGCCCATGCGCTCGCCCATGTTGGCGATGTCGGCGGTGGGGGAGTCCATGCCCTTGCGCAGGTCGGCGGGGAGCGGCATCGGCCACGAGGCCTCGCCGACCTCCTCGGCGATCTCGTGGATCGACGTACGGAAGGCGTCGTCGTTGGCCATGATGCCGAAGGTGCGGTTGCCGAGCGCCAGCACCATCGCGCCGGTCAGGGTCGCCACGTCGACGATCGCGTCGGGCTTCTCCTCCGAGGCGCGGGTGAGCGCGTCGCCCAGGACGAGCCGGCCCTCGGCGTCGGTGTTGAGGACCTCGACGGTCTTGCCGCTGTACATGCGCAGCACGTCACCGGGGCGGGTGGCGGTGCCGGAGGGCATGTTCTCGGCGAGCGCCAGCCAGCCGGTCACGTTGACCTTCAGGCCGAGGCGGGCGGCCGTGACGACGGCGGCGAACACGGCGGCGGCGCCGCTCATGTCGCACTTCATCGTCTCGTTGTGGCCGGCCGGCTTGAGCGAGATGCCGCCCGAGTCGTAGGTGATGCCCTTGCCCACGAGGGCCAGGGTCTTCTCCGCCTTCGGGTGGGTGTAGGCGAGCTTCACCAGGCGCGGGCCGTTCGCCGAGCCCTGGCCGACGCCGAGGATGCCGCCGAAGCCGCCCTTGACCAGGGCCTTCTCGTCGAGCACCTGGACCTTGATGCCGTGCTCCTTGCCCGCGGCGGTGGCCACGGCGGCGAAGGACTCGGGGTAGAGGTCGTTGGGCGGGGTGTTGATCAGGTCGCGGGCGCGGTTGATCTCCTCGGCCAGCGCGAGGGCGCGCTCGACGGCCGCCTTGTACGCCTTGTCGCGCGGCTTGGCGCCGACCAGGGTGATCTCGGCGAGCGGGAGCTTCGGGCCGTTGTCCTTGGCCTTGGCGTCCTTGGGGGCGAGCTTGTTCTCGCCGCCCTGGTAGGCGGTGAAGGCGTAGGCGCCGAGCAGGGCGCCCTCGGCGACGGCCGCGGCGTCCTCGACGGAGCCGGCGGGCAGCGCGAAGCCGGCCTTCTTGAAGCCGGACAGCGCACGGGCGGCGGTACCCGCGGCGCGCCGCAGCGCCTCCGCGTCGTACGCGTCCTCCTTGTCCGGGACCGGACCGAGGCCGACCGCGATGACGACCGGGACCTTGAGGCCGGACGGCGCGGGCAGCTTGGTCAGTTCGCCCTCGGCACCCACGGCCCCCAGGGTCGCGAGAACGGTGGCGAGCTTTCCGTCGAACGCCTTGTCCACGGCCTCGGCGCCAGGCGCGAGGACCGGCTCCTTGGCGCCCTTCGCGACGCCGACGACGAGTGCGTCGGCGCGCAGCGTCGCCGCACCGGCAGTGCTGAGAGTGAGAGCAGTCACGGTGGTGAAATCTCGCTTCCGTTGAGTTCCAGTTCGGTCGAGGGGTGGGCCGACCGTGCCCGGCGCATCGTAGACGCCTCCGCAATGTGCCGGGATCGAGCCTACGCGCGCCGTTCGCCGGGGGTTACGGCGGCGGGCCGTTCCCGACCGGTAAGGCGGTCGGTTCCGGCCGTGCGCGGGCCGGTTCCTGACCGGTCCTACGGTGATCAGGGGCCGGTCCCGACCGGTGGTACGCCGATCAGGGGCCGGGCGCCCGCGACCTGTCGTACGCCGGTCAGGGGCCGAGCGCCAGCACCACCAGGGCCGCCGTCGCCGCCGTCTCCGCCACCCCGCCGAACACGTCCCCGGTCACCCCGCCGAACCGCCGCACGCAGTGGCGCAGCAGGAGTTCGGCGGCGGCGAGCGCGCCCAGCACCGCGAGCGCGTGGTGCAGTGCACCGTACGGGCCGAAGGCCGCGCCCGCCGCCGCGCACAGGGCCACCGTCACCGCCGCCACGACCACCGCCCACCTCACCGGGACCGTGGCCGCCACCACCGCGCCGAGCCCCTCCGGCCGGGCCGCCGGGACGCCCTGACGGGACGCCAGGGTGAGCGCGAGCCGGGCGGCGACGGCCGCGACGACGGCCCCGAGCGCGCCGTGCGCCCAGCCCCCCTCCCCGTACAGCTCGAAGAGGACGGCGACCTGGGCCAGCAGTACCAGCAGCAGGGTGATGACACCGAACGGCCCAATGTCGGACTGCTTCATGATCCGCAGCGCGTCCTCGGCCGGCTTCCCGCTGCCCAGGCCGTCCGCCGTGTCGGCGAGGCCGTCCAGATGCAGCCCCCGGGTGAGCGCGGCGGGCACCGCGACGGAGACGACCGCGGCGAGCAGCGGCCCCGACCCGGCCAGCAGCGACAGCGCGCCGAGCCCGGCGGCGAGCAGGCCGACGACGAGCCCGGCGAGCGGGGCGCAGAGCATCCCGGCCCTGGCGGTCGCGCGGTCCCAGCGGGTCACGCGGACGGGCAGCACGGTGAGGGTGCCGAAGGCGAAACGCAGCCCGTGGCTGTTCAGGGAGGTCACCGCGGGCAGGTTAGCCGCTCCCGCGTACGGATAGATTGGCCAAAACGTCAGAAAAGCCGCAGAGCTGAGCACATCGGGAGCGGGTGGCATGGGTAACTGGTGGCACACCAACATCGCCGAGCCGGGCAAGCTCCCGCTGCTCCTCGCGCTGGCCGCCTTCGTGCTGACCTTCGCCGTCACGCGCACCATCACACGGATGATCCGCGCGGGGAAGGGCCCGTTCCGCAACATCACCCCGGGCGGGATCCACGTCCACCACGTGGTGCCCGGGGTCGTGCTGACGGTGGTCGGCGGCTTCGGCGCGGTGGCCGCCGGGAGGCACGGGGTGGCCGCCGGGGTGTTCGCGGTGATCTTCGGGATCGGGGCCGGTCTGGTGCTGGACGAGTTCGCGCTGATCCTGCATCTGGACGACGTGTACTGGACCGAGGAGGGCCGCCAGAGCGTGGAGGTGGTCGTGCTGACCGCCTCGCTCGTGCTGCTGGTCCTGGCGGGGTTCTCACCGCTCGGCGTGGACGACGTCACCGACGAGGAGCAGCAGAGCAGGCTCGGCGTCATCACCTCGTACGCGGTCAACTTCTGCTTCGTCCTGATCGCGCTGTTCAAGGGCAAGACCCGGATGGCGGTGCTGGGCACCCTCGTCCCGTTCGTCGCGCTGATCGGGGCGATCCGGCTGGCCCGCCCCACCTCGATGTGGGCCAAGCGGTTCTACCGCAACCGCCATCGGGCCCGCTCCAAGGCGGTGCTGCGCGCCTACCACCACGATGTGCGGTGGGCGGGGCCGCGCCGGAAGTTTCAGGACCTCATCGGCGGCGCCCCCGACCGGGTCCCGCTGCCGCCCGCCCGCAAGCCCTGACCGCCGTCCGTCCGCCGCCGCCCGAGCCACTCCCGTACGGCACAGACCACCAGGACGGCGGCGATGGAGGCCAGATGTTCCCGGCCCGCCAGGTTGTCCTTGACCAGGACCTCCACCACCATCGCGACGACCACCAGCGCCCCGGTGAACCAGGCCCGGTAGGCGTGGCAGACGTACACCGCGAGCCCCACCACCGCAGCGGACGGCCCGGTGTCCACCACCTGCGCGTCCGAGGCCGGCAGCCCCAGGAACGCGTCCGGGCCGAGGGCGGTGCCCACCCGGGCGTACAGGGTCCCCGCCAGCGTGGCCATGTACGCGATCGCGAGGGTGCGCCACCGCCCCAGGCACACCTCCGCGATGCCGAACACCAGCAGGATCTGCGCCAGCGCACCCCACACCGGCAGGTCGAGGGCGGGGACGAAGAGGGACAGCGGGGTACGCAGCAGAGCCAGCCACACCGGGTCCTCGGCCCGCACCGCCCCCAGGCTCTGCACCGGTCCGTAGCCCCACGACTGGTTCTGGACCAGTTGGACGGTCGCGGTCAGCGCCACCGCCGTCCACGTCAGTGCGAGCGCCCGTACGCCGTGGTCGTGGAGCCCCGTCCGTACGGTGGTGACGAGCGGGCCCCACTCCCGCCGCGCGGCCCGGCGCAGCGCCGGAAGGCGGCTCATGCCGGAGCGGCTCATCCCGGAGCGGTTCATCTAGGGGCGCCGAGACGCGCGCGGTGCAGCCACTTCGGCAGCCCCGGCGCTTCCAGGAACCCCTCGGCGCGGCCTGCCGCGATGGAGATGCGCGCCAGGTCGGCGCTCTTCTCGAACAACATGAAACGTGGCTCCCAGATCGGTCGGTACTTGGCGTTGGCCCGGTACAGCGACTCGATCTGCCACCAGCGCGAGAAGAAGCTCAGCAGCGCACGCCACAGCCTCAGCACCGGTCCCGCGCCGAGCCGCGATCCCCTCTCGAAGACGGACCGGAACATGGCGAAGTTGAGCGAGACCTGCGTGATCCCGATCTCGCCGGAGCGCTGGAGGAGCTGGATGACCATGAACTCCATGAGGCCGTTCTCCGCCTCCCGATCGCGGCGCATCAGGTCCAGGGAGAGGCCGTGCGGGCCCCAGGGGACGAAGCTGAGGACGGCGCGGAGTTCGCCGGGGGCCTGTGTCCGATCCGGCTTTCCCGTGTCGTCCTTGCCCGGCTTTCCGCCCTCGCTCGCGTTCCGGCACTCCAGCATCACGCACTGTCCGTCCGCCGGGTCGCCGAGCCGGCCGAGCGCCATGGAGAAGCCGCGCTCGGTCTCCCCGTCGCGCCAGTCGTCGGCGCGCCGGACCAGCTCGGCCATCTCGGCCTCGGGGATGTCCGCGTGGCGCCGGATGGTCACCTCGTAACCGGCGCGCCTGACCCGGTTGTAGGCCTGGCGCACCCCGCGCATCGCCCGCCCGTCGAGGGTGAAGTCGGCCGTCTCCACGATCGCCTCGTCACCCAGCTCCAGCGCGTCCATGCCGTGCCGGGCGTAGACCGTGCCCGCCTCCTCGCTGGCGCCCATCACCGCCGGGATCCAGCCGTGCTCGCGGGCCTCCGCGAGCCACGGGTCGATCGCGCCCGGCCAGGCCTCCGGGTCGCCGATCGGGTCGCCGGAGGCCAGCGAGACCCCGCCGACCACGCGGTAGACCACGGCTGCCTTCCCGGTCGGGGACCAGACGGCGCTCTTCTCCCGGCGCAGAGCGAAGTAGCCGAGCGAGTCCCGGTCGCCGTGCTTGTCCAGCAGGGCGCGCAGCTTCGCCTCGTCCTCGGGGGAGAGCGGGTCGACGGCCCGGCGGGAGCGGAACGCGACGTACACGACGGCGATCAGCAGCAGCGTGGAGAGGATGTTGATGACGACGTTGACCCACCCCGGGGTGGCGATCCCGGGGAAGCGTGAGTCGTCGGCGGCCACCGAGATCAGCCGCAGCGCGCCGTAGCGCCAGCGGTCCAGGAAGGTGGAGCGGTAGTCGTCGTGGGCGGTGTTGGTGACGGTGACCAGGGCCGTCGCGATCAGCGAGGTGACCAGCAGCCCCACCACGGCGACCAGGGACGCCAGCTTGGGATTGGAGCGGTCGCCCTTGGCGTAGAACTCCCGCCGCCCCAGCACCAGGGCCACGACGAAGGCGGCCGTCAGCGCCAGGGAGACCCAGTTCTGCGCGTGCTGCCGGATCTCCCCGAAGAAGAACGCGAGGAGATACGCGACGAGGACGAGCCCGCCCAGGACCATGTTCACGATCCACGCGGCCCGCTTCCGCCGCCGCATGGTGACCGCCAGGAACAGGGCGATCACCCCGGAGGAGAACCCGGCCGTGAGCAGGTACGGCGTGAAGTAGTTCTCGGTGTTGTGGCGGCGCAGGTCCTGGCCGAGGGTGACCCAGACGGCGCTCAGGAAATTGATGAACGAGACGACGCGCAGGTACCAGATGGCGAACGCCGCGCTGCGCCGGGAACGGGCGGTGCTGTGCCGGGCTGCCTCTTCGGCCGATCGAACCTCTCCCATGAGAGGCGATCATATGGCGCATTACGGACATAGGGGCGGCGAAGGTAGCTCACGGGGCCTGCCCCGCACCGCCGCCCCCGGCCGCTCAGGTCGCGTCGAGTGCCTTCACGTCGACCCCGTCCTCGTCCTTGGCCTCAGCCTCGTCCTCGGCAGCGGTCTCCTCCGCCGCCGCCGGCGTACGCTCCGGCAGCTCGGCGGCGAACGCGGCAGCCGCCTGCACCAGCGGCAGGGCCAGCAGCGCCCCCGTGCCCTCGCCCACCGTCACCCCGTGGTCCAGCAGCGGGGTCAGCGCCATCCGGTCCAGCGCCTTCGACTGCGCGGGCTCCCCGCTGACCTGCCCGGCCAGCCACCAGTCCGGCGCCCGGAACGCCGCCCGCTGCGCCACCAGCGCACAGGCCGCCGCGACGACCCCGTCCAGGATCACCGGCATCCGGCGCACCGCCGACTGGAGCAGGAACCCCGTCATCGCGGCCAGGTCCGCCCCGCCCACCGTGGCCAGCAGCTCCAGCTGGTCGCCGAGCACCGGCCGGGCCCGGCGCAGCGCGTCCCGGATCGCGGCGCACTTGCGCATCCAGGTCAGGTCGTCGATGCCCGCACCGCCGCGCCCGGTCACCACCGAGGCGTCCGTACCGCACAGCGCCGCGATGAGGGTGGCCGCAGCCGTGGTCCCGCCGACGCTCAGGTCGCCGAGCACCACCAGATCGGTGCCGGAGTCCGCCTCCTCGTCGGCGATCGCCATGCCCAGGCGGACGGCCCGCTCGGCCTCCTCGGCGGTCAGCGCGTCCTCGATGTCGATGCGCCCCGACCCTCGCCGCACCCGGTGGCGTACGACGGACTCGGGCAGCAGCTCCGGGTCGCAGTCGACCCCGGCGTCCACGATGCGCACCGGCACCGAGAAGCGCCGGGCCAGCACCGCCACCGGGCTCGCCCCGTCGAGAGCCGCCCGCACCAGCTCATGGGCGGTGCCCGCCGCGCGCCCCGAGACGCCCAGCTCCGCCACCCCGTGGTCACCGGCGAAGAGCACCACGCGCGGCTGCGCGACGGCCTTGACCGGTACGGACTGCTGCGCGGCGCTGAGCCACTCGCCCAGCTCGTCGAGCCGGCCCAGGGCCCCCGGCGGGACGATCAGCCGCTCCCGCCGTTCCTCGGCGTCGCGCCGTACGCCCCCGTCGGGGCGCTCGATCAGGTCGGAGAAGTCGTCCAGGTTCACGGAGGTCTGCCTCGCGGGTCGTCACGTCGGTTTCCGGTCCGGGCACCCGGCGGCGGGCCCCTGCCGGGAACAGTACCGGTCGGCCCGGACGGCCCGAGAGGTAGCGGTGACGCCCCCTCACCCCGCGAGACGCACCAAGGGCCGCCCCCCTCACCCCGCGAGACCAGCTCAGGACCGCCCCCCTCACCCCGCGAGACGCACCTAGGAACGCCCCCTCACCCCCGCAACACCACCGCCTGCCCCGCCACCACCAGCAGCACCTCCTCGCACTCGGCCGCCACCGCCGCGTTCAGCCGCCCCAGCTCGTCCCGGAACCGCCGCCCCGCCGGGGTCGCCGGGACCACCCCCGCACCCACCTCGTTGGTCACCAGCACCACCTGACGCCGGGTCCGGCGCACCGCCGCCACCAGCTCCGCGACCCGCGCCCGCAATGCCTCCTGGCCGCCCTCCCGCCACCGCACGTCCTCCCAGGCGTCCACCCGGTCCATCGCGTCGGTCAGCCACAGCGACAGGCAGTCCACCAGCAGCGGCGGCCCCTCCGCGCCCAGCAGCTCCGCCACCTCGCAGGTCTCCTCGGTCCGCCACGCGCCCGGCCTGCGCTCCCGGTGCAGCCCCACCCGCGCCGCCCACTCCGGGTCCCCCTCGCGCCGCCCGCCGGTCGCCACATACACCACCTCCGGGAACGTCTCCAGACGCCGCTCCGCCTCCACCGACTTCCCCGACCGGGCACCGCCCGTCACCAGCACCCGGCGCGGCACGTCCGGCACCACCGGGTACTCGCCCACCACCAGCGTCGTCCCGTCCGGCACCGCCCGCGCCCCGGCCGCCGCCAGGAGCCGGTCCAGCACCCCACCCGGCGGGGCGTCGTGGTCCAGGTGGACCGCGATCACCTCGGTGGCCGGCCCGACCGCGCCGACCGCCCGCAGCCGCGCCACCGCGTCGGGCCGCCCGACGACATCGCCGACGACCAGGTCGTACGGCCGCTCGACCCGCCCGTCGAGACCGGCGGGCGCGGCCCCGGGCGGCAGGTACAGCAGCCGCTCGCCGTCCGGTGAGCCCACCTCGTAACCGGTCCCCGGCGCGTCCATCGGCACCGCCCGCACCCGGTGCCCGCTGATCAGCGTCAACACCTGGCCGTCCGGCACCCGCCCGGCCGGCGGCAGGGTGGGCGGCAGCTCCACGGCGGGCCCGTCGTGCGGATGGGTCAGCAGCACCTGGCGCACCGCGCCCAGCGAATGCCCCGCGCGGGCGGCCGCGAACACCGCTCCCGGGGTCAGGTCCAGCAGCAGCGCGTCGTCGATCAGCAGGGCGGTCGCGGCGCGCGCCCACGGACCACGGGCCGTCGCGCAGGCCGCACAGGGGCAGGAGGGGCGCGGCAGCCCGTCGGGGGCTCCGGTGCCGAGCAGAGTCAGTTCCACACCTTGATCCTCCCGTGTCCTCACGCCGGGTGCGCGCCCGGCTAGGCTTCGGGCAGCAACTGACCCAGGAGCGGCAACGGGCCCGGGAGTCGGGCGCAACGCGACCCAGGAGGCGGACATGGCGTGGACGTGGCGGTTCGAGAAGTCCGACGGTACGGAGACGGAGCCGGCGCTGCAGCCGGAGGAGTTCACCACCCAGGGCGACGCGGAGTCCTGGATCGGTGAGTACTGGAAGGAGCTCCTGGAGGGCGGCGCCGCCCAGGTGACGCTCTTCGAGGACTCGACCAAGATCTACGGCCCCATGAGCCTGCAGGCCGACGGCGCCTGAACGCCGCAGAAGAGGGCGGTACGGGAGATTCCGTACCGCCCTCTTCTCCGTCCTCTTCTCCGTTCGGGAGGTCTCAGATCTCCCCGAGCGTGACCTCGGCCGTCCTGCTGTCGCCGTCCCGGGTGTACGTCACGGTCACCTTGTCGCCCGGCTGGTCGCCCGCCAGGGCCTCGGAGAGCGAGGTGATGGTGGTGACGGCCGTGTCGCCGATCTTCGTGATGATGTCCCCGGCCCGCAGCCCCGCCTCGCCCGCGGCGCCGTCCCGCTCCACGCTCACCAGCGCCACCCCGGCGGGCCGGTAGGAGTCGTCGACGACCGTACGGCCGGTGATGTTCAGCCCGGCCCGGCCCGAGTCGGTGACCCGGCCGTCCTTGATGATCTGGTCGGCGACCGTCCGCACCATCGAGACGGGGATCGCGAAGCCGATGCCCGGCGCCGCGCTGTCGCCCATCTGCGGGTCGGTCGCCGCGAGGGTCGGGATGCCGATCACCTCGCTGCTCAGGTTGACCAGCGCCCCGCCGCTGTTGCCCGGGTTGATCGCCGCCGAGGTCTGCACCATGTTGGCGATCGTCGCGCCCGTGCCACCGCCCGCCCGGCTCTCGCTGACGGTCCGGCCGAGCGCCGAGACGATGCCCTGGGTGACGCTGCTGGAGAGGCCGAGCGGCGAGCCCATCGCCATCACGATCTGCCCCACCTCGACCTTCTCCGCGTCGCCGAACTTCGCGGGCTTCAGACCGTCGGGTACGTCGTCCAGCTTGATGACCGCGAGGTCCTGCTCCGGGTACGAGGAGACCAGCGAGGCGTTCAGCACCGCCTCCCCGGTGGCGACGGTGACCTTGAAGGTCTTCTCGTCGCCGATCACATGGGCGTTGGTGACGATATGGCCCTTGTCGTCGTAGACGATCCCGGAACCGAGGCTGTCCGACGCGTCGATCTGCACCACCGAGGGCAGCACATCGTTGATGACGGCCTTGTAGGCGTTCTCCAGCTCGGCGGTGTCACGGGTCACGGAGCCCTGGGCCGTACCGGAGGGACTGGCCTCCGGCGCGGGGGATGCCGCCGGTTCCGCGCCGGAGCAGCCGGCCGCCAGGGCGATCGCGCAGACCCCCGCGATCAGGGGCGGCAGGCGCCGTGCGGAGCGGCGGGAGGGGGATGCGTCCATATCCGGAGTCTGATGCCCCCACCCTTTCGGGTGCCTGTACTGATGGGCCGAACGAGGGCCCCCGGTCCCCGTACCGCCTGCCGACCGCTTGTCCGCCAGCCGCCAGCCGCCAGCCGCTGTCCGCTAGCCGCGCACTCCGCACAGATGCAGCAGCGCCGCGACACCCCGGTACGGGTCGGTCCGCCCGGCCCGGTCCTCCAGGGTCAGCACCCGCTCCAGCTCCCCTGCGGGCAGCTCGGTCCCGTCGGCCGCGTTGTCGGTGAAGACCCGGACCCCGTACCAGGCGTGCAGCGGGGCGGCGATCCCGGCCAGGGTGGCCCGCAGCGCGTCGAGCCGGTCGGCCCGCACGGTGAGGCCGAGGTCGTTCGTGTACGTCGCCGAGTCGAAGGCCTCCAGCGCCGCACCGAAGTCGCCGGTGAGGCCGGGGCGCATCGCGAGGGCGTCCGCGTTCCGCACGAGCAGCGAGAGCAGACCGCCCGGCGCCAGCATCCGGGCCAGCCCGGCCAGCATCGGGTCGGGCTCCTCGACGTACATCAGGACGCCGTGGCAGAGCACCACGTCGAAGCTGCCGGGCAGGAAGTGCACACCGGTCTCCCGGCCGTCCCCCTCGATCAGCTTGACCCGCGCCCGGATGCCCTCGGGCTCGGTCGCCAGGGCCTCGCGGGCCACCCGCAGCAGCTCGGCGTCCGACTCCAGGCCGGTCACCGAGTGACCGGCCCGCGCGAGACGCAACGCCTGGACGCCCCGGCCCATGCCGACGTCCAGGACGCGCAACCGCTGACCGACCGGGAACCGCCCGGCTATCTGCTCGTCCAGCTGCCGGGCGACGAGCTCCTGGCGGACGGTGTCCCGTACGCCTACGGGAGCAGTGGAGCCGGAGGTGTCCGTGCTCAGGGCCGCTCTCCGCGCTTGACCTGCGGCTTCGGAAGCCGCAGACGACGCATCTGGAGCGTGCGCATCAGACCGTAGGCGACGGCACCGCGCTTGGGGGTGTCCGGGAAACGCTCCCGCAGCTGCTTCTTCAGGCGGATCGACAGACCGATCGAGTCGATCACGATCAGGATGATCACACCCATCCAGAGCAGCAGCGAGATGCTCTGGATGTTCTGCACCTGGATCACGCTGAGGATCAGGATGACCACGGCGAGCGGCAGGAACCACTCGGCGATGCAGAAGCGCGAGTCCACGAAGTCACGGACGAAGCGCCGCACCGGGCCCTTGTCGCGGACCGGGAGGTACCGCTCGTCGCCCGACGCGAGCGCCTCACGCTGCCGGGCCAGATCGGCCCGGCGCGCCTCGCGCTGGCGCTTCACGGCCGCCTTGCGGTCGGTCGGCGCGCTGGACGCGGCACGGCGGCGCTGCGTCTGGGCCTCGCTGCGCTTGGGGGTGGGGCGACCCTTGGGAGCCTGCGGGTCGCGGGGCTGCTGGGAGAGGTCCGCCGTCACCTTGTCGGTGGGGGCCTTCTCTGTCTTGGCACGGCTACGGAACACAAAACCCAAGGGTACGGGGTCGGGCTGCGGGCTCGTGGACCCGGGCGGGAACGATCCGGCAACGGACGGCGTCCCTGTAGGCACCCGACAGGGGCAGAACAGGCCTTAACCATCGGTTTCCCTGACCGTCACCTACACCCTGGGCGGGAGCACCGGCCGGGCTCAGTCGTCCTTGGGGAGGAGCACATCGGGACTCGAACAGTGCGGTAATAGAGACAGGGCCCGTACTGTGGGTTCTATCGGGAGTGCTGGAGCTCAGTCCGTCAGAAGGGGGCGCGCGAAGCCCATGAGCGGTGTCATGAAGCGTATGGGGATGCTTTTCCGCGCGAAGGCAAACAAGGCCCTTGACCGGGCCGAGGATCCGCGCGAGACCCTGGATTACTCGTACCAGAAGCAGCTGGAGCTGCTTCAGAAGGTGCGCCGCGGCGTCGCCGACGTCGCGACGTCCCGCAAGCGGCTGGAGTTGCAGCTGAACCAGCTGCAGGGCCAGTCGTCCAAGCTGGAGGACCAGGGCCGCAAGGCGCTGGCGCTCGGCCGTGAGGACCTGGCGCGCGAGGCGCTGTCCCGGCGCGCCGCCCTCCAGCAGCAGGTCACCGACCTGGAGACGCAGCACACGACGCTGCAGGGCGAGGAGGAGAAGCTCACCCTCGCGGCCCAGCGGCTGCAGGCCAAGGTCGATGCCTTCCGCACCAAGAAGGAGACCATCAAGGCGACCTACACGGCGGCCCAGGCGCAGACCCGGATCGGCGAGGCCTTCTCCGGCATCTCCGAGGAGATGGGCGACGTCGGCCTGGCGATCCAGCGGGCCGAGGACAAGACGCAGCAGCTCCAGGCGCGAGCCGGCGCCATCGACGAGCTGCTCGCCTCCGGCGCCCTGGACGACCCGACCGGCACGGCGAAGGACGACATCGCCGCCGAGCTGGACCGGATCTCCGGCGGCTCGGACGTGGAGCTGGAGCTCCAGCGCATGAAGGCCGAGCTGGCCGGCGGCTCCTCGTCCTCGCAGCAGGCGATCGAGGGCGGTGCCCAGGACGGCACGCAGCAGTCGCAGCAGTCCCCGCACAAGTTCGACAAGCAGTAGTGAGGGCGGCGTCATGATCGTACGGATCATGGGGGAAGGCCAGGTCAAGCTGGCCGACAGTCACTTCGTCGAACTCAACGAGCTCGACGACGTCCTGCTCAAGGAGATGGACAGCGGGGACGGTCCCGGCTTCCGCACCACGCTCCACGCGCTTCTCGACAAGGTGCGCGAGCTCGGCACTCCGCTCCCCGACGACTCCCTGGAGCCGTCGGAGCTGATCCTGCCGGCGCCCGACGCGACCCTCGAAGAGGTGCGCGCCATGCTCAGCGACGACGGACTCATCCCGAATTAGACGTACCTGCTCCACCAGCACTCGCACACCCGTGCCCCGCATCCGGCCTGCCCGGTGCGGGGCACCGTGCTGTACGCGCCTGCTGTCCTCGTACGGTTCCGTGGTTCCGTGGCCGTACCGGCACACCGCGGAGACGGATCCGTAGGCGACACGCCGTACCGTTGCTGGACGTGACCACCCTCCCCTCCGGGTTCGCGCGCGCCCGCCGCTGGCTTCGGGACCACCCGCTCGCGTTCGACGCGACCCTGGCGTTCTGCGTCCTGATCGCGATGATCTGCGGTTCGTTCGCGGACCCGGGCAAGGGCGGCCACGGGCCGACGTTCGGGACCCGCACCCCCGAGGCGTTCAGCGTGCTGCTGATGGTGCTGGCCGCCTCTGCGCTCGTCCTGCGCCGGCGGCACCCCATGCCGGTCCTCGCGGTGACCGGCGTCCTCACGGCGACCGAGTACATCTTCATGGACCCGCCGGCCCCGGTCGTGATGAGCACCGTCATCGCGCTCTACACCGTCGCCTCGCGCACCGACCGCCCCACCACCTGGCGGGTCGGCCTGCTGACCATGGGGATCCTGACGGTGGCCGCGATGGTGTTCGGCTCGACGCCCTGGTACAGCCAGGAGAACCTCGGCGTCTTCGCCTGGACCGGGATGGCGTCGGCCGCCGGGGACGCCGTACGCAGCAGGCGCGCCTTCGTCGACGCGATCCGGGAGCGCGCGGAGCGGGCCGAGCGCACCCGCGAGGAGGAGGCCCGCCGCCGCGTCGCGGAGGAGCGGCTGCGGATCGCCCGGGACCTCCACGACGTCGTCGCCCACCACATCGCCCTGGTCAACGTGCAGGCCGGGGTCGCCGCCCACGTCATGGACAAGCGCCCGGACCAGGCGAAGGAGGCGCTCGCCCACGTACGGGACGCCAGCCGCTCCGCGCTCAACGAGCTACGCGTCACCGTCGGCCTGCTCCGCCAGTCCGGCGACCCCGAGGCCCCCACCGAACCGGCCCCCGGCCTCGCGGTCCTGGACGAGCTGGTGGACACCTTCCGCAACGCCGGGCTCCCCGTCGAGGTGGCCGGCGCCGACCGGGGCCCCAGGCTCCCCGCCGCCGTCGACCTGGCCGCGTACCGGGTCATCCAGGAGGCCCTGACCAACGTACGCAAGCACGCGGGCGCCGGAGCGAAGGCCGAGGTGAGCGTCGTACGGGTCGGAACCACCGCCGAGATCACGGTGCTGGACAACGGCCGGGGGAGCGCGGCCGGGCGCCCGGGTGCCGAGAGCACCCCGGACGGCGGCGGCCACGGTCTCCTCGGCATGCGCGAACGGGTCACCGCCCTCGGCGGCGCCCTCACGGCGGGACCTCGCTACGGGGGCGGGTTCCGGGTCCATGCGATCCTGCCCCTGGAGGCCCGCACGGGTGAACCGGAACAGCCCGGCCCGGCGGCCGCGACGGGGGAGCGCCGATGAGCGAGTCCGTACAGGCACCTGCAGGGCCTGAGGCACCTGGGGCACCTGAGGCATCTGAGGCACCCATCAAGGTGCTGCTCGCCGACGACCAGGCGCTCCTGCGCAGCGCGTTCCGGGTGCTGGTGGACTCCGAACCCGACATGGAGGTCGTCGGCGAGGCGGCCGACGGGGCCCAGGCCGTGGAGCTGGCCCGGGAGACCGGCGCCGACGTGGTGCTGATGGACATCCGGATGCCGGGCACGGACGGGCTCGCCGCCACCCGCATGATCAGCGCCGACCCGGCGCTGGCCGCGGTGCGGGTGGTCATGCTCACCACGTTCGAGGTCGACGAGTACGTGGTCCAGGCCCTCCGCGCCGGAGCCTCCGGCTTCCTCGGCAAGGGCGCGGAGCCGGAGGAGCTGCTCAACGCGATCCGGATCGCCAACGCGGGCGAGGCGCTGCTCTCCCCGGCGGCGACCAAGGGGCTCATCGCCACCTTCCTGGCCCAGGGCGGGAGTTCGGGGGAGGGGCCGGACAGCGCGGAGTACGCGGAACGGCTGGCCGCGCTCACCGTGCGCGAGCGGGAGGTGCTCGTCCTGGTGGCGGGCGGCCACTCCAACGACCGGATCGCGGAGCGGCTGGCGGTCAGCCCGCTCACCGTCAAGACCCATGTGAACCGGGCGATGGCGAAGGTGGCGGCCCGCGACCGCGCCCAGCTGGTCGTCATCGCGTACGAGTCGGGCCTGGTACGCCCCCGGGTGGAGTGAGGCGGAGCAGGAGGACGCGGAGGGTGGAGAGACGGCGTACTCCACCTGCGGTATGCGCGGCATAAGAAAGCAGCCCGGGGACCGACGTCCGGGCGATCCGGGTCGGAGATCGTATAAGCGGGCGGGCTTGTCCCCCCGAGCGGACCCCGGAACACACCGGGACCTCAGACCTTGGGTCCCCGCTCTCTCCCGCCCCTCCGTCTCGTACGCCACAGAAGAGAGACCCACCCATGTCCTGGCTGTCCAGATTCAGCCTCGCGCAGCGGGCCCTGATCGGGCTGATCTCGATCGTCGCGCTCGTCTTCGGCGCGATCGCGATACCGCAGCTCAAGCAACAGCTGCTGCCCACCATCGAACTCCCGATGGTCTCGGTGCTGGCCCCCTACCAGGGTGCGTCTCCCGATGTGGTGGAGAAGCAGGTCGTCGAGCCGCTGGAGAACTCCCTCAAGGCCGTCGACGGCGTCGAGGGCATCACCTCCACCGCCAGTGAGGGCAACGCCCTCATCATGGCGACCTTCGACTTCGGCGACGAGGGTACGAAGCAGCTCGTCGCGGACATCCAGCAGGCGGTGAACCGGGCTCGCGCCCAGCTGCCCCCGACGGTCGACCCGCAGGTCATCGCCGGTTCCACGGACGACATCCCGACCGTGGTCCTCGCCGTCACCTCCGACAAGGACCAGCAGGCGCTCGCCGACCAGCTGGACCGCACGGTCGTCCCCGCCCTCCAGGACATCGAGGGCGTCGGCCAGGTCACGGTGGACGGGGTGCAGGAGCTCCAGGTCTCCGTCGTCCCCGACGACAAGAAGCTCGCCGCGGCGGGCCTGAACGCGGGCACGCTCGCCCAGGCGCTCCAGGCGGGAGGCGCCACGCTCCCGGCCGGCTCCTTCTCCGAGGCCGGCAAGAACCGCACGATCCAGGTCGGCGGCGGTTACACCTCGCTGAAGCAGATCGAGGACCTCCAGATCGTCGCCAAGGCCCCGGCGGGCGCTACGGAAGACGCCCCGGCCAAGCCGGTGCGGCTGGGCGACGTCGCCGAGGTGAAGCAGGAGCCGTCCACCGCGGTCTCCATCACCCGGACGAACGGCAAGCCGAGCCTCGCCGTGATGGCCACGATGGACAAGGACGGCAGCGCCGTCGCCATCTCCGACGCCGTCAAGGAGAAGCTCCCCGACCTCCGTAAGGACCTCGGAGCGGGCGCCGAGCTGACCGTCGTCTCCGACCAGGGCCCGGCCGTCTCCAAGTCGATCTCCGGCCTCACCACCGAGGGCGCGCTCGGCCTGGTCTTCGCGGTCCTGGTGATCCTGGTCTTCCTCGCCTCGATCCGCTCGACGCTGGTCACCGCGGTCTCGATCCCGCTCTCGGTCGTCCTCGCGCTGATCGTGCTGTGGACCCGCGACCTGTCGCTGAACATGCTGACGCTCGGCGCGCTGACCATCGCGATCGGCCGCGTCGTCGACGACTCGATCGTGGTCCTGGAGAACATCAAGCGGCACCTCGGCTACGGCGAGGAGCGCCACGCGGCGATCATCACCGCGGTCAAGGAGGTGGCCGGAGCGGTCACCTCCGCGACGCTCACCACCGTCGCCGTGTTCCTGCCCATCGGTCTGGTCGGCGGCATGGTCGGCCAGCTCTTCGGCTCGTTCTCGCTGACCGTCACCGCCGCGCTCCTGGCCTCGCTGCTGGTCTCGCTGACGGTGGTCCCGGTCCTCTCGTACTGGTTCCTGCGCGCCCCCAAGGGCACCCCCGAGGACGCGGCGGAGGCCCGCCGCCTGGCCGAGGAGAAGGAGGCGGCGAGCAAGCTCCAGCGCCTGTACGTCCCCGTCCTGCGCTTCGCGACCCGCCGCCGGATCACCAGCCTGGTCATCGCGGTCGCGGTACTCATCGCCACGTTCGGCATGCTCCCGCTCCTCAAGACCAACTTCTTCGACGCGGGCGAGCAGGAAGTCCTCACCGTCAAGCAGGAGTTGGCTCCCGGCACCAGCCTCCAAGCCGCCGACGAGGCGGCCCGCAAGGTCGAGAAGGTCCTCACCGACGACAAGGGCGTCAAGGACTACCAGGTCACCGTCGGCTCCTCCGGCTTCATGGCTGCCTTCGGCGGCGGTACGGGCTCCAACCAGGCGTCCTACCAGGTCACGCTGAAGGACGCGGCGGACTACGAGGACGCCCAGGACCGTATCGACGCGGCCCTCGGCAAGCTCGACGGCATCGGCGACACCACCATCGCGGCGGGCGACGGCTTCGGCTCCCAGGACCTCAGCGTGGTGGTCAAGGCGTCCGACGCCGAGGTCCTGAAGAAGGCGGCGGAGGCGGTCCGTACGGAGGTCGCCACGATCAAGGACGTCACCGACGTCCAGAGCGACCTGGCCCAGAGCGTCCCGCGCATCGCGGTCACCCCCAACGAGAAGGCGGCGGCAGCCGGTTTCGACTCCACCACCCTCGGCGGGATCGTCACGGGAGCCGTACGCGGCACCCCGGCCGGCAGCGCGACACTGGACGACACCGAGCGCGACATCGTCATCAGGTCGTCCCGCCCGACGGCCACCATGGCCGAACTGAAGGCCCTCCCGCTCGGCCCGGTGAAGCTCGGCGACATCGCGAAGGTCGAACTGGTCCCCGGCCCGGTCTCCATGACCCGCATCGACGGCCAGCGCGCGGCGACGATCACCGCCAAGCCGGTCGGCGACAACACGGGTGCGGTGAGCACGACGCTCGCCTCCAAGATCGACGCACTGGACCTCCCCGAGGGCGCCACCGCCACCATCGGCGGCGTCACCGAGGACCAGAACGAAGCCTTCATGCAGCTCGGCCTGGCCATGCTGGCGGCCATCGCGATCGTCTTCATGCTGCTGGTGGCCACGTTCCGCTCGCTCGTCCAGCCGCTGATCCTGCTGGTCTCGGTCCCGTTCGCGGCGACCGGCGCCATCGGTCTCCTGCTCATCACGGGCACCCCGCTGGGCGTCCCCGCGATGATCGGCATGCTGATGCTCATCGGCATCGTGGTCACCAACGCGATCGTGCTGATCGACCTGATCAACCAGTACCGCTCACGCGGCCTCGGCATCGTCGAAGCCGTCATCGAGGGCGGCCGCCACCGCTTCCGCCCGATCCTGATGACGGCCCTGGCCACGATCTTCGCCCTGCTCCCGATGGCGCTCGGCGTCACCGGCGAGGGCGGCTTCATCTCGCAGCCGCTGGGCGTCGTGGTGATCGGCGGCCTGATCAGCTCCACGGTCCTGACCCTGGTGCTGGTCCCGACGCTGTACGCGATGGTCGAACTCCGCAAGGAACGCCGCGCCAAGAAGAAGGCCGCCAAGCGCGCAGCCAAGGCAGGCGTCCCGGCACAGCCGGAGCCGGAGGAGGCGAAGGAGACGGAGCCCGCGAAGGCCTGACAACCTGACACGACACAGGGGCCTGTCCCACGCACGCGCGTGGGACGGGCCCCTGCGGGGTCCCCGGCACCGGTGAGGCGAGGGGCCCGAACGAGCCAACCACCCGCTCGGACTTGACCGCCTGAACCGCCTGAGGGAGCGTCACCGCAAGACCTCACACCTGGCTTGGCGAGATAGCTGTCCAGGAACGGCCACGAGACCGTGATCCGCGTTCCCGCCCGGATGATTCCGACCCTTAAGAAGGCGTGCGATGCAGCAGAACGTGCCGGACTTCACCGCTCTGCTGAGGAGCGCTGAGCGCTCGGCCGTTCACCTGGAGATGCGCGACTCCTACATGGCAGACGCGCTGTTCGACATGTGGAGGGAAGGCCGCGAAGCCGAACTGCCCGAGGAATACCTTCAGTGGCAGGAGCTGGTGAAGGAGACAGCGGCCCGCGGCGTCACGCTGCGGCGGGCCCGGATCGTCTCCGAGCCGGTGACCGACTACATCCGCTGGGAGCATTCCCTCACCGCGCGCCACAACATTGCGGCCGGTGAGGTCGTGCGCTGGCTGCCCCGGCGGCTTTCGTCCGACCTCGCGCTACCAGGGAACGACCTCTGGCTGATCGACGGCGAGCGGGTGCTCTTCCACTGGTTCACCGGCGACGGCGAGTGGGCCGGGCACGAGTTCAACGAGGACCCCGCCACGGTGAAGAGGGTCGTCGCCTCGTTCGAGGCTTTGTGGGTGCGCGCCATCCCTCATGAGGACTTCGTGTTCTAGATCCGCTCCGTCAAGGCCTGAATACGGAGGGGCCTGCTCCCACGCCTGTGTGGGAGCAGGCCCCTCCGCGTTTCCATCTACCTTTGATCTTGGCCAGTGCTCCGGCGTTTACGCCGGGGGTGATGGCCATCTCAGAGCTGCTCCGGCCCGCGCGTGAGCACGGGTCCGCAGTGTTCACCTCAGCCCACTGGGTGCTTCTGGTTCTCGATGTACTGCTGGACCATGGTCAGCGGTGCGCCGCCGCAGCTCCCGGCGAAGTAGGAGCCGGACCAGAAGTGTCCGCCCCACAGGTGCCGCCGGACGTGCGCGTCGTGCTCCTTGCGCAGTATCCGGGCGGAGACTCCCTTGAGAGAGTTGACCAGCTTCGAGAGCTGGACTTTGGGCGGGTAGTGCACGAGCAGGTGCACGTGGTCGTCCTCGCCGTTGAACTGTTTCAGCTCGGCCTCGAAGTCCGAACAGACCTCGCGCATGATCTCTTCGCACCGCGTCAGCATGGCGTTCGTCATGGCACCGCGCCGGTACTTGGTGACAAAGACCAAATGCACATGCAGGTTGTGGACGACGTGACGGCCCTTGCGCACGTACTTCGCGTCGTTTGTGGTGGAGACCGGCTCACAGGAGGTGCTGCCCGGGGTGGGCATCGACTTGGGTCTCGGACACTTCGCGGTCCTCTCCGACGGGACGAAGATCGACAGCCCGCGCTTCCTGCGCCGTGCCGAGAAGCGCCTGAAGAAAGTCCAGCGGGAGCTGTCCCGCAAGGCCAAGGGCAGCAAGAACCGGGGCAAGGCCAGAATCCGCGTCGCACGGGCACACGCCCGTGTCGCGGACGCGCGCCGCGAGTTCCACCACCAGCTCTCCACGCGGCTGATCCGCGATAACCAAGCGGTCGCCGTGGAGGACCTGGCGGTGAAGGGACTCGCCCGCACACGCCTGGCCAAGTCCGTGCACGACGCCGGATGGTCGGCGTTCGTGAACATGCTGGAGTACGAGGCCGCCCGGTACGGACGCACCTTCGTGAAGATCGGCCGGTTCGAGCCGACTTCCCAGGTGTGCTCGCGGTGCGGCGTCAAGGACGGCCCCAAGCCCCTCCACGTCCGGGTGTGGACGTGCGGGGCGTGCGGGGCCGTCCTCGACCGGGACGTGAACGCGGCGGTCAACGTCGCCAAGGCCGCCGGACTGGCGGTATCAGCCTGTCGAGCGCAGGTAAGACCGGGACTCGTCCCGGCACCGCGCAGCGAAGCAGGAACCCACCCGAAGCCCAAGCCGGTGGCCACCGGCAGACAGGCGGGAATCTCCGTCCTTTAGGGCGGAGAGGATGTCAATTGACCGAGGAGACGAACGCACCCCAGGCGGCGGCCCGGATGACGAGTGCGGGGCCGGTGGGGTTCTTGCTGTCGCGTACGGGGACGAGCCCGGGGAAGTCGTCGCTGACCTGGACACACTCACCCCCGTTGGTGTTGCTGTAGCTACTGCTACGCCAGCTGGCGGTGCTCAGCTCGGGGTAGTGGGTCATGGTCGGTAGCCCTCCATCGCGGTACGAATCCGTTCCGCCGACCCGTCCAGTGTGAGGGAGTTGGCCCGGAGTACGTCGTACTGCCGCCGCCACTTCTTCACCGCGACCGGGTCTTCGTAGAGATGACCGGCCTGGATGCCCTCCTCGTACGCCACCGAAGTGCCATCCGGCAAGGTCAGCAGAGTCAGCGCGCCACCCAGCAACGAGTGCGGCCCCGCACTGAACGGCATCACCTGAACCTTACTGCTCGGCGTGTCCACCTGCTCCAACAGCGAGGCCAGTTGCTCGCTCATGCAGTCAGGGCTGCCGACCTGCCGCCACAGCACCGCCTCGTCGATGATCGCCCAGCGGAACGGCGGATTCTCCGACCGCAGCCGCCCCTGGCGAGACATCCGCGCGGTGACGCGTTCCTCGACCTGTTCGGGGCTGAGGTCCTCCTGGCAGCGGAGCAACTCCCGCGCGTACTCCTCCGTCTGCAACAACCCCGGCAGAGCCTGTGCCCCGTACTGCTCTATCACCTCGGCCCGGTACTCGAAGTCCATGTACCGCTTGTACTGGTCGGGATGGATCTCGCGCCGGGCGAGCTCGTACAGCTCGTGGAAGTGCTGGTCCGTCCCGAAGGCGATGTCCAGGCGGCTCGGGATGTCCGGCGGCGGCATCAGCTCCGCCGTCTCGATGCGGCCCAGCGTGCTCTTGCTGGAGTTCACGATGCCCGCGAACTGGTTGAGGGAGAGGCCCGCCTGCTCGCGATGGCGGCGTTGCTGCGAGCCGAAGTAGTGGCGGGCGGAGAGGTACGGGGTGAGGGGCTGGGGCCCGTCACGGTGCGTGCCCTTCGTGTGTCCCGTTCCCAAGCCCGGGACAGCGGCGCCCTGTTGGGGAGACATTCCCCAGGGCGACGGTTGCGGCACACACCGTAACCGCCCTCTCGTGCGCCGCACCAGGGGGCCTCCTCCGGAGGTAGCGACCGAGATGATGTTCGACGGCAAGGGCCGGGCCATGCGACTGCTCCCGTGGACCAACGACTTCGGGGCGCCGTGCTGGCTCGGCACGACGAACCCGGACAGCCGTGTCTCCCGGATGGCCGACGAGCTGGAGGCCGCCATGATCGCCTCGGCCGAGGAAGTGCTGGCCGAGGCGAAGGAGTTGCTGGCGGAGTCCGTCGTGGGGGAGCAGGAGCTGCGGTTCGCCGGCACCCGGCTCGCCGAGTCGCTGAGGGACACCCTGCGGATCGCGGCGAGCCGGGGCGGGCGGCTGGAGAGTGAGGGCTGAGCGGTGAGCGGGGTCAGGCGCCCCCGCCGAGGGCCCGGATGATCCGGCGCAGCGTCTCACCGTGCCGCTCGGGGTGGCGGACGCCGACGGCGATGGTCTCCTTCAGCAGGCGGATACGGGTCTCCTCGTCGGACTTGTGCCGGAGCGCGGCCAGGTCGTCGGGGTCGAAGCCCTCGCTCTCGCCCGAGAGCACCAGGGCCACCTGGGCGTGGGTGAGGGAGGAGAGGCGGTCGCCGAAGACCTGGCCCTCGATGCCTCCGCCGTGCATCAGGGCGGTGCCGTCGCCGGCCTCCAACGACCGGTCCACGTAAGCCTGGAGGGCCTCCCGGTCCGCCACCAGGCGGTAGGCCGCGTCCAGGCCCTCCGCGCGGCCGATGTCGAGCATGGCGACGTGGGCCAGCGGGGTGTCCTGCGGCGGCGTCACGGTCAGGAGGCGCGGGTGCTCCTCCAGGTAGGCGCGGGATTCCGCCCAGTCCGCGCACTCCAGCCACTCCGCCAGCTGCTCCGACAGGATCAGCGGATCGTAGGCGGCGGTCACCCCGTGGACGAGTACGGCGTCGCGGAGCACGGCGTGCCGTTGCGCCCCGTGCGGGTCCAGGACCGCCAGCTCGTCCAGGGCCGTCCCCGCCGCCTCGCCGCTCAGCACCTCCGCGTTCTCGGACCAGAAGTCCCGCGACCGGGGCCAGTTGGGCGCGAACATCCAGGCGCTGACCAGCTCCAGGGTCTCCGGCCGCAGCGCGAGCCAGTCCGGTACGGGCGTGAACGTCTCCTCCTCCCACGCCGTGCGCACCGCCGCCGTGTCACCGTACGAACGCAGCGCCTGCCGGGCCCGTACGATCACGGTGTCCGCGCTCACGCCGGCCTCCGCTTCACGGTCCAGCCACGCCACCAGCTCGGTCAGCCCGTTCCCGGGCCACGGTTCGGGGCAGCGCAGCAGGAAGATGTCCCGCTCCACGCCCAGGCGCCGGGCGGTCGCCGGGTCGGTGTCCTCGAACTCCTTGACGGTCTCCTCGAACTCGTCGATGGCCGCCGCATGCTCACCGGTCCGCGCGAGCGCCCGGGTCAGGTCGTCCAGCGCCGAGACCAGGGCGGTGACCGAGGGGGCCGAGGCGCCCGGCCTCTCCTGCGCCAGGGCCCGGTGGAGCGCCACCGCCTCCCAGAACGCCTCCACCGCCCCCTCGGTGTCGCCGTTCAGCTCCACGTACGTACCGAGCACCTGGAGGGAGTCGGCCAGCTCCGGCAGGAAGGCGTCCCCCAGCTCCCGCAACAGGCCGACGGCCTCCCGCACCGGCGGCAGCGCGCCCACCGGGTCCCCGGTGGAGGCCAGGCACCGGGCCAGGGTGAGCAGGGCGGCGGCGAGGCCGGGGCGGTCCGGTGCGGCCGGCTCGCGGTGCAGGGCCACGGCCTCCTCCGCAGCCTGCCGGCCCTCCGCCGGGTCGCCCGCCCTGCTGAGGTGACCGGCGAGGCCGTCGAGCGCCGTGGCCAGCTCCGGGCGGCAGGCGTCCGGCCGGTGAGCGGAGAGTTCGCGGAGGAGGCCGCACGCCTCCCGGGCCGCCTCGACCGCCCCGGACACGTCGCTCACCGCCGCCCGGTGGCTGCCCAGCGCGTGCAGGGCGGCGGCGAGCCGGGGCCGGAACGCCTCCGGGTCCTCGGCGGCGAGGCTCCGGAGATGGCCGACCGCCTCCTCGGCCCGCGGTACCGCCTCCACCGGCTCCCCGGCGGCCGCCAGATGCCGGGCGTAGTTCAGCAGGTACTCCACGAGCGCCGGTACGGACGCCTCCGGGTGCTCCTCCTCCACCAGCTCCCGCTCGAGCCGTACGGCCTGCTTCCCGAACGGCACGGGGGTCGTCCGGTCCCCGGTGCCGGCGATCCGGTCGCCCAAGGCGTTCATCGCCTCGGCCAGCTCGGACTGGTAGCGGTCCGGGCGCTTCATGCCCAGCTCGGCGTAGAGCTTCGCGGCCTCCTTCGCCGGGGGCAGGGCGGCGGTGTGGTCCCCGGTGTCGGCGATCCGGTTCGAGAGCTGGTGCAGGGCCCCGGCCAGCGTGGGTACGAAGCCGTCCTCGGGGTTCTCGCTGAGCGACCGGTAGATGTCGACCGCCTCCCGGGCCGGAGCCACCGCCCCTTCCCGGTCCCCGGCCTCGGCACGGAGAGCGGAGAGGGCACCCAGCGCGGCCGCCAGCCCGGGCCGGCCGGCGGCGGGATCACCCTCGGCCGCGGCACGCCGGTTCCGTACCTCCTCCTCAGCCTGGGGGAGGCCGACCGGGCCGGTCGTCTCCGTCCGCGCAAGCGCACCCGGGCCGCCCAAGCCGCCCGGACCGGCCGCTACCGCCTGCCCGGCACCCCCCGCCCCCCGCGCCTCGTCGCCCGCACCCGTCCCACGGTCCTCGTAACTCATGCCCGCCCCACTGTCCTCGCCGTTCCATCCGGTCAGTCCCGCGCGCGCCGACAGCCCACTGCGGTGAGTAGCAGCGTAGTTACGGGGAGGAGGAGTCGGAGGTCGTATGAGGAAGATTCAGCCCGCCCGGCAGAAGGCGAAAAGCCCGGGTATGCCGCACCTGCGGCATACCCGGGCTTCCTGGCGGGCGGGGCCCTGCCGTTACGGCAGCGCCAGCATCCGCTCCAGCGCGAGCTTCGCGTACTTCTCCGTCTCCGGGTCGACCTCGATCCGGTTCACCAGCTTGCCGTCGGCCAGCGACTCCAGGGTCCAGACCAGGTGCGGCAGGTCGATGCGGTTCATCGTCGAGCAGAAGCAGACCGTCTTGTCGAGGAAGACGATCTCCTTGTCCTCCGAGGCGAAACGGTTCGCCAGGCGGCGGACCAGGTTCAGCTCCGTGCCGATGGCCCACTTCGAGCCGCGCGGAGCCGCCTCCAGGGCCTTGATGATGTACTCCGTCGACCCGACGTAGTCCGCGGCCGCCACGACCTCGTGCTTGCACTCCGGGTGCACCAGCACGTTGACCCCGGGCATCCGCGCGCGGACGTCCTCGACCGACTCGACCGAGAAGCGGCCGTGGACCGAGCAGTGGCCGCGCCACAGGATCATCTTCGCGTTCCGCAGCTGCTCGGCGGTGAGGCCGCCGTTCGGCTTGTGCGGGTTGTACAGGACGCAGTCGTCCAGGCTCATCCCCATGTCCCGCACCGCCGTGTTGCGGCCCAGGTGCTGGTCGGGGAGGAAGAGGATCTTCTCGCCCTGCTCGAAGGCCCACTCCAGGGCCCGCTTCGCGTTGGACGACGTACAGATCGTGCCGCCGTGCTTGCCGGTGAAGGCCTTGATGTCGGCGGAGGAGTTCATGTACGAGACGGGAACCACCTGGTCGGCGACCCCGGCCTCCGTCAGCACGTCCCAGCACTCGGCGACCTGCTCGGCGGTGGCCATGTCGGCCATCGAGCAGCCCGCCGCGAGGTCGGGCAGCACGACCGCCTGGGCGTCCGTGGTCAGGATGTCCGCGGACTCGGCCATGAAGTGCACACCGCAGAAGACGATGTACTCCGCCTCCGGGCGCGCGGCCGCGTCGCGGGCGAGCTTGAACGAGTCGCCGGTCACGTCCGCGAACTGGATGACCTCGTCGCGCTGGTAGTGGTGGCCGAGGACGAAGACCCGGTCACCGAGCTTCTCCTTGGCCGCCCGGGCGCGGGCCACCAGGTCCGGGTCGGAGGGGGAGGGGAGGTCGCCGGGGCACTCGACGCCTCGCTCGCTCCTCGGGTCGGCCTCGCGGCCGAGCAGCAGCAGCGCGAGGGGTGTCGGCTGTACGTCCAGGGGCTGGGCCGTGGTCACGTCACGCACCCTTTCTTCTCTGCGTTCTGCTCTGCGCTTCTGCGAACGCGCCTTTTCGTCTATTTGACGCTATCTATCATAGCTCCTTCGTGTCACTTTGACGATGCCGATAGCGTCGATGTGACGCATCCCCCGGGCGGCCGGGTGTGCGAGCATGAAAAGGAACAGACAAGCGCTTGGCCCGGAATGAATCCGCGGCGAAGGCGGTTGAACCGTCGGCAAGCAGTCCGTACAACCCGGGAGAGAAGCAGATGTCCGTATCGGACGAGACCACCACCGTGAGCGACGGCATCCTCCTGTCCGACGCCGCCGCAGCCAAGGTCAAGGGCCTGCTGGAGCAGGAAGGCCGCGAGGACCTGGCGCTGCGCGTCGCCGTCCAGCCCGGCGGTTGCTCGGGCCTGCGCTATCAGCTCTTCTTCGACGAGCGTTCGCTCGACGGCGATGTCGTGAAGGACTTCGACGGCGTCAAGGTCGTCACCGACCGCATGAGCGCCCCGTACCTGGGCGGCGCCTCCATCGACTTCGTCGACACCATCGAGAAGCAGGGCTTCACGATCGACAACCCGAACGCCACCGGCTCCTGCGCCTGCGGCGACTCGTTCAGCTAACCGCTGAGCGGACACAGACGTACGAGGGCGGCCCCGGGAATCACTCCCGGGGCCGCCCTCGTACGTCCTGCGCGGGAAACTGTCCTGCGCGGGAAACACGCTCAGCTGCGCGGCACCGTCGCCCCGCTCTCCGCGTCGATCACCGTCCGGTCGCCCAGCGGCTTCTCCAGCGTCACCGTCCGCTTCAGCTCCTTGGCGATCATGATGCAGGCGCCCTTCTTCTGCTTCTCCTCCGTGATGGTGACCCGCACCTGGCCCGCGCTCTCCTCGGCGCTCGCCGTGTAGGTGGAGCAGACACCGCCCCAGAAGGTCACCTCAAGGGTCCGGCCGTCGGCCGCGTACGAGGTCGCCTTCCGGTCGCCCGAGGGCGTCGGGGCCGTGGGCTTCTCGACGAACTCCGGCGCCACCGCGATCTGCGTGACCGTGCTCTCCGGCCCGCCCGCCCCCTGGCGGACGTGGAACAGCCACGACGGTACGAGGGTCTGCCGGCCGTCCACGTACTGGAGGGCCAGGCCGAACTCCGCGTCCTCGACCGTCTGCGTCACCGGCGCCCGCTTGCCGTTCGACGGCACGCACTGCGGGTCCGAAGGCTTCGGCTCACCCTCCAGCGGTACGGGAGTGGCGCACCCGCCGATGTCCCGGCTCGCCTCCCCCTTGGCCTTGCCCGCCTCGTTGAGCTGCTTCAGCGCGTCCTCGGCGCCGACCACGGGATACGTGTCGCCCTTCTCCAGCGCCTTCAGCTGCCCGCTGCCCCCGGCCACCTTGCCGTCCGGGCCGACCTGCACCCCGGTCGACCAGCCGTACGTGGGCAGCCCGTCCACCTTCGGGTCCGCGTTCACCACGCGTACGTTGCCCATGAGCTGGCCCGCGTTCAGCGCCGCGTCGTCCTGGCCGACGGCCTTGAGCACCGGCACCGCGGCGGCCTTCGCGGCCTTCTCACTCACCGGCTGCCCGTCGGCCTCCGGCGGGCTCTGGTTCGCGCACATCTTCCCCGGGTCGCAGGGCTTGGAGGGCGTGGTGCGGGCGAACGTCCAGGTGCCGGGGGCCTGCTTGGTGACCTTCAGGAGCGCGCCGGGCCCGTCCTCGTCACCGACCACCCAGGACGCGTCCACGCTCCGTGGGGTCCCCGGAATGCCGAGCGCCTCCGCCAGCCGGGCCACCTCCGCCGAGGCGACCGTGCCCGTGGCGCGGTGGACCGCCGCCTCGTCCGGGCCGTCGGGGAGCTGGCCCGCCGCCCGGTAGACCACGGGCGGGCCGTTCGGGTCCGGTTCACCCGGGGCGATGCCCGGGGGAGGCGTGCTCGGCTCGCCGGGCGTGGCCGGGCCCGCCTCGGCGACGGAGTCCAGGGCCAGCACGGGGGCCTTGTCGCGGGAGGCGGAGCCGCTGTCCGCCGCGCCCCCGTCGCTGGAGGCGGTGGAGGCCCAGTAGGCCGCGCCGCCCCCGGCCAGCAGCACCGCTGCCGCCACCGAGGCCGCCACGAGTGGCGTACGCCGCCGCCGGGGGCCGGTCACGTCGTTGTCGGGTCGCTCGGTGCTCACCGGATCGCTCCTTCGACTGCGTTGCCGTCGCGTTCACTACCGCGTGCCCCCGGACGGGGACACCGATGGGACGGAGCGGAGGAGCATGCGGTTCCCGTACGGCGGTGAACCGGGCGCGGAGCCCGTACAGTTCCGGCCGAAAAACGCGACAGTTCCGGCCGGAATACGCGCCGAAGTGCTCAGTCCCCGTACTCGCACATCGCGTCGATCAGCCGCGCCGACGCGGGCGGCACCGTGACCCCGTGGATCAGGGACGGCTTCACCGGCGCGGTGACCGCCTTCTTGGGCGCGGCCCAGTGCGGAGCCATACGCGCGCAGTCCCCGCGCAGCTCGGCCAGGCTCACTTCGGACTCTCGGGACTCCCGCGATGCGGTGTGGTTCGACATATCCGCACCGTAACCACGGTCACGCTCAGGTAGAAAGCCCTACTATCGGGTAGTTTTCCCTTTTCCCGCCTGAAGAGCTCACCCGGTAGCGTGAACTGTCACGCCGTCCCGGAGGGCGCACCTCGGCCCTTCGCCTTCCGCAGGAGAAGCCTCCCCGTGCGTATTGCAGTCACCGGCTCCATCGCCACCGATCACCTCATGACCTTCCCCGGCCGCTTCGCCGACCAGCTGGTCGCGGATCAGCTGCACACGGTCTCCCTCTCCTTCCTGGTCGACAACCTCGATGTGCGCCGGGGCGGTGTCGCCGCCAACATCTGCTTCGGCATGGGCCTGCTCGGCACCAAGCCGATCCTCGTGGGCGCCGCGGGCTCCGACTTCGACGAGTACCGCGCCTGGCTCGACCGGCACGGCGTCGAGACCGGGTCGGTCCGGATCTCCGAGGTCCTGCACACCGCCCGCTTCGTCTGCACCACCGACTCCGACCACAACCAGATCGGCTCCTTCTACACGGGCGCGATGAGCGAGGCCCGCCTCATCGAGCTGAAGAGCGTCGCGGACCGGGTGGGCGGCCTCGACCTGGTCTCGATCGGCGCGGACGACCCGGAGGCGATGCTCCGCCACACGGAGGAGTGCCGCTCCCGGAACATCCCGTTCGCCGCGGACTTCTCGCAGCAGATCGCCCGGATGAACGGTGACGAGATCCGCATCCTGCTGGACGGCGCCACCTACCTCTTCGCCAACGAGTACGAGAAGGGGCTCATCGAGTCCAAGACCGGCTGGAGCGACGAGGAGATCCTCTCCAAGGTCGGCCACCGCGTCACCACGCTCGGCTCGCGCGGTGTCCGGATCGAGAAGGCCGGCGAGCCGGTCATCGAGGTCGGCTGCCCCGAGGAGGAGACCAAGGCCGACCCGACCGGCGTCGGCGACGCCTTCCGGGCCGGGTTCCTCTCCGGTCTCGCCTGGGGCGTCGGCCTGGAGCGTGCCGCCCAGGTCGGCTGCATGCTCGCCACCCTGGTCATCGAGACGGTCGGCACCCAGGAGTACACCCTGCGCCGCACCCACTTCATGGACCGCTTCACCAAGGCGTACGGCCACGAGGCCGCCGCCGAGGTCCAGCAGCACCTGGCCTAGCCCTCAGCTGAGCCGGCGGACCACATAGGCCGAACCCCGGTCCGCCGGCTCCTCGCCCACGTACTCCTGCTCCCGCATCTCGCACCAGGCGGGGATGTCCAGCCGCGCCGCCTCGTCGTCGGCGAGCACCGTCACCGTGGCGCCCACCGGTACCTCCCCGATCACCTTTGCGAGCTCGATCACCGGGATCGGGCAGCGCCGGCCGAGCGCGTCGACCACCAGGGACGCGGCGAGGGAGGGGGACGGGGGCGAGGCGACCGGCGCGCCGAGCCGTTCCCGTACCTCCGCGACGACCCCGGGCAGCACCTCCAGGAACCGGTCCACATCCGCCTCCGCCGTGCCCACCGGCAGCGACACCCGGACGTTCCCCTCCGACAGCACGCCCATCGCCTTGAGCACATGGCTCGGCTCCAGCGTGCTGCTGGTGCAGGACGAACCGGATGATACGGAGAAACCATGCCGGTCCAGCTCGTGCAGCAGGGTCTCCCCGTCGACATAGAGACAGGAGAAGGTGACCAGATGCGGCAGCCGCCGCTCCGGATCGCCCACCACCTTCACATCGCCCACCCGCTCGGCCACCACCGACCGGATCCGGTCCACCAGCGCCCGCAGCCGCACCGCCTCCGCCGCCGCCTCGTCCCGTACCGCGCGCAGCGAGGCCGCCGCCGCCACGATCGCCGGCAGGTTCTCGAACCCCGGCGCCCGGCCCGACTCCCGCTCCCCGGCCGGGCCTTGCGGCGCGAACCGCACCCCCTTGCGTACCGCCAGCAGCCCCACCCCGGCCGGCCCGCCCCACTTGTGCGCGCTCCCCGTCAGCAGGGACCAGCCACCCGCCACCGGCCCCCACCCCAACGACTGGGCGGCGTCCACCAGCAGCGGTACCCCCGCCTCGGCGCAGAGCGCGGCCACCTCCGCCACCGGCTGCTCGGTCCCCACCTCGTGGTTGGCCGACTGGAGGCAGGCCAGTGCGGTGTCGGGCCGGAGCGCTCCGCCGTACGCCGCCGGGTCCACCGCCCCCGACCGCCCCACCGGCACCTGCGTCACCGTCCCGCCCGCCGCCTCGTGCGCCGCCGCCGTATGGAGTACGGAGGAGTGCTCGACGGCCGAGAGGGCCAGATGGCGGCCGACACGCCGACGCCCCGAAAGAGCTCCGGCAATTCCCGCGTGCACCGCGGTCGTCCCCGAAGAGGTGAAGACCAGCTCGTCCGGACGGCAGCCGACGGCGTCCGCGGCGGCCTCCCGGGCGGCGTCCAGCAGCAGCCGGGCGCGGCGCCCCTCCCGGTACAGGCGGGCGGGATCGGCCCAGCCCTCGTCCAGCGCGGCAAGCAGCGCCTGGCGTGCGACGGGGTGCAGGGGGGCGGCGGAGGCGGCGTCGAAGTAGGGCACACCGCCACGCTAGCCCGCACCGCCTCCCACCTCGGCGCCCGCCTGCCCGGCCGCCCGTCCTAAGGGGTGTCAGATGACGGCCGGAGGCCCGGATTCCACCCCTTCGGGGAGTCGGGCGGCGCGTTGGGCACCCTCCCCGCGCGACCCCAAATAGCGTCCAGTAGGGTTTGGTCCGCATAAACATCCAAACCCCTGCCCGCGACAGGGACGGCGACCGACCAGAGAGACGGGCGCGCCGACCGTGCGGGCGAGACTCTCGGGAAGGCGCTACGTGAGTCCCAACGGCTCCGACCGCTCGTCGCGGCGCCCGATGCGGCGGAAGCTGCCGCAGGTGCTGACTGCGGGCCTGGTCCTGGCGACGGCCTCCGGTTGTTCATACAACTGGGAGGATTTTCCCCGCCTCGGTATGCCCACCCCGGTGACGGAAGAGGCCCCTCGGATCCTCTCCCTCTGGCAAGGCTCGTGGGCGGCAGCGCTCGTCACGGGTGTCCTTGTCTGGGGGCTGATCCTCTGGAGCGTCTTCTTCCACCGGCGTAGCCGCACCAAGGTGGAGGTACCTCCGCAGACCAGGTACAACATGCCCATCGAGGCGTTGTACACAGTGGTCCCCCTCATCATCGTCTCGGTGCTCTTCTACTTCACCGCGCGTGATGAGTCGAAGCTCCTCGAGCTCTCCGACAAGCCCGCCCACACCGTCAACGTGGTCGGCTACCAGTGGAGCTGGGGCTTCAACTACATCGAGAAGGTGGAAGGCCAGCCCGCCCCGGCGGGCAACGAGATCCCCAAGGAGCTCGACGCCATCCCCAAGAAGTTCCAGGATGACTTCCCGAAGGACGCCACCGGCGTCTACGACGCGGGCATCCCCGGGACGCGCAACCCCCAGAACGGCAACCCGGGCCCGACCCTGTGGCTGCCGAAGGGGGAGAAGGTCCGCTTCGTCCTCACTTCGCGTGACGTCATCCACTCCTTCTGGGTGGTGCCGTTCCTCATGAAGCAGGACGTCATCCCGGGCCACACCAACGTCTTCGAGGTGACTCCCAACCGGGAGGGCACCTTCATGGGCAAGTGCGCCGAGCTGTGCGGCGTCGACCACTCCCGGATGCTCTTCAACGTCAAGGTCGTCTCCCCGGAGCGGTACCAGCAGCACCTCAAGGAGCTGGCCGAGAAGGGTCAGACGGGCTACATGCCGGCAGGTATCGAGCAGACCGACCCGGCCAGGGATTCGGAGAAGAAGCAACTGTGAGCATCCTCAACGAACCTCAGGGTGCGGCGCCGGCAGACGACTCGTACGAGGACGAGCTGCCCGTCCGCCGCAAGCAGCCGGGAAACGTCGTCATCAAGTGGCTGACCACCACTGACCACAAGACCTCGGTCAACTTCATCACCACGATCATCTGCATGCGCGCCCCCGGCATGACGATGTTCCGCATGCCGATCTTCACCTGGAACGTCCTGCTGACCGGTGTCCTGGTCCTGCTGGCCTTCCCGGTTCTCGCCGCCGCGCTCTTCGCGCTGGAGGCGGACCGTAAATTCGGTGCGCATATCTTCGACTCCGCCAATGGCGGCGCGTTGCTGTGGCAACACCTCTTCTGGTTCTTCGGACACCCAGAGGTGTACATCATCGCCCTGCCGTTCTTCGGAATCATTTCCGAGGTCATCCCGGTATTCAGCCGCAAGCCGATGTTCGGCTACATCGGTCTGATCGCCGCGACGATCGCGATCGCCGGTCTTTCGGTGACGGTGTGGGCGCACCACATGTATGTGACGGGCGGCGTGCTATTGCCGTTCTTCTCCTTCATGACCTTCCTCATCGCGGTGCCAACGGGTGTGAAGTTCTTCAACTGGATCGGCACCATGTGGAAGGGGTCGTTGTCCTTCGAGACACCGATGCTCTGGGCCGTCGGCTTCCTCATCACCTTCACCTTCGGTGGTCTGACCGGCGTCATCCTGGCCTCGCCCCCGATGGACTTCCACGTCTCCGACTCGTACTTCGTCGTCGCGCACTTCCACTACGTCATCTTCGGCACCGTGGTCTTCGCGATGTTCTCCGGATTCCACTTCTGGTGGCCGAAGTTCACCGGCAAGATGCTGGACGAGCGGCTCGGGAAGATCACCTTCTGGACGCTGTTCGTCGGCTTCCACGGCACCTTCCTGGTGCAGCACTGGCTCGGTGCCGAGGGAATGCCGCGTCGATACGCGGACTACCTCGCCGCCGACGGCTTCACCGCGCTGAACACGATCTCCACGATCGCGTCCTTCGTGCTCGGCCTGTCGATGCTGCCGTTCTTCTACAACGTCTGGAAGACCGCCAAGTACGGCAAGAAGATCGAGGTCGACGACCCCTGGGGTTACGGCCGCTCGCTGGAGTGGGCGACCTCCTGCCCGCCCCCGCGGCACAACTTCATCACCCTGCCGCGGATCCGTTCCGAATCCCCGGCGTTCGACCTGCACCACCCGGAGATCGCGGCGCTCGAACAGCTTGAGCACCACTCCGAGTCGGACAAGGCCCTCGCCGGCGGCAAGGAGGCAGGCAAGTGAAGATCCAGGGACAGATGTTCATCTGGCTGAGCGTCTTCATCCTCGGCATGGCCGTCGTGTACGGCGTGTGGTCGAAGGAGCCGGTCGGCACCACGGCCCTCTTCCTGGCCTTCGGGCTCTCGGTCATGATCGGCTTCTACCTGGCCTTCACGGCCAACCGGGTCGACGCCATGGCCCAGGACAACAAGGAGGCGGACGTCGCCGACGAGGCGGGCGAGCTGGGTTTCTTCTCCCCGCACAGCTGGCAGCCGCTCTCCCTGGCGGTCGGTGGCGCCTTCGCCTTCCTGGGCGTCGTCTTCGGCTGGTGGCTGATGTACTTCTCGGCTCCGCTGCTCCTGATCGGCCTCTTCGGCTGGGTCTTCGAGTACTACCGGGGTGAGAACCGCACCCAGTGACACCCTCTGGAGGGTGACACCGCACTACCCCACGAGGGGCCCGCGTCGCAGGAAGCGACACGGGCCCCTCGCTCGTTCGGAGTCATTGAACGCGCTGGATCGGATGAATCTTCTTAGCGTGATGACATGAACCACACGCCGCGCATCCGCACCGTAGTGAGCTGCACTCTGCTGGTCGTGACCCTTGGCGCGGGTGCGACCGCCTGTGGTGAGCCCGACGGACACCCGCTGTCGACGAAGCCGTACGACGCGGGCGACCAGGTCTCCTTCAACGGCCCCTCCAAGAACGAGAAGGCCGACCCCGACAAGCCGCTGGAAGTCACCGTCAAGGGTGACGACGGCCGCATCACCGACGTCAGCGCCGTGGACACGGGCGGCCGCCACCTGGCCGGCGAGCTCTCCGCCGACGGCCGGAGGTGGCGCTCCACGGCCCCGCTGGCGGCCGGCACCGGATACACCGTCAGGGTCTCCACCGAGAACGGGGACGGCGCTCCTGGCACCCGTACGCTCGCTTTCGACACCTCCTCGCCCAAGAAGCTGCTGAAGGTCGCCTTCGGCCCGGAGGCGGGCACCTACGGCGTCGGACAGCCCATCACGGCGGAACTCAGTGCTCCGGTCACCGACAAGGCCGCTCGCGCCACCGTCGAGCGCGCCCTGAAGGTCCGCTCCACCCCGGCCTCCACCGGCTCCTGGTACTGGGTCGACGACAAGAAGCTCCACTACCGCCCCCAGGAGTTCTGGCCCGCCAACGCCACCATCGAGGTCCGCTCCAACCTCACCGGCATCAAGGTGACCAACGCCCTCTACGGGGCCGAGGCCAAGCCCCTGAAGATCACCACCGGCGACCGGATCGAGGCCCTCACCGACGCCTCGACCCACACCATGACGGTCCTGCGCAACGGAGAAGTGATCAACACCATTCCGGTCACCACCGGCAAGCCCGGCTTCTCCACCCGCAACGGCGTCAAGGTGATCCTCGCCAAGGAGCAGTTCGTACGGATGCGCGGGGAGAGCATCGGCATCGCCGCCGGCTCCTCGGAGTCGTACGACCTGCCGGTCTACTGGGCCACCCGGGTGACCTGGAGCGGCGAGTACGTCCACGCCGCGCCGTGGTCCGTCGGCTCCCAGGGCAGCGCCAACGTCAGCCACGGCTGCACCGGGATGTCCACCGGCAACGCCGAGTGGTTCTTCGACACCGTGCGCCAGGGCGACATCGTGAAGGTCGTCGGCAGCGCGGGGGAGACCATGACCCCGTTCGACAACGGGTTCGGCGACTGGAACCTCTCCTGGGAGAAGTGGCAGAAGGGCAGCGCCCTCAACGAAGGGGTGCCGGACAGCCCGCAGACGCTCCAGGCCGCCCGCCTGCGCCCGCATGTCTGACCGGACACAGCAGGAGCGCCCCGCACGGCGGGGCGCTCCTGGCGGGCTCACAGGGCCCTCTCAGGCCTCCACGGCGAGCCGGGCGCGCAGCAGCGCCGCCAGCGCGTCGGCGAACTCCACCGGGTCCACCGGCAGCGTCACAGCCGCCTCCGCCCGGCTCCAGGTGGCCAGCCAGGCGTCCTGCGGGCGGCCGATCAGCAGGAGGACCGGGGGGCAGTGGAAGATCTCGTCCTTGATCTGACGGCAGACGCCCATGCCGCCGATGGGAGCCGTCTCGCCGTCCAGGACGCAGACGTCGATGCCGCCGCCGTCCAGCGCCGCCAGGACGGCCGGAAGCGTCGCGCACTCCAGGAACTTCACCGGTGGCACGTCGGCGGCAGGCCTGCGACCGGCTGCCAGCTTCACCTGCTCGCGGATGTTGGCGTCGTCGCTGTAGACCAGGACCGTGGCGGTCGCCTGCATTGTTCCTCCGTGACATCTGTGTCTTCGGGGCTCTCGGGGCATGAACCGATGCGCGGATCGTACTCCGGTCGACCGGCCGTCAGCACCGGTAAGGACACCGATTCGATGGGCCGTTCGGGCAGGACACACGGGACTGACACACCGAACGGCACCCCCCGGAGTGAGGGCGGGATAAGCGACCGACATAATGTCGGTCGTGGCGACAGCAACGACAGTAGAAACCGGGCACGCGCACCCGTCGGTCAATCGGCCGAACCTCACCAGCGTCGGAACCATCATCTGGTTGAGTTCCGAGCTGATGTTCTTCGCGGCCCTCTTCGCGATGTACTTCACCCTGCGATCGGTGATGGGACCCGATTACTGGAAGGAGATGGCCGGGCATCTGAACTTCCCGTTCTCGGCCACGAACACCACGATCCTGGTGCTCTCCTCACTCACCTGCCAGCTCGGCGTCTTCGCCGCCGAGCGGGGCGATGTGAAGAAGCTCCGCACCTGGTTCATCGTGACGTTCGTGATGGGTTCGATCTTCATCGGCGGCCAGGTCCTGGAGTACACCGAGCTGGTCAAGGACGCAGGGCTCTCCCTGTCGTCCGACCCGTACGGCTCGGTGTTCTACCTGACCACCGGCTTCCACGGTCTGCACGTGACGGGCGGTCTCATCGCCTTCCTGCTGGTACTCGGCAGGACGTACGCAGCCAAGAGGTTCACCCATGACCAGGCCACCGCGGCCATCGTCGTGTCCTACTACTGGCACTTCGTGGACGTGGTGTGGATCGGTCTGTTCGCAACGATCTACATGATCAAGTAACCGGGGCTCGCACCCGCCCACCATCGACGCAGAAGATCCTGACACCGGGGTAATCCGTGAAAAAGCTCTCCGCACGACGACGCCATCCGCTGGCGGCGGTCGTCGTACTACTCCTCGCGCTGGCGGCTACCGGGGGGCTGTACGCCGCGTTTGCGCCTGCGGGCAAGGCGCAGGCCGATGAAACCGCCCAGTCCCTCGCCATCGACGAGGGCAAGAAGCTCTACACCGTAGGCTGCGCCAGCTGCCACGGAACCGGCGGTCAGGGCACCACCGACGGGCCGTCCCTCGTGGGCGTGGGCTCCGCCGCCGTCGACTTCCAGGTCGGCACGGGCCGTATGCCCGCGCAGCAGCCGGGCGCCCAGGTACCGAAGAAGCCGGTCATCTACACCCAGGCGGAGATCGACCAGCTCGCGGCGTACGTCGCGTCGCTCGGCGCCGGTCCGATCACGCCGACCGACAAGCAGGTCGACCCGGCCGGCGCGGACGTCGCCAAGGGTGGCGAACTGTTCCGCAACAACTGCGCCCAGTGCCACAACTTCACGGGTAAGGGCGGCGCCCTGACCAAGGGCAAGTACGCCCCGGACCTCGAAGGCGTGAGCCCGAAGCACATCTACGAGGCCATGCAGACCGGCCCGCAGTCCATGCCCTCCTTCCCCGACACGACGATGCCGGAGCAGGAGAAGAAGGACATCATCGCGTACATCCAGACCGTGAACGGTTCGGAGTCGGCGAGCCCCGGCGGCCTCGCCCTCGGCGGTCTGGGTCCGGTCAGCGAAGGTCTGTTCGCCTGGATCTTCGGGCTCGGTGCCCTCGTCGCAGTTGCCATTTGGGTCGCGGCCCACACCGCTAAGGCCAAGAAGTCATGAGTAGCCAACAGATTCCAGAAGACAACCTGCCCGTAGTGCAGGAGACCGCGCACGGCGCGGTGGAGGGTACGGCCGACCCGTTCGCCGACCCCGGGCTGCCGGCCCACAAGCCGCGCATCCAGGACCTCGACGAACGCGCCGCGAACCGCTCGGAGCGGGCCGTCGCGTTCATGTTCGTCCTCTCGATGCTGTCGACGGTGGGCTTCATCGCCTCCTACGTCATCTTCCCGGTGGACAAGATCGTCTTCATCTGGCCCTTCGGCCATGTGAGCGCGCTCAACTTCTCCCTGGGACTGACGCTCGGCTTCGCGCTCTTCTTCATCGGAGCGGGCGCCGTCCACTGGGCGCGCACCCTGATGTCCGACGTCGAGGTCGCCGCCGAACGGCACCCGATCGAGGCTCCGGCCGAGGTCAAGGCCCAGGTCCTGGCCGACTTCAAGGCCGGTGCCGAGGAGTCGGCGATCGGCCGGCGCAAGCTCATCCGCACCACGATGTTCGGCGCGCTGGCCCTGGTGCCGCTCGCCGGTGTGGTGCTGCTGCGCGACCTCGGTCCGCTCCCGGAGAAGAAGCTCCGGACCACGATGTGGGCCAAGGGCAAGCTGCTCGTCAACATGAACACTGGCCAGCCGCTGCGTCCCGAGCACGTCGCCGTGGGGTCGCTGACCTTCGCGAAGCCCGAGGGGCTCGAGGACGACGCGCACGACTTCCTGTCGCAGATCGCCAAGGCCGCCCTGATGATCGTCCGCATCGAGCCGGACGACATCAAGGACAAGCGCCAGCGCGACTGGGCCCACGAGGGCATCGTCGCCTTCTCCAAGATCTGCACCCACGTCGGCTGCCCGATCAGCCTGTACGAGCAGCAGACACACCACGTGCTCTGCCCGTGCCACCAGTCCACCTTCGACCTCTCCGACGGCGCCCGCGTCATCTTCGGTCCGGCCGGCCACGCGCTCCCGCAGCTGCGGATCGGCGTGAACAGCGAGGGCAACCTCGAGGCGCTCGGTGACTTCGACGAGCCCGTCGGCCCTTCCTTCTGGGAGCGCGGATGAGTACTGCGACAACCAACCCGCCCGCCGACCAGGCGGGACAGCGCAAGGCACCCGCGGGCGAGCGGGTCGCCGACTGGGCGGACGGCCGGCTGGGCATCTACGGCCTGGCCAAGGCCAACATGCGCAAGATCTTCCCGGACCACTGGTCCTTCATGCTCGGTGAGGTCGCGCTCTACAGCTTCATCATCATCATCCTCACGGGTGTGTATCTGACGCTGTTCTTCCAGCCGAGCATGACCGAGGTCGTCTACCACGGCCCGTACGAGCCGATGCAGGGCATCCGGATGTCGGAGGCCTACGCCTCCACGCTGAAGATCAGCTTCGAGGTCCGCGGTGGTCTGCTCGTGCGGCAGATCCACCACTGGGGCGCGCTGATCTTCCTGGCCGCCATGTTCGTGCACATGTGCCGGGTCTTCTTCACGGGTGCCTTCCGCAAGCCGCGCGAGGTCAACTGGGTCTTCGGCTTCCTGCTCTTCGTGCTGGGCATGTTCACCGGCTTCACCGGCTACTCCCTCCCGGACGACCTGCTCTCCGGTACGGGTGTCCGCTTCACCCAGGGCGCGATCCTGTCCGTGCCGATCGTCGGTACGTACATCTCGATGTTCCTGTTCGGCGGCGAGTTCCCCGGCCACGACTTCGTGGCCCGGTTCTACTCGATCCACATCCTGCTGCTGCCGGGCATCATGCTCGGGCTGCTGGTGGCCCACCTGATCCTGGTCTTCTACCACAAGCACACGCAGTTCGCGGGTCCCGGGCGGACCAACAAGAACGTCGTGGGCATGCCGCTGCTGCCGGTGTACATGGCGAAGGCCGGAGGGTTCTTCTTCCTGGTCTTCGGCATCATCGCGATCATCTCGGCCATCGCCACGATCAACCCGATCTGGGCGCTCGGCCCGTACCGCCCGGACCAGGTGTCCACCGGCGCCCAGCCCGACTGGTACATGGGCTTCGCCGAGGGTCTGGTCCGTGTCATGCCGGGCTGGGAGATCAACTTCTGGGGCCACACGCTCAACCTGGGCGTGTTCATCCCGCTGGTCCTCTTCGGCCTGGTGCTCTCGCTGCCCGCGGTGTACCCGTTCGTCGAGTCCTGGATCACCGGGGACAAGCGCGAGCACCACATCCTGGACCGCCCGCGCAACGCCCCGACCCGTACGGCGCTGGGCGTCGCCTGGATCACGGCGTACTTCATCGGCCTCGTCGGCGGTGGTAACGACCTGTGGGCCACGCACTTCCATCTGTCGCTGAACGCCATCTCGTGGTTCGTCCGGATCTTCTTCTTCGCCGGACCGGTCATCGCGTTCATCGTCACGAAGCGGATCTGCCTGGGCCTCCAGCGCCGCGACCGGGACAAGGTGCTGCACGGTCGCGAGACCGGCATCATCAAGCGCCTGCCGCACGGTGAGTTCGTCGAGATCCACGAGCCGCTCTCCCCGGGGCAGCTGCACACGCTCACCGCGCACGAGCAGTACAAGCCGGTCGAACTCGGCCCCGAGGTCGACGAGAACGGCGTCAAGCGCAAGATCTCCCCGGTCCAGAAGCTGCGCGCCAAGCTCAGCAAGGGCTACTACGGCGAGAACAACCAGATCGCCAAGCCCACCGCCGAGGAGTACAAGGAGATCAGCGAGGGCCACGGCCACCACTGATCGTCCGAACTGATCGCCACCGTGGGAGCCCCGTCCATCCGATGGACGGGGCTCTTCGCGGTCCCGGTGGCTGGATAGGGTGGAGCCGTATCTTTTCCGGCTGTGGACCCCCTGGAGCGGACCATGAACGTTGTGACCCCGAGCGGCGGCGACAGCGTGGCGGACCGTTCCTGGCCCGGCCTGCTGAACCCCCTGCTGCGCGGCGAGAACCTCTCCTCCGAGGCGACCGCCTGGGCGATGGACCGCATCATGAGCGGCGAGGCGACCGACGCGCAGATCGCCGGCTTCGCGGTCGCGCTGCGGGCCAAGGGCGAGACCGTCGAGGAGGTCACCGGTCTGGTGCGCGCGATGTACGCGCACGCCAACACCATCCATGTGCCCGGCCGCACCGTCGACATCGTCGGCACCGGCGGCGACCTCGCCAAGACGGTCAACATCTCCACCATGTCCGCGATCGTCATCGCCGGGACCGGCGCCAAGGTCGTCAAGCACGGCAACCGGGCCGCCTCGTCGGCGAGCGGCTCCTCCGACGTACTGGAGAAGCTCGGCGTCAACCTGGAGCTGACCCCGCAGCGGGTGGTCGAGGTCGCCGAGGCGGCGGGCATCACCTTCTGCTTCGCCGTGAAGTTCCACCCCGCCCTGCGGTACGCGGCCAAGGCCCGCCGGGAGCTCGGCGCGCAGACCACGTTCAACATCCTGGGCCCCCTCACCAACCCGGCCCAGGTGCGCTCCCAGGCCATCGGGGTGGCCGACGCCCGGATGGCGCCCATCGTCGCGGGCGTGCTGGCGGAGCGGGGCAACTCGGCCCTCGTCTTCCGCGGCGACGACGGCCTCGACGAGCTGACCACCACCGCCACCTCCCGGGTCTGGGTGGTCCGCGACGGCACGGTCCGCGAGGAGCCCTTCGACCCGCGCGACGTCGGCCTCCCGCTGGTCCCCGTCGAGGCGCTGCGCGGCGCCGACGCCTCGTATAACGCCGATGTGGCCCGCAGGCTGCTGGACGGCGAGGGCGGCGCGGTACGGGAGGCGGTGCTGCTCAACTCGGCGGCGGCGCTGGTCGCCCTCGACCCGGGGCCCGGCACGCTGACCGAGCAGATCGCGGCGAAGATCCAGGTGGCCGCCGAGGCCGTCGACTCCGGGGCCGCCAAGCGCGCGCTGGAGCGGTGGGTGGCGGCCAGCAACGCCTGACCGTAGTCACGGTGTGACGTAGGGCGCAGTCCGGATGCCGGACTGCGCCCTTGCGCGTGCGCATACATATGGCAAGATGCTGCGCAGGTCATGAGTGACAGCGACTACGGCCCCGGCCCGCTGTCCGGCAACCCTCCGTCCGTGGCGGGGTGCCCCGGGTGAAGACCAGGCCGTAGGCAGCGAGGTCTGCGGCAAGCGCGGGCCCCTCGGCGTCCAGTGGACGCCAGCCCCCGGGGTCCTGGTCCCTAGGGAGCCTCTTGTGAGCAAGCGAATGCGCTAGGGCTTCATCGCCCTCCTTCAGCGCACCATTTTTCCTTTCCCCTCCCGCGCTGCCGCGTACCGCCGGCGCTGGATTTCGCCTGCCTTTTACGGGAGTTCGCCATGTCTGTCTCCACCGCTGCCATCGACCCGTCGGTTTGTGCCCCGCTGCCCGTTCTGGGGCAGGATGTCACCGTTCCGCTCGTCACCGGCGGTGAAGTCACCTACGCCGCACTCGACTACGCCGCCAGCGCCCCGGCCCTTCAGCGGGTCTGGGACGACGTCGCCGCTTACGCCCCGTACTACGGCAGCGTCCACCGCGGCGCCGGATACCTCTCGCAGCTCTCCACCGACCTCTTCGAGAGCAGCCGCCGCACGGTCGCGGAGTTCCTCGGCTGCCGCGCGGAGGACCAGGTCGTCTTCACCCGCTCGACGACCGACTCCCTCAACCTGCTGGCCGCCGCGATCCCCGCCGACTGCCAGGTCTTCGTGTACGAGACCGAGCACCACGCCTCCCTGCTGCCCTGGCGCGACGCCCAGGTCACCTACCTCAATGCGCCCCGCACCCCCGGCCAGGCGGTGGAGACCCTGGAGCGCGCGCTGGCCGACCGCGACCCCTACGGCCCGGCCCTGGTCTGCGTCACCGGCGCCTCCAACGTGACCGGTGAGCTCTGGCCGGTGAAGGAGCTGGCCGCCGCCGCCCACGCGCACGGCGCCCGGATCGTCCTCGACGCCGCGCAGCTCGCCCCGCACCACCCCGTGGACATCGCCGAACTGGACGTCGACTGGGTCGCGTTCTCCGGCCACAAGCTGTACGCGCCCTTCGGCTCCGGGGTCCTCGCCGGCCGCGCCGACTGGCTCCAGGCCGCCGAGCCGTACCTCGCCGGCGGCGGCGCCTCCCGCAAGGTCGCCCGGCGCGCCGACGGCGGCGTGGACGTCGACTGGCACACCACGGCCGCCCGCCACGAGGCCGGTTCGCCCAACGTCATCGGCGTCTACTCCATCGCCTCCGCCTGCAAGGCCCTCACCGAGGCCGGCTTCGACAACCTGGTCGCCCGGGAGCAGGAGTTGGTACGCCGGGTACGCGAAGGGCTCGCCCAGGTCCCCGAGGTCCAGGTGCTCTCGCTCTTCGGCGACGACGCGCCCCGGGTCGGCGTCATCTCCTTCGTGGTGCGCGGCTGGAACAGCTCGCACTTCGCCGCCGCCCTCTCCGCCGAGTACGGCATCGGCGTCCGCGACGGCCTCTTCTGCGCCCACCCGCTGGTCCGCACCCTCCTCGGCAGCGACCCGCAGGACCCGGGCGAGTGCGGCGCCCCCGAGGCCGAGCCGGGCGAGCGGTCCCTCAACGCGATCCGGGTCAGCTTCGGCGCCGGTACGCCCGACGAGCACATCGAGCGGTTCCTGCGCGCGGTCACCGAGCTGGTCCGCGAGGGCGCCCAGTGGAAGTACCGCACCGAGGACGGCCGCTGCGTCCCGGACCGGGGCACGGCCGCCCGGGTCTGAGGACCACCCGTACGCGAACACGTCGGCCGGGGACAGGCAGCGCGCCTGTCCCCGGCCGAAAAAGTGTGGTCCTACGCGTCCAGGCCGATGGCGAACGCCGCTTCCAGGTCGTGCTGGGAGTACGTACGGAACGCCACATGCGTGTCCGTGCCCTCGACGCCCGGGATCTTGCTGATCCGGCCGGGGATGACATCGGCGAGGTCGTCGTGGCGGGCGACCCGGACCATGGCGATCAGATCGTAGGTGCCGGTGACGGAGAAGACCTCGCTGACACTGTCCAGCGCGGCGATGGCCTCGGCGATCTCCGGAATCCGGTCCACGCTGGTCTTGATGAGCACGATCGCGGTGATCACGGCTGGCTGTCTCCCTCGGTGGCCGTGGCTGGAACCTTCACTCTAGCCCCACCCCGATAGCGTCCCCAGGCGTAGAGGAACCCCGCCGCGAACCCCGCCACATGCGCCAGATACGCCACCCCCGGCCCCGCGTCCGCCGCCTGGGCGGCTGCCCACTGGAGCCCGAACCAGAAGACCAGCACGATCCAGGCGGGAAAGCGCAGCGGCAGGAAGAAGAGGAACGGGAACAGGCTGGTCACCCGGGCCTTGGGGAACAGGTACAGGAACGCGCCGAGCACCGCCGAGATCGCGCCCGACGCCCCGACCAGCGTCTGCTCCGAGTCCGCGTGCACCGCCGCGTAGCAGACCAGCGCCAGATAGCCGCACCCCACGTAGAAAAGGGCGAACTGCACCCGGCCCATGCGTTCCTCGGTCATCGCCCCGAACACGTACAGGAAGAGCAGGTTGCCCAGCAGGTGCAGCCAGCTGCCGTGCACGAACAGCGCGGTGAACGGGGTGAGCAGGGCGCGCGCAGAGCCCTCCCACAGCTCGGCCGGGATCACGCCCCACCGCTCGAAGTACCCGGCCTGCGCGGCGAGCAGCGCGTCCTGGCTGCCGTAGGAGGCGCCGCCGAAGCCGGAGAGCGGGCTGATCAGGAAGATCGCGCAGCACAGGGCGATCAGCCCGTACGTCACCGGTGCCCCGCCCACGGTCCCGCCCGCCGCGCTGTCCCGGACCCTCCCGGCCGAGGTCCGCCAGTCGAACCGCCGTAGGTCGATCATGTACAGAGCATGACGTACAGGGCGAGAACGGGACGGAGCGCCTCGCCGTGCCGATGCCTATACGCGAGGCCGTAGGGTTACGCCAGGACTTCCGCAGTTCGACGGCGCACCGCGAGATCCTTGACGTAGACAGGTGGAGTCGCGGCGGCGCGCCCGGCGCGGGCTCCTGGAGACGACGAAAGAGGACGCAGACGATGACGACGGTTCCCCTGCCGACGGACTCGACCCGCTGGCGCTGCACCCTGTGCGGCAATCTCACGCGCTTCGACGTGACGCGGTCCTCCAAGGTCGTGGAGTACGTGCACCTCGACCTGGCCGGTGAGTCCAGTGTCGAGGAGCGGGAGGTGGTCAGTGAGACCATCGAGTCGGTCCGCTGTCGTTGGTGCAACGCGGTGGACCAGATCGAACTGGTGGACAGGCCGGGTGCCGCCTCCTGAGGGAGCGCACCGACAGACATATCTATGGGGTGACGGACGGTGGATCAGCCGACCAGCGGCGCCGAACCGGCCGATGCGGCCGACGGCGGTGCAGAGGCGCTCGACCGCCCGCTGCCCGAAGGCGTACGGCGGCGGGTCATCGCCCTGGTCGCGGACGCCTTCGGCGGCCTGACCGTCGCCGAACTGCCCGCCCAGTTGCGGCAGTATGCCCGGTTCACCCCGACCCGGCGGGCCAAGTTCGCCGGGAACGCGATGGCCGCCGCCCTGGAGAGCGAGCCGCTCTTCCGGCAGCGCATCGGTGAGCGGCTGAGCCAGGCCCAGCCGGAGCTGGCCGGTGCGCTGGAGGCCGGGTCGCCGCCCGCGGCCGCCGACCCCGTCGATGTGGCCGCCGCCGCCTATGTGCTGCGCCCGGTGGGCTGGGTCAAGCTGGTCGAGGCGGCCGGCGAGGAGGTCCAGCGGGCCGACGCGGAACGGGTGGGCGAGGAGACCCGGCGCGAACTGGTCCAGCTGCGCGAGGAGCTGGAGCGGGCGCGCGCCCACACCCGTAGCGAGACCGAGCGGCTCCGCGCCGAGCTGGACGCGGCCCGCAAGGAGTCCGAGTCGCTCCACCGCAAGCTCCGCTCCGCGCAGAGCGAGGTGAAGCGCGGCGAGGCCGCCCTGCGCCGCTCCACCGCCGAGGCGGAGGCCCAGCGCGCCGAGGCGGCCGCCCAGCTCTCCGCCGCCGAGAGCGAGTCCCGCCGGCTCAAGCACCGGCTCGGCGAGGCCGAGGCGGCCGTGGAGGCGGGCCGCAGAGCCTCCCGTGAGGGGCGCTCGATGGAGGACATGCGGCTGCGGCTGCTGCTCGACACGGTCCTGGACGCGGCCTCGGGGCTCCGGCGCGAGCTGGCCCTGCCCCCGGTGACGGCCCGGCCGGCCGACAGCGTGGACGCGGTGGAGCCGGGCCGGATGTCGCCCAAGGACATCGCCGCCAGGGCGCTTTCGGACACCGACCCGGCGCTGCTCGACCAACTGCTGGCACTCCCGCAGGCACATCTCATCGTGGACGGCTACAACGTCACCAAGACCGGCTATCCCCAGATGCCGCTGGAGAAGCAGCGGTTGCGGCTGCTGGGCGGCCTCTCGGTGCTCGCCGCGCAGACCGGTGCCGAGATGACCTGTGTCTTCGACGGCGCCGAGCTGGCCGCCCCGGTGCTGCTCGCGCCGCCGCGCGGGGTGCGGGTGCTGTTCAGCAAGGCGGGGGTCACGGCGGACGAGCTGATCCGTCAACTGGCCCGCGCGGAACCGCCGGGGAGGCCTGTCGTGGTCGTCTCCACCGACCGCGAGGTGGCGGACGGGGTGGCCAAGGCCGGGGCCCGGCCCGTCGCGTCCGTCTTGCTCCTGAAGCGCCTTTCGCGCGTCTAGGCACAGTTGTGCGACATGTGTGGCATGCCGGATTTTTGGGAACGTACCGTCAAGTCGCCACTACACGTGGTGGAGTGAGAGTAAAGAAGTGCCTGATGTGACAAGAAAAATCCTGTGAGGATTTGAACTGATCACAAGAGGGTCACTAGGGTCAGGCCTCGAACCTTCGCACGGTTGATCACCCATTGGGGGTGACGGCGAAGGAACCGCCGAGTCCGTGAGTGTACGGAGCCGGGGATTCTTCCCCACAGCCCGGTAGGCGGCTCTGAGGAAGAAGGAGCTCGCCTTCGTGGCGTCCCACCGTCGTCCCAAGCAGCCGAGCCGCACCCGCGTGACCGTGCTCACCGCGACCGCCGCCGCGGCCGTTGCCCTGACCTCCCAGGCCGCCCACGCCGACCCCAAGCCGACCAAGAACGAGGTCAAGGCGAAGGTCGACAAGCTCTACCACGAGGCCGAGGCCGCCACCGAGAAGTACAACGGCGCCAAGGAGCAGCAGGACAAGCTCAAGAAGCAGGTCGACGCGCTGCAGGACAAGGTCGCCCGGGGTCAGGACGAGCTCAACGACCTGCGCGGCGAGCTGGGTTCGATCGCCACCGCGCAGTACCGCTCCGGCGGTATCGACCCCTCGGTCGCCCTCTTCCTCGCCTCGGACCCGGACAGCTTCCTCGACCAGGCCTCCGCGCTCGACCAGCTGACGGTCAAGCAGACGGAGTCGCTGCAGAAGATCCAGGCCAAGCAGCGCACCCTCGCCCAGCAGCGCAAGGAAGCCCAGGACAAACTCGGCGACCTCGCCGACGTCCGCAAGGCGCTCGGCGAGAACAAGAAGAAGTACCAGGGCAAGCTGGCCGACGCGCAGCGGCTGCTCAACAGCCTGACCGCCGCCGAGCGGGCGAAGATCGCCCAGGAGGAAGAGGCGAAGGACCGCGCCAGCCGCGCCACCAGCGAGCGGGTCGATCTCGGCAACGAGGCCCCCGCTTCGGGCCGCGGAGCCGCCGCCCTCAGCGCCGCCGCCACCCAGCTCGGCAAGCCCTACGTCTCCGGCGGCTCGGGCCCCAACTCCTACGACTGCTCCGGGCTGACCCAGTGGGCCTTCGCGCAGGCCGGTGTCGGCATCTCCCGGACCACGTACACCCAGCAGAACGACGGCACGAAGATCGGCCGCAGCCAGCTCCGCCCGGGCGACCTGGTCTTCTTCAACGGCCTGTCGCACGTCGGCTTCTACGCCGGCAACAACCAGATCCTGCACGCCCCGAAGCCGGGCACCGTCGTCCGCTACGAGTCGATGGACTACATGGGCACCTTCCAGTTCGGCGTCCGCATCTGACGCCACGCCCGCCCGGAGCGACGCCCGAACGAGGGAATCGCCCCACCCCGCACTGACGCCCTGCCCCGCCCGGAGACCGAGGTCACCGGCGGGGCAGCGCCGTTTCGACGCCCCTTCCGCCACCGCCGGGGTCTTTGGCCGCCCGGTAGTCGTCCGATTACTGTCTGGCTGCTGCGCGGCTCCCCGTACGGACCCGCGCGTTCCTGCGTCAACTGCGTCAGCGGAAGGAAGTGCGGCTTCCTGTGGTGTCCCATCGCCGTCCCACCCAGTCCGGCCTCCATCGGGGCGTCCGCGTCACGGTCGTCACAGCGGCCGCCGCCACCGCGGCCGCGACCCTGACCGGGGCCCCCGCGAACGCCGACCCGAAGGACACCCGCGAGAGCGCCAAGGCGGCCGTCGACCGGCTCTACGGCGAGGCCGAGAAGGCCACCGAGCTCTACAACGAGGCCGGGGAGCGGGTGGACCGGCTGCGCGGCGAGGCGGACCGGGCCCAGGACGCGGCGGCCCGCGGCCAGGAGTCCATCAACCGGATGCGCAACTCGCTCGGCGCGATGGCGGGCGCCCAGTACCGCACCGGTGGCATTGACCCCGCGCTCGCCCTGCTGCTCTCCTCCGACCCGGACACCTACCTGGAGCGGGCCGCCGCCCTCGACCGGGCCGGCGCGCGCCAGGCGCTGACCCTGGACAAGCTCCGCCACGCCCAGCGCAGCGTCGCCCAGACCCGCGCCGAGGCCTCCCGCGCCCTCACCGAGCTGGAGCGCAACCGGGCCGCCGTCACCCGCCACAAGAGATCCGTCGAGGCCAAGCTCCGCCAGGCCCGGCAACTGCTGGCCTCGCTGCCCGCCGAGGACCGCGCCTCCTTCGACCGGGTCTCCCGCTCCGGCCGCGACGGCGCCCCCGACCTCTCCGGCGTCGCCCCCGGCTCGGCCCGGGCGATGTCCGCCGTCGCCGCCGTACGCCAGGCGCTCGGCAAGCCGTATGTGTGGGGCGCCAACGGGCCCTCCGGCTTCGACTGTTCCGGCCTCATGCAGTGGGCCTACGCCCAGGCGGGGGTGAGCCTGCCCCGCACCTCGCAGGCCCAGCGGTACGCGGGACGCATGGTGCCGCTCTCCCAGGCCCAGCCCGGCGACCTGGTCGCCTACCGCGCCGACGCCAGCCACATCGGGATGTACGTGGGCAACGGCCAGGTCATCCACGCCCCCTACCCGGGCGCCGCGATCCGCTACGACCCCGTCGGGATGATGCCCGTCTCCTCGGTGACCCGGATCTGACCGCACGCCGGATCCGGCCGCACGCCGGTCTGACGCGCGCCCGGATCTGATCGCCCCGCCCGGAACGGACCGTACGATCGGCAGGGTGGCCGTACGAGGACGTGATGCGCGAGGGAGACGCCCTCGGCTCCCTCGGCGTGCGGCGGGCCTCGCGCTCGCCGTCCTGCTGACCGCCTCCGCCTGCGCGGCCCCGGCCGATGCCGACACCACCCTCACCGTCCGGGAGATCGACGCCACCCTGGAGCGCCGCGCCGCCGCCGTCCTCGCCCGGGACCCGGCGGGCTACCTCGACGCGCTGGCCCCCGACGCCGCGAAGCTGCGGGCCGCCCAGCGCACGGAACTGGCCAACCTCGCCGACGTACCCCTGAAGTCCTGGGCGTACGAGGTGAAGGGCATCACCGAGGAGGACGGCGACTGGGCCACCGCCGAGGTGGAGCTGCGCTACCGGATCGACGGGTACGACACCGCGCCCGTCGCCGCCCGCCGCACCCTGGAGCTGATGCGGGACGGCGAGCGGTGGTACGTCAGCGCCGACCGGCCCGCCAAGGGCGCCTCCGACCAGCTCTGGCACCAGGGGGAGGTGGAGGTCGTCCGGGGCGCCCACAGCCTCGTCCTGGGCGTCGGGCGGCCCGAGGAGGAGCTGCGCCAGATCGCGGACACCGTGGACCTCGCCGTCCCGGCCGTGTCGGACGCCTGGCCGCAGCCGTGGGCGCGCCGGGTCGTCGTCCTCGTCCCGGACTCCGTGGAGTCCATGGCGGGGCTGCTGGGCTCCCCGGAGACCAGCTACCGGGGCATCGCCGCCGTCACCACCGGCGAGGCGGGCACCACCGGCAAGCGGCCCGCCCTCGCGGACCGGGTGATCGTCAACCCGCAGGCGTACGCCTCACTCGGCAGCTTCGGCCAGCGCGTCGTCCTGACCCATGAGACGACCCATGTCGCCACCCGGACCAGCACCTCCACGGCGACCCCCGTCTGGCTCTCCGAGGGCTTCGCCGACTGGGCCGCCTACCGGGGCGAGGACCGCACCCCCGACCTCATCGCCCCGGAGCTGACGGGCGCGGTCCGGGCCGGTGACGTACCCGCCGGACTCCCCGACGACAAGGACTTCGGCTTCGACGGCGACCCCGCCGAGCTCGCCCGGGCCTACGAGAGCGCCTGGATGGCCTGCGAACTCATCGCGGAGCGGTGGGGCCAGGAGAAGCTCACCGCCTTCTACGCGGCCGTGGGGGCCCATCCCGGGCGGGACGGGGCGGTGGAGCAGGCGATGGGATCGGTCCTCGACACGACGCCCGAGGAGTTCACCGCCGACTGGCGCGACTACCTGAGCGCCCGGCTCGGCTGATCCCCGCGGACCGGGGCCGCCTTCTCGGACCGCGCCCCCGGCACCGTCTCCCGCCACAACCGCCGCGCGGCGATCAGCGAGGCGGCCATCAGGAGCCCGTTCCGTACGAACAGGAGCGCCACGCCCCACGCGTCGCTCGCCACCACCTCGGCGAAGTACACCGGGAACTCCAGCACCGTCACCCCGGCCGCGACCAGCACCAGCACGGCGGGCCGCACCATCCCGCCACCCCGGAACGCCAGGCAGACCGCCGCGAGACCGACCAGCCACACCACGTACTGCGGGCTGATCACCCGGCTCGTCGTGGTGAACAGCAGCACCGCCGTGAACGCGGCCTGCGCCGGGGTGTGGGCGGCGAACGTCCGGGCCCGCAGCCGCCACACCAGCAGCCAGCCCAGTGCCACCACGGCCAGCCCCAGCACCAGCGTCGAGACCAGCCCCACGTGCGGGCCGAGGAACTCCATGGAGCCGTAGTGCAGCTCCACCCGCCCCTCCCAGCCGGTGTGCCGGGCCAGGTGGAAGTAGAGCGCCCCCAGCGACTCGATCTCCAGGCCCCGGTCCCGCTGGAAGGCGAGGAACGCGTACGCCCCCGGCATCCACAGCGCGAAGCCCACACCGAGACCGGCCGCCGTCAGCGCCGCCGCCGACCAGGCCGCCCGGGTCGGCCGCCCTCGCCGGACCCCGATCAGCACCAGTACCGGCCACACCTTCAGCAGCGCCCCGAACGCGGCCAGCACCCCCAGCGCCTTCGGGTGGCGCACCCCCGCCAGCAGCGCCGCCACCGCGACCGCCGTCACCATCAGGTCGTAGCGGGCGTACACGGTCGGCCCCAGCAGCGGCACCCCCACGACCCACACCCACGCACCCGCCGCCCTCATCCCCGGCCGCCGGCCCGCGTACAGCAGCAGCCCGAACACGAGGGCGTCGCAGAGCAGCACGAGGGCGTAGAAGGCGCTCGCGTACTCCCAGAAGGGCAGCAGGGCGGGGGAGAGGATCGCGAGGGCGGCGCCGGGCGGGTACTGCCAGGTGACGTCGTCCAACGGGTACGTGCCCGTCAGCAGCGTCTCGTACCAGCCCCGGTAGATCACCGACACGTCCACCGTGACATTGAGGCCGCCCAGGGTGAACACCCCGGACACCCAGAGCAGCAGCGCCGCCCGGGTCACCGTCCAGGCCGCGTACGGCAGGAGCGCCGCGCCCTTGGATGTCTGCCCTGTCATCTGAGTGTCTGCCTTGTCATGCGAATGTCTGCCCCGTCATCGCCGCCGCCCTGGATCGTCTCCGGCTCCCGTCCGGCGGCCCATGATGCCGGGGGGTGAGGGCGTGGGCCGTGAAGCGCGGCCGTTCGGTACTGTCAGCCGCGATGGACAAGACCTTGATCGTGACCAACGACTTCCCGCCCCGCCCCGGTGGCATCCAGGCGTTCCTGCACAACATGGCGCTGCGCCTGGACCCCGACCGGGTCGTCGTCTACGCCTCCACCTGGAAACGCGGCGAGGAGGGTACGGCGGCCACCGCCGCCTTCGACGCCGAGCAGCCGTTCACCGTGGTGCGCGACCGGACGACGATGCTGCTGCCGACCCCGCGCGTCACCCGGCGGGCCACCGACCTGCTGCGAGAACACGGCTGCACCTCCGTCTGGTTCGGTGCCGCCGCCCCGCTCGGGCTCATGGCCCCGGCGCTGCGCCGCGCGGGCGCGAGGCGGCTGGTGGCCACCACCCATGGTCACGAGGCCGGGTGGGCCCAGCTGCCCGCCTCCCGGCAACTGCTGCGCCGGATCGGCGAGTCCACGGACACGATCACCTATCTGGGGGAGTACACCCGCTCCCGGATCGCCGCCGCCCTCACCCCGGAGGCGGCCGCCCGCATGGTGCAACTGCCCCCGGGCGTCGACGAGAAGACCTTCCACCCGGCCTCGGGCGGTGACCAGGTCCGCGCCCGCCTCGGGCTCTCCGACCGGCCCGTCGTCGTCTGCGTCTCGCGCCTGGTCCCGCGCAAGGGCCAGGACACGCTGATCCTCGCCATGCCCGCGATCCTGGCGCAGATCCCGGACGCGGTGCTGCTGATCGTCGGCGGCGGGCCGTACGCCAAGGAGCTTGAGCGGCTCGCGGTGGAGACCGGGGTGGCGGACTCGGTGCGGTTCACCGGGCCCGTGCCGTGGGCGGAGCTGCCCGCGCACTACGGGGCCGGGGACGTCTTCGCCATGCCGTGCCGGACCCGGCGGCGGGGGCTCGACGTGGAGGGGCTCGGGATCGTCTACCTGGAGGCGTCCGCGACCGGGCTGCCGGTGGTGGCCGGGGACTCGGGCGGCGCGCCGGACGCGGTGCTGGACGGCGAGACCGGGTGGGTGGTGCGCGGCGGCAGCGCCGGGGAGTCGGCGGACCGGATCGTGACGCTGCTCGGCGACCCGGAGCTGCGGCGGCGGATGGGGGAGCGGGGCCGCGCCTGGGTCGAGGAGAAGTGGCGCTGGGACCTGCTGGCGGAGAAGCTCAAGACGCTGCTGTGAGTACGGACAAGACGCTGCTGTGAGTACGGAGAAGGGGCCCGCGCTTGGTCGAAAAGCGCGGGCCCCTTCGTACGCGTGACACCGCTCAGGCGCGGTAGATCGACTCCACCTCGTCCGCGAAGTCCTTCGCCACCACGTTCCGCTTCAGCTTCAGCGACGGCGTGATGTGGCCCGCCTCCTCGGTGAACTGGGCGGGCAGGATCCGGAACTTGCGTACGGACTCGGCCTTGGAGACCGCCGCGTTGCCGTCGTCCACCGCCCGCTGCACCTCCGCCAGCAGCTCCGCGTCCTCGCGCAGCGACAGGGCGGTCGAGCCGACCGGCTTGCCGTGCTCCTCGGCCCAGCGGCCCAGGAACTCCTCGTCCAGGGTGACCAGTGCGCCGACGAACGGGCGGCCGTCGCCGACCACCATGCACTCGGCGACCAGGGCGTGGGCGCGGATGCGGTCCTCGATCACCGCCGGGGCGACGTTCTTGCCGCCCGCCGTGACGATGATCTCCTTCTTGCGGCCGGTGATCGCGAGGTAGCCGTCCTCGTCGAGGGTGCCGATGTCGCCCGTGTGGAACCAGCCGTCGGCCAGCGCCTCGGCCGAGGCCGACTCGTTCTTCCAGTACCCGGTGAACAGGTGCTCGCCGTGGAGCAGCACCTCACCGTCGTCCGCGATCCGGACCACCGAGCCGGGCAGCGGCTGGCCGACCGTACCGATCTTCTGCCGGTCCCACGGGTTGAACGCCGTCGCCGCACAGGTCTCGGTCAGGCCGTAGCCCTCCAGGACCGTAAAGCCGATGCCCCGGTAGAAGTGGCCGAGCCGCTCGCCCAGCGGGGCGCCGCCGGAGATCGCGAACTCGCCCTTGCCGCCGAGGACCGCGCGCAGCTTGCCGAAGACCAGCTTGTCGAAGAGCTTGTGCTTGAGCTTCAGCCCCAGCGAGGGGCCCTGCGGGGTGGACAGCGCCCGGCTGTAGGCGATCGCCGTGTCGGCGGCCCGGTCGAAGATCTTGCCCTTGCCGTCCGCCTGCGCCTTGGCGCGGGCCGCGTTGTAGACCTTCTCGAAGACCCGGGGCACCCCGAGGATCAGCGTCGGCCGGAACGCGGCCAGCTCGTCGGTGAGGTTCTTGATGTCGGGGACGCAGCCGAGCTTGATCGGGGCCATCACCGAGGCCACCTCGACCAGCCGGCCGAAGACGTGCGCGGCGGGCAGGAACAGCAGCACCGAGCACTCGCCCGTACGGAACAGCGGCTTCAGCCGCTCCACCACGTTGCCGCACTCCGCGAAGAAGCTGCGGTGGGTCAGCACACAGCCCTTGGGGCGGCCGGTCGTGCCGGAGGTGTAGACGATGGTCGCCGGGTCGTCCGCCTTGGCGCTGACCATCCGCAGGTCCATGGTCTCGTCGGAGACCTCGGCACCCGCCTTGCCGAGCGCCTCCACGGCGCCCGCGTCGATCTGCCAGACATGCTCCAGCTCCGGCAGCGCGTCCCGCACCGAGGCCACGGAGGCGGCGTGCGCGTCGCTCTCCACGAGCACCGCCACCGCACCGGAGTCACCCAGGATCCACTGGACCTGCTCGGCGGAGCTGGTCTCGTACACCGGCACGGTCACCGCGCCCGCGCTCCAGATCGCGAAGTCCAGCAGCACCCACTCGAAACGGGTGCGGGACATCAGGGCGACCCGGTCGCCGGGCTGCACGCCCGAGGCGATCAGACCTTTGGCGGCGGCTCTCACCTCGGCCAGGAACTGGGTGGCGCTGACGTCGGTCCAGGCACCGGCCACCTTGCGGCTCATCACCGCGACTTCGGGATGCTGAGCGGCGTTGCGGCGGATGAGATCCGTCAGATTGCCGTCCGTCGGGACCTCGTACAGGGCCGGAAGGCTGAACTCGCGCAAGACTGCTGCTCCTCATCGGGCTCCGGTGCCACGGCTCTGTGTGACGCACCGGCTGCGGTCCAAGAATGGCAGGTGCTCCGTGGGGTGAGCACGACTGGACTGCCCGGACGTTACCCACCGGTACTAGGTTCCCGATAGGGGGTTCCGGCCAGATGTCTTATGCATCACACATATAAATGGCCCTTTCGCGCACAGTAGTCCACCGGCGTGACGACTCGAAAGTAACCGCAGGTCCAGCCGGTCTACCCGCGCGTGGACGGGCGCTTTAGGGTGATCCGTATGCGAGGCAGCGAAGCAGGCGGCCCGGCGGCCGGCACCCGGCGCACCACCCGGATCCACGTGGTCAGCGATGTGCACGGCAACACCGAGGCCCTGGCCCGCGCCGGGGACGGCGCCGACGCCCTCATCTGCCTCGGTGACCTGGTGCTCTTCCTCGACTACGCCGACCACTCGCGCGGTATCTTCCCCGACCTGTTCGGCAAGGAGAACGCGAGCCGCATCGTCGCCCTGCGCACCGCCCGCCGCTACGAGGAGGCCCGCGCCTTCGGCCGCGAGCTGTGGGCGGGCCGGGACCGCAACACCGAGATCATCGGCGCGGTACGCAGGCAGTACGCCGAACTCTTCGCCGCCTTCCCCACCCCGACGTACGCCACCTACGGCAACGTCGACGTCCCCCGTCTGTGGCCCGAGTACGTCCTCCCCGGCACCACCGTGCTGGACGGCGAACGGGTGGAGATCGGCGGCCGGGTCTTCGGGTTCGTCGGCGGCGGCCTCAGGACCCCGATGAACACCCCGTACGAGATCAGCGACGAGGAGTACGCCGCCAAGGTCGAGGCGCTCGGCCCGGTCGACGTGCTCTGCTCGCACATCCCGCCCGAGGTCCCCGAGCTGACGTACGACACCGTCGCCCGCCGCTTCGAACGCGGCTCCACCGCCCTGCTGGAGGCCATCCGCACCACCCGCCCCCGGTACGCACTTTTCGGCCATGTTCACCAGCCGTTGGTCCGCCGGATGCGGATCGGCGACACCGAGTGCGTCAACGTCGGACACTTCGCCTCCACCGGGACGCCCTGGGCGCTGACCTGGTGACCGGAAGGGCCCGGGCCGTGGACCGGAGCGCGGCGGGCACGCGATAGCCTGCACAGCGGCAGGCTCCTGCCGAAAGCGACCGGTTACACCGCACTGGAGGGCCACGGCGATGGCTGAACACACCAGCTCGAGCATCACGATCGAGGCGGCACCGGCCGACGTCATGAGCGTGATCGCCGACTTCGCCCGCTACCCCGAGTGGACCGGCGAGGTGAAGGAGGCCGAGGTCCTGGCCACGGACGACGAGGGCCGCGCCGAGCAGGTCCGCCTCGTCCTGGACGCCGGAGCCATCAAGGACGACCACGTCCTGAAGTACACCTGGCTGGGCGACAAGGAAGTCAGCTGGACCCTGGTCAAGTCCCAGATGCTCCGCTCGCTGGACGGCACGTACGCCCTCGCGTCGATGGCCGGCGGGGTGCGCACCGAGGTCACCTACAAGCTCGCCGTCGACGTCAAAATCCCGCTCCTCGGCATGATCAAGCGCAAGGCCGAGAAGGTCATCATCGACCGCGCGCTCGCCGGCCTGAAGAAGCGCGTCGAGTCCATGCCGCAGGGCTGAGAGCGATGCGTACGGTCCTGGTCACCGGCCCCGGCGGCGCGGGCCGTACCACCCTCGCCGCGGCGAGTGCCCTGGCCGCCGCCGCGAGCGGCCGCCGCACGCTCCTGGTCTCCGCCGAGCCCATACCCGGCTTCCCCTTCGGCCCGGAACCCACCCCGGTCACCGACCGCCTCGACCACGCCCGGATCGACTCCGGCGCCCACTTCCGCGCCGAACTCACCGAGCTCCAGCAGCGCGCATCGAGCGTCCTGGACCTGGTCGGGGCCGGGCGCCTGGACGGCGAGGAGCTGACCGAACTCCCCGGCTCCCCGCAGCTGGCCCTCCTGCACACCCTGCACCGGGCCGCCGCAGGCGACTGGTCGACGGCCGGCTACGACACCCTCGTCGTCGACCTCCCGCCGCTCGACCAGGCCCTCGCCCTGCTGGCCCTCCCCGAGCAGCTCCGCCGCTATCTGCGCCGCCTGCTGCCCGCCGAACGCCAGGCCGCCCGCGCCCTGCGCCCGGTCCTCGCCCAGCTCGCCGGGGTCCCGATGCCCGCGCAGTGGCTGTACGAGGCCGCCGCCCGCAAGGACGAGGAGCTGGCCGCCGTACAAGCCCTGGTCGAAGACGGCTCTACCACGCTCCGCCTGGCCGCAGAGCCCGGGCCCGCCGCCGAGGACGCCCTGCGCACCGCCCGCACCGGCCTCGCCCTGTACGGGCTCCGCGCCGACCTGCTGGTGGCCAACCGGGTCCTGCCGCGCCACTCCTCCGACCCCTGGTTCGCCGATCTCGCCGCCCAGCAGGAGAAGTGCCTGGGCCACTGGCACGAGGAGTGGGCCCCGCACGTCCCGGTCCACGAGGCCGCGCACCTCGGCCGCGACCCCCGGACCGCCGACGACCTGGCCGCGCTCGGTATCCCGGCGCCGGACGAGCGGGGAGCGGGCCGGGTGGACGACCCCTGGTGGATCGAGGAGGAGGAGCCGGGGGAGGACGGGCCTGGGGAGGAAGGCCGCCCGTCCGTGCTGGCCTGGTGCCTGCCGCTGCCCGGCGCGACGAAGGAGGACCTGCGCCTGGTCCGCCGGGGCGAGGAACTGCTCCTGACCGTGGGCCCGTTCCACCGGATCGTGCGGGTCGCCTCGGCGCTGCGCCGCTGCACGGTCGCGGGCGCGGCCCTGACCGACGGGGTCCTGCGGGTCCGCTTCACGCCGGACCCGGCGCTCTGGCCGCGCACCCCGTGATCCTTCCGCCGCGCACCCCGTGATCCTTTGGCCGCGTACGTCCCGGTTCCTGAACGGGCCGCGGCCATTCGGGTAACGTCGGTAGTACGAACCACGAGCCCCGCCGGCCGCCCGTCGGCGGCCGGCACCCGCGTCGCAGGAGTCCGCCATGAGTGAAGCCACCGATCGTCCCGTCGACGGCGACGCGTGGGCCGACGCCTGCGCCGAGGACCTCGCGGAGGAGAAGGCCCGCCGCCGCGCGCAGTACGGCCCGCAGCCCGGCTCGGCCGCCGAGGAGCTGCGCAAGCTGGTCGACGCGGTCGCCGACAAGGTCTCCTCGCTCCAGTCGCCGCTGCTCGGCGTCGCCGCCCAGGGCGCGGTCCAGCAGGCCATCCGGCAGGCGAAGTCCGCCGTGGAGCCGGTCATCGAGCGCAACCCGCAGGTCTTCGACCACCTCGCCGCCGCGGGCAACGAGCTGCTCGCCGCCTACCGCTCGGCGGTGGAGGGCCAGGAGAGCCGCTGGACCCGCACCGCGGCCGACCCCTCCAAGGCCACCCCTGCCGCCCAGGCGGACAAGGCCGCCGACGACCCGTCCGACCCCCGCGACGAAGGCCGCGGCGAAGGCCCCTCCGGCACCGAGCGCATCGACCTGGACTGAATCGTCCTGGACCGAGCGGACGCACCACCCGGCAAGGCCGCTCCACATCGGCCGGGACCGACCGGTCCCGGCCAGGCCGGGCGCTGCCTCGGGTACGGTTGGCCCTAGCGGGGCTCGACCGAAACTGAGGGATTCATGGGACTCACCATCGGCGTCGATATCGGCGGCACGAAGATCGCGGCTGGAGTGGTCGACGAAGAGGGCCGGATCCTCTCGACGTTCAAGGTGGCGACGCCCCCGACGGCCGAAGGCATCGTCGACGCGATCTGCGCGGCGGTGGCCGGCGCGAGCGAGGGCCACGAGGTGGAGGCCGTCGGCATCGGCGCCGCCGGTTACGTCGACGACAAGCGCGCCACGGTGCTCTTCGCGCCCAACATCAACTGGCGCCACGAACCGCTCAAGGACAAGGTCGAGCAGCGCATCGGCCTGCCCGTCGTCGTCGAGAACGACGCCAACGCGGCCGCCTGGGGCGAGTACCGCTTCGGGGCCGGCCAGGGCCACGACGACGTCATCTGCATCACGCTCGGCACCGGCCTCGGCGGCGGCATCATCATCGGCAACAAGCTGCGCCGCGGACGCTTCGGCGTGGCCGCCGAGTTCGGCCACATCCGGGTCGTCCCGGACGGCCTGCTCTGCGGCTGCGGCAGCCAGGGCTGCTGGGAGCAGTACGCCTCCGGCCGCGCCCTCGTGCGGTACGCGAAGCAGCGCGCCAACGCCACTCCCGAGAACGCCGCCATACTGCTGGGCCTCGGCGACGGCACCGTGGACGGCATCGAGGGCAAGCACATCAGCGAGGCCGCCCGCCAGGGCGACCCGGTGGCCATCGACTCGTTCCGCGAGCTGGCCCGCTGGGCCGGCGCCGGACTGGCCGACCTCGCCTCGCTGTTCGACCCGTCCGCGTTCATCGTCGGCGGCGGCGTCTCGGACGAGGGCGAGCTCGTCCTCGACCCGATCCGCAAGTCGTTCCGGCGCTGGCTGATCGGCGGCGAGTGGCGCCCGCACGCCCAGGTGCTCGCCGCCCAACTCGGCGGCAAGGCAGGGCTCGTGGGCGCGGCCGACCTGGCCCGCCAGGGCTGAGCCCGACCCCGCACGACGCATCGGACGCCCGTCGCCGCCCTCCGGGGCAGCGGCGGGCGTCCGTCGTATCGTGGCCCGCATGGTCCTGACGCCCCTGCCCGACTCCCGTACCGAGCCGGACGGTTCAGCCGTGATCCGGGTGCTGAGCTACAACGTCCGGTCGATGCACGACGACACCGCTGCCCTGGCCCGGGTCATCCGCGCCTGCGCCCCCGACCTCGTCCTCGTCCAGGAGGCGCCGCGCTTCTTCCGCTGGCGCAAGGCGGCCGCGAGGCTGGCCAGGAGCAGCGACCTCGTGGTCCTCAGCGGGGGTGCCACCGCCGCCGGACCGCTGCTGCTGTGCTCGCTGCGGGCGGCCGTCGAGAGCACCGAGGACGTTCTGCTGCCGCTCACGCCGGGCCTGCACCGCAGGGGCTTCGCCACCGCCGTCGTCAGGATCGGCGGGGTCCGGCTCGGGGTGCTGAGCTGCCATCTGAGCCTCCAGCGCGAGGAGCGCCTCACCCAGGCGGACCTGCTCCTTGAGCGGCTGGCGGCCATGGGCGTCCAGCACGCCGTGGCGGGCGGCGACCTCAACGACGTACCGACCGGGAAGGCGTTCCAGCACCTGGCCGGGCACCTTCAGGACTGCCGGGCCGTCGCCCCCTGGGGCGGCGAGCTCACCTTCACCCCCGACGACCCGCGCAAGCGCATCGACGCGGTCTTCGCGACCCCGGGCATCGAGGTGCTCGGCTGCGGCGTCCCGGCCGGGCTCCCTGGGGTGAGCGAGAAAGACCTGAGGGCGGCCACGGACCATCTGCCGGTCCTGGCCGCCCTCAGAGTCCCTGCCACGAGGTGAGCTACACGACCGCGCCGCGCCCCGGGTCGCCGTAGCTGTCGTCATCGTCGTCGTGCGGCATCCGGGCCACCAGGGTGACGAAGCCGCCCAGGAAGCCGCCGACGCAGAGCGTGGTGAGCCACCACGTCATGTGCCACTGGAGCAGCACCGCCAGCAGCATCAGGACCGGCCCGCCGATCACCGCGAGCCAGGCGAACTTCGCCGTGGTGTCGGCCTCCGGCAGCGGCGGCGGCTCCGGGGGCACGAAGTGGCCCTCCTCGCCGTCGTCCGGCACGTCGATGCCGTCGTCCTTGGACTCGGGCAGCTCGTAGTCGCGGGGACCGGCGACACCGGGCGCGAAGACGACGGAGCTGCCGAGCGGCTTCTTCTCCGGCGGCTTCGGGGGCGTCTTGCCCGCCCCCTTGTCCGCCGGGTCACCGGCCCGGCCGTTGTCCGGCCCGACCACGTTGCGCTGGTCGTCCTCCAGCAGGGCGAGGTCCTCGACCGACTTGAAGGGCTTGGCGCCGGGTGGGTCCGGCGGCTCCTCCCCGTACCCCGCGACGATCGCGGCCCAGGCCGCGTCCTCGTCGATCACCCGCTCCTCGTCCGCCCTCTTCTCCGGCTCGGCCCCTTCCGGGACAGCCGGTTTCGTCGTCCCCTCCGGGACGGCCGCGCTCTCCGTGGGGCGCGGTTCGCGCTCCTCGTCGCTGCCTGTGCGTTCCGCGTCGTGCTCAGCCACCGGACGTGCTCCCCTTCATCCCGACGCTCGGTGCGAGACGGCCGATGAACCGGTAGCTCTCATCGAAGATCCGCTCCGCATCATGGTCCAACGTCGCCACGTGGTAGCTCTGTTCCAGCAGGATCTCCTCGACGTCCGTGGAGGAGATCCGGCTCAGGATCCGCGCGCTGTCCGCGGGCGGCACGACATGGTCCTGCGGGCTGTGCAGCAGCACCACCGGCTGGGTCACCTGCGGCAGCTCGCCGTCGACCAGCCGGAAGAACTTACGCACCGAGTGGGCGGCGTGCAGCGGCACCTTGGTGTAGCCCACCTCGTGCGAGCCGGGGAGCGCGATGTCGTCGGCCACGCCCTTCGTCGTCCGCACCAGGTGGCGGGCGACTGGCAGCGCGTACGCCGAGAGGCCGTGCACCTTGTTGGCCGGGTTGACCAGCACCAGACCGCTGATCGCGTCCCCGTGCTTGGCCGCCAGCCGCAGGGACAGCGCGCCGCCCATGGAGAGGCCGAAGACGAAGACCTGCGCGCACTTCTCCCGCAGCACCCGCAGCTCGCGGTCCACCTCCGCGTACCAGTCCTGCCAGCCGGTGACCGCCATGTCCTCCCAGCGGGTGCCGTGGCCGGGCAGCAGCGGCAGGGAGACGGTGAGCCCGCGCTCGGCAAGGTAATCGGCCCAGGGGCGCAGCGACTGCGGGGACCCGGTGAAGCCATGACAGAGGAGGACGCCGACCTCTCCGCCCTCGTGGCGGAACGGCTCGGCTCCAGGGAGGACCGGCACCGGGGTCTCCTGTTCGTGAGGTGAGGCGGGGGCGGGGGCGCGCACCGGGGCGTGCTTGACGGATGACTTCACCGTACGCGACCGGACCGACACCGACCAGGGCCGTCACCGCCTCTCCGGGGCCCCGGGTTAAGGTCTCAACCGACAGCACACAGGAGGCACCACAGTTGATCTACGGCGCAATGAAGTTCTCCATCGGCGGCTCCTTGAAGCTCGCCTTCCGGCCGTGGGTGGAGGGCCTGGAGAACATCCCCGAGCGGGGGCCGGCGATCCTCGCGAGCAACCACCTCTCCTTCTCCGACTCGTTCTTCCTCCCCGCTGTCCTGGACCGCAAGGTCACGTTCATCGCCAAGGCCGAGTACTTCACGGCCCCCGGGGTGAAGGGCAAGCTCACCGCCGCCTTCTTCAAGGGCGTCGGCCAGCTCCCCGTCGACCGCTCCGGAGCGCGCGGCGCCGGTGAGGCCGCCATCAAGGCGGGCATCCAGGTCGTCGAGAGCGGCGGCCTCTTCGGCATCTACCCCGAGGGCACCCGCTCGCCCGACGGCCGCCTCTACCGCGGCAAGCCCGGCGGCCTGGCCCGCGTCGCGCTGGCCACCGGCGCCCCCGTCATCCCGGTCGCGATGATCGACACCGAGAAGATCCAGCCGCCCGGCCAGGTGCTGCCCAAGCTGATGCGGCCCGGCATCCGCATCGGCAAGCCGCTGGACTTCAGCCGCTACCAGGGCATGGACGGCGACCGCTTCATCCTGCGCTCGGTGACCGACGAGGTCATGTACGAGATCATGAAGCTCTCCGGCCAGGAGTACGTGGACATCTACGCCACCGCCGCCAAGCGCCAGATCGCCGACGAGGCGAAGGCCAAGGCGGAGGAGGCCAAGCGTGAGCGGAAGCAGGCACAGGCGGCCGGCGACGAGGACGGAACGGAACGGTCCGGCGCGTAACAGCGTCGTAGACCGTCGGGGGGTGAGGCCGGATGGCCAAGCGTGAGCGGGTCGTACGGATGTCGGTCGAGCAGCCGCTGTGGCGTGCGCTGACGGGCTACCGCGTACTGACGATGGTCTACGCGGTGCTGCTCGCGATCTTCGGGAAGGACAACTTCGGCCAGCCGAGGTTCGAGCGGCCCTGGGTGGCCTTCGCCTACCTCGCGTTCCTCTTCGTGTGGACGCTCGCCACCCTGCCCAAGGTCCGCTCGGCGGCGGCCTGTACCAAGCGCTTCCTGGGCGCGGATCTCGTCGTCGCGCTGACCGGGATCATGCTCACGCCGGTCGCCGACATCCACTCCCAGACCTTCGACGGCCCGACGCTGCCCTCTATCTGGACGGCCGGAGCGGTCCTCGCCTTCGCCATCAAGGGCGGCTGGCGGTGGGCGGCCTTCGCCTCCACCTTCGTCGCCATCGCCAACATCATCCAGCGCGGCGACCCCAGCCGGGACACCTTCCACAACGTCCTGCTGGTCTGGGTCGCCTCCATCGCCATCGGGTACGTCGTCGAGGTCGCCCGCGCCAGTGAACGCACCCTGGCCCGCGCCCTGGAGATCGAGGCGGCGACCCGGGAACGCGAGCGGCTGGCCCGCGACATCCACGACAGCGTCCTCCAGGTCCTCGCCATGGTGCAGCGCCGGGGCACCGCGATCGGCGGTGAGGCGGCCGAGCTGGGCCGGATGGCCGGGGAGCAGGAGGTCGCCCTGCGCACCCTGGTCTCCAGCGGCCTGGTCCCGCCGACCCGGGTCTCCGAGGACGCCGCCGAGGGGGCCGTCGTGCGCACGGTCGACGTGGACGAGGAGAGCCCGGGCGGCGATGGGGCCACCTGCGACCTGCGCGCCCTGCTGGCCCCGCACGCCGGCTCCCGTACGAGCCTCGCGGAGCCCGGCGCTCCGGTGGTCCTGCCGGCGGAGGCCGCCCGCGAGCTGGCCGCCGCTGTCAGTGCCGCCCTGGACAATGTGCGGGTGCACGCCGGGGCGGAGGCCCAGGCATGGATCCTGGTCGAGGACGAGCCCGGCGAGGTCATCGTCACCGTCCGGGACGACGGCCCCGGCATCCCGGAGGGCCGCCTCGCCCAGGCGGAGGGGGAGGGGCGGATGGGGGTCGCGCTCTCCATCCGCGGCCGACTGCGCGATCTCGGCGGCACGGCCGAGGTGATCTCGGTGCCGGGACAGGGCACCGAGGTCGAGTTGAAGGTTCCGAAAGCACAGGTTTCCCGGGGGAAGGCAGGATCGGCCCGATGAGCACGCAGAACGCAGGACCGCAGGACGCACCTCAGAACGCACCGCGGCAGGACGGCGTGGAGGCCGCCGACCGGCCGATCAAGGTCATGGTGGTCGACGACCACCCCATGTGGCGCGACGCCGTCGCCCGCGACCTCGCCGAGTCCGGCTTCGACGTCGTCGCGACCGCCGGTGACGGCCCGCAGGCGGTCCGCCGCGCCAAGGCCGCCAACCCGGACGTCCTGGTCCTCGACCTGAACCTCCCAGGCATGCCCGGCGTCCAGGTCTGCAAGGAGCTGGTCCCCTCCCACCCGGGCCTGCGCGTCCTGGTCCTCTCCGCGAGCGGCGAGCACGCCGACGTCCTGGAGGCGGTGAAGTCCGGCGCCACCGGCTATCTGCTGAAGTCCGCCTCCACCCAGGAGCTGACCGACGCCGTCCGCTCCACCGCCAACGGCGACCCGGTCTTCACGCCGGGCCTCGCGGGCCTGGTCCTCGGCGAGTACCGCAGGCTCGCCTCCGACCCCGTACCCGCCGCGTCCAACGAGCCCAAGGCCCCGCAGCTCACCGACCGGGAGACCGAGGTGCTGCGGCTGGTCGCCAAGGGACTCTCGTACAAGCAGATCGCCGAGCGCCTGGTCATCTCGCACCGCACCGTCCAGAACCATGTGCAGAACACCCTGGGCAAGCTCCAGCTGCACAACCGGGTGGAGCTCGTGCGGTACGCGATCGAGCGCGGCCTCGACGACGTCTGACCGGGACCCCGGCCCGGGACCTGTGGCCGGGCGGGCGGGCCGTCCGGCCCCTGCGCGCCCGGCGGCCGGGTCGTATATTCGCGCTATGGAGATCCTGGCGTTCGGTGTGCAGTCAGATGAGAAGCCTCTGATCGAGAAGGCCTTCGCGGGGCTGCACGAGGTCCGCTGCCTGGACGTCTTCCTGAACCGGGACACCGCCCCCATCGCGGCCGGGTACGAGATCATCTCCACCAGCGTCAACGCCGACCTCGGCTCCCCGGTGCTCCAGACCCTCGCCACCGGCGGCACGCAGATGATCGCCCAGCGCTCCACCGGCTTCAACAACATCGACCTGGACGTCGCCGAACGGCTCGCCCTGCGCGTCGCCCGGGTCTCGTACTACTCGCCGTACTCGGTCGCCGAATTCGCCTGGACCCTGGCCATGGCGGTCAACCGGCGCGTCATCCGGGCCGCGAGCCGCACCCGCGACTTCGACTTCCGCCTCGACGGGCTGCTCGGCCGCGACATGCACGGGCGGACCGTCGGCGTCGTCGGCACCGGCAAGATCGGTGAGGCGTTCACCCGGATCGCCCACGGCTTCGGCATGAAACTGCTCGGCTGGGACGTCGTGGAGAACCCGGCCTGCCTGGAGCTGGGCATGGAGTACGTGGAGAAGGAGCGCCTCTTCGCCGAGGCCGACCTCGTCAGCCTCCACGTCCCGCTGCTCCCCGCCACCCAGCACATCATCAACGAGGCGGCCCTCAAGTCGATGAAGGACGACGCGATCCTCGTCAACTCCAGCCGCGGCGGCCTCATCGACACCGCAGCCCTGGTCACCGAGTTGCGTGCGGGCCGCTTCCTCGGCGTCGGACTCGACGTGTACGAGGCGGAGGCCGGGCTCTTCTTCCTGGACAAGTCCCTGGAGGGCGTCGACGACGACACCCTGGCCCGGCTGGTGACCTTCCCCAACGTCATCGTCACCTCGCACCAGGCGTACTACACCGAGGACGCGGTGGGCCAGATCATCGACGCGACCGTACAGAACGTCACCGACTACCTGGCCCGCCGCACCAGCGAGAACGTGCTCGTGCCGCGTATGTGAACCGGAGGGCTCAGCTCAGCACCGGCAGCCCCGCCAGCAGCTCCGTCACGATCGCGGCCCCCCGCACGGTCAGCACCGACTCCGGGTGGAACTGCACCGAGGCGAAGCCCGGCCCGCGCAGTGCGTGCAGCTCCCCGCTCTCCTCGTCCCGGCTCGCCTCGATCCCGTGCGCGGCCAGCTCGGCGGCGGCCGGACCGTCGCACCGAGCGGTGAAGCTGTTGTAGAAGCCGACCGTCTCCGGCCGCCCGAACAGCTCGATCCTGGTCTGCGCCCCCTGGTACGGCACCGCCTTGCGCACGATCTCCATGCCCAGCTCGGCCGCGATCAGCTCATGCCCGAGGCAGACGCCCAGCAGCCCGTACCGGTGCTCCCGCACCAGCCCGGCCGCCAGCTCCCGCAGCAGCCGCATCTTCGGGTCCGCGAGATCGCCCGGATTCCCGGGACCGGGGCCCAGCACGACCGGCCCCGCGTGCGCCCGCACCACCTCACGCAGCCCCGGCTCGTCGAAGCGCCGCACCGACACCTCCAGCCCGGACGAGCGCAGCAGGTGGGCCAGCATCGCGGTGAACGTGTCCTCGCCGTCCACCACCAGCGCGTGGCCGGTCAGCTCCCGGGTGCGCTCCTGCATCCGCAGCCAGAACGGGGCGAGAGAGCCGCGCCGGTCGTCCAGCGCCGCCTGCACCCGGGGATCGGCGGCCAGCAGCGGACGCCCCGCCTCCGTCTCCGGCCGCCCCGGCCGCACCCCCAGCGCGGCCAGCACCCCGGCGGCCTTGGCGTGGGTCTCGGCGACCTCGCTCTCCGGGTCGGAGTGGCGTACGAGAGTGGCGCCGACCGGGACCTTCAGCGAACCGTCCGGGGCGATGTCGGCGGTCCGGATCAGGATCGGCGAGTCGAGCGTCTGCGCCCCGTTGGCGTCCCGGCCCAGGAGGGCCAGCGCGCCCGCGTAGTAGCCGCGCCCGCCCTGCTCGTACCGCTCGATCACCCGGCAGGCGTTCTGCACCGGGGAGCCGGTGACGGTGGCCGCGAACATGGTCTCGCGCAGCACCTCCCGTACGTCCAGGGAGGAGCGGCCCCGCAGCTCGTACTCGGTGTGCGCGAGGTGGGCCATCTCCTTGAGCCGGGGTCCGACGACGACCCCGCCCATGTCGCCCACCGTGCACATCATCTTCAGCTCCTCGTCGACCACCATGGACAGCTCCTCGCTCTCCTTGCGGTCCCCGAGGAACGCCAGCAGGCTTGTCGCGGTGGGCCCCTCGGCCGGGTAGCGGTAGGTCCCGCTGATCGGGTTCATCACGACGGTCCCGCCGGACATCCGCACATGCACCTCAGGGCTGGCCCCCACCAGCGTCCTGTTGCCCGTGTGCACGACGAACGTCCAGTACGCGCCCCGCTCACCCGCAAGCAGCCGCCGGAACAGCGCCAGCGCGTCCGCCCGCCCGAACCCCGGGATCTCTCCCCGGAACGTCCGCCGGATCACGAAGTTCGCGCCCTCGCCCTGCCCGATCTCCTCCCGGATCACCCGCCGCACGATCTCCGCGTACTCCGCGTCCGGCACATCGAAGCCCCGGTCCTCCACCGTCACGTCATGCTCGGGCAGCGCCGCCAGCACCTCCGCCAGCTCCAGCTCGTGCGTCTCGTCGGCGACCAGCACGCTGAGCGGCGTCCCGTCGTCCCGTACGTCGAAGCCGCGCTCGGCGATCTGCCGGAACGGCACCAGGGCCAGCGCGGGCGACACGCCCACCGGCAGATCGGCCAGCCGCTCCGCCTCCCGCACCCGGCCGATCAGCACTTCCACGTGATCGTGGTCACGGCCGGGCGTACGCCGGCGCAGCAGGGCGAACGGCGGGGCGTCGTCGGCCAGCAGTCGGCGGACGAGGTCGAAGGCGGGGCGGGGCGCGGTACGGGACATGGGAGCGGGTTCCTTCCGGACGGACCGTACGAGGGCTTCGTACGGGATTCACGGGGTAGAGGAACGGCTCCGAAACGCAGGAAAGGCCGCCCCTCGGGCGGCCTTCGCGAAGTGTGTCAGCGCGATGAGTCAGCGGGCCGCCGGATGAGCGGTCCACCACCAGTTCTGGATCGAGATCTGGATCTGTTGCGTCGACATGCTCCGACCCTAGCGGACGTTCCGGGCATCGGAGCGGGTGTCTCAACTATTGAGCGCTCGGATGGACGCCCCGCGCGACCCCGTAATGTGGTGCACGTGACCGTGAACGCCAATACCTCCGTCGCCGGTGGCAACACCTGGCGAGACCTTCCCGCGGCGCAGCAGCCCGAGTACCCCGACTCCGAGGCCCTGCGCGATGTACTCGCGGACCTCGCGTCGTATCCGCCGCTCGTCTTCGCGGGCGAGTGCGACCAGCTGCGCGCCCGCCTGGGAGCCGTCGCCAAGGGCGAGGCGTTCCTGCTGCAGGGCGGCGACTGCGCCGAGGCCTTCGACGCCGTGTCCGCCGAGCACATCCGGGCCAAGCTGAAGACGCTGCTCCAGATGAGCGCCGTCCTGACCTACGCGGCCTCCGTGCCCGTGGTGAAGGTCGGCCGGATCGCGGGCCAGTACAGCAAGCCGCGCTCCAAGTCGACCGAGACCCGCGACGGCGTGACCCTGCCGACCTACCGGGGCGACTCGGTGAACGGCTTCGCCTTCACCGAAGAGGCCCGGATCCCGGACCCGGCGCGGCTGAAGCAGATGTACCACGCGTCCTCCTCGACGCTGAACCTGGTGCGTGCCTTCACCACCGGTGGTTACGCGGACCTGCGCCAGGTGCACGCCTGGAACCAGGACTTCGTGAAGTCGTCCCCGGCGGGCCAGCGCTACGAGGCCCTGGCGCGCGAGATCGACAACGCGCTCAACTTCATGAAGGCGTGCGGCACCGACCCGGCCGAGTTCAAGGCGGTCGAGTTCTACGCCTCGCACGAGGCGCTGCTGCTGGACTACGAGACGGCGCTGACCCGCACCGACTCGCGCACCGGCGAGCTGTACGACACCTCCGGCCACATGGTCTGGATCGGTGAGCGCACCCGGCAGATGGACGGCGCGCACATCGAGTTCGCCTCCAAGGTCCGCAACCCGATCGGCATCAAGCTCGGCCCGACGACCACCGTCGACGAGGCCCTCGGCTACGTCGACCGCCTGGACCCCGAGCGCGAGCCCGGCCGGCTGACCTTCATCGTCCGCATGGGTGCCGACAAGGTCCGCGACAAGCTCCCCGAGCTGGTCGAGAAGGTCACCGCGTCCGGCGCCACCGTGGCGTGGGTGACCGACCCGATGCACGGCAACACCTTCGAGGCCGCCTCCGGCCACAAGACGCGCCGCTTCGACGACGTCCTGGACGAGGTCAAGGGCTTCTTCGAGGTCCACAAGGGCCTCGGCACCCACCCGGGCGGCATCCACGTGGAGCTGACCGGTGACGACGTCACCGAGTGCGTGGGCGGCGGCCACGAGATCTTCGTGGACGACCTCCACCAGCGCTACGAGACGGCCTGCGACCCGCGGCTCAACCGCAGCCAGTCCCTCGACCTGGCCTTCCTCGTCGCCGAGATGTACCGCGACCAGTAGGGACTCCCCGGCGGGTATTCCCGCCGGACGCACCTGTGGGGCACGGATCCATGTGATCCGTGCCCCACAGTCCGTCTCCGGGCTTTTGCGCGCCTCGCCAGGCGGGTAAGGTTAGGTTAGCCTCACCGACGAAGACGGGGGCGGCATCAGCGACCGGCCCGCAGGGAGGTGAAGCGCATGTACGTCTGCTCCTGCTTCGGCATCACCGAGGCGCAGGTCAAGAAGCACGCGGACGCCGGGGCCTGCACCCCGCGCCAGATCGCCTCGGCCTGCAAGGCCGGCACCGACTGCGGCGGTTGCGTCCGCCGGATCCAGGCCCTGCTGGGGCGCGACTGCTCGCGCCGCGACCTCACGGGCCAGCAGCGGGAGCCCGTGGCGGCGTCCGTCACCCACCCCGTCTCCGCGGCGGCATCGGTCACCCACCCGGTTCCCGCAGCGGCGTCCGTCACGCACCCGGGCACCGCACCGGTCGCGACGCCGGTCGCGGCGGGGGTCGCCCTCTCCGCGATCCGGGACGTCCAGCTCTCCGACGCCGCCTGACCACTCCTCGTAACGCGTCTCGCAACGCGTCGGCTCGTAACGCGTCGGACCGTAACGCGTCGGCTCGTAACGCGTCGGCTCAGCTCTCCGGCTGCTCGATCAGCTGCGCGATGTAGAGCGCCTCACCGAGCTTCTCCACCAGCTCCAGCTGGGTGTCGAGGTAGTCGATGTGGTGCTCCTCGTCCTCCAGGATCGACTCGAAGATGTTCGCCGAGGTGATGTCCCCCTTGGCGCGCATCACCTCGATCCCGCGCTTGAGGCGGTCGATCGCCTCCACCTCGACCTGGCGGTCCGCCTGGAACATCTCGGTGACCGTCTGGCCCACCCGGACGTGGAAGAGCCGCTGGTAGTTCGGCAGCCCGTCCAGGAACAGGATCCGGTCCGTGAGGATCTCGGCGTGCTTCATCTCGTCGAAGGACTCGGCCCGGGTGTACTTGGCGAGCTTGGTCCAGCCGAAGTTCTCCTGCATCTTCGCGTGCAGGAAGTACTGGTTGATAGCGGTCAGTTCGGCAGTCAGCTGTTCATTGAGGAACTCAAGGACCTCGGGGTCGCCCTGCATCGCAGAGGCTCCTTCCAAGCGTGATCGACAAGGTGGCCGCATCCTCGCACCGCACTCACCGGCCGTCCAGTAAGTGCACGCTTAGTACGAGTTGACCCCATGGGGGTCTGCCCTGGTCATGACCACCCCTGCCTGTCTGTCACCATGGAGGCATGGGTCAGCCGGAAAGCCGGGAATACCGCGAATCAGAGCAGTCCGAGCTTCCGCCGGGACAGCGACTGCAGCGCGGATGGCCGGTCACCCACTACGGGCCCGTTCCCAAGTTCAAACCGGAGCGCTGGGAGTTCCGGGTCTTCGGGGCCACCGCCGACGGCGACAAGCACTGCTGGAACCACCAGGACTTCTCGGCGCTCCCGTTCTCCTCGGTCGTCGCCGATCTGCACTGCGTGACGAAGTTCAGCATGATCGGCGCCGAATGGGGCGGAGTCCTCGCCCGTACGGTGCTGGACCTGGCACCCCCCGCGCCCGACGTCACGCACGTGATGGTCTGGGCCGAGTACGGCTTCTCCTCGAACCTGCGCCTGGCCGACTTCGCCTCCGAGCGCACCCTCTTCGCCACCCACAAGGACGGCGAGCTCCTCACCGCCGAGCACGGCTTCCCGCTCCGCCTCGTCGTCCCGCACCTGTACGCCTGGAAGGGCCCGAAATGGGTCCGGGGCGTGGAGTACATGACGACCGACCGGCGCGGATTCTGGGAGGAGCGGGGCTACCACAACATCGGCGACCCCTGGAGCGAGCAGCGCTACTCCTACCAGGAGGAACCCGGGGACGGCCCGGAGCTCTAGCGGGTTCCCCGCAGCTCCTTCAGGCGGGCCACGTCCGCCGCGTGCCCCTCCTTGCCGCCGGGCGTCTCGATGATCAGCGGTACGCCCTCGGTCGCCGGGTGCGCGAACAGCTCCCGGAAGGGCTCCGCACCGATGTGACCGGCGCCTATGTTCTCGTGCCGGTCCTTGTGAGCGCCCACGACATCCTTGGAGTCGTTGGCGTGGATCAGCTTCAGCCGGCCCTCGCCCACCGTCTCCACCAGCAGGTCGAGTGTCTGCCGCATCCCCGAGGGGCCGGCCAGATCGTGCCCCGCCGCGTAGATGTGGCAGGTGTCCAGGCAGATGCCCAGCTTGGGGTGGGCGTCCAGCGCCTCGAAGTACGGTCCGAAGTCCCACGTACGGGAGCAGAGCGAGGAGCCCTGGCCCGCGGTGGACTCCAGCAGCAGATACGGGTCGTCGTCGTGGGTCAGCTCGTCCAGCAGCGGCCGCATGTGCTCCCGTACCTGGGCCAGCGCCTCGGAGCGGGGCCGCCCGCCCGTCGCCGAGCCGGTGTGCACCACCACGCCCAGCGCGCCGATCTCCCGGGCCCGCCGCAGCGAGTGGCGCAGCGACTCCACGGACTTCTCGACCGTCGCCTCGGTGTGCGAGCCGAAGTTGATCAGATACGGGGCGTGGACGTACGCCGGTATCGACGCGGCCGCGCACTCGGCGCGGAACAGCTCGTCCTGGGCCGGGTTCCCCGTGGGCGTCGCCCAGCCGCGCGGGTTGGCGACGAAGACCTGCACGGCCTCGGCCGCCAGCTCACGGGCGTACTCCAGACCGACCTTGGCAAGGCCGCCGGCCACCGGGACGTGTCCGCCCACAGGGTTACGCATGTCTAGAACCCCTTGGTCCTGATGGTGATGGTGGAGCCCTCGGGCGCCTGCTCGCCGCCCTCCACGGACTGGCTCGCGATGGTGTCGCTGAAGGAGAGGAACGGCCGGTCGACCTTCACCTCGAAGCCCGCCTCCTCCAGGGTGGCCCGGGCCTCGTCGACGTCCCGCCCGGTGATGTCGGGGACGTCCAGCATGCGGGGGCCCTTGGAGACGGTCAGCTCGATGGTGTCGCCCTCGGCCGCCTCGGTGCCCGCGCCGGGGGACTGCTTCGCGATGTCGCCGTCGGCCTCGGAGGAGTGGACCCGGCCGGGCAGCACGTCCACCTTCAGCCCCTCCTCCGCCAGCTCCGCGGTGGCGTCCTCGACCGAGAGGCCGGTGACGTCCGGGACGTCGACGGGACTGCCCTTGCTGACGATCAGGGCGACGGCCGTGTCGGGGTTCCGGTCGGTGCCCGCGCGCGGATCCGTACGGATCACCTCACCGCGCGCCACGTCCTCGCTGAACTCCCTGGTCACCATGCCGGGGGCCAGGCCCACCTTCTTCAGGGAGCGCCGGGCGTCCGCGAGGGAGGAGCCCGCGACATCGGGCACCCGGACGATCTCCGGACCGCGCGAGACGACGAGCTTCACCGAGCCGTTGCCCCGGATCCGGTCGCCGGAGGCGGGGTCGCTGTCGACCACGGAACCCCGCTCGACGGTGTCGCTGAAGACCCGCTCCACGCCCTTCAGCCCGAGCCCCTCGTCCGCGAGCCGCCGCTCCGCCACCTTCTGGGTCTGGCCGAGCAGCGAGGGGACCTGGGTGAACTGGCCCGAGTTGATGTACCAGACGCCCGCCCCGACGCCGAGCGTCAGCAGGACGGCGCTGATGATCGTGATCAGCTTGCGGTGCGGTCCGCCGAACGGCCCGCGCCGGGCGGCCCGGCGCCGGGGCGGGGCGACCGGCGGCGGCATCTCCAGCCGGCTGGTGCGGTGCACGCCGCCCCCGTCCGCGCCGCCGTCCACCGGAAGGGCCCGGGGGATCACGCTCGTACGGTCCTGGGCGCTGTCGTGGGTGTCCGACAGTGCTTGCGGCGGTACGGCGTCCAGCTCGGCCTCGGTCAGCCCGGCACGGGCCTCCCGGGCCTCGGCCAGCAGCAGGACCGCGTCGTACGGGCGCACCTCGGGATTACGGGCGGTCGCGCTCGCCACCAGGCTGTCCAGCGCGACCGGGAGCCCCGGCACGACGGCGGACGGGGCCGGGACATCGGTGTTGAGGTGCTGGTAGATGACCTGGGCGGCGTTCTCCCCGGTGTGCGGCTTGGCGCCGGTCAGCATCTCGTACAGCACGACCCCGCAGGCGTACACATCACTGCGGGTGTCGGCGGTGCCGTGCTCGATCTGCTCGGGCGCCAGATACGACACCGTGCCCAGCAGCGAACCCGTGGTGTCGGTGGCCGTGCCGACCGCCCTGACCAGGCCGAAGTCGGCGACCTTCACCCGCCCGTCGTCCCCTATCAGGACGTTCTCCGGCTTCATGTCGCGGTGCACGAACCCCGCCCGGTGCGCGGCGCCGAGCGCGGCGAGGACCGGCTCCAGGATGTCCAGCGCGGCCCGGGGCTGGAGGGCGCCGCGCTCGCGCAGGACGTCGCGCAGGGTGCACCCCGCCACATACTCCATCGCGAGATAGACGTACGCGCCCTGGGCGCCCTGGTCGAAGACCGCGACGACATTGGGGTGGGCGAGCCGGGCCACCGACTTGGCCTCGCGGATGAACCGCTCCACGAAGGCGGCGTCGACGGCGAGCGCCGGGTGCATCACCTTGAGGGCGAGCATCCTGTCCAGGCGGGTGTCCACGGCCCGGTAGACCGTGGCCATCCCGCCGACGGCGATGCGCGCCTCAATGCGATACCGGCCGTCGAGCAGCTGCCCGACGAGAGGGTCCTGGAGGGTCGTGTCCACCCCGAGAGTCTACGAGCCGCCACCGACACCCCGGACGGGCCGGGGCACTCCCGGGGCCGTTCTGCAGCCGATCCGTGACAGGGACACGTCCCAGGTGGTGGGGGGCGCGGGGGACCTCAGAACGCCGGCCGCTCCGGATCCAGCGCCGCCCGCCCGCCCACCGGCGACGACGCCTCCGCGAAGTGGCGGCGCGGGATGCGCCCCGCCCGGTACGCCAGCCGCCCACCCTCCACCGCGTGCCGCATCGCACCCGCCATCAGCTCCGGCTCCTGCGCCCGGGTCACCGCCGAGGCGAGCATCACAGCAGCGCACCCCAGCTCCATCGCCAGCGCCGCGTCCGACGCGGTCCCGGCCCCCGCGTCCAGGATCACCGGCACCCCGGCCCGCTCCACGATCAGCTCGAAGTTGTGCGGGTTGCGGATGCCGAGCCCGGAGCCGATGGGGGAGCCGAGCGGCATGATCGCCGCGCACCCCACGTCCTCCAGCTTCCGGGCGAGAACCGGGTCGTCGTTGGTGTACGGCAGCACGGTGAACCCGTCGTCGACCAGGATCTCCGCCGCGTCCAGCAGCTCGATCGGGTCGGGCAGCAGCGTCCGCTCGTCGGCGACCACCTCCAGCTTGACCCAGTCGGTGCCGAGCGCCTCCCGGGCCAGCCGCGCGGTCAGCACCGCCTCACCGGCCGTGAAGCAGCCCGCCGTGTTGGGCAGCACCTGGATGGAGAGGCGCTCCAGGACGGAGAGGACCGAGCCCTGCACGGTCGGGTCGAGCCGGCGCATCGCGACGGTGGTCAGCTCGGTGCCGGAGGCGATCAGCGACCGCTCCAGCACCTCCAGGCTCGGCGCCCCGCCGGTCCCCATGATCAGCCGGGAGCCGAAGGTGGCCGGCCCCAGGGTGAAGACGTCGTCGGACACGGTCAGCCTCCCTGGACAGCGGTCAGGACTTCGACGCGGTCGCCCTCGCCGAGCGTGGTGGCGGCCCACTGGCCGCGCGGCACGACGCACTCGTTGACGGCGGCGGCGACGCCGGAGGGCGCGGTGGTCAGGGTGGCGACGAGGCGGTCCAGCGCGGTGCCCGCGTCGAGGACGCGCGGCTCCCCGTTGACCGATACCGACACGGGTGGGCTCAGCGTGCTCATACGGGCTGCTCCTGGAGTACGGGGGCGGCGCCGGCGGACGTGAACCGGCCCGGGGTGAAGGGGCGGGCCACCTCGGGCAGCTCGCCGGTGGTCAGCGCCTCGGCCATGGCGTCGCCGGTGACGGGCGTCAGCAGGACGCCGTTGCGGTGGTGGCCGGTGGCGAGGAGGAGACCGGGCAGGGCGGTCGGGCCGAGCAGCGGGGCGTTGTCGGGGGATGCGGGGCGCAGTCCGGCCCGGGTCTCGGTGAGCGGCAGCTCGGTGATGCCGGGCACCAGTTCGTGGGCGTCGCGCAGCAGCTCGTAGACCCCGCCGCCGGTGACCGTGGTGTCCCAGCCCATCTCCTCGCTGGTGGCGCCGACGACCAGCTCGCCGTTCTCGCGCGGCACGAGGTAGAGGTGGCCGCCGCGGACGACGGCGCGCACGGTCCGGCTGAGGAAGGGGGCGTACGCCCGGGGCACGGTGAGCCGCAAAACCTGGCCCTTGACCGGGCGGACCGGCGGCACGACCTCCTCCGGCAGCCCCGCGAGCCGCCCGCTGAGGCTGCCCGCCGCCAGGACGACCTGGTCGGCCCCGACCTCCGTACCGTCGTCGAGCACGGCTCCGGCCGCCCGGCCCCCGCTGACGGTGAGCCGTACGGCGGAAGCCCTGCGGAAGACCACCCCCGCCCGCTCGCAGGCGGTCAGCAGCGCCGCGGCGAGCCGACGCGGATCCACCTGGTGGTCACCGTCCACCCGCAGCCCGCCCCGTACCCCCGGGGCGAGCATCGGCTCCAGGCGGCGGCACTCACGGCCGCTCAGCCAGACCGACTCCAGGCCCGAACGCTCCTGGAGGGCGTGCAGCTCCCGCAGATGGGCCCGGTCGTCGGAGTCCAGCGCGACAGCCAGCGTTCCGCAGGTACGGAAGCCGGTCTCCCGGCCGCTCGCCGCCTCCAGCTCCGCGACGAACTCCGGATAGCGGGCGGCCGAGGCGAGGTTGAGGCCGAGCAGCATCTCCTCGCCGTAGTGCAGTTCGGTGACGGCGGCCAGCATGCCCGCCGCGACCTGGGCGGCGCCGCCGCCCGGACCGGGATCGGCCACGGTGACGGTCAGCCCGCGCTGGGCCGCCCGCCACGCCGTGACCAGGCCGATGACGCCGCCCCCGATGACGAGGACATCGGACCCTGATCTCTCCCCCGGGCTTCCGGAGGTCTTCCCCGAGACGCGCATGGGTGTCCAGCCCCTCCCTTCGCCGGCATGACCCGGATCAGGTTCGTACGGTCGGAGGCGCTCCAGCCTCCCTCTCAGCCCGGTGCGTCCGGGCTCCCGCGAGTGTTCTACGTTGTCCAGCCTAGACCCACCCGCCTCTCGCCCGGCAAGGGAGCAGCCACCATGGCCCGTTCACTCGACGGACTCGTCCTCTCACCCGTCGCCGACCAGGCCCCGGGCCAGGTCGGCACCCGTACCCGCTTCACGTACCACGAGCGGGACGGCACGATCTGGGCCGAGTACGCGGGCGGTGACGTGGTCCGCGGCCATCTCGTCGGCACCCGCGAGGGGGATGCCCTCGACTTCCGCTACGTCCAGCTCAAGCAGGACGGAACGACCTCTTCCGGACACTGCCTCTCCACCGTCACCGATCTCGCCGACGGCCGGGTGCGGCTGGACGAGCGCTGGGAATGGGAGTCACAGGAAGGCAGCGGGACGAGCGTGGTGGAGGAAGTCACCCATTGACGTCGCGTCAGCTGAATAGAGTGGTACACGTGAGCGAGCAGACGGAACACCACGTGGCTGGGCGGCCGACACGGAACGTCGTGGTCGTCGGAGCGGGCATGGCGGGCGTGCAGACCGCCGTCGCCCTGCGGGAAGCCGGCTTCACCGGCCCCGTCACCCTGATCGGCGCCGAACCCCACCAGCCCTACGACCGGCCGCCGCTGTCCAAGGCGGTGCTGCTGGGCAAGGCCGAGGACTCCGCCTTCGACGTCGACTTCGAGGCGCTGGACATCACGCTGCGCCTCGGTGTGGACGTCACCGCCCTGCGCGCCGCCGACCACGTCCTGGACACGGCGGACGGCCCCGTCCCCTACGACGTCCTGGTCCTGGCGACCGGCGCCGAGCCCATCGCCCTGCCCGGCACCGAAGGCGTCCCCGGCGTCCATCTGCTGCGCACCCTGGACGACGCCGCCCGGCTGCGGCCCGTCCTGGAGGAGCGGCACGACGTGGTCGTCGTCGGGGCGGGGTGGATCGGCGCCGAGTTCGCCACCGCCGCCCGCGCCGCCGGCTGCGCGGTCACCGTCGTCGAGGCCGCCGCCCGCCCGCTGGCCGGCACCCTGCCCGCCGAGGTCGCCGCCCCGATGGCCGACTGGTACGCCCAGAGCGGCACCGGACTCCTCACCGAGGCCCGGGTCGAGCGCGTCGAGGAGTCCACGGTTGTCCTCGCGGACGGCCGGACGCTGCCCGCCGGGGCCGTGGTCGTCGGCATCGGCGCCCGCCCCGCCACCGGCTGGCTCGCCGGCTCCGGGATCGAACGCGGCCCGGACGGCTCGGTCACCGCCGACAGCGCCCTGCGCACCTCCCTGCCTGATGTGTACGCGGTCGGGGACTGCGCCTCCTTCCCCTCCGCCCGCTACGGCGAACGCCTGCTGATCCACCACTGGGACAACGCCCTCCAAGGCCCGCGCACCGCGGCCGCCGCGATCCTCGCCGCGGAGCGCGGTGAGCCGCTGCCGGTCCACGACCCCGTCCCGTACTTCTGGTCCGAGCAGTTCGGCCGCTTCGTGCAGTACGCCGGCCACCACGCCCACGCCGACACCCTGATCTGGCGCGGCGACGGCGCCGAGGCCACCTGGTCGGTGTGCTGGCTGAAGGCCGGTGCGCTGGTCGCCGTCCTCGCGGTGGGGCGCCCGCGCGACCTCGCCCAGGGCCGCAAGCTCATCGAATCCGGGGCCGTCCTCGACCCCGAGCGGGTCGCCGACCCCGCCGTACCGCTGAAGTCCACCGCCCTGTGACGCCCCGGGCCGACCCCCGTACGGTCGGCCCGGCTACCGGCTGTCAGTCCCGGATGGCACGCTTGTCCTTGTGACCGAGATTGACGCAAAGACCGATGCTCTCGTCCCCGCCTGGCTCCACCTTCCCGACATCGCGGAAAAGCTCGATGTCGAGGTGACGCGTGTACGGCAGTTGGTCAAGGAGGGCCAGCTCATCGCCGTACGCCGTGGTGAGAACCGGACGCTCCAGGTGCCTGCCGCCTTCATCGACGGCGACAAGGTGGTCAAGGGCCTCTCCGGCACCCTGACCCTCCTGAGGGACGACGGCTACTCCGACGAAGAGATGCTGGAGTGGCTCTTCACTCCCGACCCGACCCTGCCCGGCACCCCCGCACAGGCGCTGAGTGAGAATCGCGGTACGGAGGTGAAGCGCCGCGCCCAGGCGCTCGCCGTCTGACCGACACGACCGGAAGCGGCGTACGGGCCCCGCGCTGAGCGCGGGCCCGTGCCCCGCCACGACCACGGGGGGAATCCACCATGCCCACGCCTCGCGAGCAGCTGTCCGACGCCCGGCTCTACCTCTGCACGGACGCCCGTAAGCGCCAAGGCGACCTCCCGGCCTTCCTGGACGCCGTGCTCTCCAGCGGTGTCGACATCGTCCAGCTCCGGGACAAGGGCATGGAGGCCGCCGAGGAGCTGGAGCACCTCGCGGTCTTCGCCGACGCCTGCCGGCGCCACGGCAAGCTCCTCGCCGTCAACGACCGCGCCGACGTCGCCCACGCCATCGGGGCCGACGTCCTGCACCTGGGCCAGGGCGACCTGCCCGTGCCCGCCGCCCGCGCGATCGTCGGCTCCGACCGGCTGATCGGCCGCTCCACGCACGCCGAGTCCGAGGTCGACGCCGCCGTCGCCCAGGTGGGCGTGGACTACTTCTGCACCGGCCCCTGCTGGCCCACCCCCACCAAGCCCGGCCGCCACGCCCCCGGCCTCGGCCTCGTGCGGTACGCCGCCTCCCTGCGGCAGTCGCGCCCCTGGTTCGCGATCGGCGGCATCGACGCGGGCAACCTGGACGAGGTGCTGGAGGCGGGCGCCCGCCGGATCGTCGTCGTCCGGGCGATCACCGCGGCGGACGACCCGGCGGCCGCCACCGCCGAGCTCGCGAAGAGGGTCCGGGCACACACCCTCTGATCAGGTCTTACGAGGTCTCCGATCCACCTTCGTCCCAAGGGGTGGACGGCAAACCGGCAAAACGAGACAATCTTGGCCGCTCTGGTTGGGGGAGTGTCCACCCCCTGGTTAACCTCGCCCTATGGCCCTTGGGACAGCTTCCACCAGGACGGACCACGCACGCACGGTGCGTGACCTGCTCGCGACCGGCAAGACCTCGTACTCCTTCGAGTTCTGGGCGCCCAAGACCGAGAAGGGCGAGCGCAACCTCTGGAACGCGCTGCGCCGGGTCGAGGCGGTGCGCCCGAGCTTCGTCTCGGTGACCTACGGGGCCGGCGGCTCCACCCGGGCCGGGACCGTGCGGGCGACCCAGCAGATCGCCGCCGACTCCACGCTCACCCCGGTCGCCCACCTCACCGCGGTCAGCCACTCGGTCGCCGAGCTACGCAACATGATCGGCCAGTACGCCGACGCCGGGATCAGGAACATCCTCGCGGTCCGCGGCGACCCGCCCGGCGACCCCATGGGGGAGTGGGTCGAGCACCCGCAGGGCGTGAAGTACGCGGCCGACCTCGTCCGCCTCATCAAGGAGTCCGGCGACTTCTGCGTCGGCGTCGCCGCGTTCCCCGAGATGCACCCGCGCTCCTCCGACTGGGAGACGGACATCGGCCACTTCGTCGACAAGTGCCGGGCCGGAGCCGACTACGCGATCACCCAGATGTTCTTCCGCCCGGAGGACTACCTCCGGATGCGTGACCGGGTGGTCGCGGCCGGTTGCGATACGCCGGTGATTCCCGAGGTCATGCCGCTCACGAGTGTGAAGCAACTGGAAAGATTCTCCCAGCTCAGCAACGCGACCGTCCCGGAGCCGCTGAAAGAGCGGATCCTCGCGGTCAAGGACGATCCGGCCGCTGTACGCTCCATCGGTATCGAGTTCGCAACGGAGTTCTGCGCGAAACTGCTGTCCGAGGGTGTGCCCGGGCTGCACTTCATCACGCTCAACAACTCGACGGCAACGCTCGAAATCTACGAGAATCTCGGACTGCACAAGCAGTCGTGACCGGCCGTACCCGCCCCCGAGCGGCTGCGGCCGCAGGAGGGGGCGGGCGTGGGCTGGACGGTCCTCTACATCGCATTCGGCTTGGTGGCGCTGTGGCTGCTCGGTGAGGTGCTGCTGCAGTACAAGGCGCGGCTGCGCTGGCGGCTCCTCGCCTTCGGCGGCTTCCTCGGCGTGGTCATGGGGGTCCTGCTCGCCTCCGTCCCGGTCATCGTCGTCGGCACCCTCGCCTTCGCCACCGGCCAGACCTATGTGACGCTCTCCTTCCGCCGCGGCTTCTCCACCGGCTGGGCCATAGGCGGCAGCCCGGGCGAGAGCCGCCGTCGCCGGGGCGGCGGCGAGCGCGCGGCCGCCAAGGAGCCCACGCTGGAGGTCTCCGGCCTGGAGGTCTCGGACCCCGCGGCCGAACCGGCCTTCGACTCCTTCGGCAACGGCATCGGGGCTCCGGCCACCGGGTCCGACGACCCCACCTCGGTCACCTCGGTCTACGAGCCGCAGCCGCTGCCCGACGACACCGGCCAGTACGGCGTGTACAGCGACTCGGGCTACGGGCCGGACAGCTCGGGCGCCCAGGACCAGCACGGGTACGAGCCGGACCCGGCGGGCCAGCCGCAGTTCGCCGCGTACGACCCGTACACCGGCTACGACCCGCAGCAGGCCCAGGACCCCTACGCGGGCTCGTACGACTACGGTACGACCGGCCAGCAGAGCTACGCCGCCTACTCCGACCCGTACATCGGCACCACCAACGGGACGGCCTCCTACGCCGGTTACGACGCCTACGGGAACGGCGGCAACGGCTACGACAGCCAGGGCGGCCAGCAGAGTTACGCCGACCCCTACGCCCAGAGCTACGGCACGGACGCGTACACCACGGACACCCCGCCCGGCGGCGTCTGGGTCCCGCAGCAGCGCGACGCCGAGCAGTACCCCCCGATGGAGCCCGAGCAGCCCGCTCCGTACGGCCAGGGCAACGGCAACACCAACGGCTACGACACCGGCCAGAACGAGCAGTACCGCTACTGAGGCGGCGCGCCCCCGCGGCCCCTACTGCGAGCCGCGGAATCCGTCGCCCTCCACCACGAGCCCGGCCACCAGCGTCCCCGACATCCCGGCGTGCGCGAGCCCGCCGCCCGGGTGCGACCAGCCGCCCGCCAGATAGAGCCCCGGCAGCCGGGTGAGGTTGCGGGGGTGCAGATACGCGCCCTGAGCACCGGCCAGCGCGGGCGGCGGCACCGCACCGCCCTCGGCCCCCGTCTCCGCCTCGGTCTCCGCAGGCGTACGGACCTCCGTGTGCAGGATCCGCTCCCGCAGCCCGGGCACGGCCGCGCCCGCCCGCTCCACCAGCACGTCCGCGAACCGCTGCCGCACCGCCGGGTCCGTCCAGTCCACCGGGCCCTGCGGGGCCACCACCGCGCTCAGCGTCACCGCCTCGTGCGCCTCGTCCGGCCGGGTCGCCGGATCGTCGGGGCGCAGTACCGTCACCGTCGGGTGCGCGGCGACCCGGCCCCCGAACACCGCCTCCCGCTCCGCAGCCGCATCGGCGCTGTGCACCACGGTCCGGTGCACCGCGTCCGCCTCCCGGCCCCCGCGCAGCGACAGCAGCACCACGAACCGCCCCGGCACCGAGCCCTCCCGGACCGTCACGTCGTCCGCGCCCCACACCTGCCCGCCCGGCACCAGCCCCGCGTGCGGCCGCACCCCCAGCACCACCCGGTCCGCCTCGGCCACCTCACCGCCGGCCAGCTCCACGCCCGCCGCCCGGCCGTCCTTCTCCACGACCCGGACCACCTCGGCCCCGAAGACGAACTCCACCCGCCGGGCCACACACCGCTCGTACACCGCCCGGGCCAGCTCCCGCATCCCGCCCATCACGTACCAGCTGCCGAAGCTCTGCTCCATGTACGGAAGCAGCGCGGCGCTCGCGGGCGCGGTGCGCGGGTCGAGGCCGTAGGAAAGCGCGTACCCGTCGAGCAGGGCGGCCAGCCGGGCGTCCGCCAGCTCCCAGGCGCCGATCTCCGCCACGGTGGCCGCCTGCCGGGTGCGCAGCAACCGCCGCTGCTTCAGGGCGGGATACGGGTCGCGGCCCAGCACCTGGTGGTCCGCCCGGAGCGGCTCCTCCAGCAACGGCCGCCGCGACCGGTCCCAGGCGTCCCGGGCCCGCTCCAGGAACCCGGTCCACCGCTCCCCGGCACCGGCGCCGAGCGCCGCGTCCAGGGCGGAGGCCACCCCGGCCCGCGAGGCGTTGGGCAGGGACACCGCCGTGCCGTCGGCGAAGAGGTGACGGCTCGCCGGGTCGACCTGGGTCAGCGTGACGCTCTGCTCCAGGGACTCCTTGCCGGTCTTGACGAAGAGGTCCCGCTGGACGGCGGGCAGATGCAGCAGCCCGGGTCCCGTGTCGAAGACGAAGCCCTCGTGCTCATGGCGGCCGAGCGAGCCGCCGTAGCTCGCGGACCGCTCGTACACCGTCACCTTGTCGCCCGCGACGGCGAGCCGGGCGGCCGCCGCCATGGCGCCCGTCCCGGCGCCGATCACCGCAATTCGTGCCATGCGGGTGACTTTATCGACCACCACCGACAGCCCGGCCGGGAGGCCGGGGCCCACCGACCGGCAGCTCAGCCGGGAGGCCAGGGCCCCTCCGCGCCGGCCAGCCGTTTCTCCTCGCGGCGCTGGGCCCGGCGGCGCAGGAAGCGGCGGATCCGCGAGGCCAGGAAGATCACTATGACGATCCCGAGCACCAGCAGCACCGCGGCGATGATCGCCGCCGCCACCGGGTTGAATATGGCGAACGTGACGACCCCGGCGACCCCGAGATCCTCGGCGATGCTCATCCCGATGTTGCTGAAGGGCTCCGGCGAGGTGTTGACCGCCATCCTCGTGCCGGCCTTCACCAGATGGCTCATCAGCGCCGTCGACCCGCCGATCGCCCCGGCCGCCAGCTCCGGCAGCGAACCGCTCTCCCCGGCGAGCAGCGCGGCGATCACCGCCCCCGCCACCGGGCGGATCACGGTGTGCGCGGTGTCCCAGACCGAGTCCACGTACGGGATCTTGTCGGCCACCACCTCGCAGAGGAAGAGCACACCGGCCACGATCAGGACGTCGGTGCGCTGCAACGCGGCGGGCACCTCGTCGGAGACGCCGGTCGCGCCGAAGACGCCGAGCAACAGGACCACCGCATAGGCGTTGATCCCGCTCGCCCAGCCGCTTGTGAACACCAGAGGGATTACGGACACGCAGGAGATCGTAACGACCCGGTCCGACAACGGGCTGGGGTCGGGTGCGCAGCCCTGAGTACCCGTACTCAGGGAGCGAGATGAGTAGGTGCGCGGATAGGCCCGGACCTGCGGGGACGGAAGAGTGGTGACCACGGAAGGGGCGCGGCGCCCGGACCGCCGACACGGGGCGGCGGACCGGCGCGGCCCCTGCCGGAACGGGGGTGCACGACGTCAGGACCGGGGGCCACGGGGGACATACGGGGTCACGGGGACGGGTCCGGCGGATGCACGGAAGACGCCGGTCCGGTGGAGTTCGCAGGGGGATGCGAGCTTCACCGGCCGGCGTCTTCGTGTTTTTTGCGATTCTCCGAGAGCTCCGGCCCTCAGTGCCCGCTGACCCGCCCGTGCAGCAGCAGGGACAGCGCCGAGTGGACCTCGTCGATCGACCGCTCCGGCTGGAACGCCTGCCAGTCCAGCGCCGCCACCAGCACCATCCCGACCAGCGCCGCGGCCGTCAGCGGAATGTCGATCTCCTCGCTCAGCTCACCGCTGCGCACCGCCTCGCGCAGCACGTCCTCCACCACCGCGACGGCCTCCTGCCGCACCACCAGCAGCGTGGACTGCCAGGCGCGGTTGGTGCGCCAGAGCTCGGCCACGTACAGCTGGGTGAAGGCCGGGTAGCGGTCGATGAAGGCCAGGCCGGCCCGGATCATCGCGTCCAGTGCCTCGACCCGGGTGCCGCCGCGCTCCTCCGACTCCTCGGCGGCGGCCCGCAGTGAGGCGGTGAGCAGCCCGACGCCGTGCCGGAGCAGCTCCTCGAACAGTTCGGTCTTGCTCTTGAAGTTGTAATAGACCGTGCCCTTGGCGACCCCGGCCCGCTCGGCGATCTCGTCGACGGTGGTGGCGGAGAAGCCCTGCTCGGCGATGAGGGTCACCGCCGCCTCGTAGAGCCTCTGCCGGGTGGCCTGGCGGCGCGTGGTGCCACTGCTTTCCATGAGGCCGATTCTCCCAGCTTCCGGGGCGCTCACAGGCTCAGCTCCGGGTGCAGCCGGCTCAGGCTCCACACCTGCTTGCGGCGGGCGGTGAACGCGGTCAGGGCGAGGGCGCCGACGGTGAAGGCTCCCAGCACCGCGCAGCCCAGCCAGACCGGGCCGAGGGGACCGCCGGTGATGAGCCTGCGCAGCCCCTCGACGACGTACGTCATGGGCAGGTACGGGTGGATCGCGCCGAAGAAGCCGGGGCTGGTCTGCACGGGGTAGGTGCCCCCGGCCGAGGTCAGCTGGAGCATCAGCACGACCAGCACCAGGATGCGTCCCGCCGCGCCGAAGCAGGCGTTGAGCCACTGGACGATCGCGCCGAAGCAGCAGGTCACCAGCGCCAGGAAGGCGATCGTCCCGGCCGAGCGCTCCATCTCCAGCCCGAGGCCCCAGTGCAGGACGGCCATCAGGGCGCCGACCTGGAGGATGCCGATGGCGGCGACCGGCAGCCAGCCGGCGAAGGCGATCCGCCAGGCGGAGGCGCCGGTGGAGAGGGCCCGCTTGTTGAGCGGTTGGATGATCATGTAAGCGACCATCGCGCCGACCCAGAGGGAGAGCGGGATGAAGTACGGGGCGAAACCGGTGCCGTAGTTGGGTGCCGCGTGAAGGGACTTGGAGGCCAGCTTCACCGGGTCGGCCATGACGTCGGTCCGGGCGTCGCGGTCCTTCTTGTCGTAGTCCGGGATCTTCTCGACGCCGTCGTTGAGCCCCTGCGCGAGCTCGGCCGAGCCGTCGCCGAGCCGGAACAGCCCGCCGTCGAGGTTCTCGGCGCCCGTCTTCAGCTTGCCCATGCCGGTGTTGAGGTCGGCCGAGCCGGTGCGGGCGTTGCCGAGGCCGGTGTGCAGCGCGACCGCGCCCTTGGCGACCTTCTGGGCGCCGGTGTTGAGGGCGTTGACGTCCTTGACGGCCTTCTCCAGGTCGGACTCCAGGTTCGGCGCGTGCTGCGCCAGGTTCTCGGCCTGCTTCTGGAAGGCGGCCAGGTGGCTGCTGAGCGTCTTCAGCTCGCCGTTCTGACTGCTGACCAGCTTGCTCACGTCGGCGGCCGTCGCGGCGGCGTCGGACGCCGCCTCACTGGCCTTCTTCAACGCGGGGCAGGACGCCTGGTCGGGCTCGTCCGCCTCCTCGCACCGGGTGCGGTACACCTCACCGAGTTCGTCGGCGGCGGTGCGGGCGTCGGCTGCCGCCGCCGGGGCGGCGGCCACCAGCTTGCCGAGGTTCTCGCGCGCGGTCTTCGCCCCGTCGGCGGCCAGGCGGGCGGTCTCCCCGATGCTCTTCCCGTTCTCCTTGAAGTACGTGAAGAAGGGGCGGGCCCGGCCGGCGGCGCCGTTGACCTTGTCGGCCAGCTGCTGGGTGCCACCGGCCACCTGGCGGGCACCGGAGGCGACTTCGCCCGCGCCGGTGTTCAGCTTGACGATTCCGTCGGAGAGCCGCTCGGTGCCCGCCTTGGAGTCCTTGAGGCCGTCCGCGAGCTCCTTGGAGCCCTTCTTCGCCTTCGATATGCCGCCCTTGAGCTCGTCGGCGCCCTTGGCCGCGTCGGCGGTCTTGTCGTGCAGATCGGAGAAGTTGACGAAGATCCGGTCCAGGAAGCCCCGCGAGGCGTTGGTGGAGGCGGCGTTGCGCACCTCACCGAAGACAGTCTTGGAGATCTGCCCGACGATGTAGTTGTTGGCGTCGTTCGTCCGCACCTGGAGCGCGCCCGTCTCGGGGGAGTCCCCGCCGCTGGACGCGATCTTCTTGCTGAAGTCGGCCGGCATCGTCAGCGAGAGGTAGTACGTCCCGTCCTCGACGCCCTTCTCCGCCTCCGCGGAACTCACCTCATGCCACGCGAACACCTTGGAGTCGAGGAGCTTGTCGCTGATCTCGTCCCCCGCCTCGACACGCTTGCCGTCGTTCGAAGCCCCCTTGTCGTTGTTGACCAGGGCGACGGGCAGCTTGTCGAGGTTCCCGTACGGGTCCCAGAACGAGAACAGGTACAGGGCGCCGTAGAGCAGCGGCAGCAGCAGCAGGGCGACCAGCGCGGCGGCCGGCAGCTTCCCCCTGCGGAACCGCCGCAGCTCAAGCGCGGCCAGTTTCGGCGATCGCATCGGCGCTCTCCTCTTCGTCGGTGGGTGCGGTCGGGGCCTCTTCGGCGGTCGCGGGCGTGGTGCGGACGACCTGGACGTCCTCGGGGGCCTCGCTGCACACGGCGAGCACCGTGGTGCCGGAGTCGGCCACGGACCGCAGCAGCGCCCAGGCGTCGGCGCGTTCGGCGGGGGAGAGCTTGAGGTCGGCGTCGTCCAGGGCGAGCAGCCGCGGGGTGCCGATCAGCGCCAGGGCGACGGAGAGCCGCAGCGCTTCGAGCCGCTCCAGATCCCGTACGGAGGTCCGCTCGGCCTTCGGCAGGGTGGCGGGGTCGAGCCCCGCGGCTTCGAGCGCCGTGTCGATCCGGGCCCGGGCGGTGGCCCGGCGTTCGGCGCGCGGGCGGAGCAGGGTGCGCAGGGAGGCCCCGTAACGGCCCTGGAGCAGGGCCCGTTCGCGCAGGTGCTCGGCGACGGTGAAGGCGGGGTCCAGCTCGCTGACGCCGGGCACCGGGCCGAGGGCCGCGATCCTGCGGACGGCGGCCGCCTTGCGGGGCAGTTCGAGGCCGCCGGTCTCCGCGCTGCCCTCGGTGGCGCGCATACGGCCGGTCAGGGCGAGCAGAAGACAGGTGCGTCCGGAGCCGGAGGGCCCCTCGACGGCGACGAGCGACCCCGGTGGAGCGCTGAACCCCACGTGGCGGAAGACCCAGCCGCGCGGCCCCTTGAGTCCGAAGTCCTCGGCGCCGACTGCGGCACCGTGCGGGCTCTCCACAGACCCTCCCCTGATCTCGTCCGTGATCCGATCCGGTCCCATTCTTTGAACTGACCGGTCAGTGCAAAAAGTTAGCCCGAACTCGCGCTCGAAGCAAAACGGCAGGTGTCCGTTCTCTATGTATGTGGCGAATGTCCACTCAAGCTGGCGAGCCGCGGCCGTCTCGTCTCGCCGAACCTGGCGAAGGTGGCGAGTGGGACGTTCGTGATGGCCAGAGCGACGCCCCGCCTGGGCTGGTGGCTGGCAACTACTGCCGGATGCCCGCCGCTTGCCCGTACCTTTGTCGGCATGACAGACCCTGACGGCCCCTCCGAGGCCGCGCGTCGGAGTGCGATCGAAGTCGAACTGAAGCGGCTCGAAGAGAGCGCCATGTATAGCGGGCAGATGCAGTTCGAGCTGACCAAACAGTGGCGGAGCGTTAACCTCTGGCTCGGCATACCAGCAAGTGTGCTGGCCGCTATCTCTGGTGCTGCCGCCCTCGTCTCCACCGCGGGGCGGGTTCCTGCTGGCATCCTTGCCCTCGTCGCTTCTGGCTGTGGCGTGATCCTCACCACGATCAATGCCGCGCAACGGATGAATCAGGCGGCGGCCGCAGGTAACGCCTACTTGGAGATCCAGACTGCGGCTCGCCAGGTCAGGGAGATCGACTTGCCTTACTCGACCATAGAGGAGGCACGTCAAGCCCTAGCTGAACTCACGGCCCGACGGGATGAGCAGAACAAGACTGCCGAGCCGCCAAATACTCGGGCGTACAGGCGAGCTCAGCGGAACATCGGCAGCGGTGGGCAGACTTACGCTGTCGACGAAACGACCACGACGACGGGGCGGTAGAGAAACGATGGCGCTGACGGTCTCTCAGGGATTCGACATTTTTCTGGAACGATTGACACCTCTCCAGAGCGAGCGGGACGCCAAGGCTCGACACCGACTCAGCGTCGAAACCTCATTGAAGGGGTCCACCCGTTTCGGCGTGCAACTCTTCCGCGAGACAGGCTCGTTTACTCACGGAACTGGCATCAGGAACCACTGCGACGTGGATCTCCTGGTCAGCATGAGCGGTAGCCAGCCCACTTCTGACACCGCCCTGAACTGGGTGAAAGACGCCCTGAAGGCGAGCTTTCCGACGACCGCTGTTGAGATCCGCCGTCCAACAGTCGTCGTCAGGTTCGCTGGTGGAGTGGAGCAATGGGAGATCCTCCCAGGATTTCGTACGTCCTCCCAGAGTGAGACGCCGATCTATGACATACCCGGACCAGCCGGTGGGTGGATGAGTTCGGCCCCGACTGCGCACCTGGACTATGTCAACAGCACCAACCAGCAGGTTGGCGTCGTCGGCGGCACAAAGAAGCTCGCCCGGCTGGCCAAGGCATGGAAGTACTACAACCGAGTGCCGATCTCTTCCTTCTACCTGGAGATGCGTGCTGCGCAGTACATGGCAGCACAGAAATCCTTCAGTGCTGCTCTGTATTTCTGCGGATACCTGGAGTGGCTTAACAAGATGGACCTGGCGGACATGAATGACCCTATGGGGAAGGCGAGTCGTTTCTCTGCATGCTCTAGCGTGGCAACCCGAACAATCGCGCTTTCCAACCTCCACACAGCTGCGACACGGGCCAGGAAGGTCGTCACAGCTGAACAGTCGGGGAACGTGCAGTCGGCTTTCGACTACCTGGGTTTGTTGTTCGGCGGTCAGTTCCCCAAGCGCTGACCGTTGGGAATCCTGTGCGTAGGTAGCCCCTGGCCTGCACTGAACCACTGAACCCTTTCCAACCTCACGCGGAGACGTGTTGATAGGAGGCGCCAGTCTTTCAGGGAGGCCATTGCCTGCTCGCCCAGGCTGCGGATTTTGGCGTGTGTGCTGTTGTGCCGATGCTGCCAACGGCCTTTGGTGGTTGATCGGTGTCGTAGCCGTCAGCGTTGCGGTCAAAGACGCCAGGAGCGGGAAGCCGGAGTCGGCCGCCTGGATCGAGCCGACCAACCCTGCGCCGGCCACGCCTGTCAGGTCCGCCTGAATAAGCCGCGCAAGCCAAGCACCCCGCGACCAGTGGCCGCAGTGCTGTCCTACGTGCAGACGGCCGAGTCCTCGTGCTCGCCGAACTGACTCCGCGCTCACTGCTCAGGCAGTAGCCCACTCCTCTATGATCGACGCGGTTTCCTCGATACAGCTGTCAACGGCCTCGACGAACGATGCAGCGTCGTGCGACGGAAAATAGATCGGCACGAGTCCAAAGAGTGGCTGAGCTGCGTCCACCCTCGCCAGGTCGACGCGAGAGTCCAGGTTGTAGTGCATCAGGGTGTTGCGGAACGGCTTTGCTGAGCGATCCATAATCAGGCTTGCCGACCGCGTGCCCGTGATCTTTTCGATAAGCCTCGTGGACTGCGTGGTGAGGTCACCGGGCCGTTCGTCATGAAGCATCTGCAAGCTGCCAAGAACCTGGTATAGGGTCAGAAAGCGAATCTTGAATACGGTGTACTCGACCTCATTCGCATCTGCGCCCAGCCCGACCATGGAGTCGACGAAATTCATCAAACCCCGGAAAACCATCAGTAGCCGGTTGAGGTCTGGCGTACCCTTGCCATTAAATACTTGACCGTAGTAATTAGTCGATCGAACGTCGTTGTCCCGCTGATCAAAGCGCATCGGATCGAGATGACTCACAAAGGTCTTCGCGCCTGAATCGGTCCTCGCGCCCAGCCCACTGAAGTAACGGCCGTACTCTTCGTAGACGGATTGCAGATTCGGACCCGCCTCCTCCTCCAGTAGTGCGACAGGGTCAAATCCCAGATGGAACGTGGCGGCATGCGTCGTCGAGATAATCCTTCCGTCGTAGCTATAGAGACCCAAGTCTGTCTCTAGAAAGCGGGCAGCCTTAAGCCACGTGTTGTTCAGGAATTTATCCGCGTGTGCAGGCGAGATCTCGTCACGGAAGTACGCAAGCTGCCCTTCAATGCCGCGCCGGTTGTCCTCGAAAAGCTTCAAACTGTGGCGTGAACGCGCAACGATTGCTTCGGCATCAGCCGACAACAAGGCGGGCAATTTGGGATCAATTCGCTTGAGCTTGCTATACGACTCATGTACAAACAGTGACAGGTACGGCACCAAACAGAACATGATGGTACCGCCGTGTCCAGAGGCTCTCGATGCACCCAAATCGCGACTGAACCGGCCGACATAGGCGGCATCACTTCTTATGCCGAGCGCCACCACATCATCTTGAACTGTCATTGGTCCCTCTTCTTTCGATCCGAATTATTCTCGGCGCACCTGACGTCATGACATCATCACAATGGTCCAAGTCATCCGTAGGCTAAGGGTGACTGATAGCGAGAAGTCTTCACACCTACCCCTGGCCTACTGGGTTCGCCTACGCTGGGTACTTCCTCATAAAGGCTTCTACTCCACCGATGAGCCGACGTACCTGCTCGCGGTCGTAGTCGGCGTAGTCCCCGTGGGCTGCCTTGTTCCGGAGGTCCATCCAGGCGGTAACTTCCTTCTGCTGCAAGCCGTCGTACACTCCAGCCTTCTTGAGGTCGGCGTTCATGGTGTCGGCCTTCTTTGGCTTGCCTGCCACTGCCGCGGTCACGTTGTTCTTCGCGCACAGAGCGCGCACGTGGACTTCGAGGGACGTTCCCGTAATGACGGCCGCGGCATCCTTGTATCCCTTGGCAAGCAGCTCCTCCGCCATTTCCAAGTAATCGCGGTAGGTATCAGCGTGTACCAGCTCGACGACCGATTCTACCCACCCGGCGGCCAAATCGTCACGTAGTCCCAGTGCGACAATGCGCACTTCTCTGAGTCGATAAGGCTGTACGCTACGGCGGGCAGTGTCAAGCTGCTTCATATACAGAGAGGTCGGTCGCGTAGCTCGCTCGATTGCGGCTTCGAGCCGGTTGCTGAGAACAATGGGGTCGTCTGCCCCGTCATGCAGGAGAGACCAGTTATCGTTCCGTGCGTAGTTTTCGGAAGCCTTGATCAGAAAGTTGAGCTGCTCGACTACCTTGTCGATGTTGACCATCGTTTAGTCCCCTTGTCTGCGGGCTATGCCGAGTACTTCAGCATGAAGTCCCGCACGCCATCAATGAACATACGTACCTGGTGTTCGTCGTAGCTTTGGTAGTCACCGTGAGCCGCCTTGTTGCGCAGGTCCATCCAGGCCGTAATCTGCTTTTGCCGTAGTCCGTCATAGATGTCAGCCTTCTTCAGGTCGGAGTTCATGGCGTCGGCCTTCTTCGGTGCACCACTGGCCAGTTCGGTGTCTATGCCATATTTAACACAGAGTGTTCGCACATGAACTTCCAATGACGTACCTGTGATGACGGCTGCGGCGTCCTTGTATCCCGATTGCAACAACGTCTCTGCCATATCCAGGTAACTTTTATGGGTGTCAGCGTGCGCCATCTCAGCAAATGTCTCCATCCATCCGGATGCCAGGTCGTGATGGAGGCCAAGAGCAATGCTAAATATCTCGCGAATCTTCAGCGAGGTTCGCTTTTGTTCCCGATAGGCATCTAGCTGCCTCACGTAGCTACTACCAGGAGGGGCCAAGCGATCGATAGCGGCTTCGAGACGGCTCACAAGGAGCTTGGCTCGATCAGAGGCCAGTACTCCTTCAGCCCGGGTGCTGATCATTTCTCGGTACTCAGCAATAAGCTCATCAAGCTGAGCCATCATCCTCGCTACGTCCATCAACTAGCAGCCTCCGTGTGGTAGTTACTCATCGAAGAACAGATCAGGATATGACCCGACAGTGCCCCCACGCCAGTGGATTGCCGAGGTCCACCGAACCGGCGCGGCCTGCGAGGCCGTGTATCGAAAGTGGATCTTGGGCAGTGAGCCTTTCCAACCTGACGGGATGAACGTGCAAGTCCTCGCCGATCCCGCCGGGCGCCTGATCTGGGCCTCGGACGCACTGCCGGGAGCCGCACACGACCTGACCGCGGCCCGGAACCACGGCATACCTGCCCCCTCGACGTAGACGACAGCAAGTGCTGGGCCGACAAGGCGTACCAGGACGCTGGCCCTGCGATCCGTGTCCCGATCCGTGGCAAGCACCTCCGCGACTGGCGCCGACACCGCAACCGCGATCACGCCAAGATTCGCAGCCTCGGCGAACGCGCCATGGCCATACTCAAGTCCTGGCGGCTCCTGCGGAAGCTCCGCTGCAGCACCCCCCCCCGGATCACAGCCGCCGTCCGTGCCGTCATCGCCCTCGAACTCGCAACCTGATCAAGATGGAAAAGTTCACTGTGTCGACCTCCCGTGACGGTCCTACGGCGCGACCACTCGTCCCAGTGAACATGGCGAGAGTGGCGAATGCCGCCCCCTGCCGCTTGTCACCGTGGTGCAGGTGAGAGCACTTCGGGTAGTTACTGGCGGTCTTCCGAGAGCGGGGACTGGGTACGAAGTCGGGTATGTAGACAAGGCGGGTGGCGAGCACCGTGTAGCCCTGCATGACGCATCACTCGTGAGGTTCGAGGACTGTCGTCCCGTGAGGTCGTTTCCGTCTTGGAAGGGGCAGCGCAACTATTCAGGGTTGTGGTGGTCGGCGACGGTGGGCCGGCACGTCGGCTACGAGTCCTGGCTGGAGCGCGATCATGCGATGCTGCTGGACTTCGACAGGCGGGTCACAGGGTTCGCGTCGCAGCCGATGTGGCTGTTCTGGGGGGTGGGCGGTCGTCGCCGGTCGCATGCTCCGGACTGGTTCGCGCGTCGGTCGGACGGCTCTGGTCTGGTGGTGGACTGCCGTCCTCTGGACCGGATCAAGCCGCGGGATGCTGAGGCGTTTGCGGCGACTGAGCAGGCCTGCCAGGAGATTGGATGGGAGTACCGCCTGGTTGGGGCACCGGACGTGGTTCAGATGGCCAACGTCCGCTGGCTGGCAGGCTACCGGCACCCACGGCACTGGGTGGCCCCTGTCGTCGATCGGTGCCTGGACGCCTTCACCAGCGAGACGCCCCTGCGGGTCGGTGTCGAACGGGTCGGCGATCCCATCGCGGCTCTGCCGGTGCTGTTCCACTTGCTGTGGTCGGGCTGGCTGGCTACGGACCTATCGGCCGTCTTGGGAGAGTACGCCCTTGTTCGGCGGGTGGAGGTGCCGTGACGATGGCAATGACGTCCAGGGCGGGGGTGCTCCGACTCGGTGACCAGGTGCTGTTCGAGGACATTGAGCACACCGTGGTCGGCATCGAAGGCGTCACTGTACGCCTGCACGGCGCCAACGGTCGAGACCAGGCTCTACTACTGCCCTACCTGCTGGCCTCGGACGGGTTCGCACTCGTCGGCTCGGTCGGTGAGACGACGGAGTTGGCATCGGCGGGCTTGCTCGACTCAGTGCCGCCGGAAGCGGTGGCCGAGGCCCGGTTCTGGGAACAGCATGTGACTGAGGTGGAGTGCGGACTGCCTGCGGACGTCGCACCGGGCACTCGCCCTCGACCAACATACGACCCGGCCCGCACGGTACTGGCCGACCGGGAGCGGGCAAAGGCCGAGGAGCTGGCCGCGCTGGGGCGGCCGGTGGGACGGCGGACCTTGCAGCGGATGCGCGCCCGCTACCGGGCCCAGGGACTGCTCGGGCTCGTGGACCGCAGGGCGATACGGCCCTCGTCCCCGACCGGACGGGCCGATCAGCGAGTTGTCAACGCGATCGTCCGAGCGATCGGGGAGGAGACTGACACGTCCACTGGGACGCGCTCTCGTCTGATGCGTCGGGTCGAGCGGCTTCTGGAGGCCGAGCATGGGCCTGGCGTGGTCCCGATGCCCTCTCGACCAGCCTTCTACCGTCTGGCCGAACGGCTTTCCACCGGGCGGCACACTTTCGGCCCGGCTACCACCCGGCGACAGAACGCCAACCGCCCTGAAGGCCCGTTCACTCTGACCCTGGCCGGCCGGCCAGGGGAGCAGGTGCAGATCGACACCACCAAGCTCGACGTGCTGGCGGTCCTCGACGACGGGGCGGTCCGCAGGCCGGAGCTGACCATTGCGGTCGACATCGCCACCCGGACAATCTGCGCGGCGGTGCTGCGGCCGGAGAGCACGAAAGCGGTGGACGCCGCCCTGTTGCTGGCGCGGATGCTAGTGCCAGAACCGATGCGGCCAGCCTGGCCGAGGGCGCTTGCCGCCTCGGCGTCCCGGCTTCCGCACGCCCGGTTGCTGGAGATCGACGCCCGGTTCGAGCACGCTGCAGCGAAGCCGGTGATCGTCCCGGAGACCATCGTCACTGACCACGGCGCGGTCTATCTCTCGCGGACCTTCACCTCGGCCTGCCAGCGTCTAGGCGTCTCCATCCAACTTGCCCACCCCGGCACCCCGACAGACAAGGGCGTTGTCGAGCGCACGTTTTCCTCGATCAACACCCTGTTCTGCCAGCACATCGCCAGCTACACGGGCCGGGACGTCAGTCGACGCGGCGTCGACCCAGCCCGCAAGGCGGCCTTCACCCTTGCTGAACTTGATGACCTGCTCCAGGAATGGGTGATCGTGGGGTGGCAGATGCGCCCGCATGACGGACTGGTACACCCCTATCTGCCTGGCCGGTCGCTGTCGCCCAACGACGCCTACGCGCTTCAGGTGTCGGCCACCGGCTATCTGCCGATGCCGCTGGGGCCGTCTGACTACATCGAGCTTCTGCCGGTCACCTGGCGAGTGATCAACGACTACGGCATCCGGATCGCCAACCGCACGTACGACGCACCGGAGCTGACGGCCTACCGCCGACAATCCTCGGGCGTCGCGGTCCAGCGCGGCAAGTGGGAGGTCCACTACGACCCTCACGACCTCAGCCACATCTTCGTACGCAATCACCGCGGGGAAGGCTGGATCACCGCCGAGTGGACGTTGTTGCCACTGGTCGCCCGCCCGTTCTCCGATGCTCTCTGGCGGCAGGCCCGGCGCCAGGTCGTCGAACGCGGTCAGAACGGCGACGACCAGACCGTCGTTGCCCGAGCCTTGGAGGGACTACTGCGACGGGCCGAACGGCAGAGAGGAGCTGAGGGACGCGAAGCACGGTCGGCCAGGGCTGGGGGGCCACCTGCGCCGACCCCACTGCGGACTGCTTCTGCGCCGGACGGAGACGACGACCAGGCGGAGAGTGAGCCAGCCGAGCTGGCCAAGGTGATCCCCTTCGGCGTCTTCGACCCCTTCAACGAGGAGGACTACCGGTGACCGCGTCCGACACGGCCGACCACGAGTTTCCCCTGACCGCCAAGGAAGGATGGAGCCGCTTCGTCCAGCACGCCCCAGTCAGTGTCCCCGTGCTGGACAGCTCCGCGCTGCTGGCCCTGAGCGACATCGAGCGCGAGCTTTACGACGAGGCCCGGGCCGAACACCACACCCAGCTGTTCGTCGCGAAGACCCCGACTGTGATGGAAGTGATCCGCACCGGCCGGGAGCTGGCCCTCCTGAACCGCCGCCAAGTCTCCGCCCGCCGCGGCCTGATCGTCTCCGGCGAGGCTGGCACAGGCAAGACGACCGCGATCACCCAGCTCGGCAAGGCACACGAACAGCACGTCCGCCGCCGCCTGCCCGCCGACTGCGGGCCCCGGCAACCCGTTGCCTACGTCACCGTTCCCCCGGCCGCCACCCCGAAAATGCTCGCGGTCGAGTTCGCCCGGTTCCTCGGCCTCCCGCTGTCGCGCCGCATGAACCAGACCGAAATCACCAACGCAGTCTGCGAGGTCCTAGCCGAACTGCGCTGCGAACTGGTCCTAGTCGACGAGATCCATAACATCTCGCTCACCACCAGGTCCGGCGCAGAAGTCTCCGACCAGCTCAAATACCTGTCAGAACGGATCGCGGCCACGTTCGTTTATACGGGCATCGACGTCGAGTCCGCGGGACTGTTCGCCGGCACCCGCGGTAAGCAGATCGCCGGACGCTTCGTCAGCATCCACGCCGAACCGTTCACCATCGCCACCACCGCCTACAGGCAGGAATGGCTCGCGCTGCTGGCCACCATGGAACAGTCCCTGCGACTTCACCGACACACCCCCGGGATGCTGACCGCCCACGCGGACTTCCTCTACCAGCGCACCTCCGGCATGATCGGCAGCCTCGCGCACCTGATCAGGGCGGCGGCCCTGCGGGCCATGACTTCCGGAACCGAAAAGATCACCAAGCAGCTGTTGGCAGAGATTCCCCTCGACACCGCCGCAGAGACGAGTGCACCGCTCAGTGCGCGTTCGCGCCGAACCCGCACCGCACAGCGACGTGCCGGATGAACAGGAACGAGCACAATCCTGAAACCCTGACACCCGCAAGACGCCTGTCCATCCCCGTGCGCCCCTGGGGAGGCGAGTCCTTGCCCTCCTACGTGGCCCGTCTCGCGCACGCCAATCACACCCCGCACACGGCTCTCTGGAGGCATATCGGAGTGCCCTTCAGGGCCGGAGCGAGCAGCGCAACGCTGCCCTGGGAAGCCACCCTCAACCATCCCGCCGTCGCACGGCTTGTCGTCATGTCCGGGATTCCCATCGAACGGTTGCGCAAGGCTCTTCCGGCGCTCTCCTGGGCCACCCAAGAGTCATCGGCGCTACCCACCGACGTCCCCACTGTCTGGTTGCGCCAAGCCCACTCGCCCAACGCGACTATCTGCCGACAGTGCACCCTCCGTCGAGGCGTCAGCGCCGCGGTCCGAGCGCACCTGGCCCTGCCCGACATCGTGTGTCACCGCCACCACATCTGGCAGTCACCAGAGCCCTGGGATGTTGCGGCGGTCCCCGAGATCGAACGGGCACAACGGAGCCTTCGCAAGCTTCGGAAGGTCCACGGTAACCACATCATGGCCTGCTGCGTCCGAGATGCCCGCTGGATCATCAGCGGCTGGATTCCCATCCCAAGCCGGGAGCCGAAATTCGAAGATCTCTGGCAACAGCGCCGCAGGCAGCTGGGCCTGCCAACGGGGTTCCGCAGTTACGAACTGCCTGCCCACGTCATGACCCACCCGGAAGTCGTGACCCTCGCTTTCGCCCTCGTGCCCATTTACCTGGACCCAAGCCACTACCGCCGTGACCTCCGTGAGTGGGAGTTCAAAGCACACCTGCGATCCCGCCTCGGCCTGGACCCCCGGCGCAACCCAACGGGCGACCCCATCAACAAGTTCTTCTACATGCTCCAGATGGACAGGGCCCGTTGGCGGAACCCAAAAATCGCCATGATTACTGAGACGGCAACACCGAGAACCGCTCAGTGATCATGGCGAACCCCAGCTCAGAGGACGCCCCGCTCGCCACCCTCGCGGAGAAGGAACAGCAGGTCAGGGAAGGGTTCTGACCGATTGTCAGTGGGGCCCGTCACCATGGACACATACGGCCACGGAGCCGTCACACGACGACAGGAGGTTCGTCATGGCCAGCTCGTCCGCAGCCGCCGCCCCGCGGCGCCGCGCAGGCAGCCCTGCCCCCTCACTGACCGGTCCCGCCGACGATGTGCACCCCGTGCTGCGCCGCACCACGGCACCGCCCGCCGCCCTCGACCTGCTCGCCAAGGCCCGCACCGGCCTGGACGAGGCCGCCGTGCTCCACGAACCGAACGAGCGCTACGCCACCGCCCACCTCGCGGCCCTGCGCACGGCGGCCGCCGTGCTGGCCGCCCGGGGCCGCCCCGAGACGAACAAGCGCCACCGCGACCGCATCCGGAGCGTCTGGGAGGTGCTCCCGGAGATAGCCCCGGAGCTCACCGACTGGAGCGACCTCTTCGCCTCCGGGGCGCCCCGCCGGGCCCGCGCGGAGGCGGGCATGCCCGGCGCCGCCGACGACCGGGACGCGGACGACCTGCTGCGTGACGCCGCCCGATTCCTGCGCCTGGTGGAGCGGCTGCTGGTCCTCCAGCCGGTGCTCCCGCAGCCGAGGCCGGGGAGGCCGGCCACGGGATGAGACGGGCCGGTGCCGGATGACCGGGACGGCGGTGCGAGGCAATAGGGTGGTCAACGCTCACATCACCACCTGCACTGTTCACGCTCCGCCGTCCCAGGCGGCACCGTGCCGAGGAGTCATCTGCCGTGTCGGACCAGCTGCGCCCCCGCGCCTCCCTCCGTACCGCCGTGGTCTGGGAGGTCCTGAAGGACGCTCTGGACCGTCAGGTCAAGGCGGCCGGCCGGGACGCCCTGGATGTACTGGACACCGGCGGCGGCACCGGCAACTTCGCGGTGCCCGCCGCCCGGCTCGGCCACCACGTCACCGTCGTCGACCCCAGCCCCAACGCGCTCTTCGCGCTGGAGCGCCGCGCCGCCGAGGCCGGGGTCGCCGACCGCGTCCGGGGCGTCCAGGGCGACATCCTCGGCCTGTTCGACGTCGTGGAGCGCGGCGGCTTCGACGCGGTGCTCTGCCACGGCGTCCTGGAGTACGTCGACGACCCCGCCGAGGGCGTACGGAACGCGGTGGCGGCCCTGCGCCCCTCCGGCGCCCTCAGCCTGCTCGCCGCGGGCCTGGGCGGGGCCGTCCTGGCCCGCGCGCTGGCCGGCCACTTCACCGAGGCCCGGCAGGCGCTGGCCGACCCGGCGGGCCGCTGGGGCGAAGGCGACCCGGTGCCCCGCCGCTTCACCGCCGAGCAGCTCGCCGAGCTGGTCTCGGGGGCCGGCCTGGAGGTCGGCGCCGTGCACGGCGTGCGGGTCTTCGCCGACCTCGTGCCGGGCGTCCTGGTGGACACCGAGCCCGGTGCCATGGACGCGCTCCTCAAGCTCGAAGCCGCCGTCGCGGAGCTGCCCGCCTTCCACTCCGTCGCGACCCAGCTGCACGTTCTCGGCGAGAAGCGCCCCTGAACCGGCCGCCTGGACCGGCCCCCGGAAGCCCCCGCGAGGGCCGGTACGGGGCTGATCAGCAACGAAGCTGTGCACGGAGTCGGACTCGGGACCCCCGTAGCGGGCAGGAGCCCCGTATGATCGGGTGACACCATCCGGCATGACGGATCGGTCGTCGGGGAATCTACGCCTCAGCAGCCGAGCCGACATAGCGGTCCGGACTGGCTGAACGCTAGAGGGCGGGTTTCACGGGGGCGAATCCCTGCCTATCCTGGAAGGGCCGCATACCGGTCGCCCCCGCGGCCGACGACGAGGAGGATCCCGTGCCGCTCTCGGAGCACGAGCAGCGCATGCTCGAGCAGATGGAGCGAGCGCTGTACGCCGAAGATCCCAAGTTCGCGACAGCGCTCGAGGGAAGCGGGCTGCGTACGTACACCCGTAAAAGGGTCTACCAGGCGGTCGCTGGCTTCCTGGTGGGTATCGCGCTCCTCATGGCCGGAATGGTCGCCCAGCAGATCTGGATCAGCGTGGTGGGGTTCCTCGTCATGCTCGGCTGTGCCGTGCTCGCGGTCACCGGATGGCGCAAGGCGCCGAAGCCCGGTGAACAGCAGCCGGCCGCCGCGGACGGCGGGGACGGCGGCTCGCGCCGACGACCCAGACAACGCCGGTCGGTGATGAACCGCATCGAGCAGCGGTGGCAGCGCCGCCGCGACGAACAGGGCCAGTAAGAATCTTCCGGCCCGGCTCCGGAGCTCATGGCGGGGCGGGCCGTGCTTGGCACGACGTACGACACTGATGGGTGAGGGGCGGCCGCGTTTCTGCGGCCGCCCCTTAGCCGTCGGCGCATGGATTCTCTGTGACGGATGAACGGGCGGACGGACGAGCGGGGCCCGGCCAGGACCACGCGGTCCTGGCCGGGCCCCGCCTCCGCCTCAGCCGTGCTGGCGTGACAGCCGGCGCCACCGGGCCGTCCAGCGGCCGCGCCCCGGACGGTCCGTCCACCGCTGGACGAGCGCCGCCCACCGGTCCGAGACCGCCCAAGCCACCCGGACGGCCGAGCGCGGTGCCAGCTTCGCCCGCAGCCGTGCGCCCCGGCCGGCGTTGGCCTCCAGCCCCGCCCGCACCGCCAGCGCGTCCTCGGTCAGCCCGGCCGCGAGGCGCGGCTCGGGGGCGTACAGCACTTGTTCCACCGCGCCCGCGATCCGGTGCACGGCCTCGGCCGCCATGGTGTCGAGCCCGCCCAGACGCACGATCCGGGCCGCCGCCTTGCGGGGCGTCAGCGACTCGTCCGGCGCGATGCCGTAGTCCCAGGCGCAGTCGGTGATCTCCTGCCAGGCCGCCAGGACCCTGGCCTTCGCGTCCGCGGGCGTACGCCCCCCGGAACCGAGGCGCCGGTTTCTCACGCGGATCCGCCAGAGCAGCGGCAGCAGAGGCAGCAGCAGGACCAGCAGCGCACCGAGAACCACCAGCGCGACCGTGCCGGCCGGGGTGGACTCGTCGGTCGGGGACGTCGGACCGGGCGCGGCGGACAGACCGCACTCACCCTGTCGGCGCATCTGCGGCGAGCAGCTTTCCGAGGCGGACGGGACCGCCGACGGGGCGGTGGAGGCACCGGCCGACGGCTCAGCCGGAGCGCTCGCACCGTCCGTGGGGGTCTCCGGCAGGGTGTACGTCGGTGTGGCCCCCCGGCTCGGGGTGGGCTCGAAGCGGGTCCACCCGACGCCCTCGAAGTACAGCTCGGGCCAGGCGTGCGCGTCCCGCAGCCCGACCGAGGTCGAACCGTCCGCCTGGAGGGTGCCCGGCGTGAAGCCCACCGCGACCCGGGCCGGGATGTCCAGGGTCCGGGCCATCGCGGCCATCGTGAAGGAGAAGTGGATGCAGAACCCCTCCTTGTCCCGGAGGAACCGGGCTATGGCCGAGGAGCCCGTCCCCGAACTGACCGAGGTGTCGTACGTGAAGCCGCCCTCGGAGGCGAACCAGCTCTGGAGCTTCACGGCCCGCTCGTAGGCGTTGGCCGAGCCTTCGGTGATCTTCTCGGCCTCCTCGGCCACCACGTTCGGCAGCGAGTCGGGGACCTGCGTGTACTCGCTGCGCAGCTTCTCCGGCGGCGGTCCGGCCGCCGCCAGCTGGGCCGCCGTCGGCTCGACGATCAGGCTGGAGACCTCGTACTGCGCGCCGCCGGTGTCCTGCCCGTCGTCGCCGATGAGCGTGCGGCCCTCCGGCTCGTACCGCCAGCGGCCCTCGATCGCCACCTCGCTCGCCGGGTAGGGGAGCGGCAGATAGTTCTGCTGGTACGAGGGCGAGGAGGAGATGTTCGTGCGGATCTCGGTGACGGAGACGTCCCGGCCCAGCCCGGTGGGCTGCGGGAGGCGGTCCGGCACATCCGTGAGACGGCGGGTCGAGGAGCGCCACTCGCTGCCGTTGAACTCGTCCAGGGAGATGATCCGCAGATAGAGGTCGCGCGGGTCCTCGGCGTTGGTGCGGTACGTCATCACCTCCCGGTTGTCCGGCTGGTTGAGGTTGTCCTTGAGCGACACCAGCGGGTTCACCGCGGTGATGGTGCCGCCACCGCTGCCCTTGCCGTTCCCGCCGCCCCGGCCGCCCAGCAGACCGCTGTCCATGGCGGGCAGCGCCAGCGGGACCACCAGGGCGATGCCCAGGGCCAGCACACCGATGCGCCGGCCGGTGCGGACCGGTGCGGACGCACCTCCGCCCCGGCCGGACAGGCCGTCCGCCAGGCCTCCCGGGGACCGGTTGGCACCGCCGAAGACGCGCCCCCACTGGGAGAGCCGGTCGCGGCCCTCCGCGAGCAGGAGCAGCAGATAGCCGCAGGCCGCCAGCAGGAACCAGAGCCAGCCCGTCCCGCCGTCACCGAGTCCGGCGGCCACCGAGTACAGGGCGAGCAGGGGCAGTCCGGCCGGTGCCGCGCTGCGGAAGGTCACCGCCAGGGCGTCCACCGCCAGCCCGATCAGCACCACCCCGCCGACCACCATCAGCCGGATGCCGTCCGTCATCGGGGCCGGGATGGCGTACGTACCGATGTCCTCGCCGCCCGCCACCAGCAGCTCACCGAGGCGGACGACGGCCTCCGGGCCCGGGAGCACGCCGAACACGGCCTGGTCCCTCGCGAAGACCACGGTCAGCAGCAGCAGGGTGACCAGCGTCTGGGAGGCGATCGTCAGCGACCGGGCCAGCGGAACCCGGCGGGCGAGCGCGCCCACCCCGCCCTGGACCCCGAGCAGCAGAACCGCCTGCACGAGCCAGCCCGCCCCCTCCACCAGCGGGAGCAGGGCCCCCGACGCCAGGAGTGTCGCCGCAAAGGCGCACAGCGCCAGCCGGGCCCGCCCGCTCATGACCATCCCCCCGGGAAACCTGTCGAACCGCCGTTGCCGGCGGACTGGGTTTCGGTGCGCATCTGGCCCGCCAGCTGCCACACCGCCGGCAGCTCGGCCCCCGGCGGTACGGGCACCACGATCCAGCCCGCCTCGCGCAGCTTCCGCAGCCGCTCCTCGGCCTGCCCGGGCGGGGGGCCGAGGAGCAGCTCCATGCCGCCGGACCAGCGGGCGCTGTCCAGGACGAAGGCGACCGCCGCTCCGGTGCGCTGCCGCATCCGGGCCGCGACCGAGGTCTGCTCCTCGTCGAGATCGCCGAAGAACGCGATCAGCAGCCCTTCGTCGCCGCCGCGCAGCACATCGTGGGCGCGCGAGAGCCCGCCGCCGTCGGAGTGGTCGACGACCGCGAGCGTGTCCAGCATCAGGCCCGCAGAGTCCGCCGACTCCTGGGTCGAGCCCGCGAAGCCGTCGGACCCGCTCCCGGGCACCGCGTTCCCGTCGTCCGTGAGCAGCCGTACGGCGAAGCCGCGCTCCAGCATGTGCACCAGGGCGGAGGCCGCCCCCGAGACCGCCCACTCGAAAGCCGAGTCGGGCCCGGCGCCTACATACCCGGCCTGCCGGGTGTCCAGCAGCACCGTGCAGCGGGCCCGCTGCGGCTGTTCCTCGCGGCGGACCATCAGCTCGCCGTAGCGGGCGGTGGAGCGCCAGTGGACCCGGCGCAGGTCGTCGCCGTGCCGGTAGCCGCGCGGGATGATGTCGTCCTCACCGGCCAGCGCGAGCGAACGCTGCCGCCCGTCGCCGTACCCCGAGGCCTCGCCCGCGAGCCGCAGAGCGGGCAGCGGGACCGTGCGCGGGATGACGACGAGCGTGTCGTACGCGCTGAACGAGCGGGTCAGCTCGCACATCCCGAACGGGTCGCTGAGCCGCAGCTGCAACGGGCCCAGCGGATAGCGGCCGCGCAGATCGGAACGGACCCGGTAGGACACCTCACGCCGGCCGCCCCCCTCCACCCGGTCCAGCACGAACCGGGGCCGCGGCCCGAGCACGTACGGCACGCGGTCCTGGAGCATCAGCAGCCCCGTGGGGAGCCGGGACACGTTGTCCATCCGCAGGTGCACCCGGGCCTCCGAGCCCGTGGGCACCCGGGACGGCGTCAGCCGCCGGGTCCCCGTCACCCGGTAGCGGGTGCGGTAGAGCACGATCACGCAGACCAGGGGCAGCACGGCCAGCAGCAGCCCGACGCGCAGCAGGTCGGCCTGGCCCAGGACGTACGCGCAGACGGCGGCGGCCACCCCGGCGGCGAGGAAGGAGCGTCCCCGCGTGGTGAGCCCGCCGAAAGCCGCCCGCAGTCCGCCCTTGCTGGAGCCGTCCTGCACGGCGCCGGGCTCGCCGGCCGTCATCACAGCCGCCGGGTGCCGGGCTGCTGCTGACCGTAGAGCGGGCGGCCCGGATCGTGCGCGCCCTGGGGCGGAGGCACGGGACCGCCACCGGCCGAGGTCGGGACCGGGGTGCGCTGGATGATCTCCAGCACCACCTGCTCCGCCGTCCGGCGGTTCAGCTGGGCCTGCGCGGTGGGCAGCAGCCGGTGCGCGAGCACGGGCGCGGCCAAGGCCTGCACGTCGTCGGGGAGGGCGTAGTCCCGGCCGCTGAGGGCCGCCGAGGCCTTCGCGGCGCGCAGCAGGTGCAGCGTCGCGCGCGGGGAGGCACCGAGCCTGAGGTCCGGGTGGCTGCGGGTGGCCCCGACCAGCTCCACCGCGTACCGCCGCACGGCGTCGGCGACGTGCACCGTACGGACCGCGTCGATCAGCTTCACGATGTCGTGGGCGTGCGCCACCGGCTGGAGGTCGTCCAGCGGGGAGACGCCCCCGTGCACATCGAGCATCTGCAGCTCGGCCTCCGGGCTCGGATAGCCGATGGAGACCCGGGCCATGAAGCGGTCGCGCTGGGCCTCGGGCAGCGGATAGGTGCCCTCCATCTCGACCGGGTTCTGGGTGGCCACCACCATGAAGGGGTCGGGCAGCTCGTACGTCTTGCCGTCGATGGTGACCTGGCGCTCCTCCATCGACTCCAGCAGCGCCGACTGCGTCTTCGGCGAGGCACGGTTGATCTCGTCGCCGATCACGATCTGCGCGAAGATCGCACCGGGCTTGAACTCGAAGTCGCGCCGCTGCTGGTCGAAGATCGACACACCGGTGATGTCCGACGGCAGCAGATCCGGCGTGAACTGGATGCGCCGCACCGAACAGTCGATGGACCGTGCCAGCGCCTTGGCCAGCATGGTCTTGCCGACCCCGGGCACATCCTCGATGAGGAGATGCCCCTCGGCGAGCAGCACGGTCAGCGAGAGCCGTACGACCTCAGGCTTGCCCTCGATCACACCCTCCACCGACCTGCGCACCCGCTCCGCTGTGGTGGTCAGATCTGTGAGGCTCGCTCGATCGTCATAGGTCGTCACCCGGCCCTCCTCGGCCCTTTTGCGCATGGGCCGGGGCGTACGTATCCACCCGGCCCACCCCGAAATACGGACGCTCCTCCGGAAGGCCCGGCGGAGGTCACCCACGCATTCTTGTTGCCGTTACCGCTTCGTGTCACTTGCCTGTGGATAAGTGGGTGTGATTTGTCAGTCTCTGCCGTGTTTCGCCGGGTGGGCCGGGACGGGCGAAGGTCAGGAGGCGGGCTTGATCTCGCGGAGCAGACCGGTGGTCACGTCGAAGACGAAACCGCGGATGTCGTCGGTGTGCAGGAGGAACGGCGAGGTCCGCACCCGCTGCATCGACTGACGTACGTCCTGGTCGGCGTCCGTGTAGGCCTCGACCGCCCAGACCGGCCGCTGGCCGACCTCGCGCTCCAGGTCCTGCCGGAACTCCTCGGTGATGGATTCCAGGCCGCAGCCCGTGTGGTGGATGAGGACGATGCTGCGGGTGCCGAGCGCCCGCTGGCTGATGGTGAGCGAGCGGATCACGTCGTCGGTGACGACACCGCCCGCGTTGCGGATGGTGTGGCAGTCGCCGAGTTCGAGACCCAGCGCGGCGTGGAGGTCGAGACGGGCGTCCATGCAGGCGACGATGGCGACCTGGAGGACCGGCCTGGCGTCCATCCCGGGGTCGCGGAAGCCCTTGGCGTACGTGGAGTTCGCCTCGACCAGCTGATCGGTGACCTGGCCCCCCTCGCGGACCGCCGCGGCGGTGGACGTCAGGGAGTCGGCGGGGGAGTGAGCAGAAGTCGACATGGCTACGACGTTAGCCTTCCCACCTGGTCCGGGTGGGATGTGAGAGCGGACAAAGAACGTCAACGGGTCTTGTTGTGAGCTAACCCACAAGCACCAGGAAACGCGCCCGTTCGGGTGGCGTCGCCGCTTCCGGACGGGTGGCGCGACTCGCTGCCCGGTTCGTTGATCGCGAATCGATCGAATGGCAGGGTGGACTAAAGTAACGCGAAGTCACCACCCTGAACCCGTACCACCACCACTGCGCACACCCTGCACCTCCTGCATATTCCGTTTTCCCCCGTGATGTGCGGCGTACGTGCGGCCCGGCCCTCTCCCGCTCTCGGTCGGCCGACGCCCCTTCCCCGGCGCCGGCGGACCTCCCCTTCAGAGCGGGCGGGGACCAGGACGTACGTACCGGCCGCGCGGTACAGAGCCTGAGAGGGCGCATTGAGCCAGACCCGACACGTCCCGGTGATGCTCCAGAGGTGTCTGGACCTGTTGGCCCCGGCTCTCCAGGACCCGGCCCACCCCGAGCCCGTGGTCGTCGACTGCACCCTCGGCCTCGGCGGCCACAGCGAGGCGCTCCTCGAAGCCTTCCCCACCGCCCGGCTGATCGCGCTGGACCGGGACAAGGAGGCCCTGCGGCTCTCCGGTGAACGGCTCGCCCGTTTCGGCGACCGCGCCACCCTCGTCCACGCCGTCTACGACGAGCTCCCCGACGTCCTCGCCCGGCTCGGCGTCCCCAAGGTCCAGGGCATCCTGTTCGACCTCGGCGTCTCCTCCATGCAGCTCGACGAGGCCGACCGCGGCTTCGCGTACGCCCAGGACGCCCCGCTCGACATGCGCATGGACCAGTCCACCGGCATCGGCGCCGCCGAGGTGCTCAACACCTACCCGCCCGGCGAGCTCGTGCGGATCCTGCGCGCGTACGGCGAGGAGAAGCAGGCCAAGCGGATCGTCTCCGCCGTCGTGCGCGAGCGCGAGAAGGAGCCGTTCAGCAACAGCGCGCGGCTCGTCGAGCTGATCCGCGACTCCCTGCCCCAGGCCGCCAAGCGGACCGGCGGCAACCCGGCCAAGCGGACCTTCCAGGCCCTGCGCATCGAGGTCAACGGCGAGCTCAGCGTCCTGGAGCAGGCCATCCCGGCTGCCGTGGCGAGCCTCGCGGTCGGCGGCCGGATCGCCGTGCTGTCCTACCACTCGCTGGAGGACCGGCTGGTCAAGCAGGTCTTCGCGGCCGGCGCCGCCAACACCGCGCCGCCCGGACTGCCCGTCGTCCCCGAGCGCTACCAGCCCCGCCTCAAGCTGCTCACCCGGGGCGCCGAGCTGCCCACCGAGGACGAGATCGCCGAGAACCGGCGCGCCGCCCCCGCCCGGCTCCGCGGCGCCCAGCGCATCCGGGAGGACGAGCGATGAGCACCACGGGGGGCACGCGGTGAGCAGGCCGGCCGCATCGCTGAAGGGGCGCGCCGGGCGGCTCGCCCGGCTGATGCCGACCGCATCACCCAGCAGCGCGGCCCGTACGCCTTTCGTCCTGCTGGTCGTGCTCCTCCTGGGCGGCGGGCTCATCACCCTGCTGCTGCTGAACTCCGCGCTCAACGAAGGATCGTTCAGGCTCAGCAAGCTCAAGCGGGACACCACCGAGCTCACCGACGAACAGCAGGCCCTCCAGCGCGACGTCGACAGCTACTCCCAGCCCGACGCCCTGGAGCGCCGCGCCCGGGAACTCGGCATGGTCCCCGGCGGCAGCCCCGCCTTCCTGAACCCGGACGGCACGGTCCGCGGAGTCCCCAAAAAGGCCATCGCCCCGCCGCCCAGCCCCAGCCCCACCCCGAGCGCCGCCGACCCGACACCCGAGGGCGGCGCGCAGGCCGACGGCACGGATCCCGCCACCCCCTCCGGCTCCGCGATCCCTTCGCCGGGCGCATCCACCGAGCCCGAGCCCCAAGGCGCCCCCGGCGCCCAGGCCGACACCGCCCCCGCCCCGGAGAACACCCCGGCGACCCCGACCCCGACCACCCCCGGCAGGTGACGCAGTGCCGCCCAAGGAACCGCCGCGCCGCCGCGTACCCGGCCCGGCGCGCCCCCGTAACGGGGCCAACGGCCGCTCCGGCGCGCGCCCCCCGGCCCGCGGCCCCCGACCCGCCCCACGGCGCACCACCGCACGCGGACGGGCGTCCCGCACGCTCCGCCTCGGCTCCCCGCGCCCCCGGCTCCGGCTGGTCAGCCTCGGGCTGACGCTGATCATGCTGCTCTTCGTGGCCCGGCTGCTCCAGGTCCAGGCCGTCGACGCCACCGCGTACGCGGCCAAGGCCGAGAAGAACCGCTACCTGGAGTACACGGTCGCCGCCGAGCGCGGCGAGATCACCGACCGCAGGGGCGTCGCCCTCGCCACCAGCGTCGACGCGCACAACATCACGGCCGACCCCAAGCTCTTCACGCCCGAGGAGAGCAAGGCCCCCGATGCGCCGCAGCAGGCCGCCGCGCTGCTCGCCCCGATCCTCGGCAAGGACGTCGACGAGCTGGTCAAGAAGCTCTCGACCCCCAAGAGCCGTTACACCGTGCTCGCGTACCGGCAGACCCCCCAGGTCTGGAAGCAGATCAAGGACTTGAAGGCCGTCTTCGCCGAGAAGGCATCCGAGGACGAGCTGAACGGCGGCGCGGGCGCCAATGTCCTGGCCGGGGTCCTCCAGGAGCCCACCACCAAGCGGGTCTACCCCAACGGGGACCTCGCCGCCGGGATACTGGGATTCGTCAGCGCCGACGGCAAGGGCGGCGGCGGACTCGAATCGCAGCTGGACAAGGAGCTCGCGGGCGAGGACGGCAAGATCCGCTACGCCCAGTCCGGCGGCCGCCGCGTCCCCACCGCGGGCGGCAGCGAGGACCCGGCCGTGCCCGGCTCCGACATCGAGCTGACCATCGACCGCGACATCCAGTGGGCCGCCCAGAAGGCCATCAGCGACCAGGTCGCCAAGTCCAAGGCCGACCGCGGCTACGTCATCGTGCAGAACACCCGGACCGGCGAGCTGCTGGCCATGGCCAATTCGCCGGGCTACGACCCCAACGACCTCTCCCAGGCCACCTCGGCGTCGCTCGGCAACGCGGCCCTCCAGGACGTGTACGAGCCCGGCTCCACCAGCAAGGTCATGTCGATGGCCGCCGTACTGGAGGAGAAGGCCGCCACGCCCGGCACCCATGTCACCGTCCCCAACCGGCTGCACCGCGGCGACCGGCTCTTCAAGGACGACGTCGACCACCCCACCTGGTACCTCACGCTCAACGGGGTCCTCGCCAAGTCCAGCAACATCGGCACCATCCTGGCGACCGGTCAGCTCGGCAAGAGTCAGGCCGAGTCGAACAAGGTGCTCTACGACTACCTGCGGAAGTTCGGCCTCGGCAAGAAGACCGGGCTGGGCTACCCCGGCGAGTCGCCCGGCCTGCTGGCCCACCCCAAGGACTGGTCGACCTCGCAGCAGTACACGATCCCCTTCGGCCAGGGCCTCTCGCTCAACGCCGTACAGGCCGCCTCGGTCTACTCCACCATCGCCAACGGCGGGGTCCGGATCGCTCCCACCCTCGTACGCGGCACCAAGGGCGCCGACGGCCGCTTCACCGCCGCCGACGCCCCCGAGGAGAACCGGGTGGTCAGCGAGAAGACCGCCAAGACCCTGGCGACCATGCTGGAATCCGTCGTCGACGACCAGGAGGGCACCGGCACCAAGGCCGCCATCCCCGGCTACCGGGTCGCGGGCAAGACCGGCACCGCCAACCGGGTCGACCCGGTCCGCGGCGTCTACAAGGGGTACACCGCCTCCTTCGCCGGCTTCGCCCCGGCCGACGATCCGCAGATCACCGTCTACTGCGCGATCCAGAACCCCACCAAGGGAAGCTACTTCGGCGGCCAGATCTGCGGCCCGATCTACAAGCAGGTCATGGAGTTCGCGCTCAAGACGCTCCAGGTCCCACCGTCCGGCAGTAAGCCGCCCCGGCTGCCGGTGTCCTTCAAACCCGGCGAGTGAACACGGGGATGCGCGAGCATCTCCTCCAAGGGAACCCTCAGTGACAACCATCACCCCCGATCCCGGGAACCGGAACGAGAACTTCCCGGGACCCGGTGCCTCGCTTCGCGAGAGCCCGCACCGGCCCGGTACGCTCACCGCCGTGCCCCACGCTGATCAGTCCCAAACCTCTCAGAAGGACGCGCCTGTGACCTACCCGGGAGCGCCCCGACCGGACCGGCTCCGGCCCACCCCCCTCGGCGAGCTGGCCGCCCGGCTCGGCGTCGAAGCGACGGGAGCCGGTGACGTCACCGGCATCACCCACGACTCGCGGGCCGTGCGCCCCGGAGACGTGTACGCGGCCCTGCCCGGCGCCCGTCTCCACGGCGCCGACTTCGCCGCCCAGGCCGCGGGCCTCGGTGCCGTCGCCGTCCTCACCGACCCGACGGGCGCCGAACGCGCCGCCGCCACCGGCCTGCCGGTGCTGGTCGCCGAGGACCCACGCGGCGTCATGGGCGAGCTGGCCGCCGACATCTACGGGCGGCCCGGCATCGGCCTCCTCCAGATCGGCATCACCGGAACCTCCGGCAAGACCACCACCGCGTACCTGGTCGAGGGCGGACTGCGCGCCGCGGGCCGCGCCACCGGGCTGATCGGCACCGTCGAGATGCGGATCGGCGACGAGCGCATCAAGTCCGAGCGCACCACCCCCGAAGCCACCGACCTCCAGGCCCTGTTCGCCGTCATGCGCGAACGCGGCGTCGAGGCCGTCGCGATGGAGGTCTCCAGCCACGCCCTGGTGCTCGGCCGGGTCGACGGCTGCGTCTTCGACGTCGCCGTCTTCAACAACCTCAGCCCGGAGCACATGGAGTTCCACTCCGGCATGGAGGACTACTTCCAGGCCAAGGCCCAGCTCTTCACCCCCGAGCGCAGCCACCGCGGCGTCGTGAACTTCGACGACGAGTACGGCCGCCGGCTCATCGCCGAGTCCGGCGTCCCGGTCACCACCTTCTCCACCGAGGGCCACCCGGACGCCGACTGGCACGCCGAGGACGTCCAGGTCGGCCCCCAGGACAGCACCTTCACCGCCGTCGGCCCCAAGGGCGAACGGATCGCCGCCCGCGCCCCGCTGCCCGGCCCGTTCAACGTCGCCAACACCCTCGCCGCGATCGTCACGCTGGCCGTCGCGGGCGTCGACCCGCAGATCGCCGCCGACGGCATCGCGGCCGTCCCCGGGGTCCCGGGCCGGCTGGAGCGGGTGGACGCCGGACAGCCGTACCTCGCCGTCGTCGACTACGCGCACAAGACCGACGCCGTCGAGTCCGTCCTGCGCTCCCTGCAGAAGGTCACCGAGGGCCGGGTGCACATCGTCCTCGGCTGCGGCGGCGACCGCGACACCACCAAACGCGGCCCGATGGGCGCCGCCGCGGCCCGCCTCGCCGACACCGCCGTCCTGACCTCCGACAACCCCCGCTCCGAGGACCCCCTCGCGATCCTCGCCGCGATGCTCTCCGGCGCCGCCGAGGTCCCCGTCCACGAACGCGGTGACGTCCTGGTCGACGCCGACCGGGCCTCGGCCATCGCCGCCGCCGTCGCACGCGCCGAGCCGGGCGACACCGTCCTGGTCGCGGGCAAGGGCCACGAGCAGGGCCAGGACATCCACGGGGTCGTACGCCCCTTCGACGACCGCAAGGTCCTGCACGACGCCATCGAGCGGTCCCTGGGGCGCACCGGCGCCGCCGGCCGTGCCCCTCACCACGAGAACAACAGTCAGGGATGACCAAGTGATCACCCTTTCCCTCGCCGAGATCGCCGAAATCGTCGGCGGGCAGCCGCACGACATACCGGACCCGGCAGTCACCGTCACCGGACCCGTCGTCATCGACTCCCGCGAGGTCGCCCCCGGCAGCCTGTTCGCCGCGTTCGCCGGCGAACGCGTCGACGGCCACGACTACGCGCAGCGCGCCGTCGAGGCGGGCGCGGCAGCCGTCCTGGCCGCCCGCCCCGTCGGCGTTCCGGCGATCGTCGTGAACGACGTCGTCGGCGCCCTCGGCGCGCTCGCCCGTACCGTCGTCGAACGCCTCGGCACCACCGTCGTCGCGCTCACCGGCTCCGCGGGCAAGACGTCCACCAAGGACCTGATCGCGCAGCTCCTCCAGCGCCACGGCCCGACCGTCTGGACGCCCGGCTCCCTCAACAACGAGATCGGCCTGCCGCTCACCGCCCTGAGCGCCACCTCCGAGACCCAGCACCTGGTCCTGGAGATGGGCGCCCGCGGCATCGGGCACATCCACTACCTCGCCGAGCTCACCCCGCCCCGCATCGGCCTGGTCCTCAACGTCGGCTCCGCCCACCTCGGGGAGTTCGGCAGCCGCGAGGCGATCGCCCAGGCCAAGGGCGAGCTGGTCGAGGCGCTCCCCGAGGACGGCTGCGCCGTACTCAACGCCGACGACCCTCTCGTACGCGCGATGGCTTCGCGCACCGAGGCCCGCGTCCTGCTCTTCGGAGAAGCCCCGGAAGCGGACGTACGGGGCGAGAAGGTCCGCATGACCCCCGACGGGCGGCCCGCGTTCGAGCTCCACACACCCACCGGGTGCAGCGACGTGACCTTGCGCCTGTACGGTGAGCACCACGTGTCGAACGCGCTCGCCGCGGCCGCCGTCGCCCATGAGTTGGGCATGTCCGTGACCGAGATCGCCGAGGCGCTCTCGGAGGCGGGCACCCTCTCCCGCTGGCGCATGGAGGTCACCGAGCGCGGGGACGGTGTGACGGTTGTCAACGACGCCTACAACGCGAACCCCGAATCCATGAGAGCCGCACTGCGTGCGCTGGCTGCCATGGGTCAGGCCCGAGCGGCCGACGGGGGACGCACCTGGGCGGTGCTCGGTCAGATGGCCGAGCTCGGTGACGCGTCGCTCGCCGAGCACGACGCGGTCGGACGGCTCGCCGTCCGGCTCAACGTCAGCAAGCTCGTCGCTGTCGGGGGGAGAGAAGCCTCCTGGCTGCAACTGGGCGCATATAACGAGGGTTCGTGGGGTGAGGAGTCGGTGCACGTGTCCGACGCACAGGCGGCCGTCGACCTGTTGCGCAGTGAACTGCGCCCGGGAGACGTCGTGCTGGTGAAGGCGTCCCGGTCGGTCGGCCTGGAGAAGGTCGCCCAGGCACTGCTGGAGAACTCGACCGAGGGCGAGGTCGCCGGCCGATGAGGCAGATCCTCTTCGCGGGGGCCATCGGGCTCTTCCTGACCCTGGTCGGGACCCCGCTGCTGATCAAGCTGCTGGCCCGCAAGGGATACGGGCAGTTCATCCGGGACGACGGCCCCCGCACGCACGGCAGCAAGAAGGGCACGCCCACGATGGGCGGCATCGCCTTCATCCTGGCGACGATCATCGCGTACGTCCTGGCGAAGGTGATCACCGGCGAGGACATGCGGTACTCCGGCATCCTCGTGCTGTTCCTGATGGCCGGGATGGGCCTCGTCGGCTTCCTCGACGACTACATCAAGATCGTCAAGCAGCGTTCGCTGGGTCTGCGGGCCAAGGCGAAGATGGCCGGCCAGCTGATCGTCGGTATCGCCTTCGCGGTGCTCTCGCTCCAGTTCGCCGACTCCCGGGGCAACACCCCCGCCTCCACCCGGCTCTCCTTCGTGGAGGACTTCGGCTGGTCGATCGGCCCGGTGCTGTTCTGCGTCTGGGCGCTGTTCATGATCCTCGCCATGTCCAACGGCGTGAACCTCACGGACGGCCTCGACGGACTGGCCACCGGCGCCTCGGTGATGGTCTTCGGCGCCTACACCTTCATCGGCCTCTGGCAGTTCCAGGAGTCCTGCGCCAACGCGGACAACCTGACCAACCCCAGCGCCTGTTTCGAGGTACGCGACCCACTCGACCTCGCCGTGGTCGCCGCCGCCCTGATGGGCGCCTGTTTCGGCTTCCTGTGGTGGAACACCTCGCCCGCCAAGATCTTCATGGGTGACACCGGATCGCTCGCCCTCGGCGGCGCCCTCGCGGGCCTCGCGATCCTGTCCCGCACCGAGTTCCTGCTCGCCATCCTCGGTGGCCTCTTCGTGATGATCACCATGTCCGTGGTCATCCAGGTCGGCTCGTTCAAGATGACCGGCAAGCGGGTCTTCCGGATGGCACCGCTCCAGCACCACTTCGAACTCAAGGGCTGGTCCGAGGTCCTGGTCGTGGTCCGCTTCTGGATCATCCAGGGCATGTGCGTGATCGTCGGCCTCGGCCTCTTCTACGCGGGATGGGCAGCCAAGAAGTGAGCACCGTGGACTGGCAGGGCAAGCACGTCACCGTCGCCGGGCTCGGCGTCAGCGGCATCCCCGCGGCCCGTGCCCTGCACGAGCGCGGCGCGCTCGTCACCGTCGTCAACGACGGCGACGACGAGCGCGCCCGCGCGCAGGCCGCCGAACTGGAGGCGCTCAGCATCACCGTGCGCCTCGGCGACGGCGCCACCCTGCCGCCGTCCACGGAACTGATCGTTACCGCCCCCGGCTGGCAGCCGGACAAGCCGCTCTTCCTGGCTGCCGCCGAGGCGGGCGTCGACATCTGGGGCGACGTCGAACTCGCCTGGCGGCTGCGCGGCGACAACGGCCGCAAGGCCGCGCCCTGGCTCGCCGTCACCGGCACCAACGGCAAGACCACCACCGTACGGATGCTGGCCTCGATCCTGGAGGCCGCGGGCCTGCGCACCGCGGCGGTCGGCAACATCGGCGTATCGCTGCTGGACGCGGTGCTCGGCGAGCAGGAGTACGACGTCCTCGCCGTCGAACTCTCCAGCTACCAGCTGCACTGGGCGCCCTCCTTGCGCGCCCACTCCGCCGCCGTCCTCAACCTGGCCCCGGACCACCTGGACTGGCACGGCTCGATGGAGGCGTACGCCGCCGACAAGGGCCGCGTCTACGAGGGCAACACCGTCGCCTGCGTCTACAACGCGGCCGACCCCGCCACCGAGGACCTCGTCCGCGAGGCCGACGTCGAGGAGGGCTGCCGCGCCATCGGCTTCACCCTCGGCGCCCCCGGCCCCTCCCAGCTCGGCGTGGTCGACGGCATCCTCGTCGACCGGGCCTTCGTGAAGAACCGCCAGAAGCAGGCCCAGGAGCTCGCCGAGGTCTCCGACGTGAACCCGCCGGCGCCGCACAACATCGCCAACGCGCTGGCCGCCGCCGCCCTCGCCCGCGCCTTCGGCGTGGAACCGGCCGCCGTCCGCGACGGGCTGCGCAACTTCCGCCCCGACGCCCACCGCATCGAACACGTCGCGGACATCGACGAAGTCGCGTACGTCGACGACTCCAAGGCCACCAACACTCACGCCACCGAGGCCTCCCTCGCCGCCTACGACTCCATCGTCTGGATCGCGGGCGGACTGGCCAAGGGCGCCACCTTCGACGAGCTGGTCACCGGCGCGGCGAAGCGGCTGCGCGGCGTCGTGCTGATGGGCGCCGACCGCGCGCTGATCCACGAAGCCCTGACGCGACACGCCCCGGAAGTCCCGGTGGTCGACCTCGACCGGACCGACACTGGGGCGATGTCCGAGGCGGTGGAGCACGCCGCCCGGCTCGCGCGGCCGGGCGATACGGTATTGCTGGCCCCGGCCTGCGCCTCGATGGACATGTTCACCAACTACAACAAGCGGGGCGAGGCGTTCGCGGACGCGGTCCGCGCACGCGCCGAGACGAGCGCCTGACCGACCGGGCTCCGCGCCGGGGGCCGCGCCCCCGGGCACGAGCAGTGGAGGGGACAGCGACAATGCCGGCCGAGAAGAGCTCCGCCGTACGCAGCCACCGGCCGGCGCCACCCCGGAGCGCGGGACGCGGCTCCCCGGCCCCCCGGGCCCCGCGCGGCGGCGTACGGCGCCTCTACGAACAGGCACGCCGGGCCTGGGACCGCCCTCTGACCGCCTACTACGTGATCCTCGGCTCCAGCCTGCTGATCACCGTGCTGGGCCTGGTGATGGTCTACTCCGCCTCGATGATCCAGGCGTTGAACATCGACAAGTCGTCGACGTACTTCTTCGGCAAGCAGTTCGTCGCCGCCGTCATCGGGGGCGCGCTGATGCTGATCGCGTCCAGGATGCCGGTGAAGCTCCACCGCGGACTGGCCTACCCGATGCTCATGATCACGGTCTTCCTGATGGTCCTGGTCCAGGTGCCGGGGATAGGGCTTTCCCGCGGCGGGAACCAGAACTGGCTCTACCTCGGCGGCCCGTTCCAGCTCCAGCCCAGCGAGTTCGGCAAGCTCGCGCTGATTCTGTGGGGCGCCGACCTCCTTGCCCGCAAGCAGGACAAGCGGTTGCTGACGCAGTGGAAGCACATGCTCGTCCCGCTCGTCCCGGTCGCCTTCATGCTCCTCGGGCTGATCATGCTCGGCGGCGACATGGGGACCGCGATCATCCTCACGGCGATCCTCTTCGGGCTGCTCTGGCTGGCCGGCGCTCCCACCCGGCTCTTCGCAGGGGTGCTCGGATTCGCCGCCGCCCTGGCGTTCCTGCTGATCTGGACCAGCCCCAACCGGATGTCCCGGCTCTCCTGCATGGGCATCATCGGCGAACCCGATCCCGACGACGGCTGCTGGCAGGCCGCGCACGGAATCTACGCCCTGGCCTCCGGCGGATGGTTCGGTTCCGGGCTGGGTGCGAGTGTGGAAAAATGGGGTCAACTCCCGGAACCGCACACCGACTTCATCTTCGCGATCACGGGTGAGGAACTGGGTCTGGCGGGGACGCTGTCCGTGCTCGCCCTGTTCGCGGCTCTAGGCTATGCGGGTATCCGCGTGGCCGGACGCACGGAGGACCCCTTCGTCAGGTATGCCGCGGGAGGCGTGACCACCTGGATCATGGCTCAGGCCGTGATCAACATCGGTGCGGTGCTCGGCCTGTTGCCGATCGCCGGTGTCCCGCTCCCGCTGTTCTCCTACGGAGGGTCCGCCCTGCTGCCGACGATGTTCGCGGTCGGGCTCATGATCGCCTTCGCGCGGAACGATCCCGCCGCGAAGGCGGCCCTGGCCATGCGGAGGCCCGGGGTGAGATGGAAGACGATGAGACGGCGCGTCACGAAGCGTCCGTCCGGAGAGCGGTGAATTTCGGTGCATGTCGTACTCGCCGGCGGGGGGACCGCCGGACACATCGAGCCCGCGCTTGCCCTCGCAGACGCCCTGCGCAGGCAGGACCCGACCGTGGGTATCACTGCCCTCGGCACGGAACGCGGCCTGGAGACCAGGCTCGTACCCGAGCGGGGGTACGAGCTCGCCCTCATCCCTGCCGTGCCGCTGCCCCGTAAGCCCACCCCCGAGCTGATCACCGTCCCGGGCCGGCTGCGCGGCACCATCAAGGCCGCCGAGCAGGTCCTGGAGCGCACCAAGGCGGACTGCGTGGTGGGCTTCGGCGGCTACGTCGCGCTGCCCGGCTACCTCGCCGCCAAGCGCGTCGGCGTGCCGATCGTGGTCCACGAGGCCAACGCCCGCCCCGGCCTCGCCAACAAGATCGGCTCCCGGTACGCCCACGGGGTCGCCGTCTCCACCCCGGACAGCAAGCTGCGCGGTGCCCGCTACATCGGCATCCCGCTGCGCCGCACCATCGCCACCCTGGACCGCGCCCGGGTCCGTCCGGAGGCCCGCGCCTCCTTCGGCCTCGACCCCAACCTGCCCACGCTGCTGGTCTCCGGCGGCTCGCAGGGCGCGCGCCACCTCAACGAGGTGGTCCAGCGGGTCGCGCCGCTGCTCCAGCGCTCCGGGATCCAGATCCTCCATGTGGTCGGCCCGAAGAACGAATTGCCGCGGATCGACAACATGCCCGGGATGCCGCCCTACATCCCGGTACCGTACGTGGACCGGATGGACCTCGCGTACGCCGCGGCCGACATGATGCTCTGCCGCGCGGGCGCGATGACCGTCGCCGAACTCTCCGCCGTCGGGCTCCCCGCCGCCTACGTCCCGCTGCCCATCGGCAACGGCGAACAGCGGCTGAACGCCCAGCCGGTGGTCAACGCCGGCGGCGGCCTGCTGGTGGACGACGCGGCGCTGACCCCCGAGTGGGTGCAGGGCAACGTCCTGCCGGTGCTGTCGGATCCCCACCGGCTGTACGAAATGTCCCGTGCCGCGGCCGAGTTCGGCCGGCGCGACGCCGACGACCTGCTCGTCGGCATGGTGTACGAAGCGATTGCCTCCCGCCGCCAGGCGTGAGGCGGTGCGGACCCGGGGCGGGCGCCCCGGGTCCGGCGAAGGAGCGAGCGTGGCCGGACCGACGACCGCCCAGCGCGGCGCAGCGGGGCGTGCGGACACCCCCGCCCGCCCGCCGCACATCGGCCCCGAGGAGCGGAGGCTGAGCCGCCGTACGCTCCTGATCCTGATCGGCGTCGCGGCGGCCCTGCTCACCGCGTTCGCCATCTGGGTGCTGTACGGCTCCTCCTGGCTCCGCGTCGAACGCGTGACCACCACCGGCACCGAGGTGCTGACCCGCGAGGAGGTGGAAGCGGTTGCCGCCGTACCGATCGGGGCGCCGCTGATCTCCGTGGACACCGGTGCGATGGAGGGCCGGTTGCTCCAGAAGTTGCCACGTATCGACTCCGTGGATGTCGTGCGGTCCTGGCCGCACGGCATCAGCCTTAAGGTGACGGAACGCAAGCCGGTTCTTCTGGTGGAAAAGGGCGCGAAGTTCGTCGAAGTAGACGGAACGGGCACCCACTTCGCCACGGTGGACCGGGCGCCCAAGGGTGTGCCCCTGCTGGAGCTGAAGCCGGAACGGTCGGCGAGTCTGCGCAGGTTCGGCAGTGACCGTCTGTCGGCGGAAGCCGTGCAGGTCGCGGGCGAGCTGCCGAAGGGGCTCGCGAAGGAGATCAAGGCGGTGCGGGTCACCTCGTACGACGGGATCTCCCTGCGGCTCACCCGTGGCCGGACGGTGATCTGGGGCAGTAGTGAGGACGGGCCGGTGAAGGCGCGTGTTCTCGCCGCTCTCATGAAGGCGGACCCCAAAGCGGGACAGTTCGACGTGAGTGCCCCCAGCGCCCCTGCGGTATCGGGGAGTTGACGTGCATTTGTGCTGGCCAGCCCCCTGGTTGGTCAGCGCTACGGGTGATCACATAGGGTGAAAAGAAAAACGGGAGGTTCGGCGTGTTCGTTGAACGTGCGCCACTTGTCGACTTAGTGTCCTGTTCGGAAGAGTCCAGGAAGCAGACACACTGTTAACCCTAAAGTTGAACGTTAGGGTTTGGGTCGGCGTTCGGACCGTCCCCATCGACATCAGTCGTCGCCGCGGGTCCTCCGCAGAGCGACGACACGTAACTCGAGGCGAGAGGCCTTCGACGTGGCAGCACCGCAGAACTACCTCGCAGTCATCAAGGTCATCGGTGTCGGCGGCGGTGGTGTCAATGCCATCAACCGAATGATCGAGGTCGGTCTCAAGGGCGTCGAGTTCATCGCGATCAACACGGACGCACAAGCCCTGTTGATGAGCGACGCCGACGTCAAGCTCGACGTCGGCCGCGAACTCACCCGGGGCCTCGGCGCCGGGGCGAACCCGGCCGTCGGTCGTAAGGCGGCAGAGGACCACCGTGAGGAGATCGAGGAGGTCCTCAAGGGGGCCGACATGGTCTTCGTCACCGCCGGAGAGGGCGGCGGCACCGGCACCGGCGGCGCACCCGTCGTCGCCAACATCGCACGCTCGCTGGGCGCCCTGACGATCGGTGTGGTCACCCGCCCGTTCACCTTCGAGGGCCGGCGACGCGCGAACCAGGCGGAGGACGGCATCGCCGAACTCCGCGAAGAGGTCGACACCCTCATCGTCATCCCCAACGACCGCCTGCTGTCCATCTCGGACCGCCAGGTCAGCGTGCTCGACGCCTTCAAGTCGGCCGACCAGGTCCTGCTCTCGGGTGTCCAGGGCATCACCGACCTGATCACCACGCCGGGCCTGATCAACCTCGACTTCGCCGACGTCAAGTCGGTCATGTCCGAGGCCGGATCGGCGCTCATGGGCATCGGCTCGGCGCGCGGCGACGACCGCGCGGTCGCCGCGGCGGAGATGGCGATCTCCTCGCCGCTCCTGGAGGCGTCCATCGACGGTGCCCGTGGTGTCCTGCTCTCCATCTCCGGCGGCAGTGACCTCGGTCTCTTCGAGATCAACGAGGCCGCCCAGCTGGTGAGCGAGGCGGCACACCCCGAGGCGAACATCATCTTCGGCGCCGTCATCGACGACGCCCTGGGTGACGAGGTGCGGGTCACCGTGATCGCGGCCGGATTCGACGGCGGACAGCCGCCGGCCCGGCGCGAGAGCACCCTCGGCGCCAGCACGAACAAGAGGGAGGAGCCGGCCGCCCCGGCCAGGCCCTCCGCCGAGAGCGCGCGCCCGTCGGGCGGACTCGGTTCCGTACCTCCGCGCGAGGAGAGCCCGGCCCCGGCCGAGCCCGCCCCCGCGTCGGCTTCGAGCGAGGGCCCGCTGTCGCAGGTCTCTCCGCCGCACGTCCCGCCGGCCCGTCCCTACCAGGACACCCAGGCCGAAGAGCTGGACGTACCGGACTTCTTGAAGTGATAGGTCAGCACCAGGCGGAACCCGTCACGGGCAGCGCTCATTTCGCCTTCACCGACCGGTGGGGCGGAGTGAGCGCCGCTCCGTACGGTGAGCTCAACCTCGGCGGCGCGGTCGGTGACGACCCCGCCGCCGTCGGTGCGAACCGCGAGCGTGCGGCCCGCCGGCTCGGCCTCGACCCGGCCTCGGTCGTCTGGATGAACCAGGTGCACGGCCGGGACGTGGCGGTGGTCGACGGACCGTGGGGCGCGGACGCGGAGATTCCGGCCGTGGACGCGCTGGTGACCACGCGGCGCGGACTGGCGCTCGCCGTCCTCACCGCCGACTGCACCCCCGTCCTCCTCGTCGATCCGGTCGCCGGAGTCGTCGGGGCGGCGCACGCCGGGCGGCCGGGGCTGGTCGCCGGAGTCGTCCCGGCGGTGGTCGAGACCATGATCGCGCGGGGCGCACGCCCGTCCCGGATCACCGCACACACCGGGCCTGCCGTCTGCGGGCGGTGCTACGAAGTGCCCGAGGAGATGCGGGCCGAGGTCGCCGACGTGGTCCCCGGCACCTGGTCGGAGACCAGCTGGGGAACCCCGGCGGTCGACGTCACCGGCGGAGTCCACGCCCAGCTCGCCGCTCTCGGGGTGAGCGACCTGCACCGTTCGCCGGTCTGCACCCGTGAATCGGGCGACCACTTCTCGTACCGCCGCGACCGCACCACCGGGCGGCTCGCCGGATATGTCTGGTTGGACTGATAGGGCATGACGGACCGTAAGGCTCAACTCGCGGCGAATCTCGCACAGGTGGAGGAAAGGATCACCTCCGCCTGCGCCGCGGTCGGCCGCAAGCGCGAGGAGGTGACCCTGATCGTGGTCACCAAGACCTACCCCGCGAGCGACGTGCGGATGCTGCATGAACTGGGTGTGCGCCATGTCGCGGAGAATCGTGACCAGGACGCGGCACCGAAAGCCACCGCTTGTGCGGATCTTTCCCTGACATGGCACTTTGTCGGACAATTGCAGACGAACAAGGTTCGTTCTGTGACGAGTTATGCCGATGTCGTGCAGTCGGTCGACCGGATCAAGCTGGTCACCGCCCTCTCGGCCGCGGCGGTCCGTGCGGAGCGCGAGCTCGGCTGTCTGATCCAGGTCGCCCTGGACGCGGAGAGCGGGGAGCGCGGAGAGCGCGGCGGCGTCGCGCCCGACGGGATCGAGGAGTTGGCGGCCGCGGTCGACGCGGCGGAGGGTCTGCGGCTCGACGGTCTGATGACCGTGGCGCCGCTGGCCGGACCGTTTGCCGGCAGGCAACGGGCCGCGTTCGACCGGCTCATGGAATTCGCCACCCGCCTGCGCGCCGGTCATCCGGCTGCCACCATGGTCTCCGCAGGTATGAGTGCGGACCTGGAGGACGCGGTGGCGGCCGGAGCGACACATGTACGCGTCGGTACGGCGGTACTCGGAGTCCGACCCGGGCTCGGGTAACGTCGCGAAGCAAGTCGGACCACAGCAGAAAATATGGTCATTCCCCAGCACGACGGGGCGGACCACAGTGGATCGCGGGCACTTGGTGACGAATGCCGATCCACCACAGAGCGGAGGACTCGGAGCATGGCCGGCGCGATGCGCAAGATGGCGGTCTACCTCGGCCTCGTGGAGGACGATGGGTACGACGGTCCGGGGTTCGACCCCGATGACGAATTCGAGCCTGAGCCGGAGCCCGATCGGCGACGGCATCAGCCCCCGCACCAGGTGGAACGCGAGCGCGAGCGGGAGCGCGAAAGGGACGAACCGGTACGAGTGGTACAGCCGCCCGCCCAGCGCGAGCCGGTTCAGCTCCCCGCGGAAAGCGGGCGACCCGCCCGAATCGCACCCGTGGCATCCATCACACCTGAACGCCCGAACATGGAGAAGAACGCACCGGTGATCATGCCCAAGGTCGTGTCCGAGCGGGAGCCGTACCGCATCACCACGCTGCACCCCAGGACCTACAACGAGGCCCGTACCATCGGGGAACACTTCCGTGAGGGCACTCCGGTGATCATGAACCTCACGGAGATGGACGATACGGACGCGAAGCGACTTGTCGACTTTGCCGCAGGACTCGTCTTCGGGCTCCATGGCAGCATTGAACGCGTGACGCAGAAGGTGTTCCTGTTGTCGCCTGCTAACGTCGATGTCACGGCGGAGGACAAGGCCCGCATCGCAGAGGGCGGATTCTTCAACCAGAGCTGAGAACACGACACCGGGAACAACCCGGCCGCGAGGCCGGTGCCGGCCGAGAGGCCGGAGCTACGAGAGCCAGGGGAGAGGGAAGCGCGAGACATGGGCGTCGCACTGGATGTGGTCTATATCGCGCTGATGTGTTTCCTCATCGTGCTGATCTTCCGGCTGGTCATGGACTACGTCTTCCAGTTCGCACGTTCATGGCAACCCGGCAAGGCGATGGTGGTCGTACTTGAGGCCACCTACACTGTCACCGATCCACCGCTCAGGCTTCTGCGGCGGTTCATTCCGCCGCTGCGTCTCGGGGGCGTGGCACTCGACCTGTCCTTCTTCGTTCTGATGATCATCGTCTACATCCTGATCAGCGTTGTGGTCAGGTTGTGAGCGATACGGTCTTGCCGACTGCCGACGACTACGTAGAGGTGAAGAAGAGATGCCGTTGACCCCCGAGGACGTGCGGAACAAGCAGTTCACGACCGTCCGCCTCCGAGAAGGCTATGACGAGGACGAGGTCGATGCCTTTCTCGACGAGGTCGAATCGGAGCTGACCCGTCTGCTCCGTGAGAACGAGGACCTGCGCGCCAAGCTGGCCGCCGCGACGCGTGCCGCCGCGCAGAACCAGCAGCAGCAGCAGCAACAGCAGCAGCAGGGTATGCGCAAGCCCCCGGAGCAGCAGGACCGCCCGGGCGCTCCCGTCCCCGCCGCCATATCTGGACCGCCGCAGCAGCAGCAGCCCCCGCAGATGGGTCCGCCCCAGCTGCCCGGTGGAGCTCCGCAGCTGCCTGCCGGTCCCAGCGGTCATGGCCCCCAGGGCGGCCACGGCGGCCCGCAGGGTCCGGGCCCGATGCAGGGCGGTCCCATGGGTGGCCCGATGGGCGGCCCCATGGGGCAGCACCCCCAGCAGCAGCAGATGCAGCAAATGCAGCAGATGCAGCAGCCGCAGATGCAGCAGCAGGGGCAGGGCCCCGGTGGCGACAGCGCCGCCCGTGTCCTCTCGCTCGCGCAGCAGACCGCCGACCAGGCGATCGCGGAGGCCCGTTCCGAGGCCAACAAGATCGTCGGCGAGGCGCGCAGCCGTGCCGAGGGACTGGAGCGCGATGCGCGCGCCAAGGCGGATGCCCTTGAGCGGGACGCGCAGGAGAAGCACCGCGTGGCGATGGGCTCGCTGGAGTCGGCCCGCGCGACGCTGGAGCGCAAGGTCGAGGACCTGCGTGGCTTCGAGCGCGAGTACCGCACGCGGCTGAAGTCCTACCTGGAGAGCCAGCTGCGTCAGCTGGAGACCCAGTCGGACGACTCGCTCGCTCCGCCGCGGACTCCGGCGACGGCCTCGTTGCCGCCGTCCCCCTCGCTGGCTCCGGCCGGTGCGGGTGCGATGGGTCACTCCATGGGCAGCTCCAACCACGGTGGCCACGGTGGCCAGCAGATGGGTGGCGGCCAGTCCATGGGCGGTGCGCCGTCCTACGGTGGCCAGCAGCAGATGTCGCCGGCCATGACGCAGCCGATGGCGCCGGTTCGGCCTCAGGCGCCGCAGCCGATGCAGCAGGCGCCGTCGCCGATGCGTGGGTTCCTGATCGACGAGGACGACAACTGATCGGATCGCGCTCGCTGAGCGCGTAGCCGTCGGCAGTCAAAGGGCCGGGCCCCGGGGTTTTCCCCGGGGCCCGGCCCTTTGCCGTGGGCGGCCGCCGCGTTGCGGGTGCGGGTGGGGCGCCTGGGGCGGGCTGTTCCCCTCCCCGCCCCTTCCCGAAACCGGGGCGCTGCCCCGGACCCCGCTCCTCAAGCGCCGGAGGGGCTGGATGGGCCTGACCCCGGCTTCTCGGGTGCGGGAGGGCAGATCCAGCCCGTCCGGCGCTTGAGGACATCTTTCAGCCTCGCCGGCGTTTGAGGCGCGGGGGTTCGGGGGCGGAGCCCTTGAGGGGGGACGGCGAAGGGCCCGGCCGGAGACCTCCCGGCCGGGCCCCTCCGCGTACGGACCTACTGCTTGCGCAGGCGGAACACCAGCTCCAGGCCCTCGTCCTCGAACGGCGCGCCGTACGTGTCGTCCGCCTCGCCCTCCGCGTAGTCCAGGGCCAGCACCTCGTCCGCGATCAGCGGCTTGTGCTCCGTGAGCGCCTCCGCCGTTGCGGGGGACGTCGTCGTCCAGCGGACGGCGATGCGGTCCGCCACGTCCAGGCCGCTGTTCTTGCGGGCCTCCTGGATCAGGCGGATCGCGTCACGGGCCAGGCCCGCGCGGCGCAGCTCCGGGGTGATCTCCAGGTCCAGGGCCACCGTCGCGCCCGCGTCCGAGGCGACCGACCAGCCCTCGCGCGGGGTCTCCGTGATGATGACCTCATCGGGGGTGAGGGTGATCTGCTCGCCCTCCACCTCCACCGACGCCGTGCCCTCGCGCAGGGCCAGGGAGAGCGCCGCCGCGTCCGCGTTCGCGACCGCCTTGGCCACCGCCTGCACGCCCTTGCCGAACCGCTTGCCCAGCGCCCGGAAGTTCGCCTTCGCCGTCGTGTCGACCAGCGAGCCGCCGACCTCCGAAAGCGTGGCGAGCGAGGTGACGTTCAGCTCCTCCGTGATCTGCGCCCGCAGGTCCGGAGCGAGCGACTCGAAGCCGCTCGCCGCCACCAGTGCCCGAGACAGCGGCTGGCGCGTCTTCACGCCCGACTCCGCGCGCGTCGCCCGGCCCAGCTCCACCAGGCGGCGCACCAGCGCCATCTGGGAGGAGAGGGTCGGGTCGATCGCCGTCAGGTCCGGCTTCGGCCACGAGGACAGGTGCACCGACTCCGGGGCGTCCGGGGTCACCGGCGCGATGAGGTCCTGCCAGACCCGCTCGGTGATGAACGGGACCAGCGGGGCCATCAGCCGGGTCACCGTCTCGACGACCTCGTGCAGTGTGCGCAGCGCCGCCTTGTCGCCCTGCCAGAAGCGGCGGCGCGAGCGGCGTACGTACCAGTTGGAGAGGTCGTCGACGAACGCCGAGAGCAGCTTGCCGGCGCGCTGGGTGTCGTAGCCCTCCATCGCGAGCGTCATCTGGTCGACCAGCGCGTTGAGTTCGCTGAGCAGCCAGCGGTCCAGGACCGTGCGGTCCGCCGGGGCCGGGTCGGCCGCCGACGGGGCCCAGCCCGACGTGCGTGCGTACAGAGCCTGGAAAGCCACCGTGTTCCAGTACGTGAGGAGCGTCTTGCGGACGACCTCCTGGATCGTGCCGTGGCCCACGCGCCGTGCCGCCCACGGGGAGCCGCCCGCCGCCATGAACCACCGCACCGCGTCCGCCCCGTGCTGGTCCATCAGCGGGATCGGCTGGAGGATGTTGCCCAGGTGCTTGGACATCTTGCGGCCGTCCTCGGCGAGGATGTGGCCCAGGCAGACCACGTTCTCGTACGAGGATTTGTCGAAGACCAGCGTTCCTACCGCCATCAGCGTGTAGAACCAGCCGCGGGTCTGGTCGATGGCCTCCGAGATGAACTGCGCCGGGTAGCGGCTCTCGAAGACTTCCTTGTTCTTGTACGGGTAGCCCCACTGCGCGAACGGCATCGAACCCGAGTCGTACCAGGCGTCGATGACCTCCGGGACCCGGTACGCCTCCAGCTGGCAGTTCTCGTGCGTGCAGGTGAAGGTGATCTCGTCGATGAACGGGCGGTGGGGGTCGAGCGACGACTGGTCGGTGCCTGTCAGTTCCGTCAGTTCCGCTCGCGAGCCCACGCACGTCAGGTGGTTGTCCTCGCAGCGCCAGATCGGCAGCGGCGTGCCCCAGTAGCGGTTACGGGACAGCGCCCAGTCCACGTTGTTGTTCAGCCAGTCGCCGAAGCGGCCGTTCTTGACCGAGTCCGGGAACCAGTTGGTCTTCTCGTTCTCCTGGAGGAGGCGGTCCTTGATCGCCGTCGTCCTGATGTACCAGGACGGCTGCGCGTAATAGAGCAGCGCTGTGTGGCAGCGCCAGCAGTGCGGGTAGCTGTGCTCGTACGGGACGTGGCGGAAGAGCTTCCCTCGCGCGTCCAGGTCCGCGGTGAGCGCCTCGTCGGCCTTCTTGAAGAAGACGCCGCCGACCAGCGGCAGGTCTTCCTCGAAGGTGCCGTCGGGGCGGACCGGGTTGACCACCGGGAGGCCGTACGCACGGCAGACCTGGAGGTCGTCGGCGCCGAACGCGGGGGACTGGTGGACCAGACCCGTACCGTCCTCGGTCGTCACGTACTCGGCGTTGACCACGTAGTGCGCCTCGGCAGGGAAGTCGACCAGCGTGAACGGGCGCTCGTAGCTCCAGCGCTCCATCTCCGCCCCGGTGAACGACTGGCCCGTCGCCTCCCAGCCCTCGCCGAGCGCCTTCTCCAGGAGGGGTTCGGCGACGACCAGCTTCTCCTCGCCGTTCGACGCGACGACGTACCGGACCCCGGGGTGCGCGGCGACCGCCGTGTTGGAGACCAGCGTCCAGGGGGTGGTCGTCCAGACCAGGAGCGCCGCCTCGCCGGCCAGCGGGCCGCTGGTGAGGGGGAAGCGGACGAAGACGGACGGGTCGACGACCGTCTCGTAACCCTGCGCCAGCTCGTGGTCGGAGAGGCCGGTGCCGCAGCGCGGGCACCAGGGGGCGACGCGGTGGTCCTGGACCAGCAGGTCCTTGTTGAAGATCTCCTTCAGCGACCACCACACGGAGTCCACGTACTCCGGGTCCATCGTGCGGTACGCGTCGTCCAGGTCGACCCAGTACCCCATACGCGTCGTGAGCTCGGCGAAGGCGTCGGTGTGCCGGGTCACGGACTCACGGCACTTGGCGTTGAACTCGGCGATGCCGAACGCCTCGATGTCCTTCTTGCCGTTGAAGCCCAGTTCTTTTTCCACGGCGAGTTCGACCGGCAGGCCGTGACAGTCCCAGCCGGCCTTCCGGCCCACGTGGTAGCCCTGCATGGTGCGGAAGCGGGGGAAGACGTCCTTGAAGACGCGGGCCTCGATGTGGTGGGCGCCGGGCATGCCGTTGGCGGTGGGCGGGCCCTCGTAGAAGACCCACTCGGGGCGGCCCTCGGACTGGTCGAGGCTCTTGGCGAACACCTTGTTCTCTTGCCAGAAGTCGAGAACGGCGTGCTCCAGCGCGGGCAGGTCGACCTGGGCTGGTACCTGGCGGTACTGCGGCGATGTCATGTGCGGCTTCCTCCGGCGGACGTATTCCACTTCCGTCGGAGGGACGAGAGCGTCTGGCGCTCCCGCGGTACCACCCTCCTTGGCCCCGGGCGCGTGCCCGTGGCCCCCTCATTGGGGTCGCGATGCCGGGTCTAGTGGCCTCGGTGTCCGTGGGGCGGAACCCATGGTCCGAGGCGTTCTTCCGGCGGCTCCGGGGTGATCTTCACGACGCGCTCGCCCCCGGGCTCCCACCGTCCCCGGGTCGCTGCTGGCTGCGTACGGCGCTACTCGTCCCATCCATGCCTTTCGCTGCGCCCAGTGTACGGGCCCGGACGGCTGACGGCCGACCGGTTTAACCGGGGTCCGGCCGTGACCCGAATGGCCAGTCGGGGGCGTACGGAGTTGGGCGCGGGGACGCGGGGGCGGCCGGGGGCTGGATTACCGGGCGGGGAGCTGGGAACAACGGATGCAGGCGCGCCACGACCGGGTACGGGGAGGGGCGAAAGGGCGGCGTGCCCCGTTGCCGCGGGGCTGGGGTCGATTTATCGTCCCAGCACGATTCGCGTGCAAGATCACAATATGTGAAGGGGCCGCGGCCATGGTGGCGAAGAAGACGGCGGAAGAGACCGCGGCCGGGCAGAAGGCCGACGGGAAGCCACCGGCCGACGAGACGTCCGAGGACGGGACGGCTGCCGGAAAGGCGCCCACGAAGAAGGCGGCCGTGAAGAAGGCTGCCGCGAAGAAAGCGGGCGCAATGAAGACCGCCGCGAAGAAAGCGCCTGCCAAGAAGGCGGCTCCGAAGAAGGCCGCCGCCAAGAAGAGCACCGCGAGTACCAAGAAGAGCGCCGCGAAGAAGAGCGCGGCCGAGAAGGCTTCGAAGACGGCCGCACAGACGGCCACGGGGGCGGCTCAGGCCGCCGAGGAGACGGGAGCCCACACGGTGGTAGCCAAGAAGAGCGCGAGTCGCCCCGCAGCCGCTACGGACGAGGCGGCCGTGCCGCCGGCCCGTGGAGCCGCCGCGACCGCTCCCGGCGAACTGGCGGTACGGCCCGGGGAGGACCCCTGGACGCCGGAGGAGGTCACCGAGGCACGCACGCTGCTGACCAGCGAGATCATGCGGCTGCGCAGCGAGCTGGAGGCTTCAGGGGCAGCGCTCGCCGGGCTGATGCGGGACTCCGGGGACGGCGCGGGCGACGACGAGGCCGACACGGGCACCAAGAACATCACCCGGGAGCACGAGCTGTCGCTCGCCGCCCACGCCCAGGAGACGCTGGAGCAGACCGAGCGGGCGCTCGCCCGGCTGGAGGCGGGGACCTACGGGCTCTGCGAGGTGTGCGGCAAACCGATCGGCAAGGCACGGATGCAGGCATTTCCCCGCGCCACCCTCTGCGTCGAGGACAAACAGAAGCAGGAGCGGCGCGGCTGACCCGCACAGGTGTGTCGTACCCTCGTCCTCAGTCAGGCACCTAGGTTGAGGGACTCACGTGGCAGAGGCGGAGCGCATCATCGGTACGCCGGACAATCCCGAGGCCGAGCACACGGACGAAGGCGGCTCCACGGCCGCCGACGCCGCGGTGAACGCGGGTACGGGCAAGCGCAAGATCCTGGCGCTCGTCGGCGTCGCGATCGTCGCCTATCTGCTGGACCTGGTCTCCAAGCTGATCGTGGTCGCCAAGCTGGAGCACCAGCCGCCGATCGACATCATCGGTGACTGGCTCCAGTTCCGGGCGCTGCGCAATCCCGGTGCCGCGTTCGGGTTCGGCGAGGCGTTCACGGTGATCTTCACCATCATCGCCGCCGGCGTGATAGTGGTCGTCATCCGGCTGGCCCGCAAGCTCTACAGCCTGCCCTGGGCCATCGCCCTGGGACTGCTCCTGGGCGGCGCGCTCGGCAACCTCACCGACCGCATCTTCCGGGCGCCCGGCGTGTTCGAAGGGGCGGTGGTCGACTTCATCGCCCCCAAGCACTTCGCCGTCTTCAATCTCGCCGACTCCGCCATCGTCTGCGGCGGCATCCTCATCGTGATCCTCTCCTTCAAGGGGCTGGACCCCGACGGGACCGTGCACAAGGACTGACCGTCCACAGGGGACCGACCGGGCTGCGCGGGGAGTCTCCGGCGCAAGGCATACTCGACAGGTGAGTACGCACCCCGAGATCCGCACCCTGCCCGTACCGGACGGCCTGGAAGGCGAGCGTGTCGACGCCGCCATCTCCAGGATGTTCGGTTTCTCCCGCACCAAGGCCGCCGAGCTGGCCGCTGCCGGGAAGGTCCAGGTGGACGGTTCGGTGGCCGGCAAGTCCGAGCGCGTGCACGGCGGCGCGTGGCTGGAGGTCGAGATGCCCCAGGCACCCGCCCCCGTCCAGGTCGTGGCCGAGCCCGTCGAGGGCATGGAGATCGTCCACGACGACGACGACATCGTGGTCATCATGAAGCCGGTCGGTGTCGCTGCCCACCCCAGCCCCGGCTGGACCGGCACCACTGTCATCGGCGGCCTCGCCGCCGCCGGGTACCGCATCTCGACGTCCGGCGCCGCCGAGCGCCAGGGCATCGTGCACCGCCTCGACGTCGGCACCTCCGGCCTGATGGTCGTCGCCAAGTCCGAGCGCGCGTACACCCTGCTCAAGGCCCAGTTCCGCGACCGGATCGTCGACAAGAAGTACCACGCGCTCGTCCAGGGCCACCCGGACCCGATGAGCGGCACCATCGACGCCCCCATCGGGCGCCACCCCAACCACGACTACAAGTGGGCAGTCACCGCCGAGGGCAAGCCGTCGGTCACCCACTACGACCTGATCGAGGCGTACCGCGCCGCCAGCCTCCTGGACATCAAGCTGGAGACCGGCCGCACCCACCAGATCCGGGTCCACATGTCCGCCCACCGCCACCCCTGCGTCGGCGACCTGACGTACGGCGCCGACCCGACCCTGGCCAAGCGGCTCGGGCTGACCCGGCAGTGGCTGCACGCGGTGCGCCTGGGCTTCGAGCACCCGAGCGACGGCAGCTGGGTGGAGTTCTCCAGCACCTACCCGGCCGACCTCCAGCACGCCCTCGACACCATCGCCGCGGAGAGCCAGTGACCGCCGTACCACCCCCGTACACCGTCCGCAGGGCCGTCGAGGAGAGCGACCTGGCGGCCTGCTTCCAGGTGCGCAAGGAGGTCTTCGTCGGCGAGCAGAACGTGCCCGAGGAGATCGAGTACGACGCCTACGACCCGACCGCCGTGCACGTCCTGGCCGTGGCGGCCGACGGCACCGCCCTCGGTACGGGGCGGCTGCTGCACGGCGCCGACGCGGCCGGGAAGACCGGCGGCGACCTCACCGTCGGCTCGCTCGGCCGGCTCGCGGTGACCCGGCAGGCGCGCGGCCTCGGCGTCGGCGCGGCCCTGGTGCGCGCCATCGAGGACGAGGCGGTCCGGCTCGGCCTGACCGCCGTGGACCTGCACGCCCAGACCCACGCCCTCGGCTTCTACGAGCGGCTCGGATACGTCGCGTACGGCCCCGAGTTCCCGGACGCGGGCATTCCGCACCGGGCGATGCGCCGGAAGACCATGTCCGCCTGATCGGGACCGTGGCTGCCCGATCCCGCCGCGCGGGGGGAGTGCGGGGGGTCTCGTCCGTTCCGTGAACCGTGCGTGGCAGGGTGGAGGCTCTGCCCGGCCGTCGCCCCGGCCGGGCTCCTGACGGCCGCTCACCCCGGCCGGACTCGCGGGCCCGGCCCAGCCGTGACCTGGACGTCGGCCCGGTGAGAGGCCCGGAACCGTACGCTCCGGAAGGCGCCTCCCGTGGATCAGATGGCCCTGTTGCTCCTGCTGCTGCTCGGAGCCGTGGTCACGGTGCCCCTCGGCGCCCGGCTGGGGCTGCCGGCACCGGTCCTGATGACGCTGGCCGGGGTCGCGATGGCGTTCGCGCCCTTCGTGCCGAACGTCGACATCCCGCCCGAGATCATCCTCCCGGCCCTGCTGCCGCCGCTGCTCTACGCCTCCGTGCAGCGCACCTCCTGGCGCCAGTTCGCCGCCAACAAACGCCCGATCTTCCTGCTGGCCGTCGCCCTGGTCTTCGTCACCACGGCCGCCGTCGCCGCGGTCGCCAACTCCGTCGTGCCCGGCCTGCCGATCGCCGCCGCCGTCGCGCTGGGCGCGCTCGTCGCCCCGCCCGACCCGGTCGCCGCGACCGCCGTGGCGGGCTCGGTCGGCCTGCCGCGCCGGCTGGTGTCGATCCTGGAGGGCGAGGGGCTCTTCAACGACGTCACCGCCATCGTGCTCTACCACGTGGCCATCGCCGCGGCGGTGAGCGGCACCTTCTCGGTGCCCGAGGCCTTCGGGCTGCTGATCCTCTCCGCCGTGGTCGCGATCGCCGTCGGCCTCGCGCTCGGCTGGCTCACCATCAAGCTGATGGGCCTGCTGGGCGACGCCACCCTCCAGGTCGGCCTGAGCCTGCTGGTGCCCTTCGTCGCCTACGTCCTCGCCGAGGAGCTGATGGGCTCCGGTGTGCTCGCCGTCCTGACCATCGCGCTCTACCTCGCCGAGCACACCGCCGACGCCGACGACGTGCTCGGCCGGCTCACCGGACGTACCTTCTGGGAGATCGTCGACACCCTGGTCACCGGCGTGGCCTTCGGGCTGATCGGCCTGGAGCTGCACAGCGTGTTCGGCACCTCCGGCGGGCGCGAGTTCCAGATGCTCGGCTGGGGCCTCGTGATCGTCGGGGTCGTCGTCGGCGTCCGGCTGGCCTGGCTGCTGCCCGCCACCTGGCTCGCCAAGAAGCTCCACACCCGGCGGGACGTCAGCGAGGAGATCCCGACCAGCTGGCGGGAGACCGTCGTCATGTGGTGGGCCGGGATGCGCGGGGTGGCCTCCGTCGCGCTGGCGCTCGCCATTCCGCTGGAGACCGACGACGGACAGCCCTTCCCCGGCCGCGACGAGATCATCTTCATCGCCTTCTGCGTGATCATGGTCACCCTCGTCTTCCAGGGGCTCACCCTGCCCTGGCTGGTCCGCAAGCTCGGCGTACGCGCCGACGCGGACGCCGAGGAGGCCCTGGAGCGAGAGCTCGCCCTGCGCGCCGCCAAGGCCGCCAAGCTCCGGCTCAAGGAGATCCAGGAGGTCGAGGAGTTCCCGGACGAGGTCGTGGAGCGGCTCCAGAAGGCCGCGTACGACATCGGGGCCCGGATCAACCCGGAGATCGTGGACGAGGAGCGGCGCGAGGCGTACGCGAAGCGGGCCGAGCGGTTCAAGGCGGTCAGCCGGGTCCAGCGCGAGATGATGTCGGCCGCCCGCCACGAGGTCCTCTCGGCCCGCAACGAGGCCGGCTCCGATCCCGAGGTCGTGGACCGGGTGCTGCGCTACCTGGACGTGCGCTCCCTGCGCTGAGGGCCCGCGCGGTTCTCAGCCGCGGCCCGTCCGGGGTGCCTTGGAACCGTCCAGGTCGCGGGAGGGGCCGGACCCGTTGCGGCCGGGCCGGGGCCGCGCGCCCGTCAGCTCCGCCCACTGCTCGCCCGGCGGCAGCGCGGCGGGGGAGCTGGCGATGCGCGGCAGCGCGTACGGGTGGTGGTCGCGCAGCCAGCCGATCAGCTGCTCGCGCACCGCGCACCGCACCGTCCAGATGTCGTCCGCGTCCTTCGCCGTGACCACCGCCCGCACCTGGATGGTGGTCGGGGTGGTGTCGGTGACGGCGAGGGACCAGTCCCGGCCGTCCCAGGCGGCGATGTCACCGAGGATGTCGCGCAGCTTCTTGCGCATCAGGGCGATCGGCGCCGCGTGGTCCAGGTGGAAGAAGACCGTGCCGGTCATCTGGACCCCGCCGCGCGACCAGTTCTCGAACGGCTTGCTCGTGAAGTACGAGACCGGCATCGTGATCCGCCGCTCGTCCCAGGTCCGTACCGCCAGGAACGTCAGCGTGATCTCCTCGATCGTTCCCCACTCGCCGTCCACCACCACGGTGTCGCCGAGCCTGACCATGTCCCCGAAGGCGATCTGGAGCCCGGCGAAGAGGTTGCCGAGGGTCGACTGGGCGGCCACACCGGCGACGATGCCGAGCACACCGGCCGAGGCCAGCATCGAGGTGCCGACCCCGCGCATCGCCGGGAACGTCAGCAGCATCGCCGCGATCGCGACCACCGTCACGACCGCGATGACGACCCGCTGGATCAGCGTCACCTGCGTACGGACCCGGCGGACCCGGGCAGGATCGCGGGTGGACGTCGCGTACCGCGCGTAACTGGACTCGACGACCGTCGCGGCGGCCCGCACGACCAGCCAGGCCGTGGCGCCGATCAGCACCAGGGAGAGGCCCTGGCCGATCCCGACCCGGTGCTCCCACACCCAGGCGATGCCCGACTGCCGGTAGCTGCCGCGCAGCAGCGCCGTGATGATCACCACCTGCAGCGGTGGCCGGCAGCGCCGCAGCAGACCCCACAGCGGGGTCTCGTGGTGGCGGCTGTCGGCCCTGCGCAGCAGCCGGTCGACCAGCCAGCCGATCAGCAGGGTGATCACCACGGATCCGCCGAAGACGATCAGCGGGCGCAGCACGTTCTCCATCGTCCGGTCCTCCAAGCATTGAGGCGCAACTGGCACCATGGGCCTCATGAACATCATGCTTTTCCACTCGACCTACGGGCTCACGCCCGCAGTGCACGCCGCGGCCGCACGTCTGAGGGACGCCGGCCACGAGGTGCGCGTGCCCGATCTTTTCGAGGGGCACACCTTCGACACGGTGGAGGAGGGCATGGCCTTCAAGGAGGAGGTCGGCAAGGAGGAGCTGCTGAAGCGGGCGGTGCTCGCCGCGGCCCCCTACTCCGACCAGGGGCTCGTCTACGCCGGGTTCTCCCTCGGCGCGGCGACCGCGCAGACCCTGGCGCTCGGTGACGCGAAGGCGCGCGGGCTGCTGCTCTTCCACGGCACATCGGACATCGCGGAGAACGCGACGGTGGACGAGCTGCCCGTCCAGCTGCACGTCGCGGACCCGGACCCCTTCGAGTCCCATGACTGGCTGAACAGCTGGTATCTCCAGATGCAGCGGACCGGCGCGGACGTGGAGATCTACCGCTACCCGGGGGCCGGCCACCTGTTCACCGACCCCGACCTCCACGACTACGACCAGGCGGCCGCCGAGCAGACCTGGAAGGTCGCGCTCGGCTTCCTGGCCACGCTGTAGGGGCGTTTCAGCGGACCGGGTGGTCCACCCGCTCGACCTTCTGGGTGCCCCGGCGCGTGCGGTAGGAGCGGACCCAGGCGGAGGTGGCGTCCTTGGCCGTCTTGTCGGACAGCACGTAGTAGTCCATCTGCGAGCGCTCGGCGGTGACGTCCAGGACGCCGTAGCCGTGCGAGTCCATGTCCACCCACTTCACATGGCGGTTGGCGGTACGGACGGCCGCCGACGCGACCGTCGACACGGTCTGCGGTGCGACCCGCAGGATGTCGTCCAGGTTGTCCGAGGTCACCGAGGTGACGACGAACTCCGTCGCCGCCGAGGGCGACAGCGGATACGTCGCCGCCTTCACCGGCACCTCACTGGCCCAGGCCATGTGCACATCGCCGGTCAGGAACACCGTGTCGCGGATCCCCCGGTCCCGCAGATGCCCGATCAGCTCCTTGCGGTCGTCGGTGTACCCGTCCCACTGGTCGACGCTGAACGCCAGCCCCTCCTTCGGCAGCCCCAGCAGCCCGGTGAGCGGCCCCAGCAGGTGGGCGGGGAGAGCCCCGAAGGCGACCGGCGAGATCATCACCGACGTCCCCACCAGCTTCCACACCGCGTCCGACCCGGCCAGACCCGCCTTCAGCCAGTCCAGCTGCGCCCGGCCGGTGATCGTACGCTCCGGGTCGTCCACCGAGCCGTTGCCGATGGACGCCTGCTCTGATCGGAAGCTCCGCAGGTCCAGCAGGTGCAGATCGGCCAGCCGCCCGAACCGCAGCCGCCGGTGGACGGTCCCCTCGGTGGAGGCGCGGACCGGCATCCACTCGAAGTACGCCTGCTTGGCCGCCGCCACCCGCTCAGCCCACACCCCCTCCGTACCCGGGGTGTGGTTCTGCGCGCCTCCCGACCAGGCGTCGTTGGCGAACTCGTGGTCGTCCCAGATCGCGATGACCGGGTGGGCGGCGTGCAGCGCCTGGAGGTCGGTGTCGGTCTTGTAGGTGCCGTGCCTCAGGCGGTAGTCGGCCAGGTTCAGGATCTCGTGGGCGGGCCGGTGCTCACGCAGGGCCGCGCCCTGGGTCGGGTAGCCGCCGGTCGCGTACTCGTACAGGTAGTCGCCCAGGTGCAGCACCGCGTCCAGGTCGCCGCGGGCGGCGAGATGGCGGTACGCGGAGAACCAGCCCGCCTCCCAGTTGGCGCAGGACACCACGCCGAAGCGGAGCCCCGCCACGCTCGTCCCGGTGGCGGGCGCGGTGCGGGTGCGGCCGACGGGGGAGCGGACCTCGGCGCCCTCGCCGGCCCCGCCGCCTGTTGAGAAGCGGAAGTAGTACGAGGTGGCCGGGCGCAGTCCGCGGACGTCGGCTTTCACCGTGTGGTCGGAGGCGGCCGAGGCGAGCGTCGTACCGCTCCCGGCCGGCGCGGTGAACTCCCGGTCCTCCGCGACCTCCCAGCGCACCGGGGTGTCGGCCCCGCGCCCCGAACCGGGCTCCGCGCCGGGCTCGGGGGTGACGCGGGTCCACAGCAGGACCCCGTCGGGCAGCGGGTCCCCGGAGGCGACGCCGTGCAGGAAGGCGGGCGCCGTCACCTGAGAGCCGGCAGTGGCGGAGGTGATGGTCGAGGTGGCGAGTACGGGCACGGCGGCGGCGGTCGCGGCGGCGGCCCGGACGACCGTGCGGCGGCTCGGCGAGGGTATGTGTCGACTGGTCACGGCCGATCACCCTACTGGCGCGTACAGCGAACGGGCGGGCGAACGGAGGAAGTTCGCCCGCCCGTCGGGAAACGGTCGCCGGGAGGTGGCCCGCGGGTCGGAGGAGCACCCGGCCCGGCAGCTTGAAGGCGTTACGCCTTGAGCGCCTTGTCCACCGCCGCCGTGAACTCGGCCGCCGTCATCGGGGCGTTGTCGCTGCCCTCCGTCGTGACCTTCTTGCCGTCCATCTTCAGCGTCGGCGTGCCCTTGACGTCGCTCTTGTCGAACGCCTCGGACATCTTCATCGCCCAGGCGTCGTACGTACCGTCCTCGACGTCCTTCTGGAAGGCCTTGTTCCCCTTGAGAGCGTCCACCGAGTCGGCGACCTCGATGAGGTAGCTGTCCTTGGCGAACTTGTCCTCGCTCTCCTCCGGGTGGAACTTCGCGGAGTACAGCGCGGCCTTGTACTCCATGAACGCCTCGGGGCTCACGTTCAGCGCGGCGCCGAGCGCGCTCAGGGCGTTCTTGGACCCCTCACCGTTGTCGGTGTTGTCGATGAAGGTCGCACCGACGTACTTGACCTTGTACTTGCCGGCGTCGACGTCCTTCGCGACGGTCTCGCCGACGCCCTGCTCGAACGTGGCGCAGACCGGGCAGCGGGAGTCCTCGTACAGCTCCAGGGTCTTCTTGGCGTCGGACTTGCCGATCACCACGGTGGTGCCGTCCTTGCCCGCGGTGTTCTTCGGCGCGCTGACGTTCTTCGCGTCGGCGGCGGCCTCCCAGGCGTCCGGCTTGTTCAGCTGCATCACGCCGTAGCTGATACCGCCGACGACGGCGAGGGCCGCGACGACCGAGACGCCGACGACGAGCTGCTTGCGGGTCCGGTCCTTCTTCGCCTGCGCCTCGCGCTCGGCGCGCAGCCGCTCACGGGCCGCTGCCTTGTTCTGCTGGGTGTTGCGCTTGCTCATGGTGGTGTTCTCCGTGGATGCGTGGGGAGTGGAAGGGTGCTGCTCGGCGCCGGCCGTCCTGCCCTCAGGCAGCGGTGGCGTACGCGGTGAGCGGCGGCCCCCTCCGTCCCACGGAGTGCACGGGGAAGCGGGCCGGGGAGAGCGGGTGCTCGCGCCCGGCGGCGCGGGGGAGACGGGGCGCGGACCGGACGGTGCCGCGCACCACGGCGACCGCGGTGAGCAGCGGCCGGAACGCCACCAGGGCCGCCGTGCGCACCAGACCCGCCAGCGCCGCCTCGCCGCGCCGCAGCCAGGCGGCCGCGAGCAGCCCGACGGCCACATGGGCGGCGAGCAGCAGCCACGGCACGGCCGGACCCGGCTGCGCCAGCAGGGCCGCCGCGCGGTCGCCCGCACCGGTCATCCCGGCGAGCGGGGTGCCCACCGTGCCGACGCCCGCGATCCGCGCCCCGGTCGCGCCGACCTCGCCGCCCCCGCAGAGCACGTCGAAGCCGACCGAGCGCAGCGGGCCCGCGATGGGCCCGCCGGCCGCCCCGTAACAGAGGTGCTGGCCGGTGGTGAAGAGCGTGTCGGCCGCCAGCTCCAGCGGGACGAGCAGCCCCGCGATGGCGCCGAAGCCGCGCTCCCGCCCGGCCAGCGCGTACGCCACGCCGAAGACGACCGCCGCGAGGAGCGCGACGGCGGTCAGCGGCAGCGGGACCCCGGAGAGCAGCACATGGGACGCCGTGGACAGGGTGACGACGAGCGCGGCGAAAAGCGCCGCGCGCACCACCCTGAGCTGCGTACCTGAGATGTCCATCGCCGGAAAGTGTGTCATGTGCGGAGGTAAGCGGACCTTAAAAGAAGCTGAGAGTCACGGCACGGCCGGATGCCGACGCCTACAGGCCGGGGATCCGGCCGTTGCGGAAGAGGTCCACGAAGATCTGGTGGTCCGCGCGGGCCTGGGCCCCGTAGCTGTGGGCGAAATCGACCAGCAGCTCGCCGAACCCCTCCTCGTCGGCCGCGATGGCCGCGTCGATCGCCCGCTCCGTGGAGAACGGCACCAGCGAGTGGCCGCTCTCGTCGTCCGCCGCCGCGTGCATGGTGGCCGTCGCCCGGCCCAGGTCCGCGACGACCGCCGCGATCTCGTCCACCTCGTCGATCTCGGACCAGTCCAGATCGACCGCGTACGGCGAGACCTCGGCGACCAGCTGGCCCGCGCCGTCCAGCTCGGTCCAGCCCAGCCACGGGTCCGCGTGCGCCTGGAGCGCCCGCTGCGAGATCACCGTGCGGTGCCCCTCGTGCTGGAAGTAGTCCCGCACGGCGGCGTCCGTGATGTGCCGGGAGACCGCCGGGGTCTGCGCCTGCTTGAGGTAGATCACCACGTCGTTCTCCAGGGCGTCGCTGTTGCCCTCCAGGAGGATGTTGTACGAGGGGAGCCCGGCCGATCCGATGCCGATGCCCCGGCGGCCCACCACGTCCTTGACCCGGTAGGAGTCGGGGCGGGTCAGGCTCGACTCCGGCAGCGTCTCCAGATAGCCGTCGAACGCGGCCAGCACCTTGTACCGCGTCGCGGCGTCCAGGTCGATCGCGCCGCCGCCGTCCGCGAACCGGCGCTCGAAGTCCCGGATCACCGTCATCGAGTCCAGCAGCGAGAAGCGGGTCAGCGAGCGGGCGGCGCGCAGCGCGTCCAGCAGCGGACCCTCGGCGGTGTCCAGCGTGAAGGGCGGCACCTCGTCGTTCTTCGCGCCCGTCGCCAGCGCGTGGATCCGCTCCCGGTAGGCGGCGGCGAAGATCCGGACCAGGTCGGTGATCTGCTCGTCGGACAGCGCCTTGGCGTACCCGATCAGCGCCACGGAGGCGGCGAACCGCTTCAGGTCCCAGGTGAAGGGGCCCACGTACGCCTCGTCGAAATCGTTGACGTTGAAGACGAGGCGGCCGTTGGCGTCCATGTAGGTGCCGAAATTCTCCGCGTGGAGATCACCGTGGATCCAGACCCGGCCCGTGCGCTCGTCCAGATACGGTCCGCCGCGCTGCTCCCGCTCCAGGTCGGTGTAGAACAGGCAGGCCGTGCCCCGGTAGAAGGCGAAGGCCGAGCCCGCCATCTTGCGGAACTTCACCCGGAAAGCGGCGGGATCGGCGGCCAGCAGCTCCCCGAAGGCGGTGTCGAAAACGGCGAGAATCTGCTCCCCGCGCTGCGCTGCGCCGGTCTGCGTTTCCGACATCTCTTGCTGCCTCCTGCTGTCGTTGGCGTACCTGCCCGGGAATCCGGTGCGCGTGACGGAGTGCATGACAAAACGGACACCCGTCCCGCTCTCTCCAACGCTCGGCGGAAGCCGGGAGTGCCCGTCGTCGGACTCCGTCACGTCGTAGACTTCCACGCTGTCCCCCCGTCCGTCATCGCCCGACTTCCCGGAGGCCCGACGCCGTGACCAAGCCGCCCTTCACGCACCTGCACGTTCATACCCAGTACTCGCTGCTGGACGGTGCGGCGCGGCTCAAGGACATGTTCGAGGCGTGCAACGAGATGGGCATGTCGCACATCGCGATGACCGACCACGGCAACCTGCACGGGGCCTACGACTTCTTCCACTCGGCGACCAAGGCGGGGGTCACGCCGATCATCGGCATCGAGGCGTACGTCGCCCCGGAGTCGCGCAAGCACAAGCGCAAGGTGCAGTGGGGACAGCCGCACCAGAAGCGCGATGATGTGTCCGGATCCGGTGGTTACACCCACAAGACGATCTGGGCGGCCAACAAGACCGGGCTGCACAACCTCTTCCGGCTCTCCTCCGACGCGTACGCCGAGGGCTGGCTCCAGAAGTGGCCCCGGATGGACAAGGAGACCATCTCCCAGTGGTCCGAGGGCCTGATCGCCTCCACCGGCTGCCCCTCGGGTGAGGTGCAGACCCGACTGCGGCTCGGCCAGTTCGACGAGGCGGTGCAGGCGGCCTCCGACTACAAGGACATCTTCGGCGAGGGCCGGTACTTCCTGGAGCTGATGGACCACGGCATCGAGATCGAGCGCCGGGTCCGTGACGGGCTGCTGGAGATCGGCAAGAAGCTGGACATCCCGCCGCTCGTCACCAACGACTCCCACTACACGTACGCGCACGAGGCCGCCGCCCACGACGCCCTGCTCTGCATCCAGACCGGCAAGAACCTCTCCGACCCGGACCGCTTCCGCTTCGACGGCACCGGCTACTACCTGAAGACGACGGACGAGATGTACGCCGTCGACTCCTCCGACGCCTGGCAGCAGGGGTGCGCCAACACCCTCCTGGTCGCCCAGCAGATCGACACCACCGGCATGTTCGAGGCGAAGAACCTCATGCCGAAGTTCGAGATCCCGGACGGCTTCACGGAGATCACCTGGTTCCAGGAGGAAGTGCGCAAGGGCATGCAGCGCCGCTTCCCCAACGGTGTGCCCGACGACCGGCAGAAGCAGGTCGAGTACGAGATGGACATCATCATCCAGATGGGGTTCCCGGGGTACTTCCTGGTCGTCGCGGACTTCATCATGTGGGCCAAGAACAACGGCATCGCCGTTGGCCCCGGCCGTGGTTCGGCGGCCGGTTCGATCGTGTCGTACGCGATGGGCATCACCGACCTCGACCCGATCGAGCACGGACTGATCTTCGAGCGGTTCCTCAACCCCGAGCGCGTCTCCATGCCCGATGTCGACATCGACTTCGACGAGCGCAGGCGCGTCGAGGTGATCCGGTACGTGACGGAGAAGTACGGCGCCGACAAGGTCGCCATGATCGGCACCTACGGCAAGATCAAGGCGAAGAACGCCATCAAGGACTCGGCCCGGGTGCTGGGCTACCCGTACGCCATGGGCGACCGCCTCACCAAGGCGATGCCCGCCGACGTCCTCGGCAAGGGCATCGACCTCAACGGCATCACCGACCCCAAGCACCCGCGCTACAGCGAGGCGGGCGAGATCCGGGGGATGTACGAGAGCGAGCCGGACGTCAAGAAGGTCATCGACACCGCAAAGGGTGTCGAGGGCCTGGTCCGGCAGATGGGCGTGCACGCCGCCGGCGTCATCATGTCCAGCGAGCCGATCGTCGACCACGCCCCCGTCTGGGTCCGGCACACCGACGGCGTCACCATCACGCAGTGGGACTACCCGCAGTGCGAGTCGCTCGGCCTGCTGAAGATGGACTTCCTCGGCCTGCGCAACCTGACGATCATGGACGACGCCATCAAGATGGTGAAGTCCAACAAAGGCATCGACCTGGAGATGCTCGCCCTGCCGCTGGACGACCCCAAGACGTACGAACTGCTCTGCCGCGGTGACACGCTCGGCGTCTTCCAGTTCGACGGCGGGCCGATGCGCTCCCTGCTCCGCCAGATGCAGCCCGACAACTTCGAGGACATCTCCGCCGTCTCGGCCCTCTACCGGCCGGGCCCGATGGGCATGAACTCGCACACGAACTACGCGGAGCGCAAGAACGGCCGCCAGGAGATCACCCCGATCCACCCGGAGCTGGAGGAGCCCCTCAAGGAGGTCCTCGGCCTCACCTACGGCCTGATCGTCTACCAGGAGCAGGTCCAGAAGGCCGCCCAGATCGTCGCCGGGTACTCGCTCGGCGAGGCCGACATCCTGCGCCGCGTGATGGGCAAGAAGAAGCCCGAGGAACTGGCGAAGAACTTTGTCCTCTTCGAGAAGGGCGCCAAGGAGAAGGGCTTCTCCGACGCGGCGATCAAGGCGCTGTGGGACGTCCTGGTGCCGTTCGCCGGGTACGCGTTCAACAAGGCGCACTCCTCGGCGTACGGCCTGGTCACCTACTGGACCGCCTACCTCAAGGCGAACTACCCCGCCGAGTACATGGCCGCCCTGCTGACCTCGGTCAAGGACGACAAGGACAAGTCCGCGGTCTACCTCAACGAGTGCCGCCGCATGGGCATCAAGGTGCTCCCGCCCAACGTCAACGAGTCGCTGTCCAACTTCGCCGCCCAGGGCGACGACGTGATCCTCTTCGGCCTGACCGCCATCCGCAACGTCGGCCAGAACGTCGTCGACTCGATCATCCGCTCCCGCAAGGCCAAAGGGAAGTACAGCTCCTTCCCCGACTTCCTCGACAAGGTCGAGGCGGTCGTCTGCAACAAGCGCACCGTCGAATCGCTGATCAAGGCCGGCGCCTTCGACGAGATGGGCCACACCCGCAAGGGGCTCGTCGCCCACCACGAGCCGATGATCGACAACGTGGTGCAGGTCAAGCGCAAGGAGGCCGAGGGACAGTTCGACCTCTTCGGCGGCATGGGCGAGGAGGAGAGCGACGAGCCGGGCTTCGGGCTGGACGTGGAGTTCTCCGACGTCGAGTGGGAGAAGGCCTACCTGCTCGCCCAGGAGCGGGAGATGCTCGGCCTGTACGTCTCCGACCACCCGCTCTTCGGCCTGGAGCACGTGCTGTCCGACAAGGCCGACGCCTCGATCTCCCAGCTGATGGGCGGCGACTACAGCGACGGCTCGATCGTCACCGTCGGCGGCATCATCTCCGGCCTCCAGCGAAAGATGACCAAGCAGGGCAACGCCTGGGCCATCGCCACCGTGGAGGACCTGGCCGGGTCCATCGAGTGCATGTTCTTCCCCGCCACCTACCAGCTGGTCTCCACCCAGCTCGTGGAGGACACCGTCGTCTTCGTCAAGGGACGGCTCGACAAGCGCGAGGACGTGCCCCGGCTGGTCGCCATGGAGATGCAGGTCCCCGACATCTCCAACGCCGGGACCAACGCTCCGGTCGTCCTCACCATCCCCACCGTGAAGATCACCCCGCCGATGGTCACGCGTCTCGGCGAGGTGCTCAGCCACCACCGGGGCGACACCGAGGTGCGCATCAAGCTCCAGGGCCCCCGCAAGACGACCGTCCTGCGGCTGGACCGGCACAGGGTCAAGGCCGACTCGGCCCTCTTCGGCGATCTGAAGGTGCTGCTCGGGCCGTCCTGCCTGGCCGGCTGAGGCTTTTCAGAACGGCGTACGAACGAGAGGGGCGTCCCGCACCGTGCGGGACGCCCCTCTCGTGCATGGCCGCGAGCGGCCGACGCGGTCAGTTGTGACCGAAGCGCCGCTGGTGCTTGCGCGCCACGTCGGACGGGCTGCCCTGGGACTGCGTCTGCGGCTGGGTCTGCGACTCGTACGCCGTCGACTTGGCCTGCTCGGCGCTACGCTCCGACGCGGACGCGCGATCGTGCTGGCTGCCCTGCTTGCGGTTCTTGTTCTTGCCCATGGTGAATGCCTCCTGTGGGGAATCCTGGGGGGCCAGGACCATCGTCAGACTCACATAGCGCCGCAAACCGTGCATGTTGGATCATTACCGTGCGTAGCGGTATCCGCAGTGACGGCCGTCCCGGCCCTCCGCCCCAGACCTTTTCCAGCCCTTTCCCGATTCGCCACGCCGATGATCGAGTTCCGGCCGTTAACCCTTGTGTGGTCGGGCAGACTCGAAGGAAACCCTGGGTAAGCGGACCCGGTCATCGAGGGGCGGGCCGCTGAACCGTTCCCGAATTCCTGGAAGAGGGTGGAACGCGTGGACCGTTGCGTCGTCCTGGTGGACGCCGGCTACTTGCTGGGCGCAGCCGCGAGTCTGCTGGCCGGAGAGCCCGCCCGTTCCCGCATCACCGTCGACCACGCGGCCCTCATCCAGGGGCTGCGCGAGCGGGCCGAGGCCGATACGCAGCAGCCGCTGCTGCGGATCTACTGGTTCGACGGCGCCCCCGACCGGGTGCCCCAGCCCGAGCACCGCAGGCTCCGGGTGATGCCCCGGGTGACCGTACGGCTGGGAGCCCTGACCCGCAGCGACGGACGCTGGGCGCAGAAGGGCGTGGACGCCGCCATGCACGCCGAGCTGACCGAGCTGGCGAGGAACCGGGCCTGTTCGGACGTGGTCCTGGTGACCGGCGACGGCGATCTGCTGCCCGGCCTGATGTCCGCCAAGGAGCACGGGGTCGCCGTCCACCTGTGGGCCGTCCAGGCCGCCGACGGCGACTACAACCAGTCCGAGGACCTCGTCGCCGAGGCGGACGAACGCCGCGTCCTGCCCCCCCCCCCCCCCCCCCCCGGGCGGCCCCCGGGGGGGGCGCGGCCCCCCCGGCCCCCCCCCCCCCCCACCGCCCCCGCCGCACCCGCCGACCCCGGCCCCTCCGAGCCCGAGCCCACCCCCGGCCACAAAACCGTCCCCACCCCCAAGGACCTCGCCGCCCTCCGCGCCCACGCCACCCACCCCGACCGGACGGCCGCCCAGAACGCGACCCCCGCCAACGCCACCCTGCGCTGGTCCTCCGACAAGGGCTGGGTCGAGCGCGGCGGCCCCCTCGGCGAACCGGCCGAGACCGCCTCCCTGCCGACCCTCGCCCAGGTCACCAGCGCCGAACAGCGCTGGGCCGACCGGGAGGAGGACATCACCACCGTCGGCGGCGACCCCTTCGAGGTCGGCCAGGTCTTCGCCCGGCGCTGGATGGAACGGCTCCCGGAGACCGTCCACCTCCAGAAGCTCTCCACCATGTACCCGCGCATCCCGCACCGCATCGACGGCGAACTCCTGCGGTACGCGGCCCGCTTCGGGCTCCTCGCCCACAAGGACGACCAGATCGACGAGCACGACCGCTATGCGATCCGGGCCGGGTTCTGGCGCGAGATCGACGTGCGGGCGGCGGCGGAGCACGTGCCCGCCGGGGAGTAGGGCCTTTTCCGCGGATCGTGCCGGGCCCGCGACGCGGGGTGGCCCCGGGCGCAAACCGGGGCGTGTGACCCCGTACCCTCGTACCTCGTGAGTACGGGCACAGCACAGGCGCAGAGCGACACCGGCACCGTGTGCGCGGTGCGTGACCTCGTCAAGACCTATCCCGCCGTCCGGGGCCGCCGCGGCGCGCCCGCCACCCCCGAGGTGCGCGCCACCGACGGGATCAGCCTCGATGTCGAGCGCGGCGAGATCTTCGGACTGCTCGGCCCCAACGGCGCCGGCAAGTCCACGCTGGTCCGCCAGCTCACCGGGCTGATGCGCCCCGACTCCGGCTCCGTCGAAGTCCTCGGCCACGACCTCGTACGCCACCCCGAGCGGGCCTCCCGGCTGATCGGCTACCTCGGGCAGGAGTCCACCGCCCTGGACGAGCTGACGGTCTCCCTGGCCGCCGAGACCACCGGACGGCTGCGCGGCCTCCACGTCCGCGAGGCCCGCGCCGAACGCGACGCCGTACTGGAGGAGCTCGGCCTCACCGAGCTGGCCGGGCGGCCCCTGAAGAAGCTCTCCGGCGGTCAGCGCAGGCTCGCCTGCTTCGCCGCCACCCTCGTCGGGGACCGGCCCGTGCTGGTCCTGGACGAGCCGACGACCGGCATGGACCCGGTGGCCCGGCGGGCCGTCTGGGCCGCCGTCGACCGCCGCCGGGCCGAACGCGGCGCCACCGTGCTGCTGGTCACCCACAACGTCATCGAGGCCGAGACCGTCCTCGACCGCGTCGCCGTCCTGGAGCGCGGCCGGGTCATCGCCTGCGACACCCCCTCCGGGCTCAAGGAGAAGGTCGCCGGCGAGGTCCGCGTCGAGCTCATGTGGCGCGAGCGGGCCCCGCTGGACGTCCCGGAGGTCGCCGCGCTGCGCCCGTCCGCCCAGGAGTCCGGGCGGCGCTGGGTGCTGCGGCTCAGCCCCGACGAGGCCCGGGCCGCGGTCGCCGCGGTCACGGGCGGCGCGGCCTTCGCCGCGCTGGACGATTTCACCCTGGCCACACCCAGCCTGGAAGATGTGTACCTGGCGCTCGGCGGGGACGCGGCCAATGCGAGCAAGGGGCTGGTGAAGGCGTGAGGATCCGGGGACGCGGGGCGCTGAACGGGGCGCAGGCACCGTACGTAGTGGTGGGCGCGGTGGATGTACTGGACGGGTGTAAGGGGAGCGGCCTCAGGTGACGAGCATCATTCCGGCCAGGACCGCACCGTCGCGGACCCGGCCCCGGCCCACCGGCTCCGCCGCGCGGACCGTGCCCGCCCCGCTCGCGCCGCGCGCCCGGCTGCTGCCCTCGCTGGCCGCCGTCTACCGCGCCCAGCTCTCCCGGGCCCGGGTCGCCCGGATCCCGCTGCTCTTCGTGGCGACCTTCCAGTCCGTCGGGATCATGGTCCTGATGCGGGGCGTCGTCGACGGCGGGGCCGAGGCGCGTGCCGTGGTCGCCGGCTCCAGCGTGCTGGTCGTGGCGTTCGTCGCGCTCAACCTGCTCGCCCAGTACTTCGGCCAGCTGCGGGCCGGCGGCGGGCTCGACCACTACGCCACCCTGCCGGTGCCGCCCGCCGCGGTGGTGCTGGGGGCGGCGGCCGCGTACGCCTCGTTCACCGTGCCCGGCACGGTCTTCACGGCGATCACCGGGAGCGTGCTGTTCCAGCTCCCGATGACCCATCTGTGGGTCCTGGTCGCCGTCATCCCGCTCTCCGGCGCCGCCCTGGCCGGTCTGGGGGCGGCTCTCGGGCTGCTCGCGCCGCGCCAGGAGCTCGCCACGCTGCTGGGGCAGCTGGGCATGTCCGCGGCCCTGCTGCTCGGGGTGCTGCCGGCCGACCGGCTGCCGGAGCCGGTGGGGTGGGCGCGGGACCTGCTGCCCTCGACGTACGGGGTCGAGGCGCTGGCCCGCTCCTTCGACGCCTCGCCGGACTGGGGCATGATCGGCCTCTTCCTCGCGGTCTGTGCGGTGGTGGGGGTGCTGTCGCTGGCGGTCGCCACGTGGGCGTACCGGCGGGCGGCGGTGCGGTAGGGGCGTGTCGTACGCCGGTGGCGTGCGGTACGCCGGTGGTGTGCCGTGTGGACGGGTGCGGCAGCCGGTGAGGCGCCGCACAGGGTGGCCTGGCACGATGGCACGGTGACCGCACCTCTGACGCCGCCTCACCAGCCGAACCCGCACGATCCGTGGCAGAGCCCGCCCTCGGGCTCCCACCTCGCGCCCGCGTACGGCTCGCCCGACGACCCGGACACGGCGACGGAGCTCCGTCAGGCCGCCGTGGTCCTGGTGCTCGTGGCGCTCGCCGGTATCGCGCTCGGGCTGCTGTGGCTGTGGCTGGCGCCCCGCGTCCCTCTGGTCTCCGACGGCAGCGCCGTCTTCCTGCAGAACAGCGAGGGCGAGGAGGCGATCGGGGCGGACGGAACGTTCGTCCTGCTGGCGGCCGTGTTCGGCGTGCTGTCGGCGGCCGTCGTCGCCTGGCGGCTGCGGCGGGGCGGTGTCCTCGTGGTGGTGGGACTCGCGCTGGGCGGGGTGCTCGGCTCACTGCTGGCCTGGCGGGTGGGGATCTGGCTGGGGCCGTCCTCCGACGTGGTGGCCCGGGCGCGGGTGGTCGGCAAGGGGGTCGTCTTCGACGCGCCGCTGGAGCTGCACGCGGTGGTGGTGGCGGTGCTGGTGTGGCCGTTCGTGGCGCTGGCGGTGCATGTCCTGCTGACGGCGGCGTTCGGAGTGCGGGAGCCTGAGCCGGCTTGGGTGGGGGAGGGGTGGACGTCGTATTACGGGGAGCCGGGGGCTGGTGGGGCCGGTGGGCCTGGTGGGTCCGGTGGGTCTGTCGGGCCTGGTGGGCCGCCGGCGCCGGGTGGGGGCTCGGGGGCGTCGTAGCGCCGCGGGTGGGGCGCCTGCGGCGGGCTGTTCCCCTCCCCGCCCCTTCCCGAAACCGGGGCGCTGCCCCGGACCCCGCTTTGTCCTCAAGCGCCGGACGGGCTGGTTTGGCGGCTCCGCCCCGGACCTCGCTCCTGAAGCGCCGGAGGGGCTGGTTTGGGGGTTCCGCCCCGGGCCCCGCTTTGTCCTCAAGCGCCGGACGGGCTGGTTTGGGGGTTCCGCCCCGGACCCTGGTTTGTCCTCAAGTGCCGGACGGGCTGGTTTCGGGGTTTCGCCCCGGACCCCGCTCCTCAAGCGCCGGAGGGGCTGGATTGTGCCGGGCGGCAAATCCAGCCCGTCCGGCGTTTGAGGACGTCTTTTCAGCCCCGCCGGCGTTTGAGGCGCGGGGGTTCGGGGGCAGCGCCCCCGGGTGGGCCTAGCCGCGGCCGATCTCCGCGAACACCGCCCCCGTCAGCTCCGCCAGATCCGTCGCCGCCAGCTCCACCTGCAGGCCCCGGCGCCCCGCCGAGACGCAGATCGTGGCGTGCGTCCGGGCCGACGCGTCCAGCACCGTGCGCAGGCGTTTGCGCTGGCCCAGGGGGGAAATGCCGCCCCGGACGTAGCCCGTGGTGCGTTCCGCGGCCGCCGGGTCCGCCATCGTGGCGCGCTTGCCGCCCACCGCGGACGCCAGGGCCTTGAGGTCCAGGGAGCCGGCCACCGGGACGACCGCGACCGTCAGCTCGCCGTCGACGTCCGCGACCAGGGTCTTGAAGACCCGGTCGGGGGAGACGCCCAGGGCCTCGGCGGCCTCCTCGCCGTAGGAGGTGGAGGCCGGGTCGTGGTCGTAGGGGCGGAGCGTGAAGGCGGTGCCCGCCGCGGTCAGGGCGACCGTGGCGGGGGTGCCGCCCGACTGCTTCTTCGGCTTCTTCGCCACCGGTACGGAATCCTTGTTCAGTTGGGGTGGGTGGGGGCGCGGGTCAGGTCCGGTGCGGGGAGCGAGGGCAGGTGGCGGATGACCGCCGTCTCCCGGCGCAGCAGCGTCAGCTCCTCGCGCAGGCGCGTCGCGGTGTCCGGGGCCTGGAGGAGCCGCTGCTTGGTGGGGACGTCCAGGACGGTGGCCGCCGCGACCAGGTAGGAGACCACGGAGGGGTCGTCGGGCAGCTCGGAGCCGGTGGCGAGTGAGCGTTCGGTCGCTCCCGCCAGCCTCTTCTGGTAGGCGCGGAACGCCCGCAGGACGCCCTCCGCCAGGGCTCCGGCCTCGTCGGCCTCGTCCTCGGCGGGCGGCTCCTCGGTGACCTCCTCGACCTCGGCGCTCAGATACGGGCCGCTCGCGTCGATCGAGAGCAGCCTGACCCGGGTGGTGCCGGTGGCCAGGACCTCGAAGCTGCCGTCCGGGCGCTCATGGATGGTCGCCGCGTCGGCGATGCAGCCGACCCGGTGGAAGGTCTGGATGGGGTCGGGGCCGAAGCCCTCGGCGGGCGCGCGCTCGGCGGGGGGTGCGGAGGCGACGGGGTCCGGCATGCCGGTGCCCGTCACCGCGGTCTCGCGGCCGTCGCGGATCGCGACCACGACGAAGCGGCGAGGTTCGTCCTCGTCGCTCTTCAGCAGCTCCCGCATCATGGCGCGATACCGCTCCTCGAACACGTTGAGCGGCAGCACGAGGCCGGGGAACAGCACCGTGTTGAGCGGGAAAAGGGGGAGACGGGCGGTGGTCACAACGCTCAAGCGTAATGGCCGCGCGGGCGTCCGCGGTCGGCCCGGTTCCGCAAGGGGGTCACGGAGGCCACCTGGAGCCGTGCGCCGTCCCGTGCGTCGAGGAACCGGCCCAGGGCGTCGTCGGAGACCGAGGACCACGGGAACGACGTCGCGTGCTGCCCGATCAGCGTGAACTGCTCCAGCGCCTCGCCCCAGCGCCCCCGGGCGAGGAGCACGTACGCGAGGAGGTTGCGGACCTCGGCGGGCCACGGGTCGCCGGGGCGGTAGGCGGCCGACAGCCGGATGGCCGCGTCGGCCGCCGCGTCGATCCGCTCCTCCAGTACGGAGGTGGTGCGGCCGAGCGCCTGGGTGTCCAGGAGGAGGGCGAAGGCCGCCCGGACCGGCAGGGCCTGCACCAGGGAGTGGGGTACGGCGTCCTCGGCGGCCCGCTCGGCGAAGTCGAAGCACTCGCGGTGCGAGCCGTACCAGGCGGCCGAGAGGTAGCGCAGCGCCGCCACATGGCAGCCGTAGTGGTGCGCGGAGCGCCGTATCGCCTGTTCCCACAGCGACTCGAAGGCGGTGTGCGTGGCGTGGGTGCCGCGGGCGTGGTCCAGGGCGAGCCGCCAGGGGACCGGGTCGCGCGGGTCCGCCTCGGCGGCGGCGGTGATCAGCGGGCCGACCTCGTGGAGCCGTTCCGCGCGGGCGGGCGACTCCCAGGCCCGGCGGACCGCGAGCTCCGCCTTGACCAGCAGGGCGTCCGGGTCGCGCGGGGCGGCGGCCAGCCAGTCGGTGAGCCAGCCGTCCCGGTGGCGGGCGAAGGTGACGAGCCGGCCGAGATAGCGGTCGCGGTTCTCCCAGTCGGCGGAGTCCCGGGTGGTGGCGAGCAGTTTGGCGGCCGGTTCGGGGTCGCCGAGGGCAGCGGCCACCAGCGCCGGGGAGAGTTGCTCGTCGGGGGCGTCGAGCAGCACGGCGTCATCCGCGGGCAGTCCGGCGGACAGCGGAGGGCTGTGCCGGATCATGCGCGCGGTACTGAGCAGAGCGCGAAGGAAGGCCATGGTGCAGACCATTGAAAAGCCCTGGTGAGGGCCGCGCCAGGGCTGCGCTGTGAAGCTTCTGTGCCGAGTGGATGGGTTGTATCCGGCCGGGTCAAGAAAGGGCAAAGGAAATGTCCGGCGGTGGCTTGAACATGACCCTCCAGGCACCTCGTCACCGGCGTCACAGCGGCCCCGCGCATCCCTCGGAACCGCCGGTCCCGGCCACCCTCACCCGGTTCGAGCTGCCGTTTCGGTCAGCCCCTGCGCAGCAGCCGGGAGGCTCCCGCGGCTACCGTCGTGGCCAATATCCACCCCACGAGCACCAGACCGGCCGCCGCCCACTGCCAGCCGCCCTCCATCCGCCAGTAACCGTCCTGGCCGAGGTTGACCACGGGGATGAGGAGGTCCAGCGCGTAGAGCGCCGGATTCCACAGCGGCGACTCGTCGTTCTTGATCGTCAACGGGTCGTACTGCGAGAAGGCCGCCGTGCCCGCCGCCCACAGCACCGCCATCCACACCGCCGCCCGCCCCGGCCGGTACCCGTACGCCACCGTCCAGTCCTGGAGGAACCCCCAGGCCTTCGCGGCGGGCGGCAGCGTCTCCCGGCGGCGGCGCTGCTTGGCCAGCAGCACCTCCCGCGCGTCCGCGTCCTCCCCGCTGCCGCGCAGCACCGTCGCGAGCCGCTCGTACGGCTCGGGGACGTACTCCGGGGTCGCCGCCAGCACCCACTCCAGCCGCCGCGACAGCGGGAAATGGCCGTACGGGACGAGGTTCTCGTAGACGAAACCGCCCATCGCCAGACCCCCGGGCCCCGGCCAGCTGGTGGACAGGTCGATCAGGGTCACCACCTTCGCCCCGTTCAGCACGACCCGGCCCTCCTCCGGCCGCTCCGCGTTGAACCGCAGCTCCGGCGTGACGATCCGGCGCAGCGACAGCTCCTCCTGCCGGGTCATCGAGAACCGGGCCTTGTGCAGGTCCACCGCGTCCCCGAACCGCCCGTCGTCCAGCCGCACCCCGCCCTTGCACTCGAAGATCTGCGACCGGGTCCCGCGCGCCGGGGTCGGGGCGTAGACCACGCCGTACGGGGGAGTCGTGCCCTGGTTCCCGGTGTCGACGCTCACCCACGCCTCGGTCATGTAGAGCGTGCGCTCCACCGTCAGCTGCGGCGCGTTCAGCGCGCGCCGGTCCTCCGCCGCCCGCAGATGGCTGCCCCGCAGGCTCAGCGAACCGCCCACCTTCGTCCCGCGCAGGCTCAGCTCCCCATGCGTCTCGATCATCTCGGCCTGGAGATCCTGGGCGACCGACATGCCGTCCCCGACGAAGGCCCGGCCGTGCCGGTCGGGCCCCACGCTCAGCTGGTTGATCAGCAGGTCCGTGCCGATCTGGGCGTCCGTGAGCCGGATGCCCCGGTCGATCCGGCAGCGCGGCAGATGCAGATCGCCCTCCGTGTGCAGCCGGGCCGCCTCCAGCCGGGGCAGCAGACAGCCCACCATCCGCAACGTCGTGAAATGGCACTCCGGGAGCACCACCTCCTGCTCGAAACGGCAGCCGGTCAGCTCCACGTACGGCGAGACCCGCCCACCCGCCAGATCCAGCTTCCCGGTGATCCGCACCCCCCGGAGCTTCAGCGCCGCCACCCGGCCCGGCCGCGCCGGTGGCCCGCTCAGCAGCAGCCGCGCCACCGTCCGCGCGCCGACACTCCGCTCGGGCCCCCAGGAGTGCGGGCCGAACGGATCGTTGCGGGCGGAGTCGTACGTACGTAAGTCGTAGGTCGTCCCGTTCCGGAAGGACTGCCACATGCCCAGCTCCGCTGCGCTGAGCCCGTCCGGGATATCGCCTTCGTGCGGCTCGGTCACGGCCGCTCCCTCCGTGCACACATCCTGTAGTGCTGTTCTTCCCTCTGTGTGACGGTGTGAAAGCTATCGGTCAGCAGTGACAGCGGGCACGGCCCGAGTTGGCCGAGACATGTATCAGCCAGTGATACGGGCGACCGGGCGTCCCGAGCGGTCTGCGAGAATTGCGGTGTGATCTCTCGAATCGATCTGCGCGGCGACACCCTCCCCGAGGGTGCTGCCCTGCGCGACCTGCTGCCCCGTGCCGAGTTCGACGTGGAAGCCGCCCTGGAGACGGTGCGGCCCATCTGCGAGGACGTACGCCATCGCGGCTCCGCGGCAGTGATCGAGTGGGGGGAGAAGTTCGACGGTGTCCGGATCGCATCGGTCCGGGTGCCCGCCGAGGCGCTGACGAAGGCCCTGGACGAGCTGGACCCGGCCGTCCGCGCCGCGCTGGAGGAGTCGATCCGCCGCGCCCGCCTCGTCCACCGCGAGCAGCGCCGCACCACGCACACCACCCAGGTCGTCCCCGGCGGCACCGTCACCGAGAAGTGGGTCCCCGTCGAGCGCGTCGGGCTCTACGTCCCCGGCGGCCGCTCGGTCTACCCCTCCTCCGTCGTGATGAACGTCGTCCCGGCCCAGGAGGCGGGCGTCGAGGGCATCGCCGTGGCCTCTCCGCCGCAGAAGGACTTCGGCGGCCTCCCGCACCCCACGATCCTCGCCGCCTGCGCCCTGCTCGGCGTCGACGAGGTGTACGCGGCGGGCGGCGCCCAGGCCGTCGCGATGTTCGCGTACGGCACCGAGGACTGCCTCCCGGTCAACCTGGTCACCGGCCCCGGCAACATCTACGTCGCCGCCGCCAAGCGCCTCCTCAAGGGCCGCATCGGCATCGACGCCGAGGCAGGGCCCACCGAGATCGCGATCCTCGCCGACGCCACCGCCGACCCGGTGCACGTGGCCGCCGACCTGATCAGCCAGGCCGAGCACGACCCGATGGCCGCCGCCGTCCTGGTCACCGACTCCGCGGAGCTGGCCGCCGCCACCGAGGCGGAGCTGGCCCCGCAGGTTGCCGCCTCCAAGCACATCAAGGACCGCATCGAGCCCGCGCTGGCCGGCCGCCAGTCCGCGATCGTGCTCGTCTCGTCGATCGAGGACGGCCTCAAGGTCGTCGACGCGTACGGTGCCGAGCACCTGGAGATCCAGACCGCCGACGCCGCCGCCGTCGCCGACCGGGTCCGCAACGCCGGAGCGATCTTCGTCGGCCCCTGGGCCCCCGTCTCGCTCGGCGACTACTGCGCCGGCTCCAACCACGTCCTGCCCACCGGCGGCTGCGCCTGCCACTCCTCGGGCCTCTCCGTGCAGTCCTTCCTGCGCGGCATCCACATCGTCGACTACACCCGCGACGCGCTCGCCGAGGTCACCCACCATGTGGTGACCCTCGCCGAGGCGGAGGACCTCCCCGCCCACGGCGCAGCGCTCAAGGCAAGGTTCGGCTGGAAGGTTCCGCAGCAGTGACGTACGACAGCACCGCCCCCCTCAACCCCTGGGACGAGCTCCCCATCCGCGACGAGCTGCGCGGCCAGTCCCCGTACGGCGCGCCCCAGCTCGACGTCCCCGTACGCCTCAACACCAACGAGAACCCCTACCCGCTCCCCGAGGCCCTGGTCGACCGCATCGCCGAGCGGGTCCGCGAGGCCGCCCGCGGCCTCAACCGCTACCCCGACCGGGACGCCGTCGAGCTCCGCACCGAGCTGGCCCGCTACCTGAGCCGCACAGCGGGCCACCCGGTCACGGCGGCCAACGTCTGGGCCGCCAACGGCTCCAACGAGGTCCTCCAGCAGCTCCTCCAGACCTTCGGCGGGCCCGGCCGCACCGCGATCGGCTTCGAACCGTCGTACTCGATGCACGCCCTGATCTCCCGGGGCACCGGCACCGGCTGGATCTCCGGACCGCGCAACGACGACTTCACCATCGACGTCGAGGCCGCCCGCGCCGCCATCGCCGAGCACCGCCCCGAGGTCGTCTTCATCACCTCGCCCAACAACCCCACCGGCACCGCCGTCGACGCCGACACCGTCCTCGCCCTCTACGACGCCGCCCAGGCCGCCGGGCCCTCGATCGTCGTCGTCGACGAGGCGTACGGCGAGTTCAGCCACCACCCCTCGCTGCTCCCGCTGATCGAGGGCCGCCGCAACCTGATCGTCTCCCGGACCATGTCCAAGGCGTTCGGCGCCGCCGGGCTGCGCCTGGGCTACCTCGCCTCCGACCCGGCCGTGGTCGACGCGGTCCAGCTGGTGCGGCTGCCGTACCACCTCTCCTCCGTCACCCAGGCCACCGCGCTCGCCGCCCTGGAGCACACCGATACGCTGCTGGGGTACGTCGCGCAGCTCAAGAGCGAGCGCGACCGGCTGGTGGCCGAGCTGCGCGCCACCGGCTACGAGGTCACCGAGTCGGACGCCAACTTCGTCCAGTTCGGCCGCTTCGACGACAGCCACGCCGTCTGGCAGCAGATCCTCGACCGGGGCGTCCTGGTCCGGGACAACGGCGTACCGGGATGGCTGCGGGTCACCGCGGGAACCCCGGCAGAGAACGACGCGTTCCTCGATGCGGTACGCGAACTCAAGAAGGAGCACGACGCATGAGCCCCCGCGTAGGCCGCGTGGAACGCACCACGAAGGAAACGTCCGTGCTCGTCGAGATCAACCTCGACGGCACCGGAAAGGTCGATGTCGCCACCGGGGTCGGCTTCTACGACCACATGCTCGACCAGCTCGGCCGCCACGGCCTCTTCGACCTCACGGTCAAGACCGAGGGCGACCTGCACATCGACAGCCACCACACCATCGAGGACACCGCGCTCGCGCTCGGCGCCGCCTTCAAGCAGGCCCTCGGCGACAAGGTCGGCATCTACCGCTTCGGCAACTGCACCGTCCCACTGGACGAGTCCCTCGCCCAGGTCACCGTCGACCTCTCCGGCCGCCCCTACCTCGTGCACACCGAGCCCGAGAAGATGGCGCCGATGATCGGCGAGTACGACACGACGATGACCCGCCACATCCTGGAGTCCTTCGTCGCCCAGGCGCAGATCGCCCTGCACGTCCACGTGCCGTACGGGCGCAACGCCCACCACATCGTGGAGTGCCAGTTCAAGGCGCTCGCCCGCGCCCTGCGGTACGCCAGCGAGCACGACCCGCGCGCCGCCGGCATCCTGCCCTCCACGAAGGGCGCCCTGTGACCGGCCTCAACACCATCCTGATCGTCGTCGGCCTCTTCCTGGCCGGCGGCGTCTACTCCTTCGCCAAGCAGGGGATGCCCAAGGGCGTCATCGTGCTGCTGTCGATCGGCTCCGTGATGTGCCTGGTGGCGGGCATCCTGCGGATCCAGGGCCTGTGGGACTGAGGACAGGTACGTCATGAGTGAGAACCAGAAGAAGGTCGTCGTCTTCGACTACGGCTTCGGCAACGTCCGCTCCGCCGAGCGGGCCCTCGCCCGCGTCGGCGCGGACGTCGAGATCACCCGCGACTACGACCGCGCGATGAACGCCGACGGGCTCCTCGTCCCCGGCGTCGGCGCGTTCTCCGCCTGCATGGACGGGCTGAAGCGGGCCCGCGGCGACTGGATCGTGGGCCGCAGGCTGGCCGGCGGCCGCCCCGTGATGGGCATCTGCGTCGGGATGCAGATCCTCTTCGAGCGGGGCATCGAGCACGGCGTGGAGACCGAGGGCCTGGACGAATGGCCCGGTACGGTCGGGCCCCTGAAGGCCGACATCGTCCCGCACATGGGCTGGAACACCGTCGAAGCCCCCGAGGACTCCCGGCTCTTCGCCGGACTGGACCCCGAGGCCCGCTTCTACTTCGTGCACTCCTACGCGGCGCACGACTGGTCCCTCGAAGTCACCAACGCCAAGATCCGTGCCCCCAAGGTCACCTGGGCCACGCACGGCGAACGGTTCGTGGCCGCCGTGGAGAACGGCGCGCTGTGGGCCACCCAGTTCCACCCCGAGAAGTCCGGCGATGCCGGCGCCCAGCTGCTGACCAACTGGATCGAGACGCTGTAATGCCGAAGCTTGAACTGCTCCCCGCCGTCGATGTCCGCGACGGCCAGGCCGTCCGCCTCGTGCACGGCGAGTCCGGCTCCGAGACCTCCTACGGCTCCCCGCTGGAGGCCGCCCTCGCCTGGCAGAGCGCCGGCGCCGAGTGGCTGCACCTCGTCGACCTGGACGCCGCCTTCGGGACCGGTGACAACCGGGACCTGATCGCCGAGGTCGCCGGGGCCATGGACATCAAGGTCGAGCTCTCCGGCGGCATCCGCGACGACGCCTCGCTGGAGGCCGCCCTCGCCACCGGCTGCCGCCGCGTCAACCTCGGCACGGCCGCCCTGGAGACCCCGGAGTGGGTCGCCAAGGTCATCGCCGAGCACGGCGACAAGATCGCCGTCGGCCTCGACGTCCGGGGCACCACCCTGCGCGGCCGCGGCTGGACCCGCGACGGCGGCGACCTCTACGAGACCCTCGCCCGCCTCGACGCCGAGGGCTGCGCCCGCTACGTCGTCACCGACATCGCCAAGGACGGCACCCTCCAGGGCCCCAACCTGGGCCTGCTCCGGGACGTCTGCGCCGTCACCGACCGCCCGGTCGTCGCCTCCGGCGGTGTCTCCTCCCTCGCCGACCTCCGCGCGATCTCCCTCCTCGTCCCCGAAGGCGTCGAGGGCGCGATCGTCGGCAAGGCGCTGTACGCGAAGGAGTTCACGCTGGAAGAGGCGCTCAAGGCGGTCGCCGCATGACGGAGCCCACGGCTTCGGCCTCCGTACGCCGGATCTCCACCGGCGCCCCCTGGGAGGAGAAGTTCGGCTACTCCCGCGCGGTCGAGCTCCCCAACGGCCTGGTCCTGGTGGCCGGCTGCACCTCCGTGGTGAACGGCCAGATCGCCGCCGGCTCCCCGTACGAGCAGACGATCACCGCCTTCGACGTCGCCTTCGCGGCGCTGGAGCAGGTCGGCCTCACCCGCGAGGACGTCGTCCGCACCCGGATGTACATCACCCACGCCCGGGACGTGGACGACATCGGCCGCGCCCACAAGGAGCTGTTCGACGCCGTACGCCCCGCCGCCTCCATGATCATCGTGTCCGGGTTCGTCGACCCGAGCCTGGTCGTCGAGGTCGAGATCGAGGCCTACCGAGGAGGCGCCAAGTGACGCTCGCCGTACGGGTCATCCCCTGCCTCGACGTCGACAACGGCCGCGTCGTCAAGGGCGTCAACTTCCAGAACCTGCGGGATGCCGGTGACCCCGTCGAGATGGCCAAGCTGTACGACGCCGAGGGCGCCGACGAGCTGACCTTCCTCGACATCACCGCCTCCAGCGGCGACCGCGAGACCACGTACGACGTGGTCCGCCGCACCGCCGAGCAGGTCTTCATCCCGCTCACCGTCGGCGGCGGCGTCCGCACCCCCGACGACGTGGACAAGCTGCTGCGCGCCGGGGCGGACAAGGTCGGCGTCAACACCGCCGCCATCGCCCGCCCCGACCTCATCCGCGAGATCGCCGAACGCTTCGGCCGCCAGGTCCTGGTGCTCTCCGTCGACGCCCGCCGCACCCCGTCCGGGACCTTCGAGGTCACCACCCACGGCGGCCGCAAGGGCACCGGCATCGACGCCGTCGAGTGGGCGCACCGCGCCGCCGAGCTGGGCGCGGGCGAGATCCTGCTCAACTCGATGGACGCGGACGGCACGAAGGACGGGTACGACACCGAGATGATCGAGGCGGTGCGCAAGCACGTCACCGTCCCCGTCATCGCCTCCGGCGGCGCGGGCCGCCTCGCGGACTTCGCCCCGGCCATCGAGGCGGGCGCGGACGCGGTGCTCGCCGCGTCGGTGTTCCACTTCGGCGACCTGCGGATCTCCCAGGTGAAGGACGCGCTGCGGGAAGCGGGACAGCCGGTCCGCTGACGCCTTCGATCCCTTTCGGCGGTATCGCCGGTCCGCGAAGACCGGTGATACCGCCGATGCGTGTGCACGGGACGCACCGTGAGAGTGGCGACCGCCGCCGAACGACGACGGCAGCCACGCGGCGCACCCCGACAGCCCCCGGACGACGGGCTCATGGGCCTCCGCGTGGTGTGGTTCCCCCCGCCACCACCGAGAGGATCCCCCGTGCAGCAGCACCTCCTCGCACGCCGACAGGCCCCACGCCCGAGCCGCTCCCGTACGCTCACCGGCCTGCTGGCCTCCGCCGCGGCCACCGCCGGTCTCCTGCTGACCGCCCTGGCACCCGGCGCCCAGGCCGTCGCCGCCAACCCCTACGAGCGCGGCCCGGCCCCCACCAACGCCTCCATCGAGGCGAGCCGCGGCTCGTACGCCACCTCCCAGACCTCCGTCTCCTCGCTCGCCGTGAGCGGATTCGGCGGCGGCACCATCTACTACCCGACCTCCACCGCCGACGGCACGTTCGGCGCGGTCGTCATCTCGCCCGGCTTCACCGCCTACCAGTCCTCCATCGCCTGGCTCGGCCCGCGCCTGGCCTCGCAGGGCTTCGTGGTCTTCACCATCGACACCAACACCACCCTCGACCAGCCCGACAGCCGGGGCCGCCAGCTCCTGTCCGCGCTGGACTACCTGACCCAGCGCAGCTCGGTACGGACCCGGGTCGACGCCTCCCGGCTCGGCGTGATGGGCCACTCGATGGGCGGCGGAGGCTCGCTGGAAGCGGCCAAGAGCCGTACGTCGTTGAAGGCGGCGATCCCGCTGACCGGCTGGAACACCGACAAGACCTGGCCCGAACTGCGCACGCCCACGCTGGTGGTGGGGGCGGACGGCGACACGGTCGCGCCGGTCGGCACCCACTCCGAGCCGTTCTACGAGTCGCTGCCCGGCTCGCTGGACAAGGCCTATCTGGAGCTGCGGGGTGCCTCGCACTTCACGCCCAACTCGTCCGACACCACGATCGCCAAGTACAGCCTTTCGTGGCTGAAGCGCTTCATCGACAACGACACCCGCTACGAGCAGTTCCTCTGCCCGATCCCACGGCCGAGCCTCACCATCGCGGAGTACCGGGGCACCTGCCCGCACTCTTCGTAGGAACGTCGCGCAGCCGGCGCGGACCGGCGCGGAACCGGTCCTCCGGCGGCTCCGGCCCTGTGCCCGCGCACAGTGCCGGAGCCGTCCGGCTGGGAGCCCGCACCGCCCCGGCCGGGCCGCCGGACGCGCACCTTCCGCCCTCGCTCGCACGGTCCTAACGTGCCGATGTGACCTCATCGACGACCGTGCACAGTCCGCTCCGGCTGTACGGCCGCAGCGGTGAACTCGCCATCCTGGAAGGCCTGCTGGCCCGGCTGTGGCAGGGCGACGGCGGCGCCCTCGTCGTGACGGCACCGCCCGGCCTGGGCCGCAGTGCGCTGCTGCGCGAGGCGGCCGCCGCCCACCGGCCCCGGGGCCCGGTGCTGTACGCCACCGCCTCCCCCGACGAACGCGGCCCGCACGCCTTGCCCCGCACCCCCGAGGCGCTGCTCGCCCGCCTACGGGAACGGGGCGCCGCCCGCCCGCTGCTGGTCTGCGCCGACGACGCCCACGCCTGGGACCCGGCCTCCCGCACCGCCCTCGCCCTCGCGGCCCGCAGGCTGGGCGCCGGCAGCCGGGTCGCCGTCCTGATCGCGGCCGACGACGTCCCCGCCTTCGCCGGACTGCCCGCACTGCGGCTGGGCCCGCTGGACGGGGACGCGGCCGCCGCGCTGCTGGACCGGCTTGCGGGGGGCGGGGAGGGGGTGCCCGGTGGGGCGGACGGCCCCGGCCGTCGCCCGCCACGGCTTCCCGGCGTCACGGGGGGACTCGACCCGGTCGTCCGCGCCGAGCTGCTCCGGGAGGCGGCCGGGAACCCGCGCCTCCTCACCGGGCTCACCCGCCGCCTCACCCCGGACCAGCTGGCCGGGCGCACCCCGCTGCCCTGTCCGCTGCCCGGCGCCGAGGGGGTGCTGGCCGCGCACGCGGACCGCCTCGACGGGCTTCCCGCGCACACCCGGGCGTTGCTCCTGCTGGCCGCCGCCGCCCAGGAGCACGAGCCCGCCGGCGCCGGGGCCGATGCCCTGCTCCTGCTGCGCGCCGGCACCCGGACCGGGCTGCCCCGGGACTTCCTGGACGGCGCCCTGTTCGGCTCGGCCGCCACCGAGGGGTTCCTCCAACGGGCGGGCAGCCGGGTCCACTTCAGCCACCCGCTGTTCGCCCGCGCGGTCCTGCACGACGCCCCGCCCGCCCGTCGCCGCGCCACCCATGAGCTGCTGGCCGCCCTGCTGGCGGAGACCGGTGACCGGGCAGCCGCGTCGGCGCCTGCACGCGGCCACCCAGCCTCGCCGGGCGCGCCGGTGCGCTCCGGCGAAGGGCCCGTCCGCCCGGCGCACTCCGGCGACCGCCCCGCCCTGCCGGGCACTCCCGCCGAGCCCTCCGGTGACCGCGACGCCCTTCCGCTCGCCGCCCTCGTCCAGCTCTCCTGCGCCGCTCCCGGCCCGGACACCGTGCTCGCCGCCCGGCTGGAGGCGGCCGCGACCGCCCCGTACCCGCACGGCGAACGCTCCTCCGCCCTCTGCCGCGCCGCCGCGCTCACCACCGGCCCGCCCCTGCGCTCGGCCCGGTTCGCGGCGGCGGCCGAGCAGGCGGCCCTCGCGGGTGATCCGGACCGGGCCCGCGCCCTGCTGGCCCGTACCGGGGCGGCGGGGGAGCAGAGCGCCTCGCCCGGTCTGGCCCCGTACGTCCACGGCCTGCTCGCCCTGCGCACCGGCCCCGCCGCCGACGCCCACGCGGCCCTCATCGCCGCGGCCGCCCTGCTCGGCCCGTACGACCCCCGGCGGGGACTCGACGCCCTCCTCGGCGCGGCCGAGGCGGCCTGGGTGGCGGGGGACGCGCCCGGCTACCTGGAGGCCATGGGCCGCATCGACCCCGCCCCGTACGACCGTGCGTTCGCCTCCTACCGGGCCGGGATGTGCGCGGTGCTCGCCGGACGTACGGAGACGGGGCACGCGCTGCTCCGACAGTGCCTCGACCCTGTGGATGCCGCCGCCCCCGCCGCCCTCCTCCGCGCCGGGGTCGCCGCCCTCGTCCTCGGGGAGGTCGCCGCCGCCTGCCGGACCGGGGCCCGGGCGCTCGCCGCCGTACGGACCGAGGGGCCTGACGCCCTGCTGCCGCAGGCCCTGGAGCACCTGGCCTACGCCGAGCTGCGGGCCGGGCTGCACGCCGGGGCCCGCGCCCACGCGCTGGAGGGGCTGCACGCCGCACGCCGCACCGGACAGGCCAACAGCTCCGTCCACCTCCACGCCGTCCTGGCCCTCGCCGCCTCCGTGGAGGGGCCCGCCGAGGCCTGCGCCGCCCACTGCGACGCCGCGCTCGCCGGGGCGGGACCGCACGGGCTCGCCCAGCCCGCGACCCTCGCCACCTGGGCCCGGGCCCGCGCCGACCTCGCCGCCGGGCGCTCGGATGAGGCGGCCGCCCGGCTCGGCCCACTGGTGCGCCCCGGGCCCCGGCAGGGCCACTTCGCCGCTCGGATGCTCGCCGTGCCCTGCTATGTCGAGGCTGCCGTCCTCGCGGGCCGGGGAGCCGAGGAGGCCGGCGAACTCCACGCCGCCGTGGCCGAGTTCGCCGGTTGGACCGCCCGGACCGCCGACCCGCAGGCCCCCGCCCAACTGGCCCGCTGCCAAGCCCTGCTGGCACCGGCGGAGGAGGCCGACGCCCGGTACGCGGAGGCCCTGGCCCACCACGACCGGGCGGGCGGGGACTTCGAACGGGCCCGCACCCAGCTCCTGTACGGGCAGTGGCTCCGCCGCCGCCGGCGTACCCGCGAGGCCCGCACCCCGCTGCGCGACGCCCTCGTCGCCTTCCAGCGCTGCTCGGCCCGCGCGTGGGCGGAACGGGCGGCCGGCGAGTTACGGGCGGCGGGGGAGCAGGGCCCGTCGGTGCGGCCCGCGACGGACGGGGCGCTCTCCGCGCTCACCCCGCAGCAGCAGCGCATCGCCCGCTGCGTCGCCGAAGGGGCCACCAACCGCGAGGTCGCGCTCCGGCTCTCGCTCAGCCCGCGCACGGTCGACCACCACCTCCGCAACGTCTTCGCCGCCCTTGGCATCCGCTCCCGTACCGAGCTGGCCCGGCTCCTGGGTCCCGAGGGCCCGTGAAGGCCGGTGGTTGCGAGACCGTGATGACAAGTTCCGCGCAGACCCCTAGGTACCGACCGGGCGGTATGCCATTCTGCGGGCGTCAGGATCATTCGGCTGTGCTCGCGCCCTGCCGGGCCGGGTGCTCCGAGCCGGCCGATCGCGCAGCCGGCCGATTCCCGGTGGAGGCCGCCATGCCACAGGTCGTACGTTCGCGGATCGCGGTGCTGCACGGCGCCCACCCCGCGACGCCGTTGCCCCGGAGCTTCCGTTCCCTGGCCGACCGCGCAGCCGTCGAGGTGCTGCACCGGGCCGCCCGGGTCCTCGTCGCCTCGCTCCCGGTCCTCACCGACCGGCTCGTCGAGGCCCTGTACGAGCAGGAGCCCGGCTACCGGGCGGCGATCGACTCGGACCGGGCCGAGGTCTGGCAGGAGGTCCACCACTCGCTGCGCCACAACGTCGGCTCGCTGATCCAGCCCCGGGAGTTCCGCGACGCCGCCCACCGCACCTCCCGCTGGATCGGCGAGATCCGCGCCGGACAGGGCGTACCGCTCGACGCCGTCCTGCACGCCTTCCGCATGGGCGGCGCGATGGTCTGGCAGGACCTGGTGGACGAGACGGCCCGCCGCGACCCCGACGACGTACGGTTGCTCGTCCATGTCGCCGCCGACGTGTGGAATTTCGTCGACGAGCACTGCGGCATCGTCGCGGACGCCTACCGGCAGGCCGAGAGGCGGCTCTCCTGGCGGCGCGAGAACCAGCAGCGGCTGATGGTGGCGGCGCTGCTCGACGGGACCGCCCGGATCGCGGACCTCTGCGAGGCGGCGGCGATGCTGGGGCTGCCGGAACAGGGGCGGTACGCCGTACTCGCGGTGGCCTCCGCCCCGGGAGGACCTCAGCAGGACCCCGCCCGGCCACCCCTGAACCTCGCGGCCGCACTGTCACCGGGCGAGGGCCTGAGCACCGCTCCGGGCGCGGCCCCCCTCTGGCACACCGGCCCCGACGCCGCCTTCGCCATCCTCCGGCTCACCGGCGGCCCCGGCGATCCGGGTGAACCCGGCGAGCTGCACGCCATCGCCGACGCCCTGGACGCCCCCGCCGGAACCCGGGCGGGCATAGGCTCCGCCGTCGACGGCCTGGCCGCGCTCGGGGACGCCCGGCGGCTGGCGGAGACCGCGCTACGGGCCTGCCCGGCCTCCGGGGGCACGGTCCTGCTGGACGAGCACCTCCCGGACGCCCTCGTCGTCTCGTCCCCGGCCCTCGGCTCCGCCCTCGCCGACCGGGTGCTCGGGCCACTGGACCGGCTGGACCCCTCGGACCGGGACGTCATCCTGGAGACGCTGACGGCCTGGCTGGACGCGGACGGCTCGGCGCAGCGGGCGGGCGCGCGGCTCTACTGCCACCGCAACACCGTCCTCAACCGGCTCCGCCGCTTCGAACAGCTCACGGGACGCTGCCTGACCCGCCCCCGGGACGCCGTCGAGGTCTCCCTCGCCCTGGCGGCCCGGCGGCTCCTCGGGTCGTAGGGCCTACATCCCCAGCGCCGCCCGGTGCAGCCGGTCCACCGCCTCCTTCTCGCCCTCCACCTGCACGTCCGCCGCGTCCTGCCGGCCGGACGCGAACAGCAGCAGCTCCGAGGGCTCCCCGGTCACCGTCACCACCGGGGCGCCCTTGTGGGCCACCGCCGTCCGGCCGTCCGGGCGGCGCAGCACCAGCCCCACCGGGGACTTGCGCCCCAGTACCCGGGCGGTCTTCTCGACGTTGGACCAGAGCGCATCGGCGAAGACCGGGTCCAGCTCGCGCCGCGACCAGTCCGGCTGGGCCCGGCGTACGTCCTCCGCGTGGACGAAGAACTCCACCGTGTTCGCCGCCTCGTCGATCTGCTTGAGGGACATCGGGGAGAACCGGGGCGGGCCCGTACGGATCAGCTGGATCAGCTCCTCGTACGGCTTCGCCGCGAACTCGGCCTGCACCCGCTCAAGACGGTTCTTCAGGGCGGAGATCACCAGCCCGCCCGCCGCGTCGGCGCGGCGCTCACGGACCACCACATGGGCGGCCAGATCACGGGTCTTCCACCCCTCGCACAGGGTCAGGGCCTCGGGACCGGCCGCTTCCAACAGATCGGCGAGCAGAAGACGTTCACGCTTCGCATGGGTCGACATGCCCGCCAGCGTACGACCGTCACCCGGGGTCCGCCCAGTGGACGTCCGCCCGGAAGGCCGCCGCCACCACGGCACAATGGGGCCATGACCAGCAGCACGCCCGGCTCCACGCCGCCCGCCAGCAGCCTCGACCCCGCCATCGCCGCCCGCCTCAAGCGCGGCGCCGACGGCCTGGTCCCGGCCATCGCCCAGCAGTACGACACCGGCGAGGTGCTGATGCTCGGCTGGATGGACGACGAGGCGCTGCACCGTACCCTCACCACCGGCCGCTGCACCTACTGGTCGCGCAGCCGCCAGGAGTACTGGGTCAAGGGCGACACCTCCGGCCACATCCAGCGGGTGAAGTCCGTCGCCCTGGACTGCGACGCCGACACCGTGCTGGTCAAGGTCGACCAGACGGGCGCCGCCTGCCACACCGGCGACCGCACCTGCTTCGACGCCGACGTCCTCACCCTCCTCGACAGCTAAGGTCCGGCCATGGATCTCGACACCTTCCGCAAGCTGGCCGTCGACCGGCGCGTCGTCCCCGTCAGCCGCCGCCTCCTCGCGGACGGCGACACCCCGGTCGGCCTCTACCGCAAGCTCGCCGCCGAGCGCCCCGGCACCTTCCTGCTGGAGTCCGCGGAGAACGGCCGCACCTGGTCGCGCTACTCCTTCATCGGCGTACGCAGCGACGCCACCCTCACCGCCCGCGACGGCGCGGCCCACTGGCTCGGCACCCCGCCCGTCGGCGTCCCGGTCGACGGCGACCCGCTGGAGGCCCTCCGCGCCACCGTCGAGACCCTCCACACCCCGCGCGACCTGGTGAGCGACGCGGGCCTGCCGCCCTTCACCGGCGGCATGGTCGGCTACCTCGGCTACGACGTCGTCCGCCGGCTGGAGAAGATCGGCGAGCACGGTGGCGACGACCTGAAGCTCCCCGAGCTGACCATGCTCCTCACCTCGGACCTCGCCGTCCTCGACCACCAGAACGGCACCGTCCTGCTGATCGCCAACGCGATCAACCACAACGACCTCTCCACCGGCGTCGACGAGGCCCACGCGGACGCCGTCGCCCGCCTGGACGCCATGGAGCAGGACCTGCGCCGTCCGGTCGAGAACGCCCCGGCCGTCCTGCCCCCGTCCGAGCTGCCCCCGTACACCGCGCTCTGGGGCGGCGAGGCCTACCAGGACGCCGTCGAGGACATCAAGGAGCGCATCCGCGCCGGCGAGGCCTTCCAGGTCGTCCCCTCCCAGCGTTTCGAGACCCCCTGCACGGCGAGCGCCCTGGACGTCTACCGGGTGCTGCGGGCCACCAACCCGTCCCCGTACATGTACCTCTTCCGCTTCGACGGGTTCGACGTCGTCGGCTCCAGCCCCGAGGCCCTGGTCAAGGTCGAGGACGGGCGGGCGATGGTCCACCCGATCGCCGGGACCCGGCACCGCGGCGCCACCCCGCAGGAGGACCAGGCGCTCGCCGAGGAGCTGCTCGCCGACCCCAAGGAGCGCGCCGAGCACCTGATGCTCGTCGACCTCGGCCGCAACGACCTGGGCCGGGTCTGCGAACCGGGCAGCGTGGAGGTCGTCGACTTCATGTCGATCGAGCGGTACTCCCACGTGATGCACATCGTCTCCACCGTCACCGGCCGCGTCACCGAGGACCGCACCGCCTTCGACGTCCTCACCGCCTGCTTCCCCGCCGGCACCCTCTCCGGCGCCCCCAAGCCGCGCGCCATGCAGATCATCGAGGAGCTGGAGCCGAGCCGGCGCGGACTGTACGGGGGCTGCGTCGGCTACCTCGACTTCGCCGGGGACTCCGACACCGCCATCGCCATCCGCACCGCGCTGCTGCGGGACGGCACGGCGTACGTGCAGGCGGGCGCCGGTGTCGTCGCGGACTCGGACCCGGTCGCGGAGGACAACGAGTGCCGCAACAAGGCGGCCGCCGTGCTGCGCGCCGTCCATACGGCCAACCGGCTCCACGACCGCTGAGGCGGTAGGGGATAGTGGAACGCGTGAGTGCTGTTCCCGTACCCCAGCCCCGTGCCGTCACCGCCGACCCCGCGCCCGACTCCTCGGGCGGCCGAGGCGGCCGCCGGTCGCTCGCGGCCGCGCTGCTCCTGGGCGCGGCCGGCTCGACCGTCGTCCTGCTGGCCTCCGGCCAGGTCTGGGCCGAGGGCCGGGCGGCGACCGGCGGCGGCGCCCTGCCTCTGACCGCCGACGGCCAGGACGTCACCGGGGCCCCGGCCGCCCTGGCGATCGTCGGCCTGGCCGCCCTCGTCGCCGTCTTCGCCGTCCGCGGCGCGGGCCGCCGTATCGTCGCCGCGCTCCTCGCCCTCAGCGGCCTCGGCGCCGCGCTCAGCGCGTGGGTGGGCGCGACCGACAGCACGGCCCTCGACGAGGAGGCCGCCCGCACCACCGGTGACGCGGCGGCCACCATCGACGCCCTCACCCACACCGCCTGGCCGTACGTCACCGCCGCCGGGGGCCTGCTGATTCTGGTCGCCGGGCTGCTCGCCCTGCGCTTCGGCAGCCGCTGGCCCACGATGTCGGGCCGCTACGAACGCGACGGCACCCCGCGCCCCCGCAAGGCGCCCCGCACCGCCCCGGACCCGGACCGGCCCGAGGAGCTGTGGAAGGCGCTGGACCGGGGCGAGGACCCGACGGGCTAGACACCGCCGAGGGCGGACCCCCGGCTCACCTCCGGTGCTCCCGTACGGGACAATGGAGGCGAGCCGTCCCCCGAGCGACAGCTGCAGCGACACCCACGCGATACCCACCGCGCAACACCAACAAGGAGCAACTCATGGCGGGCACGAGCCACGGACACACCCCGGCCGCCTGGACCGGTGTCATCATCGCCTTCATCGGCTTCTGCGTCGCAGGCGTCTTCATGGTCGCGGCCAACCCGCTCGGCTTCTGGGCCGGTATCGCCGTCATCTTCGCCGGTGGCATCGTCGGTTACGCCATGAAGCTCGCGGGCTTCGGCATGCCGAAGGAGTCCGCCGAGCTGGTGGAGGCCCGGGCGCGCGCCGGCGAGGCCCAGGTCTCCCACTGACCCGCGCGTCCGACACGCAGCAAGGCGCAGCCCCGGGTGGGCTGCGCCTTTCCGTATGAGCGGGGACAATCACCGGGTGGACGCCACCCCGAACCCGCCCCCCGAAGCCGAGCCCGAGGGCGTCGGCCCCTGGAACATGCCCCTGACGGTCTGCCCGTCCCCGGACATGGCCCGCCCCCTTCCGGCCGATCCGTCGTCCGCGGACGAAGCCCGCGCCCTTTCAGCCCGTCCGGCGCTTGAGGACGGAACCCCCGCGGGGGTGGGCCCGGAGCGCACAGGCCCCTCGGGTGAGGAACCCTCGCAGGTGCCCGGCCCCCAAGGCCACGGTTCCGTCCTCAAACGCCGGACGGGCTGGGGGGTGCCCCGGACCGCCCAGGCAGGGCCCGGCGCGCCCCAACCAGGCCCTCCGGCCACCCGGGTACGCCGCCTCGCCACCCCCCTCGGCATCCTCGCCACCGTCACAGCCGCCTTCGCCTACGTCGGCACCGTCGACCCCAACGAGCCCGGCCACTACCCCGTCTGCCCCCTGCTCAAGATCACCGGCGCGTTCTGCCCCGGCTGCGGCGGACTCCGTAGTGCCCACGCCTTCATCCACGGCGACCTCGGCGCCGCCTTCTCCGCCAACGCCGTCGCCACCACCGGCTACTTCCTCTTCGCCGCCGTCTGGGTCATCTGGCTCGTCCGGGCCTGGCGCGGACAGCCGCTCCGGATCGTCCTCGCCCCCGGCTGGTGGTGGAGCATCGGGGCGCTGCTCCTGATCTTCACCGTCGTCCGGAATCTGCCGTTCGGCTCGGCCCTGGCGCCCTGAATGCCCAGGTAGTGGGACGCGGCGTGGCCGGATGCGGGCCCGGGGGCCTCCTGCGGATACCATCGGTATGGCTGATCCTGTTCACCGTCAACCGTTCCGGAAGGGGGCCGCTCGCGTGAGTGTGCTCGACGAGATCATCGACGGCGTTCGCGCCGACCTCGCGGAGCGGCAGGCGCACGTCAGCCTCGACGAGCTGAAGGAGCGCGCCGCCCGCGCGCCCCAGGCCAAGGACGGAGTCGCCGCCCTGCGCGGCGAGGGCGTGACCGTCATCTGCGAGGTCAAGCGCTCGTCCCCGTCCAAGGGGGCCCTTGCCGCCATCGCGGACCCCGCCGCGCTCGCCGCGGACTACGAGGCCGGTGGCGCCTCCGTCATCTCGGTCCTCACCGAGGAGCGCCGCTTCGGCGGCTCGCTCGCCGACCTGGAGGCCGTCCGCGCCAAGGTCGACACCCCGATCCTCCGCAAGGACTTCATCGTCACCTCGTACCAGCTGTGGGAGGCCCGGGCGTACGGCGCCGACCTCGCCCTGCTGATCGTCGCCGCCCTCGATCAGGAGGCCCTGGTCTCCCTGATCGAGCGCGCCGAGTCGATCGGGCTCACCCCGCTCGTCGAGGCGCACGACGAGGAGGAGGCGGAGCGCGCCGTGGACGCCGGAGCGAAGATCATCGGCGTCAACGCGCGCAACCTCAAGGACCTCAAGGTCGACCGCTCCACCTTCGAGCGCGTCGCCCCCGAGATCCCCGACCACATCGTCAAGGTCGCCGAGTCCGGCGTCCGGGGCCCGCACGACCTGATCGCGTACGCCAACGCCGGCGCCGACGCCGTCCTGGTCGGCGAGTCCCTGGTCACCGGCCGCGACCCGCGCGCCGCCGTCGCCGACCTCGTCGCGGCGGGCGCCCACCCGGCGCTCCGCCACGGCCGCGGCTGACCGGGACGGACGACAGCGACCATGACCGACCGTCCCGCCGCCGCCCGTACCCGGCCGGGCCTGCGCCCCGCCGGGGCCCCGGCCCGGGACCCGCACGCCCCGCTGGCGCGCGGCTGCCGCCCGCGCGGCTGCCGCGCCCCCGCCCGGCGTGTGCACGGACGGCGGGTGCGGTACGTGATCGGCGACGAGCCCGGCCAGGTGAACGGGATGCGATGGCGCCCGGGGACCGCGCTGTAGGCGAGCCCCGGCCGACGTACCGCAGTACCCCACCTCTCCACCCGTACGTACGACCGCACCACCCCGACCGCACGCCGGTCCCGGTGGCGCTCGCTCCTCCGCGCATACGGTGAACCCACCCGTTGCCCTGCATGCCAAGGAGCACGTCGCATGACGTCCGAATTCTTCATCCCGGACCCCGAGGGTCTGATCCCCAGTGCCGAGGGCTACTTCGGTGCCTACGGCGGCAAGTTCATCCCGGAGGCGCTCGTCGCCGCCGTGGACGAGGTCGCCGTCGAGTACGACAAGGCCAAGTCCGACCCGGCCTTCGCCGCCGAGCTCAACGAGCTCATGGTCAACTACACCGGCCGCCCCAGCGCGCTGACCGAGGTCCCGCGCTTCGCCGAGCACGCGGGCGGCGCCCGGGTCTTCCTCAAGCGCGAGGACCTGAACCACACCGGCTCGCACAAGATCAACAACGTGCTCGGCCAGGCGCTCCTCACCAAGCGCATGGGCAAGACCCGGGTCATCGCCGAGACCGGAGCCGGTCAGCACGGCGTCGCCACCGCGACCGCCTGCGCCCTCTTCGGCCTCGACTGCACCATCTACATGGGCGAGATCGACACCGAGCGCCAAGCGCTGAACGTGGCCCGGATGCGGATGCTCGGCGCCGAGGTCGTCGCCGTGAAGTCCGGCAGCCGCACCCTGAAGGACGCCATCAACGAGGCGTTCCGCGACTGGGTCGCCAACGTGGACCGTACGCACTACCTCTTCGGTACGGTCGCGGGTCCGCACCCCTTCCCGGCGATGGTCCGCGACTTCCACCGCGTCATCGGCGTCGAGGCCCGCCGCCAGCTCCTGGAGCGCACCGGCCGCCTCCCCGACGCGGCGGTCGCCTGTGTCGGCGGCGGCTCCAACGCCATCGGCCTCTTCCACGCCTTCATCCCGGACACCGAGGTCCGCCTGGTGGGCTGCGAGCCCGCCGGGCACGGCGTGGAGACCGGCGAGCACGCGGCGACCCTGACGGCCGGAGAGCCCGGCATCCTGCACGGTTCGCGCTCCTACGTCCTCCAGGACGACGAGGGCCAGATCACCGAGCCGTACTCCATCTCCGCCGGTCTGGACTACCCGGGCATCGGCCCGGAGCACTCGTACCTCAAGGACATCGGGCGCGGCGAGTACCGAGCGGTCACCGACGACGCCGCCATGCAGGCCCTCCGCCTGCTCTCCCGTACCGAGGGGATCATCCCGGCCATCGAGAGCGCCCACGCGCTCGCCGGTGCGCTGGACCTCGGCAAGGAGCTCGGCAAGGACGGGCTGATCCTCATCAACCTGTCCGGCCGCGGTGACAAGGACATGGACACCGCCGCCCGCTACTTCGGGCTGTACGACACCGACGCCGCCGTCGAGGCGGACGCGGACAGCGACCGCGCCGAGATCGAGGGGGATGCCAAGTGAGCGGCAACATCGAGCTGTTGAGCACCACCCTCGCCGCCGCCAAGGCCGAGGACCGGGCCGCGCTCATCGCCTACCTCCCGGCCGGCTTCCCGACCGTCGACGGCGGCATCGAGGCGGTCAAGGCCGTCATCGCCGGCGGCGCCGACGTGGTGGAGATCGGGCTCCCGCACAGCGACCCGGTGCTCGACGGGCCGGTCATCCAGACCGCCGACGACATCGCCCTGCGCGGCGGGGTCCGGATTGCCGACGTGATGCGTACGGTCCGCGAGGCGTACGAGGCCACCGGGGTCCCGATCCTGGTCATGACGTACTGGAACCCCATCGACCGGTACGGCGTCGAGCGCTTCACCGCCGAGCTGGCCGAGGCGGGCGGCGCCGGGTGCATCCTGCCCGACCTGCCGGTCCAGGAGTCCGCGCTGTGGCGCGAGCACGCCGAGAAGCACGGCCTCGCCACCGTGTTCGTCGTCGCCCCCAGCAGCCAGGACGCCCGCCTCGCCACCATCACGGCGGCGGGCAGCGGCTTCGTCTACGCCGCCTCCCTGATGGGCGTCACCGGCACCCGTGCCTCGGTCGGCGCCCAGGCCCAGGAGTTGGTGGGCCGCACCCGCGCCACCACCGACCTGCCGGTCTGCGTCGGCCTCGGTGTCTCCAACGCCGAACAGGCCGCCGAGGTCGCCGGATTCGCCGACGGCGTCATCGTCGGCTCGGCCTTCGTCAAGGCGATCCTGGACGCCCCCGACGAGGCCACCGGCCTCGACGCCGTCCGCTCGCTGGCGGGCGAGCTGGCCCAGGGCGTCCGCAAGCGCTGACGGCGCAGGGCGTTCGAAAGCGGTGACCGTCGAAGTCACCTGAATGGGTGGAATATGGACCGGGGAGGCGCGTACGTGCCTCCCCGGTTCGTTGCTGCGGGTGTGAGCGACAAGATTCCTGAGGGAAACCGAAGTGCGCGTGAGCGCCTGGCCCAGCAGCGCGAGCGGGAAAAAGGCCGCGACAAGCGCCGCCGTACGCTGATCGTCTCCTCCGCCGTGGTCGGCGTCCTGGCGCTGGCCGCCGTGGTCGGCCTGATCGCGGCCAACGTGGGCAAGGACGGCGGCGGCGACAGCGCGTCCGGCCCCGCCATCACCCCGTCGGGGGCGACCGGCGAGGACTCTCTGACCCTCCCGGTCGGCGCCTCCGACGCCCCGTCCACGCTCACGATCTGGGAGGACTTCCGCTGCCCGGTCTGCGCCCAGTTCGAGAACGCCTTCCGGGACACCATCACGGAGCTGGTCGAGGCGGGCCAGCTCAAGGTGGACTACCACCTGGCCACGATCATCGACGGCAACCTAGGCGGCAAGGGCTCGCTGCGCGCCGCCAACGCCGCCGCCTGCGCCCAGGACGTCGGCAAGTTCGCCCCGTACCACGATGTGCTCTTCCGCAACCAGCCTCCCGAGCCCGACGACGCCTTCGCCAAGAACAGCCGGCTGATCGAGCTGGCCGCAGAGGTCGAAGGGCTCGACACCCCCGCCTTCCGCACCTGTGTGGAGAGCGGCGAGCACGACAGCTGGGTCCAGAAGTCGGACACCGCGTTCCGCGAGGGCGGCTTCCAGGGGACCCCGACCGCCCTCCTCAACGGCGAGTCGATCTTCCCGAAGAAGGGCGACGAGCAGATCTCCGTGGAGAACCTGAAGAAGTGGGTCATGGAGGCCAACAAGGGCAAGAAGCCCGGCACCGCCACCCCGTCAGCCCCCGCTTCCTGAGGGGCCGGGGGAGGTCCCCGAGAGGGCGGGCGGTACGGGCCCGTGACAGGGCCCTCGTTACCCAGACGTTGCCGGGTGGCTTGCCGTACCCACCGCCCGGCAAGGTAGCGTCGACCTCGTCATGAACCTTGCCTCCATTCCCAGCCCGTCGACCGGCGTGATCGAGCTCGGCCCGATCCCGCTCCGCGGCTACGCGTTCTGCATCATCATCGGTGTCTTCGTCGCCGTCTGGATCGGCAACAAGCGCTGGGTCGCCCGTGGCGGCAAAGCCGGCACCGTGGCCGACATCGCCGTCTGGGCCGTGCCCTTCGGCCTCGTCGGCGGCCGGCTCTACCACGTGATCACCGACTACCAGCTCTACTTCAGCGACGGCCAGAACTGGGTCGACGCCTTCAAGATCTGGGAGGGCGGCCTCGGTATCTGGGGCGCCATCGCCTTCGGTGCCGTCGGCGCCTGGATCGGCTGCCGCCGCCGGGGCATTCCGCTGCCCGCCTGGGCGGACGCGCTGGCCCCCGGTATCGCCATCGCCCAGGCCATCGGCCGCTGGGGCAACTGGTTCAACCAGGAGCTGTACGGCAAGCCGACCGACCTCCCGTGGGCGCTGGAGATCAGCGAGGGCCCGAACCGGGTCGCCGGGACGTACCACCCGACCTTCCTCTACGAGTCGCTGTGGTGCATCGGCGTCGCGCTGCTGGTCATCTGGGCCGACCGCCGCTTCAAGCTCGGCCACGGACGGGCGTTCGCGCTGTACGTCGCGGCCTACTGCGCCGGGCGCGGCTGGATCGAGTACATGCGGGTCGACGAGGCCCACCACATCCTCGGCCTGCGCCTGAACGTGTGGACCGCGATCTTCGTCTTCGTCCTCGCCGTCGCCTACATCGTGATCTCCGCGAAGCTCCGCCCGGGCCGCGAGGAGATCGTGGAGCCGGACAAGGACGCCGCCGAGGCCGCGAAGAAGGACGACGACGCGGAGGCCGCCGACAAGGACGGCGACCCGCTGAAGAAGGACACGCCGGAGGCCGGCGCCGACGACAGTGACCCGCTGAAGAAGAAGGACAGCGCCCCCGAGGCAGCCGACAAGAGCTGACCCCCCCGCGCGCACTGCCCCCGATCGCCGGGCGGACCTGAGAGAGACCTCAGGACCGCCCGGCGATCGCCAGTGTGCGGCGCGCCGACGCCACCACCGCCGCGTCCACGAACCGCCCGTCGGGCAGCGCCAGCGCCCCTGCCTCCACCATCGACGCCGCGATGATCTCCTCCGCCGCCTCGATCTCCCGGTCCGTCGGCCGGAACGCCCGCTCGATCACCTCCAGCTGGCGCGGATGGATCGCCGCCCGCCCCAGCAGCCCGAGCCCCCGCCCCCGTACGCACGAGGCCCACAGCCCGTCCAGGTCCCGCACGTCCGGGAAGACCGACTGCGCGGGCGGCGGCAGCGCGGCCGCCCGGGCCGCCACCACGAGCCGGCTGCGCGACCAGTCCAGCCCGCTGTCCTCCCGTACGCCCAAGTCGGCACGGAGGTCCGCCTCGCCCAGGGCGATGCCCCGGACGGCGGGGTCGGCCGAGGCGATCGAGTACGCGTGCTCGACACCGAGCGCCGACTCCAGCAGCGGATAGAGCGGTACCCCGGGGGCCACCGCCGCCACATGGTGCACGGAGACCGCGTGCGTGATCTTGGGCAGGCGGAATCCGGAGAGGCCCGGCAGGTGCGTCAGCGCGCGGATGTCGTCCTCGCCGTGCACCCGGACATGAACCGGTACGGCGTCGGGGGCGGCGGTCACCGGGTCGGCGAGGAGTTCGGCGGTGGCGGCGCGCGCGTACTCCTTGCGGTCGGGGGCGACCGCGTCCTCCAGGTCGACGATCACCACGTCCGCCCCGCAGCCGAGCGCCTTGGCCACCACCTCCGGCCGGTCCCCGGGGACGTACAGCCAGGTCAGCGGGGGTCGGCCGAGGGGTGGCGGCGGGCCCTCCGGCAGCGGCGGGCCCGGGATCGGGCGGCCGGTCACAGCGCCCCCTGGTCGCGCAGCGCCGCGATCCGGGTCTCCGAGAGGCCGAGGCCGGCCAGGATCTCCTCGGTGTCCGCGCCGTGCGGGCGGCCCGCCCAGCGGATGCCGCCCGGGGTCTGAGAGAGCCGGAAGAGGACGTTCTGCATCCGCAGCGGCCCCAGCTCCGGGTCGTCGACCTCGGCGATCGTGCCCAGCGCCCGGTACTGCGGGTCCTCCATCACCTCCCGTACGTCATGGATCGGCGCCACGGCCGCCTCCGCCTTCTCGAAGCCGTTCAGCACCTCCTCGCGGCTGTGGCGGGAGATCCAGTGGCCGACCGCCCCGTCCAGCTCCTCGGTGTGCTCGGCCCGGGTGGTGCCCGACCCGAACCAGGGCTCGTCGATCAGCTCCGGGCGGCCCACCAGCCGCATCACCCGCTCGGCCACCGACTGGGCGGAGGTGGAGACCGCGACCCAGTGGCCGTCGGCGGTGCGGTAGGTGTTGCGCGGGGCGTTGTTGCGGGAACGGTTGCCGGTGCGCGGCTGGACGTAACCGAGCTGGTCGTACCAGAGGGGCTGCGGGCCCAGCACAGTGAGGATCGGCTCGATGATCGCCAGGTCCACCACCTGCCCCTCGCCCGTCTTCTCCCGCCCGGCGAGCGCGGCCATCACCGCGTACGCCGTCGCCAGCGCCGCGATGGAGTCCGCCAGTCCGAACGGCGGCAGCGTCGGCGGCCCGTCCGGCTCCCCGGTGATCGCCGCGAACCCGCTCATCGCCTCCGCCAGCGTGCCGAACCCGGGCCGGTGCGCGTACGGCCCGAACTGCCCGAACCCGGTGACCCGGGCCAGCACCAGACGCGGGTTGACGGCGTGCAGCTCCTCGGGACCCAGGCCCCAGCGCTCCAGCGTCCCGGGCCGGAAGTTCTCGACGATGACGTCGGTCTCGGCGGCCAGTTGGAGGAGCACGTCCCGGCCACCGGGGGCGGACAGGTCCAGCGTCAGGGTGCGCTTGTTGCGGCCGAGCAGCTTCCACCACAGGCCGACACCGTCCTTGGCGGGCCCGTGCCCGCGCGAGGGGTCCGGCTTACGGGGGTGTTCGACCTTGATCACATCGGCGCCGAAGTCCCCGAGCATGGTGGCGGCGAGCGGCCCGGCGAAGAGGGTGGCGAGGTCGATGACCTGCAGCCCGGTCAGAGGGCCGGCCTGTGTGCCGGGCCCTGCTGCTGTCGTACTCATACGGCATCGGCCTCGATCTCGCTGCGGTACGGCATGGATGTGGATGCGCCCGGCTTCTGGACGCAGAGCGCGGCGGCCGACGAGGCGAACGCCAGCGCCTTCGCCACCGGCCGCCCCTCCCCGAGCGCCACCGCCAGCGCCCCGACGAAGGTGTCCCCGGCCCCGGTCGTGTCGACGACCCGCACCTCGGGGGCCTCGAACAGCACCGGCTCGCCGCCCCGGGCCGCGTACAGACTGCCCCGCGCACCGAGCGTGATGATCACCTCCGGCACCTGCCGCAGCAGGATCTGCGCGGCGGCGTGCGGCTCGGCCTGCCCGGAGAGCTCGGCGGCCTCGTGCTCGTTGGGGATCAACAGGTCGATGTGGTCCAGGAGTTCATCGGGCAGGGGCTGTACGGGGGAGGGGGTGAGGATGGTCCGTACGCCCTGGGACCTGGCCGCGCGGGCGCCCTCCACGACGGCGGAGAGCGGGAGTTCGAGCTGCATCAGCAGCAGGTCGGCGGCGGCGATGGCCGCGATCTCGCCGGGGCCGAGCGCGGTGACGACCCCGTTGGCGCCGGGGATCACCACGATCGCGTTGGACCCGGAGTCGTCCACCACGATGTGCGCGGTGCCGCTCGGGCCCTCGGCGGTGTGGAGCAGGTCCGTGTCGACCCCGGCGTGTTCGAGGCCGTCGCGGAGCTGTGCACCGTACGCGTCGTCGCCGACCGCGCCGATCATCGTCACCTCCCCGCCCGCGCGGGCGGCGGCGACGGCCTGGTTGGCGCCCTTGCCGCCGGGGATCGTCCGGAACTCCCGGCCGGTGACGGTCTCCCCGCGTTCCGGGGCGCGGGCGGTGTAGGCGACGAGGTCCATGTTGGTGCTGCCGAGCACCGCGATTCGGGTCATGGGCGCAGAGCCTCCTGGTGGGTCAGAGCGGCGAGGGTGTCGAAGCCGGTGCGGTCGTAGCCGGGTACGGAGGTGGCGAGGCGGTTCTTCAGCGGGGCCGTCCAGTGGTCGGGCAGGGCGTCCGGGGTGCCCGCGAGGAGTCCGGCGAGGGAGCCCGCGGTGGCCCCGTTGGAGTCGGTGTCCCAGCCGCCGGAGACCGCGCAGCCGATCGACCGGGTGAAGTCGCCGTCGGCGTGGGTGAGGGCGGCGGCGAGCAGCGCGGCGTTGGGCAGCACGTGTACCCAGTGGTGGGTGTCGGCATACGCGCCGTGCAACCGGTCCACCACCAGGTCGAACTCCCCTTCCGTACGGGCCGTTTCGATGCCGAGCCGGACCGCTCCGGCGTACCGCGAGTGCGGCGGCACCACCCTCAGCCCGGCGGCCAGGCAGCCGTGCACATCGCTCTCCCCGCCCGCCGCCACGGCGAGCGCTGCTGCTGTGAACATCGCGCCGTAGACCCCGTTGGCGGTATGGGTCAGCACCGCGTCGCGGTGGGCCTGGGCGGCGGCCCCGGCCGGGTCGCCGGGGTGGGTCCACCCGTGCACGTCGGCGCGGATCTGGGCGCCGATCCACTCGCGGAACGGGTTGCGGAGGCGAGCGGTCCGTGGGGGTTCGACGCCCGCGAGGAGGTTGCCGTACGCGATGCGCTCGGCGGTGAAGGTGCGGCCCGCCGGGAGTTCGTCCAGCCAGAGGCGGGCCAGGTCGGCCGTGGTGAAGGAGCGCCCGTGCCGCTGGAGCAGCAGGAGGGTGAGGAGCGGGTAGTTGAGGTCGTCGTCCTCGGGCATCCCGTCGATGTTCTCGGCGAGCGAGGTGGGGGCCGAGCGGCGGTTCCAGGGGTGGGCGGCCAGCAGCTCGTCGGGCACGCCGCGTGCGGTGAACCAGGTGGTCGGGGGCCAGTTGCCGGTGGCGCGGGCCAGGGCGCGGATGCCGTACAGCGGCAGCTTCTCCACCGGCTTCCCGAGCAGGCAGCCCGCCGCCCGGCCGAGCCAGGCCGCGTGCAGCCGGTCCCGGCCGACGGTGGCCGCGGCCTCGGGCGGGCCGGGCCACTGCGGGCAGGCGGCCATGATGTCCGCGAGCTCGGTGGGCTCGTCGGCGGACAACGGCGATTCCAGCAGGGCGAGTTCGTCGAGGAGCTGCCCGGCCAGTTCGCGCAGGCGGGGCGGAGCGGGCGGCTCGGAGGCGCCCGCGCACTCCGGGGCGGGCGAGCCCCCGGCCGCGTACCACCGCTCCTCGATCTCCCGGGCGTCCCGGCCGTCCTGCGCGGCCTGCCGCAGCTCGTGCCCGACCAGATCCTCGGGCTGCACCCAGGTGAGGCGGACGGGCCGGTCCTGGTGCAGGCGGACGTTCGGGTCCTGGGGCAGGGGGTGGACGCTCACCGCGTACCCGCCAGCGCGGTGAACGCCTCCTCGTGGGACCGGCGGCGCTCCACGTCCCGGGCGAAGACCTCCCGGGCCACCTGCGCCAGGGTCCGGGCCGGGGCCTCCAGGTCCAGCCGGCTCGCCTGCGCCACCGTCTGTGCCCAGTCGGCCGGGACCTCACCGCCCAGCGCGCCCGCGATCGCGCCGCTCATCGTGGCGATGGAGTCGCAGTCCCGCCCGTAGTTGACCGAACCGAGCACCGTACGCCGGTAGTCACCGCCCCCGACCAGCAGCATGCCCAGTGCGACGGGCAGTTCCTCGATGGCGTGCAACCGGGAGGGGCGGCGGGCGCCGAGTGCGGGGGAGCGGTAGTCGGGGCCGACCGTGTCGAACGGCTCCACCGCCGCCCGCAGCGGGGCGAGCGCGGCCTCGAAGTCGTCGTGGCGCGCGGCCACGTCGCAGACCGCATCGATCGCGGACCGGGTGCCGTCCTTGGCCAGGGCGAGTACGGCGTCGACCACCGAAGCGGGCGTGGCGCCCGGGTGGCAGGCGGCGGCGACGGCTGCCGCGAAGACCCCGGCGGCCTCCCGCCCGTACGAGGACTGGTGGGGCGCGGCGACCTCCAGGGCCTCGGCGTACGCGGCCTCCGGGTGGCCGGCGTTGACCAGGCCGACCGGGGCCATGTACATCGCGGCCCCGCAGTTGACGATGTTGCCCGCACCGGCCTCGCGCGGGTCGACGTGCCCGTAGTGCAGCCGGGCCACGATCCACTTCTCCGCCAGGAAGATCCGCTGGAGCGGCAGCGCCTCGGCCTCCAGCTCCGGGATCCAGCGGGGAGAGAGGAGGTCCGGGACGAGGTGGTCGGCGACGGCGTACGCGTCCAGGTGGTCGCGGACCTTCTCGTAGACCCGGACCAGGGCGTGGGTCATCAGGGTGTCGTCGGTGACGTGCCCGTCGCCCTTGTGGTACGGGGCGATGAGGCGGGCGGTGCGCCAGTCCTCGCCGTGCCACGGGCCGACGATCCCGGTCACCCGGCCGCCGTGGCGCTCGGCGATCTGCTCGGGGGTCCAGCCCTCGACCGGGCCGCCGAGGGCGTCCCCGACGGCGGCGCCGACGAGGGCCCGGGTGATGCGGTCATCGAGGCCGGGAGGGGAGTGCGGTGTCGAGGGGACGGGGACGGGCTCGGCTGCCGTGGCCGTTGTGGGCGTCATGCCGGAATTGTCCACCCGGGGTGGCCGGTTCCGTGGCTGCCAGCAGCCCGGCGAGTTCGACCAGATCCGTGCCCGCGAGCCGGGGCAGCGCACACCCCGCCAGCGTCCGGCACGCCTCGCGCCAGCCCGCCGGTACGGCGGCGACCGAGCCGATCGCCCCGGTCAGCGCCCCGGCCAGGGCGGGCGCGGAGTCCGCGACCCGCGAGAGGCAGGCGGCGGCCGGGAGCGCCTGGGCGATCTCGCCCCGGGCTGCGGTGGTGAGGGCCAGGGCCACGGGGACGGTCTCCGCCGCCGCGATCCCGTAGCTGTAGACGTGGTCCACGATCTGGTGCTCCAGGACCGGGACCAGGGCGAACGCCCCGGCGGGCTCGTCGGCGAACTCCCGGGCGAGGCGGACCGCGTGCGCGGCGTTGCGGGCGATCTCGGTGCCGTCGGGGAGCTGGGCGAGGGCGGCGTTCACCACCGCGTCGACGTCCGCCCCGGTCAGCGCCACCGCGATCGCGGCGGCCATGGCGCGGGCGCCGTGCACCCCGTCGCCGTCCTGGGTGTAGCGGGCGTCGAACTCCGCGAGGGCCGCCGCCTCCTCCGGATCGCCCGGGTGGACGACGGCGAGCACGGCCGCCCGGACGCAGGCGGCGTCGTCGAAGTAGTGCGGGTTGTCGTGCCCGGTGGCGGGCGGCCGCAGCCCGGCGGCCAGGTTGCCGAGCCCGGCCCGTACCGAGATCCGGGCGCGCAGCGGGAGCACCGCCGCCTCCACCTCGGGGGCCCGGGCACTCGCGGCGGCGACGGTGGCGGCCAGCGCGTTCCAGGCCCGGTCCACCGCGTCCCGCATCCGGCGGCCCGGGGAGAGGCCGTCCGCGTCGTCGGCCGCCGCCAGCACCGTACGGCCGGCGAACGCGGCCCACTCGGCGTCGTCGGACGGGCCGAGGCGCAGGGGCTCGGGCGGCTGGTTGAGGGCGATGGGCACGGGGAGCGTGGTCGTGGCGTTCTGCTCGGCGAAGGTGTCCAGCTCCCGGGTGAGCCGCCGGGTCCACTCGGGCATCCGGGCCGCCCGGTGCCGCGCGGCGGGCCACCCGGCGGCGTCCCCGGAGGCGAGGCCGAGGAGCAGGCCCTCGATCCGGGCGCGCCGGGAGGGGGCGGTGACGCTCGCGGGCAGCCTGGGTGTCGTCATCGCCGCTCCTCCCGTACGGGCTCGAAGGAAGCGGCCACCGACGCCATGTCCCGTACGGCGGAAGGCTCACGCCCACCGCCCCGGCCCTGGCTCTCCACCGCCTCCGCGCCCACCGGCGTCAGCAGGTCCGCGATGTCCAGCACGTGGTACCCCCGCATCGAGGGCAGGCAGCTGCCCCGCACCGGCCCGATCGCCGTCGCCCACTCCGGCGGGATCGCGCCCGCCCCGTGCAGCGCCCCGGCCAGGGCCCCCGCCACCGCCGCCGTCGTGTCCGCGTCGCGCCCCATGTTCACGGCGGTCAGCACGGCGGTACGAAAATCGCCGCGCGCCGCCGTGAACGCCCCGAACGCCAGGCCCACCGCCTCCGGCGCCAGGTCCGTCCATGGGTAGCCGCCGATCACCACCGCCGAGCGCACCGCCCGCTCCATCGTCAGCCGGTCCGGGTACGGGCGCTGGGCCGCCGCCACCGCACGGCGCAGCGAGCGGGCCGTCCAGGAGTCCATCGGGACCACCGAGAGCGCGGCCGCGATCACCGAGGCGAGGCCCGAGCCGACCATGGCCGCCGCGACCCCGGCCGCCACCGCCTGACCCCCGTAGATCCCCTCGCCCTCGTGGCTCACCCGGCCGTCCACCGCCACCAGCCGGGCCGCCTCGGCGGGGTGTCCGGCGGCGAACACCCCGAAGGGGGCCGCCCGCATCGCCAGGCCGTCGCTCCAGGCGTGCCGGTGCTGGGCGGAGATCGGCGCGGCGAGGCCCCGGCGGAGGTTCTCCAGGGTGCCGCGCTCGCTGAACCCGGCGCCCCGGAACGGGCCCTCGTCCAGATCGGCGATCCAGTGGTGCCAGGCACGCTCCACATGGGAGACGGTGAGCGCCGAGCCGTGCCGGGCCAGCAGCAGCCCGGAGAAGATCGCGTACTCCGTGTCGTCGGTGCCCGCCGGGTCCTTGCTCACGAACCCCTCGATCCGTCCCCAGCGGCGGCGGATCTCCGAGGGCCGCAGATTCTCCGCCGGCGCGCCGAGCGCGTCCCCGACCGCGAGCCCCAGCAGCGCACCCCTGCCCCGTTCCTTGCCGACGGCCGTGTCCATGGCGTCGCCCTCCGCTCGTCCGGCGCGTCCGAGTCCGATTCCGGGCTCTTGCGCATATCTGCCACGCGGAACGTGACCGGAGGCCGGACAGCGGCAGAAAGGGGCCGGTCGGATGACCCCGGTACGGAGCTGAGGCTGGCCTTTCTTCGCAGGTCAGAGGGGTGGTAAGCCAGGCCTGCCTTGCTGGCGGAGGTCGCCCGTCCGGCGTACCTTGGACTTTGTCGAAAGTTGTACAGGCAACCACTCGGCGGGGTCGACAGCCCACCGGGGGAGCAGGGAGACGCAGACCGTGGCCATCATCGAGACCGACGCCGTCCTGCACGAGGCGCACCGGGACAACCACACCCACCGGGATGTGAACGGCGGCTGGCTGCGCCCCGCCGTCTTCGGTGCCATGGACGGCCTGGTCTCCAACCTCGCCCTGATGACCGGTGTCGCGGGCGGTGCGGTCTCCCAGCAGACCATCGTGATCACCGGGCTCGCGGGGCTGGCCGCCGGGGCGTTCTCCATGGCGGCCGGTGAGTACACCTCCGTCGCCTCCCAGCGTGAGCTGGTCGAGGCCGAGCTGGCCGTCGAGCGCCGGGAGCTGCGCAAGCACCCCCAGGACGAGATGGCCGAGCTCGCCGCGCTCTACGAGGCCCGGGGCGTGGACGCCCCGCTGGCCGGCGAGGTGGCCCGGCAGCTCTCGCGCGACCCGGAGCAGGCGCTGGAGATCCACGCCCGCGAGGAGCTGGGCATCGACCCGAACGACCTGCCCTCCCCGCTGGTGGCCGCCGTCTCCTCCTTCGGCGCCTTCGCGCTCGGCGCCCTGCTGCCCGTCCTGCCGTATCTGCTCGGAGCGAGCGCCCTGTGGCCCTCGGTGGCCCTGGCCCTGCTCGGCCTCTTCGGGTGCGGTGCGGTGGTGGCCCGGGTGACGGCCCGCAGCTGGTGGTTCAGCGGCCTGCGGCAGCTCGCCCTCGGTGGTGGGGCGGCGGCGCTGACGTACGGGCTCGGCACCCTGTTCGGTGTGGCGGTCGGCTGACGGGAGAGGCCGTGTCCGCGGCGGGGCGGCGCGGGGCGTACGGCGTAACGAACCCGCCCGAACGGCTTAACCGTGCGGCAACCCGTGTGACGTACGTCTTGGCACCGCCCTCTGGGCGGGAGCGGCCCGGCGGCCGTAAAATGAGACTCTATGCAGGGCTACACATAAGTAGCCGTTACTCGGTGGTTTCGTTTCCTTTGCCGCCGGGCATGAGCCGTAGGCACCGCAGGCAACGACGCCTGCTCTCTGCGGGTCCCCCGGGCGCCGATCGTTCCGACAGCGACCCACCCCCTGGTCAACCGGTCACCTCTGGTCACCCAGTCACTTCCGGTCACCACGGTGTCCGTATGTTGGAACAAGCCTTCCGCTTCTTGAGAAGCGCCCCATCATGTAACCTGCACGAAATTTCGCAGAGGGCCAACGTCGTCCCTCGGCACCGCAAATGCCACGACGACGACGGGAGAGCCGATGCGTATCGACGCCTGGTCGCCCATGGACGGTCGCCCCGCCCAGCAGGGGATGTACGACCCCCGTAACGAGCACGACGCCTGTGGCGTCGGGTTCGTGGCCACTCTGACCGGTGTGGCCAGCCATGAGCTGGTCGAGCAGGCGCTGACCGTACTGCGCAACCTCGAACACCGCGGCGCCACCGGCTCCGAGCCCGACTCCGGCGACGGCGCCGGCATCCTGTGCCAGGTCCCCGACGCCTTCCTGCGCGCCGAGACCCCTTTCGAGCTTCCCGAGGCGGGTTCGTACGCCGTCGGTATCGCCTTCCTCCCCGCCGACGGCTCCACCGAGGCCGTCCGCACGATCGAGGAGATCGCCACCCAGGAGGGCCTCACGGTCCTCGGCTGGCGCGACGTCCCGGTCACCCCCGCACTCCTCGGCAACGGCGCCCGCGCCACCATGCCCGAGTTCCGCCAGGTCTTCGTCGCCGACGGCGAGTCCGCCGGCATCGTCCTGGACCGCAAGGCGTTCGTCCTGCGCAAGCGTGCCGAGCGTGAGGCCGGGGTGTACTTCCCCTCGCTCTCCGCCCGCACCATCGTCTACAAGGGCATGCTCACCACCGGGCAGCTGGAGCCGTTCTTCCCGGACCTCTCCGACCGTCGCTTCGCCTCCACGGTCGCGTTGGTCCACTCCCGCTTCTCCACCAACACCTTCCCGAGCTGGCCGCTGGCCCACCCGTACCGCTTCGTCGCGCACAACGGCGAGATCAACACGGTCAAGGGCAACCGCAACTGGATGAAGGCCCGCGAGTCCCAGCTCGCCTCCAGCCTCTTCGGCTCCGAGCAGCTGGACCGGATCTTCCCCGTCTGCACCCCGGACGCCTCCGACTCGGCCTCCTTCGACGAGGTCCTGGAGCTGCTCCACCTCGGCGGGCGCTCGCTGCCGCACTCGGTGCTGATGATGGTCCCCGAGGCGTGGGAGAACCACGACTCGATGGACCCGGCCCGGCGCGCCTTCTACCAGTACCACGCCGCGATGATGGAGCCCTGGGACGGCCCGGCCTGCGTCACCTTCACCGACGGCGTCCAGGTCGGCGCGGTCCTCGACCGCAACGGTCTGCGCCCCGGCCGCTACTGGGTCACCGACGACGGCCTCGTCGTGCTCTCCTCCGAGGTCGGCGTCCTGGACATCGACCCGGCGAAGGTCGTCCGCAAGGGCCGCCTCCAGCCCGGCAGGATGTTCCTCGTCGACACCGCGGAGCACCGCATCATCGAGGACGACGAGATCAAGGCGTCCCTCGCCGCCGAGCAGCCGTACCAGGAGTGGCTCCAGACCGGCGAGATCGAGCTGAGCGACCTGCCCGAGCGTGAGCACATCGTGCACACCCACGCCTCGGTCACCCGCCGCCAGCAGACCTTCGGCTACACCGAGGAAGAGCTGCGCGTCATCCTCGCGCCGATGGCCCGCACCGCCGGTGAGCCGCTCGGCTCCATGGGCACCGACTCGCCGATCGCCGCGCTCTCCGAGCGCCCCCGGCTCCTCTTCGACTACTTCACCCAGCTCTTCGCCCAGGTCACCAACCCGCCGCTGGACGCCATCCGCGAGGAGCTCGTCACCTCGCTGCGCTCCTCGCTCGGCCCCCAGGGCAACATCCTGGAGCCGACCGCCGCCGCGGCCCGCAGCGTCACGCTGCCGTTCCCGGTGATCGACAACGACGAGCTGGCCAAGCTGATACACATCAACGCCGACGGCGACATGCCGGGCATGAAGGCCGCCACCCTCGCCGGCCTCTACCGGGTGAGCGGCGGCGGCGACGCCCTGGCCGCCCGGCTGGAGGAGATCTGCACCGAGGTCGACACCGCCATCGAGGACGGCGCCCGCCTCATCGTCCTCTCCGACCGGCACTCCGACGCCGAGCACGCCCCGATCCCCTCGCTGCTGCTCACCTCCGCCGTCCACCACCACCTCATCCGCACCAAGCAGCGCACCCAGGTGGGCCTGCTGGTCGAGGCCGGGGACGTCCGCGAGGTCCACCACGTCGCCCTGCTCATCGGCTACGGCGCCGCCGCGGTCAACCCGTACCTCGCGATGGAGTCCGTCGAGGACCTGGTCCGCGCCGGCACCTTCATCGAGGGCATCGAGGCCGAGCAGGCCATCCGGAACCTGATCTACGCGCTCGGCAAGGGCGTCCTCAAGGTCATGTCCAAGATGGGCATCTCCACCGTCGCCTCCTACCGCGGCGCCCAGGTCTTCGAGGCCGTCGGCCTGGACGAGGAGTTCGTCGCGACGTACTTCAACGGCACCGCCACCAAGATCGGCGGCGCCGGTCTGGAGGTCATCGCCAAGGAGGTCGCCGCCCGGCACACCAAGGCCTACCCCGCCTCCGGCATCGCGGCCTCGCACCGCGCGCTGGAGATCGGCGGCGAGTACCAGTGGCGCCGCGAGGGCGAGCCGCACCTGTTCGACCCGGAGACGGTGTTCCGCCTCCAGCACGCCACCCGCAACCGGCGCTACGACATCTTCAAGCAGTACACGGACCGGGTGAACGAGCAGTCCGAGCGCCTGATGACGCTCCGCGGCCTCTTCGGCTTCACCTCCGGCCGCGCCCCGATCTCCATCGAGGAGGTCGAGCCCGCCTCCGAGATCGTCAAGCGGTTCTCCACCGGCGCCATGTCGTACGGCTCGATCTCCCGCGAGGCGCACGAGACGCTCGCCATCGCGATGAACCAGCTCGGCGGCAAGTCCAACACCGGCGAGGGCGGCGAGGACCCCGACCGCCTGTACGACCCGGCGCGCCGCTCGTCCATCAAGCAGGTCGCCTCCGGCCGCTTCGGTGTGACCAGCGAATACCTGGTCAACGCGGACGACATCCAGATCAAGATGGCGCAGGGCGCCAAGCCCGGCGAGGGCGGCCAGCTGCCCGGCCACAAGGTCTACCCGTGGGTCGCCAAGACGCGTCACTCGACGCCCGGCGTCGGCCTCATCTCGCCGCCGCCGCACCACGACATCTACTCCATCGAAGACCTCGCCCAGCTGATCCACGACCTGAAGAACGCCAACCCGCAGGCCCGCATCCACGTGAAGCTGGTCTCCGAGGTCGGCGTCGGCACGGTCGCCGCCGGTGTCTCCAAGGCCCACGCGGACGTCGTCCTCATCTCCGGCCACGACGGCGGAACGGGCGCGTCCCCGCTCACCTCCCTCAAGCACGCGGGCGGCCCCTGGGAGCTCGGCCTCGCCGAGACCCAGCAGACCCTGCTGCTCAACGGCCTGCGCGACCGCATCGTCGTGCAGACCGACGGCCAGCTGAAGACCGGCCGCGACGTCGTCATCGCCGCGCTGCTGGGCGCCGAGGAGTTCGGTTTCGCGACCGCGCCGCTCGTCGTCTCCGGCTGCGTCATGATGCGCGTCTGCCACCTGGACACCTGCCCGGTCGGCATCGCCACCCAGAACCCGGTCCTCCGCGACCGGTTCTCCGGCAAGGCCGAGTACGTCGTCAACTTCTTCGAGTTCATCGCCGAAGAGGTCCGCGAGATCCTCGCGGAGCTGGGCTTCCGCACCATCGAGGAGGCCGTCGGCCACGCCGAGCTCCTCGACACCGACCGGGCCGTCTCCCACTGGAAGGCGCAGGGCCTCGACCTCGCCCCGCTCTTCTACGTCCCCGAGCTGCCCGAGGGCGCGGTCCGCCACCGGATCGTCGAGCAGGACCACGGTCTGACCAAGGCGCTCGACAACCAGCTGATCAAGCTGGCCGCCGACGCGCTCGGCGCCGACACCCCCGAGGCCGCCCAGCCGGTCCGGGCCCAGGTCGCCATCCGCAACATCAACCGCACGGTCGGCACCATGCTCGGCCACGAGGTGACCAAGAAGTTCGGCGGTGCGGGCCTGCCCGAGAACACCATCGACATCACCTTCACCGGCTCGGCCGGCCAGTCCTTCGGCGCCTTCCTCCCGAGCGGGGTCACCCTTCGCCTGGAGGGCGACGCCAACGACTACGTCGGCAAGGGCCTCTCCGGCGGCCGCGTGATCGTCCGCCCGGACCGGGGCGCCGACCACCTCGCCGAGTACAGCACCATCGCGGGCAACACCATCGGCTACGGCGCCACCGGCGGCGAACTCTTCCTCCGCGGCCGCACCGGCGAACGCTTCTGCGTCCGCAACTCCGGCGCGACCGTCGTCTCCGAAGGCGTCGGCGACCACGGCTGCGAGTACATGACCGGCGGCCACGCCGTCGTCCTCGGCGAGACCGGCCGCAACTTCGCCGCCGGTATGTCGGGCGGCGTCGCGTACGTCATCGACCTCGACCGCGACAACGTCAACGTGGGCAACCTCGGCGCGATCGAGGAGCTCACCGACACCGACCGGCAGTGGCTGCACGACGTCGTGCGCCGCCACCACGAGGAGACCGGCTCCACCGTCGCGGAGAAGCTCCTCGCCGAGTGGGACACCGCCGTGACCCGCTTCAGCAAGATCATCCCGTCCACGTACAAGGCAGTGCTCGCCGCCAAGGACGCCGCTGAGCTCGCCGGTCTCTCCGAGCAGGAGACCACCGAGAAGATGATGGAGGCGGCGACCAATGGCTGACCCCAAGGGCTTCCTGACCACCGGACGCGAGGTCGCCCAGACCCGCCCCGTGGCCGAGCGCGTCAAGGACTGGAACGAGGTCTACGTTCCGGGCTCGCTGCTCCCGATCATCAGCAAGCAGGCCGGCCGCTGCATGGACTGCGGCATCCCGTTCTGCCACAACGGCTGTCCGCTGGGCAACCTCATCCCCGAGTGGAACGACTACGCCTACCGCGGGGACTGGACCGCCGCCTCCGAGCGGCTGCACGCCACGAACAACTTCCCGGAGTTCACCGGGCGGCTCTGCCCGGCCCCCTGCGAGTCGGCGTGCGTGCTCGGCATCAACCAGCCGGCCGTCACCATCAAGAACGTCGAAGTCTCCATCATCGACAAGGCGTGGGACAGCGGCGACGTCACCCCGCAGCCGCCCGAGCGCCTCTCCGGCAAGACCGTCGCGGTCATCGGCTCGGGCCCGGCGGGACTCGCCGCCGCCCAGCAGCTGACCCGGGCCGGCCACACCGTCGCCGTCTACGAGCGCGCGGACCGCATCGGTGGCCTGCTGCGCTACGGCATCCCCGAGTTCAAGATGGAGAAGTCGCACATCAACCGCCGCATCGAGCAGATGCGCCTGGAAGGCACCAAGTTCCGTACGGAGGTGGAGATCGGCAAGGACATCGACGCCGCCAAGCTCCGCCGCCGCTACGACGCGGTCGTCATCGCGGCCGGTGCCACCGTCTCCCGCGACCTGCCGGTCCCCGGCCGTGAGCTGGGCGGCATCCACTTCGCGATGGAGTACCTCCCGCTCGCCAACAAGGTGCAGGAGGGTGACCTGACGGTCGCCCCGATCCACGCCGGCGGCAAGCACGTCGTCGTCATCGGCGGCGGCGACACCGGCGCCGACTGCGTGGGCACCGCCCACCGCCAGGGCGCGGCCTCCGTCACCCAGCTGGAGATCATGCCGAAGCCGGGCGAGGACCGGAACGCCAACCAGCCCTGGCCGACCTTCCCGATGCTCTACAAGGTCACCTCCGCGCACGAGGAGGGCGGCGAGCGGGTCTACTCCGTCTCCACCACCCACTTCGAGGGCGACGAGGACGGAAACGTCGCGGCCCTCCACCTGGTCGAGGTCGAGTTCAAGGACGGTAAGCTGGAGCAGAAGCCCGGCACGGAGCGGCGCATCCCCGCGCAGCTCGTCACCCTCGCCATGGGCTTCACCGGAACCGACCAGTCCAACGGTCTGGTCCAGCAGTTCGGCCTGGAGCTCGACGCGCGGGGCAACATCGCCCGCGACGAGAACTACGCGACCAACGTCGACGGCGTCTACGTCGCCGGTGACGCGGGCCGCGGCCAGTCGCTGATCGTCTGGGCGATCGCCGAGGGCCGCTCCGCCGCCCGCGGTGTGGACCGCTTCCTGACCGGGACCAGCGCCCTGCCGGCCCCGATCCGCCCGACGGACCGGTCCCTGCTGGTCTGAGCACCATCCGGGTTCCCCCTGGGCCACGCGGCCCGGGGGTGAGCCCCCTTCGATCGTCCCGTACAACGGCGTACGGAACTGAACGCGGCGCCTGCCTGTCCCCGACCGGACACCAGCGGGCGCCGTGGCGCGTCCGGGGCCGGTTCCGCCCCGGGTCGGCTCAGCCGCCGGTCAGCCGCCCGTCAGCGCCGAGGTCTTCACCGCCACCGCCACCGCGAACAGCCCCAGCAGCACCGCCCCGCCCGCGAGCTGCACCGGCCAGGTCCGCAGCTTCGCCGGCGCGTAGGCGAGCCCGTACGTCACCAGCGCCCCGGTCAGCAGCCCGCCCAGGTGCCCCTGCCACGAGGTGAACAGGGCCGAGAGCACCATCCACAGCAGGAACCCGGCCATGAACCGGTTCACGGCCGCCATGTCCCGGCCGAGCCGCCGGTTGATCACCCAGAACGCGGCGGCCAGCCCGAAGACCGCACCGGAGGCACCCACGGTGGAGGTGTCCGGGGCCAGCAGATACACCACCACGGAACCGCCCACCGCCGACAGCAGGTACAGCGCCAGATAGCGGGCCCGGCCGAGCTGCCCCTCCACCACCCGGCCGATGTTCCACAGCGCGAACATGTTGAACAGCAGGTGCATCACCCCGAACGAGGCGTCCGGCGGCAGATGCAGGAAGGCCCCGGTCACCAGCCGGTACCACTCGCCGTCCGCGATGCCCGTCAGCTCGTACCCGGCGAACGTATCGCCCCGGTAGTAGTACCGCTCCCCGTCCGGCCCGGTCAGCGCGGCGCCGAGCACCGCGAACCGGTCCACGATCTCGGGCCGGACCACCTCGCCGAGGTAGGCCAGGATGTTCAGCGCCATCAGGACGTACGTCACCACGGGCGCCGTCGCCCCGGAGACCGCACCGCCGAACACGGTCCGGGCCCGCCGCACCGACCGCTGCCCCTCCTTCACGCACTCCGGGCAGTGGTAGCCGACCGAGGCCTCGTGCATGCAGTCCGGGCAGACGGTGCGCTCGCAGCGGGTGCAGCGGACATACGTCTCGTACGACGGATGGCGGTAACACGTGGTGGCGGCGGCCTCCATGACCGGCTCCTTCACTGGGAGTGCGCTGCGGGGCCGGTGTGGGCGGCGGCGATCAAGATAGCGAACGGGTGAGGGAGAGTCAGGAGCCGGGTCCGTGGCTGTGGCCTAGGCTTCAGGTCCGCACAGCACGGACCGCGCAAACGGACCGCACAAGGGGGGCGCCATGCACGGCGTGAACACGGCGGCCGCCGCCGGGCCGGCCATCAGCCTGACCAAGGTCCAGGAGACGGCTCCCGGCCTCGTCAGCCTGTACAAGAGCGCCGGCATCTCGCTCGAGAAGCACGGACTGAACGGACGGCGGGCCGCCGTCTACCTGGTCCTCGACTACTCCGGCTCCATGCGGGACTACTACAAGGACGGCAGCGTCCAGGCGCTGGCCGACCGGGTGCTGGGGCTCTCGGCCAACCTCGACGACGACGGCCGGGTGCCCGTCGTCTTCTTCTCCACGGACATCGACGCGGTCACCGACATCGCCCTCGACAACCACCGCGGCCGGATCGACGCGATCGTGGCCGGCCTCGGGCACATGGGGAAGACCAGCTACCACCTGGCGATGGACGCGGTCATCGACCACTACCTCGACAGCGGCTCCACCGCGCCCGCGCTCGTCGTCTTCCAGACGGACGGCGGGCCGATCAGCAAGCCCGCCGCCGAGCGCTACCTCTGCAAGGCCGCGAAGCTGCCGCTGTTCTGGCAGTTCGTCGGGTTCGGCGACACCCGCAGCACCCAGTTCGACTTCCTGCGCAAGCTGGACGAGCTGGCGGTCCCGGCCAAGCGGGTCGTCGACAACGCCGGGTACTTCCACGCCGGGCTCGCCCCCCGGAAGGTCCCGGACAGCCAGCTGTACGACCGGCTGGTCGCGGAGTTCCCGTCCTGGCTGGCCGCCGCCGAGGCCCACGGGATCGTCCGATGAGTACGCGGATCCTGCGCGCCGCCGACCGCACGCCCGTCCCCTGGAAGAACGGCGGCGGGCTCACCCGTGAGGTGGCGACCGCGCCCGCAGGAGGCGACGGGTTCGACTGGCGGGTGAGCCTCGCCGATGTCACCGCCGACGGGCCGTTCTCGCTCTTCCCGGGCATCGACCGCACGCTGACGGTGGTCGAAGGCGCGGGCATGGACCTCGTCGTCGGCGGCGAGCACCACATCGTCGACGAGCCGCTGTGGCCGCACGACTTCCCCGGCGACCGGCCCACCGACGGCTTCCTGCTGTCCGGACCCGTCGTCAACCTGAATGTCATGTACCGCAGGGGGCGTACGCGGGCGGAGACCGCCGTCGTCTGCGGCACCGTACGCCTGATGGCACCGCCGGGCGGCGCGGTGCTGGCCCTCTCCCTGGACGACGGGGCTGTGCTCGACGGGGCCGTGCTCGACGGGGCCGTGCTTGACGGGACGGACATCCGGCTCGACCGCTACGACGCGGTGCTCGCCGAGGGCGGATCGCCCGGGGTGCTGCGGACGATGGGCCAGGCGGTGGTCATCACGTTCTCGGACGTGTGAGCGGCCGGAGACGGTCGGCGATACCGGACAGAAGATGTCGGGTATCGGGTGTTCGATGGCGCCCATGACGTCTTCCGCACCCCTCTCCTGGAGTGGCTTCGCCGCTGCCGAGCCCGTCTTCGCCGACAGCGTCCGCCGCCGCTTCCAGCTCTACAAGCACCACGTCCTCGCCACCCTCCGCGCGGACGGCTCGCCCCGTGTCAGTGGCCTGGAGGCCGACTTCCGCTTCGACGAGCTGCTGCTCGGCATGATGCCCGACTCGCGCAAGGCCCTGGACCTGCGCCGCGACCCGCGCTTCGCCCTCCACGCCAACCCCGGCCCCGACGCCGAGATGAACGACGGCGATGTCCGCGTCAGCGGCCGGGCCGTGGAGATCACCGACCCGGAGTACCTCGCCCGCTTCGTCGAGGACGCCACCCCGCCGGAGCCGTTCCACCTCTTCCGGGCCGAGCTGACGGAGGCGGTCCGCGTCGGGCTGGACGGCGATGAGCTGGTCATCCAGTCCTGGCGGCCGGGGCAGCCGCTGCGTACGGTACGCCGGAAGTGACGGTGCTGCGGAGCTGAGAGCTTTTCACCCCGCCAGCACCCGCGCCCGGCACGCCGACGGCGTCCCCCACGCGTCCCGCAGCGGCCGGGCCCGGCGCAGCCACCACGCCAGATCCAGCTCCTCGGTGTACCCCACCGCGCCGTGCAGTTGCAGCGCGGTGCGGGCCGCCGCGTACCCGGCCTCGCCCGCCGCCACCTTCGCCGCCGCGACCGCCGCCCCGGCCCCGGGTGACCCCTCGGCCAGCTCCACCGCCGCCCCGTACAGCAGCGGGCGTGCGAACTCCAGGCCGAGCAGGGTGTCCGCGAGGCGGTGCTTGACGGCCTGGAAGGAGCCGACGGGCACACCGAACTGGGTGCGCTGCTTCACGTACGCCACCGTCGCCCGCAGCAGCGCCTCCCCGCAGCCGAGCGCCTGGGCCGCCGTCGCGAAGGTGGCCCAGGTGCCCGCCGCCCGGGCCGCCTCGCGCACCCGTGGACCGGCGGCCACCACCTCGCCACCCGCCTCGGGCCGGAACAGCCGGCGCGCCGGATCCGTCGAACGCGTCAGCTCCCCGGCCCCCGCCGCCAGCCGTAGCTCGTCCCCGGCCACCGTGAACACCGCGTCCGCCGCATCCGCGTCCAGCGCGTACGGCCCGTACCCCTCCAGGGCCAGCGACACCACCGCCGTACCGGACGCGATCCTCGGCAACCACTCCTTGGCGACCGGCCCGCCCACCCCGCCCAGCAGTACCCCCGCCGCCACGCTCTCCACCACCGGACCCGGCACCCCGTGGCGGCCCAGCTCCACCAGCGCCACGGCCGTCTCCACCGGGAGCGGCCCCACACCCCCGTACGTCTCCGGGACCGCCAGCGCGAACACCCCCGCCTCCGCCAGCCGCCGCCACAGGGCCAGCCCCGGTCCGTGGTCCCCGGCGGCCCACGCCCGTACGGCCGAAAGCGTGTCGGCCGCCGTCAGCAGCGCGTCCAGCGAGCGGGCGAACTCCCGCTGCTCGTCGTCGAGGAGGAAGGGCATCAGCGCCGCCCCTTCGGCAGACCGAGCAGCCGCTCGGCGATGATGTCGCGCTGGATCTCGTTCGTCCCCGCGTAGATGGGGCCCGCCAGCGCGAAGACGTACCCCTCCGCCCAGGCGCCGTCCGCCGCCTCCGCCTCCGGGCCGAGGAGATCGAGGGCCGTCTCGTGCAGCGCGATGTCGTACTCCGACCAGAACACCTTGTTCAGGCTGGACTCCGCCCCGAGCGCCGCCCCCGCCGCGAACCGGGACGCCGAGGCGGCCGTGAACAGCCGGTACGCCCGCGCCCCGATCACCGCGTCCGCCACCCGGTCCCGCACCCCTGTGTCCTCCGGATCGCCCACCTCCCGCCACAACTCCGTCAGCCGGTCGGCGGCGGCCAGGAAGCGGCCGGGGGAGCGGAGGGTGAGGCCGCGCTCGTTGCCGGTGGCCGACATGGCGATGCGCCAGCCCCGGCCGGGCTCCCCGATGACGTCCTCGTCCGGTACGAAGACCTCGTCCAGGAAGACCTCGGCGAACGCGGGCTTCCCGTCCAGCCGCCCGATGGGGCGCACCGTGACCCCGGGGTCCCGCAGCCCGAACATCAGGTACGTGAGCCCCTGGTGCGGCTTCTCCACCCCCGGGTCCGTACGGAAGATGCCGAACGCCCGGTCCGCGAACGCCGCCCGCGAGGACCATGTCTTCTGCCCCGACAGCAGCCAGCCGCCCTCCGTCCGCACCGCCCGCGACCGCAGCGCCGCCAGGTCCGACCCGGCCTCCGGCTCCGACCAGGCCTGCGCCCAGATCACCTCGCCGCTCGCCATCGGGGGCAGCACCCGGGCCCGCTGCTCGGCGGTTCCGTGGTCGAAGAGGGTCGGGGCGAGGAGGCTGATCCCGTTTTGCGAGACCCGGCCGGGGGCTCCCGCCGCCCAGTACTCCTCCTCGAACGCCAGCCACCCGAAGAGGTCCGCGCCCCGGCCTCCGTACTCCTCGGGCCAGGAGACCGCCGACCACCCGCCGCCGTACAGCTCCGCCTCCCACTCCCGGTGCGCGGCGAACCCCTCCGCCGTCTCCAGGGAGGGGAGCGGCCGGGCGGGCACATGGGCGCGCAGCCAATTTCTTGCCTCGGCCCGCAGTGCCTCGGTCCGTGCTGTCTGCGCGAGATCCATGGGGGGCCTGCCTTCCGTGAGGTCGGCACTGTCGCCGAGGCCGTTCCCTAACAAGTGTTTGGTAGGTTAACGTACGGCTCACGCACCGTCGAGGAGTGGGGGATGGGCCGATGGGCGCACCGGACTACCTGCCGGGCCACGGACTGCTGACCGGCCGCACCGCCGTCGTCACCGCCGCCGCCGGGGCCGGGATCGGCGGCGCCACCGCCCGCCGCTTCCTGGAGGAGGGCGCCCGCGTCGTCATCGGCGACGCCCACGCGCGGCGGCTGAAGGAGAGTGCGCAGGCCCTCGCCGAGGAGTTCGGCGCCGACCGCGTCACCGCCCTGACCTGCGACGTCACCGATGAGGAGCAGGTGCGGGCCCTCTTCGCCCACGCCGAGCGCGTCCACGGCCGCCTCGACATCGTCGTCAACAACGCCGGACTCGGCGGTACCGCCGAACTCACCGAGATGACCGACGGCGAGTGGACGAAGATCCTCGACGTCACCCTGAACGGCACCTTCCGCTGCACCCGCGCCGCCCTGCGCTCCCTCAAGGCCGCCGGGACCGGGGGAGTGGTCGTCAACAACGCCTCCGTCGTCGGCTGGCGCGCCCAGCGCGGCCAGGCCCACTACGCCGCCGCCAAGGCCGGTGTCATGGCCCTCACCCGCTGCGCCGCGCTCGAAGCCGCCGACTACGGCGTACGCGTCAACGCCGTCGCCCCCAGCCTCGCCATGCACCCCCACCTGGCCAAGGTCACGTCGGCCGAGCTGCTCGCCGAGCTGACGGAGAAGGAGGCGTTCGGCCGGTACGCCGAGCCCTGGGAGGTCGCCAACGTCATCGTCTTCCTGGCGAGCGGCTACTCCTCGTACATGACCGGTGAGGTCGTCGCCGTCAGCAGCCAGCATGCGTGAACGAGACGGTGGCGGGCGGACAATGGACCGGTGCCTACCAAGAAGAAGCCCCAGGTGACCCCCACCCCCGAACGGCGCCGCGAACTCCTCGCCACCGCCGCCGAGGTCTTCGCCGCCCAGGGATACAACGCCACCACCGTCCGCCGCATCGCGGATGAGGCGGGGATGCTCGCCGGCAGCCTCTACTACCACTTCGATTCCAAGGAATCGATGATCGACGAGATCCTCTCCACCTTCCTCGACGAGCTCTGGCAGGGGTACGACGCCGTCCTGGCGGCCGGGCTCGGCCCCCGCGAGACCATCGAGGCACTGGTCACCGAGTCCTTCCGGGAGATCGACCGGCACCGCCCCGCCGTCGCGATCTACCAGAAGGAGTCGAAGTACCTCGCCACCCAGCCGCGCTTCGCCTACCTCGCCGACTCGCAGGCGAAGTTCGAGAAGGTCTGGCTCTCCACCCTGGAACGCGGCGTCGCCGAAGGCACCTTCCGTGACGACCTGGACATCCGCCTCACCTACCGCTTCGTCCGCGACACCGTGTGGGTCGCGGCCTCCTGGTACCGGCCCGGCGGACATCACAGCCCCGAAGAGATCGCCCGCCAGTACCTCTCGATGGTGCTGGACGGGATCGCCCTGCGCACCTAGCCACCTCTTGTAGCCACCTCCTGACGACCGAGGAGCAGCAGCCATGGCCGAGGCCTACATCGTCGAAGCGGTACGGACACCCGTCGGACGGCGCAAGGGAGGTCTCGGGTCCGTCCACCCCGCCGACCTCGGCGCGCACGTGCTGCGCGAGCTCATCGCCCGCTCCGGCGTCGACCCGGCGGCCGTGGAGGACGTCGTCTTCGGCTGCCTGGACACCGTCGGACCGCAGGCCGGGGACATCGCCCGTACGTCATGGCTGGCCGCCGGGCTGCCCGAAGAGGTCCCGGGCGTCACCATCGACCGGCAGTGCGGCTCCTCGCAGCAGGCCCTCCACTTCGCGGCCCAGGGCGTCCTCTCCGGCACCCAGGACCTCGTCGTCGCGGGCGGCACCCAGAACATGACCCAGATCCCCATCGCCTTCGCCTCCCGGCAGGCCGCCGAACCCCTCGGCCTCACCGAGGGCCCGTACGCGGGCAGCGAGGGCTGGCGCGCCCGGTACGGCGACGCGCCCGTCAACCAGTTCCACGGCGCCCAGCTCATCGCCGAGAAGTGGGACATCAGCCGCGAGGACATGGAGGAGTTCGCCCTCACCTCCCACCGCCGCGCCGTCCGCGCCATCGACGAGGGCCGCTTCGCCCGCGAGACCGTCGCGTACGGGGACGTCACCGAGGACGAAGGCCCGCGCCGCGACACCACCCTGGCCAAGATGGCCGCCCTCAGCCCCGTCCTTCCCGGCGGCACGATCACCGCCGCCTGCTCCTCGCAGGTCTCCGACGGGGCCGCCGCCCTGCTCATCGCCTCCGAGCGGGCCGTCGCCGAACACGGGCTGACCCCGCGCGCCCGGATCCACCACCTCTCCGTACGGGGCGAGGACCCGATCCGCATGCTCTCCGCGCCGATCCCCGCCACCGCGTACGCCCTCAAGAAGACCGGCCTCACCATCGACGCCATCGACCTCGTCGAGATCAACGAGGCCTTCGCCCCGGTCGTCCTCGCCTGGCTGAAGGAGACCGGCGCCGACCCCGAGCGCGTCAACGTCAACGGCGGGGCGATCGCGCTCGGCCACCCGCTCGGGGCGACCGGTGCCAAGCTGATGACCACGCTCCTGCACGAACTGGAACGCACCGGGGGCCGCTACGGGCTCCAGACCATGTGCGAGGGCGGCGGACAGGCCAACGTCACCATCGTCGAGCGCCTCTGACCAGCACCCGGCGTCTTCGAGGGCGGCGTGGCGTGATCCACCACGCGCAGGGAGGACGTGCTACGGTGTTCCCGTTGCAGTTTTGGTACCCATGAACTTTATGTGCGCCTGACGGGAATGCTTCCTCAGGCGCTTTATTGTTTTCCGGCTTTCTCCGGGTGGGGCTCAATGCGGCGACTTGGAATCCGTAAAGTGCGGGTTCTCGGCACTGCACCTCTTTTAGGAGAATGACATGGCTACTGGAACCGTGAAGTGGTTCAACTCGGAAAAGGGCTTCGGCTTCATCGAGCAGGACGGCGGCGGCGCCGACGTCTTCGCCCACTACTCCAACATCGCCACCCAGGGCTTCCGTGAGCTCCAGGAGGGCCAGAAGGTCTCCTTCGACGTCACGCAGGGCCAGAAGGGCCCGCAGGCGGAGAACATCGTCCCGGCCTAATTGCCGCGACGCGTACCTCTCTGACCGGGGCCCGCACCGTGAAGGTGCGGGCCCCGGTTTGTGCTGTTCGAGCAACAACCCGCTTTGTGCGCGCATCCTGGGGGCGCACAACAAGCGGTAGGACAAGCACATCGGCAGTGATCCGAATCCGTAGTTGCCCAGGAATCCCCCAGGAGGGCAATTCCGTATGACTCGCTTCGAACGCCAGGACCGCACCCCCCGCTCCCGCCCGGCCCGTGGCCGCGGCCAGGGCGCGACCGCGCAGGCGGCTTCCAACCCCCGTGGCGGCTCCGCCGCCCGCGGTAAGGCTCCGTCCAAGGCTCCGGCCCGCCGCCGTGCCACCCCGCCGCAGGGCGAGTTCGCCCTGCCGGAGACGGTGACCCCCGCCCTGCCCGCCGTCGAGGCCTTCGCGGACCTCGACATGCCGGCCGCGCTGCTGAAGACCCTCGCCGCGCAGGGCGTCACCGAGCCGTTCCCGATCCAGGGCGCGACCCTGCCGAACTCGCTGGCCGGCCGGGACATCCTCGGCCGGGGCCGCACCGGCTCCGGCAAGACCCTCGCCTTCGGCCTGGCCCTGCTCGCCCGCACCGCCGGGCGCCGCAGCGAGCCGCGCGCCCCGCTGGCCATGGTCCTCGTGCCCACCCGTGAGCTGGCCCAGCAGGTCACCGACGCGCTGACCCCGTACGCGACCGCCGTCAACCTGCGGATGGCCACCGTCGTCGGCGGCATGTCGATCACCAAGCAGTCCGCCACCCTGCGGCGCGGTGCCGAAGTGCTCGTCGCCACCCCGGGCCGGCTGAAGGACCTCATCGAGCGCGGCGACTGCCGGCTGGACGAGGTCGCCATCACCGTCCTCGACGAGGCCGACCAGATGGCCGACATGGGCTTCATGCCGCAGGTTGTCGCCCTGCTCAAGCAGGTCGAGGCGGACGGGCAGCGGATGCTGTTCTCCGCCACCCTGGACAAGAACATCGACCGCCTCGTCAAGATGTTCCTCGCCGACCCGGTCGTCCACTCCGTCGACCCGTCCGCCGGTGCGGTCACCACGATGGAGCACCACGTGCTCCACGTGATGGACGAGACGGACAAGAAGGCCGTCGCCACGAAGATCGCCGCCCGTGAGGGCCGCGTGATCATGTTCGTGGACACCAAGCGTGCCGCCGACCGCTTCGCCAAGCGGCTGCTGGCCAGCGGTGTACGGGCTGCCGCCCTGCACGGCGGGCGCTCCCAGCCGCAGCGGAACCGGACCCTGGACCAGTTCAAGAACGGCCAGGTCACCGCGCTCGTCGCGACGAACGTGGCGGCCCGTGGCATCCACGTCGACGACCTCGACCTCGTCGTCAACGTGGACCCGCCGACCGACCACAAGGACTACCTCCACCGGGGCGGCCGTACGGCCCGCGCCGGGGAGTCCGGCAGCGTCGTCACGCTGGTGCTGCCCGAGGAGAAGCGGGAGATGACCCGCCTGATGCAGGACGCGGGCATCGCGCCGCGCACCACGCGGGTCACCTCCAGTGACGAGGAGCTGTCCCGGATCACGGGGGCGCGTGAGCCTTCCGGGATCGCGATCGTGGTCGAGGTCCCGCAGCCGACTCCGCCGAAGCAGCGGACCCGGTCGGGCGGTTCGGGTTCTGGTTCGGCCGGCTCCGGCGGGGGCACGGTGCGCTCCGGGAGCCGGGGGCGGGGACGGCGGGGGTCCGGTTCCGGCGCGGGTGCGGGTGCCGGCGGCGCTTCCGGTGGTGGCGCGGGTCGTTCCGGCGGCGCGCGTGCCGGTGGGGCGTCCGGTGGTGGTGCGGGTCGTTCCGGCGGCGTGCGTTCCGGTGCGCCTGCGCGGGGGCGTCGCGCCGCGTAGCGGCATTTCAGGCGGTCCGGGCGCACATCCAGCCGTCCGGCGATTGAGGACCGGGGTCCGGGGCAGAGCCCCGAAAGCCCCGGACCGGGGTTGTCCTCAATCGCCGGACGGGCTTGAGTTGGCGGCCGGGCTGGATTCGGCGCCCAGGGCCGCGAGGGTCCGCTCCGCCTCCGCCATGATCCGCGCCACCAGCACCCCCACGCTCGGCAGGTCCTCGATCAGGGCCGCGACCTGGCCCGACGCCATGATGCCCACATCCGCGCGGCCCTCCACCATCGCCGCCCTCAGCAGCATCGGCGTGTTCGCCGCCAGCAGCACCTGGCTCCAGGTCAGCTCCTTGCCGTGCCGCAGGGCAAGACCGTCCCGCACCATCCCGGGCCAGGTCAGCCCGGAGATCCGGCGGAAGCCGGACGCCCGCCGCAGTGCGCGGTACAGCGAACGCACCCGCCCCGCCCCCTCCAGCTCCGCCACCATCTCCGTACGGAGCATCCGGTGCGGGAGCCCGTCCACGGCCCTCGTCAGGGTGATGTCCTTCACCCCGGCCGCCAGATACCGCGCCTTCACCGCGTCCGGCACCGTCGAGTCCGAGGTCAGCAGGAACCGGGTCCCCATCGCCACGCCCGCCGCCCCGTACGCCAGCGCCGCCACCAGCCCCCGCCCGTCGTGGAAGCCGCCCGCCGCGATCACCGGGATGTCCACCGCGTCGACCACCTGGGGCAGCAGCACCGTCGTCGCCACGTCCCCCGTGTGCCCGCCGCCCTCGCCGCCCTGCACGATCACCGCGTCCGCGCCCCACGCCGCGACCTTCTCCGCATGCCGCCGGGCCCCCACCGACGGGACGACCACCACACCGGCGTCCTTCAGCTCCGCGATGAGCTCCTGCGACGGGGCGAGGGCGAACGACGCCACCCGTACGCCCTCCTCGACGATGATCCGCACCCGCTCCCGCGCGTCCCCGGCGTCCGCCCGCAGGTTCACCCCGAACGGGGCGTCCGTCCGCGACCTCACCTCCCGTACGGCGGACCGCAGTTGGTCCGGCGTCATCGTCGCGGAGGCCAGGATGCCGAGCGCCCCGGCCCGCGCGGTCGCCGTGACCAGGCGGGGGCCGGAGACCCACCCCATCCCCGTCTGCACGATCGGGTGCCGAACCCCCACGAGCTCCGCGAGCGCCGTGCGCATCAGGGCCGCACCTCGCGGTTCCGGGTGCCCGACGGGTCGATGACCTCGCGGATCAGGGCGAGTTCGGCGGGTGTGGGGTTGCGGGTGTACGGGACGTCGGCGGGGACGGTCAGTTGGAAGCCCGTCGCTTCCTCGACCATCTCCACGGTGACGCCCGGGTGGAGCGAGGCCAGCCGCATCGAGCGGTCCGGGGTCGCGAAGTCGAAGACCCCGAGATCGCTGACGACTTGGGGGATGCGGTGGAAGCGTGTCGCCGAGGGGCCCGCCGCCTCCGCCCGGTCGTAACCGACGCCGCAGACCATGTCGACCCGCTCCACGAAGACCCGGGGCGAGTGCCGGGGGATCCAGTAACTCACCGGGTTGTTCAGGGTGTTGACCGGTGCTCCGCGCACTCCCAGGAGCTGGCGGGCCGGCTGCTCCCAGTCGCCGATGCAGGAGATGTTCTGGTTGCCGAACCGGTCGATCTGGCTCGCGCCCATCATCACGTGCCGCCGGCCGCCGGTCACCAGGGTGAGGTGCTTGCGGTAGGGGAGCCAGCCCTCCACCTCACCGCCCGGGCCGACGATCGTCGCCTCGCCGTCCGTGAGCAGCAGTTCGGGGGCGAAGGTCAGCCGCGCCAGCCGCGCGCCGACGGACGGGACCGCGCCCATCGGGCTGGCCAGCACCTCGCCGTCGCCGCGCCAGGCCTCCGCGCAGGCGATCACGCAGTATTCGGCACGGGTCGCGGCAGCAGTGCCCGGTGTGTTCATCTCTGCTCCTCGTGCCAGGTGCGGACCGCCTGCTGGTAGCCCTTCTCGTCGCCGTCCGGAGGCAGGAAGCGCGCGCTGAACTCCGCCCAGGCCACCGGGTCCGCAGCCGCTGCCGCGTACGCCTTCTGGAACGGCTCGTCGCGCGGATGGTCGGGGACGCACGAGGTGAAGTGCGCACCGCCCGGAGTCTCGACGACCCCGGTGACGGAGTGCCGCTGGACGAGGAGCGTCTGCGGGGCCGCGCCCGACCCTCCCGTCAACTCCGCCGTCTGCAACAGGCGTTCGCACGAGACGTACGCCGTGTCCGCCGCCTCGCAGAACAGGTCGTCGAAGTACGGGTCGGGGCCCAGGTACTGGCCGTTGCCCAGCCGGTCCGCCCGGTTCATGTGGACCAGCGCCGCGTCCATCCGCAGGGCCGGCACCGCGACGAACTCCTCGCCGTCCTCGTACGGTGAAGTCACCGTGCGCAGCTCGGGGTTGACCCGCATCACATCGGAGCCGGGCCCCGCCCGCACCGGCAGGAACGGCAGCCGGTTGGCGGCCGCGTGCAGCCCCCACAGGAACATCGCCTCGTCGATCTCCGTCAACGCGAACGCCCCGCGCTGCCGGGCCGCCCGGTAGTGCGGCTCCAGCGGGATCGAGTCGAGCGTCACGAACGCCGTGACCAGGCGGGAGATCCGGCCGGCGGCGGCGAGCAGCCCGACGTCCGGGCCGCCGTAGGAGATCACCGTCAGATCGGTGACGGGGGAGCGGAGCAACGCCCGTACCAGGGCCATGGGTTTGCGGCGTGACCCCCAGCCGCCGATGCCGATCGTCATACCGCTGTGCAGCCGGCCTGCCACCTCGTCGGGCGTCATCGTCTTGTCGCGCGCGGCGGACACCGTACTCACGTCTCAGGCCTCCTTGCCGAAGGTGTCACGGACCCGGCCGGCCGTCCCCGCCAGGCTCGCCTCGAAGGTGAAGCCCTGCTCGAAGCGGTAGCTGCGCCGTACGTCGACGGGGTCGATGCCGTTGAGCGCGGCCTTGGCCAGCCGCAGCAGGTGGCCGTCCTTGCGGGCGATCTCCGCCGCCAACTCCACCGCCGCGTCCAGCAGTTCGGCCGCCGGGACGACCCGCCAGACCGAGCCGTGGGCCAGCAGCTCGGTCGCGGTCACCGTGCGCGCGGTGAAGTACAGCGTCCGCATCAGGTGTTGCGGGACCAGCCGGGCCAGATGGGTCGCGGCCCCGAGTGCGCCCCGGTCCAGCTCCGGCAGCCCGAAGACGGCGTCCTCGCTCGCCACGATCGCGTCGGCGTTCCCGACCAGGCCGATCCCGCCCCCGAGGCAGAATCCCCGCACCGCCGCGACGACCGGGACCTCGCACGCGTACACGGCCTCGAACGCCTCCGCGCACCCCCGGTTGACGGCGATCAGAGCCGCGTTCCCCGGGTCGCGCTGCAACTCCTTGATGTCGACACCGGCGTTGAAGCCGCGCCCGGCGGCGGCCAGGACGACACAGCGCACCTCCGGGTCGCGGCCGGCCGCCCGTACGGCGTCGGCCAGCTCGTACCAGCCCCGCACGGGAAGGGCGTTGACGGGGGGATGGTCGACGGTGATGACGCAGACGCCCTCGGCATCGGCCGGATATGCGGTGGAGACAGTCATCGGAGGATCAGCTACCTTTCCACCAAACATTTGTTAGGTGGACGGTAGCAGTCGCACCCCCGCCCGCCAACCAGGCCCACACGAAAGGGAGATGCGATGACCACACCCCCCACCGGACGGCTCTGCGCGGGCCGGGTCGTCGCCGTCACCGGCGCCGGACGCGGCCTCGGCCGGGCCCACGCGCTCGCCTTCGCCGCCGAAGGCGCCCGGGTCGTCGTCAACGACCTCGGCGTCGGGCCCGGCGGTGACGGCGGCTCGGCCGGCCCCGCCCGCCGCGTCGTCGAGGAGATCGCGGCCGGGGGCGGCGAAGCGGTCGTCCACGACGGCGACATCGCCACCACCGAGGGCGCAGCCTCCCTGGTCACCACCGCCCTGGACGCCTTCGGCCGCCTGGACACCCTGGTCAACAACGCGGGCTTCCTGCGCGACCGGATGCTCGTCAACCTGGACGAGGACGACTGGGACGCGGTGATGCGCGTCCACCTCAAGGGCCATTTCCTGCCCCTGAAGCACGCCGCCGCCCACTGGCGCGGGGAAGCCAAGGCGGGCCGGACGCCCGTCGCCCGGGTGATCAACACCAGCTCCGGCGCCGGGCTCTTCGGCAGCGTCGGCCAGGGCAACTACGCGGCCGCCAAGGCCGGAATCGTCGCCCTCACCCTGGTCGCGGCCGCCGAACTGAGCCGGTACGGAGTCCATGTCAACGCCCTCGCCCCCGCCGCCCGGACCCGGATGACCGAGCAGACCTTCGCCGCGACGATGGCGGCCCCGGGGGAGGGGCAGTTCGACGCGATGGCCCCCGGGAACGTCTCGCCCCTCGTCGTCTGGCTCGGTTCCGCCGCGAGCGACGGGGTGACCGGCCGCGTCTTCGAGGCCGAGGCGGGCCGCATCACCGTCATGGAGGGCTGGCGCCCCGGTCCCACCGACGACCGGGGCGCCCGCAGGTCCCCGGCCGAGGCGGGGAAGACCGTACGCCGGCTGCTGGCGGACGCGGAGGTTCCGCAGCGCGTGTACGGGGCGTCGTAGCCGGTCCCGTACGACGCGCGGCCCACGCAGCCCATGCAGCCCACCCCGTGCGGCGCGGAAACTCGCTTGCGGAGAGATCAGCGCTCCCGATATCCAGCACAGGACACCGAGGAGCGCACGATGACACGGCACGGCCCCCTGGACGAGTTCTGCTGGATGGACCTCAAGACCCGCGACCCCTCCGGCACCGCCGCCTTCTTCTCCGCCGTGCTCGGCTGGGACTTCGCGGTGGACGAGCAGGACTGGCGCAAGGCCGTCACCATCTCCGCCGGGGACCACCGCATCGGCGGCCTCAGCGACCTCGCGCAGCCCGTCTACCCGCCGGGGCTGCCTGCCCATGTCGCCTACTACCTGGCGGTCGACGACGTGGACCGCCGTACGGCCGTGGCGGCGGAGACCGGCGCACAGATCCTCGTACCGCCCTTCGACGCCGGGGACCAGGGGCGGATCGCCACCCTCATCGACCCGGTCGGCGCGGTCGTCTCCCTCTGGCGGCCGCAGGGGTTCGCGGGGTGGCCGGTGTCGCCCCCGGACGAGGCCGTGGCCGTACCCCATTCCATGGTCCTGGCCTGCGAAGACCCCGAGCGGGCCCGGCACTTCTACACCGGGATGACGACCGGCGCTCCGCCCGCCCGGGCCGCGTTCGCCGAAGCCACCACCATCACCGCGCCGCAGTGGGAGCTGGCCCTCGCCGTGGACGACCTCGACGCTGTCGCCGCCCGGGCCCGCGCGCACGGCGGAGAACTCGTCACCGTCTCCGCAGGCCTGGCGCGGCTGTCGAGCCCGGAAGGTATGACCTTCCGCCTACAGGGGCCGGAGACTTCCCCGGTCTTCCTGGAGACCGACCGGCTCGCGCTGCGCCCGTTCACGGACGCCGACGCCCCCCACCTGCTCGCCCTCGACAACGACCCCGAGGTCATGCGGTACATCAACGGCGGCCGGCCCACCACCGCCGAGTCCATCCGCGAGCGCACCCTGCCACGGCTCCTCCACGACCACCCGTGCACCGGCACCCGAGGGTTCTGGGCCGCCGAGGAGAAGGCCACCGGCACCTTCCTCGGCTGGTTCGAACTCCGGCCCGTCGACGATCAGGACCGCACCGTCGTCGAACTCGGCTACCGGCTCAACCGGGCCGCCTGGGGGCGTGGTTACGCCACCGAGGGCGCTCGGGCCCTCGTGCGCAAAGGGTTCACCGACCTCGGGGCCGAGCGCGTGACCGCCAACACCATGGCCGTCAACTCCGGGTCCCGGCGGGTGATGGAGAAGGTGGGGCTGACCTTCCTCCGCGCCTACGCCGAGGACTGGCCGGACGCCATCGAGGGCTCGGAACACGGGGAGGTGGAGTACGTGCTCACCCGGGCGCAATGGGAGAAGCGCCGGGCGTAGTCCCCAGAGGCACGCCCCCGCGCGTGACCCCCTCCAGCAGCGCCGCGATCTCCGCGTGCCCCGTGTGCCGGTCCACCCCCGCCGCCGGCTCCCCGTCGCGCAGCAGCTCCACGGCCACCGTCTCCTCGCCGTCGGCCGGCTCCCGCCGGACCACCGCGTCGAGGCCGGTCCCGTACGCCTCCTCCAGCTGCCCCAGCAACTCCTGCTCCAGGTCGAGACCGGCCAGCCGCCGCGCCTCCTCCAGCGCCACCCCGACCGCCGCCTCCTGCCCCGGCGCCCCCGCCCCGTACGCCAGCAGCGCCCGCACCGTCCACAGAGAGCCGCGCTGCGCCGCCAGGACCAGCATCGGCTCCCCCTGCGGGCCGGGCAGCAACGGGTCCGCGCCCCCGGCTAGCAGCGCCTCCACCGTCGGGGCGTGGCCGAGACCCACCGCCCAGCGCAGCGCCGTGAATCCGAACTCCTCACGCAGATCCGGCCGCGCCCCGGCGGCCAGCAGCGCCTCCACCACCTCGGTGTGCCCGCCGCACGCCGCCCCGCACAGCGGCAGGTCGCCCGCCTCGGGGCCGCTCGCCCGGTCGGGATCCGCGCCCGCCGCGAGCAGCAGCCGTACCGTCCCCGGCAGGTCCTGGACCGCCGCCAGATAGAGCGCCGTCATCCCCTCCTCGTCGCTCGACTCGGCCTGCGCACCCGCGCGCAGGGCCCGTACGACAGCGTTCTCGTCCTCGTACAGCGCATCGAACAGGCTTGGTTCATCCCTGATCGGCTCGTTCGTCATGCTTCGACCCTACGGTGGCCGAAATGATGCTCAGGTGTCGCACTCGAGTCGCGTACGGCACAGTCCGCACCGCGCGACGGTCCGGCCCCGGACGGGCAGCCGGATGCGCTGGTGGCAGGTGGGGCAGGGGAAGGAGACCCGCAGCCCCTCGCCGCCGGGCTCGAAGGTGTACGGAACAGCCGGGTCCGCGCCGGTGCCCGGGTCCGTACCGGGGTGGTCCTGGGCGTACCGCCGGTCCTTGGCGTAGCGCCGCCGTCCCGCCCAGCCTGCCGCTGTCAGCGGGGGCCTGCGCAGATCGTGCAGCGCCTGCGCCCGGCCCTTGGTGTACGCCGTGTACGCCTGCGGGCTGGTGAACCACGGCGAAGGGTCCTCGTCGAACGCCAGCGCCCGCTTGGCCAGGACGTATCCGAACTCCTCCGGCGTCAGATAGCCCAGCTTCTGCCGGGAGGTGGCGTCCTCCCGGAAGGCGTCCAGCAGCAGCCAGCCCGCGCCGAGATAGGCGGTCACCGTGTCCGTGAGGATCTCGTTGTCCCGGGTGCCGGGGAACTCCAGGCCCAGCCGGTGCAGCAGGACATGGGTGATCTCATGGGCGAGCGCCGCGCCGATGTCCCTGCGGTGGGTGCGGAACCGGTCGTTCAGCTCGATGAAGTACTCGGGTCCCGCGGTCAGTTCCACGCTCGCCGCGTGCTCCATCGTGCGGAAGCCGACGATCATGCGGGCGTCGGGGAGGTGGAGGTGCTGGACCAGGGCCCGAGCCACCCGCTGGGCGCCGAGGTGGAGGTCGTCCGCGTCGGAGAAGGCGGCATCGGCCGGGACCAGGCTGGTGCCGTAGGAGTGGACGCCGTCGGGGGAGAGCCGCCGGTACAGCGCGGTGATCGCGGACCGGACCGTGTCCAGATGCGGAAAGCCGTGGACGACCGGTGCGCCCGGACTGCCGTTGCTCACGTCCGTACCCCCATCCGCTCCGGCCGAGGGCCCCCGCCCACGGCCGGTCTCCACTGTAGGCCGGGGGGGGAGGCAAGGGGGGTGCCCGGCCGGGCGGGTGGGGCTGTCAGCAGTTCGCCGCGTCGGCTTCGTCGGGGGTGACGGCCTCGCGCTGGGCGGTCTGCGCGACGCGGGAGAGCAGGGTGCGCAGCTGCGCCGAATCCTCTGCGTCGAGGTCGGTGAGCAGGCGCGCCTCGGCGGCGGCGAGGCTCCGCCTGACCCGGTCGAGGCGGGAGCGTCCGGTGTCGGTGATCAGGACCTGGCGTGCGCGCCGGTCGCGCGGATCGGGCCTGCGGGTGACCAGCTCGTGTGCTTCGAGGCCGTCCAGCAGATAGGTCATCACGGTGCGGTCGAGGCTGACCTCTCTGGCCAGGGCCAGCTGGGTCGGAGGCTCGCCGCCGGCGAGGGCGACCAGGACGAGGTAGCCGCGGGCTCCGCCGGGCAGGTCGGCGACGGATTCGGTGGCGACGCGGCGGAACGCGGCGGAGACCATACGGATCGCCCAGCCCAGGTCGGTATCGAGAGCCGGATCCTGAACCTCGCTCGTCAGGGCGCCGAGGTCGTGCTGCACGGACGGGACCGGACCCGGGGCGAGGCCCTGGTGGAGGAGATCGCGGCCGAGGGCGGCAGCGCCCGGTTCGTCGCCGCCGACCTCACCGACGCCGAGGACACGCTGCGCCTGGCCGCCGAGGCGGGCGCCGTGGACATCCTGGTGAGCAACGCGGGCCTGTACGAGTTCGCCCCGACCGCGGCGACCGACGCGGCGAGTTTCGACCGGCACATCGCGGTGAACACCCGCGCCCCGTTCCTCCTGGCCGGTCCGGCCAGCTTGTACGTCAACGGCGCCGTCCTGTACGCCGACGGCGGAGAGCGCAGCACCCTGCCCGCCTGAGCGCCCTGCCTCCCTGAGAGCCCTGAGGGCCTGCCCGCACATGTGAGGAGCCACGCCATGGACATCTTCGTCATCGGCGTCACCGGCTTCGTCGGCGGCCACCTCGCCCGCCACCTCGCGGCCGAGGGCCACACCGTCACCGGCCTGGCCCGCACCGGGGCTGCTGCCGCCACCCTCCGGGCCCAGGGCTCACTCCGGTCGCCGCCGACCTGGACGCGCGCCGCCCGGCCGCCGTCGCGGCGGCCCTGCGCGCGGACGCGGTCGTCTACGCCGCCCGGGCCGCCCCGGACCAGGAGAGCGCCACCGTCCGGGACCTGACCCGCGCACTCGCCGGTACCGGAAAGACGCTCGTCCTCCTGTCCGGCAGCGGTGTCCTGATGCAGCGCACCGGGGGCGCCTGGAGCCCCGACGTCTTCGCCGAATGCGACCCCTTCACCCCCGAGCCGCTGGCCGCGTTCCGCAAGGCGGCCGAGGACACCGTTCTGGCCGCCGCCGGGGACGGCGTACGGGCGATGGTCGTCCGGCCCGGTCTGATCTGGGGCCCCGGCGACCACGGCCACGTGCCGATGGTCTACCGGTCCGTCGCCACGACCGGGGCGGCCGCCTGTGTCGGGCCGGGGCTGAACACGTACAGCCACGTCCACATCGACGACGTGACCCGCCTGTTCACCCTCGCCCTGGCCGGCGGACGGGCCGGCGGGCTCTACCACGCGGTGGCCGGGGAGACCCCCAACCGCTGGATCGCGGAACGCGTCGCCGCCGACCTCGGGGTGGAGGCGCGCAGCCTCACTCCCGGGGAAGCCGCCGGGGTGTGGGGCGAGTTCGGCGCCCTCGTCATGGCCGCGTCCAGCCGCATCCGAGCCGTCGACTCCCGGCGGGAGCTGGGCTGGCGCCCCGAGCGCACCGACATGCTGACCATGATCGGCGAGGCGCGGCTGCGCGCGCTGAGCGCTTGAGCGCGGTCCGCGCTTGACTACGGCCTGCGCCCCCGACCGCGACCGGTCGCGGCGGCGTTTTCCGTACCTCACCTGCCCACCCACGGACTTGGCCGAAAAGTGCGCCTTGTGGCAGCGGTGAACGGCTCCCGATAATCGGATGGCCTTGACGGGTTCATGACCAAGTCATGGAGTCGTCCCGTCGTGGTTCCCACAGCAGCCCCCCACGAAAGTAGGCAGTCCGTGAAGCAACTCCTGCGTGCGCTGAAGAGATGTTCCGTCGTCGTCGCCACCGTCGCCATAGCGGTCGTCGGCCTCCAGCCCGTCACCGCCTCCGCCGCCCCCAACCCCGTCGTCGGCGGAACCCGCGCCGCCCAGGGCGAGTTCCCCTTCATGGTCCGGCTCTCCATGGGCTGCGGCGGCGCCCTCTACGCCAAGGACATCGTCCTCACCGCCGCCCACTGCGTGAACGGATCGGGCAACAACACCTCCATCACCGCCACCGGCGGCGTCGTCGACCTCCAGTCGCCCAACGCCGTCAAGGTCCGCTCCACCAAGGTCCTCCAGGCCCCCGGCTACAACGGCACCGGCAAGGACTGGGCACTGATCAAGCTGGCCCAGCCCATCAACCAGCCCACCCTCAAGATCGCCACCACCACCGCGTACAACCAGGGCACGTTCACCGTCGCCGGCTGGGGCGCCAACCGCGAGGGCGGCAGCCAGCAGCGCTACCTGCTCAAGGCCAACGTCCCGTTCGTCTCCGACGCCGCCTGCCGCTCCGCCTACGGCAACGAGCTCGTCGCGGCCGAGGAGATCTGCGCCGGATACCCCGACACCGGTGGCGTCGACACCTGCCAGGGTGACTCCGGCGGCCCGATGTTCCGCAAGGACAACGCCAACGAGTGGGTCCAGGTCGGCATCGTCAGCTGGGGTTACGGCTGCGCCCGGCCCGGCTACCCCGGCGTCTACGCCGAGGTCTCGACCTTCGCCTCCGCCATCGCCTCCGCGGCCCGCACGCTCTGACGCCGCTGACTGATCACGGCTGAACCACCCCGGGGGTGCCCGACGCCACGGGCACCCCCGGACCCGGCTACGGCGTGCCCGACCGTACAGCCACCCCCGGACCCAGCTCCACCCACGCCTCGCCCGCGCCCTCCAGCTCCAGCACCCACACCTCGTTGACGCCCTCGCTGAGCACCGGACCCGGCACGTACAGCGTCTCCTGCGGGCCCGCCGACCAGTACCGGCCCAGGCAGGAACCGTTCACCCAGACGAAGCCACGCGTCCAGCCGGGCAGCCGCAGCCCCGCGTGATCGACGCCCTCCGTCCCCCCGACGGTGAACGTCCCCCGGAACAACCCGGTCCCCCCGGGGACCCCCGGCACCGGACCGAACGGAACCCCCGCCACCGCGCCCGCCTCCTCGAAGGCGTCCAGCCGCAGCCCCCGGGCCCGTACACCGTGCAGGTACTGCCGCTCGTGCAGCACCCCGCCCGTGATCCCCTTCGGCTCACCCAGCCGCGGCCCGTAGTTGACCCGGCCCAGCGACTCCACCCACAGCTCCACCACCGCCCCACCCGCCACCGGCTCCGGCAGCGTGGCGCTCTCCTCGGTCAGCACCCCCGCCCGCACCCCGTCCACGTACACCACCGCCCGGTCCCGCAGCCCGGCGGCCGTCAGCGGATACGGCATACGCGGCCCCGGCACCGCCACCCGGTAGCGCACCAGCCCCCGCCCGACCCCCAGCTCCTCGAACGTCGGCGCCACCCCCGACTCCGGCCCCTCCGGATCACCCAGCGCCTCCAGTACGTCGTCGAGCCCGGCCCACCCGTCCAGCTCCACCCGCACCGGCGGCCCGGCCAGGCCCCTCGGCTCCGGCGGCAGCGCGGGCAGCGGACCCTGCGCGTACTCCGCCAGCACCTTCCGGAACAGGTGGAACTTCTCCGTGGCCCGCCCGTACTCGTCGACCGGCGCGTCATAGTCGTACGACGTCACCGTCGGCTGGAACTCCCCGTCCTGCACCGGACCGCCCCGGTTCGCCCCCGCCCACCCCGCGAAGTTCGTCCCGCCGTGCGCCATGTAGACGTTCACCGACGCCCCGCACTCCAGGATCTCCCGCAGCGCCTCCGCCGCCTGCCCGGCGTCCCGTACGACGGGTTCGGCCCCCCAGTGGTCGAACCAGCCGCACCAGAACTCCATGCACATCAGCGGCCCCTTCGGCTGATGGCGGCGCAGCACCTCGAACCCCTCCCGCGCGCCCGAGCCGAAGTTCGCCGTCGCCAGCAGCCCGGGCACGGAACCGCCCGTCAGCATGTGGTCCTCCGGACCGTCCGACGTGAACAGCGGCACGCTCACCCCGCACCGCCGCAACAGCCCCGCCAGCCACTCCAGATACACCGCGTCCGAGCCGTAACTCCCGTACTCGTTCTCCGCCTGCACCAGGATCACCGGACCGCCCCGGCCGATCTCCCGCTCCACCACCTGCGGCAGCAGCTCCCGGAACCACCGCTCCACCACGGCCCGGTAGCCGTCGTCCCGCGTCCGCACCCGGCGCCCGAACCGGCCCGTCACCCAGACCGGCAGCCCGCCGTTCTCCCACTCGGCACAGATGTACGGCCCCGGGCGCACGATCGCCCACAGCCCCGCCCGCTCCACCGCGTCCAGGAACCGGCCGAGCGCCCCCACATCCCGGTACGCCCCCTCGCGCTCTTCGTGCAGATTCCACGGGACGTACGTCTCGACGCAGTTCAGCCCCATCGCCGCCAGCATCGCCAGCCGGTGGTCCCACTGCTCCTCGTGCACCCGGAAGTAGTGCAGGGCACCCGACAGCAGCCGTACGGGCTTCCCGTCGAGCCGGAAGTCGTCGTCCCCCACGGTGAAGTCCGTCATCGTGCTCGTACGCTCCTGTGCTCGGCCCACCCGGCGGCCCGGGCGCGCAATGGTCCGACCACTGTGACCTCTGGCGTTACGGCGGGTCCATGGACAAAGATCGCTGCTGATTGGACGCAACGGACCCGACGGACGCAGCGGACCCGACGGACGCAACGAACGCAACAGACCCCACGAACGCAACAGACCCCACGGACGCAACGGATTCCAGGACCCTGGGAGGGGAAGGCCGCGATGTACCACACCTGGATGCGTTTCTTCACCCCCAGCCCGCTCCACCACCGCCTCGGCCTCGTCTGCCTCGGCGTCGGCCTCCAGCACGGCGCGCTGCCCACCGTCGGCCCCCGCACCCTGGACCACCACGTCGCCGTGATCGTCAACTCCGGCACCGGCTGGTTCGCCGGCCCCGACGGACGCCGCACCCCCGTCACCGGGCCCACCCTCATCTGGCTCACCCCCGGCACCCCGCACCACTACGGCGCCGACCCCGGCACCGGCTGGGACGAGAGCTTCGTCGACTTCACCGGCCCCGCCACCACCACGTACACCGAGCTCGGCTGCATCGAGCCCGACCGCCCCCTCGTCCCGCTCTCCGACACCGCCGCCCCCCGCGCCGCCGTCGGCCGCATCGTGCGCGCCGCCCGCCGCGGCAACCCCCTGCTGGAGGTCGAGACCGCGGCCGCCGTCCACGAGCTCCTCGTCGCCCTGCGCCGCGCCCGCGCCGACCTCGGCCCCGACGGCGACCCGGTCCTCCAGGCGCTCGCCCGGGACGCCTACCAGCCGCTCACCGTCGCCGAGCACGCCGCGAAGCACGGCATGACCCCCGCCGAACTCCGCACCGCCGTCCGGCGCGGCGCCGGATGCAGCCCCAAGGACTACCTGCTCACCATCCGCCTCGGCCGGGCCAAGGAACTCCTCGCCGCCACCGACCTCCCGGTCGCCGCCGTCGCCCGCCGCGTCGGCTACGACGACCCCGCCTACTTCTCCCGCCTCTTCGCCCGCCGCGTCGGCACCGCCCCCGTCCGCTTCCGCGAACAGCAGGGCCGCAGCGTTCCCGGTGGCTGGAGCGACCAGGTACCCGACCCGGACCACCCGCCGATGATCGGGCCGTGAGGAGGGGCGTCTAAGCTCGCTGACCATGAGTACGAGCGAAATCGACGCGTCCGTCCAGGCCGAGCTGAACCGGCTGCGCGAGAGCATCGACAACATCGACGCCGCCGTCGTCCATATGCTCGCCGAGCGCTTCAAGGCCACCCAGCAGGTCGGCCGCCTCAAGGCCGACCACCAGCTGCCGCCCGCCGACCCGGCCCGCGAGACCCGCCAGATCACCCGGCTGCGGCAGCTCGCGCAGAGCGCCAACCTGGACCCGGCGTTCGCCGAGAAGCTCCTGAACTTCATCATCGCCGAGGTCATCCGCCACCACGAGCGCATCGCGGAGGAGGCGGGGAACGGAAACGCCGACGGGAACGGGAACGGGAGCGCTACGGCTGCCGAGGCCTGACCGGCGGCGGGGTGATCCGGACCCCGAGCACCCCGGCCCTCCTGCACAGCCCCGCCCCGGCCACCGCCCCCAGCACCGGCCCGGCCGCGTACACCCACAGCCGCCCGGCCTCGCCCGACAGCAGCGCCGGGCCGAACTGCCGGGCCGGGTTGGCCGACCCGCCGCTCAGCGGGCCGAGCACCGCGATCACGAGGGCGGTGACCAGGCCGACGGCGTACGGGAGGAGTCTTCGGCCCACCGGATGCGCCAGGAGCCCGGCGAGCAGCAGCGCCGACCCGGCCAGCACCCCCGCCTCGGCCGCCACCACGGCCCCCTCGCCCCAGCCCGGACCGGGCCGCACCACCGCGTGGGAGACCGGCGGCCGGGCGACCACCGGCCCCCACACCAGCCCCGCCGCCCACGTCCCGGCCACCGAACCGCCGAGCTGCGCCACGACGTACGGCACCACGTCCCGCCCCGGGAACACCCCGAGCCGCCACAGGGCGACGGTGACCGCCGGATTCAGATGCCCGCCCGACCACCGCCCCGGCGCGGAGAGCATGAGCGCGCCGAGCAGCACGCCGACCCCCGCCCCGAGCAGGGCGAACGCCACCCCGCCGCCTCCGTACCCGTCCGGCGCGAACAGCCACCGCACCCCGCTCACGACCGCCAGGAGCAGCAGCGCCGTCAGCCCGAACTCGCAGGCGGCACGGCGCAACAGACCGGGGGAGGGGGCGGGAACAGGGTCAGGAACGTGGGCGGCGGCATCGCGCGCAGGCGTGAGCGTCATGAGGACGTCCTCGGTACTCGGTGTGCCGCGCCGAGGAGATGGTAAGCGGCCACAGCCCCCAGGGGGTATCCGCTCGCCCCAGGCCCTCGTACGCCCAGCGAGAACCCCCCTGCGCCCGCCCCACCCCGTACGGCAGCATGGGCCCATGTCCGTACTGACGCGCGACGAAGCGCAGACCCGAGCCCAGATCATCGACGTGGAGCGGTACACGATCGCCCTCGACCTCACCACCGGCGAGGAGACCTTCGACTCCCGGGCCGCCATCCGGTTCACCGCCCACGCGGCCGGAGACACCTTCGTCGAGATCAAGCCCGCCACCCTGCGCTCCATCGCCCTGGACGGACAGCCGCTGGACCCCGCCCTCCTCGACGGGAACCGCTACCCCCTCACCGGCCTCACCCCCGGCCCCCACGAACTCCACGTCGACGCCGCGATGAGCTACTCGCGTACCGGCGAGGGCATGCACCGCTTCACCGACCCGGCCGACGGCGAGACGTACCTCTACACCCAGCTGTTCCTGGAGGACGTCCAGCGCGTCTTCGCCGCCTTCGACCAGCCCGACCTGAAGTCCGTCTTCGCCATCGACGTCACCGCCCCCGCGGGCTGGACCGTCCTCGGCAACGGCGTCGCCGAACGCACCGGCGACGGGCGCTGGACCATCGCGCCCACCCCGCTCATCTCCACCTACCTCGTCGCCGTCGCCGCGGGCCCCTGGCACTCGGTCACCACCGAGCACGCCGGCCTGCCCTTCGGCCTCCACTGCCGGCGCTCCCTCGCGCCCTACCTGGACGCCGACGCGGACGAGATCCTCGGTATCACCCGCGCCTGCTTCGACCGCTACCACGAGAAGTTCGACGAGCCCTACCCGTTCGACTCCTACGACCAGGCCTTCGTCCCCGAGTTCAACGCGGGCGCCATGGAGAACCCCGGACTCGTCACCTTCCGCGACGAATACGTCTTCCGCTCCGCCGTCACCGACACCGAACGCCAGTCCCGCGCCGTGACCATCGCCCACGAGATGGCCCACATGTGGTTCGGCGACCTCGTCACCCTCAGCTGGTGGGACGACATCTGGCTGAACGAGTCCTTCGCCGAGTACATGGGCTACCAGACCCTCACCGAAGCCACCATTCCCCAAGCTCTCAACTCCGTTCGAGCAGGGGAGACCCCGTTCCCCGACACCTGGGTCGACTTCGGCGTCGCCCGCAAGGGCTGGGGCTACGACGCCGACCAGCGCCCCTCCACCCACCCCGTCGCCCCCGACCCCGAGGCCGTACCCGACACCGCCTCCGCCCTCCTCAACTTCGACGGCATCAGCTACGCCAAGGGCGCCTCCGCGCTCCGCCAACTCGTCGCCTGGCTCGGCGAGAAGGACTTCCTCGCCGGGATCAACACCCACTTCGCCCGGCACAAGTTCGCCAACGCGACCCTCGCCGACTTCATCGACAACCTCGCCTCCGCCACCGACCGCGACGTCCACGCCTGGGCCGAGCAGTGGCTTCGCACCACCGGCGTCGACACCCTCACCGCCGACGTCCACGAGCCCACCGCGCCCACCGAGGCCGGACAGTCCTGGGCGCTCGCCGTGGAGCGCGACGGCAGCCGCCCCCACCGCATCACCGTCTCCACCTTCGACCACGCCCTCAACACCCAGGCGGGCCCCGGCCACCTCGCCCCCCGCGACCGCTTCGCACTCGACATCCCCGGCGACGGCGCCCCCCTCGTCCGCCCCGGCCGCCGCCCCGCCCTCGTCGTCCTCAACGACGGCGACCTCACCTACGCCAAGATCCGCCTCGACGCCGCCTCCTGGGAGACCGCCCTGGGCCACCTCTCCGCCATCCCCGACGCCCTGACCCGGGCCGTCATCTGGAACGCGGCCCGCGACATGGTCCGCGACGGCGAGCTGGACCCGACGCGCTACCTCACCGCCGCCCGCACCCACCTCCCGTACGAGAGCGACCTCGCACTCGTCCAGGGCGTCCTGTCCTTCGCCGACGGCCAGATCGCCGCCCGCTACGTCACCCCCGAGGCCCGCCCCGCAGCGCTCGCCACCCTCACCAGCCTGTGCCGCGACCTCATCCGCCGGACCGAGGACGGCTCCCACCCGGGGCTGCGCCTCACCGCCGTACGCCACTTCATCGACGCCGCCACCCAGCCCGACACCCTCCAGAACTGGCTCACCGAAGGCACCGTCCACGGCGGACCCGAACTCGACCCGGAGCTGCGCTGGCGCATCCTCACCCGCCTCGCCGCCCTCGGCGCCACCGACGAGGCGGCCATCGCCGCCGAACTCGCCGCCGACCCCAGCGCCACCGGCCGCGAAGGCGCCGCCCGCTGCCGGGCCGCCCTGCCCACCGCTGAGGCCAAGGCCGCCGCCTGGCACGCCATGTTCGGCGACGACACCCTCTCCAACTACCTGTTCACCGCCACCGCCCAGGGCTTCTGGCAGCCCGGCCAGGACGAGTTGCTGGCCCCGTACGTGGACCGCTTCTACCCCGACGCCACCGCACTCGCCGCCCGCCGAGGCCCGGCCATCGCGGAAGCCGCCGGACGGTACGCCTTCCCCGCGTACGCCGTCGACCCCGAGAGCCTCGCCACCGGCACCCGGGCCCTCAAGGACCCGGCCCTCACCCCGGCGCTGCACCGCAAGCTGGTCGACCAGCTCGACGACCTGCGCCGCGCCCTGGCCGTACGGACCACGGAGCACTGAACCGGCAGACCCGGGGGAGGACCGGCGGGCGCGCGAAGACACCCTTCGCGCGCCCGTCGGCTTTTCCACCGGTCCTGCACCGATGGCCCCTCGGCTGACCGCCGAGGGAACAGCCCCCCCGGACCAGCCGTCGGCGGCTCCGGCCCGTCAGCCCCTCGGTCAGAGGCGCCCGCGCCCCCTCGCGCCGCCGCACCTCGCGCCGCCGCACCTCGCGCCGCCGCACCTCGCGCCGCCGCACCTCGCGCCGCCGCACCTCGCGCCGCCGCACCT
>NZ_JOEM01000004.1 GCF_000718135.1 Streptomyces cyaneofuscatus | reverse complement strand
TTCGGTCCTGGTCACGGCAGATGACGGCCAGCCAGAAGGCGGAGAGCCACGTGCCGGCGTCAGCAGTGGACATCGGTCCGGTCGCCGGGATGGTCCGCAACTTTCGGTTGATCCGGCATTCGACCGAGCCGTCCTGCACACCTGTCACCGCGAACAGTGCCGAACCGAGCTGGAGGGCATTGACTGTGGACTCCCACGTCTCGATCGCCGAGGCTCGCGGGTCTGCCACGCACCTGGCACTCAAGGACAGACGGGCGGAGCTGAAGGCCGAGTCGATGAGCACCGCAGTCGTCTCAAGGTCATCGATTTCCTCGATCAGGTCTTCGTCAAGACCGTCCGCGAGGCGTTCGGTATCGGGGCCTGCCGACAGATCATGGCGGGCGATAGTCGTGGTCACGGAAGAGTCCCCTTGCTGATGTCGAACCGCCGGTACTGGTAGCCAGTATACGTTCCAGCATTCTTTTCGCCCTTGACGACGACGTAGTCCAGTTTTCCGGCCTTGAGGGCTTTTTGCAGATCGCGAACGGTATCGCGTTCACCGCGCTTCTTCATCTCTGCGATGATGTCCAGGAAGTACTCTCTGCTGCCTTGGGAGACCTGCCTACCGTTGGGGAGCTTTCGCCTGCCCAGCTCTGTATCGACGCTGCTTTTCGCTTCGATGACGACAACTCGGCCATCATCGTGTTTCCAGACTTGGTCGAACTGATCATTGCCGCTCTTCGGGCCGAGGAGCGACTGCTTCTCGAAGTCTGGGTATCGTTCTGCGATGAAGTGATGCTCTGCCGCCTTCTCGCCGAATTCTTCGGCGGCTTTCCCCATGTGGGTGTGAGATTCCTTGTAGGTTCCCCGAGCTTCAGCCCATTGCGCAGCCGATTGGGGCGTGCCCAACGCTTCGTGAGCGAGCCCTGTCTCACCCTTCCATTTTGCTACGAGATTGTCCCACTGAATAGCGAAATAGCGCTTCTGTGCAGCTGTGTCAAGAATCTTGAGCCTGGCTTGGCTCTTTACGGTATCCGCCCCCACCGAAATGTAGTTCGAGTCGAGGAAGTGAGGTTTGGGAGGTGCGGGCGCGTCCTTGGCGCGGCCCCAGGGAGCGTCCTTCGATAGTTGAGCGAGCTGTGGGGGAGTGAATCCGCTCTCGTCATGGACCTCGACTCGCTTGCGAGTCCCGTCACTTCGGTAGTAACGCTCGAAGTAGCCCGGCTCCTCGTTCGCCCTGTACACCTGGATGTCCTCGATCTGCTCCAGGGTCAGGGAACCGGGCCTCCCGTACGGGTTGGGGCCGTCAAGCATGAAGGTGGGGCGCGGTACGGGCTGGTGTGCCGCGCCCGGCGGCGTAGAAGTGCCGTCGCTGCCACGGGCCGCATCGTCGACCCCGCCGAGGTCGGCACTGTCAGGGTTCCGGGGGCCGGGAACACCGCCAGTGTTGGAGCCGCCGCTCGGTATCCCGTTGTCTGCGGCTGATCCGCCGGGTAGGTCGCGGCTTCCTGTGCCCGTGGGGCCGCCTCCGTCGAGATGGTTCGCCGGAAGGTGGTCGCCCGGGCCGCCGCGCGGGGTGCCGTTGTCCAGGCTGTTGGTCGGCAAGTTGTCCGGGGCCGAGCCGCCCGGAAGGTTGTTCGCGGTGCCGCCCGGTGTCCTGTCGGGGGCCGTCACGTTGTCGCCCGTACGGGCTGCGTCGTCGCCGAGCCGTCCCGTGTCGCTGAAGTCCGAGCCCAGGCGGATGCTGTCGCCGCCGCCGGTGCGGGCGCCCGCACCGACCAGGGCCGATTCCTCGGCGGGGGTGCGGGGCAGCGGGGTGTCCGCGTCGGTCCTGACGGGGGCGCCGTCGGCCGGGTTGCCGTCGGGGGCGGCGGAGTGGTGTTGCTTGAGGGTGCCGTCCTCCTTGAGGATGTTGCCCTCGCGGTCGAGGTGGACGATGTTGCCGTCCTTGTCGGTGCCTCGGACGGTGCCTTCGGGAAGGGCGGTGGTGCCCTCCGGGAGTTTGAGGGCGCCCTCCGGGATCGGCAGGGAGCCCGCGGGCGGGGTCATGCCCTCGGGGAGGCGGACCACGCCGTCGCCGAGGTCGACCGCTCCGGCGGGGATGTCCATGCCGTCGGGAAGCTTGACCGCGCCCTTCGGGACTTCGAACGCGCCGTCCGGGACCGCCGCGCCCTCAGGCAGGTGCAGAGTGCCGTCGGCCAGCTTGAACCCGCCGTCCGGGAGCGTGATCGAGCCTGGCGGAAGGGTGGGGATCTCGATGTTGCCCATCCCCTTGAGGCCGGCCATCACATCGCTGATCTTCGTCAGGCCCGCGCCCGCGCCCTTGAAGAGGTACGTCATCGGGTCGATGGCCCGGCCTGCCTTGCCGGCGAAGGAGAGCGCCTTCGCCGCGAGGGCCGCCTTGCCGCCGCCCGCGACTGCGCCGCCGGTGCCGCCGGTGAAGACGGTGGTCACCACGTTGAAGGTGACCGCGCCCGCCGCGCGTGACGGGTTCTCGCTCCACTGGTCCCAGGCCAGCAGTGCCTTGCCGGTCTCCTTCATCGCGGTGCGCGAGTCCCGCAGCCACGAGGGGAGCTTGTCCTCGGGCGTCAGCCAGAACGCGGCTGCCAGCGGCGTGGTGGAGATGATGACGCCCGTGGTCAGCTTGGCCAGGCCCGTCCAGGCTTGCTTCATGGACTCCCAGCCGTCGGTGCCGACCAGGGTGCCCAGGCCCTTGATCGTGCCCCAGACACCGTCGACGACGACGCCCTTGCCGAAGTCCCAGAGGTGCTCGTGGATGTGGTACCAGGGCGTCGACTCCTTCACCGGGTCGCCCCAGGGCAGGCCCTTGGCGTGCTTCAGGGCCTCGGCGTCGTAGCCGTACATGCCCTTGCCGCCGGAGCCGTCGTCCACCTTGAGCTGCGTGCCGCCCGGCACCAAGGAGATGATCTTGTTGTAGCAGTTGCGTTCGACCGCCTGGAACGCCGCCCAGGCCTCGGCGATCTCGCCGTGCCGGCGGTTGTTCTCCTCGACCAGGTCGCCGTCCTCGCGCCACTTGTCGTCGGCGTTGGCCTTGTCCAGGAACGTGGAGGCCTCCTCCCGCAGCCGCTTCAGCTTCGCCACCAGCGGCTGCGCGTCGTCCGCGTAGGTGGCCAGGGCGCCGGTGATGACCGCGACGTCCGACTTCAGACCCTGCGCGGTGGTCGTGACCGGCTGCGTTGTCGCGAACAACTGGTCAGCCTCGGGGGCCTGGTAGAAGGCCCGCAGACCGCCGAAGCTGCTGTGGACGTCACCGGCAGCCGTCGCTATCTTCTCCCCGTCCTTGGCCAGGGCGGTCACCTTCTGGTCGAGCACGGCCAGATCACCGGTGAAGACCGGTATGCCGTACGGGTCAACCGGGTCGTTCTCGCTCACTTGCGGCCCCCCAGCTCCTTGAGCAGGTCCAGGCGGACCGACTTGGCGGCGTCCTGCGCCTGCTTGGCCGTGTCGAGGTCGCCCTCCACATACTCGTTCGTCGCTGTGGCAGCGCCCAGCACCGCGGCCTGGATCCGCTCCGCCATCGACTTCAGCTTCGGCTTGCGGGCAGTCACGTATTCACCCAGCGCCGCCGCCACCGGTCCCGTCGCGGACGGGGCGACGATGCTCCCTGCCACCGGGCCCGGTTGCCGGCCCGGCGCCACCGGACCCACCGGCTGCCCGGCTTCCGTGCCGCCCGGGATCGCCGTTCCCGCCGCCTGCGCAGCCTCCGCCACATCGGTCAGCCAGGCGCCCAGCGCCTTCTCCAGATCACCGGCATGCGTGCCGACGACCTTCAACTGACCTTGCACACCCTGCGGTTTGATATCCCACGCCGTCACCGACGCCCCACCCCCGTACCACCCGGAACAGTCCTCGAACAACCCATCACCGGCTCACGCCGGCCGCCGCGTCAGCCGATGCCGTCGACCGCGGCCTTCGCGCGCGCCAGCGTTTGCGAAGCGGTCCCGTCGTTCTTCTCCAGCGTCGTACGCAGCAGCTGGATGATGTTCTTGACCTCCTGCGAGGTCGCGTTCCACCGCAGTTCCTTGCCGTGGTACTCATCCGCCACGCCGTCGGCCGCGAAGTCGTTCATCGCCGCCTTCACCTGCGTGTCCCGCGCTGTGATCACCTGCTCCAGCTGCGCGATCACCAGCTGGATGTTGCCCTGGACCTCTGACGAGGCACCTGTGTCGTACGAACGCCGGTCCGTGCTGCCCATCAACCATCACTCCCCGTGGTGAAAAAACCGAAAACCTTGTGGTCCGGCAGGCTCAGCGGCCGCCGAAACGTGCCGCGTCGAAGTTCGCGGACGCCATCTGCGTCTTCGCGTTCTCGCCCTGCTCCTGGTCACCCGTACCGAACGCCGCGTCCATCCCGGACTGGCCGCCCAGGATCCCGGACAGCGAGGCGTTGAGTGCGGCGGTGATCTCGTCGGAGCGGTTCTTGAAGTCGTCGAAGGCGACCTTCCCCGCTCCGTTGAACTTGCCCTCCAGCGGCTCGGCCGCCGCGATGAGCTGGCGGATCAGCGTCCCCAGGTCCGTACTCGCACCCTGCGAATGCGAGATCAGCGTTGAAAGGACCGAGGCCCCCATGTCGAACTTCATCGTCTTCCCCCAGCACCTCGAACGAACGCATGAGTGTTCGGATTCATGTCTATCAATCCTTGCGTCACGACTGCAATCTGCAATCAGCCAGAGTGGCGTTGTGACCAATCCATGACATCGAACACCTCGTCCTACGCACCCTTGAGGTGGCGCATCAGCTGTTCGAAGTCCTGCCAGCCCGACAGGTCCGAAGGGTCCCCCGGCAGCGGGTAGTACAGCGCGGGCCGGGTCCGCGGGCCCAGCGTCACCGGTTGTTCGGCCAGCGGTGTGCGGCGGGCCCGGTCCCCCGGCATCGCGCGGACCTCCTCCGCGCCCAGCACGAAGGCCAGCGGGACCCCGGGGCCCTCGAAGCGCGGCGGCACGGCCACATCGCGCCGTGCTTTGCGAAGTTGTACGAGCATCGACTGCAGGTGGTGGCGGGTGGCGAGCGCCTCGGCCGCGGCGGGCAGGGCGTCGAGGGGCGGCTCCTCGGAGCTGTCGTAGCCGAACGCGAGCGTGACGTGCTCCTCCACCCCCGCCTCCGTACGCGTGATCCGTACGGTGGCGAGGGCCGGCCGGTCCCGGTTGCCGACCACGACGAACCAGGTCGGTTCCGGCGCCCGCTCGTGCGCCACGTCGGTCAGCCGCCGGGGCGACCACGGAAGGGTTGCCGGTTCCGATGTGCCCCAGCCGGCCGGCGGTGCGCCCGTCAGCTCCCGCCACACCGTCTCCAGCCCGCCCCCCAGCACCAGCCGGTCGTCCGCCGGGTGCACCATCCGGAAGGTCAGGGCGAGTTGGCGTTCGCCGGTGTCCCGGACCTCCTGGAAGGTGGCCGCCACCGGGGTGCGCGGGTCGTCCTCCGTCGCGTCGGGGGAGGCGACCGGGGCGAACATGCCGTCCTGCCAGCGCAGTACGGCACCCGTCAGCCCGTCGTAGTAGCCGTCCCGCTCGTCCTGCACGATCCAGCGGGACGGCCAGCCGCCCAGGGCGTCCCGTACGGCGGGGGAGAGCGTGGTACCCGCCGGGCTGACGATCTGGAGCCCGAGGCCCGCCTCGGCCGCCGCCCGGAAGGCGTCGGAGAGCCACGCCGTCATCGCCACCACCGGGCGGTCCTGGATGACGACCGCGACCCGCTCGGTGAGGACGTCGATCGCGGGCCGCGCGGCGGCCGGTTCCGGCGCGACGCTCACGCCGTCGGTCTTCACCACGGCGAGTGAGCCGGCCGCGTCCGGGGGCCAGGCGGAGCCGCCCAGCAGCGAGGCGAGCCGGGTCGCGAAGGTGCCCGCGAGCTGTTCCGCCTCCGCGACACCCGTGGTGGCGCGGGCCTCCGTCCACCAGTACGGGACCGGGGGCGCCGTGGCCCCGAGCAGCCGCTCGGCCTCGCCCTCGACGGAGACCAGCAGCGGCGCCTCCACGGAGACGAGCGGCCGGCCCTCGGGGTCGCAGAGCTGGATCACCGCGCCCTCCCCGCGCGTACCCACCAGCTTGTCCGGGCCGCCGGAGAGCAGGCCCGCCAGTACGGCCCACGGGTCGGGCATCTTGGAGGTGAGGGCGATGACGTCCTTGGTCATGGGGTGGTCGTCCGGTCCTTCGTGGTTCGTGATTCGTGGTTCGGCGGTGGGCGGTCATGGAACGGCGGCGGTGTACGTCATCTCGGCGCGTACACCGTCTGGATCAGGCGGTTCGGCTGGCCCCTGCGGATGAACACGCCACGACCTGGGGCCTGTTGGGAGGCGTACACGCCCGGGAACAGCTGCCCCTCGCTGCGGTCGCCCGCCATCAGCAGTGCCGAGGCCCCGGCTTCCCGCAAGCCCTGCACCAGCGGCTCGTACATGCCCCGCGACGCGCCGGCGACCCGGCGCGTCAGGACGAAGTGGAGGCCGATGTCGACCGCCGACGGGATGTACGGGAGGAACGCGGCCAGCGGGGACTGTCCGGCGGTCGTGAGGACGTCGTAGTCGTCGACGAGCACGACGATCCGCGGGCCGTTGCCCCAGTTGCCGGGCTCCAGGTCCTCCAGGCGGGCGTTCTCGTCGGGCAGCCGCTTCTCCAGTTCGGTGGCGATGCCCATCGAAAGACCCATGCACAGCTTGGGGTTGTAGGCGTAGCCCCCGTTGAACTCCTCCGGGACAGCGCCGCGCAGCGAGCGCCGCGGATCCATCACGGCGAACACCAACTCGTCCTCGCCGTAACGGTCGATGAGGCCGTGCGCCACCGTCCGCAGCAGGTTCGTCTTGCCGCACTCACTGTCCCCCAGCACCAGCAGGTGCTGGTCGTGCTGGAACAGGTCGAGTAGCACGGGCGCGAGCGCCGACTGGTCGAGCCCGATCGGTACGCGGGTGGGCTCGGCCGCCGGGCCCGGCAGTGAGTGCGGCTCCAGGATGTGCGGCAACACCCGTACAGGCTGTGCCACTTCGCCGCTCCAGGTGGCCCGCACCGAGCGGGCCGTACGCTCCAGGACCGCACCGAGATCCGCCGTGTCGGCGACCCCGTCGGTGCGGGGGAGGGCCACCTGCGCGAAGAGTTTGCCGTCGGTGAGGACGCGGCCGGGCTCGTCGGGTGACAGGGTCTCGGCGAGCTTGCGGTCGATGCTGGACTCGCTGGGGTCGTTGAGCCGGAGCTCGACGCGGGTGCCGAAGTTCGACTGGGTGGCGATCCGTACGTCGTTCCAGCGCAGCATGGCCGCGACGACGTGGATGCCGTAGCCGCCGCCGCGCTTGAGGATGTCGGCGATCGCGTCGTCCAGCTCGTCGAAGTCGTCGCGGAGCGCGCCGAATCCGTCGATGACGAGCAGGATCTCGGCCGAGGCGAGCTCGGGCAGCCGGCCGGCCGCGTGCAGGGTGCGCAGTTGCTCGACCGAGTCGATGCCGTGCTCGCGGAAGAGGTCCTCGCGCAGCGCGAGCATGGTGCGGACCTCTTCGACGGTGCGGGCGGCCCGCTCCCGGTCCGCGCGGCCCGCGACGCCGCCGACGTGCGGCAGCCCCGACAGTGCCTGGAGGCCGCCGCCGACGAGGTCGAGACCGTAGACGCCGACCTCGCGCGGCGTGTGGGTCAGGGCGAGGGAGAGGACCAGGGAACGCAGGAGCGTCGTCTTGCCGGACTGCGGTCCGCCGATCACGGCCGCGTGGCCGCCCGCCACCGTGAGGTCCAGGAACCACTGGCCCTGCCACTGCTTGGCCGGGTCGTCGAGCAGCCCGACCGGGACGCGCAGGGGCCTGCCCGATGGTCCGGCCCCGGCGAGCCGCATGCCGCGCGGGCCGATGTCCAGCGGTCCCGCGACGGTGTCCAGGGCGGTGGCGGTCGGCAGCGGGGGCAGCCAGATGCTCCGTACGGGCGGGGCGATGCCGGTCAACTGGTCGACCATCACGCCGAGTTCCGTCGGGCCCGTCTCGCGGCGGCGCGGGGCCGGTTCCGCGGTCTGCGGCACCTCGTCCGGTCCGGCCAGGGTGTTGAACGCCTCGTACGGGAGCGCGAGCGGGCCGGTCTCCTCCTCGTCGGCGCGGCGGACGGGGCCGCGGTAACCCCCTGATACGTAACCGGCCTTGAAGCGGGCGTAGTGGCTCGTGTCGACCTTCAGATAGCCGAAGCCGGGCAGCGGGGGCAGGTGGAACGCGTCCGTGGTGTCCAGGACCGTACGGGACTCGTCGGCGGAGAAGGTCCGCAGCCCGAGCCGGTACGAGAGGTAGGTGTCCAGGCCCTTCAGCTTGCCGCCCTCGATGCGCTGGCTGGAGAGGAGGAGGTGGACGCCGATGGACCGGCCGATGCGGCCGATGGAGAGGAACAGGTCGATGAAGTCCGGCTTGGCGGTCAGCAGTTCACCGAACTCGTCGATCACCACGAACAGGTGCGGCAACGGGTCGAGGTCCGGCCGCTTCTCGGCGCGCAGGGCCGCGTAGTCCCCGACGTCGGCGACGTTCCCCGCGTCCTTGAGCGCCTGCTGGCGTCGCTTGACCTCACCGGCCAGGGAGGAGTGGACGCGTTCGACGAGCCCCGCCTGGTTCTCCAGGTTGGTGATGACCCCCGCCACGTGCGGCAGCTCCGCGAACGGCGCGAACGTCGCCCCGCCCTTGTAGTCGACCAGCACCAGCGCCAGGTCCTCCGGCGGATGCGTGGCCACCAGAGCGAGAACCAGGGTGCGCAGCAGCTCCGACTTCCCGGAACCGGTCGCGCCGACGCAGAGACCGTGCGGGCCCATCCCCAGCTCCGAGGACTCCTTGAGGTCCAGGAGCACCGGCTCGTGGGAGTCGCTGATGCCGATCGGGACGCGCAGGAAGGCACGTTCACCGCGGGGTGCCCACAGCCGGTCCAGGTCGAGGCGGGCCACGTCGTCGATGCCGAGCATGGCCGCGAACTCGACCGGCCCGGAGAGCGGGGCGTCGGCCAGGGACTCGGCGGACAGGCGCAGCGGCGCGAGCATCCGGGCCAGCCCCTCGGCGAACGGGATCCCCGCCTCGTCCACCGTGCCGTGCGCCTCCAGCGGCTCCGGGGCTCTGAGGTCCTCGATGGCCACGTCGGTGCCGTCGACGGTGATCCGTACGCTCACCTGACCCGGCTCCTGCACCCGCTGCTCCAGCAGGTGCAGCACGGTGACGCCCATCTCGCTCAGGCCGACGGCGTCGTCCGGGCGCGGCAGGTCGACGGCGTCCTCACCGTGCCCGTCGGTGACGACGAGCAGCCGGGAGTTCATGGACAGCGCGTCCCGCCCGGCCAGACCGCGCCGGACCTCCGCCGCGTACGAGGCACGGCGGCGCAGCTCCGGGCCGAGCTGCCGGGCGAGCTGAGGGGCGGAGGGGGCGATGCGGCGGGCGGCGACCGGGCCGTCGAACTGCTCGGTGTCGAGCAGATGCGGCAGCCACTTGGCCCACTCCCAGTCGGCCATCCGGTCACCGGGCGCGGCCAGGGCGATGGCCACGTCGTCGGGGGCGTGCAGCGCGGCGGTCTGGACGAGCAGCGCGCGGGCCACCCGCAGGCAGTCCTCGCGGGGCCCGATCACGCTGACGTTGCCGATCCGGTCCAGCGGGACGGTGAGCGGCAGTTCGGTGCCGTTGCGGAACCGCTTCACCAGCGCCGAGGCCTCGTTGAGCATGAACAGGTCCGGCGGCGTGAGCACCGACGACCCCGGCTCGGCTATCTGCAGATCCCGTACGGGCATCTCGCCCGTGCCGACCCGCACCCGCAGGAAGTCGTCGTCGACCCGGCGCCGCTCCCAGAGACGTGCCGGGTCGCGCACGATGTCGTACAGGGCGTACGGCGGCGGGTTCAGCACGTCCGCCCGCTCGCGTCGCTCGCGCTCCTCGGCCGACAACTCCTCGCGCAGATCCTCCACATAGGCGAGATAGGCCTCGCGCTGCGTACGCCGGGTGCGCTGGGCCTTGCCGCGCTGGGAGAAGAGCAGCGCGACGGAACCGGTGACGGTGACCACGAGGATGATCGCGCCCAGCGCGGCGAACTGGCTGTTGCGGACGACGGTCATCATCACGACGGACGACATGACCCCGGCGACCGGCAGCAGCGACATCGCGATGTTGCCCGCCTTTCCCTCGGGGAGGTTCGGCGGGGCCTCGATGGTGCGGGGCGCGGGCGTGGCCGGCGGACGGGTGGTCCGGGCGGGGCGGTGGATCAGTCGGGTGCTCATCGGCTTCGTCCGGCGTTCGCGGTCGGCTCGTGGTGCAGGGACTCGGACTCCATCGGGGTCACCGGCGCTTCTGGGAGAGCTGGAAGACCTCGGCGGCGAGCCGGGTGGCGGCCAGGCGCGCCGGTCGTCCGAGCAGTTCGGTACGCAGGACACCACCTGCGGCCAAGTGCCGGTCGTACGGCAGGACATGGACGCCCGCGCCGGTGGACCGGAGCTTCTCGGCGGCCGCCTCGACGTCGATCCCGGGGCGGGCGACCGTGCTGGAGAGCACGACGACGGTGCCGTCGATCATGTGGCGGGGGAGCCCCTGCATCCACTGCAGCACGGCGTACGTGCTCGTGACGCCGTCCAGGGTCGCCGGGGCGGCCAGCACCCGGGCCTGGGACGCGGAGAGCGCCACCCGGGCGACCTCGGCGGGCAGCGTCTCGCAGTCCACGACGGTCACCCCGAAGTAGCGGCGCAGCGCCACCATGACCCGTTCGTACGCCGACGTGTCCAGCATCGCCCCGATCTGCCCCTGGCTCCCCGGCAGCAGCCAGGCGTTCTCGGGGAGCTGGACCAGGTAGCCGGTGACGTCGAGCAGCGACATCTGCGGCTCCACGATGTCCGCCAGGTCGGCCGTGGTCCAGCGCAGCGTCTCGGCGCCCAGCCGCAGCGGGAGGGAGCCGAGCGCCGGGTCGGCCTCGACCAGGAGGACCGGGTCCTGGCGGTAGTGCGCGTACGCCGTGCCGAGCAGGGCCGCCACCGTCGTCTTGCCCGCGCCGCCCCGGATGGAGGTGACGGCGATCTGCCGCCCGGTCGTGACCGGTTGCTGGAGCGCCTCGGCGGTACGGGTGAGCTCGGCGACCTCGCGCGCCGCCGAGGAGGAAACGATCCGGCGCACCGCCCGGGTGACCCGTACGGCGACCGGTTCACCCCGCTGCGGGCGGCGGGCCGTGCCGCTCAGCACGCTGTCCACCACGGCTCGGGAATCGGGGGCGGAGGGTCGGCGGGGGCGAGGCGGCGCGGGTGTCTGCTGGGGCGTGGGTGTCTGCCGGGGAGCGGGCGCCTGCTGGGGGGCGGGCGCCTGCTGGGGGGCGGGCGCAGGCGCGGACGTGGGGGTCGGTGCGGGGGCGGGCGGCTGCGTCGGCGCGGGTATGCGTTCCGTCCCGGAGGCATGCGCCGCGCTGGGTGGAGCGGGCGGTACGGAAGCCGGCGGCCCGCCGGTGCCCGCCGCAGGCGGCCCGGAGGCGCCCCTCAGATCGCGCAGCACATCGCCCTGCCAGTTGTCCCCGTTCGGCATGTCTGCCCTTCTCCTTCGCCGCGATGCCCCGACCGGAGCCCGCGCGCACCCATGGTCAGAACTTGTTGAGCAACTGGCCGTACATGCCGAACACACCGATCGCGAGCGGGAACAGCCCCACCATCCCGATGGACTCGACCAGATCGGCGGTGCGCCGCAGCCGCACCCGTACATGCTCGGGAGGCTCCACCGACAGGGCCAGCAGAGGCAGCAGCGCCGCCACTCCGAGCAGGATCACGGGACCCGAGCCCCCGGACGCCTGCTCCATCCACAGCATGACGAGCCGCACGACGAGGACCGCAGCAGCCGCGAACAGGGCCACCACCTCGGCCACCAGCGGGAACGCGCGGGCCCTCGACAGCAGGACCACCGCGACCACCGAGGGCAGCAGCACCGTCCACACGGTCGGCCGCGCGGACAGGGTGAGCAGCCAGCCCGCCGCGGTCGCCGAGACCGCGGTGACCACCGTCGCGAGGGCGAGACCGCGATGGGTGGCGGCCAGTGCGTTGGACACGTCGTGGCGGCTGACCGACACCCCACCCGACCGCCGGTCGTCGAGCGCGGTGAGCCCCGACGCCATCAGCGCGAGCCGGGGCAGCATACCCAGCAGCACCACGGAGAACACCGCCATCACGGCGCCCAGCCGGGCCGGGTCCGACTCCACCGCGGCGACGGCCTCCCACACCGCGGTGACGGCGGTCGTGGCCCCGGCCCCGATGAGGCCGCCACGGCCCAGCGGGGAGAAGAACCCGAGCAGCAACAGGGCCAGGATCACCGCTGCAGCCACCGCCGCCAGCCGGGCCGGGCCCGACCAGTCGTAGGCGTCGGCGGCGGTCCACGCCGTGAGAACGCCGAGGCCACCCGAGACGAACAGCAGCGCGGTCGCCAGCCCGCGGTTGCCCGCGCCGATCCGGGCGCAGAGCGCGCCCCCCACGAGGAGGACGGCGGTGACAGCCGCCAGCGCCCCGGCCAGGGTGTCCAGCGGGAATTCGCGCCGCGCCAGCAGCGCGGCGACCACCGAGAACGCCACGGTCGACGCCCCCGCGGCGACCCTGCGCGCGGCCGGACGCCAGCGCCAGGCCTGCAGATCGAGGGTGTCGGCCACCTGGTCGGTGACGTCGTGCACCACCGGGGCGGGCGGAGCGGCGTGGATCCTGACGAGCCGGAGTACGGCACCGTCGCTGACGCCGGCCGAGGCCAGGGTGCTGTCGTGCGGAAGGGCCGAGCCGTCGGAGGTGAGCAACTGCCTGGTCAGTGGCCGCGAGGCTGCCCGGTCGTCCAACAACTGCAGGATGTCCGGCAGGAGTTGGCCGATGGGAGTGTCGGACGGCAGCACGATGTCGGCCCGGCGCCGCTCGCCGACCAGGGTCACCCGGCTCAGTTCCGAGCGGGACGTCATTGCTGTGCTCACCACTTACGGAAACCTATCATCGTGATTTTCCGAGCTTTCGGGCCAATTGACCAATAAGGAACTGTGCGCTCTTTCCCATCTTCTCCTCGATAGGGAATGCGGAGCGGTGCTCACCCTTAATGCGGCGGCTGCTCGTACTGCTGAGCCTGCCGCTGCTGTTGCTTCTGCTGCTCGGCCTTCTGCTTGTCCAGGGTGTGCTGGAGGAAGGACCACCCCACGCACCCCGCACACAGCACGGCCGTGATCGCGATCCCCGCGAAAACCTTGCCGAGCCGCTCGTCCGCCGTCCGCCGCGCCCGCTCCACACCGAACAGCAGGGCGTCCCGCATCCGGCGCCGGCGTACCCCCACGGACTCCAGCAGCTGGCTGTCGTAATCCCTTGCCATGCGATCCCCCTTTGCCACTGCAACATAAGGCATGGCCGGGCGGGCCGTACACCTCAGGGCCCCTTCTCCGCTCCGGGACGTCATTCCCGCCGCAGCGCGAACCACAACTCCGTCCGTACGTCCATGTCGTTCAGGTCCACGTCCAGCAACTCCGCGCACCGCCCGATGCGTTGGCGGACGGTGTTGCGGTGCACGGACAGGGCCACCGCCGTGCGGTCCCAGCTGCCGTGCAGGGAGAGCCAGCAGCGCAGGGTGTCGGCCAGGGGCGGGGTGAGCGGGGCGAGGAGGGTGCGGGCGTGGGCGGCCGCCTGGTCGGGGGGGATCAGGGCGGCCAGGCCGGTGACCGGGGCGTCCACTTTCAGCGGGGTGCGGGTGGCCTCCGCGTGGGCCAGGGCGCGGGCCGCCCGGGTGTCGGCGGTGGTGAGGGCCGAGAGGGGGGTGGGGGTGGAGACGCCCAGGGTCCAGCCGGGGTGCGGGGGCACGGTGGGGGGTCGCGGGGGCTGCCTGGGCTCTTCAGGCTCTCCGGGCTGCCTGGGCTTCTCACCGTCGCTCCCTTGCGGGGGCGCCTCCCTCGTGGTCGCCGGGAGCAGGACTCGTACCGTCTCGTCGTCCTCCCGGCCCGCGTCCACCAGCGCCGAGCCCAGCGACGCCCCCAGCGCCCCCGCCGTCAGGGCGTCCGGCGTCGTGCCGTCGCTGCGGCGGGCGTGGATCACCGTCCAGGGGCCGTCGGGGCCCAGCAGCGGGGCCACCTCGGCGGGCGTCGCGCCGAGCAGCAGGCGTACCAGGGCCGCCGAGCGGTCCGCCGCGTCCGCGCCCTGGTGGGGGGCGGCCAGGAGGGAGAGCAGAACCACCGCGATCCCGGCCACCGTGTGGTCGCCCGGCTCCCGCCCACGGGTCGCCAGGGAGAGGACGAGGCCCTCGCCGCCGCCCAGCGCGTACGCCGCCAGGTGCGTGTCGCCGTGGGTGTCCGTGGCCGAGGCGGGGGAGCCGGGGCGTTCGCGGGCGACCACGCGGGCCAGGCGTGCCAGTGCTGCCGCCGCCTCCGGATGCGGGCGCCGGCCCGCCGCGTGGACCTCCTCGCCCCGCGCCGTCAGCAGCACCGCCCGGCCGCTCAGCTGCGTGGCGAGCTGGTGGAGGACCGCCGGTACGGGGTCGGGGCGGGCCGCCGCCGTCGCCAGGGCCTGCTGAGCCCGGGTCACCCGGCGCAGCTCCCGGTGGCGGGCCTGAGCCATCAGCCGCCACACCGCCCGCGCGATCGTCGTGAACGGGGTCTCCGGCGGCACCTCCAGCAGCGGTAGCCCGTACCGGTCGCACGCCTCGATGAGGGCCTCCGGGACCGCCTCGTACACCGGCCGGACACCGAAACCCAGCGCCGCCGCGCCCGCCTCCACCAGCCGCGCCACATAGCGGTCCGGGTCCGTCAGCAGCACCCCGGCGCTCAGCAGCAGCTCACCGCCGAGGAGGTACGGGTAGGGGTCGGCCATCTCCGACGTGTGCACCCAGAGGAGGTCGGCCTCGGCCGGGCCCGCGATCCGGCGCAGGCCCAGCTCCTTGCTCGCCAGGAGTTCGGCGAGGGGGATGGGCGGGGCCGGCGGGCCGGGGGAGGGGGCGGGCGGTGTCGGCATGGAGGGTTCGTCCATTCGCGGCGGTGGGAGTAGAGGAAACGTACACTTCAACGCTGCCTTTCGGCCACCTACCGTCTTCCTCGCACCTGCAGCTGCATCCGGACCTGCACCAGGACCCGCACCTGCACCCGCACTGCACCTGTTGCGCGAGACGGAGGGAAGCCCATGGCTGTCGACTACGCCGTGATCGTCGTCTACCTGGCCGGCATGCTCGCCATGGGCTGGTGGGGCATGCGCCGCGCCAAGTCCAAAGCTGAGTTCCTGGTCGCCGGGCGCCGCCTCGGGCCCTGGATGTACTCCGGCACCATGGCCGCCATCGTCCTCGGCGGCGCGTCCACCATCGGCGGCGTCGGGCTCGGCTACAAATACGGGCTCTCCGGGGCCTGGATGGTTCTCACCATCGGCCTCGGGCTCCTCGCGCTCTCCATCTTCTTCTCCGCGCGGATCGCCCGGCTGAAGGTCTACACCGTCTCCGAGATGCTCGACCTGCGCTACGGCGGGCGGGCCGGGATCATCTCCGGCGTCGTCATGTGGGCGTACACCCTCATGCTCGCGGTCACCTCGACCATCGCGTACGCCACCATCTTCGACGTCCTCTTCGACGTGAACCGCACCGTCGCCATCGTCCTCGGCGGCACCATCGTCGTCGCGTACTCGACGCTCGGCGGCATGTGGTCGATCACGCTGACGGACATGGTCCAGTTCGTCGTCAAGACCATCGGCGTGCTGCTGCTCCTGCTGCCCATCGCCGTCGTCAAGGCGGGCGGCTTCAGCGAGATGAAGGCGCAGCTGCCGACCGAATACTTCGACCCGCTCGGCATCGGCGGCGAGACGATCTTCACGTACGTCCTGATCTACACCTTCGGCATGCTCATCGGGCAGGACATCTGGCAGCGCGTGTTCACCGCGCGCAGCGACCGCACGGCGCGGTGGGGCGGAACGGTGGCCGGTACGTACTGCCTCGTGTACGCCATCGCCGGAGCCGTCATCGGGACCGCGGCCAAGGTGATGTACCCGGACCTGGCGAGCGCGGATGCCGCGTTCGCGACGATCGTGAAGGACGAGCTGCCGATGGGGGTGAGAGGGCTGGTGCTCGCCGCGGCCCTGGCCGCCGTGATGTCGACCTCGTCGGGCGCGCTGATCGCCTGCGCGACCGTCGCCAACAACGACATCTGGTCGCGGTTGCGGGGCGCCGTGGTGCGGGACGGCGGGAGTGGCGAGCCGCATGACGAGGTCAAGGGGAACCGGGCGTTCATCCTCATCATGGGGATCGCGGTCATCCTGATCGCCATCGCGCTGAACGATGTCGTCGAGGCGCTGACCGTTGCGTACAACCTGCTGGTCGGCGGGCTGCTCGTGCCGATCCTGGGCGGGCTGCTGTGGCGGCGCGGGACGGCGGCGGGGGCGCTGGCGGCGGTGTGCGTGGGGGGTGTCGCGGTGATCGGGCTGATGGCGGTGTACGGGATCCTCGCCAACCAGCCGATCTACTACGGGCTGCTGTCATCGCTGGCCGTGTACGTGGTCGTGTCGCTGGCCACGCCGCCTACGGACGCGGCCGTGCTGGCCGCTTGGCGCGAGCGGCTTGCGGGGCGCGATTCCAGCCCGTCTGCCGCCTCCACCAGCCCGTCCGCCGCGTCCACCACCAGCCCGTCCGGCGTTTGAGGACGGAACCCTCGCGCCGGATCCGGCGGGCGCAAAAGATGTCCTCAATCGCCGGACGGGCTGGGTCTGGCCGGACGGGCTGAGTAGGCCCTCTCGACCCCGCACACTTGACACCGTACGAAACCTGTACGAATCCTGAAACGAAAGGCACACCCCCCATGAGCAGCAACGAATCGCCGCGCGGCCCCGTCGACTCCTCCCGCGTCCCGCGGTACGCCGGGCCCGCGACGTTCGCCCGGCTGCCCCGGCTCGACGAGGTCGGGCGCACCGATGTCGCCGTCGTCGGCGTGCCCTTCGACAGCGGGGTCTCCTACCGGCCCGGCGCCCGCTTCGGCGGCAACGCCATCCGTGAGGCGTCCCGGCTGCTGCGCCCCTACAACCCGGCCCAGGACGCGTCCCCGTTCGCCCTCGCGCAGGTCGCCGACGCCGGGGATATCGCGGCGAACCCGTTCAACATCAACGAGGCCGTGGAGACCGTCGAGGCCGCCGCCGACGACCTGCTCAACACTGGCGCCCGCCTGATGACCCTCGGCGGTGACCACACCATCGCCCTGCCCCTCCTGCGCTCCGTCGCCAAGAAGCACGGGCCCGTCGCCCTGCTCCACTTCGACGCGCACCTGGACACCTGGGACACCTACTTCGGCGCCGAGTACACCCACGGCACCCCCTTCCGCCGCGCCGTCGAGGAGGGCATCCTCGACACCTCCGCCCTCTCCCACGTCGGCACCCGCGGCCCGCTCTACGGCAAGCAGGACCTGACCGACGACGAGAAGATGGGCTTCGGCATCGTCACCTCCGCCGACGTCATGCGGCGCGGCGTCGACGAGATCGCCGACCAGCTGCGCCAGCGCATCGGGGACCGGCCGCTCTACATCTCCATCGACATCGACGTCCTGGACCCGGCGCACGCCCCCGGCACCGGCACCCCCGAGGCCGGCGGCCTCACCTCGCGCGAGCTGCTGGAGATCCTGCGCGGGCTCTCCTCCTGCCACCTGGTCTCCGCCGACCTGGTGGAGGTGGCGCCCGCGTACGACCACGCCGAGATCACCTCCGTGGCCGCCTCCCACACCGCGTACGAGCTGACGACGATCATGTCCCGCCAGATCGCGGCGGAGAAGCAGACCAAGGACGCCAAGTGAGCCACGACCACGACGACCGGCCGCAGCTCACCGCCGCGCAGGCCGCCGCCGTCCTGACCCCGCCGCCCGGCCGCAACGGCGGTGACCTCGTCGTGGAGTCGCTCCAGGGGCTCGGCGCGACCACCGTCTTCGGGCTGCCCGGCCAGCACGCGCTCGGCATGTTCGACGCGCTGCGCCGCTCCTCCCTCCGTTACGTCGGACTCCGCGTCGAGAACAACGCCGGGTTCGCCGCCGACGCGTACGGCCGGATCACCGGAGAAGTGGCGCCGCTGCTCCTCTCCACCGGGCCCGGCGCCCTCACCTCGCTCGCCGCGCTCCAGGAGGCGGCCGCCGCCTCCGCGCCCGTCCTCGCGATCTCCAGCCAGATCCCGACGGCGGGCCTCGGCGGCGGGCGCCACGGGTATCTGCACGAGCTGCGCGACCAGCAGGCCTCCGTACGGGACATCGTGAAGTCCGTGCACACCGTGCGGGCGGCGTCCCAGATCCCGTCCGCGATCGCCGCCGCCTGGGAGTCCGCGCTGACCGCCCCCCACGGGCCGGTCTGGGTGGAGATCCCGCAGGACGTGCTGCTGGCCGAGACGACCCTTCCCGTCGTCAGCGCCATGGACGCCACCCCGCGCGAGCTGTATCCGCGGCCCGAGCTGACGATCGCCGCCGCCCACCTGCTGTCGAACGCCGAGCGGCCCGTGATCATCGCGGGCGGCGGAGTCGTACGGTCCGACGCCTCCGGCAAGCTGCGCGCGCTGGCCGAGAAGATCGACGCGCCGGTCGTCACCACCTTCGGCGGCAAGGGCGCCTTCCCCTGGGAGCACCCGCTCTCGCTGCGCTCCTGGCTGGAGGACCGGCACACCACCGACTTCCTGGAGGACGCGGACGTCCTGCTCGTCGTCGGCTCGGGGCTCGGCGAACTCTCCTCGAACTACCACACCTTCCGCCCGCGCGGCCGGGTGATCCAGATCGAGGCGGACGCCGGGAAGCTGGAGTCCAACCACCCCGCCCTCGGCATCCACTCCGACGCCCGCGAGGCGCTGTCCGAGCTGCTGGAGGCGGTGGAGCGGCGCGAGGACGCGGGTGCCGCGGAGCGCGTGGCGACGGTGCTGGAAAAGGTACGAGTCCGGATCGACGCCCAGGAGCTCACCCTGGAGCAGCAGGTCCTCGACGCCGTACGCCAGGCACTGCCCGACGCGTCGCCCAGCTTCTGGGACATGACGATCCTGGCCTACTGGGCCTGGTCCGCGTTCGACGCGCGGCGCCCCAACACCATGCACTCCGCCCAGGGCGCAGGCGGCCTCGGCTACGGCTTCCCGGCGGCCATCGGCGCCGCCTCCGCCGACCCGACCACCCCGGTGCTCGCGGTCTCCGGCGACGGCGGGGCGATGTACTCCATCGCGGAGCTGGCCACCGCTCGCCAGTACGACCTGCCGCTGACGTGGCTGATCGTGGACGACGGGGGCTACGGCATCCTGCGCGAGTACATGACGGGCGCCTTCGGCGAGGCCACGGGCACCGAGCTGTCCCGCCCGGACTTCGTCGCCCTCGCCGAGTCCTTCGGCGTGCCCGCCGTCCGTACGACCCCGGAGTCGCTCGCCGCGGACCTGGGCAAGGCCCTGGCCGAGCCCGGACCGTCCGTGGTCGTGCTCCCGGCCCTGCTGCGGATGTTCGAGCCGACGCATCTGTAGGCCGGGCTGGGGAGGGACCGCCCGGCTGCGGGTTCGGCTCCCTCAGCCCGTGGCCGCCGTCCTCTCCGCGCTCGCGTCCGCCTCCGCCTCGGGGGCGGACGCGTGTTCCGTGGCGGTCTCCTCCGGTGTGGTTCCGTCCAGGTCGGTGAACGTCACGCGGATACTGCTCCCGAACAGCTCCATCCGGAACACCGCCTCCATGGCACGGGCGAGCCGTGCCAGCAGGGGCACGGTGGGGACCGTGCCGCCGAGCTCCAGCTTCGAGACCTGCGGCTGCGTCATACCGGCGCGCCGGGCCAGCTCGGTCTGCGAGAGGCCGAGGGCGACCCGCCGGTCGTACACGGCCTGTCCGAGGTCGAACGCGAGAGAGATTTCCTCGCGGCGCCGCTCCACCTCGGGATCCTCGGCGATCCCCTGGGCGACCTTCTCGTCGCGGGCGAGCTTCCAGCGTGCGTGGCTGACCATTACCGCTTCTCCTTCTCCTCGTCGGCTGTGCGCATGTACACATCGTGAGCCGGTGGGTGCTCGGTCTGGCAGAGCACCTTGGCGCGCTTGGCGCGGGCGACCTCGGCCGTCTCCCGCCGCCGGGTCTTGCGGAAGACGGTAAGCAGAACGATCCGGCGATCCGGCGCGAGCCAATAGGGAATCCGGGTCGCGACCCCTTGCCGGCCAAGGCTGAACCGCAGCTCGCGGACGCCGTCGCCGAGGTGCCGGGAGTACGGCTCTCCGAGCGTCGTGGGGCGCTCCCGCAGCAGCTCGGCGACGTGCTCGACCACCAGGAAGTCGTTGTACGGCAGGTTCATCAGCCATAGCCGGACCTCGGGTTCGATCTCGATCACATAGGGCGTATCCATATATCGAAACGTATAGATGCTCCAGTGTATGTCGCCCGCCTTCGCTGCGCAGTCACTCGAAGAAGTGATCCCCTCTCGGTGGTTGTCGTGGCCTCGGGGCGTCCCCCTTTATTGCGGAGGGATGAAATCCGCTCCCTGCCGTGTTGGTGCCTTCCGGAAGATCAGGTCCGACAGCTCGGAAGCAGGAGGCAACGCGTGACGGGCGCAGAGCAACAGGGGTGGGGCCGACGGCTGACCGGGTACGCGTGGCGGTACCGGCGCAATGTCGTGCTCGCGCTCGGCTCCTCGCTCGCCGGGATGGCCGTCATGGCGCTCGTCCCGCTGATCACCAAGGTGATCATCGACGACGTCGTCACCGACCACACCCGCTCGCTCGCGCTCTGGACCGGCCTCCTCATCGGCGCCGCCGTCCTCGTCTACATCGCCACCTACATCCGCCGCTACTACGGCGGCCGGCTCGCCCTGGACGTCCAGCACGATCTCCGTACAGACATGTACACGACGATCACCGAGCTGGACGGCAAGCGGCAGGACGAGCTCTCCACCGGGCAGGTCGTCGGCCGGGCCACCAGCGACCTCCAGCTCATCCAGGGGCTGCTGTTCATGCTCCCGATGACCATCGGGAACATCCTGCTCTTCCTCATGTCCCTGGTGATCATGGCGTGGCTCTCCCTGCCGCTCACCCTCGTCGCCCTCGCCGTCGCCCCCGCGCTCTGGGCCATCGCCCGCCGCTCCCGTAAGCGCCTCTTCCCCGCCACCTGGTACGCCCAGGGCCAGGCCGCCGCCGTCGCCGGGGTCGTCGACGGGGCCGTCTCCGGGGTCCGGGTCGTCAAGGGGTTCGGCCAGGAGGACCAGGAGACCGGCAAGCTCCGCGAGGTCAGCCGGCGGCTCTTCGCCGGGCGGCTGCGCACCATCCGGCTGAACTCCCGCTACACCCCCGCCCTCCAGGCCGTGCCCGCGCTCGGCCAGGTCGCCATGCTCGCCCTCGGCGGCTGGCTGGCCACCCGGGGCGAGATCACGCTCGGCACGTTCGTCGCCTTCTCCACCTACCTCGCCCAGCTCGTCGGCCCGGTCCGGATGCTCGCCATGGTCCTCACCGTCGGCCAGCAGGCCCGCGCGGGCGTCGAACGCGTCCTGGAGCTCATCGACACCGAGCCCTCCATGACGGACGGCACCAAGGAGCTGCCCGCCGACGCCCCGGCCGGGATCGAGTTCGACGACGTACGGTTCGGTTACGACGAGGAGCGGCCCGTCCTCGACGGCTTCTCGCTCACCGTCGAACCCGGCGAGACCCTCGCCATCGTCGGCGCCTCCGGCAGCGGCAAGTCCACCGTCTCGCTCCTGCTGCCCCGCTTCTACGACGTCTCCCACGGCGCCGTCCTCATCGGCGGCCACGACGTCCGCGAGCTCACCCAGGCGTCCCTGCGCGCCGCCATCGGGCTCGTCCCCGAGGACAGCTTCCTCTTCTCCGACACCGTCCGCTCCAACATCGCCTACGGCTTCCCCGACGCCACCCAGGAGCAGATCGAGCAGGCCGCCCGCGCCGCCCAGGCCCACGGCTTCATCTCCGCGCTGCCCGACGGGTACGACACCACCGTCGGCGAGCACGGCCTCACCCTCTCCGGCGGCCAGCGCCAGCGCGTCGCCCTCGCCCGCGCCATCCTCACCGACCCCCGCCTGCTCCTCCTGGACGACGCCACCTCCGCCGTCGACGCCCGCGTCGAGCACGAGATCCACGAGGCGCTGAAACAGGTCATGGAGGGCCGCACCACCCTCCTCATCGCCCACCGCCGCTCCACCCTCCAGCTCGCCGACCGCATCGCCGTCCTCGACGGCGGCAAGCTCGCCGCGATCGGCACCCACGCGGAGCTGGAGCGCACCTCCCCGCTCTACCGCCGCCTGCTCACCGACCCGGACGAGCTGGGCGGTACGTCCCCGGGCCACCGGCCGGTGCACACCGAAGCGGACCCCGACGGCGACCGCTCCCTCCAGAAGGAGCTGGACGCCGAGTTCGACGCCGAGCGCGGCATCACGCCCGAGCTGTGGATCCGCAAGGAGGAGGACCGGGACGCCTCGGTCGCCGGCATGCCCGCGAGCCCCGAGCTGCTCGCCCAGGTCGAGGCCCTGCCGCCCGCCACGGACACCCCGCAGGTCGACGAGGCGCGTGCCGTGCTGCCCGAGGACTCCTACGGGCTGCGCCGGCTGCTGCGCGGCTTCGGGGGAGCGCTGCTCCTGGCCCTCGGGCTCGTCGCCGTCGACGCCGGGATGGGCCTGCTGCTGCCGGTCCTGATCCGGTACGGCATCGACGAGGGCGTCAGTCAGGTGGCGATGGGCGCGGTGTGGGCGGCCTCCGCGATCGGCCTGGCCGTCGTGGTCGTCCAGTGGGTGGCCCAGACCGGCGAGATCCGGATGACCGGCCGGACAGGCGAGCGGGTCCTGTACTCGCTCCGGCTCAAGATCTTCGCCCAGCTCCAGCGGCTCGGCCTCGACTACTACGAGCGCGAGCTGACCGGCCGGATCATGACCCGGATGACCACGGACGTGGACGCGCTCTCCACGTTCCTCCAGACCGGCCTGGTCACCGCGTTCGTCTCGGTCGTCACCTTCTTCGGCATCATGGTCGCCCTGCTGGTCCTGGACATCCAGCTCGCCCTGGTCGTCTTCGCGACGCTGCCCGTGCTGATCATCGGCACGTTCTTCTTCCGCCGCAGCAGCGTCAAGGCGTACGAACTGGCCCGTGAGCGCATCAGCGGGGTCAACGCCGACCTCCAGGAGTCCGTCTCGGGGCTCCGTATCGTCCAGGCCTTCGGCCGCGAGCACGACGGCGCCGCCCGCTACGCCGAGCGCAGCGACAGCTACCGCCAGGCCCGGGTCCGCGGCCAGTGGTTGATCTCGATCTACTTCCCGTTCGTCCAGCTTCTCGCCTCGGTCGCCGCGGCCGCCGTGATCATCGTCGGCGCGGGCCGGGTCGACAACGGCACACTGACCGTCGGCGCCCTGGTCGCCTACCTCCTCTACATCGAGCTTTTCTTCGCCCCCGTCCAGCAGCTCTCCCAGGTCTTCGACGGCTACCAGCAGGCCACCGTCTCCCTCGGCCGCATCCAGGAGCTGCTGCGCGAGCCCACCTCCACCGCCGACCCGGACGAACCGCTGGACGTGCTCTCCCTGCGCGGCGAGATCGCGTTCGAGGACGTCTCCTTCGCGTACGGAGATGAGGAGGAGGCCCTCACCGGCGTCGACCTGCACATCCCGGCCGGACAGACGGTCGCCTTCGTCGGCGAGACCGGCGCGGGCAAGTCGACCCTGGTCAAGCTCGTCGCCCGGTTCTACGACCCGACCAGCGGGCGCGTCACCGCCGACGGCACGGACCTGCGCCGCCTCGACATGACCGCCTACCGCCACCGCCTCGGCGTCGTCCCCCAGGAGGCGTACCTCTTCCCCGGCACGGTCCGCGACGCCATCGCCTACGGGCTGCCCGACGCCACCGACGCCCGGGTGGAGGCCGCCGCCCGCGCGGTCGGCGCGCACGACATGATCGCCACCCTGGAGGACGGCTACCTCCACGAGGTCGCCGAGCGCGGCCGTAACCTCTCCGCCGGGCAGCGCCAGCTCATCGCACTCGCCCGCGCCGAGCTCGTCGACCCGGACATCCTGCTCCTGGACGAGGCCACCGCCGCCCTGGACCTCGCCAGCGAGGCCCTGGTCAACCAGGCCACCGACCGGCTCACGGGCCGCCGCACCACCTTGGTGGTCGCGCACCGCCTGACCACCGCCGCCCGCGCCGACCGGGTCGTGGTGATGGACCAGGGCCGCGTCGCCGAGGACGGCACGCACGACGAACTGCTGGCCCGGGACGGGCGGTACGCGAGGCTGTGGCGCACGTTCATAGGGGAGGGCATGGGCGAGGACGTAGGGGCGAGGACATAGGGGAGGACGAGCCGCCCTCGTCTGAACCGGCCTCCGGGCCCGCCCGTGCAACCTCCCGGCGGTCTGCTGCGTCGTAGCCAGGGACGCTCAGGTGCGTACGGATGTCAGGTGGGGGCGAAAGTGTTCGACAGGGCGGCGGAAACCAGGGGACCGCGGAGACGGCCCCGGCGCGAGGTCGTACGCGAAGGGGTGGCGGCGCGCCTCCTCGTCGTGCCGCTGCTGGCCGGCCTCGTCCTCCTCATCGGCGCCCCGACGACGGCGGCCCAGGCCGCACCCGGCTGCTCCGGCCGCCCCGCGAAGACCATCACGTTCGCGACGGGGGAGCTGCGCGTCTACAAGAGCCGGGCCCACGCGTGTGCCGTCACCGTCGCCAAGAAGCCGGGCAAGCGGCGGACGATGAGCGTCACGCTCCAGCCGCGCGGCGGACGCGTGGTCAAGGACAGCGGCTCGTTCACGCAGATGGCCGGTCCGGTGACGGTGAACGCCCTCAACCGCTGCGTCCGGGCCACCGGAGCGGTCGCCGGGCGGTCGGCTGCCACCGGCTGGATCCTGTGCTGAGCGCCTGGTAGGAGTCCGTGGGGCCCTGTAGCACCCCTCAGGACTCCGGGTAAGGGAAACGTGTGGGGAAGCAAGACACACCCAACCGGGTCTGGCGCCGGGTGCGTTGACCTCGCTAGGTTCACGGCGACTGTTGTGAATCAAGGGGAGGGTGCATGCGCAAGGCGCTCACAGGGGTTCTGTCGCTCGCGGTGCTCATCGGCACGGTGGGAGCGGCGGGAGCCTCGGCCGGTGCGGCCACCGCCGCGGAACCGGACGCGAAGCGGAACGGCCTCGCCGCCGTACACGGTGGCGAGGCGAGCAACGAGGACATCAAGGACCGCATCCTGGCGATCCCGGGCATGAGCCTGATCGAGGAGAAGCCGTACGCGGGTTACCGCTACTTCGTCCTCAACTACACCCAGCCGGTCGACCACCGGCACCCGTCCAAGGGAACGTTCCAGCAGCGGATCACCGTGCTGCACAAGGACACCGCCCGTCCGACGGTCTTCGCCACCAGCGGCTACAACGTCTCGACCAATCCGAGCCGCAGCGAGCCGACGCAGATCATCGACGGCAACCAGGTCTCCCTGGAGTATCGCTTCTTCACCCCGTCCCGCCCGGCGCCCGCCGACTGGTCCAAGCTCGACATCTGGCAGGCGGCCAGCGACCAGCACCGGGTGTTCACGGCGCTGAAGAAGATCTACCCGAAGAAGTGGCTGGCCACCGGCGGCTCCAAGGGCGGTATGACCGCCACGTACTTCGAGCGGTTCTACCCGAAGGACATGGACGGTGTCGTCGCGTACGTCGCGCCCAACGACGTCGTGGACCACGAGGACTCCGCGTACGACCGGTTCTTCCGGAACGTCGGGACCAAGGAGTGCCGCGACAAGCTGCAGGGGGTGCAGCGTGAGGCGCTGATCCGCCGGGCCCCGCTCCAGAAGAAGTTCAAGGAGTACGCCGCCGCCAACGGCCTCACCTTCACCACCCTCGGCTCCCTCGACCGGGCCTACGAGGCCGCAGTCATGGACTACGTCTGGGCGTTCTGGCAGTACAGCCTGCTCGCCGACTGCGCCGAGGTCCCGGCCGACGCCAAGAACGCCACCGACGAGACGATCTGGGACGCCGTCGACTCGATCTCCGGCTTCTCCTTCTACTCCGACCAGGACTTGGAGACGTACACCCCGTACTACTACCAGGCCGGCACCCAGCTCGGATCGCCGGACATCAAGCAGCCCTGGCTCGGCAACCTGAGCCGCTACGGCTACCAGGCGCCGCGCAACTTCGTGCCGCGTTCCATCCCCATGAAGTTCGACCGGGGCGCGATGCGGGACGTGGACAGCTGGGTCCGGAACAACGCCCGCCAGATGCTGTACGTGTACGGCGAGAACGACCCGTGGGGCGCGGAGCCCTTCCACCTCGGGCGCGGCGCCAAGGACAGTTACGTCTACACCGTGCCGGGCGGCAACCACGGCGCCCGGGTCTCCGGCCTGACGGAGGACCAGAGGGCGAAGGCCACCGCCGCGATCCAGCGCTGGGCGGGGGTCGCCCCGGCGACCGTCCAGGCGGACCCGGCGAAGGCGAAGCCGCTGGCGAAGTTCGACACGAGGCTGGACCAGCTGAACGGCGAGATCGAGCGCGAAGAGGTCATGCTGCGCCCGTAAGCAACACCCGTAACCGCTCGTGCCCGCCGGCCCCCCTGCGTACGACGGGGGCCGGCGGGCACAGTCGTGGTGGTGCGGCTAGTACGACAACCCGTGGCCCACCGGGTACAGCACCCGCGCCGGGTCGTCCGCCCGCTGGACCGGGACCGGGAGGCGGCCCTCCGGGCGGGCGCGGCCCGCGATCACCCGGGCGGCGGCGCGGAGTTCGACGTCCGTCCAGGAGTAGGACGCCAGGACCGCGGCGACCCCGCGGCCTGTGAGGTGGGCGGCGTCGTACGGGTTGCGGATCGCGACGGCGACCACCGGGACACCGGTCGCCACGAGGGCGTCGACGAGGGCGCGCTGGGTGCTGCCCGCCGTGATGTTGTACGTGGACACGACCACCGCGTCCCTGCCCTGCGCGGCGGCGACGGCCTCGGCGATCTTCGCCTGGTTCGGGGCCGTACCGGTGGACAACGCCGTTGCGGCGAAGCCCAGTTCGGTGAAGGCGCCCGCCAGGGTGGTGGTCGGCGGACCGGTGGTGCCGGACGGGGACACCGGGTCGGCGCCCACCACGAGCAGCCGGCGGTGGGTACGGCGGGAGAGCGGGAGCAGGGCGCCGGGGTCGGCGAGCAGGGTCGTCGTGCGCTCGGCGATCCGGTCGGCGTCGAGGAGGTGCTTGCGGATGCCGACGGTGCGGTCCACCCCCCGGCCGCTGACGAACGGGTCGCGGAACAGACCGAGCTTGCTCTTCAGCCGCAGGATCCGCAGGACGGACTCCTCGACCCGCGCCTCACTGATCTCGCCCCCTCGGACCGCTTCCAGCACGGCGTTCCACGCGACCGACAGATTCGGCGGGTTCAGCAGCTGGTCCACGCCCGCCAGCACCGCGAGGACCGGCACACGGTCGTCGCCGTACTTGGTCCGCACGCCCTCCATGCCGAGCGAGTCCGTGACCACCACCCCGTCGTAGCCCAGCTCCTCGCGGAGGATGCCGGTGAGGATGGGGCGGGAGAGCGTGGCCGGGTCCTCGGACGGGTCGAGGGCCGGGACGACGATGTGCGCGGTCATGATGGAGTCGATACGGGCCCGGATCGCGGCCCGGAACGGCGGCGCGTCCAGCTCCTCCCACTCCTGCCGGGTGTGCTCGATGACGGGCAGCCCGGTGTGGCTGTCGGTGCTGGTGTCGCCGTGCCCGGGGAAGTGCTTGGCGGTGGCCGCGACCCCGGCGCCCTGGTACCCCTTCACCTGCGCCGCGACCAGCTCGGCCACCGCCTGCGGGTCGGAGCCGAAGGAACGGACGCCGATGACCGGGTTGGCCGGGTTGACGTTCACGTCGGCGTCGGGCGCGTAGTTCTGGTTGATGCCGAGCGCGGCCAGCTCGGCGCCCGCGATCCAGGCCGCCCGCCGCGTGTCGGACCGCGAACCGCCCGCGCCGAGCGCCATCGCGCCCGGCAGCAGGGTCGCGGGCTCACCGACCCGGCAGACGATGCCGTGTTCCTGGTCGGTGGAGATGAGCAGCGGCACCCGGGAGCGCTCGTCGAGGGCGGCCTGCTGGATGCCGTTGGAGAGGGCGGCGATCTGGTGCGGGTCGCGGGTGTTGTGCGCCCAGGAGAAGTAGATGATCCCGCCGACGTGGTACGTCGAGACCAGCTCGGCGGCGGTACGGACCCCGATCTCCTTGAGGTTCGCGTCGATGTCGGCCTGGTCGGGATCGGTGGCGGAGTGCCCGTACACCCGCATCACGAAGAGCTGGCCGACCTTCTCCTCCAGGCTCATCCCGGCGATGATCCGCCGCAGCCGACGGTCGGTGGAGGCGTTCGTGGAGGCATCGGCGGGGTGCGCGGATGCGGTGCCGGCGAGGGGGAGGGCGCCGGTGGCGGCGGCGGCCGTGGCGGCGGCGGTGGCGGTGAGGAGGGTGCGTCGTGAGGTGCGGTGGGGCACGTGAGCTCCTTCCCTGACTGAAAGAAACTTCCAAGATGATACGGATATAGGGAAAGTAACTTTCGGTCAAGGGGGCGGGAGCGGAACGGCAGCGACACGCGCGCGATGGGGTGGTCCACCCCGGGCCGCCTCCGGAGCTCACTCCAGACCCGCCGCCGCCCCATGGGTCTGGAGCGCGGCGACCGCCGCCGTGATCGCCGGCCGCCGGGCCGCCTCCGTACGCCACAGCGCGTACAGCCGCCGCTCCGGTACGGGATCGAGCCGCACCGCCACCACCCCGGCCGGCAGCGTCCCGCGCCCGAGCCGGGGGATCATCGCGACCCCCAGTCCGGCGGCGACCAGGGCGAGTTGGGTGTGGTGTTCCTCGGCCCGGTGCCGGATGTCGGGCTCGTACCCCGCCGTCCGCAGCGTCCGGGTCAGCCAGTCGTGGCACACGGACCCCGGCGGCTGGCAGATCCACCGCTCCCGCGCCAGCTCCTCACGCCGCACCGCCTCCCGCCCGGCCAGCGGATGGCCCGCCGGGACCAGCAGATCGCACCGGTCCAGGCCGATCACCGCCTGCGCCAGGCCCTCCGGGGCGGGCAGCGGGGCGATGTCCCAGTCGTGGGCCACCGCCAGGTCGATGACGCCCTTGGCCACCAGGTCGACCGAGAGATGCGGGTCCACCTCGTCCAGCCGCACATCCAGCGCCGGGTGGTCCCGGCTCAGCTCGGCCAGCACGCCGGGCAGCAGCCCGCGCCCCGCCGAGGCGAACGCGCCGATGGTCAGACGGCCCGTCGGCAGCCCCCGGCGCTCCTCCAGCACCGTCTCGGCCCGCTCGACGATGGCCAGCAACTGCTGGGCCGCGTCGACCAGATGGAGTGCCTCCTCGGTCAGTGAGACCCCGCGGCCGCGCCGCTCCAGCAGGGTCGTCCGGGTCTCGCGCTCCAGCTTGGTGATCTGCTGCGAGACGGCGGAGGGGGTATAGCCCAGGGCGACGGCGGCACCCGCGACCGAGCCGTGGACGGAGACCGCGTGCAGGGCGCGCAGCCGGGGCAGGTCGAGCACCGTGACCTCGCGGGGAGAGAGGGGGATGGGGGAGGGGGAGAGGGCTGATTCGTTAGCAACACTCAATTCCACCATGAAGAAATCCGCGCTGGTGCTACACGGTCACCCTGGCCGAAGCTCGGTCCATGCGTCCCCTCCACATCGCCCTGGCCGTGCTGATCGCGGCTGTCTGGGGCGTGAACTTCGTCGTGATCGAGGTCGGGCTCGGCCACTTCCCGCCGCTGCTCTTCTCCGCCCTGCGCTTCCTCGTCGCCGCTCTGCCCGCCGTGTTCCTGGTCGGGCGGCCCGCCGTCGCCTGGAAGTGGATCATCGGGGTGGGGCTCGCGCTCGGGGTGGGCAAGTTCGGGCTGCTGTTCATCGGGATGGACCAGGGCATGCCCGCCGGACTCTCCTCCCTGGTCCTTCAGGCGCAGGCCGTCTTCACCGCCCTCTTCGCCGCTCTCGCCCTCTCCGAACGCCCCGGCCGGGCCCGGGTGGCGGGTATGGCGATCGCGCTGGCGGGCATCGGGGTGGCCGCCGTGGACGAAGGGGCGGGCGGACCGGTCCTGGCGTTCGTGCTGGTCGTCGCGGCGGCGGCCTGCTGGGGCGTCTCCAACGTGCTGACCCGCAGGGCCGCCCCGCCGGACGCGCTCGCCTTCATGGTCTGGGTCTCGACCGTCCCTGTCCTGCCGCTGCTCGGCCTCTCCCTCCTCTTCGAGGGCTGGGACCGCGACATGGCCGCTCTGGCCGCGCTGGACTGGAGCGGGGTGGCGATCATCCTGTTCATCGCCTGGGTCAGTACGGTGTTCGGCTTCGGCGCCTGGGGCTTCCTGCTCCGCCACCACCCGGCCTCGTCCGTGGCCCCGTTCACCCTGCTCGTCCCGGTCTTCGGGATGTCCTCGGCCGCGCTCCTCCTGGGCGAGGCGGTGAGCCCGCTGCGGTGGTGCGCGGCGCTACTGCTGGTCGGCGGGGTGGCACTGACCTCGCTGGGAGGGGTGCGGGGCCGGGGAGTCAGGACTCCCTCGGCGCCCGCCTCCGTACGACCTACCGCTTCGCAGCCCCCGGCCGCCGGCCCTACTGCTTCGGCGCCCGCAGCCGCAGCAGATGCTCCCGCCCCGCGCTGAGCAGGCCCGGGAGGTCCGCCGCGTCCGGGTGCCAGCGCTTCTCGTACTCCCAGCAGACCCACCCGTCCGGGTCCAGCGGCTCCAGGCAGGCGGCCAGCGGCAGCGTCCCCGCGCCGAGGGGGAGCGGAGTGAGGTCGTCCGTCGATGCGACGTCCTTCACCTGTACGTAGCCGAGGTGCGGGGCCAGCACCGCGTGGCTGGCGGCGGGGTCCTCGTCGGCCAGCCAGGTGTGCAGGACGTCCCAGATGGCCCCGATCCTGGGGTGGCCGACGGTGCCCACGACCCGGGCCACGTCGGCGCCGGCGCGGTGGGAGTCGTGGGTCTCCAGCAGGATGGAGACGCCCATGTCGGCGGCGGCCGGGGCGGCCGAGCCCAGGCGGCGGGCGGCCGTCGCGTCGGCGTCCGCCGGGTCCTGGTCGCCGCCGCCGGGGAAGACCCGGACGTAGCGGGCGCCCAGGTCCCGGGCGAGCTTCACCAGGTCGGCCAGGTCGGCGGAGACGGCCTCGTCGTCGCCCTCGGCCGCCACCTGGACGTACCCGGCCACGGTCAGGATCTCCACCCCGGCCGCCTTGAACGCCTCGACCACATCGGCCCGTTCGAGGGAGGAGAGGCCCGGGTGTACCGGCTCCTCGGCGTGGGCGCGCAGTTCCACGCCCTCGTAACCGTGCTCGGCGGCGAGCCGGGCGACCTCGGCCACCGGCATTCCCGGCACCCCGAGAGTGGAGAAAGCGAGCTTCACGTGCGTGTCCTTCCCATCGTGACCGCGCGGGAACGTGTCCGGCGCCTGCCCCCGGCTCCTGCCCGCAGCCCGGGCCCGTACGCGTACGGACCCCGGGCCCGTACGCGTACGGCAAGCGTCTCAGCCGGTGCCCCGCAGCACCTGCTCCAGGCTACCGAGCAGCCGCAGCGCGTCCTCGCGCTCCGCGCCCTCCAGCGCCCGCCCGGCGGAGGCCGGGGCCACCGGCTCCGGGGTGATCACCCGCAGGGCGGCCGCCGCCTGCCGGGCGAACATCGCCAGCAGGTCCAGCTCCCGCACGTTGGAGCGGGCCTGCGGCGACGCGTCCAGCACTTCGAGCACCCCCAGGACGCGGGAGTCGCTGATCAGCGGGGCCGCCATCAGGGAGTCGGGGACGTACTCGGTGGACTCGGCCAGCGAGCGGTCGAAGGACGGGTCGGTCGACAGGTCGTCCACCACCATCGGCTCGCCCGAGGTCGCCACCCAGCCGGCGATCCCCCGCCCGGCCGGGAACCGGCGCCCCACCAGGAACTCCTGGCCCTCCCCGGAGACCGCCCGGAAGACCAGTTCGTCCGTCTCCTCGTCGAGCAGGAGGACCGAGCTCGCGGCCGCGCCGAAGATGGCCCGGGCCACCTCGACGACCGACTGGAGCAGTTCGTTGCGGGGGGTGTCGGAGGTGGCGGGGGCGAGGGGGGACGCCGGGGCGGATTCAGTCTTCGGAGTCATCGCGGGTATCTCCTGCCGCTGTTGAAGGACGCGGGGGGCGCTGAGCGTTCGGCTCGTGGCGCACATTGGCCGCCGACAGATAGAGGGCGTTCTTGAGCTGGAAGGCCGTCATCCGGGGATGCGCCGACAGCAGGCGCGCGCAGAGCCCGGCGACGTACGGCGTGGCGAAGCTGTTCCCGGTGGTGCGGATCGTCCGGCCGCCCAGCCACGGCACGGTGACGTTCTGACCCGGCCCGAAGAACTCCACGGGCGGCTCCGGGTTGTAGAGGTGGAGGGCCGGGTCGTCCTCCTGGTGGCTGCCGACGGAGATCACCGACGCGAACCGCCAGGGGAAGCTCTCCACCGGGGTGTTGTGGGCCGAGGCGACGATCACCGTACGGGCGAAGTAGGCGCTGTCCGCGAGGGAGTGGAGTTCCTGCGCGAACCGGGCCCGGGTGGTCGACAGGCTCAGGTTCACCACGTCGAAGCGCTGCTCCACCGCCCAGCGCAGCCCGGCCATCAGGATGTCCCCGGTGCCGGAGAACCGCTCGCCCAGCACCCGGACGCTGTGGATCTCGCACTCCGGCGCGGTCCGGCGGATGATGCCCGCGCACGCGGTGCCGTGCCCGCAGGTGTCGCCGGTGGTCGTCGGCTCGACCGTGATCTCCCCGCTCTCCGCGTCCTTGACCACCACCCAGGAGGCGGCCGGCTCGCCGACCAGCGGATGGTCGCGTTCCACGCCGGAGTCCACCACGCAGACGCGTACGCCGCGTCCGGTGGCGGGCCCGGTGGGGTGTCCGCCCGGTGGTCCCGGGTCGCCCAGGACGGGCACGTCCTCGGGGCCGCGCCCGCGCAGGCTCCAGGTCAGGCCCTGCCCCGGCCCCGTAGCAGCTGTGGTCGCTCCTGTGGCGCCCATCGGTCAGCTCCCTTCCCTCGTCGTGCTCGTCGTGGCCATGGCCGCGGGTCCCGGGTGTGCCGCGAGGAAGGCCGCCACCCGGCGGGTCCCCGGCAGGTGCCCTTTGCCCGCGAAGTGCGCCCCGGCGCTCCGGGCCGCCGCCTCGGCGGCAGCCGTGCGGTCCAGCGCGGCGAGGGTGCGGGCCCGGTCCAGTTCGGCGGCGGCCTGCACCAGCGGTGAGTCGGTGAGGAGGGATGCGCGTACGGCCCTGTCGGCGTGGTGGAACGCCTCGTCCGGGCGGGCCCGGGCCGCCAGCCGGGCCCGTAGCCCCTCCAGGTCGACGGCGTCCGCCCGGCTCAGCTCCGACGCGTCGCCGACGCCCGCCAGCCACCTCGCCGCCCGGTCCTCGTCGCCCGCGTCCAGCTCCAGCCGGGCCGCGTCCAGCGCCACGGCCGTCCGCATCCCCGCCGCCCCCATCCGCCGGGCCGCCGCGTCCGCCCGGGCCAGCAGGGCCAGGGCCTCCGCGCCCCGGCCGAGCAGCGCCTCCACGGTCGCCCGGAACACCGGCAGGAACACCTTCGCCTCCGCGAACCCGAGCTTCCCCGCCAGCCGTTCCGCCTCCGCCAGGCACGCGTACGCGTCGTCGGCCCGGTCCTGGAGCCCGTACAGCACGGCCAGCGGGCAGTTGAGCGTGACCCGGACCGTCGGCCGGCCGGACCCGTGGGCCGCCAGCAGGGCGCGGCACCGCTCCACCGCGTCCGGCACCGGGACGGGCCCGCGCCAGAGCGAGATGCCGATCGCCCCCAGGGCCCCGGCCCGCTCCGGCTCGGCCCCGGCCTCCACCGCGTGCTCCAGGGCCCGCGCGTGGTCGCGCTCCGCCTCCTCGTGGCGGCCCGACTGCTGGAGCTGCTGGGCGAGGCGGAGGTGGGCGCGGGCCCGGCCGACCGCGTCCCCCGCCGCCTCGAAGACCGGCAGCACCGCGCGGGCGGTTGCGGCGGGGCCGGGGCGCGCCGCCGGGTCCAGCACCGCCAGCGCGAGGCGGGCGTGTGCCGACTCCACGGGCGCTGTGGTCAAGTCCCGTACCGTACGCAGTAGTTCGGCTCCCTCCGCGACCCGGCCGAGTGCCACCCGCACTTCCCCGAGCCCTAGCAGCGCCCCCGCCGCGTCCGGCCGCAGCTCCACCGCCCGCTCCAGCAGCCCGTGCGCCCAGTGCAGGTCGGAGCGGGCGGCGGCCTGCGCCCCGGCCCGGCCCAGCGCGGCGGCGGCCCGGTCCCGCAGCAGCCGGGCCCGGTCGTCCAGCAGCCCCAGCTCGGTGCGGTAGCGGTAGGCGCGCTCCAGATGGCCTCCGACCGCGCCGTCGCCGGTCCGCAGCACGCTCGGCAGCTCGGCCGCCCACGCGTGGCGCTCCGCCTTGGCCCGCTTGGAGAGCGAGGCGTAGGCGACCTCGTGGACCAGCCCGCTGCTGAACCGGTACGCCGACGGCTCCCCGGCCCCGGGCGGCGCGGGCTCCACCAGGCGCCGCAGGGCCAGCGCGGCGAGCGCCTCGTCGACACGGCGCCGGTCCTCGGGCCCCTGCCCGGTGACGGAGGTAGAGCTGGCCCCGTTCCCGTACCCGGTGGTGACGGTTCCGGGCTGCTCGGCCGTCCGTACGGACAGCTCCAGCCGCACCAGCTCCGCCGCCGCGAACTCCCGGCCGATCACGGCCGCCAGGTCCACCACTCCGCGCTCGGTCCGGGCCAGCGCCCCGATCCGGGCGCCCAGCAAGGCCTGGAGGGTGGGCGGCAGCTCTCCTTCCGGCCCCGACGCCGCGGCGGTCCCGTCGTCGACGAGGAGCTGCTCCAGATAGAGCGGGTTGCCCTCGGCGCGGGCCAGGAGCCGGTCGTCGGCCGGGGCGGGGCGGCCGTCCAGCCGGGCCAGGCCGGCGGCCAGCCGGGCCGCCTCCTCCCGGGGGAGGCCGGTGAGCTGGAGGTGTCCCTGCTTTTCGCCGGCCGCCCGCGTGGCCTGTGCCTCCTCCGGGCGGCCCGCGCAGATCACCAGGACCCGCGCGGGCCCGGCGTCGCCGGTCAGCCGGTCCACCGTCCGGACCAGCAGGGGCGCCGCCGCATGCCAGTCGTCGAAGACCAGGACCACCGGCCGGTCCCGGGCGGTCCGCTTCAGGACCACGGTCAGCGCGGCGCACATGTCCTCGAAGGGGGCGTTCGGCGTGCCGTCGCGCAGGAGGCCCCCGGAGAGCAGGGCCATCGCGTCGTCGGTCGCCTCGTCCCCGGGGGCGGAGGCGTCCCCATGGGCATGAGCGTGCGGGAGCAGGGAGCGTACGGCGTCGGCGAGGGGCGCCAGCGTGCCGTGGTCCCCGTAGGTGCGGCAGCGGCCCGCCCCGTACGTGAAGGCGCCCGCGGCGCTCCGGCGCGTCAGCCACTCCCGTACCAGCCGGGTCTTGCCGATGCCCGCCTCGCCGGTCACCCGCAGCAGGCCGGGGCGGCCCTTCCGTACGGCCTCGTCCAAGGACCGCCCCAGAGCGTCCAGTTCGGTGGTGCGGCCGACGAACGGCGCGTCGAAGCGGCGCAGCAGCTCCGGGTCGTCCGCCCCCAGCGCCAGCAGCCGGTACGCCTCCACGCTGTCGCGCTTGCCCTTGAGCTGGAGGGGGCCGGTGGGCTCGGCCGTCACCGTGGGGCCGGCGGCGAGGAGGGTCTGCGGGCCGATGAGGATCTCGCCCGGGCCCGCGTTCTGCTCAAGGCGCGCGGCGATGTTGACGACCTCGCCGGAGACCAGGGCCTGGCGGGCCGTGGTATCCGAACCAGCCACCACCTGACCGGTGTTGACCCCGATCCTGGTCGTCAGCCGGATGCCGAGCGAGGCGTACAGCTCCTCGTTGAGGGCGTCCAGCGCCCGGCGCATCCCGAGCGCCGCCGCCAGGGCCCGCCGGGCGTCGTCCTCCCGGACCACCGGCACGCCGAACACCGCCATGACCGCGTCCCCGATGAACTTCTCCGGGGTGCCGCCGCGCGCCACGATCTGCGCGCTCATCGCCTCGAAGTACCGCAGGGTCACCGTTCGCAGCGTCTCCGGGTCCAGCACCCCCGACAGGGCGGTCGAGCCCACGAGATCGCAGAACAGTACGGTGACCGGCTTGCGTTCGTCCTCGGCGGGCGGCGCGGCAGGGGTGAGGGCGGGGGCTGCCGCCGCCGGACCGGCGCACGGCGTCCCGCAGGACGAGCAGAACCGGGCCGTGGAGGGAAGCTCCTGTCGGCACGAGGGGCAGGTCATGGCGGGTCCTCAACTCTCCTGGTCCAACTCGCCCCGGAAGAAGGGCTCTCCTCGAACGGAGGGGCGGTGGCTGATCGGTCCCGGGAGCGCACGCGCCGGACCCCCGTCCTGGCGCGGGCGCTCCCGGGGATGCCCGGGGGTGCCCCTAGAACAGCGCGCCGCCCGCGATCTCGCCGTGGGCCTGGACCTCGGGGCCCACCGCGTCCAGCCGGTTCTTGACGTCGAGCAGCAGGGTGAGCTCCTGCGGTGTCAGCTCGCTCAGCACCACGCGCTGCTCCTCGGTGAGCAGGTCCACAGGGAAGCCCGCTTCGTTCAACACCGCCTCGACCGGCGGCCTTTCGGGCTGGTCTGAGCGTGCAGGTGGTCCGGTCATCGGGTGACTCCCGTCGGTGGGGTGGGTCCGGCTCCCCGCAGCGACGGCGCCGGTGCGGAGCGCCCGAGCCGGATGAACAGCCGGGTGAGCGCGTCGAGGGAGTGCAGCGCGCTGACCGCGACGGCCGCTTCCTGGTCCCGGGTCAGCGGCAGCCGGTCCAGCAGCGCGTGCAGTTCGTCCAGGTGGTCCGTGTCGAGCGCCGCGTGCTCCCGTACGGTCCGCAGGGCGGCGGGGGGAAGCCCGGTCAGTCTGCTGATGCGGTCGGCCAGCCCGGGGGCGGGCGCGTATCCCTCCAGCACCGCGATGTAGCCGAGCAGGGCCATCGGGTGGTGGTGCTCGATCCAGTAGTACTGGGGGCCGACGAGGGCGGCTACGTCCGGCGGCGGCTGCGGGCCGAGCGCGTCCTCGGGGGTGGCGCCCGCCGCGAGCAGATCCTCCAGCAGCCAGGCGTCGTGCCCGGCCTCCTCCTGGATGTGCTCGGCCAGATAGGCGGCCAGCGGCTCCGACAACGGGTCGCCGGGCCTCTTTGCCGTACGCCGCAGGGCGAGTTCCATCAGCGGGACGGAGGCCCGGATCACGGCGTGCATGGTGCACAGATACGTCCGGTAGCGCGGCAACAGCGCCTCGGGGCGCCACATATGGGTGGTGGCCCCCCGGAACTCCGGCTCCAGCAGCAGCAGTTTGGTGCGCAGGCGCGTCGAGGCCTTTCCGCGGGCGGTGACGCCCGGCGCTGCGGTACTCGTCCACGTGATGCTCACCGCGCGCTCCCGGCGCCCACCAGCGGCGCGTACGCCGAGCAGCCGTGCCGTCGGACGACGCCTTCCGGCCCGCCGCTCGCACCGCGCTGCGCGGCGGCCAGGTCCAGCAGCGCACCCGCCGGACCCGCCGCCACCGCCTGCGCTCCGGCCGCCACCGCCTCGTCGCCGCCCAGGGCCCGGCACCCTTCGCAGTACGAGCCCGGGTGGGGCGCGGCGCCGGAGCGGGCGGCGAGATGGGTGGGCCCGACCGTACGGATCATCCGCAACACCGGGGATTCCAGGGCCCGTCGGCGTACGGTCTCCCAGTCGTCGGAGCCGATGTGCCCGAGGTTCAGATGGGCCGGGGCGGGCCGCCGGTCCACCGTGTCCTGGTTGCAGCAGACCAGCACCGTGCCGTCGAACGCGACCACCGGCCAGGCGGCCATCGAGCACGGCGCCGCCGCCGACGGATCGGGGCCGGTGCGCGCGGGCCGGGCCCAGGAGGCGGCCCGGCCGAACGGCCGCACCTCGTTGACCAGGGACGGCACCCGGCCGCCGAACTCCTTGTCGATGGCCCGGGTGATGTCGGCCAGGTACGGGTCGGCGGCGCCGGTCCCGGTGAGGTGGAAGCTGACGGAGACCCCCGAATCGCGGATGCGGTGCAGGGCCCGGAACACCTCCGCGCGCGCCACCTCCCGCTCGTGGTGGACGTCCAGGCTCGCGGAGAAGTGGTCGACCTGGGCGATCGCGCGCAGGATCGCGGGCGGGATCTCTTTCGAGCGGGCGAAGAACATGCCGCTCAGCACCGCCGTACGCGATCCGGCGCGCCGGGCCAGGAAGCTCAGCTCGCCGGCGAGCGTGGGCAGGAGCAGCGGCTCCCCGCCCGTCAGCAGGACGACGTCCGGACGGTTCTCGGCGGTGAACGAGCCTACGAAGCGCAGCAGTTGATTGGCGTCCGGCTCCTCCCGCACGGTCAGGTCCGACCCGGTCGAGCAGTGCCCGCACCGCAGGGGGCAGCGGCGGGTGAGGCCGAGCAGCAGACCGGCGGCCGGGAAGGGCCGGAGTCCGACGAGTTCGGCGAGTTCCATACGGGCCGCCTCCTTCGGGGGCTGGGGGCGCGCCCGGACTTCAGGGGCCGGTGCGCACCCGCCCAGGCTCCGACGTACCGGTTCACCGGCGGTCTGCCATCGCTTCAGGACCGGTATACGCCCAGGTCAGCGAGGTCAGCGAGGTGAGGAAGCCGCCCGGGGCCTCGGTGGAGCAGCCGCCGAACCCCGCCGTACTGGCCCCATACCGGCCCCATACCGGAGCCGAAGCGTCTCCCAGGCCGGCGCTCCTAACTTTCTCGGCAACGGCAGGCAACGGGCCGCGGCGGACGCCACGAGAACCGGGCCGGCACACCACGAGTGGACGGAGACCACCATGTCCGAGAACACCAAGCCCGCGGCCGGCGACAACAACGAGACCGAGACCCCCGAGGTCGAGGCGCACTCCGTGCTGGACCTCCAGGAGACCCCGGGCGTCATCGACCGCGAGATCGTGCCCGGCAACTGCGTCAGCACCGTGAGCCTCGTCCTGGGCTGATCGACCGGAGTCGGGGCGGCCTCCGCGCACTGCGGAGGCCGCCCCGCCCTGCGTTCGGCGCACAGGAAGACCCATGAGGGATGACAGGAAGACCCATGAGGGATGAAGGACAAGACGAACGACGGGAGCCTCCGATGGCAACGCCGCTCCGCTCCAACCGGGATTTCCGGCTGCTCTGGTTGAGCGGTCTCTTCGCCGTGCTGGGCGGCCAGATGAGCGCCCTCGCCCTGCCCCTGCTGATCCTCAGGACGACCGGCTCCGCCGTACAGGCCGGCGCCGTGGGGACGGTCTCCGTCTGCGCCCTCCTGGTGACGATGCTGCCGGGTGGGGTCATGGCCGACCGCGTCGAGCGCCGCCGCCTGATGCGGCTGTGCGACGCGGGCAGCCTCGCCGCCGTCACCGCCCTGACCATCGCGGTCTGGTACGGGCACGCCCCCATGGTGCTCGTCCTGCTGGTCGCGACCTCGGGAGCCGTACTGAGCAGCGTCTACGCCCCCGCCGCCTTCGGGCTGATGCGCGCGGTCGTGCCCCCGGACCAGATGGGCACGGCCACCGCACGGCTCCAGGCGCGCACCGCCACGGTCAGGATGGTCGGCCCGCTCGTCGGCGGCGCGCTCTTCGGCATCCACGAAGCGCTGCCCTTCGCGGCCCAGTTCCTCGGACTGCTGCTGTCGACCGTCTGCATCGCCCTCGTCCGCACCCGCTCCGAGGCCAGGACCCGGGCAGGCTCGGTGTTCAGCCGCCGGGAACTCACCGCCGGGCTCGCCTTCCTCTGGCAACTCCCGTACGTCCGTACGGTGTTGCTCGTCTTCGGTCTGGGCATGAACTTCGCGTTCGGCGCCCTCACCTTCACCGCGCTCGCCGTCTTCTCCGACAACGGGACCTCCGGCCTCGGCAGCGGCTTCGTCATCACCTGCGTCTCGGCCGGCTCACTCGCCGGCGCGCTGCTCGCCCCCAAGATCGCACCGGACCGCCATGCCCGCGCCCTCATCATCGCCACCTGCTGGAGCTGCGTCCTGACGGCCGCCGCCCTGGCCTGGTTCAGCAGCGCGGTGCTGGCAGGAGTCCTCTGCGCGCTCTGCATGTGCCTGTCCACGATCGCCAGCATCGGCTTCCTCTCGACCCTGCTGATCGTCACCCCGGAGGACCGGATCGGGAGGGTGCAGAGCGCCGCCGGGTTCCTGTCCTCGATCGTCCAGCCGTTCGGGCCGCTCGCGGGCGGTCTCCTGTTGGCCACCCTGGGCACCCGCTCCGCCTTCGGTGTCATCGGCTGTGTGCTGGCCGTATCGGCGGCCGTGGTGACGCTGTCCTCCGCCGTACGGGCCGGGGCCGCCCCGCCACCGGAGCGGCCGGAGACGCTCGAAAAGCCCCCCGCCCCGCCCGGGCCCGCCCCCGAAGAGGCTTTCGCCCGTAAAGAGCCCCCCGCCCGCCCCGTCCACGACGCCGCCGCCGGTCCCGGCGCACTCTGAGGAGGCACACCGTGTCCGTGTCCGGTATCCAGCAGACCCAGCTCTACTGCCTCGCCGACCCCACGTACTACGAGACCCCGGCCCGGCTCCCGGACGAGAAGACCCGCTATCCGCTGGACTCCGCCCCGCCCCCCGAGGGCTGGCGCCGCGTCCGGGGCGGACTGTGGACCTCGCTGCTGCCGGAAGGCCGTGAACTCGCCGAGCAGGGCTGGAAGATCCATGTCTCCACCGTCCCGGAGGAGGCCGAGGCGACCCTGCGCGACACCGCCCGGATCTGCCTCGCCCACGGGGTGCCGTTCAAGTTCCTCCGCAGCGAGCAGGCGCTCCTGCTGATGTCCGACAAGTACATGGCCCGCTCCGGCGCGGGGAAGTTCCTCACGCTCTACCCGCCGGACGAGACCGTCTTCCTGCGGGTGCTGGACGAGCTGACCCACGCCCTCGCCGGGCGCCGCGGCCCGTACATCCTCAGCGATCTGCGGATCGGTGACGCCCCGGTGTACGTCCGGTACGGGGCGTTCACCGCCCGCTGGTGCCTGGACGCCGACGGCGAGCGGGTCCACGCGCTGCGCCACCCCTCGGGCGAGCTGGTGCCCGACGAGCGGGGCGTCGTCTTCCGGGTGCCGCGGTGGGTCACCGTCCCCGAGGCGCTGCGCCCGCACCTTGCCGCCCGCGCCGCCTCCGGGGACGCCACCTTCCCGTACACCATCACGGAGTCCCTCCAGTTCTCCAACGCGGGCGGGATCTACCTGGCCCGGCACCGCGAGACCGGCGAGCGCGTGGTGCTCCGCGAGGCCCGGCCGCACTGCGGTCTCGACGCGGTGGGCGACGACGCGGTGACCCGGCTGCACCGCGAGCACCGGGCGCTGACCGCACTGGCCGGCCTCGACTGCGTGCCCGAGGTGTACGGCGTACGACGCGTGTGGGAGCACCACTTCCTGGTCGAGGAGCACATCGAGGGCGCCACCCTCCTGGAGGAGATCGTCGGCCGCTTCGCCCTCCTCCACGGATCGGGCACGGCCGCCGAACTCGCCACGTACACCGCCTGGGTGGACTCCGTGACCGAGCGGCTCAGGCAGGCGCTGGCGGCGATCCACGCGCGCGGGCTGCGCTTCGGCGACCTCCACCCGTCCAACGTCATCATCCGCCCCGACGGCCGGGTGGTCCTCATCGACTTCGAGTACGCCACCGCCCTCGACGACCAGGACACCCCGGTGGCGGGCGCGCCGGGCCTCCAGGCGCCCACGGGGACCCCCGGCGCCGAGGCCGACGCCTACGCGCTCTGGGCGACCTGGCTCTCCATGCTGATGCCGCTGATGGAGATGGCCGGGCACGACCGGGCCAAGGCCCTCACCCTGGAACGGTGGGCCCGGCAGAGGTACGGCCTGTCGTCCGACGCGGGCCCCCCGCGGCCCGCCGCGCTGCGGGCGGCGGAAAGCCGCTTCGGCGGCGAGCGCGAGATCGCAGCGCTGCTGGACGGTCCCGCCCCCGACTGGGCGGAGCTGCGGGCCCGGCTGCTCGCGGGCATCCACGCCGGGGCGACCCCCGAGCGCACCGACCGCCTCTTCCCCGGCGACCCGGCCGCCTTCGCGACCGGCGGGACCGACGTCGCCCACGGTGCGGCCGGGGTGCTGTACGCCCTGCACCGCGTCGGGGCCCCCGTGGAGACCGGCTGGACCGACTGGCTCGCCGACGCCGCCCGGCGCCGCGACCCCGCCGCCCCCGGCGGCCTCTACGACGGGCTGCCGGGCACGGCGGTCGTGCTGTCCCTGCTGGGCCGGCGGGATGAGGGCCGGGAACTCTTCGAACGGGCCGCCGCCGCACCCCCGTCCGCCTCGGCCGACCTGAGATCCGGCCGCGCGGGCATCGCGCTCGCCGCCCTGCGCCTGGCCCGGCCGGCCGGTGAGGGGGGCGGGGCGCCGGACCCCGACGCCAAGGTCGACCAGGGTCTTGTCGACCTGGCCGTACGGACCGCCGACGACCTGGACCGCCTGGTGCGAGGGGATTCCGTACCGGGCCTGGCCGCCCCCGCGTCGGCGGGGCTGCTGCGCGGGCTGAGCGGCGCGGCCCTGCTCCACCTCGAACTGCACGCCCTGACCGGCGAGGACCGGTTCCTGCGGGCGGCCGGCCGGGCCCTGGAGCGGGAGGCCGGGCACTGTGTGACGATGCCGGGCGGCACCGTCCAGGTGAAGGACGGGCGGCGCCACTTCCTCTACCTGGACCAGGGGAGCGGCGGCGTCGCGCTGGTGGCCCAGGCGTATCTGGCCCGCCGCGCCGCACCGGCCCTCTCCGCGCTGCTGCCCGGGGTGCGGCAGGGCTGCGTCCTCGAATTCGTCCGGGAGCCGGGCCTGTTCACCGGCCGGGCGGGGCTCATGGCCACGGCGGGCCAGCTGTCGCCGAAGGGCCGTACGGAGCCCGACGTCCTGGCCTCCGCCCGCAACCTGTCCTGGCATCTGATCGCCCAGGAGGACCGGCTGCTGGTCCCGGGATCGAGGCTGCGGCGCTGCTCCGCCGACCTGGCGACGGGCGCGGCGGGCCTGCTGCTGGCGCTGCACTTCCTGGCCGGGGGCGGGGACGGGGCCGGAACGGGAACGCCCGGCCTCCTGGAGCTGCTCACCCTGGGGTGAGGGGCCAGGGGTGAGGGCCCCGGCCCCTCACCCCGTTTCCCGCTCGCGCGCGTACAGACAGAGCAGCCGCGGCACTTCGTACAGCGCGGCGTGGGCGGTGACCTCTCCGGCCGGAGAGGTCACCGCCCCCGCGTCGATCAGCGACTCGACGGTACGGATCGCGGCCCGCTCCCCGCACCCCAGCGCCTCCATCGCCCCGTCCAGGGTGAAACCGCCCTCCTGCGCGGGCCCGGCCAGCCGCCCCAGCGCCCGCCGGTCGTCCGCCGACAGGTCCTGCCACCCGGACGCCATGCGCAGCCGTACGGAGATGTCCCCGGCGACCAGCTCGTCCAGGGCGGCCGACGGATCGCCGAGCCGGTCCGCGTACTCCGCCAGCGGCAGATGGCGCAGGACCGCCAGCCGCATCCCGCCCACCCCCACCGCCAACGGCAGGGCGCCGCAGGCCCGGACGATCCGCAGGGCCGCCGCCGGATCGGTCCGCAGCCGCCCGGGCCCGATCAGCTTGGCCAGCAGCTCCAGCGCCTCGCCGTCCGCCAGGGCGCCCAGCGCGATCCGGTGCACGGGGGCCAGCCCCGCCAGCTGCCCGCGCGCGGTGAGCACCACCGAGGACGGGCCGGACCGGGGCAGCAGCCCCCGTACGAAGGCCTCGTCCGGTACGTCGTCGAGGACGATCAGCGCCCGGTGCAGCGACAGCCACCGTTGCCAGGCGTCGCCCGCCCCCTGCGAAACGGCAGGCACCGTCGCATCAGCCGGCACCGCAGAATCAGTCGGTACGGCCGACGCAGCCGTTACGGCCGACTCAGCCGGGACCCCCGACCCCCCCGGCGCCCGCTCCCCGCACAACCACCCCAGTTCGCCCAGGACTTCGGCCGGGGTGCGGGCCGAGCCGTCCTCTCGCCGGACCTGTACGTGGAAGCGCCCGTCGGGGAAGCCGTCGCCGAGCAGGTGGGCCGCCCGCAGGGCCAGCGCCGACTTGCCGGAGCCCGCAGGCCCGGACACGACGACCACCCGTTCGTCCGGCGAGCCCAGCAGCGCCAGCAGCTCCCGCAGCTCCTCGCGGCGGCCGGTGAAGTCCCTCGGCGCGGCGGGCAGCGCCGTACCGTGCGCGGCCTCCCGGCCGGCCGCCGCGGGCCGGGCGGTACGGCCCCGGCCCAGCATGGCGCGGTACAGGGACGCCATCGCCGGACTCGGCTCCAGGCCCAACTCCCGGGCCAGCAGCTGCCGGTAGTCGTCGTAGACCGCCAGCGCCTCGGCCTGCCGCCCCGACTGGTGCAGCGAGTTCATCCAGGCCACCCGCAACCGCTCCCGCAGCGGGTGGCGCTCCACCAGATCCCGCAGGCCGTCCACCGTGACGGCGGCCCGGCCGAGCTCGATCTCGGTCTCGGCCCAGTCCTCGTACACGGTCAGACAGCGGGCCTCCAGCCGCTCGGCCTCCTCCGCGACCCCGGTGGAGTCCCGCAGGTCGTTCAGCGGCGGCCCCTCCCACAGGTCCAGCGCCTCCCGCAGTAGCCGGGCCGCCGTCCGCAGGTCGCCGCGCTCACCGGCGGCCCGCCCGGCGCGGGCCAGCGAGCGGAAGCGCAGGGTGTCCAGCTCGCCCTCGTCGATGGTGAGCCGGTAGCCGCCGCAGCCGTGGACCACCCGGTCGCGGCCGTCGTCGCCGGTCGAGCCGAGCAGGGCGCGGGCGGCGCTCACGTACACCTGGAGGTTCTTGCGCGCGGTGCGGGGAGGGTCGTCGGGCCACACCGCGTCCGTCAACACGTCGACGGGAACAGGGGTGTTGGGGCGGGCAAGCAGGGTGGCCAGGACGAGGCGCTGTTTGCGCGGGCCGAGCGGGAGCGGGCGGCCGTCCCGTACGGCGGTGAGCGGGCCGAGCAGCGAGAAGTACACCGTACCGGTGGGGGCCGGGCGGGCGGGAGGTCGGATCATCAGCGGGCCTCCGGAAGCGGGGACGGGCGGCAGACTGCCGTACGCACGTTTCCGATCCTGCCGTCGTCACGCCACGCGCACATCGGGGGACTGCCCGTATGTTCCGCCCGCACACCCGACCGAAAGCGCCCCGTGCCCCCATGTTGTAGGGCACGCCCGGGCCCCCGTTTCCAGGGGTACGGCCCCCGGCCCCCTCAGGCCGGCTCCACCGCGCACTCCGCCGCGAACTCGCACAGCGCCGAGCGGTCCGCCCGCCCGGTCTTGCTGAGCAGGCTGGCCATGTGCTTCTCCACCGTGCGCGGCGATATCGACAGCCGCCGGGCGATCTGCTGGTTGCCCGGCCGCTCCGGGAGCAGCACGAACACCTCGTACTCGCGCGGGGTCACCCCGCTGGTCCGCAGCGGCAGCGGGATGCGGTCCCAGCCGCCCCGGTGCTGGGTGACGCTCGCCCCCGCCTGCCGCAGTGCCGCCCGGCACGCCGAGGCGACCGCCTGCGCCCCGACCCCGTAGAAGAACTCCTCGGCCCGCCGCAGCCAGGAGACCGGCTCGCCCCACCCGTCGGCGCCGGCCGCGTCCGCGACCAGGCGCAGCCCGAGGTGGCGGGCGACCGGGAAGGGCACGGCCCGGGCGTCGAAGGAGGCCACCAGGCGGTCTGCTCCGGCCCGATCGCCCTCCCGGCCCAGCAGCACCGCCTCCGCCAGCTGAAGGAACTGCCCGTTCCAGGCGAGTTGGGCCCCGGGGGAGGCGCGTACGGCGTCGAACTCCGCCCGGTCCGCCGCCCCCGCCAGCACCCGCAGGAAGGGGCGCAGCCCGTAACTCCCGCTCAGGTAGAAGTAGCTGGGGTGGTCCCGCTCCCAGGCCAGCACCGCGTCCAGCCCCGCGAGCGCCCGCTCCCGGTCCTCCTCCAGGAGCGCGCCGATCGCCTTGCAGAGCCCCAACTGGTGCGGCACGAGCAGCGATGGCTCACCGCCCGCCCGCCGGAACGCGGCCAGCGCACGGTCCATGTCCCGCCGCCGCCCCCGGTGCGCGGCCATCGTGGCGGAGGAGAGGAGCAGATAGCGGTGGGCGGAGAGGTTGCCGACCCGGGCACTGGCCTCCAGCGAACGGTCGATGATCTCCTGCGCCTCCTCCCAACGGGCGCACAGCACCGCGTTCATGGCGAGCAGCCCGTCCACCGTCTGCGTCAGCAGCAGCGCGCCGAGCTCGATGGCCGCGGCCCGCGCCGACCGCAGCCGGGAGGCGTCCCCGGTCCGCATGAAGGCATTGGCGCCCAGCCGCACCAGCGCCTCCACCCGCCAGACGGGCAGCCCGTGATCGGTGGAGAGCGCCAGCATCCGCTCCAGGCAGGCGTCCGCCTCGTCGAACCCCTTCTCGCGGAGCAGCAGCGCCAGCAACTGCCAGGCCTGGCAGGCGACGACGGGCAGCCCCTCGGCCTCGGCGATCTCCGCGGCCTCGCGGGCGGCGCGCTCGGTCTCCCCGGGGCGCCGGTGCTCCTGCCCGGGCAGCAGGGCGAGATGGGCGTCGGCGACGGTGAGCGCGGCATGCCGGCCGGGCGCCGGATCGTGGCCCAGCAGGGTGCGGGCGGTCTCGATCTGACGGGCCGCGTCGGCCGCCCGCTCGGCCATCACGGCCACCCAGGCGATCTTGGTGTGGACCTCGCCGCGCCGCTCGGCGGCCTCGGTGCGCGCCGGAACCGGCGGCAGCGACTCGGCCAGCTCCAGCGCGGCGTCCAGGTCGCCGCCCTCGGCCCGGGCGACGGCCAGGGACTCGGAGATCGCGGCCCGGTCGGCGTCGGCGGCCAGGGGACAGGCCCGCTCCAGCAGCACGACGGCCGAACCGTGGGCCCCCGAGGCGAGCATCCGCCGTCCGGCCTCCGCGAACCGCAGGGCCGCGCCCGCACGGTTGCCCGCGGCCAGGTGCAGGGAGGCGACGAGTTGCTGCCCGTCCTCGTCGAGCGGGTGACCGGAGTGCTCGATGGCCCCGGCGGCGCGGCGGGCGAGCGAGGCGCGCTCGGCCGGGGCGAGCGAGGAGATCAGGGCCTCGGCGGTGAGGGAGTGGCGGAAGGCGTACCGGTCGGGGGCGGCGCCGTCGGGGGCGATCACGCCCGCCTCGACGGCGGACCGCAGATGGGTGAAGAGGGCCCGGTCCTCGAAACCGGTGACGGTCTGGAGGACGGAGACCGAGAACTGGCCACCCAGGGTGGCCGCCGCGAGTAAGAGGTCCCGGACCGGCTCGTCCAGGCGGTCGAGTCTTCGGGTCCAGGTCCGCACGATGCCCGAGGGGACCGGCCCGCCGGGCTGCTCGGCCGCCTCCCAGCCGCTCCCCGCCCGGCGCAACTGGCCGGTGTCCAGCATGTCCGCGAGCAGCACCTCCACCAAGTACGGGTTGCCGCCCGCCCGTTCGGCCAGCCGATGGTGCACCACCGGGGGTATCTCCTCGGGCGCCGCCTCCAGACACGCTGCGGTCAGTGTCCGCATCTGCTCGTCGGCCAGTGGCTTCAACTCCCGTACGGAGGCGGCCTGGCGGCGCTCGGCGGACCGCACGAGATCGAGCGCGGCCCCCGCCTCCGGGCGCAGCGTGCCCAGGAGCAGGATCGGCAGGTCGGCGAGGTTGTCGATGACGTACTCGACCACCGCGACGGTCTCCGTGTCGCTGTCGTGGAGGTCCTCCAGCAGGATCGCGCAGCCGGACTCGCGGCCTAGCACGGACAGCAGCCGCAGCAGCGCCTCCGCCAGCTCGACGACCGTCTCCGGATAGCCGGGGGAGGCCTTTTGGCGCCACTCGGGGACCAGCCGGGCCAGGGCGGGATGGTACGGGGCGAGCTCGGGATCGGTCGGTGTGCCGGCGGCCCGGAAGCGGGAGGAGAGCGCCTCCACGAGTGGCCGGAAAGGGACGACGAGCCCGGTCGAGGTGGCCCGGCCGCGCAGCACGGGCATGCCGAGGCCGTAGGCCCGGTAGGCGGCTTCACCCACCAGCCGGGATTTTCCGATCCCCGCCTCGCCGACGAAGAACAAGGCGCGCCCTGAACGCCGTTGCACGGCGTCCAGGGCGCTGCTCAGCAGGCCGATCTCCTCGTCCCGCCCGACGATGACCGGCGAAGTGGCGCGCATGGGCGCAGGCTACTTGAGTCGTAACTCATGCGGCAGTGGTCCAATGCGCCACAATGCGGGCCGAGGTGTGGTTAAAGGGGGATCATGGTGGTCCACGGCAGGTCGATCGTGTTGCCGGTCTCGCCCTCCGAGGCGCTGAGGAGCCTGCTGCGCATCCCCAGCCCGCCGCCGATGCCGAGGGAGATCTGCCCGGCCGGGTGGTCGTACGCGCCCTCGTGGGCGAGGTTGCCGGATCCCTGGATCGTGGATTCGCTGATGTGCGTCATCTCTGCCTCATTCTCTGCTGGGTGCTGAATCCTGAACGGAATGAACGCTGGACCAAAGGTTTCTGACGGCTGATCGACAACAAGTGCGGTACGGATGAATCGGCTGCGGATAAAAGGGCGGCCGGTACCGGCCGTGGGAGGGCCTCTCACGCGACCCCCGCGGACGGGTTGAGAAGCAGCGCGGAGCCGATCCGGTCGGGGAACCCCGCCCGCAGCAGTCCGTGCCCGATCCCCGAGAGGCCGGTGAGCAGCCCCGGGTGCGGTACGTGGCCGGGGGTCCCGCAGCGCGGCCCCTCCTGGTCGGCGGCGGCCAGCAGCGTCCCGGACCGGCGCACCCACGGGGTGCGGTCGCCGGTCAGGGCCGGGTGGCCGAGCAGCTCCAGCAGCCCGAGCTCGCCGTGGCAGAGGCTGTCGTCGGCGAGCGGGGCACAGTCCGCCAGCTCACCGGCCCGCTCCGCCAGCCAGCCGGACAGGTCGGGGTCGACGAGGGCGTCCGGGCTGTCCGCGACCGCGAGGGCCACCCCGGCGGCCCCCTCGCACCAGGCCCGGCCCGCCGTCACCTCGACGGTCGCCCGGCGCAGGGCCCGCAGTCCCGCCGTACGGTACTGCTCACCGCCCCCCGCCGCGGCGAAGCGCAGCAGCGCCCAGCCGATGCCCGCGGCCCCCTCCGCGAAGCCCCCGGCCGCCGGGTGCGGCGCCACGGAGATCCGCTCGGCGCAGCGCTCGGCGCCCCGCCAGGCCTCGGCCCGGCCGGTGCTGCGGTGCACCGCGAGCAGGGAGACCAGCCCGCCGGCCGCCCCGCCGCGCACCCCGTACCCCTCCTCGGCGGCGCTCGCAGCGCAGGCCAGCCGGGTGGCCGGGCCCGCCAGGTCGAGCACCGCACGGTCGCCGAGCAGCGACCCCACCTCGGCCAGGGCGTAGGCGATGCCGCCGAGGCCCGCGAAGGCCCCCGAGCCCAGCACCGCGAGGTCTTCGGCCCGGCCGTGCAGCGCGTCCAGCAGCCCGGGCACCGGGGTCAGTGCCTCACGGGCCGCCTCGGCGTACCGGTCGGCGCCGGTGAGGGCGGCCAGCTGGGCGAGGAAGAGCGCGGGGCCGGTGTAGCCGCTCGCGAGGTCGGCCGCCATCGGCGCGAGCCGCCAGTAGCGTTCGCCGAGCAGTTCCAGGCCGATCCAGTTGGTGCGGGCCTCGTGCCGGTAGGCGAGCGAGACGAGCTGGTCGCCCACCGACCTTGCGGCGGACAGGAGTTGCTCCGGCTCGGGGGCCGTCGCGGCCATCCGGGGCCGCGCGCCGCCCTCCGCCCGGTGAGGCGGTTCGGGGGAGGTGGACACCATGGCGGCCCGGATGATCCGTTCCTGGTCCTGGCGGTCCACCGTGTCCATGGCCCGCACCTTCGCCTCGACCCGGGCCAGACCGGTCGGCCCCGGCGCGGGCGGCACCTCACGCCCGGTGCCGCTCCACAGGTCCGGGGAGCCGGGCCGGGTGAGGAAGACCGGCACATCGCCGGCCCACAGCTCCTCGATCTCCTCGTCCTCCAGACCGGGCAGCGCGGGCACGCCCAGGGCGGGGGTGCGCAGCAGGGAGAGGACCTGGTGGCGTTCGGCGGCGTCCCGCATCAGGTCGGGGTGGGTCGACTCGTCGAGCAGGGTGGTGTACGTCCAGGTCGGCCGGGGCACGACCCGTACCTCGTCCTGCGCGAAGTCCGTCAACAGGCCGCGCTTGCCGAGTAGTTCGTCGCGGTGGTCGCTGATGGCGGTGTATCCGGCGCGGAACCCCTCGCAGAGCGCGTCGGTGTACGCGGACGGATCGGCCGCCACCCCTTCCAGCCGGGGCCGGTTGGCGGACTCGCTGAACTGCGCGGAGCGCCGTACCAGCCGCATGGTGTCCGTGCCCGCGTCCGCCCAGTCGGCGGTCTCGATGGGGGAGGGGGCGGCCCGGCCGCCGCCGATGGCGGAGACGTCGAGCGCGGCGGCGTCCCCGACCAGCAGTTGGGGCAGCAGCCCGACTCGGTGGACCGAGGCGTGCAGGGCCCGGGCGGCGGGGTCGGAGGAGTGCGCCTGGGAGAGCGGCGGATGGAACAGGGTCTCCACATCGACCAGGACCGGGTGCGGCCCGCAGGCGATCAGGTTCTCCTGGTGCAGATCGGTCCCGTCCAGCAGGTGGAGCAGGGCCAGCAGCGCGCCCTGGCGCCGGTAGAAGAGATGGGTGTCCGAGGTGGACGAGCAGGGCCGCTCCTCCACGTACTCCACCCACCCGTACTCGCCCCGGTCCAGCACCCGCAGCGCCCGCAGGGACGGCGTCCCGGGCAGCGAACCGAACCATTCCACCAGGGAGTTGAAGTGCCGGTGCGCCGCCAGCGGGCGCGGCTTGTAGACCAGCCGGCTCCCGTCGGTGAACCGCAGCAGCATCACCGAGCGGCCCCCGCGGTGACTGTCCCCCGCCCCGGCCTCGACCCCGGTCAGCGCCCCCGGCCCCCGCCCGGCGGCGAGCGTCCCCGGCGAGGCACCGTGCCCCCGGTCGCCCAGCACACCGGAGGAGGCCAGCAGCTCCCGGTCGTCGGCGAGCCGCCCGAGCATCTCGGTGAAGGCGTCGGCGGCGGCGAGACTCGTCCGGGCCAGGATGCGGGCCAGTACGGGATAGGCGGTGAGGAAGGCCGCGAGCCCGTCCCGCCCCGCCGTCCGCCGCACGAAGTCCCGGAACCGCTCCTGCGGCCCCTCCCCGGCCAGCCGCCCCGCCCGCCGCGCCTTGTGCAGCTCCAGCACGAGCGTCCGCGCCGCGAGCCGGGCCAGCCGGCCGACCAGATGGGACCGGAAGTCCTGCAGTACGGGGGCGAGCCCGACGGCGGTCCCGGCCCGTACGGCGTTGTTCGACGGCGAGGTCAGCAGCCGCCCGGCGGCCCGCTCGGCGAACGGGGCCACGACGAGGGCGAATCCGGAGAGCCCCGGGTGGTCCCGCCCGGCGACGACAGCCTCGGCCGGCGCGTCGGCGATGACGGCCCGCACGAAGACGACCCAGTCGGGCTCCCCCATGGGCGGCTCCCCGACGACTCCGGGAAGCCACCAGGGGTTGGCGCGCGGGGTGGTGGGGGCGGGGGCGGTGCTGCCGGTGTTCGTGCGCGGGTGGTTCGCGTTGGCGTGATCCGCGTACGGGTGGTCCGTGTCGGCGTGGTCCATGTACGAGTGGTCCGTGTTCGTGTGGTCCGTGCGAGCCGCTCCGGCGGTGGTGACGGCCGCTTGGGGGGACGCGGAGGGCGCGGCGGACGTGGAAGTCCCGTTCGCGCCGGCGGACCCGTGGGTACCCGGGAGGGCGAGACGGGCACCAGCCCCCGTACCGCCGCTGCCGATCAGTTCCTTCTCCACCGCACCTCCCAGGTCGGGAGCGGCCCACCGGACCGCTCACGAACCATCCTGGCGGGGGGACTCCCGGGGCGCATGGGGGAGTTGCCCCCATCTTTCGCCCCCGGCCGGTGGGGTGGGTGGGTGCCGGGCTCACCTCGGGGGACCTCACCCCAGGTGACCTGGCTCTGGGCGACCCCTCACCCCAGGGTGACCCAGGCGGCACCCCAACAGCACCCCGGCGGCCTCACCCCACTCGGGGCGGAGTCGTCGACCCACGGATCATCAACTCGGCGGCGATGGTGGCGATTCCGCCGGGCGGCGGGTTCTCCTTGCCCATGGCGAGCCGGCCCGCCCGCGCGCCCGCCTCGAAGAGCGGCAGCCGTACGGTGGTCAGCGCGGGTACGGCGTCCACCGAGAAGGGCAGGTCGTCGAAGCCGGCCACCGAGATGTCCTGCGGGATGCGCAGCCCCTGGTCGCGTACGGCGGCGCAAGCGCCCAGCGCCACCGTGTCGTTGGCGGCGACGACGGCGGTCACGGTCGGGTCCCGGCGCAGTATTTCGAGGGTGGCCTCGTACCCGGAGCGCCGGTCGTAGGGCCCGTGCACGGTGAGCCGCTCCTCGTCCCCGTCCTCCGCGCCGAGCCCGGCGCCCCGCAGGGCCTCGCGGTGGCCTTCCAGCCGGTGCCGGGTGGTGGTGCGCTCGGGGGGCCCGGCGACGTAACCGATCCTGCGGTGGCCGAGCGAGATCAGGTGCTCGGTCAACCGCCGCCCGCCGCCCCGGTTGTCGAAGGCGAGCGCGGCGACGAGCGCGTCCCCCTCGGGCAGCGGGGGCCGCCCGCAGAAGACGATCCGGGTGCCCGCGTCCGCCATCTTGGCCAGCTTCGCGGCCATGGCGGCCTGGTGGTCCGGGTACTCGACCGCGCCTCCGGTGAGGACGACGGCGGCGGCGCGCTGGCGCTGGAGGAGGGTGAGGTAGGTGAGCTCGCGCTCGGGGGAGCCGCCGGTGTTGCAGATGACGGCCAGCTTCTCGCCGCCCGCCCGCCCTGAGCCGTCCCCGGGCCCGCCGATCTGGGTCTGCGCGGCCCCCGCCATGATCCCGAAGAAGGGGTCGGCGATGTCGTTGACCAGGATCCCGACGAGGTCGGAGGTGGCGGCGGCCAGCGAGCTGGCGGGCCCGTTGAGCACGTAGTCCAGGTCGTCCACCGCACGCAGGACCCGCTCCCGGGTCGAGGCGGCGACCGGGTAGTTGCCGTTCAGCACACGGGAGACGGTGGCCGGGGACACCCGGGCGCGGGCCGCCACGTCCGCCAGGGTGACTGTCATCGCTTTCCTCCGTGAGGTCACGTGCGGCGCCCCTCTTGTCCGGCCGCTGTCCGCAGGCTAGCGTCATCTCGTATAGAAAGCGCTTGCTACGGCTGTATGGAGGGAACTTCGTGACACGCAGGACAGTGCGCATCGCCATGAACGGCGTCACGGGTCGCATGGGATACCGGCAGCATCTGGTGCGTTCGATCCTCGCGATCCGCGAGCAGGGCGGCCTGGACCTGGGTGACGGCGAGGTGCTCTGGCCGGAGCCCGTCCTCGTCGGCCGCCGCACCCACGCCCTGGAGGAGCTGGCGGCCCGGCACGGCCTGACCGAGTGGTCGACGGACCTGGACGCGGTGCTCGCGGACGACACGATCGACATCTACTTCGACGCCCAGGTCACCTCGGCCCGGGTGGAGGCGATCAAGAAGGCCATCGCCGCCGGCAAGCACATCTATACGGAGAAGCCCACGGCCACGGACGTCGAGGGCGCCCTCGACCTTGCCCGCCTCGCCCGGGACGCGGGCATCAAGCACGGCGTGGTCCAGGACAAGATCTTCCTGCCGGGCCTGCTGAAGCTGAAGCGCCTGATCGACGGCGGTTTCTTCGGCGAAATCCTCTCCATCCGGGGGGAGTTCGGCTACTGGGTCTTCGAGGGCGACTGGCAGGAGGCCCAACGCCCGTCCTGGAACTACCGAACCGAGGACGGCGGCGGCATCGTCGTGGACATGTTCCCGCACTGGGAGTACGTGCTCCACGAGCTGTTCGGCCAGGTCACCTCCGTAACGGCGCATGTGCAGACGCACGTTCCGCAGCGCTGGGACGAGCACGGCAAGCCGTACGAGGCGACCGCCGACGACGCGGCGTACGGGATCTTCCAGCTGGCGGGCGGGGCGGTCGCGCAGATCAACTCCTCCTGGACGGTGCGGGTCAACCGGGACGAGCTGGTGGAGTTCCAGGTGGACGGTACGCACGGCTCCGCCGTGGCGGGCCTGCGCAACTGCCGCGTACAGCACCGCTCTTCGACCCCGAAGCCGGTCTGGAACCCGGACCTGCCGGTCACGGAGTCGTTCCGCGACCAGTGGCAGGAGATCCCGGACAACCAGGAGTTCGCCAACGGCTTCAGGGCGCAGTGGGAGCTGTTCCTGCGCCATGTTGCGCTGGACGAGCCGTACACCTGGGACCTGCTGGCCGGTGCGCGGGGCGTCCAACTCGCCGAGCTGGGACTGAAGTCGTCGGCGGAGGGGCGCCGCTTCGAGGTCCCGGAGCTGACGCTGTGACGGCGACCGTCCCCCTGCCCTGGGGCCCGCACACCCCGCGCGCGACTCCGCTCGACCTGGCGGCCGGTGGGGCGCGGCCGACCTCCCGTACGGTCTTCTCGGCGGCCCACGTGGTCGCGGACCCGTACGCGGACATCAGCCCGGACGACCCGGCGGCCGTCGACTGGGAGTCCACGCTCGCCTTCCGCCGCCACCTCTGGTCGCACGGCCTGGGCGTCGCGGAGGCGATGGACACGGCGCAGCGCGGGATGGGCCTGGACTGGGCGGGCGCGGCCGAGCTGATCCGCCGCTCGGCGGCGGAGGCGAAGGCGGTGGGCGGGCGGATCGCCTGCGGAGTCGGCACCGACCAGCTACTTCCCTCCTCCGAGCCGACGTTGGCCGAGGTCAGGTCGGCGTACGAGGAGCAACTGGCCCTGGCCGAGGCGAACGGCGTACAGCCGATCCTGATGGCGTCCCGCGCCCTGGCGAAGGCGGCGCAGGGCCCGGAGGACTACCTGGCCACGTACGCACACCTCCTGCGCCAGGCCTCGGAGCCGGTGATCCTGCACTGGCTGGGCCCGATGTTCGACCCGGCGCTGGAGGGCTACTGGGGCAGCGCCGACCTGGACGAGGCGACGGACACGTTCCTGAAGGTCATCGCCGAACACCCGGACAAGGTCGACGGCATCAAGATCTCCCTCCTGGACGCGGCCCGCGAGATCGACGTACGCCGCCGCCTCCCGAGCGGGGTGCGCTGCTACACGGGCGACGACTTCAACTACCCGGAGCTGATCGCGGGCGACGAACGCGGCTTCAGCCACGCCCTGTTGGGCATCTTCGACCCGCTGGGCCCGCTGGCGGCACACGCGGTACGGGTGCTGGACACGGGAGATACGGCGGGCTTCCGGGCCCTCCTGGACCCCACGGTCGAACTCTCCCGCCACCTCTTCCAGCCCCCCACCCGCTTCTACAAGACGGGCGTGGTCTTCCTGGCCTGGCTGGCCGGCCACCAGGACCACTTCACGATGGTGGGCGGATCGCAGTCGGCGCGCTCGCTGCCGCACCTGGCGAAGGCGTACGAACTGGCGGACGGATTGGGCCTGTTTTCGGATCCGGACCTGGCGGCACACCGTATGCGAGCGCTGCTGGCGGTCAACGGAGGCGCACGATGAACGTCGAACGCCTGGCCCGCCTCTCGCTCAACCAGGAGACCATCAAGCAGTGGTCGCTGCCCGAGCTGGCGGAGGGGTGCGCCAAGGCGGGGATCGGACAGGTCGGCCTGTGGCGGGCGCCTGTCCAGGCATACGGCGTAGAGCGCACGGCAAGGCTCCTCTCCGATGCCGGGCTGGCGGTCACCAGCCTCTGCCGGGGCGGCTTCCTCACCGCCCTGGACCCGGCGGACCGGGCCGCCGCCCTGGACGACAACCGCCGGGCGATCGACGAGGCGGCGGCCCTCTCCACGGACACCCTGGTCCTGGTCTCCGGCGGCCTCCCGCCCGGCAGCCGGGACCTGTACGGGGCGCGGGAGCGGGTGGGTGACGCGCTGGCCGAGCTTGCGCCGTACGCGGCGGGATGCGGCGTACGCCTGGCGATCGAACCGCTGCACCCGATGTTCGCGTCGGACCGCTGCGTGGTCTCCACCCTGGCCCAGGCCTTGGACCTCGCGGAACGCTTTCCGGCCGAGCAGGTCGGGGTGGTCGTCGACACGTACCACGTCTGGTGGGACGACCGGGCGCCCGAGCAGATCGCTCGCGCCGGGGCGGGCGGCCGCATCCACTCCTTCCAGCTGGCCGACTGGATCACCCCGCTCCCGGCGGGCGTTCTGCTGGGCCGGGGCCAACTGGGCGACGGCAGCGTGGACTTCCGCGCCCTCCGTGCGGAAGTGGAGGCGGCGGGCTTCGACGGCCCGATCGAGGTGGAGATCTTCAACGAGACGCTGTGGGCCCGGGACGGGTCCGAAGTCCTGGCCGAGGTCGCGGAGCGCTTCGTACAACATGCCTGCTGAGAGCCCTCATCAAGGCCCAAGGTAAAGAGATCGTAAAGGGCTGCAACCTTTGCGTACCCTCCCGGGTCACACATGGCGTCGGGACTTCCGGGGAGGGGTCCGGGGGGAACGGGAAGGCCCGACGGGGGGAAAGCGAGGGGGGTCCGGCCGCAAGGCCGGGCCCCATTCTTGCTTTCCGCTCTCTTCTTGCTTTTCGGTGAGCGGACCGCGGACCGCGGGCCGGGGACCGGGGGCCGCCCGGTGAACACCGGACGGCCCCCGATCACAGCACGGCCCCCCGGCTCACAGCGCGAGCATGACCCGCGAGGCGGGGATACCGGCGTCCGCGAGCGGCCGCAGCGCCAGCCGTATCAGCGCCAGAGCGTTGTCGTCGCCCGCGATGCGGTTGGCGCTGAGTTCGCCGCAGGTCAGACAGAGGTGGATGAGCATCCACTCCCCGTCAGCCCGCACCGACAGGCTCAGCGGCGTCATCCGACCTCCGCAGCCCGCCGCCCGGTCACCCGGCACCCGCCGGTCCACGTGCAGGCTGACCAGGCAGGACGGGCAGTGGTTGCGATGGGCGGTGCCCGGCGCGACCAGGGAGACATCGAGCCGGCAGCCGACGCACCGGAACGCGTCGCCGCGCGCCCCGGCCGGCCCGTGGAGGACGTCCTTGGCCCGCTGGGGCCGGCGCTGCCCGCCCGGCCGGGCTTTGCGCCGCGTCACAGGTCACCGAACGCTTCGAGCGGGAACGGCGGCTGAGCCAGTGGACGTACGGCCATCCGCATCAGGATGAGCTGGTTGTCGTCCCCGCAGACGGGGTTCGAGGTCAGCTCGTCGCAGCGGACACAGCGGTGGACGACCATCCAGTCACCGGTACGGAGCACCGCGATGGAGATCGGGGTCATCCGGCCCTCGCAGTCGGAGGGCCCGCCCTCGACGTGGTCGACGAGGTGCTGGGAGTGCAGGCAGCTGGGGCAGTGGTTGCGCCGGCTGCCATCGGGCGCGGACGCGGCGACGGTCAGGCCGCAGCGGACGCAGGTGAAGGTGGAGAGGGAGGACATGGCTGAGCGGTGCTGGGGGTGGTCGTGTGACACCCGGATACTCCTTGCCGAAGGTGAGGAACAAAGCAGCAGGGAAGTACCGAGCACCCCTCGCGGCGGAGGGCCGGAGCGCCGGAGGCCGTGGGAGAAGGGCTGCAGGCCGTGGAGCGTCAGCAGACGGTGAACGTACGGCTGCGCAGGCGGTCAGGCCCGGTCACCCCGGCGTCGTGGGCGCGACGAGGGAGGCTCGGAGTCACTGACCGGGGCATACATCAACTGCTTTCCAGGGCACACGGCCCAGAGGTCACCTGCGGTCGGCACCGCGACAAGGCGGAAGCACCGTAACAACGGGAAAGGGAGCCGGACCACCGAATTACGGAACACAGGAACAGGAGTACGCCCATGCCACAGAGCCCCACCAATCGCACCACCCCCGCAACCCCCACCACCTCCACCGCCGGAGCGACACCATCCCGCCGGAGGAGCTGGCTCACGCTCCTCCTGCTGCTGGCCCTCTGCTACGGCGTAGCCGCCGCCGGAGCGGCCGCGACAGGTGACGCGGGCAGCACATATGCCGCCCTGGACCGGCCGGCCTGGGCGCCGCCCGGGTGGCTCTTCGGCCCGGTGTGGACGGTGGTGTACGGGATGATCGCGGTGGCGGGCTGGCTCGTGACCCGCCGCCCCGGCCCGGGCCGCCGGCCGGCGCTGGTGGCGTGGGGCGTACAACTGGCGCTGAACGCGCTGTGGACGCCGCTGTTCTTCGCCGCCGAACAGTACGGACTGGCCTTCCTGGACATCTCCCTCCTGCTGGCGGCCGTGGTGGCCACCGCGCTGCTCTGCGCCCGGGTGGACCGTCGCGCGGCCTGGCTGCTGGCGCCGTACCTGCTGTGGGTGGGCTACGCGGCGGCGCTGAACCTGGCGCTCTGGCTGGCGAACTGATCTCCATGGCCGAAGGCGGCTTAATACGTCGACAGAGCCCTGGGGTGCCCGGCAGAGTGTCCGCCCGTGACGAGCAGCGAACGATGGACCCGCGCGACCGCCGACCGCTACGACGCCGAGGAGACCGAGAACTCCTCGGCCGCCGTTCTCCATCCCACCCTCGACTTCCTCGCCGAGCTGGCCGGAGACGGCCGGGCCCTGGAGTTCGCCATCGGGACGGGCCGCGTGGGCGTCCCGCTCCGGGAACGCGGCGTACCGGTGGTGGGCATCGAACTGTCCGAACACATGGCAGCGGTGCTGCGCCGCAAAATCGACGAGGACACACTCCCGGTGACCATCGGGGACATGGCGACCACGGTCGTCCCCGGCGGATTCACCCTGGTCTACCTCGTCTACAACACCATCTCGAACCTGCTCACACAGGAGGAACAGGTCGAGTGCTTCCGCAACGCGGCACGTCACCTGGAACCTGGCGGCCGATTCGTCATCGAGCTGGTGTTGCCGCCCCTGCGCTCCCTGCCGCCCGGCCAGACCGCGGTGCCGTTCGACGTCTCCGAGCGACATCTGGGCTTCGACACGTTCGACCTGGTGGAGCAGATCCTCGTCTCGCACCACTTCACGCGCGACGGCGACGACGGCCGCTACCGCCGGGGCAACTCCCGCCACCGGTACGCGTGGCCTGCGGAGCTGGACCTGATGGCGAGGATCGCCGGCCTCGAACGGGAACGCCGGGTAGCGGACTGGGACGGCACACCGTTCACCCAGGACTCCACAAAACACATCTCGGTATGGCGCAAGCCGACCTGAAATTTCCCTTCCCCGGGACCAATCCGACCACCCTCGCCGCTCCGAACAACACCCTGAGGGCCCAGGCACCGGCCCTCACCTGCACCGTTCGGGGGTGCGGCGGCCTGCACCCCCGAACGGCTGCCACCGCACCGACACACTCACCACCGAACTGCGGCAACGGGGGCGACTGGCTGGGCGCCCGGGGGGTATCCGGCGCACATGGCCTTCATGAAGCGTGTAGCCCTCGCCCCTCGCGCTGTACGCCAGCTGCGGCGCGTCCGCTCGGTCTACCTGGGCGGCATGGTGCTCTCCCTGCTGGGACTTTTCCTCCAACTGGACCGCGACGGGGGCGGCGGCCGCCAGATGGAGATCATGACGGTCATCCTCCTGGCGTTCACGGCTCTGTTCGGCCTGACGATCGTCCAGCTGTGGCGCCACACGAGGACCGCCCACTGCAGCACGGCGAAGAAGCTGACCCCGTCCGTCTGACCGGCGCCGCCGTCCAGCGCCGTAGGCACGCCGGTGACCACTCAGCAGGTGAAGGGCCTGCCCTCCGCTCCGGATGAGCCCGGCAGATGCGGAGGACAGGCCCCCAGGTTCCTCAGACGCGGTCCTGGAAGACGATGTACCACGGGTACGTCCCCACCACGGTGCCATCGGCCGTCACGGCCTCAAGCGTGTAGAAGTACGTGTCCCCCTTCGTCGCCGTGGCGTCCTCCCACGTACGGGCGCCCGCCGGGAGCAGTCCGTCGTGCTGGGGCTCGTATGCCTTGGCCGTCGGGTTCCACCGGCTCACGCGGAAGCCCGTGACCGTGGCGCAGCGGGCCGTGTCGGTGCACTGCCAGTCGATGGACGGACGAGTGGCCGTCCGGTTGTGTCCCAGGCTGCCGAGGCTCCAGTCCCGGGTGACGGTCACGGACGGCCGGACGTCGCGTTCGGTGGCCGCGACCACGGTGACCTTCGGGTCGCTCGGGTGCAGCGTGTTGCCCCAGTGGTCCTTGGCCACCACCGCGTACACGTGCGTCTGGCCGTCCGGCAGGTTGCCGCAGAGGATCGCGAGCCAGTTGCTCGTGCCCTCCGAGCAGGTGTCGGGACCGAGCCACGTGACCGTGCCGTCGGCCTGCCGGGCGCCCTTCCACACCACGTACTCGTCGATGTCGTCCTCGGGCGAGGCGGCCCAGCTCACCAGCATGCCGTCGTTGCGCGGGGTGACCTTCACTCCGGTGACCGGGCCGGGTGCCACGGTGTCGCCGGTGCGGACGACGAGCGGGGCGGAGTACGCCGACTCGTTGCCGTACGGGTCCACCGCCGTGACGGCGTACGTCACATACGTGTTCGTGGGCATGTCCACGTCGTAGCAGTTGCCGCCGTTGCCGGCGTCGTCGCTCTCCTCCGCGGCGCAGGTCACCTGGGTTCGCGCTGCCGGGTCGAACGTCTTGCCGGGCGAGCGGTACACGCGGTAGTACCCGCCGTTGTCGTAGTCCTCGGTGAAACTGTCGGGCTGGTGCCAGTGCAGGTCGGTGTAGCCGGGACGGGCGACGACGTTGAGGTCGGTCGGGGACTTCGGTGGCATCCGATCGACGCCGTCGCTGGTGACCGCCGCGTACGCACCCGGGTTGCCGACCGCATCAAGGGCCCGGACCCGGTAGTACGTGTTCTTGTTCACGGCGCCGTTCGTCCGGTACGACGTCGTGGTGGTCGTGCCGCGCAGCTCGAACGGTCCGGTGGGCGCGGGCGAGGCGTACACCTCGTACTTCGCCGCGTCGGCGGCCTTCTGCCAGTTCAGGGTGTCGTGCCACCCGTCGCCGGTGGTGACCACAAGCCCGGTGGGGGCGGCCGGCCCGGTGCGGTCGACGGTCGTCGCTGTCACGTCCGGGCTACCGGTGGACTCGCGGCCCGCCTTGTCGACGGCGCGGACCTCGTACAGAAAGGTCTGACCGGTGGCGGGCGGGGCGTCGACGAAGGACCGGGTGGTCAGCGCGGACGTCCCGCTGACCTTGGCCCAACTGGTGGTGCTCAGCCGGCGGTACACGCGGTACGCGGCGAGGTCCATCTCCTTGTTGGCGGCCCAGCGCAGGGTGGTCCTGGCCGTCGTCCGGTCGTACGCGGCGGTGAGCCCGGTCGGGGCGAGCGGCTTGACCGTGTCGACGGCGGCCTCGGTGCGCGGGGTGTAGGTGAAGGCGGCGTTGGCGACGCCGGTCCAGGCCACGAAGTCCACGCGGATCGTGTGCTTGCCTGCCGGGATGGTCAGGTCGACGGTCTTGCGGACGGTGGCGGAGACGTTCTTCCACAAGTTGATCTTCCGCACACCGTCGACGTAGACGCGCATGCCGTCCTGCGTAGCGGCGGAGAGCCGGAAGGGTCCGCCCGAGCCGAAGTCACGGTTGAGGGACCAACGGACGGAGAAGTTGTCCTTGGGCAGCGTGACGCCGGCCGGGTCGCCCTTCCCGTAGCTCTCGCTGATGGCGGTGTCACAGGCGGTGAGTTTCGGCGTGCCGCTGAAGGTGGAGTTGCCGAAGTACTGCGCCTTCCAGGCAGGAGAGGTGCAGGTGACCGCCGCGGAGGCGGGGGCGGCGGCGGTCACCAGGCCACCGGTGGTGGCGAGCGCGGCCGTCGCGGCCAACGCGGACAGCCGGGTACGAGTCATCACAGAAAAAAGGCCCCTTCCGGACCGAGCTAGATCATAAGAAAAGTCAGGCGCCTGTGTGACTCGTGAGTCGGGGGCAGGGTTGTCTGGACCCTCGTACGTTTTTTCGGTCAGCGTCCCGCCCTCTCACCCGTGGCCGCGGCCCGGCGTCCAGGTGCCACGCCACGACGGGCGGAGCGGGTTGTGCACGTCGTCGACCGGCACACCGTTCAGACCTGGACGGAACAGCCGCTCATACAGGGAGGGCGGCGAGAACGGCGGCCTCTTCGTGAGTGGGGTGCGCTAGGTACTGCCGAAACCAGGAGACCTGTGGCCGTCGGCCTCAGACGGTTCTGAGCAGGTCGGGGAGGTCGGTCATGCGTGCCTTGATGTCGGCGGTCTCGGCGGTCTCGGCGGGTGGGGCCGGGGCCTGATCGGTGTCGGGATGGTGGATGGTGCGGCAGGGACGGCAGAGGCCGTCGGGGAGGGCTTCTGGTTGGCCGGGGCGGCCGCAGTCGGTGTCCGGTACCCAGAGGAGCAGCAGCGGTCTGGCGGAACACCCCCGCGTGCGCGGGGACCACGGCATCCCGCCGTGACCGAGGCCGCTGGGGCGCGGAACGCCCCCGCCTGCGCGGGGACCACACGAACGCCCGCGCCTGCTCTGCCAGGTACACCGGAACACCCCCGCCTGCGCGGGGACCACTCTTCCTGACCTGCAGGTTTATAGGGGATTTGCCAACCCTTGACTCACTGGCGCGTCCCTCACCCTCACATGGTGACAGAGCTGAACTGTCAGCACAGGCACAAGCCCCGCGAAGCCGATTGAGCCGTCGCATCGACCACCTCAAGGCGCAAGGCGTAACACAGGCAAGCACACTCCCCTCCAGGAGCCCAGCGCCAATCAACCCGCGTCCCCGCGCTTCGCCCATCCGCCTCCGTCCCCGTCCCTGGCCAGCGTCAAGCCGTACGGCTGCCCAATCTGTACGGGTGAAGCCACAGCCGATCGCCGCCATGAGCCCCAACACACCCACCACGATGGCCATCCGCGCCGCCGACCCAGGGACAAGGAGCCATCGTGTCGGATCACGCCCCGGACCATCCGCCGAAGACCCCGCCCCCGCCGAAGCGCCCGGTCTCCCCGCCGCGTCCGGAGACCGGCCTCGCAGCTACCCCGCGTGCCCGGACACTGGTTCGGAACCGAAGATCCGCGAACTGGCAACTCCCAAGCGAGCCTTGGACTCCGAAGAAGGCCTCGGGCCACGTGCTTCTCCGGCTGCGTGAGTGGGGTTTCCGGGAAGCGGGCCGTGCCGCAGCCGAGTTGACGGAGTTACTCGTGCGCACCGCGGTCGCGGACGGCGGCCGCAGGGTGTCCGTGCACCTCGCGGACCAGGGGCAACAGGCCCTGATCGTCGCGCTCTCGCACCAGCCGGCGCATGAGGCCGCGAACGGCACGGTGCTCCCAGAACTCACCCGCCTCGGCGCCGTGTCGTGCGGCACGGACACCGCAGAAGACGGCCGACGGGTGTGGGCGGTGCTCGACCTGTAAGCGACTTGACCCAGCAGCGGCGCGCTGGGTCTGCGCCAGCCGCCCTTCTCTGCCGCGCGCGAGCCTGATAGAGCTTTGCTACGGTCAACCCCAGCCGGTGCGGGGGCCGTTGACGGCTAGGAGTGGCTCGTGCACGGTAGGGCGCATCACCCGGACCACGACGAGGCGTCGCCCATCAGGCCGCCCGTCGGCAGAAGTGTGCGCGTCCCGGCCCTGGCCGATCAGGAGATCCGTCCCAACACGCCCCTGCCCCCGGCAACCGCCGATTTCCTCCAGCGCTCCATCGGCAACGCCGCGCTCGCCCAGATGATCGAGGACCAGCGCCACGTCCACGACCCCTCCCGCGGCCACCACCCGGACACCGCGGCCGCAACGGAGTCCGAGGCCAACCCACCCGTACAGCGCTCCAGCGTGCACGACGTGCTGCGCTCGCCCGGGCGGCCGCTCGCCGAACCGGTGCGTACGGAGATGGAGTTACGCCTCGGCGAAGGCTTCGAGTCCGTACGCATCCACGACGGCGCCTCCGCCGCTCGCTCCGCCTCCGAGATCGGCGCCCGCGCCTACACCTCCGGCGACCACGTCGTGCTCGGCCAAGGCGGCGCGGACAAGCACACCCTCGCCCACGAACTCACCCACGTGATCCAGCAGCGCAAGGGCCCGGTGCCCGGCACCGATACCGGATCCGGGCTGCGCGTATCGGACCCCTCGGATCACTTCGAGCGCGCGGCCGAAGCGAACGCCACAGCTGCCCTGGCCCGCCCCCTCCCCGCCCCGGCGGCGGACCGGGACCGCCTCTCCCCGGGCTCCGGCCCTGTACTGCTCGGCGGGGCGAACACCGCAGGCCACTCCTCTCCATCGCCCATCCAACGCGCTCCCTCCACGGGGAGCACGGCCACCGGCACCGGTACCGCCGCCCCCGTCGCGTCGCAGGCCGCGCTCACCAACCTGCCGGCGGACGAGCTGGAAGGCGAGTGCGGCTACTTCGAACGCAGGCGGCAGCTGAGCGTCAACCCGCCTCAGCAAGGATTGATCATCCAGGAGATCAACCGGGTCTTCGCGGTGGAGCAGTGGGACGGCTCGGCGTGGACGGCCCTGCCCGCCGCAAACATCGACGCCTACGTCACAGCCAAGCGATCCAACGTGTTCGCCTCCGTCGGACGCTACTGGGAGCTGTGGATCGTCGACGCGCAGGGCAACGTGTCCGACGGAGGGGAAGACACCTTCTCTCTCGCCTCCATCATCCCGGGGAAGAAGCGCAAGGACACCACCCGGGGCACGTACACGATCACCGGTGACGCGGCCTTCTATCCCACCACCGTCGCGCCGGGCGCGCTGGGATTCACCCAGGGCGGGGCCGGGCCCGCCGGGGGCCTGTTCAGTACGCTGACCGATCCGTCGGGCGCCATCGCGGCGAGCGGACTCGTCGCCACCGGCCAGCCGGTCCACTGCCAGGTCCACGTGGCGTGGGACAGCTCCGCGCCGGACAGGTACTCGACCGTCACCATGACCTGAGCCCCCAGAGGTGGGCACAAGCTGACCGGGACACACTCACGAGTGGAACGGCCGGCCGTAGATGCGGACCGGACCAGACGGGACCAGACCGGACCAGACCGGACAGCGGTCATCCGCCGCGGCCGCACGCTTGTCCGCAGGATGACCCCTTTGGTCGCTTCCCTGGTTCGGCTGTTTATGCAGCTCAGCGCGGCATCTTGCCCCGTGCGCCGCGGTCCAAGGTCTGCCTCGCCCCCGCTGTTCACCCCCGAAGATCACTCAGCCGGGCAAGGGCATCGTGCGCCGTCTCCCGCTCCTCGGCGCCGAGTTGGACCGCTGCCGCCTCCTCCAGCCAGCCCCGAGCCCCCTCCTCATCTCCCAATCGCTGCGCGATGTCACCGCGCAGGACGAGCAGTCGCACCCTCTGTGCCGGGGTCGGCTGCTCGTCCTCCAGCTTCAGCACCCGGTCGATGATCTTGGCGGCCCCCGGATAGTCCTGCTTGGAGTCCGCGAACAGGTCCGCCATGTGCAAGGCGCGGGCGAAGGTCTCCTTCGGTGCGGTGGCCGGCTCCTCCTCGCCGCCTCCGCTGATCACCTGGCCCACCCGGATCGTGTTGCCGGTCGGATCGGTCGCCAGGAACTGCCGTACCCCGTACGACATGTCCTTCAGCGGACCGATGCGCGGCAGCCCGCGCGTCGGAATGCGCCCGTACGCCGCCTTGAGGCCGGACCGGAAGGCCGCGTGCAGGCCGTCGACGTCTTCGGTGAGCACGTAGCAGCTCGAATGTGACGAGGCCGGGTCGTAGTCCTTCATGCCGTACAGCTGGAGCTCGACGGCTCCCCGCTCGACCACCGCGTATGCGTACGGGCTCTTCTGTAGTTGCGTCGTCTCGAAGCCCAGGGCTGTGTAGAAGTCGACCACGGACTGGATCAGTTCCGTCCGGCAAGGCAGCAGCGGAATGGTTTTCTCAGTCATGGCGCCGACCCTAGTCAAGTTTGATTAGCTGGACAATGGGACATGACAGCGGCCCCGTCAGGTCGGTGACCGTGACGGGGCCGCTGGTGAGTCGTCGTCGTGCGTCAGGCGGAGAGCTCGCCATCCTTGACGGCGGTGACGAACCGGGTCCAGCCCTGGGGGGAGAAGGCGAGCGCGGGGCCGACGGGGGTCTTGCTGTCGCGTACGGGGACGGTGGCGTAACCGCGGGCGACCTCAAGGCACTCGCCCTGGTTCCCGCCGCTGTAGCTGGACTTGAACCAGCCCGTGAGGGTGGACGCATCCACAACGCTCCGCCTACTGCTGACCATGTTCGTGCTCCTCCGCTGCGGCCCGCACGCGGGCCACCGATTTCTGGTGCGACAACGCATCGCCCAGAGCGAGATCGTAGGCGGTGCGGCTGAACGCCACCAAGCGCGGATCGTCCATCAAGTTGCCCGTCTGGAAGCCTTCGACGTACGCCACCGGAGCGGAGTCCGCGAAGCTCATCAGTGTCAGCAGGCTCTGCTGGAGGGAGTGAGCCCCAGCCTCGAATGGCAGCACGTGCAGCCGCAGCCGTCCCGCCTCAGCCATGTCCGCGATCTTTCGCAACTGCTTGGCCATCACCTGAGGTCCGCCGACCCGGCGTCGCAGGACTGCCTCGTCCAGCAGGGTCCACAGCACCGGATTCGTCGGACCGTCGAGAACGCGGGCACGCTCTGTTCGGATGACGACGTCCTGGTCAATCTCTTCCCGGCGATGGTTGGGCTTGTATGCCTGGAACAGGGCCCGTGCGTAGCCGTCCGTCTGCAGTAGGCCTGGAACGAGCGTCAGCGCAAACTGCTGGATGAGCACCGCCTGCTGTTCCAACTCCGCTACGGCCGCGAAGTTTTCGTCGTACTTCGTCTCCAGGTCCTGCAGCCACCGCTCGAAGAACCCGTCCGTCCCCAGCGCCCGGTCGATTCGCCGCGCGTCGTCCGGACTCGGCAGCCGCCGCCCCGCCTCGTAGTGGCTGATGAGCGTTGGTGAGCAGACCACCTTTTCGGCCAGCGCCTCCTGGGTCATCCCGGCGGCCGTGCGTCGCAGCTTCAGCTCCTCGCCGTACTTCTGTCGTGCCGTACGCGGCCGCTCGTTCGCCTTCATGCGCGCCCAACTCCTCGATCTGACCAGCGTGCTGTCATGCCCGACCCCCTGGAAGCGTAGCGACTCATGACCCCACTCTGTGATGGGTTCGCTACGGAAAGAAGCGGTACCCGTCCAGCACGAAGACGAGAAAGCAGGCCCCCCATGATGTACGCCCTTGCCCGGTCCCCGGAGCCGCTGCCACCACCCCCGAGCCCTTGCCCCGGCCGTGGTGGAAGCGAGGTCGTCGCATGAGGGTGACCGGTGGGAGCAACGCCTCCGTCGCCCGGCTGCTGCCCTGGACGGGTACGGGCGGGAAGCCCTGCTACGTCGTCGGGGACGGCACCGGCTACGTGTCGCGGAAGGCCGGTGAGGTGGAGGAGATCCAGCTCGACATGGCGTACGAACTGCTCGGGCACGCCGACGGTCTGCTGACCGAGCCCGGCGTCACCGCTCCCGAACTCCACTTCCTCGCCCGCCGGCTGACCGAGTCCCTGGAGCAGGTCCAGCGCATCGCGGAGAGCAGAGGGTCCCGACTGGAGGCGGCACTCGCTCGGCCCGAGCCCGAGCCCCAGCCCGCTTCCCCTTCCGAGCCTCAGCTTCCGCCTCTGCCTCAGTCGAACAGCGACACCAGCCCGTAGACCCAGATCCCGAGGAAGGCGATGGTCAGCAGCAGGCACCCGATGCCCGTCAGGGCGTCGGTCAGCGGACTGATCTGCCGCGCGTCCCCCTTCACCTCCACCAGCCCGTCCCACGTGACCGGCCGCCCGACGATCTCCGAGGCGGCCTCCCGTACGGCGGTCAGTTGCCTGGCGGGGCACGGCGTCGGCGCGTCCGACTCCGTGCCCCGCCAGGCCATGGCCCGCATCCGGCGTACGGCGTTGGCGTACCGCTCCTCGAAGGCCGCCGTCTCCTCCGGTGAGCGGTCCTCCTCCAGGTACATCCAGCGGCCGGCCTCCGCCGGATCCCCGTACAGGCGGTACACCTCGGCCAGGCGGCGGCGGGGGGCGGGCTCGTGCGGGTAGGAGGAGACCAGGCCGCGCAGGCGCTGCCTCGCCACCGGTATGCGTCCGGCGGCGAGGTCCGCGTCCACGCGGGCCAGGGTGTCGTTCAGGGCCATGCGCTCATGATGGGGGCGGGGGAGCGGGACGTACGAGTGAGTTGTTCACCGGGTCGGGCCGCCCACCCCTTGACTGTTCAGCGGGGCGGGCCACCCGCCACTCCCTGCCGTCCGCCCCGCTTCTCCTCCTCCCGTGAGTCCGTACGCGCCTTCGGCGACATGAACAGCGTCGCCGCCAGTGCCAGGAGCAGCAGCCCCGCGCAGACGTAACCGGAGACCTGCACCCCCACCGCCATCGCCTCGCGCGCCGCCTCCGCCGCCGTCGCCGTACGCGGGTCCTCCGCGAACGCGCCGATCACCGAACCGGCCCTCTCCGTGACGATGTCGCCCAGCCGCTCCGCCTCACCGGCGGTCACCCCGTCCCGCGTGAGGCGGTCCGCCATGCCGGAGGCCAGGGTGCTGAAGAAGAGGGTCGTGAGGAGGGCGATCCCCAGTGCCGAGCCGAGTTCGCGCGCCGCGCTCTGGATCCCCGAGCCCTGTCCGGCGCTTCGGGCCGGGACGTCGACGAGCACGATGTTGGTGACCTGCGCCGTGGCGAAGCCGACCCCGACTCCGTACACGAACAGCGCGATCGCGATCAGCCACCACGCGCTGTCCGTCGAGGCGATCAGCGCCAGCATCGCCAGTCCCGCCGCCTCCAGCACCAGGCCGATCCGGACCTGAGCGAGGGCGGAGACCGTCGCCGACATGGGGAAGCTCGCTCCGGAGGCCGCGAAACTGCCCGCGGCCAGGGCCACCAGCGCCAACCCCGCCTGGAACGCGCTGTAGCCGAGGGCGAACTGGAGCCAGAGCGGCAGCACCGCGATGATGCCGAACTCACCGAGCCCGACCATCAGAGTGACGAAGTTGCCGTTCCGGAACGAGCGGATACGGAAGAGGCCCACGTCCATCAGCGGCTCGCCATCCGACCGGCCGAGCACCGCCTGCCGCCGCCAGAACGCCCCCAGGGCCAGGGCGGACGCGAGGAAGGCGACCAGAACGGGGGAGGGGCCGCCGCTCCATGTGAAGCCGCCGACCTCCAGCGGCTTCGTCGTCATCAGCCAGCCGTGCGTGCGGCCCTCGATGAGGGCGTACGCGAGCAGGCCCAGGCCGGCCGCCGACAGGACGGCTCCGACGCCGTCGATACGGCCCCGGGTGCGTGGCGACACGTCCAGGTACAGCACGCCTCCCGCCACGATCAGGGCGACGAGCGGGATGTTGATGCCGAAGGCCCAGCGCCAGGAGATGTCCGCGAGCCAGCCGCCCAGCAGCGGTCCCACGGCCGCCGCCGCTCCGATCGTGGAGCCCCAGATCGCGAACGCCTGGCCCCGGGCGCGGCCGGAGAACGTGGCGTTCAGCAGGGCCAGCGAGGTGGGCAGGATCATCGCTCCGCCGACGCCCTGGACGAACCGGGCGAGGATCAGCAGCCCGCCGCTGGGTGCGAGCGCGGCCAGCATGCTCGTCGCGCCGAACACCACGAGGCCCAGCAGGAAGATCCGGCGCGCGCCGTAGAGGTCGCTGAGGCGGCCGGTGACCAGGAGGAGGGCCGCGAAGGTGATCGCGTACGACTCCTGGATCCACTGGGCCTCGGACGAGCCGATGGACAGGTCCTCGATGATCGGCGCCAGGATCACATTGACGATGGTGATGTCCACGACGATCAGCGCGACGCCCAGGGCCACGGCGAGGAGGCCGAGCCACTGACGTACCGAGGGAGGGGTTTCCGCAGGCCGGGAAGGTTCGGGCATGGTGCTTCGACTCCCATGTTTGCTTTGCCGCAAAGATAGATAGCTTTGCGACAAAGGTAAATGGAGCGCGGTAGGTTGTCAAAGCGCGAACGGGAGCGGTAGCGGGAGCGGGAGAGAGGGTGGCGAGAGAAGGTGGACAGAGCTATGGCCAACGCCGATGCGGCAGCCGACGGGAAGGTCGGCGGCGGCGGTGACGACGACGCGACCCGCGTCGACCACCTCATGGACGGCCTGCGCGCCTTCGGCGCCAACTACACCGAGTTCACCCGCCGCTTCGCGACCTGGCTCGGGCTGCACTCCACCGATGCCGCAGCCCTGGTGGAGATCCTGTACGCCGAGGACCAGGGCACGCCCCTCTCGCCCGCCCGCCTCAGCGAGCGCGTCTCGCTCTCCTCCGGTGCGACGGCCATCCTCCTCAAGCGGCTCGAACAGGCCGGGCACATCGTCCGCACACGCGAGAGCACCGACCGCCGGGTCGTCACCCTGCGCAGCAGCCCGGACATCCGGCCGCGCGCCGAGGCGTTCTTCGGGCCGTACGCGGAACGGATGGCCGAGGCGATGTCCGCGTACTCGCCGCAGGAGATCCGGCGGTTCGAGGACTTCATCGGGCGGCTGCGGTCCACCATGGACGCCCTGCTCGCGGACGAGTACCGGGACGGCGGGCCCGCGGTACGGGACGGCGGGCCCACGGCGTAGGAAGGTCCCGGCCCGCGAACCGCACTGTCAGTGGCGGGCGGTAGCGTCGGGTCATGTCCAACATGGCCGTCATCGAAGGGGTCCTGGAGAGGATCACGTACGCCAACGAGGAGAACGGGTACACGGTCGCCCGCGTCGACACCGGGCGCGGGGCCGGGGATCTCCTCACGGTGGTCGGTGCGCTGCTCGGTGCGCAGGTCGGCGAGTCGCTGCGGATGGAGGGCCGTTGGGGCTCGCACTCGCAGTACGGCAAGCAGTTCACCGTGGAGAACTACACCACCGTGCTGCCCGCCACCATCCAGGGCATCCGCCGCTATCTCGGCTCCGGGCTGATCAAGGGCATCGGGCCGGTGATGGCCGACCGGATCACCACCCACTTCGGCGTCGACACCCTCGACATCATCGAGAACGCGCCGAAGCGGCTCGTCGAGGTCCCCGGCCTCGGCCCCAAGCGCACGAAGATGATCGCGGTCGCGTGGGAGGAACAGAAGGCGATCAAGGAGGTCATGGTCTTCCTCCAGGGCGTCGGCGTCTCCACCTCCATCGCCGTCCGCATCTACAAGAAGTACGAGGACGCCTCGATCTCCGTCGTCAAGAACCAGCCCTACCGGCTGGCCGCCGACGTCTGGGGCATCGGCTTCCTCACCGCCGACAAGATCGCCCAGGCGGTCGGTATCCCGCACGACAGCCCCGAGCGGGTCAAGGCCGGTCTGCAGTACGCCCTCTCCCAGTCCTCCGACCAGGGGCACTGCTACCTCCCCGAGGAGCGGCTCATCGCGGACGGGGTCAAGCTCCTCCAGGTCGACACGGGCCTCGTCATCGAGTGCCTGGCCGAGCTGGCGGCCGATCCGGAGGGGGTCGTACGGGAGAAGGTGCCGTCGCCGGAGGGGGGTGAGCCGATCACCGCGGTCTACCTCGTGCCGTTCCACCGGGCCGAGCTGTCCCTCGCCGGGCAGGTGCGGCGGCTGCTGCGGACCGGGGAGGACCGGATGCCGGCCTTCCAGGACGTGGACTGGGAGAAGGCGCTGGCCTGGCTCGCGACGCGTACGGGGGCGTCGTTGGCGCCCGAGCAGGAGGAGGCCGTACGGCTCGCGCTCAGCCGGAAGGTGGCCGTCCTGACCGGTGGGCCCGGCTGCGGGAAGTCGTTCACCGTACGGTCCATCGTCGAGCTGGCCCGGGCCAAGCGGGCGAAGGTGGTGCTGGCCGCGCCCACGGGGCGGGCTGCCAAGCGGCTGGCCGAGCTGACGGGGGCCGAGGCCTCCACCGTGCACCGGCTGCTGGAGCTGAAGCCGGGCGGGGACGCCGCGTACGACCGGGACCGTCCGCTGGACGCGGATCTGGTCGTCGTGGACGAGGCCTCGATGCTCGATCTGCTGCTCGCCAACAAGCTCGTGAAGGCGGTGGCACCCGGTGCCCACCTCCTCCTCGTGGGCGATGTCGACCAGCTGCCCTCGGTCGGGGCGGGGGAGGTGCTCAGCGACCTGCTCGCGGAGGGCAGCCCCGTCCCCGCCGTCCGGCTCACCCGGATCTTCCGGCAGGCCCAGCAGTCGGGGGTGGTCACCAACGCCCACCGGATCAACGCCGGGCAGCCGCCGCTCACCGAAGGGCTGAGCGACTTCTTCCTCTTCGTGGAGGACGAGACGGCGGACGCGGGCAAGCTGGCGGTGGATGTGGCGGCCCGCCGCATTCCGGCCAAGTTCGGTCTCGATCCGCGCCGCGACGTGCAGGTTCTCGCGCCGATGCACCGGGGGCCGGCGGGTGCGGGCGAGCTGAACGGGCTGCTCCAGCAGTCCATCACCCCCGGCCGCCCCGACCTCCCCGAGAAGCGGTTCGGCGGCCGCGTCTTCCGGGTCGGCGACAAGGTCACCCAGATCCGCAACAACTACGACAAGGGCGAGAACGGCGTCTTCAACGGCACGGTCGGCGTCGTCACCGGCCTTGACCTGGACGAACAGCGGCTCACCGTCCGCACCGACGAGGACGAGGAGATCGGGTACGACTTCGACGAGCTGGACGAGCTGGCCCACGCGTACGCCATGACGATCCACCGCTCCCAGGGCAGCGAGTATCCGGCGGTCGTCATCCCCGTCACCAACAGCGCCTGGATGATGCTCCAGCGCAACCTGCTCTACACGGCCGTGACGCGCGCCAAGAAGCTCGTCGTCCTCGTCGGGTCCCGTAAGGCGATCGGCCAGGCCGTCCGCACGGTTTCCGCAGGCAGACGGTGTACGGCACTGGATTTCCGGCTCCGGGGCGGCTCAGGAGAAGACTTCTCGTGACCCCCGCACAAAAATGATCGATCAAATCGGTGGGAAACATCACGGAGGTCTTCCGGAACCGCAGTCAAGGGGGCAGGATGAGTAAGTTGGCGGCACTCAGTGCCGCCAGTAGGTCCAATGGACGACCCCGAGTGCACTCTCCTGAGCCGAATGGGGGAGGGTGGAGACAGTCAGGGCACCTCGAAGAAGAGGCACTACGTCGGTGAGGGATGACGTGAGCGACAACTCTGTAGTACTGCGGTACGGCGATGACGAGTACACCTACCCGGTGATCGACAGCACCGTCGGCGACAAGGGCTTCGACATCGGGAAGCTCCGGGCCAATACCGGCCTGGTGACGCTGGACAGCGGATACGGCAACACCGCCGCCTATAAATCCGCCATCACGTACCTCGACGGTGAACAGGGCATTCTGCGCTACCGCGGATACCCCATCGAGCAGCTCGCCGAGCGCTCGTCGTTCCTCGAGGTCGCGTACACGCTGATCAACGGCGACCTTCCGAAGGTCGACGAGCTGGCGACCTTCAAGAACGAGATCACCCAGCACACGCTGCTGCACGAGGACGTCAAGCGGTTCTTCGACGGCTTCCCGCGTGACGCCCACCCGATGGCCATGCTGTCCTCGGTCGTCAGCGCCCTGTCCACGTTCTACCAGGACAGCCACAACCCGTTCGACGAGGAGCAGCGCCACCTCTCGACGATCCGCCTGCTGGCGAAGCTGCCGACGATCGCGGCGTACGCGTACAAGAAGTCGATCGGGCACCCCTTCGTCTACCCGCGCAACGACCTCGGGTACGTCGAGAACTTCCTGCGCATGACCTTCTCGGTCCCCGCCCAGGAGTACGAGCTGGACCCGGTCGTCGTCTCGGCGCTGGACAAGCTGCTCATCCTGCACGCGGACCACGAGCAGAACTGTTCGACCTCCACCGTGCGTCTGGTCGGCTCCTCGCAGGCGAACATGTTCGCCTCGATCTCCGCCGGCATCTCGGCGCTGTGGGGCCCCCTGCACGGTGGCGCCAACCAGTCGGTGCTGGAGATGCTGGAAGGCATCCAGGCCAACGGCGGCGATGTCGACTCCTTCATCCGCAAGGTGAAGAACAAGGAGGACGGCGTCCGCCTGATGGGCTTCGGCCACCGGGTGTACAAGTCGTTCGACCCGCGCGCCAAGATCATCAAGGCTGCCGCGCACGACGTGCTGTCCGCGCTCGGCAAGTCCGACGAGCTGCTCGACATCGCGCTCAAGCTGGAGGAGCACGCGCTCTCCGACGAGTACTTCGTCTCGCGCAACCTCTACCCCAACGTGGACTTCTACACCGGTCTGATCTACCGGGCCATGGGCTTCCCGACCGAGATGTTCACCGTGCTCTTCGCGCTCGGCCGCCTTCCGGGCTGGATCGCGCAGTGGCACGAGATGATCAAGGAGCCGGGTTCGCGCATCGGCCGCCCGCGCCAGATCTACACCGGCGAGGTCCTCCGCGACTTCGTCCCGGTCGAGGGTCGCTGACCCCGCCTCGTACCGCCCTGTAGTACCCCGGCCTCTTCGGCCGACTGCCTTCGCCCCGCGTACCGCGCTTCGCACAGAGCGCGGTGTCCGGGGCGATTCGGCGTTACGAGGCCGTGGTGGCCGTGGTCACCGTGTGGTGGTCGTGGTGGGTCGAGCCGGGGGCGGAGGGCCGTCCTGGGCGCCCCTGAACGCGAGAAACGCCCTGCCGCCGATCCCCCCACGGGTCGACGGTCAGGGCGCTTCCCATATCCCGGAGCGGATTCCCCCCACGGGATCCGGCCGGGCGTCTGAAGGGAGCCGAAGCTCCCGTTGTTGTGCCGTGCTGCGCTCTGCCGGGGTACGTACGCACGGGAGGGCCGCTCAAAGCTCCCCGGTGCACGTGCCCCGGCTCAACGCTTGCCACAGGAGCGTCCCCCAAGACACTCCATCGGACGTCCCCCAAGACATCCTTGGCATCGCACTCTAAGACTCATGAACCCACCGGATGGTTACCCTGAGAACGGTGTGATCTAAATCTCTTTGTGGAAGTTACGTGAAGGCACGCAACCGAAGGCTGTTCGTGACGACGAACACGGACGAAAACGCCATGGCGGCTCCCGCGATCATAGGGTTGAGCAGGCCACTTGCAGCCAGGGGCAGTGCCGCGACGTTGTACCCGAAGGCCCAGAAGAGGTTGCCCCTGATGGTGGAAAGAGTACGCCTGGAAAGGCGGATTGCGTCAGCGGTCACCTTGAGATCTCCACGAACCAACGTGAGGTCGCTCGCCTCGATCGCCGCATCCGTCCCGGTACCCATCGCCAGCCCCAGATCTGCCGTGGCCAGAGCCGCCGCGTCGTTGACCCCGTCGCCGACCATCGCGACGCTCCGGCCCTCCGCCTGAAGGCGCTTGACGACGTCCACCTTCTCCTCGGGGAGCACCTCGGCATGGACCTCGTCGATGCCCACCTCGCGGGCCACGGCCTCGGCCACCGCCCGGTTGTCGCCGGTCAGGAGGGCGGGCCGCAGCCCCAGGGCCCGTAGCTGGGCCACAGCGGTCGCGCTGCCGTCCTTCACGGCGTCGGCCACCCCGAGCACGCCCCGGGCCGCCCCGTCCCAGGCGACGGCCACCGCTGTACGTCCCTGCTCCCCGGCCTCCGTCAGGGCTGCGGCCAGTTCGGGAGGGAGGGCGATGCCCGCGTCGGCGAGGAGGCGGGGGCGGCCGACGAGGACGGTGTGGCCGTCGACGACGCCCTGGACGCCGAGTCCGGGGATGTTGGTGAAGTCCTCGGGGGTGGGGAGGGTGGATCCGTCGCCGAGGCGTTCGGTTGCGCCTGCCGCTACCGCCTGGGCGATGGGGTGTTCGGAGGAGTGTTCCAGGGCGCCGGCCAGTCGCAGGACGTCGTTCTCGTCCCGTCCGGTGCCGACCATGAGGGCGGTGGGGGTGGCGAGGCCGAGGGCGCAGGGGCAGGCGATGATCAGGACTGCGACGGCTGCGCGCCGGTCAGCATCGACGCGTCGACGGCCGAGCTGCCCTCGACGACCTTCCCGTCCGTCGCGATCTTCTCCCCGGGGCGGACCACGAAGCGGTCCCCGATGACGAGCCGGTCGGCCGGGACGCGTACCTCCGTACCGCCTCTGAGGACGGCGACGTCCTTGGCGCCCAGGTGCATCAGCGCCCGCAGCGCGGCGCCGGACCTCCGCTTCGCGCGGGCCTCCAGGTAGCGGCCCAGCAGGATGAAGGTGATGACCCCGGCCGCCACCTCCAGGTAGATGGTGGAGCTCGCGTCGGCGCGCGAGACGGTGAGGTCGAACCCGTGCCGCATGCCCGGCATCCCCGCGTCGCCGAGGAACAGGGCCCACAGCGACCAGCCGAAGGCGGCGAGGGTGCCCATCGAGACGAGGGTGTCCATGGTGGCCGCGCCGTGCCGGAGATTGGTCCAGGTGGCGCGGTGGAAGGGGAGGCCGCCCCAGATGACGACGGGGGCGGCGAGGGTCAGGGAGAGCCACTGCCAGGAGTCGAACTGGAGCGCCGGGACCATGGCGAGCAGGACGACGGGGACGCTGAGGACGGCGGAGACGACGACCCGCTGCCGGAGGGCGGCGAGGGAGGCGGCCTGTTCCGCTTCGGCGGCGTCGGTTGATGTGGCGGGCGCGTCGGATGGGGCGGGTGCCGGGTCCGGGTCCGGTTCCTGCTCCGGTTCGGGCTTCGGTTCCGGTTCCTGCTTCGGGGGTGCGAGGGGGCGTGCCGTGTAGCCGGTCCGCTCGACCGTCGCGACGAGGTCCGACAGTTCCAGGCCCTCCGCGAACGTCACGCGAGCCTTTTCGGTCGCGTAGTTCACCGTGGCGGTGACGCCGTCCATCCGGTTGAGCTTCTTCTCGACGCGGGCGGCGCACGAGGCGCACGTCATCCCGCCGATCATGAGCTCGGCCTCGGAGGCGTCCGCGGCCGGGGTCCCGGCTGCTGCTGTGCTGGCCATGTCCGAACTCCTGGGTAACGCAGGTCGGGCCGTACCTCACCAGTATCTGCTGGCGGGCCGGCCCGACGGGGAGAAGGTGGTGCGGCGGGCGCTCAGGCGGCCCGGCCGACGAGCTCGTAACCGGCCTCGTCGACGGCGGCGCGGACGGCGTCCTCGGCCAGCGGGGCCTTGGAGGAGACGGTGACGCGGCCGGTGGCGGCGACGGCCTCGACGGACGTCACGCCGCCGAGCGCGGAGATCTCCTCCGACACGGCGCCTTCGCAGTGGCCGCAGGTCATGCCCTTCACCTCGTACACGGTGGTGACCGAGTCCGTCGGCTCGATCTGCACGTCGGCGGCGCCGCCACCGTGGCAGGAACCGCTGGGCGAGCAGCAGGAGCCGGTGGACTGGGTGGTGGTGGGCTCGGTCTCGGCGGTCATGACGTTCTCCTCTTCGGCGTACGAGTGTGGCGCGGGGGGCCACAGGGGTGCCCGGGGCGCCTCGCTCACTCCATAATATACCCCTAGGGGGTATGGATGAGATGCGGGCGCGCACGGCGCGTCGACCCGGGTTCCGGCTCTAGGGGGTGTGGTCCTGGCGGGCGTGCGGGGCCAGGTGGGGAGAGTCGTCGCCGATCAGGGGGTCCAGGTAGCGGTACATGGCCGCCTTCATCTCCCGGATGTAGGCCTCGCGCTCCTCGCCCTCGTGGGCCATGACCAGGTCGAGTCCGGCCTTGAACACCATGAAGGCCATCTCGGCGACCCGGTGGAGCTGGGCGGCGGGGACGTCCGGGAGGTAGTCGGCGAGGATCCCTTCGACCCGGCTCAGCATGGTGGTGTGCAGGGTGTCGTGCTCCTCGGTGATCCGGCCGGGGATCTCCGAGCCGTGCATCAGCACGAAGAACGCCGGGTTCTCGCAGTTGAACGCGATCAGCGGGTCGAGGACGGCGTCCAGCATCCGGTCGAGCGGCAGTTCGAGGTGGGTCTGGTCGAAGGCGGCGCCGTACGTGTCGCGCCAGCGGTGGAGCAGCTGGTCGCCGAGTTCGACGGCGATGGCCTCCTTGTTCGGGAAGAACTGGTACAGCGTGCCCGGGGAGACGCCGGCCTCGCGGGCGATGGCGTTGGTGCTGGACGCGGTGTAGCCGCTGGTGCAGAAGACGCTGGCCGCGGCCTGGAGCAGCTGGGCGATACGCGCCTCGCCGCGGGCCTGGCGGCGGCGCGGGCGTGGCGCCTCCGCGCTGCCGCCGGGCCCGTCGGTGGTGGGTTTCTCGGCTGCGCCGTCCCCTGCGGCGCCCTTCTTGGCTCTGGCCTCCGGCACGGCGATCCCCAGCTTTCGTGATGCGTTTGACAAACGCGAGTGTTCGCTCGCATTCTTGTGAAACGCGAGCGACTACTCGTGTTTGCCAGTGTAAGTGGCAACGACTGACCCATGCTGCCCTGTGCCGCCCGGGTCTCGGTGAAGGGGACACCGCACCATGTCCGAAGTCAACGGTCCACCCGGCACGGCCGGGCCGTCCGGTTCACCCGGTCCGCAGCGCATCGGAGGCTGGACCCGGTTCGTCACCGCCAGGCCGCGGATCGCCCTGCTGGCCGCCCTGGTGATCACTGCTCTGGCCGTGTTCGCCGGGAGCGGTGTGGCCGACCGGATGGGCAGTGGTGGCTGGCAGGCCCCCGACGCCGAGTCGTCCTACGCCACCGAGGCGCTGGAGCGGGAGTTCCCCGCCTCGCAGCCCAACCTGCTTCTGCTGGTGGACAGCGGTACCGCCTCCGTCGACGATCCGGCGGTGGCCGCCGAGGCCGCACGGCTCACCGAGCGGCTCGCCGCCGAGCAGGGCATATCGGGGGTCACCTCGTACTGGCAGACCAAGGCGCCCGCCCTGCGCGCCGAGGACGGCCGGGAAGCGCTCATCGCGGCCCGGATAGGGGGCGACGAGACGGAGGCGGGGGAGACGCTCGAACGGATCGCTCCCGCGTTCGCCGGGGAGAGCGGCCCGGTGAAGGTGTCGGTCGGCGGGCCCGTCGCCGTCCAGCACGAGATGCAGACGATCATCCAGGAGGACCTGCTGCGGGCCGAGCTCATCGCCCTGCCGGTGACGCTGATCCTGCTGGTCATGGTCTTCGGCAGTGCGATCGCCGCCATGCTGCCGCTCCTCGTCGGCATCGTCGCGATCCTCGGCACCAACGCCGTGCTGCGCGGACTGACCGAGTTCACCGACGTCTCGGTCTTCGCCATGAACCTCACCACGGCCCTCGGCCTCGGACTGGCCATCGACTACGCCCTGTTCATCGTCCGCCGCTTCCGTGAGGAGCTGGACGCCGGGGCCGACACCCGGACGGCGGTCGGCACCACACTGCGCACGGCCGGACGCACGGTGCTCTTCTCCGCGCTGACGGTCGCCGTGTCCCTGTCGGCGATGCTCGTCTTCCCGCAGTACTTCCTGCGGTCCTTCGCCTACGCCGGGATCGCCGTGGTCCTGCTGGCCGCGGCCGCCGCACTGATCCTGCTGCCCGCCGCGCTCATGCTGCTGGGCCCCCGGGTCAACGCGCTGGACCTGCGTCGGCTGCTGCGCCGCAGAAAGAAGACGGCAGCCCCTGCCGGGGAGTCCGGCAGGGGGTGGGCGCGCTTCGCCGAGCTGGTGATGCGCCGGGCGCCGGTCTTCGCCATCGTCACCACGGTGGGCCTCGTCCTCCTCGGACTGCCCTTCCTCGGCGTCAAGTTCGGTACGGCGGACGACCGCCAGCTGCCCGCCGGTGCCGAGTCCCGGGTGGTCCAGGAGCACATACGGGACGGCTTCCCCGGCAGCCCGAGCGGCGGCCTGGAGATGCTGGTCGAGGGGGAGGGGACGCCGGCGGCGTACGCGGCCCTGAAGGACCGGATCGAGAAGGTCCCGGGCGTGGAGCGCGTCGAGGGCCCGGTCACGGCGGACTCGGCCGCGTACTTCAGCGTGCTGCCGGAGGGCGAGGCGGTCGGGGAGGAGACCCAGCAGCTCGTACGGGATCTGCGCGCGATGCCCGCCGACTCCTTCGACACCTCGGTGACGGGCACGGCGGCGGTCCTGGTCGACTCCAAGGACGCCATCGCGGACCGGCTGCCGTGGGCGATCGCCATCATCGTCGTGGTGACGCTGCTCCTGGTCTTCCTGCTCACCGGCAGCGTGCTCATCCCGATCCAGGCGGTCGTGCTCAACGCCCTCAGCCTGACGGCGATGTTCGGTGCGGTGGTCTGGGTCTTCCAGGACGGGAACCTCTCCGGGATCCTCGCCTTCACCAGTACGGGGGATATCGAGACGACCCTGCCCGTCCTGATGTTCTGCGTGGCCTTCGGCCTCTCCATGGACTACGGGGTCTTCCTGCTCTCCCGTATCAAGGAGGAGTACGACCGGACCGGCGACCACGAACGCTCGGTCACCTTCGGCCTGTCCCGCACCGGCGGCCTGATCACCGCGGCCGCCGTGATCCTCGCGGTCGTGATGGTCGCCATCGGCACCTCACGGGTCACCAACACCAAGATGCTGGGGCTCGGGATCGCCCTCGCCGTCCTGATGGACGCCATGGTGGTCCGCAGCCTGCTGGTCCCCGCCGTGATGAAGCTGACGGGCCACGCCACCTGGTGGGCGCCCAGGCCGCTGCGCGCCTTCCACCAGAGGTTCGGCCTCAGCGAAGGGGAGTCGGCCCCGGCCGGCTCGTCCGGTACGAAGGGTGAGCCGGGCGGCCCGGGGGAGCCCACGACCGAGGGGGAGATACCCGAGGCGGGGAGCCGGGACGGGGAGAAGGTCACCGCAGGGGCGTAGGGGGAGCCCTCGTGTGCGGCCGGCCCCGGAATCCGTTCAGAAACGAGGCCAGTAGTGCCGGTGGGGCCGGCCGGGGGCCGGGGTCAGCGGCCCCGGTTGCGCGGGCGGGAGGCGACCCAGGCGCGGACGGTGTCGCCGTACCAGTAGGGCTTTCCGTTCGTCACCTGGTCGGGCGGGGGGAGAAGGCCGTGTTTGCGATAGGAGCGGACGGTGTCCGGCTGGACCTGGATGTGCGCGGCAATGTCCTTGTAGGACCAGAGTGTTCTGTCCGTCATCCGTGACACCTCTCTGCGCTGCTCTGTTCTGAGGACCGGTTCTGCCCTCGTGATCACGCAGCCTGCGCCCGGTCGAACGACCGCGGACGGCAGGCGGGGTGGGGCTGTGGTGCGCCTGTGACGGAAAACCCGCGTAACGGAGACATGTGTGGCGAAACAGTTACTGGCGTGACAGAAGGGGCGAACAGCAGGCTGTGGTGCGGAAGCCGGGCGATGTCAGACCCGGATGTCACGATGATGACCATGAACATTTCCGAGCGTTCGATGCCCCCGTTGGTCGCCGACGAGCGCACCACCCTGGAGAGTTGGCTCGACTTCTACCGCGCCACCCTCGTCCAGAAGTGCGCGGAGCTGCCTGCGGAGCGGCTCCGCGAGGCGGCCGTGGCGCCCTCGTCGGTCACCCTGCTCGGGCTGGTCCAGCACGCGGCGGCCGTCGAGCGGAACTGGTTCCGTCGGGTCCTCGTGCAGGAGGACGTTCCGCGCCTGTACGCCCCGGCCGACGAGAGCGGGAGCGGAGGCGGCGGCGCAGGCCATGACGGTGGGTTCGAGCTCGCCGACGACGCCACGTACGAGAGCGCGGTGGCGGTGTGGGAAGAGGAGGTGCGGCGGGGCCGGGAGAACTGTGCGGGGCGGAAGCTCGACGACACCAGCCCGTTCATGGGCGGCGAGGTGACGCTGCGGTGGATCTACACGCACATGATCGGCGAGTACGCGCGCCACTGCGGGCACGCCGACCTGATCCGCGAGCGCATCGACGGGCGTACGGGGGTGTGACCCGGCGGTCAGGGCCGTCCGCAGGAGCGCAGGAACTCGCGGGTGCGGCGCGCGATCGGGAGCGGCTTGTCCGGGTCGCACGGGTACATGTCCTGCTCCACGATCGCGAACAGGTCGACGTCCAGGGCGCGCGCCGCGTCCAGGACCGGCTCCAGGGCGGGCACCCCGCCGGGCGGTTCGCACATCACGCCCCGCGCCACGGCCGGGCCGAACGGGACCTCGTCCGCCACCACCGCCGCCAGGATCTCGGGGTCGACCTGCTTGAGGTGGAGGTAGCCGATGCGCTCCCCGTACGTCTCGATGAGCTTGACGCTGTCGCCGCCGCAGTAGGCGTAGTGCCCGGTGTCCAGACAGAGCGAGACCAGGGCGGGATCGGTGGCGTCGAGGAAGCGGCTGACGTTCTCCTCGCTGTCGATGTGGGTGTCCGCGTGCGGGTGGACGACGATGCGGAGCCCGTAGCGCTCCCGGACCTCCCGCCCCAGCCGCTCCGTCTGCGTCGTCAGGTCCCGCCACTGCGCGGGCGTGAGCGTGCGGTCCTCCAGCACCTCGCCCGTCTTGTCGTCACGCCAGAACGAGGGGATGACGACCAGGTGTTCGGCGCCCATGGCCCGGGTCAGCTCGGCGATGTCCGCGACATGCGCCCAGGTCCGGTCCCAGACGTCGGGCCCGTGGTGCAATCCGGTGAAGACGGTGCCGGCGGAGACGGTGAGCCCCCGGCTGCGGGTCTCGTCCGTCAGCCGGGCCGGGTCGGTGGGCAGATAGCCGTACGGACCGAGCTCGATCCACGCGTACCCGGCCTCGGCCACCTCGTCGAGGAAGCGCTGCCAGGGCACCTGCTGCGGGTCGTCCGGGAACCACACCCCCCACGAGTCGGGTGCCGAGCCGATGCGGATGCGGGCCGAAGAGGGTGCGGAGGGGGTCATATCGCCCAGCGTCGCGGCCCGTACGGATGAGTGTCAAGAGTTCGTCCGAATGTCCGGACAAAATGTTGACAGGGTTCCGGGGAGAGGGCTAGACCTGACCTGGGATCAGCCGGCCACCGGTGGGCCGCGCCGGTGAGTCGCGCGCCGGTGGGTCGCGCCGGTAGGTCGAAGGGATGCGTATGCCTGAGCCGTACGACGTGATCACCATGGGGCGGATCGGGGTGGACCTCTATCCCCTGGACATCGGTGTGCCGCTCGCCCGGGTCGAGACGTTCGGCAAGTTCCTCGGCGGCTCCCCGACGAACGTCGCGGTGGCGGCGGCGCGGCTGGGGCGGCGGACGGCGGTGATCACCCGGACCGGCCGGGACGCCTTCGGGGAGTACCTCCACCAGGAGCTCCGGGGCTTCGGGGTGGACGACCGGTGGGTGACGGAGGTCGAGGAGTATCCGACCCCGGTCACCTTCTGCGAGATCTTCCCGCCGGACGACTTCCCCCTCCACTTCTACCGGCAGCCCAAGGCGCCCGATCTGGAGATCCACCCGCCGGAACTCGACCTGGACGCGGTGCGCGACGCCCGGATCTTCTGGATGACCGGGACCGGGCTCAGCGCCGAGCCCAGCCGGGCCGCGACACTGGCGGCGCTCCAAGCCCGTAGCGCGAGTGCCCGTACCGAGAGCCCGGCCCCGGAGTTCCGTACCGCGACCGTGTTCGACCTCGACTGGCGGCCCATGTTCTGGGACGGCGGAGACCACAGCTCGGTGGCGCCCGCCCGCTACCGGGAAGCGCTCGCCCACGCCACCGTCGCCGTCGGCAACATCGACGAGTGCGAGATCGCGACCGGCGAGCGCGAACCGCACGCCGCCGCCCGCGCCCTGCTCGCGGCCGGGGTGGAGCTCGCCGTCGTCAAGCAGGGGCCGAAGGGCGTCCTCGCCGTCCACCGCGACGGCTCCACCGCCGATGTGGAGCCGCTGCCGGTGGAGGTGGTCAACGGGCTCGGCGCCGGGGACGCGTTCGGCGGGGCGCTCTGCCACGGACTGCTCGCCGGCTGGGACATCGCCCGGATCATGCGGTACGCGAACGCCGCCGGGGCCATCGTCGCCTCCCGCATCGCCTGCTCCTCCGCGATGCCCTTCCCGGACGAGGTGGAGCGGGCCCTCGCGGAGGGAGCGGTCACCGAGGCCATCGCCGCCGGGCCCTCCGGAGCGGCCTCATGACCCCCGCCGCAGCCTCCCTCCGCGACCTGGTCCGGCTCCGCGCCGAGCGCCCCGAAGCGGTGGCCGAAGCCGCCGCGCGACGGAAGCGGCGCCCCCTGCTCCGTACCGACGACATCGCCTCGGACCGTGCGCGCCCGCCCCACCCCGGCCGACTCATGATCATCGCCGCCGACCACCCCGCACGCGGCGCCCTCGCCGTCGGGGACCGGGCGCTCGCCATGGCCAACCGGTTCGAGCTGCTGGAGCGGCTCCGCCTCGCCCTCTCCCGCCCCGGCGTCGACGGTGTGCTCGCCTCCGCCGACGTCCTGGACGACCTGCTCCTCCTCGGCGCCCTGGAGGACAAGGTGGTCATGGGCTCCATGAACCGGGGCGGGCTCGCGGGCGCCGCCTTCGAGCTCGACGACCGGTTCACCGGGCACCGCCCCGATGACCTGGTCCGCCACGGGTTCGACGCGGGGAAGCTGTTGCTCCGCATCGACCACGACGACCCCGGCTCCCTGGACACCCTGCACACCGCCGCCCGCACCATCGACGCGATGGCCGCGCACCGGCTGCCGGTCTTCGTCGAACCGTTCCTCTGCCGGCGCGTCGACGGCCGCCTCCGCAACGACCTGGGCGCCGCCGCCGTCGCCACATCCATCGCCATCGCGTCGGGGCTGGCCGGGACCTCCGCGTACACCTGGCTCAAGGTCCCCGTCACCGAGCACCCGGACGACATGGCGCAGGTGATGGAGACCTCCACGCTCCCCGCCGTGCTGCTCGGCGGCGAGGTGGGCGACGACCTGGACGGGGCGTACGGGAAGTGGCGCGAGGCGCTGCGGCTGCCGACCGTACGGGGGCTGGTCGTGGGGCGCTCGCTGCTCTACCCGGTCGACGGGGACGTGGCGGGCGCCGTCGACACCGCTGTATCGCTGCTGTAGCCGGGTAAGGAGTGGCCATGGAAACGCACCACGAGCACCGCACCGGGGCCACCTCGCCCGCCGCGCGCCACCACCTGCCCTCCGGCAGCGCGGGGCGCGGCCCCTATGTCCTGGACGTCGACCCCGAAATGGCCGGATGGGACCGGTCCCATCTCCGCGTTCTGGAGCTGGAGCCGGGCGGAGTTCATACGCTCGTCACCGGGGAGTGCGAATGGATCGTCCTCCCGTTGGCCGGTGGCTGTACGGTGCGTACGGCAGGTGACACCTTTGAACTGCTGGGCCGGGAAAGCGTGTTCAGCGGGGTGAGCGACTTCGCCTACGTGCCGCGCGACGACCGAGCGCAGATCGCCTCCGGCGCAGGAGGCCGCTTCGCCCTGGCAGGAGCGAAGTGCGAGCGACGACTCCCCGCTCGCTACGGCCCCGCGCCGGAGGTACCCGTCGAACTGCGCGGCACCGGCACCTGCTCGCGCCAGGTCAACAACTTCGCCGCCGCCGACACCTTCGACTGCGACCGCCTGATCGCCGTCGAGGTCCTCACGCCCGGCGGCAACTGGTCCTCCTACCCGCCCCACAAGCACGACGAGTACGTGCCGGGCGAGGAGTGCGAGCTGGAGGAGATCTACTACTTCGAGGTGGAGGGCGGCGGCCTCGGCTACCACCGGGTCTCGCCGTCGCGCGAGGGCGGTACGGATGTCCTCGCCGAGGTCGGCAGCGGTGACGCGGTCCTCATCCCCGACGGCTGGCACGGCCCGTCCATCGCCCCGCCCGCCCGCACGCTGTACTACCTGAACGTCATGGCGGGGCCGGGGGAGGAGCGGGCCTGGCTGATCCGCGACCATCCGGGCCACGGATGGATCCGCGACACCTGGCGGGACGAGCCGGTCGACGCCAGACTGCCGCTGTACACGGCGCATCCGCAGACGGCCCGCCCGGACACGGCGCATCCGTCGCCCGGCCCGGAGGTAACAGGTTGAGCCCGACGAGTCCCACGAGCCGCACCGGCCCCCGTAACGAGCCCCCCACCCGCCGCCTGACCACCGCTCAGGCCCTGGTCGCCTTCCTCGCCCGCCAGTACACCGAGCGCGACGGCCGCCGCCACCGCCTGATCAGCGCCACCTGGGGCATCTTCGGCCACGGCAACGTCGCCGGAATCGGCCAGGCGCTTGTGGAGGCGGGCAACGGGAGCAGAAAGCGGAACGGCGACCACAGCGTCACCCGGACCGGGCCCCGCATGCCCTACCTCCAGGGCCGCAACGAACAGGCCATGGTGCACGCGGCCGTGGGATACGCGCGCCAGTCCGGCCGGCTCTCCGCGCACGCCGTGACCACCTCCATCGGCCCGGGCGCCACCAACCTCGTCACCGGCGCCGCCCTCGCCACCATCAACCACCTCCCCGTCCTCCTCCTCCCCGGCGACACCTTCGCGACCCGGCCCGCCGACCCCGTACTCCAGCAGCTCGAAGTCCCGTACGCCGGTGACGTGTCGGTCAACGACTGCCTGCGCCCCGTCTCGCGCTACTTCGACCGGGTCACCCGCCCCGAAGCGCTCATCCCGGCGGCCCTCCAGGCGATGCGGGTCCTGGCCGACCCCGCCGAGACGGGCGCGGTCACGCTCGCCCTGCCGCAGGACGTGCAGGCGGAGGCGTACGACTGGCCGGAGGAGTTCTTCGCCGAGCGGGTCTGGCGGGTCCGCAGGCCGGCGCCCGACACGGCCGAACTGGAAGCGGCGGTACGGGCGGTGCGCTCCGCCCGCCGCCCCCTGATCGTCGCGGGCGGCGGGGTCCGCCACAGCGCGGCCGAGGAGACGTTGGCCGCCTTCACCGCCGCCACCCGCATCCCGGTCGCCTCCACCCAGGCGGGCAAGGGGGCCCTGCGCCACGACCACCCGGCGGACGTGGGCGGCATCGGCCACACCGGCACCGCCACCGCCGACGAGCTGGCCCGCACCGCCGACCTGGTGATCGGCGTCGGCACCCGGTACACGGACTTCACCACCGCGTCCGGCACCCTCTTCGAGAACCCGGCCGTCCGCTTCCTCAACCTCAACATCACCGGCTTCGACGCCCACAAGCTGGCCGCCCTGCCCCTGGTCGCCGACGCCCGCACCGGCCTGGAGGCGCTCACCAGCGCACTCGCCGGACGGGGATACCGGATCGACCCGGCGTACGAGACGGAGTACACCGGCGCGAAGGAGGCGTGGGAGGAACAGGTCGAGGCGTCCTTCACCACCCCCGATCTCACCGCACGCCCCACCCAGACCCAGGTTCTCGGCCTCCTCGACACCCTGGTCACCGAGGAGGACATCCTCATCAACGCCGCCGGTTCGCTCCCCGGTGACCTGCACAAGCTCTGGCGCACCCGCTCCCGCGACCAGTACCACGTCGAGTACGGCTACTCCTGCATGGGCTACGAGATCCCGGCCGCGATCGGCGTCCTCCTCGCCACCGAAGCCCAAGGACATGAGGGCCGCCCCGTCTGGGCCCTGGTCGGCGACGGCACGTACCTGATGAACCCCACCGAGATCGTCACCGCCGTCCAGGAGAACCTCCCCCTCAGACTGCTGATCCTCCAGAACCACGGCTACGCCTCCATCGGAGGTCTCTCCGAGGCGGTCGGCGGCGAGCGCTTCGGCACTGCCTATCGCCACCGCGACCCCGACGGCGGCTTCACCGGCCCGCCGCTCCCCGTCGACCTCGCCGCCAACGCGGCCTCCCTCGGGATGCGGGTCCTGCGCGCCACCACCGTCGACGACCTGCGCAAAGCCCTCGCGGAGGCCCGCAGCGCGGAGGGCCCCACTTGTGTCTACGTCGAGACCGAAACGCCCGACACAGTGTCGGGCCCCCCTCCGGCACAGGCGTGGTGGGATGTTCCTGTGGCCGAAACCGCGAGCCGTCCGGCGGCGGTCACGGCCCGGGAAGAGTACGACCGGCGGGTCGCCGCCCGACGCCACCACCTGTGAGACCGGCCCCCACGCCTGCCTGAAGCCTGAAGGAGTACGTCATGACGAAGACCGTCAACCACTGGATCGGCGGCAAGACAGTGGAGGGCACGTCGGGCAAGTACGGTCCGGTCACGGACCCGGCCACCGGCGCGGTCACGACCCAGGTGGCGCTCGCCTCGGTGGAGGAGGTCGACGCCGCGGTGGCCGCGGCGAAGGCCGCGTACACGACCTGGGGCACCTCCTCCCTCGCCCAGCGCACCGCGGTCCTCTTCCGCTACCGCGCGCTGCTGGACGCCCACCGCGACGACATCGCCGCGCTGATCACCGCCGAGCACGGCAAGGTGCACTCGGACGCGTTGGGCGAGGTCGCCCGCGGTCTGGAGATCGTCGAGCTGGCGTGCGGGATCACCACCCAGCTCAAGGGCGAGCTCTCCACCCAGGTCTCCAACCGGGTCGACGTCTCCTCGATCCGCCAGTCGCTCGGCGTGGTCGCGGGCATCACCCCGTTCAACTTCCCGGCCATGGTGCCGATGTGGATGTTCCCCCTCGCCATCGCGTGCGGCAACACGTTCGTGCTGAAGCCGAGCGAGAAGGACCCGTCGGCCGCCAACCTGCTGGCCGAGCTGGCGGCGGAGGCGGGCCTCCCGGACGGCGTCCTCAACGTCCTGCACGGCGACAAGGTCGCCGTCGACGGCCTGCTCAACCACCCCGACGTGGCCGCCGTCTCCTTCGTCGGCTCCACCCCCATCGCCCGCTACATCCACGCCACGGCCTCCGCCAACGGCAAGCGCGTCCAGGCCCTCGGCGGCGCGAAGAACCACATGCTCGTCCTCCCGGACGCCGACCTGGACGCGGCGGCCGACGCGGCGGTCTCGGCGGCGTACGGCTCCGCCGGTGAGCGCTGCATGGCGATCTCGGCGGTCGTCGCGGTCGGCGCGATCGGTGACGAGCTGGTCGCCAAGATCCGCGAGCGCGCCGAGAAGATCACGATCGGCCCCGGCAACGACCCCGCCTCCGAGATGGGCCCCCTGATCACCGCCGCCCACCGCGACAAGGTCGCCTCGTACGTCACGGGCGCCGCCGCCCAGGGCGCCGAGGTCGTCCTCGACGGCACGGGCCACACGGTGGAGGGCTTCGAGGACGGCCACTGGATCGGCCTCTCCCTCCTGGACAAGGTCTCCACCGACTCCGACGCGTACAAGGACGAGATCTTCGGCCCGGTCCTGTGCGTGCTCCGCGTGGAGACGTACGAGGACGGCATCGCCCTCATGAACGCCTCGCCGTTCGGCAACGGCACCGCGATCTTCACCCGCGACGGCGGCGCGGCCCGCCGCTTCCAGCTGGAGGTCGAGGCCGGCATGGTCGGCGTCAACGTGCCGATCCCGGTCCCGGTGGGCTACCACTCCTTCGGCGGCTGGAAGGACTCCCTCTTCGGGGACCACCACATCTACGGCAACGACGGCGTGCACTTCTACACCCGCGGCAAGGTCGTCACCACCCGCTGGCCGGACCCGGCGGACGCCCCGGCGGGCGTGGACCTGGGCTTCCCGCGCAACCACTGACCCCCTCTCCGCCCGGCAGGCCCCGTCGCACCTCAGTGGTGGCGGCGGGGCCTGCCGCACTCCGAAAAACCAGGTGCCGTCCGGTGGACGCGTCCCGCACCCTGGGACGCATGAACACCCAGCCCCACCCGCCCCGTTACGAGATCCGCGCGCTCCACACCGCCACCACGGTCACCGTCTACCAGGCGTACCGCCCCGCCATCGGGCTCCCCGCCGCGCGCGACGGGCGGTTCCCCGCCGAGTGGAAGCGGGACCGGATGACGTGGATCAAGCCCAGCTTCCTGTGGATGATGTACCGCTGCGGCTGGGGCACCAAGGAGGGCCAGGAGGTCGTGCTCGCCGTCGAGATCGACCGGAGCGGCCTGGAGTGGGCCCTCGCGCACGCCGAACTCTCCCACTACGTACGCGATGTGCACCCGGACCAGGCCGCCTGGAAGCGCGCCCTGCGCACCGCCCCCGCCCGGGTGCAGTGGGACCCCGAGCGTGACCTGGACCTGAACCCGCTGCCGTACCGCTCCCTCCAGCTGGGGCTGAGCGGGGAGGCGTCGCGGCGGTACGCGGACGAGTGGGCCGTCTCCGTACGCGATGTCACCCCGCTCGCCCGCGAGGTGCGCGCGGCGGTGCGTGCGGGGGAGCGGGAGCGGGCCGCCGCCCTGCTGCCGGTGGAGACGCCGCTTGATCTCGCCGCGCCCCGGCCGGTGCCGGCCGGGCTGTAGTCAGGATGTCGGGCTGTAGCCGCGAGCCCGGCGCCCGTCGCGGTCGCTGCGGGCGTTGCGCGGCCAATGTCCGCAATGGCCTTCGGCCGGGATAAGGCCCGTACCGCATCCGGAGTACGGGAAGGGCGCACCGTACCTCTCAGGGAGGCTGCCCACCTCCCCCTGGCGGCAGGCAAGGGGGTTGCGTCTTCCGTTTAGGGTCGAGGGATGGAGACCCCTACTGCTCGATGGCGGCGCCTGCTGCCCCGTACACCTGGCCGGTGGGCCGCGGCCGTGGCCGCGCTCGCCGTGCTCGTGGGCGGCGGCACCTGGACCGCCGTCGCCGACGACGGCCCGCCCGCCGTGCAGCGCGAGGACCGGATGCTGCGGCCGGGCGGGGTGCCCATCGACACCTCGTACTTCACCGCCGGAGGTTCCGGTAAGCGGCCCGCCGTGCTCATCGGCCATGGCTTCGGCGGCAGCAAGAACGACGTACGGGCCCAGGCCGAGAAGCTGGCCGCCGAGGGGTACGCGGTGCTGACCTGGTCGGCGCGCGGCTTCGGGAAGTCCGGCGGGGCGATCTCGCTCAACGACCCCGACGGCGAGGTCAAGGACGTCTCCGGGCTCATCGACTGGCTGGCGAAGCGGCCCGAGGTCGAGCTGGACAAGAAGGGCGACCCCCGGGTCGGCCTCACCGGCGCCTCCTACGGCGGGGCCGTCTCCCTGCTCGCCGCCGGGCACGACCAGCGCGTCGACGCCATCGCGCCCGTGATCACGTACTGGAACCTGGCCGACGCCCTCTTCCCCGACGGGGTCTTCAAGAAGCTCTGGGCCGGGATCTTCGTGACCTCCGGCGGCGGCTGCGAGAAGTTCGAGAAGAAGCTCTGCGAGATGTACGAGCGGGTCGCCGTCAGCGGCAAGCCCGACGCGGCCGCGACGGAGCTGCTCACCGAGCGCTCGCCCTCCGCCGTCGCCGACCGCATCAAGGTGCCCTCGCTCCTCCTCCAGGGACAGTCCGACTCCCTCTTCCCGCTCGGCCATGCCGACGCCATGCAGAAGGCGATCAGCGCCAACGGCGCACCCGTCTCCGTCGACTGGATCTCCGGCGGCCACGACGGCGGCGACAACGAGACGAGCCGGGTCGAAGGGCGCGTCGGGGCCTGGTTCGACCGGTACCTGAAGGAGGAGACCGGTACCGACACCGGGCCCGCCTTCCGCGTCACCCGTACCGGAGGCATCGACTCCACCGACGGCGCCGCCCTCAAGCGCGGCGCGAGCAGCGACACCTACCCGGGGCTGCGCAGCGGCGGCCGGGAGATCCCGCTCGGGGAGGGGACGAAGACGTTCCGCAACCCCGCCGGCTCCGCCCCGCCCGCCATCTCCGCCGTACCGGGCGTCGGCGGCGGGCTCTCCCAGCTCTCCTCGCTCGGCGTCGGGCTCTCGCTCGACTTCCCCGGGCAGTTCGGCCGCTTCGAGTCGGCCCCGCTGGCCACCTCCGTCCACGTCACCGGCACCCCCACCGCCCGCGTGACCGTCAAGGCGACCGAGGGCCGGGACGCGGTGCTCTTCGGCAAGGTGTACGACGTGTCGCCCGACGGCAGGCAGCAGGTGCTGCCCTCCCAGCTCGTCGCCCCCTACCGGATCACCCCCGACCAGCAGGGCAAGCCGATCGAGCTGGCGCTGCCCGCCGTGGACCACGAGTTCGACGCCGGGCACCGGATGCGGCTCGTCTTCTCCGCGACCGACCTCGGGTACGCGTCCCCCGCCGAGCCCGCCACCTACACCGTGACCGCCGACGGACCGCTGACCGTCCCCACCGCACCCGCCGTCACCACCGCCGCCGCCACCCTCCCCTGGTGGACCTGGGGCCTCCCGGCCGCCGCCCTCGTCATCGCGGCCGCCCTCCTGCTCACCGCGCGGCGGCGGACCGCGACCCCGGCGCCGGACCCCGCGCTCACCGACGTACCGCTCCAGATCACCGGGCTCTCGAAGAAGTACGCGAAGTCCGTCGACCGGTACGCCGTGCGCGAGCTCTCCTTCCGCGTCGAGAAGGGCCAGGTCCTCGGGCTGCTCGGCCCCAACGGCGCGGGCAAGACCACCACCCTGCGCATGCTCATGGGGCTCATCACCCCCGACGAGGGCGAGATCCGCGTCTTCGGGCAGGCCATCCGCCCCGGTGCCCCGGTCCTCTCCCGGGTGGGCGCCTTCGTCGAGGGCGCGGGCTTCCTGCCGCACCTCTCCGGGCGCGCCAACCTGGACCTGTACTGGCAGGCCACCGGCCGCCCCGCCGAGGACGCGTACATCGACGAGGCCCTGGAGATCGCCGGGCTCGGCGACGCGCTCGCCCGTGCCGTACGGACGTACTCCCAGGGCATGCGGCAGCGGCTCGCCATCGCGCAGGCCATGCTCGGCATGCCGGACCTGCTCATCCTCGACGAGCCGACCAACGGGCTCGACCCGCCGCAGATCCGCGAGATGCGGGACGTGATGATCCGTTACGCGGCCGGGGGCCGGACCGTCATCGTCTCCAGCCACCTCCTCTCCGAGGTGGAGCAGTCCTGCACCCACCTGGTCGTCATGGACCGGGGCCGGCTCGTGCAGGCCGGGCCGGTCGCCGAGATCACCGGATCCGGCGACATGATCCTGGTGACCACGGCGGAGGAGGTGTCCGAGCCGCTCGCGGAGAAGGTCGCGTCCCTGCCCGGCATCGGCTCCGCCGTCCGCCTCGACGACGGGCGCGGGCTCCTCGTCCGCCTCGACGGCGCCACCACCTCGCGGCTCGTCGCCGACCTGGTCCGGCTCGACGTCCCGGTCACCGGCGTCGGCCCGCACCGCCGCCTGGAGGACGCCTTCCTCACCCTGATCTCCGGAGGAGCAGCATGAGCGCCCCCGTACAGCCCCCCGAGGCCCGGGTGGAGGCCGAGCACCCGGAAGCCGCCGGCTACCGCGCCGGGCGCACGCTTCCCCTCCGCGTCGAGGCCATGCGGCAGCTGCGGCGCCGCCGCACCCTGCTCGTGGGCGGGATCCTCGCCGCTCTCCCGTTCATCCTGATCGTCGCCTTCGCGATCGGCGGCACGCCGGACGGCGAGGACGGCGGTGGAGGCGGCCGGGGCGGCGGCCGGATCAACCTGATGGACGTGGCGACGGAGTCCGCCGCGAACTTCGCCGCCACCTCCCTCTTCGTCTCGGCGGGCTTCCTGCTGGTGGTCCCGGTGGCCCTGTTCTGCGGAGACACCGTCGCCTCCGAGGCGAGCTGGTCCTCGCTGCGCTACCTGCTCGCCGCACCCGTGCCCCGCGTCCGGCTGCTCTGGTCCAAGCTCGTCGTCGCGCTCGGCTTCAGCCTCGCCGCGATGGTGCTGCTGCCGCTCGTCGCGCTGGCGGCGGGCACGGCGGCGTACGGGTGGGGGCCGCTGAAACTGCCCACCGGGGGAGCGCTGGCCGCCGGGGACACCATCCCGCGCCTCGCGCTCGTCGTCGCGTTCATCTTCGTCTCCCAACTCGTCACGGCGGGGCTGGCGTTCTGGCTCTCGACGAAGACGGACGCCCCGCTCGGCGCGGTCGGCGGAGCGGTCGGCCTCACCATCGTCGGCAATGTGCTCGACGCGGTCACCGCGCTCGGCTCCTGGCGCGACTTCCTGCCCGCGCACTGGCAGTTCGCGTGGGCCGACGCGCTCCAGCCGGAGTTGGAGTGGGGCGGCATGATCAAGGGGGCGGCGATCTCGGTGACGTACGCCCTGATCCTGTTCGCTCTGGCGTTCCGCGGGTTCAGTCGTAAGGACATCGTGTCCTGAACCTGATGTTCCGCGGTTTCGGCGGCCGCGAAGGCGTCCCGCCCGGCCCCGTATGACCCCCGACCGGCCTCTGTTGCCGCATCGAGATGGTTCCGCAACGCTTTCGTCGACTCCGGTCGGCGGCCCCGTACGTCACATTCACAGGTGTCGGAGACAGGAACGCGACACCGTGATGACGTGGGGGGTTACGGATGGACCAGCGAAACGGCAAGCGATCAGGGGTACGGGCGGGGGGCTGGGCAGGGGCCCGGCCCGGGGCGGTGGCGCTGCTGCTCGCCGCAGGGATGGTGCTCACCGCGTGCAGCGCCGGGGGGTCGTCGGACGGCGCCACCGCGGACAAGCGCTCCGGCGCACGCCCGGCGCAGGGCACGACCGGCGGCGGGCAGCCCGCGCCCGATGCGGCGGCACCGGAGAAGGGCAGGCAGTCCGAGGAGAGCGGGGACACGGCCGAACCGGACCTCGCCGCCCCGGACTACCTCTCCACCTTCGCCCTGGACGTCGACACCGCCAGCTACGGCTACGCACGCTCCAGCCTCGGCGACGGCAGGCTGCCCGACCCGGTGAACGTACGGCCCGAGGAGTTCGTCAACAGCTTCAAGCAGGGGTACGAGCGTCCGAAGGGCAACGGCTTCTCGGTCACGGTCGACGGAGCCCGGATCACCACAGGCAAGGGCTCCGGCCCCTCCGACTGGTCGCTGCTGAGGGTCGGACTGGCCACCAAGGCCGCCCCGCCGAGCAGCGAACGCCCGCCCGCCTCGCTGACGTTCGTCGTCGACATCTCCGGTTCCATGGCCGGCCCGGGCCGGCTGGGGCTTGTCCAGAAATCCCTGAACATCCTCACCGACGAACTGCGCGACGACGACTCCGTCTCCCTCGTCACCTTCAGCGATGAGGCCGAGACCCGGCTCCCGATGACCCGCCTCCAGGGCAACCGGAACAAGATCCGGGACGCCGTGGAGGCCATGGAGCCCGCCCAGTCCACCAACGTGGAGGCGGGGATCATGCGCGGTTACGAGGAGTCCGTCAAGGGTCACCGCAAGGGCGTGAACAACCGGGTGGTGCTGCTCTCCGACGCCCTCGCCAACACCGGCGACACCAACGCCGACAGCATTCTCGAACGGATCGACTCCGCCCGCCGCGAGTACGGCATCACCCTCTTCGGGGTGGGCGTCGGCAGCGACTACGGCGACGCGTTCATGGAGCGGCTCACCAACCGGGGCGACGGCCACACCACGTACGTCGGTGACGAGGAGCAGGCCCGCAAGGTCTTCGTCGACCAGCTGCCCGCCCACATCGAACTCCGGGCGCGCGACGCCAAGGCCCAGGTCGCCTTCGACCGCAGGAATGTGAAGCAGTTCCGGCTGATCGGCTACGAGAACCGCAAGGTCGCCGACGAGGACTTCCGCGATGACAGCGTGGACGGCGGCGAGGTCGGCCCCGGCCACACGGTGACCGCGCTCTACGCCGTACGGCTGCGCGAGGGCGCCTCCGGCGAGGTGGCGAAGGCGACGGTGCGCTGGCTCGATCCCAAGACCCGCAAGGCGTCCGAGGAGAGCGGCTCGGCGCGGACCGGCACGATCGACGGCAGGCTGTGGGGCGGGGAGTCGCAGCGGCTCCAAGTGGCGGCCGTGGCGGCGTACTTCGCGGACACCCTGCGCGGCGGTGACCTGCCCGGCACGCCCACGCTGCGCGAACTGGCCTCCCGGGCCGGGAAGCTGGCGAACGAGACCGAGGACAGTTCGGTACGGAAGCTGGCGACGGCGATCGGCCAGGCGGAGGCGCTCAGGAACGGGACCGAGCCGGAGGACGGGGGCGACGAGGGCGAGGGGGAGATCGGCTGAGCCGCTCGGCACCATGACGGCGGGACCGCCTTCGCACAGTCAGGCGAAATGCGGCTGTGCGAACGGCGGTCACCGGTCATGATGACCGCCATGACCTCCCTCTTCCTGGTGCTCTCCGTGATCGTCACCGGCCTCTACGCGGGCATCATGCTGACGTTCCTGATCGCGATCATGCCCGGCCTCGCGGAACTGACGGACGAGCAGTTCACCGCGGCGATGCGCCGCTTCAACGAGAAGGTCCCCGGCCCTCTCTTCCTCGTCCTCTTCCTCGGCGTGGTCGCCCTGCCCGCCGCCGCGCTCTTCACCGGGCTCGGCGAGCACGACGAGGTGGCGGGCCCCGCGCTGGTGGGGGCGCTCGTCTGCGTGGTCGCCGGTCACCTGGTCACGATCGCCGGGAACATCCCGCTCAACAACGCGCTCGCGAAGTCGGAGGGCGGCGACGACAGCGCCGCCCGTCAGGCCTTCGAACCCCGCTGGAACACCTTCCACCAGGTCCGCACCGCCTTCGTGCTGGCGGCGTGCGTCCTGCTGGCCATCGCGCTGTAGGCCCGGGGGCGGCGGGACTCACACGTTGGGCACCTTGAGCCGGTCCCAGCTGGTCTTCCCCGGGATGCCGTCCGCGGCGGTGCCCGTGTAGCCCAGCTTGCGCTGCCAGGCGGCGTACGAGTTCCGGTCCGCCGTGGACCAGGACGGTCCGGGCCCCACCGTGTACCGGCCGCAGCCCTCGGCCACCAGGCGCTTGCCCATCGCCGTGACGATCGGGCTCTTGCGGCCGGCCGTGAAGAAGGACGCCCCGGGGAACGGCTCGTACGTCGGTTTCGGAGGCGGCTGGGAGGGCCCGTCCGGCGAACCGTCCAGCCGCTTGGCGATCCGGGTGCGCATCGAGCTCATGGTGAAGCCGCGCGGGTCGACCTTGCCCGGCTGCCACTCCAGGTGCCCGATCACCGACCGCTCGCCCCAGCCGTGCGCACGGCAGACGGCGGCGGCGGCCCGCTCGATCGCGAGCAGCTGGGCGGCGGGCCAGGGGTCCTTCCCATCCCCGAGGTTGACGCACTCGAAGCCGTAGAAGTACCGGTTGCCGTCGGTGTTGGCCTCGTTGTCCGGCGGCAGGGCCTTCTCCGCGATGACGGCACGCAGGACGTCGTCGTCGCCGAGCCCGGCGTGGTTGGCGCGCCCGTTCCCCACGAGGTGGACGGTCCCGTCCTTGGCGATGACCCCGTGGCAGAGGGGGCCGGGGAGGGCGGAGTGGCCGTTGTAGCAGAGCTCGACGGAGGAGGCTGTGCCGGATGTGACGGTGTGGTGGATCATGACACCGTGCGTCGGGCCCCAGGGCCCCTTGTGATTCCGGTTGTTCGTACGCCAGCTCCGGTGTTCGACGACGTGGAGGCCTTCGTCGCGGAGGGCTTTGAGCAGCTTGTCGGCGGACAGCGGCGTCGCCATCGTGGCGCTCCTTTCCAGGTGATGCGTGGGTTCGCAGGAGTGTTCGGCGGGTGGAGGGCAGGCTCGGATGCCGGACGGCACAACGAAGTTGCGCTCGCCCGAACGGGTTTGCGGAGAGGTGGGGGGCGCCCAGCGACGGGATTCCGCCTACGGGCCGTACAGGATCGATTTGCCCGTTCTTGCGCCGCCCTGAACGTCATCCCGTACCGAACGTTTCGTCGGCCCGCCACTCTTCTGCTGCGGATTCCGCTTAGGGGGAGGGGAGGGGCGGATGGGGCGGGAGTTCCCCTCCCGACGTCATGCCGACGTCACCCCCGTCGTCATGCCGACGTCACCCCCCCCGCCGTACTCCCCTCGTCGTATGCGCCCGGCGCCCCCGGCTCCTACGGTGAGGGGGTGATGACCTTCGCCCGCCTCGCCGCCCGCGTGCGCGCCCTGCCGCCGCTCGCAGCGGATCTGGCGGTGGTGGCGGTGGTGGGCCTGTTCACCGCGTCCGACGTGGCGGTGAACGACCCCGGCTACCGGCAGGACGACGCGCTCACCTGGGCCCTGCTCGCGGTCTCGCTCGCGGCACTGGTCTTCCGCCGCCGTCGGCCCGTCCCGGTGGCGTGCGTGACCGGGGCGGCGTGCGCCGGATGGGCGCTCCACGGGCACATCGGCGAGCTGCTGAACCTCCCGGTCATCGTGGCGCTGTACACGGTGGCCGTCCTCGGCGACCGCCGCCGCACCCTGTGGACCGGCCTGGTCGCGGCGACCGCCTCCGGGGTGGTGGCGCTGATCGTGGGCCGGGACGTGGTCAACCCGCAGGGGCTGCCGGTCCTGGAGATGGTCTGGCCGCTCGTACCGCTGCTGCTGGGCGAGGTGGTGCGGACCCGGCGGGAGCTGCTCGCGGAGTACGCGGCGCGGGCCGAGCGCGCGGAGGAGGAGCGGGAGCGGGAGGCGGCCCTCCGGGTGCGGCGGGAGCGGGTGCGGGTCGCCCGGGAGATCCACGACATCCTCGCCCACACGGTGTCGGCGATGACCGTGCAGGCCGGGGTGGCGCTCGACGCGCTGGACACCGCGCCGGAGGTGTCGCGCCGCGCGATGACGCAGGTGCGGGCCTCGGGGAAGGAGGCCGTACGGGAGCTGCGCGCCACGCTCTCCGTCCTGCGCGAGACGGAGTCCACCGCCCCGGCGCCCCGCCTGGACCAGCTCGCCGAGCTGGTGGAGGGGGTCGAGGCGGGCGGCGTACGGGTGGCCCTGCGCCGGACCCCGTCGGGCGCCGCCTACCCGGCGGTCGTCGAGGCGACCGCGTACCGCATCGTGCAGGAGGCACTGACCAACGTGGTGAAGCACTCGGGGGCCGGGCGGGTCGCGGCGTCGCTGACCGGCACGGACTCCGCCCTGCACATCGAGATCGTGGACGACGGCCCCCTCCGCTCGGAGCCCTCCACCGCCGATGCCGATGCCGCTGGCGGCTTCGGCCTGATCGGCATGCGGGAGCGGGTGCTCGCACTGGGCGGGACGCTCGCGTACGGTCCGGTGCCGGGCGGAGGCTTCCGCGTCCACGCGGTGCTGCCGACCGAGGGAACGACGGGCGGGACTCCGTGACCGTACGGGTGGTGCTCGCCGACGATCAGACGGTCGTACGGGCCGGGTTCCGCGCCCTGCTCGACCTCACCGCCGACCTGGTGGTCGTCGCGGAGGCGGCCGACGGCGTCCAGGCGGTGGAGGCGGTCCGGATGACCCGCCCCGACGTGGTCCTGATGGACATCCGGATGCCCGGCGTCGACGGCCTGGAGGCCACCCGCCGGATCGCCGGGGACCGGGCGCTGGACGGGGTCCGGGTGGTCATGCTCACCACGTACCAGGTGGACGCGTACGTGTTCGAGGCCCTGCGGCACGGAGCCGCGGGCTTCCTGCTCAAGGACATCGAGCCGGACGACCTGCGCGCCGCGATCCGTACGGTCGCCGAGGGCCGGAGCCTGCTCGCCCCGGCCGTGACCCGCAGGGTGATCGAGGAGTTCGCGCGGCTGAAGGCCCCGGAGGCGGCGGGCGCGGAACGGCTCGACGTCCTCACCGGCCGGGAGCGCGAGGTGATGGCCCTGGTCGCCGGGGGCCTCACCAACGAGGAGATCGGCAGGGAGCTGATCATGAGCCCGCTGACGGCGAAGACCCACGTCAGCCGGACCATGACGAAGCTGGGCGCCCGTGACCGGGCCCAGCTGGTGGTGCTGGCGTACGAGACGGGCCTGGTCAGACCGGGCGACCACTGAGGACCGGGCCTACTCCACCGGGAGTAGGCCCGGACTCCCACCGAGGGATTCGCATCCCCCGCCCCGCTCGTAGCGTCGGCCGCATGATCGAAGCAACGGAACTCACCAAACGCTATGGCGAGCGGACCGCCGTCGACCGGCTCTCGTTCACCGTCCGCCCCGGCCGGGTGACCGGCTTCCTCGGCCCGAACGGAGCCGGGAAGTCGACCACCATGCGGCTGATCCTGGGCCTGGACGCCGCGAGCGGGGGACGGGTCACCGTAGGGGGCAAGGCCTACCGGGACCTCCCCGTACCGCTCCGCGCGGTCGGCTCGCTGCTCGACGCCAAGGGCGTCCACGGCGGCCGCTCCGCCTACCACCACCTGGCCGGCCTCGCCGCGAGCAACGGCATCCCGCGCCGCCGCGTCGACGAGGTGCTCGACCTGGTCGGCCTGCCCGCCGCGACGGCCCGCGGGCGCGCCAAGGGCTTCTCGCTCGGCATGGGCCAGCGGCTCGGCATCGCGGCCGCGCTCATCGGCGACCCGGAGGTGCTGATCCTCGACGAACCGGTCAACGGCCTCGACACCGAGGGGATCCGCTGGATCCGCGAACTGATGAAGTCCCTGGCGGCGGAGGGCCGTACGGTCTTCCTCTCCAGCCACCTCATGAGCGAGATGGAGCTCACGGCCGACCACCTCATCGTGATCGGCCGGGGCCGGCTCATCGCGGACACCACGATGCGCGACTTCATCGAGACCAACTCCCGCGCCCACACCCTCGTACGCACCCCCGAACCGGAGAAGCTCCGCGCTCTGCTGGAGTCGGTGGGGGCACAGGTCCGCCTGGACGCCACGGGCGGCTGGCGGGTGGACGGCCCGGACGCGGCCACGATCGGGAACCTGGCCCGCGACCACGGCCTGGCCCTCCACGAACTGACCTCCACGCACTCCTCGTTGGAGGAGGTCTACACGGCGCTGTCGCAGTCGTCGGTGGAGTACCGGACCGAGAACCAGAAGGAGGCAGCCCGATGACGACACCGACGCTCGGATCCCAGGCCCTGTCCTACGAGTGGATCAAGTTCCGCAGCGTGCGCTCCACCCTGTGGACGACGGCGGCGACAGCCGTACTCCCCCTCTTGGGCGCGGTGTTCGTCGCGGCCACCGGCAGCCTGCAACCCGACGACACCGTTCTCGGCGGCAGTCTCACGCTCTCCGTCGTGGCCCAGATGCTGGCGGCGGTGGTGGGCGCGCTGGTGATCTCGGGGGAGTACAGCAGCGGCACGATCCGTACGACGTTCGCGGCCGTCCCCCGCCGGTCCACGGTGTTCGCGGCCAAGGCGACGCTGGTGGCGGCCGTGATGTACGCCCTCGCGCTGCTCTCCTGCTCGGCCGCGTACCTGGTAGGGGACGCGATGCTGCCAGCAGGCCGTTACGCCCAGGGCGACCCCCTTCCCGCCCTGTTCGGCATCGCCGCGTCCTTCGCGGTGGCGGCGGTGCTGGGCCTCGCGGTCGGCACCCTGGTCCGCCACTCCGCCGGCGCGGTCACCACGGTGATCGGCGTACTGCTCCTGCCGTCCCTCTTCGGCCCGCTCTTCGGGAACGCCGAACGCTGGATCGCCGGCCTCTCCCCGACGGCGGCCCTGGAGAAGCTCACCCAGACCTCGGACGCCACCTCCGACACGGTGGGCAGCCTGGGCCCCTGGCCCTCCCTGCTCCTGGTCGCGGCCTGCACGACGGCGATCACCCTCGCGGCCCTGCTCCTGCTACGGCGACGGGACGCGTGAGGGTGAGCGCCGTTCTCCGTCACCGGCCACGCCATGCACAAGGCCCGACTCCGCCAGCCGGGGAAGGGCCTCCGGCGCGAGCCGCGGCAGCAGCGGCAAGGCGTACCGCCAGTGCTCGCCCGCCAGCACCTCCCGCACGAGCCGCCGGGCCTCGGGCTCGTCCCGGGTGGTGCCGGTGCCTGCGTTGCCTGCGTTGACTTCGGTGCCGAGGGCGTCGGCGAGCGCGAGGAAGCGCAGGACGGAGGTGTCCTGCGGCGCCCAGCCGTCGGCGGCCGGAACGATGACGGGTACCCCCGCCAGGTAGGTCGCCACAGCTGCCAGGGCGGCCGCCCGCCCCTCCGCCGTCGAGGCCCGCCCGGCCACGGCCCGCGCCCCCGGGACAGCAACGGGCAGCACGCCTTCGGGCAACGGGGTGGAGGCCACGTATCGCTCCCAGCGGTCGAGCCTGCCCCCGAGAGCCACCACCCCCGAACGGCACCCGCTGACATCGAGCAGCGCGTGAGACAGAACCGCGCGCATGTCCCACCCCTGGATGCTCTCGGCCGGCCCGGCACAGAGCCCCTGAAGTGCCACGCACACTTCGCTTCCGGGCCGCCGGGGATCGGGAAGGGCGAGGAGGAGCCCCATGATTCGGGGCAGATGCCTTTCCCCACCTGGCACGAGCCTCGCCCGGTTCACCCCGAGGAGGTGCCGCCCGACGATGTGAGCGGCGGCTTCGGGGTCGTACGGGCCAAGCCCCACAGCCACGGCGGCCTGCGCCCGCTCAAGCTGCTCGCGTTCCTTCCCCGTACGCCCCTCCCCGGAGGCCCACTCCTCGGCAGCCTCGGCCGCACCCGTATGAGCGAAGGCCTGGCCGACGAGACCGCGCACGGCAGGATCGGCCAGGCCCCCGGTGGCCCCCGCAGCCTCCTCCGCATACCGCAGTGCCTCACCCCCGCGCCCACCCGCCGCACACCCCAACGCGACAACGGCCAGAGCCCCTGCCCCCTCGGCCGAGTCCGGCGGGCACCCCACGAGCCGCACGGCCTCCTCCGCGTAACCGGTGGCGGCGAGAGCTTGAGCCAGGGGGAGCCCCCAGCCCTGGGCTCCGGAGGCCGAGCTGTGCCCTTCCCACCGGGCGAAGGCCTCGGCGAGGAGGTGGCGTCCACGGACGGGATGGGTGGTCAACTCCTCCTCGATGCCGACGAAATCCGGCCCCGGGCCGACCGCCACCTCAGCCCGGCCCTTCGACGAGGAGCCCGCGCTTCGCCCCTTCACTGAGTTGGCCTGTTCCAGGACGTCATCGCCGAGCGTGTCCCGGCGCAGCTCGGGCGGAACCGCAGCCAGGAGCTTTCCGCGCTGAAGTCCACGTCGTGCAGAGCCTGTACGACACGTACCAGCGTGGTGGACAGTTCGAGATCCAGATGGGCGCGGTCGGCCGGGGAGAGCGCCTCGGGGGCGGCGAAGGCGTCGAGCAACGCCTGCTCGGCGACCTTGAGCATCCGGCGCGTCTGGTCCCGGCGGCCGCTGGTCAGGGCGCCCGCTCCCAGGGCGACCAGATCGACGTGGGTCAGGTCCGTCGAGGGTTCCAGGGCGTCGCAGGAATCCTTGACGACGTCCCGTAACGCGACATCCCCCGGCACCCGTGCCTTGATCATCTCCCCCCAGATCTCCAAGGCTTCGGCCTGCTCGTCGAAGCCTCCCTCGGCAAGTACCGAGGCATATCGGGAGACCTCGGTGAGCCACTCCACCCGCTCCGGGGCGAGAGCCTGTGCGGCCCTGACCCGGGACGCCCAACTCACCGCCTCACAGGGGATGACGGCACGCAGCGCAGCGCGCCCGGCCTCCTCCGCACCGCACGTGATGAGTGTGCGGCCCGCCTTGGCCAGCTCCTCCATGCCGTCGTCCTGCTCGGCGAACGGAGGTGTGGCTTCGGCGGCGCGCTCCGCCCATCGGACCGCTGCACGAGCGAGTTCCCCAGCATCCGAGACATCCGAGTCATCCGAGGTATCCGAGGCTTCCGCGGCGTCCGGCGCTTCCGCCCCGGACAGCACGGCCCGGGAGAGAGCCACGCGCGCAGCCACCTCCGGCGTGCGGTCCTCCCCGTCCGGGAGGAGGTCGAGCTGCGTCAGCGCTTCATCGAGCCGGCCCGCCTCCACGAGCCGCCTCTGGCGCCGAGGATCGAGAACGTACTGCTCAAGCCGTGACCTTTCGCAGAGCAGGCCCGGGTAGTACGAGAGCAGGTAGCGAGGCATGGTCCCGGCCCGTTCGTCCGTGAGCCAGGAATCGGCCCAGGCGTGCAGCCGACGGACACACTCCGCGCGCAGATCCGGCCCGGTCTTCTCCCAGGCCGTGCGCAGGAGTTCCCTATCGGCGAAGACATGGCTGCCGGCGCTGAGATCGTCCGGTACGAGACCCCGGCCCCAGGCGGTTTCCAGCATCCGCGCGATCTGGGCGTGGTCGCGGCCCGTCAGCGACCGGGGACACGTTCGGCCGTCATGAGGTCGAGGACTGGTACGGAGCGCCGAAGAGGATCGGCGCCGATCCGCTCTCCGGCGCCCTCGTCTCCGCCGAGGGGCGCAGGAACGCGATGATCACCGAGCGCTGGTATCTCGCCGACGCCGCCTTCCTGGTGGGCCTTCAGCACTCGGAGAGGGAGGTGCTGGATCGGATCGCGCACGCGCTGGAGCACCCGAAGCGGCTCCTCTGGCTCGGGCGCAAGTCCTGTCCGCCGTCGGGTCAGTTGGCCCTCACCGTCATGGCCTGCACGCTCGCCGAGGCCTTCGCCTCCGTGGCCCTGCTGCCCTCACCTTCCGACGCGCCTCCATCGGCCCGGGACAGCCGGCCGTGGGCCTGGATCGAGAGCGAGCGCCCCCTACCGGGAGTCGGTCCGGTCATGGACCAGCCGGTGAGCTTCCACGCCATGGGCCCGAAACACGCCGCGCGCTGGGAGACCGGGGACCGCGTCGCCATCGATCCGCGCGCCAAGGACTGGGACATCATCCTGTGAAGCAGCTTTCTGTGAAAGAGCCGCATGTGACGACCGCACGATTCGTCGCCACACAAACCCTCCTGACACTGGACGCCCGGCACCCTTACGCTGCCAAGTCGCTGATCGACGCCCAGGACATGCATCGCACGGTGATGAGCGGCTTCCCGGGCTGGGTCGACGACGGCAGCCGTGACGCCCGCGCGCAGATGGGCGTCCTGTCTACCTGGACGCTGAACCTCCGCGAGGCCCAGCTCTCGCTCGTCGTGCAGTCCCAGGTGCCCGGGGACTGGGGCCGCGTCCCGAGGGCGGCCCTCGCCGAGGAGCCGGAGACGCTGACCCTTGACCGTACGTTCTCCGTGGGCGAGACGGTCGACTTCCGTACCGTCGTCAACCCCGTGTACAGCCGTCCACCCGCACCGGGGTCCCCGGAGAAGACTCGCGGCCAACGGGTCGCCCACACCCGCCCCGACCATGTGAAGAGCTGGTTCGTCCGGCGACTTCAGCCGGCCGGCGAACCTCCCGTCGCTCCCGACGGCCTGACACGCCTGGGCGCCGACGCTCAGGCGGAACAACTGGCCGTCCGCATGCTGCCCCGTATCTCCAGCCCCGCCCCGCACAAGGGGCTCCGCCTCGTCCGCGCGGAGGTCCGGGGCAAGCTGACGGTGACGGAGCCGCAGACGTTCGTGGGGGCGCTGACGAGGGGGCTCGGGCACGGGAAGGCTTACAGCTGCGGGCTGCTGCTGGTGTGGTAGGGGCCGGGCCCCCGGCCCACCCGTTCAGTCAGCTTCAGTCAGCTTCAGTCCGCGATGTCGACGCCGTAGCCGCGTGCCAGGTTCGCGAGCCCGTCGTTGTACCCCTGTCCGACCGCGCGGAAGCGCCAGACCGGGCCGCGGCGGTAGAACTCTGCCAGGAGCAGGGTGCGTTCCGTGGTGGCGGCGTCGAGGGTCGCCCTGGCCAGGGGCGCGGCCCCGGTGCCGGGTACCGCGGTGACCTGGACCGCGCCGACGTCCCCGAAGGTCGCCTCTCCGTCGATGGCGGCCGCGACGGCGACCCTGCGCGAGGCGGGCGGGAGCGAGGCCAGGTCGACGGCGATCGTCTGTTCGGCCGGGCCGTCGGTGAGAAGGCGGACGGTGCCTGCGGGGTTCTCCGGGACGCCGTAGAAGACGAAGTCCTCGTCGAAGGTGACCTGTTCGTCCTCGTCGAGCACGAAGGCGACGACGTCGATATCGGCCGCCTCCTGCGGTTCCCAGGCCGCGGTGATGTGCCATGGCGGAGCCGCGTCCCGCTGCGGCGCGGCCAGGTCCACGACGCCGCCGCGCGGCAGGACGAGAGGGGACGGCGGACGGTCCGCTTCCCGCTCCGGTGACGAGGAGTCGGTCGCCGGGGAGGCCGCGCCGGGAGCAGCCCCGGAAGCGGCCCTGGGCGGGGTCCCGGGAGCGTTCAGCCAGTGTTCGTCATGGACGGGGAGCCCCAGCTCCGGCATGCGCCGCAAGCGGCGATCGGCCTCTCCTCCCGGCAGGAGGACGGCGTCGGTGACCGTGCGGGAGAGGTTGATGGCGGCCGAGCCGCCCAGCTCGACGACCCTGGTACGCGCGGCTGCCGCGGCGGGATGTGTGCCGCCGAGTATGAGGACCCGCCGCCCGGCCAGGGGGCGGACCGTCGTCGTCGCTGGGATCGGTTGGCGCGCGGCCGGGACGGCCGCCACCTGCGTGGAGGGGACGGCCGTGAAGGCGGGGACCGCCGTAGAAGCAGGGGCGGCCATAGGGGCGGGGGCGGCAACGGCGTTCCCTGGGACGGCCGCCGCAACCCTGGACACCGACGCCGCAGCCCCGGACACCGACGCCACACCCCCGGACGCCCCAGCCCCCTCAGCCGCACCCCGGTGCGGCGTTCCCGCGCGTACGTCACCCAGCAGCCGCAGGAACGTGTGCTCGTCGATCACCGGTACGCCCTCGGCCGCCGCCCGCCGGGCCTTGGCCGAGGCCGAGCCGGCCTCGTTGGTGACCAGCGCGCTGGTGTGGCGGCTGACCGACGACATCACGTTCAGCCCCGCCGCGACCGACCGCGCCACGAGCTCCGCCCGCGAGGTCGCCGTCTCGCCGGTGATGGCGATCTTCATGCCCTGCACGAGCGGACCGTCCGCCTCCGCCTGCCCCGGATTGCGGTACGCGCACGGCGTCTTGGGCGGCTGGGGCGCGAACTGCACGTCCTGGCGCGGCGGGCATGCCACCAAGGGCAGGGGCAGATCGAGCCGTGCGGCCTCCCGGAGCGTCGCGCGGAGGATGCCGGCCAGCACGCGGGTGTCGTCCAGGGCGTCGTGCGCCCGCGTCTGCTCCACGCCGTAGTGCGCCGCGAGCGTGCCCAGATTCATGTCGGGGGCCGGCGGGTCCACCTGCCGGTTGAGGGCGAGGGTGCACAGCCGCCGGGAGACCGGCAGGTACAGGCGGGCCCGCGCGAACTCGTGCGCCAGGAAGTCGTAGTCGAACTGGGCGTTGTGGGCCACCAGGACCCGGTCCTGCAACAGCGCCCCGATCCGCCCCGCGACCTGCTCGAAGGTCGGCGCCCCCAGCAGCCGCTCGGCGGTCAGCCCGTGCACATGCACCGGCCCCGGATCGCACCCCGGGTTCAGCAGGGTCGAGAACTCCCCGGTCTGCTCCCCGTCCGGACCGATGGTCACCACCGCGACCGACAGCACCCGGTCCCGCCGCGCGATGACCCCGGACGTCTCCACATCCACCAGCGCCCAGTCGAAGGCGTAGTCACGCAGGCCGGAAACATCACGCGATGGGGAGCTCAGGGTCATGCCCGCAAGAATGATCCGGCATGTGCCCAGTCCTCAACCGGAATGGCCTTTTTCCCGGACATACGAAGGCTGCCGGCTTGCCAGGCCCGGCGCCGGACCCTCTCTTACGCCCCACTACCCCGCTCCCCGCTAACCTGCCCCGACCAGCGAAAAGGCCCTCCGGGCGGAGGGCCTCGCGGTCGTGCAGTCATCGTGCGGTCGGTGCGCCCCCGGCAGGACTCGAACCTGCGGCCAAGCGCTTAGAAGGCGCCTGCTCTATCCACTGAGCTACGGGGGCCGGGAGCCCTGATCGGGTGGTTCCGTGGCCATGCCGGGACAAGGATAGGGCTCCGATCGCCTGGACCCGGTTGCTTCACCTGCGTGGCACGATGTGGAGGTTCGGTGAAGCGAACCGATAATCGCAGGTGAGTGCGGATCGTGCATAGCTTTTCGCTCCCTGTGGCCCGGGTGTTGTGCACTCGTTATGCCTGCGCCCTACTCGTCCCCTCTGTCCCGACTCTGTCCACAGAGTGGAACCGCCGCGCAGAGGGGTCTATAAGCTTCAAAAGGGCGCCAAAATTGGGCATTCTTCGCATGTGGTGACCATGGACGTACGGCCTCAGCTCATCGACGCACTTTCCGCCCTGCGCGACCGTGTCGCCGCCGTGCGTCTTCCACTCCCGCTGCCGGGGGCCGAACGCGCCCGGCAGACGAGGGTCGAACTCCTCGCACAGCTCGACGACTACCTCCTGCCCCGGCTCAAGGACCCCGAGGCCCCGCTGCTCGCCGTGATCGGCGGATCCACCGGGGCCGGGAAGTCCACGCTGGTCAACTCGCTCGTCGGGTGCCGGGTCAGCGAGGCCGGGGTGCTGCGGCCCACCACCCGCACTCCGGTGCTGGTCTGCCACCCCGACGACCACCACTGGTTCGCCGGCGTACGGGTGCTCCCGCAGCTCACCCGGATCTGGCTGCCGCCGGGTCAGGCCCGGGACCCCGACGGGCTCGACGACCTCGGGGCGGGCGCCGACGACGAGGGGAACGTGCTGCGGGTGGAGACCGCTCTCAGCCTGCCCCGCGGGCTCGCCATCCTCGACGCCCCCGACATCGACTCCCTCGTCGTACGCAACCGGGTCCTGGCCGCCGAACTCATCTGCGCCGCCGACGTCTGGGTGATGGTCACCACGGCGTCCCGGTACGCCGACGCGGTCCCCTGGCATCTGCTGCGTACCGCGAAGGAGTACGACGCCGCCCTCGTCACCGTCCTCGACCGGGTGCCCCACCAGGTGATCGCCGAGGTCTCCCGGCAGTACGCGGCGCTCCTGACCCGCGCCGGACTCGGGGACGTACCCCGCTTCACCATCCCCGAACTCCCCGAGTCCGCGGGCGGCGGCAGCGGACTGCTCCCCACCACCGCCGTCGCCCCGCTGCGCGCCTGGCTCACCCACCGGGCCCAGGACCCCGCCGCCCGGCAGCAGGCGGTGGGGCGTACGGCCTCCGGGCTCATCGAATCGCTGAACGTGCGGATGCCCGAGCTCGCGTCGGCCGTCGCCGCGCAGTACGCGGCGTCCGTACGGCTCACCGGCGTGGTCCAGGACGCGTACGGCAAGGAGGCCGAACGGATCCGGCGCAGGCTCCAGAGCGGGGCGGTCCTCTCCGGGGACGCGCGGACCCGGTGGCGCGGCTACCCCCTCTACAGCGCCCCCGGCGAGCTCCTCGAAGCCCTGGTGGACAGCCTGATCGCGCTCCTCCAGTGCGCCGTCTCCGCCGCCGACGACCAGATCCGTACGCAGTGGAGCCGCGAGCCGGCCGCCGGGGTCTTCCGGTTCGAGGGCGCGGGCCGGGATGCCGGAGGGTGGGGGCCCGTCGAGGACATCGAGGGCCGGATCGCCGTGGCCGTACGGCGGTGGCGGCGGGTCCTGGAGGAGCTCGCTGAGGAGGAGGTGCGCCAGCTCGAACGCAGCGTGGCGCCCGACCCCGAGACCGTCGCCGCCCTGCTCGCGGCGGCCCTGCTGGGCGGGCGGCGGGCCCGCACGGCGGGGGAGCAGCTCGCCGAACGCATCGGGGCCCAGGGCGCGCTGCGCCTGCGCGACAAGGGCGGGCACCTGCTGACGACCTATCTGGACCAGGTGCTCGGCGGCGAACGCGACCGCAGGCTCGCCCCGCTCGACACACTCGACATCGCCCCCGAACCGCAGGCCGAACTGATCGCCGCGCTTTCCGTCATGCAGAAGGAGAGGTGGCAGCGATGACTGCCGTCACGGACGAGGACCAGGGCAACGGCACGACGGAGACCGGCGAACCGGAGGAGAAGGAGGAGGCCCGGAGCAAGGACGGGCGCTGGGACGACGGGCTGATCGCCCGGCGCGCCGCGGCGGCCGACCCACGCGGCGGCGATTCCGGAACCGGGCACTCCCGTACGGACGGGGGCTCCACGGACTCCGTCGGCCCGTCCGACCTCACCGACCCGTCCGCCCCCGCCGACTCCCCTCCCGACGAGGACGACGTGCGGCCGCAGGTCGAGGCGTACGGGCCCTCCGGCGGCCCCCTGCCCACCCGCCTCGACGCCCTGCGCGAACTCGTCGGACTCTCCCGCGCCCGCCTCGACCGGGACACCCTCGCCGAGGCCGGACGCGTACTGGACGAGGCTGCCGCGCGGCAGCGGCTCTCCTCGCGGCACACGGTCGTCGCCATCGCGGGCGCCACCGGGAGCGGCAAGTCGACCCTGTTCAACGCCCTCGCCGGCACCCAGATCTCCGACACCGGGCTGCGCCGCCCCACCACCTCCCAGCCCATCGCGTGCAGCTGGACCGACGGGGCCGCCGGGCTCCTCGACCGCCTCGCGATCCCCGGCCGGCTCCGCCGCAGGCCCCACCCCGGGCCCGCCGCCTTCGACGAGGCGCTCCAAGGGCTCGTCCTGGTCGACCTGCCCGACCACGACTCCGCCGCCACGGCCCACCGGGACCAGGTGGACCGGGTGCTGGCGCTGGTCGACGCGGTGATCTGGGTGGTGGACCCGGAGAAGTACGCCGACGCCGCCCTGCACGAGCGCTACCTGCGCCCCCTGGCCGGGCACGCGGAGGTCACCTTCGTCGTCCTCAACCAGATCGACCGGCTGCCCGGCGAGGCCGCCGACCTCGTGCTCGACGACCTGCGCCGGCTCCTGGACGAGGACGGCATGGCGCTCGGCGAGCACGGCGAACCCGGCGCCACCGTCATGTCCCTCTCCGCGCTGACCGGCGACGGGGTACCCGAACTGCGGGAGATGGTCGGCCGGTTCGTCCAGGACCGCACGGCCGCCACCCGCCGGCTCTCCGCCGACGTGGACGCGGCGGCGGCGCGGCTGCGTCCGGTGTACGTGGCGGAGGGGCGGCCGGGACTGGGGGAGCGGGCCCGGGAGGAGTTCACCGACCGGCTGGCCGAGGCCGTCGGGGCGGCCGCCGCCGGGCAGGCCGCCGAGCGGGAGTGGCGCAGGAACGCCGGGCGGGCGTGCGGGACGCCGTGGCTGCGGCTGTGGCGCTGGTACGAGTCCCGGGGGCTGCCGGGCAGCCTGGACCGGATGGGCCAGGCGCTCGCCCCGCCCGAGGAGGAGCCGACCGCCCGGCAGCGGGTGGAGCAGGCGGTCCGGACCGTCGCGGACGACGCCTCCGCCGGGCTCCCCGCCCCCTGGGCGCAGGCGGTGCGCGAGGCGGCGTTCAACGGGGCGAAGGGGCTGCCGGAGGCGCTGGACGAGCTGGCGGCGAAGGCGGCCGCGGGGGGCGGTTCCGCCAAGGGATCGGGCGGCTCCGGGCGGTTCGGTACGGCGTCGGGCCGGGGTCCGGCCACGGGCGTGGCGCTCGGCGGCCGGCCGGCCAGGCCGCCCCGGCCGAAGTGGTGGCCCGCCGCGGTCCTTGCCCAGGTCTCCATGACGCTGCTCCAGGTCTTCGGCGGTCTGTGGCTGCTCGGCCAGATCGTCGGGGTCCTGGAGCCGGGGCTCGTCGTCCCCGCGCTGATCATGCTGGCCGGGGTCGTCGGCGGGCCGCTCGTTGAGTGGTCCTGCGCGGCGGCGATCCGGGGCCCCGCCCGGCGCTACGGCCAGGACGCCGAACGCCGGCTGCGCGAGGCGGCGGCAGGGTGCGGCCGGGCCAGGGTCCTGGACCCGGTCTCGGCGGAGCTGGCGCGGTACCGGGAGGTGCGCGAACGGTACGTGGCGGTGACGGAGTTTTCCACAACCGGCCAGTAGTCCACAGGCTCCGGCGCGATTCGCTTCCGGCGTCCACCATGAAGTCGTCGGCGGACGGGTTCGCCGGCGGACGGATACGGGACGCACGACCGGAACCACGGAACGACGGAACGACGGAACGACGGAACGACGGAAAACGGGGGCGGGAAATGAACGAGACGATGGTGACGCTGGTGGGAAACGCGGCCACCGCGGTGGAGTTCCGCGAGACGGCGACCGGGGGAATGGCGCGATTTCGTTTCGCCGTGACCCCGAGGCGCCGTGACCGCGAGACGCAGCTGTGGACGGACGGACCCACCAGCTTCTACACGGTGTGGGCCTGGCGCACCCTCGCCGCGAACCTGGCCGGTTCGGTGGCGATCGGAGAACCTCTGGTGGTGCACGGCCGGTTGAAGGTCCGCGAGGAGGAACGGGAGGGCGGGCGGCGGACGTTCGTGGATGTCGAGGCGGTCGCGGTCGGCCACGATCTGAGCCGCGGGACCGCCGCGTTCCGCCGGGTCGTCAGGACCGAACCGGCGCTGACGGCGGCCTCGCACAGCAGAGCTGACGGAGAGTCGGAAGACGGTTCCGACGCGTCACGGGCACGGTCGGAACGGGCCGCCGAAAAGGTGGCTGTGTCCTGAAAGGGCTGGTCGCAGGGACGGCCCGGCGATAACGATTCCGATTCGGAATGGTTGGCCGGGGGCAGTACGGGGGACTGGGGTTCGCTCGGTCCTTACGATTCCCAGAGCTCATGGATCACTTGAGTCTGCTGGCGGGGCATTCCCCACACGCGCACCACGCGCGAGGGCCCCGCCCGGAGGGGAATTCTGTGTTTTCTGCGCCTTCAGTGTCCACTTCGCCGTCCGACGCGAAGGCGGTGCACGCCGTCCGTGACAGAGCGTCGCGGTTCGGGAAGGCCACCGGGACCGGGCGGCCACGACGCGGCCGGGCCTTCCTCCGGCCGGTGACCGCGCTGCTGCTCTCCGGTCTCGTCACGGCGGCCACCCTTGCCGGGACGGGCACGGCGGCCGCCGACGATCCGGGCCGGCACCAGGGCGGCGCGGCCGCCGTCCTCGACGGGCTGAAGACCTTCGACAGCGCCGTGCTCCGCACACCGGGTGAGAACGGCGCCCCCGACGTCACGCAGGAGCTGCCCGCCGGGCTCTTCGAGATGACCGTGGACGGCGGCGGCAAGCTCAAGACCTACTGCGTCGACCTCCACAACCCCACCCAGAATCAGGCGAAGTACCTGGAGACCCCCTGGGCCGAGACCTCCCTCGGCGCCAACCGGAACGCCGGGAAGATCCGGTGGATCCTCCAGCACTCCTACCCCCAGGTCGACGACCTCGCCGCGCTGGCCGAGGCGGCGGGCACCGGTCCGCTCACCGAGCGGACCGCCGCGGCGGGCACCCAGGTCGCCATCTGGCGCTACTCGGACGGTGCCGATGTCACCGCGGTGGACAAGCAGGCCGAGAAGCTCGCCGACTGGCTGCACCGGCGCGCCCGCAACGTCACCGAACCCCGGGCGTCCCTGACGCTGGAGCCCGCGGCGGTCTCCGGCCGGGCGGGCGAGCGGCTGGGCCCGGTGACCGTCCGCACGGACGCGGAGCAGGTCTCCGTGTCGCCCCCGGTGGACGCGGCGGTCAGCGGTATCACGGTGACCGACAAGAAGGGTAAGCCCGTCACCTCCGCCACCGACGGCGCCCGCCTCTACTTCTCCGTGCCGAAGGGCAGCGCCGACGGCTCGGCCTCGCTGTCCATCCAGACCACCACCTCGGTACCGGTCGGCCGCGCCTTCGCCGGGACCACCCGCACCCAGACCCAGATCCTGGCCGGATCCAGCGAGTCCACGGTCTCCGCACGGGCCACCGCCACCTGGGCCGAGACGGGCGCCGCCCCGGCCCTGACCGCCCGGAAGAACTGCGCGGCCGGCGGCGTGGACATCACCGCGGTCAACCGGGGCGACGAGCCCTTCACCTTCGAGCTGGGCGGCGCCGAGCACACCGTGGCCGCCGGGGCCACCCGGACGGTGACGATGCCGGTCGCCGAGGACCAGGCGTACGACTTCACCATCACCGGCCCCGCCGGTTTCCGGAAGAGCTTCACCGGCGTGCTGGACTGCGCCACCAGCGGCAGCGTCATCGCGGCCGAGAAGGACCAGCAGGCCGACGAGGACAGCGGCATCGGCACCCAATCCGCCCGCGACTCCCTCCCCGCCTCGACCGGCACCACCACCTCCGGCCTGGAGGGCGACCTCGCCGCGACGGGCGGCTCCAGCACCACCCCGATGATCGCCGCCCTGGCCGTCGGCTTCCTCGTGATCGGCGGCGGCGCCCTGTTCGTCCTGCGCCGCAAGGAAGCACAGGAGCACGCTGAGTAGTTGCGGGTGCGCATCCGTGAGCGGTGACGGATGGCCGATCCCCGGACGGGTTTCCTTCCGGGGATGGACGTCAGGCAAGATGGGGTGTATCTGCCCACACCTCTATTGCTGCCGGACGGTTTCTCTTGGCTGAGTTCATCTACACCATGCGCAAGACGCGCAAGGCGCACGGCGACAAGGTGATCCTTGATGACGTCACCTTGAACTTCCTGCCCGGCGCGAAGATCGGTGTCGTAGGACCCAACGGCGCCGGTAAGTCCACGGTGCTGAAGATCATGGCGGGCCTGGAGCAGCCGTCCAACGGTGACGCGTTCCTGTCACCCGGGTTCAGCGTCGGCATCCTCATGCAGGAGCCGAAGCTCGACGAGAGCAAGACCGTCCTGGAGAACGTCCAGGACGGCGCCGCCGAGATCATGGGCAAGCTCAAGCGCTTCAACGAGGTCGCCGAGCTGATGGCGACCGACTACTCCGACGCGCTGATGGAGGAGATGGGCAAGCTCCAGGAGGACTTGGACCACGCCAATGCGTGGGACCTGGACGCCCAGCTGGAGCAGGCCATGGACGCCCTGGGCTGCCCGCCCGGCGACTGGCCGGTCACCAACCTCTCCGGTGGCGAGAAGCGCCGCGTGGCGCTCTGCAAGCTCCTCATCGAGGCCCCGGACCTGCTCCTCCTCGACGAGCCCACCAACCACCTGGACGCCGAGTCGGTGAACTGGCTGGAGCAGCACCTCTCGAAGTACCCGGGTGCCGTCGTCGCCGTCACCCACGACCGGTACTTCCTGAACAACGTCGCCGAGTGGATCCTGGAGCTCGACCGCGGCCGCGCGATCCCCTACGAGGGCAACTACTCCACGTACCTGGAGCGCAAGGCCACCCGCCTCAAGGTCGAGGGCCGCAAGGACGAGAAGCGCCAGAAGCGGCTCAAGGAAGAGCTGGAGTGGGTGCGGTCCAACGCCAAGGGGCGCCAGACCAAGTCCAAGGCCCGTCTCGCCCGGTACGAGGAGATGGCGGCCGAGGCCGACAAGATGCGGAAGCTGGACTTCGAGGAGATCCAGATCCCGCCGGGCCCGCGCCTCGGTTCCATCGTCGTCGAGGTCGAGAACCTCTCGAAGGCCTTCGGCGACAAGGTCCTCATCGACGACCTGTCCTTCACGCTGCCCCGTAACGGCATCGTCGGCATCATCGGTCCGAACGGCGCGGGCAAGACCACGCTGTTCAAGATGATCCAGGGCCTGGAGACGCCGGACAGCGGCTCCATCAAGGTCGGCGACACGGTCAAGATCTCCTACGTCGACCAGTCCCGCGCCAACATCGACCCGAAGAAGACCCTCTGGGCCGTCGTCTCGGACGAGCTGGACTACATCAACGTCGGCCAGGTCGAGATGCCCTCGCGGGCGTACGTCTCCGCGTTCGGCTTCAAGGGCCCGGACCAGCAGAAGCCGGCCGGCGTCCTCTCCGGTGGTGAGCGCAACCGCCTCAACCTGGCGCTGACGCTCAAGGAGGGCGGCAACCTGCTGCTCCTCGACGAGCCCACCAACGACCTCGACGTGGAGACCCTGTCCTCGCTCGAGAACGCGCTGCTGGAGTTCCCCGGTGCGGCCGTGGTCATCTCCCACGACCGCTGGTTCCTGGACCGCGTCGCCACGCACATCCTCGCCTACGAGGGTGACTCCAAGTGGTACTGGTTCGAGGGCAACTTCGAGTCGTACGAGAAGAACAAGGTCGAGCGTCTCGGCGCGGACGCGGCCCGCCCGCACCGCGCCACGTACAAGAAGCTCACGCGAGGCTGATCGTCTTGGCCCGTCACATCTACAGCTGCCCCCTGCGCTGGTCGGACATGGATGCCTTCGGCCACGTCAACAACGTGGTCTTCCTCCGCTACCTGGAGGAGGCGCGCATCGACTTCATGTTCCGGCTGGCGCCGGGGGACGGCTCGCCGTCGTTCTCGGGCGGGTCCGTCGTGGCCCGGCACGAGATCGACTACGTACGGCCGCTGGTGCACCGGCACGAGCCGGTCACCGTCGAGTCGTGGGTCACGAAGATAGGCGCCGCGTCGCTGACGATCGCCTATGAGATCAAGGACCCCGACCAGGTGTACGTACGGGCCTCGACCGTCGTCGTCCCGTACAACCTGGAGGCCGAGCGGCCCCGGCGGATCTCCGCCGAGGAGAAGCTCTTCCTCCAGAAGTACCTGGCAGAGGAGCCCGCCGCGGCATGACGGTGCCTGTGCAGTCGCTGCTGTTCGCCGACCCGAGGGAGGCGGCGGATCTCGCCGCCTTCCTCGGCCGGCTGCTCCACTACGACCGGGCCGCGGCGGTCCGGTTGCAGGCGGGCGGCGGCGACGCACTGGCCGTGTTCGGCCGCCCGCCCTCCTTCGAGGTGCTCGCGATCCGTGCGGCCCGCCTGGCCCGCCCCGAGAGGCTCGACGTCACGGTGTCGGCCGGGGAGCTGCTGGAGTCCCTCTCCCTGGACACGGCCGGGGAGGAGCCGGGGGAGCGTGGCGGTGTGCTGCCCGCTCCCGTGACCGGGCCGCCCTGGACTGGCGTCCTGCCGCCCCGGGGGCCCTGGCGGGAACAGGCCGGTCTGCCCCGGCCGGATGCCCTGCGCGCCGCCCTGGACGCGGCCGTCGCCGAATTCCGTACGCGGGACGAGGCGCTGCCCGAGGAGCTGCGCACCCGTGCCGAACGCGAGCGGATCGGCCGGGAGATCTGGTCCCGGCCCGTCGGCGCCACCGAACTGCCGCTGCGCGCGGTCCACGCCGCCCAGTCCCTCGGCTTCCTCCGCGCCGACCCCGGCTTCCCCGTCTCGCTCCTCGCCGCGGGCGGCTGGCTGCGGCTGCGGACCCCGTTCGGGTCGGTCGCCCTGCGCCGCGACCCGGTCGGCGGGCTGGGCTCGCTGGCCCTGACCGTCGGGCACCGCTGAGCCCGGCGGGCGGACCGCTCACCCGCCCGGACCGTCAGTACCGTCAGTCGGCGGTGTTGACCATCGAGGCCGCCGCGTACGTCAGGTAGTCCCACAGCTGCTTCTCGTGCTCCGGCGCGAGCCCCAGCTCGTCCAGCGCCACCCGCATATGGGACAGCCAGGCATCATGCGCCGCCCGGTCCACCCGGAACGGGGCATGCCGCATCCGCAGCCTGGGGTGGCCGCGGTGGTCGCTGTAGGTGCGCGGGCCGCCCCAGTACTGCATCAGGAACAGGGCGAAGCGCTCCTCGGCCGGGCCCAGGTCCTCCTCCGGGTACATCGGCCGCAGCAGCTCGTCGCCCGCGACCCCCTCGTAGAAGCGGTGGACCAGGCGCCGGAAGGTCTCCTCGCCGCCGACCTGCTCGTAAAAGGTCTGCTCCTGAAGCGTGTCGCGCGGAATCTCTGTCACCCGTCCATGGTCGCAGACGCACCGGCCGGGGTCAGGGGTCCTAGGACCAATGGCCGGGACCGCCGCCAGCAGTCGCATCCGCCGTTCCGCCGCAGGACAGTGGAGGCATGGGCGCACACCGGGAAGTTCCCGCCGAGACCGGCTCCGATCCCAAGGCCGACGAGGCGCGTCACACCCTCATACGGAACATCGTCGCGCAGGGCGGGCTCACCGACCCCGCCTGGCGTGCCGCCTTCGAGGAGGTGGAGCGCCATCTGTTCGTGCCGTACTACTACGTGCACGGCAGCCGGGGCTACGAGCGGCTCTGGGGCGAGGACCCCGATCCCGTACGCCGTCGGCGCTGGGTCCGCGGAGTGTACGGGGACGAGGCGCTGGCCACCCGGATGCGGGACGGCGAGCTGATCTCCTCCTCCAGCCAGCCCTCGCTGATGGCCCTGATGCTGGAGGCGCTGGACGTACGGGACGGGCACACCGTCCTGGAGATCGGCACCGGCCCCGGCTACAACGCCGCGCTGGTCTCCCACCGGCTCGGCGACGCGGCGGTGACCAGCGTCGATCTGGACCCGGAGATCACGGACGCGGCCCGTGCCCATCTCGCCGCCGCCGGGTACCGCCCCACGGTCATCACCGGCGACGGGGCCCGGGGCTGCCCGCAGCGAGCCCCGTACGACCGGATCATCGCCACCTGCACGCTGCCCGCCGTACCGTCCGCCTGGCCGGAACAGTGCTCTCCGGGGGCGCGGATCCTGGCACCCGTCGCGACCGGGCTCGTCTCGCTGGACGTACGCGCGACGGCGCACGGTCCACGCGCCGAGGGGCACTTCCTGCACACCCCGGCGTACTTCGTGCCCCTGCGCGGGGCCTCACCGCTGTCCGAACCGCTCGCGCGCCCCGGCGGAGTGCCGCGGCGCGCGATAGGGGACGAGCTCTTCCGCTTCCTGCTGACCCTGACGGCGGGCAGCCTCGACCCGCGCGACGCCCTCTCCCTCTGGGAGCGCGAGGAGCGCCCGCAGCGGGAGAGGTACGGCGTCACGGTGGCGGACGGCCGGCAGTGGGCCTGGCTGGACGACCCGGAGGGGCCGTACACCTGGCCCCTGGGTGTCTCTTAGTCCCGGCGGATCGTGATCGTCGTCCAGGCCCCGACGTGCACCTGGTCGCCGTCCTGGAGGGGGACGGGGACGTACGGCTGGATCGGCTCGTCGGCGCCGTTGAGCGTGGTGCCGTTCGTCGACTTCTGGTCGACCACCGACCAGCCGCCGTCGGGCTGCTGCACGAGCACCGCGTGCTGATGGGAGACGCCCGGGTCCTCGGGCGGCACGGACAGGTCGATGTCCGGGGACTCGCCGGTGCTGTGCCGGCGGCGGCCGATGGTGACCTGGCTCCCGGTGAGCGGCAGGCGCTGCTCGGGGGAGTACGCGGGCAGGTTCAGCCCGGTCGCCTCGGGGCCGCTGCGCTGCATCATCGCCAGGAAGTACTCACGGTCCGGCGCGATGACGGCGGTCCAGGTGGTGGCCTGCTGCGGCTGCCCCTGGCCGGGGACCTGGCCGTAGCCCTGGTCCTGGCCGTAGCCCTGATTCCCCTGCGGCTGGCCGTGCCCCTGCCCCTGCCCCTGCCCTTGGCCTTGGCTTTGGTAGGGCGCCTGCTGCTGGAACGCCTGAGGCGGCTGCTGCGCCTGCTGCGGCGCCTGCGCCGGTGCCTGTGCCTGGGAAGGCGGCGGCAGGACCCAGTCGTCGCCACCGCCACCGTGCGGGGACTGGTGCTGGGGCGGCGCCGACTGGTGCTGCTGCGGCGGCGCGAAGGGCGAGGACTGCTGCGGCTCGAACGGTGAGGGCGCCGACTGCTGCTGGTGCGAGGGCGGCGGGCCCTGCTGCTGGAAGACCGGCGGAGGCGGCGGGCCCTGCTGGAACGCGCTCGGCGGAGGGCCGCCCTGGCCACCGGGACCGCTCTGGCCACCGCGCTCGTCCTGGCCGCCATGACCGCCTTGGCCGCCGTGACCACCCTGTCCGCCATGACCGGTCTGCTCCGGAGCGAGCGACTCGGCGGGACGGTTCACCTGCGAGGGCCGCGAAGCCTGGAACTCGTACGGGTCATGCTGCTGAGGCCGCGGCGCACCGCCAGGACCACCGGGACCGGCAGGGCCGCCTTGTCCGCTCTGTCCACCCTGGCCGCCCTGTCCTCCGGGGCCCTGCTGGGCCAGGAAGCCGGGCGGCAGGTTGAGGCCGGGCGGCGGGCCGCTGGGTGCGCCGGGCTGCGGGGCCAGAGGCGTGTACGAGGTCGCCGTGTTGGTGAGGAAGTTCCAGCGGCACTCCTCGCAGTACGGCGCGTTCGCCTCGCGGGGCGTGCGGCACTGCGGGCAGAGCTCGGCCTGCATCGTCGCCGGACCGCCGTCGTGGGAGGCGGGCGGCGGGTAGCCGTAACCGGGGGCGGGGGGCGGAGGAGGCGGTGGGGGTACGGCGCCGGCGGGGGCGCCCGTTCCGGTCATGCGGTGTCCGCAGACCTCGCACCAGTCCTCGGAACCCGACTGGTGTCCGTTCGGGCAGGTCGGCATGTCGGCGCTTCCCCCTCTCCTCGTCCGGCCCAGGGGGCCGTCATGCTGTCGATCGATCGTGACCGTTCGGTCACCGATGCTGCTACTTCTTGACGCGAACAGTCTTGGTCGAGCGCGTTTCGAGGGTCATCTCGTCCGCTTCCGCGACCTTCGCTTTCAGTCGCACAGTACCGGTCGCCGCATCGACGACGTCGACCACCTTCGAAAGCAGTTTCGCAGTGTCCTGGTTCCCGGACGCCGATGCCAATTGCACCGCACGGCCCAGTTTCGCCGTAGCGCCGTCGAAGTCGCCCGATTTCCGGGCATCCAGCCCCTGCTGGATGACCTGTGCCAGCTCCGCCTGACCCGTGTAGTGCGCGACCTGCGGATTGATCGAGGTCGACGCCACCATGTCGTCCGTCCACACCGCCCGTACGAGCCCCTGCGAGAGGACCTGCGGGGCTCCAGCGCCCGAGGGGTCCGGCAGGATCAGCGAGACCCGCGCCGCCAGCATCTCCTGGCCGATTCCGGCCTCGGGGACCAGGACGCAGACGTGGTAGTCGCGGGACTCGTCGCCCCAGGAACCGGTCGGGTAGTCCCCGGCGCGCGGGCCCGCCTCGGTGCGCCGGCCGGTCAGGTCCTCGACCGTCGGCGCCACCTGCTTCACGAACCGGATCTCCACCCCGACGGGCGTCCAGAGCCGCAGCGCCACGTCCGCGACCTCCTTGCCCATCGCGTTCTCCATCATCTGCGTGAAGTCGGCGGCGAGACCGGCGGGGTCGGCGACGATGTCGGCGGTGCCGAGCAGCGCGGAGGCGATGGAGGTGACCTCCTTCACCTCCCAGTCGGTGCCGACTCCCCGGGCGTCACAGGTGAACCGGCCCGCGCAGGAGTCCAGCGCGGCCCGCAGGTCCTCGGGTGCCTCGTGCTCGTTGCGGCCGTCGGTCAGCAGGATGCCGTGCCGGATGTCGACGTCGGCGGCGCCGAGCAGCCGGTCGGTCAGCCGCAGCCAGGTGCCGATCGCGGTCCCGCCGCCCGCGCTCAGCCTCCGCAGCGCCTCCTTGGCCTGGGCCTTCGTCCGCGCGTCGGCGACCGCGAGCTGCCCGTTGCCGGGGTAGACGTCCTTGGCCACATGCGTCCCCGCGACCACCGCGAACCGCGTGCCCTCGCGCAGGGTGTCGATGGCCGCCGCCGTCGCGTCGCGCGCGTTGCGCATCTTCGTGGGCGGGTAGTCCATCGAACCGGAACAGTCGACCATCAGCACCACCGCGGCGCTCGGCCCCTGCCCCGGCCCGGGTCCGGGCCCGTATCCCGGTACCTGTCCGGGGGAGGCCGCCGCGCGCGGCAGCGGGATACCGCCGGTCGTGCCGCCGCCGGTGGAGGTGACGGTGACGATCGCGTTGACCTCGCGGCCGCCCTCGGGCAGGAACGCGTTCTGGTACACCTCGACGGAGAACTGCGGCACGTTCGACTTCGAGAAGTTGGCCATCCGGTCTGCTCCCTGAGACTCAAACGGTGGTGCAGGCCGATCCTGCCCCTTGCGGCTCCACGGCGAACGGCAGCAGAGCCACTGTTACGTTGTCGTGGCCCCCGCCGTCGAGCGCGTGCCCCACGAGCACCTGGGCGCCGTGCAGCGGGCGCCGGTGGGCCTCCGGAGGCACGGCCGCGGCCATCTCCTCGGCGGATTCCGCGTAGTTCCACAGGCCGTCCGTGCAGACCACGACGAGGCCGGGGCGGTCCGGCTTGAACGAGGCGGTGTGCGGCTCCAGTTCGTAGGAGTCGGCGCCGAGCCAGCCGGTGATGGCGTGGGCGCGCTCGTCCGCGTACGCCTCGGCCTCGTTCATCAGGCCCGCCGCCACCATCTGCGCGGCCCAGGAGTCGTCCTCGGTGAGCCGGGCGGGCGGGCCCGTGCGGTCGTCCGGCACCCAGTAGACCCGGCTGTCGCCGACCCAGCCGACGACCAGCAGGCCGCCCGCCATGATCGCGCCGACCAGGGTGCAGGCCGGGGCGTTCTGATGGCGGTGGGCCTCGTGCTCGGCCGACCCGGGCGGGTCCTGGGCCAGCGCGTTGACCGCCTCGGACGCCGCGACGATCGCCTCGTGCATCGCCTGTTGCGGGTGGGTGCCGCGCGGCAGGGACTCCAGGAGCGCCTCGTTGGCGGCGCTCGCGGCGGCGGCCGACGCCTCGTCGGGCCGGCTCGCCGAGGAGACACCGTCGCAGACGATCGCGACCACGGCGGGCGAACCGTCCGGCAGCGCGGTCGAGGAGACCGCGAAGGAGTCCTCGTTACGGTGGTGGCGCAGGCCCCGGTCGCTGACGGCGGCCACCGAGCCGAGCTCCTGCTCCATGTGGTCGCGCTCGCGGGGCTGGGCGTGCCCGCAGTTCTCGCAGTACCCGTCGGGGTCGACCCGGCCGGACCGGCAGGCCACGCAGACCTTCGTCCCGGCGGCGGGCGTCGGGGTGGGCTCCGCCGTACGGGGATCGGGTGCGGCGAGCGCGAAGTCGCCGGAGGCGTCGGGGGGTACGGCGGTGGCCGGTTCCGCCACCACCGCCCGGTCGTCGTGGCGCACCGGGGGTGTCGTCGGCGGGTCGTCGTGGTGTGCCCCGGGTGTCGCCGGCAGCGGCTTGCCGCCGGAGTCCGTGCCGGGCAGGTCCGTCGCCCGGTGCACGGGTACGGGCACGTCGGAGCTGTCCGTCTCGGAGGCGGCGGGCCACTGCACGGCGGGCGCGGGCGGCGTGGGTGCGTCGGGCGCGTGCGGGGCCGTCGGCGGGACGGCAGCGGCAGGGGAGGGGGCAGGGGCGGGCGGGACCGCCGGTGGCACGGTGATGGCCAGCGTCGGCCGGTCGTCCGGGCGGGCCGGCACGGCCGAGAGGTCGTAGCCGCACGCACCGCAGTACAGGTCGCCGGACGCCGGCGGTTCCTCGCAGCCGGGGCACCTGGCCAGGGCGGGCTGCTGGTGGCTCTCTGACATCTTCACACCCACGTCCGGGGGCGGAAACGGTTGGCCCGCTCCACCAGTTCGATCCTCTCGTCGCCCCGCTGTGCGAGCCGGGCGAGCATGCGGTACGAGCGTTCCAGGCCCAACCGCAGCCCCTTCTCGTCCAGTTCGGCGTCGAGCAGCTTCCGGGAGCCCGAAGCTCCGGCGGCTGCCGATCCGCCCGGCGGCGGGGCGCCGGGGCTACCGGAGAGTACCCAGTCCAGCGCCTTGCCCAGTACCTCGGTCGTCAACTGCTCGCGCCGCACCGGGTCCAGGCCGAACCCGGTCAGCGCCGCCACCTGGACGGCGGCGGCCGTCAGGTCGGTCAGCAGGGGCTCGGCGGGGTCCCGTTCACGCAGCCGGGCACGGACGGCGGCGACCCGGGCCGCGGTGTAGTGGATCGACGCCTCCGGCACCGACTCCAGGGTGCGCGCCGCCTCCGCCCGCTCCCCGGCGGCGATCTGCACCCGGGCCAGACCGAACGCGGCGCTCACGAAGCTCGGATCGGTCGCCCACACCAGGCGGTAGTACTCGGCGGCGTTGTCCAGCTGGCCCAGCACCTCCGCGCAGATCCCCAGCGCCAGCTTGGGCGCGGGCTCCCCGGGGAACGCGTCGTACACCGCGTCGAAGGAGAGCGCCGCGACCTCGTGGTCACCGGTCACCAGCGAGGTGATGCCCCGGTACCAGACGACCCGCCAGTCGTCCGGGTGCCGGGCCTCCAGGGCGGTCAGCGTGTCGGCCGCGGCGTCCGGCTCGCGCATCTCCAGCTGGGCCCGCAGCTCCCGCAGCCGGGTCTCCAGCGAGGCCGCGGGCACCGCCTGGAGGGCCGCGATCAGCTCGGCGGGGGCGGAGGCCATCAGTCCGGCCAGGAAACCGGCGTTCGGGTCGTTCGCGTCGACCCGGGGGACCGGCAGGGCCAGGGAGGTGGCCCGCGCGTCGAACAGGGCGAGCCGGACACCCCCGGCGGTCACCCCGAAGGGGCCGTACGGGCCGGTCGGGCCGGGCTGTGCGACGGCGGGCGGGGCCTCCCGGGGTGGCGGCACGGGGGCGTGCGCGGAGGCAGGGGTGTGCGCCGGTGCGGTGACGGGTGCCGGGGCAGCCGCCGGGGGCGCGTACACCGCCGGACCGCCACCCTGCGGACCGGCGTACGAGCCGGAGCCCGTACCGCCTTGCGGGCCTGCGTACGAGCCAGTTCCCGTGCCGCTCTGCGGACCTGCGTACGAACCGGAGCCCGCACCGCCCTGCGGGCCGCCCCGCACATGGGTCGCCGCCGCTGTCAGCGGAGCCGCCCCCGCGCCGGGCCACGCGGCTCCGGCGCCCGGACCGGCGGGCTGCGCCCCCACCGGCAGCGCGCCCGCCACCGCCGACGTCACGGCCCCAGGAGCCACCGGCATCGCACCGCCCCGGCCCGGTACGCCGCCGCCCTGCGCCGGAATGCCCGGCAGCGGACCCGTACCGCCCTTGCGGCGCCCGAAGCGGCTACCGCGCCCCGAAGCCGTCGCCCGGGCGCCCAGCCGCGACACATCGTCCACCTGCTCGGCGAACAACTCCGTGTCCGTCACCCGCAGTTCCGTACCGAACAGCGTCGACAGCGCCGGCCTCGGCCGCCCGCTCTGGAGCGCCACGACCTCGCGCAGCACCCCGGTCAGCTGCTCGGCCATCTCGGAGGCGGAGGCGAACCGCCTCCCCGGGTCCGGGTCGGTCGCCCGGACCAGCAGCCGGTAGAAGGACTCGTAGGTGCGGAAGACCTCGATGTTGTCCGGGTCCGGCAGCGAGTCCACGAAGACGTTCGTGTACCCCTGGAAGTCGAAGGTGAGGACCGCCAGCGTCCGCGCCACCGTGTACAGGTCGGAGGCGACCGACGGGCCGACCTCCGCGACCTCGGGGGCCTGGTAGCCGACGGTGCCGTAGATGGCGGACTCGTCGTCGTCCATCCGGCGCACCGCGCCCATGTCGATCAGCTTGAGCTGGTCCTCGGTCTGGATCGCGTTGTCGACCTTGAAGTCGCAGTAGAGCAGATTCCGGCTGTGCAGATGGCCGAGCGCCTCCAGCGCCTCGATCCCGTACGCGCAGGCCTGCTCGACCGGGAGCGGGTCGCGCTTGCCCGACGGGGTGCGGCGCTGGTTGGCGATCTCCTTGAGCGCCTTGCCGCCGACGTACTCCATGACGATGTACCCGTCGAGCGAACCGGTCCGCTGGTCCAGGTGTTCCACGAAGTTGTAGATCCGCACGATGTTGGCGTGCTCGATCTCGGCCAGGAAGCGGCGCTCGGAGATGGCCGCGGCCATCGCGTCCTGGTCGCCGGTGTCCAGCAGGCCCTTGAGGACCACCCAGCGGTCCGACACGGCCCGGTCCACCGCGAGGTAGACCCAGCCGAGCCCGCCGTGCGCCAGGCAGCCCACGACCTCGTACTGGCCGTGCACGATGTCGCCGCCGGTCAGCTTCGGCACGAAGGAGTACGGGTGGCCGCACTTGGTGCAGAACCCCTCGGTGCGGCCCGGCCGCTCGCCGCGCGAACGGCCCACCGGGGCACCGCAGTCCGAGCGGGAGCAGAACCGCTTGCGCTCCGGCACCTCCGGGTTCTCCATCACCGCCGTACGCGGGTCGGGCCGGGGCACGTCCGGGACCTGCACCAGGCCGGCGCCGAGCCGGCCCCGGGTGGAGGAGGCGGCCGACGAGCCCGAGGAACGCACCGAGACCGAACGGGAGGCGGAGGAGCCGGAGAGCGAGCGGGAGAGTCGCCCCGACACCGAGCGCCGCGAGGTCGACGAACGCGACGAGGAGCGCGCGGAGGCCCGGGAGCCGGAGCGCTGCGAGGAGCTGTTGCGGTTGCTCGCCCGGCCACTCGCCCGGCCCCCGCCCGCGATCCCGGTGGGCGGGGAGGAGACCATGCCCGTCGGCGAGACGACCGGGGCCAGGCCGCAGGTGTCGCAGTACAGCTCACCGCCGCCCATGTCCTCGTAGGAGCCCTCGCACGCCGGGCGCTGGCACTGCGTACTCATCGTGTCTCCCCCTGATCGCCCCGCCGGTCCTCGGGTCCGTCGGCCGGGCGCGGTGTCAGCAGCTCGGCCGCCGCCTGCTGGTAGCGCAGCACGTTCTGCTCGGCGACCCGCAGATCGCACGGGGCGCTCCACAGCATCCGGCGCGCCGCGTCGTACCGCTCGATCAGCAGCGGGTCCTCCGCCAGACCGTGCCGGGCCACCTTCGCCTTGTACGCGTCGAGCCGGCCGCGCAGCTCGGCGCGGACCGCCAGCGGGGCCGTCACCGAGGTCAGCGACTCCCGGGCGCGCAGCAGCTCTTCCTCGGCCTCCTGCTCCAGCGACTCCAGGAGCGGGGAGAGCCGGCTCCACTGGGCGCGCCTGCGGTACTCGGCGGCGATGTCCAGCCGCTCCTGGAGGGCGGTCGCCGGTCCGCTGACGGCGGGCACCTCGGACGCGGCGATCTTGGCCAGCACCTCGCCGCGCGCCGCCCGCGCCTCGGTCAGCGTGCGGTCGGCGCGTGAAAGCACGTCCCGCAGCCGCATCAGCCGCGCCTCGGCGTCCTGCCGCACCGCGAGCACCGCCTCGATCTCCCGCCGTACGTCCTCCAGGGCGCGGGCGGCCCGGTCGTACCGCGAGGTGTCCGGGCGTCCGCCGCCGGGCGCGGCGCTGCCGGGGCCCGGCAGCCAGAACGCCAGCGGGTCGGAGATCACCTGCACGCGCAGCGTGGTGAGCTCCTCGGTGATCTCCTCCAGGTCGTCCCCGGCCGGATGCTCACCGGGCCGCACGCCGACCGAGTGGGCAAGCGAACGGGTGCGGTGCAGCTCGGCGGCGAGCAGGTCGATCCGGGCGGGCAGCGCCGACCAGACGGAGTCCGATGCGACGACCATGTCCAGCGATCTGGCGTACAGCTCGTTCATCCGGGCCACCAGCTCCTGGAGCGAGAACCGCTCCGAGAGCCGGGCCGGGCCCGTCACCGAGGAGGGCGGCAGCGCACCGGAGTTGGCCACGGTGACCGCCTCGCCGCGCAGCAGCTCGGTCAGGGCGGCCAGATCCTCCCGGTTCGGGTGGCGGCGGCGCGCCCGTATGTCCCGGGCCTCCTCCAGCGCGCCCGCGTAGGCGTCGAAGTACCCCCACAGCACCGTGATCGACTGCTCGGTCGTGGCCCAGCGCTCCCGGGTGAGACCGGTCAGCTCGGCGCCCTCCAGGAGGCGGCGGCCCGCATGGTCCTGCAGGGCGAGGAGCGAGGTCTCGATGGCCTCGTGCTCCGCGCCGACCCGGGCCAGCGCACGGTCCGCCTCTTCCCGGTCCATGACCGGGCCGGGGGGCCTCCCCGCGAAGCTGGGGAAGGATCCCGCGACGCCCATCGATCACCTCTCCGCTCTCGCCGCCGGGCCGGTGGGCCCGGACGGGGTCAGTTGCTCCGGTACTTCGGGGCCGGCGGCGCCGTGATGCCGGGCAGTCCGGCGGCCAGCCACTTGCGGTACGACACCATCCAGGCGCTGTCCTTCCCGCCCGCGCGATAGTCCACCAGGACCTTGTTGACCCGGGCCACCAGATCGTCGGCACCCTTCTTCGCCGCCACGCCGTAGAACTCGGTGGTGAACGGCCCCGAGCCCTTGAGGGCCACCGCCGGGTCCTGCGCCGCCTGCCCGGCGCCCAGCGCGTTGTCCGTGAGGACGGCGTCGACCTCGCCGAGCTGGAGCCGGACCAGGCAGTCCAGCTGGTTGGGGACGGTCAGCCGGTCCGGGTCCCGCTCGGTGCCGTCGAACTCGTCCCGGAATATCGCCCCGTACGACTCCTTCTCCAGCGCCTCGAACGCGGTGGTGCCCTCGCCGGAGCAGACCCGCTTGCCCTTCAGCGAATCGTCGTACCCCGTGATGGGGGAGTCCTTGGGGGCCAGGATCTGCTGCCCGGTCCGGAAGTAGGCGGTGGAGAAGGAGACCTGCTCCAGCCGCTTGCAGTTGATGGTCATCGTCCGCACGATGACGTCGACCCGGTCCCTCTCCAGGGCGGCGATGCGCTGGTTGGTGGGGATCGCCCTGAAGATCACCGCGTCGGGGTCGCCGAGGATGTCCTTGGCCAGCGCCCGCACGAGGTCGATGTCGAACCCTTCGAGCTCGCCGCTGTACGGATTGCGGTAGCCCCAGCGGTAGCTGTTCTGGTCGACGCCCGCGACCAGCTTGCCGCGCGCCTTGATCTTCGCGATGCCCGGCCCGTCCGCCGACGAGGGCGGCAGGCTCGCCTCGGGATCGGTGCACACCTCGGCCCGCACCGGGACCGTCGCCGTCGTCCCGCTGCCCACCGGGTCCGCCCCGGCGGTCCGCCCGCCGTGCTGGGAGAGCGGCAGCAGGGTGAGCGCGGCGGTGATCACGCACGCCACCGCCATCGCCGTGACACCGCCCCAGCCGCGCAGCCCGCCCCGTGGTGTGCGGCGCCGTGCCCACGTCCTCGCCCTGGCCATCGCTGCCCCTCTCACCGGTACTCCGAGAGCCTGCGGTTGATCCCGAGGATCGCGGCGACCGCCCCCAGCACCGCCAGCGCGGCGGCTCCGGTCGGCAGGCCGCGCAGGGCCCCGCGCCCGTCCTCGGCGGCCGCGGTGAACTCGCCCTGCTCATGGGCGAGCGCCGTCCGCAGCGCGCTGTCGACCTGCTGGAAGGACTGCCCCGTGGAGTCCTCAGCCCCGATGATCTGCTGCAGAGCGCCCTCGTAGTCGCCCTGGTCGTCCGTGGCACGCGCCTTGCGGTGGCGCTCCTGCCACTCGGTGACGCTCTTGGCGGCCTTGGCCACCGGGGCGCTGCCGCTCTCGTCGTCCGCGAGCCGCTCGGCCTCCTTGAGCTGCGCCCGGAGGGCCTTCATGCCCGTGGTGTAGTCCGTCTCGTACTGGTCGGCCGAGCCGTCGGCGGTCAGCACGGCGCCGCGCGCCACCAGCGTGAGGTTCTCGTTGGCGCGCGCCTTCAGGGAGTTGATCCGCGCGTTGTTGAGCACATCGAGCGACTCCTGGCCCTGCGTCATCGCGGACCGCAGCTCGGTGCGGGCCACCGTGTGCCCGACCGCCAGCCAGAGCAGCACCACCGAGGCGGCGGCCGTGGCCACCAGCAGTCCGTGGTTGAACACCCGGTTGGTGCGGCGGTAGTTGCGGCGCTGCATCCACACCAGGGCGCCCAGCACGACCAGTCCGGCGGCGAGCGAGAGGAAGGGCCACCGGCGGGCGTCGGCGGCGTCCCGGTCGAGCCGGCCCGTCTCCGCCGCGTACAGCCGCTCGGCCGCCGGCAGCAGCTCGTTGGTCATCTTCTGGTTGGCGTACCGGAGATAGGCGCCGCCCAGCGGCAGCCCCTGCCGGTTGTTGGCGCGGGCCCGCTCGATCAGACCGGTGTAGACGGGCAGCACCTCGTTGAGCGTGGTGATCTCCCGCCAGGAGCTTGTCGAGGAGTCGGTGTTCGCCGACGCCTTCACCAGCAGCCGGGCCGCCTCCTCGATGTCCTTCCGATACTGCTCCTGTACGGCCTTGGGCTCCTGTGCCCCCGCGAGGAAGCCGCCGGCCGCCATCGTGTCCGCGTCGGCGAGCGAGCGGTAGATGCTCGCCGAGTCCGCGCTGAGCGGCTGGCTGCGCCCCACCACGTCGTCGGCGGCGGAGGCCCGGTGCGAGATCTCCAGCGCGGTCACCGCCCCGAACGCCACGACCAGCAGCGCCAGCACGGCCCCGATGATCTGGAGGCGGCCGGGCTCGGTCGTCGCCACGGCGCGCAGCCGACGGCTCTGCACGGCCCAGGAGCCCGGTCGTTGAGCGGGCAGGCCGGTGGGCGCGGGCGCCTGCTCCGGCGCGCGCTGCGTCTGCGGGCCGCCCTGCGGCAGCTGTGTCACTCGACCTCCCCCTCGGTCACCGACAGTCCCCCGGACCCCGGCAGATCGGGGCCGGCGCCCGGCCAGAAGTATGGCCGCGGGGACGGACCCGCACATCGTGAACGCCTGGATCCCGCACCGGACAACGCATTCGATCAGGGCGGACGCGGCCGATCAAGGCGATCGGCGCAACGTGCCCCGAAACATCCCCATAAGCGAACCGGCAGCCTCGTCGGCCTCTTCGCACCGCTCCGGATCCGCCCCGAGCCTCCCCGACCGCCCAGCCATCCCCGTGCGTCGCGGACTCCCCATCAGGTACACGAGTGGGGCGCCCGATCGGTTCCCCGGCCCTCCCGCGTTCCCCCGAACGAGGGAGGGGCGCCCCACCGCGCCGAACGCGACAGGACGCCCCTGGTCCCGGTGTTCCCGGGAGATCATTTCTGGGAGATCAGGCGTACTGCTCCCGCAGCCGCCGGTGGACCTCCGGCGCCGCCCCCGTGACGTCCAGCCCCAGCAGCGCGGCCCCCAGCACCGGCGGCTCGGACACCACCCGCACCTCAGCCTTCGGGGCGCGGGCCGAAAGCAGTTCGGCGATCCGGTCGTTCAGCTGCGGATGGCGCGCGGCCAGCACGCTGCCGCCCAGCAGCACCGGAGCCTCCTCCTCCAACAGCCCGAGCCGGGTCAGCGCCACCGACGCCATCGCCACCACCTCCTGTGCCAGCCGCTCCACCAGCGCGGCCGCCACCGGGTCCCCGGCGTCGGCGGTGGCGAACAGCACCGGCGTCAGCTCATGACGCCGAGTCAGCGCAATCGTGCCCCGGTGCAGCGCCTCGATCAGGGCGTACATCGAGTCGAGCCCGAAGTGCCCCGGCAGCACCCGGGCCAGCTCGGTCGGCTCACCCCGCCCGTCCTCGGCCCGCGCGGCGAACCACAACGCCTCCTCCGCGAGCCCCGCACCGCCGCCCCAGTCACCGGATATCCGGCCGATCGCGGGGAAGCGGGCCGTCCGCCCGTCGGGCACCATGCCCACGCAGTTGATCCCGGCCCCGCAGACCACCGCGACGCCCCGGGGCTCGTCCACCCCCGCGCGCAGGATCGCGAAGGTGTCGTTGCGCACCTGCACCGACGTCCCCCAGCCACGGGCTTCCAGCGCCTCGGCCAGCTCCGCCTCCTCGACCGGCAGGTCGGCGTTGGCCAGGCACGCCGAGACATGGCCGACGGAGCCGACGGGCCCGGGCAGCGCCGCGAAGGCCTCGTCCAGTGCCCCGGCCAGCACGTCGAGCGCCGCCTCCACCCCCACGTAGGGCGGCTGGAACCCCCCACCCCGGGCCGTCGAGAGAACCGTTCCGTCCGCACCGATCAACGCCACATCGGTCTTGCTGTTGCCCGCGTCGACGGCGACGACCGAGACGTTCACGCCCACGCGAGGTGCTCCCGATTGTGCGCGATCAGCCGGTCGGTGAGCTGCTCGGCGTACTCGTACTGGCCGATCAGCGGATGGGCGAGCAGCGCCTTGAAGACCCGGTCCCGGCCCCCGCGCAACGCGGCTTCCAGGGCGAGGTCCTCATACGCCGTCACGTTGGCGATCAGACCGGCGTACAGCGGGTCCAGCGCCGGGACGGCCAGCGGGGTCGCCCCGTCGTGGCCGACCCGGGCCTGCACCTCGATGACCGCGTCGTCCGGGAGGAACGGCAGCGTCCCGGTGTTGTACGTGTTCACCACCTGGACCGGCGAACCGCCGCCGCCCAGCAGGGAGGCCGCGAGGTCCACGGCCGCCTCCGAGTAGAACGCACCGCCGCGCTTGGCGAGCAGCTCGGGCTTCTCGTCCAGCGTCGGGTCGCCGTACATCGCCAGCAGCTCCTTCTCCATCGCCGCGACCTCGGCAGCGCGGGACGGCTTGGTCCCCAGCTCCCGTACGACCTCGTCGTGGGCGTAGAAGTAGCGCAGGTAGTACGAGGGGACGACGCCGAGCCGGTCCACGATCTGACGCGGCATGTGGAGGTCGTCGGCGATGGCGTCACCGTGCTCGGCCAGCAGCTTCGGCAGTACGTTCTCGCCGTCCGGGCCGCCCAGGCGCACGCCCAGCTCCCAGGTGAGGTGGTTGAGCCCCACGTGGTCGAGGTGGACCTCGGAGGGGTTCACGTCCAGCAGCCGGGCGAACTTGCGCTGGAAGCCGATCGCCACGTTGCACAGACCGACCGCCTTGTGCCCGGCCTGGAGCAGGGCCCGGGTGACGATGCCGACCGGGTTGGTGAAGTCGATGATCCAGGCGTCCGGGTTGGTGCGGCGCACCCGCTCGGCGATGTCCAGGACGACCGGCACGGTCCGCAGCGCCTTGGCGAGGCCGCCGGCGCCGGTGGTCTCCTGGCCGATGCAGCCGCACTCCAGCGGCCAGGTCTCGTCCTGGTTGCGCGCGGCCTGTCCGCCGACGCGCAGCTGGAGGAGGACCGCGTCGGCGCCGGCGACGCCCGCGTCCAGGTCGGTGGTCGTGGTGATCTTCCCGGCGTGGTCCTGCTTGGCGAAGATCCGCCGCGCCAGGCCGCCGACCAGCTCCAGCCGGTCGGCCGCCGGGTCGACGAGCACCAGCTCCTCGACCGGCAGCGTGTCCCGCAACCGGGCGAAGCCGTCGATCAGTTCAGGGGTGTAGGTGGACCCGCCACCAACTACTGCGAGCTTCATTGTCAGCCCTTTACTCCGGTGAGTGTGACGCCCTCGACGAATGCCTTCTGAGCGAAGAAGAAGACGGCGATCACGGGGGCCATGACCAGAACGGTCGCGGCCATGGTCAGGTTCCAGTCGGTGTGGTGTGCGCCCTTGAAGGATTCGAGGCCGTAACTGAGCGTCCAGGCGGCCGGGTTCTCGGAGGCGTAGATCTGTGGTCCGAAGTAGTCGTTCCAGGCGGCGAAGAACTGGAAGAGCGCGATGGCCGCGATGCCGGGCTTGGCCATCGGCAGGACGACCTTCATCAGCGTACGGAACTCACCGCACCCGTCCACCTTGGCGGCATCCAGGTACTCGTTCGGGATGGTCAGAAGAAACTGCCGCAGCAGGAAGATGGAGAACGCGTCACCGAAGGCCATCGGGATGATCAGCGGCCACAGGGTGCCGGAGAGGTCCATCTGCTTCGCCCAGAACAGGTACATGGGGATGATGACGACCTGCGGCGGCAGCATCATCATCGAGATGACGAGCATCAGGGACAGCTTGCGCCCCCGGAAGCGGAACTTCGCCAGCGCGTACGCCACGGGGATCGACGACACGACGGTGAGTACGGTGCCGAGTCCCGCGTACAAGAGGGTGTTGCGCCACCAGGTGAGGAAGCCGGGGGTGTTGAAGACCCGCTCGTAGTTGCCCCACTCCCAGGTGTTGGGGGTGAGGTCGCGGGTCAGCGCCTGCTGGTCGTTCATCAGCGAGGTGAGCACCACGAAGACGAACGGCAGCACGAAGAAGAGCGCGGCGGCGATCCCGAGCGAGTGGACGGCTATCCAGTGCAGCAGCGCCTTGCGGCGTGCGGTGCGCGCGGCGGGTGTGTGCGGGGCCTTCGCCGGAGAGGCGGCGGCGGGCTTGTCGAGGAGCTGGGTCATGGCTCAGTCACCGGCCTGGATCAGGTTGTTGCGGCCCCGCATGAGCAGCGCGGTGAAGGCCATGGCCAGGGCGAACAGGATGAGGGCGACGACACAGGCGGCGCCGTAGTCGAAGCGCTGGAAACCGAGGTTGTAGACGAGCTGGGGGAGCGTGAGTGTCGACTTGTCGGGATAGCCGGGTTCGAAGGACTGTCCCGAGCCGCCGATGATCCCGGAAGCGACCTTTCCGGCGACCAGGGGCTGGGTGTAGTACTGCATCGCCTGGATGACGCCCGTCACCACGGCGAACAGCACGATCGGCGCGATGTTCGGCAAGGTCACGAAGCGGAACTTCTGCCAGGCGGAGGCGCCGTCCAGCTCGGCCGCCTCGTACTGCTCGGTCGGCACGTCCAGCAGCGAGGCCATGAAGATGACCATCAGGTCCCCGATGCCCCAGACCGCGAGCATGGTGAGGGCCGGCTTGGACCAGGTGGCGTCGTTGAACCAGCCGGGCGTCGGCAGCCCCAGGTCGCCCAGGATCGCGTTGACCGGCCCGGTGCCGGGGTTGAGCAGGAAGACGAAGGCGAGCGTCGCGGCGACGGGCGGGGCGAGGTACGGCAGGTAGAACAGCGTCCGGAAGACGCCCGTCCCTGTCTTGATCTTGGTGATCAGCAGCCCGATCCCGAGCCCGAAGACGACCCGGCAGGTGACCATGACGACGACCAGCCAGAGCGTGTTCCACAGGGACGGCCAGAACATCGGATAGTCCTGGAAGACGTACGTCCAGTTCGTCAGGCCGTTGAAGACCGGCGCGCCGAACCCGTCGTACGACGTGAAGGAGAAGTAGACCGTCGAGACCATCGGGTACGCGAAGAAGACCGAGAACCCGATCAGCCACGGCGACATGAAGGCCGCGTTCCGCAGCGCCGACCTGCGGCGCTTGGAGCGGAGTGTGTGCGTCGTCATCGTCGGGCTACTTGGCCTTGGCGATGTCGGTGTCGATCTGCTTGGCGGTCTTCTCCAGCCCGGCCTGGAGGTCCTTCACCGCGCCCTTCTCGTACTGGTAGCCGAAGTCCTGGAGGGTCTGCTGGTACGTGGAGCCGTTGACGGCCCCGTCGGGGGTGCTGGACTTCGGGTGCTGGGCGATGTCCAGGAAGGTCTTGAAGCGCGGGTCGAACTTCAGGCCGGGCGACTTCAGCGCCTCGAAGGTGGAGGGCACGTTCCGGATGCCGTTCGCGAAGTTGACGACCGCCTCGGTGTCGCTGGTCATGTACTTCACCAGCTCCCAGGCGGCGTTCTGCTTCTTGCTCGCCGGAGCGATCCCCACGATGGTGCCGGAGAGGAACCCCTTGCCGTAGCTGTCCGCCTCGTCGTCGGCGACCGGCATCGGCGCGACCCCGATCTCGAAGCCGGCCCCGGCGTCCTCGGCCATCCCGAGCCGCCACTCGCCGTCCAGCTGCATGGCCACCTGGCCGGTGTGGAAGGGGTGCTTGGCGCCCCACTCGTCACCGAAGGTGCCGCGGTACTTCTCCAGCTTCGCGTAGCCGCCGAGGTCTTCCACGAGCTTCTTCTGATACGTGAACATCTCCGCGAACGCCGGGTCCTTGGCGATGTTGGACTTGCCGTTCTCGTCGAAGTACCTGTGGTCCCACGACGACATGTAGTGGTCCGCGACGGTCTCGTATCCGTGGAAGTTCGGCATGAACCCGAGCTGCCGGTAGCTGTCGCCCTTCTCCACCGTCAGCTTCTTCGCGACGCTCGCCAGTTCGGACATCGTCTTCGGCGGCGCGGTGATCCCGGCCTTCTTGAAGGCGTCCTTGTTGTAGTAGAGGCCGTAGGCGTCCGTGAGCAGCGGCAGGGCGCACCGCTTGCCCTCGAACTGGGTGTAGTCGAGGAGGACCTTCGGGAACGTCTTCTCCAGGTCGAGCTTCGACTTCTCGATGAACGGCTTGAGGTCGGCGAAGGCGCCCGACGAGCAGAACTTGCCGACGTTGGCGGTGGTGAAGGAGGAGACCACATCGGGCCCGTTCGAACCGCCCGCGCGCAGCGCCTGGTTGAGCTTGTCGTCGTTGATGTTGCCGGAGACCTTCACCGTGATGTTCGGGTGGGCCTTCTCGAACCGGTCGATGTTGTCCTGGACGGCCTTGACCTCGGCGGGCGAGCTCCAGCCGTGCCAGAAGTTGATCGTGGTCTTCGCCTTCGGGTCGTCGGTGGCCCCGGCCTCGGACTGGCCGGTACACGCGGTGGCGAGCACCGATATCGCGGCGACGGCGACAGCGGTGGTGGTGAGACGGCTTGTGCGCATGACAAAGCTCCCAGGGACGGGGGAAAAGAGGCAGACGGCAGGGGTGGTTACGGGGGTCGGTTCAGCGCGAGGTGTCGAACACTTCGTCGCGGGTGTCGGCGAGCGCCCTCTCCAGGGCGCCGCGCAGTACGGGGGTGCGGTCGATCTCGCCGACGACCAGCCGGGGCCGGGAGGCGGCGAGTTCGGCCAGCTCGGACTGGATCAGGGAGCGCAGGACCTCGCCGCCCGAGGCGACCGCGCCGCCGGCGAGCACGATGAGCCCCGGGTCCAGGACGGCGGTGACGGAGGCGAGGCCGGTGGCGAGCCGGTGCGCGTACTGGCCCAGCAGCTCGGTCAGCGCCTCGTCCTTCTCGTACGCGGCGGCCGCCCGCTCCAGCAGGGTGGCGGCGGCCTTGGCGTGCGGCTGCTGCGGGGGGTCGATGCCGAGCGCCTTGGCGATCCGGGGCACCGCCTGGGCGCCCGCCAGCTCCTGGAAGCCGCCGCTGTTGGCCTTGACGACTTGGCGTACGAGGGGGGTCCCGGGCACCGGCAGGAAGCCGACCTCGCCCGCGCCGCCGGTGAAGCCGCGGTGCAGGCGCCCGTTGATGACGAGGGCGGCGCCGAGCCCCTCCTCGTTCCAGAGCAGCACGAAGTCCTCGTGGCCGCGGGCCGCACCGAGGCGCTGCTCGGCCACGGCGACCAGGTTGACGTCGTTCTCGTACTCCACCGGCATCGGCAGGAACGCGGCCAGCTCGTCCAGGAGGGTGGGGGAGTGCCAGCCGGGCAGGTGCGAGGCGTACCGCAGCCGCCCGGTGCCCGGGTCGAAGGCGCCCGGGGTGCCGATGACGACCCGGTGGATGTCGGCGCGGGTCAGCCCGGCCTCCTTCACCGCCCCGTCCAGCGCGTCGGCGACCTGGCGCACCACGCTGTCGGCGCGCCGCCCCGGTGTCGCGAGCTCGAACTCCCCGACGCTTGCCCCGGTCACATCCGCCACGGCGGCGATGATGCGCCGCTCGTTCACATCGAGCCCGGCGACATGGGCGGCGCGCGCGTTCACGGTGTAGAGCTGGGCGTTGGGCCCCGGCCGCCCCTCACTGGTCCCGGTGGCGACGACGAGCCCCGCCGCTTCCAGCCGGGCCAGCAGCTGGGACGCGGTGGGCTTGGACAGCCCGGTCAGCTTGCCGATCCGGGTCCGGGAGAGCGGCCCGTGCTCCAGCAGCAGATCGAGGGCGGCCCGGTCGTTCATGGCCCGCAGCACCCGGGGGGTGCCCGGTGTGGTTCCCGTCATCGTGGATGCCCCACCCTCGTCGACTCTGTTAGGAAACTTTCCTATTCTGGGAGGACCGTAAGACGCGGGTCGCCGGGGCGTCAATGGTGACCGCGCGTCCGGCAATCAAAGCGTTACCTCGCCGGGGCGGTATCGAGAGCATCCTGGGGCGGGCACAGTTGTCCAGGCGGGGGTGTGTCAGGCATGGGGGAACAGGTACGAAGACGTGGCGGGGCCGAGCCGGGGCACGGGCGCGCCGGCCGTCCAGGGAGGCGCGCCAAGGCGCTCGCCGGGGCGCTCCCGGCCGCGATACTCCTCGCCTCGTGCGTGCTGGGTGATGCTCCGCCCGAGAAATTCTCCGGGTTCCGCATGGAGGGAACCGGCCTTCTCGCGGCCATGCCGCTCTGCTCCGACGAGACGATCACGGGGGCCGCGATCGTCGTCCCTCGGAAGGACAAGACGGTCGACGACTTCGAGACGCTCTGGAGCGCCCGCGAGCCCAGCACGGCCGAGGCGCGCGGCGGGGTCTTCCACGTGAACAGCCCGAGCAGCTTCACCACGGTGACCAAGCCGCTGTCCGGCACGCTGCCGAACACGTTCTACGTCCAGTTGCAGCATCTCCGGGCGGGGGAGGAGACGACGAAGTCCGGCTACGTCGACCTCGGGAAGCTGAGATCCGCGGAGCTGGCGGACGGTGAGTTCCTGACGTACAAGGGCGACGTGATGACCCGCGCGGAGATCAACGCCCAGCTCCCCTGCGACAAGAAGAAGTGACCGTTTTCCGATGACAGAAGAAGATGACAGAAGAAGGGGCGCCCCACCGACCCGGTGGAGCGCCCCTTCTTCAGAGCACGCGTGCCCCTACTTGTTCAGGTTCGTCGCCGGCGGCGGTATCGGCGTCGCCGCCATCGACTGCGGAGAGGTCGCCGACGCGTACGCCGACGGGGCCGCCATCGCCGCCGTCGGGTCCGCCGTGGACTCGCCCTCCGTCTGGAGCGGGACCGCGCCGATCATGCGGATGCCCGCGTCGTCCAGCGCCTGCTTGATGCGCCAGCGCAGCTCGCGCTCCACGCCCACCGACTTGCCCGGCATCGTCTTGGCGGTGACCCGGACCGTCATGGAGTCCAGCAGGACCGCGTCCAGGCCGAGCACCTCCACCGGGCCCCACAGCCGCTCCGACCAGGGCTCTTCCTTCGTCATGGTCTCGGCGGCCGTGGCGATCGCCTCGCGGACGTGCTCCAGCTTCTCCGTCGGGCGCACCGTGACGTCGACCCCGGCGGTGGACCAGCCCTGGCTGAGGTTGCCGATCCGCTTCACCTCGCCGTTGCGGACGTACCAGATCTCGCCGTTGTCGCCGCGCAGCTTGGTGACCCGCAGGCCCACCTCGATGACCTCACCGGAGGCCACCCCCGCGTCGATCGTGTCCCCGACCCCGTACTGGTCCTCCAGGATCATGAAGACGCCGGAGAGGAAGTCCGTGACCAGGTTGCGGGCGCCGAAGCCGAGCGCCACACCGGCGACACCGGCCGAGGCGAGGAGTGGCGCCAGGTTGATCTTGAAGGCGCCCAGCACCATCAGGGCGGCCGTACCCATGATCATGAAGGAGGCCACCGACCGCAGGACCGAGCCGATCGCCTCCGACCGCTGGCGTCTGCGCTCCGCGTTCACCAGCAGACCGCCCAGCGCCGTGCCCTCCACCGCCTGGGCGCTGCGGTTCATCCGGTCGATCAGGTTGGTCAGGGCGCGCCGGATCAGATAGCGCAGCGTGACCGCGACGGCCACGATCAGCAGGATCCGCAGACCGGTGCTCAGCCAGGTGGACCAGTTCTCCTCGACCCACCCCGCGGCGTTCCCGGCCTGCTCGGCGGCTTCCTCCAGCGAGCCGCCCGGCCCGGGTGACGGGGTTGCGGCCAAGAGGACGGACAGGTGCACGGTGGGGACCTCCAGAGGGACGACGGTTGACCGATAACACTAACGAAGCCGGGGGAGTGGATCGTTGCCGTCTCCGGAGGAGAGACAGGTCTCACCGGGGATACGTCCGCTGTGGCCGATCGCACACTGCGCGCGGCCGCCCTGGTGGGACCGCCCTCCGGGGCCGGGCCGGCGCCCGCCACGCCCCGGGGTGAGAAAAATCCTCCCGGCCCGTTACCCCTACGTGGTGGCGCTTTGACCAGGCATGAGGAGAGACTGAGATCGGATCGTCCCGGCGCGAGCCACGCGCCGCCGGCGTACAAGGAGGCATCCACCGTGCCGCACGTCCTGGTTCTCAACGCGTCGTACGAGCCGCTCGGCGTCGTACCGCTCCGCCGCGCGCTCGTCCTCGTCCTCGAAAACAAGGCGATCTGCCTCGAGGAGACCGGCGCCTTCCTGCACAGTGCCACCGCTGCCGTGCCCGCGCCCAGCGTGGTCCGGCTCAAGCGTTTCGTCCGGGTCCCCTACCGGGGGCCCGTTCCCCTGACACGCCGGGCGCTGTTCGCCCGGGACGGGGGGCGCTGCATGTACTGCGGGGCCGCCGCGACCAGCGTCGACCACGTGATCCCGCGCAGCCGCGGTGGACAGCACGCGTGGGACAACGTGGTGGCGGCCTGCCGCCGCTGCAACCACGTCAAGGCCGACCGCCACCTCCCCGAGCTCGGCTGGCGGCTGCGCCACCAGCCCGCCCCGCCGACCGGCCTGGCCTGGCGGATCATCGGGACCGGACACCGCGACCCGCGCTGGCTGCCGTACTTGCAACCGTTCGGCGCGGACGACGTGATGGCCCGGATCGACGGCGTTTCCGCCTGAGACCGGGCCTTCGTCGTCCCTGTCCAGAACGTCACTCCGCTACCGCGTACGCCTCCACCGACCACAGCGAGTAGCCGTACTGCGTCGCCCGGGCGTCGCCCTGCACCCGGATGAACCGGGTGTCCTTCGCGTCCATCCGCACCGACTCGCGACCTCCCCGGCCCTCCCGGACGGTCGCCGCGGTGCGCCAGGTGCGGCCGTCGGCGGAGGTCTGTATGCGGTAGCCGGCGGCGTACGCGTCCTGCCAGGACAGCACCACCTGCCCCAGCCGCACCGGCTGCGGGAGCTCGGCCTGCCACCACGCGCCGTCCTCCGCCGGCGAGGACCACCGGGTCTCCGGATCGCCGTCCGAGGCGGCGGACGCCGGGAAGTCCGGGGTCTCGTCGGCGGAGGAGGAGGCCGTGGCCGTACGCACGAGATCCGGGCCGCCCGTACGCGGGAAGGCCCGCACGGTCAGCGTGGACTCCTGGCCGCCGAAGGTCAGCGGCACCTCGTACTCACCCGCCGGGGTGTCCGCCGGAACGGTGATGTCCACCGGCACCTCGGTACGGGAGCCGCGCGGCACCGTCGTCTGCTTCGGGACCCGCACCTCGATGCCCTTCGGCGCCTTCGCCGTCAGCTTGCCCTTCACCTCGGCCGGACGCCGCCCTGCCAGCCGCGCCGCCACCCGCTGCGGCTCACCGCCGATCTCCGCGTCCGTCTCGCCGTGCGCCAGATCGAGCACGGCATCCGGCTCGTCCCCGAACCACGGCACCAGGGCGCGCAGCTTCGGGGTCCCCGCCGGGATCGCGGGGGCCGGCGGCAGGCTGGGGCTCAGGTACGACGGGGGCGTGGTCCGGGCCGCCTCGGGCACCGTGACCCGTACGGCATCCGCGCGCAGCCCCTTCGCGGCGGTCTGGGTCCAGCCCGTCGGGGACAGCTGCCCCAGCGCCCGCCACCCCTCGCCCGGCACATGGGCCTCCACGACCGCGCCGGTCAGGTCGGGTCCGGGCTCGGCGAGCGCCGTCACGGCCTCCACCGGACGGGCCCGGTCCAGGCGGACCGTGTAGCTGTGCGCGTCCTTGGTGACCCGGCCGCTGGACCGGTCCACGCCGTTCCAGCCGTCGGCGGTCTTCTCCGCCCGGTCCAGGAAGGGGTCGAGCACCCCCTTGCCGACCGTGGCCCTGGCTGCCGCGATCTCCTGGCGCAGCGGCTCCAGCGCCAGCTGCGCCCGCCAGGCGGCCGCCCCGTCGCCGGCCGCCTGGGCCTGGAGCAGATCCACGACGAGCTCACCGGCGTGGCCGTAGCGGGCCAGCTGCTCGGTCCAGGGGCGGACCTCGTCGGCGAGGCGCCCCTCGGCGGGGGTGGCGAGCCGGTCGGGGGTCTGCCGCATCACGGTGAAGGCCGCCCGCAGCTCGCGCGCCGCCCGGTCGCGTACCGGCGCGGCGGCCGCCCGGGACTGCCAGAACGCGGCGAACAGGGGCTGGAGGTAGGCGGACTCCGCCGAGCCGAGCACGGAGTCCGCACTGTTGCCCGCCAGTGCCCGCAGCGCCTCCCGGGCCCCCGCGTCGCCGCCCGCCAGATCGTCGATCGCCGCCTGCCACGACTCGTCCGCGCGGTACCCCTTCGGGTTCCAGGCGAAGTCGGCGGCGGTGAAGAGCGGGATGCGGGAGGCGGCCGCCTGCTCCATCGCGTTGGCCAGCAGCGCCGCCGAACCGCTCGCCACCGCCGGGTCCCGGCCGGTGTAAGGCCCCAGGAAGATCCGGTCCTGGGCGTAGTCGTTGACCGGGTAGTTGTCCATCGTCACCAGCGGGTGGCGGAACGCGGCCCGCGCCCCGGACAGCTCACGCCCGGTGATCTTCTTCGGTACGACCCCGACGCCCGTCCAGGCCACCTGCACCCGGCCGTCCAGCTCGGCGGCGAGCGCCGTGCGGTAGTCGGTCGCCCCGTCCTGGTAGAACTCCGTCGGCAGCACCGACAGCGGCGCCGCGTCCGGATGGCGCTCCTCCAGATGCCGGGCGACCGCCCCGGCCACCCTCGCCTGCGCGCGGGCCGCCGCCGTGGGCCCGCTGCCGAACGTCTCGGCGTCCAGGTCGCAGTGCCACTCGCTGTAGCTGACGTCCTGGAACTGGAGCTGGAAGACCCGCACGCCCAGCGCCCACATCGCGTCGATCTTCTTGGTCAGCGCCCGGACGTCCTGGTCGGAGGCCATGCACATGGCCTGCCCCGGCGAGACGGCCCAGCCGAGCGTCACATGCTCGGCCTCGGCCTTCTGCGCCAGCTCCCGGAACTCCGCGCGCTGCTGGGCCGGGTACGGCTCACGCCACCGGGCCAGCCGGTAGGGGTCGTCGCCCGCCGCGTAGAGGTACCGGTTCTGCTTGGTGCGGCCCATGAAGGCGAGCTGCGCGAGCCGCTCCTCCTGGGTCCAGGGCTGTCCGTAGAACCCCTCGGCCATGCCGCGTACGGCCGTGCCCGGCCAGTCCCGCACCACGACCCCGGCCACCGAGCCACCGCGGACCAGCTGCCGCAGCGTCTGGACCGCATGGAACAGGCCGTCCTCGCCGAGCCCGTCCAGGGCCACGGTGGCGCGCCCGGCGACCTGGCCGGAGGCGATCCGGTAGCCGCCGGTGGGCAGGTCGGCGCGGTCGGGTGCGCGCAGCGCCCGCAGCGCCTCCCCGGCGCCCGGGCCGCCGATCCGGATCAGGGGCCCGCGTCCCGGCAGGCTCTCGTGGACGGTCGTGACCCCGGCCGCGCGCAGCAGGGAGCGGAGCTCCTCCACGGCGTACGCATCCGCGTCCGGCGCGGCGACGACGGTGGCCTCACGGCCGAGCGGCACGGCCGGGCCGGTGGCCCTGATGCTCTGCGGCCGGGGCCACACGGCGGGCGGCTGCGCGCTGTCTGCGCGGTCGGGCGAGGTGGCGGGGGGTTTGCCGGGGTCGGCGGGGGCGGCGGTCGCGGCCGGTGCGAAGGGGCTCAGCAGCCCACCGATCACGGCGACGGCCACGGCCGTGGCCCGCTTTCTGCGCCCGAACCGCACGTCGCGCTCCCTCGAAAGGCCTGAGTGGGGTCCGAGCCCACCACCCGGGCGCGAGGGTGTCAATGCAGCTGGCTGTTCTGTCGGATTTGCCGGGAATACTGACACCTTCGTGCCTGGTGGGACGCGTGTGGCTGACGGGGATGGCTTAAAACGGCCCATACCTGCCGTACGGGGAACGGAATGTGACCCACGGCACGTTGGCTCGTTGTTCTGATGCGTGCGTGGTATCTGCCTGGACATGACGTGTACGTCACGTCGAGGTCTGCGCACGCGAGGCCTGGGTAGGCCTGCTGTGTCCTGTTCTCCACGGCCAGGAGGCCACCATGCCCGCATCCGCGCAGCTTCTGCTCTCCGCCCTTTCCAAACAGGTACCCGCCCAAGCCGATCCCGCACCTCTCACCAGCGGCCTCCCCCTCGACGATGTCGCCTTCCTGATCAGCGGGCCGCCGCTCGCCGATATCCCCCTCCAGCTCGGCGAGTCCTCGTTCGCCGACGCCGCACCGCTGACCAGCGAGCCCCCGCTCGCCGATGCCACCCCGCTCACGAGCGAGCCTCCGCTCGCCGCCGTCGCCCCTCTGACCAGCGAGCCGACCGCACCCGGCACCGCAGGGGGCATGGAGTTCCCAGGAGTCTGAATGGGCTTGTCCCGGCTCGCCGCACTGCACGGTGTCGCCACCTCCTACTCCCCGTCCCCGGATGTCACGGTGTCCGTCCCCGACGACACGGTCATCGCCGTGCTCGCCGCGCTGGGCGTGGACGCCGGCACCCCGGAGGACGTACGGAGGTCACTCGTCGCCGCGGAGTCCCGCTCGCGCCTGCTGCCGCCCACCGTGGTGGTCTGGGCCGGTGAGCCGCTGCCGCCCGCGCTGACCGCGCTGCCGCCCGGCTCGACCGTCACGGTCGAGCCGGAGCCGGCCGGCGGGCTCCCCGCGCCCGGCGCCTCCTGGACGGTCCCGGAGCCCGCCACCTCCTGGACGGTGCCGGAGGCCGCCTCGTCCTGGAAGCTGCCGGGGGTAGCGGAGGCCGCCCCGGACCCGGCCGAGCTCCCGCCCGGCTGGACCCAGCCCCCGTACGGCGTCCACCGCCTCCATGTCCGTGCGCCCGACCACCATGAGGCCACCGCCACCCTGGTCGTCGCCCCGGCCCGGGTCCCGCAGCCGCCCGAGCGCACCCACGGCTTCCTGGTCCAGCTCTACTCCCTGCTCTCCGCCCGCTCCTGGGGCATGGGCGACCTCGGCGACCTGGCCGACCTCGCCGCCTGGGCCGGGCGCACCCTCGGCTCCGGGTTCATCCAGGTCAACCCCCTGCACGCAGCCGTCCCCGGGAAACCCACCGACCCCTCCCCGTACCGCCCCTCCTCGCGCCGCTTCCCCGACCCCGTGCACCTGCACGTCGAGTCCGTCCCGGAGTACGGGCACGTCCACGACCGGGCCACCCTGGACGACCTCCGCCAGGACGCCGCCGCCCTCAGTGAGGCCGTCCTCAACAAGGGCGCCCTGATCGACCGGGACGCCGTCTGGGAGCTGAAACGGCAGGCTCTGGAGCTGATCGCCCAGGTGCCGCTCACCCCCGGCCGCCGCGCCGCCTACTGCGACTTCCTGGCCGAGCAGGGCCAGGCGCTGGAGGACCACGCCCTGTGGTGCGCGCTCGCCGAGGTGCACGGCCCCGACTGGCACAGCTGGCCCGAGCCCCTGCGCGACCCCCGCTCCCCGGGGACCGCCCGCGCCCGCTCCGAGCTGCTGGACCGGGTCGACCTCCACTGCCGCCTCGCCTGGCTGACCGCCACCCAGCTCGCAGACGCCCAGCGGGCCGCCGAGGACGCCGGGATGGAGGTCGGGATCGTCCACGACCTGGCCGTCGGCGTGCACCCGGCGGGCGCCGACACCTGGGCCCGGCAGGACGACTTCGCCCACGGCATGTCCGTCGGCGCGCCCCCGGACGCCTTCAACGCGCGCGGCCAGGACTGGGGCCTGCCGCCCTGGCGCCCCGACGCCCTCGCCGCCACCGGCTACGCCGCCTTCCGGGGCCTGCTGCGCGGCCTGCTGGCCCACGCGGGCGCCCTGCGCATCGACCACGTCATGGGCCTCTTCCGGCTCTGGTGGGTGCCGGAGGGCAGACCGCCCACCGACGGTACGTACGTCGCGTACGACGCCGAGGCCATGCTCGCCGTCCTCGTCCTGGAGGCCCACCGGGCCGGCTCCGTCGTCGTCGGCGAGGACCTCGGCACCGTCGAGCCCGGCGTCCGCGAGGCGCTCGCCCGGCGCGGGGTGCTCGGCACCTCCGTGCTCTGGTTCGAGCGCGACTGGGACGGCGACGGCCGCCCGCTCGCCCCCGAGAAGTGGCGCCGCGACTGCCTCGCCACCGCCACCACCCACGACCTGCCCTCCACCGCCGCCCGGCTGACCGGCGACCATGTGACGCTCCGCCACCGCCTCGGCCTGCTCACCCGCCCCCTGGAGGAGGAGCTCACCGAGGACGTCACCTCCACCGCCGAGTGGCTGGCCCTCCTCGCCCGGCTGCGGATGCTCCCCGAGGGCGACGGCAACGAGGAGGCGGCCGTCCGCGCCGTCCACCGCTTCCTGCGCGCCACCCCCGCCCGGATGACCGGCGTCTGGCTCCCCGACACGGTGGGCGACCGCCGCCCGCAGAACCTCCCCGGCACCTGGGACCAGTACCCCAACTGGCGGCTGCCCATCGCCGATCCGGAGGGCCATCCGGTCACCCTGGAGGAGATCGCCGCCTCGCCCCGGCTGCACGGACTGATGGAGGTCCTGCGGCCGGCGAAGGCCCGTACGGCACCCCCGGGCGAGCGCCCCGACTAGGCGTTCGCTACGTTGGCACCGTGGACAAGAAGAACGGAATGCGCGCCGGCGTCGTTGCGGCCGGGACGACGCTGATGATGCTGCTCATGTCGGCCCCGGCTCTCGCGTACACCCGCGACGACGGTGACGACCCGGGCCCGGGCCTCAGCGCGATGGAGACCATCGGTCTCTACGTCATCGCGCCCATCGGGCTGTTCCTGGTGATCACGGCCCTGGTCATGGTCCTGGACAAGTCCAAGAAGCAGGTCTGACCCGCACCCGTACGAAGGATGCGCCGCCGGTAGGAGCTACCGCGCGGCGCATCTGCATGTCGGCGCGGCGCATCCGTACGTCCGGCGGCGGAGGGCGCACGAGGCATCCCGTCAGGTTCACGAGGCACCCCGGTAGGTTGCTGCCATGACCGAGTGGGACGTCAAGAAGCTCCGCATCCTGCGCACCCTGCGCGACCGGGGCACGGTGACGGCGACCGCCGAGGCGCTCCTGATGACCCCCTCCGCCGTCTCCCAGCAGCTCACCAACCTGGCCAAGCAGCTCGGCGTGGAGCTCCTGGAACCCCAGGGCCGCCGCGTCCGCCTCACGGACGCCGCCCACCTCGTCCTGCGCCACGCCGAGGCGGTCTTCGCCCAGCTGGAGCGGGCGGACGCCGAACTCACCGGCTATCTGCGCGGCGAGGCGGGTGAAGTGCGCGTCGGCGCCTTCTCCACCGCCGTACCCGCCCTCGTGGTCCCCGCCGTGCGGCTCCTGCGCGCCGAGGACCGCCCGGGACCCGACGTACGCGTACGGGAGGCCGAGGCGGCACAGGCGTACGAGCTGCTCACCGCGGGCGAGGTCGACCTGGCCCTCTCGCTGGCCGCCCACGCGCCGACCGCCCGCGACCCCCGCTTCTCCCTCTTCCCGCTGCTCGCCGACCCGCTGGACGTGGCGCTCCCGGCCGGCCACCCACTCGCCGAAGCCCCCGCGCTGCGCCTCGCCGACCTGGCCGCCGACCGCTGGATCTTCGGCGGCTCGGGCCCCTGGTCCGAGATCACCACGGCCGCCTGCGAGGCGGCCGGCTTCGTCCCCGAACAGGCCCATAGCGCCGCCGGGTGGACCGCGATCCTCGCTCTGGTCGAGGCGGGCATGGGCATCGCCCTCGTCCCCCGGATGGCCTCCCGGGAGCAACGGCGCGAAGGGGTGGTGATGCGGGTCCTGGAGGAGGACCAGCCGCGCCGCCATGTGGTGGCGGCGGTCCGGCACGGGGCGGAGAGCGGCCCGGCGGTGGCCCGGGTCCTGTCGGCCCTCAGCCGCGTGGCCGGATCGTTCATCTGAGCTGAACGGTATCTGCGAAAACTTTCGATGGACCTGATGGGTCGGTCGGCGCGAAGGTAGGGACATGACCTTCGACGCGAGCGAGACCGCATTCCAGAACTCCGACACCGACCCCCACGCCAATGACGCCGCGCCCTACGGCGGCGGCGACCCCTACGCCGACTACCGCGAGGCGGGCGACCTCCCCTTCACCGAGCTGGTCGACCTGGCCGACCGCCGCCTCGGCGCGGGAGTGATCGCCGCCAACGACGAGTTCTTCGCCGAGCGCGAGAACCTCCTCCTGCGCGAGCGCGCGGTCTTCGACCCCGAGCACTTCGGCCACAAGGGCAAGATCATGGACGGCTGGGAGACCCGCCGCCGCCGTGGCGCCGACGCCGAGCACCCCTTCCCGGCCCCCGAGGACCACGACTGGGCGATCGTCCGCCTCGGCGCCCCCGGCATCGTGCGCGGCCTGATCGTGGACACCGCCCACTTCCGCGGCAACTACCCCCAGCGCGTATCGGTGCAGGCCACCGCAGTCGAGGGCGCCCCGAGCCCCGAGGAGCTGCTCGCCGACGACGTGAAGTGGGAGGAGATCCTTCCGCCCACCCCCGTACGCGGGCACGCGGCCAACGCCTTCGAGATCACCGGCGGTCGCCGCTACACCCACCTGCGCCTCTGCCAGCACCCCGACGGCGGCATAGCCCGCCTCCGCGTGCACGGCGAGGTCGTCCCCGACCCGGCCTGGATCGCCGCGCTCGGCACGGTCGACCTGATCTCGGTGCTCAACGGCGGCACCTACGAGGACGCCTCCGACCGGTTTTACTCCTCGCCCACCCAGATCATCCTGCCGGGCACCTCCCGCAAGATGGACGACGGCTGGGAGAACCGCCGCCGCCGGGTCCGCGACACCAACGACTGGGTCCGCTTCCGCCTCCCCGCCCAGGGCGCGGTCCGCGCGGTCGAGATCGACACCGCCTACCTCAAGGGCAACTCCGCCGGCTGGATCGCCCTCCACGGCCGCAACGGCGACACCGGCGAATGGTTCGAGATCATCCCGCGCACCCGCCTCCAGCCCGACACCCTGCACCGCTTCGTGCTGCGCGCCCAGGCCGTCGTCACCCACGTCCGCCTCGACGCCTTCCCCGACGGCGGGGTGGCCCGGATGCGGCTGCACGGCGGCTTCACGGAGTCCGGCACGGCCGAGCTCACCCGCCGCTACGAGGAGTCGGGCGCGTGACCCCGTCATCCCGCTGACCACCCCCAGTTCCCGCCCGGCGGACGGCTGCGCTCCCGCGCCCGCCCGCCGGGCGGTTTCCAGCCCAGCGCGCGGCTCAGGCGGCGTACGCCGAGATCCGCAGCGTCTGGGCCAGTACCCGCCAGCTGCCCCAGGCGAACACCCGGTTCACCGTGTTGCAGAAGGCCTCGCCCGTGCAGTCGGTGGGCCGGTCCTGCCAGGCGCGGACGGTCAGGGTGTGGAAGCCGAGCGTCCGCGTGAACGCGAAGCGGATGTGCATGCCCCGGCCCAGCTGGTGGCCCGGCAGCGTGTTGATCTGGAAGAAGTCGTTCCCGATGTACTCGACCTCCACCGGGTTACCGCCCAGCAGCTCGCAGCGCGCGCCCGCCCGGATCCGGCCCGCGCAGCCGCCGCTCACCGGGAAGAGCCAGAAGTGGTCGGTCAGCTGGGCCCGGACCGCGTGCGGGCTGGTGAAGGGGTGCAGCCCGAGGCTGTACCCGTACGTGTAGAGGCCGTAGCAGCCCGCCGGGCCCGCGCGGCAGCCGGTGCGGGGCTCCGCGACGGCCGGGCCCGTCAGCAGCCCCGCGCACAGGGCCAGCGCGACCGGGACAGCGGCGAAGCCGGGCATCGACCCTCCGGTTGCGTACGGCGTACGGCGTACGTCTCGCACGCTAGGCCACCGGATACGGGCCCGCACGCGGGCGTACGCCGAAGAGGCGGGGGTGTACGCCAAGGGGCGTCCCCTCCGCCGCAGCGGAGAGGACGCCCCCAGGAGCACCGTAAGGACTACGCGGTGGCCGCCGCCGCGTCCGCCGTCTGGGCCTTCAGCGCGCGCTCCACGCCCGACCGCGACTCCGACATCGTTCGGCGCAGGGCGGCGCTCGGCTCGGCAGAGGCCAGCCACGCGTCCGTGGCGTCCAGGGTCTCCTGGGAGACCTGGAGGGCCGGGTAGAGGCCCACGATGATCTGCTGGGCCATCTCGTGGCTGCGCGAGTCCGAGACCTCCTTCACCGAGGCGAAGTACTTCTCCGTGTACGGGGCCAGCAGCTCGCGCTGGTCCGCCTGGACGAAGCCGGTGATGACCGCCTCCTGGAGCGAGTTGGGCAGCTCGCCCGACTCCACGACCGAGGCCCACGCCTCCGCCTTGGCCTCCTCCGAGGGCTGCGAGGCCCGGGCGGTGGCCGCGTGGCGCTCGCCCGCCGCCGTCCGGTCGCGCTCGTACTCGGCGGCGATCTCCTCCTCGTCGAGCAGGCCGACGGCCGCGAGCCGCTGCACGAACGCCCAGCGCAGCTCGGTGTCGACGGTCAGGCCCTCGATCGACTCCGTACCGTCCAGCAGCGACTGGAGCAGGTCCAGCTGCTGCGGGTTGCGGGCCGTCGCCGCGAAGGCACGGGCCCACGCCAGCTGGTGGTCGCTGCCCGGCTCCGCCGCCCGCAGGTGCGCGAGCGTCGCCTCCGTCCACTGGTTGAGCACGGCCTCACGGGACTCCGGGGCCGCGTACAGGTCCAGGGCCAGCTTCAGCTGGCGGTGCAGCGACTGGACGACGCCGATGTCCGACTCCTTGCCGATGCCGGAGAGCACCAGCGAGAGGTAGTCGCGGGTCGCCAGCTCGCCGTCGCGCGTCATGTCCCAGGCCGAGGCCCAGCACAGGGCGCGCGGCAGCGACTCGGTGAAGTCGCCCAGGTGCTCGGTGACGACCCGCAGCGACTCCTCGTCGAGGCGGACCTTCGCGTACGACAGGTCGTCGTCGTTGAGCAGGACGACCGCCGGACGGGCCTTGCCCACCAGCTCCGGTACGGCGGTGCGCTCGCCGTCGACGTCCAGCTCGATCCGGTCCGTCCGGACGAGCTTGCCGCTCTCGTCCAGGTCGTACGCGCCGATGGCGATGCGGTGCGGGCGCAGCGTCGGCTCGCCCTTGGCGCCGGCGGGCAGCGCGGGGGCTTCCTGGAGCACGGTGAAGGAGGTGACGCGACCGTCGGCGTCGGTCTCGATCTCCGGGCGCAGGATGTTGATGCCGGCCGTCTCCAGCCACGCCTTCGACCAGGTCTTCAGGTCACGGCCGGAGGTCTTCTCCAGCGCGCCCAGCAGGTCGGAGAGGCGGGTGTTGCCGAAGGCGTGCGCCTTGAAGTACGCCTGCACGCCCTGGAAGAACGCGTCCTTGCCGACGTACGCCACGAGCTGCTTGAGGACGGAGGCGCCCTTGGCGTACGTGATGCCGTCGAAGTTGACGAGGACGTCGTCCAGGTCGCCGATGTCCGCCATGATCGGGTGCGTGGAGGGCAGCTGGTCCTGCCGGTACGCCCAGGTCTTCATGGAGTTGGCGAACGTGGTCCACGAGTGCGGCCACTTCGAGCCCTCGGCGTCCGCCTGGCAGGCGATCGAGGTGTAGGTGGCGAACGACTCGTTCAGCCAGAGGTCGTTCCACCACTCCATGGTGACGAGGTCGCCGAACCACATGTGGGCCAGCTCGTGCAGGATCGTCTCGGCCCGCACCTCGTACGCCGCGTCCGTCACCTTGGAACGGAAGACGTACTGGTCGCGGATGGTGACCGCGCCCGCGTTCTCCATCGCGCCCGCGTTGAACTCCGGGACGAAGAGCTGGTCGTACTTGGCGAACGGGTACGCGTAGTCGAACTTCTCCTGGAACCACGCGAAGCCCTGCCGGGTGACGGCGAAGATGTCCTCCGCGTCCAGGTACTCGGCGAGCGAGGGACGGCAGTAGATGCCGAGCGGGACGGACTGGCCGTCCTTCTCGTAGCTGCTGTGCACCGAGTGGTACGGGCCGACGATGAGCGCCGTGATGTACGTGGAGATGCGCGGCGTCGGTTCGAACGTCCAGACGTCGTCCTTCGGCTCCGGCGTCGGCGAGTTCGAGATGACCGTCCAGCCGGCGGGGGCCTTCACGGTGAACTGGAAGGTCGCCTTCAGGTCCGGCTGCTCGAAGGAGGCGAAGACGCGGCGGGCGTCCGGCACCTCGAACTGGGTGTAGAGGTAGGCCTGCTCGTCGACCGGGTCGACGAACCGGTGCAGGCCCTCACCGGTGTTGGTGTACGCGCAGTCGGCGACGACCTTCAGCTCGTTGGCGCCCGCCCTCAGCTGCGGCAGGGCGATCCGGGAGTCGCGGAACACGGCGGCGGCGTCCAGCGCCTCGCCGTTGAGCACGACCTCGTGGACGGCCGGGGCGACCAGGTCGATGAAGGTCTCCGCACCGGCCTCCGCGGAGTCGAAGCGCACGGTGGTCACGGACCGGTAGGTGCCGCCCTCCTGCGCTCCGGAGAGGTCGAGATCGATCTCGTACGCGTCCACGGTCAGCAGGCGCGCCCGCTCCTGTGCCTCTTCGCGGGTCAGATTCGTGCCAGGCACGCGGTCATCTCCTAGGTGTGCGACTTGATATGCGACGTTTCCGTCATCCTTCCATGGGCCGCGCTCTCAGCGCGATGTCCGTTTTCCGCCGGACGCGGACGGCTCCGGGGGCCAGGCTCGAACCATGACCGGATACGAGACCCGCGCCATCACCGCCTACGAGCCGAGCCCTGTCGCCCGATACGAGCCGCGCCCCATCGCCCCCGCCGCCCTCGCCGAGCTCCGCGCCACCGACGACGCGGGCCGCCCCTGCGCCCCGTACACGGAGACGGGGGCCGGCGCCCCTCTCCGCTGCTGCCTGCGCGGCAGCGAGCCGGGGGAGCGCATCGCCCTGGTCTCCTACGCCCCGCTGCGCCGCTGGGCGGCCGGGACCGGGGCGGCCCCGGGGGCGTACGACGAGCAGGGCCCCGTCTTCATCCACGCCGAGGAGTGCGCGGGCCCGGCCCCTGCGCGCCCCGGCTACCCCTTCTCACGCCCCGGCGCCCTGCGCACGGTGCGCCGTTACGACGCGCGCGGGCACATCGCGGGCGGCCGTCTGCTGGAGATCCCGGCCGAGGCGGGGAAGGGCTTCGACGCGGCGTTCGACGAGGCGTTCGCGGACCCGGAGGTGGCGCTGGTGCACGTACGGGCGGTGGAGTACGGGTGCTTCCACTTCGAGGTGCGGCGGCCCTGAGGTACGTATACGAAGGGGCGGCCACCGGTGCACTCCGGTGGCCGCCCCTTCCCGTGCTCGTACGCATAAAAGGGTCGCGCGTCAGCGAAAAGGGCCGCGCGTCAGCCCTTCAGCTCGGCCGCCACCAGCTCCGCGATCTGGACGGCGTTCAGCGCCGCGCCCTTGCGGAGGTTGTCGTTGGAGACGAAGAGGGCGAGGCCGTGGTCGACGGTCTCGTCGACCCGGATGCGGCCCACGAAGGAGGCGTCCTTGCCCGCCGCCTGGAGCGGGGTCGGGATCTCCGAGAGCTCGACGCCCTCGGCGTCCTTCAGCAGCTCGTAGGCGCGCTCGACGCCGATCGGGCGGGCGAAGCGGGCGTTGATCTGGAGCGAGTGGCCGGAGAAGACCGGGACCCGGACGCAGGTGCCGGAGACCTTCAGCTCCGGGATCTCCAGGATCTTGCGGGACTCGTTGCGGAGCTTCTGCTCCTCGTCCGTCTCGAACGAACCGTCGTCCACGATCGAGCCCGCCAGCGGCAGCACGTTGAAGGCGATCGGACGCTTGTAGACGGCCGGCTCGGGGAAGTCCACGGCCTCGCCGTCGTGGGCCAGCTTCTCGGCCTCGGCGACGACCTTCGACGCCTGGCCGTGCAGCTCGGCGACGCCGGCCACACCGGAGCCGGAGACGGCCTGGTAGGTGGCGACGGTCAGCGCTTCGAGGCCGGCCTCGGCGTGCAGCGGGCGCAGCACGGGCATGGCGGCCATCGTGGTGCAGTTCGGGTTGGCGATGATCCCCTTGGGCCGGACGCGGGCCGCGTGCGGGTTGACCTCGGAGACGACCAGCGGGACCTCGGGGTCCTTGCGCCAGGCGGAGGAGTTGTCGATCACCACGGCGCCCTGGCCGGCGACCTTCTCGGCCAGCGCCTTGGAGGTCGCGCCGCCGGCGGAGAAGAGCACGATGTCCAGGCCGGTGTAGTCGGCCGTGGAGGCGTCCTCGACGGTGACGGGCGCACCCTTGAAGTCGATCGTGGAGCCGGCGGAGCGGGCGGAGGCGAACAGCCGCAGCTCGTCGACCGGGAAGTCCCGCTCGGCCAGGATCCTGAGCATGACTGTGCCGACCTGACCGGTGGCGCCGACGATTCCGACCTTCACTGGGACTCCTCTGTATGTGTGTGCGGCTCTGTATGTGTATATGCGCGGCCCTATTGCCCGCTCCATGATGCGTATGTCCGGGCCCGGCTTGTCCAATCCATTGTCCGGCCTGCGGACGGCCACCGCGGAAGTGAACGCTTTGCCCGGCTCCGGCGTCGTAGGAGCGATGTCCGTCGGGGAGCGCGGTGGAGTGGGGGAGGAACCTTGCCGAAGAGGGGACGTACGGGGCCGGAGGGGGATCTTCTGGACCCTTCCCAGGTCCATCGGGTCAGGTCTGTGCTCTCCCTGGGCGGGGTGCCCCACGGCGACCTGCCCGACGGGGTCCAGCAGGTCCGCCTCCGCCTCCTGGAGCACACCGCGGCGGGCCGTGAGGCCCCGCGCGACCTGGGTGCCTGGGCCGCTGTGGTGGCCTCCAACCTGGCGGCCGACTGGCACCGGGCCCGCGGCCGGCAGGAGCGGCTGCGGACACGTCTGGAGGCGCTGGGGCCGGCGGGAGGCGGGGCGGAGGGCGGCCAGGAGGCCCGTCTGCTGTCGCTGGCCGTCGCGGAGGGGCTGGACGCACTCCCGGACGCTCAGCGACAGGTGCTGATTCTTCGCTTCTACGCCGATCTGTCCGTTCCGCGCATCGCGGAGGCGCTGGGCATTCCGGAGGGCACGGTCAAGAGCCGGCTGCACACGGCGGCCCGCGCCCTGCGTGGGCGGCTCCATGTGGACGAGGTGGTGTGACGATGACCATGAAGGACTCCGACGAGCTGATGGCCGTGCTGATGGCGGGGCCCGCGCCCGAGGGCGAGGCGGAGGCGGCCGCGTACCGGGCCGCCGAGCGGGACATGGCGCTGCTCCGGGAGGAGCTCGGCCTGCTCGGTGACCTGCTGGCCCGGGAGGAGCCGGGAGCCGCCCCGCCCCCGGTGGCCGTCGCGCCGTCCCGCCCCAGGTGGCGGCGCCCCGGAGTGCTCGCGCTCGCCGCCTCGGCGGCCGTCCTGGCCGGTGCGGCCGGCGTCGGCCTGTTCTGGACGGCGGCGCGGCCCGCGGACGACGGCATGGCCAAGCTGACGGAGGCCGGCATAGTCTCCTGCGCCCGGGTCATCGCGGACGGCACGGTGACCGCCGTGGAGCCGGCCGGGGAGCGGCTCCGGGTGGTGCTCACGGCCGACCGGTTCCTCAAGCCGGACGCGCCCGGGACGGACCGGGTGGAATTCCTCGTTCCGAGGAGCGAGGCGGCCGGGTTCCCTCCCGGCGTCCCCATGGTGGTCAGCGTGTCCCGCTTCGAGGACGAGCCGGTCATGGGCTTCACGGGGGACGGACGGGCCGAAGCCTGGGAGTGGATGGCCGCGGCGCTCCCGGAGTCGCGCTCGACACCCTGCGACGGCCGCGGATGACCTGCGAGGCCCGCGGATGAAAGGAGAAGAGGCGGGCGCCCGAAGGCACCCGCCTCTTCACCGTGCTGGGGCTGTTACGGCGTGACCTTCTCGATCACGACGCTGCCGGTGCCCGCGGCGGTGCCGCGCGCGTTGACGAGCTGGACCTCACCGAAGAACTGGCGCCCCTCGGGAGCCGCACCGGCGACCACGACCTCGGCGCCGACCTGCGCCGAGGCGCCGTTCGCCAGGTTGTAGGTCTTCGACGCGTCGACCTTCAGGGTGCCGAGCGAGGCCGCGTAGTAGACATCGCGGTAGTCGTACGTGGTCGACCCGGACGGGACCGAGTACCCCTCCACGATGACCGTGTACGTACCGGCGGCCGGGTTGGTCAGGCTGACCTTCTCCTCGGAGCCGGCGGTGGTGCCGCTGCCGACCTGCGTGGCGCCCCGGAGGACGTAGAGGTCGAGGTCGGCGTTGGCGTCCGACGTACCGCCGATGGCGACGTCGAGCTTCTCGACGCCCGCACCGATGGTGACCGTGGTCTGACGGGTCTGGCCCGTGGAGATCGACGGCTTGTCGACCTTGGCCGAGCCCAGTGAGCCGCCCTTGAGCTTGCCCTCAAGAGCCGCCGCGCCGTTGGTGACCTTCCAGTTCACCGCGGCCGGAGCGCCGATCTTCGCCTCGGCGATGGTCTGCACCGCCGGGTCGAAGGAGGCACCGAGCAGCGAGACGTCCAGCTTGAACGGGTTGTCCAGCAGCGGCGACGTACGGCGCGACTCGACCTCGATCTCCCACACGCCGGGGTACGGGTCCTTGTAGGACCGCACGTCCGGACGGCAGGTGTTGGCCGGGTTCTCGTAGTTCGGGTAGCAGTTGACCGTGGAGGTCGGGTCGACCGGCGTCCCGTACGGGTGCAGGGCGATGAACCGGGTCTGGCTGCCCGAGCGGAGCGCGCTGAGGGCGACCTCAAGGGTCTTGGCGCCCTCCGGCACGTTGATGAAGTACGAGGTGGTGCCGTTGCGCTGCACCGAGCTCGACGACTTGAACGCGTAACCGGGGTGGTTCAGCTCGTTGGCGACGACGACCGTGGAGAGGACCTGGTGGTCGATCCCCTTGGTCTTCTTGTCGTCCAGCTCCAGGATGGCGCTGTGCACGCCGGCCTTCTTGGCGTTCGCCGTGACCTTCAGCTTCACCGGGGTGTCGAGCGGCAGCGAGACGTACTCGGGGCTGCTCAGCTTGAAGGTGCCGTCGTTGTTCTTCCACGACAGCTTGTGCTGGACGTTGCGGTCCGGACCGGTGGTGCGGGTGACGGTGATCTCGTAGACCTTCGTCTCGCCGGTCTTGAGGCCGCCCTCACGGTCGTAGAGGCCGGTGCCGAAGCCCGGGTCCTTGAGCGCGAAGTCGATCGCGGTGTCGACCGGGGCCTTCACCTTGTACTCGTGCGCCGGGTTGCCCTTCCTGGTGATGAGCTTCCAGGCACCGACGATGTCGATCAGACCGGAGCCCTGGGCGTGCGCGGGCACGTCCTTGATGTGGCTCGCCGAGCTGGTCAGCGCCACACGGAGGTCGGCCGGGGGCAGCTCCAGGTCCTTCTGCTTCGCGGCGGAGAGCAGCAGGGCTGCGGCGCCGGCGGCCTGCGGCGAGGCCATCGAGGTGCCCTGGAGCATCGAGTAGCCGGGCGGCAGGGCGTAGCCCGCCTCCTTGACCGGACCGCCCTCGGACCAGGTCTGGGTGGTGTTGATCGCCGCACCCGGAGCCGAGATGGTCGGCGTGAAGCCGCCGTCCTCACGCGGACCGCGCGAGGAGAAGGGGAGCAGGTCGTACTTCTTGGTGACGCTGGAGCCGTAGTTCGCGGCCCACGTCTCCTTGGAGATCGACGCGCCCACCGAGATGACGTGGTCGGCCAGGGCCGGGTCACCGATGGTGTTGAGGCCCGGGCCGCTGTTGCCGGCCGAGATGACGAGCTGGACGCCGTAGATGTCGACGAGGCGCTTGTAGAGCTCGGCGCGGGCGTTGTTGCCGTCGTTCAGCGGCGGCAGGCCGCCGATCGACATGTTGACGATGTCGACACCGCGGTTGACGACGAGGTCGATCATGCCCTCGGTCAGCGCGATGTTGGTGCAGCCGCCGGACCAGGTGCAGGCGCGCGAGGAGACGACCTTGGCGCCGGGCGCCGCGCCGTTCATCTTGCCGCCGAACAGGCCGTTGGCCGCGGTGATCCCCGCGACGTGCGTGCCGTGCGAGCCCTCGATCACGCCGATGTTGACGTAGTCGGCCTTGGCGCCCGCGGCGTTGTAGACCACGTTCTTGCGGGTCTCGACGACGAACGGGATGCGCTCGACGACCTTGGTGGCCGGGTCGTCCTCACCGAAGTACGCGACCTGGAACTTGTCCTTGTACGGCTTGAGGGCCGTGTCGTCGGAGAAGTCCGCGTTCGCGTTCAGGTCCACCCGGATGGTGCCCTTGACCGCGTCGTACAGCACGCCCCACACGTCGGTGGTGTCACCGTCGCGGTTGAGGTCGCCCGCCATGTCGCCGCCGGTGGTGGCGGCCTCGGCGAAGGTGGCGAACTTGTAGCTGCCCGCCGGAGCCGAGTAGGTCTTCCCGCCGGCCGTGAACGTCGGGCCGGTGACGGTCTGCGACATCTGCAGCCAGGTGCCGTCGCCGTCGTTCACCGGGTCGGTGGCCGTCACCCAGTCGACGATCTTGCGCTCGCCGGTGGTGGTCTTCTTCAGCGCCGGGTGGCCGAGGTCGACACCGGAGTCCAGGACACCGATGGTGATCCCGCGGCCGTCGGCCGTCGGGTTCTTCTCGACGAACTCGACCGCACCCGTCTCGAAGGAGGGGTTGTACGGGTTGGCGGCCGGGGTGTTCTTGCCCGGTGCGGCGTAACTACCCGTGGCCTTCAGCTGCTTGGCCCCCGCGGCCCGGTCGCCCGAGGGCGTCGGGTCGTCCAGCTTGATCTCCTGCTTGAGATCGATGCCGAGCACGGACTTCAGCTTGGAGGCCGCCTCGATGGTGGCCTCGGCGGTGCCGGTCGGCACCGTCGCCCGTACGTACCCGAGCTTGTCGTAGGTCTGGCCGAGCACGGAGCCCTTGACGGCGTCCAGCTGCTCGGTGACCTGCTCGGTCGCCCCCGGGGTGGTGGCGATCATCATCGTGACGTTCTTCTCGCCCTTGGCCTCGGCCTTGGCCAGAACCTCGGCGTCAGCCTTGCCGAGCTTGTCGCCCCGGTCGCTCGTGGCGGCCGGTTTGACGGGTGCCGGTGCCGGGTCGTCGACGGCGAACACCGGCGCGGCGCCGGCGGCCGCGAGGGCGGCAGCCAGGCCGGCCGCGGCCGCTATGCGCGCGGCGCGTCTCGTCCCGGGTATGGAGCTGGGGGATTCCTTGGTCATCAGCATCCCTGTAATTGAAAGAGAGAGTCCGGAATTCGGTACCGGATGACCGCTCAGCCTGTCGTAAATGACAGGGCTTTGTGGAGAGTTGACGGAGACGAGACAGGTACATGGCATAGATCCGCCACGGGGCGCGATACGTCACGCGGGATGAATGAGGTGAAAGTGGCTGCCGGAATTCCTTATTCCGGGTCTGCGGTCCGGACCACGGGCCTGGTGGTCCGGACCAGTGGCACCGGGAACGCCTCGCCCCCGGCTCACCGCGGCAGCACCACCACATACGCGGCCGGCTCCCGGTCGTTCGCCGCCATCAGCGCCGTACGCACCACCGTGGCCTGCTGGTCCATCGCCTCGCGCAGCTTCCTCGGGGTGAGGTGGACGACCGTGACCCCCAGCCGCTCCAGCCGGTCCCGACGGGCGGCGTACGCGGACCACTGCGGGTCCTCCACGCGTCCCGCGCCCCGGTTCCCGCCCCGCCGCCCCTCTTCCGGCGCACCGGACCGGGGCGCGCGGGTGTCCAGCTCGACGGCGACGGCGAGATCCGGCCAGTACGCGTCGACGCCGCCCAGCTCCGGCCCGCCCGGCAGCCGCAGCTCCACGTTCCACAGCGGTTCCGGCAGCCCGTGCTCGCGCACCATCGCATACAGCCGCTCCTCCGCCACCGCCCGCCCCGCCGCCAGCAGCGCCTCCACCGCACCCGCCACCGCCGGCCGCCCCAGCAGCTTCGCCGCGCTCAGCTCCCGCACCACGGCGGCCGGTTCGCTGTGCCCGGCCCGCACGGCCTCGGTCAGCAGCCGGCTCACCTCCTCCGCCTCCCCCAGCCCCGCCACCGCGTCGGCCAGCGCCCGCTCCACCGGGGCGACGGGCACCCCGGCCAGCCGCACCGGCACGGGCGGCGCGGCGGTCGCCCGTACCACCTCCACGAACCGGGTCGAGCGCAACCACCGGGTGCGCGGCACCAGGACGTCGATCCGGTGCAGCGCCCCGAGGTCCGGCACCGTGGCGAAGCCGTGCAGCGCGAGCGCCGCCTGCCCGGTCACCATCGCCTCGCCGAACCCCGCGTCCGCGGGCGCCGGGACCGTACGCCGGGAGGAGACCGGCGGGCGGCCCGCGTACAACAGGGCGCCGTGCAGCCGCTCCTGGCCGCTGGGCGGGCCCGGGTGCAGCAGATAGACCCCGGGCAGCAGGTGCTGCCAGGGGCCGCCGGGCAGGCAGTGCGCGGACGTCTGCGCGGCGGAGACGCCCCGCGCGCGGAGCTGGGCCGCGGACAGGACGCGGTGCGTCACGTCCTGGAGGTGGTGCGGGGGGCGGGGGAGGCGCGGGGACAGGGGGGAAAGCGGGGTGTTCTGGGTCATGGTCGATGATTTCCCGCCGGCCGAGGGTGCCCTAACCCCTGTTACACGCCCGTCGACAATTCCGGACAACGCCGCCCTAAAGTACGGGCGTTCGAGGAACGAAAAGGGCTGTCGCGCGGGAAATGGGGAGGGGGCGCGTGGGGCAGGTGTACGAGCGCTGCTTTCACGCCGCGCACACACCTGCCCCACGCGCCCCCTGGGACACCCTGTCCGTCTACGCCTGCGCGTCGCACTCCTGGCCGCGCAGCACCCGCGCCAGGTCGTCCCGGGCCTCAAGGACCAGCCGACGCAGTGCCGGCGCGGCCTCCGCGTGCCCGGTCAGCCAGGCGTCGGTCGCCGCGAGGGTCTCCGGGCTGTCCTGGAGAGCCGGGAAGAGCCCCTTCACCACGTGCATGCCGATCTGGATGGACCGCTCCGCCCACACCCGCTCGATCACCTCGAAGTAGCGGCTCGCGTACGGGGCCAGCAGCTCCCGCTGCGAGGGCTGCTCGAAGCCCGCGATCGTCGCCTCGACCAGGGCGTTGGACAGCTTGTCCGACTCCACGACCGCCGCCCACGCCTGCGCCTTGACCGCCTCCGAGGGGCGCGAGGCCAGGCACCGTACGTGGTGGCGCTTGCCGGACGCCGTGTCGTCGCGGGCCAGTTCGGCGTCGATCGCCGCCTCGTTCGCCACCCCGTGCGAGGCGAGCGGCGAGAGGAAGGCCCAGCGCAGCTCCTGGTCGACCTCCAGCCCGTCGATGCGGGCCGTGCCGTCCAGCAGCCCGCCCAGCAGCTGGAAGTCCGGCTCGGAGCCCGCGACGGCCGCGAAGAACCGGGCCCACGTCAGCTGGTGCTGGCTGCCCGGCTCGGCTCCCCGCAGCTCGCGCAGCGCGCCTTCGGCCAGCGCCCGGCCGCCCTCCTCGCGCCAGGCGGGGGCGGCGTAGTTCACCAGCGCCGACTGCGCCCAGGCGTGCAGCATCTGGAGGACGCCGATGTCGCTCTCCCGCCCGGCGTGCGCCAGCACCAGCGCGACGAAGTCGCGGGCGGGCAGCAGGGCGTCCCGGGTGAGGTTCCACAGCGCCGACCAGCACAGGGCGCGGGCCAGCGGGTCGGTGATGGAGCCCAGGTGGTCGCGGAGGGTGGCGAGCGACCCCTCGTCGAAGCGGACCTTGCAGTACGTGAGGTCGTCGTCGTTGACCAGGATCAGGTCGGGCCGCTCGGAACCTGCCAGCTCCTTGACCACCGTGCGCTCCCCGGCCACGTCCACCTCGGCCCGGGCGTACCGCGTCAGCTCACCCTCCGGCGTACGCCGGTAGAGGCCGACGGCGACCCGGTGCGGGCGCAGTTCCGGATGGGAGGCGGCGGCCTCCTGTACGACGACGATTTCCGTCAGCTTCCCGGCCTCGTCGTACGACGCGACGGGCGTCAGCACGTTGACGCCGGCGGTCTGGAGCCACGAGCGCGACCAGGCGGTCATGTCACGGCCTGAGGTCTCCGCAAGCACCGAAAGAAGGTCACCGAGACGCGTGTTGCCGTACGCGTGACTCTTGAAGTAGCGCCGCGCGCCCTCAAGGAAGGCGTCGCGTCCCACGTATGCCACGAGCTGCTTCAGTACGGAGGCGCCCTTGGCGTACGTGATGCCGTCGAAGTTCAGCTTGGCGTCCTCCAGGTCACGGATGTCGGCCGTGATGGGGTGCGTGGAGGGCAGCTGGTCGGCGCGGTAGGCCCACGCCTTGCGGTTGTTGGCGAAGGTGATCCAGCCGTTGGTGAAGCGGGTCGCCTCCACCATCGAGAAGGAGCCCATGAAGTCCGCGAAGGACTCCTTCAGCCACAGGTCGTCCCACCACTTCATGGTGACGAGGTCGCCGAACCACATGTGCGCCATCTCGTGCAGGATGACGTTGGCGCGCCGCTCGTAGGCCGCCGAGGTGACCTTGCCGCGGAAGATGTACTCCTCGCGGAAGGTGACCATGCCCGGGTTCTCCATCGCCCCGAGGTTGTACTCCGGCACGAAGGCCTGGTCGTACTTCCCGAAGGGGTACGGGTAGTCGAAGTTGTCGTGGAAGAAGTCCAGGCCCTGCTTGGTCACCAGGAAGACGTCGTCCGCGTCGAAGTGCTTGGCGAGCCCCTTGCGGCACATCGCGCCGAGCGGGATCTCCAGGGTGGTGCCGTCCTCGAACGTACGGCTGTAGTGGTCGGTCACGTAGTGGTACGGACCGGCGACGACGGCCGTGATGTACGTGGAGATCGGCTTGGTCTCCGCGAACCGCCACACCCCGCCCTCGTGCGACTCCTCGGCCCCGTTGGACCAGACCCGCCAGCCGTCGGGGGCGGTCACCTGGAAGCGGTAGGGGGCCTTCAGGTCCGGCTGTTCGAAGTTGGCGAAGACCCGGCGGGCGTCGGCCGGCTCGTACTGCGTGTAGAGGTAGACCTCGCCGTCCTCCGGGTCGACGAAGCGGTGCATGCCCTCGCCGGTCCTGCTGTACGCGCAGCGGGCGTCGACCACGAGGACGTTCTCGCCCTCCAGGAGCCCGTCCAGGGCCACCCGGACCCCGTCGAAGACAGCGGAGGGGTCGAGGGCCTTCCCGTTCAGCGTCACGGCGTCCACACCCGGCGCCACCAGGTCGGCGAAGGTCGAGGCGCCGGCCCGGGCGGAGCGGAACCGGATCGTGGTGAGCGAGCGGAACGTACGCGGACCGGAGTCACCCTCGCCCCCGCCGTCGCCCCCGTCGGCCCCCTCGGGCCCGTCGACGGCGGAACGCAGGTCGAGCTCGACCTCGTAACCGTCGACGGTCAGCAGCTCGGCCCTCTTCTGGGCCTCGTCGCGGGACAGGTTTTCACCGGGCACGGGCACTCCTTCGTGACGCGCGTCATGTGTCGTGTTCGAACCCATTGATCCTTGCACGCGTCCCCGGCGGCCGGTATCCGGTCAGGCCGTAGTGGCCGGTACGGGAATGGGAGGCCCTCCGGTGGCGTTGCCGCCCACAGGAGCAACAGGCCTTATCCGAGGAGAGAGATGTCCCAGAACACCCCCGCGAACGGCAAGACCCCGGCCGACTTCTGGTTCGACCCGCTCTGCCCGTGGGCCTGGATGACCTCCCGCTGGATCCTGGAGGTCGAGAAGGTCCGCGACATCGAGGTCCGCTGGCACGTGATGAGCCTCGCCGTCCTGAACGAGGACAAGCTGGACGACGTACCCGAGGAGTACCGCGACAAGCTGGTGAAGGCGTGGGGCCCGGTCCGGGTCGTCATCGCCGCCCAGCAGCTCCACGGCGACGAGGTCGTCGGCCCCCTGTACACCGCCCTCGGCACCCGCTTCCACAACAACGGCGAGGGCCCCACCCGCGAGGCCATCGCCGGTGCCCTGAAGGACGTCGGCCTGCCCGAGGACCTGCTGGAGTACGCCGACAAGGACACGTACGACACCGAGCTGCGCGCCTCCCACCAGGAGGGCATCGACAAGGTCGGCCAGGAGGTCGGCACCCCGGTCATCGCCGTGCCCGGCGCCGACGGTGAGCAGGTCGCCTTCTTCGGCCCCGTCGTCACCCCCGCCCCCAAGGGCGAGGACGCGGCGAAGCTCTGGGACGGCACGCTGCTGGTCGCCTCCATCCCGGGCTTCTACGAGATCAAGCGGACCCGCACGCAGGGCCCGATCTTCGACTGACCGGGCCTTCCGCTGACCGGGCTTTCCGCTGACTGGGCCTTCCGCCTGGTCGGGCCGGGAGCACGCGCGTGCTCCCGGCCCGTTGTCAGTGGCGGATCGTACGGTGAGGACCGTGCGAATCTCACCGGAGATGATCACGATCGACTGTCCCGACCCGCAGACGCTCGCCGCCTGGTGGGCCACGGCGCTGGGAGTGGAGGGCACGCGGGACTACGGCGAGTTCGTCATCGTCCCCGCCACGCCGCTGTTCCTCGGCTTCCAGCGGGTGCCCGAGCCCAAGTCCGTCAAGAACCGGGTGCACGTCGACTTCGCGTCGCCCGACCGCCCGGCGGACGTGGAGCGCCTGGTGGGGCTGGGGGCGACGGTGATCGGCGAGCACTCCATGCACGGCCTGGTCTGGAACGTCCTGCAGGACCCGCAGGGCAACGAGTTCTGCGTGGCGGACGAGGGCACGCAATGAGCCGACGAGGGCACGCGGTGAGCTGAGAGGGCTCCGGCCCCACCCCTTGCCCTTCGCTCGAACTCTCGTTCATGATCTGCCCCATGCCGACCGAGAGCCGCCACGACAGCGGTACGGAGCAGGGCCCGGGGAGTCCCGGGATTCCGGGCCCGCTCCTCCTCCCGCGCCGGGTGCGGATCGGGTACGGCCTCGGCTCGCTCTGCACCGGGACCTTCGCCACCGTCCCCGGCCTGATCCTGCTGTACTACCTGACCAACGTGCTCGCCGTCTCCCCGGCCCTCGCCGGGGCGGCGGTCTTCCTGCCCAAGGCCTGGGATGTCCTGATCAACCCGCTCGTCGGCGCGCTCTCCGACCGCAGCCGGCTGCGCGGCGGCCCGCGCCGGCCGTTCCTCCTCATCGGCGCCTGCACCCTGCCGCCGCTCTTCGCGCTGATTTTCGCCGCGCCCCCGCTGCGCGGCATGGCCGCCGCCGCGTACGTCGCCGCCCTCTTCCTGCTCGCCGCGACCGCCTACGCGGTCTTCCAGGTCCCGTACGTCACGATGCCCGCCGAGATCACCGACGACCCGGCCGAGCGCCGCCGGGTGCTGAGCTGGCGGGTGGGCTTCCTCGGCGCCGCGATCCTGCTCTCCGGCGCGCTGGCCCCGGCGATCGCCCATGCGGACGGCGGCACCCCCGCGAGCTACCGCCTCATGGGCATAGCCGTCGCCGTCCTGCTCGCGGTGGGCATGTTCGGCGCCTGGTTCACCACCCGGTGGGCCCCCGCAGTGGCCCGCTCCACCGCCGAACCCTCCCTCCGCGCCCAACTGGCCGTGGCCCGCACGAACCGGCCGTTCCTCTTCCTGGCCGGCATGTGGTTCCTCCAGGCGCTGGCGGTGGGCGTGATGCTGGCGGGGGTCCAGTACTTCGCCACGTACACCCTCGGCTCACCGGGCGCCGTCACCCCGCTCTTCGCCTGCCTGATCGGCCCGTTGGTCCTGGTCATGCCGGTGTGGACGAGGCTGGCCCGGCTGCGCGGCGCGAAGTACGCGCAGGGCTGCGCCACCGTGCTGTACGTCGCCGGGGCGGCGGCCCTCGCCTTCACCGGCCAGGTCGGCAACGCCTTCGGATACGCCGCCGTCGCGGTCATCGGCATCGCCTACGCGGGCCTCCAACTCCTCCCGCTCACCCTGCTCGCGGACACGCTGGCCGCCGACACCGCCCGTACGGGCAAGCGGCGCGCGGCCACGTTCACCGGCCTGTGGACGGCGGCCGAGACGCTGGCGTTCGCGCTGGGGGCGGGCGTCTTCGCGCTCGTCCTCACGGTGACCGGTTTCCGCTCCTCGGACGCCGACCACGAGGTCGCCCAGCCGGCCGCCGCGCTGACCGGCATCACGGCGGGTATGAGCCTGCTGCCCGCACTCCTCGCCGCCGCGAGCCTGTGGCTGCTCCACCACTACCGCGAGGACCCCGTCGACGCCCCGGAGGACGCCACCTGTGCAGCCTGACCCCGCAGCAAGCGCCCAAGAGACCCCCGCGCTCCCCGCAGGCCGCCCGGCGGCAGAGATCCTCACCGAACTCAAGGCGCTGCGCACCGCCGACGCCCCCACGCGGGGCGGCCGGACCTTCGCCTACGTCTACGACCCCGGGCGCGAGGGCCTGGACGAGCTGGCCACCGAGGCCTACGCCGCGTACGCCACCGTCAACGGCCTCGACCCCACGGTCTTCCCGAGCGTGGCGCGCTTGGAGAACGACCTGGTGGGAGCGGCGGCGGCGCTCCTCGGCGGGTCACCGCAGACGCAGGGCACCTTCACCAGCGGCGGCACCGAATCGATCCTGCTGGCGGTCAAGACGGCGAGGGACCACGCCCGTTCGACCCGTGGCGTGACCGACCCCCAACTGGTGCTCCCGTCCACCGCGCACGCCGCGTTCCACAAGGCGGCCGCCTACCTGGGCCTGGAACCGGTGGTGGTCCCGGTGGACCCGGTGACGTACAAGGCCAACCCCACCGCGATGGCCGCCGCGATCACTCCCCGTACCGCCCTGGTGGTCGCCTCGGCCCCCTCGTACGCGCACGGGGTCATCGACCCGGTGGCGAGGATCGCGGAGGCGGCGGCGGAGCACGAGGTGCTGTGCCATGTGGACGCGTGCATCGGCGGCTGGCTGCTCCCGTACCTTCGCAAGGCGGGCCGCACGGTGGAACCCTTCGACCTCTCCCTCCCCGGCGTGACGTCCCTCTCGGTCGACCTGCACAAGTACGGCTACGCGGACAAGGGCGCCTCCGTGGTCCTCTACCGGGACGCCGAACTCCGCCGCCACCAGTACTTCGCCCACGCGGGCTGGCCGGGCTACCCGGTGGTCAACCCGACGGTCCAGGGCACCAAGTCGGCGGGCCTGCTGGCCCAGGCGTGGGCGGTGCTCCAGCACATAGGCGAGGACGGCTACACGACCTTGGCCGCAAGGGTGGCGGAAGCCTCCGACCACCTCCTCGAGGGCCTCCGGGCCACCCCGGACCTCCACATCCTCGGCGAACCGGAGGCGGGCCTGGTCGCGTTCACGGTCCTCACCTCCGCCACACCCGACCGGCCCTCCGGCACGCCCGACCTGAGCCTCCTCCTGCACCTGGCCGACGAGATGCGCGTACGCGGCTGGTACCTCCAGCCCCAGCTCTCCTTCGACGGCCTCCCGCCCAACCTCCACCTCACCCTGACCCCCGCCACGGTCGACCGCGTGGACGCCCTCCTCACCGACCTCCCGGAAGCCCTGACCTCGGCCCGATCCCTGCCCCCGACCACCGCCGACCCAGCCCTCACGGACCTGGCGGCGACCCTGGACCCCGACACCCTCACCCCGGAGGACGTGGCGGGCATCCTGGCCTTCGCGGGCCTGGGGGAGGGGCCGGACGGGTCGGGTGAGCCGGGCGGGCTTCCGGAGCGGATGGCTCCGGTCCTCTTCCTGCTGGACACCCTGCCGGTCCGGCTGAAGGAACGGCTGCTGACGGAGTTCGTGGGGTCGGTGTTCCAGCGGCGCACGCCCTGATCAGGGCTCGTCGATGCCGTTGGGCGACGTGATCAGGTCCCCGAGGGGGTCGGTCACGAAGAAGGAGTGCGGGCCGGGGTGGTGGTCGAAGTACGCGCATGAGGTGACCGTGTGGGTGGCCAGGCCGCGGAGGCGGGCGGGGCACAGGGGCAGGATGTCGAGCCGGTAGAGGCGGTGGGCGCCGGTGCCGGCATAGAGCAGCCACAGGTCCTGGTCCACGTCCGGGGTCCGGGCTGCCCAGAGGTACGCGGCGTGCTCCACCGACTCGTCGTGCTCGCCCAGTTCGCAGAGCAGGAACTCGTCCGGGGCGAGTACATCGGGCGGGTGCTCGGGCCCTCCCTCCAGGGTGGCGAGCGCGAGGAGCGCCTCGGCGTACGGAACGGGTGCCACGGCGGTGCACTGCAACACGGTCTCGGGTTATCTTCCTTACGGCATCGGGGCAGCACGAAGCCACGGGATCGCGGTCTCGACCCGGTCCCACAGCCGTACGGGACCACGCTGCACGACCGTCCACCCGCCACCCGGCCCGGGCGCCGTCCGCGCCTGGGAGCCGGTCGAGACGTCCCAGAGGATCTGTTCAGGCCCCGACCCCATACGTTCCGCCGCCGGCGCCGCGAGCTGGGCCACCCAACCACCTGTCCACGTCCCGATCACCGCAGGGTCGATCAGGCTGGGCCGTTCCTCGCCGGGCAACAGGGCCAGGGGCGGACGGGGTGGCCGGTCGTGCGGGCGGGCGATCATGAAGCTGGTGTACCCGGGCAGGAACCGTCCGGTCGCGGTTCCTGGCCGTAACCCGTGACGGGGCCTGGTACTTCCTTGAGTGCAACCCCAACGGGCAGTGGGCATGGCAGCCGCCCGGCATCACCGACGCGGTCGCCCATGCTCTCGCCGATCAGCTGGAGAAAGGCTCGGAACCGTGAGCACATCCGCTCAACTGCGCGCCGCCCTCGCCGACGTACTGGCCGAGGGGCGAAGTCGAACGCCCCGTACACCAGACGGAAGTGGGTGAGGTAGGCGATGACGGAGACCCGCACCGCTTCGGGCACCTCCATCGGCCCGCACCGCATGAGGTTCTGGCGACGCCGCCAGTCGAGATCGGGGCTGTCGACCCGGGCCCCGAACAACCGATGACCGACGGCGGTCACCCGCACATCGAACGCCTTGTCCACCCGGGTCTGGAAGAGGTGGGGGCAGACGTTGTCCTTCTCGGGGATACCGCTGAGGTACGCCTCGGTGAGGACGTACGGCAGCCCGTCCACCCGGAACCGGATACTGCCGTCGGGGTAGGCGCTGACGCGGACCTTGCGGCCGTCGGGAAGCTCGATCGGCTCGGTGACGAAGTGAGAGGGGGCCGGCCAGCTCCACAGCGTATGGGTGCGTGAAGTGCGTGAGCAGGAGATCACGGACGCCGTGGCCGCGATCCTGAAGATCTCGCCCGGCAAGCAGGGAAGCAACTGCGGTAGGTCGACCCCTAGCGCCCCCGGACTCCTTCGCGGAGGCCGGGGGCGGGCGCTTCGCGTCTCAGTCCCGGGGAGCCGCCGCCTCCAGCTCCGCCACCGTGCCCGACATCACCGTACGGATATGGCGTGTCAGGTGCTCCGTCGGCCAGTCCCACCACGCCACCGCCAACAGGCGCGCGATGTCCGCCTCCTCGTACCGGGTGCGGATCAGGCCGGCCGGGTTGCCGCCGACGATGCCGTAGTCCGGGACGTCCGAGACGACCACGGACCGCGAGCTGATGATCGCGCCATGCCCGATGCGGACGCCCGGCATGATGACCGCCTCGTAGCCGATCCACACGTCGTTGCCGATCACCGTGTCGCCTCGGTTGGGCAGGCCCGTCAGCAGGTCGAAGTGGTCGGCCCAAGAGCCGCCGAGCGTCGGGAACGGGAACGTGGACGGGCCGTCCATACGGTGGTTGGCGCCGTTCATGATGAACCGTACCCCCGTCCCCAGCGCGCAGAACTTGCCGATGACCAGGCGTTCCGGGCCGTAGTGGTAGAGCACGTTCCGGGTCTCGAACTCCGTGGCGTACTCGGGGTCGTCGTAGTACGAGTACGCCCCCACCTCGATCAGCTCCGAGGTGACCAGCGGCTTCAACTGCACCACGCGCGGCTGCCCGGGCATCGGGTGCAGGACGCTGGGGTCGGCCGGGACGAGGGCGGGGCCGGGGCTCATGGAGCGCCTCCAGGCTCGGGGCGGGGGCGGGTGGACGAAGGTCATCGTGGCAGTCCGGCCGCATCCGTGCCGGGCATTTTTCGGCTCAGGGCATGGCGGCCTCCCTCTCGCCGCCCGACCCGGAGGCCTCCGCCCCGGCGGCCTCCGGGCGGTCGCCCTCGCCGCCCCGGCCGGCACCCCCCTCGTCCTCCAGGGACTTCGGAGACTTCGGAACCCGGCGCAGGGTGAGCAGGCCGAGGACGATGTGGAGGAGGGCGGCGGTGACGGCGACCACCCGGAGGCCGGTGACGAAGGCGTCCTGCGCCTGGTCGACCACCGCCTGCGCGAGGCCGGGGAGGGCGACCGTCTCGCCGAACGTACCGGCGAGGTCAGGGCCCTGGAGGCGGAAGACGAGGACGGACAGCGAGCCGAGCAGCGCGATGCCCAGAGCGTTGCCGAGCTCGTTGCTGGTCTCGGCGATCGCGGCCGCCGACCCGGCCCGTTCGGCCGGAACCGCGGCGACGGCCGTCTCGGCGACGAGGCTGAACGAGATGCCGTACCCGACCCCGGCGAGCACCGTGGACGCGATGTACCAGCCCACCCCGCCGGAGGACGCGACGGGCAGCAGCAGGAGCAGACCGGCGGCCACGAGGAGGTGGCACGTGACGAGCGCCGTCCGCTTGCCGATGCGCGCGACCAGCATCGGCGTCACGATGCACGTGACGGTGAGCAGCAGGGCCCCGGGGAGGGCGAGCAGCGCGGCGCGCAGGATGGGGATCCCCAGTACGGACTGGAGGTAGACCCCCGAGAGGTAGGCGGTCGCCGACCACGCGGCGAGCGGCAGCAGCCCGGTGATGATCGCGACGGTGAACACCCGGTCCCGGAACAGCCTGAAGTCGATCAGCGGATGCTCCAGCGTGAGCTGCCGCCGGACGAACCACACCAGCACCGCCAGGCCGGCCACCCCCACGGCCGCGACGGCCGTCGACCAGCCCTCCGCGGCCAGGTGCTTGACGGCGTAGATGGTCAGCAGGAGGCCGGCCACGGACTGCACGGTGCTCAGGACGTCTATGCGGCCCGTGCGCGAGGTCGCCACCTCGCGGAGCAGGAACGGGGCCAGGACGAGGAACAGCACGAGGACCGGGAGGTTGACCAGGAAGACCGAACCCCACCAGAAGTGGCTCAACAACTGCCCGCCGACCGCCGGCCCGATCGCGAACCCGGCGGCGAAGGCGGCGGCGAAGATGCCGATCGCCTGGGCCCGCTGCCTTGGGTCCGCGAACAGTTCGCCGAGCACCGCGAGCGCCGAGGGCAGCAGCGTCGCCCCCGCCAGGCCCATGAGCGCCCGGAAGGCGATGAGCGTGTCGGGGCTCGACGCGAACGCCGCTCCCAGCGAGGCGAGACCGAACAGGGCCACCCCGCTCATCAGCAGCTTCAGCCGGCCGTACCGGTCACCGATGCCGCCGAAGGTGATGAGCAGGGAGCCCACGACGAATCCGTAGATGTCCAGCGCCCACAACGCCTGGTCGGCGGTCGGCGCGAGGGCTTCGGTGACCTTCGGCATGGCCAGGAACAGCACCGAGCCGTCCATCGCGACCAGCAGAACCGGGCCGAGGATCACCGCCAGGCCGAGCCATGCCCGCGGACCGGGCTGGTGGATGTCAGTAGTTCGCTTCATGGACACGAGCTTGGGATTCGCCATGACGCGCAGCCATCCCCACGCCGTGGGTACACCTCGCAGGGATACCCAGGACCCCGCCGTGCCCTCCTACACTCGCAGCCATGGCCATGGAACTGGAGAGCCTCGGGACGTTCCTCAAGTCCCGCCGCGCCCGGGTCACACCGGAGGACATCGGACTGCGCACCTACGGCACCTCCCGCCGCGTCCCCGGGCTCCGGCGGGAGGAGCTGGCCCAGCTCGCCGGGGTGAGCGTCGGCTACTACACCCGGCTGGAGCAGGGCCAGGCCGGGGCCGCCTCCCGGCAGGTCCTCGACGCACTCGCCCGCATCCTCACCCTCGACCCCGCGGAGAGCGCCCACCTGCACAACCTGGCGCTCCGGCGGGCGGAACCGCGCATGGTCCGCCACCAGCGCCAGCGGCTGCATCCCCGGGTGCTCGCGCTTCTGGAGTCCCTGGGCCGCAACACCCCGGCCGTCGTCCTCGGCCGCCGGGGAGATGTGCTGGCGTGGAACCGCACCGGGCACGCCCTCACCGCCGAACACGTCGACTTCGACGCGCCGCAGGACCCGGCGCGACGGCCGTCCGTCCCGCGGATGTTCTTCCTCGACTCCCACACCCGTGCCCTGCACGAGAACTGGGACGAACTCGCCCGGATCCATGTGGCCTACCTGCGGTTCACCGCGGGGCGGTACCCCACCGATCGCCGGCTGGCCGAGCTCATCGGTGCACTCGTCATGCGCAGCGACGACTTCGCCAGGCTGTGGGCCACCGGCGATGTCGCCGACTGCACCGTGGGCACCATGCGGATGCGCCACCCGACCGTCGGCAGGGTCAGCGTCGACTACCAGGTCTGGCTCCAGCCCGACATCCCCGACCACCGGCTGGAGATCTACACTGCCAACGACCAACCCTCCGCCGACGCACTGCGCCTGCTCGCCGACGGCCAGGGCTCGGACCGGCCCGACGGGCAGCGCTCAGGCGGGCACCTCCCCGAGGCCGTCCCCTCAGCCCCACCCCGGTGACTTCAGCCGCACCCCGGTGACCCGGGCGGCGAAGCGTCGCGCGCCCCCACCCGGAACGGCGCCCCCTGCGACCAGTCGGCCGCCACGCCCCGCATCACCAGCGCGCTGTCCAGCACCGCACTGCCCGGCGGGAAGCGGTCCGGGTCCTCGAAGAACGAGGAGCGTACGGTACGGGGCCGGCCCGCCGTCACCTTATAGGCGTCCGTGGACAGTTCGAGGACGTCCAGGTGGGTGCCCCCGGCGTTGGGGGAGAGGCCCCGGCTGCCGAGGCGGAAGAACTCCGACGCCTCCGCCAGGTCCGTGAACAGCCCGCTCCCGCGCAGCTCCCCGGCCGGCTCCACCGTCGCGTCGACCTCCACCTCACCGTCCCGGGTCGCGAAGGCCACCCGTACGGCGTCGGCCTCCTCCCGCACCGTGAAGTCCGCCCGGCCGTGCTCACCCGGGTAGATCCGGCCGCCCGCGAAGGCGTTGAGACGGGAGGCGGTGTCGCGGCGCGGGATGTACACGCCGCACTCGACGCCGTCCGGGCCGTCCCACTCGACGGAGATCCGGTGTGCCGCGTTCTCGCTGGTCACCCCGGTCGCCGCTGGGGCCCAGCCCGGGCGGACGCCGCCGATCCGGAGCAGGCAGATCCCCGCCACCGCCTGGCCGCGCACCAGTTGGGGCCGCAGCGGCGCGGGCAGCAGGGCCGCCGCGACGGACGGGTCCACCCGGTAGTTCACCAGGAGGCGGCGTTCGATGGTGCTGGAGAGCCGGGGCCGGATCATGAGGCATCGCCTTCCGGGGCGGGGCGCCACTTCGTGTGGCGGAGCACGATCTGCTCGGGGCACACGGCGCTCAGGAAGCGCCCCACGCACATGGCGAGGCGCTCCTCGGCCAGCGAGTAGAGGATGCGGTTGGCGTCCCGGCGCTCGGTGACGAGCCCGGCTCCCTTGAGCACGCCCAGGTGGCGCGAGATGGACGGGGCGCTGATCGAGAACCGGCTCGCGATCTCCCCGGCGGCCAGCTCGCCCCCGCGCAGATCCTCCAGGATCTGGCGGCGGGTGGGGTCGGCGAGCGCGCGGAAGGCGCTCGCCTCGTCATCGGAGGCATCGGAGGGTGATTCCATGACTCCTGTTTAGCGTATGAGCTAAATACCTAATAATGCAGGTGAGGGCGGTCGGAGCATGGGAAAGCCCCCGCGAGTCACGTCCTCGCGAGGGCTTTCCGTTCATCCGCCTGCCGAAGTGAAGGTTGAGAAGACGATCACGAGGCAGGACGCATCAACCGCCGGAGCGGAGTCAGGGCGCGAGCAGCAGTACGTCCGTGCGCTCCTTGGCGGCCGCGTAACGCTTCGCCACGTCCTGCCAGTTGACGACCCGCCACATCGCCTCGATGAAGTCCACCTTCTGGTTCTTGTACTGAAGGTAGAAGGCGTGCTCCCAGGCGTCGAAGACCAGGATCGGGACCGAGCCCTGGCCCACGTTGCCCTGGTGGTCGTAGACCTGCTCGACGATGAGCTTGCCGCTGAGGGGCTCGTAAGCGAGCACGCCCCAGCCGGAGCCCTGGGTGGTGGCCGAGGCCTTCGTCAGCTGGGACTTGAAGCCCGCGAACGTGCCGAAGGACTCCGTGATCGCGTCGGCGAGGTCGCCCACGCCGTCCGCCGCGAGGGGCTCGCCGCCGCCGTCGCCGGTCATGTTGTGCCAGTAGATCGAGTGCAGGATGTGGCCGGAGAGGTGGAACGCGAGGTTCTTCTGGAGGCCGTTGATCGCGCCCCAGGCCTCCTTGTCGCGGGCTTCTTCCAGCTGCTCCAGGGTGTCGTTCGCACCCTTGACGTAGGCGGCGTGGTGCTTGTCGTGGTGCAGCTCGATGATCTGCGGATTGATGACCGGTTCGAGCGCCGCGTAGTCGTACGGGAGTTCCGGGAGCGTGTACGTGGCCATGATGCGAGCCCTCCGACTGCTGGGAATGCCGTCCAGTTGTTATTGCAACAGATATGCAGGAGCAGGCTAACAGCAGGAAGGTTCCGGAAGTGATCAGCCCTTCGGCCTAGGACCTGGGGCGCAGAGGGCCCGCGCGCCTCTGACTCAGTGGCTGGGGTCGCCGCCCTTCCGCTCCTGGGGGTCGACGCCCGTATGGGCGGACGCGTCCTTCTCGCCGCTGGGGCGCCGGGACTTGCCGCGCCGGCCGGTGTCCTGCATGTCGGAGTCCTTGCCGCGGTCCTCCCCGCGGCTCGTCGAGCTCTCCGTCGTGGTGCCTTCCAGGGAGGCGCGCTTCTCCTCCTCGGACGGCTTCCTGCGTGGCCTGTCCGGCTCGGGGGCGTACGTGTCCGGGTTGAAGGGGCGGTGCGCGCTGGGGTTGGGCTGCTGCGACGTCTCGTCGACGTCGGGGGCCCAGCCGTGCTGCCCCTCGCCCTTGAACCTGCTCGGCCCCTCGCCGTGCCGGGGCGGTTTCTTCGACGTGGCGGGCCTCTCGTTCTCGTCGGGTGTCCTATTACCCTCCCTTTTCTTGTTATAAAGGCGTTCTGTCTTCTTGCCTGCCCCCACCTTTCGCATGCGAGTGCCCATGTTTGGACGCCGTTTCCGGGGGGACCCGGCCAAGCAGCCGGGCGGCTCGGGGTCGGGGACCGCAGGTGCGCCGCTCGCCGCCCGCCCCACCGACCAGGAGGACTTGATGGCACCCCCCAACGCCCCCGAAGCGCCGGAGCGCCCGGACAGCGGCCGCGACCCGAAGCTGGCCCTGCCGGTCGCGGACGCGGCGGGCTGGGGCCCGCTCGACGTCCGCGCCGTCGACACCGTCCGGCTGCTCGCCGCCGACGCCGTGCAGAAGGCGGGCCACGGCCACCCCGGCACCGCGATGAGCCTGGCGCCCCTCGCGTACCTGCTCTTCCAGCAGGTCATGCGCCACGACCCGGCCGACGACCAGTGGCTCGGCCGCGACCGCTTCGTGCTCTCCTGCGGCCACTCCAGCCTCACCCTCTACATCCAGCTGTACCTGAGCGGTTACGGCATGGAGCTGGACGACCTGAAGGCGCTGCGAACCTGGGGCTCCAGCACCCCCGGCCACCCCGAGTACCGCCACACCCGGGGCGTCGAGATCACCACCGGGCCGCTCGGCCAGGGGCTCGCCTCCGCCGTCGGCATGGCCATGGCCGCCCGCCGCGAGCGCGGCCTCCTCGACCCCGACGCGCCGGCCGGCACCAGCCCCTTCGACCACCACGTGTACGTCGTCGCCTCCGACGGCGACCTGATGGAAGGCGTCACGTCCGAGGCCAGTTCGCTGGCCGGACACCAGGAGCTCGGCAACCTCGTCGTCTTCTACGACTCCAACCACATCTCCATCGAGGACGACACCGACATCGCCTTCAGCGAGGACGTGACCGCCCGCTACGCCGCGTACGGCTGGCACGTCCAGACGGTCGACTTCACCCGCACCGGCGACTACGTGGAGGACGTCGACGCCCTGCTCGCCGCCGTCGAGGCCGCGAAGAGCGAGACCGGCCGCCCGTCCCTGATCCTGCTGCGGACGATCATCGGCTGGCCCGCGCCCACCAAGCAGAACACCGGCAAGGCCCATGGTTCCGCCCTCGGCGACGACGAGGTCGCCGCCACCAAGAAGCTGCTCGGCTTCGACCCGGACGCCGACTTCACCGTCGAGGACGACGTACTGGAACACGCCCGTGCGGTACGGGAACGGGGCGCCGAGGCCCACCGCGCCTGGGAGCCCCGCTACCAGGAGTGGCGCACCGCCCACCCCGAGCGCGCCGCGCTCCTGGACCGGCTGCTGGAGCAGAAGTTCCCCGACGGCTGGACCGACAGCCTGCCCGTCTTCGACGCCGACCCCAAGGGCATCGCCACCCGCAAGGCCTCCGGCGACGTCCTGACCGCGCTGGCACCCGTGCTCCCCGAGCTGTGGGGCGGCTCGGCCGACCTCGCGGGCAGCAACAACACCACCATGGAGGGCGAGCCGTCCTTCGTGCCCGAGGGGAAGCAGACCGGTGAATTCCCCGGAAACCCCTACGGCCGCACGCTCCACTTCGGCATCCGCGAGCACGCCATGGGTGCCGTCCTCAACGGCATCGCGCTCCAGAGCCTCACCCGCCCCTACGGCGGTACGTTCCTGATCTTCAGCGACTACATGCGCCCGGCCGTCCGCCTCGCCGCCCTGATGAAGCTGCCGGTCACCTACGTCTGGACCCACGACTCCATCGGCCTCGGCGAGGACGGCCCCACCCACCAGCCGGTCGAACAGCTCGCCGCTCTCCGCGCGATCCCCGGCCTCGACGTCGTACGGCCCGCCGACGCCAACGAGACCTCCGTCTGCTGGCGCACCGTCCTGGAGCACCACGACCGCCCCGCCGGCCTCGCCCTCACCCGGCAGCCGTTGCCCGTCCTGGAGCGGGGCGAGGGCGAAGACGCCTACGCCCCCGCCTCCGGAGCGGCCCGGGGCGGCTACGTCCTCGCCGACAGCCGCAAGGAGACGCCCGACGTCATCCTCATCGGCACCGGGTCCGAGGTCCACATCGCCCTGGAGGCCCGCGAGTTGCTGGCCGCCGAGGGCCACGACGCGCGGGTGGTCTCGCTGCCCTGCCGCGAGTGGTTCGCCGACCAGCCGTACGCGTACCAGGACGAGGTCCTGCCGCCCGAGGTAAGGGCCAGGGTCAGCGTCGAGGCGGCCGTCGCCCAGGGCTGGCGGGACATCGTCGGCGACGCGGGCCGCATGGTCAGCCTGGAGCACTTCGGCGCCTCGGCTCCTTACGAGCGGCTGTACGAGGAGTTCGGCATCACCCCGCGCGCGGTGGCCGACGCCGCCCTGGCGAGCATCCGCGCGGCGGCGGGCCCCGTCCGGCCCGGCGGCGAGCGCCCCGGCGCCACCCCGACCGAAGGCGGCACCGCCGACGCCGGCTAGACCGCCATCCCCCCACTCACCCACCGGCACATCACCAGGAACAGGAGCCCCATGTCCCCCGCACGCACCCCCCGCTACACCGTCCCCGGCCTCGGCGTCGACGAGGGCCGCCAGGTCATCGACCTCCTGACGCTGCGCCTGCACGCGCTCAACGACCTCGCCCTGACGCTCAAGCACATCCACTGGAACGTGGTCGGGCCGCACTTCGTCGCCGTCCACGAGATGCTCGACCCGCAGACCGCCGCCGTACGGGAGATGGCCGACGCGGCCGCCGAGCGCATCTCGGCCCTCGGCGGCGAGCCGCAGGGCACCCCGGGCGTTCTGGTCAAGGAGCGCACCTGGGACGACTACAGCGTCGGCCGCGCCGACGCCATCGCCCACCTCGGCGCCCTGGACCTGGTCTACACGGGGATCATCGAGGACCACCGCGAGGCGGTCGAGAAGGCCGGCGAGATCGACCCCGTCACCGAGGACCTGCTCATCGAGCACCTGCGCGGCCTGGAGCAGTTCCAGTGGTTCGTCCGCGCCCACCTGGAGAGCAGCTCCGGCACCCTGTCGAACGCCGGCGCCGACACCGAGGAGGCGGCGGCCGAGGCCGCGTCACCGAAGCGCGCGGCCGCCAAGCGCACCCCGGCGAAGAAGACGGCGCTGCCCACCCCCGCCAAGAAGACGACGGCGGCGGCCAAGAAGACCGCCAAGAAGACGGCGAGCAAGCGCACCACGCGCTGAGAACCGGCTGCGGTGCTACCGCCGCAGCTCCTCCCGCGCCCGTACCGCGAGGTCCGGGAAGTCCGTCACCACGGCGTCCACGCCCTGCGCGTAGTGGAAGGCGTACTCGGCGAACGCGTCGCCGAAGTCGTTCGGCGCGGTACCCCGGCGGTGCGCGGCCGGGAGGTACTGGTTCTCGGCGCGGAAGGTGTACGCGCCGACCTTCAGGCCCGCCGCATGCGCGTCCGCGAGGAGCGTGTGCGGCGGGACGAGGGAGGACTTGTCGGGGCCGATCCACTGCGCGTACGAGGCGATCTCGCGCAACCCGGCCGGGCTCATCATGTCCTTATAGGTGACCGCGTGACCATAAGGGGAGCCGCTCGTCCCCAGCGCCTGCCAGAGGGGGAGGCCGAGGCGGGCGGCGGCGATCCGGTGCAGGCTGGACGGTTCGAAGGACTGGACGACGCACTCCCGGGCGGTCAGCCGGTTGCGGCGGACCACCCGGATCAGCTCCTCCTCCAGCGGCAGCCCGACCGAGCGGAAGTACGTCGGGTGCTTGGTCTCCGGGAAGACGGCGATCCGGCGGCCCGACTCCTTCGACAGCAGCCGGGCCAGGTCGATCACCTCCTGGAAGGTCATCACCCGCCCCCGCCCGTCGAAGACCGTGTTCCGGTTGCGGACCAGCGGCAGCCGCTCCACCGTGCGCAGCGTCCTCAGCTCGCGCAGCGTGAAATCCTCGGTGAACCAGCCGGTCACCGCCCTGCCGTCCACCGTCTTCGTGGTCCGGCGGTCCGCGAACTCCGGGCGCCCGGCCACATCCGTGGTCCCGCCGATCTCGTTCTCGTGCCGCACGACCAGGACATGGTCCTTCGTCGGTACGAGATCCGGCTCGATCCAGTCGGCCCCGGCCCGTACGGCGTAGGTGTACGCGTCGGCGGTGTGCTCGGGGCGCCAGCCCGCCGCCCCGCGATGGCCGATCACCAGGGGACCGGAGGGGCGGCGGCCCGGAGAAGCCGACGCGGGTGCCGACGCGACAGCCGGGACGGTGACGGCGGCCGCGGTGGCCAGGAGGACCGAACGGCGCCTCGGTGCACGGGACATGACAGCTCCTCGGGTGGCGGAGCCACCACGGAAGCGAGGGCGGATGACCTCCCGGCGTACGGCGGCCGTCCCTGCCGTGTCCGGTGGCCCACGTGTTCCCGGGCCGTGCCGAGAGCCCGTGAGCGCGCCGGGAAGCCGCCAGCACGTACCGGAACCGCGAACCTCGGTCCCGGCCCCCGAACCCCGGGCCCGGCATCGCCCGTGGCCATCCCTAATCTTGCGTGGGTATCCCCGGGTTCAGCTGGGGAGGGAAGCGCATTCTCGACACCGAGGGGCGAAGCGCCGGAGGTCTCCGCGCTTTCGTGTGGACGATCAAGCAGGGCGTTGCCGGCCCTCGATGTAGTGGCGGATGATGCTGAGCGGTGCTCCGCCACATGAGCCGGCGAAGTAGGAGCGGGACCAGAAGACGGAGCCCGCGCCGATGCGGTTGATTCGGTCGGTGTACTCGGCGCGCAGGTAGCGGGAGCTGACTCCTTTGAGCGAGTTGATCAGCTTCGACAGGGCGATCTTGGGCGGGTAGTGCACGAGAAGGTGGCCGTGGTCGGCCTCGCCGTTGAACTCCTGTAGCTCCGTCTCGAAGCTGGCGCAGACCTCGCGCATGATCTCTTCGCAGCGCTGGAGCATGGCGTCATCAAAGACACCCTTGCGGTATTTGGTGACGAACACCATATGGGCGTGCAGGCTATTGGTGACGTGACGACCGGTGCGAATATCGGAGTTTGGTTCCCAGCGCGGTGAAATACACCAACTGTATTAGGATCGAGGGAACTCGACCGAAGGAGGTGGGCTGAATGATCCGGGCGTACAAGTTCCTCATGCGGCCCACCGCTCGCCAGGAGCAGGCACTCGGCGAGATGTTGCGGGATCACTGCTCCCTCTACAACGGGGCTTTGCAGGAGCGGCGTGACGCTTACCGGCACGTCTCGAAGACCTCGGTCAAGTACGGCGTGCAGTCGGCGCAGCTCAAGGACATCCGGGCGTTCGACCCGGAGCGTCAGGGCCGCTGGTCGTTCTCCTCACAGCAGGCGACGTTGCGCCGTCTGGACAAGGCGATGCAAGCGTTCTTCCGCCGAGTCAAGTCCGGTGACACACCAGGCTATCCGCGCTTTCGCGGGGTGAACTGGTTTGGCACGGTGGAGTTTCCCAAGGACGGCGACGGCTGCCGCTGGGACTCCACCCCGCACGATCCCGTCACTCGCATCCGCCTCCAGGGCGTCGGGCACGTCAAGGTCAACCAGCACCGGTCGGTGGCTGGCAGGATCAAAACCGTCAGCGTCAAGCGCGAGGGCCGTAAGTGGTTCGTCGTACTGACCGCCGAGCAGGCCCGGCCCGAGCCGCTGCCGCCGACCGGCAGCGTGGTCGGGATCGATCTGGGCATCGTCGGCTTCCTTGCCGATTCCAACGGCGAGTTCATTACCAACCCGCGCTACGGTCGCCGCGCGGCCGCGAAGATCAAAGCTGCGCAGCAAGCCCTGTCCCGGTTTCCGCGCCGCAAGGCCAAGGACCGGACCGGCAACCACCGGCGCGCCGTGGAGAAGGTCGCTGCGCTGCACGGCAAGGTCCGGCGCCAGCGGCTCGACCACGCGCACAAGGCCGCGCTCGGCCTGGTCCGCATGCATGACTTCATCGCGCACGAAGACCTCAAGATCCGCAACATGGTCAAGGCCCCCGCACCCAAGCCCGACCTCGAGAACGCGGGCAGCTTCCTGCCCAACGGGTCCGCCGCGAAGGCTGGGCTCAACCGCAGTATTTCTGACGCCGGATGGGGGGTGTTCCTGACGATCCTGCATGCCAAGGCTGAGAGCGCCGGACGGGAAGTGATCGCCGTGGACCCCCGCAACACCTCCCGTACCTGCCCCGAATGTGGGCACGTCTCAGCGGAGAACCGGCCCACACAGGAGAAGTTCCACTGCCAGTCGTGCGGCCACACCGCGCACGCTGACACAGTCGGAGCACTCAACGTTCTACGGGCCGGGCTGGTCCGTCGCGGCGCCAACCCGGCGTAACGAGAAACTCCCGGATTCATCGGGGGAGGAGTCACAATGCGCTGGTGAACAGTCTTCCCGTGCCGCTGCCCGCCGAACACATACCCCCCGGCACCGCCGACTGGCGGACCCCCGACGCCGAGCGCTGGCTCGCCGCCGTGCCCGCCCGGTGGGCGCACCCGCTCTGGGCGGTGCTGGCGCTGGTCGTCTCGATGTTCTGGTACATGGGGGAGGCTCCCCTTGCCCCCTGTACGTCCGCCGAGCCGTGCGGCACCGACTGGTCGGGGCTCGGGATGATGGTCGTGCTGGTGGTGACCCCGTACTGGGTGTGGCGGCAGCCCCGGCTGGCCCTCGTGGGGCTGGCGGCCGGGCTGGTGGGGTTCGCCGAGGACGGCGGCTTCACCGAGTCGTTCGGCGAACCGTACGCACTGGCCTACCCCGTGGCCGCCGCGTTCACCACCGCCGGGATCATCCACCGGCTCACCCTCGCCGGGCGGCAGCGGGCGCTGGCCCTGGAGGCGGCCGGGCCGGTCGCGCAGCCGTTGCCCGCCGCCGCGCTGACGTTCCGCCGGGGCCGGTTCTCCTTCGCCCTGGCCGCCCTGATGCTCGCCGCCGCCGGGTTCGGCTCCTGGCAGGCCCAGCAGGTCGCCGACGCGTACGAGGAGCGGGCCGCGGGCGCCACGCACCTGTCCGGCCTCGTCGTGGCCCAGGAGCAGGATGACGACGGCATCGACATCCTGAAGGTGGAGGCCGACGAGCGGACCCATCGCTTCGAGACGGCCTTCCCCGAGGACTTCCCCGAGGGCAGCCGGGTCGACATCGTGGTGGACGGCGACTGGGCGGCGCTGGTCGCGGAGCCGTACGACGCCTTCGGCTGGGAGACGCTGGTGCTGGGCGGCGCGGCCGCGGCGCTGGGGTTCTTCGCGAACGGCGTGGACGGGCGGACGCGTTCGGCGCGGCTGCGGCCCCGAACGCTGCCGGTGCTGAAAGTGCTGGTGCGTGAGGGACATGAGGACGCCCGTACCTGGGTGTTCGCGGCAGACGACCGGGAGGCCCTCCGGCCCATCCTGCACTTCCACTCGCTGCACGCCTTCGAGGAGGAGGACGAGGAGGAGCAGAAGGAGGGCGACGAGGGGGAAGCGGACGCCGTCGACCTCACCAAGGTCAGGCAGATCCTCAGCGGCGACGACCCGCCCCCGCCGCTGCGGGAGGCGGTCCTGTACGGCGCCCCCTACGCCGGCGCCGAGGTCGCCCTCGCCGCGCGCCTCGACGCGGACGAGCCGGAGGTATTGGTCGAGTGCAGCGTCACCGCCGTGAAGCCGGCCGTCCCCAGGCTGCTGACGCGCGGAGCGAAGAGCCGTAGGCGGAAGAACGAGAGGCGGTCCGTCGAGGAGATCGCCGCCGCCATGACGCCCGGCCCGGGCCTGCGGGTGTGGAAGGCGCACGGCTTCTCGCGCGCCGTGGGCCTCTGCCTGCTGGTGGTGCAGGGCGGCGGCATCTGGGCCATGCTCGACGACGGACCGTCGTGGTCCTGGCTGTGGCTGCCCGTGGCCCTGTCGTGGCTGATCTCGACCGTGGCGACGACGCTCACCTGGCGGATCACCGCCGACCGCGACGGGCTGTGGGTGACCGGGGCGTGGCGCGTCCGGCGGGCCGAGTGGGACGCGATCACCGCCGTACGCCACCACGAGGACGGCATCCGTATCGGCACGGGCAAGGGCCACGACAACGTCGACCTGGCCCCCACCGGCTGGGCGTGGCTGGAGCGCCGCCTGGGCCGTGAGCCGTATGCCGTGCGCGCTGCCGACGAGGTGCGGGCCCTGCACCTCGACCCGGAGCTGCGCCCGGCCGAGGAGGCGCCGGCGTCACGGCAGGGCATGCCGGCCGGGCCGCCGCTGGTGGCCCTCTCGGTGCTGTGGGGCGCGGCGGTGCTGCTTCTGCTGTGACCGGGAAGGCCAGGGAGGGCGGGGCAGAGGAGCCGCCCCGCCTTAGGCATCCCCCGCCCCCCGGATCACAGCAGCGGGCGGCTAGCGGCTACTTCCGCTGCGCCGGGATCTCGGCGGCGTCACTGCTGCGGAGCCGCCGCTGACGTACGACACCGATGCCGATCAGCACCGCCGTCAGCGCCCCCGTGGCCAACAGCTGGTCGCGGGTGTCCGGCTGGCGCAGCATCAGCAGGAAGATGCCCGCCATGCCCGCCAGGGCGACGATCGTGAGGACCGGGAAGAGCCACATCCGTACGACCAGCTTCTCGGGCGACTCGCGCTCGGTGCGGCGGCGCAGGATCAGCTGGGAGACGGCGATGAAGATCCAGACGACCAGGATCACCGCGCCGATCATGTTCAGCAGCCAGGGGAAGACGTCGTCCGGCCGCCAGTAGCTGAGCAGCACGCACAGGAAGCCGAACACCGAGGAGAACAGCACCGCGTTGCGCGGCACCCCGGAGGAGATCCTGCCGAGTACGGCCGGTCCCTGGCCCCGGGCGACCAGGGACCGGGCCATCCGCGAGGCGCCGTAGATGTTGGCGTTCATCGCGGAGAGCAGGGCGATGAGGATGACCACGTTCATGATCTGCGCGGCGCCGCCGATGCCGAGGTGGTCGAGCATCGCGTAGAAGGGGCCGACCTCGGCGACCTTCGGGTTGTCCCAGGGGACCAGGGTGACGATGACGGCCATCGAGCCGATGTAGAAGACAGCGATGCGCCACATCGCCGTACGGACCGCCTTCGCGACGCCCTGCACCGGGTTCTCCGACTCGGCGGCGGCGATGGTGACGGTCTCCAGACCGCCGTACGCGAAGACGGAGGCGAGGAGCCCGATGATGAAGCCGTCCATGCCCTTGGGCAGGAAGCCGCCGTCGCCGGTGAGGTTGGTCAGACCGGGCGCGTCCGTGTCCGGGAGGACGCCGAAGATCGCCAGCAGGCCGAGCACCAGGAACAGGGTGATCGCGATGACCTTGAGCGCGGCGAACCAGAACTCGAACTCGCCGAAGTTCTTCACGGCCGCCAGGTTCGTCCCCAGGAAGACCACCATGAACAGGGCGACCCAGGCCCACTCGGGCGTCCCGGGCAGCCAGCCGCTGACGATCTGGGCGGCGCCGATGCCCTCCAGGCCGACGGCGACGCAGAGCAGGAACCAGAAGGACCAGCCCGCGGTGAACCCGGCCCAGGGGCCGATCGCCCGTTCGGCGTGCACGGAGAAGGAGCCGGAGGCCGGGTTGGCGGCCGACATCTCGCCGAGCATGCGCATCACCATCATGACGAGCAGCCCGGAGAGCGCGTACGCGACGACGATCGAGGGGCCGGCGGCGGCGATCCCGGCCCCGGAGCCCACGAAGAGCCCAGCGCCGATGACCCCGCCGAGGGCGATCATCGAGAGGTGCCGCTGCTTGAGACCGTGGGTGAGCGCGGAGTCCGCCGAGGCCCCGGTGGGGGCCGCGGAGTCCGCCGAGGCCCCGGTGGGGGCCGCGGAGTCAGCGGTGGGGGGAGACGCGGAGGTCCGAGACATGGACAAGCTCTGTTCGCTAGCGGAGACAGGGGAACGAACCCACAGTCTGAGCATCCGCACCGCTCACACGGAACGGGTGTCCGCTATACGGGCACGAGGCTCACACAAGGTGCACACGCGCCTACCGGCCGGTAAGGGCCGACCCCTTGCGTTCCGACCCCGTGCGTCCCCGCTGCTCCCGCCACTGACGCCCCACCGCCACCAGCAGCACCAGCGCCGTCGCCCCCGCCGACCACAGCACCTGCGGCCGCGCGTCGGCATCCGTCAGCATCAGCACCAGCACCCCCAGCAGCCCCGCCAGCGTCAGCCAGGTCAGATACGGGAACCACCACATCCGCAGCGCGAGCGCACCCGGCGCCTCCCGCTCCAGCCGGGCGCGCAGCCGCAGTTGGGAGGCGGCGATCAGCGCCCAGACGAACAGGAGCACCGCGCCGACGGAGTTGAGCATGTAGAGGAACACGGTGTCCGGCCAGAGCAGATTGAGCAGGACGGAGACGAAGCCGAACGCCACCGAGGCCAGCACCGCCCGCCGGGGCACCCCGCCCTCCGTACCAGGCCTGCGGGACACCTTCAGCAGCCCGCGCGGCGCCTCCCCGCGCTCGGCCAGCGAGAACACCATCCGCGAGGAGCCGTACAGATTGGCGTTGAGCGCCGAGAGCAGCGCCACGAACACCACGATGTTCATGATCTGCCCGGCCGACGGCACCCCGATCGAGTCCAGCACCTTCACGTACGGGCTCAGCCCGGCCTGCTGGGCGGTCCACGGCAGCACGGTCACGATGACCAGCATCGACCCGACGTAGAAGAAGAGGATGCGCACCACCGCGCTGCGCACCGCGCGCCCGACCGCGCGCGCCGGGTCGTCCGTCTCGGCGGCGGCGATGGTGACGACCTCCAGGCCGCCGAAGGCGAAGACCACGGTCAGGACGCCGGAGACGACCCCGCCCCAGCCGTTCGGCAGGAAGCCCCCCTGGCCGGTCAGGTTGGTCATCCCGACCGGGTCGGTGTCCGGGAGCAGGCCGAAGACCGCCAGGCCGCCGAGCACCAGAAAGACCACGATCGCGCCGACCTTCAAGGAGGCGAACCAGAACTCGAACTCGCCGAAGTTCTTCACCGCCGCCAGGTTGGCCGCGGTGAACACGATCATGAACAGCAGCACCCACGCCCACGGTTCGACCGCCGGCACCCACCCGTGGGCGATCTGCGCGGCGGCCGTCGCCTCCACGGCGAGGACCACGACGAGCAGGAACCAGTACAGCCAGCCGACGCTGAACCCGGCCCACCGCCCGAGCGCCCGCTCCGCGTGCACGGAGAAGGAGCCGGAGGCGGGCATCGCGGCGGACATCTCGCCGAGCATCCGCATGACCAGCATCGCGAGCGCGCCCGCGATCAGGTACGAGACGACGATGGCGGGCCCCGCCACCGCGATGCCCGCGCCCGACCCGACGAACAGCCCGGCCCCGATCACCCCGCCGAGCCCGAGCATCGTGAGGTGACGCTGTTTCAGCCCGTGCTCCAGGGGCTCAGCAGGGGTCGTGGAAGCCCCGGACGGGGTGGGGGGAGCCTCGTGCATGGTGTGCGGGTCACTCTCGGATCATTTATGGGGAACCTACAGTCTGGGCCCGCGATGCCCCTCCCGCCAAAACGGACCACCCACCGCCCCACCTCAGTGACGAGCATCACGCCCAGCGGCGATTGCGCGGGGACCTTTGTGCGAATCCCACCAACCCGTCAACCACCGCTTTGTGGGCGGCTGATGGTGATCGGTCGTTCACTGCTGGGCTAACGTCGGCAGCAGTCCCACCCCACCTGCCCCACCCCACCTGCCTGGCGGAGCCGTCCCAGCCCGCCTGCCCTCACCCGCGGAGACCCGATGAGCACTGCTGCCGCCCCCGTCCGTTCCGGAGCGGTCCTCGCCGACCTGCTGCCCGCAGCCCGGCACCGCTACGCCGTCGACGCGGCCCTCGTGCTGGGCGGCGCCGCCCTCACCGGCATCGCGGCGCAGATCTCCGTCCCCGTCCCCGGCTCCCCGGTCCCCGTCACCGGCCAGACCTTCGCCGCGCTCCTCATCGGCACCGCGCTCGGCGCCCGCCGCGGCTTCCTCGCCCTGGCGCTGTACGCGGTCGTCGGCATGGCCGGGATGCCGTGGTTCGCGGAGGGCACCTCGGGCTACGCGATGCCGTCCCTCGGCTACATCCTCGGGATGCTGCTCGCCGCCACCGTCGTCGGCGCCCTCGCCCGCCGCGGCGGTGACCGCTCGGTGCTCCGCACGGCGGGCACGATGGTGATCGGCTCCGCGATCATCTACGCCGTCGGCGTGCCCTACCTGGCGCTCGCCACCGGCATGTCCCTGAGCGCCGCCGTCGCGGCCGGCCTCGTCCCGTTCCTGATCGGCGACGCGCTCAAGGCGGCCCTGGCGATGGGCGCGCTACCCGCCTCCTGGAAGCTGCTGGGCCGCCGAGGCTGATCCCGTTCGCCCGAAGACTCAGGCCCCGTACGGGCCACCGAAGAGGCCCGCCGGATCGTACTGGGAGACCAGACCGGCGAGCCTCTTCGCCGTCTCCGCCTCATGGAAACCGGCGGTACGGTCCCCGCCGCCGAAGGAGAAGTTCAGCGACCGCCCCAGGACGGCCGGCTCCAGCACCCGCCCCACCTCCCCGTACAGCGCACGCACCGCGCCCACCTCCGTACCGTCCAGCGGCGACAGCAGCCGCAGCAGGAACCCGGCATCGCGGTACGGCACGGCGTTCTCCACCTCCGGCCGCGCAGCCAGTGCCCCGCCCAGGTGGTTGAGCTGCACCACGGTCATCATCGGCGCCCGGGGCCCGGCCAGTTCAAACGCCTGTACGGTCCGCTCCGCGTCCGGCTCGCCGAGCACCGCACTGTCCCCGTAGTAGGCGTGCGGGAACGGCGGGTCGCTGTGGATGGTGTGGCTCTCGGTGTACGGCATCTCCCGCAGCAAGTCCGAGAGGATCGGCGCGGACCTCCCGATCGCCCGCAACGGCGCCACCAGCCGCTCGCCCTCCTCCGCGCTCCCCGTGAACGCCACCCGCACGGAGATCACGTACCGCCCGCGCAGCTCCTCCGGCAACTGCGGCAGGGCGGGGTAGACGAGCGCGGCCAGCGACGAGGTCAGGGTCTCCGGCACGGTCCGCGTCCACGCCAGATAGCCGCGCACCACCTCGGCCGCCCACGCCCCGTCGAAGACGATCGAGCCGCCGTAGAGCCGCTCCACCGCCACCAGAGCGATCTCCATGCCGGTCACCACCCCCAGCCGGTGCCCACCCCCGCGCAGCCCCCAGAAGAGCTCCGGCTCGCGCTCCGGCGTGACCCGGCGTGCGGTGCCGTCGGCGGTCACCACGTCCAGCGAGCGCACGTGGTCGGCGGCGTACCCGAACTCCCGGGCCAGGATTCCGAGCCCACCGCCCAGCGTGTAGGAGACGGCGCCCACGGAGGGGGAGGAGCCGTTGAGCGGGGCGAGCCCGTGCGGGGCCGCCGCCTCGATCACCCGGCCCCAGCTCGCGCCCGCGCCGATCCGGGCGGTACGGCGGACCGGGTCGACGGTGACGGAGTCCAGGGCGCGGGTGGCGATGAGGACCCCGCCCTCGACGGGGCCGGGGAGGCCGTGGCCGGAGGCGTGCGCGGCGACGTGCAGCCCGCGCCCGCCGGCGTACGCCACGGCCTCCCGTACATCCTCGGGCGTGGCGGCCTCCACCAGCCGGTCGGGCCGGATGGGGAAGCCGGTCTGGAAGGTGGGTGGTGCGGGTGGTGCGGAAACCATGAGGGAGGCTCTCCTTCGCTCGCGCTGACGCGGTACGAAGAAGAGCCTCCCTGGTATACGTGACATCTCCCGTCACGTATCACTCACGTACGGGTCACTCGGCAGGGGTGACCGCCTTGCGGCTGCGCGCCTCCCGGACCAGCGAGATGCCCACCACCAGCGCCGCGACCAGCAGCGACAGCACGACCTGCTCGCGGGCGGTGTCGTCGGTCAGCATGTAGACCAGGACGAAGGAGATCGCCGCGATCGTCGCCCAGGTGAGGTACGGGAAGAGCCACATCCGTACGACCAGCTTGCCCGGGGTCTCGCGCAGGATGATCCCGCGCATCCGCAGCTGGGTGAAGCAGATGACCAGCCAGACGAAGAGCGCGACCGCGCCGGAGGAGTTCAGCAGGAACGCGAACACCGTGTCGGGCCACTGGTAGTTGAAGAACACCGCCACGAAGCCGAAGACGACCGAGGACAGGATCGCCGCCTGCGGCACGCCGCGCTTGTTGACCTGGGCGAAGGACTTCGGCGCGTCGCCCCGCTCGCCGAGCGAGAACGCCATCCGGGAGGCCGTGTACAGGCCGGAGTTGAGACACGACAGCACGGCCGTCAGCACGATGAAGTCCATGACGTTGCCGGCCTGCGGGATCCCGATCGAGTCGAGGGCGGCGACATAGCTGCCCTTCTCCTGGATCGACGGGTCGTTCCATGGCAGCAGCGTCAGCACGACGAAGATCGAGCCGAGGTAGAAGACGGCGATACGCCAGATCACGCTGTTGGTGGCCTTCGAGACGGCCCGCTGCGGGTCCGAGGACTCGCCGGCGGCCAGCGTCACGATCTCACTGCCCATGAACGAGAAGACGACCATCAGCACACCGGTCAGGATCGCTCCGGGTCCCTCGGGGAAGAACCCGCCGCTGTCCGTCAGATGCGCGAGACCCGACCCCGGGTTGTCCGAACCGGGCAGGAACCCGAAGACCGCGAGGAAGCCGACGACCACGAACGCGGCGATCGCCACGACCTTGATCCCGGCGAACCAGAACTCGAACTCACCGTAACTGCCCACGGACACCAGGTTGGTGGCGGTCAGCACGACCATCACGATCAGCGCCCAGGCCCACTGCGGGACGCCCGGGATCCAGCTCTCCAGGATCTTGGCGCCGGCCGTGGCCTCGACGGCGAGCACCACGACCCAGAAGAACCAGTAGAGCCAGCCGATGGAGAAACCGGCCCACCGGCCCAGCGCCTGGTCGGCGTAGGCGGAGAAGGAGCCGGAGCTCGGGCGGGCGGCGGCCATCTCACCGAGCATCCGCATCACGAGGACGACCATCAGGCCGACCATCGCGTACGAGATCAGGATCGCCGGACCGGCGGCCGCGATGCCCGCACTCGATCCCACGAAGAGCCCGGCGCCGATCACGCCGCCGATCGCGATCATCGAGAGGTGGCGGTTCTTCAGGCCTGCCTGAAGCCCGCCCGACGAGTCCGGCCGGTCCGGCTCACCGGGCTCCTGGCCCGGCTTCGCCAGCGTCGTCTGCGACGTCATGGGGGGATTCCTTACCTTTTCGAGCATGAGGGTGTGCCCTGCTCCGCCGTCGGATCGTGCCCGTGGGGTGGGCGAAGACAAGGCCACGCATTCAAGCCCGATACAAGGCGGAAGGGGAACCCCCTCTTTCGGATCGTTTGCCTGATCGTTGCCCGAGTGGTGTTCGCCACACAGAATCGGGCTCGAACCTGCGAATCATCGAATGAGGGTGTGCGACCCCGCTGACGGCTACCCGGCGAAGTTCGTGCCACACTTCGCACCATGCGCGTGTACCTCGGATCCGACCATGCCGGTTACGAACTCAAGAACCACCTCGTCGAGTGGCTCGGTGCCCACGGGCACGAGGCCGTCGACTGCGGTCCCCACATCTACGACGCCCAGGACGACTATCCGCCGTTCTGCCTCCGTGCCGCCGAGAAGACGGCCGCGGACCCGGACAGCCTCGGCATCGTGATCGGCGGCTCCGGCAACGGCGAGCAGATCGCCGCCAACAAGGTCAAGGGCGTCCGCGCCGCACTGGCCTGGAGCGAGCAGACCGCCGCCCTCGGCCGCGAGCACAACAACGCCAACGTCGTCGCGATCGGCGGCCGGATGCACACGGTGGAGGAGTCGACGAAGTTCGTCGAGATCTTCCTCTCCACGCCGTACTCGAACGAGGAGCGCCACACGCGCCGCATCGAGATGCTCTCGGCGTACGAGAACACCGGCGAGCTCCCCCCGATCCCGGCCCACCACCCGCAGCAGGGCTGACCCTTACGCCACCTGTGCCGCCGGGTCCCGGACCCGGCGGCACGGCCATGTCACCGCCCGCGCTTCCAGAGGAACCACAGGAGCAGCCCGCCGTGCCCGAGGGACACACGATCCACCGCCTCGCCCAGGACCACGCCGAGCGGTTCGTGGGCGGACCGGTCCGGGTGAGCAGCCCGCAGGGCAAGTTCTCCGACAGCGCTGCCCTCCTCGACGGGCACACCCTCACCACCACCGACGCCCACGGCAAGCACCTCTTCCTGGGCTTCGGCGAGACCGGCTGGGTCCACATCCACCTCGGCCTCTTCGGCAAGCTCGGCTTCGGCACCGCCCCGCCCCCGCCGCCCACCGACACCGTCCGCCTCCGCCTGGTCAACGCGGCCCACCACGCCGATCTGCGCGGCCCCACCACCTGCGCCCTGATCACCGAGCCCGAGAAGCGCGCGATACACGAGCGCCTGGGCCCGGACCCGCTCCGTGGCGACGAGGGCGGGGAGCGCGCCTGGCAGCGGATCTCCCGCAGCCGGACCACGGTCGCCGCGCTCCTGATGGACCAGCAGGTCATCGCGGGCGTCGGCAACGTCTACCGGGCCGAGGTCCTGTTCCGCCACGGCATCGACCCGTACCGCGCGGGCAAGGACCTCACCCGCGCCGAGTGGGACGCGATCTGGGCGGACCTGGTGGAGCTGATGCACGAGGGCGTGCGGCACAACCGGATCGACACCGTCCGCCCCGAGCACCTCCCCGAGGCGATGGGCCGCCCGCCCCGCAAGGACGACCACGGCGGCGAGGTCTACGTCTACCGCCGGGCCAACCTGCCCTGCCACATCTGCGAGAGCGAGATCCGGACGGCGGACCTCGCCGCCCGCAACCTCTTCTGGTGCCCGCGCTGCCAGGACCCGGGCGCTTCGTCCGAGGCCTGACCCGCGTACCCGTCCCGGCTCAGAACCCGTGCGGCAGCCACGGCTCCACGTGCCACGAGAACGCCGAGGAGACCTCCTCCACCGCTCCCGGCCGCACCTCCCGCACCCGCCCCGCCGCCGCGAGCGAGGTGAACGACACCCCGCCGAGGTAGGCGGCGCCCAGCTCCCGTACCGACAGCTCCAGATCCGGCGCGCGATCCGGCGCACGCCGGCACGAGGCACCGCCCTTGGCGTCCGCCACCAGGTGCCAGCGCCCCGCGTTCCACGGGCAGAAGTCGTCCTCGACCTCCAGCACCACATCCACCGGCGTCCGGTACGCACGCGCCTCCAGCGCCGCCCCCACCTCCACCAGCCGTAGGTACAGCGCGTCCTGCACCCGTGCCTCGCACCGCCGCACGTCCGAGACCAGATGCATCAGCGGCTCGTCCATCGGACGGGGTCCCGCCTCCACGGACGACGTCAGGTCGATGCCGAACAGGAACCGCCACAGCGCCGCGTACGACGCCGGATCCAGCGCCCCCAGGTCCCGCAGCGCCACCGTCCCCTTCGGCCCCGCCCGGTCCCAGTCCGGCCGCACCCGGAACGTGGCGTACCCGGTCACCTCGCCGTCCCGCTCGGCCAGCACGCACTGCAACGGCGAGGCGCCCGCCCGGTCCTTCTCCGTGTCGATCACCGCGGCCTGCTCCCACTTCGGCTGCCGCACCGGCGTACCCGGACGCTCCGCGGCGAGCCGCCCGTACACCTCCTCGCACGCGGGCAGGGCCGCCACGGGATCCGTGTACCGCACCCGTACGTCCTCCGTGCCCGGAGGCAGATCGAGCTGTACGCGGGAGGTGTCGACGTTCACGCTCAGGGCCCGGGTCGCGGCCCCGTACCCGAAGCGCCCGTAGATGGCCGGTTCCGAGGCCGTCAGCACGGCGAGCGGCTCGCCCCAGGACCGTACGTCGTCCAACTGGCGCCGCATCATCGTCCGCAGCAGCCCGCGCCGCCGGTGCGTCCCCGAGACGCTCACCGCCGTCACCCCCGCCGTGTCCACCGCCGCCCCGCCGGGCACGGTCAGCCGGAAGCTGTAGGCCCCCGCCGTACCGACGCACACCTCCCCGTCCCACAGGCCGATGGACCGGTCGTGCTCGGTCAGGTCCTGCCAGAGCGCACGCGACTCCGGGGCGCTCAGCACACCCCCGAACGCACGCTCCAGACAGGCGAACCAGGGGTCCCATTCGGCAGGTCGCAGCACACGGAGTTCTGAAGTCATAGGCCATCCCTACCAGGGTGAGCGGAAGCGGACGACCCGATTTCGCGCGCATCGGCACCGGGGTCCCCCTGCACCGGAGGCGTCCGGGTGGATAGGGTCCCGGCAATGGCCCGTCGCGGAGGAGTGGACGACTTCTGGGCCCGGTGGCGCAGATCGGCGCACCGGGCCCGCATCGGGCTGCGCAGATCCGGGGTGGACTACTTCCGGGGCGACGGCTCCGACTGGATCGCGATGGCCGGTCTGCTGCTGACGATTCCCGCCATCACCTTCGCCACCATCGCCAGCCCGGTCTGGATCGACCCGGCCGCCCTCGCCCTCCCCATCGTCGCGGGCGGCCTCCTGCTGCGCCCCGCCAGCCTGCTCGGCCTGTACGCCACGGCCGCCGGCGCCCTGATCGTGGAGGCGCTCACCCTCGGCCCGTACCTGGACGGCCCAGCTCGGGTCACCCCGGGCACCGTCCTCGTGGTCGCCGCCTGCGGGTTCTTCGGGCTGGTCCTCGCCCAGTTCCGGGCCCGGGTCGGAGTGCCGTGGCGGCGCGGCGGCACCATGCTCTTCGACCTGCGCGAACGCATCCGGGTCCAGAGCGCCCTGCCCCGGCTGCCCCAGGGCTGGCACCGCGAGATGGCCCTGCGCCCGGCCGGCGGCCAGTCCTTCTCCGGGGACTTCGTCGTCGCGGCCCGCACCCACGGCGGCCGGACCCTGGAGGTCGTCCTCACCGACGTCTCCGGCAAGGGCATGGACGCGGGCTCCCGGGCCCTGCTGCTCTCCGGCGCCTTCGGCGGCCTGCTCGGCTCGCTGCCGCCGCACGGCTTCCTCGCCGCCGCCAACGGCTATCTGCTGCGGCAGGACTGGGACGAGGGGTTCGCGACCTCGATCCACCTGGTGCTGGACCTGGACTCCGGCGACTACGAGATCTTCTCGGCCGGCCATCCGCCCGCGCTCCAGCTGCACGCGGGCAGCGGCCAGTGGGAGGAGAAGTCGGGGGAGGGGCCGCTGCTCGGCGTCTACGACGGGGCCGAGTTCGACGCGGTCAAGGGCTCGCTCGCCCCGGGCGATGTGCTGATGCTCTTCACGGACGGACTGGTGGAGGCGTCCGACCGGGACATCGCCGAGGGGATCGACCGGCTGACCGGCGAGGCCGACCGTTATGTCCCCGCCGGCTTCGAGGGCGCGGCCTGGCATCTGATCGAGGCCTGCGCCAAGGACGTCAACGACGACCGGGCGCTCCTGCTGCTCTCGCGCAGGCACTGAGAGGGCCTCGTCGCCACTGAGAGAGCCTCGTCGGCACCGAAAGGGCCTCCCTCGTCGGCACCGAGAGGGCCTCGTCAACGGAGAGGTGCCCATCACCCGCGAGTGATCATGTGGTGATCGTCACTCACGGGTGCGGCACGAGGACACCTCTCCGCCTCCGTTCAGACCGACACCGGGATCTGCTCCTGATCCTTGTCGCCGTCCTTCCCGCCACCGTCCTTGCCGCCACCGCGTCCGCCGGGCAGGATCCGGGCCAGCCAGTGCGAGCGTCCGGCCGCCAGCGGGGCGAGAACGGCGAGCAGGAGCACGTAGCCGGCGATGAACGGCGAGAGCCGGCTGTCGAGTCCGGCGGCGGCCGCCATCGTCGCGAGGATGAGCGCGAACTCGCCGCGGGCCACCAGCGTGGTGGCGATGTTGGCCGTGCCCTGCGAGCCGAAGTCGTAGATCCGGGCGGCGGCGAGACCCGCCGCCACGTTCATCGCGAGCGTCAGGACGACGGCCGCCAGCACCGGCCAGAAGACGCTCGGGAGGACGCCGGGGTCGATGGAGAGACCGAAGGCGAAGAAGAAGATCGCGCCGAACGCGTCGCGCAGCGGGTGGACCAGCTTGAGGATGCGCTCGCCGGAGGTGGTCGAGCCGAGCATGAGACCGACCATGAAGGCACCGATCGCGTCGGCGACGCCGAACATCTCGGAGACACCGGCGACGAAGACCGCGACACCGAGGAAGGAGATGACGAGGAGCTCGTCGTCCCTGGTGTTCATCAGCTTGCCGATGAGCTTCGTCCCGAACCGGGCCGCCAGGGCGAGCAGCAGCAGGAAGCCGAAGGCCTTGCCGGCGTCGACGAGCATCGCCGAGAGGCTGTCCGCACCGGACAGGATGGGCTGGAGAGCGGCGAGGTAGAGGGCGAGGAAGACGTCCTCGACGACGATGATGCCGAGGATCGGCCGGGTCTCCGGGTTACCGATCCGCCCCAGGTCCACCAGGATCTTGGTGACGATGGCGGACGAGGATATGCCGAGCACACCGGCGAGTACCAGCGCCTCGGACGTGCCCCAGCCCAGCGCGAAACCGAAGCCGAGACCGGCGCCCACGTTCAGGACCAGATAGGTCCCGCCCGCGATGGCCATCTTCCGGCCGCCCGTCCTGAGGTCGTCCATGTGGAACTCGAGCCCCAGGTAGAAGAGCAGGAGGACGAGTCCCAGCGCGGAGAGCATCTCCAGGTCGTGCGGGTTGGAGAGAAGCGTGTAACCGGGGGTGTGAGGGCCGAGAAGGATGCCGGCCAGGATGAACAGGGGGATCGTAGGCAGCCCGATGCGGCCGCCGAGGCGGGCGAGGACGGCAGCGGCCAGGAAGGCGCCGCCCATGGCGAGGAGGGTGTCTGCGTGTCCGATGAGCCTGTTCCTTCGGGAGTAGGTCAAGAGGGTGTCAAGGGAGCGTCAATAAACCATCAGTAATTAGTTTACCGAACGATTGACTCTGCAACTATGAGGCCTTCGTATTGTTAGCTTTTGTCTGTTTGGGGAATGGTGGCCGTTCCCGTCAACGCCGCAGACCGGAGGGGGAGTTGACGCGCCGCCGTAGAGTCGGGCCATGTCCGGCAACCATCTGAACCTGGCCCAGGTCGAGGCTCTCGCCCGCGAGGCCCATGCGACGCAGACCGACAAGGCGGGCCGCCCCTACACGGAACACCTGGCGGCGGTGGCCGAGGGGGTGCGGGTGCGCGGCGGCAGCGACCGGCAGATCGCCGCGGCCTGGCTGCACGACGCGATAGAGGACGGCGCGCTCTCGGCGCGGTGGCTGGCGGAGGCCGCGCTGCCGCAGGAGGTCAAGGACATGGTTCTGGCCGTCACCAAGCGGCCGGGCGAGGAGCTGTCCGCGTACACGGCCCGGATCCTCGCCACCCCGGGCGCCCTGCTCGTCAAGGAGGCGGATCTGGCCCACAACGCGGATCCGGTTCGCCTCGCGGTCCTGGAGGAGCCGACCCGTACCCGGCTGACGGCGAAGTATGCGCAGGTGCGGGGGCTGTTGGGGCTGACCGGCGGGAAGCCACCCTCGGACCGAAAGGATTCGGCCAACCCGGAAGCGCGTAACCCGTAAACGCACTGATCCACCCGCGGCCGGCGCCAGGGGTGGATCAGGTGGGAGGGAAAGAGCGGCTTCAGCGCTTCGCGGGGTCCTTCCGGAACGCCCACTTCAAGTCCGGCTCGGTGGCGAACTTCAGGGCCCGGGCCACCGGCCGCGAGCACATGAGCGTCACCGCACCCGCCGCCACGACCGAGACGAGCACCAGGCCGACGGGGCCGGAGAGCCAGGTGTGCCGGTCGAACAGGCCCGTGTACACAGCGCCCTTGATCAGGAAGCCGTGGAGCAGATAGCCGCAGATCGTCCCGGCGCCCAGCGCCGTGAACCACATGTTCCGGCGCGGCACCCAGGCCAGGAAGCTGATGGTCAGCGCCAGGGCGCAGCCGAACAGGGCCAGCGACATCACCGCGCCCGACCACCACGGGGCGTCCATCTCCTGGGCGCTGTTGGCGCGGTAGAGCCAGCCGAGCTGCATGCGCGGGGCGATCCAGTACGCGAACAGCAGCGCGCCCGCGAACAGCGGCAGGGCGAGCAGCCGCACCTCGCGGCGCCGGATCAGCTGGAAGTGCTCGGGCTTCATCAGCAGGCCGAGGACGAAGAACGGCAGGAACTGGAAGACCCGCTGGAGATCCAGGTCGTCGCCGATGTCGGGGGAGACCGAGGCCAGCATCGCGATGGCGAGCGCCACCGGCAGCGGATGGCGCAGGGTGAGCCAGATCGGTGTGGTGACCCGCCAGATGAACAGGGCGATCAGGAACCACGTCAGGAACAGCGGATCGACCAGGGTGATCGAGGTGTCGGGTGAGTCGTCCACGTACCGCTTGAAGAGCGAATAGGCCGTCTCGAACAGCACATACGGCACGGCGACCCCGGTGATCAGGCGCTTCACCTTGGGGGACGACATGTCGAACGTACGGGAGAAATAGCCGGAGATGAGGATGAAGGCCGGCATGTGGAACGTGTACACGATCATGTAGAGCGCCCGGGTGGCCCGGCTGCCGTCCATCACCGGTTCCCAGGCGTGCGCCACCGCGACCAGGACGATGGCCAGATACTTCACGTTGTCGAAGTAGGGATCGCGCCGCTTGGCCGCCTTTGCCGGGGCTTCGGTGCGGGCCGGGGCGGCGTTCGTGGGGGTGGGCGTCTGCTCGCGTCTGGGCTCCGGCTCCCGGGTCGCCGGGGGGAGCGGGGCCCTTGTGAATACGCTCGGAGCTTGGAACATCTAAGGCACCTTAGACCCGTCGATTGCCACGCGTAAAACCACGATGAGATATCGCGTGTTCCCGCCTATTCGCAGGTGAAACAGTCGAACACTGCCCGCTATGACACGCTTGATCCCCCTTAAACAGGGCATATCGGCGGCGTGTTGAGCGAGTGAATTACATCGCAACCGACGGCTCGAATTACCTGTGAACGACCTGTGAGGATAGGGAAACGGTCACCGCGGCCTGAGTCGGTGAATATGCGGCCGCACGGATTTCGCGGCGGAGGTGCGGCTGCCCGGCGTGGAGCCCCCGTGAGCTGGGCAGGATGGCGGGATCCGGTCAGTGCGATCCGTCACCCGGCAGCAGACACCCGGGAGTTGGTGGCACGATGGACGCGACGGGGCGCGCAGTGGAGCACGTTTCCGGGCCGGCAAGGCGGACCGACCGAGGGTGTGATCAGACGTGGCTATTTCACTGTCTATGGTGCTGCTGTTCGCGGTCATCCTGGTGGTGCTGATCCGTGGGGGCTCCATCAAGCCCGGCCCCGCGCTCGTCGCCGTGCTGTTCGGGTTCTTCCTGGCGTCGACCGGCATGGCCCCGTCGATCAACAGGTTCATGAACTCGATAGCGGACACGATCAACCAGATCAGCTTCTGAGCCGGTCCGGCTCCCGTACGCAGAAGCCTGGTACGCAAGAGGCCCGGTCCGACGAAGATGTCGGACCGGGCCCAGGCGTGGAGCGGGCGACGGGAATCGAACCCGCGTAGCTAGTTTGGAAGACTAGGGCTCTACCATTGAGCTACGCCCGCGAGTGGTGCACCGCAGGTCCAGCGGACCGCGGCACGGAAAGCATCGTAGCGGGTCGGCGGCGCTCTCCGCACACCCGTTGACGCCGGCCGCCGGACCACCGCTCCCCGGCCGCCTCGTGAACCCGGCCACCCGGTAAAGCGACCGACGCACGGCTCCGGTGCATGTACCCTACGTGTCGCACCGACGGGGTGTGGCGCAGCTTGGTAGCGCGTCCGCTTTGGGAGCGGAAGGTCGTCGGTTCGAATCCGGCCACCCCGACCACCAGCAAGATCGCATTGTGGGAGTCCTCCCCCTTGCCGTTACTATGCAAATTGCGTGCCCGTGTGTCTGATGTACCGGGCTCGGTCCGCGAAGCCACCAATCAGGCGGCCCAGCAGAACCCCAAGAAGTCAGCCACCAAGGAGACCGAACCGTGAAGAGCGCCGTGGAGACCCTGAACCCGACTCGGGTTCGGCTCAGCATCGAGGTGCCCTTCGAGGAGCTCAAGGACAGCCTCGACGCGGCGTACAAGAAGATCAACCAGCAGGTCACGGTGAAGGGCTTCCGCAAGGGCAAGATCCCCGCCCGGGTCATCGACCAGCGGTTCGGCCGCGGTGCTGTGCTGGAGGAGGCCGTCAACGACGCCCTCCCGAAGTTCTACACCGAGGCGGTCAACGAGGGTGAGCTGAACGTCCTCGGCCAGCCCGAGGTCGACATCACCGAGCTGAAGGACGGCGAACTGCTGGCCTTCACCGCCGAGGTTGACGTACGCCCCGAGATCGAGATCCCGGACTACTCCGGCATCGAGGTCACCGTCGACGCCCTCGAGGTCACCGACGAAGAGGTCCAGAAGGCCGTGGAGCAGCTGCGCGAGCGCTTCGCCTCCACCAACCCGGTCGAGCGCGCCGCCGCCGACGGCGACGTCGTCACGATCGACCTGGAGGCCAAGGTCGACGGTGAGGTCCTGGAGGACGGCGTGGCCGCGGGTGTCTCGTACACCATCGGTTCCGGCGAGCTCCTCGACGGCATCGACGAGGCCGTGACCGGCCTGGAGGCCGGTGGCGAGGCCACCTTCACCTCCGAGCTGAAGGGCGGCTCCGCCGAGGGCAAGGCCGCGGAGGTCACCGTCAAGGTCACCGCCGTCGCCGCCCGTGAGCTCCCCGAGCTGGACGACGACTTCGCCCAGATGGCCAGCGAGTTCGACACGCTGGAGGAGCTGAAGGCCGACAGCCGCAAGCGCCTGGAGACCACCAAGCAGTACGACCAGGCCACCCAGGCCCAGGAGCGGGTCCTGGAGGAGCTGCTGAAGCTCGCCGAGGTCCCGATCCCGGAGAAGCTGCTCGCGGACGAGGTCCAGACCCGCAAGCACAACCTGGAGCACCACCAGCTCGGTCAGATGGGTCTCGACCTCGAGAAGTACCTCGAGATCCAGGGCAAGACCCTGGAGGAGTTCGAGAACGAGACCTCCGAGCAGGCCATCAAGGGCATCAAGACCCAGTTCATCCTGGACGAGCTCGTCAACAAGGAGAAGCTGAACGTCAACCAGGAGGAGCTCACCGAGCACCTCATGCGGCGTGCTGCCTCCTCCGGCATGAGCCCCGACCAGTTCGCCCAGGCCGTCGTCGAGGGTGGCCAGGTGCCGATGCTCGTCGGCGAGGTCGCCCGCGGCAAGGCGCTCGCCGTCGTCGTCGAGGCCGCCAAGGTCGTCGACACCAACGGTGAGGTCGTCGACCTCGAGGACGACGAGGACGAGAACACGGAGACGGCCGCCGAGGCCGCCACCGAGGACAAGGCGGCCGACAAGGCCGAGGAGAAGAACGAGGCCTGAGCCTCGCCCTGATCCCCGCCGGTCCCACGCCGATCGGCAACGACGGGCCCCGGACGCACCACACGCGTCCGGGGCCCGTCGCCGTATCCCCCGTCCGTACCGCCGTGCGGGCCCGGAACCCCTGTGCCCCCTGCGGACCTTGCGCTCCCAGCGAACAGTTGCGGAACCGGGATGGCGTTGTCCCACCTGCGCGTTAGGGTCCATGAAGAGGAAGGGTGGGGGAGTCCCTCACCCGCCCGGTACGAAGACGCTGAGACGGCCGGAGCCGTCAGAGACGAGCAGGTGGATACGTGACGAATCTGATGCCCTACGCCGCCGGAGAGCCGTCCCTCGGTGGAGGCCTCGGTGACCAGGTCTACAGCCGACTGCTCGGCGAGCGCATCATCTTCCTCGGTCAGCAGGTCGACGATGACATCGCCAACAAGATCACCGCACAGCTCCTGCTCCTTGCCGCCGACCCGGACAAGGACATCTACCTCTACATCAACAGCCCCGGTGGTTCGGTGACGGCCGGCATGGCGGTCTACGACACCATGCAGTACATCCCGAACGACGTGGTCACCATCGGGATGGGCATGGCGGCCTCGATGGGCCAGTTCCTGCTCACCGGCGGTGCCGCGGGCAAGCGCTTCGCGCTCCCCAACACCGACATCCTCATGCACCAGGGTTCGGCCGGCATCGGCGGAACGGCCTCGGACATCAAGATCCAGGCCCAGTACCTGCTCCGCACCAAGACGCGCATGGCCGAGATCACGGCCCGCCACTCCGGCCAGACCGTCGAGACGATCATCCGCGACGGCGACCGCGACCGCTGGTACACGGCGGAGGAGGCCAAGGACTACGGCCTCATCGACGAGATCATCACGGTCGCGTCGGGCATCCCGGGCGGCGGCGGCACGGGTGCCTGATCCGGTTCCCACCGGACCGGCAGCACCTCCCGCACACCTCTCGTACGCCGAGACCCCCAGCCCACAGAACGCCACCAGGATGGTGAACACCCACATGAACAACTTCCCCGGCGCCTCCGCGAGCGGCCTCTACACCGGCCCGCAGGTGGACAACCGCTACGTCGTCCCGCGCTTCGTGGAGCGCACCTCGCAGGGTGTGCGTGAGTACGACCCGTACGCGAAGCTCTTCGAGGAGCGCGTGATCTTCCTCGGCGTCCAGATCGACGACGCCTCGGCCAACGACGTCATGGCGCAGCTCCTGTGCCTGGAGTCGATGGACCCGGACCGCGACATCTCGATCTACATCAACAGCCCCGGCGGCTCGTTCACCGCGCTCACCGCGATCTACGACACGATGCAGTTCGTGAAGCCGGACATCCAGACGGTCTGCATGGGCCAGGCCGCCTCCGCCGCCGCCGTCCTGCTCGCCGCAGGCACCCCGGGCAAGCGCATGGCGCTCCCGCACGCCCGCGTCCTGATCCACCAGCCGTCCTCGCAGACGGGCCGCGAGCAGCTCTCCGACCTGGAGATCGCGGCCAACGAGATCCTCCGGATGCGTACGCAGCTGGAGCAGATGCTGGCCCGCCACTCGACGACCCCGCTGGAGAAGATCAGCGAGGACATCGAGCGTGACAAGATCCTCACGGCCGAGGACGCCCTGGCGTACGGGCTCGTCGACCAGATCGTGTCCACCCGTAAGACGACCGCGGGCGCATCGGTCTGACGTCGGTCTTTCCCCTTGGCACATTCCGTTTGCACGGTCTCGGCCGTGTGAACCGTGCCAAGGGGGGCCCGAACGGGGGCCCAGGCAAGGTACCGTCGGATAGAGGCACCAGGAGTCGCTGAACCAGGCGGTCTCCCAGGCGAAGGGGAAGCAACCTCGTGGCACGCATCGGTGATGGCGGCGACCTGCTCAAGTGCTCGTTCTGTGGCAAGAGCCAGAAGCAGGTGAAGAAGCTCATCGCGGGACCCGGTGTGTACATCTGCGACGAGTGCATCGATCTCTGCAACGAGATCATCGAGGAGGAGCTCGCGGAGACGAGCGAGGTCCGCTGGGAAGAGCTTCCCAAGCCCCGCGAGATCTACGAGTTCCTCGAGGGGTACGTCGTCGGGCAGGAGCCCGCGAAGAAGGCCCTCTCGGTCGCGGTGTACAACCACTACAAGCGGGTCCAGGCCGGGGAGAACGGCGGCGGCGCGAACCGTGAGGACGCGATCGAGCTCGCCAAGTCGAACATCCTGCTGCTGGGCCCCACCGGCTCCGGCAAGACGCTCCTCGCGCAGACCCTGGCCCGCATGCTCAACGTCCCGTTCGCCATCGCGGACGCCACCGCGCTGACGGAGGCCGGCTATGTCGGCGAGGACGTCGAGAACATCCTGCTGAAGCTGATCCAGGCGGCCGACTACGACGTCAAGAAGGCGGAGACCGGGATCATCTACATCGACGAGATCGACAAGGTCGCCCGCAAGAGCGAGAACCCGTCGATCACCCGCGATGTCTCCGGCGAGGGCGTCCAGCAGGCCCTGCTGAAGATCCTGGAGGGCACCACCGCCTCCGTGCCGCCGCAGGGCGGACGCAAGCACCCGCACCAGGAGTTCATCCAGATCGACACGACGAACGTGCTGTTCATCGTGGGCGGCGCCTTCTCCGGACTGGAGAAGATCATCGAGTCCCGGGCCGGCGCCAAGGGCATCGGGTTCGGCGCCACGATCCGCTCCAAGCTGGAGATCCAGGCGAGCGACCAGTTCCAGGAGGTCATGCCGGAGGACCTGGTGAAGTTCGGGATGATCCCCGAGTTCATCGGCCGTCTTCCCGTGCTGACCTCGGTCCACAACCTGGACCGCGAGGCGCTGCTCCAGATCCTCATCGAGCCGCGCAACGCCCTGGTCAAGCAGTACCAGCGCCTCTTCGAACTCGACGGCGTGGAGCTGGAGTTCGAGCGCGAGGCGCTGGAGGCCATCGCCGACCAGGCGATCCTGCGCCAGACCGGAGCGCGCGGCCTGCGCGCCATCATGGAGGAAGTCCTCCAGTCCGTGATGTACGAGGTCCCGTCCCGCAAGGACGTCGCCCGCGTCGTCATCACCCCGGACGTCGTCCGCAACCACGTCAACCCGACGCTCGTCCCGCGCGAGCCGCGCACGATCGGCAAGAACGACGGCGGCCGCCACGAGAAGTCCGCGTAGCGACAGGACAGTCAGCACAGTCACGTACGCCGAAGGGGCGCCCGACCGGTCAACCGGCGGGCGCCCCTTCGGCGTTGAGGCAGACCAGGCGCGTCAGATCTTGGTGCGCGAGGTGTTGTAGAGCTTGGCGGCGAGGGCGGCCACATCGTCCTGGGCGATGCCCTTGCCGGTCAGGGCACCGCCGACGTCCACGGCGACGACCATGCCGACGGTGCTGTAGTCGGCCCAGATGCAGACCGGGGTGATGACCTCCTTCGGCCCCTTCGCGAGGGTTCCGTCGGCCTTGTCGTTGATCGTCTTGAGGTCCTGGCACCGCATCAGAGCGCCGTCGAATCCGGCCGGCTTGACGTCCTTGGGGCTGCCGATGAGCGAGACCTTGGCGCCGTTGCTGCTCTCGCTCATCTTCTTCTCGGCGTCACTGAAGGAGTTGTTGATGACCTTGGCCGGGTCCTCGACCTCGCCCCAGTAGCCCTGGAGCAGGAGCAGCTTCTGCGTGAGCGGGTTCTCCTTCGAACCGCTCTGGTACTCGGCGCCGGCCTGCTGCGGGTCCTTGACGCCCGCGGCCTCGGCATCGGCCTTCGACTTCCCCGTCAGCGGACCGGACCGGTCCGGCTTGGCCGGGTCCTTCGCGTAGTCGTCCACGGAGGCGGCGGGCGTCAGCTTGTAGCCCTTGGTGGAGTCGGCCACATCACTGTTGCTCGCGCCGCTCGAGGTGAAGAACCAGACCCCGGCGCCGATGACCGCCAGCGCCAGCACGGACGCCCCCACGATCAGCCCGGTCTTCTTCTTCGGCTGCTGCGGCGGGTACGGCGGCTGCCCCCCGTACACCGGCTGACCGCCGTACGGCGGAGTGGGCGGCTGCTGCCCGTACGGGCCGGGCTGCTGGGGCTGCGGGTAGCCGTAACCGGGCTGGCCCTGCGGGGGCGCGCCGTACGGCCCCGGCTGCTGCGGCGGGACGCCCTGGGGGGCCTGCTGGGGGTATCCGTAGCCGGGCTGGCCCTGCGGGGGGCCCTGCGGCGGCGGGCCGCCGTACGGCCCGGGCTGCTGTCCGTACGGTCCGGGCTGGCCCTGCGGCGGCTGCCCACCGTACGGGCCCGGCTGGTTGTAGCTCATTGCGGTGTCCCCTCCGAAACTTTTATGCGTTGCGGACATCCTGACGGAAGCCGCCCTGACATGGGCCATCGGCCCGGACACCGTTACTGAACCAATCCGTTTCAGTGCAGACCTGTGACGGCCCTAAACTGTCCCCCGTGACCGAGAACTCATCGCAGCAGCCAGCCAGCAACCCCGAACTGCCGACCTCGTACGCGCCGGCCGATGTAGAGGGGAAGCTGTACGAGCGCTGGGTAGAGCGTGGTTACTTCGAAGCCGACGAGCACAGCGACAAGCCGCCCTACAGCATCGTCATCCCGCCGCCGAACGTCACCGGCTCCCTCCACCTGGGGCACGCCTTCGAGCACACCCTGATCGACGCCCTCGTCCGCCGGAAGCGGATGCAGGGGTTCGAGGCGCTCTACCAGCCGGGTATGGACCACGCCGGCATCGCCACCCAGAACGTCGTCGAGCGCGAGCTCGGCAAGGAGGGCAAGTCCCGCCACGACCTGGGCCGTGAGGCCTTCGTCGAGCGCGTCTGGCAGTGGAAGAACGAGTCCGGCGGCCAGATCTCCGGCCAGATGCGCCGCCTCGGCGAGGGCGTCGCCTGGTCCCGTGAGCGCTTCACCATGGACGAGGGCCTCTCCAAGGCCGTCCAGACCGTCTTCAAGCAGATGTACGACGACGGGCTGATCTACCGCGCCGAGCGCATCATCAACTGGTGCCCGCGCTGTCTCACCGCGATCTCCGACATCGAGGTCGAGTACCAGGAGGACGACGGCGAGCTCGTCTCCATGACGTACGGGGAGGGTGACGAGACCATCGTCGTCGCCACCACCCGCGCCGAGACGATGCTCGGTGACACCGCCGTCGCCGTCCACCCCGACGACGCGCGCTACCAGCACCTGATCGGCAAGCAGATCAAGCTGCCGCTGACCGACCGGACGATCCCCGTCGTCGCCGACCACCACGTCGACCCGGAGTTCGGCACCGGCGCGGTCAAGGTGACCCCCGCGCACGACCCGAACGACTTCGAGATCGGCAACCGTCACGACCTGCCGTTCATCACCGTCCTCGACGAGCGCGCGGTCATCACCGTCCCCGGCCCCTTCGAGGGGCTGGACCGCCTGGAGGCCCGCTCCGCGATCGTCGCCGCCCTGCGCGCCGACGGCCGGATCGTCGCCGAGAAGCGGCCGTACGTCCACGCCGTCGGGCACTGCTCGCGCTGCAAGACCACCATCGAGCCGCGCCTCTCCCTCCAGTGGTGGGTCAAGGTCGCCCCGCTCGCCGAGGCCGCCGGTGACGCGGTCCGCGACGGCAAGGTCAAGATCCACCCGCAGGAGATGGAGAAGCGGTACTTCGACTGGGTCGACAACCTCCACGACTGGTGCATCTCGCGCCAGCTCTGGTGGGGCCACCGCATCCCCGTCTGGTACGGCCCGAACGGCGAGGTCGTCTGCGTCGGACCGGACGACGAGGCGCCCAGCGGCGAGGGCTGGACCCAGGACAGCGACGTCCTGGACACCTGGTTCTCCTCGGGCCTGTGGCCCTTCTCCACCCTCGGCTGGCCCGAACGGACCGACAGCCTCGCGAAGTTCTACCCGAACTCCGTCCTGGTCACCGGCTACGACATCCTCTTCTTCTGGGTCGCCCGGATGATGATGTTCGGCCTGTACGTCAACGACGGCGTCCCGCCGTTCGGGACCATCGTCCTGCACGGCATGGTCCGCGACGAGCACGGCAAGAAGATGTCGAAGTCCTTCGGCAACGTGGTCAACCCGCTGGACTGGATGGACAAGTACGGCTCCGACGCCCTGCGCTTCACCCTCGCGCGCGGTGCCAACCCCGGCACCGACGTGCCCATCGGTGAGGACTGGGTCCAGGGTTCGGCGAAGTTCTCCAACAAGATCTGGAACGCCACCCGCTTCGCCCTGATGAACGGCGCCACGATCGAGGGCGACCTGCCCCCGGTCGAGGAGATGTCGGTCACCGACCGCTGGATCCTGTCCCGGCTCAACAAGACGGTCGCCGACGTCGACGCGTTCTACGACGACTTCCAGTTCGCCAAGATCAGTGAGGCGCTGCGCCACTTCGCGTGGGACGAGGTCTTCGACTGGTATGTCGAGCTCTCCAAGACCACGTTCTTCGCGGGCGGCCGACCGGCCGAGGTCTCGGGCCGGGTCCTCGGCGAGGTCCTGGACGTGATGCTGCGGCTGCTGCACCCGATCGTCCCGTTCGTCACGGAGGCGCTCTGGACCGCGCTCACCGGGCGCGAGTCGATCGTCATCGCCGAGTGGCCGGGCGACTCCGGCTTCCGCGACGACGCGGCCGAGAAGGAGATCGAGCTCGTCCAGCAGGTCGTCACCGAGGTCCGCCGCTTCCGCAACGACCAGGGCCTCCAGCCCGGCCAGAAGGTCCCGGCCGAGCTGACCCTGACCGGCACGGCGCTCGCCCCGCACGAGGCGGCCATCCGCCAGCTGCTGCGGCTCCAGCCCGCGGGCGACGGCTTCCACGCCACCGCCTCGCTCCCGGTCGCCGGGGCCACTGTGGCCCTGGACCTCTCCGGCACGATCGACGTGGGGGCCGAGCGCAAGCGGCTCACCAAGGACCTGGAGGCGGCGCAGAAGGAGAAGGCGCAGGCCACCGGGAAGCTCGGCAACGAGGCGTTCCTCGCCAAGGCCCCGGACAACGTGGTCGACAAGATCCGCGACCGGCTCTCCAAGGCCGAGGCCGACATCGAGCGGATCTCCGCCCAGCTGGCGGCCCTTCCCGCGAGCTGATGTGCTGACCGGTGAAGCCCCCGCACCCCGACCGACCGGGAGGCGGGGGCTTCGCCGTACGCACTGCGATCCCCGCCGCTGCGCACTCCGCCCGGGCGCTGCGCGCGATGTCGGCGCCCATCCGTAGACTGGGCCCCGTGAGTGAGCCCCGCCCTTCAGACCGGCACGACGCGTCCCAGCCCGACGACACCTTCGAGGAGATCGTCGGCGAAGAGACCCAGCGCGACCCCGACCTGGCGGTGATCGAAGCCGGGAGCCGCACCCTGCGCACCTACGCGGGTTCCCCCCAGGGCGAAGCGGTCCCCGCCCGACCCACCGACCCCGAGACCGACCAGGCGCTCCGCGCGGTGGAGCAGGAGCTCGCCGGACGCTGGGGCGAGACCAAGCTGGAGCCCTCCGTCACGCGCATCGCCGCCCTGATGGACGTGCTCGGCGAGCCGCAGCGCGCCTACCCCTCGATCCACATTACGGGGACCAACGGCAAGACCTCCACGGCCCGCATGATCGAGGCCCTGCTCAACGCGTTCGAGCTGCGCACCGGCCGCTACACCTCGCCGCACGTCCAGTCGATCACCGAGCGGATCAGCCTGGACGGCTCCCCGATCGAGCCCGAGCGGTTCATCGAGACGTACGAGGACATCAAGCCGTACGTCGAGATGGTCGACGCCCAGCAGCCCTACCGGCTCTCCTTCTTCGAGGTGCTCACCGGCATGGCGTACGCGGCCTTCGCCGACGCGCCCGTCGATGTGGCGGTCGTCGAGGTCGGCATGGGCGGCACCTGGGACGCCACCAACGTCATCGACTCCACCGTCGCCGTCGTCACCCCGATCTCGCTGGACCACACCGACCGCCTCGGCACCACGCCCGCCGAGATCGCCGGGGAGAAGTCCGGTGTCATCAAGCAGGGCGCCACGGTCATCCTGGCCCAGCAGCCGGTGGACGCGGCGCAGGTGATGCTGAAGAAGGCCGTCGAGGTGGACGCCACCGTGGCCCGCGAGGGCATGGAGTTCGGCGTCACCTCCCGCGAGGTCGCCGTCGGCGGGCAGCTGCTCACCCTGCGCGGGCTCGGCGGTGAGTACGAGGACATCTTCCTCCCGCTGTACGGGGCCCACCAGGCGCACAACGCAGCGGTGGCGCTCTCCGCCGTCGAGGCGTTCTTCGGCATCGGCGCCGAGCAGGCCCGCTCGCTCGACATCGACGCGATCCGCAAGGCGTTCGCCGCGGTGATCTCGCCCGGCCGGCTGGAGGTCGTGCGCTCCAGCCCGACCGTCGTCCTGGACGCCGCCCACAACCCGGCGGGAGCCCGGGCCGCGGCGGACGGGATCTCCGAGGCGTTCAGCTTCTCCCGGCTCATCGGCGTGGTCGGCACCAGCGGTGACAAGGACGTGCGCGGGCTCCTGGAGGCCTTCGAGCCGATCTTCGCCGAGGTCGTCGTCACGCAGAACTCCACCGACCGCGCGATGGACGCGGACGAGCTGGCCGCCATCGCCGTCGAGGTCTTCGGCGACGACCGGGTCCAGGTCGAACCGCGACTCGACGACGCGCTGGAGGCGGCGATCACGCTGGCCGAGGAGGACGACGAGTACGCGGGCGCCGGGGTCCTGGTGACCGGGTCGGTGATCACGGTCGGCGAGGCCCGGCTGCTCCTGGGAAGGGGCTGAGTCCCGGATGCGTACGCTCTGCGCCTCGACGCTGCTCGGTGAGTTCTTCGTGATCGGCTTCGCCGGACTCGTCGCGATGAAGCTGGACGACGTCTCCCAGGCCACGGTCTGGACGGTCTGCGGCGCCGGCATGGTGCTGTCCCTGCTGCTCTGCGGGATGCTCGGCCGGCCCGGCGGCGTCCAGCTCGGCTGGGCGCTCCAGGTCGCGCTGGTCCTCAGCGGCTTCGTGGTCCCGATGATGTTCATCCTCGGCCTGGTCTTCGGCGGACTGTGGTGGGCCTCCATCCACTACGGCCGCAAGATCGACGAGGCCAAGGCCCGCTGGGCGGACCAGCAGGACCAGCGGGAGCAGCAGGCCCAGCAGGAGGCCGGCGGGGCCACGGCCTGACCTGACGTCGGGTGCCCGGGGTCCGAAGGTGAACCCAGGCACCGGGCCCGAAGGTGACCCTGAGTGAACCCGGGCGCAGACCCCTCCCCGTATCCCTGTAATCTCGCCTCACCGCACCCGTAGTGTCTGCAAGGAGCCGCACATGACTCAGCGCACCCTCGTCCTGCTCAAGCCCGACGCGGTCCGTCGCGGCCTGATCGGCGAGATCGTCGGCCGGATCGAGCGCAAGGCGGAGTGGCGGATCACCGCGCTGGAGCTGCGCACCCTGGACCACGACACGCTGGAGCAGCACTACGGGGAGCACAAGGGCCGCCCGTTCTACGAGCCGCTCATGGAGTTCATGGCCTCCGGCCCGGTCGTCGCCCTGGTGGCCGAAGGTGAGCGGGTGATCGAGGGCATCCGTGCCCTCGCCGGCCCCACCGACCCGATCGCCGCCGCGCCCGGGTCGATCCGTGGTGACTTCGGCACGATCACCCGGGAGAACCTCATCCACGCCTCGGACTCGCAGGAGTCCGCAGAGCGAGAACTGAAGCTTTTCTTTCCGGGACTTTCCTGACCCGATCGGCCAAACAGCGCTGCTTGCCTGGGGCGACCGAAGTAATTCGGTCGCCCTTCGGCATAGGGTTTGGGATCGCGGGAACGCATCCCTCCGACGTAACGTCACCATGGGTAGAACGGGCAGCCGTTCCGCCTACACCGGCGAAGGACCCTCGCGCTGTGTCCGTGCATACGGCACTACGATGGAAGCTTCCACGCCCGCAGCGCCAACCTCGCCTACCAGAACAAGCCATCTTCGCTACCTGGGAAGGCCCGACGCATCCTCATGGGGAACAAGGGGAACTCAATGTCGTTCATCGGCCGTGACATGGCTATCGACCTCGGGACTGCCAACACGCTGGTGTACGTCAGGGGGCGCGGCATCGTCCTGAACGAGCCGTCCGTCGTGGCCATCAACACCAACACCGGCGGAATCCTGGCGGTCGGCTCCGAGGCCAAGAAGATGATCGGGCGCACGCCGGGCAACATCGTTGCCGTGCGGCCCCTGAAGGACGGCGTCATCGCCGACTTCGAGATCACGGAGCGGATGCTCCGCTACTTCATCCTCAAGATCCACAAGCGTCGCTACCTGGCCCGCCCCCGGGTCGTCGTCTGCGTGCCCTCCGGTATCACCGGGGTCGAGCGCCGCGCCGTCATCGAGGCGTCGACGCAGGCCGGCGCGCGCCAGGTGCACATCATCGAGGAGCCCATGGCCGCGGCCATCGGCTCCGGCCTGCCGGTCCACGAGGCCACGGGCAACATGGTCGTCGACATCGGTGGCGGCACCACCGAGGTCGCGGTGATCTCGCTCGGCGGAATCGTCACTGCCCAGTCGATCCGGACCGCCGGTGACGAGCTGGACAACGCGATCATCCAGCACATCAAGAAGGAGTACTCGCTCCTCCTCGGTGAGCGGACCGCCGAACAGATCAAGATCACGATCGGTTCCGCGTTCGACCTGGAAAAGGACGAGCACACCGAGATCCGTGGCCGGGACCTGGTCTCCGGGCTGCCCAAGACGGTCGTCATCTCGGCCGCCGAGGTCCGCAAGGCCATCGAGGAGCCGGTCAACGCGATCGTCGACGCCGTGAAGACGACGCTCGACAAGTGCCCGCCCGAGCTCTCCGGCGACATCATGGACCGCGGCATCGTCCTCACCGGCGGCGGCGCGCTGCTGCGCGGTCTGGACGAGCGGCTGCGCCACGAGACGGGCATGCCGATCCACATCGCCGAGGACCCGCTGGACTCCGTGGCGCTCGGCTCCGGCAAGTGCGTCGAGGAGTTCGAGGCGCTCCAGCAGGTGCTGGACGCCCAGCCCCGCCGGTAGGACAGCCGGAACATCACCCGATCCGGCGCGCCGACGCTGCGGCTCCGCCCGCCGGATCGTTGATATAGATCGTTGCTGTACACGTACTGAAGTACGCAGGTGCTGACGCACGGACAGCCACGTACACACACAGGCACGAACATTCCGACGAGGAAGGCACGGCCGCCGCACGTGAGGGACACACGAGAGAGCCGGCTGCTCCTGGTGCTGCTGATCGCCATCGCATTCGCCCTGATCACGGTGGATATCCGAGGCGGCGAGGAGTCACCGGTCGACGGCGCACGGCAGGCCGCGGCCACCGTCTTCGGGCCGATCGAGAACGGCGTCGCGACGGCGGTCGACCCGGTGGGCAACGCCATAGGGGCGGTACGGGACTCCGGCAAGCGCCACGACCGGATCTCAGCCCTGGAGCAGGAGAACGCCGCGCTGAAGGCGAAGCTCGGCAGCGACGACCGCACCAACAGCCGCGTCCGCCAGCTCGACGCCATGCTGAAGAACGCGGGCGCCGGTCAGTACGGCATCAAGGGCGCCGAGGTCATCGCCATAGGAGCGGCCCAGGGCTTCTCCTGGACGATCACCATCGACGCCGGGGCCAACGACGGCATCCGCCGCGACATGACCGTACTCAACGGTGAGGGGCTGGTCGGGCGGGTCACCACCGTCGGCCCGAGCACCGCGACGGTCCTGCTCGCCAACGACCCGGACTTCACCGTCGGCACCCGGATGGAGAAGACCGACGAGCTCGGCTTCGCCACCGGCCAGGGCTCCCGCCCGCTCTCGGTCCAGTTCCTCAACGGCAAGGCCAAGGTGAAGGCGGGCGACCGGCTCGTCACCTTCGGCTCCAGCAAGGACAAGCCCTTCGTGCCCGGCGTCCCCGTCGGCGAGGTCGTCCGCGTCGACCCCTCGGGCGGCGCGCTGACCCGGACCGTCTACGTGAAGCCGTACGTCGGGTTCACCAAGCTCGACATCGTCGGCGTCGTCGTCCAGGCCCCCCGCCAGGACCCGCGCGACACGGTCCTGCCCAAGGCGCCCGTCAAGGCGAAGCCCAAGCCCACCCCCACGGTCACCGTCACCGTCCAGCCCAACGGCGACCTCGTCGACGGCTCGGGCAAGGTCGTCGGCAACATCAACGAGAACGCGGGCGACGGCGCGGCAGCCGGCGACGCGGCAGGCAACCAGCAGGGCAACGCCCAGCAACCGGGCGGCCAGCAACCCGACAACGCGGCAAACGACCAGGAGTAGAGCTGACCCCCATGCGCCTCAACCGGACTCTGCTCTCCACCGCCCTGGTCGTCGTCGCCCTCGTCGTCCAGGTGACCGTCCTGGCCCGCCTCCAGCTCCCCGGCGCCGTCCCCGACCTGCTGCTGCTCACCGTGCTCGGACTCGCCTTCGTGTACGGGCCCGTCAGCGGCGCGTTCATCGGCTTCGGCGCCGGCCTCCTCGCGGACCTCGCACCCCCCGCCGACCACGCCGCCGGGCGCTACGCCCTGGTGCTCTGCGTCATCGGCTACCTCGCGGGCCTCGCCCGGCCGGAGAACGGGCAGCTCAAGTCGGCCTTCGCCCCGATGGCCGTGGTGGTCGCCGCCGCACTCGGCTCGACCCTGCTCTACGCGGGCGTCGGCGCCCTCGTCGGTGACACGGCCGCCCGCCATGTGGGCCTGGGCAGCCTGCTGTTCACCGCCGCGCTCTACGACCTGCTGCTGGCCCCCTTCGTCGTACCGCTGATCATGGCCCTGGCCAGACGTACCGAGAACGACCCGCTCTCCGAGGCGTCCGGCGGCAGCAACGACGTCGCCGCGGGCTGGCTCGCCTCCGGCACCGGGCTGCGCATCGGCAACCAGCGCGGCGGCCTGCGCGCGAAGGCCGCCCGCAACCGGGCCGCCCGCGCGGGCCGCATCAAGGGGGTCAAGCGACTGTGAAGCCGTCCATGGTCAAGGACACCGGGGGCACCCAGTGAGCAACATTCCCGAGACCGGGCGGACCCAGCGGGTCCAGATCCGGCTCATCGTCATCCAGGTCCTCGTCTTCTCGCTGCTCCTCACCCTCGGCGGCCGCCTCTGGTACCTGCAGATCCGCAACGGCGACGAGTACACCGCCGAAGCGGCTGGCAACGGCGTCCAGCAGGTCGTCCAGCCCGCCGTGCGCGGCTCGATCCTCGACGCGCGCGGCGTCCCGCTCGCCGACAACGAGACCCGCCTCGTCGTCTCCGCCAGCCGCACCGAGCTGCTGAAGATGAAGGACGACGGCGTCGGCGTCCTCACCCGCCTGGCCGACGTCCTGGACATGAAGCCCCAGGACGTCCGGGACAAGGTCCGCCTCTGCGACTCCAAGACCCCCCAGCCCTGCTGGAACGGCTCGCCCTACCAGCCGATCCCGGTCACCGACGAGGCCACCACCCAGCAGGCCCTCCAGATCCGCGAACGCGCCGAGGACTTCCCCGGCATCACCGCCGAACCCACCGCCGTACGCCGCTACGCCGCACCAGGCAAGGCGAGGACCGCGCAGGTGCTCGGCTATCTGTCGCCCGTCACCGACGAGGAGATCCAGAAGGCGCAGGACGGCCCCTCGCCCTACCTGCGCTCGGACCAGGTCGGCCGGTCGGGACTTGAGCGGACGTACGACAAGGAGCTGCGCGGCAAGGCGGGCGTCACCCGCTACGAGGTCGACAACCTCGGCCGCGTCATGGGCGAGGCCGAGAAGGACCCGGCGGTCCCCGGCTCCAACCTCGTCACCAGCCTCGACGCCCGCGTCCAGGCGGTGGCCGAGTACGAGCTCGCCCAGGCGATGAAGACCGTCCGCCAGGAGACCGACAAGATCACCGGCCGCAAGTACGAGGCCGACTCCGGCGCCGTCGTCGTCATGGAGTCCAGGACGGGCCGCATCGTCTCCATGGCCTCCCAGCCCGACTACGACCCCAACGACTGGGTCGGCGGCATCTCCGGCAAGCAGTACGCCAAGCTCACCAGCAAGAAGTCCAACTACCCGCTGCTGAACCGGGGCATCCAGGGCCAGGCGCCCGCCGGATCCATCTTCAAGGTGGTCTCCGCGAGCGCCGCCGTCCGCGGCGGCCACGCCTTCAACGACCGCTACAACTGCAGCAGCTCCTACAGTCTCGGCAGCCAGACCTTCGCCAACTTCGAGTCCCAGGGGCACGGCCCCATCACCCTCGGCGACGCGCTCAAGTATTCGTGCAACACCGTCTTCTACCGCCTCGGCCACGAGGAATGGGCCAAGGACGGCGGCATAAAGCCGAAGAAGGACGCCAAGAACTGGTTCTACCGCACCGCCCGCGACTTCGGCCTCGGCTCCGAGACCGGCATCGACCTGCCCAACGAGGTCAAGGGCCGCATCCCGGACCGCCAGTGGAAGCAGGACTTCTGGAAGGCGAACAAGGACGCCTGGTGCAAGGAGGGCAAGAAGGGCGGCACCTACGTGCAGCAGATCGCGTACGAGAGCTGCCTCGAAGGCAACCAGCTCAAGGCCTACGACAGCATCAACTACGCCATCGGCCAGGGTGACGTCCTCGTCACCCCCATCCAGATGGCCACCGCGTACGCCGCCATCAGCAACGGCGGAACCCTCCACGCCCCCACCGTCGGCAAGGCCGTGATCAGCCCCGACGGCAAGTCGGTCCAGGAGATCAAGCCCAAGTCCACCGGCAAGCTGCCCGTCGACGCGCAGACCATCAAGGACCTCGACAAGGGCCTGCGCTCGGTGGTCGAGCCCGGCGGCACGGCGGCCTGGCGGTTCGGCGGCTGGCCGCAGGACAAGATCCCGATGCGCGCCAAGACCGGCACCGCGCAGGTGTACGGCAAGCAGACCACCTCGTGGTTCGCCACCTACACCGACGACTTCACCATCGTCATGACGATCTCCCAGGGCGGCACCGGCTCCGGCGCCTCCGGGCCCGCCGTCCGCAAGATCTACGACGCGCTCTACGGCCTCGACGCCGAGGGCAACCAGGATGTGAAGAAGGCCCTGCTGCCCAAGCCCCAGAAGGCGCTGCCGAAGGTCCAGCCCGACGGATCGATCCACGCCCCGAAGATCAAGCCGTACAACCCCGTCCCGACCCAGCCCGAAGGCCAGGAGGCGGACCCGGAGAACCTGGTGCCGCAGCCGCCGGGCCAGCCGGGACTCACCGGATCACCCGCGATGACCGGGAGGCGGCCCTGATGGCAGGTGGCTTCTCCGTATCCCGTTACGCCCCCGAGCGGGGCTCCTGGGCCAAGCTGACCGCCCGCGACTCTTTGACCCGGCGGCTGGACTGGCCGCTGCTGGGAGCCGCGCTCGCGCTCTCCTTCCTCGGCTCGCTGCTCGTCTGGTCGGCGACCCGCAACCGCGACCACCTCACCCAGGGCGACCCGTACTTCTTCCTCCTCCGGCACGCCCTCAACACCGGCATCGGCCTCGCCCTGATGATCGGCACGATCTGGCTCGGCCACCGCACCCTGCGCGGGGCCGTCCCGATCCTCTACGGCATCTCGGTGCTGCTCGTCGCCGCCGTCCTCACCCCGCTCGGCACCACGGTCAACGGCGCCCACGCGTGGATCAAGCTCCCGGCCGGCTTCTCGATCCAGCCCTCCGAGTTCACCAAGATCACCATCATCCTCGGCATGGCGATGCTGCTGGCCTCCCGTGTCGACGCGGGCGACCAGCCCCACCCCGACCACCGGACCGTGGCCAAGGCGCTGGGCATCGCGGCCGTCCCCATGGCCGTCGTCATGCTGATGCCGGACCTCGGCTCGGTGATGGTGATGGCCGTGATCGTCCTCGGCGTCCTGCTGGCCTCCGGCGCCTCCAACCGCTGGGTCTTCGGCCTGCTCGGCGCGGGAGCCGCCGGAGCCGTGTCGGTCTGGCAGCTCGGGCTGCTCGACGACTACCAGATCGCCCGCTTCGCCGCCTTCGCCAACCCGGCGCTCGACCCGGCCGGCGTCGGTTACAACACCAACCAGGCCCGCATCGCGATCGGCTCCGGCGGCCTCACCGGCACCGGGCTCTTCGAAGGCACCCAGACCACCGGCCAGTTCGTCCCCGAGCAGCAGACCGACTTCGTCTTCACCGTCGCCGGTGAGGAGCTGGGCTTCCTCGGCGCCGGACTGATCATCGTCCTGCTCGGTGTCGTCCTGTGGCGCGCCTGCCGGATCGCCCGCGAGACGACCGAGCTGTACGGCACGATCGTCGCCGCCGGCATCATCGCCTGGTTCGCCTTCCAGTCCTTCGAGAACATCGGCATGACGCTCGGCATCATGCCGGTGGCGGGTCTGCCGCTGCCCTTCGTCTCCTACGGAGGGTCCTCGATGTTCGCCGTCTGGGTCGCGATCGGGCTGCTCCAGTCGATCAGGGTGCAGCGCCCGATGTCCGCCTGAATCCGGCGCACGGGGGTAGGTGTCCGTATATGGCGGACACCAAGCGCGAGATCGAGCGGAAGTACGAAGCCACCGACGCCACCCGGCTGCCCGACCTGAGCCGGGTGGCCGGGGTCGGCCGGGTCGAGAAGCGGGGCGTCACGGAGCTGGACGCCGTCTACTACGACACCGCCGACCTCCGCCTCGCCTCCCACTCCCTCACCCTGCGCCGCAGGACGGGCGGGGCCGACGAGGGCTGGCACCTGAAGTTCCCCGTCGCCACCGGCATCCGCGACGAGCTCCACGAGCCCCTCGCCGACACCCTGCCGCCCTCCTTCGCCGCCCTGCTCCGCTCCCGCCTCCGCCATACCGAGCCGGTCCCCGTCGTCCGCCTGCTCTCCTCCCGTGACGTCCAGCACCTGAACGACCCCGACGGCACCCTCCTCGCCGAGGTCAGCGTCGACACCGTCTGCGCCGAACGGCTCGCGGGGGAGGGGACCGGCACCACCGCCACCTGGACCGAGATCGAGGTCGAGCTCGCCGACGACGGCGACCCCGCCTTCCTGGACGCGGTCGAGAAGCGGCTCCGCAAGGCCGGGGTACGCCCCTCGGAATCGCCGTCCAAGCTGGCCAGGGCGCTGGCGGAGACCGGTCCCGTACGCGGGGAGAAGAAGCGGACGGAGGAGGACCCGCAGACGGCCGGGGACCACGTCCTCACCTACGTACGCAAGCAGATCCGCACCATCGTCGACCTCGACCCCGCCGTCCGCCGCGACCTGCCCGACTCCGTGCACAAGATGCGCGTGGCGACCCGCAGGCTGCGCAGCGCCTTCAAGACCTACCGCAGGATCCTGGACCGCGAGGTCACCGACCCCGTCGGCGCCGAGCTCAAGTGGCTCGCCGCTGAACTGGGCGTCGACCGCGACCAGGAGGTCCTCGACAAGCGCCTCGGCGACCGCACCGAGGCGCTTCCCGGCACCCTGGTCCTCGGCCCGGTCCGTGGGCGCCTCCAGGTCTGGTCGGCCGCCCGCCGCACCGGATCGCGCCGCAGGATCACCGACGTACTGGACGGGAAGCGGTATCTGGCCCTCCTGGACACCCTGGACGCGCTCAGCGCCGACCCGCCCCTGCGCCCCGCCGCCTCCCGCGCCCCCGCCAAGGAACTGCCCCGCGCGGTGCTCAAGGACTACAAGAAGCTCGCGCGCCGCATGGACCACGCCCTGGAGCACCCGCCGGGCCCCGAGCGGGATGCCGCGATGCACGAGGCCCGCAAGGCCGCCAAGCGGGCCCGGTACGCGGGCGACGCGGCCAGGCCGGCCCTCGGAAAGCCCGCGAAACGGTTCGCCAAGCGGGTGAAGGCCGTCCAGTCCGTCCTGGGCGACCACCAGGACAGCGTGGTCGCCCGAGAGGCCCTGCGCACCCTCGCGATCGAGGCGCACGCGGCCGGCGAGACCACGTTCACCTGGGGACTTCTGTACGGGCACGAGGAGGCGACCGCCGACGCACGGGAGCGCGAGCTGCCCGAGGTGTGGGCGCGGGCCTCGGAGCCCGTACTGCGGGCGGATCTGAAGCACTGAGCCGCGCGGTACGCTGGATGGTCACCCCAGCCGGCTCACGAAGGTTCGCGAGATGTCTGCCGCATCGGTCTTCCCACAGCTCGAAGCTCTGCTCCCGCATGTGCAGAAGCCCATCCAGTACGTCGGCGGTGAGCTGAACTCCACCGTCAAGGACTGGGACAGCTGCGACGTCCGCTGGACCCTGATGTATCCCGACGCCTACGAGGTCGGGCTGCCCAATCAGGGCGTCATGATCCTCTACGAGGTGCTCAACGAGCGCGAGGGCGTCCTCGCCGAGCGCACGTACAGCGTCTGGCCCGACCTCGAAGAGCTGATGCGCGAGCACGACGTGCCGCAGTTCACCGTGGACAGCCACCGCCCCGTCGGCGCCTTCGACGTCTTCGGGCTGAGCTTCTCCACCGAGCTCGGGTACACCAACATGCTCACCGCCCTGGACCTGGCGGGCATCCCGCTGGAGGCCAAGGACCGCACGGTCGACCACCCGATCGTCCTCGCGGGCGGCCACGCCGCGTTCAACCCGGAGCCGATCGCGGAGTTCATCGACTGCGCGGTCATCGGCGACGGCGAGCAGGCCGTCCTGGAGATCACCGAGATCATCCGGGCCTGGAAGGCCGAGGGCCGCCCCGGCGGCCGCGACGAGGTGCTCTTCCGGCTCTCGAAGACCGGCGGCGTCTACGTCCCGCGCTTCTACGACGTCGAGTACCTCCCCGACGGCCGCATCGGCCGCGTCGTGCCCAACCGGTCCGGCGTGCCGTGGCGCGTCTCCAAGCACACCGTCATGGACCTCGACGAGTGGCCCTACCCCAAGCAGCCCCTCGTCCCGCTCGCGGAGACCGTGCACGAGCGGATGTCCGTGGAGATCTTCCGCGGCTGCACCCGCGGCTGCCGTTTCTGCCAGGCCGGCATGATCACGCGCCCCGTGCGGGAGCGAAGCATAACCGGCATCGGCGAGATGGTCGACAAGGGCCTGAAGGCGACCGGCTTCGAAGAGGTCGGCCTGCTCTCCCTCTCCTCCGCGGACCACAGCGAGATCGGCGACATCGCCAAGGGCCTCGCCGACCGCTACACCGACGACAAGGTGGGCCTCTCGCTGCCCTCCACCCGCGTCGACGCGTTCAACGTGGACCTGGCCAACGAGCTGACCCGCAACGGCCGCCGCTCCGGTCTCACCTTCGCCCCCGAGGGCGGCTCCGAGCGGATGCGCAAGGTCATCAACAAGATGGTCTCCGAGGAGGACCTGATCCGGACGGTGGCCACCGCCTACGGCAACGGCTGGCGCCAGGTGAAGCTGTACTTCATGTGCGGCCTGCCCACCGAGACCGACGAGGACGTCCTCCAGATCGGTGACATGGCGGTCAACGTCATCGCCAAGGGCCGCGAGGTCTCCGGCCAGAACGACATCCGCTGCACCGTCTCCATCGGCGGCTTCGTGCCCAAGCCGCACACCCCCTTCCAGTGGGCCCCGCAGCTGAGCGCCGCCGACACCGACGCCCGGCTGAAGAAGCTCCGGGACAAGATCCGCGGCGACAAGAAGTACGGCCGCTCCATCGGCTTCCGCTACCACGACGGCAAGCCCGGCATCGTCGAGGGCCTGCTCTCGCGCGGCGACCGGCGCGTCGGCTCCGTCATCCGCGCGGTCTACGAGTCCGGCGGCCGCTTCGACGGCTGGCGCGAGCACTTCAGCTACGACCTCTGGATGAACTGCGCCGAGAAGACGCTGCCCGACTTCGGGGTGGACGTCGACTGGTACACCACCCGCGAGCGCACCTACGAGGAGGTCCTGCCCTGGGACCACCTCGACTCCGGCCTGGACAAGGACTGGCTCTGGGAGGACTGGCAGGACGCGCTCGACGAGACCGAGGTCGAGGACTGCCGCTGGACCCCCTGCTTCGACTGCGGCGTCTGCCCGCAGCTCGACCTGGACATCCAGATCGGCCCGACCGGCAAGAAGCTGCTCCCGCTGAGCGTGGTCAACAAGTAACGCGTCGCTGACACTCCGTAGGCCCGGTCCGGCAACCCCGGACCGGGCCTACGCGTCAGTGAGGGCATGGACGACAGCAAGCACCAGGCCTTGGACCGGTACGAGCCCGACACCGCCCTGACCCGGCTGATCAGGATTCCCGTGCGCATCGTGGTGCTGGTCCTGGTGCTGCCCGTCCGCATGGTCTGGGACCTGCTGGCCGCCGGCTGGCACGCCTTCGACCGGACCCTGCTCCGCCCGCTGGGCCGGGGCCTGGCCTGGCTGGCCGACACCCTGGTCCTGACCCCGCTGGCCTGGCTGTTCACCAACGTCCTGACCCCGCTGGCCCTGGCCGTCACCTGGCTGGCCACCGCCCTCTTCATCTGGCCCTGGATCGGCCTGTGGCGGTACGTGGTCGTGCCGGTGGCGAAGTACGGGGTCGCGGTGCCGCTGGTGTGGCTGTACGCGAACCTCCTCACCCCGCTGGGCCGGGGCGCGGCCTGGCTGTTCACCACGCTGGTCGTCGCTCCTGCGATGGGCCTGTGGCGGTACGCGCTCGTCCCGGCGGCCCGGTACGGCGTGATCGTGCCGCTGGTGTGGCTGTACGGGGCCGTCCTCACCCCGGTCGGCCACGGCACGGCGTGGGTGTTCGGAAAGGTGTGGCAGGGCACGGCGTGGACCCTGGGGCTGCTGTGGCAGGGGACCGCCTGGGTCCTCGGCGGGGTCTGGAAGGGGCTCGCGGCCACCGGGCGCGGGCTGGGGATCGCGGTCACCTGGCTGGTCATGACGCTGCTCGTCGCCCCCGCCTCCTGGCTGTACCGCCGCGTCCTCGCTCCGGTCGGCCGGGAGATCGCGGAGGCCGCCGAGGTCGCCTGGCGGATCGCCGGGTACCTCTCCCGGGCGGTGGGCCGGGGTATCGCCTGGCTCTTCCGGCACCTGGTCGGCGTACCGGTGGCCTGGGCGTACCGCACGGTGGGCGTCCCGGTCGGCCACTTCGTCCGGGACGGGCTCTGGGCCTCGGCCCGGCGCGCCGGCGTCGAGGTGGGCCGCGCGGCCCGCGGAGCCCTCGCCACCGCCCGGGAAACCGTGCGGCAGGCCCGCCGCGACGCCTGGCGGGCCCTGGTCGGCGGAATGGGCGGGACGCGGTCCGGGGAACCGCTGGGGGTGCCTGCGCGTACTCTGGGTAGTACAACGACTGTCCCCAGCGCGGCGCAGGCGTCCGAGACCTCCCTGCTGGGCGAGAAACTCGTCAAGCAGGGGTGAGCCGGAGCGGCACCCCGGGGACCACCCCGTATTTCGTGGGCGGCGCTCCACAGCGCCCGCCCCGCACCGAGGAGAAGAACCACTGGGCAAGCGACAGCCCGAAGGCCCGCCGCCCGCACCGGCAGTGCAGCGCATCCGTTTGCGCTACACCAAGCGCGGCCGCCTCCGGTTCACCAGTCACCGCGACTTCCAGCGGGCCTTCGAGCGGGCACTGCGCCGCTCCGAGGTGCCGATGGCGTACTCGGCGGGCTTCACCCCGCACCCCAAGGTCTCCTACGCCAATGCCGCCCCCACCGGCACGGGCAGCGAGGCCGAGTTCCTGGAGATCGCCCTCACCGAGGCGCGCGACCCCGACCTCCTGCGCGAGCTGCTCGACAGCTCGCTGCCGGACGGTCTCGACATCACCGACGCGGTGGAGGCCCGCACCTCCGGCCTCGCCGAGCGGCTGACCGCCTCCGTCTGGGAGATGCGCCTCGACGGCGTCGATCCCGACGAGGCGCGCAGAGCCGTCGACGCGTTCAACGCCGCCGAGGCCGTCGAGGTCCAGCGCAAGGCGAAGAACGGCATCCGCACCTTCGACGCCCGCGCCGCCGTGGCCGACCTGCAGGCCCTTGATCCACCGGCTGATAGGCCGGGGGACAAGCCCTGTGCGATACTGCGGCTGGTTGTTCGGCACGTGACACCTGCCGTGCGACCCGACGACGTCCTGTCCGGTCTCCGCGCTGTGGCCGACCTGGCGCCGCCCGTCCCCGCCGCGGTGACGAGGCTGGCGCAGGGGCTCTTCGACGAGGAGTCCGGCACGGTGACCGACCCGCTCGCGCCCGACCGCGAGGCCGCCCCGACCGCACATCCCGCGGTCGCAGCAGCCGTCGCGACGGCGCCGGAAGGTGCAGGTTCCGCGTAAGGCGGTCGTTGTAGCGCAGCCCTCCGACTCGGGAGCCACCTGGGTCGGGCCGCGCACTGACCCATAAGACTTTCGCCAGGCCGTCCGCAACACCGCGGACGGAACCGGCGAGCCAGACATCAGCTCCCGTGCGGCGCCCGCGCCCCGGACGAGCGGTATCGCACCACTGCGGACCGTGCCGGACCGGAAACAGACGCGGCGCCCGGGAGCGCGACGGGAGAACCGCCCGCATGCCTCAGCCGAACGAACCCGCTTCCAACGGGAACAACGAAGAGAACACCCCCGGCGACAAGCTGCCGCCGCGCCGCAGGCGCCGCGCCGCTTCCCGCCCGGCAGGACCGCCCGGCGCGGCCCAGGCGCCCGCCGAGGACACCGCCCCGGCCGCCGCCGTGGAGACCCCGGTCACCGCGCCCGAGGAGACGGCCCCCGAGACCGCGCCCCCCGCCCGTACGCGCCGTCGCGCCGTGCGCAAGGCGACCGCACCCGCGGGCGCTCCGGAGACCGCCGAGGTGGTCGCCGAGGTCGTCGAGACCCCTGCTCCGGTGGCCGAGGCCCCGGCCCAGGCCGCCGAGCCCGCCGAGGAGGCCCCGGCGCCGCGTACCCGCCGCCGCGCGGTCCGCAAGGCGACGGCTCCGGCCGGTGCCCCGCAGGCCGCCGAGGTCGTCGAGGTCGTCGAGACCCCGGCCGAGCCGGTCGAGCCGCTCGTGGAGGAGACGGAGGAGGACGAGGAGCCGGTGGCCGAGGCCGTCGAGCCCGAGGCCGCCCCGGAGCCCCCCGCCCCGCGCCGCCGCCGCGCCTCCCGCAAGGCCACCGCGCCTGCCGGAGCCCCGCAGGCCGCCGAGGCCGCTGTCGTGGTCGAGCCGGTCGCGCCCGCCGCGCCCGTGGCCGAGCAGGCCGCCGAGGCCGCCGCGCCCGTGGAGCCCGCCGCCCCCGCCGCCGAGGCCCCGCGTGGCCGTACCCGCCGCCGGGCCTCCGCCCCGGCCGGCACCCCGCAGGCCGCCACCGCCACGGACGCGGCCGCGCCCGCCGTGGAGCCGGTCCCGGCCGCCGCCGAGGTCGCCGCGCCCACCGAGGAGACCCCGGCGCCGCGCAGCCGCCGCCGTGCCTCCCGTAAGGCCACCGCGCCCGCCGGCGCACCCCAGGTCAGCGAGGCGGCCGAAGAGCCGGTGGAGGCCGTGGAAGCCGCCGAGAGCCTGCCCGCCGCCGTGGCCGAGGAGCTCGCCGCCGAGGTGGAGGAGGTGGAGGAGGCCGCCCCGCGCGGACGCCAGCGCCGCCGGGCCACCGCCGCCGCCGGCCGCCCCGAGTTCACCACCAAGGCCGAGGAGCCGACCCGCAAGGGCCGCCGCGCCACGCGCCCCGCCGTCGCCGTGTTCCAGGCCCCGGTCTTCGCCGAGCCGATGTTCCAGACCCCCGAGACGGCCGCCGCCGCTGCCGCGGCCGGTTCCTCCTCCCCGTACGACGAGGTCGACGAGGCCGAGGAGCAGCAGCAGAGCACCGGGACCGCGCAGGTCTCCGCCCCCGCCGAGGCGGCGCCGCAGGGCGGCTCGCGCCGCCGTCGCCGCCGCCGTGGCGAGGCCGCCGAGCAGCCCGAGCAGACCGCCGCCCCGGTGGAGGCGCCCGCCGAGGAGGCCCCTGAGGCCGAGGCCGAGGTGGACGAGCACGAGGGCGAGGACACCGACGAGTACGGCGACCGCCCCTCGCGCCGCCGCCGTCGCGGTGGCCGCCGTCGCCGCCGTGGCGAGGCCAACGACACGGACGAGGCCGAGCAGCACGCCGACGAGGCGCCCGCCCCGTCCCGCGCCGAGGACGACCAGGCGCCGGCCCAGGTCCAGGAAGCCGATGACGAGGAGGAGGACGACCACGACTCCTCCGCCTCCGGTTCGAGCAGCAGCCGTCGCCGTCGCCGCCGCCGTCGCCGCAGCGGTGAGGGCGGGGCCGAGGCCGACAACGGCACCGACGACCCGGAGCGTACGGTCGTCAAGGTCCGCGAACCCCGCAAGAAGGAGGCCGAGCGCGAGCCGGGCACCGGCTTCGACGAGGTCCAGTCCATCAAGGGCTCGACCCGTATGGAGGCGAAGAAGCAGCGCCGCCGCGAGGGCCGCGAGCAGGGCCGCCGCCGCGTCCCGATCATCACCGAGGCGGAGTTCCTCGCCCGCCGCGAGGCCGTCGAGCGCGTGATGGTCGTCCGCCAGAGCGGCGAGCGCACCCAGATCGGCGTCCTCGAGGACAACGTGCTCGTCGAGCACTACGTCAACAAGGAGCAGGCCACCAGCTACGTCGGCAACGTCTACCTGGGCAAGGTCCAGAACGTGCTGCCCTCCATGGAGGCCGCGTTCGTCGACATCGGCAAGGGCCGCAACGCCGTCCTGTACGCCGGTGAGGTCAACTTCGAGGCGCTCGGCATGGCCCACGGGCCGCGACGCATCGAGACCGCGCTCAAGTCCGGCCAGTCGGTCCTGGTCCAGGTGACCAAGGACCCGATCGGCCACAAGGGCGCCCGCCTCACCAGCCAGGTCTCGCTGCCCGGCCGCTACCTCGTCTACGTGCCCGAGGGCTCGATGACCGGGATCAGCCGCAAGCTGCCCGACACCGAGCGCTCCCGCCTCAAGACGATCCTCAAGAAGATCGTCCCCGAGGACGCGGGCGTCATCGTGCGCACCGCTGCCGAGGGCGCGAGCGAGGACGAGCTGCGCCGTGACGTCGAGCGGCTCCAGGGTCAGTGGGAGGAGATCCAGAAGAAGGCGAAGGGCACCAGCGGCTCCAACGCGCCGACGCTGCTCTACGGCGAGCCGGACATGACCGTCCGGGTCGTCCGCGACATCTTCAACGAGGACTTCTCCAAGGTCATCGTCAGCGGTGACGACGCGTGGGAGACCATCCACGGGTACGTCTCGCACGTGGCGCCCGACCTCACCGAGCGGCTCTCGCGCTGGACGTCCGAGGTCGACGTCTTCGCGACGTACCGCATCGACGAGCAGCTGATGAAGGCGCTGGACCGCAAGGTCTACCTGCCCAGCGGCGGTTCGCTGGTGATCGACAAGACCGAGGCGATGGTCGTCGTCGACGTCAACACCGGCAAGTTCACCGGCCAGGGCGGCAACCTGGAGGAGACCGTCACCAGGAACAACCTGGAGGCGGCCGAGGAGATCGTGCGCCAGCTGCGGCTGCGCGACCTCGGCGGCATCGTCGTCGTCGACTTCATCGACATGGTGCTGGAGTCCAACCGGGACCTCGTCCTGCGGCGCCTGCTGGAGTGCCTGGGCCGCGACCGCACCAAGCACCAGGTCGCCGAGGTCACCTCGCTCGGCCTGGTCCAGATGACCCGTAAGCGGGTGGGCCAGGGTCTGCTGGAGTCCTTCTCCGAGACCTGTGTCCACTGCAACGGGCGCGGTGTGATCGTCCACATGGAGCAGCCGACGTCCGTCGGTGGCGGCGGCGGTTCCAAGAAGTCCAAGAAGCGCCGCGGCGGCGCGGGCCAGGACCACGAGCACGGTCACGAGCAGGACCACGGCCACGAGCACGGTCACGACGACCACGCGGCCGAGCCCGTCGAGACCGAGTCCGAGGCCGAGCTGGCCGCCGAGGTCGCCGCCCCGGTGTCCCTGGCGGACTTGGAGCCGGCCGCGGACGAGGAGTTCTACAGCAGCCCGGCCGAGGCCGAGGCGGCCGCCGGGCGTGGCCGTGGCCGCCGTCGGGCGTCCCGCAAGGCGTCGGCCCCGGCCGGTGCCCCGAGGACCGAGGCGCCCGCTCCCGTCGTCGAGGCGGAGCCGGTCGCCGAGCAGGTCGTGGAGCCGGTCGCCGAGCCGGTCCTCGACACGCCCGAGCCGGCGAAGGCTCCGGAGGCCCCGGCCGCCCAGGAGGCCGCCGAGGTGGCCGAGGCCGCGCCCCAGGGCCGTACGCGTCGTCGCGCCACCCGTAAGGCCACCGCCCCGGCGGGTTCGCCGAAGCAGGCCGAGCCGGCGGAGCCCGTACAGCCGGCCGAGCCGGCCACGGACCCGGTCGCCGTCGAGGACCCGGTCGTCGAGGCGCCCGCCGAGGCCCCGGCCCCCGTCCAGGAGCAGGCCCCCGTGGCCGAGGCTCCCCAGGAGGCCGCGCCGCCGAGGGCCCGCCGCCGGGTGACCCGTAAGGTCACCGCTCCGGCGGGTTCGCCCACGGGCTCCCAGGAGGCGGCGGTCCTCGTCGTCGAGTCGGCGCCCGAGCCGAAGGCCGCCGAGGCCCCGGAGGCCGAGGCCGCCGAGGCCCCCGCGTCCGGTGAGCCGGACGAGGCGCCCGTGGCGAAGAAGACGGCCCGCAAGGCTGCCGCCAAGAAGGCTCCGGCGAAGAAGGCGGTGGCCAAGAAGACGGCCGCCAAGAAGACCGCCGCGAAGAAGACGACGGCGAAGACGGCCGCGAAGAAGACGACGAAGAAGACCGTCGCCGCCGAGCAGTCGTCGCCTTCCGTGACCGCCTCGGCGCCGTCCACCGACGGTGAGGCGTCGGCCGGCTGACGATTCCCGGCAATCGGTTGTTCATTTTCCGTGGCCCGTCCCGTTACTTTCGGGGGCGGGCCACGGGCTTTGTACCAGAACTGATGCAAGGGGAGTTAACGTTCCCGAAATCGGTTGTGAAATCCCTGATAATGTGACGGCGGCTGTTGGACTGTCAGAGTTCTTCGCAGAAACTACAATTGGTGACCGGTTCGGAGACCCACGGACCGGATCGGATTCCCCGGCAGAGGCGTCGGCATCGTGCCGGTGGCGTTTCGCGCGGCCTCGTAAGACGTCCCGCACCCCAGAATTCTGCCCGGTAACGAGCTCTTGCGGTGTTCAAGGAGGACGTCCATGACGAGCATCAACGAGCAGCCGATTCCCGCTGCCCGTCCGGTCATCGGGGAAGACGAGATCGAGGCCGCCGTACGCGTACTGCGCAGCGGCCGGGTCGTGCAGGGGCCCGAGGTCGCGGCGTTCGAGGAGGGCTTCTCGCGCCTGGTCGACGGGCGGCACTGCATCGCCGTCAACTCGGGCACCTCGGCCCTGCAACTACTGCTCCTGGCCCTGGGGATCGGCCCCGGTGACGAGGTGATCGTCCCCTCGTTCTCCTTCGCGGCCTCCGCCAACGCGGTCCGCCTGACCGGCGCCGACGTGGTCTTCGCCGACATCGAGCCGGGCGGCTTCGGTCTCGACCCGGCGGCCGTCGAGGCCGCGATCACGCCCCGCACCGCCGCGGTCATGCCGGTCCACCTCTACGGCCACCCGGCCGCGATGGACAAGCTCATGCCGATCGCCGACAAGCACAAGATCGCCGTCGTCGAGGACGCCTGCCAGGCCCACGCGGCGGCGCTGAACGGCACCCCGGTCGGCGCGTTCGGCGCGGGCGGCACCTTCAGCTTCTACCCGACCAAGAACATGCACGCCCTCGAAGGCGGCATGGTCACCACGGCCGACGCCGCACTGGCCCGTACGCTGCGCCTCCTGCGCAACCAGGGCATGGAGCAGCGGTACGCCAACGAGATCGTCGGCGCCAACATGCGGATGACCGACGTCTCCGCCGCGATCGGCCGCGTCCAGCTCGCCAAGGTCGAGGAGTGGACCGAGCAGCGCCGGGCCAACGCCGCGTACCTCGACGCCCACATCACCGCCCCGGCCGTCACCACGCCGCCGGTGGCGCAGGGCGCCCGGCACGTCTACCACCAGTACACCGTGCGGATCCGGGGCGACCGGGACGCCGCGATGGCCGGGCTCACCGAGGCGGGCGTCGGCAACGCGGTCTACTACCCGACGCCGATCCACCGCCTCAAGCCGTACTGGGAGCCGGACCAGAAGGCGGGCCGCACCTGGGAGCTGCCGGAGACCGAGAAGGCCGCGGCCGAGGTCGTCTCGCTGCCCGTGCACCCCTCGCTCACCCGGAACGACCTGGAGCGCATCGTGACCGCCGTCAACTCCCTGGGGGAGAACCTGTGACCGCCGCACTGAAGGCCGGGCTCATCGGCCTCGGCTCCATGGGCCGCAACCACGCCCGGATCCTCGCCGGCCTGGAGGGCGTCGAGCTGGCCGGTGTCGTCGAGCCGGCGGGCGACCGGAACGGCTGGGCGCAGGGCGCCCCCGTCCTGTCCACCGTCGACGAGCTCCTCGCCCGCGGTGTCGACTACGCCGTCGTGGCCTGCCCCACCGGCCTGCACGAGAAGGTCGGCCTCCAGCTCGCCGACGCCGGTGTCTGCGCCCTGATCGAGAAGCCGCTCGCGGACACCGTCGAGGGCGCCCGCCGCCTCGTCGAGGCCTTCGAGTCCCGCGACCTGGTCGCGGCCGTCGGCCACATCGAGCGCTGCAACCCGGCCCTGCTCTCGCTCCGCGCCCGCCTGGAGGCCGGTGAGCTGGGCGACGTCTACCAGGTCGTCACCCGCCGCCAGGGCCCCTTCCCGCACCGGATCGCCGACGTCGGCGTGGTCAAGGACCTCGCCACGCACGACATCGACCTGACGGGCTGGGTCACCGGCCAGGCGTACACCTCGATCGCTGCCCACACCGTCTCCAAGTCGGGCCGCCCGCACGAGGACATGGTCTCCGCCGTCGGCCAGCTCTCCGACGGCACGATGGCCAACCACCTGGTCAACTGGCTGAGCCCGCTCAAGGAGCGGTTCACCTCGGTCACCGGGGAGCGCGGCTGCTTCATCGCCGACACCCTCACCGCCGACCTCACCTTCCACTCCAACGCGGCGGTCGCCACGGAGTGGGAGGCGTTGCGCGCCTTCCGCGGGGTATCCGAGGGCGACATGATCCGCTACGCCATCCCCAAGCGCGAGCCGCTCCTTGTCGAGCACGAACTCTTCCGCGACGCTGTGCGGGGGGAACCCGCCGACGTCTGCACCCTGCGGCAGGGTCTCCTCACCGTCGAGGTGGCCGAAGCCGTACTGGAGTCCGCCTCCACCCGCACCACCGTTACTCTCACGGCTCCGGACCGGACGGAACATGGCACCTGACATTCCTGATTTCACCGACTTCACCGCGATCCCCCGCAAGGGTTCACGCGGTCGTATCGTCATGCTCGTCGACAACAGCGTGCACGGCGACTCCCGCGTACAGAAGCAGGCGAGCTCGGCGGCCGAGGCCGGCTGGGACGTCATCCTGCTGGGCAAGTTCTCCGGCAAGGAGGAGGTGCGGGCCTGGCAGCTCGGTGACGCCGAGGTCCGCCTCCTCGGGGTCAAGGCCAAGATGTCGACCCGTCCCCAGGACCTGCGCGGTGCTCCGATCCGGCGGCCCCTGGCCTACCCCTCCGAACGCGTGGCCGAATTCCGTACGCAGCAGGTCAAGGCCTGGCGGGCCGACCTCCGGGTCCGCGGCGCCGCGCTCAGGACCGGCGAGGACCGGTCCCCGCTCGGCTCCGCCGGCGGCCAGGTGTGGCTGGCGGCGCGCCGGGGCGCGGCCAAGGCCAGCAGCCGCTGGGTGAAGCTGCGCTCGCGGCACACCAGGAAGCTGCGCAGCATCCGCAGGACCCGGTCCGCGGCCCTCGACAAGGCGACCACCGCCTTCTGGCTGACGACCATGGGGGACCGCGCGTGGCGGCGGCTCGACCCGAGCGTCTGGGACTTCGAACTGAGTTACGGCCCCGTCATCGACGCGCTGGAACCGGACATCATCCACGCCAACGACTTCCGGATGCTCGGCGTCGGCTCCCGCGCGAAGCTCCGCGCCCGCGCGGCCGGCCGGCCGGTCTCCCTGGTCTGGGACGCCCATGAGTACCTGCCCGGAGTGCGCTCCTGGGTGAACCAGCGGAAGCTGCCGGCGATGGTGGCGTACGAGCGGGAGCACGCCAAGTACGCCGACGCGGTGGTGACCGTCTCCGGCGGCCTCGCCGATCTCCTGAAGGAGACCCACAAGCTGTCCGAGCGCCCGGACGTGGTGCTCAACGCGCCGGAGGCGGCCGAGGCCTCGCGCTTCACCGCTCTGCCGGTCCCCGACCTGCGCGACCTGTGCGGCATCGGCCCGGACGTGCCGCTGCTCGTCTACAGCGGCCTCGCCGCCCGCCAGCGCGGCCTCGACATCATGGTGGACGGGCTCCCCGAGCTGCCCGGCGTCCATGTCGCGTTCGTGGCGAGCCACCCCGAGCTGCCGTACATCCGTACGCTGATGAAGCGGGCCGAGGAACTCGGCGTCCAGGACCGGGTGCACGCCATGCCGTACGTGCCGCACTGGCAGGTCGTCTCGTTCCTGTCGACCGCCGATGTCGGCGTCATCCCGATCCACCACTGGCCGAACCACGAGATCGCCCTGATCACCAAGTTCTTCGAGTACTCGCACGCCCGGCTGCCGCTGGTGGTCAGCGATGTGAAGACCATGGCCGAGATGACCCGCCGGACCGGTCAGGGCGAGGTCTTCGAGGCCGAGAACGTCACCGACTACGTCCGGGCCGTCCGGGCCGTGCTCGACGCACCCAAGCGCTACACCGCCGCCTACGAGGTCGAGGGCAGGCTGGACGAATGGACCTGGGAAGCCCAGGCCGAGGTTCTCGACGGGGTCTACACCCGGCTGATGCGAGGTACGGCGAGATGACCGGAACACCCGACGTCACGGTGGTCGTCGCCGTCTACAACACCATGCCGTACCTCACCGAATGCCTGAACTCCCTGGTGGCGCAGACCATCGGCGAGGACCGGCTGCAGGTCGTCGCGGTCGACGACGGATCGACCGACGACAGCGGCCGCGAACTGGACCGCTTCGCGGAGAAGTACCCGGACGTCTTCACTGTGGTCCACCAGCCCAATTCGGGCGGGCCCGCGGCCCCGAGCAACCGTGCCCTGGAGCTGGCCACCGGCCGGTACGTCTACTTCATAGGGTCCGACGACCACCTCGGTGAGGAGGCGCTGGAACGCATGGTCGCCTGCGCCGACGCCAACGAGTCCGACGTGGTCGTCGGCAAGATGGTCGGCACCAACGGGCGCTACGTCCACCAGAAGCTGTACTCGGGCAACCAGACCGACGTCAGCCTCTACGACTCGGCGCTCCCCTTCACGCTCGCCAACACCAAGCTCTTCCGCCGCGAGCTGGTGGAGAAGCACAAGCTGCGCTTCCCCGAGAACCTGCCCGTCGGGAGCGACCAGCCGTTCACCATCGAGGCGTGCGTCCGGGCCCGCAGGATCTCCGTCCTCTCCGACTACACGTACTACTACGCGGTCAAGCGCGGCGACGCGAGCAACATCACCTACCGGGCGGACCACCTGGCCCGGCTCCGGTGCACGGCGCGCATCATGGACCACACCGCCGGACTCATCCCGGCCGGGCCCCGGCGCGACGCCGTCCTCAAGCGGCACTTCGAGTGGGAGCTGTCCAAGCTCATGCTCGACGACTTTCCCGCGCTCCCCCTCGAAACGCGGCAGGAGATCTGCGCGGGGCTGGCCGCCCTCCAGGACACCTACTTCACCGACGCCCTGCGCGACGCGACCGGTGTGAAGAGACGGGTCCGCCTCGGCCTCGCCCGGCGCGGCGCCGTGGCGGAGCTCACCCGCGCCATCGTGGACGAGGCGGAGCACGGAGCTCCGCCCTTCCTGCTGGAAGGGGACCGCGCCTTCGCGCCCTACCCGGGCTTCCGGGACGCCGCGATCGGTCTCGACGACCGGTGGTACGAGGCACGGGAGTCGGTCGCCGGCCGGCTCGCGGACGGTACGAAGCTGCTGTCGGCCGCCTGGGAGCAGGACGGGGAGGATCTCACCCTCGCCCTGAAGGTGCGCGTCGGCGTCACCGGCGACACCTCCTCGGCCGTCGTCGCCCTCGCCCAGGGCGCCCTGCCGAAGAGCGCCGACAAGCCCGGCGCCCGCAAGCTGCCCAAGGACGCCGAGCGCCCGGAGGCGGTCGGCGAGTTCACCCGGGAGCCCGCCGACGACGGCACCGGCACCCTGCTGAGCGCCCGCATCCCGGTCGACCGGATCCGCGCCAAGCGGGGCGTACGCGTCTACGTCGACGTCGCGGGCACCACGTACGAGATCCCGGTCCGCACCGACGGCCTGCCGATGCCGCTGGCCCGCCGGTGGGGGAGGACCACCCCCTACCGGGTCTCGGCCAACCCGAACGCGAAGGGGCGGCTCGTGATCACGACCGCCCTGCTGTGGGAACCCAAGCCCGACCTGGGCACACGGCTGCGCCGAACGCTGTCCGGGCTGAAGCGGAAGCTGTCCGGGGCGAAGCGGAAGCTGTCCCGGCTGAAGAGGAAAGTGTCCCGATGAACATCTGTGTAGTCGCGCTCGGCAAGATCGGGCTTCCGCTCGCCGTGCAGTTCGCCGCCAAGGGCCACCGGGTCATCGGCGCCGACGTCAACGAGAAGGTCGTCGAGCTGGTCAACGCGGCCACCGAGCCGTTCCCCGGCGAGCACGACCTCGGCGTCAAGCTCCAGGAGACGGTCGGCGCCGGCCTGCTCTCCGCCACGACGGACACCACGGCCGCCGTCGCCGCGTCCGACGCCGTCGTGGTCGTCGTCCCGCTCTTCGTGGACGCCGAGGGCACCCCGGACTTCGGCTGGATGGACGCCGCCACCAAGGCCATCGCGGCGGGCCTGAAGCCCGGCACCCTGGTCAGCTACGAGACCACGCTGCCCGTCGGCACGACCCGTACGCGCTGGGCGCCGATGCTGGCCGAGGGCTCCGGCCTCACCCCGGGCGAGGACTTCCACCTGGTCTTCTCCCCGGAGCGGGTGCTGACCGGCCGGGTCTTCGCCGACCTGCGCCGCTACCCCAAGCTCGTCGGCGGCATCGACGAGGCGTCCGCCGCGGCGGGCGTCGCCTTCTACGAGGCCGTGCTCGACTTCGACGAGCGCGCGGACCTGCCCCGCCCCAACGGCGTCTGGGACCTCGGCACGGCGGAGGCCTCCGAGCTGGCGAAGTTGGCCGAAACCACCTACCGGGACGTCAACATCGGGCTGGCCAACCAGTTCGCCCGGTTCGCCGACCGGAACGACATCGACGTCAAGAAGGTCATCGAAGCCTGCAACAGCCAGCCCTACAGCCACATCCACCAGCCCGGCATCGCCGTCGGCGGCCACTGCATCCCGATCTACCCGCGGATGTACCTGTGGAACGACCCCGAGGCCACCGTCGTGCGCGCGGCCCGCGAGGCGAACGCCGCGATGCCCGAGTACGCCGTCGACCTGCTGGCCGCCGCCTACGGCGACCTGGACGGCGTCGGGGTCCTGGTGCTGGGCGCCGCCTACCGCGGGGGCGTCAAGGAGACCGCGTTCTCCGGCGTCTTCGGGGTCGTCGAGGCCCTCAAGGCGCGCGGCGCGGTGCCGTTCGTCACGGACCCGCTGTACACCCCGGAGGAGCTGACCGCCCTCGGTCTCGTCCCGCACGACAGCCACCAGGCCGTCACCGCGGCGATCCTCCAGGCCGACCACGCCGAGTACCGCGAGCTCGCCGCGGCCGACCTGCCGGACGTCCGTGTCCTGGTCGACGGCCGCCGCACGACGGATCCGGAGAAGTGGGCCGGCGTACGACGCGTAGTGATCGGTGGCTGACCTTCCGTAGACGACGGGGGCAGGGGTGAAGGCCTGCCGTGCTAGCGTTTTGACGTGTCTAACACCCCTGCTCCCCACCATGTGATTTACCTGGCGATCGGGTTTCCCCCCGCTGCGAAGAGCTGCGCCTACCGGATGCGTGAAACAGCCAACCAATTCGTCTCGCAAGGCTGGGACGTCACGGTGGTGACCATTGCCGACGAGTCCTGGGAGCGGGACTTCGGCCTCGACCACACGCTCTCCGAGCGGGTCGATCCGCGCGTTCGCATCGTGAAGCTGCCGCTGGTGCGCGAGGACCTGGAAACCGATATCCGGAAGTTCTCCGAGGACCGCGCGCTCCGGCCGACGCAGTGGGCTGCCGCGTACCGCAAAAAGGGGATGAAGGAATTCCCCGAGCCGATCTACGGTGGCTGGAAGGCCGACCTGGAGAAAGCCGTCGAGCGGATCCACCGGGAGCGGCCCGCCGACCTGACCGTGGCGACCTGCGTGCCGTACGTGAACATGGCCGCCGCCCTGCACCTGTGGGAGACCCACAAGGTTCCGTACGCGATCGACTTCCGGGACGGCTGGTCCGTCGACGTCATCGAGGGCGGCGAGGCCTTCTCCGCCGACTCGCCGTCCGGCGTGTGGGAACGCAAGGTGCTCAGCCGGGCGTTGTCCCTGTGGCTGGTGAACGACCCGATCGCCGAGTGGTACCGGGAGCGTCACCCCGATCTGGCCGACCGCGTCCACGTCGTGCGCAACGGGTACGACGAGGACAGCGTCCCGGCCCGTACGCGCGTCCCCGACGCAGACGCCGGGCTGACCTTCGGGCACCTCGGCGTGGTGACCTCACCGCCCCGCATCCTCAAGGCCGTACTCGACGGCTGGCGCATCGCCCGCGAGCGGGACCCGCTCGTCGCCCGCTCACGGCTGGAGATCCGCGGCCAGATCGGCTCCGGGGCGACCCGCGAGGCCAACGCCCACATGGAGCTGATCCGGCAGGCGCAGGCCCGCGGTGAGGCGGTGAGCTTCGGGGGGCCCGCCCCCAAGGCCGAGCTGGCGGACATCTTCGCGAGCTGGGACGTCCTGCTCCTCATGATCATGGGCGGGAAGTACATGACGTCCGGCAAGGTCTACGAGTACGCCGCGACCGGCCTGCCCGTCATGTCCGCGCACGCGGTGGAGCACGACGCGACCACCGTGATGACCGGCCACCCGCTGTGGACGGGAGCCTTCGGCTTCGACGAGGAGGCGCTGGCCGCCGCCTACTCCAGCGCCGCGAAGCTCGCGGTCGACGCGAGCGACGAGGACCGGGCGGCGGCCAGGGCCCACGCGGCGCAGTACGCGCGAGCGGCCCAACTGGGCCCCGCCGTACGCCGTCTCATCCGCCAGGCCGTCCCGGCCCCCGAGGGGGACGGGAGCTCCGGGACGCCGTCCACGGCCCCGGGCACCCACGAGGTGGAGGACCTCTCCGTATGACGCACGTACTGCTGATCGCCGGAACACGGCCGCAGGCCGCGGTCCTCAAGGCGTCGCTGGAGAAGTTCCGCGCGGCGGGCGCCACCGTCGAACTGGCGGGGCTCTTCGCCCCGGACGACATCGACCCCGGCCTCGAACTGACCCGGTTGCGCTCCCTGACCGAGGCGGCCGCCGAACGCGGCCGGATGTTCGAGAAGCGCGTGGCCAAGCTCTCCGCCCCGCGCCGCGTCTGGGCCACCGCCGAACGCGACCGGCAGGTGCGCGGCTCCGGCCGCCGGGCCCACGTCCTGGTCGCCCTGGACGCCACCGCCGTCTACACGGTGTGGCGGCTGGCCCAGCTGAACCGGAGGGCCCACGCCGTCTTCGGCATCGCGCCCGCCCTCAAGGCCGTCGAGGACCGCCGCGAGCGGCCGCTGCACTACGCCCTGCGGGCCGTCACCCGGTCCGTACCGACCCCGGCCAGCGCCGCCCGCACCACCAAGCGGGCCGCCCGGCGCGTGGCCGGCGGGGCGCTGCGCCGCGCCTCCTCCCCGGCCGTCCTGCGCACCTCGGTCGGCGCCAAGTCGTGGCGCGGTGCGGTGGTCGCGCCCAAGGTGCCGGACCGGCTGCGGGCCAAGCTGGCCCGGCGCGTCAGCCTGAGCATGTCCGAAGGCGGCCGCAAGGCCGGCGCCACCCTGGTGCTGAAGGACGCCGCCCGGCTCACCGCCGACCGGGCCCTGCGCGCGGACCTGCTCGCCGAGGCGGCCAGGGCCGACCTGGAGCGCGGCCACGACGACGCGGCGCTGCGCCGCTCCGCGTACGAGGCGGCGCTCACGACCGCCGACCGGTGGTACGCCAAGGGCGACGCGAAGAAGGCCGCGGCCTCGCTCTCCTCGGCGCTCACCCTCGCCTTCCCCCGGGCCGTCCACTTCGACTCGCTGACCTCGCCGCTGGCCGAGGACCCGGCCGGCTATCTGGCACCGTTCCGCGCGAGCACGGCCTTCCAGGCCATGACCGCACCCCGCGGCCGTGCGGTGCCCGCCGCCGCCCCACCGGCCGGCCGGCCGCTGCGGCTGCTGGTCACGACGTACTCCAACGCCAACTTCCTCCAGGCGATCCGCGACCGGTACGCCGACCACCCGGGCGTCGAGATCCGCTTCCTGGAGGTGAAGGAGGACGAGACGCTGCGACCGCTGGCGCGCGGCGCCCAGCGGATGATGGAGTACGCGCTCGGCGGCGCGGCCACCCTCGGCGAGCGGGCCGAGAAGGCGCTCCGGCCCCATCTGGACTGGGCGGACACGGTCTTCGTCGACTGGTGCACCAACGCCGCGGCCCTGTTCACGCTGGTGGACCCGGGAACCACCCGGATCGTCGTACGGCTGCACAGCTACGAGGCGTTCACCCTGTGGCCGCACCTGATGGACCTGGACCGGGTCGACGACCTGGTCTTCGTCGGGGACCACCTGCGCGACCTGGTCGCCGACTGCCTGCCGCGGCTGCGGGAGCCGGGCGCACCGGCGCTGCACGTCATCGCCAACGCCATGGACCTGGAGCGGTTCCGGCAGGAGAAGACCGGCGGCGACACCCGCTTCACCGTCGGCCTGATCGGGGCGGGCGTCGTCGCCAAGGACCCGCGGTGGGCCGTGGAGGTGCTGCGGCGGCTGCGGGAGCACGACGAGCGCTACCGCCTGGTCGTCATCGGCGACGGACTGGACCGCAAGGCCAGCGCCGCGGCCCGCGCCTACGACGACCTGCTCCGGCGGGACCTGGCCGAGCTGGAGCCCACCGGGGCGGTCCGGCTGCTGGGGCGCACCGAGGACGTACCGGGCGCGCTCACCGGGATCGGGGTGATCCTCAGCAGCTCGGTGCGGGAGAGCTTCCACTGCGGCCTGGTCGAGGGCGCCGCCAGCGGCGCGCTTCCGGTGGTCCGCGACTGGCCGTTCTTCGCGGGCAAGGAGCACGGCGCCCGGACGCTCTTCCCCGCCGACTGGGTGGTCGGCTCACCGGGGGAGGCCGCCGACCGCATCCTCGCGCTGACGGCGACGGAGGAGACGTGGCGCAAGGCGACGGCTGAGGCGGCGGAGCACGCGCTGACGACCTGGGACTGGCCGGTGATCAGCCCCGGGTTCGACCGGCTGCTGCTGGAGGGCTGAGCGGCAGACCTCAGGGGGCCGGCCCGCACCCCTGTCCCGAGGGGATTATGCGGCGCGCTCCCTGAGGACCCCGTCCCCCTCCTCGTACAGCGCCCCGCTCCGCGGGCACTCCCACACCCCCGGCTCACCCTCGCGGGCCACCAGGCGCACGCCGCTGCGGCCCACCCAGCCGATCCGCCGGGCCGGTACGCCGACGACCAGGGCGAAGTCGGGGACGTCCTTGGTCACCACGGCGCCCGCCGCGACCATCGCCCACCGGCCGATCCGCACCGGCGCGACACAGACGGACCGCGCACCGAGCGACGCGCCCTCGGCGACCTTGACGCCCACGGCCTCCCAGTCGCCGCCGCGCTTCTGCTTGCCGTCGGGGTCCACCGAGCGCGGGTACTGGTCGTTGGTGAGGACCACCGCCGGGCCGACGAAGACCCCGTCGCCGAGCTCGGCGGGCTCGTAGACGAGGGCGAAGTTCTGGAGCTTGACGTTGTCGCCGATGCGTACGCCGCTGCCGACGTAGGCACCGCGTCCGACGACACAGCCCTCGCCGAGCTTCGCGCCCTCACGGATCTGCGCCAGCTCCCAGATGCTGCTGCCGGCGCCGATCTCGGCGCTCTCGTCGACCTGGGCGGTGGGCTGGACCCTGTAGTTCACGGTGTGTGCCTTCCGGAGAGCTGACTGGCCCGGAAAGCATAGGTGTGGCCGCGGCTCCGGAGGAGCCACCACGGGGCCGTCACCCCGGTTTGACCCCCACACCCCGGCCCCGTAACCTTGACCCTCGGTGTGTTTTCCATACGCGCCTACCCCTGAGCACATCCCTCCCGGTAACGGTCGGTGTTCGCGCCGTCCGCCAGGAGAGGCCGCTCATCCTTCCGGATCGCCCCGGGCCTCGGCCCGTGCGAGCGGCTGGCATCAGGGGATCCGTTCCGAGCGAGAGAGAGATCCGCGTGTACGCCATCGTGCGCAGCGGTGGTCGCCAGCACAAGGTAGCTGTCGGCGACATCGTTGAGGTTGACAAGATTTCCACTGCCAAGGTTGGCGACACGGTCGAGCTCTCGACCCTGCTCGTTGTCGACGGTGACGCGGTCACCAGCGACCCGTGGGTGCTGGACGGCATCAAGGTCACGGCTGAGATCGTGGACCACCACAAGGGCGCGAAGATCGACATCCTTCGCTACAAGAACAAGACCGGCTACCGCCGTCGCCAGGGTCACCGCCAGCAGTACACGGCGATCAAGGTCACCGGTATCCCCGCGGCTGCGAAGTAAGGGACTGAGAACACATGGCACACAAGAAGGGCGCATCGTCCACTCGGAACGGGCGCGATTCCAATGCTCAGCGGCTCGGCGTGAAGCGCTTCGGCGGTCAGGCCGTCAACGCCGGTGAGATCCTGGTCCGCCAGCGCGGCACCCACTTCCACCCGGGCACGGGCGTCGGCCGTGGCGGCGACGACACGCTGTTCGCGCTGACCGCCGGTGCGGTGGAGTTCGGTACGCACCGTGGCCGCAAGGTCGTGAACATCGTTCCGCTCGCCGTCTGAGTTTTCCCGACGCGCGCAGAACGGCACACAGCACCTTCCGAGGGCGGATCTCAGCTTTCCCGGCAACCGGGGAAGCGGGTCCGCCCTCGGCGTGTTACGACAGAGACAATTCCGCATTTTCCTGCTGTACCTGCACCTGTTATCTGGAGGCACCAACCATGACCACCTTCGTGGACCGCGTCGAGCTGCATGCCGCCGCGGGTAACGGAGGCCACGGCTGCGCCTCCGTACACCGTGAGAAGTTCAAGCCGCTGGGCGGCCCCGACGGGGGCAACGGCGGACGGGGCGGCGATGTGATCCTCGTCGTCGAGCAGTCCGTGACCACGCTGCTGGACTACCACCACAGCCCCCACCGCAAGGCCACCAACGGCCAGCCCGGCGCCGGTGACAACCGTTCCGGCAAGGACGGCCAGGACATGGTCCTGCCCGTGCCCGACGGCACCGTCGTCCTCGACAAGGCCGGGAACGTGCTCGCCGACCTCGTCGGCCAGGGCACCACCTTCGTCGCCGGACAGGGCGGCCGCGGCGGCCTCGGCAACGCGGCGCTCGCCTCCGCCCGCCGCAAGGCGCCCGGTTTCGCGCTGCTCGGTGAGCCGGGGGAGAGCCGGGACATCGTCCTGGAGCTCAAGACCGTCGCCGACGTGGCTCTCGTCGGATACCCGAGCGCGGGCAAGTCCTCGCTGATCTCGGTGCTCTCCGCGGCCAAGCCGAAGATCGCGGACTACCCCTTCACCACGCTCGTCCCGAACCTCGGCGTCGTCACCGCCGGTTCGACCGTCTACACCATCGCCGACGTCCCGGGCCTCATCCCCGGCGCCAGCCAGGGCAAGGGCCTCGGCCTGGAGTTCCTGCGCCACGTCGAGCGCTGCTCGGTGCTCGTGCACGTCCTGGACACCGCGACGCTGGAGTCCGACCGTGACCCCGTCTCCGACCTCGACATGATCGAGGAGGAGCTGCGGCTCTACGGCGGCCTGGACGACCGGCCCCGCATCGTCGCCCTCAACAAGGTCGACATCCCCGACGGCCAGGACCTCGCCGACATGATCCGCCCCGACCTGGAGGCCCGTGGCTACCAGGTCTTCGAGGTCTCCGCCATCGCGCACAAGGGCCTCAAGGAGCTGAGCTTCGCGCTCGCCGGGATCATCGCGAAGGCGCGTGCCACCAAGCCGAAGGAGGAGGCGACCCGCATCGTCATCCGTCCCAAGGCGGTCGACGACGCGGGCTTCACCGTCACCCTGGACGACGAGGGCATCTACCGGGTGCGCGGCGAGAAGCCCGAGCGCTGGGTGCGCCAGACCGACTTCAACAACGACGAGGCCGTCGGCTACCTCGCGGACCGGCTCAACCGCCTCGGCGTCGAGGACGCCCTGATGAAGGCGGGCGCCCGGGCCGGCGACGGTGTGGCCATCGGACCCGAGGAGAACGCGGTCGTCTTCGACTGGGAGCCGACCGTGACGGCAGGCGCCGAGATGCTCGGCCGCCGCGGCGAGGACCACCGCCTGGAGGAGCCGCGCCCCGCGGCGCAGCGTCGCCGGGACCGCGACGCCGAGCGGGACGACGCGGAGAAGGAGTACGACGAGTTCGACCCCTTCTAGGAGGGCCCCGGCTCCCTCCAAGGCACATCTGTTCCATGACCGGACGGCTCGACTCCGTATGGAGTCCGGCCGTCCGGTGGCCTCGGGGCGGATCTACGGTGGTCAGGCCGCCGGCGGGTCGCTCAGGAGCGCCGCAAGGGCCACAGATGTGCAGATTATGCAACATCTCTGTGGATCGGATCACGCGCGTACCGGACCCGGGCCCTCCAACCTCCCTGGCCAGAGGGTGAACTGCCGGTTTCCGCGGGGGGTGCGGCGGACGGCGTCCACCTTGCGAGACGGTCACGGAGAGTGCGAGCATCGCGCTGTTCCCCCGTCATAGCAAGGTAGGTCGTCTGTGTCTGAGCCGCACGAAGCCAAGCCCCGGACCACCGCGGTCGTACTCGCCGGTGGCACCGGGCAGCGCGTGGGACTGTCGATCCCCAAGCAGCTGTTGAAGATCGCCGGCAAGGCGGTCATCGAGCACACGCTGACCATCTTCGAGAACGCCGAGGACATCGACGACGTCATCGTGCTCATGGCGCCCGGCTTCGTACCCGACGTCGAGAAGATCGTCGCCAGGGCTCAGCTGACCAAGGTCACGCGGATCATCGAGGGCGGCAACACCCGCAACGAGACGACCGAGCGCGCCATCGCGGCCCTGGGCGAGGGACTGGCCGAGGGCGAGGACCGCAACGTCCTCTTCCACGACGCGGTGCGCCCGCTGCTGTCACAGCGTGTGATCAGGGACTGTGTCGAGGCCCTCGACCGCTACCAGGCCGTCGACGTCGCCATCCCCTCCGCGGACACGATCATCGTGACCCGCACCCACGGCGGGGACGGGGAGTTCATCACCGAGGTCCCCGACCGCTCCCGGCTGCGCCGCGGCCAGACCCCGCAGGCGTTCAAGCTCTCCACGATCCGCAAGGCGTACCGGATCGCGGCGGGGGACCCCAACTTCCAGGCGACCGACGACTGTTCGGTGGTCCTCAAGTACCTCCCCGACGTGCCGATCTATGTGGTCGCGGGCGACGAGTACAACATGAAGGTCACCCAGCCGGTCGACGTCTTCATCACGGACAAGCTCTTCCAGCTCGCCTCCACCGCCGCCCCGCGCCAGGCCGACGAGGCCGCCTACCGTGAGCAGCTCTCCGGCAAGACCCTCGTCGTCTTCGGCGGTTCGTACGGGATCGGCGCCGACATCGCGAGGCTGGCCGAGAGCCACGGCGCGCGGGTCTACGCGCTGGGCCGCTCCACCACCGGCACGCACGTGGAGAACCCGGACCACGTCGACGCGGCGCTCGCCAAGGCGTACGCCGAGACCGGCCGCGTCGACTACGTCATCAACACCGCGGGCGTCCTGCGCATCGGCAAGCTGGCCGAGACGGACAACGCGACGATCCAGGAAGCTCTGAACGTCAACTACCTGGCCCCCGTCCAGATCGCGCGCGCCTCCTACAAGTACCTCGTCGAGACCCGGGGCCAGCTGCTGCTCTACACCTCCAGCAGCTACACGCGCGGCCGCGCCGAGTACAGCCTCTACTCCTCCACCAAGGCCGCCATGGTCAACCTGACCCAGGCGCTCGCCGACGAGTGGGCGGGCGAGGGGATCCGGGTCAACTGCGTCAACCCGGAGCGGACCGCGACGCCGATGCGCACCAAGGCGTTCGGCCAGGAGCCGGAGGGCTCGCTGCTCTCCTCGGAGGCCGTGGCGCACACCTCGCTGGACGTGCTGCTCTCCGAGATGACCGGTCACGTCGTCGACGTACGGCAGCAGGACCCGACCGCCGAGGCCTCGGCGTCCTCCGGGTTCGAGCAGGCTCTGGCCTACGCGCTGGACCGTCAAGGGGATGTGTAATAATTCTTGACCATTGTGTGTATACGGGCCTCTGTCTTCGCTTAGCGCGACGGCAGAGGCCCGTGTTCGTGAAGTCTTCTCTTCACACTTTCCCCCATGCGTGATCCGACCGGCACCCCCCTGGAGCAGGTTCTTCGTGATTTCGACAGCTATTCGCCTGGCCCGTGTGGGCAGCAGGTCAGAACTCGCGGCAGCGTTGCTGATGGGGCTGGGATACCCCTGCGTCATGCTCGCCGCGCTCCTTCCGAACATCTGGTTCTTCGCGGCGACCGCGGCTGTCACCTATGCCGCGGACTGGTATCTGCACCAGCGGGGGAGCTATCTGATCAACCGGCTCGGCAAGGTGCGGGCCGGACTGTCCATCCGCTTCCTGCTGCGCCAGCTCATGCTCGTCCTGCTGCTGGCCCGGATGGGCCTCGCCGAGGAGCCGCTCTTCTACACGGCGGTCGCCTGCTTCCTGATCTTCTACGGCCTGCAGGCCCCGCAGGGCGCGGTGACCACCCTGATCCGGCTGCGCCGCACCATGCCGGTCGTCACCCGCAACGTGGACCTGCACTCCGTACGCATCCCCGACGCCCCGCCGGGTGCGCTGCTGCGCCGCTCCGGCGAGAAGATGCTGCACCTCGACATCGCGGCGATGGCCGGCATCCTGATCGCCGCCGGGACCGGTGAGGACCGGGTCGGCTTCGTCGGTGCCGCGCTCACCCTGCTGCTCGGCTTCCTCTACGTCGTGGCCCTCATCCCGTACCTGCGGCGCAGCCGTCTGGTGCCCCCGGCCGGCACCGTGCTCAAGGCCGTCGACACCTGGCTGCGCGAGTACCAGCCGACCGTGGTGCTCTACTTCTCCGGCTCCAACGAGTCCGCCTACCAGGGCAACATGTGGCTGGACACGATGGCCCGTGTGGAGGGCCGCCCGCTGATCGTCATGCGCGAGCGCAACCTGGTCCCGCAGCTGGCCGAGACCTCCGTCCCGGTGCTCTGCGTCCCGGCGGGCACGCACCTGATGAACCTGGACCTCTCCTCCGCCCGGGTCTGCCTGTATCCGGCCAACGTCGGCAAGAACATCCACATCCTGCGCGTGCCGACCATGAAGCACGTCTTCATCGGCCACGGCGACAGCGACAAGCTCGCCAGCGTCAACCCGTACTCCAAGGTCTACGACGAGGTCTGGACGGCCGGCCGGGCCGGCCGGGACCGCTACGCGCTGGCCGACGTGGGCGTCCGGGACGAGGACATCGTCGAGGTGGGCCGCCCGCAGCTGGAGCCCATCAAGAGCTGGACGGGCGAGGTCCGGAACCCCATCCCGACCGTGCTGTACGCCCCCACCTGGGAGGGCTGGGACGACAACCCCGGCAACACCTCCCTGCTCCTGGCGGGCGAGAACATCGTGCGCCGGCTCCTCGCCGCCGACGACCCGGTCCGGATCATCTACAAGCCGCACCCCTTCACCGGCATCCGCAGCCGCCAGGCCAAGGCCGTCGACGCGAAGATCCGGGCGATGCTGGGGAAGGCGGCCGCCGAGCGCGCCGCCGAGCCCCGCTGGGCGGCGGAGGCCGAGCGTACGGCCGCCGAGCGGAGCGCCGCCCAGGCCGAGCTGGTCCGGATCAACGCCCGCCTCACGGAACTGGCGGCCGTCGGCCGGGCCGGCGGCGACGAGGCGGAGGAGTCGCGGGTCTCGCTCGCCGACCCCGCCCGTGAGGCGGATGCGGCGCAGCTGCGGGCCGCGTGGAACGAGGCCTACTGGCGCTCCTTCGGCTGGTGGGAGCACCGCACGGTGGTGGGCGCGGAGCCCAAGCTGTACGACTGCTTCAACGAGTCCGACGCCATGGTCTCGGACATCTCCAGCGTGGTCTCCGACTTCATCGCGAGCGGCAAGCCGTACGCGGTCACCGACTCCGCGGCGCTCGGGGCCGAGGAGTTCAAGCGGCAGAACACCGCCGTACGGGCCGCCGTCATCCTGTCCAACAGCGCCGAGGAGCTCGACGAGCTGCTGGCCGCCGTCGCCGACCCGGCGGCCGACGCGCTGGCCGGGGCGCGCCGCGAGCTGAAGTCCTACCTCCTGGGCCCGGACGAGCCGACCTCCATGGAGCAGTTCAACGCCGCCGTACGGGCGCTCGCCGCCAAGGCCGAGGCCCGCAACGCCGGGGTCGCCCAGCGGCTCGGCGATCAGGTCATCGCCGTCCCGGACCGCGAGGGCGCTCCCGGCGACAGCGCCGTCACGGGTGAGCCGGAGGCGCCTGCCGAGGCCGGTGCCGTGGCGGACCCGGACGCGGTGGGCGTCTCCGCGGTGGCGCCGGAGACCGCGGTGGAGGCGGCGGCGGAGACCGCGGTCACCGAAGGGGCCTCGCCGCGCTGAGGCGTTCGTCGGCCGGACTGGCCGAAAGGGATGCAACCCTGACAGCGACCCGTACGTCTCCCTGAGGGAGGGATGTACGGGTCGTTCGGCGTGTCGGTGCATAGCAGGTGCATAGTCGGATAATCCACCTTCTTTCGTGATGGAATCGACGGGTGCATATGGCCGACATGCCCAGGACGAACCACGAGCCCGATGTCAGTGTGATCATCGGAGCGTATGACGCGATGCCCTACCTGGTCCGCTGCCTGGAGTCCGTGGAGGCGCAGACGATCGGCGCCGGACGCCTGGAGATCGTCGCGGTCGACGACGGCTCCACCGACGGCACCGGCGCCTGTCTGGAGGAGTTCGCCGCCCGCACGGCGATCCCCATGCGCGTCGTCCGGCAGCCCAACTCCGGCGGCCCCAGCGGCCCGCGGAACCTCGGCCTGAAGCTCGCCCGCGGCCGGTACGTCTTCTTCCTCGACGCCGACGACTACTTCGGCGAGGAAGCCCTGGAGCGCATGGTCGCCATGGGGGACCGGGCGGGCACCGACGTGGTGCTCGGAAAGATCGTCGGCGTCAACCGCGGTGCCGCCAAGTCGATGTGGAAAGAGACGCTCGACCACGTCGACCTCTATGAGTCCAACATCAAATTCACGCTGAGCGCGCAGAAACTGTTCCGGCGCGACCTCCTCGTACGGCTCGGCATGCGCTTCGACGAGAAGCTGAAGACGGGCGAGGACGCCCTGTTCACCATGGAGGCGTACCTCCGCGGCAACGGGGTCTCCGTCGTCGCCGACTACACCTGCTACTACCTGGTGGGCCGCGAGGACGGCAACCAGATGACCAAGAAGGGCGACCACCGGCGCCGCTTCGACTCGGCCCGCGCCCTCATGGAGCTCATCGCCGGCCTGGTGCCCCCCGGTCCGCGCCGGGATTCACTGATGGTGCGTCCGTTCGTCATCACGCTGCTGCCCCAGTTCGGACCCGGACTGGTGAATCAGTCCGACGCCGTACGCCGGGAGAAGGCGGCCCTCGCCGCCCCCCTGATGGACGCCTACTGGACCCCGGAGGTCGGCCGCCGGCTCAAGGTCCACGAGCGGCTTCGGCTCACCGCCCTTGCCCGGGGGCGGCTCGACCTGCTGCTCGACATCGCGGCCTTCCTGCGGGACAAGAAGGAGCCCGAGGTGGTCCGCGAGGGCGACCGCATCCTGCTCGCGTACCCGCACTTCGCCAAGGCGGGCAAGCGATCCGTGCTGCCGAGGCGCGCCTACGAGGTGACCGTCACCGAACGGGTCGGCGGCCGGCGGATCGAGCCGCCGCAGCCCAAGCCACGTGTCTCCCTCGCCCGGCGTGTGGTCCGCAAGGCCCGCCGTACGGTGCTCGGCGCCCGGCGCGCACCCCGCGCGCACCGCGTCTGACCGGACGGGGTTCCAGGGCCCCCGCGCCGTCCGCGCGGGGGTCGAACGACCCGTTCGTGTGATTGGCGTCACGTCAATCGGGGGTGTATCCATGAGACCGCTGTTGGCGTCTCCCTCACACCCCGTCTTCCAGGGGTTCACCCTCTGTACGTCCATCCCCGGAAAGGCACTCCTCCGTGGCGTCCCCCGAAGCGATCCCTGAAGAGCTCAGCCGGCTCATGAAGTACTTCCCGGAGACCCCGGCCGAGGAGCGCCCCGCTTTCCACAGCGCGGCCAAGGACTTCCTGGACAGAGCCGCCCCCAAGATCGTCCGGCAGTTCTCGCCGATGGCCCGGGTCAAGTGGCACCTGGCGGCCAGCGGACGCGGCGAGGAACTGGCGGAACTCCTCCACTACGAACGGGAGAACCCCGGCGCCTTCTCCGTGAAGGGCCTGCGGCGGGCCCGGATCGAGCTGCCCGGCATCGAGAGCTCCTCGCTGCCGTCCTCGGTGCGCAACTTCAACCGCAGCGAACTCCCCGTACGCGGCAAGCTCCTGGACCTCGCCTGGCAGGACGGCAAGCTCCTCGTCAAGGGCTATGCCTACATCCCCAACGTCCCCTCCGCCACCGGCAGACGCTCCCTGCGCGTCGCCGTGCTGCGCCGCCAGGGCAGCAGCCGCTCCACCCTCCCGCTGCGCCTGCGCACGGTCGAGGAGCCCCGCGCCACGGCCGAGGCCAAGGGCGCCCTCCACACTTACGACTGGTCGGGCTTCGAACTCGGCATCGACCCCGGTCGGCTGCGGGTGCGCGGCCGGTGGCAGTCCGGCACCTGGCGCCTGGGCATCGGCATCCCGCGCCCCGGCGGCATGTCCGTGGGCAGCGTCACCAAGAACAGCGCGGGCGCCGCCGGACACAGCCTCACCCGCTTCCTGGACGACGGAGTCCGGCTCGTCGCCGGCTTCGACCGCAACCGCCTCAAGCTCACCGTGGACGTCGTCCCCGCCGAGATCGACGCGCAGGAGGCCGACGGCGACACCCTCACCGTCACCCTCCGCTCCCGGGTGACCGCCCCCGCCGCCGAGGTCCCCATCGCGCTGCGCATCGACCACGAGCCGAGCGGCTTCACCACCGACCTGCCGCTCCGTCAGGCCGGCACCGGCGACGACGGCTGGTTCCGCCACACCGCCGAGCTGCCCCTCGCCGCCCTCCCCGCCGACGGCATCGCCCCCGGCACCTCCCGCAAGTACCGCACGCTCATCGTCTTCGCCGACGGCACCACCCGCCGCGCCACCAACGGCGAGAGACTGCGCACCGGCGTCCACCCGCTCCCCGACGGACGCGAGCTGGCGATCCTCACCGACGGCGCCGGGAACTTCACCCCCCAACTGCGCACCGTCCAGCCGGTCGTCGACACCGTCGAGTGGAGCGCCGACGGCGAACTGGTGCTCTCCGGCACCTACACCGGCCCGGCCGAGCGCATGAAGATGGTCCTGCGCCACACCGGCCGCAACGAGGACCGCCCGCTGCCCGCCGAGTTCGCCGACGGCCGCTTCACCGCCCGTTTGCGCCCGGACACCATGCCCACCTACGAGGGCACCGTGCCGCTGCGCGCCGGACGCTGGATGCCCCGGCTGCGCCTGCGCACCGAGTGGGACCACACCCGCGACCTCCCGGTCACGCTCCGCCCCGACCTCGTCTCCCTGCTGCCGCTCTCCCACCGGGGCGAGCACTGCACGTTCACCGTGGAGCGCGTCGACTTCGACCGGATCTTCGTCGAGTCAGGACCCGTCCTCGGCCCCGAGCTGCGCGGCGCCTACCGCCAGCGCCTCATGCGCGACGTCCACACCCCCGAGCAGCGCAAGCTGCCGCTGCGCGAGGCCGTGCTCTACAACAGCTTCGGCGGCAAGCAGTTCTCCGACTCGCCCCGCGCCGTCTACGAGGAGCTCAAGCGCCGCGGCACCGAGGTCGAGCACATCGCGATGGTCCACGACCAGCAGGTCGTCCTGCCGCCCGGCGTACGCGGCGTGGAGTGGGGCAGCCAGGAGTGGTACGAGGCGCTGGCCCGCAGCCGGTACGTCGTCACCAACGGTGGCATCCGCGAGTGGTTCGTCCGCCGCGAGGGCCAGGTCGTCGTGCAGACCTGGCACGGCACCCCGCTCAAGCGCATCGGCGCCGACCTCCTCGGCACCCCGAAGGCGAACCTGGCCTACATCGCGAGCCTCCCGCAACGCTCGCGCCAGTACAGCCTGTTCATCACACCGAACGCCTTCACCACCCCGATCATGACCCACGCCTTCCGCCTCGACTGCGAGGTGCTGGAGGCGGGCTACCCGCGCAACGACGTCTTCCACGCCCCCGACCGCGCCGAACGCGCCGAGGCCGTACGGGAGAAGCTCGGGATCCCCGCGGACAAGAAGGTCGTGCTGTACGCCCCCACCTGGCGCGACGACCAGCGCTACGGCGGCCGCCGCTTCAAGCTGGACAACCGGATCGACGTCGAGGCCGCGCGGCGCGAGCTCGGCGAGGACCACGTACTGCTCTACCGCAAGCACCACAAGGTCCTCGACTCCATCCCCGGCGCCGGACAGGGCTTCGTCCACGACGTCACGTACTACCCGGACATCGCCGACCTCTACCTGATCGCCGACGTACTGATCACGGACTACTCCTCGGTGCTGTTCGACTTCGCCCACTCCGGGCGGCCGATGCTCTTCTTCACGTACGACCTGGAGCACTACCGCGACACCCTGCGCGGCTTCTACTTCGACTTCACCTCCCGCGCCCCCGGACCGCTGATCAAGACCTCCGAGGACCTGGTCGACGCCATTCGGAACATCGACGCGGTGAGCGAGGAGTACCAGGAGAAGTACGCCCGGTTCCGGGCCGACTTCTGCGAGCCCTCCGACGGGCGCGCCGCCGCCCGCGTGGTGGACCGGATGCTCGCCATCGGGGACGCGCCTTAGGCCGTGTCCACCGGGCGAAACCGGCAGGCAGCGGGGGCGGCCGCTCGCGTACTGTGCGTGCCGGGGGCTGCACGCGCGCCCCTCACCGGACACCGGGGCGATCCAGAGCGAGGAAGCACGTGGCAGAGCAGAGGCCGTCGGACCGTACGGCGGCGGACGGCACGGCGTCGGGACACGGACTTCAGGACCGTACGGTGCCGGGGCGCGGGCCGTCCGGCCGGGCGGCGGCCGTGACCGGCGCCCGCAGGATCGTCGTCAAGGTCGGCTCCTCCTCGCTCACCACCGCCTCCGGCGGCCTCGACGCCGACCGGGTCGACGCCCTCGTCGACGTCCTGGCCAAGGTCAGGGACGGCGGCGAACGCGAGGTCGTCCTCGTCTCCAGCGGTGCCATCGCCGCCGGACTCGCCCCGCTCGGCCTGGTCCGCCGGCCCAAGGACCTGGCCCGCCAGCAGGCCGCCGCCAGCGTCGGCCAAGGGCTCCTGGTGGCCCGCTACACCGCCTCCTTCGCGCGGTACGGCGTCCGCGTCGGCCAGGTGCTCCTCACCGCCGACGACACCAGCCGCCGCGCCCACTACCGCAACGCCTACAGCACCCTGGACCAGCTCCTGGAGATGGGCGCCGTCCCCGTCGTCAACGAGAACGACACCGTCGCCACCGACGAGATCCGCTTCGGCGACAACGACCGGCTCGCCGCCCTCGTCGCCCACCTCGTCCACGCCGACCTCCTCGTCCTCCTCTCCGACGTCGACGGCCTCTACGACGGCCCGCCCGGCACACCCGGCGCCTCCCGGATCGCCGAGGTCACGGGCCCCGACGACCTGGCCGGCGTCACCATCGGCAGCGCCGGCAAGGCGGGCGTGGGCACCGGCGGCATGGTCACCAAGGTCGAGGCCGCCCGCATCGCCACCGCCGCCGGCGTCCCCGTCGTCCTCACCTCCGCCAGCCGGGCCGCCGACGCCCTCGCGGGCCGCGACACCGGCACGTACTTCCACCGCACCGGCCGCCGCTCCGCCGACCGGCTCCTCTGGCTCGCCCACGCCTCCACCCCGCAGGGCGCGCTCACCCTGGACGACGGCGCCGTACGGGCCGTAGTGGAGCGCCGCACCTCGCTGCTGCCTGCCGGGATCTCCGCCGTCGAGGGCGAGTTCAGCGCCGGCGATCCGGTGGAGCTGCGCGACCTGCGCGGCACCCCGGTCGCCCGTGGGCTCGTCAACTTCGACGCGAAGGAGATCCCCCAGCTGCTCGGCCGCTCCACCCGCGACCTCGCCCGTGAACTCGGACCCGCCTACGAACGTGAGGTCGTACACAGGGACGATCTCGTCGTCCTCACGCCACGCCGTACCCCCTGAATCGGCTGAAAGTCCCGCCATCGGGCAGGGACCTTTACCAAAACCGCCCCACACCAGGCCGTGGACTGGTCCACTTTGTAGCGGGGAAACAGGGGTCCGCACAGCAACACATCACAGGAGGCCGCCGGTGAGACGAGCGCGCCCGGGGGCGTCGCCCCGAGGCACGGGCAGCCGCGCCCTGACGAGTGTCGGAGCGGGGGCTGATTTCGACCGGAACCCGCCCCTGGGAGGCACCGCCGAACAGGAGCCGGTGACGGCGGAACAGGAGGACCGCCCGCAGTCGAAGCTGTGGCACATCACCCTCAGCGTCTCGGGGACCGAGATTCCGCTGGCGGAGGTCAGACGCGGCCTGGAACAGCTCGCGCACGACCACCCCTTCCTGCTGACCAGCCGTTATGCGGGCGACCACGCGGAGATCCGCTACTGGGAAGAGGCCCGCGACCTGCACGACGCGGCCGCGGTCGCCCTGCGACTGTGGGGCGAACACCGCTCCAGCGCCCAGCTGCCCCCGTGGAAGATCGTCGGCCTCGAAGTCATCGACCGCGAGACGTACCACCAGCGCATCGCCGAGGGGTACGGACCGCCGCCCGCCGCCCCCGTCGGCGTACACCCCTACTGAACCGCCGCACGGCGAGGCGTCCGCCCCTCGGGTCGGCAGTCTCGCGGCGAGGTGTCCGTCCTTCGGGTCGGGCGTCTCGCATCACGGGATACGTGCCGTATGCCCGCAGAGCGCGCATTACTCTGCGGGCATGACCACGCTCTCGCCCTACGACAACCTGTCCCCGGTCGCGCAGACCGCCTACCGGGCCCGCGCCGCCGCCGCAGATATCGCGCCACTTCCGCGCGCTGCCAAGGACGACGCGCTGCTGGCCATCGCCGACGCCCTCGAAGTACGCACCGCCGAGATCGTCGAGGCCAACGCGCAGGACGTGGAGCGGGCCCGCGAGGCCGGTACGAGCGAGGGCATCATCGACCGGCTCACCCTCACCCCGGAGCGCATCCGCGCCATCGCCGCCGACGTACGGGACGTGGCCGCGCTGCCCGACCCGGTCGGCGAGGTCGTGCGCGGCTCGACCCTGCCCAACGGCATCGACCTGCGCCAGGTCCGCGTCCCCCTCGGTGTGGTCGGCATCATCTACGAGGCCCGCCCCAACGTCACCGTGGACGCCGCCGCCCTCTGCCTGAAGTCCGGCAACGCGGTCCTGCTGCGCGGCTCCTCCTCCGCCTACGCCTCCAACACCGCCCTGGTCCGGGTCCTGCGCGACGCGGTCGGCGGCTCGGGCCTCCCCGCCGACGCGGTGCAGCTCGTCCCCGGCGAGAGCCGCGAATCCGTACGGGAGCTGATGCGGGCCCGCGGCCTGGTCGACGTCCTCATCCCGCGCGGCGGCGCATCCCTGATCCGTACGGTCGTCGAGGAGTCCACGGTCCCCGTCATCGAGACCGGCACCGGCAACTGCCATGTCTACGTCGACGCGGAGACCGACCTGACCATGGCCGTCGACATCCTGATCAACTCCAAGGCCCAGCGCCCCAGCGTCTGCAACTCCGCCGAGACCCTCCTCGTCCACAAGGACGTCGCCGACGCCTTCCTGCCGCTCGCCCTGGACGCGCTGGCCGAGGCCGGGGTGACCGTCCACGGCGACGAGCAGGTCCTCGCCCACGCCGAGGGGACCAAGGCCGCCGTGGTCGCGGCGACGACGGAGGACTGGGAGACCGAGTACCTCTCGTACGACATCGCCGCCGCGGTCGTGGACTCCCTGGACGCGGCGGTCGCCCACATCCGCCTCTGGTCCTCCGGCCACACCGAGGCCATCGTGACCACCTCGCAGGCGGCCGCCCGCCGGTTCACCCAGCTGGTCGACTCGACCACGGTCGCCGTCAACGCCTCCACCCGCTTCACGGACGGCGGGCAGTTCGGCTTCGGCGCCGAGATCGGCATTTCCACCCAGAAGCTGCACGCCCGCGGCCCGATGGGGCTGCCGGAGCTGACCTCGACGAAGTACATCGTCACGGGCGACGGCCACACCCGGTAGCGGCGCCCCTGACCGTACGCCGGGCCGGGCACACCGCCCGGCGTACGCGCACGGGTCAAGGACCGGCCGCATGTTCCCCATCTCGCCCACCGGACGGCTTTCCGGAGCACCTGCCCAAAAGGTCCCGGCCCGGCTACGCTGATTCCGTGCCGGACGACGTGGGGGGCAAGCCGTTCCCGGACGGCTGGGAGCCCGACGACGACCGCGGGGGCGCGGACGAGGACTTCGCCTCCGTGGTGTTCGACGAGGACTTCGTCCGGGCCGCCGTCGTCCATGAACCCACCGCCGTGGAGCGCCTCCTGGCCGCCGCCGAGGCCCGCGCGCAGGCGGACGCCGCCCGGGCCCGCCGCAGCCGCCGCCCCACGGACGGCGAATACGGCTCCTACGGCCGATCCAGGGCCCATCACGACCCCCAGGACCTCGACTACGACCCCGACGGTGACGACGACGCCGGACCCGGCTCCTACGGGCCGGGCGGCTACCGCGGCGCCGCCCGCTGGCACCGCCCGGTCGCCTGGCTGCTGGCCCTGGTGATGGGCGTCGGGATGGTCGCCCTCGCCTTCTCCGCCGTCTACCGGGGCGCCTCGGCCAACCGCCAGGACCCGGCGCCGCCGCCCGTGACCAGCGGCGTGGACCAGCCCGGGGCGATTCCGCCGGCCGCCGTGGAGCACTCCCGCCCGACGGTCTCCGCCACACCCTCCGCTCCCTGAGCGGCCCCGCGCCCGTCCCCGCACCGGGTCGACGGCCCGTCCGTCACCCGTACGGCGGTGGCCCCGGCAGCCACTTCCCGCCGCTCTCCGCGTTTACGTCACCGCTGATCGACCTACTCTGAAGATGTGACCCCTCGCTTCCCGGGGGGCTTCTCGCTGCCGGACGGCCGGCGGCCGAAGCAGACCGTTGCGCGCCGAGCAAAATGGTGGTGCGGAGATGCGGGAGAGACGTCATGACAGGCCGCTCAGAACCGCCGAACGGCCCGCCCGAGAACCCCGAGGGCGGCGAGGACGAGTACCGCTCTCTCGTCTTCGACGAATCGTTCATCCGCAGTGCCCGCATGCAGGAGTTCTCGGCCCAGGAGCGGATGGGCGAGCACGCCCGCGCCGTGCGCACGCTGCCGGAGCCGGTGCCCCCGGCCGGCCACGGCTCCCGGGCCGCCATCGTGCTGGTCGTCCTCATCGCCCTGGCCTTCGCCACGGCCGTCTACATCGGCTTCCGCAACCCCTATCCGCAGCCCGTCACCCGGCGGGCCGAACCGCTGCGGACCACCGTGGTGCCGCTGGCCCCGCGCGGCTCCGTCCCCGCCGGATCACCCGAGCGGCTCTACCGGTCCGCCCCCGTCTCCGGCTTCCGGGTCGGCGCGGCGGGCATCAACTTCCCCTCCGTACGGCGCACGCAGAACTTCTCGGACAGCCAGATCACCACCGCCCTCGCCATCGTCAAGGACTACCTGGTGGAGTCCTCGCTCAACCCGGACGTCCTCACCGGCCAGATCCGCCGGCCCGTCGAGCAGCTTCTGGACCCGGACCAGCGGGGCCAGTTCGAACGGTCCATGAGCAGCCCCGCCGACGACGGGCTCCACGCCGCCACCGGCTGGCTGGTGCGCTTCGACCCGGCCCAGGTGGAGCTCGCGGACACCCAGGCCCGGGTCCAGGGAACCCTCGCCTACGCGGAGGACGGGGCGGGCACCCTGGAGGTTGTCGCGGACCACACCTTCACCTACGCCCTGCGCCCTGCCACAGGCCCCCGGAAGGAGGACGGCGCCTCGCTCTTCACCGTCCGCCGCGAGCTGACCTTCCGCTTCGACCGGGAGGACCTGCGGCTGCACCGGCTGGAGCTGCGCACCGCCCACGTACAGGCCGGGCCGCAGTCCTGCTCGTCCGGCGCGACGGGGACGCTGCGCCCGCTCCTGGCGGGGGAGCGGGCGGACGACCGGGGTCCCGCGGCCACCGACCCGTACGCCCCGGGCCGGCCCGCGGCGGCACTCTGCGGGACCCTGGCGCCGCTCGGCCCCCCTGCCGCCGCCCCCGCGGCCCCTACGCCTTCCGGGGCCCCTCCTCAGGACCCTCGGTCCCCTCAGAGCCCGCAGTCCCCCCTGGACCCGCAGTCCCTCCGGGAGTTCCGCCCCCGTCCGTAGCGGTCGGGCCCGCCCCGCCCTTGGCGGCCCCACCACCGCCGGTGAACTTGTCGCGCAGCTTGCCGCCCAGGTCCCCGGCGCCCCCGGCGATGTCACCGACCAGCTTCATCAGCGGGTCCTTGCTGGTGCGCACCGTGTCGGCGTAGTGCGAGGCCGACTCCCGGAAGGAGTCCGACACGGAGGCGTCCTTGTCCTCGTCGCGCCGGGGGTAGTGGCCGTCCATGATCCGCTGGAAGTCGCGGGTCTCCGACCACTTCTTCAGCTCGGCGGCCCGCACCGTGGTGAAGGGGTGCGTCCGGGGCAGGACATTCATGATCTTGAGGACCGAGTCCCGCAGGTCCCCGCCCTTCTCGTACTCGTCGGCCTGGGCGAGGAAGGCGTCCACGTTCATCTCGTGGAGGTGGTTGCCGCCGGCGATCTTCATCAGCCCGCGCATCGAGGCCTGGATGTCCTGGCCCACCAGCAGCCCGGCCCGGTCGGCGGAGAGCTCCGACTTGCGGAACCACTCGCGCAGCGCCGTCACTATGGCCATGATCGCCACGTTCCCCAGCGGGATCCAGGCGACCTTCACGGCCAGGTTGGTCAGGAAGAGCAGTATCGTCCGGTACACCGAGTGACCGGAGAGCGCGTGGCCCACCTCGTGGCCCACCACCGCCCGCATCTCCTCCTCGTCGAGCAGCTCGACCAGGCCGGTGGTGACCACGATGATCGGCTCGTCCAGACCGATACACATGGCGTTGGGCTGCGGATCCTGCTTGACGTACATCGGCGGGACCTTCTCCAGGTCCAGGATGTAACACGCGTCGCGCAGCATGTCGTTGAGGTGGGCGAACTGCGCTTCGCTCACCCGGACGGAGTCGGAGAGGAAGAGCAGCCGCAGGCTCCGCTCCGGGAGCAGCCCGCTGAGCGCCTTGAACACGGTGTCGAAACCGGTGAGCCGGCGCAGGGCCACCAGGGCCGAGCGGTCCGCCGGGTGCTCGTAGGCCCGGGAGGAAATCCCGGGGAATCGCCTGCGTGCCCTGCTCGGCACGTTCTCGTGACTGCTGTCGGTCATGGGTGGCCCCCTGTTCGTACGAGACGTCGCTCGTCCCCCGGACAAAAGCCAGCGTATGCGCTGGCGCTACGGTGTGCGGGGGGCTGTGGACAACTATGAGGAGCGCCCCGAAATGCCGCATACCGCCATCACTCTCGCCGCCGCGTCCAGCCATCAGGGACCGGGAGCCACCCTTCGGATCGTGCTGCTGGCCTCGATCGTCGGAGCGGCGCTGCTCGCCTGGTTCCTGCTGCGTGGTTACGGCAACAACGATGACAACGACTGAGTCGGCGTGAGCGTGCCCAGGGCGCCCGCATACGATGTGCCCGACGTCTTCCTTCCGACTCACGATCGATAGGTCCTGCCGAAGATGAGCCTCACGAGCACCGCACACGAGCTGGTCACCCTCGCCTCCGGAGGCGAGGGCGGCGGCAACCACGAAAGCCTCAACCCCTACCTCGTCGGAGGCCTGGCCTTCCTCGCGCTGATGTTCCTGCTGTGGATCACCACCCGCTTCAACCGCGACCGCTGAGTCAGAGGCGTACAGCTGTGCCAGTAGGCTCTGCACGCATGGGAGAGCAGGAAGTGCCTACCGGCCCCGGAAAGCGCCGGATCGGCGTCATGGGCGGGACGTTTGACCCGATTCATCATGGACACCTGGTGGCGGCCAGTGAAGTGGCCGCCCAGTTCCATCTCGACGAGGTCGTGTTCGTCCCGACCGGGCAGCCGTGGCAGAAGAGCCACAAGACGGTCTCCCCGGCCGAGGACCGCTACCTGATGACGGTCATCGCCACCGCGTCCAACCCGCAGTTCTCGGTCAGCCGCAGTGACATCGACCGTGGCGGACCGACGTACACCATCGATACGCTGCGGGACCTGCGCGAGGTCCACGGCGACGCGGACCTCTTCTTCATCACCGGCGCCGACGCGCTCTCCCAGATCCTCACCTGGCGCGACGCGGAGGAGCTGTTCTCGCTCTCCCACTTCATCGGCGTGACCCGGCCGGGTCATGTGCTCACGGACGACGGACTCCCCGAGGGCGGTGTTTCCCTCGTGGAGGTGCCCGCGCTGGCGATCTCGTCCACGGACTGCCGTGAGAGGGTCGCGCAGGGGGAGCCGGTCTGGTACCTGGTGCCGGACGGTGTGGTCCGCTACATCGACAAGCGCCAGCTGTACCGCGGCGACTGAGCCACGGAGAGGGGCACCGGTGAACGACCGACAGAACCCGTACGGCCACGACCCGTACTACCAGCAGCCGCAGATCATCGGCTACGACGAGTACGGGCAGCCGGTGTACCAGCAGCAAGGGCAGCAGGGCGGACAGCAGTACGACCCCTACGCCGCCCAGCAGGGACAGGGCAAGGGGCAGAGCCAGGCCCAGGACACGGGGTACGGATACGACCCGTACGGCCAGGCCCAGCAGCCCCAGGCCTATGACCCTTACGCGGGGCAGCAGCACCCCCAGCAGGACCAGGGCGGCCAAGGCACCGACCAGGGCTACGGGCAGAGCCAGAGCCAGAGCCAGGGGCAGGGCTACGGCTACGGGGGCTACACCGACTACGGCTACACCACCGGTCAGCAGCCCGCCGCCGTCGACACCGGCCAGTGGAACATCCCGCAGCAGGCAGCCGCCCCCGCACCGGAGCAGGCGCAGCAGCACGCCCCGCAGCCGGCCGCGCGGCCCACACGTGAGCAGACCCCCGAGCCGGAGCCGGCGGCCGATGCGGACCCCGCCGTTCCCGGGCAGCGCGCCCCCGCGCCGGACTACCGCACCGAACAGTTCTCGTTCATCGAGGAGCCCGACGAGGACTCCGAAGACGTCATCGACTGGCTGAAGTTCACCGAGAGCCGCAGCGAGCGGCGCGAGGAAGCGCGGCGCAAGGGCCGCAACCGGATGATCGCCCTGATCGTCGTCGCCGTGCTCGTGGTCGTCGGCGGGGTCGGGTACCTCTGGTCCGCCGACATGCTCCCCGGCCTCTCCGGCAAGGAGGAGAAGAAGTCGGTCGCCGTCGGCGCGCAGCAGCGCGACGTGATCGTGGTGCACCTGCACAACACCAAGAAGGGCGGCACGTCGACCGCACTGCTCGTCGACAACGCCACCACCAAGCAGGGCACCACCGTCCTCCTGCCGAACACCCTCGCCGTCGCCGGTGACGACGGAGCCACCACCACGCTGGGCAAGTCCGTCGACGACGACGGCAGGACCGGCACCAGGGAGTCGATCGAGACCCTTCTCGGCACCAGGATCAGCGGCACCTGGCGGCTGGACACCCCGTACCTGGAGATCCTCGTCGAGCAGGTCGGCAACATCGAGATGGACACCGACATCGATGTGCCCGACGCCAAGAAGGGCGCCGCGCCCCTGGTGAGGAAGGGGGAGGCGCAGACGCTCAGCGGCCCGATGGCCGTCGCGTACGCCACCTACCTCGCGCCCGGGGAGGCCGAGGCCAAGCAGTTGACGCGGTTCGGGGACGTCATGCGCGCGGTGCTGCGCAAGATCTCGGAGGACCCCAAGGCCGCGACCGTGACCGTGGAGACGCTGGCGCAGGTCCTGGACCCGTCGCTGCCCGAGAAGGATCTCGGCGCCTCGCTGGCCAAGCTGGCCTCGCGGGCCAAGGTCGGCGACTACAAGACGGCGATGCTGCCGGTCCAGGACGACGGCACCCTCACCGACGCGGCCACCCGGAGTGTCGTCAAGGACATCCTCGGCGGCACGGTGAAGGCTCCCGAGGAGGGCGCGCCCCTGAGGGTCGCCGTCCGCAACGCCACCGGGGACACCGGCGCCGGGGAATCCGCCCGGATCACGCTGGTCAACGGCGGTTACGCGTTCGTGGACAGCGGCAAGGCCGAGACCGCGGCCGAGTCCGTGGTGCTGTACCGCGGCGCCGGGGACAAGGAGAAGGCCACGGAGGTCGCCAAGACCCTCGGGCTGCCCGCCGGTGCCGTGAAGAAGGGCGAGCCGGCCGCGAACGCGGACGTGTCCGCCGTGCTGGGGCAGGACTACAAGAGCAAGTAATCGTCGGCGGGAGGGGTTGTCGGCGGTCCGTGAGACCCTAGAGGTTGCATCCGACCGCCGACGAAAGCCTGCATGTGACCGCCACGGACCGCTCCATCGAGCTCATCAACGCCGCCGCTCAGGCGGCCGCCGACCGGCTCGCGCACGACATCATCGCCTACGACGTCAGCGATGTGCTGTCGATCACCGACGCCTTCCTGCTGGCCTCGGCCCCCAACGACCGCCAGGTCAAGTCGATCGTCGACGAGATCGAGGAGCAGCTGCAGAAGCAGCTCGGCGCCAAGCCGGTGCGCCGTGAGGGCGACCGCGACGCCCGCTGGATCCTCCTCGACTACGTCGACATCGTCATCCACGTCCAGCACAGCGAGGAGCGCGTCTTCTACGCGCTGGAGCGCCTGTGGAAGGACTGCCCGGAGATCGCCCTCCCCGAGGACGCGATCAAGACCCGCGGCAAGGCCGAGGAGCACGCCCAGCTCAACGGCAGCACGGAAGGTGACCAGAGCTGAACGGCAGCCGCAGCGGCAGGGGCCGCAAGATCGTCCTCTGGCGTCACGGCCAGACCGCCTGGAACCTGGAGCGGCGCTTCCAGGGCTCCACGGACATCGAGCTCACCGAGGAGGGCGTCGGGCAGGCCCGCAGGGCCGCCCGGCTGCTCGCCTCGCTGAAGCCCGACGCCGTCGTCGCTTCCGACCTGGGGCGGGCGGCGGCCACGGCCGCCGAGCTCGCCGCCGTCACCGGCCTCACCGTGGCCCACGACGCCGCACTCCGTGAGACGTACGCGGGTGAATGGCAAGGCCTGACGCACGTGGAGATCGTCGAGCGGTACGGTGAGCAGTACGCCGCCTGGAAGCGCGGCGAGCCGGTGCGCAGGGGCGGCGGCGAGCTGGAGACCGAGGTCGCCGACCGGGCCGCACCGGTCGTCCTGGAGCACGCCGAGAAGCTGCCCGTCGACGGCACGCTCGTCGTGGTCAGCCACGGCGGCACGATCAGGACGACGATCGGCCGTCTCCTCGGCCTGGAGGCGCACCACTGGGAAGGGCTCGGCGGGCTGAGCAACTGCTGCTGGTCCGTCCTGGGCGAGGGCGCGCGCGGCTGGCGCCTGCTGGAGCACAACGCCGGCACGCTGCCGGAACCGGTGCTCGGCGACGACGACTAGGGCCCTTCCGGACCCTGTTCGCGGCCCGTCGCAGGGCCGTCCCCGGGCGGCCGCGGCCGGATTTCACTTTCCGGCAGGTCACAGGCTAAAGTTCTTCTTGTTCGCAGCGCGGAAACGCAGGGAAACACAGCGGACAGCGGGGCTATAGCTCAGTTGGTAGAGCGCCTGCATGGCATGCAGGAGGTCAGGAGTTCAATTCTCCTTAGCTCCACTCAAGACAGGTGAAGCCGGGCAGTTCATGATCTTCCTCGATGAGGATCACGAACCGCCCGGCTTTCCTCGTTCTCCCGCGTAGCGCGCCCGCATCTCCTCGCCCGCCGCCGGGCCCGACCGGAACGCGAAACGCGGGTCCGACACCGACAGGCCGGTGACCGGGTCGACCGTCACCGGCTCCACCTCGCGGCCGGTGACGGTGTCGACGAGCACCATCGCGCGCTCGGACGGCGCCAGCTGCTCGTTCCGCCACGCGGCCATCGCCACCAGGACCGGCCGCAGGGAGCGGCCGAAGTCGGTGAGCACGTACTCGTGCCGGACCGGACGCTCCTGGTAGACGCGCTTGGTCAGGATGCCGTTGTCGACGAGCGTCTTGAGCCGGGTGGTCAGCATGCTGGAGGACAGCCCGATGTTGGCCTCGAACTGGTCGAAGCGCGTGTATCCGTCGAAGCAGTCGTGCAGGAGCAGGACCGTCCACCACTCCCCGACGTACGACATCGCCGTCGACAGCGGGCACTCCCGGTCCTCGACCCGGACACGTGCAGGCATGCGCATTCCTCCTCGCTCGTCGTTCCGGTCAATGACTGCTAATCTAGCAGCCATGCTGACTGCGAAAATAGAAGTGACTGCATCCGACGTGGAGCGCGCCCCGTCGGTGCCGCGCGCGACGGTCACGGGCGGCACCCGGGGGACCGGTGCGGCGGTCGTTCGCCACCTGCGGGAAGCGGGCATGGACGTCACCGTTGTCGCCCGCGCGCCGGGTGAGGACGAGGCCGTACGTTTCGTCCCCGCCGACCTGGCCGACCCCGTGGCCGCCCGGGAGGCCGCCCGGCTCGTCCTCGCCGAGGGCGCGCCGGACGTGGTCGTCCACGTCGCGGGCGGGTCGCAGTCGCCGTCCGGAGGCTTCAGCGCACTGGGCGAGGCGGAGTGGGCACAGGAACTGGACCTGAACCTGCTGTCCGCGGTGCGCCTGGACCGCGAGCTGGTCCCGGCGATGATCGAGAAGGGCCGGGGCGTGATCATCCACGTGGCATCGATCCAGGCGCGCATGCCGTTGTGGGACGGCACCCTGGCGTACGCGGCGGCCAAAGCGGCTCTGCGTACCTACAGCAAGGGCCTGGCCGGGCAGCTCGCCCCGCACGGCATCCGCGTCAACACGGTCTCCCCGGGCGGCATTCGGACCGAAGCCGCGGACCAGCTCGTCGACCGTCTCGCCGAGCCGCTCGACGGGGACCGGGACGCCGCCTGGGATTCGCTGGGCGCCGCCCTGGGTGGCGTGCCGCTGGGCCGTTTCGCCACCCCGGACGAAGTCGCCGGCGTCATCGCGTTCCTGGCGTCGGACGGCGCGGCCAGCGTCCTCGGAGCCGAGATCGTCGTCGACGGCGGCACCGTACGCACCGTCTGACCGCGCCCCGCACCAGGTGCCCCCGGCCCGCCGACCCCTCGCAAAGGAGACCCTGATGAACGACACCTTCACCGCCTACGACCCCGCGACGCTGCCCGCGCCGGTGGTCGCCTACCTGGATGCGCACGACGAGAAGCGCTACGCCGACGTCGCGGCCCTGTTCGCGCCGGGCGCGACCGTCCTGGACGCCGGGAAGACCTATGAGGGCATCGAGGCGATCCGTGCCTGGAGCGAGAGGTCCTCGGCCGAGTACACCTACACCAGCACCCGAATCGGCCAGCGGACCGCCGACGGGAGCCAGGTGACCGTGCGGGTGCGGCTGGACGGGAACTTCCCCGGTGGCACGGTCGTCCTCCGCTACCGGTTCACGCTCCGTGCCGGGCTCATCGGCGACCTGGCGATCGAGGTCTAGGCGCGTGCCCGGCCAAGATCCGCCGGGCACGTGCCTAGCCCCAGAACCGGTCCTCGGCGGCCTGGTCCTCGCCGATCAGCCAGATCTCCGCGATCAGGTCGCCCTCGACGCGGAACACGTCCACCCCGTGCTGGTCGAGAGAGCCCGCGCCCTCCCGCTCGGCCGTGAACCGGACCGTCGTGGCCACCAGGTTGCCGCTCTCGGTTGCCGACTCGGTCTCCAGCGCGAACGTGCCACCGCTGAGCTCCATGAACCGGCCCAGGTGGGCCAGTACGGCCTCGGGCCCCACATGATCACCCGAGAGCTGGTTCGCGCCGGGCTGATGCCACACCACGTCCTTCGTCAGCGTGGCCGCCAGCGCCACCATGTCCCCGGCCGCCGCAGCCGCCCCGTACCGTCCCACCACGTCCATGGCCGACATGCTCTTTCTCCGCTTCTGTTCGACAGGCCTCGATAGGCTGAGGGCTCAGTGTGCCGACGGGGTGCCCGGTTACCTCAACGTCACCACGGAGGAGGGTCGCGCATGACACCGGAGTGGACCGTGTTCTCCGCCGAGTGCCCCTCACGCCGGTCGTTGGCGCGTATCGCGAACAAATGGACCGCGATGATCGTCGTCCTCCTCCACGAAGAACCCCTCCGCTTCGGCGAACTGCACCGTGCGGTCGAGGGCATCACCAAGAAGGTCCTCACCGATACGCTCCGGGCCCTGGAACGTGACGGCATGATCGACCGCGCCCTGCACCGTGACGGCCATGCCCGCTACGAGCTCACCGATCTCGGCCGCACGCTGCACGCCCCCTTGAGCGCGTTGCAGGTCTGGGCGGAGTCCCATGTCGAGGATGTTCTCGACGCACAGGACCGGTATGACGCCGCCGCCGATGCCCGGACCCTCGCGCCCTGAGGGCGGGAACCTTCCCCGGGAGGCGGCGAGCGGGCTGACCCTCTTGCGGGGCCATGGCAGAATCGGAGCGCCGGAGGGGGCGACGGACCGATCGGGAGGGAGCGCGATGCCTGCGAGTCGCGAATACGTCCCCGACCTGCCCCTTGTCGCCGCCTCGCCCCCCGGCCCCGTAACGTCCGAAGATCGATCCCGGCTCGGCTGTCCGTCCTGCGGTTCGTCCCACGTGGCCCAAGTGCTGGGCGACAACGGAGGGGTCTCCTACGTGTGCACGGCCTGCGGCCACAGCTGGAGCTGACTGATGGGTGCACACAGGCGTAAGTGCGACTGGTGCGGCAGCGGTACGCCCATTGTCAGGGACATGGACCCGATCAACCCGGAGTACCAGTACTGGTGCGAGGAATGCGCCCGGGCGCTGATCATAAAAGGCGACCCCATCGAGACCTACCGGGAGCTGGAGGGGGAGCCGATCTACGGGCGGCTCCTGGAGGAGCACTGCACCCTCAAGCGCTTCTACTCCTTCGCCACGGCGTGATCCTCCAGGAATCCTTCAGGCCTCTGACCTGCGGCTGACGGTTCAACCCTCGGGATAATCCGGGCATATGTGTGCGCACCGGAAACGATTTGGTGAAGCACCCGGGGGACCGTGTAATGTTCTCGATGTCGCCAGGGGAAACCGGGCGGCGGACAACAAGGGGCTATAGCTCAGTTGGTAGAGCGCCTGCATGGCATGCAGGAGGTCAGGAGTTCAATTCTCCTTAGCTCCACAAGTTCCAGACGAAGAAGCGGGCCACCCGGATCGGGTGGCCCGCTTCTTCGTTCGTGGTGCCTGGTCAGTCGCGTCCGCTGCCCAGGGCCCGCCGGGTGACGGCGGGCAGCGCGGGGCGCTGCTCGGCGGCCGGCTGCTCGATCCGGAGCGCCAGCGCGGGGCAGCGCCGTACGGCCCGCTGGGCGCGGCCGCGCAGATGCATCGGGACCGAGGCGTCCGCCACCGCCGGATAGCCGTCAGGGCCCAGCCTGATGAGCTCGGGGACGATGTCCGCGCAGAGGCCGTGGCCCTGGCAGAGCGTCCAGTCCACCGCCAGCTTCTCGCCGCTGGGGATCGACTCCTCCAGGTCCTGGTAGCCGGAGGCGGGCAGCGGCAGCACGCCGAGCGTCTCGCGCCCGCAGCCGCCGTCCAGGACATGGGCGGCGAGGTCGTCGGTGAACGCCGACAGCGTCGACATCAGGAACCGCGCCGAACCGTCCGGATGCTTGCACGCGCCCCGGCCCTTCACCGCCTGGGTCACCTCGCGCAGGGCCTCCAGCGCGGCGGGCCCGCCGCCGTTCAGCACGTCGGACAGCCCGCCCGCCGCCGCCGGAAGTCCCAGCTTGCACGGGCCGCACTGTCCGGCGGTCTCGGCGGCCAGCCAGTTCGCGATCCGGAGGGACTCGCCGAGCGGGCAGGTCTCCGGCCCGATCGGCAGGATCGCGCCCGCGCCGAGCGCGCCGCCGACGGTGGCCAGGGACTCGCGGGATATGACCGCGTTGTGGGAGGCGACCGCGTCGATCCAGTTGCCGTGATAGCCGCCGGTCAGGACCCCTTGGGGCAGCGGCGGCGCTCCGGCCAGCTGGAGGATGTACCGCAGCGGCACCCCGGTGGGCACCTCGATGACCATGGGCCGCGCCACGGCGCCGGAGACGGTGAGCAGGACGGTGCCGGGTTCGTTCGGCAGCCCGGTGTGCCCGTAACGGCGGGGGCCGATCCGGGCGGCGACGGCGAGCTGGGCGTACGTCTCCGCGTTCGACAGCAGCGTCGGAAACCCGCCGACCCCGGTCTCCGCCGCCCGCTCACGCCGGCCCGGGGGCATGGCGGGGCCGCCGTTGGCCGCGCGGATCACCGAGGACGCCTCGCCGGAGACCATGCGCTCCGGGGTGCGCACCACGCGGGCGCGCAACTGCTGGCCGCGCCGGTCGGAGAGGCCGCGCTCGGCCAGTGCCGCGCGTACGGAGACCTCGGTGGAGTTACGGGTGACGGCGACGACCAGCGTGCGCGCGCCGAGCGCCTCGGCGGCGAGCAGGGCGCCGTCCAGGATGAGGTGCGGGGCGCGGTTGAGCAGGACGGTGTCCTTGCGGCAGGCGGGCTCGCCCTCGCTCCCGTTGATCACGACGACGGGCCGCACCCCGCGCCGGATGGACGCCTTCGCCACGGCCCGCATCTTCTTCCCGAAGGGGAACCCGGCGCCGCCCCGCCCGCGCAGGGAGATCGCTTCGGCCAGCTCGGCCAGCCGCTCGCCGGTCATCGGTTCGAGGGGTCCGTGCACCTTCAGGTGCATGGCGAGGTCGAGCCGCTCCACCAGGTCGAAGCCGGTGGTCAGTTGCGGCAGGCCGACGACGCGGACCTCGGGAACGTCGGGGAGGGGGGCATTCACGGTCGGTCTCCTGCGGGTGCGTGCCACGGTTCTCCGGCCGGGGGCGCGGAGAACGGTCCGGCCGGCGGTTCTGCGCCGGTGCCGGGGGTGGGTGTGATGGGGACGGCTGGGGTGGGGACGGCTGTGTCGAAGGGCTCGGGCGCCGGAGCGGCCCGGTACGGGGTTTCGTAGGAGGCTCCGTAGGAAGGAGCGGGGGCACCGGGCATCGGAACGCTGCCGGTAGGGGCGTTGTCGAAGGAAATCGGGACGCTGTCGAAAGAAGACGTCGCGTCAGCTGTGCCGTACGCCGGGGTGCCGTAAGGGGACGTCGTGTAGAGCGGCGACGCGTACAGCGGCGGTTCCTGCGGGGGCGCGTAGGTGTGCTCGGCTCCTTGCGGGCCGTGGTGGGCCTGTGCGGGCGGGGCGGGGGAGGGGGCGGGCCACCTGGCGCCCGGTGGGCGGGTGGCGTCACCGGCCTGGGAGACGGCGCGGTATCCGGCCGATATCCCCGGCCCGCCCGACGCTCCGATCCCGGGACCTCCCGCCGACCCGATCCCCGGCCCGCCGGCCGGCCCCATCCCCGGCCCGCCCGCCGGTCCCATCCCGGGCCCGGCCCCCGGTCCGCCCACCGGGCCGTCGGCGAGCCGGTCGGAGCTGCGGGGCGGCGGTTCGTACGCCGGGGGCTGGACCCCGTACAGCAGTTCCGTCGGCGCCTCGTGCAGCGAGCCGGACAGCGGTACGGGTGGGGGCATCGGCGGGGGCAGCGGCGCCGACAGGGTGCGCGGGCGCACCGGAGTGCCCCGGACCTCCCGGTCCGGGGCACTCCACCCCTCGGGGTCCGCCGCGGGCGGCTCGCGGTCCCGGCCGGGCCCCCGCTCCGCGCCCGGCCGCGAGGACCCGCGCAGCACCGGGTCCGGCAGGTCGAGGTTCGCGTCCGGGCTCATCAGCGCGGTGATCCGGTCGGTGATCCGGCGCTTCGTCGGGCGGGGCAGCAGCCGCAGGCACAGGGCGCCGGCGACCGCGGTGAGGCAGAGGCTGTACATCACGACGACCCAGGTGGCGGGTGCCCGGCCCGCGTACAGGCCGTGGACCAGCGCGGCGCACCAGGCCGGATAGGCCAGGGCGTGCAGCGCACGCCACCGGCCCGCGATCCCGCCCGCCTCCCGAGGGGAACCCAGTGACTGTCCCAGCCGGGTGGCCGCGGGGGAGGGGTGGGCGAACGCGCTGCGCAGGGCGCCGGTCGCGGCCGTGACGACCATGAGCAGTCCGGCCAGCGAGCCGAAGCCGATCAGCCCCGCCGTACCCGTGACCCCGAGGCCGAAGGGTATGAGGGCGCCGATCAAGGACACATGGCCGAGGGCGATCTTCACGGTGCCGTGCAGCAGCAGGAAGCCGAGCGCGGCGATGGCCGTGGCCCGGTGGATGCCCTGGCAGATGATCCGCTGGCGGGTGGAGAGGAACAGCCGGTCGGTGGCCAGCAGGCCCCAGGCGACGGCCGCGCTGAGCGACACCAGCGACAGGACGCCGGTGGTGAAATCCAAGGTGGCGCGGAAGCTGTCGCTCCCCGCGACGGCGAGCAGAGGGACGAAAACCAGGGCGGTGACAGTCAGGCCGCCCTGTACAGGCCGACTCATTCCGGGGCTCATGCTGGGGGATACGCGGATCTTGCGATGAGAGTTCAGAGGGTTCATAGGGGCGACTCCGAATAGTTCGGCAAAGCGGTCCCGTTGCCGCATGCTAGGACGCCCCATACCAACCAGTACGGGCTTTGCTCTGTTGCCCTGATAGAAGCCGGTACGCCGAGTAACCCCGTCTCCGAGTGCTCGGCCAAGCCATGCGATGTCCGCCCACCGGCCGCTCTCCGCTACCCTCCGGGCCCGTGCGGTACCCTGACGCCATGCGTGCCGTACGCCTTCTGCTTAGCGAGCCGCGCTGAAGAATCCCGACCGGTGAGAACGCCTGGTCGGAGTCAGCGCGGCGTCCCCTCCTGTGCGAGGGGATTTTTCGTTTCCCGGCAGATGACGATCGATGGAGCTTTGAGGATCATGAGCGAGACGAATTCCGCAGCCGAGACGGCCGCGCCGCACCGCTACACGGCGGCGATGGCCGCCGACATCGAGGCACGCTGGCAGGACTTCTGGGACGCGGAGGGGACGTACGAGGCACCGAACCCCACCGGTGACCTGGCGGGCGACCCGGAGCTGGCCGCCAAGCCGAAGAAGTTCATCATGGACATGTTCCCGTACCCCTCGGGTGCGGGGCTGCACGTCGGACACCCGCTGGGCTACATCGCCACCGATGTCTACGCCCGTCACCAGCGGATGACCGGCCACAACGTGCTGCACACCCTGGGCTTCGACGCGTTCGGCCTGCCCGCCGAGCAGTACGCCGTCCAGACGGGCACCCACCCCCGCGCCTCCACCGAGGCCAACATGGAGAACATGAAGGTCCAGCTGCGCCGGCTGGGCCTGGGCCACGACAACCGCCGCTCGTTCGCGACGATCGAGGCCGAGTACTACAAGTGGACGCAGTGGATCTTCCTGCAGATCTTCAACTCCTGGTACGACACCGAGGCCGACAAGGCCCGCCCGATCGCCGAGCTGGTCGAGCAGTTCGAGAACGGCACGCGGGCGACCCCCGACGGCCGTGAGTGGAGCGCGCTGAGCGCCGCCGAGCGCGCAGACCTGCTGGGTCAGTACCGCCTGGCGTACGCCTCCGACGCGCCCGTCAACTGGTCGCCCGGCCTGGGCACCGTCCTGGCCAACGAGGAGGTCACCGCCGACGGCCGCTCCGAGCGCGGCAACTTCCCCGTCTTCAAGGCCAAGCTGCGCCAGTGGAACATGCGCATCACCGCCTACGCCGACCGGCTGCTGAACGACCTGGACGGGCTGGACTGGCCCGAGGCCATCAAGCTGCAGCAGCGCAACTGGATCGGCCGGTCCGAGGGCGCCCGCGTCGAGTTCCCGGTCGACACCGCCGGCGGCATCACCGTCTTCACCACCCGTCAGGACACTCTGTTCGGCGCCACGTACATGGTGCTGGCACCCGAGCACGAGCTGGTCGAGCGGATCATCCCGGCCGCCTGGCCCGAGGGCACCCACCCGGTGTGGACCGGCGGCCACGCGAGCCCGGCCGAGGCCGTCACCGCGTACCGCAAGCAGGCCGCAGCCAAGTCCGACGTCGAGCGGCAGGCCGAGGCCAAGGACAAGACCGGTGTCTTCACCGGCGCGTACGCGACCAACCCGGTCAGTGGCGAGAAGGTCCCCGTCTTCATCGCGGACTACGTCCTGATGGGCTACGGCACCGGCGCGATCATGGCCGTACCGGCGCACGACGCACGCGACTTCGCCTTCGCGCGCGCCTTCGAGCTGCCGATGCGCTGCGTCGTCCAGCCGTCCGACGACCGCGGCACCGACCCCTCGACCTGGGACGACGCCTTCGGCTCGTACGACGCGAAGCTGGTCAACTCCGCCAACGACGAGATCTCGCTGGACGGCCTGGGCGTCGTCGAGGCCAAGGCGAGGATCACCGAGTGGCTGCAGGAGCACGGCGTCGGCGAGGGCACCGTCAACTTCCGGCTGCGCGACTGGCTGTTCAGCCGCCAGCGCTACTGGGGCGAGCCCTTCCCGATCGTGTACGACGAGGAGGGCATCGCCCACCCGCTGCCCGAGTCGATGCTGCCGCTGGAGCTGCCGGAGGTCGAGGACTACTCGCCGCGCACCTTCGACCCGGAGGACGCCGACACCCAGCCGGAGACCCCGCTGTCGCGCAACGCCGACTGGGTCAACGTCACGCTGGACCTGGGTGACGGGCCCAGGAAATACCGCCGCGAGACCAACACCATGCCCAACTGGGCCGGTTCCTGCTGGTACGAGCTGCGCTACCTGGACCCGACCAACGACCGGCAGCTGGTCGACCCGGCGATCGAGCAGTACTGGATGGGCCCGCGCGAGGGGCAGCCCACCGGCGGCGTCGACCTGTACGTCGGCGGCGCCGAGCACGCCGTGCTGCACCTGCTGTACGCGCGCTTCTGGTCGAAGGTGCTGCACGACCTGGGCCACATCTCGTCGGCCGAGCCGTTCCACAAGCTGTACAACCAGGGCATGATCCAGGCCTTCGTCTACCGCGACGCCCGGGGCATCGCCGTCCCCGCCGCCGAGGTGGAGGAGCGCGACGGCGCCTTCTACTACGAGGGCGAAAAGGTCAGCCGCGTCCTGGGGAAGATGGGCAAGTCCCTGAAGAACGCGGTCACGCCGGACGAGATCTGCGCCGAGTACGGCGCCGACACCCTGCGCCTGTACGAGATGGCGATGGGCCCGCTGGATGTGTCGCGCCCCTGGGACACGCGTGCCGTGGTCGGCCAGTACCGGCTGCTGCAGCGGCTGTGGCGCAACGTGGTCGACGAGGAGACCGGCGAGGTCACCGTCGTCGACACGGAGCCCGGTGAGGACACCCTGAGGGCCCTGCACAAGGCCATCGACGGGGTCGGCCAGGACCTGGAGGGGATGCGGTTCAACACCGCCATCGCCAAGATCACCGAGCTGAACAACCACCTGACGAAGGCGGGCGGCCCGCTGTCGCGGTCCGTGGCCGAGCGGCTGGTCCTGCTGATCGCCCCGCTGGCCCCGCACATCGCGGAGGAGCTGTGGCGCCGCCTGGGCCACACCGACTCCGTCGTCCACCAGGACTTCCCGGTGGCCGACCCGGCGTACGTCGTGGACGAGACCGTCACCTGCGTCGTCCAGATCAAGGGCAAGGTCCGGGCCCGCCTGGAGATCTCGCCCTCCATCACGGACGAGGAGCTGGAGGCGCTGGCCCTGGCGGACGCGGCGGTCGTCGCGGCGCTGGGAGGAGCCGGGATCCGCAAGGTGATCGTGCGCGCGCCGAAGCTGGTGAACATCGTCCCCGCGTGACGGCCGCTGTATGTAGGCGCTGTACGTAGTTAGGGCCATCCCCTACGGGCAGGTTGGGGGTTCCGAAGGAACCCTCGGCCTGCCCGTTCCGTTTACGGTGGAGGGGAGCGACCGCTACCGGCAGCCGCATCGAGACACCGAGGGGCATTCATGGAAGCCGCGATCACGATCCTGGCGCTGCTCTTCGTCGCGTTCATCGCGCTGGGCGTCTATGCGACCGTGAAGGCTGTCGGCGCGGCCAAGCGCGGCGTGGACCGCACGATCACCCAGGCCCGCCGCACGGTGGAGGACACCACGCTCCGGGCCAAGAGCTTCGGCCAGACCGGCGTCGCGGGCGAGCTGGCCCAGCTCCGGCTCGCCCTGCGCACCTCGATGCGCGCCACCCAGGACGCCCTGCATGCCGGGGTGGCGGAGGACTCCTCGCTCGCGGAGTCGGTGGGCCTCTTCCGGCGGCTGAGCGCGCATGGCCTGGAGCTGGACGAGGAGCTGAAGCGGCTGGAGCGCGAGCCGGACCGGGCGACGGTCGCCGGCCTGCTGCCGCAGCTGAGGGAGCGCACCGAACGGATCACGCACTCGGCGGACTCGCTGCGCTGGGCGGCCCGGGACCACGCGCGGCAGTTCGCCGACGACGACCTGGACGCGCTGAACGCGCAGATCGACATCGAGGCGGGAGCCCTGCGGCACTGGACCGTGGAGGAGCGGCCGGGGACCTCGCAAGGGCCGGAAGCCGGGGCGGCGCGAGGGCGCGACGCCGGGGTGGAGTGGCCCGAGCCGGCCGCCGGGAGCGGTAACAGCAGTACGGCGGACGAGTCCTGGGGCGGACCGGCCCGCGAGGAGGCCCCGCAGGCGATCACCGCGCCGGACCCGCACCTGCGGACGAAGTACCCGTGGCAGAAGTCGGCCAGGCCGGAGACGACCAACTGACGGTCGCGCGGTGACAGGACGCGTTCCGAAGTGACCACGAATGATCGCTGGGCCGGGGCCGGGCTCCCGCACTCCCACCTCGGCAGGTAACCTCCGGCTCATGTCCCGCCATGTCGCTATCGTCACTGATTCAACGGCCTACCTGCCGCGCCGGACGATGGAACGGCACGGCATCACCGCGGTGCCGCTGACCGTCGTCCTGGGCGATCAGGCGCTGGAGGAGGGCACGGAGATCTCGGCCCGCTCGCTCGCCCTGGCCCTGCAGAAACGCCACTCCGTGACCACCTCCCGCCCCAGCCCCGAGGTCTTCGCCGCGACCTACCGGGCGGCGGCCGACGGCGGGGCCGACGCCGTGGTCTCCCTGCACCTGTCGGCGGAGTTCTCGGGCACGTACGACGCCGCGCTGCTCGCGGCGAAGGACGCCCCGATCCCGGTACGTGTGGTGGACACGGGCATGGTCGCCATGGCCCTGGGCTTCTGCGCGCTCGCGGCCGCGGAGAGCGCGGAGGCGGGCGGCAGTCCGGACGAGATCGTGGCGGCGGCGGAGAAGCGGGCTGCCGGAACATCCGCGTATTTCTATGTCGACACCCTCGACTACCTCCGCAGGGGCGGCCGCATCGGCACGGCCCAGGCGCTGCTGGGATCCGCGCTCGCGGTGAAGCCGATCCTCCAGCTCGACGGCGGCCGGATCGAGATGCTGGAGAAGGTGCGGACGGCGTCCAAGGCCATCGCCCGCCTGGAGGAGATCGTCGCCGAGCGGGCCGGTCAGGCGGCGGTGGACATCGCCGTCCACCACCTCGCCGCGCCGGAGCGCGCGGAGCGCCTGGCCGAGCGGCTGCGGGAACGGGTGCCGGGGCTGGCCGACCTCCATGTCAGCGAGGTGGGCGCGGTGATCGGGGCGCACACGGGGCCGGGGCTGCTGGGTGTGGTGATCTCGCCGCGGTGACAGCACGGAACCCCTCGGACGGGTGACCGGGATATCCACAACTGACCGGTTGTCCACAGGAATCGGGGCTGCTCAGCGGGTTCGGGCGGGTGTGCCTAACGTCGTGAGGCATGGCCCTTCGAACTTCTCGGGTGTCGATCCCCGACCACGCGTCTGCCGCAGCTGACCACTTGTCCGCCGCCGCCCCGCCTGCGGCCTCTCCGTCTTCGGTGCTGTCTGCCGAACGTGCCCCGGCGGGCGGGCGCCGGGTGCGGCGCGGTCCCGGCAGCCGTCCGAGCGGCCGGGCGGGGGTCCGTCCTGGTGCCCGCCCTGGCAGGTCCGGGTCCGCGCGTGGCCGTGCCGCCCTGGCCGCGGCGGCCGCGAGGCGCCGGGCGGACGCGCTGATGGCGGGTGGGCCGGGTGCGGGGGTGGCTGCTGAGCCGAGTCCGGGTTCGGCTCCTGAGTCCGGTCCGGGTGGGGTTCCTGAGTCCGGTCCCCGTACGTACCCGCTGTCCGATGACCGCGCGGGGGAAGGCGTTCAGGGCCAGGCAGCTGGTCCCTCACAGGTCGGGCGTCTGGTGTCGGGGCTCTGGGACCGGGTGCCCCTGTGGGTGCGGATCAGATGGAGGCTGGCGCCCCGGACGCTTGCGGCGCTGGCCCTGGTGCTGGTGGCCGCCGTCGGCCTCGCCGCCTTCCACTTCTGGTCCGTGCGTCCGCAGGGAGTGCGTGCGCCCGAGACGGTGGAGGCGGGGGCCGCGGCGGTGGCCGGGGATCCGTTACGGGCCGGAGGCGCGGACCCGGTGCCCCGGCCGGTCGCGGGCGCACCGCCTTCCCCTCCTCCCGAACCGGCCGGGGAGATCGTCGTGGATGTCAGCGGCAAGGTGCACCGCCCGGGCGTCCAGCGCCTCCCGGCCGGTTCCAGGGTGGCGGACGCGCTCCGGGCGGCGGGCGGGGTGCGCGCCGGGACCGATGTGACGGGGCTCAACCGGGCGCGCGTGCTCATGGACGGCGAGCAGGTAGCGGTGGGGCTGCCCCAGGCCCCGGCCGCCCTCGGCGCGACCGGCGGGGCGGCGGGCGCACCGGGGACGGCCGGTCCTGCGGCACCGCTGAGCCTGAGCGTGGCGACCAAGGAGCAGCTCGAAACCCTGCCGGGGGTCGGGCCCGTGCTGGCCCAGCACATCATCGACCACCGCACGGAGAACGGCGGATTCCGGTCCGTGGACGAACTCCGGCAGGTCAACGGCATCGGTGACCGCCGGTTCGCCGACCTCCGTCCGCTCGTGCAGCCATGAACGGCCCCGAGGCGGGTGTGGCCGACCGGGACGGCTCCGCCACCCCGAGCGGTGTGCCGGGGACGGCCCGGGCCCGGGAGGAGGGTCCGACGGATCTGAGGCTCGTCCCGCCGGCGCTGGCGGTCTGGGCGGCCGCCGCTCTCGCGCTGGGGCTGCCGGGACGCTGGGTGGCCGCAGGGACGGCGGTCTGCGCCGCCGTGGCGCTCGCGCTTCTGGCGGCCGCGTCCGCCGCCGGAAGCAGGCGGGCTGCCGTGCCCTCCGGATCCGGACGGGCCGCCTCCTCGGCCGGAGGGAGCCGGGCCGCCCCACCTGCTGGGCGCAAGCGGGCCGTCGCGGCGGGAGCTGTGCTGCTCTGTGCGGCGGCGGGCGGGGCCACGGCCGGACTGCACGGCGCCGACGTGCGGCGAGGGCCCGTCCCCGGGCTGGCGCAGGAGCATGCGCGGGTCGACGCCGAGGTGCGGGTCACCTCGGACCCCCGGCCGACCCGCCCCGGCGTGCGGGGCAGCCACAGCACCCCGCCCATGCTCCTGCTCGACGCGGACATCACCGAGGTGGCCGCGCCCGACGGCCATCGCACCCGGGTCCGTACGCCGGTGCTCCTCATGGTCTCGCCCGGGGACGACCGGGCGAGGTGGCAGGAGCTCCTGCCGTCCACCCGGCTCCGCGTCGGCGGCCGCCTCTCACCCCCCGCCCACGAGGGCGAACGCCTGGCCGCCGTCCTGCGGGTGGACACCGAAGGGCCGCCCCGGATCACCGGGTCCCCGACGGCCGTCCAGCGCGCGGCGGGGGAGCTGCGCTCCGGGCTGCGGGAGGCGACGGACGGCCTCGACGCCGACCCCCGGGCGCTGCTGCCGGGGCTGGTGGTCGGAGACACCTCCAGGGTCCCGCCCGAGCTCCACGACGCCTTCAAGGCCACCGATCTGACGCACTTGTTGGCTGTGTCCGGGGCTAACCTGTCGATCCTGCTCTTCCTCCTCATCGGCCCGCCCGGATCCGCGCTGAACAGCGAAAGGCGAGGCCTGGCACCGAAGTTGGGCATCTCCCTGCGGGGGACCGCGCTGATCGGCGGCGGGCTGACGCTCATCTTCATCGTCGTCTGCCGTCCCGAGCCGAGCGTCCTGCGCGCGGCGGCCTGCGGTCTGATCACGCTGCTCGCCATCGGGACCGGCCGCCGCAGGTCCCTGATCCCGGCCCTGGCGGCGGCCGTGGTGCTCCTGGTGCTGTACGACCCCTGGCTGGCCCGGAGCTACGGGTTCCTGCTGTCGGTCCTGGCCACGGGGGCCCTGCTGACGCTCGCGCCGCGGTGGAGCGCGGCGCTCCAGCGGCGGGGGATGCCGGTCCGGTTCGCCGAGGTGCTGGCGGCGGCAGCGGCGGCGCAGGCGGTGTGCGCGCCCGTGGTGGTGGTCCTGGCCTCGCGGGTGAGCCTGGTGGCGATTCCGTGCAACCTGCTGGCGGAGTTCGCGGTGGCGCCCGCGATGGTGTTCGGGTTCGCGGCGCTGGCCGTCGCCCCGGTCGCCCCGCCGGTGGCCGAGCTGCTGGCCCGGGTCGCGGGCTGGCCGGCCGGGTGGATCGCGTCGGTGGCCCGTACCGGGGCGGACCTTCCGGGGGCGGAGGCCCCGTGGCCCGGGGGGTGGGCCGGCGCCGCTCTCCTCGCGCTCCTCACGGTCCTGGCCGTGCTGCTCGCCCCTCGGCTCATCCGTCGTCCCTGGCTCTGCCTTGCCGCCGCGCTGCTCCTGGTCCTGGTGGTGCTGCGGCCGGTCCCGTTGACCCGGATCATGACCGGGTGGCCGCCGCCCGGCTGGGCGTTCGCGCTGTGCGACGTGGGGCAGGGCGACGCGATGGTGCTCGCGGCCGGGGAGGGGACGGGTGTGGTCGTCGACGCCGGACCCGACCCCCGCTCGGTCGACCGCTGCCTGCGCGATCTCGGGGTCACCCGCGTCCCGCTCGTGATCCTCACCCACTTCCACGCCGACCACGTGAGGGGGCTGCCCGGCGTGCTGCGGGGCAGGGCCGTGGGCGCGGTCCAGACGACGAGCCTCGACGAGCCGCCCGAGCAGGCCGCGTTCGTCCGGCGTACGGCGGCCGCGGCCCGGGTCGCGACGGTGCGGGCGGTAGCCGGCGAGCGACGCCGGGCGGGGCCGCTGGACTGGCGGGTCCTCTGGCCGCGCGACGGCCCTGGGGGAGCAGGGGGAGCCGGGCGAGCCGGGGCGGTGAAGGGGGCGGGCGGGCCGAACGACTCCAGCGTGACCCTGCACGTACGGGCCGCGGGCGGGCTGACGCTGCTGCTCCTCGGCGACCTCGAACCACCGGCCCAGCGGGGGTTGCTGCCCAGCGCGGCGGGGCTGCCCCGGGTGGACGTCCTCAAGGTGGCCCACCAGAAATTTCTTCGACCCTACCCACTTGAGGGTTTCCGGAGAGCTGGCCCCGGCTGATCGTGGTCGCCCGGGGAGGGCTTGTGGGCGCGGAGCCGGGCCGAGGACGGGGCGCAGGATTCCTACTGGATATTCTCCAAGATTTCTTGGTTTGGGTAAATCGGAGATGGCGCCTCTTCTAGCATCGGACCGTGACTTTAAATTCTCCGGCGGGACTCCCGCCCCTTCCCTCTGAACCTCCGAAGAGATCCGGACTCTGGCGTTCGATGTCCATGCGGAAGAGGGTCTCCCTCGTCGCGCTGTGCATGGCCCTCGCTGGCGCTGGGATCGCTGTATCCACAGCTCAAGGCGGTACTGAGAGTGCCTCCTCCTCTACCACCAGCGACCCCGAGACGACCGAGAGCGATGCTGTTCAGGCGTGTGCGGATAGCTGGAATAACCACAATGGAAACAAGGGCAATATCGCCTCCATTGCTACAGCGGCACAGGGGGAAAACCCGACGGCGTATGTCCACGTCGGGTTCAGTTCGGTATTCCCGGACAGGTGCCTGATCGCGGTCGCTAACCCGTCCACCCTGTATGCCCAGCAATACCTTCAGGACGGTCCGACCGGGTGGCCCATCGTCCCCGCCTGGACGGGTTCGGCAAGCGACCTCGACGCCTCGACCCTCCAGTGGAACGCCAGGATGGCCACGAGCGGGACGGTCATCGTCCTGTGACGAGAGGCCCCAGCCGAGGCGCATCGGCTGGGGCCTCTCTCCTCACGGGTAGGGGGGAGCCATCTGGGTCAGGTGGCCTCTACCTCGCGAGGGTCTCGGGGGAGCTGGACTATCCGGGGCCGGACGTCCATCCGCTCCATGGAGCGCTCGTGCATGACGAGCAGCTCTTGTACGCACTCGCGGCAGGCGTACAGAGGGGTCTCGCCCTCGTCGCTTCGGATCTCGCCGAAGCGGGTCACCTGAGTCCCCTTCCGGGGGCACCGGAAGCACGAACCCATCTCGTACTCGTAGGCCGCGATCAGGACGCCGAGACGGTCCGTGGAGGTGCGCTCGGGGAAGGTCATGATGTCCGGCGCGGCTCGATCATGGTCAGCTTCTGCGGATCCTCGGCCGTCCAGTGCGGGCCGCCGCCCGCGATGGGCCGGAGGACGAACTCGGAGCCCTTCCGAACATCCGTGACGATCGCACTTCTGCCGGTGCACGCGTCGTGCACGGTGTCGCCAACCCAGGCGCTTCCGTTCTTCATGCTGCGTTCCACACCTCAATCTCGCCCCACACCTGCTTGCCCCACGGGTACAGCTCGGTCCCCCACTGCTCGGTGAGGGCATCGACGATCAGTAGTCCTCTGCCCCTGATCTGCTCGCCGTTCGAGTCGGTGCGCATCGTCGGCAGCTCCTTGGACCGGTCGACCACTCCGAGACGGACGCGGTCCTCCGAAGTGCGGGAGACGATGACGCGGATCGAGGGGAGCCGGCCGTGGTCGGCTGCGTTGGACACCAACTCCGTGATGATCAGGGCGGCGTCGTCGACCAGCTCATCCAGTCCCCACGTCGCCAGAGCGATGCGGACGAGCCTGCGGGCGACGGCGGCGCTCTCGGGCTCGCGGGGGAGGGTCTCGGAGTACCCGGGGTGTCCTGTCGGGCGTGGTGTGGCGGTCACTGGCATCGGGACCTCGATGAAGTGGGTGAACTGCCCGAGGTGTCCCGGGGCAGCGTCGGCCTCGATTCAGTCAACGACGCCCGGTCTGAGCGGAGGAGGAAAAGTCCGCCCGCTGTGCATCGGGCCTGACCGGAAATTTCTGCGGGAACACCTCTATCGATGGGGCTTGGTCACTACCGTGGTCACGTGGAGGGGAACGAGAGCCTCAGCAGTGCGATGCAGGAGCAGGGCCTGACGCAGGTCGAGTTAGCCGACGCGGTGAACGTCCGGCTCATCTGCTCCGGGTACGAGGGCACGGTCAGCGACCGAACCGTCCGCAACTGGGTAACCGGTAAGACGCGGTGGCCCCACCCCCGGCAGCGCGAGGCGTTAGAGGCAGTATTCGGCCGTACCGCCGGGGACTTGGGCTTCAGCCCACCGGCGAGAAGACGACGCTCCTCGAACCCTCCGGAGGACCCTGTGGACCGCAGGAACTTCCTCACCTCTTCCACCGGTGCAGTCGCCGCCGTGGTCCCCTTCGTCGGCGCTCGGCCGCAGGTGGGCACCTCCGACGTCATTCGGCTGCGCTCGGGCTTGGATGCCCTGATGGAGCTGGACCGCAGCCGAGGCGGCCACGAGGACTTAGAGCGAGCTGCGTTGGCCGGAGCTGCCGACGCTCTGGAGAAGCAGAAGCTCGGGGCCACCCAACGCATCAGGCAGAGGCTCTTCTCCGTCGCCGCCGACTACACCGCCACGGCGGCCTGGAGCGCTATCGATGCCCGGCAGATGGACCGTGCCTCTCAGCTTCTCGGACGAGCCCTCTATTTGGCCGGTATGGCCAAGGACCCTGTCGCCGAGATGAGGGTGTGGAACTCGTACGCGATGCTCGCCCACCACCGGGATGAGTACGCAGAGGCTGTCGACGCGGCTTATGCGGCCCAGGGGACGACCATCGCCCGGCGACTTCCGTTCTTCGCCTCCCTCGCTCACGCCCGCACGGCCATCGGCCACTCCAACCTCGGGGACCGCCAAGCCGCTCTGCGCTCTCTGGGACACGCCCAGGAGGCCCTGGGGAAGGCCGAGGGAGGAGAGCCCCTGCCGTCGTGGATCGCCTTCTACGGGCCGGCTGAGCTGATGGCCATGACCGCCATCGTCCGGGACCGGATCGGGGACGCCGCCGAGTCCGAGGCCGCTTCGCACCAGGCACTGGGGACCATCCCGAAGCAGTTCAAGAGGAACCGGGCTTTGGCCACCGCACGGCTCGCGTTGGCCCAGCTTCACCAGCGCGATATCGATCAGGCGTGCTCCACGGCCGCCACGGTGTTCACGTTGATGTCGGGGCACCCGATCCCAGGGCGCATGCGGTCCCTGCTCGGCGACTACTACCGGGACTTGATCACTCTTGCGCCTGATGCCTCGATCGCCCGAGAGTGGGGCGACCGCTACCGAACCGAATGGAGCCGACTGTGAGCGCCGCTGAGCTGGAGATCCGCCACTTCGGGCATGAGGACCTGCCGCAGATCCGGCAGACCATCATCGACCTGCACGCAGCAGCGGCTGGGCCCGACCGGGACGACGACTTCAAGAAGAAGTTCCCGTGGTTCGTGGACCACTGGGGCGGCAACGCGGACTTCGCCTGCGTGATCGCGTACGACGGCGACGACGCGGTGGGCTTCGCCTACGGAGCGCCCGCAGTCGAAGGCCGCGAGTGGTGGCGCGAAAGCCTGGAGACCCCGCCGGAGAAGTCCCGGACCTTCTCCTACTCGGAGCTGGCTGTTCACCCTGAGAAGCGGAAGCAGGGAGTGGCGGACGCTCTCTCACGTGCGCTCCTGGAGGAGCGGCCCGAGGACCTCGCCGTCCTCTTGGTGGACGTCAAGCACCCTCGCGTACAGGCTCTGTACGAGGACTGGGGCTTCCGCAAGGTGGGGGAGCGGCAGCCCTTTCCGGACTCCCCGGTCTACGCGGTGATGCTCGCTGAACTGCCCCTCGTATAGGGGCGTTCCAGCTATTCTGGGTTCTCCGAATTGAGCAGTATGACCCGGAGGTCTGTATGGCCGGTCAGTCCCACGAGCCGCACTTCAGGGCCGATCCGATCAGGCTTCCCGATGGCCGGGAGATCCACGTCTCAGCCTTTCCCGACGGCAGTATCGGCTTCCGTATCGGCGGACAGCCCTATGTCCTGACCGAGGCGCACCTCAACCGAGGTCACCCGACGTCAATGGCGTATCTGAGGATCTCGCCCGGCAAGCAGGGCAGCAGCGCTTCGTACAACTACACGGAGTGGCTGGAGAGCAAGAACGGCGGCTAGACGCACGAAGCGCCCCCTCCCGACTGTTGCCGGGAGGGGGCGCTTCGTTGGGAGGGATCAGGACCAAGGCACCTGAAGTTCCGACCAGGAGGCCGGTCCGGGAGGCCACTTGGCGGCTGAGCCGGTGTACCCCAGCTTCCGCTGGAACTTCTCGTACGAGTCGATGTCGGCCTGACCCAGCTTCGGGCCGGGCCCCTCCTTGTAGAGGCCGCAGCCCTCCGCCACGAGCCGCTGGCCCATGGCGGTGAAGATCGAGCTGGACTTGCCCAGGGCGGGCTTCGAGCCGTTCATGAAGAAGGACGTGCCCGGGAGGGGGACCAATGCAGGCTTCACCGTGTTGACGGTGAAATCAGCCCAGGTGCCGGGGTCCGTGTGGTCGTTCTCCGGGACCTGACTGTGCCCATACCAGCCGCTCCGCGTCCGCCAGATCTGCTCGTCCCGCTTCGAGACGAAGCCCGCGGGCTTCCCCATCGGCCAGGAGCTGGCGACGCCCCAGGACGCCACCCAGTCGTGCAGCTCGTCCCAGCCCTTGCAGGGCGTGTCCACGAGGGACTCGTAAGCCTTGCCCTTCACGCGACACCAGGGGAAGAAGAGCGCCTCCACCTGAATCACGACCGAGCCGGCCCGGTTGGTCCGGGTGCCCCCGGCGCGGTCCGACAAGGACAGGGAGCGGGAGTTCGCGGGGAAGAACTGGACGACCTTGCCGGTGAACGGATCCCACAGCAGGTGGGGAGCGACGGCCCGGCCGGAGACGTTGTCCCCGAAGTACGAGCGGAGATTGGCGTAGGGCACCAGGTCCTGGGGCTTCGCCTTGGTGGCGTTCCGGTCCCAGGTGATGTGGGCGATGACCTTTGCGGGGCCCCCGTCGGTGGGGGCGGTGTTGCCGATCGAGAATCTCTCGGCACCGGGCATCCAGAGGTCGGACACGGTGGTCTCCATGGGCGTGAGCGGGCATGAGAAAGCCCCCTGCGACCGATGGTCGAGGGGCGAGGAGAGGCGGTTCAGATGGTCGTGGACGGATCCTTGGGGTGGTCTCGCAGGTACCGGAGGTAGGAGAAGAAGCGGACCAGGAGAAGCGCGTCTATCGCGGCGAGCAGGCCGAGGGACAGCAGGATGTCCCACCACGCGTGCTCTGGCCGGGCGCCGCGGATCCCCAGGAGCACGAGGGAGCGCGCGTACCAGAGGCCCACGATGATGACCCACCACGAGGCGTTGATCTCGACCTTGCGGAAGAAGCGCCGGGGCCGGTGCATGGCCAGGAAGCCGATCGAGGCGGCCAGGCCGGTGATCAGCAGGGCGTACAGGGTGACGGTGTAGAGCACGGGGCCTCCTTACGAACGGCTGTCGTTGAGCCGGCCGAGGACGATGCCCTCGATGAAGTCGCTGTAGGCGTTGGCCCTGTTGTGGGCCTTGAGCTGCTCCTTCACCCGGCGGCTCTCGTGGAACTGCGCCTCGGACTCGGGGCTCCGGGACTGTGCCTCGTGGAGGGACTTCTCGGCGGCCCTCTTCGCGGTCTCTGACTCGGGAGACTCGTGACTACGTCGGGTGAAGGGCCACATCAGGCACTCCTGGGGGCGGTCTGGGGCCGGTGTCCGAACTCTTCGAGGAGACGGACCATGGCCTGCCCCTGTTCGGTGGCGACCTCGGCGCTGGCCTGGGCGGCTGCGAGCTGTTGCCGAGTGGCCTGGTGCGCGTCCCGTTCGGTCTCGTAGGCCGCCCGCCATCCGTCCTTGTCGGCGATGAGGTTGTTCATCGCCCACTTCGGTACGAGCACGCCGAGGATCAGCAGGACCACGATCAGGCCGACCACGCCGTACTGGAGGAGCTGGCCGATCATCTTGCCGATGTCAGGTCCTGCGCCTGCGCCTTCAGCGGCGGCTATGGCCCAGAGCATGTTGTGGGCCAAGGGGACCTCCTTGCGTGAGTGTGCGCAGGAAGATCCGGCGCGGGTCTAGACATGCGAAGGCCCCGGCTGTAGCGCCGGGGCCTTCGAGATGTGGATCAGCCTGCCTGGGGCTCGCCCATTGCTAGATCTTCCGGGGGCGAGGTCCGGCCGTGAGTGACGGTCATAGAGTTCATGAGGTCGGGGACGTGGGCCTCGCGCAACACCGTCAGCTCGTCTGAACCGCTCACCTCGAAGGAGCACAGGTAGCAGCCGAAGCCAGTTGCCTTGAATGTCGTTGCACCAGGCGTAAACGCAACTGGTTCGAATGCCAGGAGACCCTCCCCGCCGCAGGCGGGACAGGTGCCGCTCGCGGACTTGAGGACAACGACGCCGTGGTCCCTGATCTGCAACTCCCGGATCCAGTGCTCTTCTGCCCGAGGCTGAGGCGACTTCAGGAGCTGCTCCTTAATTTCCGGGGGGAGGCCTATGAACCTGTCCTCGAACGCGTGCCGGGCCTGGGCGATACGGAGGTGCACGTCGCGGAAGACCTGGTCCTCCTGCTCGTTCACTGCGTCCTGGACGGCCTTCGTCCAACGCTCCCAGAACCCGGCCAGTGGTGTGCCGAGATCGCCAAGCATTGTCTCGATAGTCCGGGCTAGGGGGGAGATCATCCCCTTGGCCAAGGTGCTGTCAGGCGTTGCGTGGGCCGCGCCATTACGCATCTCGATCAGCAGGTCAAGCTGAGGATCCTGCTGGGGAAGCACACCGATCCTCCGCAGGCGCGCGATGGCCTCCTTGGCCCCGGCGGTGCGGACCTTTTCGGCGGGCAACTGGAGATGGTTGCCGAGGTACAACATCATGTCCGCATTGCGTATCTCTGCGATGTAGAGGGGGTTCTTGGATACCAGAACCGCCTTAGCGAGCTTCTCGACCGCGACACCGGCGTGGAGTGCGAACTCGTCGTGCTCTGAGCGGCCGTGATCATCCATTGCCCTATGGGCTGCCTTCTTCGCGCCCTCAAAGAAGCTCTCGAAGGAGAGGGAATCATCCATGAAGGGGACGGTAACGGCGCTCGGATCACGGGGCGATCGATTTCACCTATCCGGGCATGGTGTTGAGGTCGAGACTTTCGGGCAGCGCCAGGGCGGTCATCAGCTCCGGCGGGATCGCAGCTACGAGCGGCCACTTGATGGGGCCCTCCGGAGGCCACATGGGGCGCAGTGAGGGCAGAGCCTCGAAGGGGGTCAGTTTGTATCCGTCGGCCACATCGGGGGCGCGGATTATCTGCACCACCATGCAGCCGATCTTCAAGGTGCCTATCCAGGCGACGCCTCCCAGTTCCGTGGTGCCGTACCCCTGACACAGTGTGTCCACCAGCGGTTCTGAGTCGTCTGGCGGGTAGTTCATGAACCCAAGACGCCCGAGCATGGACTCTGTTGGCTGACGACGGGTGTGGAGCGCGGCGAAGTCTCCTGCTGGGATGACAGCGCGCACCTCGGGGCGATGCGTGTACTGGAACATGAGCAGCGTCTTCAGCGCCCAGGCGGCCAGCGCCCGCTGGGCCCGAGCGTCGAGAACGCAGGGTTTGCCTTGGATCAGGGCAGGCAGAAAATGCCTGACACCTTCCTCAAGCTGGTTCATCCAGCCGCTGTTGCAACCCGAGCAGACCACCTTGACCTGATCGTTCAGAGGCGGAGCATCGTGCCGCTGGAAGCCCCCGCCACTCAGCCGGATGTATCTGAACCTACGGACGGACGGATCTAGCGCCACCTTCAGCCAGCGCGGGAGGACGTGCTCTTTGGTCAGCGGAGTCCCCCCGCAGAAGACACACACCTTGGCCATGTCAGGACCATAGATGGCGCCGGGTGCCACAGGAGGCGAGTTTTCGCACCTGGTGAGTGGCGAACATCAGGTTCAGCTAGGCCACGCGGTCCAGGCACAGGTGCGAGTTGGCCCGCACGATGGTGGCCGTGGCGTCGGAGGCGTTCTGGGCCCAGCGGAACTGGATGGTGCCCGCCGTCCCGGAGGTGACCACCGTGGCCCAGATCTGGAAGCCGACCTGAGTCGTGCCGCCGGGAGCCGAGTAGACGTCCAGGTCAGCGGCGAGGCCTGATGCCCCCGTCTGATCGACCCAACGCAGGACGGTGCCGCTCGGCACGCTCCACGAGAACTTGATGTCGCCCGTGGTGCCGCCGGAGAACACGCACATCAGGAACAGGGTGTACGTGGCGTTTGCCGCAACGGGAAGAATCAGATGGGAGTCGTTGACCAGCGTGGTGGAGGACGTGACCGACTGGTCGGCCGTCTTCCGGACGGTCCTGCTGCTGCCCGCCCCGCTCGCGGAGAAGGCGCCGTTCACCTGGACGTTGCCGTTGATGACGAGACCTGCTGAGGGCACGCCGATGCTCGTGAGATTGGAGACCGACCCCGGTTCGCCCTCGAAGGAGATTCCCTCGTTGGAGAGCCGAAGGTGAGTCGGGTCGACGATGCTCGTGGACTCGACGAAGACGTCTCCGCCGCGCAGGCGGATCCCGTTCGTCTCGGCCGTGGTCGTGTTGATGGTCAGACCGTTCGCGGTCTCGTCGTACTGGATACCGCCGGACCCCAGCAGGACCTTGCCCTTGGTGCTGTGGGACGTGGTCGAGAGCGTGAGGTTCCCGCTGGAGGTCGTGCTCCCCTGAACGGTCGCGCTCTGGGTCGTGCCGGTGACCGTCAAGCTTCCGGTGACTGTGCCGCCGGTGAGCGGGAGAAACTTTCCGTCGGCGTACGAGCGGTCGCCGTGCGGGTCGCTCGCGGCGACGTGGAGCCCGATGACGGAGGCCGGGCCGTCGCCCGCAGAGACGTCCCCGGGCCCCGTACCGACGTTCAGGACCGCCGCTCCGCCCAGACCGAGGTTGACCCGAGCACTGGGGATGTTCCCGAGGTCGGAGAGGTTGGACGCCTTCTGAGCTGCGCCAGTGATCCTCGCGTCGTCCCCGGCTGCGACCGTGCCTGCTGTGCTGCCGAAGGCCGCGGTGGCCGAGGGAGCGAGGCCAAGGTTCGTCCGGGCCGTCGAAGCGCTCGCCAGGTCCGAGAGGTTCGCACTCTTCTGTGCGGCTCCCGTGAGCCGGCCGTCGTCTCCGGCCGCCACGGTGCCCGCTGAGGTGCCTGTGTTCTTGGTGGCGGAGTCGCCGAGACCGAGGTTCGTACGGGCGGTACCCGGGGTTGTGACATCCGAGAGGTTCGAGGCGGCCACGAGGGCCCCGAGGCCGGAGGCCGTCAGGCTGACCGCCCCGACCTGGCCGTTGACCGAGGCCACAGGTACGTCGACTCCATCGACCGCTGCGTCCACGTACGCCTTGGTGGCGGCCTGGAACGGGTCGGTCGGATCGGCGGCCAGCGTCAGAGGGCCGGACAAGGTGCCGCCGGAGACCGGCAGCGCGCCTATGTCGGCCGCACCGATCAGGAGAACGCCGGAGGCCCCGTTGACCGAGAGAACTCCTCCGACGATCTCCGGGACGGTGTCCAGCGGGATCTTTCCGCCGTCGTCGAGCGGGGCATAGAGCCCCACCAGATTCACGTCCCCGGTCTGCCCGTCCACCGACGTGACGAAATTCGAGACCTGGTCCGCAGGGAGAACGGGGGCGACCGCGACCAGGTCGATGCCGGGAGCCGGAGTGCTCTGCGGTACCGAGATGGAGAAGGTCCGCCACGTCCTGCCGTTGAGGTGTTCGGTGACGTTCCAGGTGAAGCCGCTCGGCGTGACATCCGGGTCATCCGTGGCCGGGATCTCGATGCTGAAGGCACCCGTCCCGTCCAGCGTCGCCACGAGTGCGGTCGACAGGATCAGGACGTCCGCGCCGGGGTCCTTCACGTACTTCAGCGACGGCTCGAAGGTGACTGTGCCCTGGGCCGGGGCCCCGGCGAAGTCGATGTACCGGCCGAAGACGGGCACCGTGGAGTAGTTGGCGGGCAGCGCCATGGGGCTGCTCCCTTCGGTCAGGCCACGCCGACCCAGTACGCGTTCGCGTCCGGGGTGGCTGAGCCGATGCTGAGATTGGTGGGCAGCGAGGTCTGGCCGGTGGCGCCGATGCAGTACCGGTAGCCGCCGGAGGCGAGGTTCGCGTTGCCCGATGTGCGGACCGAGCCGAGGTTCGAGCCCGAGACGAAGCCGGGGCGCACCGAGCCGTTGGCCACGAACGCCACGTAGTAGGCCCCGGCCGAGGCGCTGTACGGGCTCGTGAGGGTCATCGCCAGCGTGTTGTTCGTGGTGGTCCACGAGCTGCTCTGGGAAGCCGTGACGCCCACCCTGGTGCCGCTGGTGGTGTAGACCCCGGCGAAGTTCTGATTGGCCGTGAGCCCTGAGCCGGCTGCCACCGTGTGGAGGACGACCTTCGAGATCGTGGCGGCCTTCCGGAGGTAGACCTTCACCAGGTAGACCGACCCGCCCACGGGAGCCGAGGAGTTCACAGCGGCCGACGGGTCGAAGGACCACGAGATCAGGCCCTGGTCGGCCGGGCCCGCCTGGTTGCCCCACTGGTCCTCGAAGGCCAGGTAGGTGCTCGTGAGATCGGGGATCTGCGCGGTGGGGACCTTGGTCCCGGAGTCGAGCGAGGCGACTCCGTTGACGGCACCGCGAGCTGTGGTGGCGAGGGCTCCGACGTTGGCAGCCATGAGGACGACCACGCCCGTCTGCCCGTTGACCGAGGAGATCGCTCCTCCGCCTCCGCCCGCCACGGAGTCCACGTACTGCTTCGTGGCGGCGTGGAGAGCGTTCACGGGGTTCCCGGGCAGGCTCAGCGGACCCGACATGCTGTCGCCGGTCTTGGAGACCTTCAGAGCCGCCTGTGCGTCCGCGTACGCCTTCGAGGAGTTGAGGGTGGCCGTGTTCCCCGGAGGCGATCTGGAAGTCCGTGTACGCCTTGTTCACGGCCTCGCCGGAGACGGTGGGGGCACCGCTGGTGATGATCGGCCCCAGCATCGTGCCGCCGAGGAGGTCCAGCTTGTTCACCGTGAGGCCGTCGATCTGGTCTCCCAGGTCGACGGCCATCATGAGGAAACGCCGCGAGTACCCGAAGTCGACGTAGACCGTGCTGACGGCGTCAGGGCCGTAGAAGCCCAGGGCCGCTTCGGTGTCGGCGGTGACCTGAGTGATCGGGGTGCCGCTCAGATCGGTCAGGTCGGTGACCTGGTTCCCGCCCACGAGGGCGTCCCATACGGTGCCGACGGCTGCCGCGCGGAGCCGGACTTCGTCGCCGACCTTCTCCATGGCCAGGTCGGCGGCCGAAAGGCCGAAGAGGTGACGACTCATGTTCCTGCCTTTCGATCATGAAAAGACCCCGACGGCACATGGCCTCGGGGCGCGCGGGCGAGCAGAGGTCAGGCGATCTCGTAGGTGCCGGAGATCGTCAAGAAGTCGCCGGTCCGGAAGTCAATCGGGGAGTTCGTCAGCATGTTGCTGGTCGTGCCCGATGGCGTGTTCAGCCGAATCCGGGAGATCTTGGCTGTGCCCATCGACGGCAGAATCAGGGCTATGCCGTTCCGGGCTCCCTCGCCGTGAGCCGAGTCCGATTCCAGGTGAACCGAGAACAACGACCGCGTGGCCCCCTGAGCGGCCACGGGCAGTGTCACGTTCAACGGTTCGGGGTTCGCACCAGGATTGCCCGCCGGTATGAGCTGGATGGTCACGTGGCACGTCTTGCCGAAGACCTTGTACCGCCCGATGTTCTGTGAGCTGGAGCCCCAGTTGATCGTGCTGGCCCCTGCTGTCCATATCGGTGTGTAGGAACTCCAGGACGGTGCGCTCGCGGTGCCGACGTACAGCCAGGTGACGCCGTCTCCCAGGAGGATGTCGTTGCCCTCGACCAGGATCTGTCCCTTGCGGGACGGGCGGCGTGCTCCAGGAGTCCCGACGGCCACCGGATGCCCCGAGCCCCACCGACGGTCCACGACGGCCCCAGCGGCGACGACAGAGGCTCCGGCGCCCACGGTGGTCTCCGCGAGGGGGATCTCCACCACGCCCGTGCCAGGGCTGCTCGTGAGGCCGGGAGCACTCGTACCGCCCGTCTTGTAGACGGGGGTGATCGAGTCCGCCGACGCGTCGTACCGCAGGACCACGAGGTCCTTACGGGCCGAGGCGCCACCGGAGTTCGAGGTGACCGCGATGGGGTACGTCGTGTCGTTCTCGAAGGTCGCCCCGTTCACGAACGCCGAACCGGCCGCGATGGACAGGCTGCTCGAACCGTTCGCGGTGACCTTCAGCGCGGTGCTGGTGAGGTCGTCGGTGTGGACGCCGTCGTTCGCCCAGCGGCTGGCGGTCAGCGCGTACTGGGCCTCGGTGGCCAGCGGTGAAGAGCTGAAGGGGTACGAGGTGATGGCCACGCCGACCTCACTTTCGGGTGGTGAGCTTCTTGACCATGTCGGCGATCGTGTTGAGCCGCTTGGTGGACCCGGGGGTCTTGTACGAGACGGTGGCCTCGGTGCCCACGGTGATCTCCGTGGTCAAGCCGTCGCTCGCGTTGAAGGTCAGATCGACCTCACGAACCTGCTCCTGCACGGCAGGGGTGTAGGGCACGACGACCTGGACCTGATCGCCGAGGAAGAAGTCCTTACCGAAGGTCAACTGAGGCGTGTCCTGGGGCCTCATGTCGACCGAGATCGAGGTCGCGCCGGTGTACAGCGCGTCCTGCCCCTTCTCGTCGAGCTGGGCCTGAGCATCCGGGGCAGCAGGGTCGATCTCCCCGACGTCCACGAACCCCTCCACCCGGTAGCCGGGGAAGACGGGTTGAGTGTCGACACGGCTGTACCCGAACAGCGCCTTGGCCACGACGGCCGCGTTGTCGGAGCCGGCCACCGTCTCCCGGCCCGCGCCGAGGATCGCGTATGTCGTCGTGGGGGCCTGCGCCTGGTACGCGGTGGAGATCAGGTTGTCGCGCCCCGTGGAGAACGTCGCCGTGGTCCGGCGGTCCGAGGTCGCGAAGACCTGGAACTCGATCCCTGCGGAGGCGTCCTTCTGCCGTACCCGGAAGCCGAGGTACCCCGGCGGGGAGCCGATGGGGGCACCGCGGGCTATCTCCGCCAAGGCGTCCAAGACGGTCTCGAAGCGGTACTTGAAGGAGTGGCCGGTCTTCCCCCGGTTCGCCGACGTCTCCACCGTCAGGCCGCTCTTGCGGCGCTCCGTGATGGCACCCGGCCCCAGGTTCAGGTTCACCAGGTTCTTCATCAGGGTCTCGGTGTAGGCCGTGGAGGTGCTGACCGAGTAGTACGAGGCGGTCTGGGAGTTGATCGCGTGAGCAGGGTCCGGATAGACGAGGGCGTTCGCGAGGTACTGCGTATCGTCCGGGCCGGCCAGCGTGAGCTTCGCCGTCCCGTCCTCGTTGTCCGCGTAAGCGAAGGTGTGGACGGGGCCCGACAGGAGCGTGGTCCCGTAGAGCTTGAAAACCAGCCCTCCGTTCGGGTTCGAGCCCGGGGACAGCAGGGAGGCGTTCCGGGACGTCGCCGAGATGTCCAGGGTCCAGTTGCTCACCGCGTTGTAGCGCAGGACCAGGTGGACCTGAGTGAAGTCGTCGACCTGGCCGATGATCTGGTGGCTGGCGTTCCTGACGTAGACCTGGAGGTCGCGGGGGCCGTTCACGCCCACCTCCTCAGAACGCCGTGAGGTAACGCGAGGTGTACGAGAGCTGGACCGAGCTGACCCCGCTCGTGCCCGTGACCGTCAGCCCCACGTCGTTGCTGCCGGGCCTGAGCGGCCACAGGACGGGCGATGAGCCGAGGTTCGGCCACAGGTTGGTCGAGCCGTTCAGACGGGCGTCCTTGACCCCTTCACGGGTGTCGATGACCGCCGTGTCCGAGCTGGAGAGCGTCCGGGAGAGGGTGAAGCTCTCGCCCGTAGTGGAGTTCGAAATCGTGGCGGCCGTCGCCGGGCCCTTGATGGTCCACACCGGGTAGGTGGCGACCTCGCCGAGGTTGATCACCTTCACCGCGCCGAGGACCTGGGAGTCGCGGACCTGGAGAGGGATGAACGGCAGGAAGGTGCTGGCCCCGCCACCCACCGAGAAGGTCAGGGTTCTGTCCTCGCCGAGCCAGAAGGGCGACGGGGCGGTGAAGACCAGGACCGCCGTCATCCAGTGACGGCCCGTCCTGTCGTCGTCCTCCTGGCCCTGGAAGCCGTCGGAGTAGTACGCAGAGATGTGCCGGGCCGAGCCGTCGTCCTCCGCAAAGGTCAACGTGCCCGGCCCGTACGCGGGATTCAGGTCCTGCACGAGCCGTCGGTACCGGGCCAGGCATGAGGGCCTGTCCAGACCCCAGAGGTGCAGGGGGATCGTGATCTGACGCTGGGACGCCCGAACTCCTCGGACCACCGTGCCGTCGAAGGCCGGGGACTGATCGGAGTAGAAGGTGTAGTCCGGCAAGCCGGTACCCGCCACGCCCGGCATGACGAAGACGCCGGAGTTCGGGTCGTCGAAGTCCGAGAGGGAGGTGACCCGCCCCGAGGAGGACGTCCAGGACACCGAAGTGGCCCGGACGTCCGGTACTCGGGGACCGGTGGGGAGGCTGTTCGAGCCGCCGACGAGCAGCGCCACGGCTCACCTCCCCAGGAGATCCATGCGGTACAGGACATCCGCCACCTGCTTCTCGGCCGTGGGCTGCGGAGGGTTGTTCACCGTGATGTTGTGACCTCCGGCGTGGCCCCGCTTCGCCTGCTCGGCGAGCGTGACCATGGACTGCCACTGCTGCGGGTTGAGGATCGCCTCCGGCTCCCCGGTCTGGTTGACCACGGTGGAGACGCCCGTGGGGAGCCATCCGCCGTTGTCGTATCCGCCGGGGCGGTCGTACGCCTTGGATAGCGATCCGTACGCGGCCAGCGCGTACTTCATCGAGCTGTACACGTTGGCCAGCGGGTCGATCGAGGTCCCGTACATGAACGGGCCCTTGTTCCGGTACTTCCCGGCGTATGCCTGGAAGGTGGGCCGGATGACCTGCATCAGACCGACGGACGGATACCCCGCCGCCGCGTTGGAGTCCCACAGGTTGACGGCCTTGGGGTTGCCGCCGCTCTCCTGGTTCATCCGCCTCAGCGTGGTGTTCACCAAGGACTGGGGCTGACCGACCTCGCCGAGCGCCTGCCGGACCACGCCGGACCACTGAGCGACACCGGCACTCGGCTTGTACGAGACTGACCCGCCGCCCGTGAGGTACGGCATCGGGTCGACCGACTTGCCGTTGACCCGGGCCTCCAGGTGGAGGTGCGGGCCGGTGACGTTGCCGGTCGCTCCGACCTTGCCGATCGCTGAGCCGGCCGCCAGATTCTCTTTGGCCTTGGCCACGGTCTGGCTCATGTGCGCGTACAGCGACTGGAGGCCGCCCCCGTGGTCCACGGTCAGGTGGTTTCCGTACGGCCCGCCTGTACCGACCGAGGAGACCCGCCCGGCCGCCACGGACTTGATGGCGGTTCCTACGGCAGCCGGGAAGTCCAGGCCCGTGTGTCGGCCCGAGGACCACATGGAGCCCCTGACCCCGAACCTGGTCCCGTACGGCGCGTTCACGGGCTTCATCCACGAGCCGGAACCCCCGGAATCGGCCTCCTTGCCCCGGATGAAGTCGACGATCCTGTCTGCCAGGGTGACGGGGATCGCCTTGACCGCGTCGGTCCACTTCGCGTTCTTCAGAGAGGGGACACTCAGCGTGCCGAGCAGGGCCTTGAGCGCCTTCTCGGCGAGATCGGCCAGACCGCCTCGGGCCCAGTCGACTCCCTTGCCGACGATGTCCTTGACCTTGTCGGCCACCGGGTTGCCCGTGAGAGCGTCCCAGGCGTCACCGAAGATGCCTCCACCGAAGAACGCCTGGTGGGGGATGCCTCCGGCGAGGACCGAGCGGACTCCCTGCACGCCGCCCTGACGAGCTGCGGCGTTCAGGGTCTCGACTCCGCTGCGGCCCATGACCTGAGTGACCTCGGGACGCATGATCGCCTCGCCGCCCGACAGGTCGAGCACGCCCCCGGTGGGTGAGACGAAGCGGTGGACGTCCCGTCCTGGTGTGTAGCCGGGGAGGACGCCACCCGAGGCGAAGCCCTTGGGGAGCTTCATCTCGTTGATCTTCCCGATGCCCGGGAGCTTGGCGGCTGTGTTGTTCCAGACCTTGACGATGCCGTCGTTGAAGACCGTCTGGATCATGAACTTCACGGGCTTCTTGGCGATGTCCTGGAGCTTGTTCCAGACCGTCCTGATCCCGCTGATCGCGTTGGCGAAGAAGCCGATGACGTTGTCCTTGAAGTCCCGGACCTTCCCCTCGACCGTCTTGCGCATCGAGGTGGCCGTCCCGGAGACGCCGGACCACAGACCGTCCCACTTCTCGCCGACCCAGCGCTTGGCGTCGCCGAACCTGTCGCGGACGCCCCGGGAGAAGCCCGCCACCTTGTCGCCCACCGTGGTCGCACCAGTCGTGGCGCGGCCAATGGTGTTCTCCCAGACCTCGTTCCAGATCTCCTTGATCCACGCCTTGCCGGTGTTGAACCAGTCGCGGAGCTTCTTGATCAGGTCCGGGATGATCGAGCGGCCAACCAGCCTGTCGTACAGCCACTGGAATTTCTCGGCGATCCACTCCGTGACGTGCTTGACGGAGTCGATGAAGGGCTGGAGCTTGCGCCCCATGTCTTTGATGTAGTCGACGAGGTCCTGGATGGCCGGGAGGGCGAACTTCTGGATCGCCCAGGAGGCCAGCCGGACCAGCAGCTCCACGAGCTGGAGGATCGGCGGAAGCAGGGGCAGGATCGCCGGGAGCAGTGCAATGATCAACTGCGTGGTCAGCAGCATGATCTGAGGAAGCAGCGGGGCGATGGCGAGCAGCAGGTCCCCGATGGCCGTGGCCACGCCCACGAGGGGCGGGATCAACTCGGGGATGACCGGGAGCAGCAGATTCAGGAGCTTCAGGAACTGGTCGGCGTACTGCGTGACCAGCTCCGTCAGGACCGTCCCGAGCCCTTCCAGGATCGGCGTCAGGATCTGACCCAGGGCGTCGGCCAGGAGGACGACGACCGGGGCGAGTTTCTCGATCAGCCCGCCGATGATCTCGAAGATCGGGCCGAGAGGCTTGAGCGCGATGGCGATCAGCTCCCCGATCACCGCGATCAGGGGAGAGACAGCGACCAGGATCTTGCCGAGGACCCCCGCGAGGATCACCAGGACCGGGCCCAGCGCGTCGATGACGGGCTTCAGGGCGGCCCCGAGGGCCACCACCAGCGTCTCGATCGGGGGACCGAGCTGCTGGAAGATCTGCCCGACGAACTTGAGGGCCGTCCCGAGCAGGGGAGCCACTGTGACGGCGATGACCCCCATCACGGAGAACAGCGCCTTCAGGCCACCCTGTACCTCGGGGCTCGAAGTGATCTTCGAGATCTCCTCGGTGATGGTCTTGAGGACTCCGATCGTCCCGCCGCCGGTGTCCTCCCCGGCCATGAAGATGTCGCCGAGGATGTCCAGGACATTCCCGCCGACCTCCATGAGGTCGCCAAGGAGATCGACGGCGGTGTTGATCGCCTTCTCAGCAGCGCCCGACTCGAACGCCTTGGTGAGCTTCGCCGAGACGCCGTCGACCGCCCCGGCAGCGCCCTCGGTGAGGCGCTGGAAGGCGGGCTGAGCGGCAACGGCCAACTGTCCGAACCCCGTGACCAACTGGCCCGGGATACGGCTCAGGGGAGACAGGGACTGGGTGGCCCCGTCGAAGATCTGCTTGAGCGTGCCCGTACGGGCCAGGTTGTCGACAGCGGTCAGAGCGTTCTTGGCAACCCGGTTCAGGAGGCCCGCCGTGCCCTCAAGGCCGCCCCGAAGGATCGGGAGAACGCGCGAGCCGACGTCCGTCAGCCGACTGCCTATGCCGCCGAGAAGGCGGTCCTGCACACCGAGCCGCAACGAGTCCCAAGCGGGCTTGAGAGCCGTCACGCCTTTGACCAAGGACCTCGCATGAGGCGAGAGCTTGGCCATCGCCTCGGCGTACGCCTCTGGCGTCGTCGGGTTGAACGCCTGGCTGAGGGCGTCAGAGAGCCCAGCGGTGCCGACTCTGATGGCGCCGATGACCGAGCCGACAGCGGCGACCGCCGGGAGCGCGAGGGCAGCCGCAGGAGCGATGGCGGCAACCGCGCTGACGACCGCTCCGACCGCAGGAGCGGCGGAGCCGAGGAGCGCAACCTTCGAGGCGAGTCCCGCCACCATGCCCAGGGCCGAGCCGGCCGCCGAGGTGAGGCGGCTGATCGTGCTGGCCGCTCCTCGGTCGACATCGACCCGGACGTTGCTCGTGCGGTCCTGAGCGAGAGCGTCCAAGCGGGCCCGAGCGGCCGTCTCTCCCTGGAGGCTGACGTTGATTTCGGCCGTCTGCGGACGGACGAGGTTTGCCACCTGGGCCCGGTACGTCGCAATGGACGCCCGGTCGATCTGGATCTGAACCGGTAGGACGACCGGGCGCGTCAGCGTCGCCACCTGAGCGCGATAGCTGGCGATCGATGCCCGGTCGATCTCGATCGGGACCGCGAATGAGCGGGCTTCCGCCCTCAGCCGGGCGGCCAGCTCCTGGCCGAAGCGGCTGACGTCGGGAGAGACGCGCAGCGATACGGAACCGACAGACGACACGACCGCCCCCTACTCAGTGGTGGTCGTGCCTCCCGTCCCCGGGAGCTGTTCGATGCCGCTGGGCAGGAGGCCGCGGTGGTCTGCCGGTGCTCCGTCGATCCAGCCGGTCTGGTCGATATCGCGGCTTTCGAGAGCCCCGCTGGACCAGAGTTCGAGGAGGGCTTCCGCTTCGGCGTTGGCGTCCTCGCGCTCGGCCGCAGCGGAGGAGGCGTACTCCGGGCGCGGGTACGGGTTCATGCTCGGCGGCTGCTTGTTCGTTACGCCCACGTAGGCCACCCCGTAGTGGGCCTGGAGCATGTCGGCGATGAAGGCGAGGAGGTATGTGTCGTCTCCCCAGCGCTGGCCGTCGGTGATGCCTCGGAGCTTGGCCTTGTACATCGAGTGGGACGGCAGGCCGTTCATCAGGACCTGGAGCTGCCTCATGGACATCTCACCGGTGTAGATCTTCCCGAGCTGTGCGCCCCAGCCGTACTCGCTGATCAGCGACGATTCGAGCGCTTCTGAGTGCTCCTCGACGTGCGCGAGGAGCGCCGCCGTTCCCCCCGGTTCTTCAGCTCCACCCCGACCTTGGGAAGGCCCTTCTCCAGGATCGTGTCCATGTCGCCGGTCGGGATGTCCAGGAAGTTCTGGGCGGTCTCCTCATCACCGAGGACCCCCAGGGCCCAGGCGGCAAGGTCGCCGCTGTCCAGCGCGAGAGCGGTCCTGGTCGACCACTTGGACTTGTGCGGGATCTCGAAGACGTCGCCCTCGTACCGGAAGCGGAAGGACTGCTGGAGTACTTCGGACTTCAGACGGTCGGACGGAGTGAAGTCGAAGTCCAGGTCGTCACCCTCTTCCCGCCCCTCGTCGAAGTCCGGCTCGTCGTAATCGTCGTCGCGGTGGCGAGGCTCGCGCTCGGTCATGGCTGTGCTCCTGAAGCGGAAGGGGTCTGGTGCTGGGACTACGGGCCGGCTCACGCCGGGACGACGAGGCCGCCCATCATGTAGCGGACGGAGGTGCCGTCAGACGAGGTCAGGGCGGTGAAGGTCAGCGGGTAGTTGACCGTCTCCGACCCCTTGTAGACCTTGTTGCCGCGCTCGGTGACCTCGACCCGGGGCACGATGATCCGCGTGGCGATACCGCCGTCCACGATGTCCAGGAGCAGAGCCCGGACGTCGGGCTGCGTGTTCTGGCCGATGGTGAACGAGGTGTACGCCGCGTCCCCAGTGCCGGTGGTCGTCATGTCGTCGGTCGGCACCGAGTGGAACAGGCTGATGACGTGCGCGTTGTCCGACTGCATGAAGGCGAGCTGGAACGTGGTGGTTTTGGACGTGAGCTGGGTTCGGACGGGGGAGTCGTATCCCCACGCCTTGAACTCCGAGCGCGCCTGGTTGGTGGCCTCGGTGAGGCCGTCCTCGGTGACCTTGCCGAGGTCGAACCAGTCCTCCGCGTCGGGCACTGCGGTCAGGGTCGTGGGAGCGACAGCGCCGACAGCGCCGATGTACGCCTTGCCCGCGTATCCGACCCGGACGCCGCCATTTTGATCAGGCATGAAGGATCCCTCCTTGAAGGGTGTTGGTCCGGGTCAGTCCCGGGAGAGGGCCGGTCACGCGGGGCGTACGCAGAGCCCGACGGTGAAGCCGACGCGGTAGACCTTGGGGTTCTCGTCCGGGCGTCTACCGGGCCCGGAGATCTCGGAGCTGAACGTGACCAGCCCGCCGTCCCGTTGATCGCCGACCATGGCCTCCAGGGCCCCGCGAGCGCGGTTGACCAGGGAGTGCGAGAGGGCGGCGTCCGTGGACCACACGTCCACGTCGATCGAGGGCTCGTCCAGCGCCTTGCGTACGCGCCAGACGCCGCCGATCCGGGAGACCCGGACGATCGGGAGCAGCTCCTCGAAGTGCTCGGCGTCCGGGGCCGTGGAGCAGACGAAGGCGTCCTCACCGAAGTACTCGGCCAGGAAGTTCATCGCCATCAGCTCCGCGTCGGGGAAGACCGTGATGCTGATGGCCATGGCCGCCTCCTACTTCGCGGGAGCCTTCGCCTCGGCGGCCTTGCGGGACTGCTCGGTCTTCAGGGGCTTGCTCTCGCCCTCGGGGGCCGGCTGGGTCATGCCCACCACGCGACGGACGAAGCCGTCGTTGACGCGGGTCTGGGCCTCCTGCTCGGAGCAGGTGTAGACCTCGCCCACCTCGTGGGCGATTCCCTGCCAGTCCTTGTGCGGGAAGGAGACCTTCACCTGGACAGACATGTGTGTTCCTCTTCTCGAATGCTCAGGGCTGACCGCTGCTCCGCAGGGAGTCCAGGGTCCGGCCGAGGATGTGTTGGCCCGGCATGTGCCGAGTGCCGAACTCCAGGTCGTCCGCGTAGTCGACATCGGCCACGATCTCCGCGCCGTCGGCTTCCTCCACGACGTGGATGGAGTCCCGGTACCGCCCGGTGTCCACCGGAGCGATCGAACGGGCGAAGTCCTGTCCCTGCTCCGCACGATCGACGACGGCCTTGCGGACCGCCGGGTCGCGCGAGAGGGCGTCGATCGCCGCCTGGTCGAGCTGGAACTCCACGATCACCCCCGGAGGCGTGTCGCGGTGAGCTGGATGTGGTCCAGAGGGGCGAGGCCCGACCAGGGGAGCGGATCGCCGGTGACCTCCAGGGTCATGCCGTTCCACTCCAGGCGGTCCTTGAAGCTGACCGCCGTGCCGGGAGGGAGCCGCACGACAAAAGTGGAGGCCACCTGGTCGCGAGCGTCACGGTTCTCCGAGGAGGCAGCAGGTTCCACCTGGCCTTGGACGGTGACCCGCTCGGCTCCGGTCCAGTCAGCCTCGGACGACCCCCGGGGGTTCACGCCCGTCGGCTTCGTCACCACCGTGACCGCGTGCGGAGCGAAGAGGAGTACCACGGCGCCCCCTCAGCGTGTACGGGGATAGATGGAGAGGAGCCCTCCGGTCCTCAGCACGCCGATGGCGTTCTCCGAGTACCTCGGGGTCCTGCCGGGTCCCGAGGAGCCGTGCAGAGCACGCGCGATGCTCAGGCCGCCCTGAGACATGGACGAGACGTTGGCGTTGGCCCCCGTCTCGTCTCCCGTCTCCTTGAGGTACTGCGCTTGGTAGATCACGGCCTTAGCGAAGACCCTGCTGAGCATGAGCCCCACGGGGTCGCCGTCCTCGTCCGTGTCGTACACCACACCCACCAGCAGCTCGTCGATCTGATCGGAAGCGGTGTCCAGCAGACGACGGGCGTTGGCGGGCAGAGGCTCGGGGTCCAGGAACGCGGCGAACTCCTCCTCCGTCACGTACGCCATGGCCCCTCCTACTGCTTCTTGGGCGTGGCCTTGGCCGGCTCAGTAGGGACGGGCTCGGTGTGGTCGATGCGGTGCCAACCGTCAGCACCCTGCTCGACCAGTGTCTCCAGGTGCTTCTCCTCGGGACTGCCCGGCTCCGGCTGGACTCGCTCGGCCACGTGAGAGCCTGCTCCGCGCTGGTAGATCGCCACGTCAGATCACCAGACCCGTCATGACGGCGTGGGCGCGCTCCAGCCCGTACTTCAAGCCGATCTCGCCGTAGAGCTGGCGCTCGTCGGAGGCGCCGGTCTTGGCGAGCGGCTCGTCGAAGAACACGCCCTTGCCGGGGATGTTCAGGAAGACCGGAGTCAACTGCTCCAGCGACAGCGCCGCGATGGTGTCCTGCGGCATGTGCCGGTCCATCATCACGTTGAGGGTGCCGAAGTCCGTCACGACAGTGGTGACGTTGACGCCGCCGACGTTCCGGCTGGTCTCCTGGTACTGGCCGTACTGCGAGGCCAGCGCCTTGGTGATCGCGCGCTTCTGGATGCTGCCGCACAGCAGGGTGCCGGTGAACTGCTCGCTGATGCCGCCATTGTCGTAGGCGAGCTGGAGCAGGTCGTTGACGTGATCGCCGGACAGGGGCGTCGACCACGGCTTGGTGAAGGCGATGCCCGTTGCGGTGCCCAGCGTGAGGGCGCTGCCACCGTTGGTGGTGGACACCTTGAAGGTGTTCGCGTCGATCTGGTCGACGAAGTACGTACGGCCCGAGATGATGTTCGTCGCCGCACCGACCGCCGTGAAGACGATCTTGTTGCCGTCGACCAGACCGTGACCGGTCGAGGTGATCGTGTCCGTCGCCGAGGTCGCGCCGGTCACCGAAGTGCCCTTCGCGATCCGGTTCGTGGTGATCGCCTGGAGCAGGCCGCGGGTCTGCCGCGCGGTCGCGTTCGTCGTCGGGTTGACGTACGACCCGTTGATGAACGAATAGTTCACGTCCAACGCGATCGACTTGAGGGCCTGGGTGGTCTGCCAGTCCAGCTCGTTGGTGACCGCGTTCGACCCGTTCACGCCGTTGAAGGGCGCGGACTGCGGGGTCGCCATCTGTCCCACGGCGGCCTGCTTGGTGTACGAGACGCTGACCTTCTCCTGGTGGATCTGGCACACGTTCCGCACGTTCCCGCGTGCCCGCTCCTCGGCGGTCGGCGCGGTCGCGCCCTCCACCTTGGTGCGCTGCGCCGGGTCGCGCAGGTCGTACGTGGACCACTCGAACTCGGTCGACGTCGTCTGACCGCCGCCGGTGAGTCCGCCGATGGCCGACAGCAGCGGGGTGTCGTCGGGTGTGATCGCGAAGAGTTCGCCCGCGTAGTTGGGCAGGTTGAAGGTGGTGCCCATTCCGGTGATACCGGCCATGGTGCCTCCTTAGATCATGTGGTCTGTGCGGACTTGAGCCGCTTGAGTCGGACGACTTCGGCGAAGTTCCGGGACTTCGTGGCGTCCTCGATCTGCTTGTCGAGAGAGGCCGCCTGGTCGCCGGAGCCGCCTCCGCCGCCCATGTCCCCTCCAGAGCGCCCGGCGCCCTTGGGGGCGAGCTTGGTGAGCTTCTTCACGGCGGCCGTGATGGCGGCGGCGTCGACTTTGCCGTCCTTGTCGACGAACCTCGCGGTGTCGATCAGTTCGGCTGCCTCACCCAGGTCGACTCCGGCGCGAGTAGCGACGGCTTCGAAGCGGGCGGCGGCGAGTTCCTTGCCGTGCTCGATGGCGGCGGCCGTGCGGCCCCGCTTCTCGGCTTCGGCGACGGCCTTCTCCTGGTCGTTCATCTGGGACGCCTTGAGCGCGGCCAGCTCGTCGGCGGCGTCGCTGTTGTCCTTGGCGCGCTTCTCCCACTTGCCGGACTCGGTCTTCCAGTCGGGCTCGGTGCCCGAACCAGTGCCGCCCTGACCTTCGGTGCCGCTCTGCTGACCGGAGTTGCTGCCAGACGTACCGCCATCCCCGGTGCCGCCCTGATTGCCCTCACCGGCGCTGTTCTCGCCAGATCCGGAGCCGCCTTCGCCCTCGCCGCTGCCACCCGCGATGGGGTAGATCGGCGAGCCGTCACGGCGCTGACCGAGGACTGTTCCCGGCGCATGGGCCGCGAGCGGGTGCTTGAAAGGGACCTGCATGTTGATCTCCCGTGCGGGATTGTCCGGCGGTCGCCGTGCGGCGGATGCCGGAAGGTAGTTATGGTCCGATTGGCGAGCAATGGGCGAAGCGCAGACATAGGATCGATTCATGGCTGATGAGATCGACGCGAAGGAACTGTTGGAGCGCATTCGCCGCGCTCGCGACTGGGCCACTCAGGAGGCCGAGTACGCGATGAACTACGGGAGCACGGGTGAGGACTCCAACCTGGAGGCGCTCGCTGCCAGCATCCGAGGTTCTGCACTTCGAGCTGTTCAGGAAACACTCGACAAGATCCTGGAGCCCCAGCAGACGGCCGACGATGCCTAGCGTGCGGCCCTGGTCTGCTCGCGCGGGCTTCCAGCATTCGGTGCGCCCTCTTCGGATCCGGTGAGGGCCGGATCGGGAGTGGCGCCGCGACTGGCCTCGTCAAGGATCGCGTCGACCTCCTGACGCACCCGGATGTCGTCCCATTCGGGGTGGAGCATCCGCACGAGCGTCTCGCGGGAAGCCGCCTCTGCCCGGTTCAGCAACTCGGCGGTGGTGGCCAGCTCCGTCGGGCCCTCGGTGATGCCGTCCTGAAGCTCCACCTGGGGCTTCTCCAGGTCGAGCCCGAAGACGCGGAATCGGAACCCGGTCAGGACCCCAAGGTATGCATTGCTGATGTCCGCGATGCCGGGCATCCAGTAAAGGCCCTTCCGGCCCGCAGTGCCCAGGGAGCGTCTGTTGCGGGCCTTCACCTCGGTCGCGGTGACGGGCTGCCCGTCGGACTCGCCGAACGAGCCGGCGGAGTATCCGGCCTGTCGTACGGCCTGCTCCATCAGGGCCTGGCACGTGTCGCGGTGCTCGGCGACCCGGATCTCGAACTGGATGACCTCGATCGGGCTGGTGGTATGCGCAAGCATGTTCAGCCCGGTGTATATGCGACGTTCCTCGTTCCAGGAGGCGCCCTGACCAGGACCGAAGGACTCCAGCATCGATTGCGGCACGACTATGCGGCCCTTGCCGTTCTGGATATCCCTCATCCACGAGCTGTACGTCTCGTCGAGGGCGTCCATGAGGCCCTCGATGCCCTGGAAGTCGCTCTGCCCCCAGTACGCCGCGCTTGGGATGTGCCTCCAGGCCCGCGCCGGGCGCACGTTAGGCACATACGCGGCGGTGAGGTGGTCAGGGGCGCCCGTGTCGAGCCCGCCCTCCGCATCGACCTCGGCGGCGAGCGGGGCGGTCTGAGGATGGTCAGCGAGCGGCCGTACGGCCCCGAGGCTCGTCGCCGAGCCCTCGTACAAGCCGTGATAGATCCGGCCCTTCTCGTGGCGTTCCAGGTGCCGGAACACCCGGTTGTCGCTCCGGCCTTCGGTCTCCAGAACGGTCCAGAAGGTGACGGCGACGAGCCGGCCGTACCGGAACTCGGGGACGGCACGGTCGGCCGCCACGGTGTCGATCCAAGGGCGGTCGGACGCGTCGTCGTCCCAGACGACCCGGAGGTACGCGCCACCGAGCGCGGCGCAGATCTCTCCGGCCTCCAGGAGCGTGGGCTGAAGGCCGTTCTCCATGAGGCTGTCGAGGGCCCTCTGAGTTGCATCGCTCGCGCCTTCGGCGGCGAGGAGCTTGGGGGGCTCGGCGAAGAGCAGCTCCGAGGACGTGCGGGCGATGTCCCCGGCGAGGGGGACGTGGAGCTTGTCGCGCTTCTCGCCCTCAGGAGTGGGGTTGCCCCAGAACCAGCGGGCGACCTTCCCCATGACCCCGCCGCGGTACTGCGACGGTCGGTCGATCGCTTCACGGTAGCCACGGCCGGTGTAGCTGGCTTCGAGGCGGTCGGGGTCGCTGGAGTACCAGGCGTCCCAGTCGGCCAGGGCCGTCTGCACGCACGGGTCGGTGGGCGGCCAGACGATGTTGTTCTGCGGCAGTGGCATCAGGCCACCTCCTCGATCCGGTAGCGCCACAAGGACTCGGTGGTCTGGAGCGCGTACCGCAGGGCGTCCACGCCGTGGTCGTTGAGCTTGAGGGGCTTGTCCTCGCCAGCAGGGCGGCCTTGGAGTCCCAGGCGTAGCTCTGGATCTCTTTGATCAGTTCGGTGCACGAGCGGTGGATCAGGAGCCGTCCTGTGGCCAGCAGGGAGCTGACCGTGCGGATGCCGTCCAGGACGCTGTTGTCGGCCGGGTGAGGCGTAAGCCGGTCTCGGTGGAGCTGTTGGATGAAGCTCGCGGCGCTGGGGTCCACCACGACGAACGCCGGATGTACACCGGTCGTCAAAGCTCCCGGGGGCCTCAGCGTGGAGAGCCATCCTCGGATCTGCTCGGAGTATTCGGCGTCCGTGAGCTGGTGCATCGATGCCCGGCCGTCGTACCGCCACTCGCTCGTGACGTAGAGCCGGCCGTCTGTCCCCAGGCCCACGAGGACCGCATGCAGAGGATTTGCCGTGCCGTAGTCGACGCCCAGCGTGATCCACCGCTCGATCGCCGGGACGATGTCCACGACATGGCGGTTCGGGTCGAACATGCTGTAGACCGCGCCCTCGGCCACGCACCACTCGCCGAGGATGAACCGCCTGTAGAACAGGCCGGAGTACATCCGCTTCGTCTCTTCGACGTAGTCCGCCGTCAGGTGGATGTTGTCGTCCAGCTCGAAGGAGAAGACCTTCATCGACCGCCGGACTTCCGGGTCGTCGATGAACTTCTCCCGTAGCCAGTGGGTCGGGGCATCAGGGTTCGTCGTGGCGAAGATGCGGGCTCCGGGGGCCCTCATGCGGGTCCGGAGCATGTCCCAGAAGGTCTCGGGGAGGAGCGTGGCCTCATCAACGTATGCGCCGACGCAAGTCATTCCCCGGATCTTGTTCTCGCTCTTGACGTCGTTCGCACCGATCACGTGCACCAGGCGTCCAAAGATTCGGGCGGTGGGCGCTCCCGGGTTGTAGTCGACCTGGAGGGAGAGGTCCTCGAAGATCTCGTAGTTCATGAGCGGCTGGAGGGCGTTGCGGTACACCGCGTCCCTTGTCTTACCGATCATGACCAGCTCGCCGGAGGTGGAGGCGCGCTCCACGAACATCAGCCAGGCCCACAGGGAGGCGATGGTCTTCCCCGAGGAGACCGCGCCCTCCCAGAGGTTGATCCTCCGGTTGGCGAACGTGATGCTCAGGATCTGCTTGGGGGAGAAGCGCTCCAGCAGGAATCCGGTGCTACGAGCCGTACTCGTCGGCATCGTTGACCCCCAGGTCCCGGGCGGCTGCCGTCATGGCATCGCCCAAGGTCTGCAAGAGCCCCCGGGCGTTCTCACGGCCCTCGCTTCCCGCGTCGACCTGTGCGAGCTTCAGCGCGCTCGTGAGGGCGCTGGAGGCGGCCAGGGTGAGGTCCTTGGTCTCCTTGGCCGGAGGCTCTCGGAGGATCTCCGCCACGATCTCGCCGGTGTGACTGAAGCCCGTCAGCGTGTACGCGCTCTGGGCCCTGCCGATGGTCCGCTCCGCGAGGTCCAGAAGCTGTTCCTGGATGCGCTGGCGCCTGTCCTTCAGGTCGACCTGACGGGCGTCACTGGCGGCCCTGACGCCCTCGCGGTCGAAGGAGAGGCCGAGGTGCTGCGCGTGGTTCGTGATGGTGCCGACGGACCAGCCCATCTGACGGGCGATCCCGTTACGGCTGACGCCGTCGGCGTGGAGCTGACGCAGGGTCTCTGCGTCCTCTGCGGAGAAGGTCCGGGCCACGGCCGGCTCACCCCCTCACGTACGCGCGGTGACGGGTGACTGGTCAGGATTCGAGAACGGCTGACGTTGCCCCGGCTTCACTGGCAGCATCAGCGCCATGCAGATCGTTCAACTCCTGTTGGCCGCCGTGAGCGCCATGGGCGTTTCAGGTATCTCGTCGTGGCTCGTCGACCGTTCGATCAAGAAGGAGGTCGATCAGCTGGACATGGAGCCGGAGACGGAGTCGGATCCTTCGAGCGGAGACTCGCGTACACGGACGCTCGAAAAAGACTTCACGAAGATGCTGCGCAAGTACTACGCACACGGGCTCTCGCAGGCGCGCATCAATCAGGTGACCAGTGTCAGCTTCTCGGTCCTAGGCGGTCTTGTGCTGCTGGGAGGTGTTGGCCTTGCGATCTGGAAGGCTGAATCTACCGGCGAGTTCTACGCCGCGATCGTCACCGGCGTGGCAGGTCTCGTGATGTCCGTAGTAGCGACGCTCTTTCATCGTCGAGCCGACAAAGCGCTGGAGCATCTGACGGACCAGACCAGGAATCTCCGGGCGGACATGGCGACTGAGCGTGATGCGCGGCAAGCCGTTGCGCTCCTTGACGACGTCCAGCACCCGGCACTCAAAGCTCAGCTTCAGGCTGCACTCATTCTGAAGTTCGCGCAGGCAGAGATTCCGGCCCTGAGCGGTGTCAGCCTCAACGGTGCGACGGCGGCCACCGGGTCGGAAACGGCTGTTCCGTCGCCGACTTCACTGAACTAGAGGGCCCTGGACGAGGCGCTTGGTCCTGATCCGGGTTGTAAGTTCGGCCCTGGCCACGTCCAGGTGACGGAAGACCTTCTGGCCCCGGTGGTCGAGCCCCGTGACCGCCAGGTGGCCTCGGCGAATCCAGGAGTAGACCGTCTGAACGCTGACGCCCGTGAAGAGCGCCGCTTCCTTGACCGTCATCCAGACCTCGTCCTCCACTGACGGCCTCCCTGGGAACGCGAAAAGGCCCCGTACCTCAAGAGGAGTCGGGGCCTGCACGAGGACGCAGTGGTCCTGCTGATCGCGATTATGCGGAACGTTGTTCCGGAAAGCAAGCGTCGGTACTGACGGGCGTCACGACGCCGGACCGTCGTCGGCGTTTTCCTCACGCGGGTCGATGTTGACGGGGTCGGGGTCCTGCATCAGCTCGAAGCGTCGCCGCTGGGCCAACTCGTGCTGGATGGCCCGCTGCTGCTTCGACTCTGTCCGCTCGGAAAGGGACGGGAGAGGGTCGGAACGGATGTAGGCCGACAGGAGTTCGGTCAGCTCGTCCGTCAGCTCCGACAGCCAGCTCACCGCGAAGAAGTGCCGTACACCGGCGGCCCTGTACTTCCGCATGACGGTCAGGAGATCCCGCACGTGCGTGCGGAGTTCCCGGTCCGGGATGCGAGCCACGGCCCTCTGGATCCTCTCCATGTGACCGAACACGGTGTCCAGGTATTCCGCGCTCTCGTCGGTGCGCATCGTGGCGACTTCGCCCCTGACGGACTCCAGGAACTCTCCGAGCGTGATCAGCTCGTTCAGTGCCCTGTCCGCCGCTTCCTGGCCGATCTCCGCGAGGCGGGCCTCCCGGGCCAGCTTCCTCTGGTGGGACAGGGTGAGCCACACGCCCCCGAAGGACGCCGCACCACCCACGAGGGCACCGCCGAAACCGATCAGACCGGAGAGCACTTCAGGTTGCATGATGGTCATCATGCCGACGGGATCAACCTCATGGTGCTGATCCCGTCAACTTCTCATCAGGTCCTGACAGGCGTCACGAAGGGGTGTTCTGGGCACCATCTGCCGGGCTCGACGGGTGGGGAAGCCCCAGAAACTCCTTCAGCTCGTTGGCCCGTTCCATATCCTCGTAGTCCAGCCCGGATCGCTCGGCCTCGCTCTCCAGGGACTCCAGCTCACGGCGGGCCTCCTGGCGCTTGTAGTGCTCGATCTCCTTGGCGATGACGCTGGTCATATCCCGCTTCTCCGGGACCTTTGAGCCCCGGAAGAACAGCCCAAGGAACTTCAGCGCTTCGGACAACAGGAGGCTGGTCTCCAACTTGTACTCCGGCCAAACGGGCAGTCCCTCCCAGCGCTTGATCATGCGGACCAGCATCAAGGCCTGTCCGCGCGTCTCTTTGCACTTGTCCGGCAGCAGCATGATCGCGCTGCTGGCCTTGGTGGTCAGGGTGTCGCGCTCTCGGTTCCAGGCCGCCCGGGTCTCCCCGCTGCCGGTGCCCTGGAAGGTCTGGGCCTCCAGATGCATTTTGAGCTCGGTCAGGGTGTCGAAGCCGCGCTGGACGTTTGCTTTGGCCGCTGCCAGTGCTGCCGCCTTGTTGCTACTCCGAGTCTGGAGCCACGACCCGAAGAGGGCGAAGAGACCGCCGGCCAGGGCACCCAACAGCGCGGCGCCGAACTCCACCGACCAAAGTTTTCCAAGGAAGTCGTTCATGTCGACATCATGACGACAGCACCGACCCCTTGGGGCTGATCCCGTCAAGCCCAGAGGGCTCCTAGGGACTCTCGCGCATCTCGCGCTCCAGCATCGCGCGCTCCTCGCGAAGAGTGCGTTCGGGGAGTTCCGGATCACCACGCATGTAGGCCGAGAGCAGCTCGATGCAGTGGTCGACGGCGAACTCGCCCCGGTGCGCCTGGTGATCATCGTCCGCGTCCTCGGAGAGCAAGTCCCGAGCCACACTGAGAGCGTCTCGAAGGCGCACCCGCAGGATGTCCGCTTGCGGTATCAGCGCCGCGTTCAGTTCGGCCTCGTCGGCCTTTGCGTGGGCGGTCTCCACCCACTCTTGGCGCTCCTGCTCCGACATCCCCACCTTCCAATCCAAGGCCTGTCTTCGCAGGTCGTACAACTCCGAGAGGGCGCTGCGCGCCACCTCCCTGCCACGGGAACCTGCCTCGCTCGAACGGGTCTCTGCGCGTGCCTGCTGTGCCGTCCTCTCCTGAGAGCGCTGCTGGATCCACCCGGCCAACAGGGTGCCGCCGACACCCACGACAGTTCCCCCGAGGCCGAACAAGCCCGCCAGAGTCTCTGGTCTCATGCCACTCATCATGCCGAGGGGCGAGCCCGGATGGGGCTGATCCCGTCAAGTCCTGCTCCTTGAACTACTGGTGAGGGCAGGCATCTACCCACCAGCCGCAGCTTCCGCAGTAGGCGGGCGCGAAGCGGACGAGGAAGTTCTTCAGGCGTTTCATGGCGTGCTCAGCCCTCGATGGGCCCGATGACCTTGACGTGGGTCCGGGCGGGGTTCGTCGGGTCGGGGACCGAGATGATCCGGGCCCCGCTCGGGAAGCGGGTCACGGACAGCTCGGTGTCGTTGTTGTTGGCGTGACCAGGGACAACAACAGGTCCCAGGCCCTCGGGGGAGGGGCTGGGAGAGGGGCTCGGAAGGGGCATGTCGGCGGCCTTCACGCCCGTGCTCACGCCCCGGCCCTTCATCCGCACGTCGGAGATGGGGACTCCGGCCCTCGTAAGGACCTCCCGGACGTGGGCGGTGTCGGTGCCCAGCGCCTGGGCCACGGCGGAGAGGTGGGCGTGGGGCTCGGCGACCTTCCGGAGCGTGGCGAGGACCTCGGGGGAGTCGTCTTTCGGCTGGGCCGGCTCCGAGGATTCCTGGGGCGAAGGCACCGCGGCCTTCTCCTCGGGCTTGCCCTTCCGGTACGCGGCGACGACCCACCAGCCGGTGAGGCCGAACATCAGGAAGGGGGCGCTCTGAACGAGGCCCCAGACGAGCGCGAGGCCGCCCAGGAGGAAGACCAGGCGGATCAGGAAGTCCACCGGGGCGGAGCCCTCCTTGAGCCACCCGGCGGTCCCCCGGGCCATGTTCCAGGCGAGGGCTTTGCTCCCCCGGTACACCCGGTCGAAGAAGGTCCGCATCACATGACCCCCGTGACCTTGTCGCCGAGGGCGTTGAAGACGCTGACGACGGCAGCGGCGGCGATCCCGGAGAAGCCCGCGCTCAAGCCGAGCATGACGCCGCACGTGACGCCGCTCGTCACCTTGCCGTGGAAGACCTTCCCGCCGCTTTTCCAGATGGCGGCCAGCACGACGCCGTAGATCACCAAGGCCGCGCACCCGCCGGGGCTCAGGACCTTCTGGCCGGACCTCGTGACGCCTGGCGTAGCAGTGCCCGTGACGGCCGTCAGGGACCAGTTCCCCAGGGTGTTCCCGGCGTCCAGGAGCATGACGGCTCCGGTGCCCAGGAGACCCCCGGCGGCCGTGACGCAGAGCATCCCGAGGGCCACTGACGCAAGGAACGGAACCAAGATCTTCGGGTCTCGTCCGCCTCCTCCGCCCCCTCCGGGCGGGCCCGCCTTCGGTCCGCCTCCCCCGGTCTTCCACCAGCGGGCGAGGTGCCACGCCAGGATGCTCAGGCCGATCGTGACGGCTCCCAGGGAGACCGTGGCGGTCGTGGCAGTGTTCATCGGCCGCCACCCGTCATGACGTCCACGACGGCGGTGAAGACGGGCAGGGCGAGGAACAGCCCGAGCACGCCCGTCCAGACCAGGAAGCGGTTGAAGAACCCCTGGCGCTGGACGAGGCGGATCACGGCCACGGCCAGGACGAAGCCGCCCATGGCCCAGGCTCCGGAGGCGCTCTGCTCGCGTTGGACGTCATGGAGGGTCGCGGCCCAGATGTTCGCCGGGATCCAGGCGCACGCGATGGCGCCGAGGTTCTTGCCGACCTGGAGCCAGGAGAGGTCCCAGCGGCTGGCCGGCTCGCTCTCGGGAGTGAAGTGGAGGTGGATCTCGGGCTCGGTCCAGGCCGGACCAGAGCCGTACGGTAGGTAGTTCGGGGGGTCGGGGATCTTCTCGGACATGGCGTCCTCCGGGCATGGAGGCACGCGTGCTCCAGCCGTCGGCGAGCACAGCGCACCCGTGGGTGTGTGGGCTCGCGTCAGGCGGCGAGAGCGGAGGGCAGCGTCTTGAGGTGAGGCTCGGCGGCCTCCACCCTCTTCCGTGCCGTCCTGGCGGTGGCGTCGGACGAGGGGAGTTCGGCCTTCTCCAGTGCGTCAGTCATGAGCGCCGTCGTGGGGCGACGCTGGCCAAGGGAGTCGTACAGGCCCCGGATCACCGCGTCGATCTGCTGCGGCTGCGTCAGGGGCTCCGGGTTCTTCTCCGGCTCCTTGACGGGCTCCGGCTCCTCCGTCACGACGGGCTCCTCCACGGGGGCCTCGTCGGCCGGGACTTCCGGCTCCACCGGGGCCGTCACGGGCGGCGCTGACGGCACTGGCGGGGCCGTCAGGACCTGCTGACGCGAGGCGAGGTACTCGTGGACCTGGCGCATCAGGACGCCGAAGGCGAGCAGAGCGGCGACGGGCGGCACGGCGGCCACGACGTAGTCCAGGAAGACGGTCTTCTCACCGCTGACGGACGCGATGTTCAGGACGATCGAGCCGATCGAGCCCGCCGCCGTGAGCACGATGGCCCAGGGGTCGACGCGTCGGAGCAGCGACGCCCGGAGGATGAGGAGTTCACCGATCACGATGAACAGATCGACGGTGGCGGGCCAGGCCCAGGCCCTCTCGCCCTTCAGGCGGTGGGCGACGGCCAGATCGTGGAGCGCCTCGAACGAGAGCCAGAAGCTCACGGCGGTGAGGGCTGTCGTCAGGACGGCCGCGCTCACGGTCAGCCCGAGCTGGGCATCCGGTCGGGGACGTACAGGCATCTGCCCTGCCAGCCCAGGGGGCAGCAGGGTAAGTTCTGCGTTGGACATGGGGAGGTTAGCTCTCCTCGTGTCTGGGGCCCCCGGTTCAGATGTGAGAGTCGGGTCCGGGGGCCCACTGGACGGTCTTCGATTGTGGGAGTCACAGTACCGGCAACCCCCGTCAAGTCGTCAGGACTTGACGCTCTCCCCAGCTCGCCGCGCCTGGTCCTTCACGAGACCCTCATAGTCCCGTTCGTCGAGCCGCACGCTGGGGCACAGAGCGCACTCGGCAGCCCAGTCCCCGGGAAAGTGCCGGACCATCGTCAGACCGTCGCATGACGGGCACGTCACGCCCCTGAGCAACTCCCGTCGGGGCTGCGTCATCGTGATCCGCTGGACCTCGTGGACCAGCTCCCTCAGCTCCCCGGCGAAGTCGCCCACGAAGGGCTGTTCGCAGATCCAGGGCAGGTGGGCCGTCAGCCGGGCCGTCAGGGTCGTCACGTGCTTCTTGACGGGCGTCAGGTTGCGCTCCTCGGTCACGACCTCGGTCCAGCCGGAGAGGACCTCCAGGAAGGGCACGGAGCCCACCTGGTCCTCCGCGTCGGTGACGCCCTGACGGCTTGCCGGACCCAGGAGGTTCAGGACGTCGCCCCGACCCGGGAGAGGGGCGTGGAGACGCTTCCCGGACCGTCCGTCACTGCCCCCGCCTTGGACCCGCTGACGCGACATCGTCAGGTGGACGTACAACTCCGGGAGCCCGAGGAGGTCACCGCGGATTCCGGCACGACACCGGTCGCACGTCTTGGACTCCTGCGGGTCACCGCAGACGAAGCACTCGTAGATGTTCACGGGGTCACTCCCATCAGGTTCAGGCGGAGCAGGGCGGCGTACTCGCCCCGGGTTGCTCCTTCGGGGATCGCAGGGGTCTTGGCCAAGACGGCCGGCTCACCAGCCGTGAGGCCGAGTAGCACCCCGAGGGCCATCGGCTCCTCGGGGCACTCGTTCAGGGCGTCAGCGAGGAGAGTCAGGCCGCGCACGGTTCGAGGTCCTCGCCCGTGATGGCTTCGGTGAGCGCGCTCACGAGGACCTCGGCGGCGTTGGGGGTGACGGCGTTGCCGAGCATCCGGGTCTGCTCTCGCTTCGTGCCGAGGACCGTGTGGTCCGGCTCGAAGCTCATGGCCCTGCCGATCTCCGAGGGCTGGAGCATCCGGAAGAGGCAGTCCTCGACCTCGATCTGGGCCTGGACGAGGGCATACCGGTCGACGGTCGTCAGGGTTCCGACGGGCTCCCCGGTCGTCCGCGTACGGCTCTGGCCGTAGTACGGGACCAAGAGGCCCTCGTTCTCCCGGGTCGTCCGGGCCCGCATCGGCTCCGTGAGGGGCTTGGCGGTCTCGTTCCACGTGCCGCCCGAGGGGACGAGCATCGCGGGGAGGACCAGACCGTGATGGTTCCCCGAGGCGCACACGGTGGCCAGCGGGTCCTTCAGGTCCCGGTGCTTGGAGTTCCCGCCCCGCAGCTCGGCGATGAAGCCGGAGGGGATCAGGACGCCCGTCTCGCGCCGGGTCGTCTGGGTCCTGCCGGGCTCGTCGACCGGGCGGGCCTCCTTGCCGTCCCTGCCCTCCACGGGGACCATCAACGGCCGTGCGTACCGGGTGAGGCCGTCCTCGATCCGGGCCATGGTCTTGGCCGCCAGAGGACGCTTCCGGTCACCGATGCGCTGCCCCTCCAGGGACCAGTCGATCGCCTCGGACGCCGGGAGGGCGACGGGCTCCGTCACCAGGGCACAGCCCGGCTCGGGGCACAGGTACGTGTACTGGGCCCGGTAGCGGCCCCAGGGCTCCCCGGCCTTCTTGAAGAACTGCCGGGCCCTCACCAGGCCGTGCTGGACGCACCGGGCGAAGGGGCGGAGCCACTTCTCCCAGTTCGGCTTCCGGCCCACGGACTTGTGGATGAAGCCCACGTACATCCGGTCCCGGCTCTGCGGGGCCCACAGGGACCTCCGGCTGTGCGCGTGGGCCGAGTTGAGGAACGCGACGTGCAGGACGTAGCCGAGGGACTCCACGGTCTTCTTCCACGCCGGGAAGAGGACCCACTTCGCGAAGTCCACGACGTTCTCCACGACCCCGCCGAGGACGGGCTTGCCCCGGCGGATCATCTCCTCCAGGTACCGGGGAACGTCCCAGGCTGTGGCCCTGGAGCGGGCTCCGGCCTCCAGCGGGAGGACGTTGCCCTCCCAGTCGGGGATCTGGTCCTCCTGGTTCTTCTTGCGGCCCTGGGCGATGGAGTGGTTCGTGCACTCCGGGGAGGCCCAGAGGAGGTCCACGCGGGGGTACCGGCGGAAGTCCACCTGGGACAAGTCGGCGCACTCGTGGAGGGCGTCCGGGAAGTGGAGCTGGTGGGTCTCCACCGCCAGGCTCCAGTGGTTCGCGGCGAGACGCAGCTCAACCCCGGGGACCTTGGTCATCCCCGAGGAGGAGCCGCCACCACCGGCGAAGAAGTCGGCAGCGAGGAGGGTCAACGGGTGCTCCGCTTCCAGCGGCGAACCACCGCGATGATCAGGCCGAGCGTGATGAGCAGGGCCAGGACGTGCAGGGCGAGGGTGTGGTTCAGGTGGTCCATGTCAGCCGCGCCTTCCGGACCTGCTCGAACTCCCGGGTCACGTCGGTGAGGTGGAAGAGGGCCGTCTCCTCCAGGCCCTCGGCGGTCAGCTCACGGACCCACACGGGCTCGTGGGCGGGCTTCTCCAGGGCGAAGTCCCAGGAGCGCCCCACGACCACCAGGGCGGCCTGCTCGGTGGTCAAGAGCGGCTGGCCGCAGAGGCCGAAGCCGTGGTCCACCTCGCAGCGCCACCGCTCCATGACGGCGACCTCCCCGGGCTGGATCATGCGGCCGTTGTCCCCGGTGATGCGGAGGACGCTGTGGTCCTTCCAGACGTCCTCGGCGATCTCGGAGAGCTGGGTGGCGATCAGGTCGTTCAGGGTCACGGTGGGCGTGCTCACTTCGGGTTCTCCTGCTGGTTGAAGCGCTCGACATCGGCCCAGAAGGCGTTCAGAGCTGCGGTCTTGGCCTCGCCGAACAGCTCCTCCAGGGAGCCGTCGGGGCGCTTGTCGTAGACCCGGATCGGGCGGACGGTGACCGTCTCGATGACGGCCGGCTCGCCGGGTGCGCCCTGGTGGACGGTGACGTCCTGGAACTGCTCGGGCCCGTAGCCGACGATCAGGTCCATGACGGTCGCCGCCCCGTCTCCGGCCGCCAGACGCCGTTGTGCCTGCGGACCAGGCCAAGGCCCCGGAGGGCGCCGACGGACCGGGAGACGGTCGCCCGGCTGAAGCCCAGCTCCTCCACCAGGGAGTTGCTGTTCTGCGGCTCGGCGGCGGTGTTCAGGTGGACCCAGATCAGCCGGGCGTAGGGGGAGAGTTCGGTGTCCGTGACGACCTCACGGAGCTGCTCGGCGTTCACGCGGTCACGCCCTGACCGGCACGGCGGGCCCGCTGGGTGCGCATCTCGGCACCGAAGTCCAGGGCCGCGCCCTTGATGTCGTCCAGCGTCATCAGGCCGTCGGAGTGGCGCAGGGCCAGCAGGGACGTGATGTACAGGACACCGTCGTCCAGGGTCTTGAGCTGCTCCTTCGTCAGGAAGTCCTTGGCGGACTTCGACGGCCGCAGCTCCCCGGCCTTCTTGCCCCGGAAGTCCCGCTTGTAGCGCTCCCCGCTGACCTGCGGCTGACGCTCCCGGACGGTCTGGGCCGTCATGCCGAACAGCCCCAGGTAGATCATGTTCTGGACGTCCGCGAAGTCCCGGTCATACCCACCGGCGTCACGGACCGCCCGGATGATCGTGCGGTAGTCCTTGCGCTCCTGGAGGCGGGCCTCCAGCAGCTCGTCGATCGTCTCCTGGGCCCGGACCTTCATGGTCTGGAGCTGCTCGACCGGGGCGCTCGCGTTGACCACGAAGCCCTCGCGCTCGACCTGCTCCACGAGGTCGAAGACCTTGTCCCGGTACTCGGCGGCCTTCGGGAGGTCCGAGCGCATCAGGAGGTGGAAGACGCCCCGCTTGTACAGGACGGTCATGCGCTGAGGGCCACCGGCGGTGGGGACCAGCTCCTCGCCGAGGTACAGAGGGGTACCACCCTGAGTGGTACCCCTTCCCTGCGCCTCACGGAGACCATCCACGAACCGCTGGGTGGTCGCCTTGTAGCCGAGCCCCTGGCGGAGGTCGGCCGCCGCGATGAACGCGGTCTTGTGCTCGGTGCTGAAGCCGGTGCGGAGGACGGTGTCCGGGAAGATTTCCTGGACCGCCCGGAAGATGCTGGGGAAGTGGATCGCGCTCACGTAGCGCTCCTCGATGACTCAACACGCACGGAGGGAATCCCCGTGCGGGGAACCTCCGGTGGAGTCATGTTGTCGCCGGTGGCGACAGAAGAAATGTATCACCGAGAAGCGGCGATAAACAACTCTGAGGCGTTATGGATTCTCTGCTGAATTACTCCAACAATGCTAGGTGCCAAGGATTGTTGGGGTAATTCGGAGGTTCGCCAATGTGGTATCCGCGTGCTTATCCTGTGTCCAGACACGACGAAGCCCCCGGCGGGAACCGGGGGCAGCGTCAGAGGAATTTAAATTCCTGGTTGGTCTGGAAGGGGTCAAGACCTTCGAGACCGGCACTCCGTCACCACCAAGAGACCGGAGCACCACGTGAGCTTGTCCCCGAATTCTAGCGGTCCGGGCCCCTCGGGTCACGTCGACCTTGACGCAGTGAACCCCGCGCACCTCGTAGAGATGGCCGCCCGCTCGGTGGGCCACTCCGAGGCGCTCATGGAACTCGCCCTCGCCTGGACCGTCACCACCCGCCCGTACGTCAGCGGCACTCGTGGTCTCGCCCGGTGGTCCGGAATGGGGGACCAGGCTGTCCGTCACACCGTCGGTGCTGAGCGGGAGCTGTCGGAGTTCAAGTTCCTCTGGACCAAGACCCGTGGGGTCTCTTCGCCCACCGCCGAGGAGCGCGACTCCATGGAGATCCGGTTCCGCTCGAATACCGGCGGTCGTCACCGCAGTACCCCACCTAACTACCTCTCCTCCCCCCCTGGGGGCCTGGCCCTGAAGGAGGGAAGGGAGGAGCTTCCGGAGGGTAATGCGGTGACCACCGCCGCAATCAGCGAGAGGGCTCGGAAGGTCCTGGGCAGGGGGCTGGAGACCCTCTCGACCCTGGACACGCTGAACGGCACGAAGCAGACGGCCACCGTGCTGCGGGCCCTGGACCCCTCGCTGGACGTCTGGGCCGAAGTCCACGGTGAGGGGCCCGGCTTCGCCCTGGGCCGCAGAGCCTGGCACCTCGCGATCCTCTCCGGGCTGGAGGACGTGGTCCTCTCGTCTCAGGACATCGCCGAGCTGCTGGGCGTGGCCCAGAAGAGCGTCCGGGACCTCCTGGCCCGCATGGCCAAGGTGAACTGCCTCCTGGTCCACAAGGTCCGCCAGGGCCGCTCGTTCGTGTACGAGATCCGCTGGGCCTCGGTGGTCCGCCCGGACGGTGAGTACTGGGACGACCGCTTCACCCGGCACCAGATCCGCGACCAGAGGGCCGCTCGGGACCGGGAGGTGCAGGCGACCTCGGCCCGCCGTGGCACCCCGGCCGGATACCTCGCGCATCGCCTCTCCTCGGCCTCCCCGAAGCGGGACGCGTACCTGGAGGCCAACCCGCTCCCGGCGGACGCTGACGGGGTCTGGAGGGCCCTCGTGGAGGCCGGGGACGAGATGGCCCTGTACGAGCACCTGAAGGCGCAGGAGGCGGAGGTCGGACCGGTGCCGAGCACCCCGAAGGTCTTGGTCGCCCAGGTTGCCGAGGCCGACAATCTGAGGCGGCCGGCTCAGGAATCCTTGGAGACCGCGGTGGCCTCCAAGGAGACTCTGGCGGAGATGCGGAAGCGCGTCATCGCGTGGTCCCGCTGATGGATGATGACCTCTCAGAGTCTGGTGGCAAGGGGGAGAGATGGGGACAGTCGACGACGCCATGGTGGTGTTCCTGCGAGCCCGGTTTCGGGAGGATGAAAGAGCCGCCCTCGCGTTGAAGTCCAGCAAGAACGAAGACGTGATCCGCGTGCGAGATCGTGCTCTCGCCGACGTGGAGACGAAGCGCAGGCTCCTGGACTGGGTGCTGACGGTTCCGTGGGACATCGAGGACAAGCCCCGCCCCTTGTTGGAGAGGGCGCTCGTGGGCAGCATCAACGGCATTCCATTGACGCTGCGTAGTCCCGTGGCGTTCACACTCCTCGCGTCGTACGTCGATCACCCCGACTTCCCACCCGAGTGGAAGCGGATTGCGAGCTAGGCCGAGCCTGTGACCAGCAACCGTTCTAAGGAGTCCAAGGTCCGATGACCTGGGAAGCCCGGCAGGGGGCCCTGGAACGTCACGGGTTGGTGGAGTCGGGCGACGGCTTCACCGTGACCCTGAAGGGCTTCCAGAAGGCCGCTGAGAGGGCTCGGGGCCTCCGGGCCCAGGGCAGCAAGGAGGCGGCCCGGATGCTCGCCCTCGGCACTACCGATCCGGTCCGCTGGGAGTACGCGAAGGGCCTTCAGATCGAGACGTTCTCCAGGGAGGCGCACGAGTCGGGATTTTAAATTCCTGACCCTCTCCGGGAATCCTTGGAGAATCCCTGCTCTATCAAGAAACCCTGTAGTGTTGACCCCCGCAAGGCCCGCTCTGGACTCATCTCCGGAGCGGGCCTCGCGTCGTTTCTGGCGGTACGAGATTTTAAATTCTTGGGGGCCTCATGGCTGACTGCATCGCGTGCGAAGACGGGCGGTACGCCTGCCCCAACCCGTGCCCGTTCATCCCGCCCGGCTCGATGGCGGAGCAGGCCATGGCGGACCTCGCGGTGGAATACGAGCCGGACGTCTCCGACGTGGACGGGAGGCTCTGATGGAGTGGGAATGCAAGGCCCAGTTCCAGGCCGGAGGCGGTGACCGGGTCGGTCTCCTCGCGCTCGACAGCGGCCACTGGGGAGTCGTCTGGGCGTACGCGCCGACGCAGGGGATGCAGCTCGTCTCCTACGACCCGGAGCGGGCCCAGGAGGTCTTCCAGGCCACCCGGGACCGGTACGAGGGCCGAGAGGGCCTGAGCTTCGACAGCCGCACCGCGTGGCAGGGCGGGAGCGTCTGATGGCCGAGACGCTGTACACGGTCCACGCCTTCTCCAACGAGCAGGAGTACACCCCGAGTCGGGGAGGCGTGTACATCGTCGCGGACCTCACCCAGGCCCAGGTGGAGGACCTGAAGGCCCGAGAGGCCGAGCAGCACCCGGACCGCTGGCTGAAGGTGGAGGAGCAGTCGTGACGGGCCGGCTGCGGCTGATCGACCCGGAGGCCCCCGGCGGCTTCCGGAAGGTCTCGTACGGGCCCGTCGTCAACGGCCGCCCCCTGCGTTCTCCCGCGATGCGGAAGCTCGTCGGCAACCTGGTGACTCACCAGCTCCGTTGGGCTGAGAGGGACGCCAAGGAGGCCGCCTGGATGGAGCGGCAGATGGCCACCGCACCCCCGCTGACCATGCTCCAGACCCAGATGCTCCGCCGGGTGAAGGCGGACCTTACCCGGGCCGCACAGTGCTGAGTTGAGAACCTTTGTCGCAAAAGGCCATGACGATGTCAGGAGCTGCTCGTATCTTCAGACCATGACCGTCACCGCACGCCGGGAGCTGGTGAGTCCAGCAGTCCGCAACGCCATCCGCTCACTCGCTACGAGCCTGACCCTCCGGATCGTGTCCGAGCTGTGGGAGGACCACGGGTTCGCACCCATCCCGCCGGATGAGCTGAAGTACCAGGATTCCGGCCAGCGGCGATCCGAGTTCATGCTCTACGCGGAGGGCGTGGACTGGTCCGACCCAAACCATATTCGGCGAGTGCTTCTGGTCTTCGAGGACTTCATTCGGAAGTACGACGAGGTCACGTACGAGTGGAGGAAGGAGTCCTCCGCAACGCCTGATAAGTGGCTGGAGGACATCCGAGTGCGCTTGGAGCGCGACGGGTTCGCGCTCGACAAAGAGGGGCGGATCTCGTGGTCCAACCCGCCTGTCCTGGCCCGAGACCTCAGCAAACTGAGCGACGCCTCCGGCATCACGATCGAGCTGGAACGTATCCGGCGCGACCTGACGACCGACCCCCAGGGGGCCATCGGCGCAGCCAAGCAGCTCATCGAGGCGACGGCAAAGACGGCCCTCCAGGAGCTGAGCATCGAGGTCGACAAGAACGCGGCACTACCCGCCCTGATCAGCACCGTCCAGAAGGCGCTGAAGCTCGACGCCGCATCCGCTCCCGAAGGGCCGGACGGGAGCAAGGCCGTGAAGAAGATCCTCTCCGGCTCGGTCAACATCGCCGTGGGCGTCGCGGAGCTGCGCAACCAGGGCTTCGGAAGTGGTCACGGGCAGGTGAGTGCTCCGTCAGGGTTGGGGGTTCGTCACGCCCGCCTGACCGTCAATGCAGCCGTGACCTGGTGTGAGCTGATCCTCGACACTCTGGCCGACCCGGCCGCGCCGTGGCGCAAGGCTCCGGCGTGATCATGGGAAGCACCAAGAAGGGCCTCAAGCGGAACAATCACACCGTGCCCAGGTCCTACCTAGAACGTTTCGCCGGGGAGCACATGCAGGTGTCCCGTCTTCGGCTTGAGGACGGCGTCTGTAAGCGCGAGCCCATCAAACGGTCCACCGTGATCCGGGACTTCTACTTGATGGAAACCGCGGCCGGCCAGTGGTCGGATGCTGCGGAAGATGCGTTCGGGCTGATCGAAAACGATGGTATCCAGGCGATCCGGGAAGTCGCCGACGAGGGCCGCTGGCCCTTGCCCTCTGAGCATCGCGCCGCTCTCGCGGCGTGGGTGGCGCTTCAGTACGTAAGGGTTCCGGCCATTCGGCAGGGCGGTGACGAGGTCGCGGACTTCATGCTCAAGCTGAGTGTGGCGGTCAATGGCAAACCGCGCATCCGCCAAGTGCTCACGGAGCGGCTGGGGAGACCTCCGACCGCAGAGGAGGTCGACGAGAGCTGGGCGAGGCTCACGGACTTCGACTCGTACAAGGTAAAGCAGCACCCGAACAGGCACTTGAAGCTCATCAGCGATCTGGGCCCTAAAGCGGCTGGCCACTTCTACGCCTGCGCTTGGTGGATCTGCCGAATTCAGGATCAAGCACTGCTCACGGCGGACTGCCCTGTGGTGCTAGTCCCGAGAGCTGGATCCGAGGACGACGGTGTCGGTCTCGCGACAGCTCAGATGTTTCTGGTTCCTCTGGACCGCCGTGTGGGACTCGTGATTCAGAACGTTCCTGGGCCAGACCGTGAGCTTACGGCGAGTGCCGAGATTGCCCAGACGTTCAACCAGCAGCTCGTGTTGAACGCCCACCGCAGCGTGTTCCACCACCCGGACGACCAGCCGCTTGAAGGGCTTCACATCCCTGGAGTCAGGGTCAACGAGATCTCTGTCGGAGGTGATCCCAGAGACTTCCTTTCGCCTGATGGGTGGCGGGGCGGCCAGTCGTGATCATTTCCAGAAGACCTCGACCCGGTCCGGGCTCCAGACGTTGAAGGGCCGGGTCGCGGGGTGGATCAGGATCTCCCTGATCAGGCCCCGGTACGTCGACTGCTTCCGGGCGACGGAGTAGTCCTTCCACGCCTCCCGCAGCTCGGCCGCGCTGATCTCGTGGAGGTTGGCCTTCACCGCGTACTGGGCGATCTCCTGACGGGCCCAGGCCATCCGGCCGTTCAGGGTGTCGATCGCCTCCCGGATCTCCCTGGCCGGGCGGTCGCCGTCCAGGAGTTCGTCCCCCAGCTCCTTCTTCCGCTTCTCCCAGCGGGCGAGCTTGGCCTCCAGCGCGGGGCGGGGGTCGTCCGGGTCTTCACCTGCCGCCGCCTCGACCTCCTCCAGGCGCTTGAAGAGGAGCTTCTCCATCAGCGGTTCCAGGTCGGGGATCTGGATGGTCCGGCCACCGCACCCGCCCCCGTCCTTCTTGCACGTATAGATGGGCATGTCCTTGTCCCCGCGCTGCCCGGTGCTCATCCGGTGGTGCTTCTTCCCTTCCTCCTTGCAGGAGCAGGGCTCGCCCACGACATGCCGGACCTTGCACGTGCACTTCACGAGGCCGGAGAGCGGGTACTTCAGGGCCGGGGTGTCGCGCTCCCCGAACTCCGCCTTGAACTCCTCGGACCGCTCCGCGAGGAGAGCCCGGATCGAGTCGCTGTCCTCGGGCTCGATGATCTTCGGCCAGACGGCCTGACCGTAGATCTCGCCCTTGTGCTCCTTGCGGCCCGAGATCCGGCCGGACATCAGCAGGAACCGCATGGCCTGGTACGACCAGGCCCCGCCGGTGGACGTCTTGATACCCGCCTCGTTGGCCTCGGCCACCAGGGTTCCGAGCTTCTCGCCCTCCTGGACGCGGCGGGCCCACTTCTTGATGTGGGCGGCCTCCTTCTCGTTGAGGATCTCGCCCAGGATCTTCCGGCGTGAGCCCTCGCCGTCGAAGAGCCGGGTGTAACCGAAGGGCCGGTGGCCGGAGTTGTGGATCTTCCCGGCCTCGACCAGCTCCTGGATCTTGCGGAGGATGCGCTCCTGCTTGTGCTCGACCTCGTACTTCGCGATGGCCCCGAGCATCCTGGCGACGAGCCGGCCCGTGGGGGTGCTCAGATCGAGGTCGCCCGCCTTGACGGTCGCGATTTCGGTCTTGTGCTCCTCCACGATGATGATCAGGTCCTCCAGCTCTGCGGGCTGGCGGTACACGCGGTCTGGGTGCCAGGACACGATGGCGTCGATGTGGCCCGACTCGATGTCGGCCAGCATCCGCAGGTAGTCCTTGCGCTTCTTCCGGCGGTCGGCGGCCGTCACGTCGTTGTCGACGTACACCTCCACGACCTTCCAGCCGAGGGAGGCGGCGAGGAGTCGGCAGTCGTCCTCCTGGCGCTTGACGCCAAGTCCCCCGCCCTCGCGGTCATCTGAGATGCGGACGTAGATCCCGACGCGGCGAACTCGATCTCTGGCGGAGGTCTTCATGCCGTCAAGGCTAGGGGAGTTGATGTGCTCCAAGGAAGGTGTGGCACCACGGCTCGGGCTTCCAGGACGCGGGGCTGCTGGACGGCGTACGGCCGAGGCTGGCGCTCATCTCCTGCGGCGCGGACAACCCGTACGGCCACCCGGCACCCCGTACGGTCGAGGCGCTCAGGGCCGCCGGGGCGCGGGTCCTGCGGACCGACACCGACGGCGCCATCGCGGTGACGGGGGCGGGCAAGGAGCTGCGGGCGGTGGGCCGTTCAGGAGGGGAGGGCTGACGGGTCTGCGATGGAGAGGGAGGAGGGCGGGACCAGCCAGGTACCGGCGCGCATCAGGTCGCGGTCGGCCAGCTCGTTCACCTCCCGCCAGGCCCGGACGGTGTGCGGAGTGATGCGCAGGTACACCCACGGGGAGTTCTTCCGCGGGTCCCATGTGAGCTTCGCCGCGAACGCGTCCCCGGAGGCGGTGGGGAGGTCCGTCCCCTCGATGATCTCGGCCTCTCCCTCGATGAGCACCACGTCACGGGTGGGGCCGAGGGTGACCCTGATCATGCCGGTGGGGGTCACGTTGACCGCCGTCGGGTTGGTCCTCCGCGTCGCCATCAGCAAGGTGCCCCCGTGCCAGACGAACGACAGCGGCACCAGACAGGGGGTGCCGTCCGGGGAGGCGGTCGCCACCCAGGCGTCCACCTCGTCACGGAGGCGGTCGAGGGTGTCCCGCAGGCGCTGTTCGGGGCTGCGCGGAGGGTGTGTGGTGGTCATGGCCGTCACGCTAACCGCCGTCCGGTGCGGTGCGCGTCGGCCGCCGGACCTAGGCCTTTCGCCCCGTGCGGGCCCGGGGCGTCACGGTTTCTCCAGCCACCCCTCGTACTCCGCCGCGAACGCGTCGAGCGCGGCCGGGTCCAGGCGTCCGGCCGGATCCTCCACGACCACCAGCCACTGGGCGTCCTCGGCGTCGTCCTCGCCGGCCAGGGCGTCGCGTACGAGCTGGGGTTCCTCGGCGACCCCGAAACGGTCCGCCAGCTCCCCGGCCACCTCCTCCGCGGCGTCGCGGTCGGGCAGCACCAGTACATGTCTCGCATCGCTCACCCGGACATTCTCCGGTACGGGCACCTGTGGCCGGCGCCCTGGGGCGGCCGGGCTGTCAGTGGGTCATGGGATGCTGGATCGCGATGGCCACCAGGAAGAATTCCACCGACGATCCGCTCGCCCCCCTCACCCTCGCCGTGGGCCAGGAGGACCTCCTCCTGGACCGTGCGGTGCAGCAGGTGGTGGCGGCGGCCCGCGCTGCCGACGCCGATACGGATGTCCGTGATCTGGCGTCCGACCAGTTGCAGCCCGGCACGCTCGCCGAGCTCACCAGCCCCTCGCTCTTCGCCGAGCGCAAGGTCGTAATCGTGCGCAACGCGCAGGACCTCGCGGCCGACACGGTCAAGGACGTCAAGGCGTATCTCGGGGCGCCGGTCGAGGAGATCACCCTCGTCCTGCTGCACGCGGGCGGAGCCAAGGGCAAGGGGCTGCTGGACGCGGCGCGCAAGGCCGGGGCCCGGGAGGTCGCCTGCCCGAAGACCACCAAGCCGGCCGAGCGGCTCTCCTTCGTACGGTCGGAGTTCCGGACCCACGGGCGGTCCGCGACGCCGGAGGCGTGCCAGGCGCTGGTCGACTCCATCGGCAGCGATCTGCGGGAGCTGGCCAGTGCGGTGTCGCAGCTGATCGCGGATGTCGAGGGGACGATCGACGAGGCGGTCGTCGGGCGCTACTACACGGGGCGGGCGGAGGCGTCGTCGTTCACCGTCGCCGACCGGGCGGTCGAGGGGCGGGCGGCGGAGGCGCTGGAGGCGTTGCGGTGGTCGCTGTCGACCGGGGTCGCGCCCGTGCTGATCACCAGTGCGCTGGCGCAGGGGGTGCGGGCGATCGGGAAGCTGTCCTCCGCGCGGGGCGGGCGGCCGGCGGATCTCGCCCGCGAGCTGGGGATGCCGCCGTGGAAGATCGACCGGGTGCGGCAGCAGATGCGGGGGTGGACGCCGGACGGGGTGGCCTCGGCCCTGCGGGCCGTGGCGGCTGCGGATGCGGGGGTGAAGGGTGGGGGGGACGATCCTGAGTACGCCCTGGAGAAGGCCGTTGTCGCGGTGGCGCGGGCTGCGAGGGCGGGGCGGTAGCCCTCACGTTTCACTGCTGGGCGCGGGGCCCTGTCGTGACCGGTTCCGTCCTCAAACGCCGGACGGGCTGGACAGAAATACCCCGGACGGGCTGGACAGAAATACCCCGGACGGGCTGGAAGGAAATACCCCGGACGGGCTGGAAGCGAACGCACGGAAGCCCCGCAGCGCTGATCTGGGGAGATCGGCGCCCGGGGCTTCCGGGTCACGCTCTTGGTGCGTCGCACCCGCGTGGCGAACGCAGGTTCGGTGTGCGGCGCGGGGTGCCGGTCAGGGGCGGGAGAGAGGGCCCGTCGAGTCCGTTCCGGCGGTCACATCAGTGAGCTTCGGGAAGAAGCTCAGGCCTGCAGGGAGGCAACCTTGGACGCCAGCGCCGACTTCTTGTTGGCGGCGGCGTTCTTGTGGATGACACCCTTCGAGACAGCCTTGTCGAGCTGACGGGAGGCGTCGCGGACGGCCGTGGTGGCCTTCTCGACGTCACCGGCAACGACGGCCTCGCGGGCCTTGCGGATCGCGGTCTTGAGCGACGACTTGACGGCCTTGTTGCGCAGGCGCGCCTTCTCGTTGGTCTTGTTCCGCTTGATCTGGGACTTGATGTTCGCCACGAATAGAGCCTTTTCAGGTTCGTTGGATCTTCCAGGTGAGCCACGCCGCTCGTGAGAGCCACGAGGCACAGCTGTCCACGTTAGCAGTCACCCTCCGACCGGCCCAAACCGGTCGCCGTCCCGCAGGCGTGGGACGATGGAGCCTACGTATCGATCCGACCGACGATCCGACCGACCCGACATCGACCCGAGACACGGCGTTCGGCGTCTCAAGAATCAGGACCCTGCGTGCCCGCGACTCCTTCCAACGTGCCCGAGCCGAGCCGTACCGACCCGGCGCTGATCCGCAATTTCTGCATCATCGCGCATATCGACCACGGCAAGTCGACCCTTGCCGACCGGATGCTTCAGCTGACCGGAGTGGTCGACCAGCGGCAGATGCGTGCTCAGTACCTCGACCGGATGGACATCGAGCGCGAGCGCGGCATCACCATCAAGTCCCAGGCGGTCCGGCTGCCCTGGGCGCCCAACACGGGCGAGGACACCGGGACCACCCACGTCCTCAACATGATCGACACCCCGGGCCACGTGGACTTCACCTACGAGGTCTCGCGTTCGCTCGCGGCCTGCGAGGGCACGGTCCTGCTGGTCGACGCCGCGCAGGGCATCGAGGCCCAGACGCTGGCCAACCTCTATCTGGCGATGGAGAACGACCTCACCATCGTCCCGGTGCTCAACAAGATCGACCTGCCCGCCGCGCAGCCGGAGAAGTTCTCCGAGGAGCTGGCCAACCTCATCGGCTGCCAGCCGGAGGACGTGCTGAAGGTCTCCGCCAAGACCGGTGTCGGCGTGGACGCGCTGCTCGACCGGGTCGTGCGGGACGTGCCCGCCCCGGTCGGCGTCGCGGACGCCCCCGCCCGCGCGATGATCTTCGACTCGGTCTACGACTCGTACCGCGGTGTCGTGACGTACGTCCGTGTCATCGACGGACAGCTCAACAAGCGCGAGCGCATCCGCATGATGTCGACCGGCGCCACCCACGAGCTGCTGGAGATCGGGGTGTCCTCCCCGGAGATGACCCCGGCCGACGGCATCGGCGTGGGCGAGGTCGGCTACATCATCACCGGCGTGAAGGACGTGCGGCAGTCCAAGGTCGGTGACACGATCACCTCCCTGCACAACGGGGCGACCGAGGCGCTGGGCGGCTACAAGGACCCCAAGCCGATGGTGTTCTCGGGGCTCTACCCGCTGGACGGATCGGACTACCCGGACCTGCGCGAGGCGCTGGACAAGCTCCAGCTCAACGACGCCGCCCTGGTCTACGAGCCGGAGACCTCCGCCGCGCTCGGCTTCGGCTTCCGCGTCGGCTTCCTCGGCCTGCTCCACCTGGACGTGGTCCGTGAGCGGCTGGAGCGCGAGTTCGGCCTCGACCTCATCGCCACCGCGCCCAACGTGGTCTACCGGGTCGAGATGGAGGACGGCAGCGAGCACGTCGTCACCAACCCGAGCGAGTTCCCCGAAGGCAAGATCGACAAGGTGCACGAGCCGGTCGTCCGCGCCACGGTGCTGGCCCCCAGCGAGTTCATCGGCGCGATCATGGAGCTCTGCCAGGGCCGGCGCGGCACCCTGCTCGGCATGGACTACCTCTCCGAGGACCGGGTCGAGATCCGCTACACCCTGCCCCTCGCCGAGATCGTCTTCGACTTCTTCGACCAGCTGAAGTCCAAGACCCGCGGTTACGCCTCCCTCGACTACGAGCCCACCGGCGAGCAGTCGGCCCAGCTCGTCAAGGTCGACATCCTGCTGCACGGCGACAAGGTGGACGCGTTCTCCGCGGTCACCCACAAGGACAAGGCGTACGCGTACGGCGTCCGGCTCGTCGCCAAGCTGCAGAAGCTCATCCCGCGGCAGAACTTCGAGGTGCCGATCCAGGCGGCCATCGGCGCCCGGGTCATCGCCCGTGAGACGGTCCGCGCCATCCGCAAGGACGTCCTCGCCAAGTGCTACGGCGGTGACATCTCCCGTAAGCGGAAGCTGCTGGAGAAGCAGAAGGAGGGCAAGAAGCGGATGAAGATGGTCGGCAACGTGGAGGTCCCGCAGGACGCCTTCATCTCGGTGCTGTCGACCGACGAGTCCGCCGGGGAGAGCAAGGGCAAGAAGTAGCCTCCGCGCCGACGCCCGCCGACGATCAGGCCGACGCTCGCCGATGAGTCGTCCGAAGGGCCCTCACACCGCAGTAACGTGCGATGTGAGGGCCCTTTCGTTATGAAAGCGGCGGCTCGTTGCCTCTTACGTGGCGGACGCGTGCGCTCTACTCTGATCACGCATCGATGGTTACTCGCCAGTTAAACAAGCCGAACAAGCAGGTTGCGCAGCAGGACAGCAGCACAGGACAGCGGCGCTCAGTCGCAGTAGTCGCAGTATCAAAGAAGCCGGTCGTAGCAATGCCGCAGGCCCGGAGGACGTCGTGAGCGACACACAGACCTTGATCGATAACCGGCCGCCCTCCGTGGCGGCCCTCTTCATCGACCGCGTGGCGGCGACCCCGGACGGGGAGGCGTACCGCTATCCGGTGCCGTCGGCCTCGGGCGAGGGTCCCGACGACTGGAAGTCGCTGAGCTGGGGACAGGCCGCGAAGCGGGTCTACGCGATCGCCGCCGGGCTGATCGCGCTCGGCGTGCAGCCCGAGGAGCGGGTCGCCCTCTCCTCCGCCACCCGGGTCGAGTGGATCCTCATCGACCTCGGTGTGATGTGCGCGGGCGCCGCGACCACCACGGTCTACCCCTCGACGAACGCGGAGGAGTCCGCGTTCATCCTGGCCGACTCCGAGAGCCGCATCCTCATCGCGGAGGACGCCGAGCAGCTGGCCAAGGCCCGTGAGCGCCGCACCGAGCTGCCCGACCTCGCCCATGTCGTCGTCATCGACCCGGCCGGCGTCGAGCCCGCCGAGGGCGACCCCGAGGGCTGGATCATCACCCTCGACGACCTGGAGGCCCGGGGCGACGAGCTCCTCGCCAAGACCCCGGACGCGGTCACCGACCGGGTCTCCGCCATCACGGCCGACCAGCTCGCCACCCTCATCTACACCTCCGGCACCACCGGCCGCCCCAAGGGCGTACGGCTGCCGCACGACAACTGGTCGTACATGGCCAAGGCCACCGTGGCGACCGGCCTGATCACCGCCGAGGACGTGCAGTACCTCTGGCTGCCGCTCGCCCACGTCTTCGGCAAGGTCCTCACCTCGGGCCAGATCGAGGTCGGCCACGTCACCGCGATCGACGGCCGCATCGACAAGATCATCGAGAACCTGCCGGTGGTCCAGCCGACCTACATGGCGGCCGTCCCCCGGATCTTCGAGAAGGTCTACAACGGGGTCGCCTCCAAGGCCCGCGCGGGCGGCGGCGCCAAGTACAAGATCTTCCAGTGGGCGGCCGGCGTGGGCCGTGAGTACGCCAAGGTCTCCCAGGACAACTTCCGCCGTACCGGCAAGGCATCCGTCCCCTTCGCGCTCGGCGCCAAGCACAAGGTCGCCGACGCGCTGGTCTTCTCCAAGATCCGTGACGCCTTCGGCGGCCGGCTGCGCGCCTGCATCTCCGGCTCCGCCGCCCTCGCCCCCGACATCGGCTACTTCTTCGCGGGCGCCGGCGTGCACATCCTGGAGGGCTACGGCCTCACCGAGAGCAGCGCCGCCTCCTTCGTCAACCCGGGCGAGGCCTACCGCACCGGCACCGTCGGCAAGCCGCTCCCCGGCACCGAGGTGCGCATCGCGGACGACGGCGAGATCCTGCTGCGCGGCCCCGGCATCATGCAGGGCTACCACAAGCTGCCCGAGAAGACCGAAGAGGTCCTGGAGTCGGACGGCTGGTTCCACACCGGGGACATCGGCGAACTGTCGGCCGACGGCTACCTGCGTATCACCGACCGCAAGAAGGACCTGATCAAGACGTCGGGCGGCAAATACGTCGCCCCGGCCGAGGTCGAGGGCCAGTTCAAGGCGGTCTGCCCGTTCGTCTCCAACATCCTGGTGCACGGCGCGGACCGTAACTTCTGCATCGCGCTCATCGCCCTCGACGGCCCCACCATCCTGAACTGGGCCGCCGAGAACGGCCTGGAGGGCAAGGAGTACGCGGAGGTGGTCGCCGCCCCGCAGACCGTCGAGCTCATCGACGGGTACGTACAGCGTCTCAACGAGGGCCTCCAGCGCTGGCAGACCATCAAGAAGTTCCGCCTCCTGCCGCGCGACCTGGACGTCGAGCACGGCGAGCTGACCCCGAGCCTCAAGCTGAAGCGGCCCGTCGTCGAGCGGGAGTACCAGGGGCTCATCGACGAGATGTACGCGGGATCGCGCGAGGCGTAGCGCGAGGGGCCGAAGCGCCTTGTGTACGCGGACGGGGCGGCCGGACACCGACGGGTGTCCGGCCGCCCCGTCCGCCGTGCGGGTCCTGTGTGGACCGGCCGGGAACGCTAGCTTCCGGCGCCATGGTCCGGTGCGCTCATGTCCCCCGTCGCGGGAGTGCCGTCGGCCAGCCCGTACCGCAGGTACACCGTGCCCTTCGGGCCGGCTGCCGGCGGGGCGAGGAGGGTGAGGTTGGTGGGCACCTCGCCTCCGTCGAACACCTTCTTCCCGACGCCGAGCACGATGGGGTGCAGCCAGAGGTCGAGACGGTCGAACAGCTTCTCGCGCAGGAGGGTCTGCACGAGGTCCAGGCTCCCGACGACTTTCACGTGTTCGTGCCGGTCACGGATCTCGCGCACCGAGGCGGCCAGGTCCGGGCCGAGCAGCGTCGACCCGGCCCACGCGAGGTCGGGCCCGCCGCGGGAGGCCACGTACTTCGGGACGCTGTTGAAGAGCGTGGCGATCTCGTCGTCCTCGCCGCCCTCCTGGTGAGGCCAGTAGGCGGCGAAGATGTCGTACGTCCGCCGGCCGAGCAGGAGGGCGTCCGTGCCCTCGTACGCTCCACCGACCTGCGCCCCGGTGATCCGGTCCAGCAGGGGCGCCTGCCAGCCGCCGAACGGGAACCCCGCCGGGTCCTCGTCGGGTCCGCCGGGCGCCTGCCCGACGAGGTCGAGGGTCGCGAACAGCTCGATGTGGATGAGGCCCATGGCGTGCTCCTGGTGAGTCGGTCGTCTCTCCAGGGGTAGACCCGCGGACGCCCGCAGGCTCATCGCCGCGACGGAATCCGGTCTCACCGCTCCCGGCCTGGCCGTCTGCCGGCCCCTGGTTCAGGCAGTGGGTGCGTCCTGGGCCGCGAGGCCGCGAGCTGTTCGGCCAGTTCCATGCAGGTCACCCCGGTCGTCGCCGGCGGTCCCCGTGTCCGCCGTGAGGACGTCCCGGATGTGCCGTTACGGCAGATGCAAACCCGTACACCCTCTCGCGCCGCCACAGGGGTCCGCTGCCGGGCGTTTTCCGAAGCCTTGGGTTCGAACTGCTCGATTTTCTGCCCACTTCGGTAACTCGGTGCTTATGGGCGCGTCCGGTCTGTCACTCTGTCGGAATCATCGGACCCGGAGGAGCCGCACCGTGGCACCCATCCCCTTGCAGCGGGACCAGCGGGACACCGTGCAGAGCCCCGGCGCCTCCCGTGCCGGGTACGCGCACGGCCCGCGCCTGGCCAGCCGCACCAGCCTGCCCGGAATACCGCTCGCCCCGTCCGCCGCCCGCCGGTTCGTGCGGGCGGCGCTCGCGGAGTGGACCGGGCTCGGGGTGCCCGCCGCCGTGGGCTTCAGCGACCGGCTCGCCGACGACGCCGTGACCGTCACCAACGAGCTGGTCACCAACGCCGTCGTGCACGCCGGGACCACGGTCGACCTGGTCCTCCGGCTGGAGGAGGAGGGCGGCGACGAGCCCTCGGCCGCCCTGGTCCTGGAGGTCACCGACCACCACCCGGCCCGCCCGGTCGGCGCCGACGAGCCCGGGGAGCCCGGCCGTACGCGTACGGAGACCGAGGAACCCGCGGGCCTCCCCGACCCCGCCGAGTACGGCCGGGGCCTCCAGCTCGTCGCCACCCTCGCCGAGTCCTGGGGCATCACCTACCGCACCGGCCTCAAGACCGTCTGGGCCCGCCTCCCCGTCGACGACTGGAGCGGCCCGGCCGCTCCGCCCGACCAGGACTCCCTCCGGCGCGGCCTGCGTGCCGCCGAGATCCTCGCCCCCGCCGCCCGGCGCACCGAACGCGACGACGCGGTCTGGGACAGCCGGGGCGCCCCCGCCTTCCTGGCCGAGGCGTCCGACCTGCTCGCCGGGCAGCTCGACGAGGACCTGGTGGCCGCCATAGCGGGCCAGCTGCTGGTGCCCCGGCTCGCCGACTGGTGCGCGATCTGGCTGGAGGCCGAGGGCGGGGGACCGGGGGCCGAACCCCGGCTGGCCCGGGTCTGGCACAGCGACGAGACCGGTACGGAGCCCCTGCGCACCGCCCTGGAGCGGGAGCCGCTGCGCCTCCCGGCCGGCGTCGGCTCCGGCCCCGTATCCGTCCCCGTGCCATGGCCCGCGCACCCCGCGGAAGAGCACCCGCCCGCGGATGGGGCTCCGCAGCCCGGCGCTCGCGACGGCGCCGCCCTCGCCTTCCGGATCACGGCGGCCGGCCGGGCGCTCGGCACCGTGCTCGTCGGCCGGGAGGGCGTCGCCCAGGTGCCGGACGCCGTCGCCTCGCTCATCGAGGACTTCGTACGCCGTCTCGGCCTCGCCGTCGGCGCCGCCCGCGCCTATACCCGGCAGGCCACCATCAGCCGGATCCTCCAGCGCGGCCTGCTCCCCAGCAAGGTCGCGGAGATCCCCGGCGTCACCAGCGCCCTCGTATACGAACCGAGCGACGACGGCGTCGTGGGAGGTGACTTCTACGACATCTTCCCGTGCCCCGGCGACCGCTGGTGCTTCGTCCTCGGCGACGTCCAGGGCTCAGGACCCGAGGCCGCCGTCGTTACCGGCCTCGCCCGCCCCTGGCTCCGCCTGCTCTCCCGTGAGGGCTTCGGCGTCGGCGAGGTCCTGGACCGGCTCAACCGCCTCCTCCTGGACGACGCCATGGAGGCCGCCGAGGCCGCCGCCCTGATGGTCGCCGCCGCCGGGGGCCAGCAGCTCCACGACGGCTCCCAGTCCCGCTTCCTCTCCCTGCTGTACGGGGAGGTCGTCCCGCTCCCCGGCGGCGGCGTCCGCTGCACGGTGGCCAGCGCGGGCCACCCGCTGCCGCTGCTGCTGCGCCCCGACGGCTCCGTACGCCCGGCGGCCGAGCCGCAGGTCCTGCTCGGGGTTGTGGAGGACGTGGCGTACGAGAGCCAGGTCTTCGACCTCGCGCCCGGGGACACCCTCCTCTGCGTCACGGACGGGGTGACCGAGCGGCGGTCGGGCCCGCTGATGTTCGACGACGGGGACGGGCTGGCCCGGGTGCTGGCCGGGTGCGCCGGGCTGCCCGCCGACGCGACGGCCGAGCGGATCCGGCGAGCGGTCCACGAGTTCGCCGAGCAGCCGCCGGACGACGACGTGGCCCTGCTGGTGCTCCACGCGGACTGAGGCCGGTCGGGGAAGCCTCCGGCGCGAGCGACAATGGTCGGTATGCCTTCCGTACTGCCCGATGGTGAGCCCGTACCCGACGACGGGGCGCTGCCCCGCCATGCCCTGGAAGGCGCGGCCGACCGCCCGCTCGGCTTCTACCTGCACGTCCCGTACTGCGCCACCCGCTGCGGCTACTGCGACTTCAACACCTACACCGCCACCGAGCTGCGCGGCTCCGGTGGCGCTCTGGCCTCCCGCGACAACTACGCCGCCCACCTGATCGAGGAGGTCCGCCAGGCCCGCAAGGTCCTCGGCGACGACCCCCGCCCGGTCCGTACGGTCTTCGTCGGCGGCGGGACCCCGACCCTGCTCCCTGCCGCCGATCTCGTGACGATGCTGGCATCGATCAAGGAGGAGTTCGGCCTCGCGGAGGACGCCGAGATCACCACCGAGGCGAACCCGGAGTCCGTCGACCCGGCCTACCTCACCGCCCTGCGCGAAGGCGGCTTCAACCGGGTCTCCTTCGGCATGCAGAGCGCCAAGCAGCACGTCCTGAAGATCCTGGACCGCACGCACACCCCCGGCCGCCCCGAGGCCTGCGTCGCCGAGGCCCGGGCGGCGGGCTTCGACCACGTCAACCTGGACCTGATCTACGGCACCCCCGGCGAGTCCGACGACGACTGGCGGTCCACCCTGGACGCGGCGATCGGCGCGGGCCCTGACCACATCTCCGCCTACGCGCTCATCGTCGAGGAGGGCACCCAGCTCGCCCGCCGCATCCGGCGCGGAGAGATCCCCATGACCGACGACGACGCCCACGCCGACCGCTACCTGATCGCTGACGAGGCCTTCGCCGCCGCCGGGTTCGACTGGTACGAGGTCTCCAACTGGGCCACCACCGAGGCCGGCCGCTGCCTCCACAACGAGCTGTACTGGCGCGGCGCCGACTGGTGGGGCGCGGGCCCCGGCGCCCACAGCCATGTCGGCGGCGTCCGCTGGTGGAACGTGAAGCACCCGGGCGCGTACGCCCAGGCGCTCTCCGAGGGCCGCTCACCGGGCGCCGGGCGGGAGATCCTCGCCGAGGAGGACCGCCGGGTCGAGCGCATCCTGCTGGAGCTCCGGCTCCGTGAGGGCTGCCCGCTGGACCTGCTCAAACCCGACGGCCTCGCCGCCTCCCGCCGCGCACTGACCGACGGACTGCTCGACCCGGTCCCGTACGAGGAGGGCCGCGCGGTCCTCACCCTGCGCGGGCGGCTCCTGGCCGACGCGGTGGTGCGGGACCTTGTGGACTGAGACCGGGTCCTGGGATCAGTCCGGGACAGCGGTCACGAAGTCGATCAGCTCTTCGACCCTCCCCAGCAGTTGCGGCTCCAGGTCCTTGTAGCTGTGCACCTTGGACAGGATGTGCTGCCAGGCAGCCCCGGTGTTCTCCGGCCACCCCAGCGCCCGGCACACCCCGGTCTTCCAGTCCTGGCCGCGCGGCACCACCGGCCACGCTTCGATCCCCACCGAAGACGGCTTCACCGCCTCCCACACGTCGATGTACGGGTGCCCCACCACCAGCACATCCGGGTCCGAGACCTGCGCCGCGATCCGGGACTCCTTGGAGCCGGTCACCAGGTGGTCCACCAGCACCCCGAGCCGGGCGTCCGGCCCCGGGGAGAACGCGCCCACGATGGCCGGGAGGTCGTCGATGCCCTCCAGGTACTCCACGACCACGCCCTCGATGCGCAGGTCGTCGCCCCAGACCCGCTCCACCAGCTCCGCGTCGTGCCGGCCCTCCACATAGATCCGCCCCGCCCGCGCCACCCGGGCCCGCGCACCGGGCACCGCCACCGAACCGGAGGCCGTACGGGAGGGGCGCACCGGACCGCCGGGCCCCGGGCGCACCAGGGTGACCACCTTGCCCTCCAGCAGGAAGGCGCGCGGCTCCATCGGGAAGACCCGGTGCTTGCCGAACCGGTCCTCCAGGGTCACCGTCGGACCCTGGGCCGTCTTCTCGCAGCGGATCACCGCCCCGCAGAAACCGGTGGCGACCTCCTCCACGACCAGATCGGGTTCGGCGGGGACCTCGGGCACGGGGGCGGACCTCTTCCACGGCGGGGTCAGGTCCGGCTGATAGCTGCGCATGCGCAGACGATAATCCTCACCCCGCCCCGAACCGCTCCGCCAGCGCCGCCCGCTGCTCCCGGACGAACGCCGCGTCCACCACCGCCCCGTGCCCCGGTACGTACACCGCGCCCTCGCCGCCCAGTTCGAGCAGCCGGTCCAGCGCGGCGGGCCAGCGCGAGGGGATCGCGTCCCGGCCCGCCTGCGGTTCGCCCGACTCCTCCACCAGGTCCCCGCAGAGCACCACCGCAGGCTCGCCCTCCGTGCCCGGGACCAGCACCGCGAGGTCATGGCCGCTGTGGCCCGGGCCCACGTTGGCCAGCAGCACCTGACGGCCGCCGCCCAGGTCGAGGGTCCACTCGCCGGTCACCTCGTGGTGCGGCACCACCAGCGTGTCCACCGCCCGGTGCGCCTCGTCCTCCGCGAGGCCGTGGTGGACGGCCGAGGCGCCCAGCTCGTCCGCCGAGCGCTTCAGCAGCGCGGTGATCCCCACCGCCCCGTACACCTGCGCCCCCGCGAACGCCGCCGTCCCCAGCACATGATCGAAGTGCGGGTGGCTCAGTGCGATATGCGTCACCCTCCGGCCGAGCAGCGCCTCGGCCTGCCTGCGCAGCTCCACGCCCTCGCGCAGGGTCGAGCCGGTGTCGTACAGGAGCACACCGTCGGCCCCGGCGACCAGCGCGGCCGTGGCATCCCAGCCCGGCAGGCGCCGCCGCCCGATACCGTGACCCAACCGCTCCCAGCCGAAGTCTTCCCACAACACGTCCATGGGGCGACGCTATCGGCAACGTCCCGCACCGCTCAGCGGCGGCGTGGCCGGTCGCCCTTGCCCCCGCCCCACCTCACCCCCGTACACTGACCGGTGGGTAGCTGGCACTCGTACGCACCGAGTGCCAGACGGATACCGGAGTGAAGACACCGGAGAACGACAGCTGGAGGTGTGCGCCATGCTCAGCGAACGCAGACTCGAAGTGCTGCGCGCCATCGTCCAGGACTATGTCGGCACCGAGGAGCCCGTCGGCTCCAAGGCGCTCACGGAGCGGCACCAGCTGGGGGTCTCCCCGGCCACGGTCCGCAACGACATGGCGGTGCTGGAGGACGAGGGCTTCATCGCACAGCCGCACACGAGCGCGGGGCGCATCCCGACCGACAAGGGGTACCGCCTCTTCGTCGACAAGCTCGCCGGCGTGAAGCCGCTCTCCTCGCCCGAGCGCCGGGCCATCCAGAACTTCCTCGACGGCGCGGTCGACCTCGACGACGTGGTCGGCCGAACGGTGCGGCTGCTCGCGCAGCTGACCCGGCAGGTCGCGGTCGTGCAGTACCCCTCGCTGACCCGCTCGACGGTGCGGCACGTGGAACTGCTCTCGCTGGCCCCCGCCCGGCTGATGCTCGTCCTGATCACGGACACCGGCCGGGTCGAACAGCGTATGATCGACTGCCCCGCGCCCTTCGGCGAGGCATCGCTCGCGGATCTGCGGGCCCGGCTCAACAGCCGGGTCGTCGGACGCCGCTTCGCGGATGTCCCCCGGCTGGTGCGGGAGCTGCCGGAATCCTTCGACAGCGAAGACCGGGGAACGGTTTCCACGGTCCTTTCCACCCTCCTCGAAACCCTGGTCGAGGAGACGGAGGAGCGGCTGATGATCGGCGGCACCTCCAACCTCACCCGCTTCGGGCACGACTTCCCTGTGATGATCCGGCCGGTGCTGGAAGCACTGGAGGAGCAGGTCGTCCTGCTGAAGCTGCTCGGTGAGGCCACGGACTCAGCCATGACCGTACGGATCGGGCACGAGAACGCCCACGAGGGCCTCACGTCCACGTCCGTCGTCGCGGTCGGCTACGGTTCGGGCGACGAGGCAGTCGCCAAACTCGGCGTGGTCGGACCGACCCGCATGGACTACCCCGGAACGATGGGAGCGGTACGCGCAGTGGCACGTTACGTCGGACAGATCCTGGCGGAGTCGTAAGTGGCCACGGACTACTACGCCGTACTCGGCGTGCGCCGCGACGCATCTCAGGACGAGATCAAGAAGGCATTCCGTCGGCTCGCACGCGAGCTGCACCCGGATGTCAACCCGGATCCGAAGACCCAGGAGCGGTTCAAGGAGATCAACGCCGCTTACGAGGTGCTCTCGGACCCGCAGAAGAAGCAGGTCTACGACCTCGGCGGCGACCCGCTCTCCGCCAATGGCGGGGGCGGCGGCGCGGGCGGTTTCGGAGCCGGCGGCTTCGGCAACTTCTCCGACATCATGGACGCGTTCTTCGGAACGGCCTCGCAGCGCGGACCCCGCTCGCGCACCCGGCGCGGCCAGGACGCCATGATCCGCCTGGAGATCGACCTCGCCGAGGCGGCCTTCGGCACCACCAAGGACATCCAGGTCGACACGGCGGTCGTCTGCAACACCTGCAGCGGCGAGGGTGCGGCCCCCGGCACCTCCGCCCAGACCTGCGACATGTGCCGCGGCCGTGGCGAGGTCTCGCAGGTCACCCGGTCCTTCCTGGGCCAGGTCATGACCTCGCGGCCCTGCCCGCAGTGCCAGGGCTTCGGTACGGTCGTGCCGACGCCGTGCCCGGAGTGCGCCGGTGACGGCCGTATCCGCTCGCGCCGCACGCTCACCGTCAAGATCCCGGCGGGCGTCGACAACGGCACCCGCATCCAGCTCGCCGGTGAGGGCGAGGTCGGCCCCGGCGGCGGCCCGCCCGGCGACCTGTACGTCGAGATCCACGAGCTGCCGCACTCCGTCTTCCAGCGGCGCGGCGACGACCTCCACTGCACGGTCACCATCCCGATGACCGCGGCCGCCCTCGGCACGAAGTGTCCGCTGGAGACCCTGGACGGCGTCGAGGAGATCGACATCCGGCCCGGCACCCAGTCCGGCCAGTCCGTCCCGCTGCACGGGCGGGGCATCACCCACCTGCGCGGCGGCGGCCGGGGCGACCTCATCGTGCACGTCGAGGTCATGACCCCCTCCAAGCTCGACGCGGAACAGGAGCGGCTCCTGCGGGAGCTCTCCAAGCTGCGCGGCGAGGAGCGGCCCCTGGGCCAGTTTCAGCCAGGTCAGCAGGGGCTCTTCTCCCGGCTGAAGGACGCCTTCAACGGCCGCTGAAGCGTTTTCCGCCTTTCACCGCACCGCCCACCGGTCACCGACCGGTGGGCGGTGCGGTGTTCGGCGGGAGAACCGGTCATGTCCCTCGCTGGCTGATTCGGCCCTGTGCGGCGGACATGGCACGATGCGGTCATGTCCTCCGCGTTGACCGATCTCTGCCGGTATCCGATCGTGCAGGCCCCCATGGCGGGCGGCGCTTCCGGACCCCAGCTCGCCGCGGCCGTCGCCGACGCGGGCGGACTCGGGTTCCTCGCCGCCGGGTACAAGACGGCGGACGGCATGTACAACGAGATCAAACAGCTGCGCCGGCTCACCGGCGGGCCGTTCGGCGTGAACCTCTTCATGCCGCAGCCCGCGCTCGCCGACCCCAGCGCCGTCGAGGTCTACCGCCACCAGCTGGCCGGTGAGGCCGCCTGGTACGAGACCCCGCTCGGCGACCCCGACAGCAGCGGCGACGACGGGTACGAGGCGAAGGTCGCCATCCTGCTGGACGACCCCGTCCCGGCGGTCTCCTTCACCTTCGGCTGCCCCACCCGCGACACGCTGGACGCCTTCGCCAAGGTGGGGACGTACACCATCGTGACGGTCACCTCCGCCGAGGAGGCCCAGGCGGCCCAGTGGGCGGGCGCCGACGCCGTCTGCGCCCAGGGCGTCGAGGCGGGCGGCCACCAGTCCACCCACCGCGACGACCCGCAGGCCGACCACACCGGCACCGGGCTGCTGAGCCTGGTCACCCAGGTCCGCGAGACCGTGCAGATCCCGATCGTCGCCACCGGCGGTCTGATGCGCGGCTCGCAGATCGCCGCCGTCCTCGCGGCGGGCGCGGACGCCGCCCAGCTCGGCACCGCCTTCCTGATCTGCCCCGAGTCGGGCGCCCACCTGCTCCACAAGCAGGCCCTGACCAACCCGCTCTTCGTCCGCACCGAGCTGACCCGCGCCTTCTCCGGGCGCCCCGCGCGCGGCCTGGTCAACCGGTTCGTCCGCGAACACGGCCCGTACGCCCCCGCCGCCTACCCCCAGGTCCACTACCTGACCACCGGGCTGCGCCAGGCCGCGGCGAAGGCGGGGGACGCGCAGGGGATGGCCCTGTGGGCGGGGCAGGGCCACCGGATGGCCCGCGAACTGCCCGTCGGCGAGCTGATCGAACTGCTCATCGACGAACTGGAGGCCGCCCGGGCGGCCCTGAGCATGAGGAGTCCCCGGTGACCGCACCGGTCTTCGTCGTCGAACAGATGCCCACCGGGCCGGAGTTCGTCCTGGACGGACCCGAAGGACGGCACGCCGTGTCGGTCAAGCGGCTCCAGCCCGGCGAGGACGTCGTCCTCACCGACGGGCTCGGCCACTGGGCGGACGGCACCGTCCGCGCCGCCGAGGGCAAGGACCGGCTGACGGTCACTCTCCGCGCAGCCGTGCAGGAGGAGCCGGAGCCCACGCCCCGGATCACCGTCGTCCAGGCGCTCCCCAAGGGCGACCGGGGCGAACTGGCCGTCGAGACCATGACCGAGACCGGCGTCGACGCGATCGTGCCCTGGCAGGCCGCCCGCTGCATCACCCAGTGGAAGGGCGAGCGAGGCGCCAAGGCCCTGACGAAGTGGCGCAGTACGGCACGGGAGGCGGGCAAGCAGTCCCGCCGGGTGCGCTTCCCCGAGGTGACCGAGGCCATGACGACCAAGCAGGTCGCCGCTCTGCTGGCCGATGCCGACTTCGCCGGGGTCCTGCACGAGGACCGCGACCACGACAGCACCCCCCTCGCCACCGCCGAACTCCCCGCCACCGGCACGATCGTGCTCGTCGTCGGCCCCGAGGGCGGCGTCTCCCCGCAGGAACTGGCCGCCTTCGCCGAGGCGGGCGCCCGCCCGTACCGGCTGGGCCGCAGCGTGCTGCGTACGTCCACGGCGGGGACGGCCGCGACCGCGCTGCTGCTGGGGCGCACGGGCCGCTGGGGATGAACGGGGGCCGACGGGCCGGGGATAGCATGCCCGTGTACTGATCACCAGCGAACGAGGAGGCCCGGCGCCATGGCGGGAGAGCCGCAGACCGACTGCCTGTTCTGCAAGATCGTCTCGGGAGACATCCCGGCGACCATCGTCCGCGAGAGCGACACGACCGTCGCCTTCCGCGACATCAACCCGCAGGCCCCGACCCACGTCCTGGTCATCCCCAAGGTCCACTACCCGGACGCCGCCTCGCTCGCCGCCGCCGAACCCCAGATCGCCGCCGACGTGCTGCGCGAGGCCGGAGCGGTCGCCGCCGACGAGAAGGTGGACTCCACCGGCTACCGGATCATCCTCAACACCGGCTCCGGCGCCGGCCAGACCGTCTTCCACGCCCACGCCCACGTCCTGGGCGGCCGCGGCCTCCAGTGGCCCCCCGGATAGCCCTTCCCGCACAGCAGCAGCGCAGGAGCGTTTCCCCATGTCCGTACGCGAGCTGGTGGTGCTCGGCACCGCCAGCCAGGTCCCCACCCGGCACCGCAACCACAACGGCTATCTGCTGCACTGGGACGGCGAGGGCATCCTCTTCGATCCCGGCGAGGGCACCCAGCGCCAGATGCTCCGGGCCGGGGTCGCCGCGCACGACATCGACCGGATCTGCGTCACCCACTTCCACGGCGACCACTCCCTCGGGCTCGCCGGGGTGATCCAGCGCATCAACCTCGACCAGGTCCCGCACCCCGTCACCGCCCACTACCCGGCGAGCGGGCAGCACTTCTTCGACCGGCTGCGGTACGCCACCGCCTACCGCGAGACCGTCCGGCTCACCGAGACCCCGGTCGCCGGAACCGGCGGGGTCCTCGCCACCACGCCCTCGTACACGCTGGACAGCCACAAGCTCTCGCACCCCGTCGAGTCGTACGGCTACCGCCTCACCGAGCCCGACAGCCGCCGCATGCTGCCCGCCCTCCTCGAGGAACACGGGATCGCCGGGCCGGACGTCGGCCGCCTCCAGCGTGCGGGCGCACTCGGCGGCGTCACCCTGGAGCAGGTCTCCGAGCACCGGCGCGGGCAGCGGTTCGCGTTCGTCATGGACACCCGGCTCTGCGACGGGGTGTACGCGCTCGCCGAGGGGTGCGACATGCTCGTCATCGAGTCGACCTTCCTCGACGAGGACGAGAAGCTCGCCACCGACCACGGCCACCTGACCGCAGGACAGGCCGCTCGGGTGGCGAAGGAGTCCGGCGTACGCCATCTGGTGCTGACCCACTTCTCGCAGCGCTACAGCGACCCCGAACTCTTCGAGACCCAGGCGCGGGCCGCCGGGTTCGACGGCGAACTCACCGTCGCGCAGGACCTGATCAGAGTCCCGCTCCCACCCCGGCACCACCACTGACCCCACCAGCACCACCGTTTGCGAGACACCGTGCACCTCCCCAAGGCAGAACTCCACCTCCACATCGAAGGCACCCTCGAACCCGAGCTCGCCTTCGCCCTCGCCGAACGCAACGGGGTGACCCTGCCGTACGCCACCACCGAAGAGCTGCGCAGGGCCTACCAGTTCGAGGACCTCCAGTCCTTCCTGGACCTCTACTACGCGCTCATGGCCGTGCTGCGGACGGAGGAGGACTTCACCGAACTCGCCGACGCCTACCTCGCCCGCGCCGCCACCCAAGGCGTCCGGCACGCCGAGATCTTCTTCGACCCGCAGGCCCACACCGCCCGCGGCGTCCCGATCGGCACGGTCATCGAGGGGCTGAGCCGGGCGCTGGAGCGCAGCGAGGAGATCCACGGCATCTCCACCCAGCTCATCCTCTGCTTCCTGCGCGACCTCTCCGCCGAAGCCGCCCTCGGCACCCTGGACGCGGCCCGCCCGTACCTCCACCGGATCAGCGCCGTGGGCCTGGACTCCGCCGAGGTCGGCCACCCGCCCGCCAAGTTCCGCGAGGTGTACGAGGCGGCCACCGCGCTCGGCCTGCGCAAGGTGGCGCACGCGGGGGAGGAGGGGCCGCCGTCCTACATCCGCGAGGCGCTGGACATCCTCGGCGTGGAGCGCGTCGACCACGGGCTGCGCTGCATGGAGGACCCCGAGCTGGTGGCGCGGCTGGTCGCGGACCGGGTGCCGCTGACGCTCTGCCCGCTCTCCAACGTACGGCTGCGCACGGTCGACACGCTGAAGGACCACCCGCTGCCGGAGATGATGGCGGCGGGGCTCCTCTGCACGGTCAACTCCGACGACCCCGCCTACTTCGGCGGGTACGCCGGGGACAACTTCGACGCCGTACGGGACGCGCTCGCGCTCGACCCGGAGCAGCTGCGCACCCTGGCCCGGAACTCCTTCGAGGCGGCCTTCCTCGACCACGACGAGGAGCGCAGGGCGCGCTACCTGTCCGAGGTCGAGGCGTACGCGTTCGACTGACCGGGACCGCCGTCCGGACCGGCCGTCCGGATCGCGCTGCGCACCAGCCGCCTGCGCCGTACGCGGAGTTCGGTGACGGCCTGCTCAGGTGAGCCGAGCTTCGGCACCGCACCGGACAGGCTGCCGGTGGTGGCGGCCAGCAGCGCGGCCGGGGCGCCACCACGGCGGCGGACCGAGCCGGGCACCAGCGGACGGCCACCGGTGTGCAGGGCCACGGCGGTCACGGGCGCGGCGACCAGCAGCGTGGCCGCCCCCAGGATCAGCCCCATCGCCGGGTAGCCGGCCTCCTCGGAGAGCACGCTGCCCAGCAGCGGGCCGCAGGCCACGCCCACGGAGGAGGCCGAGCCCGCCAGGACCGCCCAGCGGCCGCGTACGTCCAGGGAGGCGGCCAGACCGATCAGGTAGGAGAGGACCACCGGGTAGACGGTGTTCCACAGGATCTCGCCGGTCGCGAACGAGCCCAGGTCCCGGGCCGAGGAGCTGACCACGATGCTCCCCGCGATGACCACGGTCCCCAGCCCGATCGGCACCGCCCGGCCCACCCGGGCGCCGAGCACCCCGGCGCCCATGACGCCCAGCAGACCCGCGCCGAGGGCGGCGGCGAACACCGCGCCGACGGTCACCTCGGAGAGCCCCACCTGCACCACGCCGATGCGGCTGCTGACGCCCCAGAGCGCGTTCTGCGCCATGGACCAGACGAGCATCCCGCCTGCCAGGACGAGACCGGAACGGCGGTGCGGCAGGCGGCCGGTGATCCGCGAGGCGGACTCCTCGGGGGCCGTGGGGCCGTTCAGCCGGGTGGTCGCGGGCCAGACGAGCAGGGCGACCAGGGCGATCGCGGCGAACGGGAGCCGGTGGCCGCCGCCCAGGTGCGGGATCGTCAGATAGAGGGCGCCCGCCGTGGCGGAGACGGTGAGCAGCCCGAGCGAGGACGTCCGGTGCGGGTCGCGCTGTGCGGCGATCCCCGCCGCCGCGACCGCCGTCGCCGCCCCCGAGCCGAAGCCGCCGACCATCACGGAGGCCACCACCAGCGGCACGGACCCGGCCAGCGCCGCGGAGCCGTACCCGACGGCGGCCAGCACCAGACCGACGCGGGCCGGGGTACGGGACCCGTACCGCTCGACCCGGCCCGCCAGGGTGAACCCGGCACTCGCCGAGCTCAGCAGCAGAGCACTGCCGACCAGGCCCGCCTGCGCGGGAGTCAGCCCGAGATGGACGCTGAGGCGGCCGACGATGGTGGGGAGCAGATAGGAGGCGAGGTAGCCGGCGGTGAAGACGGCAACCAAGGGCCACGCGGCACGGCGCGACGACATGGGCGTTCCTGAAGACATGCCTGAGCAGGCAGGGGGGGAGGGGGAGAGGGTGCTGCGACGCGCGCAGGGCAGGGCAGCGCGATGCCCGGCGCACGGGAAGGGGGAGAATGCGAGGGAGTACGGGGAAATGCGGGAGATGCGATAAGTGCGGCTCTCGTCGGGCAACGTCCCCGAAGGTGCTCGCGGGGCAATTTGTATCAAGCGCTCCCGGCCGCCCGAAAGTCGCCCCGCCGTGATCTGGGTCACTTATGCGTTTATGCGCTCGGAGGCCGGGTAACAGCGCATGTTTATGCAGGTCAGGGTGGCATGTCGGCCGGGTCCTCATCGGCGGGGAGGCTCCGCCCCCGACCCCGAATCGGGCAGACTGGCCGGATCTCACACTGTCCAGATCTGCCGCACGGCCGGGGAGCGCACGGTGAGCACTGACACTCCAGGAATCGACCCGCTGCTGGCGCTGCGCGCCCCGCAGGACCCCGCCTGCGACGTCTTCCTGACGGGCACGGTCTTCCTCGACATCATCTTCACCGGCCTCGACAGCGCGCCCGTGCGCGGCACCGAGTCCTGGGCGCGCGGCATGGGCTCCAGCCCCGGCGGCGTCGCCAACATGGCGACCGCGCTCGCCCGCCTCGGCCTGCACACCTCGCTGGCCGCCGCCTTCGGCGACGACCACTACGGCGAGTACTGCTGGGACGCCCTCGAACAGGGCGAGGGCATCGACCTGTCGATGTCGCGCACCGTTCCCGGCTGGCACTCCCCGGTCACGGTCTCGATGGCGTACGAGGGCGAGCGCACGATGGTCTCCCACGGCCACGAGGCCCCGGCCCCTTCGGCCGTTCCGGGCCAGGCGGGGGCGGGCTCCACGGAGACCGCCCCCACTGCCGCCCCCAACCCCGCCTTCCCCCAGTGCCCCCCGCGCGCCCGCGCCGCGATCGCCTCGCTCGTCCCGGGCCGCAGCGAACCCTGGGTGGCCACCGCCGCCCGGCACGGCGCGCTGATCTTCGCCGATGTCGGCTGGGACGAGACCGGCCGCTGGGACCTGGACGCGCTGCCCGACCTGGCGCACTGCGAGGCGTTCCTGCCCAACGCCGAGGAGGCGATGCGCTACACCCGCACCGACTGTCCGCGCGCCGCCGCCCACGCCCTCGCGGAACGCGTCCCGCTCGCCGTGGTCACCCTGGGTGCCGAAGGCGCGTACGCCGTCGACGGGCGCACCGGGTCCGCCGCCCAGGTGCCCGCCATCGAGGTGGAGGCCCTCGACCCGACCGGCGCCGGGGACGTCTTCGTGGCCGGCTTCGTCACCGGCACCCTCGCCGACTGGCCGCTCGCCGACCGCCTCGCCTTCGCCGGGCTGACCGCCGCCCTCTCGGTCCAGGAGTTCGGCGGCTCGCTCTCCGCACCCGGCTGGGCCGAGATCGCCGCCTGGTGGCAGCGCATCCGCACCCTCGACGACCAGGACCCCACCGCCCTGGAGCGGTACGCGTTCCTGGAGGAGCTGCTCCCCACCACGGCCCGCGCCTGGCCGCTGCGGCGCGCGGTCCCCACGATCGGCTTCCGCCAGTGAGTCGGCAGAGGACTCCTCGTACACACGGCCGGTAAAAGGACTCTGCGTTGTCACTGCCAAGTCGTAGGCTTGGTGATCCAGAGGTTGTCGAGCAGCGACAGCCCTGCAACGGGAGGTATGCGCAGGCCCGAGGGCCGGCCCATGACTCAGACACCCACACAGCCGCAGGCGCGTGCCCAGATCCGGATCCCGGCCGCTCACCCCATGGTGATGCTCCTCGGATCGGGTGACTCGCTGTTGCGCGTGATCGAAGAGGCCTTCCCGGCGGCCGACATCCATGTCCGGGGCAACGAGATCAGCGCCACGGGCGAGGCGGCCGACGTCGCCCTCATCCAGCGCCTGTTCGACGAGATGATGCTCGTGCTCCGCACCGGAGCGCCGATGACGGAGGACGCAGTGGAACGGTCGATCGCCATGCTCAGGGCGGCCGGCACCGGCGAGGGAGACCCCCAGGGCGAGACACCCGCCGAGGTGCTCACCCAGAACATCCTCTCCAACCGCGGCCGCACCATCCGCCCCAAGACGCTCAACCAGAAGCGGTACGTCGACGCGATCGACCAGCACACGATCGTCTTCGGCATCGGCCCCGCGGGCACCGGCAAGACCTATCTGGCCATGGCCAAGGCAGTCCAGGCGCTCCAGGCCAAGCAGGTCAGCCGCATCATCCTGACCCGCCCCGCGGTCGAGGCGGGGGAGCGGCTCGGCTTCCTCCCGGGCACCCTCTTCGACAAGATCGACCCGTATCTGCGCCCGCTCTACGACGCCCTGCACGACATGCTCGACCCCGACTCGATCCCGCGCCTGATGGCGGCGGGCACGATCGAGGTGGCGCCGCTGGCGTACATGCGGGGCCGCGCCCAGCCGGTCTTCACCAACGTGCTGACGCCCGACGGCTGGCGGCCCATCGGCAGCCTTGAGGTGGGTGACCTTGTCATCGGCTCCAACGGCGAGCCGACCCCTGTCCTCGGCGTCTACCCGCAGGGCGAGAAGGACATCTACCGTGTCAGCGCTCAGGACGGCTCCTGGACCCTGTGCTGCGGCGAGCACCTGTGGACGGTCCGGACCGCCTCCGACCGCCGCCGCGACAAGCCGTGGCGGGTTCTGGAGACCAAGGAGATGATCGGCAATCTCCGGGCGGCGCACGCGCGTCGCTACGAGCTGCCGATGCTTACCGCGCCCGTCAGCTTCCCCGAGCGCGAGGTCCCGATGGACCCGTACGCACTGGGTCTGCTGCTGGGCGACGGCTGCCTCACCGGCTCCACCACACCGTCGTTCGCCACCGAGGACCAGGAGCTTGCCGAGGCCCTGCAAGGAGCGCTCACCGGCGTCACCCTGCGCCACAGGGGCGGGCCGGACTATGTGCTGAACCGGACCAAGGCGCCGGGCGACGTGGTGACGCTGGAGAACCCTGTCACCGCGATCCTGCGTCAGCTGGACCTTCTCGGGAGCCGGTCCCACTCGAAGTTCGTTCCGGACGACTATTTGCACAACTCCGCCGAGGTCCGCCTCGGCGTGCTCCAAGGCCTTCTCGACGCCGATGGCGGTCCGGTCACGCAGTCGGATCGCACCTGCCGTATCCAGTACTCGACCGCCTCGATCGTCCTTCGCGACGATGTGATCGCACTGGTTCAGTCGCTCGGCGGAGTCGCCTATACACGCCGCCGACCGGCGGCAGGCCGGGCGCCCGGACTTGCCAAGGGTCGGCCGGTCCACCACCGCTACGACGCCCACGTCGTCGACATCCGCCTCCCCGAAGGCATCGAGCCCTTCCGGCTCGCCCGCAAGGCAGAGAAGTACCGGGCGGCCGGCGGCGGCGGTCGTCCCATGCGATTCATCGACAGCATCGAACCGGCCGGGCGTGAAGAGGCGGTCTGCATCCAGGTGGCGGCGGAGGACTCGCTGTACGTCACCCAGGACTACCTGCTGACGCACAACACGCTCAATGACGCGTTCATCATCCTCGACGAGGCGCAGAACACCAGCGCCGAGCAGATGAAGATGTTCCTCACCCGCCTCGGCTTCGACTCCAAGATCGTCATCACCGGTGACATCACCCAGGTCGACCTGCCGAGCGGGACCAAGAGCGGGCTGCGCCAGGTCCAGGAGATCCTGGAGGGCCTGGACGACGTGCACTTCTCGCGTCTCACCTCCCAGGATGTCGTCCGGCACAAGCTCGTCGGCCGTATCGTCGACGCGTACGAGAAGTACGACAGCCGAAACGGTCAGCAGGACGGTCAGGCGGACGGCCGGGAAGACGGCCGACGCGACCGCCGTAAAGGGAAGTAGTCGCAGCGCACCATGTCGATCGACGTCAACAACGAGTCCGGAACCGAGGTCGACGAGCAGGCGATCCTCGACATCGCCCGCTACGCACTGGCCCGGATGCGGATCCACCCGCTGTCCGAGCTCTCGGTGATCGTGGTGGACACCGACGCCATGGAGCAGCTGCACATCCAGTGGATGGACCTCCCCGGTCCGACCGATGTCATGTCCTTCCCGATGGACGAGCTCCGTCCGCCGGCCAAGGACGAGGAGGAGCCCCCGCAGGGGCTCCTCGGTGACATCGTGCTCTGCCCGGAGGTCGCGAAGAGGCAGGGCGAAGAGGCACCGACGCAGCACTCCATGGACGAGGAGCTCCAGCTCCTGACCGTCCACGGAGTGCTGCACCTGCTGGGGTACGACCATGAGGTGCCCGAGGAGAAGGCCGAGATGTTCGGCCTCCAGGCCGCCATCGTGGACGGCTGGCGCGGCGAGCGCGGGCTCACCGGCGCGTCCCCGGCCCCCACCGTCTCGTGATCGCGCCCCTGATCACCGGCGCCGTCGCGCTGGTCGTCGTCGGCTGGCTGGCCGCCTGCGCCGAGGCGGGCATCGCCCGTACGTCGAGTTTCCGGGCGGACGAGGCGGTCCGGGCCGGGCGGCGCGGCAGCGCGAAGCTGGCGCAGGTCGCCGCCGACCCGGTGCGCTATCTCAACGTCGCCCTGCTGGTGCGGGTCGCCTGCGAGGTGTCGGCCGGGGTGCTCGTCACCTACGTCTGCCTCCAGAAGTTCCCGGAGACCTGGGAGGCGCTCGCCTTCGCGATGGGCGTGATGGTCCTCGTCAGCTATGTCGCCGTCGGGGTCTCCCCGCGCACCATCGGCCGCCAGCACCCGCTGAACACGGCGACGGCCTCGGCGTACGTGCTGCTGCCGCTGGCCCGGATCATGGGCCCGATCCCGCAACTGCTGATCCTCATCGGCAACGCCTTCACCCCGGGCAAGGGGTTCCGCAAGGGCCCGTTCGCCAGTGAGGCGGAGCTGCGGGCGATGGTCGACCTCGCGGAGGCGGAGTCGCTGATCGAGGACGACGAGCGCCGCATGGTGCACTCGGTCTTCGAGCTGGGCGACACCCTGGTGCGCGAGGTGATGGTGCCCCGCACCGATCTGGTCTCCATCGAGCGCTTCAAGACGATCCGCCAGGCCCTCACCCTCGCCCTGCGCTCCGGCTTCTCCCGGATCCCGGTCACCGGCGAGAACGAGGACGACATCGTCGGGATCGTCTACCTCAAGGACCTGGTCCGCAAGACCCACATCAACCGCGAGTCCGAGGCCGACCCGGTCTCCACCGCGATGCGCCCCGCCGCCTTCGTCCCCGACACCAAGAACGCCGGGGACCTGCTGCGCGAGATGCAGCGCGACCGCAGCCATGTCGCCGTCGTCATCGACGAGTACGGCGGCACGGCGGGCATCGTCACGATCGAGGACATCCTGGAGGAGATCGTCGGCGAGATCACCGACGAGTACGACCGCGAGCTGCCGCCCGTCCAGGAGCTGGAGAACGGCTGCTACCGGGTGACCGCGCGCCTCGACATCGGGGACCTCGGCGACCTCTTCGGGCTCGACGAGTACGACGACGAGGACGTGGAGACCGTCGGCGGACTGCTCGCCAAGGCGCTCGGCCGGGTCCCGATCGCCGGTGCGTCGGCCGTCGTCGACCTGCCCGACAGCCGCAAGCTCCGGCTCACCGCCGAGTCCCCGGCCGGCCGCCGGAACAAGATCGTCACGGTGCTGGTGGAGCCGCAGGAGAAGGAAGCGGAGACGGAGACGGTATGACGCCCGAGCGGCTGCGCGCCTTCTGCCTGGAGTTCAACGCGAGCGTGGAGGAGTTCCCGTTCGGCCCGGAGACCTCGGTCTTCAAGGTGCTCGGCAAGATGTTCGCCCTCACCTCGCTGGACGCGCGGCCGCTGACGGTCAACCTCAAGTGCGACCCGGACGAGGCGATCCGGCTCCGCGAGGAGCACCCGAAGGCCATCGTCCCCGGCTGGCACATGAACAAGCGCCACTGGAACACGGTGACCGTCTCCGGCATCCCGGACAAGCTGCTGCGCGAGCTGATCGAGGACTCGTACGACCTGGTCGTCGCCGGCCTCCCGAAGGCGGAGCGGCTGAAGCTGGACCGGCCGTAGGGAGCACAGGAGTTACGCGAACGGGCCCGCTCCTCCCCCGTGGGGAGCGGGCCCCTCCACGTACCGGCACGCGGTCAGCCGCGTCGCAGCCCCGCCGCCACCGCCGCGCCCGCCGCCAGCAGGACGGCCGCCGCGAGCGCCACCACCGTCCGTACGCCGTCGAACAGCCCGCCCTGCGTCGTCGCCAGCACCCCCAGCAGCGGGATGCCGACCGTCAGCCCCACCTGCTGGGTCGTGGTGACCAGCCCGGTCGCGAGGCCCTGCTCCTCGTTCGGGACGCCGGACGTCACGGTCAGGCCGTACGCGATGATCGCGCCCAGGTGGCACATGCTCGCCAGGGAGACCGCGGCCGTCGCCGGCCAGACGCCCGACTCCGTGCCGAGCCCCAGCAGCGCGCCGATGAACAGCCCCTGGCCGAGCAGCGACACCACCAGGGTCCGGCGCGCGCCGATCCGGCCGATCAGGCGGGGCGCGTACATCCCCGCCACCACCGACAGCACGCCCTGCACCCCGAAGACGAGGCCGGTGGCGAACGGGGAGAGGCCCAGGACCTCCTGGAGGTAGAGCGTCAGGACGAAGACGACGGTGGACATCATCGAGAACGTCACCAGCCCGCCCAGGTTGCCGAACGCCACCGTCCGCCGCCGCAGCATCGGCAGCGAGACCAGCGGGGCCGCCGCCCGGGACTCCACGAACACGAACGCGGCCAGCAGCCCGACGCCGAGGACCAGGGTGACCAGCACGTCCGCGCCACCGAAGCCGTGTTCCGCCGCCGTCGTCAGGGCGTAGATCAGCGCCAGCAGTCCGCCGGTGACGGCGACCGCGCCCGGTACGTCGAGCCGGGGACTCTCCGGCGTACGCGACTCCTCCAGCACCTTCGGGGCCAGCACCAGCACCACCACCGAGGCCACGGTCAGCAGGCCCATCGTGGAGCGCCAGCCCAGGGTGTCGGTGAGGACGCCGCCCGCCACCATGCCCACCGTGAAGCCGAGCGAGAGCAGCGTCCCGCTGATCCCGAGCGCCCGGTCCCGCAGCGGGCCCTCCGGGAACGTGGTGGTCAGCAGGGACATCCCGGTCGGCACGATCACCGCCGCCCCGAGCCCCTGGAGGGCCCGCCCGGCAAGGAAGGAGGCCGGGTCCCAGGCGAGGGTCGCCAGGAGGGAGGAGGCCCCGAAGAGGGTGAGCCCGGCGAGGAACAGCCGGCGCCGCCCGTACAGATCGGCGATCCGCCCGAACAGCAGCAGGAACCCGCCCGACGGCAGCGCGAACGCGGTCACCGCCCACTGGAGCCCGGACGTGGAGAGCCCCAGGTCCTTGCCCAGGACGGGCAGGGCGACATTCAGTACGGAGAAGTCGAGCGCCACCATGAACTGGGCGGCGCACAGCACGAAGAGGATGAGCCGGGCCCGTGCGGAGAGCCGGGGCGGGGCGGGCGGGGGAGCTGAGGTGACAGGGGTTCCAGGGGTTTCGATCGCCATGGGACCCACCCTCCGGCGGCCGGAATATCCGCGGGGAGCGGGAACTTATCCTGTTGCCCGCACCACCAGGCAGAGACGTGGGGATCGGGCGCCACCACGACACCAGGGGGAGTACGTGGCCACACCGGCCCGGCAGGCGACGACGGACGGGGCGAAAGCCCACCGCCTCGCCGAACTGCGCGAGTTCCTGATGAGCCGGCGGGCCCGGATCACTCCGGCCGACGCCGGCCTCCCGGACGGCGGCGCCCGCCGGCGTACGCCCGGCCTGCGCCGTGAGGAGGTCGCCGTCCTCGCGGGCGTCGGGGTCTCCTGGTACCAGTGGCTGGAGCAGGGCCGCGACATCACGGTCTCGCCGCAGGTGCTGGACTCCGTCGCCCGCGTCCTGCGCCTGAGCAGCGCCGAGCGCCGCCACCTCTACGTCCTGGCCGGGCTGAACGCGCCCCCGCTCGAGGTCGACCCGGCGCACGCCGACATGTGCGACGGGCTGGTCCGGCTGATCGACGCGTGGATGCCGTACCCGGCCCACATCATGGACCGGTACTGGAACACCGTCCTCCACAACGACGCGGCCGCCGCGGTCCTCGGCATGCGCCCCGGCATCCGGCAGAACTGCCTGATCGACTTCTTCACCGACCCGGTCTACCGCGCGCGGGCCGGAGCGAGTTGGGCGGCGCTCGCCCCGCAGGTGGTGGCCCAGTACCGGGCGGCCTGCTCGGAGTGCCCGGACGACGACGGCTTCCGGGCGGTCGTGGCGGAGGCGCGGGCGGCCAGTGCGATCTTCGCCGAACTGTGGGAGCGGCGCGACATCGTCCCCGCCGGGCAGAACCGCAAGGAGATCGAGCACCCGCTCGCCGGCCGCCTGTTCCTGGAGGCCACCCAGCTGCGGGTGCCCGCCCGGCCGGACCTCGCGATCGTGCTGCACACCCCGCTTCCGGACACCGGGACCGAGGCCAGGCTCCAGTGGCTGGCCTCGCCCGAGGGGCGGCGCGGCTCGATGTACCCGGTGCCGGGGTGACCCGCACGGGTCCCGGGACCGCTTCGTATGCTCGTGCCATGACCGACAGCACCGACACCGCCGCCCTCGACGCCGAGGACCGCAAGATCGTCACCCTGGCGCGCAGCGCCCGCGCCCGCAACGGGGTGGCCGAGGGCGCCGCCGTACGCGACGAGACCGGACGTACGTATGTGGCGGGCACCGTGGCGCTGGAGTCGCTGAAGCTGAGCGCCCTGCAGACCGCCGTCGCCATGGCCGTCGCCAGCGGCGCCACCTCGCTGGAGGCCGCCGCCGTCGTCTCCACCGCCGAGACCCCCGCCGACGAGGACCGCGCGGCCGTACGGGACCTGGGCGGACCGGAGACGCCGGTGTTCCTCGCGGGTCCGGACGGCACCCTGCGGCTGCGGGTCACGGCGGGCTGACGGGCCGGGCCCACCCCTGTTCGCGGCGGCCCTCCGGCGCGTCCGTACGGACCGCTGTACGGGAGCGCCGCCGCGATCGGGGAGAATGGTCGCCATGAGCGCTCGCCCGAACCAAGAATCCGCTGCCCAGCAGACGGAGACCACCTCCCCCCACCGGGCCGGCTTCGCCTGCTTCGTGGGCCGCCCCAACGCCGGCAAGTCCACCCTCACGAACGCTCTGGTCGGTCAGAAGGTGGCGATCACCTCCAACCGCCCCCAGACCACCCGGCACACCGTGCGCGGCATCGTGCACCGCGAGGACGCGCAGCTGATCCTGGTCGACACCCCCGGCCTCCACAAGCCGCGCACGCTCCTCGGTGAGCGGCTGAACGACGTCGTACGGACCACCTGGGCCGAGGTCGACGTCATCGGCTTCTGCCTGCCCGCCGACCAGAAGCTCGGCCCCGGCGACAAGTACATCGTCAAGGAGCTCGCGGGGATCAAGAAGACCCCCAAGATCGCCATCATCACCAAGACCGACCTGGTCGAGTCGAAGGCGCTGGCCGAACAGCTCCTCGCGGTCTCCGCGCTCGCGGACGAGCTGGGCTTCGAGTGGGCCGAGATCATCCCGGTCTCGGCGGTCAAGGACCAGCAGGTCGGCCTGCTCGCCGACCTCATCGCCCCGCTGCTCCCCGAGAGCCCGCCGCTCTACCCGGAGGGCGACCTCACCGACGAGCCGGAGATGGTCATGGTCGCGGAGCTGATCCGCGAGGCCGCGCTGGAGGGCGTACGCGACGAGCTGCCGCACTCCATCGCGGTGGTGGTCGAGGAGATGCTGCCCCGCGAGAACCGTCCGGCGGACAAGCCGCTGCTGGACATCCACGCCAACGTCTACATCGAGCGCCCGAGCCAGAAGGGCATCATCATCGGCCCGAAGGGCCAGCGGCTGAAGGACGTCGGCACGAAGTCGCGCAAGCACATCGAGGCGCTGCTCGGCACGCCCGTCTTCCTCGACCTGCATGTGAAGGTCGCGAAGGACTGGCAGCGCGACCCGAAGCAGCTGCGGAAGCTCGGCTTCTAGCCGCGCCCGGGCTTCCAGCCTCGCCTGAACGAATGCGCCGGTCTCACGCGCCCTCCTTCAGGACGCGTGAGACCAGCGTGCGCTGGGCCCCGGTCAGATCGGGGTCAGCGCAGTACACGGTGCGGTCCCCGACCGTGATCCGGTACCGGAATCCGTCCGGCACCCCGGACGGCGGCGCGTCCGGGGTGCCGGACGGGGTGCCGTCCTCGGTGGAGGACGGAGCGGCGGCGAGGACCTCCTCGGCGAGCGACTCCCACTCCGCCGCGTCCTCCCGGCCCTCGGTGTCGACCTCATGGTGGCGGGAGATGCCGGCGAAGCCGCCGGTCCTGCTGACCTGAATACGCATGGGGTCCTGTCTAGCCGGGGCCGGTCACGGGCTCAAGCCCGCCTCGCTCGGAGACGGTTACGCCCGCCTCGCTCGGTGAACGCCTACTCCGCCGTCCGCACCCCCACCTCGGACCAGGCCTTCAGGACCGCCTCCTTCTCGCCGCGCTCCCCGAAGCGGGCGCCCGCCGCCGCGACCGTCAGCCGGGCGAACTCCTCGAAGTCCGCGGTGGCCGTCAGCTCGCCGCCGGTCAGCACGTCGAACCAGATCTGCCCGGCCCGCTCCCAGGCGTTGCCGCCCAGGGCGGTGGCCAGGAGGTAGAAGGCGCGGTTGGGGATGCCGGAGTTGATGTGGACCCCGCCGTTGTCCTCCTCCGTCTCGACGTAGTCCTCCATCGACGCGGGCTGCGGGTCCTTGCCGAGCACATCGTCGTCGTACGCCGTTCCCGGAGCCTTCATCGAGCGCAGGGCGTCCCCGCTGACCCTCGGCGCCAGCAGTCCGGCGCCGATCAGCCAGTCGGCCTGCTCGGCGCTCTGGCCCAGCGAGAACTGCTTGACCAGCGAGCCGAACACGTCGGAGACCGACTCGTTGAGCGCGCCCGACTGGCCCTCGTAGCGCAGGTTGGCGGTGTACTGGGTGAGGCCGTGGGCCAGTTCGTGGGCGATGACGTCGATGGCGTAGGTGAAGTCGAGGAAGATCTCCCCGTCACCGTCGCCGAAGACCATCTGCTCGCCGTCGAAGAACGCGTTGTTGTACTCGTGGCCGTAGTGGACGGAGCCGATGAGGGGCAGGCCCTTGCCGTCGATCGAACTGCGCCCGTAGGCGGAGAGCAGCAGTTCGAAGGTGGCGCCGAGTCCCGCGTACGCGCGGTTGACGCTGGCGTCCGAGGTGGGTTTGTCGCCCTCGTCGCGGACCTTGGTGCCCGGCAGGGATGTGCCGTTCTCGCAGTCGTACAGGGTGCGGTGGGGCTTGGCGGGGACCGCGCCCGCCGTGGGGGTGGCGGGCGCGGCGGCCAGGGCTGTCAGGCGACGGCGGTCACGGCGGAGGGCGTCGGCCTCCAGGGTGCGGCGGGCCGGACCGGCGAGCCGGGCGTCGCCGGAGTGCGACAGCTTGTCGAGGACGTGGGGCGGCACGATGGTGCAGAAGACGGGGTGGGGCCCGTCACCGTTGGTTCGAGGGTGCATGTGAACGACTGTGGCACTCCGTCACCGCGCTGTCACTGGTTGCGACGATGATTGACGAAATGGAGTGATGAGTCACCGTTTCCCCCTCATCGATGCCCGGTCCCGCATACTGATACGGACCGACACCCCGGGCCACCCTCGGCTAGGCTCGTCGCATCATGCGTTTCGGGCTGCTTCTCCTTAGCTGCCGCGGCGAGGGCCTGTAGTCGTAGGCCGACCCCCTCCCCGCGGAGTCTGGTGCTGCAGCGACACCGTCGGCCGACCCCAAGTCGGACCCCGAGGAGCCCTACGTCATGACCACGCCCGTGAACCCCGCCGGTGCTGTGAACCCCGCCGAGAGCGCTGTCGGCCGCCCCACCCCCGTCACCAACGCGACGCAGCTCCAGAAGCCGTCCGGGATGCCGGCCCACAAGTACCGCGGTTACGAGGCCGTGGACATCGCCGACCGCACCTGGCCCGACAACCGGATCACCGTGGCGCCCCGCTGGCTGTCCACCGATCTGCGCGACGGCAACCAGGCGCTGATCGACCCGATGAGCCCTGCCCGCAAGCGCGAGATGTTCGACCTGCTCGTACGCATGGGCTACAAGGAGATCGAGGTCGGCTTCCCGTCCTCCGGCGAGACCGACTTCGCCTTCGTCCGCTCCATCATCGAAGAGGGCGCGATCCCCGAGGACGTGACGATCTCCGTCCTGACGCAGGCCCGCGAGGAGCTGATCGAGCGGACCGTCGAGTCGCTGGTCGGCGCGCGCCGGGCCACCGTCCACCTGTACAACGCCACCGCCCCCACCTTCCGCCGCGTGGTCTTCCGGGGGTCGAAGGAGCAGGTCAAGCAGATCGCGGTGGACGGTACGCGGCTGGTGATGGAGTACGCGGAGAAGATCCTGGGCCCCGAGACGATCTTCGGCTACCAGTACAGCCCGGAGATCTTCACCGACACCGAGCTGGACTTCGCCCTGGAGGTCTGCGAGGCGGTCTGTGACGTCTGGCAGCCCGAGGAGGGCCGCGAGATCATCCTGAACCTGCCCGCCACCGTGGAGCGCTCCACGCCCTCCACCCACGCGGACCGCTTCGAGTGGATGTCGCGCAACCTGTCCCGCCGCGAGTTCGTCTGCCTGTCGGTCCACCCGCACAACGACCGGGGTACGGCGGTGGCGGCGGCCGAGCTGGCCATCATGGCCGGTGCCGACCGCATCGAGGGCTGCCTGTTCGGCCAGGGCGAGCGCACCGGCAACGTCGACCTGGTCACCCTGGGCATGAACCTGTTCTCGCAGGGCGTGGACCCGCAGATCGACTTCTCGCAGATCGACGAGATCCGCCGCACCAGCGAGTACTGCAACCAGATGGAGATCCACCCGCGCCACCCGTACGCGGGCGACCTGGTCTACACCGCCTTCTCCGGCTCCCACCAGGACGCCATCAAGAAGGGCTTCGACGCGATGGAGAAGGACGCGGCGGCGCAGGGGAAGACGGTCGACGAGATCGAGTGGGCGGTTCCGTACCTGCCGATCGACCCGAAGGACGTCGGCCGCTCCTACGAGGCCGTCATCCGCGTCAACTCGCAGTCCGGCAAGGGCGGTATCGCGTACGTCCTGAAGAACGACCACAAGCTGGACCTGCCGCGTCGGATGCAGATCGAGTTCTCCCGGATCATTCAGGCCAAGACCGACGCCGAGGGCGGCGAGGTCACCCCGACGCAGATCTGGTCCACCTTCCAGGACGAGTACCTGCCGAACGCCGAGAACGCCTGGGGCCGTATCCAGCTGCGTTCCGGCCAGACCACCACCGACACCGACGGCACGGACACCCTGACCGTCGAGGCCACCGTGGACGGCGCGGACACCGTGCTGACCGGATCGGGCAACGGCCCGATCTCCGCGTTCTTCGAAGCGCTCCAGGCCATCGGCATCGACGCCCGGCTGCTGGACTACACCGAGCACACGATGAGCGAGGGCGCCAGCGCCCAGGCCGCCTCGTACATCGAGTGCGCGATCGACGGCAAGGTGCTGTGGGGCATCGGCATCGACGCCAACACCACCCGCGCCTCGCTCAAGGCGGTCGTCTCCGCGGTCAACCGCGCCTCGCGCTGACCCGGCCGGGCGCCCCGCTGCCCCGACCGGACGCCCCGCTGACCCGGCCGGACACCCCCTCGTACGGACGTCCGCTTTGACCCCGTACGGCAGCAGTCCACGAACCCCGACCGCCCGCTCCGGGCGGTCGGGGTTCGGCCATATCCGAGGGTTGTGACCTCCGGGCTACTGACGTCACCTCACGCATGTGGCTAACATCACGTCCAACACACGGCAGTGTTGCCGGAGCGTTACGGAGGTGTGCGACGTGCGGTCAGCCAAAGGACAACGCGCTCTGAGGCCGGTCCTCTGCGGCATCCGCACGGTCTGGGACGCCGTCGGTGACGGCGCCTTCTTCTGCCCCGGCTGCGGCGGCGACCGCAACTACCGCCGCCTGACCGGCCGCCGCCGGCTCACCGTCCTCGGCATCCCGCTGGCCGGCCGGGGCGAGACCGAGCCCGTCGTGGAGTGCGCCGCCTGCCGCGCCCGCTTCGCCCCTGACGCCCTGGACCACCCGACCACCACCCAGTTCTCCTCGATGCTCCGGGAGGCCGTCCACACCGTCACCCTGGCCGTCCTCGCGGCCGGCGGGACCACCTCCCGTACGGTGCTGGACACCGCCGTCGGGGTCGTCCGGGACGCCGGGCTCGACGACTGCACCCAGGAGCAGCTGTACACCGTGGTGGAGGTGCTCGCCGCCGACACCGGGTACGGCGGCCGGTCCGACCCGGCGGCCGACGCGTGCGGCGCGACCCTCGCCATCGAACTGCACGAGGTGCTGGCCCCGCTCGCCCCGCACCTCGCCACCGCCGGCCGCGAGTCGGTCCTCCTCCAGGGCGCCCGGATCGCGCTCGCCGACGGGGCCTACAGTCCGGCCGAGCGCGAGGTCCTGACGACGGTGGGCGGCGCCCTGAAGCTCCCGGCCGACGACACCGCCCGCCTGCTCGCCGCAGCCGCCCGCACGCCCTCCTAGGGCTCCCCAGGGCTTTCTGGAGGCCCACAGGCGCATAGGCGCACAGGCGTACGGCCCCGTCCGGCTGTGCGCGACAATGGCCCCATGAGCTTGTTCCGGGACGACGGCGTCGTGCTGCGTACGCAGAAACTGGGCGAGGCCGACCGGATCATCACGATCCTGACCCGGGGCCACGGCCGGGTCCGCGCTGTCGCCCGGGGGGTGCGCCGCACCAAGTCCAAGTTCGGCGCCCGGCTGGAACCCTTCTCCCACGTCGACGTGCAGTTCTTCGCCCGGGGCAGCGAGCTGATCGGCCGCGGGCTGCCGCTCTGCACCCAGAGCGAGACGATCGCCCCGTACGGCGGCGGGATCGTCGCCGACTACGCCCGCTACACGGCCGGCACCGCGATGCTGGAGACCGCCGAGCGGTTCACCGACCACGAGGGCGAACCGGCCGTCCAGCAGTATTTGCTCCTCGTCGGCGGCCTGCGCACCCTCGCCCGCGGCGAGCACGCGCCCCATCTGATCCTGGACGCGTTCCTGCTGCGCTCGCTCGCGGTGAACGGGTACGCGCCGAGCTTCGAGGACTGCGCCAAGTGCGGGATGCCGGGCCCCAACCGGTTCTTCTCCGTCGCGGCGGGGGGCGTCATATGCGGTGACTGCCGGGTCCCCGGGAGCGTCGTACCCTCGGCACAGGCACTCGAACTGCTGAGCGCGCTGCTCAGCGGCGACTGGGCGACGGCGGACGCGTGCGAGGCGCGTCATGTCAGGGAAGGGAGCGGGCTGGTGTCCGCCTACCTGCACTGGCATCTGGAGCGCGGCCTGCGCTCGCTGCGGTACGTCGAGAAGTGACGCGGGCCCCAAGAGAGTGACGCGGGCCCTAGAGAGCGACGCGTTGTGTGAAGAAGTGACACAGGGAGACTGAGAACCTCATGGCAGTACGCGGGATCCTCGGCGGCCGTAACCGGCGCACGTACAAGACCCCCGAGCCGCACCCCTCGGGCGCGACGCCTCCGAAGATCCCCGGCGAGCTGGTGCCCCAGCACGTCGCCGTCGTGATGGACGGCAACGGCCGCTGGGCCAAGGAGCGGGGGCTGCCCCGCACCGAGGGCCACAAGGTCGGTGAGGGCGTCGTCATGGACGTCCTCAAGGGGTGCATCGAGATGGGCGTCAAGAACCTCTCGCTCTACGCCTTCTCCACGGAGAACTGGAAGCGCTCACCGGACGAGGTGAAGTTCCTGATGAACTTCAACCGCGACGTGATCCGCCGCCGCCGCGACGAGATGGACGAGCTCGGCATCCGGATCCGGTGGGTGGGCCGCATGCCCAAGCTGTGGAAGTCCGTCGTCCAGGAGCTCCAGGTCGCCCAGGAGCAGACGAAGGACAACGACAGGATGACGCTGTACTTCTGCGTCAACTACGGCGGCCGTGCCGAGATCGCGGACGCCGCGCAGCGCATCGCCCAGGACGTGGCGGCCGGGAAGCTCGACCCGTCGAAGGTCAACGAGAAGACGTTCCAGAAGTACATCTACTACCCGGACATGCCGGACGTGGACCTCTTCGTGCGCCCCAGCGGCGAGCAGCGCACCTCGAACTACCTGATCTGGCAGAGCGCGTACGCGGAGATGGTCTTCCAGGACGTTCTCTGGCCGGATTTCGACCGTCGGGACCTGTGGCGGGCCTGCCTGGAGTACGCGCAGCGCGACCGCCGCTTCGGCGGGGCGCAGGAGGCGGCGGAGGCCGCGAAGGCCGCGGAGGCCGCCAAGAAGTGACGTAGGACGTGAGAAGGGCCCCTGTACGCGTACAGGGGCCCTTCTCACGTTCGCGCGCCTACTTCTTGCTCGCGGCGCACTCCGCACACGTGCCGAAGATCTCGACGGTGTGCGCGACGTTCACATAGCCGTGCTGGGCGGCGATCATCTCGGCCCACTGTTCGACGGCGGGCCCTTCGACCTCGACCGCCTTGCCGCAGAGCCGGCAGACCAGGTGGTGGTGATGGTCACCGGTCGAGCACCGCCGGTAGACGGCCTCGCCCTCGGTGGTGCGCAGGACGTCGACCTCGCCCGCGTCGGCGAGGGACTGAAGGGTCCGGTAGACCGTGGTCAGGCCCACGGAGTCGCCGCGGTGCTTGAGGACGTCGTGCAGCTCCTGGGCGCTGCGGAACTCGTCGACCTCGTCGAGGGCCGCCGCCACCGCAGCCCGCTGCCGGGTGGACCGGCCGCGTACCGGCGCTGCGTTCGTGCCACTGATCGGCGCCGTGGCCACAGGTGCCTCCTCGTGTCGCCCGTACATGTGTCGGGCCATTGTGCCAGCCCGACCGGACGCCGCACTCAAACGCGCAGGTCGTCCGTCCCCCGGCGGGCCGCCGGTACCTCCAGGGTGCACTCCGCACCCTTCGCCTCGCTCGCCCGGGCCCGTCGTTTCGCGAGCGGAGCCGCGAGCGCGGTCAGCGCGACGAACACAGCGATGGCCAGCAGCACGATCGTCGCCCCCGGCGGAACGTCCTGGTAGTACGAGGTCACGGTGCCGGCCAGGGTCACCCCCGTGCCGATCACCACGGAGAGCACGAACGTCACCTTGAAGGACTTGGTGATCTGCTGCGCGGCCGCCACCGGCACCACCATCAGCGCGCTGACCAGCAGCAGCCCGACGACCCGCATCGCGACGGTCACCGTCACGGCGGCCGTCACCGCGACCAGCAGGTTCAGCACCCGCACCGGCAGCCCGGTCACCCGGGCGAACTCCTCGTCCTGGCTGACGGCGAACAGCTGCCGCCGCAGCCCGACCGTGACCAGCACCACGAAGGCCGCCAGCACGCAGATCGCGATCACGTCGGACTCGGAGACGGTGGAGAGCGAGCCGAAGAGGTACGAGGTCAGGTTGGCGTTGGAGCCCGTGTCGGAGAGATTGATCAGCATGACGCCGCCCGCCATGCCGCCGTAGAAGAGCATCGCCAGGGCGAGGTCGCCGCGTGTGTGCCCGTACCAGCGGATCAGCTCCATGACGACCGCACCGGCCACGGCGACGGCGGTGGCCATCCAGACGGGGCTGGTGGAGAGCAGGAAGCCGAGGCCGACACCGGTCATCGCGATGTGCCCGATGCCGTCGCCCATGAGGGCCTGGCGGCGCTGGACCAGGTAGATGCCGATGGCGGGCGCGGTGATGCCGACCAGGACGGCCGCGATGAGCGCCCGCTGCATGAAGGGCGGGTTGAGGAATTCGAGGAACATCAGGTCAGCAGTCCCGTCCGTACGGGCTCGTCGGCCGCGTGGGGGTGTACGTGGTCGTGGCCGGGCAGCGCGTGCTGGCCGAGCGCCTCCGGCGGCGGCCCGTCGTGCGTCACACAGCCGTCGCGCAGGACCACGGCCCGGTCGATCAGCGGCTCCAGCGGGCCCAGCTCGTGCAGCACGAGGAGCACGGAGGTGGACAGGGCCACCTGCTCACGCAGGGTCGCCGCCAGGATCTCCTGGCTCGCCAGGTCCACCCCGGCCATCGGCTCGTCCATGATCAGCAGCTCCGGCTCGGCGGCCAGGGCGCGGGCGATCAGGACCCGCTGGTGCTGGCCGCCCGACAGGGCGCTCACGGAGTCCTTGGCGCGGTCGGACAGGCCCACCAGCTCGATGGCCCGGTCCACGGCCGCCCGGTCCGCCTTCCCGGGCCACCGCAGCTTCGTACGGGCCAGCCGGCCGGAGGCGACGACCTCGCGGATGGTGGCGGGGACCCCGCCGGCGGCCGTGGTGCGCTGGGGCACGTAACCGATCCGGCCCCACTGCCGGAAGCGCCGCAGCTCGGTGCCGAACAGCTCGACGGCGCCGCCGGTCAGCGGGACCTGGCCGATGGCGGACCGTACGGCGGTGGACTTGCCGGAACCGTTGGCGCCGAGCAGGGCGACGACCTCGCCGCGGTGCACGGTGAGGTCCACCCCGCGCAGCACGGGGCGCGCGCCGAGGGTGGCCGTGGCGCCGCGCAGGCTGACGACGGCCTCGCGGGTGCCGGCCACGGGCTCGCGGGTGCTGGTCTCACGCTCCGGCATGAGCGCCTCCGATCGGGATGTGGTGGGGGTCACTTCGCGCCGAGCGCCTTCTGCAGCGCGGCGAGGTTGGACTCCATGACCTCGATGTAGTCAGCGCCCTGGGACTTCTTCGTGATTCCCTCCAGCGGGTCCAGGACGTCGGTCTTGAGCCCGGTGTCCTTCGCGAGGGTCTTCGCGGTCTTGTCGCTGGCGAGTGTCTCGAAGAAGACGGTCGTGGCCTTCTCCTTCTCCGCGACGGTGTGGAGCTCCTGGATGCGGGCCGGGGTCGGCTCGGCCTCGGGGTCGATGCCCGCGATGCCCTGCTGGGTGAGCCCGTAGCGCTCGGCGAGGTAGCCGAAGGCGGAGTGGGTGGTGATGAAGGTCTTGGTGGCGGTGTTCTTCAGCCCGGTCTCGTACGCCGTGTTCAGCTTGTTCAGCTCGCCGACCAGGGCCTCGGTGTTCTTCTTGTAGTCGGCGGCGTGGTCGGGGTCGGCCTTCTCCAGGGACTTGCCGACGCCCTTGGCGACCTCGGCGTACTTCACCGGGTCCAGCCAGATGTGCGGGTCGGCGCCGCCTTCCTCGCCGTGGTTGTGGCCGTCGCCCTCTTCGTGGGCGTCTTCTTCGTGACCGTGCTCTTCCTCGCCCTCGTGGCCGTGGTCGTGGCCGCTGACCTCGGCTCCGTGGTTCTCCAGCGTGGTGAGGGTCGCGGCGTCGACGGTGTTCTTCACACCGGACTGCTGGATCGCGTCGTCCACGGCGGGCTGGACGCCCTTGAGGTAGAGCACGTAGTCGGACTCGCTGATGGAGCCGATCTGGCGGGGGGTGAGCTCCAGGTCGTGCGGCTCGACGCCCGGCTTGGTGAGGCTCGTGACGGCGACGTGCTCGCCGCCGATCCGCTCGGCCAGGAACTGCATCGGGTAGAACGACGCGGTCACCTTCAGCTGGTCGCCGTTGCCCCCGTCCGCTGCATCGGAGGTGGAGCAGGCCGAGAGAGCGGTCAGACCGAGGACGACTGCTCCGGCGACGGCGGTGGTGGGTATGAGGCGGCGTACGTTCATGACAGTCATTTTCAACAAAAGTGGAAACGATTGTCAACAAGGCGGATGAGATGCCCGGAAGGTCACATAGGGAGGGGCCGAAGATCGTCGAAGGCCCCACCGATTTGATCCGAGGGGTGCGCCCGCCGGTAATCTGAAGCATTCGCCGTTCGTCGCCGTCGTAATGAAGAGAGCACCGTGGCCGCCGACAAGATCGACACCATCGTCAGCCTGAGCAAGCGCCGTGGCTTCGTCTACCCCTCCAGTGAGATCTACGGTGGTCAGCGCGCCGCCTGGGACTACGGGCCGCTGGGCGTCGAGATGAAGGAGAACCTGAAGCGCCAGTGGTGGCGCTACATGGTCACTTCGCGCGAGGACGTGGTCGGTCTCGACTCGTCGGTCATCCTGGCCCCGGACGTCTGGGTCGCCTCGGGTCACGTCGCCACCTTCTCGGACCCGCTGACCGAGTGCACCTCCTGTCACAAGCGCTACCGCGCCGACCACCTGGAGGAGGCGTACGAGGAGAAGCACGGCAAGCCGCCGGTCAACGGCCTCGCCGACCTCAACTGCCCCAACTGCGGCAACAAGGGCACCTTCACGGAGCCCAAGGAGTTCTCGGGCCTGCTCTCCACCCACCTCGGCCCCACCCAGGACTCCGGCTCGGTCGCCTACCTGCGCCCCGAGACCGCCCAGGGCATCTTCACCAACTTCGGCCAGGTGCAGCAGACCTCGCGCAAGAAGCCGCCGTTCGGCATCGCGCAGGTCGGCAAGTCCTTCCGGAACGAGATCACTCCGGGCAACTTCATCTTCCGGACCCGTGAGTTCGAGCAGATGGAGATGGAGTTCTTCGTCAAGCCGGGCGAGGACGAGGAGTGGCAGCAGTACTGGATGGACCAGCGCTGGAACTGGTACACGGACCTCGGCATGCGCGAGGAGAACATGCGCTGGTTCGAGCACCCGAAGGAGAAGCTCTCCCACTACTCCAAGCGCACCGCGGACATCGAGTACCGCTTCCGCTTCGGCGGCAGCGAGTGGGGCGAGCTGGAGGGCGTCGCCAACCGCACCGACTACGACCTCAAGGCCCACTCCAAGGCCTCCGGCACCGACCTCCAGTTCTACGACCAGGAGGCCGGCGAGCGCTGGACGCCGTACGTCATCGAGCCCGCGGCCGGTGTCGGCCGCGCGATGCTGGCGTTCCTGCTCGACGCCTACATCGAGGACGAGGCGCCCAACGCCAAGGGCGTCATGGAGAAGCGCACCGTGATGCGCCTCGACCCGCGCCTGGCGCCGGTCAAGGTCGCGGTCCTGCCGCTCTCCCGCAACCCGCAGCTCTCGCCGAAGGCCAAGGGCCTGGCGACGGACCTGCGCAAGAACTGGAACATCGAGTTCGACGACGCCGGCGCCATCGGCCGCCGCTACCGCCGCCAGGACGAGATCGGCACCCCGTTCTGCGTGACCGTCGACTTCGACACCCTGGACGACAACGCGGTGACCGTGCGCGAGCGCGACACGATGAAGCAGGAGCGCGTCTCCCTGGACCAGATCCAGGCGTACCTCGGCGCGCGCCTGGTCGGCTGCTGACAACTCCCGTACGTGCGCCCGTAGGCGCGTGAGGCCCCCGGTTCCGGGTACGGAACCGGGGGCTTCGCCGTATCGGTCCACTCGGTCCACCGGAGCCCCCGCCGCCGTCCCGGGAGGTACGCGATGCCGTCGATCACCAGCAGCAAGGTCAGCAGATGGGACCAGCACGGCCGTGAACACGTCGTGCAGGTACGGAAGTCGGGCATGTCACGCGAGCTGACGTGCTCCACCTGCGGCTGGCGCCGCTCGGCGCAGTTCCTGCCCTGGCTGAAGGCCCAGGAGCACCTGACCGAGGCCCACCAGGCGACGGTCGACCCGACGGCCTGAAAATCTGGTGCGGGGTGCTCCGGGAGCGGGGTACCGTTCCGGCATGTCTTCGTTCTTCCAGATCTACGAGTGAGAGCGCGGCGGGTTGAGTCCATCCCCGCCGCCACGGGGATCGGCGCGACCGGCCCCTTCGACCTTTCCTGACTCACTTCTCATCACCACGAATGGGAGAACGCCGTGGCCAAGAGCCGCAACAACCTCCTCGGTGTCGGCGGACAGCGCAAGAAGCTGTCCCGCGCCGAACAGCAGGGCGCGGGTTCCGCGCGAGGGGCCGACCGCAAGGTGGCCGAGGACAAGAAGCAGGAGCTCGTCCGCAAGATGCGCGAGCGCGCCGAGGCACAGGCGGCCACGACCGCCGCCGAGCCGGGCGAGCAGCCCGGGCAGTCCGAGCAGGACACGCCGCCCGCGCAGAGCTGACGTACCCACGCACCGGGGCCCGTTCCGTACGGCGTACGTACGGAACGGGCCCCTTCGCGTACGCCGGTGAGCGCCCCGGCACACCGCCACGCGGCTACCGGGTCCTGAAGCGCCGGAAGAGGTTGCGGGCCACGTACACTCCCGGCCCGCCGAAGCCGACGATGTCTACGCGGCCGTCGCCGGTGATGTCGGCCAGGAAGCGAGGGTGGCGGTCCACCCGCCAGGCGCCCGCCTCCTCGCCGTATCCGAAGCCCCGGCACACCAACTGCGCCTGTTCGAAACGGCCTTCGCCCACCGCGTGCGCCACCCAGACCCCCTCGTCGCCGAAGCCGACGATGTCCGGGGTGCCGTCCCCGGTCACGTCCGCGAGGAGGCGGAGATGCTTCCCGCCCGTCCATCCCTGGGCGCGCCCGAAGTCGTTCAGGACGAGCCGCGCGGGCTCGAAGGTGCCGTCGCCGCGCCCGTGGGAGACGACGACGCCCTGCGGGCCGAACCCGACCATGTACGCCGCGCGGCCCTCGGCGGCGCCGACCACGAACCGGGGGTACCCGTCGGCCGAGCGCCACCCCTGCTCGAACCCGAACTCGTCGAGCACGTACAGCGGTTCGGCGTACGTGCCGTCCTCGGCCTGGAGGGAGACCCAGACGCCGTCGTCGTGGCAGCCGACGATGTCGAGCCGGCCGTCCCCGGTGGTGTCGGCCAGGAAGCGCGGGTGGCGGGCGACGAGCCATCCGCCGGCCTCCTCGCCGTGCCCGAAGGCCCGGACAGCCGGTTCGCCGGGGAGCGGCGCGAAGGTTCCGTCCTCGGCCTGGAGGGAGATCCACACGCCGTCGTCGTGGCAGCCGACGATGTCGACCCGGCCGTCGCCCGTGGTGTCGGCCAGGAAACGGGGGTGCTTGTCGGCCAGCCACTCACCGGCCTGCTTGCCGTGCCCGAACGCCTTGACGGCCAGGTCGCCGCCCGCGGGCGCGAACGCCCCGTCCTCGCCCCGGGCGGAGATCCGGACCCCGCCGGTGCACAGGACCACCAGATCGGGCCTGCCGGTGCCCGCCAGGTCCACGAAGGACCACAGGTCCGCCGCGTTCGGGGCGGTCGCCCCCTGGTGCAGCGGCTGCTCGTCGTCGAACGTCCCGTCGCCCCGCCCGACCGACGTCACGGCGCCCTTGGTGGGCCTGACGGCCACGATGTCGGCGTGGGCCGAGCCCGTCGTGTCGGCCAGCAGCCGCGCTCCGGACCCGGCCCAGGTGCCGGGCCCTCCGCCGGGCGAGGGGGTGAGCACGTCGGTCTTCCAGCCGCCCGCCTCCGGAGCACTTCCGTACGCTTCGAGGACCAGCAGCGGGTCGCTGAAGGAGGGGGCCGCGCCGGGTACGGGCCGCAGCGCGGCCGAGCGGCCCAGCCGCCAGGACTGCCGGCTGTTCCAGTGGCTCAGGGGCGCCCAGCGCAGGACGGGGTCGCTGGTGCGCTCGGGCTCGGCCGGGACGAACCGCCACCGCTGGCTCGCCGCGCCGTCGTCGTACGGGTTCAGGGTGATCCGGATCTCGTCCGGGCCTTTCCATCCGTCCTCCGGGTCGTCCGGCTCCGCCACTTCCTCCAGGTCGAGAACGGTGCCGTCGGCCACGCCCTCGATGAAGTAGAGCCCCGCCTCGCCCTCGACGGGGACGACGTGCCACTGCTGGCCCTTCTTCCCGGCGGCCGCGTCCCACTGGCGGACCCCGCGGTCCGCGGCGGCGGGGTTGTCCAGCACCTTCCCGCCGGCCGCGTTACGGATCACGTACGCCGGGTCGTCCTGCGCCGGCGTCACGGGAGTGAGCTGCCACAGGTCCGGGCGCGGGCCGTCGGCCCCGGCTCCGGCGGGGAAGTCGCGGACGACGAGGGTCCCGTCCGCGCTCGGCGCCGCCTTGGCGCCGAGTCTCCTCCCGGTGGCGGCGTTGACGATCTCCAGCTTCAGTTCTTCCGTGGGCACGGGCATCGTGGTGCCTCTTCCAGGCGGTGCGGACGCGGACGTTGACTCGGGAGCGGGCGGCGAGGGCTGCGGTGGCGGTGGTGGCCACGAATCACGTGAAGACGTGGTGGTACGGGACGTTCCACTCGTTGGGCAGGCGCGGGTAGAACGTGTTGATGACCGTCCCGGTGAAGTCCCCTCCCCAGTTGTAGGTGAGGCGTGCCTCGCCGTTGGCCGTCACCGCGTGGTCCTTGAAGCCGAGGATCGCGTCGGGGTGGGTGATCGGCACGAAGGTGATCCCGCCCCAGGGGGTGACCGTGACGACCCAGAGCTGGGTGTCCTCGGGGGTGCCGTTCCTGCCGCGCCACTTCTCGCCGACCTTGCCGGGCAGGCCGACCTGGAGGGTGTCGGCGCCGCTCTGGGGGGCTTCCTGGTGGACGGTGATCCGCCGGCGTTGCGGCTTCGGTACGCCGTCGTCGCCGCGCCCGGCGTCGATCGGGGGCTGGGCCGTGCCCGGGGCGGGGGGCGGGGTCGAGACCTGGCCGGCGGCGCTCTCGATGAAGTACAGCGGCCGCTGCCCGAAGAAGCCGCCGGGGGTGATGTACCAGAGGTGGCCCTTCGCCTCCTTGATGGCCGGATCGAGCGCGGTGGACAGCTGGACGCCCTTGTCGTGGCTCTGCTCCTTCAGCTCGGCAGGCCGCAGATAACCGCCGTTGAAGGCGTGGACCAGCATGACCGGCCGGGTTTCGAGCAGCGCCGCCACGATCGCGTTGTCATAGCTGTTCACCGCCACCGGACCGCCGACCACCAAATTCGACATCGCCGTGCGTTCTTGGGTGTACATCGCGGAAACCTCACCTGTTCTGGAGATGGAGAACAACGTGTCGGGCACTCAGTGCAGTGGTTTATCACGCCCCCTGGTCGAGGCCGCAATGGACTCCGGTGAGAACGGCACGAAAAGCGAATGAATGACCGAGAAAAATGCGCCTAAAGCCGACAACGTTCGAGGTCGGAGTGGGTGGGGGTAAGAATGACGCAAACTGGTCGCTCGGGCGATCGAGGAGGGCTCAGAGTTTTCGTGAACCCTCTTTTCAGGACAGCGGCCGGAACGGAACTCCCTCGATCGGGTGCGATGCGCGGGGATGCATTACGGAGAAATTGGGGCGCGTGCTAGCTTCGAATTCCGGGACATGCGCAGCCGCTTGTTTCCGCTTTCGCCTAGCGCGATCCGGCCAGACAGTCGAGGACGGGGAATGCCTTCCACCGCGTACAACCTGGTACCAGCCAAGCGCCAGCCGCTGACGAAGAAGAACCTGCGCGAACTGAACATCGAACAGACCTGGCAGTCCATCCTGGGCCACCCCAATCTGGTCTACGTCGACAACTACGGCGCCCAGCACAAGCCCGTCGGGTTCTCCCTCAACAAGTCGAGCTTCGGCTCCTTCCCCGGGTCCGCGCACCAACTGGGCTGGCTGGCCTACATGACCCTCGGGGAGCCGCTCATCGAGGAGCGGAGCAACATCGTCCAGCCCCCGCCGGACACGTTCTCCTCGCGCGCCTACGTCAACCGCAGCCAGACGTCGGAGATGACGTTCACCGACTCCGTCGACTTCACCGTGTCGAACGGGGTCACCTGGTCGCTCCACGGGGACGCCAAACTCACCTTCGGCGGCAGCGTCGGGGCCTCGCTCCAACTGCAACTCCAGAACCAGCTCCGGCTGGACCTCCAGTCGCAGCTCCAGGCGCAGTGCCAGAACGAGGTGGCGAACCGCAACACCGACACCGTGACCAACAAGAACAGCAAGGACAGCGTCGGCGTCGACAAGGCCCACGCCACCGAGACGTCCAACCGGAACGCCTCGTCGAACACCTCCACCAACACCGTGACGAACTCGGTGGGGTTCACGACGACCGGCAGCGCCACCGGGAACGCCTCGCTCAACGCCCAGTTGGCGCTGGGCATCGCGGCCACCGTCGGCGGCTCCTTGACCACCAGCTGGGCGTCGAAATCGCAGATCTCCGGCAAGGTCGAGCCCGGCTCCCGGGTGAAGACCCTGGTCACCCAGCGACGCGTCCGCAGGCTGTACACGTACGAGATCCCGGTGACCTTCTCCGGGCTGATCGCGGTGCAGTACGCGGTGCCTGTGACGGTCCTCTCGCCACCGCAGTCCTCCGCCTACCCGGGCCTGGCACCGGTCGTCGCCCGCGACATCGGTGACATCGACCTGGCGGCCGGCGGCTTCCGGATGATGGGCACGGCCGAGGTCGTCTCCGCGCTGGACGTCCATCACGCGATGTTCGACGGCGAGGACCTGAGCGACAGTCAGCAGACGCTGTACAAGAACCCGTGACCGGGCGGTGACACCGCCACACGACAACCAGGGGTGACGACCATGGTGTTCGACAACATCTTCGGCTCGGCGGGCAGGAGCGCGGGCCTCTTCTCCGTGACCACGAACGGCACCAGACCGCAGCCGGGTGCGGGCGTCGACTTCGAGGACGCCGACGACGACACGTACGACGACACGACCGCCAGCCTGTTCACCAACGGGATCCACGGCTCCACCTCACGCGCCAAGGTTGTGCAGGAGCAGTCGCCCGAGGCCCGGATCATCCTGGGCTTCCTCGGCTCCTTCGTCCAGGCCACCCAGGAATCGGCCGGCGCCCAGGCCCAGTACGCCCAGGACCCCGGCTCGGTCTCCTCGGCGGCCGCGGCCGGCATGCAGGAGGCGAGCGGGACGGTGGAGCAGCACAGCGGCCTCCAGAAGGACGAGGACCTGGAAGACAGGCCGAAAAAGAGCGACTTCGCGAAGCCGCCGAAGACCCCGGAGACCCCGAAGGCCGAGAAGCCGGAGGCGGAGGGCTCGTAAGGACTCGGAGGACGAGGGAGCGGAGGGGCGGAGGCGCAAGGCCCCTCCGCCCCTCCGCTCCCGGTCTCACGCGGGAAGCAACTGCCACTGCCGCTCGCGGTGGTCGCCCTCGGCGCTGTGCTGCCTGACCGCCGCGCGGGCGTTGGTGCCGACCCGCAGGAGCAGCCCGCTGTTGCGGTTGGCGATCTCGAAGACCTGCTGCGCGTCGCCGGCGGCGCCCACCGGGATCAGCCGCCACTGCTGGTGATGCGCGTCCACGCCTTCGTACGCGCGCTGCGCCACCACGGCCCCGTCGCATTGGTGGGCCCCGCCGACCTCCAGGACCTTGCCACTGCGCACGTTCTCGAACGTGTACAGGATGTCGCCGTCCTCCTGACCCGCCGGGACCAGCCGCCACCGTTGGTGGTCGCGGGGAGCGGCGAGCGCTTGACGGATCTCGGCCCCGTCGGCGGTGGACTCGCGCAGGACGCCCATCCGCAGCTTGCTCCGGACGTTGGCCCAGGAGGCGACGGTTCCGGAGTCGGGCATGCCGACCATCCTCGGGGAGGCGATCTTCCGGATGCGGTGGTTGACGTGATCCACGATGTAAAGGGCGTCCACGCAGTCGACGGCGAGCCCGTACGGCTGGTTGAGCTGCGCGGCGGAGGCCGGGCCACCGTCACCGCCGTAGCCCGCGCCCTTCGTGCCGGCGACGGTGCTGATCTGCCCGTCCGGCGTGACCTTGCGGACCCGGTGATTCTCGAAGTCGGAGATGTACAGGTTGCCCGTGCTGTCCCGGGCGAGTCCGTAGGGCCGGTTCAGCTTGGCGGAGGTGGCCGGGCCGCCGTCACCGCCGAAGCCCGCCGAGCCGTTGCCCGCCACCGTGGTGATCTGCCCGTCCGGGGTGATCTTCCGGACCCGGTGGTTGCTGGCGTCGGCGATGTAGAGAGCGCCGGCTTCGTCCAGCACCAGCGAGTACGGGGCCCGCAGATGGGCCGAGGTCGCAGGGCCGCCGTCCCCGCCGTACGCCGCCTGCCCGGTCCCCGCAATGGTGCTGATCGTCCCGTCGGGGGTGACCTTCCGGATCCGGTCGTTGCCGTACTCCGCGATGTAGAGGACACCGGAGCCGCCCACCACCACGCCGAAGGGCCTGTTCAGCCGGGCCGAGGTGGCCGGCCCGCCGTCGCCGCTGTGGCCCGCGGCCCCGTTCCCCGCGACCGTGCTGATCTGCCCGTCCGGGGTGACCTTGCGGACCCGGTGGTTCTCGGCGTCGGCGATGTAGAGAGCGCCGGCCCGGTCCACCGCCAGCTCGCGCGGGCAGTTCAGCCGGGCCGAGGTGGCCGGGCCGTTGTCGCCGCCGTAGCCCGCGGCCCCGGTGCCCGCGACGGTCCTGACCTTCCCGTCGGTCGTGATCTTCCGGACCCGGTGGTTGCTGTAGTCGGAGAAGTAGAGGGTGCCGACGCTGTCGATCGCGATGCCGTAAGGATGTTTCAGGTGAGCCGTCACGGCGGGCTCGTTCTCCCCCTTGAACCCGGCGGCCCCGGTCCCCGCGACCGTACTGATCGGAGGGTCGGCGTCCTCGCCGTCGGTGGCTCCCGCGGCTCCCGCGCTGGCAGTGCTCATCGTCATCCCTTCGCCTCACCGCTCACCGGCCGCCTGCTACGGACGGTTGTGGCTCGACTCCAGCAAGTCACAGGGGAGTTGTCGTTGGCAAGATCACTCCCGGGTGGTCCGCGCGGCGTACGTTGACAAGCGTGGCGAGTCGGCCACGTGCGCGGCCGATACGCGTCGACCGGTGCGGACCACCGCCGTTCTGTCTCCCTGTCCCGGGCGTGGCCCGTCGCTACGCGGACACACGCGTACCGGAGGCGTGGTACCGGAAGGAGTCCTCGCGTACGGAGATCCACGTACCGGCCACCGAGGGCTGGGCTTACCGGCACATCACCCGGGGCGGCGCCTTCCGCCAGGACCTGGCCCGGTGCGCCCCGCGCCACGGCGCGTACGAAGAGGATCTGGCGGCGATCGGTGTGGGCTTCCGGCCGGCGGCTCCGGCACGGTGACCCGGGCTCGACCGCGGCCGTCACTCGTACCGGTACTTCAGCGAGTCCGCCTCCACCTGCTCGATGTCGGCGATGGTCAGCTCCGGCATCCGCAGCTGGGCCAGCGTGACCTCGGCCGAGGTCGGCTGGGCGTCCGCCGGCAGCCACTGCTCCGGCTTCCAGGCCCCGCTGCGCAGAAGGGACTTGGGGCAGTGCGGGTAGACCTCCTCGATCCCGACCACCAGTGCACTGGCCGGCGGCTTGCCCACGGCGGTCAGCTGGGACAGCAGCTCGGGGCGGGTGGAGACGCAGGCCCGGCCGTTCATCCGGAGCGTGGTGGTGCGCCCCGGGATGAGGAAGAGCAGACCGGCCCGCCCGGTGGCGATGACGTTCTGGAGGGTGTCCAGCCTCTTGTTGCCGGTCGCGTCCGGTATCGCCACAGTCCGCGCGTCCAGGACGGAGACGAACCCGGCGGGGCCGCCGCGCGGCGAGACGTCACAGTTGCCCTCGGCGTCGGCACTGGAGACCAGGACCAGCGACGAGCAGCCGATCAACCGCTGCGTCTGCTCGGTGAGTTCGGTCATCTGCTTGCGTACGGCGGCGGCGCTGGGGAGTTCGTACGCCTGGCGCAGCGCCTCCTGGTCGCGCATCGCGTCGAGACGGAGCGAGTCGAAGGCACTGCCGGCAAGGGGTGTCGTCATGGATCCGACCCTAACGAGTCCGGCCGGTGACATCCTGTCCCGCGTGAGCCCCACGTATGACGACATCGCGGAGCAGCAGGCGGACCTGGTGCGCCTGCTGCTCCCGTATCCGCGCGTACCGCTCCCCGACGGCCGGATCATCCTGGGCGTTCTGCCGCCCCCGCCGCCTTCCGAAGCGGTGCGCATCGCCGTAGGGCGGGGCCCGGGCGAGGACCACGAGAACACGACCGTGTGGGAGATCCCGTTGCGGGCCGATGCCCGAACCGAGGACCTGCTCGGCGGGGACGACGTCCTCGCGCTGGTGCGGGCCCTGCACACCGGCACCCAGATCTTCTCCAGCAGCCGTATGTCCTCGGTGATGGGTATGCCGCTGGTACGCGTCGATCCCACCCGGGTACGCCCGGCCTCTACCGACGGCGCCGACGGCATGCTGACCATCCTGCGCACGCTCACCAGCTGGTGATCCGGCCTGATCCAAACAAGAGGCCCTTAACCCCCGCCTCCTTCCCTCCGTTCGGGGAACAGGTGGGGGTGCCGCTCCGCGAGGACCCGTGTGATCGCTTCGTCGGTGGGGTCGGTGACCTCCCAGCTGTGCGGGGGCGGGTGCCCGGCGAAGAGCCCGCACGCCTCGTTGCGGGAGTCGAGGGCGGAACACCAGGGGAGCGGGACCAGTTCGGTGCGCTCCGTGTTCCACCGCGCCCAGACGGCGCCCCCGTACCGGCCTCCCTGGTCCCACAGCATCGCCGCGTGATCGCCCCCGCCCTCGTGGTCCTCGCCGAGTTCGCAGAGGACGTGGCCGGGCTCCGGGCGGTGTCCGGGGGCCGCCAGGGCGATCACGTGGTCCGGGGGCGGCAGGAACGCAACGGCCGTGCACTGCTTCATGGTTGAGGCCGCTCTCTCGGGTCTTCGGTGACGTCACCCGAGCCGACCGGTCCGGCGATCAGGTCACCGAGCGGGTCGACCACGCCCCAGGAGTGGGGTGCGGGGTGGCGGTCGAAGAAGGAGCACTGCAACAAGGATTCGGTGGCGAAGGTGCGGAGGACCGCCGGGCACCAGCGCACGGTCGCGACCCGGTGGACGCGTTCGGTGCCGCCACCGGTCCAGAAGAACCACAGAGCGGGTCTGTGGGGGACCTCGGCCGGTGAGACGAGCGCGGCGTGCTCGGTATGGGCGTCGTGCTCACCGAGCTCGCACAGGAGGTGGTGGTTCGAGGCGAGGACACTGGACGGGTCGTCGGGCCCGCCGCCCATGGTGACGAGGGCGGTCAGCACGTCGCTGACGGGTGCCTCGGTCACGGCGGTGCATTGCAGCACGTCGGTCTCTTCTGTGGAGGGCCTACGGATGGTCGGCCAGGCAACCGCGCCACCCGGCGAGGGTCAGGCTGAGCCCGACGGCCGGGTCAACTACGGTGATCAGCAAGGGAAAGCCCGCTTCGAGGGCCTGTATCGCGTCGTCCTGACGCGGCCCGTCGGTGGCCCAGAGCCGCAGCCTTTCCGGCGCGTCGGAGCCGTGGAAGCGGACAGCCCGTACGTCGGCGGGCAACGCGTCTCGTACGGCACTCCCGTGCCCGTTGGCGAGGCGGAGGGCCTGGCGGCGGAGCCACAGGAGGACCAGGCGCCGGTTGCGTACGGTGACCCCGCCGAGCGAGGCGAACCGCTGCCCGGCGGTCACGGTGACCTCGGCGGCGTAACGCGCGCGCATCACGCGGCGCGCCCGTGGTCGCCGTGGCGAATCAGGGCCCGGTAGGCCGGGTCGGATTCGATGCGTACGAGTTCGGCGAAGGGTGCGGTGGGGGCGGCCGGGCGCCGGGCGAGGGGGCGTGGCGTCACAGCACCTCACCCCGACTGCGGGCGTTGGCCCGCGCGGTACGGGCGCGGAGCTGCTCTATGGGGAGCGCGGGGCGTACGTGCCGGGGCTCGACCTGCCACTCGATGCCGCCGCCCATGGGGCGGAGGGACCAGTAGACGCCGGCGACCCCTCGGAACTCGCCCACGCGGTTGTCGCGACTGGTGTCGACCAGGGGGGTGTTCGGGGCGGGTGGGTCAGGAGGTGCTTCCTGGTGGCTCGCACGAGAGTCCACGGCGTACTCCTTCGCTCCGTTCTGTAGCCATTCGGCTACCGGGGCGATTCAGATTGACCTACCGTGAGAAGTCCTTCAACTGAGGGAATCTGAAGGAAGAGTAGGAAGTACGGGCATGGCCAATATCAAGCAACTGAACCCCGCCAGCAGCCCGCAAGCGGCCTTCGGAGCGCGTCTCCGCAGGTTCCGGGAGGAGCGGGGGTGGACGCAGGACGCGCTGGCCCCGAGGATCGGGTACTCCAGTCAGCACATCTCGGCCGTGGAAACTGTTCGCAAACCGCCGTCTCTTCCCTTTTCGCGGAAGTCCGACCAGGCATTTGGTACGACCGGCACAGCCGACTCGTTCGAGCGCGAGTACATGGAGCTGCGCAACGGCTCGCTGAAGGAGGGCTTCCCGGAGTACGTGGGGTACGAGGGCCGCGCGGTGGAGCTCCGGATCTACAACCTCGGTCTCATTCCTGGGCTGTTACAGACGCCGGACTACGCGCGGGCTGTGGCCTACGGTGCCGTGGAACGCGGGTCCATCACCTACGAGCAGGCCGACGAACGCGTCGCGTTCCTGGAACAGCGACAGGCGGCCCTGGTACGTTCGCAGCCGCCCATGATGTTCGTGGTCATGGACGAGAGCTGTCTCCATCAGGCTGTTGGCGGTCCGGAGGTCATGAACGCCCAGCTCCGACACTTGGAGGAGATGTCCGCGCGGCCCAACTGGATCATCCAGGTGGCGCCGTTCAGCATGGGGGAGCGCAGGGCGTTCGATCTGCCCGTCAACCTGCTGACCATGGTCGACCGGTCCATCGTCGCGTATGCCGAATCGCAGGCGCAGGGCTATGTCGAGCGCGAAACATCGGTGGTGGCCCCCATGTTCACGGCCTACCATCAGATGCAGGGCGAGGCGCTGTCGAAGGCGGCGTCTGCGGCCAAGATCAGCAAGCTGCGAAAGGGCACCCTGTGAAGACCGAATCCCCCCGTTGGTTCACGTCCTCGTACAGCTCGAACGGCGGTGACTGCGTCGAGGTGGCCGTCAACCTCGTCGCCTCGCAGGGCATCGTCCCGGTCCGCGACTCCAAGAACGTGGACGGCCCGGTGGTCGACGTGCGTACCGCTGCCTTCTCCGCGTTCGTGACGGGCGTGCAGGCCGGGAAGTTCGACGCCGCCTGACGGGCTGAGTTCCGAGCACCGCCCCACTGTGCCGTGCATGGTGGGGCGTTCTGCTGTCCGGAGGTGGAGGTGCGCGAGGGGTCCTCTGGCGTCGCTCTTCGGGCTCGTGCATGGTGGAACTTCCCGCTACGAAAGGGCCCTTCGCGATGACCGAGCACCCGCAGTGGTTCACGTCCTCGTACAGCGACAACGGCGGTGACTGCGTCGAGGTGGCCGCCAACCTCGTCGCCTCGCGGGGCACCGTCCCGGTCCGTGACTCCAAGTGCGTCGGCGGCCCGGTGGTCGACGTTTCGGCCGCCTCGTTCTCCGCGTTCGTGGCGGGCGTGCGGGCCGGGGGGTTCGACGCCGTCTGACGAGCGGATCCGGGACCCGCCCCACCGTGCCGCGCATGGTGGGGTGTCCTGCTGACCGCGCCCGCCCGGTTCAAGCCGGGTTCCTCCAGGCGGCCATAGCGGGGGAGATCGGGTACGTGTAGGTCAGCAGCTGTCCTATAGGGCCTCTACTCTGCGGTTCATGCAGGAACACGAGGACGGCGTCGAAATCCTTGTCCCCGCGAGCCCGGCCGAGCTTGAGGCCTGGCTCGACACGCATCACGGGGAACGGGCCGCGCTCTGGGTGAAGATCGCCAAGAAGCACACCGGCATCCCCTCGCTCACCTGGGAAGAGATGGTCGACACGGTGCTCTGCTTCGGCTGGATCGACGGTCTGCGCCGCGGCTTTGACGACACGTACTTCCTCCAGCGCACGACACCCCGCAGCCCCCGCTCCGCCTGGTCGCAGGTGAACGTCGCCAAGGCCGAGGCCCTCATCGCGGCGGGCCGGATGCGCCCCCGCGGCCTCGCCGAGATCGAGGCGGCGCGGGCGGACGGCCGCTGGGAGGCGGCGTATGCCTCGCAGAGGAATGCCACCACACCTCCGGATCTGGTCGAGGCGCTCGACGCGGACCCGGCCGCGCGGGCGTTCTACGAGACGCTCAGCAAATCCGACCAGTTCGCCCTGTGCCTCCGCCTGGTCACCGCCCGCAGCAAGAAGACCCGCCTGGCCCGCCTGGAGCGGATGATGGCGGCGATGGCGAGACCTGAGCGGTGATCTCATCACCCCGAAAAGGCAGTAAGGAAACGTCATGCTCAATCCAGCCGATTTTCCCGAGCCCACCATTGTTCCGGTCAACGGGGTGGAACTCGAAGTCTTCGAAGCAGGCCGGGAAAACGAGGGGAAGCCCATCGTGCTCTGCCACGGCTGGCCGGAGCACGCCTTCTCCTGGCGTCACCTGATGCCCACCCTCGCCGCAGCGGGCTACCACGTCATCGCACCGAACCAGCGGGGTTACGGCAACTCATCCCGCCCGGCCGAAGTGACGGACTACGACATCGAGCACCTGTCGGGTGACCTCGTCGCGCTTCTCGACCACTACGGATACGAGGACGCCACCTTCATCGGCCATGACTGGGGTGCGTTCGTCGTTTGGGCGCTGGCCCTGTTGCACCCCGACCGGGTGAACAAGGTGATCAACCTGAGCCTGCCTTACCAGGTGCGCGGAGAGAAGCCGTGGATCGAGGTCATGGAGGAATTCCTCGGCGGCGACTTCTACTTCGTCCACTTCAATCGACAGCCGGGCGTCGCGGACGCCGTGTTCGATGAGAACGCGTCCCAGTTCCTCCGCAACCTCTACCGGAAGAACGTGCCCCCCGCGCCCCCTGAGCCGGGCATGGCCATGATCAATCTCGCCAGAGCGGAGACACCATGCGGTGAGCCCGTCATGGGCGACAGCGAACTGGCCGTCTACGTCTCCGCGTTCGAGGCATCGGGATTTACGGGCGGCATCAACTGGTACCGGAACCTCGACCGCAACTGGCGCTTGCTGGCGGACGTGGACCCGATCGTCCGACAGCCCGCCCTCATGATCTACGGCGACCAGGACCGGGCGATACCGAGGTCCGAAGACCTGACAGCGTTCGTGCCCCATGTGGAAGTGGTCGGCCTGGACTGCGGTCATTGGATCCAGGAGGAAATGCCCGAAGAGACGAACCGGGCGATCTCCGGATGGCTGGAACGGCAGGATGCCGCCGTCCGACCTTGATTCTGTCGGGGATCGTGGAGTTCACCGGTGCGCCGACGTGATCGGTGGGCATGCGCGTGGCGAGCCCTCCCCAGGCCCATGTCCCCAGGGTCGGACCGGCTCCGTCGTCGCGGGTGTGCAGGCCGGGACGGTCGACGCCGTCCGACCACTGCGGTCCGGTGAAGCCCCACCGTTTCGACCGTGGCGGGGCGTATATGCCCCTTGGTGAGAGGGTGGATGATCTCGGCGCAGACTCCGTAACGCCCGGTGTGCGTACTCGACGTGACCCCAACGGCCTTCAGACGACGTCGAATTCGTTGCCCTCCGGGTCCTGCATGGCGGCGGCGTAGAGCCCCATGTCCGGCTCGTCCTTGATGCGCAGCACGGTGGCGCCGGCCTTGACCAGCCGTTCCACCGTGGCCTTCACCCGCTGGGTGCGGGTGTCCAGCGGGACGTCACGGCCCCCGCCGGCCTTCAGGTCGAAGTGCCACCGGTTCTTGGCGAGCTTCGGCTCCGGAACCTGCTGGAACCACACCCTCGGCCCTCGTCCCGAAGGATCGATGATCGACTCCGGTATGTCCCCGGCACCGGGCGGCAACTCTTCCTCGGGCACCCCCATCGACGCCCAGTAGGCACGCCACGTGGCGTGCCCGTCCGGCGGGGGCTCGGGCACGTAGTCCAGGGCCTCGGCCCAGAAGGTCACCATCTTCTGCGGATCGGAGCAGTCGATCGTCAGTTGCAGCGTCATCGCCATGCTCGGAGCATCCCAGGCAGGTCTGACAGGCGGGCGCCCGTGGCGGCCGAAGCCATGCGGATCCCTGTTGATCGATCTTGCGGATCTGCTTGCTCGCCCGGGGCCGCCCCGAGGACTCCTGCGGAACACCTCCCGCGATTGGTCCAGACCAAATAAGGTGTGGCTGAATTCCGCCCCGATCGCCCCCTGCCTCCCCCTTCCGAGGAGATACCGGTGTTCACCCGACGTGCCGCGCTCACCGCCGCCCTCGCAGCCCTCGGCTCCGGCGCACTGCCGACCGCCACCGCCACCGCCTCCGCCGCCACCGCCTCCGCCGCCGCCGCTCTCCCTCGCTCGGCCACGCGCGCCGTCCTGCCGCGTCCCACCGGCAGGCACTCCGTCGCCACCCGGTCCCTGCCGCTCACCGACTTCGGGCGCACGGACCCGTTCGCCTCGCGGCCCGGGCCCCGCAGGCTCATGGTCCAGCTCTGGTACCCGACCAGCTCCCCGGCTCCCGCGCCCCACCCCCGTACCCCCGCCGTCCCCTACACCGACCCGGGCACCGGCGCGGCGCTGGAGGCCGGCTGGGGCATGCGGCCGGGGGTGCTCAAGGGGGTCGGTACGCATGCCCGGGCGGGGGGCCGGCCCATCGCCGGGATCCGTTCGGCCGTGGTGGTGAGCCACGGGCGTGGGGCCTCCCGCATCCTCACCAGCGGTCTGGCCGAGGAGCTCGCCTCGCACGGGCACCTCGTCGCCGCCGTCGACCACACCTACGACGCCGCCGCCGTCCGCTTCCCCGACGGCCGTCTGGTGCTCGGCGCCCTCCCGGCCGAACCGGACGACTGGGACGCGCAGGACCGGCTGGAGGTCGCCGTGCGCGCCGCGGACCTGCGCTGTGTCGCCGATGCATTGTGCCGTCGTGGCCGGCCCCTCGCCGGGGTTCCCGTCCAGCGCGTCGGGCTGCTCGGCCACTCCCTGGGCGGGGCCGCCGCTGCCGAGGCCCTGCGGACCGACCGGCGCTTCGTCGCCGGGCTGGACCTGGACGGCGGCCTGTTCGGCACCACCGTGCCCGAGACCGGGCTCGACCGGCCCTTCCTGCTGCTCACCTCCTCGCCCGACCACGAGACCTGGGCCCGGTGGCGGGCCCGTCACCGCGGTTGGGGCCGCCACCTGCACCTGACCGGCGGCGGCCACCTCTCGGCCACCGACGTACCCGCCCTCGCGGCCGCCGCCGGGCTGCGGGAGCGGTGGCCCGAGCCGCTGTACGACGAGTACCTCGGCACGATCGCACCGCACCGCGCGGCGACGGTCACCCGCGCCTGCGCCACCGCGTTCTTCGACCGGTTCCTGCTGGGGCTCCACCGTCCGCTGCTCGACGCCCCCGGCCCCCGCCACCCCGAGCTCCGGTTCCTCTGGGCGCGGGGGGCGTGAACCGGCCGGGAGCCGATGCGGGGGCCCGGCGCGAGGGGTTTCTTGGCCGTATCCGGCGGGCGGGTCAGACTGTGGGCGGCCCCCGCCCCCGCTTTGCCCGCACCCCTCCCTGTCAGGAAACGCCGTGTCCCACATCTCCGCCGCCCCTCGGGCATGCAGCCCCGCCCCGCGCTCCGGCTCCCACCGGTTCTCCTCGGTGATCAGCCGTATCGCCGAGGAGATGGCCGCGCTGACCGACCACGGCACCCCGGCCGACTACATACCGATGCTCGCCGGTGCCGACCCCCGGCGGTTCGGCATGGCCGTCGCGGAGCCGGACGGGACCGTCTACGGTGTCGGCGACTGGCAGCAGCCGTTCTCGACGCAGTCCATCTCGAAGGTGTTCGCCCTGGCCCTGGCGCTCTCCCTGGACGGCGGGCAGCTCTGGCAGGGCGTGGGGCGCGAGCCGTCGGGCAACCCCTTCAACTCGCTCGTGCAGCTGGAGTACGAGAACGGGATCCCCCGTAATCCGTTCATCAACGCCGGTGCGCTGGTCGTGACCGACCGGTTGCAGGCTCTGACCGGGGATGCCGCCGGCCAGGTGCGGGACCTGCTGCGCGCCGAGAGCGGCAATCCCACCATCGACTTCGTCCCGCAGGTCGCCGCCTCCGAGGCCGCCTTCGGGGACCGTAACGCGGCGCTGGCCCACTTCATGGCCTCCTACGGCAACATCACCCTGCCGGTCCCGGCCCTGCTCGCCGCCTACTTCCGGCAGTGCTCCATCGAGGCCTCGTGCGCGGACCTGGCCCTCGCCGCCGGATTCCTGGCCCGGGGCGGTGTCCGGGCCGATGGTTCGGCGCTGCTGACCCGCAGCCAGGCGAAGCAGGTCAACGCGGTCATGCTCACCTGCGGGACGTACGACGCGGCCGGGGAGTTCGCCTACCGGGTGGGGCTGCCGGGCAAGAGCGGCGTCGGCGGCGGGATCATCGCCATCGTGCCCGGGGTCTGCACCCTGTGCGTCTGGAGCCCGGGGCTCGACAAGCGCGGCAACTCGGTGGCGGGTGTGTCGGCCCTCGACCGCTTCACCACGCTCACCGGGCTGTCCGTCTTCTGACGTGCTGCCGGGGCTGGTTGATACCTCGCCGCCTGGCTTTCCGACGGTCGCGACTTGAGGGCCACCAGTCGGTACTGCGGGTCCGGGCGGGCCACGTCCTGGTCCGGCAGGGCGGCGAGCCGTCGCCGTACGTCGGCCAGCTGGTCCGGCGACGCATGGGTGCACCAGGAGATGAGTTCCGCGCCGATCGCCTCGCACCACCTGCGGGGGCTGCGGCCCTGCCCGGTGCCGGGGAACACCGTCCGGCCGGCCACCCGCAGTCCCCGCTCCGCCGCCCAACGGAGCACCCGGGCGGAGTCGTCGGGCGCCTGGGGTGCGTACTGCTGTCGCAGGTCCGCCGTCACCCGGGCGATGTCGCTGTCCTCGGCGAAGTACCCGCCGTTCTTGTCGACGGTGGTGATCAGCACCCCGCCGGGCCGCAGCACCCTGGCCGCCTCGGCCAGCACCGGTTCGGGGTCCGGCAGCAGATGGAGCAGCCATACGATGACGACGGCGTCCACCGAGGCCGCCGCGAAGGGCAGCCTCGTGGCGTCGCCCCGTACGACACCTCCTGGCATCCGCCGCCCGGCCAGGCCCAGCATCCCGGGCGACCGGTCGACGCCCACCACCGTCCGCCCCGGACCCCGCAGCCGCTCGGTCACGATGCCCGTGCCGCACGCGATGTCCAGGACCACGCCCGGCCCCTGCGGCAGGAGCCGCTCCACCGCGTCCGCAGCCGCGCGGGCTCTCGGTTCACCGCCTCGGGACGCGTCGTAGTGCAGGGCCTCGTCGTCGTAGTCGAGCATCTGTCCATCCTGTTCCGGTGCTTGCCGTTCGGCGTACACCTGCGGAGTTTTGAAACGTCTCCCGGGGGCAACCGGCCGCCATGGAAACCAACGGATCCACCGAAGAATCGACGGTGACCCAGGGGGACGAGCACCATGTCCTCCTCAGCGCGGACACCAACGGCGACGGCAAGCCCGACGTGTGGATGACGGACACGACCGGTGACGGCGTCGCGGACGTCTACCAGTTCGACACCACCGGCGACGGCACGATCGACGTCACGGTGGTCGAAGGGGCGGAGGAGCCCGGCACCGACCGGCTGGTGATCGAGGGCGACGGCGGCCACCCGCAGCAGGTCTAGGGCCTGTCGTCGGACAAGCCGAGCGCCGGCGCGCAACCGAATTGCGGCAGCCCGGTCGTACGCTGCGCTGGTGCACAGCATCGAGCTCCTGCCGGACGAGGCGACCGAGCGGGTCGTACGGCGCGTGTGGCGGGCCATCGCCGACGAGGGCCTCCCCAGCCAGGCCGGCCACCGCCACCCGACCAACCGGCCGCACCTCACGCTCGCCACGGCGGACGTCCTGCCGGCCGCCACCCGTGGAGCGCTGGCGGAGGCGCTCGACGCGCTGCCGCTGCCGCTCCACCTGACCGGGCTGCTGCGCTTCTCCGGCCGGAACAATGTGCTGGCCTGGGCGGTCCGGCCGGACGTCGCGCTGCTCACCCTGCACGAGAGGGTGTGGCGGATCCTGCGGGAGGCCGACGGCGACGGCCGGTCCCATCCGCTGCTCGCTCCTGGCCGATGGGTCCCGCACATCACGCTCGGCCGGGGGCGCGGTGCCATCTGGCCCGGCTCCGACGGCCGTTGGCTTCCGCCGGGAGCGGCGGCGCCGGGGTGGTGGGCCAGGTCCCGGACGTACGACTCGACGAGCCGTACGACGGCGCGCATCGGCCCGGACGTGCGGTGAGCCGGGTGCCCCGGAACGGAAAGGTTCCGGGGCACCCGGCTTCCGAGGGCACAGCCCTTTTCGCCGCCGCCTTACAGGTCCGCCAGCCAGACGTGCCCCGGATGTACGCGGGTGAGCAGCCCGGTCAGGGTCGCGCGCTGGGCCGGGGAGAGGTACGGGACGGTCGCGTCGAAGTCCGCCTGGTCCTTCGGGCGGCGGTGCTTGGCCTTGAACAGCAGGACCAACTCGGGCGTCAGATAAGGGATGCCGTCCGGGGAGCGGCGGATGATGTCGCCGTACGGAAGCCGGATCTCCTCGTCCCGCCGGCAGATCCAGGTGTCGCTGTCGTGCGGCTCGCGGAACACGTCGAGCAGGTAGTCGCCGGTGGCCGGATCGCGGAGCCAGGTCTGATGCACGCCGGCCAGGACCTCCGGTGACGCGTCCCCCCAGATCCGGCCGCTGCCGGCCGCGTCGAAGACGTACCCGGGGAAGCGGTCGCGTACCTCCGGAAAGCGCGCGGCCGGAATCCCGATCTCGATGTCCCCGTGAGGCCGCGTCTGCCGCCCCCGGAACAGATCCAGCGCCCAGCCGGCGGCCACGTACCAGGGCGCACCGATCCCGGCCAGCCGCCGCGCGACCTCGGCCGGGGACCAGGAGGAGGACCACCGCGCGTCGAGGGCTTCGATCTCGTCGGGAGACAACGCATGTCCGCCGCTCGGTAGTTGCTCGTTCATCGCAGGAACCTATCAGCGGACGCGAAGGCTCCGACCGCGGTCGGTGACGTACCCCCGCAGGTCAAGGCCCCCCTCAGCCGCTCACGCCACCGTACGCGGCAGCCGCAGGCTCAGCCCGACCGTCAGCGCCACCGCCGCCAGCTGCACCAGCAGCGTCACGATCAGCGCGTCCCGCATGCCGAGGCCCGGCACCAGCGCCAGGAACAGGGTGCCGAGCGTGGCCACCCCGAGGGCGAGGGCCGCCTGCTGCGTCGTCGTCATCACGCCGCCGCCCACCCCGGCCTTCTCCGGCGGTACGTCGGAGAGCACGATCCGGAAGAGCACGGGGAGTTGGAGGCCCTGCCCGAGGCCCGCGACGGCGACACCCGGCAGCAGGCCCCACAGCCCGAGGCCCTCCCACGCGGAGTGCACGGTCAGCACCAGCACCACCACGCCCACCGCCTGGATCAGCCCGCCCGCCGTCACGACCCGGGTGCCGTAGCGGCGGATCAGTCGGGGACCGGCGAGCGAGGCCCCGAAGAACGCCAACGCCATCGGGGCCAGCGAGAGACCGGCCGCCGCCGGGCCCATCCGCAACCCCTGCTGGAGCGCCACCGCGATCACGAACATGAAGCCGCCGAAGCCGATCGAGAACGGCACCACCAGCGCCAGCCCCCGCCGCAGCGAGTCCAGCCGCAGCAGGCTCGGTGGCACCAGCGGTACGCGGCCCAGCCGGTCGGCCCGCCGCTCCACCCGGTAGAAGGCGTACGCGGCGACCGGGAACAGCCCCAGCGACAGCCAGGTCCACAGCGGCCACCCGGCGGCCCGCCCCTCCGTGAGCGGGGCCAGCAGCGTCACCAGGGACAGCGCCAGGAGCAGCGTTCCCGGTACGTCGACGGGGGCGGGGCGGTCCGAACGGGTCTCCGGCACCACCCGGGCGGCCAGGATCAGACCCACCACGGCCACCGGCACGTTGACCAGGAACACCGACCGCCAGCCCGCGCTCTCGCCGAACACCGACGACATCGGGGCGGCCGCGACCAGCACTCCGCCCAGGATCTGGCCCGCGACCATGGAGAGCCCGGCCGTCGCCCCGTACAGACTCATCGCCCGGGCCCGGCGCGGGCCCCGCGTCGCCGCCTGGGATCGTGGCCAGCACCTGCGGCAGCATCAGGGCGGCGGCGGCGCCCTGCGCGACCCGGGCGCCGACCAGCGTCCAGGCGTCCGGGGCGAGCCCGCAGGCCAGCGAGGTGATCCCGAAGGCGGCCATCCCGATCAGGAACAGCCGGCGGCGGCCCATCATGTCGCCGAGCCGGCCGCCCAGGACGAGGAGGACGGCGTACGCGAGGCCGTACCCCGCGACGACGAGTTCGAGCAGGGCGGGGCCCGCGTCGAGGTCGTGGTCGATCGTGGGCAGGGCCACGTTGACGATGAAGAAGTCGACGAGCGGGAGCGCGGCGCCCAGGAGCACGGTGAACAGGCCCAGCGGGCCGAGCACGGGGGAGGGGTGGTCGTGGTGGTGGACGGGGGGCGTCGCCCGGACCGCCGTACCGAGGGCTGTGCGTCGGGATGCGTGTACGGACGATTCACTCACGCCGTCGACTCTGCCGCCGATCCCAGCCTGGTACCAGAGTCCCTTTATCCTGGTACCAGCACTACCTGGCACCAGGCCGGGACACCCGGCACCCTGGAGGCATGACGACCATGGCAGCCGAGCCCCTGCTCGCGGCGGACAGCACGGAGAGCCCGTCCGAGAGCCCGTCCGAGATGCGGCGGCACGAGCTGGCCGCGTTTCTGCGCAGCCGCCGCGAGCGCATCACGCCCGAGCAGGTCGGCCTCGTACGCGGGCGCCGTCGGCGCACCCCGGGGCTGCGCCGCGAGGAGGTCGCCCAGCTCTCCGCGGTCGGCGTCACCTGGTACACCTGGCTGGAGCAGGCCCGGGACATCCAGGTCTCCGCCCAGGTGCTGGACGCCCTCGCCCGCGCCCTGCTCCTCGACCCCAGCGAACGCGCCCACCTCTTCGCGCTCGCCGCCGCCCCCGACCCGGCGCCCGGCACCGAGTGCCCCACGGTCACGCCCGCGCTGCGGACCATGCTGGAGCAGCTCGACCCCATCCCGGCCTGCGTCCAGAACAGCCGGTACGACGTCCTCGCGTACAACCGCACCTACTCCCGGCTGCTCTGCGACCTCGACGCGCTGCCGCCCGAGGACCGCAACTGCCTGCTGCTGGCCTTCACCCACGACGACTGGCGGGCCTCGATCGTCGACCTGCCCGAGGTCACCCGGATGATGGCCGCCAAGTTCCGCGCCTCGATGGCCGGGCACCTGGCCGAACCCGCCTGGAAGGCGCTGCTGCACCGGCTGGAGACGCGGTCGCCGGAGTTCCGGGAGGTGTGGGAGCGCCACGAGGTGGTCGACCAGAAGGGGAGGACCAAGTACATCCGCAACGCCCGCGTGGGGCTGCTGCACGTGGAGCACACCAACCTCTGGCTCGGCCCGGCGAGCGGGCCGCGCCTGGTCAGCTACCCGCCGGTGGACGAGGAGACCCGCACCCGGCTGGAGCGGCTGCACCGCATCGCTCTGGCCGCCGAGCCCAAGTAGCGGTGTCGGCAAGGAACTTCGGGGCACCCGAGCGATAGGCCGGTCCACATCGGGATCGGATCTCGGAGCGAGACGTCCCGAAGGAGTGGCAGATGACTACGCAGTACGGCAACCAGCCGACCGGGCAGCAGCACCACGGCGCGCCTCAGCGCGGGGCGAGCAGCAACGTGCTCAGCATCATCGCGATCGTCCTGGGCGTGATCGGGTTCATCATCCTGCCGATCGTCTTCGCCCTGGCCGGCCTGGTGATGGCCATCATCGCCAAGGCCGTCCGGCACGAGCGGCTCTCCACGGTCGCCATCGTGGTCAGCGCCATCGGGCTGGTGGGCGGCATGGTCCTGGGCGCGGTCCTCGCCAACATGTGAGTGGCCGGGGCGCGGAGGCTGGGGAGCCCGAGGCGGGATGCGCCTCGGGCTCCTGGTGAGCTCGGCCTTGCGGTGGGCGGGTGGCAGGGTGGTGCTCATGCCCAGTGACCGTCTCATGCGCATCCACAGCCCCGAGTTCCAGGCCATGGCCGACAGGGTGCTCCGGGCCACCGAACTCACCTCCCGGCTGAACGTCCTGCCCTTCGAGGACGAGGAGGGCAAGGCGGCCCTGTTCGCCCAGATCCTCGGCCGGCCGCTGCCGCCCGGGACGACGATCTACCCGCCCTTCTTCACCGACCACGGCCTCCGTCTCGACCTGGCCGAGCGGGTGTTCATCAACCAGAACTGCACGTTCCTGGACTACGCGGGAATCCGGCTCGACGAGCGCGTGATGGTCGGCCCGAAGGCCACGTTCATCACGAGCGGCCATCCGGTCGACCCGGAGGAGCGGCGCCACTACCTCACCGGCGGGCCCATCCACGTACAGGAGAACGTCTGGATCGGTGCCGGCGCCACGATCCTGCCGGGCGTCACCATCGGCAGGGACGCGGTGATCGCTGCCGGGGCGGTGGTGGCCGAGGACGTCCCGGCGGCCAGCCTGGTGACCGGCCCGAAAGCCACGGTGAACCGCCGGTGGTGAGGGACGCTTTCGGACTGGTATGTGGGCCCCACGTGAACGAGTAAGGCCTCAGGGCCTGTTGGTAGAGTGCGCCGATGCCGTCGACCAAGCAGTTCCAAGTCACCTTCGACTGCGCGGAACCTGAGCGCCTCGCCCGCTTCTGGTGCGAGGTGCTGGGGTACGTCGTACCGCCTCCACCGGAGCCGTTCGCGACCTGGGACGATTACCGGCGCTCGCAGCCCCCGGAGCGGCAGGACTCATGGTTCGCCTGTACGGATCCCTCAGGGGTGGGCCCACGGCTCTTCTTTCAGCGTGTTCCGGAGGGGAAGGCCGTCAAGAACCGGGTGCACCTTGATGTACGGGTAGGCACGGGCCTTGTGGGTGAAGAGCGTCTCGCCGCACTGGAGGCCGAACGTGCGCGCCTGGAGCCGCTCGGAGCCGTACACGTGCAGACGCTGTACGACGGCCACGATGCGTGCATCCCGATGCTGGACATCGAGGGCAACGAGTTCTGCATCGACTGACCCTCTCCGCCGTGCGTAGGGCCGATCAGTAGGGTCGTTGACGTGCGTGATGTACGGGTGGTTCTGATCGGCGGGACGTCGAACGTCGGAAAGTCGACCGTTGCCCACGTGGTGGCGGAGAAACTCGGGTTCGAGTGCCTGAGCACCGACGCGTTGGCCCGGCATCCTGGGCGGCCTTGGAGAACCCCGGAGTGGGAGGTGCCGGCGCACGTGGCCGAGCACTACGGATCACTTACGGTCGACGAACTGATCGCGTCCGTTCTCGGCCACTACGATCGACTGTGGCCCCGCATCGAAGAGTTGATCGCGACCCATGCGGCCGCGGGTCGCGGCAGGACGGGCGTGGTTCTGGAGGGTTCGGCACTCTGGCCCGTCCGCGCCGCGACGCTCCAGGTCCCGTGCACGGCCGCCGTGTGGCTCACCGCCGACGACTCCGTAGTACGCGCCCGCGTTCACGCGGCGGGCCGCTACGAAGCGGCAACCGACCAGGAACAGGCCCTGATGGACCGGTTCCTGGCCCGCACCGAGCGCTACCAGACACTCATGATCGAGGCCGTCGACAGGCTGGGCCTGCATCGCATCGACGCGGGTCGCGGACAGTCCGCCGGAGAACTGGCCGACATGGTGATCGCGGCAGCCGACGCGCAGACCACGGCGGGACGGCCATCCACCGGTCAGTGACCACGCGCGACGGTTGACGAGTAGCCGGCCGGGGAAATGGGCCGGGCGAATCGTATCCCCGGCCCGATGCCTCTACTTTCGCTGATGCCGCAGATATTGCATCCGCACTATTTCTTGTTTCGATGACGGATGATCAATGTGGAAATGAGGAAAAAAGTGAGGCAAATGGCCAATCCTGGAAGGGCCCATCCTTCAGGTACCCACGAGCTTTTTCCTTCAGACGCGAAAACCCACATGTGATTCCTCTCGTCCAGGCCTGAGACGCGAAGGCTCCTGCCAGTCCGCAACAAGCCGCGACGATGAGAACGATCGCAAGCCAAGCCGGCCCGGCGATCATCACTAGGACCGCTCCGATCGCCATCAGGAGAGTCCCGTCGCGAGGGTCCACCCGGAAGAACCACTACCCTTTCGGTCCGACCTGTCGAGTAGGTCGGACCGAGAGGGGGAGGGAAGAATGCGCTCTTTCCCGAAACTACTTCCGGTAACGGAACCACGCGATGAGAGGCACCACGAGGACGACGAAGAGAATCACGAAAATCATGCCGGCCTCGGGAGACTCCAGGGGCATCGGAGCGCTGATCTTCATCGCCGGGCTTTCCTTCTGCTCATGAACGCAAGGACCAATGAAAGGCATCCTGACACCAGGAGCAGCAGACCGCAGCCACTTGCGACAGAGGAATGGCTGAACATGGTGATGAGCAGAATTCCGCAGACAATCTGCAGAAGGCCAAGGGGGGCGATGGTTCTTTCGCGTCCTGGCTGGATCATCTCATTGTCTCCTGTCGTGAGGGCCGAGGCGGGCCTCGGCCCTCCTCTCGTCAGCTCAGGTCGTTCTGGTAGGTGGCACCCACGTACGTGGCTGCGGCTGCGCCGATGACCATGCAGTAGGGCGTGGCGGCTGCGGCTCCCACTGCCGTGAAGGCAGCCGCTCCCGCTATGCAGAGCCCCGTGATCCCGATCTCCGCGATCATGGCGGCTGTGGCTGCCTCGGCTGCGTCTTGGCCTTCGGTCAGTCCGGCGTAGACGATGCCGCCGATACCCAGCGCATTACCGATTCCATCGAGACTGAGGAGTCCGGTGGGGTCGATGCGGTTGACGGGGTCGCCTTCGGCGTAGAGGTAGGGGTTCTCTTCCTGGCCGGAGGGGTCGGGGGTGGTGAAGCGGCCGATGTTGGGGTCGTAGTAGCGGGCCGCGAAGTGGTAGAGGCCTGTGGGGTCCTGGTAGCCGCCGGCGAAGCGGTAGGGCTGGGGGACCTGTTCGGTGGTGGTGGCTCGTTGCACGCCGCGCGGGCTGTAGGAGTACGTGTTGACCTTCGTGCCCGCCTCGTCGGCCAGGGCGACCACCGAGCCCAGCGCGTCGGTCAGGTAGTAGTGGTTCTTGCCCCCGCGGGTCATGGAGTTCAGCGTGCCCCCGGGTTCACGGTTGAATCCCGTGTCCACACCGGCCGTTGAGGTGGCGGAGAGGCCCAGCGGGCCGTTGTGGAAGGACGTGTCGCCGAGCTTGATGCGCTCGGACTGGTCGGTGGAGCCGTACTGGCCCGCGTACGTCTTGCCGCCGGTCGTGATCGACGTCATCTGCGAGTGGTCGGACCACTTGATGCCGGTGCGGGTGGTCCCGAGGGTGGAGGCGGCGGCGGTTTCGTTGCCGATCTGGTCGTAGGACCAGTTCGCCGTGGAGCCGTCCTTCGCGGTGATCTGCTGGGCGTCGTTGATGGTGTAGGTGGTGCCGCGCGGGCAGCCCTTGTCGACGCCCTGGGAGGTGAGGTTGCCTGCGAGGTCGTAGCAGTACTGCCAGGAGGAGTTGAGCGTGGTGCCCTTGTTCTCCGCCGCGTAGGAGAAGCGGCCCGCCGTGTCGTACTCGTAGCTCGTCTTCGTCCCGGCGACCGCGTCCGTCGTGGTGCGGATCTTGCCGCCGTCCTTGCCGTCCGTGCGGGCGTAGGTGTAGGCGAGGTCGACCAGGGTGCCCTTGGGGCTGGTCGTCCTGATCTTCTCGGGGCGGCCGGACTTGTCCGGGGTGACCTCCTGGACCGTGTTGCCCGGGTAGGTGGTCGTGGTACGGACGTCGTTCTTGTTGTACGCGTACTTGGTGACCTTGCCCTTGGGGTCCTTGAGTTCGGCGAGCTTGTTGACCTTGTTCCAGGTGTAGTCGGTCAGGCCGGCCGGGTCCTTGTAGGTGTCGACGTTGCCCGCCGGGGTGTAGGCCAGGACTGTCTGCGAGCCGTTCTGCAGGGTCCGGACCGTCTCGCGGGAGAGCGGGTCGAAGTCGTACCTGATGACGCCCGTGCCGTCCGAGCGGAGGGTGAGGTTGCCGTCGCCGTCGTACTCGTAGGTGACGGCCTGGTAGTTGGAGGAGTCGACCTTCTTCACCCGGTCGCGGTGGTCGTACTCGTAGGTGATGGTGATGCCCCGGGCGTCCTTCGCCGTCGACACCCGGCCGAGGTCGTCGTATGTGTAGGTGGTGGTGCCCAGCGGGGCCGGGGCCTTGACCGTCTTGAGGTTGCCCTTGGCGTCGTAGGTGAAGGTCGTGGAGACCGACTTGGAAGCCGTCATCTTCGTGGTGACCTTGCAGATCTGGCCCTCGAAGCCCCCGCAGGTGGGGGTGGCGGGGTTGTAGTCGAAGGACTGGTTGCCGCCGCCGGTGCCCTGGACCGCCACGGACTTGGTGTTGCCCGCCGTGTCGTAGGTGTACTCGGTCTTCTCGTTGTCCGCCGACGTCGACCGGGCGGGCCGGTCCGCGCCCGCGATCGTCTGGTAGCCCTCCACGGTCGCGGACGCTCCGGTCGGAAGCGTGGAGCCGGTGGGGTTGTTACGGGAGTCCCAGCCGTACTTCGTGACGTTGCCGCCGACGCCACCGGTGCCCATGGCGTCGGCGGCCTCCTCCACGTTCCGGTTCGCGTCGTACTTCTTGGAGCGCGACTGCTCCAGTGCGTCGGTGACCTTCGTGACCTGGCCGTCCGCGTCGTGCTCGTACTTCGTCGCGTGGGTCTCGGGGTTCGTGACCGTCGTCGTACCGGCCGCCGACGGACTCGTGGCGGAGTAGGCGTAGCTCCAGGTCGGGCCGGTGTGGCCGGAGCCGTTCAGCTCGGTGGCCCGGAGCATCGAGGTGACCCGGTTCTGGTTGTCGTAGGTGAAGACCGTCACCCGGCCCTTGGGGGTGGTGATCTTCGTCAGGCGGCGCGAGGAGTCGTAGCCGAAGACCGTGGACTTGCCTTCGGTGTCCGTCGTCTTCGCCAGGTCACCGGCCGGGTTGAGGTCGAAGACGGCGGTGCGGCCGGTGTGATCCTTGGCCTGCCACTGGTTCGGGTAGGTCTTGACCAGATCCACCCACCGCCCGGAGCGGGTCTCCGTGATCTTGAAGCCCTTGTGTTCCGAGCCCTCGTCGTGCTGGGTGACGGTGATGGCGCCCTTGTTCCGGTCCGTCACCTTTGTCAGGGTGCCGTTGGTGTCGTAGGTGTCCTTGGAGCCGGACTTGCGGTCGGTCAGCGTGTACGTGCCGTCCGCGTTCTTCTTCAGGTCCTTGGAGTACCCCTTCGGCGTGGTGAAGGTGCCGTCGGCGTTCTTCGTGAAGAACGCCGCGTCCCCGGTGGCGCCGTAGACCACCACCTCGTTCGTGAAGACGTGGAGGTAGCGCTCGTACTCCTGCCACCACCGCTGCGACACCTTGCCCCACGGGGCGTCCAGCGAGTTGTAGGTGCGGGCCAGCCGCAGCTTCTGGCCGACGCCGGCGACGTCGAAGTCGGTGCCGGCGAGCATGAGATTGCCGTTCGACAGGTTGATCCTCGCCACCAGCGAGTCCGTGACCCGGACATCGGAGATCTGGTGCCAGGGCACCGCGCCCTGCCCCTCCGGTACGTACACGCGCACACCTGCCGACGAACGCGCCGGGGGCGACGAGGCGCTGTCACCCGTCTTGGCCCGCTTCTTCTGCGCCTCCTGCCAGGCCGTCTCCGCCGCCGACGGCGCGGACTGCTCCTCGCTGGCCGGCGGCCTGTTGGTGCCGACCTTGACCGGCGGTATGGACTCCGGATCGGCCTTCTTGCCCCAGACCGACCCCACTGCCGGAGCCGGGGCCGGGTCCTCACCCGGAGCTGCCAGTGCCGGGAGTGCGGAAGCGCCCAGCGCGGCCACCACCAAGGCCGCCGTCAGAGCACTTCTGCGAGATGTACGAGATGTGCGAGCACGCCGAAACGGCGTGCCGGAAGCACGCGAAACCATGCGATCCCCCCGCGGGATTCGTGGACGCGGTGACCGCTGCGATCACCGGAGCGGCACACGCTGCCACGAGCCCTTCACGCGACACGAACAAGTTCTCGACCAGAAATCCGTAAACGTGCCAGAACAAGCCGACCTGGGCGCCCGGTACACCCCGGAAAGTTCTCCGCCACGCCGACACTTTCCCTGTGGAAACTATTTGTGCCTCAAGGAAACGGGGCCGAAAATCGCCCCCTGCCGCCCCCTGCCGCCTACGTGGAAGCCCGAGCCCGCCACCCCTCCGGCGTACGCGACAATGGAGCAATGACCACGCTCGCCCCCGCCCTCCCGCAGCTCCGCATCGGCCCGCACACCGTGCAGCCCCCCGTGGTGCTCGCGCCCATGGCCGGCATCACCAACGCCCCGTTCCGGACGCTGTGCCGGGAGTTCTCCGGGGGCAAGGGGCTGTTCGTCAGCGAGATGATCACCACGCGGGCGCTGGTCGAGCGCAACGAGAAGACCATGCAGCTCATCCACTTCGACGCGACCGAGACCCCGCGCTCGATCCAGCTGTACGGAGTGGACCCGGTCACCGTCGGCAAGGCCGTCCGCATGATCGTGGACGAGAACCTCGCCGACCACATCGACCTCAACTTCGGCTGCCCCGTGCCCAAGGTCACCCGCAAGGGCGGCGGCTCCGCGCTGCCGTACAAGCGGCCGCTGCTGCGGGCCATCCTCAAGGAGGCCGTCTCGGGCGCCGGGGACCTCCCCGTCACCATCAAGATGCGCAAGGGCATCGACGACGACCACCTCACGTTCCTGGACGCCGGACGCATCGCCGTCGAGGAGGGGGTCACCGCTGTCGCTCTGCACGGGCGCACCACCGCCCAGCACTACGGCGGCACCGCCGACTGGGACGCCATCGCCCGGCTGAAGGAGCACGTCCCGGAGATTCCCGTCCTCGGCAACGGTGACATCTGGTGCGCCGACGACGCCCTGCGGATGATGCGCGAGACCGGGTGCGACGGTGTCGTGGTCGGGCGCGGGTGCCTCGGGCGGCCCTGGCTCTTCGCCGATCTGGTGAACGCCATGGAGGGCAGCGCGACCCGGCACGCGCCCACCCTGCGCGAGGTCGCGGACGTCATGGTGCGCCACGCGACGCTGCTGGGGGAGTGGATCGGCGACGAGGCCCGTGGCGTGATCGACTTCCGTAAGCACGTGGCCTGGTATCTCAAGGGCTTCGCCGTCGGCTCCGAGATGCGCAAGAAGCTGGCCATCACCTCCTCGCTGGAGGAGCTGGGCGGCCAGCTGCACGAGCTGGACCTCGACCAGCCCTGGCCCGACGGTGCCGACGGGCCGCGCGGGCGGACTTCGGGCAACAATCGGGTCGTCCTGCCGGACGGCTGGCTCAAGGACCCGTACGACTGCTCCGGTGTCAGCGCCGACGCCGAGCTGGACACCTCCGGCGGCTGAGTCCGTACGCGTACGAGGCGGGCTGAATCCCCGAAGCCGGTCAGCCCCGCACGTCCGGGCCCGCCCGGCGCTCCAGCGGGGCCGCGCCCGCCGAGTTCATCACGTTGAAGACCACGCTGCCCGCCCGGTAGCGGTCGTCCGTCCACTCGATGGCCCGGCCCGCCGCCGTGAACGTCAGGTGGCGCTGGCGCAGCAGCGGGCTGGCCCGGCGGACCTGGAGCAGGCGCGCGTCCTCGCTGCCCGCCGCGACCGCGTCGATCAGGTGTTCGCCGTGGTGCGCGACGATGTCCGCCCGCTCCGCGATGCTGTCCATGATCGAGACGCAGTCCTCCGGCAGCTCCAGGACGGCCGGCGCCACCCAGTCCGCGTACACCGTCCGCTCCAGCATCACCGGCTCCCCGTCCAGCCACCGCACCCGCAGCACGTACAGCACCTGGCTGCCCGGCTCCGCGTCCAGGCGCTCGGCCTCCTCGTCGGTCGCGGTCCGCAGCGTGCGGGTCAGGATGCGGCTGGCGACCTCGCACCCCATCGCCTGCGCCCACTGCGCGAAGCTGTTGAGCTGCTGGAAGCTCTGGCGGCGCTCCTGGCGCAGCACCACGCGGCGCGCCCCCTGCCGGGAGCCGATCAGGCCCTCGGAGGCCAGCAGCGCCACCGCCTGGCGGACCGTGCCGCGCGAGACCTCCCAGCGGGCGGAGAGGTCGCTCTCCGACGGCAGCCGGGAGCCGAGCGGATAGGTGCCGGTGCGGATGGCGTGCCGCAGCGACTCGGCGATCTCCCGGTAGCGCGTAGCGCCCACACGTCCCCCTCGGGCTCTCCCTGCGCAGGATGCGCTGTGTACAGGTCCGCTCATCGGTGGCGGTCCTGCCACTCACTCTAGCGTCGTCGCAGCGCGTTTCGATGCGAGGTCGTTATCTACCAGAACCCCTGGATAGTGGGCTTTCCTCTTCCCGCCCTCTTGCGGCAGCAGACATGGGACGTTAACTTCCCGGACACCTGGCCCGGGCGAACTGGTGCCAGCTTGTATGAACAAGTGGCCCTCACGCCTCGCTCCTGGGAGACCTACCGTGCGCAGAGCCCGACCCCGTCCCCGTATCCGCGCCAACAGCCGTGCCGTTGCCGCCCTCGCCCTCTCCACCGCCGCCCTCACCGCTCTCACCGCGTGCGGCGCCGCGCCCGAGGAGGAGGTCACGACCGGTGCGAACGGGGTGAAGTCCACCGAGGCCACCTCGGTCGCCGACTTCGGCGGGCTGGAGAAGCTGGTCGCCGCCGCCGAGAAGGAGGGCGAGCTCAACGTGATCGCCCTGCCGCCGGACTGGGCGAACTACGGCGAGATCATCAAGAGTTTCCAGGCCAAGTACAAGGTCAAGATCAAGAGCGAGAACCCCGACGGTTCCAGCTCCGACGAGATAGCCGCCGTCAAGTCCCGCAAGGGCCAGAAGCGCGCCCCCGACGTCCTCGACCTCGGCATCGCCTTCGCCCGCAGCGGCGCCGCCGAGAACCTCTTCGCCCCGTACAAGGTCGCCACCTGGGACAAGATCCCCGACAGCCAGAAGGACGCCGACGGCCGCTGGTACAACGACTACGGCGGCTACGTCTCCATCGGCTGCGACGCCGCCCGTATCAAGACCTGCCCCGAGACCTTCGCGGACCTGCTGAAGCCCGAGTACAAGGGCAAGGTCGCCCTCAACGGCAACCCGACCAAGTCCGGCTCCGCGTTCGGCGGCGTGTACGCGGCGTCCCTGGCCAACAAGGGGTCGTTCGGGGACATCCAGCCCGGCATCGATTTCTTCGGCAAGCTGAAGAAGAGCGGCAACTTCATCCCCGTCGAGTCCACCCCGGCCACCGTCGAGAAGGGCGAGACGCCGATCAGCATCGACTGGGACTACCTGAACGCCGGGTACGCCGACCAGTTCAAGGGCAAGGGCGTCGACTGGAAGGTCTCCGTACCGAAGGACGGGGTCTACGCCCAGTTCTACTCGCAGGCCATCAACAAGGACGCCCCGCACCCGGCGGCCGCCCGCCTGTGGATGGAGTACCTGTACAGCGCCGAGGGCCAGAACCTCTGGCTCAAGGGGTACGCCCGCCCGGTGCTGCTGCCCGCCATGACCGAGGACGGCACGGCCGACAAGGCCTTCGTGGCCAAGCTTCCCGCCGTCGAGGGCACGCCGACGTTCCCCTCCTCCGAGGAGCTCGACAAGGCCAACGCCACGCTCTCCGAGAACTGGGACAAGGCTGTCTCCTGATGACCCCTTCCCACCCGACCGCCGCCCCGGGACCCGGGGCGGCCCCCGCTGCCGGCCGGCAGACCGAAGGCCGGAGGACCGAAGGCCGGAAGAGCGAAGGCCGGAAGAGCGAAGGCCAGAAGACCGAAGGCCGGAAGGCCGGTGGCCGTACGCGCCGCCGCCGGCCGCCCCGCGCCTGGCTCGGGGCCCTCCCGCTCCTCGTCTTCGCCGGGCTCTGCTTCGGACTGCCCGCCGGCGCCCTGCTGTACGGGGCCGTCACCCGTACCGACCCGGTCGCCGGGACCACCGAGTTCACCGGTGAGCACCTGACGCGCTCGCTCCAGGGGCCCTATCTCACCTCGCTCACCGGCAGCGTCGAACTCTCCGCGCTCACCGCCGCCATCGCCACGATCTTCGGTGTGCTGATCGCCCAGGCCGTCGTCACCTCCCGGCGCGGCGCGCTGCGCGGGGCCGTGCTCACCGCCTCCGGGGTGCTCGCCAACTTCGGCGGCATCCCGCTGGCCTTCGCCTTCGTCGCCACCCTCGGCATCTCCGGCGTGGTCACCCAGCTCGGCCACCTCGACGCGCTCGGCTGGAACCTCTACTCCTTCACCGGCCTCACCGTCATCTACCTCTACTTCCTCATCCCGCTCATGGTGATCGTCGTCGTCCCGGCGCTGGACGGACTGCGCCCCCAGTGGCGCGAGGCCGCCCGCAACAACGGCGCCACCGCCTGGCAGTTCTGGCGGTACGTCGGACTGCCGGTGCTCGCGCCCTCGCTGCTCGGCGGGTTCGTCCTCCTCTTCGGGAGCGCCTTCGCCGCGCACGCCACGGCCGCCGCCCTCGTCGGCGGCTCCGTACCGCTGGTCACCCTGAAGATCGCCGACGCGCTCTCCGGGAACGTCCTGGTCGGCCAGGAGAACGTGGCGCTGGCCCTGAGCCTCGACATGATCGTGATCGCCGGACTGGTGATGGCGGTCTATCTGCCCCTCCAGCGACGGAGCTCCCGATGGCTGCACTGACCACCACGCTCCCTGAGGCCTCCGCCCCGGCGAAGGCGGCCCGCCGCTCCCGCCCGCGCTACTGGCGCGGTGCCGTCCTGGCGATCGCCGGGCTCTACTTCGTCACCCCGCTGCTCTCCTCGTTCGTCTTCACGGTCCACGTGCCGAACCAGGGCCTCACCTTCGAGGCGTACAGCGGCATCCTGTCCGCCGACGGCTTCACCGAAAGCCTGTTCCTCTCACTCTCGCTCGCCGCCGCCACCATCGCGCTGGCCCTGCTGCTCGTCGTCCCCGCGCTCGTCGCGGTGCGGCTCGGGCCGCCCCGGCTGCGGGCCGTCGTCGAGATCGTCTGCATGCTGCCGCTGGTGGTGCCGCCGATCGCGCTGGTCACCGGGATCGCCACCGTGCTGCGCTGGGGGCCCGACCACTTCTCGCGTACCCCCCTCTACCAGACCTTCCTGGCCGTGCAGAACGAGTCGTTCCCGGTGGTGCTGGTCCTCGCCTACACCGTGCTGGCGCTGCCGTTCGTGCACCGCTCGCTGGACGCGGGGCTGCGCGCCGTCGACGTGCCCACGCTGGTGGAGGCGGCCCGCAACTGCGGGGCGAGCCGGCTGCAGGTGATCGTGAGCGTCATCCTGCCCAACCTGCGCTCCTCGCTCGCCGGGGCCTCCTTCCTCACCCTGGCGCTGGTGCTCGGTGAGTACACCGTCGCCTCGCTGCTGGGCTTCCGGCCCTTCGCGGTGTGGATCGTCACCGTCTCCGGTGCCGAGGCCCGGATGTCGGTCGCCGTCTCCCTGCTCTCCCTGCTCATCACCTGGGCCCTGCTGCTCGTCCTCTCGCGCGCCGGAACCGGGTCCTCCGCCCCGGCCGCCGCGATCCCGGCCGCCGGAGCCACCGCCTCCGCCCCGGCCGCCACCACCGTCCCGGCCGCCGCCCCCACTCCCGTACCCGGCAAGGAGTAGCCACCCATGTCAGCCCTGCCCACCGCCGCCCCCCGTCCTGAGCCGGCCGAAGCCGGCGCACGGGAGGGGCGGGCCACCACCGGAGCCCGGGTGGAGTTCCGCTCCCTGCGCCGGGCGTTCGGCCCCACCGTCGCCCTCGACGGCCTCGACCTCACCGCCGAACCCGGCGAGCTCCTCGCCCTCCTGGGCCCCTCCGGCTGCGGCAAGACCACCGCGCTGCGGGTCCTCGCCGGGTTCGAGCAGCCCGACTCCGGCGAGGTCCTCGTCGACGGCGAGGACATCACCCCGGTCCCCGCCAACCGGCGCGACGCCGGGATGGTCTTCCAGTCCTACAGCCTCTTCCCGCACCTCAACGCCCGCGACAACGTCGCCTTCGGCCCCCGCATGAAGGGCGTCGCCACCGCCGAACGGCACGCCACCGCGGGCGAGCTCCTCGAACTCGTCGGGCTCCCCGCCCACGGCGACCGCTACCCGCACCAGATGTCCGGCGGCCAGCAGCAGCGCGTCGCCCTGGCCCGCGCGCTCGCCCTGCGCCCCCGGGTCCTGCTCCTGGACGAGCCGCTCTCGGCACTCGACGCCAAGGTCCGGCTCACCCTGCGCGAGGAGATCCGCCGCCTCCAGCTGGCGCTCGGGATCACCACGATCTTCGTCACCCACGACCAGGAGGAGGCCCTCTCCATGGCCGACCGGGTCGCCGTCCTCAACGCGGGCCGCCTGGAGCAGTGCGCACCCCCGGCCGAGCTGTACGAGCGCCCCGCGACACCGTTCGTCGCCGAGTTCGTCGGCACCATGAACCGGGTGCCCGGACAGCTGACCGGCGACGGTTCGGTGGCCGTCGCCGGTGCCACGCTCCCCGTCGACGGTGACGTTCCCGCGGGCCGGGGGCCGGTCGACGTCCTCATCCGCCCCGAGAGCATCGGTGTCACGGCCGACGCGGACGGGACGGCCACGGTCGTCTCCGCCGCCTTCCTCGGCTCGGTCACCCGGATCCTCCTCGACCTCCCGGACGGCGTCGCGGTCAAGGCCGACCTCCCCTCGCGGGACGCCACGGAGCTCGCTCCCGGGGTACGGGCCCGGGTCGTCCCGGTCCGCCGCCCGGTGCTGGTCGTGCCCGTACGGGAGACGACGGCACCCGGTGCCGCGGCCTCCGGTGGCCAGGTGAAGGCGTGAAGACGACCGCCCCTGCCGCCGTCCCCTCCGCCGTCCTCTTCGACATGGACGGCACCCTCGTCGACACCGAGGTGCTCTGGTGGGAGACGGCCCGTGAGGTCGCGGCCGGACTCGGCCACCGGCTCAGCGACGCGGACGCCCCGGAGGTCGTCGGCCGGGCCGTCGCCGACACCGCCGCTCATCTGATCGGCGTGACCGGAGCCGACCCCGCAGAACTCCCCGCCACCGCCGCCGAGCTGACCGACTCCTTCTTCCGCAAGGTCGACGCGGGCGCCCCGCTGCGCCCCGGAGCCGCCGCGCTGCTGGCCTCGTTGGAAGCCGCCGGCGTGCCGTTCGCCCTGGTCAGCGCCTCGCCCCGGAGCGTGGTCGACGCGGTGGTGGCCGGGTCGCTGGCCGGGGTGGACTTCGCCTTCACGCTGTCCGCCGACGACACCGTACGGACCAAGCCGCATCCCGACCCGTACCGCGCGGCGGCCGAGCGGTTCGCGGCCGACCCCGCCGCCTGTGTGGCGGTGGAGGACTCCCCGGACGGCACCGCGTCCGCCGACGCCGCCGGGTGCGCGGTGCTGGTGGTTCCGTCGCTGCTCCCGGTCGCCCCCGGGCAGGGGCGGACGTTCGCCCGTAGCCTGGAAGAGGTGGACCTCGGGGTACTCGCCGACTGCCTGAGGCGTCCCTGAGATACCTCCGAGCCGTCCGAATCCTGAAATCCAGGGTCCGAAACGAGCGTGATTCACGCCACCCTTGATCGGGGGTGCGCTCAGATGAGCGTTATGGCGGTGGCTGCACTTCTGGAAGGCCTGGCACTCAGTGCCACGTGGCAGCCTTCGGAAAGTGTACTCAGGTGCGGCCTATTCCGCTCACATGAGAGCTGAGGGTCAAGAAACGGCCATGCTGCCTTCAGGAGCTGAACGAAGGGCCGCAGCCCGCCCGCCGGAGAGTTTCTTTAGATCTGCTGGCGGACGGGTGGTTGCGGCCGCATGACGACCAAGTGGACGTACCCATACACCTTCGATCTGGGTATGTTCCTGGCCGTCAGGGCAGCCACCGCGTCCTCGAGGAGTCGAGACCCGTGTCGGAAAACAAAGATCCCCAGAAGTTCGTCTACGACTTCACCGAGGGCAACAAGGATCTGAAGGATCTTCTGGGCGGCAAGGGTGCCAACCTCGCCGAGATGACCAACCTCGGGTTGCCCGTCCCTCCGGGCTTCACCATCACCACCGAGGCGTGCAAGGTCTACCTGGAGAGCGGGCAGGCGCCGAAGGCGCTGCGCGACGAGGTGAGTGCGCACCTCACCGCGCTGGAAGAGCGGATGGCCAAGAAGCTCGGCCAGGCCGACGACCCGCTGCTGGTCTCCGTCCGCTCCGGCGCCAAGTTCTCCATGCCCGGCATGATGGACACGGTCCTCAACATCGGCCTCTCCGACGCCTCGGTGGCCGGCCTCGCCACCCAGTCCGGCGACGAGCGCTTCGCCTGGGACTCCTACCGGCGCCTCATCCAGATGTTCGGCAAGACCGTGCTCGGCGTCGACGGCGACCTCTTCGAGGAGGCCCTGGAGGACGCCAAGGCGGCCAAGAAGGTCACGGTCGACACGGACCTGGCCGCAACCGACCTCAAGAAGCTGGTCAAGCAGTTCAAGAAGATCGTCCAGGACCAGGCCGGACGCGAGTTCCCGCAGAACGCGCGGGAGCAGATGGACCTGGCCATAAACGCGGTCTTCGACTCGTGGAACACCGACCGCGCCAAGCTCTACCGCCGCCAGGAGCGCATCCCCGGCGACCTCGGCACGGCCGTCAACGTCTGTTCGATGGTCTTCGGCAACCTCGGCCCCGACTCCGGTACGGGCGTCGCCTTCACCCGCGACCCCGCCAGCGGCCACCAGGGCGTCTACGGCGACTACCTCCAGAACGCGCAGGGCGAGGACGTCGTCGCCGGTATCCGCAACACGGTGCCGCTCGCCGACCTGGAGTCGATCGACAAGAAGTCGTACGACCAGCTCATGCAGATCATGGAGACGCTGGAGAACCACTACAAGGATCTCTGCGACATCGAGTTCACCATCGAGCGCGGCCAGCTCTGGATGCTCCAGACCCGGGTCGGCAAGCGCACCGCCGGTGCCGCCTTCCGGATCGCCACCCAGCTCGTCGACCAGGGCCTGATCGACGAGGCCGAGGCGCTCCAGCGCGTCAACGGCGCCCAGCTCGCCCAGCTGATGTTCCCGCGCTTCGACGTCGAGGCGAAGACCGAGCTGCTCGGCCGGGGCATCGCCGCCTCGCCGGGCGCGGCCGTCGGCAAGGCGGTCTTCGACTCCTACACCGCGATCAAGTGGTCCCGCTCCGGCGAGAAGGTCATCCTGATCCGCCGCGAGACCAACCCCGACGACCTCGAAGGCATGATCGCCGCCGAGGGCATCCTGACCTCGCGCGGCGGCAAGACCTCGCACGCGGCGGTCGTGGCGCGCGGCATGGGCAAGACCTGTGTCTGCGGCGCCGAGGACCTGGAGGTCGACACCAAGCGCCGCCGGATGACGGTCGGCGGCAAGGTGATCGAGGAGGGCGACCTCGTCTCGATCGACGGCTCCACCGGCAAGGTCTACCTGGGCGAGGTACCCGTCGTACCGTCCCCGGTCGTCGAGTACTTCGAGGGCCGGATGCACGCCGGGGCCGACGACGCCGACGAGCTGGTCGCCGCCGTGCACCGGATCATGGCGTACGCGGACCGGGTCCGCCGGCTGCGGGTGCGGGCCAACGCGGACAACGCCGAGGACGCGCTGCGGGCCCGCCGCTTCGGTGCCCAGGGCATCGGCCTGTGCCGCACCGAGCACATGTTCCTCGGTGAGCGCCGCGAGATGGTCGAGAAGCTGATCCTGGCGGACACCGACGACGAGCGCGAGAGCGCGCTCGCCGCTCTCCTCCCGCTCCAGAAGGCCGACTTCATCGAGCTGTTCGAGTCCATGGACGGGCTGCCCGTCACCGTACGGCTGCTCGACCCGCCGCTGCACGAGTTCCTGCCCGACATCACCGAGCTGTCGGTGCGCGTCGCGCTCGCGGAGTCCCGCAAGGACGCCAACGAGAACGACCTGCGCCTCCTCCAGGCGGTCCACAAGCTGCACGAGCAGAACCCGATGCTGGGTCTGCGCGGGGTGCGCCTCGGGCTCGTCATCCCCGGCCTGTTCGCCATGCAGGTACGGGCGATCGCCGAGGCGGCCGCCCAGCGCAAGAACGCCAAGGGCGACCCGCGCCCCGAGATCATGATTCCGCTCGTCGGCACGGTCCAGGAGCTTGAGATCGTCCGCGAGGAGGCCGACCGGGTCATCGCGGAGGTCCAGGCGGCCACCGGCACCGACCTGAAGCTGACCATCGGCACCATGATCGAGCTGCCGCGCGCCGCGCTGACGGCGGGCCAGATCGCCGAGGCCGCCCAGTTCTTCTCGTTCGGCACCAACGACCTGACCCAGACGGTGTGGGGCTTCTCCCGCGACGACGTGGAGGCCTCGTTCTTCACCGCGTACCTGGAGAAGGGCATCTTCGGGGTCTCCCCGTTCGAGACGATCGACAAGGACGGCGTCGGCGCGCTGGTGCGCAGCGCCGTGGAGGCCGGCCGGGCCACCCGCCCGGACCTCAAGCTCGGCGTCTGCGGTGAGCACGGCGGTGACCCGGAGTCGGTGCACTTCTTCCACGAGGCGGGCCTCGACTACGTCTCCTGCTCGCCGTTCCGCATCCCGGTGGCCCGCCTGGAGGCGGGCCGGGCGGCTGCGCAGTCGCGCGGGAGCGACAGCCGCTGATGTGGTACATGTGACCAACTCCGGGGATTCATAAGGGAATTGGGCCGGGTCCCTCACCGGCCCGCCATCCCGGGACGGATCCCCGGAACACCGAGAAGCGGCGGCACCCTGTGCGGGGGTGCCGCCGCTTCGTCTTGCACGCGGAATATGTGGTGGGCGCCGCCGGAAGGCGGACCATAGCGGAATACTTGCTACCGATGTGTCGTAGCACACATTGCTTCGTTTAATGCGCAAAGAAATGGTGATGGCCGCCCGGTGGAGCGGAGGGGGACCGGGGTGCGGTCCATGGATCCCCACCCATGGACCGCACCCGGCTTTACCCCCGTCGGGTACGGAGCCGCACCGCCGCCCGCCGCCGCCGAACACACAAAGCCCCCCACGGCCTTCACGTGCTCATCCGGCGGGCACCGGATGCGTACCCGACGTCGTACAGCTTTTCGGGTGAAGCGGAACGGGGCGAGACGTTTCACTTCTGGCCGAAACCCCGTGGTGACCTCCTGTGACGGTCCGCATACCCTTCGGTGGGGGCAATTGCGGATGCAACAGGTGGGGGCGGTAGTGCTGCGGATCCATGTGTCCAGGCTGGACCTTTCGCGGGTGCGGATGGCCACGAGACCGGACGCGTTGTGGGAAACGATTCTCAGTTTTCACCGGCTGAGGGACCGGCGGGCTTCGACGGTGTTCGGAAAATGGCGGAGCGAAACGCGAGCTCGGTTGAATGGTGAAGCACAACTGCTGTCGGCGGTCGTCCCACCCCGCGGCTATTTCCCGGATTTCCTGACGCCCTCGCAGGAAGGCGCCGAGCCTTTCGGGCTCGACGTGGGAATGGAGGCCCTGCGGGACACCCCCGCCGACCGCGTCCGCCGCGAGCTGGACCTGATGGTGGCCGGACGGCGGCGCCAGCGGGGCGGACGGGGGCCCGGCTGCCCGGACGCCGGCGCGGGGCGGGTCACGGCCGCGCTGCCCGCCGCGCTCTCCGAGGGCCGCGCCGAACCCCTGGCCCGGCTCATCGGCGCCCTGCGGAGCTACCACGACGCCGCCGTCGAGCCGTACTGGCCGCACATCCGGGCCTCCATCGAGGCCGACCGGGCCGTGCGGGGCCGCGCGCTCCTGGACGGCGGAGCCGACGGGCTGCTGGCGGCCCTGCCGCCGATGATCCGGTGGCGGGCGCCCGTGCTGGAGGCGGACTACCCCGTCGACCGCGACCTGCATCTCGACGGGCGCGGGCTGCTGCTCCAGCCCTCGTTCTTCTGCCGGGGCACCCCCGTCGTCTACCGAGACCCGTCGCTCCCGCCCGTGCTCGTCTACCCGGTCACCCACCCCGGCGCCCCGGAGTTCGCCGAGCCCGGACCCTGGCTCGGCCGGCTCGTCGGCCACACCCGCTCCGCCGTCCTGCAGTCCATAGGCAACGGCTGCACGACGAGCGAACTGGCCCGCCGCGCCGGGGTGTCGCTCGCCTCGGCGAGCCAGCACGCCTCCGTCCTGCGCGAGGCGGGCCTGGTCCTCACCCTGCGCCACGGCAGCTCGGTGCTCCACACGCTGACCCCGCTGGGCGGCTCGCTGCTGCGGGGCGGGGCGCCGCTCGCGCTGTCCTGAGGGGCGCCGCCGGGGGGCGGTGGAAACCCGTCGCGCGTACGGCGATGAGTTCCGGGCGGCCTCGCCGTCTACCCCTTCGAAAGCGCCCACGGGACAGCCCGAAGGACAGAGGAAGAGGCAACGACCATGGCTCAGATGATTTTCGTGAACCTGCCGGTGAAGGACCTGGAGACCTCGAAGGGCTTCTACGAGAAGCTCGGCTACGGCATCAACCCGCAGTTCAGCGACGACAAGACCGCGTGTGTGGTCATCAGCGACACGATCTTCGTGATGCTGCTGACGGAGCCGCGCTTCAAGGACTTCACCAAGAAGGACATCGCGGACGCCTCGAAGACGACCGAGGTCATCCTCGCTCTGAGCGCCGACAGCCGCGCGAAGGTCGACGAACTCGCCGACGCGGCGCTGGCGGCCGGCGGGTCCCCGGCGGGCGAGACGCAGGACATGGGCTTCATGTACGGCCGCTCGTTCCAGGACCCCGACCACCACATCTGGGAGGTCATGTGGATGGACCAGGCCGCCGTCGAGGGCCAGGGCTGAACCACAGGAAGGCCAGGGCTGAACCGCGGGGGTGCGCGCCGGGGCCACGGGGGAGCCCCGGCGCGCACGCGGCGCGTCAGCTGCGGAACGGCCCCGTCACCTCGTACGTGATGCCACCGGACGAACTGCCGCTCGTGCCGCGCTGCGAGGAGAAGTAGAGCCGCTTGCCGTTCGGGGAGAACGCCGGGCCGGTGATCTCCGAGCCGGACTGGCCGGTGATCCGCAGGAACGGCGCCACGGTGTCGTCCGGCGTGATCAGGCAGATCTCCATGTTCCCGCCGTCCTCCGCCACGTACAGGTCGCCGGAGCCGGCCCGGGTGACGTTGTCGACACCGGTCAGCGGGGCGGTTCCGCCCGTCACCAGCGAGTCGTCGTACGCCAGCGAGATCGACGAGGTGTTCGCGTCGTACGCCCACACCCTGTTGTCGCCCTTGGTGGTGAACCAGCAGGTGCCCGCCGCGTAGAAGCAGCCCTCGCCGCCGTTGAAGACCTTGGCGCCGGAGACCTGGTGGCGGGTCTGGGTCGAGGAGGCCGCCGGGTCCGGCACGTTGGCCCAGGTCACCGGCCCCGAGGTGCCCGTACCCGCCACCAGGACCTGGAGCGTGCCGCTGGACAGGTTGCCCCAGGTGGTGGGCCGGAAGCGGTAGAAGCGGCCGTCGGCCTCGTCCTCGGTGAGGTATATGTACCCGTGGTCGGGGTCCGAGGCCGCCGCCTCGTGCTTGAACCGGCCGAGCGCGGGCCGCTGCACGGAGGCGTTCACGCCCCACGGGTCGGTCTCGTAGACGTACCCCCGGGTGACCTCCTCGCAGGAGAGCCAGGTGTTCCACGGGGTCGAGCCGCCCGCGCAGTTGTTGTTCGTCCCCGACAGGATGCGGTACGCGGACGTCACCGTGCCCGAGGAATTGAACCGTACGGCGCTCGCCCCGCCGCCGCTGCCCGAGGAGACCTCGGCGTTGGAGACGTAGATCCAGCCCGAGCCGTCGGCGTAGGTCGCCCCGCCGTCGGGGGCGCTGTGCCAGCGGTAGGAGGTGCCCGCCACGGTCTGCCCCGACCGGGCGATGATGCGGCTGGTGAAGCCGCTCGGCAGCTGGATGCCGTTGCCGTTGGCCGCCTGCAGTGCGCCGTACGGGCCGGGGGCCGGCTGGGCGGGTGCGGCGGAGGCGGCGCCGCGCCACAGGGTGCCGCCGAAGGCCGCCGCCGAGGTGCCGACCACCGCCGTGCGCAAGAAGGTCCGACGTTCCACGATCACTCCACGGATGAGTGAGGGCCCGCCGCTCCGGACGGACCGGCGGGTCGCGCGTCAGGACTGTAGGAGTGCTCAGTTGACGGAATGTCAATTCGTGGTGAACGGGGGGCGGATGGCGGCGGTCCGGGCCGTCACTCCACCCGCACCGCGTACACAGGCACCGCCACCTCCTCGTCGTCCAGGCACACCCCCGTGGCCAGGTCGAAGCGCTGCTTCAGCAGCGGCGAGGCCACGAACGGCCGCCCGCCCGCCGAACCGAGCAGCCCCCGGGAGAGGACGTACGCCCCGGTGAACGGGTCCCGGTTGGAGATCGCCCGCACCACCCCCGCCCGGTCCATGAACAGGGCCGCCTGCCCGCCGTCCGGCAGCAGCACCGCGACCCCGCGCCCCGGGCTCAGCAACTCCAGGTCGCAGACGGTGAGCCAGCCGTCGGCGTGCGCGACCCGGACGACGTTCGCGTTCAGGGTTTCGGTGGTCATCAGGACGGGGTCCCTTCGAGGGTGCGGACGGCGAGCACGGGACCTGCGAGCAGCTCCAGATCGGGCTTGATCTGGTCCCGCTCGGGGACGAACTTCACCGACGGGTCCGGGGCGTCGGGGGCGTTGACGAAGCTCACGAACCGCCGCAGCCGCTCCGGGTCGTCGATGGTCTCGGCCCACTCGTCGCGGTAGCCGGCCACATGGTCGGCCATCAGCCTCTCCAACTCGTCGCAGAGCCCCAGCGAGTCATGGACGACGACATCCCGTACGTGCTCCAGGCCGCCGTCGATCCGCTCCAGCCAGGCCGAGGTGCGCTCCAGGCGGTCCGCCGTACGGATGTAGAACATCAGGAACCGGTCGATGAGCCGCACCAGTTCGGCGTCCGAGAGGTCCTGCGCCAGCAGATCGGCGTGGCGCGGGGTGGCCCCGCCGTTGCCGCCGACGTAGAGGTTCCAGCCGCCGGCCGTGGCGATGATCCCGAAGTCCTTGCCCCGGGCCTCCGCGCACTCCCGGGCGCAGCCGGAGACCGCGGACTTGAGCTTGTGGGGGGAGCGCAAGCCCCGGTAGCGCAGCTCCAGGTCGATCGCCATCCGTACGGAGTCCTGCACGCCGTAGCGGCACCAGGTCTGCCCCACACAGGACTTGACCGTACGCAGCGACTTCCCGTACGCGTGCCCGGACTCGAAGCCCGCGTCGACCAACCGGGTCCAGATGAGCGGCAGTTGCTCGACCCGGGCGCCGAAGAGGTCGATGCGCTGGCCGCCGGTGATCTTCGTGTAGAGACCGAAGTCGCGGGCGACCTCGCCGATCACGATGAGCTTCTCCGGGGTGATCTCGCCGCCGGGGATGCGCGGCACGACCGAATAGGAGCCGTTGCGCTGGAGGTTGGCTAGGAAGTGGTCGTTGGTGTCCTGGAGGGACGCCTGCTCCCCGTCCAGGACGTAGCCGCTGGCGCCGACGGTCGGGGCGAGCGAGGCGATGACCGAGCCGACCGTCGGCTTGCAGACCTCGCACCCCTCTCCGCCGCGCGCCTCCTCGCGGCCGTGCGAGTCGAGCAGGGCGGTGAAGGAGGTGATGCCCAGGGTGCGGACGATCTCGTACAACTCGCTGCGGCTGTGGACGAAGCAGCCGCACAGGCCGGTGTCCTGGCTCGGCGGGAGCAGCTGCCCGATCACCTTGACGCAACTGCCGCAGCCCGTCCCGGCCCGGGTGCACTTCTTCACCTCGGGCAGCGTGGTGTGCTCGCAGATCGCGCCCTTGGTCACGTTGTGGCAGGAGCAGATGACGGCGTCGTCCGGCAGCGCGGAGGGGCCGAGCGTCACCGGCCCGCCCGCCCCGGTGGGCAGCACCAGTTGCTCGGGGGAGACCGGCAGGACGCTCCCCGTCATCGGCCGCAGGGTGCCGTAGTCGTCGGCGTCCCCGACCAGCACCCCGCCCAGCAGGGTGCCGTCCGCCCCGATGACCAGCTTCTTGTAGACGCCGGAGCGGGAGTCGGAGTACACCACGTCGAGCGCGCCGTCCGCGCTCCCGTGCGCGTCGCCGAACGAGGCCACGTCCACGCCGAGCAGCTTCAGCTTGGTCGACATGTCGGCCCCGGTGAACCCGGCCCGCCCGCCGCCGAGCACCTCGGCCACGGTCTCGGCCATCTCGTAGCCCGGCGCCACCAGACCGTAGACCCGCCCGTCGGAGGCGAGCGCGCACTCACCGATCGCGAACACGGCCGGGTCGGACGTACGGCACTCCTCGTCCACCACGATCCCGCCCCGCTCCCCGACCGCGAGCCCGCAGTCGCGCGCCAGCTGGTCGCGCGGCCGGACACCGGCGGAGAACACCACCAGATCCGTGGCCAGCGACGACCCGTCCGAGAGCGCCATCCCGTTCACCGCCCCGTCCGCCCCCGCGGTGACCTCCTGCGTACCGACCCCGGTGTGGACGGCCAGCCCCATCCCTTCGATCGTCCGCAGCAGGGCCGCGCCCCCGCCCTCGTCCACCTGGACCGGCATCAGCCGGGGCGCGAACTCCACCACATGGGTGCGCAGCCCGAGCCCCTTGAGCGCCCCCGCCGCCTCAAGCCCGAGCAGCCCGCCCCCGACCACCGCACCGGTCTCCGCCCCCTTCGCGTACTCCTCGATCGCGAGCAGGTCCTCGATCGTCCGGTACACGAAGCAGCCCCGGGAATCCTTCCCCGGCACCGGCGGGACGAAGGGATACGAGCCCGTCGCCAGCACCAGCGTGTCGTACGGGAACACCGCCCCGGACCGCGCGGTGACGGTCCGGGCCGTACGGTCGACGCTCTCGGCCGGGTCGCCGACGTACAGCTCGATCCCGTGCTGCGCCATGAACTCCGGCTCCACCAGGGAGAGTTCCTCGGGGGTCCGCCCGGCGAAGTACGAGGTCAGCCGGACCCGGTCGTAGGCGGGCCGGGGCTCCTCGCAGAGCACGACGATCCGGGCCCGCCCGGCGGCCGGGGTCAGCCCGCGCGCGGCCAGGGACTCCAGGAACCGCTGACCGACCATGCCGTGCCCGACGAGGACGAAGGTGGGGATGGTGTTCGGGATCGTGGTGTCCGGCATCTCAGTGGCCTCCGTCGTCGGTGAGCAGGTGGAGCAGGGACATGGCGGGCGGCAGCGGTTCGTCGTCCTGCCAGGTGCGGGCGAGACCGGCGACCGCGCCGAGGTCACCCAGGAGCACCCCGCCGGCCAGCCGGCCATCCCGGAGGACGACCGTGCGGTACGCGCCCCGGGTGGCATCGGACAGCCGGATCACGTCGTCGCCCGGGAGCGGACGGGCCTCGCCGAAGGCGGCGAGGTCGAGAGCGTGCACGGGGTCCGGGGAGCGCAGGGTGAGCCGGGTCAGCGCCCGGGTGCCCTCGTAACGGGCGGGCCGTCCCGCCAGCACCTCGGCCAGCACGTCGGCCTGTTCCAGCGCGGGTCCGGCCAGTCCGTAGAGCGTGGAGCGGTGCTCGGCGCAGTCGCCGAGGGCGTGGATGTACGGGTCCGAGGTGCGCAGTTCGTCGTCGACCACGATCCCCTTGCGGACGTCGAGACCGGCGGCCCGGGCGAGCCCGGTCCGGGGCCGTACCCCGCAGGCCAGCACGGTGAGGTCGGCGGCGAGCTCGTAACCGTCGCCGAGCTGGACGGCCCGTACGGCTGGTGGTGTGCCTGGGCAGCGCAGCCCGCGCACCCGGCACTCGGTGTGCACCTCCACCCCGAGCGCTTCGAGGTGGACCCGGAGCAGGGCGGCCGCCTCCGGGTCGAGCTGGCGCTCCATGAGGTGCTCGCCCTGCTGGGCCAGCACCACCTGCGCGCCGCACTCCGCGAGCGCCCGGGCCGCCGAGACCCCGAGGAGCCCGCCGCCGATGACGACCGCCCGCGCTCCGGGGCGTACGGCGGTGCGCAGGGCCAGGGCGTCGTCGAGCGTACGGAAGGGGTGGACCCCGTCCGGCAGGGTGGCCCCGAGCCCGCGCAGCGGCGGCAGCACCGGGTTGGAGCCGGTGGCCAGGACCAGGCGCCCGTAGTGCAGCACGCTGCCGTCGTCGCAGTGGACCAGCCGGTCGGCCCGGTCGATCCGGACCGCCCGCACCCCGCGCCGTACCTCGGTGGCGGGCAGCGCGATGACGTCCGGGGCGTACCGCCCGGCCAGCACATCGGCCAGCAGCACCCGGTTGTAGGGGGCGTGCCGCTCCTCGCCGACGACGGTGACCCCGGGGACCCGCGCGGCGAGCCGGGCCCCGGCCATACCGGCGCCGATCACCACGACGGGCGCGGCGCTCTCCGTCTTCTTCCTCATGGGCAGGAGCATGCTCGGCGGGTGTTACCCGGCCGCATCCCGCCGGTTTCCCGGGCGGAACCGTGCGCTCATCGCCGCCCGGCGGCCCCTGTGAGAACGGCGCGCGGGCCTCCCCTTAATGTCGAGGACATGCCCGACATCACCCTCACCACCCTGATCCTGCTCTGCCTGGCCGCGGCTGCCGCGGGGTGGATCGACGCGGTGGTGGGAGGCGGCGGACTGCTGCTCCTGCCCGCCCTGCTGCTCGGCCTGCCGAACGTACCGGCCGCCCACGTCCTCGGCACCAACAAGGCCGTCGCGATCGTCGGCACCTCGGGCGCCGCGATCACGTACGTCCGCAGAGCGCCGGTCCAGGTGGGGCTGGCGGTACGGGTGGGGCTGATGGCGCTCGCCGGTTCGATGGGCGGGGCGTTCTTCGCCGCGGGGATCAGCAGCGAGGTGCTACGCCCGGTGATCATGGTGGCGCTGCTCGGGGTCGCCGCCTTCGTCCTGCTGCGCCCGTCCTTCGGCACGGCGGCGGCGGGCGACACCGACGCCCGGCCGGTCACCCGGGCCCGGATCGTCACCGCGGTCGTGCTGGTGGGCGGCGGGATCGGCTTCTACGACGGCCTGTTCGGCCCGGGAACCGGCACCTTCCTGGTGCTCGCGCTCACCGCCGTACTCCACCTGGACCTGGTGACGGCCTCGGCCACCGCCAAGATCGTCAACGTGTGCACGAACGCGGGGGCGCTGGCGATGTTCGCGTACCAGGGCACGGTCCTGTGGCAGCTGGCCGCCGTGATGGCGCTCTTCAACCTGGCGGGCGGGATGGCGGGGGCCCGGATGGCGCTGAGCCGGGGGAGCGGGTTCGTCCGGGCGGTGCTGCTGACGGTGGTGTTCTCGCTGGTGGCGAAGTTGGGCTACGACCAGTGGAGTGCCTAGGAACGCATCGGGGGCTCAGCGCACATCGGTGAGATGGGCGTAGGCCACCACATTGCCCTGGTAGCCGGTCTCCTTGGAGAACCCGCCGCCGCAGGTGATCAGCCGCAGCGAGGCGTGCGGGGACTCGCCGTAGACGCGCTGGTCGGGGAAGTCCTTGTTGTCGTACACCTCGATGGCGTCGATCGAGAAGACCGCCGTGCGTCCGTCCTCGCGGACGACCTCGACGCGGGTGCCCTTGGTGAGGGCGCCGAGGGCGTAGAAGACGGAGGGCCCCTCGGCGTTGTCGACATGCCCGGCGACGATCGCGGTGCCCTTGGCGCCGGGCGGGACCCCGCCGGCGTACCAGCCCGCGAGGTTGCGGTCGGTGTCCGGCGGGACGTCCAGGCTGCCGTCGGCACCGAGCCCCAGCCGCATCATCGGCGCGTCCACCGAGATGCTCGGGATACGGATGCGGACCGGGTCGGAGGGGTGCAGCGGTTCGGCGACCGGGGAGCCGGGCTGGAGCTGGGGCCCGGCGGCGAAGGCCTGGGCGCTGGAGGGCTGCGGCGGGATCAGCTGGTCGCCGGAGCCGTTCTGGACGAGCCAGATACCGCACAGCACGGCGATGCCCACCAGCCAGCCCCTGGCTTTCTGCGCGCTCTGGGACACGTCGTCGTCCTCGTCAGCCTGGTGCGTCTCGGATCGAAGGCGGGCCGGGCGCGCTCGGGGACGCGCCCGACCCGGTCGGTGAGGCTGCCTCCGGGTGCCCGGCCTCCCGGGCCCCTGGGCCGCTGGTCTCAGCTGCCCCGGGCCCCTGGGCCCCTGGTCTCAGCTGCCCTCGGTGGACTCGGTCCGCCGGCGCAGCAGCCACAGACCGCCCACGGCCGCCATGCCGATCACGCCGACGCCGAGGGCGACCTGCGTGGAGTTCGGCTCGACGCTGCCGCCGACCCCGGTCCGCACGTGGCCGGACGGGCGGTCGTGGTCGGGCCGGTCGTGCTTGCCGCCGCCGATCACCTTGAGGTCCCCGACGGCGTCCTTGCCGTTGTCGCAGGAGACGACGATCTCGTAGACGCCGGGCCGGGTGTCGTGCGGCACGGTGAACTGGCCGACGAGCACCTCCTTGTGCGTACCCTTGCGGACCTCGAAGTCCCCGGCGTCCAGGGAGTTCGCGTCACCGATGCCGGAGCCCTTGGGGCCGCAGGCGGTGGTGTTCACGGTGACCTTGGCGCCGGGGGGCGCGGTCGCGGGGGTGATCTCCAGCCGGCCGAAGTCATCGCCTGCGTACGCGGACGGGGCGGCGGTGAGACCGAGCGCTATGACGGTGACCGCAGCAGTGGCGGTACCGGTCATCAGGCGGGCAGGACTGCGCATGGGGATCCTCCGGGCAGACGGCGCGAGCGGTTGTGTCCTGCCCCCGACCTAACGGGCGGTCGCCGCCGCACGCCTTCTGACGCCAGGTCAGCTTTCACCCGTACGGACCGGCGCGGCACCCTTGCCGCCAGGGATCGCCGCAGGTCACGGCGGTGCGGCTGGGCCGTTCAGTTCGAACCGCCGGCCCGGGTGCCGATCGAGTGAGACCCACCGGGAAGATGTGACCCACATCACACACATGAGCTCGCGGAGTGCGGGCACACGCAGGAAACCCCCCCATGGGACGGATCCCCGCCCCCCACGGC
>NZ_JOEM01000003.1 GCF_000718135.1 Streptomyces cyaneofuscatus | reverse complement strand
CCGCCCCACGAGCACGAGACCAACCACTACGCTCAACACCAGCCCCAACCGGCGGCTGGAGTCAACGCATAGAGCCTCCACCGATCCCGGAGCGGTTCAGTGTGCGCTCTGGCCAACGACCTGAGTGGTCGTGGTGGGGGTGACATCCTCGTGGGAGTGGACGACAAGGGTATGCCCGTCGACGACGTCGACCTGAGCGATCGCGCGCTCCTCCAGCTCACCGAGATCCGGGACTCCGGCCTCATCCTCGACCGCCCGTCCCTCACGGTTGATCGGGCTGTCTACCGAGGCAAACCTGTCGTCCGGCTCCACGTGACCGCGTCCACGACCCCGCCGGTGCGGTTCGACGGTGTCATCTGGGTTCGCCCTGGGCCCACCACGCGTAAGGCCAACCGGGAGGACGAGCGGGTTCTCGCTGAGCGGCGGCGAGTCAAAGACCGTCCCTTCGATACGCACCCGATGGAGCTGGCCCGCGTCGATGACCTGGATCTGGATGTGTTCCGGCAGTCGTATCTACCTTCCATGGTCGCCCCGGACGTCATTGAGGAGAACGGCCGCCCCATCGACCTTCAGCTCTCCTCACTACACCTCATGACCCCTGGCGGCACGCCGACTACGCTCGGTTTGCTGGCGGTTGGATTCGACCCCACCAGTCATGTACCCGGGGCCTACGTACAGTTCGTCCGCTACCAGGGTCTTGACCTCGACGCCCCGATCGTGGATGAGCAGGAACTCCGGCAGAACCTGGTAGGACTCTCGGCCCGGCTGGAACCCCTCATGCGCAGTAATCTGCGGACGAGGCTCGCGGAGGACGGCTTCCGGGAGACACCCCACCCGGACTACCCGCTCGATGCATTGCGTGAGCTGTGCATGAACGCGCTCATGCACCGAAACTACGAGACTTCCTACGCGCCGACTCGGATCGTCTGGTTCGATGACCGAATTGAGATCACCAACCCTGGCGGACCGTTCGGGCAGGTCCGGGGCGACAACTTCGACCGTGTCACTGACTACCGCAATCCGTCCCTGGCAGCAGCGATGAAGGGGCTCGGGTATGTAAACCGGTTCGGCCGGGGCATCGGGCGAGTAAGGAGGGCGCTGGAGGACAACGGGAATCCGCCCGCCGAGTTCCAGGTGGACGATTCGTCGTGGGTCGTCGTGGTCAGGAGGGCCGCATGACATCGATCGCGCTGTTCAACAACAAGGGAGGCGTGGGGAAGACCACCCTCACCTACCACCTGGCGCACATGATCCGGCGCCTCGGCCTGAGTGTTCTTGCCGTCGACCTGGACCCGCAGGCGAACCTGACTTCCATGTGCCTGGACGAGACGGAGATTGAGGAGCTCTGGGAGAACCCCTCCGAGCTCATCAATCAGGGCGCGGTACCAGCGGGCCTTCCTGGGGTCGGACGGGTTCGCAGCGGCCAGACCATCGCCGATGCCGTCCGTCCGATCCTCGAGGGTACGGGGGACATCGCGGCTGTCGAGCCTGTCAGGCTCCAGCCGGACCTTTGGTTGCTGCCAGGCAGCCTCGATCTCAGCCGCTTCGAGGACAAGCTGTCCAATGAATGGTCCCGAGCTTACGCGGGCGATATCGCGGCCATCCGCACCTCGACGGCATTCCACCGGATCATGGAGCAGGCGGCGCGGGCCGTCGACGCCGACGTCGTGCTGATCGACGTCGGCCCCAACCTGGGAGCGATCAACCGAGCCGCATTGATCTCCGCCGACACGGTACTGATGCCGTTGGCCGCAGACCTGTTCTCGCTCAAGGGCCTCAGCAACCTGGGACCGACGCTGCGCCAGTGGCGTGCCGACTGGCAGCAGCTCGTCCTCCCCAGGGTGCCGCAGAACATCTCAGCACCCCAAGCCGAGATGCGCCCCCTCGGATACGTGATCATGCAGCCGGAGATGCGCCTAGACCGGCCGGTCAAGGCGTACGAGCGGTGGCTTAAACGGATTCCCTGGGTCTACTCCTCGGCGGTTCTCAACGAGGCGCAGCCCGTCCGCGAGAACGACGAGCATCGCATTGCGACCATGCGGAACTACCGGAGCCTGATGCCTCTGGCGCACGACGCAAGGAAGCCCATGTTCGATCTGAAGCCGGCCGACGGCGCCCTGGGGAGTACCCAGCAGTACGTGAAGACCTGCTTCAAGGAGTTCCAGACGCTGTCCCGCGAGGTGCTCGCACGGATTGGCGAGCCCTTGGAGGAGGGTCGGCCATCGGCGGGGGCCGACCCGAGTTAGCCTCGATTTTTCGTGGCGGCTCGTTAACACTCGAGAACATCGGGCGCGGCCTTCAGGTCTGCTCCTCTTCCTGTACCGCGCTGTCGAGCGGCGTGGAGGGAGTGACGCCAGTAGGGCGATGAGAACTATGCGTCCACCAAAGGCACTTGCGCCCTACCCTGAAGTGACGAGCTGTGCAGAGAGGGGCGAAGCCATGCCGAAGGACGCTACCCCGGACCCGTACGCCGAACCTCTGGGGTTCGGGCAACGCATGCAGATCCTCCGTACCCGGCGTGGTCTGAGCCGCCCCACCGTGGCTGGGCTTCTGGGGATGTCGCCCTCCTGGGTGAAGCAGGTCGAACGGGGGGAGATCGGCATGCCGCGGCTCCCCCTCATCCTTCGTATCGCCGAGCTGCTCCGTGTGCGGGATCTGTCCGACCTCACCGGCGACCAGAGTCCGCCCGTGAGCCTGTTCATCGGTCCCGGACACCCCCGGCTTCCCGCAGTCCGCGATGCGGTCAACGCCCTGACGCTGGAAGGTGATCAAGAGGCGCCCTCCGCCTCTCACCTCGCTGCCCGGCTGGCCAGGGCTTGGGCCGCCCGGCACCGTACGGCCAACCACCGCGAGGTTCTCGGGGAGTTGCTCCCCGGGCTCATCCGGGATGCGCAGCTCGCCGTACGACAGTCGGACCGTGCGGCGGAAAGGCGGGCTGCTCAGGCCGTGCTTTCCGAGACGTACTCCCTCGCCCAGTTCTTCGTGGCCTACCAGCCCGACAGCGCTCTCCTCTGGCGTATCGCCGAGCGGGGCATGGTCGCGGCGCAGGAATCCGAGGACCCGCATGCCCTCGGGGTGGCCGCCTGGCTTGCCGCGCAGGCTCACCGGGACACCGGGCCGACGCACTTCGACGCTGCGGACGCGATGACCACGGGGGCGCTTGCTCACCTGGAGCGGTTCCTGCCCGAGGCCGACGATCGGGTACGCGCGATCACGGGGGCGCTTCAGTTCGAGGCCGGGTACACCGCCGCCCGCCGTGGCGAAGCGGGGACGGCGTGGAGGTGGTGGGACAAGGCGCAGCGGACGGCGAAGAAGCTGGACCCCGGCTACTACCACCCGGTGACCTCCTTCTCCCACGCCATCATGGGCGCCCACGCGGTGACCGTGGCCGTTGAACTCCGGGCGGGCGGTGAGTCCGTACGGCAGGCCGTCGCCGCAGACCGGACCGCCATCCCGTCCCGCCCCAGGCTGGCCCGTCACCGGATCGAGGAGGCGCGGGCCTACCACCTCGACGGGCAGCCGGAGACGGCTCTGGCCACGTTGGAGCGGGCGCACCAGGCCGCTCCGGAGACGATCCGGTACAACGGCTACGCCCGCCGGATCGTGCTGGAGGAGACCGAGTCGAAGTTTCCCGCGCGGAGGCAGCGGGCCGCCGCCCTTGCCGGGCAGCTGGGATTGCTCGCCGCTTAGCGGGACGAACGCCTGGACGAGGGGCAGGAATCCTGCCCCTCGTTCCGCGTGAGCGCTCCTACGGTCTGGACATACCGTCCACCAGCAGGAAAGCGATCGTACCCATGAGGGACTTACCGCCGGTCAGCCAACTGACCGAACAGCAGCAGCGCGGCTGGCACTGCGTCCGGTGCCGGGCACCCTTGAGTCCTGGCGCGGACGTGGATCTCGGGGAGAAGCGGGTGACCCCGGCGGACGGTGCGGCCTACTCCTGGTTCCCGCGCGCCTGCGCCGATGGTGCGGGCTGCCTCGTACGGGAAGAGGGGGCGGCGTTGTGACCATCGCCCATGGACCGTCCTCGGGGGATCCAGTCCTGCCTGCTCCAGAAAGGCCGGGGCGCGCCCTGCCTCCAGGCCAGTTCTGCGGCCGTTGCGACAAACCCCTGATCGACGGTGAAGCGGAGAGGCTCGACAACTCCGCTTCCATGTCCGGCGCGCGCCCGGACACTTGGTTCCATCCTCTCGGTCACTCCGACTGCCGGCCGTACCCGGTCGCCGGCCTGGGAGGCGGACGCGTCGGCGGCTCTCCTGGGAAGGGTCATTGATGTTCTCGGAACCTGACGACCCGGCGGTGTTCGACTGCATGCGGGCAGCTCATGCCGTGGCGTGCGCCGCGCTCGGGGCTGTCCCCTGCCCTCCTGCATCCGGCGGCACGCGTGAAGCCTGGGGGTGGCAGGGGCGCACCCTTGGTAAGCCCGCCACCGGTCCGTACGGGCCCGGGTGGCTGCGTGTCGTCCACAGCTCGGTGGAGAGGGCGGGAGGCAGGCTGTGGACCGGGCCGGAGGAGGCCGAGCGGTTGGTGCCCCGGTATGTGCCGCGTCCCCGTCTGCACCTCGTACGGGAGTGGGCGGAGGGGGATGACGTCTATCGGGCAGAGCTCTACGACTGCGTTGCCGACGGGGCCGTATCCGCCGCTCCCGTGCTCGGTGAGGTGCCCCGTCTGACGCCTGCCTGGTGGAGCGGCCTGCGTACGGCCATCGGCGGCCTCTCCACCGTACGAACCGACCGCACAGCCGTACGCCAGGCCTACCTGGACCGGGCCATGCCGAAGTACCTCGCCTTTCTCGGCCGTCCGGTGCCCACGGCTCCCCCCGCCTGGTCCACCGCGCATGGCGACCTGCACTGGGCCAACCTCGCCGGGCCTCAACTCAGCATCCTGGACTGGGAAGGCTGGGGCATGGCCCCGGCCGGCTACGACTCCGCCCTGCTGCATGCTTACAGCCTCGCGGTGCCGGAGACCGCGGAGCGCGTACGGAGGGAGCTCTCCGACATCCTCGCGAGCGAGGCCGGGCGCTTCGCGGAACTGGTGGTCATCACCGAACTCCTGCAGAGCGCCGAGCGGGGGGACAACCGGGAGCTCGTGCCTGCACTGCGGCAGCGGGCTGGGGAAGTCTCCGGGCTCGGCCGCTGACAGGCCGGGCCGACCTCGTCGTGGACTTCGCGTCGCAGCGCCGTCTCCCGGCGCCGGTCCCGCGTGGTGCGGAAAACCGGGGCCGGGAGACGGCGAAGAGGGCGGGGTCAGATGCCGCGGGACGTGACGCACAGGGGCTGGGTGCCCTTGATGTAGCCGCTCCCGCCTCCCATGTCCTTCCAGAACACCGCGCACCACAGGTCACCGTGTGCACCGTCCTGCCACCCGGACCAGTCGTGCGTACGGTTCCTCCACTCCCCGTCCAGGCTGTTCTTGATGGTGCCGCGCGGGCCGTACAGCTCCCAGTGGCCCATGCCCGTGCTGGTGGAGGCGCGGACGTCCATCTTGACGACGTCGGCGTTGTACAGGTCGCCCTGGAAGGTCACGCACAGGGTGTGGTTGACGAAGAGCGTTGCCGACTGGCACCTCTGGCGGTCGACGGCCGGGGCGGCGGACGCGGGGGCGGCGGTGAGGGACGCCAGGATGATTCCGGTGGCTGCCGCGGCGGCGGCGGCGATGCGATGCCTCATGGTGGGACTTCTCCTTCGGGTGCGTACGGGTAGGCAGCGTCGAGCCGATGGGCGGCTCAGAAGTAGACCGGGGCGCAGGCGGTGTCGACGAGGCCGCCTCCTTCGTAGAGGCTGGCGCAGACGCGCGAGGCGGAGCGGGGCATCAGCACGGTCACGTCGAACCGGGCTGTCTCGTCGCGCCGGTTGCCGCCCCAGGAGCGGTCCCGGCTGAACATCTCCCGGTTCTGCGCGTCCAGGATGCGCACGTGGATGCGCGGGTTGCCGACGCCCAGCGTGGAGGTGAACGATCCCTGGATCGTGTCGAAGTAGGTGTGGGACTGGCCGTCCCATCGCGCACAGAGAAGACCGAGGCCCTGCTGGATGTTGGTGCAACCGCCGTTGCCGATGGCGCTCGCAGGCGTGCCGGACACCAGGGTGGCCAGAGCGGCCCCCGCACCCGCCAGAGCGAGCCCACGCCGGCTGAGCCGGGTGTTCCGGCTCAGCCGCGCCGTCCGCGTCCGGTCTGCGCTCTTCCGCACGAACATGGTGTGCCTTTCGTTGGCCCGGCCAGGAGAGCACCTGCCGGGGTTGCGAGGTCTGGGCTGGACGGCACGAGCAGCGCCTGGTGCCGGTCGGAGCCCCGCGGTCTCCCCCGTATCGACCGCGGGGACGGACAGAAGACTCACAGCTGTGTGTGACCGCGCCGTCCGGCGCACGTGACCGGACCATGACCGTTGCGCACCAGCGCCCGTCACATAACCCACAGGCGGGCGAGGGGAGCCGTGATCCGGCTGGGGGAGGGCCGCGAAGAGAGCTGGCCGCGCCACCGGCTGGGCCGCAGCGGAATGAGGGAATGGAGGTCCAATGGCCGCCTTATCGACGCACCGGCCGCCGGAATTCCGTGAGTTGGCAGGATCGGCGAGGCGCGTACCAGCTCCGATTCTTCACAGTTCCCGCGCCTTCCGCGTCGCGTGCTGTGGCATCGTAGATCAACTGACCATTCGGGCGTTTCAGCGTCCGTGTAGGGGGATCTTCATGCGCTTTCGTACGGTCGCGGCCTCCGCCGCCCTCGTCTTATTCGCCATGACGGGTGCGGCCGCCTGCTCGTCCTCCTCGGGTGCTGCCGAGACCCCCCAGCCCCCCGCCGGTCCCGCCGCCTCGGTGAAGTCCGCGCCGGTGGAAGGGTTGGAAGGCATGGCGGGGCGTATCGAGACGGGGAAGCGGGCGGGTGTGCCCACCTTGGACGGACAGAGTGTGGTGGGGCCCTCGGAGTGCGCGGTTCCGGTCGAGGAGATTCCGGCGGAGTGTGCGGTCGATCCCTCATTCGGCGAGATCAGTGTCGGGGAGTCGGCCGGCGACGCGCCCGACGCTCAGTAGGGCCCACTCAGGAGCTCCCGTAGAGGAAGGCCCGTACAGCAGTAGCCCAGCAGGAGGGGCAGGCACCGGTGCGTGCCTGCCCCTCCTGTCTCTATGTACGAAACCTTCGGTAACTTCCCCCGCGCGCAGAGATCCCTTAGCCTCACATCCTGTTCACATTCAGCAATAGGTGACTTCTAAACAGGAGTCAGGTGCGGGGGTAGTGAAAAATGCGTGAAAACTGGCGCATAAAGGTGAGCGTTCTCGCTGGTGCGTCAGCACTTGCGTTCTCGGCTCTCACGGCGGTGCCCGCAGCGGCCGACGAAGCGGTGGAGGATCTGCAGGAAGTGCAGATGCCGGCGGACGTGAAGATCGTCGAAGGCCTCGCTCCGGCAGCCGGGGCCGATGTCCCCTCCCTGGAGCCCACGGCGGACGCCCCCTTCTCCGCAGCGGCGGCGGCTAAGGCGGCTCCGGCGAACACCTGCCTCGGATCGACCGCCGCCTACGGCGTCACGGGCTGTTTCCAGCACAACGGCGACGTCGTCTGGGCGGGCGACACGAAGAAGGACGGCATGTCCGCGGCCGTCGGCGTCTACACCGACTACGGGCGCGCCGCCGAGGTCTGCATCAACAAGCTCGGCGTCAACACCTGGGCGACCTGCAACAAGGACTACCGCGAAACCGGGAACGTACGCCTGCGGGCCCTGCGCTACGACGGCGACACCGGGAAGTTCTACCAGCCCGAGTCGTGGTCCGGCTGGATTCCGGTCGACGGGAAGTACTGATCCGTCCTCGGTCGGGGATGGACGTGAATGGACGTGCCGGATCGGCTCGCGCTCGCCGCAGGGGACGGGGACGTCGCTGCGGTGGCGCGGTTGCTGAGTGATGGTGTCGAGGTGGACGGCCTCGGTGGAGACGGGCGTTCCGCGCTGGACCTCGCCGTGCATGCCGGGCACGTGGACGTTGTCCGGGTGCTCCTCGATGCCGGTGCGGACCCGCGGCAGAGGGCGGGCGCGTACGGCGAGGTGACGCCGCTGGGTCTGGCGGCGATGTACGGGTACGTCGCCGTGGCGGAGCTCCTTCTCGATGCCGGAGCCACCACCGGCGCGCAGGGCCGGCTGAACTTTCCGCCGCTGGTGCTGGCGGCGACCTCCACGGAGCACGGGCATCCGCAGATGGTGGATCTGCTCCTGCGGCGTGGAGCGGACATCGGCGAGGTGAAGAAGGGCCGGACCTCCCTGGAGTGGGCCGCCGCCTTCGGGAACGTACGCATGGTGCGCCACCTGCTCGCCCGGGGAGCGACGCCGACCGCGAAGGCGCTGCGCGAAGCCCACGCGGGCGCCGAGCGGTACGCGAAAGCCGTGCGGGAAGAGCAGAAGCGGCAGGAGAAGCGGGAGACGTACGCGCTCGTCTTCGCCGCTCTGCGCGCTGCCGGGGTCGCGGGATGAGGCCCGGTTCCTGTCCCCTGCCGGGAAGCCACCGGGGGCCACCGGGGGGCCTCCGAGAGTCGTCGAACGAACGTCCAGGCGCCCGTTTGCGTACGGTGGACGGTTTCAGGCCTGCCGATAAGGTATGGGCCGGATAAAGAGATCACCAGGTGCGCCGAGACACGACGCACGTCTCGGGAGGCAGTCATGGGAACCCGTCGCACGTCCTTGCCCGGAGTGGGTGCTCAGTACGACTTCACCACCGAGTCCGGGCAGCACATCTCCGTCGTCGTCCACCACGACGGGCGGCGGTTCATCGGGTTCTACGAACAGGACGACCCCGATTCGTGCCGGTTGTCGGTGCCCCTGACGACCGTCGAGGCCACCGCGCTGGCCCACCTCATCGACCCCGCGCCCATCGACGCCGTACGGACCGAGGGCATCGACCTGGTCACCGAGCACATCCCGCTTGGGGCCCGTTCCCCTTACGGTGGGCGGCTGTTGGGGGAGACGCGGGCACGTACACGGACGGGGGCGTCCATCGTGGCGGTGCTGCGTACGCACAGCGCGCACCCCTCGCCCGAGCCGGACTTCCGGCTCGCCATCGGGGACACGCTCGTCGCCGTCGGTACGCGTGAGGGCGTCGACGCGCTCTCCGAGATCATTGCGGAGGGCTGACCGTGCATGACACGACTGCATTGCTGGTGGAACTGGGCGCCGTCATTCTCGGGCTCGGGCTCATCGGCCGGGCCGCCGGGCGCATAGGGCTCTCGCCCATTCCGCTCTACCTGCTCGCGGGTCTCGCTTTCGGCCACGGGGGGCTCATCCCGCTCAAGGCCAGCGAAGAGTTCACCATGGTCGGCGCCGAGATCGGCGTGATTCTGCTGCTGCTCCTGCTGGGGCTGGAGTACAGCGCGTCCGAGTTGGTCACCAGTCTCAAGACGCAGTATCCGTCCGGTGCCGTCGACTTCGTGCTCAACGCGACGCCCGGTGCTGTGGCTGCCCTGATTCTCGGCTGGGGGCCCGTCGGTGCCGTCGCGCTCGCCGGGGTCACCTGGATCTCGTCGTCCGGCGTGATCGCGAAGGTGATGACCGACCTCGGGCGGCTCGGTAACCGCGAAACCCCCGTCATCCTCGGCGTCCTCGTCATGGAGGACCTGGCGATGGCGGTCTACCTGCCGCTGCTCACCGCCATGCTCGCCGGGGTCAGCCTGGCCGGTGGCAGCCTCGCCCTCGTCATCGCGCTCGGCACCGTCGGGTTCGTGCTGTACCTGGCCCTGCGCCACGGGCGCCTGATCAGCCGCGCGGTCTCCTCCGACAACCCGGAGATGCTGCTCCTGGTCGTCCTCGGCCTCACCGTGCTCGTCGCCGGGGTCGCCCAGCAGCTCCAAGTGTCCGCCGCTGTCGGCGCGTTCCTCGTCGGCATCGCGCTCTCCGGTGAGGTCGCGGAGGGGGCTCGTAAGCTGCTCACGCCGCTGCGCGATCTGTTCGCCGCCGTGTTCTTCGTCTTCTTCGGGCTCTCAACCAACCCGGCCGACATCCCCCCGGTGCTGCTGCCCGCCGCCATCCTCGCCGTCGTCACGGTCCTCACCAAGATCGCCACCGGCTGGTACGCGGCCCGTCGCGCCGGCATCGGTTCGCGCGGGCGCTGGCGGGCGGGCGGCACGCTCGTGGCGCGCGGTGAGTTCTCCATCGTCATCGCCGGTCTCGCCGTGGCCACCGAGCCGCGCATCGGGCCGCTGGCCACCGCGTACGTGCTCATTCTCGTCATCGTCGGTCCGCTCACCGCCCGGTGGACGCAGCCGTTCGCCGAGAAGATCCAGGCCATGCGGGGTGTGAAGCCCGGTGGTGGTGCGGTGGTGGAAACGCCTCCGAAGGCCGCTCCCGAGCGTCGGCTCGGCGACCACGACGAGCTGACTCCGGAGCATGCGGGCGAGGCGCGCGGCGACTGACCCGACGTATGTCTTGCTCCGGCCGGTTCGGGGCCGCCGTCACCACGGCTGCCTGGACCGGCCGTTGTGCTGTCCGGGACGCCGGCACCACGGCTGTCCGGACCGGCCGTTGTGCTGTCCGGAACTCGCCCCCGCGCGTCGATCCGACCCCGTGAACCCGGGGCGGGGGGCCGCCCTCCCTGCTAGCTTCTACACGTCTGTAGAGTTTTCTTTTGTTCCGGCATTGCACCGCAACGTATGGAGATGTCATGGCCCTGTGGGATCGGATCAAGGAATCCGCTTCGTCTATGCAGACGCAGCTGGAAGCGAAGAAGAACGACCTGAAGTCGGGGGCGTTCCGGGACGCGAGCATGGCCATGTGCGCTCTGGTCGCCGCCGCCGACGGCTCCATCGACCCGTCCGAGCGCCAGCGCGTCGCCGCGCTCATCGCCAGCAACGACGTCCTGCAGAACTTCCCCGCGGACGACCTGCAGCGGCGCTTCAACGACTACGTCAACAAGCTCACCGCCGACTTCGCCTTCGGCAAGGTCAGCGTGCTCCAGGAGATCGCCAAGGCGAAGAAGAAGCCCGCCGAGGCGCGTGCCGTCATCCAGATCGGCATCATCATCGGCGGCGCCGACGGTGACTTCGACAAGACGGAGCAGGCCGTCGTGCGTGAGGCGTGTTTCGCCCTGGACCTGCCGCCGCACGAGTTCGACCTGTAGGGGTACGTACCCGCGTATTCACGGGCCGGCCGGGGGCTTCACAGCTCCTTGGCCGGCCAGTCCAGCAGGCGCGCGCCGATCACCGCCGTCTGCAGGCTGTAGCGGTGCATCGGGTCCGCCGGGTCAGAGCCGGTGAGCTGGTGGATGCGTTCCAGGCGGTACGTCAACGCCCGTACGCTCAGCGCCAGGCGGCGGGCCGTCTCGGCCGCCACGCAGCCCGCGTCGAAGTAGACCGCCAGCGTCTTGAGCAGCGGCTCCGCGCCACCCCGCGCCTTCTGGAGCGGGCCCAGCTCGCTGCGTACGAGATCCGCCATCGCCTGCCGGTCCCGGGTCAGCACCGGGTAGACCAGGAGGTCCGAGGCGTAGAGCACCGGGTCCTCCATCCCCATCCGGTCCGCCAGGTCGAGCGCTTCGAGCGCCTCGTCGTAACTGTGGACCACCCCGCCCGGGCCCTTGTGCGGGCGGCCGATCGCGACCTGCCCGCCGTCCGTCGCCGCGTGCGACTGCTTGGCGAAGTAGCGCAGGACGTCGGGCTGGCTGCCGGGCGCGATGCAGACGATCCGCCCGTCCTTCGTCGTCAGCAGGATCTTGCGGCCGCTGAACCGGGCCAGCAGCGCCGCCTCCACACTCCGCGGCACCGCGTCCGTCTCCGTGTACGCCTCCGGGCCCGACGCCACCGCGACCGCGTGCGCCCGGGAAAGCCGCAGGCCGAAGCGCGTGGCCCGCTCCGCGAGGCGGACCAAGTCGCTCCGCCCGTACAGGAGATCGTCGATGAACTCGCGGCGCGCCGCCTCCTCCCGCCGTACGGTGAGCCGTTGCGCCCGCTCGAACCCCTCGGCGAACGCGTCGACCGCCTGCTCCACCGCGGCCAGCACCGCGTCGGCCACGGCGGGGCTGTTTCCGGCAGCCGCGCGTGGCCAGGCCTCGCGCGTCTGGGCCAGGTGCATCGTCACCAGCGCGCGCAGCTGATGACCCGCGTCGGCCGCCTCCCGGCCCAACGCCCGGCGCATCTCCAGTTCGTTACGCGTCAGACGGCGTCCCGTTGTGGCGACTTCACCCAGAATCTGGGCATAATTTCTCAGCATCTCCTCGGGAATCCTCGGCTCGGCCACGCTCTCTCCTTCAGCCTTGCAACAGTCCTGTCATTTCCCCGACGCACGCCGGGCGGTGCCGGTGCCCGGCATTAGGACAGCGTAAAGATTGCCGGAACCCGGCAATGCGGTGGGGGCGGTTCGAATGACAGGATCAGGTCAGCAACACAACGGGGGAGCACGGGGGATACGGGGGAAAATCAGGCGGCCCGCCGGACGATTCACGGGGGATCCACGGGGGATTCGGGATTCGACGGCGGGCACCCGAGGGGAACGGCCCGGTTGCTGCGGCACCGTTCGCAGTGCCGTAGCGCCGGGCCCCGCCGTCATCGCCACCGACCGTCACCGGACCGGGTGCCGCGCACGTCCAACATGCCGGGCCTGGCGGGTCTGTCGGGCCTGGCAGGTCTGTCGGACCCGGCGGCCGCGTGAGCTCGTCGCCACTCCCCCGTACCGGTAGAAGATCGCGCCCCGCCACCCGGCCGGCGCGCAGAACCGCAGAGGGGGTGGGACCGATGGGCGAGTTCCTGGACGCGGCACTCAGCTTCCCCGCCGTCATCTTCGGCGCCGCACTCGTGGTCGTCGTCTGCTTCTGGCTCCTCGTGCTCGCCGGCGCCGCCGACCAGCACTCCTTCGACTCGGACCTCGACTCCGGCACGGTCGGCTTCGGCGGAGTGCCCGTCACCGTCTCCGTATCGCTGCTCGTGGTCGTCGCCTGGTTCGGCAGCCTCAGCGGTACCGTCCTGCTGCACCGGGTCCCGGCCGCCGGCACCACCCGCGCGGTGCTCGCCGTCGCCGTACTCGCCGGATCGCTGTTCCTCGCCTGGGGGACCGTCCGCCTTCTCGCACGCCTCTTCCGCCGGTACTTCCCGGCGGAACCTCCGCCATCGCGCAAGGACTTCGTCGGGCGCGTGTGCACCATCCGCACCGGCTCCGTCAGCGCCGTCTTCGGTCAGGCCGAGGTCGCCGCTGCCGACGGTTCGACGGCCATCGTCCAGGTCCGCCAGGCCCCCCGGGTCGCGCGACTCGCCGAGCTGCACGCCGAGGAGCTCCTCGTCTCGGGCAGTACGGGACTCCTCTACGCGTACGACGAAGAGGGCGAGTTCTTCTGGGTGTCGCCGTACGACGCGGCCCTCGACCCGGGGCCCAAGGCGAAACCGGGCGGGCTGGGGCTGCCGGAGGGCACGAACGGCTGACCCGGCGGGGTGCGTGTCCTGCGGTGGGGCGTGCGTCCGGTGGGTGTCCGCTCTCTGTGCGGTGTGCGTCCGGGCCGGGTGTGTGGCCTGCGGGTGTGTCGCTGTCGTTGTCGCGGGGTGGTCCGGATTTCGCGCGCCCCTCGTCCTTCTCCTTCTTTGTTCTCCGTCTGTCCTGCCTCTTTCTGTCCTGCTTCTTTCGTCTTCTCCAGCCGCCAAGGACTCTTATGGATGCCATCTCCTTGGGCGTCGGCGTGCTCATCGCCGTTGTCCTGCTCATCGTCGTCGTCATCGCCATCGTCATCACCCGGCTGTTCCGCAAGGTCGAGCAGGGCAAGGCGCTGATCATCTCCAAGACCAAGAAGGTCGACGTGACCTTCACCGGTGCCGTCGTCCTGCCCGTCCTCCACAAGGCCGAGACGATGGACATCTCGGTGAAGAAGATCGAGATCCACCGCGCCGGGCGCGAGGGGCTGATCTGCCAGGACAACATCCGCGCCGACATCCAGATCACCTTCTTCGTCCGGGTCAACAAGACCGTCGAGGACGTCATCAAGGTCGCCCAGTCCATCGGTACGCAGCGGGCGAGCGACAAGGCCGCCATCCAGGAGTTCTTCGCCGCGAAGTTCTCCGAGGCCCTCAAGACCGTCGGCAAGCAGCTCGACTTCGTCGACCTGTACACCAAGCGCGAGGAGTTCCGGGACAGGATCATCCAGGTCATCGGGACCGACCTGAACGGTTACCACCTCGACGACGCCGCGATCGACTTCCTTGAGCAGACCCCGATGTCGCAGCTCGACGGGGCCAACATCCTCGACGCCCAGGGCATCCGGAAGATCACCGAGCTGACGGCGATCGAGCACGTGCGCACCAACGAGTTCCAGCGCACCGAGCAGAAGGAGATCACCCGCCAGAACGTCGACGCCCGCGAGACCATCCTGGAGCTGGAGCGCCGGCAGGCCGAGGCCGAGATCAAGCAGCGCCGCGAGGTCGAGGTGCTGCGGGCCCGCGAGGAGGCGGCCACCGCCCGGGTGCAGGAGGAGGAGCGGCTCGGGGCGCAGACCGCGTTCATCAGGACCGAGGAGCAGCTCGGCATCCAGCGCGAGAACCAGGCGCGGGAGATCGCCGTCGCCCAGAAGAACCGTGAGCGCGTCATCGCCGTCGAGAGCGAGCGCATCGAGAAGGACCGGATGCTGGAGGTCATCGGGCGCGAGCGCGAGACCGAGCTGAACCGGATCGCGGCCACCAAGGAGGTCGAGGCCGAGCGCCGCGAGGTCGCCGACGTCATCCGGGAGCGGATCGCGGTGGACCGTACGGTCGCCGAGCAGGAGGAGTCGATCCTGACCCTGCGCGCCGTCGAGGACGCCGAGCGGTCCCGTAAGTCGGTCATCATCGCCGCCGAGGCGGAGGCCCAGGAGAAGCTGGTCAAGGACATCAAGGCGGCCGAGGCGGCGGAGGCGGCCTCCACGCACCTGGCGGCCGAGCAGCTCACGCTCGCCGAGGCGCGGCTCAAGACCGCCGACCTCGACGCCCAGGCCAAGCTGCGGCTCGCGGAGGGCATCCAGGCGGAGACGGCCGCGCCCGGGCTCGCGGCGGTGCAGGTGCGGGACGCCGAGGCGGACGTCACCGAGAAGGCCGGTCTCGCGGAGGCCGAGGCGACCGCGGCGCGGCTCAAGGCCGAGGCGGAGGGCGCGCGGCTCAAGGCGCTCGCCACGGCGGAGGGTACGCAGGCCCAGGCGTCGGCGGACGCGGCGGTCATCGGCGAGAAGCTGAAGGCGGAGGCCGCGGGGCTCACGGAGAAGGCGGCCGCGATGGCGGCGCTGGACGAGGCGTCGCGCGGGCACGAGGAGTACCGCCTGCGGCTCGACGCGGAGAAGGAGATCCGGCTGGCGGGTCTTGAGGTGCAGCGGCAGGTGGCCGAGGCGCAGGCGACGGTCCTGGCGACCGGGCTGGAGAACGCCGACATCGACATCGTCGGCGGCGAGTCCGTCTTCTTCGACCGGCTCGTCTCGTCGATCTCGCTCGGCAAGGCGGTGGACGGGTTCGTGGACAACTCACAGACCGCGCAGGCGCTGGCGGGGCCGTGGCTGGACGGGTCGTCGTCCTTCACGGATGACCTCAGCCGGGTGCTGGGGTCGGTCTCCACGGGGGATGTGCAGAACCTGACGGTGTCGGCGCTGCTGATGCGGCTGATGGGGGCGTCGGGGGCGGCTTCGGGGCAGGTGGAGCAGTTGCTGGCGGCGGCGAAGGAGCTGGGGCTGGCGGATCTGCCGGTGTCTTCGGGGGGCGGTACGAAGGTTGCTCCCGCGGGGGATGTGGTGGCCCGGAACGGGGCGCACCCCAGCCCGCCCGGCGTTTGAGGGCGGAACCCTCGGCCGAGGGGCCGGCCGGCTGGGTGGAGTGCCCCACGGGGGTGGGCGCTTCACCCAGCCGGACCACGTGGGTCGGTCCGGATGCCGGGGGCGGGCCCACCAGCCCCGGGGTTCCGTCCTCAAACGCCGGACGGGCTGGATAGGACCCCTGACCGGCTGGGTAAGGCCCCGGGCCCGCTGGGTGGGGCCCCGGACCGGCTGGATCGTGCCCCAGCGGGCTGAACAGACGAACTCGTAGGGAGCCGTACGACATGGACCGCGACATCACCGCCACCGCCACCACCTCCACCACGCCCGGCGATGTGGATGCCGGTGCCTATGAGGTGCTGCGGCGGCGGCTCTCCGCGCAGGCCGGGGAGCTCGTGCGGCGGGCCGAGGCGCTCAACGCCCGGCGGACCGAGGAGTTCGGGTCGACCGAGCTGCGGCTGCTGGCCACCGAGCAGGTGCGCACCGAGCACGCCTCCGTGCCCCGCGACCTCATCGCCGTCGGCGGGCAGTTGCTCTTCGGCTTCGAGCGGGGGCCGGGGGCCCGGGGCGAGGCCGGGGTCGACGACGTACTCCTCGTACGGGATGCCGGGCCGGAAGGCGACACCCCTGAGGCGCAGACCGCCCTCCTCGACGACGAGGCGTTCCGGCGCGAGTTCTCCTCCCTCCACCGCTACTTCCGCGACGCCCGCCTCCTGCGCCTGCGCCGCGTCAACGGCAAGCTGCTGGCTGTTTTCCGTACCGGCGAGAACGCCGAGGACATCCGGGTCCTGCGGTGGGCCCTCGGCGCGGACGGGTCCGCCGGTGCCTTCATCGACGCTCAGGGCGAGCGCGATCATGTCTTCCCGGCCTCCCACGACTTCGAGTGGACCGTCGCCGGGCGCGACGCCCACGTCCCGGGGCGCCACCCGCACATCGCCATCGGCAAGGGCGGCGGGCTCTTCGTCGACACGCTCGGCGGGACGCTCACCGTCAAGGTCACCGACGACACCGAGTCGCCGGACGGGATCTACGAGGAGCCCGTCGACGAGCCGTTGCAGTCGCTCGCCGACGCGGACGTGGGGTACGCGGAGGTCGGGCCGCTGGTGCTGCTGCGCGTGCGGCCGTACAAGGAGAAGAGCTGGCGGTATCTCGTCTTCAACTCGCTGCTCGGAAGCGTCCAGCGGCTCGACGGGATCGGGCCGGCCTGCCACCGGCTCCCCGAGGACCAGGGGATCATCTTCCCCGGCGGCTACTACCTCACCACCGGCACCGCGAAGACCTTCGACACGGCGGAGGAGCTGTCCGAGCCGGTCTTCGAGGGCGCGGTGCGCTCGCCCAACGGGGAGGACGTGCTGTATGTCTTCCGCTCCCGTGACGGTGTGCGGAGTCTTCTGCTTCCCTACAACCTGATCCGCCAGGAGGTCGCCACCCCGCTCACCGGACGTGGCCACGCTCTTCTGGACGACGGCACGTTGGTCCTGCTGCGGGACAACCCGGACGGCCCGGACGTTCCGGCGCGCGTGCATCCGTTGCAGCGCTGGCAGACGCCGTACGTCTCCGACACCTACGCCGCCTCCCGCCCAGCCGGGACCGGGCCGCTCGCCCGGACCGGCAACGCCGACCTCGTCCGCGGGATCTCCGACTGCCTCGCACTCGCCCACGGCGTACGGGACATGACGCCGACGACCGCCGTGTACGGGCAGCTCGCCGCCGACTGCGCGCGGGCCCAGGACCGGTACCACTGGCTGTCCGATCCCGAACTGGGCTCACTCGCAGAGCCCTTGGGGGAGCTGCGGACCACCGCGCAGCACGTGCTGGCCGAGTTCACCGCCGTACAGGAGCTGACCCGGCGGGCCGCCGACGCGCTGGAGGAGACCTCCGCCCGCATCACCGCGCTCGTGCGGCGCGTACGCGGCGAGGTGCCCGGGTCGGCCACCGCGTGGGTGGAGCGGTTGGCCGAACTCCGGCAGGCTCACGGGCACTTGGCGACCATCAGCGAGATGCGGTACGCCGACACCGAGCGCATCGCGGAGCTGTCCGCCCGGACCGAGGACGACATCGACTCCGCCGCCCAGCGGGCCGTGTCGTTCCTCGCCCGGGACGATGCCTTCGACGGGTATCACGAGGAGATCGCCGGGCTCGTCGCCGACGCGGGAGCGCTCGCGACCGTACGGGACGCCTCCGCCGTCACCGACCGGCTGGCCGCGATGACGGACGGGCTTGCCACCGTCACCGATGTGGTGGCCGGGCTGGAGATCGGCGACGCCACCGTGCGCACGTCGATCCTGGAGCGGATCGCGGAGGTGCTGGGCGGGGCCAACCGGGCCCGCGCCACGCTGGAGGCGCGGCGGCGGGAGCTGCTGTCGAAGGAGGGGCGGGCCGAGTTCGCCGCCGAGTTCGCGCTGCTCGGGCAGGCGGTGACGGGGGCGCTGGCCGCCGCCGACTCGCCGGAGGCGTGTGACGACCAACTCGCGCGGCTGCTGATCCAGTTGGAGAACCTGGAGTCGCGGTTCGCGGAGTTCGACGACTTCCTGGCGGAGTTGGCCGAGCGGCGGAGCGAGGTGTACGACGCGTTCTCGGCCCGTAAGCAGACGCTCCAGGACGAGCGGGCGCGGCGGGCCGAGCGGCTGGCCGGGTCGGCGCAGCGGGTCCTGGAGACCATCGGCCGGCGCGTGGCCGCGCTCGCGGACCTGGACGCCGTCCACACGTACTTCGCCTCCGACCCGATGGTCGCCAAGGTGCGGCGGACCGCCGACGAACTGCGTGAACTGGGCGACCCCGTCCGGGCGGAGGAGCTGGACGGGCGGCTGAAGGCGGCCCGTCAGGAGGCCGGCCGGGCGCTGCGGGACCGCAGCGAGCTGTACGCGGACGGCGGGTCCGTGATCAAGCTGGGGCGGCACCGGTTCGCCGTCAACACCCAGCCGTTCGACCTGACGCTGGTGCCCTCCGGGGAGCGGCTCGCCTTCGCGCTGACCGGGACCGACTACCGGGCCCCGGTCACCGACCCGGCGTTCGAGGCGACCCGCCCGTACTGGGAGCAGCTGCTCCCTTCGGAGTCGGCCGCCGTCTACCGGGGCGAGTATCTGGCGACCCGGCTGCTGGAGGAGCGCGGTGCCGAAACCCTCGCCGCGCTGGATGACACCGAACTCGCCTTTCTCGTACGGGAGTCGGCGGCCGAAGCCTACGACGAGGGGTACACCCGGGGCGTCCACGACGCGGACGCCACCGCGATCCTGCGTGCTCTGCTGCGGCTGTACACGGACGCGGGGCTGCTCCGCCACGAGCCCGCCGTCCGCGCGGTGGCCCAGCTCTTCTGGGCGTACGGGACGGAGGAGGCGCAACGTGTCTCGTGGACCCGGCGGGCCGCCTCCCTGGCCCGTGCCCGTGACACGTTCGGGCTCGCCCCGGCCATCGCCGTGCTCCAGGAGGAGTGGGCTTCCGCCATAGGCGAGTTCGGGGGCGTCGCGAGGCCCGACGCTGTTGCCGCGTACCTCTTCGAGGAGCTGACCGGTGGGCCCGCCGGGTTCGTCGTGGGGGCCTCGATCCGGGCCTTCCTGGACGCGTTCCACCGGGCCGCCGGCCCCGGCGCGTACGCGGACGACCTCGCCGCCCTCGGCGATGACCTGGCCGCCCGGAAGCAGCTCGTGGAGGGCTGGCTGACCCCGTACGCGGAGGCCTCCGGCGCCGCACCCACCGACGGCGATCTGGCGGAGGCCGTGGCGGTGGAGCTCTGCCCGGAGCTGGAGCGGTACGGGTGCGACGCGCCGCTCACGGAGCGGGTCGAGGGGCTCCTCGGGGACCATCCGCGCATCGGGGGCGGCGGAACCCTCACCGTACGGATCGATGAACTCCTCGCCAGGACAGGCGAGTTCCGGTCGCACGCCGTGCCCGCCTTCCGTGCCTACCAGCGGCTGCGCACCTCTCTGGTGGCCGCCGAGCGCGGGCGGCTGCGGCTGGACGACCACCGGCCGCGGGTGATGTCGGCGTTCGTCCGCAACCGGCTGCTGGACGAGGTGTACCTGCCGCTGATCGGTGACAGCCTCGCCAAGCAGCTCGGCACCGCCGACGCCGACCGGCGCACCGACTCGCAGGGGCTCCTCCTGCTCGTGTCCCCGCCCGGCTACGGCAAGACGACGCTGATGGAGTACGTCGCGGACCGGCTCGGGATGGTGCTCGTCAAGATCAGCGGGCCGAATCTGGGGCATGACGTGACCTCGCTCGATCCCGCCCAGGCGCCGAGCGCGACCGCCCGGCAGGAGATCGAGAAGATCAACTTCGCGCTGGAGGCCGGCAACAACACGCTGCTGTATCTGGACGACATCCAGCACACCTCGCCCGAACTCCTCCAGAAGTTCATCCCGTTGTGCGACGCGACCCGGCGCATCGAGGGCGTACGGGACGGTGAGCCGCGCAGCTACGACCTGCGGGGGAAGCGGTTCGCGGTCTGCATGGCGGGCAACCCGTACACGGAGTCCGGCGAGCAGTTCCGGATCCCGGACATGCTCGCCAACCGGGCCGACGTCTGGAACCTGGGCGAGGTGCTCAGCGGGCGCGACGACGTCTTTGCGCTGAGCTTCGTGGAGAACGCGCTGACCGCCAACCCGGTCCTCGCCCCGCTCGCCGCCCGCTCGCGCGACGACCTGGCGCTGCTGGTGCGGCTGGCGGACGGCGGCGATCCGGCGGCCCGCGCCAAGCACCTGGAACACCCTTACACGGCCGTGGAGTTGGACGCCGTACTGGCGGTGCTGCGGCATCTGCTCACCGCCCGGGACACCGTCCTCGCGGTGAACGCGGCGTACATCGCCTCGGCCGCGCAGACGGACGCGACGCGCACGGAGCCGCCGTTCCGGCTCCAGGGTTCGTACCGCAACATGAACAAGATCGCGGAGCGGATCGTGCCCGTCATGAACGACGCCGAGCTGTCGGCTGTCGTGGACGACCACTACGCGGGCGAAGCCCAGACGCTCACCACGGGCGCCGAGGCCAACCTGCTCAAGCTGGCCGCCATGCGGGGCACGCTCACCGCCGAACAGGCCGAGCGGTGGGCGGCGATCACCGCCTCCTACGTCCGTACGCAGGCACTCGGCGGCCCGGACGGCGACCCCATGACCCGAGCCGTGGCCGCCCTCGGGCTGCTCGCGGACCGGATCGCGGCGGTGGAGACGGCGATCCAGCGGGCGGCGGATCCCCGTCACCTCCTGGCGGGGCCGCCGAACCACCAGGGGGCCGTGAACCAGCCCCCCGGCGATCAGAACCGGCCAGGGCTTCAGAACCACCGTGCGAAGATCACAAACATTCCACAGTGACCGGGAAGACCGAGCCGGGAGGATCACGGCATGCTGGGTTTCGTGCCCCCACTTCCTCAGCAGCCGGGACGTCCGCCGGCAGGGCGCCCGCAGCCGGGACGTCCGCAGCCAGGACGCCCGCCGTCCACCGGCCACATGATCGTCTGCGGCGACGACGCGCTCGCGCGCCGGCTCGCCGTGGAGCTGCGGTTCGTCTACGGGGAACGGGTCACGCTGCTCCTGCCGCCCGGCCGCGACGCCAACAGCCCCGAGACGCCGCTGACCCAACGAGGCCGTGCGGCGGCCCTGTTCGGGCGGATGTCGGCGGCGATGAACCGCACCGCCGCCAACGGGAACGGGAGCACGGGCGGCAACGACACCAACGCCGGGGTCGAGGCCGTCCGGATCATGGAGGCCCCCGAGCCCTCCGACGACGTACTGGAGGAGGCGGGCGTCGACCGGGCGGCCGCCCTCGCCCTCGTCTACGACGACGACGAGCGCAACATCCGCGCCGCCCTGACCGCCCGCCGCCTCAACCCCCGTCTGCGGCTGGTGATCCGGCTCTACAACCGCAAGCTCGGCCAGCATCTTGAGGAGCTGCTCGACCAGGCGGCCGCCGTCGCCATGCCCGGCATCGACCCGGCGCTGCTCGACGCCTCCACCACCGTCCTCTCCGACGCCGACACGGCCGCCCCCGCGCTCGCCGCCACCGCGCTCACCGGCAGCAGCAAGGTCATCCAGGCCGAGGGGCTGCTCCTGCGCGCCGCCGAGCGCCCGCCACCGCGCCCCGGCGAGACCCTCGACCCGGGGCTGTGCACCCTGGCGTTGCTCTCCTCGACCACCAACGACCCGGCGGGATCCGAGGGTTCGGAGGGCAGTGGCGCCGAGGGTCCCCAACTCCTGCCCGACGAGCAGACCGTGGCCGCCGCCGAAGGACGCGGGACCGTCGTCCTGGAGGCGATCAGCCGCGCCGACCCGGACCGTCCCGCGACCCGGATGGGCGGCAGGGGCGCGCCGCTCGCCCAGGTCTTCTCCCGCCGGCTGCGCTGGTCGGCCCTCGGTGTCGCGGTCGCGGCGGTCGCCCTGGTGATCGCCTCGGTCCTCACCACCGAGGACAGCCTGTTGCACTCCAGCTACCTCACCCTGCTCGACCTCCTGGGCATGAACGACCCGGCGGAGGACGCGCCGGCGGCCCGCCAGATCATCCAGCTCCTCTCCGGCGTCGCCGGGCTCCTCCTGCTCCCGCTGCTGATCGCCGCCGTCCTGGAGGCGTTCGGCACCCTGCGCACCGCCTCCTCGCTGCGCAGGCCGCCGCGCGGTCTGTCGGGGCACGTGGTGCTGCTGGGGCTCGGCAAGATCGGTACACGCGTCCTCGTACGCCTCCGCGAGCTCGACATCCCCGTGGTCGTCGTCGAGGAGGACCCCGAGGCACGGGGCATCCCGCTGGCCCGCTCCATGCACGTGCCGACCGTCCTCGGCGACGTCACCCAGGAAGGCGTCCTCGAAGCCGCCAAGATCCGCCGCGCCCACGCCCTCCTCGCGCTCACCAGCATCGACACGACGAACCTGGAAGCGACCTTGTACGCGCGGTCGGTGAAGCCCGACCTGAGGGTGGCGCTGCGGCTGTACGACGACGAGTTCGCCACCGCCGTCTACCGCACCCTGCGCACCGCGCACCCCCAGGCCCTGACCCGCTCCCGGTCCGTCTCCCACCTGGCCGCGCCCTCCTTCGCGGTCGCCATGATGGGCCGCCAGATCCTCGGGGCGGTCCCGGTGGAGCGGAAGGTCATGCTCTTCGCCGCCCTGGAGGTGGCGGGCCATCCGCAGCTGGAGGGCCGCACGGTGGAGCAGGCGTTCCAGGCCAGCTCGTGGCGGGTCCTGGCCATCGACGCGACCCCGCCCGCCGACCGCAACCCGGACCTCGCCGCCGTCCCCCCGTACCCTCCGCAAGGCCCGCCGACCCCCTCCGGCCTGGTCTGGGACCTGCACCCGGGGTACGTGCTGCGCGCCCAGGACCGGGTGGTGATCGCGGCCACCCGGCGCGGGCTGGCGGAGCTGCTGCGGCGGCAGCGGACGGTGGCGCCGCAGCAGTGAGGCCGTGGGGCGGTGAGGCCGTGGGGCGGTGAGGCCGTTGGGCGGTTACATGGGGCTACCGGAGATCCTGTCGGTCCCGTGGGGCTACCGGAACGTGCCCATCGCCTCCCGGACCTCCTCCAGGGTCCGTTCCGCGAGCGCGTTCGCCCGCTCGTTGCCGGTGCGGAGCACCGACCGTACGTACGTGAGGTCCTCCGCGTACTCCGCCCGCCGGGCCCGGTAGGGCGCCAGGTGGCTGTTGACCGCGTCGGTCACCGTCCGCTTGAGAACGGCCGCCCCGCCGTCGCCGATCTCCGCCGCGACCTCGTGCGGGTCCCGCTCCAGGCAGAGGGCGGCCAGCAGGACGAGGGAGGAGACGCCGGGGCGGGTGTCGGGGTCGTAGGTGATGTGCCGGTCGGCGTCCGTGGTCGCGCCCTTGATCAGGCGGGCCGTCTCGTCGGCGGTGGCGCCGAGGGGGACGGAGTTGGCGCGGCTCTTGCTCATCTTGGTGCCGTCGGTGCCGAGGAGGAGGGGTGCGGCGGAGAGCAGGGCGTCGGGTTCCGGGAAGACGTTCCCGTACCGCTCGTTGAAGCGGCGGGCGATGGTCCGGGTGAGTTCGAGGTGAGGCAGCTGGTCCTGGCCGACGGGGACCACGTTGCCCTTGCAGGAGAGGATGTCGGCCGCCTGGTGCACGGGGTAGGTGAGCATCAGCCCGCTGACCACCGACTGCCGGGAGTGCGCGATCTCGTCCTTGACCGTGGGGTTCCGGCTCAGCTCCGCGACGGAGACGAGGCTCAGGAAGGGCAGGAGGAGCTGGTTGAGCGCGGGGACGGCGCTGTGGTTGAAGACGGTGGACCGGGCGGGGTCGATGCCGAGGGCCAGGTAGTCCAGGAGCAGCCCGTCGGTGTACTCCCCCAGCCGCTCGGCGGTGTCCCGGTCGGTGAGGACCTGGTAGTCGGGGATGAGGATCATGACGTCCACGCCGATGTCCTGGAGGCGGACCCGGTTGCGCAGGGTGCCGAAGTAGTGGCCGAGGTGGAGGGGGCCGGTGGGACGGTCGCCGGTGAGGACCCGGAAGCGGCCGGGGTCCTGGGCGATGCGGTGCTCCAGCTCGGCGCTGCGGTGGGCGGCGGGGGTGGTCACGGTCGCGGTCATAGCGGGGTCTCCTCGCGGGTGATGGGTGCGTGAAGGACGGCCCGGTGGTGGGGAGAGTGGGGCTGCGGTGCCCCCGTTTCCCGTACATCGCGCCTATAGGAAGGCAGCGAAAAGGGCCGTCCATGTGAACGGCCCTGGGTTCCGTGCAAACAGATGCTGCGGCCGCTCCTTAAGAGGAGCGCCACCAGTTTCGGCACGGTACGGAGGTCATGCGGTCAGTGTAGCGACCATGGGCTACGCGGCGGCTATTTGTCCGTACCACTTGTCCGTGCCACTTGTCCGGGCTACTTGTCCGCGTGCCCGCCGACGTAGAAGAGGATCCAGATGAAGCCCGCGAAGAGGTGCGTCGCGAAGACGTAGACGAAGACGCGCAGGAACACTCCGCGCGCTTTCCACTCCTCGCTGTCGCCCTTCGGGTCGCTCTTCGGACCGCCCTTCGGATCGCTCATCCGTTCGCTCACCATTCCAGAGTACGCGCGCCCGTGGAGGGGCCCGGCCGCGTGGAATAGGACGAAGGGGGGCCTCGTTGTAAGGTGTAGTTCAACGTTCAACCAAATCGGTCGGGGTCTCCGGACCCCCGGCCGGGACTCAGGAAGGCGGACGCCATGCAGTTCGGGATCTTCACCGTCGGAGACGTCACCACCGACCCGACCACCGGCCGGACGCCGACCGAGAACGAGCGGATCAAGGCGACCCTGGCCATCGCGCAGAAGGCCGAGGAGGTCGGCCTGGACGTCTTCGCGACCGGCGAGCACCACAACCCGCCGTTCGTCCCGTCCTCCCCGACGACGACGCTCGGCTACATCGCCGCCCGCACCGAGAACCTGATCCTGTCCACGTCCACCACCCTGATCACCACCAACGACCCGGTGAAGATCGCCGAGGACTACGCCACCCTCCAGCACCTCGCGGACGGCCGCGTCGACCTCATGATGGGCCGGGGCAACACCGGTCCGGTCTACCCCTGGTTCGGCAAGGACATCCGCCAGGGCATCCCGATGGCCATCGAGAACTACGCCCTGCTGCACCAGCTCTGGCGCGAGGACGTCGTGGACTGGGAGGGCAAGTTCCGTACGCCGCTCCAGTCCTTCACCGCCACCCCGCGCCCGCTGGACGGCGTCCCGCCGTTCGTCTGGCACGGCTCCATCCGCTCCCCGGAGATCGCGGAACAGGCCGCCTATTACGGTGACGGGTTCTTCCACAACAACATCTTCTGGCCCATGGAGCACACGAAGAAGATGGTGGACCTCTACCGGCGCCGTTACGCCCACTACGGGCACGGGACCGCCGAACAGGCCATCGTCGGGCTCGGCGGCCAGGTGTTCATGCGGAAGAACTCGCAGGACGCGGTACGGGAGTTCCGCCCGTACTTCGACAACGCGCCGGTCTACGGCCACGGCCCGTCCCTGGAGGACTTCACCCGCGAGACCCCGCTGACGGTGGGCTCCCCGCAGGAGGTCATCGAGCGGACGCTGACGTTCCGGGACGCGGTCGGCGACTACCAGCGGCAGCTGTTCCTGATGGACCACGCGGGGCTCCCGCTCAAGACGGTCCTGGAACAGCTGGACATCCTCGGCGAGGAGGTCGTGCCCGTGCTGCGCAAGGAGTTCGCCAACCTGCGGTCGGCCGATGTGCCGGAGTCCGCACCCCTCCACCCGGCGGTCACCGCCGCCCGTGCCAACCGTGCCGCCCGTGCCACCCGAAAGGAGAGCTGACCTCCATGTTCGCCACCACCCCTCTGCGCATCGTGGCCGTCTCGGCCGGGCTGAGCCAGCCGTCCTCCACCCGGCTGCTGGCCGACCGGCTGGCCGCCGCCGCCCGTGAGCGCCTCGCGGCCGAGCAGGACCGGAACGTCGAGGTCCGCGTCATCGAGCTGCGCGACCTCGCCGTCGACATCGCGAACCACCTCGTCAGCGGGTTCCCCTCGGCCACGCTGCGGGAGGCGATCGACGCGGTGACGGAGGCGGACGGGCTGATCGCCGTGACGCCGGTGTTCACCGCCTCGTACAGCGGTCTGTTCAAGTCGTTCTTCGACCTGATCGACAACACCGCGCTGACCGGCAAGCCCGTCGTGATCGCCGCGACGGGCGGCACGGCCCGCCACTCGCTGGTCCTGGAGCACGCGCTGCGGCCGCTCTTCGCCTACCTGCGGGCCGTCACCGTACCGACGTCCGTCTACGCCGCCTCCGAGGACTGGGGCTCCTCCGGTGACGAGTACACCGAGGGCCTGCCGTCCCGGATCCGGCGCGCCGGCGGCGAGCTGGCCTCGGCGGTCCTGGGCCGCACGGTCTCCGGGGCCTCCCGGGCGCCGGGCCTGGACGACGGGGACGACGCGGTCGTCCCCTTCGAGCAGCAGCTCGCGGACCTGCGGCTGGACTGAGCCGACCGGCCCTCCTCCCCGCCCGGCTTGATTGTCCGGTTTGACTACAGTGAAGGCGGACGCTGAACGAGGAAGCCGGACGCTGGACGAGCCGGAGCGAGCTAGTGAGCTGGAGGCAGACATGGGCAGGATCGTCGTGGGCGTGGACGGGTCCGATCCCTCGATCAAGGCACTGCACTGGGCCGTACGCCAGGCGGAGCTGACCGGTGACACCGTGGAGGCCGTGAACAGCTGGGAGTACCCCGCGACCAGCTGGGCCTCGATGATGCCGGGCCTGCCGGAGGACTTCGACCCGCAGGCGCTGGCCCTGGTCTCGCTGAACGAGGCGCTGGAGGAGGCCCTCGGCGCCGCGGGAGCGGCCGCGGTCAGCAAGATCGTGGTGATCGGCAACCCCGCCCAGTCCCTGCTGGACCGCGCCAAGGGCGCCAACCTCCTCGTCGTGGGCGCCCGCGGCCGCAGCGCCCTCAAGGCGACGCTGCTCGGCTCGGTCAGCCTCCATGTCACGCAGCACGCGCCGTGCCCGGTGACGGTGGTACGCGACTGAGGGACCCTGCGCCGGGCACATCGGGGGCCGTTGTCAGTGGGTCCTCCTATCGTGTGGTCATGACCCCTGCTCTGTTCGGGCGCGACCATCCCGCAGGCATCCTCCGCTCGGAGATCGTCCGGGCCACGGAGAGCCACGGCGGGCTCGTGCTGGTCACGGGCGAGGCCGGGATCGGGAAGACCACCCTCGTCACCGACGCCGCGCACGAGGCACGGCGGCGCGGGACGCTGGTGGTCGGCGGCTCCTGCTGGGACTCCGACAGCACCCCCGGCTACTGGCCCTGGGTGCAGGTGCTGCGCGGCCTTCGCCGCTCCGCCACGGCGGCGGAGTGGGCGGCGGCCCAGGACGCGGCGGACGGGCGGCTCGGGATCCTGCTGGGGGACCCCGGGGACCCGGCGGGCGACGGCCCGGCCACGGGAGAGGTGGACGGGGACGGCGCTTCCGGTGCCTCCTCCGACGGCCCCGAGGCCTTCGGGCTGTACGACGCGGTGACCACGGCCCTCGTCACCCTCTCCCAGGCCCGCCCGCTGGTCGTGGTCCTGGACGACCTCCACAGCGCCGACCCGGCCTCGCTGCGCCTGCTCGAATTCGCCGCCCAGCACGCCTGGTTCGAGCGGCTCCTGCTCATCGGCACCTACCGGGACGTCGAGGTGGAAGCCCCCGGCCACCCGCTCCAGCAGTTGATCCTGCCCCTCGTCTCGCGCGCCTCGGCCACCCTCACGCTGACCGGCCTGGGCCGCGACGAGGTGGGGGCGCTGATGGCCGTGACGACGGGCCGTGAGCCCGAGCCGCGCCTGGTCGACGAGGTCCACCGGCGCACCGGCGGCAACCCGTTCTTCGTCGAGCAGACGGCCCGGCTCTGGCACAGCGGCAGCCCCGTGTCCACCATCCCGCCCGGGGTGCGGGAGGCGGTCCGGCAACGGCTGAGCCTGCTGCCGGGCACCGTCGTCTCCCTGCTGACCGCCGCCGCCGTGCTCGGCCGGGAGTTCCGCCGGCAGGTGCTGGCCGTGGTGCACGGCTCCCCGGTCCCCCAGGTGGAGCGGCTGCTGGAGTCGGCGATCGTCGCCCGGGTCGTCGTCCCGCTCCCCTCCGGGAGTTACGCCTTCGCCCACGACCTGCTCCGTGAGACGCTGTACGCCTCCCTCGGGGACGCGGACGCCCGCCGCCGCCACGCCGCCGCCGTACGGGCGCTGGACGCGCACGGCGGCCTCGACGACGCGGTGCTCCCCGGGGACCTGGCCCGCCACGCCCACCTCGCCGGGGCGGAGCTGGAGCGCGACCGCCGGGTCGATCTGCTGCTCGCCGCCGCCCGGGACGCCTCGGGGCGCCTCGCCGACGAGGAGGCCATCGGCCACTACCGCCGGGCCCTCGCGGTGGCGTCGGGGGAGGCGGGCGGCGAGGCGGCCCCGGAAAGGGACTCGGGGCGGTCAGGTCCGGCTCAGGCTCCCGACCGGCGCCGGACCGCGCTGATCTGCCTCGACCTCGGGGAACAGCTGCGGCACGCCGGGGAGAGTGCCGAGGCGCGCCGCCTGCTCGACCGGGCGGTGGACCTGGCGCGCGAGCTGGACGATCCCGAGCTGCTGGCCCGGGTGGCGATCACCCTGTACCGCCGGGGCACCCTGGGCGGCGGCGAGGCGTTCATGGTGACGTTCCTCGGCGAGGCCCACCGCAAGGTCACCGGCAAGGACGGGCAGGACAGCCTCTCCGCCGACCGGCTCGCGCAGGAGCTGGCCATCCACATCATGGCCCTGGCCCGCGACGGCTCGGACGACGAGGCCCTCGCCTTCTCGCTCTGGGCGCGCCACGACTCCGTATGGGGTCTCGGCTCGGCGGTGGAGCGACTCGGGCTGACCGACGAGATGGCCGTCGTCGGCCGGCGCACCCAGAACCTGGACATGGAGCTGCACGCCACCTCCATGCGGTGGGTCGCCCTGCTGGAGCTCGGCGACCCGGGCTTCATCGACCAGTACCGCACGCTCATCCGGGCCGCCGAGCGCTCGGAGCTGCCCCGGTTCGCCCTGGTCGTCGCCGTCGACGGCAGCCTCATCGCCTCCCTCCAGGGCCGGTTCACCGAGGCGGCCGACGCGCTCAACGGCGAGGAACTCGGCCTGGAGGGCGAGGACCACGAGGCGTTCGGCTTCATGGGGTGCCACCTGCACTGGTCCCTGCACCTGCTCCGGGGGCGCTTCGCGGAGGCCGAGAAGGTCCTCGCCGCGCTGCCGGGCGCCCGGTATCCGTATCCCGGGCTGCTGGAGGCGCTCACCGCGGTGGAGCAGGGCGACGCGGCCCCGGCCCTCCGGCTGATCGCCGAGCAGTCCGACCGCGCGGCCCCCTATCCACGGGCCTTCATGCCGCTCTGGCTCCGGCTGCTGGCCCAGACGGCCACGACCACCGGCGACCGCCGCCTGATCACCCGCGCCGAGGACGAGCTCACGCCGTACACCGGCCAGTGGGTCGTCTCCCTGTACGGGTGCGACATCGGCGGCCCCGTCGACCTCTGGCTCGGGATGCTCGCCGCCGCCCGCGACGACCGGGACACGGCGGTGGCCACGCTCACCGAGGCCGCCGCCTCCGCGGACCGCCTGGGCGCCCGCCCCTGGGCCGTACGCTCCCGGCTGCACCTGGCCCGCGCCCTCCTCGCCCGCGCGGAGCCGGGCGACACCGGCCGGGCCCGCGCGCTCCTCGGCGAAGCGGAGCGGGAAGCGGGCGAGTTGGGCCTGCACCACCTGGCCTCCGAGGGTCCCGCCCTCCGCGCACTCCCGCCGGCCGCCGGCCACGGACCCGGCGTCCCCGCCGCCGCTGCCGTCCCGCCGCCTGCTCCGGCCGCCGCCGAGTTCCGCCGCGACGGGTCCGTATGGCAGCTGTGCTGGGGCGGGCGGACCGTGCACGTCCCCGACGCCAAGGGGCTGCGGGACCTCCACAGCCTGCTGGGGCTCCCCGGTACCGACGTCCCGGCCGTGCACCTGCTCGCCCCCGAGGGCGGGGCCGTCGCGGCCGCCGCCGGCCGGCTGGGCGGCGACCCGGTGCTCGACGAGGAGGCCAAGCGCCGGTACAAGGAGCATCTGGCCCGGCTGGACGCCGAGATAGACCGCGCCGCGGCCCGGGACGACACCCGGCAGGTGGAGGCGTACGACCGGGAGCGGCAGGCCCTCCTCGACCAGCTGCGCACCGCGGCGGGGCTCGGTGGCCGGAGCCGCCGCCTGGGCGACGAGACCGAGCGGGCCCGCAAGACGGTGACCGCCCGGATCCGCGACACCCTGCGCAAGCTGGACGCCCTGCACCCCGAACTGGCGGCGCATCTGCGGGAATCGGTGACCACGGGCACCACCTGCGCCTACCGCCCCGGCGACGCCCCGGAGTGGCGTCTGTGACCCGGCGCCAGTTTCGGCGCCGGGTCACAGACGGTCGGTCGCTTCCGGTGGTGGCCGGTCACCTCCGGTGGTGGCCGATCACTTCCGGTAGTGGCCGGTCACTTCCGGTTGTAGAGCCGCATCGTCACGGTGCCGAAGACGACCATGATCAGTCCGGCCCACCCCAGCGACCAGCCGATGTCGGCCGCGGGCCAGTTGCCCGCCATCAGCTCGCGCACCGCCGTGGCCAGGTGGGTGATCGGGCTGTTGTTCACGAAGGCCTGCAGCCAGCCCGGCATCGTGCTCGGGTCGACGAAGACGTTGCTGAGGAAGGTCAACGGGAAGATCACCATCATGCTGACGCCCATCACCGACTTCTCGGTGCGCAGCAGCAGCCCGAACATGGTCCAGATCCACGAGAACGCGAACGCGAAGACCAGCAGCAGGGCCACCCCCGCCAGCATCCCGAGCACCCCGCCGTCCGGCCGGAAGCCGATGATCATGCCGACGGCGAGCATCACCACCGACGCCAGCACATAGCGCAGGACATCGCCGAGCAGATAGCCGACCATCGGCGCGGGCCGCCAGATCGGCAGCGTACGGAACCGGTCGAAGACGCCCTTGGTGATGTCGGTGTTGACGGAGACGCCCGTGTACATCGTGATCATCACGACGCTCATCACCAGGATGCCGGGCAGCAGGAACTGGATGTACTCCTGCGTGGAGCCGGCCAGCGCCCCTCCGAAGAGGTACGTGTACATCAGGACCAGCATGATCGGGAAAGCCGTCACATCGAAGAGCTGCTCCGGCACATGCTTGATCTTCAGCATGGCGCGCCAGCCGAAGGTGAGGGAGGCCGACAGCGCGCTCGGCCTCGGCGGCCGGTCCAGGCCGACCAGGAGAGCCGAGAGGCGCTCCTTGTCCGGCGCGGCGAGCGCGACGTCCTCCAGCTCCGTCTTGGTGGTCGTGGTGCTCATGCCGCCACTCCCTTCTTGTCGGTGAGGGCCAGGAAGACCTCGTCGAGGCTGGGCTGTCCCAGCGAGAAGTTGTCGACCGTGATGCCGGCCCGGGCCAGCTCGGCCAGGGCCCGTGCCGCCTGTTCCGCCGCGCCCCGGTCGGAACCGTGGGCGTCGATCCGGGCGGTCAGCGCCACCGGGTCCGCGTCCAGCTGGACCGTGGCGTCGAGCGCCAGCGAGAGCACCCGCTCGGCCTCGGGCCGCTGGGCGGCGTCGCGCAGCCGCAGATGGACGGTGCCGGAGCCGACGGAGGCCTTGAGCTCCCCCTTGGTGCCCTCGGCGATCACCCGTCCGTGGTCGATGACCGCGATCCGGGAGGCCAGCTGGTCGGCCTCGTCCAGATACTGCGTGGTCAGCAGGACCGTGGTGCCGTGCGCGACGACCGCGCGCACGATGTCCCAGACCTGATTGCGGCTGCGCGGGTCGAGGCCGGTGGTCGGCTCGTCCAGGAAGAGCAGGTCGGGGGTGTTCAGGATGGAGGCGGCGATGTCGATGCGGCGCCGCATGCCTCCCGAGTAGTTCTTCACCTGCTTGCCGGCCGCCTCGGACAGCCCGAAGCCTTCGAGCAGCTGGGCCGCCCGGTCGCGGGCCGCCGGCTTGGAGTGGCCGAGGAGCCGGGCGAGCAGGATGAGGTTCTCGGTGCCGGTCAGGTCCTCGTCGACCGAGGCGTACTGCCCGGTGAGACTGACCCGGCTGCGGACCGCGTCGGCTTCCTTCACCACGTCCTTGCCGAACACCCGGGCGGAGCCGCCGTCGGGGCGCAGCAGCGTCGCGAGCATCCGTACGGTGGTGGTCTTCCCGGCACCGTTGGGTCCGAGGACCCCGTAGACGGTGCCGGTCGGGACCGCGAGGTCGACGCCGTCCACCGCGCGGTTCTCACCGAAGACCTTCACCAGCCCCGTGGTCTCGATGGCCAGTTCAGTGCTCATGAATCCATTCCTTGTGCGTCGTCGTCGAAGTTCGGGGAGGGGTGGAGGGTGAGGGCCAAGGGGGTGTCAGGAGACATCAGGAGAGATAGGGGCGGACCGCCCGTGCCTCGCGCAGGGCCCAGCCCCACCAGCCGAGCTGGTCGAGCATCAGCCGCACCGCCCGGTCCCGCGCGCAGGCTCCGGCGCGGTCCTCCAGCGGTGTGTGGAGGAAGTCGAGGGCGACCCCGTTGCGCAGGGTCACCGTGTGCAGCTCCGTGAAGACCGAACGCAGCTGTTCCACCGCGTACAGCCCGGACGAGCCGTGGCCGTAGCTCACGAAGCCGACCGGCTTGGTCTGCCACTCGTCGTACGCGAAGTCGATGGCCTGCTTGAGGGAGGCCGGGAAGGAGCGGTTGTACTCCGGGGTGACCACGACGAAGGCCTCGGCCCTCCCGATCGCCCCGGCGAACTCCGTCATCTGTTCCGTCGCGCGCTCCGGGTAGTGCACGGGGAAGTCGAACTCCGCGAGGTCCAGCACGACGAGGTCGAGCTCGCTCCGTACGCGAGCACGCTCCATGAACCAGCGGCCCACCGCGTCGCCGATGCGCCCTTCGCGCGTGCTGCCGATGATCACCGCGACCCGCAGCGGGTCCCCGCTCTCATCGGTCTCCCTGCCCTCGTCCGTCATCGCTCGCTCCTCCTCCCGCTTCCTTCCGGCTCCCTCACCTCTTGGGCGCCAGACGCCGCGGCGCGGCCGCCAGATCCGATCTGGCGGCCGCGCCCACGGTCGGTGTCCACGGCTGGAAAAGCCCTCGTGGCCGGCCCGCGCGGTCAGCGCTCCCGCGAGTAGAAGAGGTAGAACGTGGTCAGGAAGACACCCACGCCGACCACCAGCCCCAGCACGGTCGACCGCAGCACGCTGGTATCCGTCAGGCTCACCAGGAAGCCGATCGCGCAGGCGGTCAGAGCGCCGTACGCGAGCGCCCGCAGCCCGTGCGGCAGCGCCCGCTGGATCCGGCCCAGCGCGAAGCAGAGGGCCGCCACCGCCGCACCGGAGACGAGGCCCAGGACGACCTGCCCGCCGGTGCTGGGCCCGCCGTCGCGGCGGATGAACGCGGCGTAGAACCCGTAGATGATGCCGAGCGCCAGAGGCACCGCCACGGCGTACGGCGTGAGACTGCGGGGCCGGGCATGCGCGCGGGCCCCCTTCCGGCCGGGCATGGCTGCGTGTGTGACCATCGCGGACAGCTCCTTCCCTCGCCCCCGTCGCGCGCCCCCGTTCCTCCAGAGCACACCCGCCCGCGCGGCCCGGCAACTCGAACGGCGTACGGCCCTGAGCGGTCCGGCTCCGCAGGGGATTCCCTGGAGGAGTGCGGACCTCTTCCTCGGCGACTTCGGCGAACTCGGCCACATCGACGCCTTCGGCGTTCTCTGCGGTCTCGGCGGCCCTCTCCGCCGCCCTGATCGTCCTGCTCGCCGTCCTGGTGCCGTTCAGCGCGCTGTCCGCCTGGGTCGACCTGGAGATCGACGACACCGACCGGTACGTCGCCGCCGTCTCCCCGCTCTCCTCCGACCCTGCCGTGCAGAGCACGGTCACGGACCTGATCACCGACGAGGCGATGGAGCAGATCGACCTCGGCCCGCTCCAGGACACGGTCCGCGACTTCCTGCACGAGACCGTGCGGTCCTTCACCACCACCGAGGCCTTCGCCAACGCCTGGGACACCGCCAACCGGACCGCCCACGAAGCGGTGACCGCCGCGCTGGACGGCGACAGCGGCGAGGCGGTCACCATCGACCTGGCCCCGGTGATCCAGCAGGTCAAGCAGGATCTGGTGGGCCAAGGAGTGCCGTTCGCGGACCAGATCCCCGTCCAGCGGACGGAGATCACGGTGATCGGCGCCGACCGCGCGGACACGCTGAGGGACACGTTCCACTGGCTGCGCTACTGCAGCATCTGGCCGGCCATCGCCACGCTGGTCCTGCTCGTGCTGGTGGTGGGCATCGCGACGGTACGGGGCGGGCTCCGGGCCGCCCTGACCGCGACGGCGGCCGTCGGCGCCGGGTTCGTCCTCGGGGCGATCGTGCTGCGGATCCTGATGGCGGTCGGCCGGAGCCGAGCGCTGGACGAGGTGCCGACCAACGACCGGGACGCGGCGGCCGCGGTGATCGACGCCCTCACCGCCTCGCTGCGGACCACGGTGTGGGTGGTGCTGGTGGTCGGGGCGGTGCTGCTGGTGGGGGCGGTGGTGGCCCGGGTGCTGCTGGGGCGGCGAAGGGCCGGGCGGGGGTGACCGTCCCGACGTTTCACGTGAAACACCCGTAGGCACGTTTCACGTGAAACAACGGGACAGAACCCACACGGAGGACCGCCGATCGGCTCAGAGCTCCGGCGGGCGTCCCTGGAGCCGCTCCATCTCACGGCGGTCGCGCTTGGTGGGGCGGCCCGTGCCCCGGTCCCGTACCGGAACCTGGATCGCGAGCTCGCGCGGCGGCGGGGGCGGGCTGTTGTCGACGAAGCACTCGACGGCCACCGGCGGGCCGACCCGCTTCTTCACGATCTTCGAGACGACGACCACCCGGTCCCGTCCCGCATGCCGGAGCCGTACCTCGTCGCCGACGCGGACGGCCTGGGCGGGCTTGGCCCGCTCACCGCCGACCTTCACATGCCCGGCCCGGCAGGCGGCGGACGCCTGGGCACGGGTCTTCGTCAGCCGGACCGACCAGATCCACACATCGACCCGGACGCTTCCCTCCGCCTGCGGCGCGTCACCGGAAACCATGGGACCGACTGTAATGCGGACCGGGTGGTGGGTGGGCGGCATTAAGGCCGCCCACCTTCCGGAACTCACACCCCGATGTCGCGTCCGTCCTTGCGCCAGACCGCGACGACGGAGGGACGGACGATCTTCCCCGGTCCGTCGGGCCAGGTGCTCGCCGGCTTCTCCACCGAGGCTCCGTCGACCTCGCCCGGGTGCTGGACGGCGACCAGGACGCGGCGGTCCTGGATGACCGGGCCGCAGGTCTCCGCACCGGCCGGAACGGTCAGGAACTGCTTCAGCTCACCGCGCCGGTCACCGTGGGTCGCGACGCCGAAGAGGCCGTCGTGCGAACCGAGCTGGTTGCCGTCCGTGGAGATCCACAGGTTTCCGTGGTCGTCGAACGCCACGTTGTCCGGGCAGGAGATGGGGCTGACGCGGTCCTTGGGGAAGCCGGCGAAGTACGTCGACGGGTCGTTCGGGTCGCCCGCGACGAGGAAGAGGCGCCAGGCGAACCCGTCGCTCGTCGGGTCGTCCCAGTTCTCCGCGAGCTCCAGGATCTGCCCGTGCTTGTTGAGGTTGCGCGGGTTGGCCTCGTCCGCCGGGGCCTTGCCCTCCTTGCCCCGGTCGGTGTTGTTGGTGAGCGCGACGTAGACCCGGCCGGTGCGCGGCGAGGGCTCGACGTCCTCGGGCCGGTCCATCTTGGTGGCGCCGACCTTGTCACCGGCCAGCCGCGTGTAGACGTACACCTCGTCGGCGGTCATGCCGGGCACGTGCGAGGTGGTGCCGGTGGCCAGCGGGATCCACACGCCGCTGCCGTCGAACTCACCGTCGTCGGGAAGCTTTCCGCTGCCGTCGATCTCGGAGGCCGGGGAGTCACCGGTCAGCTTGGCGACGTACAGCGTGCCCTCGTCCAGCAGCGTCAGGTTGTGCTCGCGGGCGGCGCGCGAGGTGCCCTTCTTCATCCGCTTGCTGGAGACGAACTTGTAGAGGTAGTCGAACCGTTCGTCGTCGCCCATGTAGACGACCGGGCGGCCGTCGGAGGTCAGCCGGGGCTCGGCCGCCTCGTGCTTGAACCGGCCCAGCGCGGTCCGCTTGCGCGGGGTGGAGTCCGGGTCGTACGGGTCGAGTTCGACGACCCAACCGAAGCGGTTGGCCTCGTTGGGCTCCTTCGCCAGGTCGAAGCGCCGGTCGAACCGCTCCCACTTGCGCTCGGTGGCGCCGGTCCCGATCCCGTACCGCTTGTGCTCGGCGGTGGTGCCGTTGGCGAAGTACTGGTTGAAGTTCTCCTCGCCGTGCAGCGTGGTGCCCCACGGAGTCGTGCCGCCCGCACAGTTGTTGAGGGTGCCGAGCACCCGGCTGCCGGTGCGGTCGGCGGACGTACGCAGCAGATCGCTCCCCGCCGCCGGTCCGGTGACCCGGAATTCACTCGTGGCGGTGAGCCGGCGGTTCAGCGGGTGACGGCTGACCGCGCCCAGCTTGCCGGTGCGGCTCTCCTCTTGGACGACGACCACGGAGAGTCCGTGCGCGGCCCAGGCGATCTCCACCTGCTCGCGCGTCGGGTTGGCCGGATCGTAACCGCGGAACATGAGGATCTCGTCCGTGTACTCATGGTTGGCCACCAGGACCTGACGCCCGCGCTCACCGCGGAGCGGGAGGAGCGAGAGGAAGTCGTTGTTGTAACCGAACTGGCCCGCCTGCGCCTTGGCGGTCTGCTTCTCCGGGTTGAACGCGGGCGCCCCGCGCAGGATCGGCTCACCCCAGCGGATCACCACGTTCTGGCTGTACCCGTCGGGGACGGTGACCTTGTCGTTCTTGTTGGGCGCGACCGGCGAGAACCGCAGGCCCCGGGTGCCGGACGGGGCCGGTTTGTGGGGCGGGTTCGGTTTGTGGCCGTGGCCGGCGAGCGCGGCTGCCTCCGCCTGCGGGGCGTTCGGGCCGGTCAGCGCGGCCGTTCCGGCTGCGGCGGCGACCGTCACGACGGCGGCTGCGCGCATCATCGAGCGACGCGAGACGGCACGGGCGATGATGTCGCCGGCGTACTCGTTCTCGCTGGTGTTGGGGATCTCCTGGAAGCAGGCGTCCCCGCAGCGGAAGCGGCAGGTCAGCGCGGAACGCCCGCCCGAGTGGGAGCTGATGAGCGGCAGCAGATTACGCACGTGGATTCCCTCCGTCGGTGTGTCGTGCGTGACGGTAGGCGCGCCCGCACGCGGTCCGAGGGACTCCCGGTGAACGGGGGGTGAAGTCCGGGCCACCGCTGTTCCTTTGAAGCGGTACGCGGACACCGTGCCGAACTCGGTCCGGGATCGGTTTCGGCTCGGTTGGCGCAGGGGTGGGCCGGACCGGCGAACGGCCGGATCCGGCCGCTAACCTTACGTATCCGTCCTGGCCAGGGATGAAATCGCCCAGGTCGGACATTCCCCGCACCCAACTCATGCGAAAGGCCTCGCCCATGGGCATTCGGAGCTTGCTGCGTAAGGTGTTCGGCCGCACGGAGCAGGACGAGCCGACCACGGCCACCGTCCCGCCCCAGGCCGAGCGCACTCAGTCCACGGAGCCGGAGCCGGCGACCACTTCGGCGGCCGGGTCCACGTCGGAGACGGAGGCGTCCGAGCCGAAGCCGTCGGAGCCGAAGCCGTCGATCCCGGCCCCGGCTTCGCCGGTCGCGGAGACCACCGACGGTGACGCCGGTGCCGCGGACCTGGTGGCCGCGGCCTTCGACAAGGCGGCCACCTCCCCGACGCCCTCTCCCACGCCGACCGTGCCCGCACAGAGCTCGGGACCGGACGCGGAGCCGGTCGCGGAGCGGAAGGCGGAGCCGGTCGCGGAGCGGAAGGCGGAGCCGGTCGCGGAGCCGGTCGTCGAGCCGGTCGCGGAGAGCGTGGCCGAGCCCGTCGCGGAGAGCGTGGCCGAGCCGGTCGACGAACCGGACATCGAGCCGAAGGCGGAGACCGCCGCGGAGACCGTGACTGAGCCGGTCGCAGAGCCGAAGGCGGAGCAGGTCGCCGAGCCCGTCGCCGAGCCGAAGGCGGAGGCCGCCACTGAGGCCGTCCCGGAGCCCGTGGTCGAGCCGGTCACGGTGGAGGAGCCCGCCGCGGAGCCGGTGAAGGCCGAGGAGGTCGTCGAGGCGGAGGAGCCCTCACCGGCCCCGGTCGTGGAGCCGGCTGCCGAGCCGGCCCCGATCACGATCGACTTCGACCTCGACCCGGAGCCGGCCGCCGAGCCGGAAGCCCAGGCCGACCCGAAGCCGGAAGCCGAGCCGGAGGCCAAGCCGGAAGCGGAAGCAGCCCCCGCACCGGAAGCCGGAGCCGCCCCGAAGGCCGCAGCCCCCACCGAGGTCAACGAGGCCGCCGCGACCACCGAGGCGACCCCCGAACCGGCAGCGGCCATCCCCACCACCCCCGAGCCCCCCAAGGCCTCGCCCGCCGCCAAGCCCGCCACCCCCCTCGCCCGGGTCACCCAGCGCGCGCCCCAGCTCGTCGCCCCGTACAAGGCGGCGCAGGCGGCGCTCAAGGCGCACGGGCTGGCCGGCCTCCGCGCCCGCGTCTACCTGGTGCTCGACCGCTCGGGCTCCATGCGGCCGTTCTACAAGGACGGCAGCGCCCAGCACCTGGGCGACCGCGCCGTGGCCCTCGCGGCCCACCTGGACGCCGACGCCACCGTGCCCGTCGTCTTCTTCTCGACCGACATCGACGGCACCGGCACGATCGAGCTGGCCGCCCACGAGGGCCGCGTCGACGAGCTGAACGCGGGCCTCGGCCGCCTGGGCCGGACGAACTACCACCGCGCGGTCGAGGAGATCGTGGCGCACCACGAGAAGGCGCAGGACGCCGGCCCGGCTCTGGTGATCTTCCAGACGGACGGCCCGCCGGACACCAAGCAGCTCGCCCGCCAGGCGCTGGCGGACGCGGCGCGGCTGCCGCTGTTCTTCCAGTTCGTCGCGTTCGGCGAGCAGGACGGGAAGGGCTTCGACTTCCTGCGGAAGCTGGGCGCCCCCAACGCCGCCTTCTTCCACGCCGGCCCGGCCCCGCGCGAGATCGCGGACGCCGAGCTCTACCGCGAGATCCTCGCCGGGCTCCCGGCCTGGCTCGCGACGCGCGAGGAGCGCTCCGAAGGCTGAGCGACGGGCTGATCGACCGGCAGCCGTACGGTCACGGCGAGACCGCCGCCCCCCGGGCCCGGTACCGCCGTGACCGTACCGCCGTGGGCCACCGCGATGGACCGCACGATGGACAGCCCGAGACCCGATCCCGGGCCCATCCGGTCGCGCCCCTCACCCCGCCGGAACGGCTCGAAGAACCCCGCGATGTCGGCCTCGGAGACCACCGGGCCGGTGTTACGCACCACCAGGGCGCCGTCACAGGTCAGCGAGACGTCCACCGAACCGCCCGGCACGTTGTACGTGACCGCGTTGGCGAGCAGGTTGGACACCAGCTGGGAGAGCAGCAGCCGGTTGCCGCGCACCGGACAGGCCGCCACCTCGACGCTCACCGGAGGACGGCCGTCCACTCCAGGCCGCCGGGCCGTCTCCTCCGCCACCACCCGGTCGAACCGGATGTCCTCACGCTCGTCGGCGGCCAGCCCCCGTTCGCTGCGGGCCAGCACGAGCAGCCCCTCTATGAGCCGCTCGCTGCGCCGGTTGGTGTCCAGCAGCGTCTGCCGGGTGCGGACGAGGTCCTCGGGGGTCGGGTCGTCCAGCCCCACCTGGATCGCCGCGCGCTGGGTGGCGAGCGGGGTCCGCAGCTCGTGCGAGGCGTTGGCGATGAACCGGCGCTGGCTGTCGAACGCCTTCTCCAGCCGGGCCAGCAGCGCGTCCAGCGTCTCGCCCAGCTCCTTCAGCTCGTCGTCAGGGCCGCTGGAGGCGATCCGCTCGTGCAGCGTCCGCTCCGAGAGCCGGCGGGCCTTCGCCGTCATCGCGTGCACGGGCCGCAGCACCCGGCCCGCGATCCACCAGCCCACGCCGACCGCGCCCGCCGTCATCACGAGGAGCGCGGCGACGGACCAGTACATGTGCTGTTTGCTCGCCGCGTCGCTGACGTGGTCGGTCAGTTCGTAGGCCGTAGGAGCACCGACCGAGCTGCGGGCGATGAACGGACCGTTGACGGTGTACCCGGGCGGAACGACGGTGACGGAGGAGGCGATGGCACGCGCCTCGGAGTCCGTACCGGCACGGGAGGCCACATTGACGGTGGCGAGCAGGGCCGTGCCGAGGACGAGGAAGACCCCGCCGTACACGAGGGCGATGCGCGTCCTGATCGTCGAGTGCGGCAGCGTCGACGCCTCCACCAGCCGCCGCAACCGCGACCGCAACCGGAACCGGACCGGGCCCTTCACAGGGCGTACCCGACGCCCTGGACGGTACGGATCAGGGCGGGCTCACCGAGCTTGGCACGGAGTTTGCTCATGCAGACACGCACGGCACCGGTGAACGGATCGGCGTTGGCGTCCCAGGCCCGCTCCAGCAGCTCCTCCGCGCTGACCGTCCCGCCGTCCGCCTCCAGGAGCAGTTGCAGCACGGTGAACTCCTTGGGCGACAGGTCCAGCTCCCGGCCGTCGCGGAGTGCGGAGCGCCGTACGGTGTCGAGCCGGATGCCGTGCCGTTCCAGCTGGGGCGGTACGGGTCTGGCGCTGCGGCGGCGCAGTGCGCGGACCCGGGAGACCAGCTCGGGGAACTCGAACGGTTTGCTGACGTAATCGTCGGCGCCGAGGTCGAGCCCGGCGACCCGGTCCTCCATGGAGCCGGAGGCGGTCAGCATCAGGATCCGGGTGCGGGAGCCGGAGGCGACCAGGCGGCGGGCCACGTCGTCGCCGTGGACGCGCGGGAGGTCGCGGTCGAGGACGACGACGTCGTAGTCGTGCAGCCCGAGGTAGGCGAGGGCCGCGTCCCCGCTGTAGACGGTGTCGACCGCGAAGCCGGCCCGGCGCAACCCGGTCGCGACCAGTTCCGCGAGGATCTCCTCGTCCTCGGCGACCAGTACCCGCATGGTGATGTCCCCTGCCTCGTGCACGCTTGTCCGCTCCCTCCCAGGATGCGACTTTCCTGGGGGAACCATTACGGGAAGGGATGTTTCGCAAAGCTCTCCACCGGCGGGCCCTGCTGGAGCGAGGTTTATCGATGTGAGTGGATCTTCAACGGACCGTTAGGATTTCGACCATGGCGGCCACTGGATCCGAGAAGCAGGGGGCGACGGCGTACTACGTCTCGACCCCCATCTACTACGTCAACGACGCTCCTCACCTGGGCCACGCCTACACGACCGTCGCAGGCGACGTGCTCACGCGCTGGCACCGCCAGCGTGGCGAGAAGGTGTGGTACCTCACCGGCACGGACGAGCACGGTCAGAAGATCATGCGCACGGCCGAGGCGAACAACGTCACTCCGCAGGCTTGGTGCGACAAGCTCGTGGAAGAGGCGTGGAAGCCCCTCTGGGAGCATCTGAACATCGCGAACGACGACTTCATCCGGACGACGGAGAAGCGGCACACCGACCGTGTGCAGGAGTTCGTGCAGGACCTGTACGACAAGGGCGAGATCTACAAGGGCGGGTACGAAGGCCCGTACTGCGTGGGCTGCGAGGAGTACAAGCTCCCCGGCGATCTGCTCGACGGCGAGGGCGAGTTCGCCGGCCAGAAGCTCTGCCCCATCCACAAGAAGCCGGTGGAGCTCCTCAAGGAGGAGAACTACTTCTTCAAGCTGAGCGAGTACGGCCCGAAGCTGCTGGAGTTCTACGCGGCGAACCCGGGCTTCATCCAGCCCGAGTCGGCCCGCAACGAGATCGTGAACTTCGTCGAGCAGGGCCTCCAGGACCTGTCGATCTCGCGCTCCACCTTCGACTGGGGCGTCCCGGTCCCTTGGGACGACAAGCACGTCATCTACGTCTGGATCGACGCGCTCCTGAACTACGCGACGGCCGTGGGCTACGGCGCCAACCAGGAGAAGTTCGACGGTACGTTCCCGGCGGACGTGCACCTGATCGGCAAGGACATCCTCCGCTTCCACACGGTGATCTGGCCCGCGATGCTGATGGCGCAGGGCCTCCCGCTTCCCGGCAAGGTCGTCGCCAACGGCTGGCTGATGGTCGGCGGCGAGAAGATGTCCAAGTCCAACCTGACCGGCATCAAGCCGCAGGACCTGACCTCGCACTTCGGCGTGGACGCGTACCGCTGGTACTTCCTGCGGGCCATCGCCTACGGCAGCGACGGCTCGTTCTCCTGGGAGGACTTCACCGCCCGCTACACCTCCGAGCTGGCCAACGACTACGGCAACCTCGCCTCGCGCGTGGCGGCCATGGTCGGCAAGTACTTCGGCGGCGCGCTGCCGGAGGCCACGGCCGCCGGTGACGCCGAGCGGGCCGTGCAGGAGGGCCTGGCGAAGGCCGTCGCCACGGCCGACCAGAGGATCGGCGAGGAGCTGGACTTCCAGTCCGGCATCCTGGCGATCTTCGACTTCGTGAAGCAGGTCAACGGCTACATCACGGAGCAGGAGCCGTGGAAGGTGGCCAAGGACACCACCCCCGAGGGCCAGGCCCGCCTGGCGACCATCCTGTACACGGCCGCCGAGGCGCTGCGCGGGGTCGCGGTCCTGCTGAACGCGGTGATGCCGGAGACCTCGCAGAGCCTGTGGGAGTCCCTGGGCGCCGAGGAGTCCCTGGGCGCGCTGGCCGACCAGAAGGTCCAGGACGCGGGCGCGTGGGGCATCCTGTCCGCGGGCGCGACGGTGACGAAGGGCGCGGTGCTGTTCCCGCGCCTGGAGGAGAAGCCGGCATAGGCGCAGACGTGCGTACGTGAGGAGCCCGGGACCATGAACAGTGGTCCCGGGCTCCTCACGTACGGCGTCGGGTCAGCGTGTCCAGTTCTTGAGCGGCTCGGTGTCCAGCTCGATCCCGACCGGGTCCGGCAGCGTGACGGTCTTGCCGTACGGCACCGTCACGACCTGCTCGTAGCGCACCCCGTCGGGCTGCGAGTGGACCTTCACCTCGCAACTGTCCCGGTCGATCAGCAGGTAGACGGGGATGCCGGTCTCGGCGTAGGCACCGGGCTTCTCGACGCGGTCGCGGCGATCGGTGTCCTCGTCGTACGAGGTGACCTCGACGACCATGAGGACGCCGTCCGGGCTGGCCCATTCGCCTTGGCCCGCGAAGGCCCCGCTGCGGGCGAAGCTACCGTCGGGGCGGGCGTTGCCCTCGCGGCCGGTCTCGATGCGCAACCCCTGGTAGGCGTAGAGCCATCGGTTCGGATCCGCCTGCAGGCACAGGCGCGTCAGCCAGGCGATGACGCGCCCGCGATTCCCGTCCGGCGTGGCCTTGGCCCCCAGCTTCCCGTGCACGAACTCCAGCCATGGCGCCTCCTCGACCCTCATGGCATGACGTGCCAGATCCTCGAAGACGTCCTGCGTCAGGAAGCGGCCCTCGGCCACACTCACGGCTACCCCCTCCTGCGAAGGATCACCAAGCCACCCGGAAGCGTCCCCAGCGTACGGATACGTCCCCCGCCTGCACGCCCGATCAACGTCTCACCGCCCCAGCGTCTCCGCATCGCCCATCACGATCACCGGGTCCATCTCCGGGTCCAGGGTGCGCAGGAGTTCCTCCATGCGCTCCTCCGGGATGGAGACGCAGCCCTGGGTGGGGCCGCCGTGGTCGACGTGGATCCAGATGCCGCCGCCGCGTTCGAGGCCGAGGGGGCGGGTACGGTCCAGGGGGGTGACGCCCTCCGTGCGGTTGTAGTTGATCGCTACGACGTAGTCGAAGGAGCCCTCCAGCGGCTCCCCGTAGAACCCCTCGCCGTCCACCGCGAACCGGGGGTGCTCGTCGTACGGGAGCAGGGCGCCCGGGTCGGGGAGGCGGCCGCCCGCGTCGGTGAGGGAGTAGACGCCCTTGGGGGACCTCAGGTCACCCGCCACGTGGTAGTCGGTCCAGCCCTCCATGCCGTTGTGGGCGTCCCACGGACCGGCGACGGCGACCCATCCCTGCGTGGGGTCCTCGCGGCTGTAGAGCACCGCGCTTGACCGGTTGGCGTCCTCGTCCTCCCCGGTGACGACGAACGCCTGCCGGGCGTCCTCGGGGATCTCCGCCCGCGTCTGCGGCCCGAGGCCCGGGATCTCCGCGGGGCTCGGCACCCCCTCGGCGGAGGGCGATGAGCGGAGTACGGAGGCGGCGTCGGACTCCGGGCCCGCGGCGCCCTGCCCCGGGGCGCCCACGGGAGCCTTCGCGGGGCCGGTGCCGGAGGAGGCGCAGCCGGTGAGCAGCAGGGCCAGGACGAGGAGCGGTGCGGCGAGCAGGGCGGGCGGGCGGAGCGGGACGGACACGGTGGCGGGCTCCTCGGGTGACGGCGGACGGCGTGGCGGGGCGGCACGCGGCGCGAGAGGGGTGTCTCGGCACGAAAGGGAAGGTCTCGGTACGAGAGGGGTGTCTCGGTGCCAGTCTTTGCCGCACCCGGCGCCGCCGAATCCGAACCGGGGCCATCCGGCTGTACCGCGTCGCCCGGCCAACGCGGTCGGCAACGCAACGAAACAGCCCCCGATCAGGTGATCGGGGGCTGTTTCACGTGAAACATCCGCAGAGCGGGACCGTACGGACTACTTGTCGGCGGACTTCTCCGACGCGCCCGCACCCTTCGCGGCGACCGGCTTCCGCAGCTGGATGTTCAGCTCGCGCAGCCGGGACTCGTCCAGCTCGGTCGGGGCGCCCATCATCAGGTCCTGGGCGTTGCCGTTGAGCGGGAAGGCGATCGTCTCGCGGATGTTGGGCTCGTCGGCGAGCAGCATCACGATGCGGTCGACGCCCGGGGCGATGCCACCGTGCGGCGGGGCGCCGAGGCGGAACGCGCGCAGCATGCCCGCGAACTCGTGCTCGACGGTCTCGCGGTCGTAACCGGCGATCTCGAAGGCCTTGAGCATCAGCTCGGGCTCGTGGTTACGGATGGCGCCTGAGGACAGCTCGATGCCGTTGCAGACGATGTCGTACTGCCAGGCCAGGATGTCCAGCGGGTCCTTCTCCTCCAGGTCGGCCAGGCCGCCCTGAGGCATCGAGAAGGGGTTGTGCGAGAAGTCGATCTTGCCGGTCTCCTCGTCCTTCTCGTACATCGGGAAGTCGACGATCCAGCAGAACCGGAAGACGCCCTCCTCGAAGTGGCCGGCGCGCTTGGCGGCCTCGACCCGGACGACCGACATGATCTTGGAGACCTCGTCGAACTCGCCCGCGCCGAAGAAGACGGCGTGGCCCGGGACCAGCGAGAGGCGCTCGGTGAGCGTCTTGACGTCGGCCTCGGTGAGGAACTTGGCGATCGGACCGGCCAGCGTGCCGTCCTCACCCACACGCACCCAGGCCAGGCCCTTGGCGCCGTGCTCGACGGCGTACTCACCGAGGCCGTCGAAGAACTTGCGGGACTGGCCCGCGGTGTCCGGGACGGGCAGCGCGCGGACGTGCTTGCCGGCGAACGCCTTGAACCCGGAGTCGGCGAAGACGTCCGAGATGTCGACCAGCTCCAGCTTGGCCCGCAGGTCCGGCTTGTCGTTGCCGTACTTCAGCATCGACTCGCGGAACGGGATGCGCGGGAACGGCGAGGTGACCTCGCGGCCGTTGCCGAACTCGGTGAAGAGCTCGGTCATCAGCTTCTCGATCGGCTGGAAGACATCCTCCTGCTCGACGAACGACATCTCGACGTCGAGCTGGTAGAACTCGCCCGGCGAGCGGTCCGCGCGGGCGTCCTCGTCGCGGAAGCAGGGCGCGATCTGGAAGTAACGGTCGAAGCCCGAGATCATCAGCAGCTGCTTGAACTGCTGCGGGGCCTGCGGCAGGGCGTAGAACTTGCCGGGGTTCAGCCGGGACGGGACGACGAAGTCACGGGCGCCCTCGGGGGAGGTCGCGGTGAGGATCGGGGTCGCCATCTCGTTGAAGCCGAGGGCCACCATCTTGGAGCGGATGGAGGCGATCACAGCCGAGCGCAGCAGGATGTTGCGGTGCATGCGCTCGCGGCGCAGGTCGAGGAAGCGGTACTCCAGGCGCCGCTCCTCGTTGACGCCGTCCTCGGTGTTGATCGTGAAGGGCAGCGGGCCGGCCTCGCCGAGCACCTCGACCTCGGTGACCTCGATCTCGATCTCACCGGTCGGCAGCTCCGGGTTGACGTTCTCGGCGCCGCGCGCGGACACCTTGCCGTCGATCCGGACGACGGTCTCCTTGGTCAGCTTCGCCAGGGCCTCGTTGCCGGGCGTGCCGGGACGGGCGACGAGCTGCACCAGACCGTAGTGGTCGCGCAGATCGATGAAGAGGATGCCACCCAGGTCTCGGCGATTGTGCAGCCAGCCGCTCAGCCGGACGTCGGTGCCGACGTCAGAGGCGCGGAGCTCGCCGCAGGTGTGGGACCTGTACCGATGCATCGTCGTTCATCCAGTCTTCGCAATTGGGGGTGGATTGAGCCTCCCCAGGCTACCGCCCGGGGCCGGGCCTCTTCATTTCCCTTTCCCGCCCGCACCCCGCCGGGGCCCGCACCCGGCGTCCTCTCGGTGGCGTACGGAGAGCACATCTTCCTAAAGTGGGGCAATGCGCACCGAGGAAGTCCTGGCCGCGATCGCGACCGGCCTGTGGCGCTGGGACAACGCCGCCGGCACGGTCACGCTCGACGCGGAGGCGGCCCGGCTGCTCGGGCTGCCCGCCGAGCCCGGCAGCTACCGGGAGGCGGCGGTGCGCTCCCGTTTCCACCCGGTCGACTGGAACGAGATCTACGGCGTCGTGAACCTGGCCGTCGCCGAGGGCACCCTGGCCGAGGCCCGGCTGCGGATCGTGGACGAGCGGGGGAAGGTGCTGCGTACCGTACGCAGCCGCTCCAAGCCGGTCGTCGCGACGGGAGGGGACCGGGAGAACTACGTGCTCATCGGCACCCTCCAGGAGGTCGCCGAACCGCAGCTGGGCTCCACGGACGCCGCCCACACACCGATCACCGGCGACTGGCGCAGGTCCCGGGAGGCCTTCCTGCTGGACGCCGGGCGGGCGCTCGCGGAGGCCCGGTCCACGGAGGAGGTGCTGCGGGTCGCCGCGTCCCTCTCCATGCCCGGGTTCTCGCCGGACGGCCTCGCGGTCTTCGGCTCCGCCGGGGAGCGGCTGACGATCATCGGCCACCACGGGCAGAGCCCGGGCGAGGAGGACCCGTTCACCGACATGCCGCTGGACACCGACTACCCGGCCGCCGAGGTCGTCCGCACCGGCCGCGCGATCTACCTCCCCTCCCCCGAGGAGTACCGCCGCCGCTACCCCGCCACCTGGCCGCTGGCCCGGCGCTTCGGTCGGCAGTCCTGGGCATACCTCCCGCTGGTCTCCTCCGGCCGCACGATGGGCGCGTGGATGGCCGGGTTCCAGCACCCGGTGGGGTTCTCGCCCGACGAGCGCGCGGTGCTCTCCACGGTCGCCCGGATGCTCGCCCAGGCGCTGGCCCGGGCCGGGGTCGCGGAGACGGAACGGGAGCTCTCGCTCGGACTCCAGCGGTCGATGATGCCGACGCTGGGGCCGGACATCCCGGGCATGACGGTGGCGGCGCGGTACGTGCCGACCGGCGGCGGGCTCCAGGTGGGCGGCGACTGGTACGACATGATCCCGCTGCCCAACGGCCGGATCGCCCTGGTCATCGGCGACGTCCAGGGCCATGACGTACGGGCCGCCGGGCTGATGGGCCAGCTCCGCATCGCCCTGCGCGCGTACGCCTCCGAGGGGCACCGCCCGGACGCGGTGCTCGCCCGGGCCTCGCGCTTCCTCGCCGGGCTGACCGACGCGTACGAGGGCGTGACGGGCGACGACGAGCCCTCGGCGCCGCGCTTCGCGACCTGCCTGTACGCGGAGGTGGACCCGGAGACCGGGACCCTGGACATCGCCCGCGCGGGCCACCCCGACCCGGTGGTGGTGAGCGCCGACGGCACCGCGGTGATCCGCCAGACGGCGGGCGGGCTGCCGCTGGGCATCGAGACGGACTCCGACTACCCGACCACCCGGGTCGTCCTGGAACCAGGCGAAACGATCATGTTCTGCACGGACGGCCTCATCGAGACCGGCGGCCACGACATGGCCACCGGCTGGACCCGGCTGCGCCCGGTCCTGGAGGAGCCCACCGAGGACCTGGAGGAGATGGCCGACGCCCTGGTGCAGGCCGTCCACGGGCCGACCTCGCACTACACGACCGGACCGCTCGCCGACCGCCGCGAGGACGACATCGCGGTGCTGGTGCTGCGGCGGGAGAGCGAGCGGGCGCCGCAGACGCCGGCGCGCCGGAGCGTCATGACGATCGCGCAGGCCGAGCCCGAGCGGATCTCGGTGGGCCGCCAGCTCGTACGGGAGCTGCTGCACGACTGGAAGGACCCCGAGCAGGTCGACTCGGCGGTCCTGATGATCTCGGAGATGGCCACCAACGTGCTGGTCCACACGGACGGCGACGCGCTGATGGCGGCGGAGGTCTCCGGGGAGCGGGGGGAGCGGCGGCTGCGGGTGGAGGTGGCCGACGCGAGCGACGAGCTGCCGCACAAGCGGAGGCCGGGGGAGATGGCGTCCAGCGGGCGGGGGCTGGTGCTGATGGAGATGCTGGCGGACGCGTGGGGGGTGGATCCGCGGGGGGAGGGGAAGTCGATCTGGTTCGAGCTGTACGAGGGGGGTGGGGCGGGGGTGTAGGCCCGTGGTGGTGCGGGGGCTCCGGGCGTGCGGGGTCCCCTTGGTGAGGGTTCCGTCCTCAAACGCCGGACGGGCTGGGGTTGCCGCCGGACGGGCTGGGGTTGTCGGCCGGCGGGCTGGAGGGACCACCGTCCCCGGAACGCCGGCGCAGCTCGCCCAGGACGCCGAACGCCGCCGCGCACATCGGGACGGCGAGCAGCATGCCCATCAGGCCGGCCACGCTCGCTCCCGCCGTCAGCGCGATCATGATCATCGCGGGGTGCATCTGCACCGTACGGCTCTGGATCACCGGCTGGAGCACATGGCCCTCCAGCACCTGGACCGCGAGCACCACCCCCAGCGCCCACAGCGCGATCACGAACCCCCGGTCGGCCAGCGCGACCAGGACGGCGACGGCGCCGGAGAGGAAGGCCCCGAGGTACGGGATGTAGGCGCCGACGAAGACCAGCGCGCCCAGCCCCACCGCCCCCGGCACATCCAGGATCAGCAGGCCCACCGTGATGCACACGGCGTCGATCAGCGCGATGAACGTGGTGCCGCGCATGAAGCCCTCGACGGCCTCGAAGGCCCGGCGCCCCATCGCCTCCACCAGGTCACCGGTGCCGCGCGGGGCCACCGCGTGCGCGAGGTCCACCGCCCGGTCGGAGTCGCGGAGGAAGAAGAAGGTCAGCAGGAGCGCCAGGACGCTGGTCGCCACCAGCGTGCCGACCAGGCTGATCCCGCTGAGCAGGCCCCCCGCGGCGCTCGCGCCGAACTTCTCGACCAGGTTCCTGGCGTTCTCGGCGAGGCTGTCGACGTCGGTGTTGCCGCCGATGTCGAGGTGGTCGATGACCCACTGTCCGGCGTCCTTCAGGGAGCGGACGATCTGGTCGCCGGAGTCGACGAGGGCGGTGACCACGATGTACCCGGCGCCGCCCACCACCGCGACGAGCGCCGCGCAGGTCAGACCGGCGGCCAGCGACCGGTTGAGCCGGCGGGCGATGAGCCAGCGGTGTACGGGGCCGAGCAGCGCGGTGCCGAGGAGGGCGAGCAGCACCGGTGTGACGGCGGTCTTGAGCGCGACGACCAGCCAGATCGCGACGGCGGCCACCCCCGCGACCAGCAGGACGACACCGCACCAGGCGGCCGCACGGCGGGCGCCGTCGGGCAGGAGGGGCTTGGAAGCAGACACCCTCCCACCCGATCACGGTGCACGGGGCCGGGCCCGCCCACCGCCACCGTACGGGTGACGGGGCGTCATAAAGGACGCCGGGCGGACCGTACGCCGCGATGTCACATGCCGTGGACCGCCGGGACCGTGCCGAGACGGCCGGCCTGGAAGTCCTCGAAGGCCTGCTTCAGCTCGGCCTGACTGTTCATCACGAACGGCCCGTAGTGCGCCATCGGCTCCCGGATCGGACGGCCGCCCAGGAGGACGATCTCCAGGTCCGGGGTGTTCCCGTCCTGCTTCTCGTCCGCGCGGACGGTCAGCGAGCCGCCGCTGCCGAACACCGCGGTCTGCCCGAGGCGGATGGGCCGGCGCTCCTCACCGACCGAGCCGCGCCCGGCCAGGACGTACGCGAGCCCGTTGAAGTCCTCGCGCCAGGGCAGGGTCACCTCGGCGCCGGGCCGGACGGTGGCGTGGATCATCGTGATCGGGGTGTGGGTGATGCCGGGGCCCTGGTGCCCGTCGAGCTCACCGGCGATGACCCGGAGCAGCGCACCGCCGTCCGGGGAGGTGAGGAGCTGCACCTCGCCGCCGCGGATGTCCTGGTAGCGCGGGTTCATCATCTTGTCGGCCTTGGGGAGGTTCACCCAGAGCTGGAGGCCGTGGAAGAGCCCGCCGGACAGCACGAGCGACTCCGGCGGCGCCTCGATGTGCAGCAGCCCCGATCCGGCGGTCATCCACTGGGTGTCGCCGTTCTCGATGGTGCCGCCGCCACCGTTGGAGTCCTGGTGGATGAAGGAGCCGTCGATCAGGTACGTGACCGTCTCGAAGCCGCGGTGCGGGTGCCAGGGCGTGCCCTTCGGCTCGCCGGCGGCGTACTCCACCTCACCCATCTGGTCCATCATGATGAACGGGTCGAGGTGCTGGTAGTTGATCCCCGCGAACGCGCGGCGGACGGGGAAGCCCTCGCCCTCGAATCCGCTCGGCGCCGTGGTGACGGCGAGCACGGGGCGGGCCACGGCGTCACCCGAAGCGGCCACCTTGGGCAGGGTCAGCGGGTTGTCGACGGTCACTGCGGGCATGGGAGCCACCTCCGGGCGAGTCTTCTGCAATGAATTTAGTTGAATGGTGAACATCCTGCAAGGCGTGCGGCATTCCCGGCCCGCCCAGGAGGGCCCACAGGCGCTGTTACGGACGACAGCGAGGGCCCGCACCGGAAGCGGCGCAGGCCCTGACCCGTACAAGAAAACCGCAGGTCGGCGACCCACGGACGCGGAACTCCTACCCGTACATCCGCCGCATCGCGAAGTCGACCATCTGCTCGACCGCCTTGGCGTCGAAGACCATCCGGTGATCGCCCTCCATGTCCAGGACGAAGCCGTATCCCGTCGGGAGCAGGTCGATCACCTCGGCGCCGGTGATCACGAAGTACTTGGACTCCTTGCCCGCATAGAGCCGCAGCTCCTTGAGCGTGGTGAACATCGGGATCACGGGCTGCTGCGTGTTGTGCAGCGCCAGGAAGCCGGGGTTGTCACCGCGCGGGCAGTAGACCTTCGACGTGGCGAAGATCTGCTGGAAGTCCTCGGCGGAGAGGGAGCCGGTGGTGAAGGCCCGTACCGCGTCGGCCAGGGAGGGCGGAGAGGGCTCGGGATACAGCGGCTGCTCGCCGTAGCCGCCACCCATCTGGCCCATCTGACCCATCTGCTGCTGAGCACCAGGGTTCTGGTCGTAGCCGTACATGCTGCAAAGAGTAATCGGACACATCTACGGCTTGAGGGGTTGCGCCTTATTACTGACGGGTAGCATCATCGTAGAGGTCAGCTGATACACCCGCGTCTGTCTGTACCGAACGCCGTACCGCTGTACCGCCGCCTGCCTGTCGCCCGACCCGCATCACTCCCCGGGGCGCTGTGCGCCACTGCTATTGATTACGGAGCCTTCCCATGGGGCACTACAAGTCGAATCTCCGCGACATCGAGTTCAACCTCTTCGAGGTCCTCGGGCGCGACAAGCTGTACGGCACCGGTCCGTTCGCGGAGATGGACGTCGACACCGCGAAGAGCATCCTGGAAGAGATCGTCCGCCTCGCGGAGAACGAGCTCGCCGACTCCTTCGCCGACGCCGACCGCAACCCGCCGGTCTTCGACCCGGAGACCAACACCGCGCCGGTCCCGGAGAGCTTCAAGAAGTCGTACCAGTCATTCATGGACTCGGAGTACTGGCGCCTGGGCCTGCCCGAGGAGATCGGCGGCACCACCGCGCCCCGCTCCCTCATCTGGGGCTACGCGGAGCTGCTGCTCGGCGCCAACCCGGCCGTGTGGATGTACTCCTCCGGTCCGGCCTTCGCGGGCATCCTCTTCGAGGAGGGCACCGAGGAGCAGAAGAAGGTCGCGGAGATCGCCGTCGAGAAGCAGTGGGGCTCGACGATGGTGCTGACCGAGCCGGACGCCGGCTCCGACGTCGGCGCCGGCCGGACGAAGGCCGTCCAGCAGGAGGACGGCTCCTGGCACATCGAGGGTGTGAAGCGCTTCATCACCTCGGGCGAGCACGACATGTCCGAGAACATCCTCCACTACGTGCTGGCGCGCCCCGAGGGCGCCGGCCCCGGCACCAAGGGCCTCTCCCTCTTCCTGGTCCCGAAGTACCACTTCGACTGGACCACCGGTGAGCTGGGCGAGCGCAACGGTGTGTACGCGACGAACGTCGAGCACAAGATGGGCCTCAAGGCCTCCAACACCTGCGAGATGACCTTCGGCGACCGCCACCCCGCCAAGGGCTGGCTCATCGGCGACAAGCACGACGGCATCCGCCAGATGTTCCGCATCATCGAGTTCGCCCGCATGATGGTCGGCACGAAGGCCATCGCCACCCTCTCCACGGGCTACCTGAACGCGCTGGAGTACGCCAAGGAGCGCGTCCAGGGCACGGACCTGTCGCAGTTCATGGACAAGACGGCGCCCAAGGTCACCATCACGCACCACCCCGACGTGCGCCGCTCGCTCATGACGCAGAAGGCGTACGCCGAGGGCATGCGCTCCCTCGTGCTGTACACGGCCACCGTCCAGGACGCGATCCAGGAGAAGGAGGCCGCGGGCGAGGACGCCAAGGCGCTGAACGGCCTCAACGACCTGCTGCTCCCGATCGTGAAGGGCTACGGCTCCGAGAAGTCCTACGAGCAGCTGGCGCAGTCGCTCCAGACGTTCGGCGGCTCCGGTTACCTCCAGGAGTACCCGGTCGAGCAGTACATCCGGGACGCCAAGATCGACACCCTCTACGAGGGCACGACGGCGATCCAGGGCCAGGACTTCTTCTTCCGGAAGATCGTCCGCGACCAGGGCGTCGCGCTCAACACGCTCTCCGAGGAGATCAAGAAGTTCCTCGCCGGCGCCCAGGGCAACGAGGAGCTGGCCCCCGCGCTGGACTCGCTCGCCAAGGCGGCCGTGGACCTGGAGGCGATCGTCGGCACGATGATCACCGACCTCACCGCCACCGGCGAGGACGTCAAGAACATCTACAAGGTGGGCCTCAACACCACCCGCCTCCTGATGGCCTCCGGCGATGTCGTCGTCGGCTACCTGCTCCTCAAGGGCGCGACCGTGGCGGCCGAGAAGCTGCCGACCGCCTCCGCCAAGGACGTGGCCTTCTACCAGGGCAAGATCGCCGCCGCGAAGTTCTTCGCCGCGAACATCCTCCCGGGCGTCTCGGCCGAGCGCGCGCTCGCCGAGAACGTCGACAACTCCCTGATGGAGCTGGACGAGGCCGCGTTCTAAGGAATCGCTCGCCTGTTTCGTCAACACGCGCCGCCATCCGGAATTCGTTCGGGTGGCGGCGCTGTCGTATCAGCTGGGTACGCTGAGTGCACGGGCCAGGATCCCTTCCATGGGAGGAACCATGACCGCCGAGGCACAGTCCGAAGCGTCGCGGCAGCGGCGCTCCAACCGCGGGTGGCCGGTCCCGCCACCGGACGGCTACACCGTGGACGATTTCTTCACGCTTGACGACCTCCCGCCGCACACAGAGCTGATCGACGGGAGCCTGGTTTTCGTGAGTCCGCAGCGGAAGTTCCACACGCTGGCCATGTATCTGCTGGAGCAGGGGCTGCGGCAGCACATCCCGAACGACCTGCGCGTGCGCCGCGAGATGGCTGTCGTGCTCAGCAAGCGCAATGTCCCGGAGCCCGACCTGCTCGTGGTGACCGCCGCCGCCGACGGCGACCAGCGCACCACTCGCTACCAGGCCACCGACGTCCTCCTCGCCGTCGAGGTCGTCTCCCCCGACTCCGAGGACCGCGACCGGGACACCAAGCCGCACAAGTACGCGGCGGCGGGCATCAAGCACTTCTGGCTCGTCGAGATGACCGGCGAGAACGACCGCCCCATGGTCATCACCTACGAACTCGACCCGGTCAACAAGACGTACGTCTCCACCGGCGTCCACCACGACCGCCTCAAGCTCTCCGCCCCGTACGACATCGACATCGACCTGACCGCGATCGACGAGCTGTAGCCTCCGGGGCAGCCGCCCAGCCGGTCACCGGATTCCGGACTCGGGGCCCTCGATACAGTGAAGACCATGAGTTCTCGCCACCGGTTCGACCGTGCGCACACCGATGATCTGATGTCCTTCCTGGCGGCGAGCCCGTCCCCGTACCACGCCGTGGCCAACGCGGCCGCCCGGCTGGAGGTGGCCGGATTCCGTCAGGTCGAGGAGACCGCCGCCTGGGACGCGAGCGCCGGCGGGAAGTATGTGCTCCGCGGCGGCGCGATCATCGCCTGGTACGTGCCGGAGGGCGCGTCCGCGCACACCCCGTTCCGGATCGTCGGCGCGCACACCGACTCCCCGAACCTGCGGGTGAAGCCGCTGCCGGACACCGAGTCGTACGGCTGGCGGCAGGTCGCCGTCGAGATCTACGGCGGCACGCTGCTGAACACCTGGCTCGACCGGGACCTGGGCCTGGCCGGCCGGATCTCGCTGCGGGACGGCACCGACCGGCTGGTCAACATCGACCGGGCGCTGCTGCGGGTGCCCCAGCTGGCCGTGCACCTGGACCGGTCGGCCAACACCGACGGTCTCAAGCTCGACCGGCAGCGCCACATGCAGCCGATCTGGGGCCTCGGCGAGGTGGCCGAGGGCGACCTGATCCGGTTCGTCGCCGAGGAGGCCGGTGTCGACCCGGAGGACGTCACCGGCTGGGACCTCATGCCGCACCCCATCGAGCCGCCGTCCTACCTCGGCCGGGACCGCGAGCTGGTCGCCGGGCCGCGGATGGACAACCTCCTCTCCGTGCACGCCGCGACCGCCGCCCTGGCCGCCGTCTCCGGAGAGCCGGACGAGGAGCTGCCGTACATCCCCGTCCTGGCCGCTTTCGACCACGAGGAGAACGGCTCCCAGTCCGACACCGGGGCCGACGGGCCGCTGCTGGGCACGGTCCTGGAGCGCTCGGTCTTCGCCCGGGGCGGTACGTACGAGGACCGCGCCCGCGCCTTCGCCGGGACGGTCTGCCTCTCCTCCGACACCGGCCACGCCGTGCACCCCAACTACGCCGAGCGGCACGACCCGACGCACCACCCGGTCGCCAACGGCGGCCCGATCCTCAAGGTCAACGTCAACATGCGGTACGCCACCGACGGCAGCGGCCGCGCGGTGTTCGCCGCCGCCTGCGAGAAGGCGGGCGTGCCGTGGCAGACGTTCGTCTCCAACAACTCGATGCCCTGCGGCACGACGATCGGCCCGATCACCGCGGCCCGGCACGGCATCATGACCGTGGACATCGGGGTCGCGATCCTCTCCATGCACAGCGCGCGTGAACTGTGCGGCGCCGACGACCCGTATCTGCTGGCCAACGCGCTGACGGCGTTCCTGACGGACTGACACCCCGCGTTCAACCTCCGCCTCGCACATGGTTGTTGCCGGGCCGGGTACCCGACCCGTACACCGGTCCGGATACACCGGATCGTCGAGGAGGCGGGAATCATGGGACTCGGAGGATGCATTCTTCTGATCGGTGGTGGCGCGATCCTGGCGTTCGCGACCGACTGGAAGGTGGACACCGTCAATGTCGACCTGGTCGGCTGGATCATGATGCTCGTCGGCCTCATCGGGGTCTTCGTCTATATGAGCATCGCGCGCCGTCGGCGCATGGTCGTGCCGCCCACCACCACGGTCGTCCAGGACGACGAGCAGCGCTACCACTGACCGAGGCGGGCAAGGCTCATGCCTTGCCCGCCCCTCGCTCGATACGCCGTCAGCCCTGCTCGTCCATCCCCGCCAGCACCAACGGCAGCCGGGGCGTTCCCTCCGCACTCACGCGGACGGGGACGCCCCAGTCCTGTTGGTGGACGTGGCAGGCCGGGTACTCGTTGGCCGGGTCGTCGTCGCAGGACGCCGCCATCGCGGAGACGTGCAGCACGCCTTCGGTGACCCCGTCCGCGAGGACCAGGTCGCGCCCGAGGTCCGTGCCCGCGCCGGAGCCCTCGGCCAGCAGCTCGGGCGGGGTGGCGGAGACCAGCAGCCGGGTCGAGGGCCCGTACCGGGTGTCCAGCTTCTGGCCCGCCGGTGCCTGGAAGACCACGTCGAGGCGGAGGGTGCCCGGGGCGATCTCGGTGGCGGCGCGCTGGGTGCGGTGCGCCTGCTCGGCGACGCGTACGGCCTCCTCGGGCAGCCGGAGGCGGGTGAGGCGGTGGCGGGCGGACTCGACGACGACCAGGTCGCCGTCGACCAGCACGGCGTCGCTGGGCTCGCGGACGTCGGTGGCGAGCGTGGTGACCTCGTCGGTGGCGGGGTCGTAGCGGCGCAGGGCATGGTTGTACGTGTCCGAGACCGCCACGGACCCGTCGGGCAGCGCGGTCACGCCGATCGGGTGCTGGAGGAGGGCCTGGGCGGCGGCCCCGTCGCGGTGCCCGAAGTCGAAGAGGCCGGTACCGACGGCGGTGTGCACGTGCTCCTCCCGGTCGACCCACCGCAGGGCCGAGGTCTCGGAGTCGGCGACCCAGAGCCGCTCGCCGTCGGCGGAGACCGCGAGCCCGGACGGCTGCGCGAACCAGGCCTCGGCGGCCGGCCCGTCGACCAGACCCTCGTTGGTGGTCCCGGCGGCGACCCGTACGGTCCCGTTCTCGGGGTCGTACGTCCACAGCTGGTGCACACCCGCCATGGCGATCCACAGCCGGTCACCGAACCAGGCCAGGTCCCACGGCGAGGAGAGGTCCACCTCACGCGCCGGGCCGCTGGTCGGGGTCCCCTGCCACCACTGGCGGCCGGTCCCGGCGAGGGTGCTGGTCACCCCGGTCGTGAGGTCCAGGGCGCGGATGGCGTGGTTGACGGTGTCCGCGACAGCGATGCGGCCGTCCGGAAGCACGGCGAGCCCCTGCGGCTCACTGAACCGGGCCTCCTCCGGACCGCCGTCGTGCAGCCCTCGCTCGCCGGTGCCGAAGTGGCGCCGTACGGTCTCGCCGTCCGCCTCCAGCTCTACCAGGCGGTGCCGGGTGGTGTCGGAGACCAGGAAGCCGCCGTCGGGCAGCAGCAGCACCTTGCCCGGGAAGCGCAGATGCGTGGCGACCGGTTCGGGCGCCACGTACGGGCCGTCGCCCCGGCGGAGCGTGCCCTTGGCCCCGTGCTCGGCCTCCAGCTCCTCGACCAGCTTCTCGATGGCGTGGGCGTGGCCCTCGCCCGCGTGCTGGGCGACGACATAGCCCTCGGGGTCGATGACGACGAGCGTCGGCCAGGCCCGTACGGCGTACTGCTTCCAGGTGGCCAGCTCGGGATCGTCGAGCACCGGGTGGTGGACCTCGTACCGCTCGACGGCGTCGACGACGGCCTGGTGCTCGGCCTCGTGGACGAACTTCGGCGAGTGGACCCCGATGATCACCACGGTGTCGCGGTGCTTCTCCTCCAGCTCCCGCAGCTCATCCAGGACATGCAGGCAGTTCACACAGCAGAACGTCCAGAAGTCGAGGATGACGATGCGTCCTCGCAGTTCGGAGAGGGTGTACTGCCGGTCGCCTGTATTGAGCCAGCCGCCCTTGCCGATGAGTTCGGGGGCGCGGACACGTGCACGTGATGCCATGCCACCAGTCAACACCGACCCCGCCTGCGCGCATTCCGCAGGGGGCCGGGGGAACCTGTGTCGCATGAGACTTCTCGTGCGTGAGCGGCTGTTCGCCATCGGTGACGACTACTGGATCGAGGACACCGAGGGCCGCAAGGTCTTCCTGGTCGACGGCAAGGCGATGCGGCTGCGGGACACCTTCGAGTTGAAGGACGCCGACGGGCGGGTGCTGGTCGAGCTGCGGCAGAAGCTGATCAGCCTCCGCGACACCATGCTCATCGAGCGCGGCGGCGAGGAGCTGGCCAAGGTCAAGCGCAAGCGGCTGTCGCTGCTCCGCAACCACTACCGGGTGGCCCTGGTGGACGGGACGGAGATGGACGTCAGCGGCAAGATCCTGGACCGCGAGTTCGCCATCGAGTACGACGGTGAGCTGCTGGCCCAGGTCTCGCGGCGCTGGCTGACGATCCGGGACACGTACGGCATCGACGTGGTCCGGGAGGACGCGGACGTCGCGCTGCTGATCGCTGTGTCGATGTGCGTGATCGTGCTGGCTGACAAGGAGAAGGAGGGCTGATCGCCTTGCCGTGCACGGAAGTTCGCCGTTTCACGTGAGGTGCGCTGTTTCACGTGAAACAGGGCGTTTCACGTGAAACAACGAACGGCGCTCAGATGCTCGGCGGCGCGAGCCCCAGGCGCCGGTCCTTCAGCGCCGGGAACTGCTCCCTCGTGGCGCCCACCTTCGCCGGGTCGAACTCCACGGTCAGGATCTCCTCGTCCGCCCCTGCCTCGGCGAGCACCTCGCCCCAGGGGTCGACGACGATGCTGTGCCCGGCCTGCGGAACGTCGGCGTGCGTGCCGGCCGTGCCGAGGGCGAGGACGTACGCCTGGTTCTCGACGGCCCGGGCCTGGGCGAGGAGCGTCCAGTGCGCGCGACGGCGCTCGGGCCAGCCCGCCGACACGACGAGGGTCTCGGCGCCCGCGTCGACGAGCCCTCGGAACTGCTCCGGGAAGCGCAGGTCGTAACAGGTGGCCAGGCCCAGCGTGGTCTCCGGCAGGGCGACGGTCACCAGCTCCTCGCCGGCGCCCATCATCACCGCCTCGCCCTTGTCGAAGCCGAAGCGGTGGATCTTGCGGTAGACGGCCGCGCGCTGACCGTCGGGCGAGAAGACGAGCGCGGTGTTGTAGAGGGTGCCGTCCGGCGCACGCTCGACGAACGAGCCCGCGTGCAGCCAGACGCCCGCCTCGGCGGCCGCCTTCGCCATCACGTCGTGGGTGGGACCCTGGAGCGGCTCGGCCTCCTGCTCGAAGACGGTGTAGGCGAACGCCCCGACCGGCCAGAGTTCAGGAAGGACCACCAGGTCGGAGCCGCGCTGGGCGACCACCAGAGAGGCCGCCCGCTCGCGGCGGGCCTCGACGGATTCGTCCGGGTCTACTGCGATCTGGATGAGGGAGGCGCGCACACTACCACCGTCCTGGCATTCAAGCCGTCAACACGGGCCTACGATCGTCACACGAAAGCACTGCCGGGGTGCCTGCTCGCAGCGTAACTTAGGCGACTGAACCTCCACGTAGCCCGCAGCCCGCAGCCCACGACAGCGTCGTCCGTGCCGGCCCGCCCGCCGGCGCACCCTGCTCTCCAGCCCATGCACCGAAGAACCGCCGAGGGGTCCCGTGACCGTCCATCCCAGCCTCCAGACCTACGCCGACTCCGCGACCCACTCCATCGAAGCGATAGCCGACCTGGTCAAGCCACTCGCGGAGGGGGAGTGGAATCGCCGCACGCCGTGCCCCGGATGGTCGGTGCGGGACATCGTGTCGCACGTCATCGGCATGGAGTGCGAGATGCTCGGCGACCCGCGGCCCATCCATACGCTGCCGCGCGATCTCTACCACGTACGGAGCGACTTCGCCCGCTACATGGAGATGCAGGTCGACGTCCGGCGCCACCACACCGCTCCGGAGATGACGTCCGAGCTGGAGTACGTCCTCATCCGCCGCGCCCGGCAGCTCCGCAACGAGTCCCGCTCCCCCGAGACCACGGTCCGCGCGCCGCTCGGCGCCGAGCAGACCCTCGAAGTGGCGCTCAACATGAGGGCCTTCGACGTCTGGGTGCATGAGCAGGACCTGCGGGCGACGCTCGGCCAGCCGGGCAACCTGGACTCCCCCGGCGCGCACATCACCCGGGATGTCCTCCTCGCCGCGCTGCCGAAGGTGGTCGCCAAGGACGCGGGCGCGCCGGCCAACTCGGCCGTGGTGCTGGACGTGCACGGCCCGGTGGAGTTCCTGCGGACGGTACGGGTCGACGCGGAGGGCCGCGGCTCGATAGACGGTTCCCCGTCGCTGGGCCCGGCCGTGACGCTCTCGATGGACTGGGAGACGTACGTACGCCTCGCCTGCGGCCGGGTCCGTCCGGCAGCGGTGGCCGACCGGATCAAGGCCGAGGGTGACCAAGAGCTGGCCACGGCGATCCTGGACCACTTCGCCGTCACCCCGTAGTTCCCGCTTTCTCGGCGGCGCCCGCCCCGGAGTCCACGAGCGCGGGCGGGCGGGCGCGCCGCCGAGCGCATGGCCGCGCGGGTCACGCGGGTACGTGCACGGCCTCCACCCGGCTGACCACATGGTGGTCGCGTTCCCTCAGCGCCGCCCGGCGGCGCAGCCGTAGGATCTGGGCGACGCCGAGCGCCTCCAGGACGAAGACCGAGGCGAAGGCGACCCGGTAGTTGCCGCCCGTGGCGTCCAGCAGCACCCCCACGGCGAACAGCGTCGTCATGGAGGCGATGAACCCGCCCATGTTGACGATCCCCGACGCGGTGCCCTGCCGCTCCGGCGGATTGGCGGGCCGGGCGAAGTCGAAGCCGACCATCGAGGCGGGGCCGCAGGCGCCCAGCACCACGCACAGGACGGTCAGCAGCCACATCGGGGTGTGAGCAGCCGGATAGAAGATCGCGCAGGCCCAGAGGAGGGCGGTGGTCCCGACCGTGCCCAGCGCGATGGGGGCCCGCGCCTCGTGGTGGCGGGCGATGATCTGCCCGTAGACGAGCCCCACCACCATGTTGGAGAGCACTACCAGGGTCAGCAGCGTGCCCGCCGTCCCCCGGCTCAGCCCTTGCGCCTCGACGAGGAACGGCATCCCCCAGAGGAGCAGGAACACCATCGCCGGGAACTGGGTGGTGAAGTGCACCCACATCCCGAGCCGGGTCCCCGGTTCCCGCCAGGCGGCGGCGATCTGCTTGCGAACGTACGCACCGCCCGCATGCTCGGCGGGCGGCGGCTCATGGCCTTCGGGGTGATCCTTCAGGAACAGCAGGAGCGGGACGAGCACGACGACCCCCGCCAGTGCACTGCCGACGAAGGTCGTCGTCCAGCCGAAGCTGTGCAGGGCCCGGGCGATGAAGAGGGTCGAGACGAGGTTGCCCGCCATCCCGAACAGCGCGGCGACCTGGCCGATCAGCGGCCCGCGCCGGGCGGGGAACCAACGGCTGCCGAGCCGCAGCACGCTGATGAAGGTCATCGCGTCACCGCAGCCGAGCAGGGCGCGGGCGGCGAGCGCCATCCCGTACGACGGCGAGAGCGCGAACCCGAGCTGGCCGACCGTGAACAGGACGGCCCCGATGGTGAGGACCCGCTTGGTGCCGAGCCGGTCGACCATCAGCCCTACGGGTATCTGCATGCCCGCGTAGACGAGGAGCTGGAGGATGGAGAACGTCGACAGGGCGGAGGCGTTGACGTCGAACCGGTCGGCGGCGTCGAGACCGGCCACGCCCAGGCTCGTACGGAAGATGATGGCGACGAAGTAGACGGCGACGCCGATGCCCCACACCCAGGCGGCACGCCGCCCCCCGGGTGGATCGCCGGGCAGGGAGAGCGTGGGGGCGGCCGAACTCACCGGTCCTCACCCCTGACCAGCACCCGCACGCGGCTGACGTGGCGTCGGACGACCTGCGCGGCCTCATCGGCGTCCCCGCCCCGGATCGCCTCCAGCAGCTCGCTGTGCTCGGTGATGTTGGCCTCGATCCTGCCGGGGTGAGCCTCCATCACCGCGACGCCCATCCGCAGCTGGCGGTCGCGCAGTTGGTCGTAGAGACGCGAAAGAATCTCATTCCCCGCGTTCTTGACGATCTCGGCATGGAAACACCGGTCCTTGACGGCCACTTCCGCCAGGTCCCCCACCTCGGCCAGCTGCCGTTGCTCCTCAAGGAGCTGTTCGAGCCGCGCGATCAACTGAGGTGACGCGGGAACAGCTTTACGCGCCGCGAACTCCTCCACCAGCAGCCGGGTCTCCACCACGTCCTTGATCTCCTGCGCGGAGACGGCGAGCACGAGGGCGCCCTTCTTCGGGTAGAGCTTGATCAGCCCCTCGACCTCCAGCCGCAGCAACGCCTCCCGCACCGGCGTCCGCGACACCCCCACCGCGTCCGCGAGGCCCCCTTCGGTGAGCAGCGTCCCGCCCTCGTAGCGACGGTCCAGGACGGCGTCCTTGATGTGCGCGTAGACGCGCTCGGCAGCGGGCGGCTGCTTGAGGGAGACGGTCGGCGGCTGGGTGGCGGCGGAGGGTGCGGCAGGCATGCGCACAGCATAGATACAACATGCACGCATGGAGGAGGGGCGTCCGGATTCTGGACCCGGGGCCAGCCATCCATCACCATACGGTTCAGGCTTCCCTGAATTCACGATGGGCTGTACCGTCAAGCGCATGCTGACTGTCGCTTCCGACATCGAGGTGCTCGCGCGGTTCGGCCGTGCGCTCGCCGACCCGATCCGCTGCCGCCTGCTGCTCGCGCTCCGCGAGGCCCCCGCGTACCCCTCCGATCTCGCCGACGCCCTGGGCATCTCGCGCACCCGGCTCTCCAACCACCTGGCCTGCCTGCGCGACTGCGGGCTGGTCGTCACCGTGCCGGACGGCCGCCGGACGCGGTACGAGCTGGCCGACGAGCGCCTCGGCGACGCCCTGGACAACCTGCGCACCGCCGTGGTGGCCGTGGAGACCGACCGGACCTGCCCGAACGCCGAGACGGACGGGTGCTGCTGACCCATGACCGCGCTATCCCTCGGCCCCTCCCCGGCCCGCCGTGACGCGCTCACCCGCCGCATACGGCTGCTGGTCGCGGCGACCATCGCCTACAACGTCATCGAGGCCGCCGTCGCCCTCACCGCCGGAACGATCGCCTCCTCCAGCGCCCTGGTCGGCTTCGGCCTGGACTCCGTCGTCGAGGTCTCCTCCGCCACCGCCGTCGCCTGGCAGTTCTCCGCCCGTGACCACGCCGTGCGTGAGGCCAGGGAGAAGGCCGCCCTGCGGATCATCGCCGTCTCGTTCTTCGCGCTCGCCGCGTACGTCTCCGTCGACGCGGTCCGGGCGCTGGCGGGCGACGGCGAGGCCGAACGCTCCGTCACCGGCATCGCGCTCGCCGCGCTTTCACTGGCGATCATGCCGTTCCTGTCGGCCGCGCAGCGCCGGGCGGGCCGCGAACTCGGTTCCGCCTCGGCCGTCGCGGACGCCAAGCAGACCCTCCTGTGCACCTACCTCTCCGCCGTCCTCCTGGTCGGCCTGCTCCTCAACGCCCTGCTCGGCTGGTCCTGGGCCGACCCCGTCGCCGCTCTCGCCATCGCCGTCATCGCGGTCAAGGAGGGCCGCGACGCCTGGCGGGGCAGGGGATGTTGCGCCCCGGCGGCCGGCGCGGGCGGGACGGCCTGCCCCTGACGCGCGACCCGGCGATCCGGACCAAGGTCAAGTCTGTGCAAATTCACCCGTTCGGGAGCGCATCCATTGGCCCGTCCCAGACGTCTCACCACCGAGCGGCACCCATATGTGGCCGCATATCAGGGGCATTTGGAGCGTTCAGTTGAAAATCGGGATCAAGCGCATTAATCGCGTCACCATCACGAGCACCGTGGCTCTCACCGCGGGTGCGGTGCTCGCGAGCGGCGCCTTCGCTTCGGCGGCGCAGGCCGCCGCGGCGCCGCCGGCTCCGAAGATCGTCGCCAAGGGCGGCTTCGTGATGAACAGCGGCACCGGCAAGTCGCTCTTCAGCAAGGCCGCGGACACCCGCCGCTCCACCGGATCCACCACGAAGATCATGACCGCTCTCGTGGTGCTCCAGCAGAAGAACGTGAACCTCAAGACCAAGGTCACGATCCAGAAGGCGTACAGCGACTACATCGTCTCGAAGAACGCCTCGTCCGCCCGGCTCATCGTCGGCGACAAGGTCACCGTCGGCCAGCTCCTCTACGGCCTGATGCTCCCGTCCGGCTGCGACGCCGCGTACGCGCTGGCGGACAAGTTCGGCACCGGCTCCACCCGCGCGGCCCGTGTGAAGTCGTTCATCGGCAAGATGAACGCCACGGCGAAGAGCCTCAAGCTGAAGAACACCAACTTCGACTCGTTCGACGGCATAAGCAGTGGGAAGAACTACTCGACCCCCCGCGACCTGACGATCATCGCCCGCCAGGCGATGAAGAACGCCACGTTCCGCTCGGTCGTCAAGACCAAGTCGACGAAGCAGAAGGTCACCACGAAGAGCGGTGGCTACCGCTACATGTCGTGGACCAACACCAACAAGATGCTCAGCAGCTACAGCGGCGCGATCGGCGTGAAGACGGGCTCCGGCCCGACCGCGAAGTACTGCCTGGTCTTCGCGGCGACGCGTAACGGCAAGACGGTCATCGGTACGGTGCTCACGTCGACCTCCGAGGCGAACCGCACGGCCGACGCGAAGAAGTTGATGGACTACGGCTTTAAAAAGTAGCCCGCAGGCGCGTACGAGCAAGGGGCCCGGCCCGCACGATGTGTGCGGGCCGGGCCCCTTTGCCGTACCTACGGCTGTTGCGGCTGGCGCAGGTCGGCCGTGAAGGCGTCCCAGGCGACGGACGCGACGGTGAGCAGGGGGCCACCGGAGCACTTGGAGTCGCGGACGGCGACGGTGGTGGGGATGTTGCGGGCGACCTCGACGCACTCGCCGTCCCCGCTGCTGTGACCGGACTTCTCGAAGAGAAAGCTGATCATCCACTCATCTCCTTGCCGATGCTCACCCATGGGCGCTAGGACTGCCGACGCAGGTCGGCCGTGAAGGCGTCCCAGGCGACGGACGCGACGGCGAAGACCGGGCCATCAAGACGCTTCGAGTCGCGGACGGCGACGGTACGGGGGATGTTGCGGGCTACCTCGACGCACTCCTGCCCAGCATTGCCGCCGCTGTAGCTGGACTTGATGAACTTGTACGCGGGCACAGGACCTACAACTCCTTGAAAATGCCGTCGACCAGTCTGACCGAGTTGCGCTGCGCCAAGCTCAGCCGCGTGATGCGATCGAAGAGCCTGACGTGGCGGTCGGCATCATTATCGCTCTCCAGCCAGAGCGTGCTCGAGGTCGTATCCATGTGGACCACATCGAGGGCTCCAGGGTCAGCGAACGACACGATGGTGAAGGCGCTCGTCATGCCTGGGTGGGCACCCGCCAGGTAGGGCACGACCTGCAGTTTCACGTTCGGCTGACGGGCCATGTCCAGCAGATGGCCGAGTTGCTCCCTCATCACCTGCCGTCCTCCCACCAGTTGGCGCAGAACGCTTTCGTGCACAACGGCCCACAGCTCGAGCGGGCGGTCACCGGTCAACCGCGCCTGTCGTGCCATCCGGGCTTCGACGAAGGGTTCGATCTCGTCGGGATCCTCCCAGGAGCCGTTTCCCACCGCCAGCGCCCTGGCGTAGTCGGGCATGGCGGTGGGCCCGTACGTCCCGGAGACGTACGGGCCCACCAACCAAGCACCTAAGCCCAGGTGATCAGGCGCTTCGGCTGTTCCAGGATCGCCGCCACATCGGCCAGCACCTTGGAGCCCAGCTCGCCGTCGACCAGGCGGTGGTCGAAGGACAGGGCCAGCGTGGTGACCTGACGCGGCTTCACCTTGCCCTTGTGGACCCACGGCTGGAGCTTGATCGCGCCGACCGCCAGGATCGCGGACTCGCCCGGGTTCAGGATCGGGGTGCCCGTGTCGACGCCGAAGACGCCGACATTGGTGATCGTCACCGTGCCGCCCGCCATCGCCGCCGGAGACGTCTTGCCGTCCCGCGCCGTGGTGACCAGCTCGCCCAGGGCCGCCGCGAGCTGCGGCAGCGTCTTGTCGTGCGCGTCCTTGATGTTCGGCACGATCAGACCGCGCGGCGTGGCCGCCGCGATGCCCAGGTTCACGTAGTGCTTCTGCACGATCTCCTGGTTGGCCTCGTCCCAGGCCGCGTTGACCTCGGGGTTCCGCTTGATCGCGACCAGGAGGGCCTTGGCGATGATCAGGAGCGGGTTGACCCGCACCCCCGCCATCTCCTTGTCCTCCTTGAGCTCCGCCACCAGCTTCATCGTGCGCGTCACGTCGACCGTCACGAACTCGGTGACGTGCGGCGCGGTGAAGGCCGAGCCGACCATCGCCTGCGCGATCGCCTTGCGGACTCCCTTGACCGGGATGCGGGTCTCGCGAGCCGAGGCCGGGGTCTCCACGGCAGCCGCCACCGGCTCGGACACCGAAGGAGCCGGAGCCTCAGGCGCCACAGGCGCAGCAGGAGAAGCCGCCGGAGCCGCCGCCGCGTGCACGTCCTCGCGGGTGATGATGCCGTCCTTGCCGGTCGGCACCACCGTCGCCAGGTCGATCCCCAGGTCCTTGGCCAGCTTCCGTACCGGCGGCTTCGCCAGCGGGCGGCCGACCGGAGCCTCAGCAACAACAGGCGCCGGCGAACCGTGCCCGTTCAGCTCCGCCTGCACCGCCGCCGCCACCGCGGCGGCCTCAGGAGCGGCAGCCCCCTTGCGCGGGCGGCGCTTCGTGGAGGATTCCGCGACGCCGTAGCCGACCAGAACCGGCGTACGGCCCTTCGGCTCCTCGGCAGCGGGAGCAGGAGCCGTAGCGGCGGCCTCCACCGGCTCCTGCGCGGGAGCCGGCGCCGGGGCCTCGTCCTCGCTCCCCGGCGCCACGTCCACCGTGATGATCACCTGGCCGACATCGACCGTCGTACCTTCGGAGAAGCGCAGTTCGTGCACCACGCCGTCGAACGGGATCGGCAGCTCCACCGCCGCCTTCGCCGTCTCGACCTCGCACACGACCTGGCCGTCGGTGACCGTGTCACCGGGCTGGACGAACCACTTGAGGATCTCGGCCTCGGTGAGCCCCTCGCCCACGTCGGGCATCTTGAACTCGCGGAAGCGAGCGGACGTCTGTGTCATCGTCGTCACGACCCCAATCCCTCAGTACGCCAGCGAGCGGTCGACGGCGTCGAGCACCCGGTCCAAGCCGGGCAGGTACTCGTCCTCCAGCCGGGCCGGCGGGTAGGGCACGTGGTAGCCGCCGACCCTGAGCACCGGCGCTTCGAGGTGGTAGAAGCTGCGCTCGGTGATGCGGGCGGCGATCTCCGCGCCGGAGCCGTAGAAGACGGGCGCCTCGTGGACGACGACGAGCCGGCCGGTCTTCTCCACCGACGTCTGGATGGCGTCGAAGTCGATCGGGGACATCGAGCGCAGGTCCAGGACCTCGACCGACTTGCCCTCCTCCTGGGCGGCCGCGGCCGCTTCCAGGCAGACCTTCACCATCGGGCCGTACGCGACGAGCGTCAGGTCGCTGCCCTCGCGGACGGTGACGGCCTTGTGGAGCGGGCCGGGGATGGACTCGGTGTCGACCTCGCCCTTGTCCCAGTAACGCCGCTTGGGCTCGAAGAAGATGATCGGGTCATCGCTCTGGACGGCCTGCTGCATCATCCAGTAGGCGTCGCTCGCGTTGGAGGGGGACACCACCTTCAGGCCCGCGACGTGCGCGAAGAGCGCCTCGGGGGACTCGCTGTGGTGCTCGACCGCGCCGATGCCACCGCCGTACGGGATACGGACGACGACCGGCAGCTTGATCTTGCCGAGCGCGCGGGCGTGCATCTTCGCGAGCTGCGTGACGATCTGGTCGTACGCGGGGAAGACGAAGCCGTCGAACTGGATCTCCACGATGGGGCGGTAGCCGCGCAGGGCCAGGCCGATCGCGGTGCCGACGATGCCGGACTCGGCGAGCGGGGTGTCGATCACCCGGTCCTCGCCGAAGTCCTTCTGGAGGCCGTCGGTGATACGGAAGACGCCGCCGAGCTTTCCGACGTCCTCGCCCATGATGAGGACCTTGGGGTCGGTGTCGAGGGCCAGACGCAGCGACTCGTTGAGCGCTTTCGCGATGGACATCTTTTCCACGGCCATGGCTACTTGCCCTCCTCGGCAGAGTCGGCGAACGATGCCTGGTAGGCGGAGAACTGGGCACGCTCCTCGTCGACGAGGGAGCTGCCGTCGGCGTAGCCGTGCTCGAACAGGGAGAGCGGCTCCGGGTCGGGCATCGCCCGTACGACCTCGCGTACGCGCTTGCCGAGGGTCTCGCTCTCCTCGTCCAGGGCGGTGAAGAACGCCTCGTCGGCGTGGCCGGAACTCTCCAGGTACGTGCGCAGGCGCAGGATCGGGTCCTTCGCCTCCCAGGCGGCCCGCTCGTCGTCGGCCCGGTACTTCGTCGGGTCGTCGGAGGTGGTGTGGGCGCCCATGCGGTACGTGAACGCCTCGACCAGGGTCGGGCCCTCACCGCGGCGGGCGCGCTCCAGTGCGGAGCGGGTGACGGCGAGGCACGCGAGGACGTCGTTGCCGTCGACGCGGACGCCGGGGAAGCCGTAGCCCTGCGCGCGCTGGTAGAGCGGCACGCGGGTCTGGCGCTCGGTGGGCTCGGAGATGGCCCACTGGTTGTTCTGGCAGAAGAACACCACCGGGGCGTTGTAGACCGCGGAGAAGGTGAACGACTCCGCGACATCGCCCTGGCTGGAGGCACCGTCACCGAAGTACGCGATCACGGCCGAGTCCGCGCCGTCCTTGGCGACGCCCATGGCGTACCCGGTGGCGTGGAGGGTCTGCGAGCCGATGACGATCGTGTACAGGTGGAAGTTGTTGGTCGTCGGGTCCCAGCCACCGTGGTTCACCCCGCGGAACATGCCCAGCAGGTTGGTGGGGTCGACCCCGCGACACCAGGCCACACCGTGCTCACGGTAGGTCGGGAAGACGTAGTCGTCGTCGCGCAGCGCCCGGCCGCTGCCGATCTGCGCGGCCTCCTGGCCCAGCAGCGAGGCCCACAGGCCCAGCTCCCCCTGCCTTTGGAGGGCGGTCGCCTCGGCGTCGAAGCGGCGGGTCAGAACCATGTCCCGGTACAGGCCGCGCAGCTCGTCGGCGCTCAGGTCGATGCTGTAGTCCGGGTGCTCGACCCGCTCGCCCTCGGGCGTCAGCAGCTGCACGAGCTGGGGCTCGGAACTCTGCGGCTTCTTCGCGGCGCTGGTCCGCTTACTGGCGCGTCGCGGTTTACGCGCGGCGGCAGTGCTCTCCACGGTCACGTGCGTGCTCCTCCGTCGGTCCGGCCCCCGGGGTCTGCCGGGAGACCAGTGCGGCTCGCCTGTGTCCGGACCCGAGCACGGGGTGGGTGCTTCTCGGCCGGGATACAGGCGTGACAGGTGCCCCGGCGAGCGCCCTGTCATAGGCACGTTACCCAGTGCATCGCATAACTGCGAAACCCTATCTGACCTGCGTTTTTGCTTGGATTTCCAAGTAAATCGAAAAAATCACGAAGCTCTGCTGGTCACAGCACTGGGAACAGCCTTGCAGGCCGCCGGAACAACGGCACGTTATCCCGCGGATCAGCGGCTGGGAAGAGCGGAGGAGAGGCGAGTGTGTGAGACTGCGACCGTGCGCGAAGATGGAAAAATCACGGTATTTCTGCTCGACGATCACGAGGTCGTCCGGCGTGGCGTCCATGAGCTGCTGGCCTCCGAGCCCGACATCGAGGTGGTCGGCGAGGCGGGCACGGCCGCCGACGCCCTGGTCAGGATCCCGGCGACGCGCCCTGATGTGGCGGTGCTCGACGTCCGGCTGCCCGACGGCAGCGGGGTGGAGGTGTGCCGGGAGGTCCGTTCGCTGGACGAGAACATCAAATGCCTGATGCTCACCTCGTACGCCGATGACGAGGCGCTTTTCGACGCGATCATGGCCGGTGCGTCGGGTTATGTGCTGAAAGCGATCCGGGGCAATGAACTGCTCAATGCCGTACGGGACGTCGCCGCCGGGAAATCCCTGCTGGACCCCGTGGCCACCGCCCGGGTGCTGGAGCGGCTGCGCGACGGCGGCACCGCCAAGGGCGACGAGCGGCTCGCCAACCTCACCGAGCAGGAGCGCAAGATCCTGGATTTGATCGGGGAGGGGCTGACCAACCGGGTCATCGGGGAGCGGCTGCACCTCGCCGAGAAGACCATCAAGAACTACGTCTCCAGCCTGCTGTCCAAGCTGGGCATGGAGCGCCGCTCGCAGGCGGCCGCGTACGTCGCCCGGCTCCAGGCCGAGCGCCGCTGAACCCAACGGCATGGGACTTTGGTCCCGGGCCGCCCGGGGCCGGGGACTCTTACCCGGTCCCTACGTGTGCCGGACAGTGGACCGTATGCCCTCCGAAGAAACCCCCGCGCCCCAGGCGATGGAGCTGCTCCGCCGGGTCCCGTACGGCCGCCTCGCCACCAGCATGCGCGCCCTGCCGTTCCTGGCGGTGGCCCGGCACATCGTGAGCGACGGCCGCATCCTGCTGCGGATGCACAGCGGCTTCGGTCACCACGAGGCATGCGACGGGACCGTCGTCGCCTATGGGGCGGACAACTACAACGCGTCCTGCGGCGATGGGGGCGACGATCTGTGGTCCGTGCAGTTCACCGGGCCCGCCGAGATCGTCCATCCCCGCCCTGAGCAGGAAGAACTCTTCGGTGCCGCCCCCGTCCACGTCAACGGGGAACCCTTCGCGCCGGCCTACCTCCGGGTCGACCCGCACTTCGTCACGGAGCACACTCTGGGCTTCGACGCAAGTCAGGTTGTCCGCCACGCAGCGTGATCTACCATTTGGTAAGTGCCGCGCTCATATGTAACCCGCCCACCAGTTCCCCCGGTCGGCGAGGTGCTGCGCCGCTACCCGGACGTGGGTGAACCGCTCGCCTGCGAGCCGATCACCAAGGGCCTGCTGAACCACGGATACCGCGTGTCCACCACCCGCGGCTCCTACTTCCTCAAGCACCACCTCGACAAGAAGCACATCGGCGACGCCACCGGTGAGCGCGCCACGATCGTGCGCCAGCACCACGCCACCCAGCGCCTGGCCTCGCTCGGCGTGCCCGTCGTCCCGCCGCTGACCGACACGGAGGGCACCACGGTCACCGTGATCGGCGACCGCTGCTACGCCCTGCACCCCTGGGTCGACGGACTGCACCGGGTCGGATCCCAGCTCACCCCCCACCAGTCGCGGCGTCTCGGGACGCTCCTCGGAGCCGTACACACCGCTCTTGAGCAGGTCATGCCGGCGGACGGTGAACCCGAGCCTCCGGTGGGGTCGTTACCCGCCGGGTACGGCAGTCCGCATGCCGCCGACACCTTCGCGCTGATCGACGAGCTGCTGGCCGTGGCCCGTGGGCAGCGCTCCCGGGACACCCCGCGTGACGCCTTCGACGAGCTCGCCGTGCACCGGCTCGTGGAGCGCCGGGCGCTGCTGGAGCGGCATGCGCACCGCCGGCCGCCGACGCCGGACGGGCCCGCCACCGGGTGGGTGCACGGCGACTTCCATCCGCTCAACCTGCTCTACCGGGGCGCCGATCCGGTCGCGATCGTGGACTGGGACCGGCTGGGGGTGCAGCCGCGCGCCGAGGAGGCGGTCCGGGCGGCGGCCATCTTCTTCGTGCAGCCGGGCGGGGAGCTGGACCTGCCGAAGGTACGGGCGTACGCCCGCGCGTACCGGCGGGCGGCGGGGGCGGGGGCGGCCGAACTGGCCGCCGCCGTGCACCGGGTGTGGTGGGAGCGGCTCAACGACTTCTGGATACTGCGCTGGCGCTACCGCCTGGACGACCGAAGGGCCGACCCGCAGTTCCCTGCGGTGTCGGCCCTGGCGGTGTGGTGGACCCGTGAGTACGAGGCGGTGTGCGCGGCGTTCACGGAGTAGAGCGTCCCCACGGGGTCCTAGGGGGTCCTAGGGGGTGGTGCCTCCCGCTGCCGGGCCGGCCGTGTCGCCCGTGCCGCTGTTGCCGGCGCTGCCCGCGCTGGCGCCGCCGTTCGCGCCCTCCGAGCCGCCGGGCTCGCCGCCGTTGCCGCCGCCCGGGGTGCCCGGGTCGGTGGTCGGGTCGGTGGGGTCGCCGGACGGCTCGCCCGTGGTGCCCTCGTTGGTGTTGCCGTCCGTCGTCCCGGCGTCCGTGTTGTCGGACGGGGTCGGGGACGGCGTGAACGAGGGCTGGCTCTGGGTCGGCGGCGGGGTGTACGGCGGCGGCTCGGGCTGCGTCTGACCGCCCGTGGAGGTGCTCGGCTGCTCCGGCTCCTCCTCCGTCGGCTCCTCCTCGTCGGACGGCTCCTCCGACGGCTCCTCCTCGGAAGAGCTCACCGAGGTGGACGGCGTGACCGGCGTCTTCTTGTCGCCGTCGTCGCCCTTCGACGCGCTGATGGCGAAGGCGACCCCGGCGCCGATCGCGACCAGCGCGAGCAGCACGAAGAGCCACATCTTGTTGCGCCGGCCACCGCCCCGCTGTCCGCCGCGACCACCGTCGTAGCCGTTGTAACCGCCGTCGTCCGGGTTCATCGGGGGCAGGATCGGCCCCTGCGAGGTGTCCCCGTGCATCGGGTGGCCCATCGCCCGGGTCGAGCCCGTCATCCCGTGCGGCGGGGTCTGACCGCCCTCGTTGAGCGCGACCGGACCGGTGTTCCACGTGCCCGTGTGGCCGCCCTGCACCTGGAGCATCTGCAGGCTGTACTGGACCAGTCCGCGCATCTCCTCGGCGCTCTGGAACCGGTCGTCCGGGTCCTTCGCCAGCGAGCGCATCACCATGCCGTCCAGCTCCGGCGGCACCACGTCCGAGACCTCGGACGGCTGCACCGGGATGTCCTGGACGTGCTGGTAGACCACCGAGAGCGGGGTCTCACCGGTGAACGGGGGCCGCAGCGCCAGCAGTTCGTAGAGCAGGCAGCCCGTGGCGTAGAGGTCGGAGCGGTGGTCGACGGCCTTGCCGAGCGCCTGCTCGGGGGAGAGGTACTGCGGCGTGCCCATGACCATGCCGGTCTGGGTCATCGTCGACTGGGCGCCGTGCAGCGCCCGCGCGATGCCGAAGTCCATCACCTTGACCGCGCCGGAGTCCGTGATGATCACGTTGGCGGGCTTGATGTCCCGGTGCACGATGCCGTGCTGGTGCGAGTAGGCCAGCGCCTCCAGCACGCCCGAGACGATGATCAGGGCCTGCTCGGGCGGGGGCGCCTCGGCGGTCAGGAGAAGGTCGCGGATGGTGCGGCCCTCGACCAGCTCCATCACGATGTACGGGACCGTCTGGCCGCCCACGGTGTCCTCGCCGGAGTCGTAGACGGCGACGATCGCATGGTGGTTGAGGCCGGCGACGGACTGCGCCTCACGCGTGAAGCGGGCCTTGGAGACCGGGTCCTCGGCCAGGTCGGAGCGGAGCAGTTTGACCGCGACCGTACGTCCGAGCCGGACGTCCTCCGCCGCGTACACCTCTGCCATGCCGCCCCGGCCGAGCCGGTAGGTCATCCGGTAGCGTCCGTCACCGACGACCCCACCGACACCCCAGGCGTCGGAGCCATCCGAAAATCCGCCGCCGTTTGCTTCGGAATCGGGTGCCATCAGTCCTCGCCGTCGTATCTGTCCGCGCGTCCGCGGGTTCTCACGGTGCCTTGCTGCATTGCCACGTCACGCTACAGCCTCCACCGGACACCCAGGTTCCGCACCGGACGGATCATCCGACCGGTCGGCGTGTCCTCCACCACGGATCCATGCGTTTCCTGTAACGCTTCCGCGACGCTTCCTGTGCGTAGGGTCACGGAACGGGTGCCCGGCTTGACGTGTCGGACCCCTCGGGCAGACTTGGCGCGTCATCGCGTTGTACGGAACCGGGTCGCATGGATCTGCGTCCTACAAAAACATCGCGTGTGCATCACGTCGCGTGTGCAGCACATAGCGCGCCAGGGGCGCGCCGCCGAGGGGGAAGCAAGTCATGAGTCAGGACGGCGCACAGGGCCGCTACGCGGGCGGTGCGGTCGCGGGCGGCCGCTACCAGCTGCGTGACCTGCTCGGCGAGGGCGGGATGGCGTCCGTCTACCTGGCGTACGACTCCGCCCTGGACCGCCAGGTCGCGATCAAGACCCTGCACACCGAGCTCGGGCGCGAGCAGTCGTTCCGCGAGCGGTTCCGGCGCGAGGCGCAGGCCGTCGCCAAGCTCCAGCACACCAACATCGTCTCGGTCTTCGACACCGGCGAGGACGAGCTCGGCGGCGCGCTGATGCCGTACATCGTCATGGAGTACGTCGAGGGGCAGCCGCTCGGTTCGGTGCTGGCCGATGACATCCGGCAGTACGGCGCGATGCCCGCCGACAAGGCGCTCAAGGTGACGGCGGACGTGCTCGCCGCGCTGGAGACCAGCCACGAGATGGGCCTGGTCCACCGCGACATCAAGCCCGGCAACGTCATGATGACCAAGCGCGGCATCGTGAAGGTCATGGACTTCGGCATCGCCCGCGCCATGCAGTCCGGTGTCACCTCCATGACGCAGACCGGCATGGTCGTCGGCACCCCGCAGTACCTCTCCCCCGAACAGGCCCTCGGCCGCGGTGTGGACGCCCGCTCCGACCTGTACTCGGTCGGCATCATGCTCTTCCAGCTGCTCACGGGCCGGATCCCGTTCGACGCGGACTCGCCGCTCGCCATCGCGTACGCGCATGTGCAGGAGGAGCCGGTCGCGCCGTCCACCATCAACCGGTCGGTCACCCCGGCGATGGACGCGCTCGTCGCCCGCGCCCTGAAGAAGAACCCGAACGAGCGCTTCCCGAGCGCCGCCGCGATGCGGGACGAGATCGACCGGGTGCTGAACGCCTCGGGCGGCCAGACCGGCGCCCCGGTGATCGTCGCCGGGGGCGGACCGGCCAACAGCGGTGCGGGCGTCGGCTCGGCGGTGTTCCCGCCCGTCGACCAGGCCACCCCCGCCCCGCAGGGCGTCCAGACGCCGTACCAGCCGCACCCGCAGCCGCCGTACCAGTCGGGCCCTTCGGGGCCGTACAACCAGCCGGCCCCGACGCCCGCGCCGAGCTACGGCTACCCGCAGGCGGCCCAGGGTTACCCGACGCCGGGCCCGCTCGCCCACCAGACCCCGCCGCCGTACACGATCAACCCGCAGCACCAGACGGCCGTCGGCACCACGGGCGGCGGCTCCTCCAAGCGGAACATGCCGGTCATCGTCGGCTCGATCGTCGTCGCGCTCCTCGCCGTGGGCGGCCTGATCACCGCGCTCGCCCTCCAGGGCGACGGCAAGGACGACGAGGCGGGCAAGAGCGGCGACCCGGGCACCAGCGAGACCTCCACGGACGAGGGCTACCGGCCCCCGGAGCGCAACCGGACGATGAAGACGACGGCCTGCACGGACGCCTCCGAGGACTCCAACGACCCGAAGAAGGTCCAGGCGCCCAACTTCGTCTACAAGGACATCCTCTCGGCGAAGGAGTGCGCGGCGGCCGCCGGCTGGACGATCAAGGAGATCGAGGAGCCCGGCAACACGTACGCGGAGGGCCAGATCGTCGGCCAGTTCCCGTCCTCGGGCACGGCCGTCTCCGAGCGCGGCGCCCACTTCGAGCTGAAGATCTCGACAGGCCGGCCTTCCTGACCTGAAGGGTCGGCCGTCCTGATCGTTCTTGTTCGCCGGGTGATCGCTGCGGGGCTCTGGATCTCCGTTCCGGGGCGGTAATCGATCCCGGAACGGCCGGTTATCTCCTCCTCGCCCGTCCGGGATGCCGGATGCTGGAGCCCGTGTGACGCTGATCTCATGGCTCCAGGACGTCCGGCCGTGTGGTCGTCGAGGTGCGCGGTCTGTCTGCTGGTGACGGCCGGCGCGATGCTGGGGCCGTTGGGTCCGCCGAGCGGGGCCGCGTCGGCTTCCGTCTCCGCTTCCGCCGATGGGCCGTCCGTCAGCGCAACGCCTTCCGCAGCGTCGAGTCCTGCGGCCACGCCCCTTCCATCAGGCCTCCCATCAGGTGCCTCACCCTCCTCCGTGCTTCCCTCGGGGCTGTTCCCGCCGTCGTCCGGGGTCTCCGGTACGAGAGGGGCCGTGGAGCCTGTGGAGCCCGTCGGGAGCCCTTCGGCGGATGGAGGTGACGTGGCGGGCGCCGAGGCCCCCGAAGGTTCCGCTTCGCCCTCTCCCAGCCGTTCCGTCTCCGTCGAGGTGTCGGGGTCGACCGCGCCGATGGCCGGGCGTGAGGCCGGGGCCGGCAAGGCTCGGCCCGGGCGTTCGCTGACCCCGCTGGAGCTGGCGCGGGCCGAGACGCCGGCCGATGCCGAGCCGTCGGACGAGCCCGAGGAGAGCGCCTCCGACCTGCCGGTCTTCACCCCGCCGCCCGAGGCGTTCAGCGAGCCGGGGAGCGCGGGCGCACGCGCCCTGGACGCCGCCGCCGTACGACAGGTGCAGCAGGTCTCGCTGGGTACGGGCATCGCCTTGGTGGGGCTCGGGATCGCCTTCCTCGCCTTCCGTCTGCGCCGGGTGAACTGATTCCGCTTCACGCCGCGTGAGCGGACTCCTGCACCCCGTGGCCGCTCCGTCAGGTGACTTGCCAGGAGCGACATACTCGGTATACATACTCAGTATGTCGATCCGCCACGGGCTGCTGGCCCTCCTGGAGCGGGGCCCTCGGTACGGCTCCCAGCTCCGCACCGAGTTCGAGTCCCGCACGGGCTCCACCTGGCCCCTGAACGTCGGCCAGGTCTATACGACGCTCAGCCGCCTGGAGCGCGACGGCATGGTCGTGCAGGAGGGGGCCGACGAGGCCGGGCACGACCTCTACGCGATCACCGGCGACGGCCGGGCCGAGCTGCGCAGCTGGTTCGAGACCCCGGTGGACCGCACCAGTCCGCCCCGCGACGAACTGGCGATCAAGCTCGCCATGGCCGTGGGGGCCCCGGGTGTCGACATCCGCGATGTCATCCAGTCCCAGCGCCACCACACCCTCAAGGCCATGCAGGACTTCACCCGGCTCAAGGCCCAGGCCCTGGCCGACGTCCCCGCCAACCGGGACGAGGTCGCCTGGCTCCTCGTGGTGGAGCAGCTGATCTTCCAGGCGGAGGCCGAGGCCCGCTGGCTCGACCACTGCGAGTCGCGGCTCGTCCGCCTCGCCGAGGCTGCCGCCACCGAGCCCTCGCCCGAACCCGGCCCGGCGGCCACCCGCGGCCCGGCCCGCTCCCTGACCGGTCGCACGAAGACCCGCCGCTGAGCGGGGCTCCTCCTCAGCCGCCCGTTTCCTGAACCGGACGCTTCCTCGGCCGCCCGTTTCCTGAACCGGGCTTCCTGAGCCGAGCTCGACCTCAGCCGCCCATTTCCCGTTCCGCACTCCACGACCAGCGCGTTTCGTCCTAGGGGGAACCACCCACCATGTCCTCGCCCGCCGCCACACCTCCGCCGCCGTCCTCCGGGACGCCCGCAGGCGACCCCGTACTCGAACTGCGGGCCCTCACCCGCACCCACGGCTCCGGCATCGCCGAGGTACACGCCCTGCGCGGGATCAGCCTCTCGGTGTACCCGGGTGAGCTGGTCGCCGTGATGGGGCCCTCCGGCTCCGGCAAGTCCACCCTGCTGACCCTGGCCGGCGGGCTCGACAACGCCACCAGCGGCCAGGTGATCATCGAGGGCCAGGACATCGCCGCCCTCGGCCGCAAGGGCGTCGCCGCCCTGCGCCGCCGCAGCGTCGGATACGTCTTCCAGGACTACAACCTCATCCCGGCCCTGACCGCCGCCGAGAACATCGCGCTGCCCCGCGAACTCGACGGTGTCTCCGTGCGCAAGGCACGCAAGGAGGCCCTCGCCGCACTGGCCGAGATGAAGCTGACCGAGATAGCCGACCGCTTCCCCGACGAGATGTCCGGCGGCCAGCAGCAGCGCGTCGCCATCGCCCGCGCCCTCGTCGGCGACCGGCGCCTCGTGCTCGCCGACGAACCGACCGGGGCGCTCGACTCCGAGACCGGCGAGGCCGTCCTCGCTCTGCTCCGCACCCGCTGCGACCAGGGCGCGGCGGGAGTGATGGTGACCCATGAGCCCCGGTACGCGGCCTGGGCCGACCGGGTCGTCTTCCTCCGCGACGGTTCGATCGTCGACCAGACGCTGACCACCGGAGCCGACTCGCTGCTCGCGGCAGCGACGGGAGCGGGAGCCCCCCGGTCCTCCGGCACCTCCGGATCCGCCGAGGCCGCCAAGTGAGCCTCTTCTCCGGATGGCGCGCCGCCTTCCGCATAGCCAGACGTGACGCCGTACGGGCCAAGGGCCGCAGCGCCCTGGTCGTCGCGATGATCGCCCTGCCGGTCCTCGGTGTGACCGCCGCCGACCTGACGTACCGCAGCGCCCTGCCCACCGTCGCCGAGGATCTGACGGCGGATTTGGGTGCGGCGGACGCCCTCTTCATCGACCAGGGCATGGGCCCGGTCCGGCTGGAGCAGATGCCCGACGGCGTCATGTGGGGCACGCCCCAGGACGCACCCGAGACGCTGCCCGAGGACGAGCGCAAGCCCGTCGACGTACCGGCGACCTTCCCGAAGGGCTCCCGGTACCTCACCGAGCAGTCCCTGCCCGCGTCCGTGACGACCCGCCACGGCATCACGGACACCCAGATCACCGAACTGGCCGTCGCGGACCCGCTGCTGCGCGGCCGGGTCGAGCTGACCGAGGGCGCCTACCCGAAGGCCAAGGACGAGATCGCGGCGACCGAGGCCTTCCTCAAGGCGTCCGGGCTCTCCGTCGGCGACCGCGTCACCGTCCGCGGCCCCGAGCAGGGCTACACCCTCACCGGCGCGGTGGAACTGCCCACCGACCTGAAGTCCGAGTCCCTGTTCGCCGTCCCCGGCGCGGTCATCGCCCCGTGGCAGAAGGCCGCCGACGGTGAAAAGGAGATCCTCCCGCCGCAGGCCGGCGACCGGAAGTGGCTGGTCCAGGGCCCGTCCGGCGCGGGCGTGACCTGGTCGGACGTGCTCGCCGCCAACGAGAAGGGCGTGGTGGTACGGGCCCGGCAGGTCGTCCTGGACCCGCCGCCGGACTCCGAGGTCCCCATGGCCGCGCAGATGGGGGGCTGGGAGACGAACGACGCGGAGATGACCGCGGCCGCCCTCACCGTGGCCGCCATGGCCGTCCTGGAGATCGTGCTGCTGGCCGGACCGGCGTTCGCCGTGGGCGCCCGCCGTTCGCGCCGCCAGCTGGGGCTGGTCGGCTCGTGCGGCGGCACCCGCAGCCAGGTGCGGGCCGTGGTGCTCGCGGGCGGTGCGGTGCTCGGCGGGGTCGGCGCGGTCGTCGGCGTCGGGGCCGGATTCGGGCTCACCGCCCTGTTCCGCCCGATGATCGAGGACTTCACCGGCCGCCGCTTCGGCGAACTGACCGTCCATCCCTGGGAGATCCTCGCCATCGCCGTACTCGGCCTGGTCACCGGGGTCCTCGCCGCACTCGCCCCGGCCATCGTGGCGGGCCGGCAGTCCGTCCTGGAGTCGCTCACCGGACGCCGCGGCTCCCGCCGCAGCTCCCGGGTGCTGCCGGTCGTCGGCTCCCTCGTGCTGGCGGGCGGCGTCGCCCTCGCCGTGTACGGAGGCGTCAGCGGCAACATCAATCTGGTCGCGGGCGGTTCCGTCCTCGCCGAGCTGGGCCTCCTCTGCTGCATCCCGGTCATCGTCGGCTTCCTCGGCCGGCTCGGCCGCCGGCTGCCGCTGACGCCCCGCATCGCCCTGCGCGACGCGGCCCGCAACCGGGGCCGTACCGCACCGGCCGTCGCCGCCGTGATGGCCGCCGTCGCGGGCAGCGTCGCCATCGCCACGTACACCAGCAGCAACGCCGCCGAGCAGGCCTACGACCACCAGCCCAACCTCACCGCGGGCACCGCCGCGGTGATGGCCTTCGACACCTCCCAGAAGGCCAACCTGCCCCGCGCACGGGCCGCCGTCGAGCAGAACTACCCCGTCAACGGCGGGCGCGCCGACGTCGGAAGGGTCTGGGCCGGCAGCGACTGCTCGGTGTACTACGAGGAGGAGGACGACTGCGGAACCATCGGGCTCGTCAAGCCCACCGGAGAGGGCCACTCCTGCCCCCTCAAGGGCAAGGGCGCCAAGGAACTCGCGCTGCGGATCTCGGCGGACGAGCACAAGCGGCTGATGAACTCCCCCGCCTGCGTGGACGAGCGGTGGACCTCGGTCTCCCTCGGCAACGACGACAGCAAGATCGTCATCGGTGACGCCGGGCTGCTCACGTCGTACGTGAAGCTCGACGACCCGGCGGCGGCGAAGGCCCTGGCCGCGGGCACACCCGTGCTGCTCAACCCGGCGTACGCGAAGAACGGCGAGGTCACCCTCAAGGCCGTCCACACCTACAGCGAGCGCGACAAGGAGCACCGGGCCCTCCGCCCCGGCAAGGCCCGCACCACCACGGACCGGCTGAAGGTGTACGTCGCTCCCGACCGGTACGCGGCGACCCCCGGCATCCGGATGATCCTGCCGCAGCGGACCGCGGAGGAACTCGGCCTGTACACCGAGGACCACGCCAGCGTCTACACGCTGAGCCGCGAGCCGAACGACGCCGAGCGGCAGGCGGCCGACGCGGCGATCGAGCAGGCCGGAAACCGCGCGTACGTGATGACCGCGAACGCGCAGCAGGAGGACGAGGACGCGGCGGTCCTGCTGATCCTCGCCCTCTTCGCCGGAGTCGTGACCCTGGGCGCGGCGGCCATCACCACCGGGCTCTCCAAGGCCGACGCCGAGGCCGACCTCACCACGCTCAGCGCGGTGGGCGCACCGCCGGGCGTCCGGCGCTCGCTCTCCGGCTTCCAGTGCCTGGTCGTCGCCCTGACCGGGGTGCTGCTGGGGACGCTGGCGGGGATCGTGCCGGCGGTCGCGGTGCGCCTGACCGACCTGCGCGCGGCGCTGGCGGACATGCGGGCGGATCCGATGGAGTCGGCGTACACACCGATCGTGATGCCGTGGGAGACCATCGCGCTGCTGGCCCTGGTCGTCCCGGTGCTGGCCGGGCTGCTCGCCGCCGCCCTCACCAGCTCCCGGCAGAAGCTGGCCCGACGGGCGGGATAGCGCTCCCCCGGGCCCTTCCGGTGCCCCTGGAGACGGTGGATCATCCGTTTCCGGGGGCACCAACGTGGTGTACGGCATGTGTGCGAGACAATGGCGGCATGGAAATGCCGAGGAATGACCGGTCGCAGGAGCACCCGCAGGTCCTTGTCGTGGGCCAGGACGGAATGGCTGTCGGCGGCGGTGCCAGTGACGACGAGTCGCGCGAGGTCCCGGTGACGGAAATGGTCGAGCAGCCCGCGAAAGTCATGCGCATCGGCAGCATGATCAAGCAGCTTCTGGAGGAGGTCAGGGCGGCCCCTCTCGACGAGGCGAGCCGGGTCCGGCTCAAGGAGATCCACGCCAGCTCCGTGAAGGAGCTGGAGGACGGTCTCGCGCCGGAGCTGGTGGAGGAGCTGGAGCGGCTCTCGCTGCCGTTCACCGAGGAGTCGGTCCCCTCCGAGGCCGAGCTGCGGATCGCGCAGGCCCAGCTGGTGGGCTGGCTGGAGGGCCTCTTCCACGGTATCCAGACGGCGCTGTTCGCCCAGCAGATGGCGGCCCGCGCGCAGCTGGAGCAGATGCGCCGCGCGCTGCCGCCCGGGATGGCCCACGAGGACGAGGAAGGCGGCGGGGACCCGCACGGGCCGATCCGTTCGGGACCGTACCTGTAGACGCGTGAACGCGCGGGGCCCGGCACACACGGTGGCGTGTGCCGGGCCCCGCCGCGTTCTAGGCGTTCGGGGTCGCCAGCAGCACCTTTCCGATGTGGGCGCTGGATTCCAGCACCCGGTGCGCCTCCGCGGCGTCCGCCATGGGGACCGTACGGTCCACGACGGGCCGGACCACCCCGTCCGCGATGAGCGGCCACACATGTTCGCGTACGGCGGCGATGATGGAGGCCTTCTCGCCGAGGGGGCGGCCCCGCAGCGAGGTCGCGGTGACGGCGGCCCGCTTGGTCAGCAGCGCGCCGAGGTTCAGCTCGCCCTTCACGCCGCCCTGAAGGCCGATGATCGCCAGGCGGCCGTTGACGGCGAGCGCCTTCACGTTCCGGTCCAGGTACTTGGCGCCGACGATGTCCAGGATGACGTCGGCCCCCGCCCCGCCGGTCGCCTTCTCCAGCTCCGCCACGAAGTCCTGCTCGCGGTAGTCGATGAGGATGTCGGCGCCGAGCGCCGCGCACTCGGCGAGCTTCTGCGGACTGCCCGCCGTGACGGCCACCCGGGCGCCGACCGCCTTCGCCAGCTGGATCGCCATGGTGCCGATCCCGCTGGAGCCGCCGTGGACGAGGAGGGTCTCACCGGGGCGGAGGTGGGCGACCATGAAGACGTTGGACCAGACGGTCGCGGTCACCTCGGGCAGCGCGGCCGCCGTCGTCAGATCCACGCCGTGCGGTACGGGGAGGAGCTGGCCCACCGGTACGGCGACCTTCTCCGCGTAGCCGCCGCCGGACAGCAGCGCGCACACCTCGTCGCCGACCGCCCAGCCGGTCACCCCCGGGCCGAGCGCCGCGATCCGGCCCGCGCACTCCAGACCGGGGTAGGGGGAGGCGCCGGGCGGCGGGTTGTAGAAGCCCTGCCGCTGGAGGACGTCGGCACGGTTGACGGCGCTGGAGACGACCTCGACGAGGACTTCGCCGTCGCCGGGTACGGGATCGGGCACCTCGGCCCAGACGAGCGCCTCGGGGCCACCGGGTTCGGGGATCGTGATCGCATGCATGGCCGCGAGGCTACTCCCGCCACCGGCCCCCTGCCCCGTTTCCGGGGGTCAGGAGCGGTGCGGTTTCCTCAGGTCAGGAGCGGTGGGGTTTCCGGGGGTCAGGAGCGGTGCGGCGGCAGCGGCAGATGGGGCAGCTGGGGGCCGGACGGGCCGGAGCCGGTCGGCGGACTGGCGCGCACGATGGTGATCACCCGGTCCGTCAGCTGCAACGGGCTGGCCGCCGGGTCGTCGTAACCGAGCAGCCGGTGGCCGCGCAGCACACTGACGACCAGGTCCTCGGTCTCCCGGACGCTCTTGCCCACCTCGGCCTTTATCACCGGCCGCTCGATCAGATCGAGGCCGCTGCCCTGCTGGATCAGATCCTCCATCACCGTGCCCGCGCTCGGGCTGAGCACGGAGAGGCCGAGCAGCCGTCCGGCCGCGCCGCTGCTGGTGATCACCGCGTCGGCGCCGGACTGCCGCAGCAGGGGGGCGTTCTCCTCCTCGCGGACCGCCGCTACGATCTTCGCGCCGCGGTTCAGCTGGCGCGCGGTCAGCGCGACCAGCACGGCGGTGTCGTCGCGCTGGGTGGCGATGATGATCTGACGCGCCTTCTGGAGCTCGGCCCGCAGCAGGACATCACTGCGGGTGGCGTCGCCGAGCACGCCGGTGAAGCCCTCCGCGTTGGCGGCCTCGATCACCTTGGAGGCCGGATCGACGATGACGATCTGCTCCTTCGCCAGGCCGGTGGCGCAGAGGGTCTGGATCGCCGAACGGCCCTTGGTGCCGAAGCCGACGACGACGGTGTGGTCACGCAAGTTGGCCCTCCAACGCTTCAGCCGGAAGTCCTCGCGGGTCCGTTCCGTGAGGACCTCGAGAGTGGTGCCGACCAGGATGATCAGGAACATCACGCGCAGCGGTGTCACGAGCACCACGTTGATCAGCCGGGCTCCGGCGCTGTACGGGGTGATGTCACCGTACCCGGTGGTGGAGAGGGTGACCGTGGCGTAGTAGACCGCGTCCAGCAGATCGACCTTGCCGTCGGCGTTGTCGTTGTAGCCCGCGCGATCGAGCCAGACGATGAGCACCGTCGCGGCCAGCACGAGCAGCGCCATCAGCAGCCGCTTGCCGACCTGCCGGGCCGGGCCGTCGACGACCCGGCGGGGGAGCATCACCCGCGTCGGTAGGACGTGCTCGTCGGCCCGCCTGGCCATCGCGTCGTGACCGGGAAGTTTCACGTGAAACACCCCTTCTCGTGGTCGGGAAGTTTCACGTGAAACACCCTTCCGTCCACGGCGTCGCCGGGGCCCATGGGAGATCCAGAATCTCCACCTCGGTGCCGGACCGTACCCCGCCGGCGGGCACCACTGCCAGCCCGTCCGCCGCGGCGATCCCTCGGAGCATGGCGGGACCGTTGTACCGCAGGGGCGCCACATGGTCCCGGCCGCCCGCCCGGCCCGCGCGGTGGACCACGGGAACGAGGCGGGTGTCCTGCGGATGGCCGGGCACATCGGCGTGGACGAGCGCCCGGTACGCGTCCTGCGCCGGACGGCCCGCGAGCCCCGCGAGGAGCGGTTCGGCGAGGGTCAGGAGCCCTGATACGGCCGCGAGCGGATTGCCGGGCAGCCCGACCAGGTGGGGCCCGTCCGGGGCGAACCGCGCCAGCAGCATGGGGTGGCCGGGGCGCACGGTGACGCCGTCCACGAGCAGCTCGGCCCCGAGGGCGGCCAGGACCGGGTGCACATGGTCGACCGGGCCCGAGGCGGTCCCGCCGGTGGTGACGATCAGGTCGGCGTCGGAGGAGGTGAGGGCCTCGCGCAGGGCCTCGGCGTCGTCCCCGAGGCGGCGGGGGCCGGAGACCTCGGCGCCCAGGGCCCGCAGCCAGGGGCCGAGCATGGGGCCGAGGGCGTCGCGGATCAGGCCGTCGTGCGGGAGGCCCGCGGCGAGGAGTTCGTCACCGAGGACGAGGACGTCGACGCGGGGGCGGGGGACGGCGGGCAGGGCGTCGTACCCGGCGGCGGCGGCGAGCCCGAGCACCGCCGGGGTGACCACGGTGCCGGCCGGCACCAACTCGTCGCCCGAGCGGCACTCCTGGCCCCGGGGGCGGATGTCCTGGCCGGTGACGACGGGCCGCCGGGTGGAGAGCAGGCCCCTGGCCTCGTCGACGTGGGCGTGCTCGCTGCGGATGACCGCGGTGGTGTCGGCGGGGGTACGGGCTCCGGTGGCGATGCGTACGGCGGTGCCGTCGGGCAGGCGGGCGGCGGCGGGGCTCTCCCTGACCCCCGCGAGCAGGCTCACGCCCTCCTCGTACGTCCAGGGGCCGGGCCCGGCGACGGCCCAGCCGTCCATGGCCGAGGTGTCGAAGGACGGCAGGTCGGTGAGGGCGGCGAGGGGCTCGGCGAGCACATGGCCCAGGGCACGGTCGAGCGGCAGCCGGACCACGGCGAGCGGCCCGCCCCGCCCGGCCCGCGCGGCTACGGCCCGCGCACGGTCCCAGGGGAGGGCCGGGGAGGGGGAGGGTGTCGTACACGGGGCGGGGTGCGGGTCGGCGGGCGCACCGGGGTTCTGGTTGTGCGGCATCTGATCGCCTGCCTGATTGCCCGTCTGATCGCCCATCCGATCGCCCGTCCGATCGTCAGCTCGGTGACGCGCCTGATCATTGGCTCGGTCATGCGCCTGATCGTCGGCTCGGCCATGCGTCTGGTTCCGTCCGCCGACCAGCGCCAAGGCCTGCTCGACGGCCAGCTCTTCGGCGTCGTCGCCGGTCATGGTGTTCCGGCCGATTCGCCGCTCGCCTCCGGCCGGGTCCCCTTCTCCGCGCCCGCGCCTTCGGCCGCGGCTTCGGCCTCCCAGCGCAGGGCGAGCGCAGTGGCCTTGCGGGAGGCCTCGGCGACCGCCGCCGCGGCTTCCTCCGGCCCCGCGCCGGCGCTCGCCCGGGCCGCCGCGTACCCGACCAGGAAGGTCGTGAGCGGTGCGGCGGGCCGCGCGACCCCGTGGGCGGCGTCGCGGGCGAGGTCGAGCAGGACGTCGGTGTCGACGTCGAGTTCGATTCCCAGTTCGTTCTTGACCGAGGTGATCCATTCGTCCAGCACGGCCCCATGCTCCCTGATCCGGGCGCGGGCGGCGGCGATGTCGTCCCAAGTGTCGCAGTCGAACGCGGCGTACGGCCCGGCATCGACCCGGGCGAGATCCAGCTCCCCGGTCAGCAGCCGGAGCGGCAGCCCGGCCAGGCCGCCGTGCTCGGTGGCGATCAGGGCCAGCTCGCGGCGGAGCGGCTCGCCCCGGTAGACGGCGACGAGCGGCTGGTCGCGGCCGTCGGGGTCGGTGCAGAGCGCGCCGTCCCGGCCGTCCTCACCGGCCGCGGCGAGCAGCGCCTCGACCGTGGCGGGGCCCAGGAACGGCAGGTCGGCGGAGAGGACGAGCACCCGCTCCGCAGTCGTCAGCCGCACCCCCGCGCCGAGCGCCGCCAACGGGCCTCCGCCCTCGGGGACTTCGCGAGTCCAGGTGACCGGTCGGGAGGTGGGCCTGCGGCCACCCACCACGACGGTGGCGCCCGCGCCGGAGCAGGCCGCCAGCACCCGGTCGAGCAGCGCGCGGCCGCCGACCCGTACGGCCGGCTTGTCGGCACCGCCGAGCCGCTTCGCGGCCCCGCCGGCCAGGACGATCACGTCGTAGGCGGTCATACGTCGATTATGGGCACCACCTGACGCCGACGCCCCCTCCGGGGTGGCCGACAAGGCCGGGTCCGGAGAGGGCGTCCGCGTAACGGCAGGCCTACAGGGTGCGCAGCAGCACCGCGGGCTGCTCCACGCAGTCGGCCACGTACCGGAGGAATCCCCCGGCCGTTCCGCCGTCGCACACCCGGTGGTCGAAGGTGAGCGAGAGCTGCACGACCTGACGTACGGCCAGCTCACCGTGGTGCACCCAGGGCTTGGGCATGATCCGGCCGACGCCGAGCATCGCCGCTTCGGGGTGGTTGATGATCGGCGTCGAGCCGTCGACCCCGAACACCCCGTAGTTGTTCAGCGTGAACGTGCCACCGGTCAGCTGGGCGGGGCTGAGCTTCCCGGTCCGCGCCAGCTCCGTCAGCCGGGCGATCTCGGCCCCGATCGACTCGGCGTTGCGGGTGTGCGCGTCGCGGACGACGGGGACGACGAGGCCCCGCTCGGTCTGCGCCGCGAACCCGAGGTGCACGCCGGGCAGGCGCACGATCTCCCGCGCGGCCGTGTCCACGGTGGAGTTGAGCTCCGGATAGCGGGCCAGTGCCGCCGTGCAGATCCTCGCCAGCAGGGCCAGGACCGACACCTTGGGCCCGCCGGACGGGCCCGACGCGGCGTTCATCGCGGCCCTGGCGGCCATCAGCTCGGTGGCGTCCGCGTCCACCCAGCAGGTGGCGTCCGGGATCTCGCTCCGGCTGCGCGACAGCTTGTCCGCGACCGCTCCGCGCACCCCGCGCAGCGGAATCCGCTCGGCGGTCGCCGGTGCGGCCGTGCCCGCGTGGACCGTGGGCGCCGCGGCCACGACGGACTCGGCGGTCGTACGCGCCTCCACCTCAGTGACGGCCTCCCCGGCCCGCCGGATCGCGGAATCGACGTCGGCCCGCAGGATCAGCCCGTCGGGGCCCGAGCCCGTCAGCTGCCGCAGGTCGATCTCGTGCTGCCGGGCCAACCGGCGTACGAGAGGGGAGACCACGGCCACGGGCCCCTGCCGCCCGTTCACTTCGCCGACGGCGACCGCGACCGGAGCGGGGCGGCTGGGGGCGGAAACCACAGCGGGAGCGGCGGGAGCAGCGGGAGCGGCGGAGGCGGTGTTCCGCTCCGGCCGGATGCGACGGCGCCGGGCGGCCGGCGCACCGGTCCCGTACCCCACAAGCACGTTGCCGGACCCGGAACCGGACCCGCTGGAAGGCTCCTCGGCGGCAGCCCCGTCGTCCCCCGGGGCAGCGGAAGAGGCGTCCGTCGCACCGACCGCGACCGTCAGCAGCGGCGCCCCGACCGGGAGTTCGGAACCCTCCTCGCCGAACCGCGCGGTCACCACACCCCCGTAGGGGCAGGGGACCTCCACCATCGCCTTGGCCGTCTCGACCTCGACGACGGGCTGGTCGATGGCGACGACATCGCCGACCTCCACCAGCCAGCGCACGATCTCCGCCTCGGTCAGACCCTCGCCGAGGTCCGGCAGCTTGAATTCGAGGACCTGGGCCATCAGCTGTCCGCCTCCCACTGCAACCGGGCCACCGCGTCGAGCACCCGGTCCACTCCCGGCAGATGGTGCCGCTCCAGCATGGGCGGCGGGTACGGGATGTCGAAGCCGGCCACCCGCAGCACCGGGGCCTCCAGGTGGTGGAAGCACCGCTCGGTGATCCGGGCCGCGATCTCGCCGCCGGGGCCCCCGAAGCCGGGGGACTCGTGGACGACGACCGCACGGCCGGTGCGCCGCACCGAGGCCGCGACCGTCTCGTCGTCGAACGGCACCAGCGAGCGCAGGTCCACGACTTCGAGGTGCCAGCCCTCCGCGACCGCCGCCTCGGCGGCCTCCATACAGACCGGCAGGGAGGGCCCGTACGTGATCAGCGTGGCGCTGCGCCCGGTCCGGCGGACCACGGCCCTACCGATCGGCTCGACGGCGGCCGGGGCCTCCGGCGACCAGTCGGCCTTGGACCAGTAGAGCCGCTTGGGCTCCAGGAAGACCACGGGGTCGTCGGAGGCGATGGAGGCGCGCAGCAGGCCGTAGGCGTCGTCCACCGTGGCCGGGGTGACGACGTGGAGGCCGGGGGTGGCCATGTAGTACGCCTCGGAGGAGTCGCTGTGGTGCTCGACGCCGCCGATGCCACCGCCGTAGGGCACGCGCACGGTGATGGGGAGCGGCATGGCTCCCCCGGTGCGGTTGCGCATCTTCGCGACATGGCTCATCAGCTGCTCGAACGCCGGGTAGGCGAACGCGTCGAACTGCATCTCCACCACGGGCCGCAGCCCGTACATCGCCATGCCGACGGCCGCCCCGAGGATGCCCGCCTCGGCCAGCGGGGTGTCGGTGCACCGGTCGTCGCCGAACTCCTTGGCCAGCCCGTCGGTGATCCGGAAGACCCCGCCCAGGGTGCCGACGTCCTCGCCGAGCACGTGCACGGTCGGGTCCTCGGCCATCGAGTCGCGCAGCGCCCGTCCGAGGGCCTGCGCCATGGTGGCCGGTTTCGCCTTCGCCGTACGTCCGCCGGCTTTCGTCGCCGCGGTGGTCATCGGCTTTCCTCCGCGCTGTGCTCGTGGTCCTGCTCGGCGTCCAGCTCGGCCCGCAGGGCGGCCGCCTGCTCGCGGAGCTGGCTGGTCTGCTCGGCGTAGACGTGGGTGAAGAGGTCCATCGGCGCCAGCTCCGGGTCGGCGTTCATCCGGTCGCGGAGTGCGGCGGCCATGCGTTCGGCCGCTTCCTTCGCCGCCGCGATGCCCTCGTCGTCGAGCAGCCCGCGGCCGGTCAGCTCGCGCTCCAGGAGCAGGACCGGGTCGTGGGCCCGCCAGGCCTCGACCTCGCTGTCCACCCGGTAGCGGGTGGCGTCGTCGGCGTTGGTGTGGGCTTCCATGCGGTAGGTGACGGCCTCGATCAGCGTCGGCCCGCCGCCCCGCCGGGCCCGGGCCACGGCCTCGCTGAGCACCTGGTGCACGGCGGCCGCGTCGTTGCCGTCGACCAGGCGGCCCGGCATCCCGTACCCCACGGCCTTGTGCGCGAGGGAGGGGGCGGCGGTCTGCTTGGCCAGCGGCACGGAGATGGCGAAGCCGTTGTTCTGCACGAGGAAGACCACCGGGGCCTTCCAGACGGCCGCGAAGTTCAGCGCCTCGTGGAAGTCGCCCTCGCTGGTGCCGCCGTCGCCGACCATGGCGAGCGCCACGACGTCGTCGCCCTTGAGGCGGGCCGCGTGCGCCAGGCCCACCGCGTGCGGCAGCTGCGTGGCGAGCGGGGTGCAGAGCGGGGCGATGCGGTGCTCACGCGGGTCGTAGCCGGTGTGCCGGTCGCCGCGCAGCAGGGTCAGCGCCTCGACCGGGTCGAGGCCGCGCGCCACGGCCGCCAGCGTGTCCCGGTAGCTGGGGAAGAGCCAGTCCCGCTCCTCCAGCACCAGGGCGGCGGCGATCTCGCACGCCTCCTGGCCGGTGCTGGAGGGGTAGACCGCCAGCCGGCCCTGCTTGGTCAGCGCGGTGGCCTGCGTGTTGTACCGGCGGCCGCGGACCAGCTCGGCGTGGAGGCGGAGCAGCAGCTCGGGGTCGACGTCGGCGACCGCGTCCGTACCGAGCACCCGGTAGGGCTCCGGGTCCGGGAGCAGCGGGGCGGGGTCGGTGATCGGCTTCCAGGCCGGGGGCGGCGTGGGCCGGTAGGTGGCCGCGCCGGGCAGCTCTTGGACCGTCATGGAAGGCACCTCCAGGCATCGATGGAGATCAGGGTGGCGATCGTGCGATCGAGAGATCGAGGGTGTCGATATGGGTGGTGATGGCAAGAGATGTCGCGAGGATGTCGCGGAGCGGGCGAGGCACCGGTGTGGTGTGCCTCACCTACCGATTGTTCGGTCGCGAGCGCATTTTGGCTACAGGCACCTTCAGCCTGTGGACAAACGGTTCTCCACAGCCTGGGATAGAGGCAGGTCGTCCACAACAGGGAGGCGCGGGCAGATGGCAGCTGAACAAATGGCCGACAGAGGCGAGGACCCCGGCCGGATCGCCCCCTCGGCGACGCCCTCGACGGCCCCGGCCACCACGCCCTCGGCACCGCCCCCGCCATCGGGCCCGGCCTCCCCCACGCCCCCGCCCGCGCGCCCCCTGGACGCCATCGACCGCGACATCCTGCGCATTCTCCAGACGGACGGCCGCGCCTCCATACGGTCGGTGGCCGAGCGGGTCCATGTCTCGCGCGCCAACGCCTACGCCCGGATCAACCGCCTCGTCGAGGACGGCGTGATCCGGGGTTTCGGTGCGCGGGTCGACCACGAGCGGGCCGGGCAGGGCGCCTCGGCGTACATCACGCTCAAGATCGTGCAGAACTCCTGGCGCACCGTGCGCGAGCAGCTCCAGGCGCTGCCCGGGGCCACGCACATCGCGCTGGTCAGCGGCGACTTCGACGTCCTGCTGCTGGTGCACACGCCGGACAACCGGGCGCTGCGCGAGCTGGTCCTCACCCGGATCCAGTCCATCCCCGAGGTGCTGTCGACGCGCACGCTGCTGGTGTTCGAGGAGACGGACCTCGGCCCGCGCCCGGACCGCCCGGCCGAGCTGGCCTGACCAAGCCGGACACGGTCAGCGGCCGGTCGCCCGCATCCCCTCGAAGGCGAGCTGGACGACGGTGTCGGCGAGCTGTTCCTCGCCCGGGAAGCCGCCCGGCTGCGGCCGGTACCACTCGACCAGCGAGTTGACCATGCCGAAGAGCAGCCGGGTGGCCAGCCGTATGTCCACATCGGCCCGGAGATCCCCGTCGGCCACCGCGGCCTTCAGCAGCTCCGCCACCCGGTGGTCGAACTCGCGCCGCCGCTCCAGCGCCCAGCGCTCGGTCTTGGTGTTGCCGCGCACCCGCAGCAGCAGCGTGACGTAGGGGACCTCCGCCATCAGTACTTCCACGGTCCGGCGCGTGACGTACTCGACCCGCTCGATCGCGCGCCCGCGCACCGCCCCCGGCTCCTCCAGGATGGCGAAGAGCCCGTCGAGCGCCCGGCTCACGGCCCGGCGCAGCAGCTCCTCCTTGCCCGCCACATGGTGGTAGATGGAGGACTTGGAGATGCCCGCCGCCCTGGAGAGATGCTCCATGGAGGTGCCGTCGTAACCGCGCTCGTTGAAGACACGAACAGCGACGGTGAGCAGCGTCTCCGGGGTGTACGTGTCCCGCTTGGCCGTGGTCATGTCCGCGATCCTCCCCCATGAGGGGCCTGCCCCGCGCAGGCGGGGACCACTGAAGTTATCCACAGGTTCGCCGGGGCCCCTTGTCCCGACCGATCGTTCGGTTACTCTAACTCCGTCCGTACGTCCCCGCCCGGCTCGATGAGGAGTTGGTCCGCCATGGCCGCCGCGCTCACCCCCCAGCAGCTGTCCGAGACCCACCGGCCCACGCTCGACCAGGCCCTCGACACGATCGGTACGCGCGCGTACTGGTCCCCGCACCCCGAGCACCCGAAGGCGTACGGCGAGGGCGGCGCCCCGGGCAGTCTCGGGGCGGCCGAGGGCAAGGCCGCGTTCGACGCGGTGCTGAACACCCGGCTCGACCTCGGCCAGCCGGGCACCGACGGCTGGACGGGCGGGGAGACCTCGCCGTACGGCCCGGAGCTCGGCGTCGAGTATCCGCACGCCGACCTGGACGTCCTGCTCCCGGCGATGAAGGCCGGTACGGCCGCGTGGCGGGCGGCGGGTCCCGAGACCCGGGCCCTGGTCTGTCTGGAGATCCTGGCGCGGATCAGCGCCCGCACCCATGAGCTGGCCCACGCGGTGATGCACACCAGCGGCCAGGCCTTCATGATGGCGTTCCAGGCGGGCGGCCCGCACGCGCAGGACCGTGGCCTGGAGGCCGTCGCGTACGCCTATCAGGAGCAGGTCCGCACGCCGGAGACGGCGGACTGGTCCAAGCCGCAGGGCAAGCGCGATCCGCTGAAGCTGACCAAGTCGTTCACCACGACCGGTCGCGGGATCGCGCTGGTCATCGGCTGCAACACCTTCCCCACGTGGAACGGCTACCCGGGCTTGTTCGCCTCGCTCGCCACGGGCAACCCTGTGCTGGTGAAGCCGCACCCCCGGGCCGTGCTGCCGCTGGCGCTCACCGTGCAGATCGCCCGTGAGGTGCTCACCGAGGCGGGCTTCGACGCCAACCTGGTCGCGCTCGCCGCCGAGCGGCCGGGCGAGGGCATCGCCAAGACCCTCGCGGTCCGACCCGAGATCCGCATCATCGACTACACGGGCTCCACCGCCTTCGGCGACTGGCTGGAGGCCAACGCCCGCCAGGCGCAGGTCTACACGGAGAAGGCCGGCGTCAACACGATCGTCGTCGACTCCACCGACGACTACCGGGGCATGCTCGGCAACGTGGCGTTCTCGCTCTCGCTCTACAGCGGCCAGATGTGCACCACCCCGCAGAACCTGCTGATCCCCCGGGACGGCATCACCACGGACGACGGCGCCAAGTCGTACGACGAGGTGGTCACCGACATCGCGGCGGCCGTCACCGGACTCCTCGGTGACGACGCCCGCGCCTCCGCCCTGCTCGGCGCCCTGGTCAACCCGGACGTCAAAGCACGGGTGGAGGCGGCCGGCGAGCTGGGCGAGGTGGCTCTCCCCTCGCGTACGGTCGCCAACGCCGAATTCCCCGACGCCGTCGTCCGTACGCCGGTCGTCGTGAAGCTGGACGGCACGAAGACCGACGAGGACGCGGCGTACCTCTCGGAGTGCTTCGGCCCGGTCTCCTTCGCCGTGGCGGTCGAGTCGACGGACGCGGCTCTGGAGCTGCTGCGCCGCACGATCCGTGAGAAGGGCGCCATGACGGTCGGCGCCTACACCACCTCCGCCGAGGTGGAGCGGGCGATCGAGGAGGTCTGCCTGGACGAGTCGGCCCAGCTCTCGCTGAACCTGACCGGCGGGGTCTACGTCAACCAGACGGCGGCCTTCTCCGACTTCCACGGCTCGGGCGGCAACCCGGCGGCCAACGCGGCCCTGTGCGACGCGGCCTTCGTCGCCAACCGCTTCCGCGTGGTCGAGGTGCGTCGCCAGGCGTAGGTGTTCTACCGGCGGGGGTCGGGGACATCGGCGTAGCGCTGCACCCACGCGTGCATCGCGATCGCCGCCGCGGCCCCCGCGTTGATGGACCGGGTCGAGCCGAACTGGGCGATCGAGCACACCATCGAGGCGTGCTTGCGCGCCTCCTCGGTGAGGCCCGGACCCTCCTGCCCGAACAGCAGCACACACCGGCGCGGCAGCTCGGTGCGCTCCAGCGGTACGGCGCCGGGGAGGTTGTCGATCCCGATGATCGGCAGCCCCTCGGCCGCCGCCCACGCGGTCAGGTCCGCCGTGTCCGGGTGGTGGCGCACATGCTGGTAGCGGTCGGTGACCATGGCGCCGCGCCGGTTCCAGCGCCGCCGGCCCACGATGTGGATCTCCTTCGCCAGGAAGGCGTTGGCGGTCCGCACGACCGAGCCGATGTTGAAGTCGTGGCCCCAGTTCTCCACGGCCACATGGAAGTCGTGGCGCCGCAGGTCGAGATCGGCGACGATCGCCTCCCGCGTCCAGTAGCGGTAGCCGTCACCGACGTTGCGCCGGTCGCCGTGGGCCAGCAGCTCGGGGTCGTACCGCTCGCCCTCCGGCCACGGCAGCGGGTGCGGCCCGACGCCGATCTCCTGCCCGTAGCCGTCGTCGTACTGGACGGGCTCGGCCGGGACGGGGTCCACGGGCGCGGGCTCTGGGGTACTGCCGGTGCTGCCGGTCTCGCTGCTCACCCGACGAGCGTATGGCCCCCGCCGGTGCCGTGCGGCGGGGCCTCCCCCGTACCGTCGCGTTCCTCCGGCGCCGGGCGCGCGGCGGGCACCTCCTGCGGGCCGCCGGCCTCAGGGGAGCGCGACCGCCGCGGCAGCCACCCGAGCAGCCGCCGCCGGCCGAGCGCGGCCCGGCCGCCCAGCCAGACGAGGAAGACCGTCGGCAGGAACACCGCGTCGGCCGCGATCATCGCCATCGAGAAGAACGGCAGCCCGAGCAGCAGGGCGATCCCCGCGTGCTCGCCGATCATGATGACCAGCAGGACGTTCTTGAGCCGCCGGTTGAACAGGGTGAACGGGAACGCGACCTGGACGATGACCGTCGCGTACGTCAGCACCATCACCATCACCCCGCTGGAGGCGAGCACGTCCGAGAGGGCGGGCCAGGGGGCGAAGTAGTCGAGCTTGAGCGGGTAGTAGAGCGCGGTGCCGTCCTGCCAGCGGGAGCCCTGGATCTTGTACCAGCCGGCGGTCGCGTAGATCAGGCAGACCTCGACCATGATCACGAGGAGCGTCGCGTTGTGGGCGAGGTTGGCCAGCACGTCGAGCAGGGCGCGCGGCTGCCCGCCGGGCGCGAAGCGGTTCGCGGCCCACCAGGCGGCGGCGGAGAGCCAGAGGATCCACAGCAGCACCGGAAGCCACCAGGTCCCGCCGAGGCCGTCCATCAGGGTGGCCCCCAGCAGGACCGGGCCGAGGACCGCCCAGAGCACCGGGCCGACGGCGTCCCGCCGGGGCGGCAGGCCCAGCGCGCCGCGCTCCGTGTCGCGGGCGGCGCGGCGGGCGTCCAGCGACCAGACCTGGGCGCAGCGCGTGAAGACCAGGTAGATCGCCATCAGGTGGATGACGTTGTCGCCGCCGTCGCCCATGAAGACGCTGCGGTTCTGTACGGAGAGCACGCCGACCATGAAGAGGACCGACATGGTCCGGGTGCGCCAGCCCAGGAGCAGACCGGCGGCGGACAGCACGGTGAGGGCGTACACCACCTCGAACCAGAGCACGCTGTCCGACCAGAGGAGGACGGAGAAGGCCTCGTTCCCGGCCGTGAGCTGCCGGGCCAGGTCCCAGTGCCACGGGCTGTCGGGACCGTACAGCTCATGGCGGTGCGGCACCTCGCGCACCAGGAAGAACAGGTAGGTGGCGGCGAAGCCGATCCGGATGACGGCGCTCTGGTACGGGCCGAGGGCCGATGCGGTGACGCGCTGGATGGCGCGGGCCAGAGCGGCCCCGGCGGCGGCGATCCGGTCCGGTGCGCCGGAGGCCGGGGTGCCGGGGCCCGGACCGGGGGCGGGCGGGCTCGTCACCGGTGCGGTGGGCGGGGTGGTGGTCACTTGTCCCCCTCCTCGGCGCGCGCCGCGTCACGCGGTGCGGGCAGGTCGTCGGGGTTCACGGACCACCAGGGGAGTACGCGGTAGCTCGGGCGGGTGTCGGCCTTCTCGGTGGACCACGAGGGCGGGGTGATCAGGCTGCTCGCCGACCGCATCTGGATCCGTTCGACCGTGCCGCCCAGGTCGACCCCGTCCAGCCGCAGCATCGCGATGCGCCGGATGTAGCGCTCGGAGAGGTCGCCGCGGAGCCCGTTGGGCTTGTTCCGGTCGTCGTGCGAGTTCACGTAGAAGTCCCAGCCCCGGCGGAGCTCGTTCTGGTTCACATGGCTGGGGAAGAGGTTGCCGCGTATCGCGTCGGCGTCCCCGTCGGTGAGGCTGATCCACTCGGTGGTGCGGCGTCCCTCGGCCCCGGCCACCTCGGCCCGGACGTGGACGGCGATGTTCTGCTGGAGCGGGTTGGGGGCGAAGAGCTTCCAGTTCTGTTCGAACTCGGGGTAGATCCAGTCGTCGACCGTCTTGCCGTGCTGCTTGGTCAGCGTGTTGGACGGGGCGACGTGCAGGAAGACCATGGCCACCTGTGCGCAGGCCAGGAGCCCGATGAGGGAGAGGGCCAGGGCGGCGACGACCTGGTAGCCGAACGAGAGCCCGGCTATGCCGACACCGGCGCCGGGGCGATCCGGGGCGGGCTCCGGGGCCTCCGCTTCGGGTGCCGGAGCGTCCGGTCCGGCGGGCTCACGGCTCACGGCCTGCGGCCGGACGTCCTCGTGCACGCTGCCGGAATCCCCGCGCCCGGAGCTCCCGTCGTGGTCCGCATCCATCCCGCCCCGCTCACGATCGATCACCACTGGGTTATCCACAGGGTTGACACCCTACGGGCCTCCGACCGACCATTGAAGTCAATGAACCGAACGATCGGTCGGTAGGGAGCCCGGGATGGCGGCAGTGACTGCGGACCAGACGACGCAGAGCACCTCAGGCACGGCGAAAGCGGCAGGGCGGGCCGCGGGCACGGCCCCGGACGCGGCGGACGCGGCACGCCTCGCGGTCTTCGAGGCGGCCGTCGCGGCCGACGACCGCATCGAGCCGCGCGACTGGATGCCCGAGGCGTATCGCGCCACGCTGGTCCGCCAGATGGCCCAGCACGCCCACTCGGAAATCATCGGCATGCAGCCCGAGGCCAACTGGATCACCCGCGCGCCCTCGCTGCGCCGCAAGGCGATCCTGATGGCCAAGGTCCAGGACGAAGCAGGCCACGGCCTGTATCTCTACAGCGCGGCCGAGACGCTGGGCACCAGCCGCGAGGAGCTGCTCGACAAGCTCCACGCCGGCCGCCAGCGCTATTCGTCGATCTTCAACTACCCCACCCTGACCTGGGCCGACGTCGGCGCGATCGGCTGGCTGGTGGACGGCGCGGCCATCACCAACCAGGTGCCGCTCTGCCGCTGCTCCTACGGCCCCTACGCCCGCGCGATGGTCCGCATCTGCAAGGAGGAGTCCTTCCACCAGCGCCAGGGGTACGAGCTGCTGCTCGCCCTCAGCCGCGGCACCGAGGCCCAGCACGCGATGGCCCAGGACGCGGTGGACCGCTGGTGGTGGCCCTCCCTGATGATGTTCGGCCCGCCCGACGACGCCTCGTCCCACTCCGAGCAGTCGATGGCCTGGAAGATCAAGCGGCACTCCAACGACGAGCTGCGGCAGCGCTTCGTGGACATCTGCGTGCCCCAGGCGGAGGCCTTGGGCCTGACCCTGCCGGACCCCGACCTCCGGTGGAACGAGGAGCGCGGACAGCACGACTTCGGCGCGATCGACTGGACGGAGTTCCAGGAGGTCCTCAAGGGCAACGGGCCGTGCAACGAGCAGCGGATCACCCAGCGGCGCAGGGCCCACGAAGAGGGCGCCTGGGTCCGGGACGCGGCCGCCGCGTACGCCGCCAAGCACACCACCCCGTCCACCCGGACAGCACAGCCCGCACAGCACGTGGAGGAGACGGCATGAGCAGCTCGACCGACTGGCCGCTGTGGGAGGTGTTCGTGCGCTCGCGGCGCGGGCTGTCCCACACCCACGCGGGCAGCCTCCACGCGCCCGACGCCGAGATGGCCCTGCGCAACGCGCGCGACCTCTACACCCGGCGCTCCGAAGGCGTCTCCATCTGGGTCGTCCCCTCCACCGAGATCACCGCCTCCTCGCCCGACGAGAAGGACTCGTTCTTCGAGCCGGCCGGCGACAAGCCCTACCGCCACCCGACCTTCTACGAGATCCCGGACGGGGTGAAGCACCTGTGAGCGCCGCCCTCGCCCTCGGCGACGACGCGCTGGTGCTCTCGCACCGGCTGGGGGAGTGGGCGGGCCACGCCCCCGTCCTGGAGGAGGAGGTGGCGCTCGCCAACATCGCCCTGGACCTGCTGGGGCAGGCGCGGGTGCTGCTCTCGCTCGTCGGTGACGAGGACGAGCTGGCCTACCTCCGCGAGGAGCGGGCTTTCCGCAACCTCCAGCTGGTCGAGCAGCCCAACGGGGACTTCGCCCACACCATCGCCCGCCAGCTCTACTTCTCCGTCTACCAGCACCTGCTGTACGAGCGGCTGGCGGCCGGCGGCGGTGAGTTCGCGGACCTCGCGGCGAAAGCCGTCAAGGAGGTCGCCTACCACCGCGACCACGCCGAGCAGTGGACCCTGCGGCTCGGCGACGGCACCGCCGAGAGCCATGAGCGGATGCAGGCCGGCCTGGAGGCGCTCTGGCGCTTCACCGGCGAGATGTTCCAGCCGGTCGAAGGGCTGGACGCCACCGGCTCCGGCGTCGACCCCGAGGAGCTGGAGAGCGCCTGGCTCTTGGCCGTCACCGGCACCGTGGAGCGGGCCACGCTGACGCTGCCGACCGGGCCGCGCACCGGCGCCTGGACCGCGGGCGCGGGGCGCCAGGGCGTGCACACCGAGTCCTTCGGCCGGATGCTCGCCGAGATGCAGCACCTGCACCGCAGCCACCCGGGGGCGTCATGGTGACCGACACCCCGCTGGAGGCGGAGCTGCGCACCCTCGCCGGTTCCGTCCCGGACCCCGAGCTGCCGGTGCTGACCCTGGCCGAGCTCGGCGTCCTGCGCGGCGTGGACGTGGAGGGCCCGGGCCGGGTGACGGTCCGGCTCACCCCGACGTACACCGGCTGCCCGGCGATCGAGGCCATGTCCGCCGACATCGAGCGGGTGCTCCACGAGAACGGTGTGCCCGAGGTCTCCGTGGTCACGGTGCTCGCACCGGCCTGGTCGACCGACGACATCAGCGCCGAAGGCCGCCGCAAGCTCGCCGAGTTCGGCATAGCGCCCCCGCGCGCCCACAGCGCCGACGGCGGCCCGGTTCCCCTGACGCTCTCGGTGCGCTGCCCGCACTGCGGCTCCACGGAGACGGAGCTGCTCAGCCGGTTCTCCTCCACGGCGTGCAAGGCCCTGCGCCGCTGCGTCGCCTGCCGCGAACCGTTCGACCACTTCAAGGAGTTGTAGATGTTCCATCCGCTCCGGGTCAGCGCGATCGAACGGATCACGGACGATGCGGTGGCCGTGACCTTCGCCGTGCCGGCCGAGCTCCGCGAGACCTTCCGCCACAAGCCGGGCCAGCACCTCAACGTGCGCTTCAGCGTGGACGGCAAGGAGATCCGCCGCTCGTACTCGATCTGCGCACCGGCCACCGAGCAGCCCGCCGAGCCGGTGGTCCGGGTCGGCATCCGCGGGGTCGAGGGCGGGGCGTTCTCCACCTACGCCCTGAAGGAGCTGTCCGTCGGGGACCAGGTGGAGGCCATGCCTCCGATGGGCCGCTTCGTGCTGGAGCCGCGTCCGGGCCTCTTCGCGGCGGTCGTCGGCGGCAGCGGGATCACGCCGGTGCTGTCGATGGCGGCCACCCTCCTGGCGCGGGAGGAGAAGGCGCGGTTCTGCCTGATCCGCAGCGACCGCACGGCGGCCTCCACGATGTTCCTGGACGAGGTGGCCGACCTCAAGGACCGTTATCCGGACCGCTTCCAGCTGATCACCGCCCTCTCCCGGGAGGAGCAGTCGGCCGGGCTCCCCTCGGGCCGCCTGGACACCGAGCGGCTCACCGCCCTGCTGCCGGCGGTGCTCCCGGTGGCGGAGGTGGACGGCTGGTTCCTGTGCGGGCCGCTCGGTCTCGTACGGGGGACGGAGAAGGCCCTGCGCGCGCTGGACGTCGACCGGGCCCGGGTCCACCAGGAGATCTTCCACGTCGACGACGGCCCGTCCGATGTCACGGTCGTCAAGGTCGCCGCACCCTCCGACGCCACGCTGACGGCCACCCTGCACGGCCGTTCCGGCAGCTGGCCCGTCCAGGACACGGAGTCGCTGCTGGAAACGGTGCTGCGGAGCCGCTCGGACGCTCCGTACGCCTGCAAGGGCGGGGTGTGCGGGACCTGCCGGGCGTTCCTGGTCTCGGGAAAGGTCCGGATGGAGCGGAACTTCGCGCTGGAGCCGGAGGAGACGGACGCGGGCTTCGTGCTGGCCTGCCAGTCGCATCCGCTCACCCCGGAAGTGGAGCTGGACTTCGACCGCTGACACCGCGCCCTTACCGCAGCGGGCTCGCCCTTCCCGTAGAACCTGTTCCCTTCTCCTAGAACCTGTTCTATCTTGACGGCCCGCCAGGAAGGTTCGGGTTTCAAGGCGCCAACGGGAGGCCGGGACAGTGGACTTCACCTTCACCGAGGAACAGCAGGCAGCCGTGGAGGCGGCCCGGGCGGTCTTCTCCGGCGTCGCGCCCGACAGCGTGCCCAGCCCCGCCCTGACGCCGGGGGCCGTGGCCGAGGACATCGACCGCCGGCTGTGGGGCGAGCTCGCGGGCTCGGACCTGCTCGGCCTCACGCTCTCGGAGGACTACGGCGGCGCCGGGCTCGACCCGGTCGCGCTCTTCCTGGTGCTGCGCGAGTCGGCCAAGGTCCTGGCCAGGGTCCCGCTGCTGGAGAGCTGCGCGGTCGCCATGACCATCGAGCGGTACGGGGAGGGCAGCCTCGCGGCGGAGCTCCTGCCCCGGGCCGCCGGGGGCGAGCTGGTCCTGACCGCCGGGGCCAACGGGCGCACGGGCCATGACCCGGCCGAACTCGCCGTCACCGCACGGCCGGAGGGCCCCGGGGCCGCTCCTTCGGGCTGGGTGCTGGACGGCGTGCAGTCGGCGGTCCCCTGGGCCCAGGTGGCCGACCGGATAGCCGTCCCCGCCCACACCGGCGAGGGGCGGGCCGTCCTGGCCCTCGTGGACCCCGCCCGCCAGGGCGTCACCCTCGCGGACCAGGTCTCCACCAGCGGCGAACGCCTGGCGGAGGTGCGGCTCGACGGCGTACAGGTGGAGGCGCGCGAACTGATCGACGCGCCCGGAGCCTGGGAGTGGCTGCGGGACCTGCTCACCACGGGGACCTGCGCGCTGGCGCTCGGTCTGGGCGAGCGGGTGCTCGCGATGACCGCCGAATACACCGGGAAGCGCGAGCAGTTCGGGTTTCCCGTCGCCACGTTCCAGGCGGTGGCGGTGCAGGCCGCCGACCGGTACATCGACCTGCGGGCCATGGAGGTGACGCTCTGGCAGGCCGCCTGGCGGATCTCCACCGGCGCCGGAGGCCCGCTGCCCGCCGCGGGCGACATCGCCGTGGCGAAGATCTGGGCCTCCGACGGGGTGCGCCGCATCGTGCAGACCGCCCAGCACCTGCACGGCGGCTTCGGCGCGGACACCGACTACCCGCTGCACCGCTTCCACGCCTGGGCGAAGCAGATCGAGCTCTCCCTCGGCCCGGCGGCGGCCCACGAGGAGGCACTGGGCGACCTGCTGGCCGCCCACCCACTGGCCTGACGCGGAGAGCCCGCAGGAAGGACCCAGAGGCGGAGAGCCCGCAGGAAGGGCTCAGAGGACGAAGGCCGACGCCCCGTCGTCCGTCACCATCGGGCGCCCGGCCCCGTCCCAGGCGAGCATGCCGCCGTCGATGTTGACCGCGTCGATCCCCTGCTGGACCAGGTACTGCGTGACCTGGGCGGACCGGCCGCCGACCCGGCACATCACATGGACGCGACGGCCGTCCCCGGCGGCCTCCGTCAGCTCACCGAACCGGCCCACGAAGTCGCTCATCGGGATGTGCAGCGCGCCCTCGACATGACCGGCCGCCCATTCGTCGTTCTCGCGGACGTCCAGGACCAGGCCGTCGAGCGGCACCTGAGCGACGTCCACCGAGGGCAGCGGGGCGAAATTCATGGGTCATGCCTTCTCTCGTACGTACGCGGGCCGGGGGTCCGCCGGAGACCCCCCAAGTCACCGGGAACGCTACTGCACCAGCTCCGCGAGCTCGGCCTCCCGCCGGGACACCTCGCCCAGCAGCTGCTCCCCGATGTCCTCCAGCAGCTGGTCCGGGTCGTCGGGAGCCATCCGGAGCATCGAGCCGATCGCGCCCTCCTCCAGCTCCTTGGCGAGCACCGTGAGCAGCTCCTTGCGCCTGCTGAGCCACTCAAGGCGGGCGTAGAGCTCCTCGCTCTCACTGAGCGGGGCGAGCGGCCGGGCCGGGCCCGCCGCCCACTCGGCCGCCAGCTCCTTGAGCAGCTCGACGTCACCGCGCCCGTAGGCGGCGTTCACGCGGGTGATGAACTCGTCCCGGCGCTCCCGCTCCGGCTCGTCCTGGGCCAGGTCCGGGTGGGCCTTGCGGGCCAGCTCACGGTAGAGCTTGCGGGCCTCCTCGCTCGGCCTGACCCGCTTCGGCGGCCGTACGGGCTGCTCGGTGAGCATGGCGGACGCCTCGGGGGAGAGCCCGTCGGAGTCCATCCAGTCGTGGAAGAGCTCGTCGACGCCGGGCATCGGCATGACGATGTCCCGCGCTTCCTTGGCCTTGCGCAGGTCCTCGGGGTCACCGGTCTTCGCGGCCCGCGCCTCGGCGATCTGCGCGTCCAGCTCGTCGAGGCGCGCGTACATCGGGCCGAGCTTCTGGTGGTGCAGCCGGGAGAAGTTCTCGACCTCCACCCGGAAGGTCTCCACCGCGATCTCGAACTCGATCAGCGCCTGCTCGGCGGCCTGCACGGCCTTGGCCAGCCGCGCCTCGGGACGCGGCGCGGCGTCTCCTGCTGAAGCAGCGGCTTCCGGTGCGGGCTGCTGCGGCTCGGCGGGCCGGTCGTCGTCCTGCCGGTCATCATCGTTCCGGGTGGGAGGCACCCCGGCGGCTTCGTGGGTCACCCGTCCAGCGTATGGCCACGGCCGCACGCCCCGTACCGCACGGCCCGTAAGCGCACGGTCCCCGCCCCCGGCCCGGCGCAGCGGACACCGGGCCGGAGCAGGTCACCGCTGCGCCCTCATACGCCCCGCTCGGCGGCCACCCGGCCCGCCTTGATCGCCCGCTCCAGCTCCGCGTGGTCCGCCTCCGTACGGTCCGCATAGGCCACCGCGAAGTCGGCCACCGCCGCGTCGAGCTCGTCGTTCTTGCCGCAGTAGCCCGCGAGCAGCCGGGGATCGGCGCTGTGGGAGTGGGCGCGGGCCAGCAGGGCCCCGGTCATCCGGCCGTAGTCGTCGACCTGTTCGACGGTGAGCGCGGCGGGGTCCACGCTGCCCTTGCGGTTACGGAACTGGCGCACCTGGTACGGCCTGCCGTCCACGTCCGTCCAGCCGAGCAGGATGTCGCTGACGACCTGCATCCGCTTCTGGCCCAGCACCACCCGACGGCCCTCGTGCTCCTCCTGCGGCGCCTCGAAGCCGACCGCCGGCAGATACGGCGCCAGGACCGACGGACGTGCCTCCTTCACCTGGAGGACCAGCGGTTCCCCACGGTGGTCGAGCAGCAGCACCACGTACGACCGGGTCCCGACGCTGCCGGTGCCGACCACGCGGAACGCCACGTCGTGGATCGCGTACCGCGCCAGCAGGGGCACCCGGTCCTCGGAGATGGTGGAGAGGTAGGCGCCGAGCCCCGCCGCGACCGCCGAGGCCTCCGCGTCCGGCACCCGGCGCAGCACCGGCAGGGCGTCGACGAAGCGCCGGCCGCCGTCGAGGCAGTCCTCCGTGGACCGGGCGGCGAACCGGGCGCTGGTGTTCCTGCGGGCCTTCTCCGAGACCTTCTCCAGGGTGCCGACCAGGTCCCGGGCGTCCGTGTGCGAGACGAGCTCCTCGTCCGCGATGGCGTTCCAGGCGTCGAGCGCGGGCAGCCGCGCCAGCAGCCGCATGGTGCGCCGGTAGGCGCCGACGGTGTCGTACGCGCCCTTGCGGCAGGTCTCCTCGTTCGCCCCGGCGGCCCGGCCCGCCAGCACGAGCGAGGTGGCGAGCCGCTTGAGGTCCCACTCCCAGGGGCCGAAGACGGTCTCGTCGAAGTCGTTGAGGTCGATGACCAGGTTGCCCCGGGCATCGCCGTAGAGACCGAAGTTGGCCGCATGCGCGTCGCCGCAGAGCTGGGCGCCCACCCCGGTGACCGGGGTCCCCATCAGGTCGTGGGCCATCAGCCCGGCCGAGCCGCGCAGGAAGGCGAAGGGCGAGGCGGCCATCCGCCCCACCCGGATCGGCGTGAGCCCCGGCACCCGGCCCCGGTTGGACTCCTCGACGGCCCGCACCGCGTCGGGACGGCCCGACGGCAGGACCAGCGAACCGTGCGCGGAACGCGGAACCCGGTCGCGGAGCGCCCTGCCCGCGGCCTTGGCGGAACCCGCCTCCCCGCGCCGGGCGAACCCGGGCACGACCGGTATACGGGGCTCCGCCCCCGCGAGCCGCTCTTCCGGAGCCGCTCCAGCACCGGGGCCCGCCCCCGCGCCGCTCACGCCCACGCCTTCGATGACGCCCATGGAGCGTCGCCTCCCCCGCCTCGTCAACTCTCCGACCGAGCACGACCGTACCGCCGTTCCCCCCGCGGCCGTAAGCACCGGTCGGAGCCCTCGTCGGAGCCCTCGTCGGAGCCCTCGTCGGACGTCTCAGCGGAGGTCTCAGCAGCCGGTGCCCGGCTCCGGTTCCCCGAGGTACGTGTCCGCCCACTGCCCGAGCTCCTTGAGCGCAGGCTCCATCGCGGCGCCGGCCTCGGTGAGCCGGTACGCGACGCGCAGCGGCGGCCCCTCGTCGACCTCACGGATCACCAGACCGGCCGCCCCGAGCTCGGTCAGCCGGTCCGAGAGCATGCGCTCGCTGATCCCGGGAATCGCGCGGCGCAACTCCGCGAAGTGCACAGGCCGCTGGAGCAGCACCGAGACGATCGGCCCGGTCCAGCGCTTGCCGAACAGCTCGAAGACGCGACTGATGCCCACATCGACCCGCCGACAGGTCTGCTCGCTGTGATCTGCCATACCCCCAGGGTACTGCGCCACCGTAGGTCACTTATGAAAAGTAAGGGACTATGCTATTAGTAGTTACGTACGGAAAGGGGTGGCGCGCCCGTCATCCGCCGCCACCCATCCCCTTCGCTCTCTGTGGAGATCCCCATGGCCACGCTTCTGCACCTCGACTCCGCCGTCCTCCCGCAGGGCTCCGCGTCCCGGGACGTCACCGCCGCGTTCGTCCAGGCCTGGCGCGACGAGAACCCGGACGGGACCGTCGTCCACCGCGATCTCGCCGCCGACCCGGTACCCCACCTGCACGCGGCAGCAGTGGTCGCGGGCGCTGACGACCCGCTGCGCCGGGAGCTCGCCGAGGAGCTGGCGTCGGCGGACGCCGTCCTGATCGGCGCCCCGATGTACAACTTCACGATCCCGTCGACCCTCAAGGCCTGGCTGGACCAAGTGATCATCGTCGGGCACAACGCGGGACCGGACTCCCCCGTCGCGGGGACCCCGGTGACCGTCGTCGCCAGCCGCGGCGGCTCGTACGCGCCGGGCACCCCGCGCGAGGACTTCGAATTTGTCCAGAATTACTTGGAGAAGCTGCTCACGAGCATGTTCTCCGCCGAGGTGGACTTCATCGTTCCGGAGCTGACCCTCGCCCACACACAGCCGTCGATGGCCGAGCTGGTCCCGCTCGCCGAGGCCTCCCGCGCCAAGGCCTTCGACGAGGCCCGGCAGAAGGCCAAGGCCCTCGCCACCCGCCTCGCCGCCTGATCCGGCGGGTACCGCCACAACGAAAAACAGGGCCGCGGAACTCGATCGAGTTCCGCGGTCCTGTTCTGTGAGCAGTCAGCCGTCAGCCGTGAGCAACCGGACGTTTCACGTGAAACGAAGCACAGCACGGCACAGCCGCCCGTCCGGTCAGATCCGCCCACCGGCCGCCGCCGTCGCCCCGACCTCAGAATCCGGCCCAGCCCCGGCCCCGGCAGGTTCCTCGGCGCCTTCCCCCTCGGGCTGGTCCCGCGTACCGCGACCTGCCCCACCACCGCGCGGGCCGCCCCCGCCGTTCCGGCCGGCCGCGGCGGTTCCACGGGCCGCCTCCGCGGCGGCGGCGATCTCCCGGGCCTCCCGCTCGGCCTGCTCCGCCTTCTCGCGCGCCTGGGCCGCGAGATCCACCCGGCCCTCCGGCTTGATGTGGGCGATGACACCGGGGTGGGCGATCGACGGAAGAAGGTGGCGCCACATCTCGGCCACCTGCTCGCGCAGATCCGCCCGCCCGGAGTCGGCTTCCGATATCAGCTGGATACCGGTGAACGACGCCACGATGACCTTGGCAGACACCATCGGATCGACATGCGGCAGCACCTCGCCCCGCTCCTTGCCCAGCTCCAGCATCCGGGCCGTCGCGTCGATCCAGTCGCCCCAGGGGTGCGGCCCGCCGAGGAAGACACCTTCGATGGAGAGACGGGTCCCGGCGCGCGCCATGGCGTTGTGGCGCAGGGCGTAGGCGAACTGCTGGCCGCCGTCCACCAGCGACTGGAGCGGCGATCCCTCCTGGGCGAAATCGACCGTGGAGGTCTGCTCGTCCATGATCGCCTGGGCGATGGCCTCCTTGGACGCGAAGTGGAAGTACAACGCCCCCTTGGTCACCTTGGCCCGGCGGAGGATCTCCGAGATGGCGGCACGCTCGTAGCCGTAGTCGTCGAAGACACTCGCCGCGGCATCCACGATCGACCGCCACGTCTGCACCGCGCGAGCCTGCTTCGCCATTTCCTGCCTCCGGGACGTTCTGTGCGCTCAGCCCTTCACTGCCGAGCAGCCGTCGATCCAGCCTCTGCGGTCAGCGTATGCATGGACGCCGCCCCGCAGACCATCGGTCTGTCCGGAAACCGCTCCAGTGAGCGCCCAGGGTTCCGGCGGGCATACCGACCGCACGCCGTGTTTACCCCGCCTCCCCACCGCCGACACGGCCGGCCGGCGAACCGACGACGCAACAACGAAGAACCCCCGCTCCGGATTTCTCCGAAGCGGGGGTTCTCTCGAATCAACTCACAGTCGCAAGCGACTGCCGTTGTGCGCGAGGGGGGATTTGAACCCCCACGTCCCTAAGGACACTGGCACCTGAAGCCAGCGCGTCTGCCGTTCCGCCACTCGCGCAAGAGTGGTGTTTCCAGACCCTCTCTCACCTGTGTGGTGCGAGCGCCTGGCGACATCCGGAAGATTAGCACGCTGGACAGGGTGGATTCACATCCGTTGTTTCGCCGATCCCGGGAAGGGAAACGGGAACGCGGAGCCGCCGCCCCCACTCCTCCAGAGAGCATCACGTGTGCGGGACACTGTGAGGAGGCCACCTCTACGATCCGTGTGAGGGGTGACACTCATCCACAGGGCAGAGAAGGGGAACCAGCCGATTTCCCGACGCGTGGATACGATCAGTAAGCAGTACAGGGACGATGACACCGGAGGAGGTGCCCCATGGGGGTCATGAAGCGTTTCGAGCAGCGCCTCGAAGGGCTGGTCAACGGCACCTTCGCCAAGGTCTTCAAGTCCGAGGTGCAGCCGGTCGAGATCGCAGGCGCCCTCCAGCGGGAGTGCGACAACAACGCGACGATCTGGAACCGCGAGCGGACCGTCGTCCCCAACGACTTCATCGTCGAGCTCAGCACGCCCGACTACGAGCGGCTCAGCCCGTACTCGGGCCAGCTGGGCGACGAGCTGTCCGGCCTGGTGCGCGACTACGCCAAGCAGCAGCGCTACACCTTCATGGGGCCGATCAAGGTCCACCTGGAGAAGGCCGACGACCTCGACACCGGTCTCTACCGGGTGCGCAGCCGCACCCTGGCGTCGAGTTCGTCACAGCAGGACCAGTTCGACCAGCCCCAGCGGCCTGCCCCCGGGCGGCCCGCCCCGCAGGCCCCCGGTGGCTACGGCTACCCGCCGGCCGCCGCTCCGCCGATGCCCGCGGCCCCGCCGCCCGGCGGTGTGCGGCCCTCGGCCCCCGCGAGCGACCGGCGCCCGTCGGCCGGGCCCGGCGCCCTGCCGGACGCCCAGGTGCGGCGCTGGATCGAGATCAACGGCACACGCCATCAGATTTCCCGCCCGACGTTGGTGATGGGACGATCCACCGACGCCGACGTGCGGATCGACGACCCCGGCGTATCGCGCCGGCACTGTGAGATCCGGACCGGAACGCCCTCGACGATCCAGGATCTCGGGTCCACCAACGGCATCGTGGTGGACGGGCAGCACACCACCCGCGCTACGCTCCGCGACGGCTCACGGATCGTCGTGGGAAGCACCACCATCGTTTACCGGCAAGCCGAAGGGTGAAGCGGGGGCAATGTCAGAGCTGACCCTGACGGTCATGCGGCTAGGTTTCCTGGCTGTTCTGTGGCTGTTCGTGATCGTGGCCGTCCAGGTCATCCGCAGCGACCTGTTCGGAACGCGCGTCACGCAGCGCGGCTCACGCCGCACTGCCGCCGACGCGCGCCCGCAACAGGGCCGCCAACAACAACAAGCGGCGCCGCCCCAGCAGCGCCAGCAGCCCGGGCGCCAGCGCCGCGGGGCACCCACCAAGCTGGTCGTGTCCGAAGGCACCCTCACGGGCACCACGGTCGCGCTCCAGGGCCAGACCATCACTTTGGGCCGGGCCCACGATTCGACGATCGTGCTGGACGACGACTACGCGTCCAGCAGGCATGCCAGGATCTACCCCGACCGGGACGGCCAGTGGATCGTGGAGGATCTCGGGTCCACCAACGGCACGTATCTGGAACGGACCCGGCTCACCACCCCGACGCCTGTTCCGCTGGGCGCGCCGATCCGTATCGGCAAGACCGTCATCGAGCTGCGGAAGTAGTACGACAATGAGCGAGCGGAGCGAGCGAGCCGCGGCGGCCTGGACGACGGACGCTGCCCGGTTCCCGACCGGAGGGTGGGCAGTGTGGCTCGAGACAGGCTGTACCCCGACGCGGCGTCGACGGGGCAGGTGCGCATGAGTCTGTCCCTGCGCTTCGCCGCCGGATCGCACAAGGGCATGATCCGGGAGGGGAACGAGGACTCCGGCTATGCCGGACCCCGGCTGCTCGCCATCGCCGACGGCATGGGCGGCCAGGCGGCCGGTGAGGTCGCCAGCTCCGAGGTGATCTCCACGCTCGTCCAGCTCGACGACGACGTCCCCGGTTCGGACATCCTGACCTCCCTGGCCACCGCCGTGCAGCAGGCCAACGACCAGCTGCGCGTCATGGTCGAGGAGGACCCCCAGCTGGAGGGCATGGGCACCACGCTCACCGCCCTTCTCTGGACCGGCCAGCGACTCGGCCTGGTGCACGTCGGCGACTCCCGCGCGTATCTGCTGCGCGACGGCGTCCTGACCCAGATCACCCAGGACCACACCTGGGTGCAGCGCCTCGTCGACGAGGGCCGCATCACCGAGGAAGAGGCCACCACCCACCCGCAGCGCTCCCTGCTGATGCGGGCGCTGGGCAGCGGCGACCACGTCGAGCCGGACCTCTCCATCCGTGAGGTCCGCGCCGGCGACCGCTATCTGATCTGCTCCGACGGCCTCTCCGGCGTGGTCTCGCACCAGACGATGGAAGAGACCCTGGCCAGCTACCAGGGCCCGCAGGAGACCATCCAGGAGCTCATCCAGCTCGCGCTGCGCGGCGGCGGCCCAGACAACATCACCTGCATCGTGGCCGACGTCCTGGACGTCGACAACAACGACACCCTGGCCGGCCGTCTCAACGACACCCCGGTCGTCGTCGGCGCGGTCGCGGAGAACCAGGCGGTGCTGAACGACGGCGGGGCCATGCAGACCCCGGCCGGCCGCGCGGCCGGTCTCGGACGTCCCGTCCCGCCCCCCTCGGGCGGCTTCGGCCCGCCCGGCAGCGGTGACTCCGGCTACGGCTCCCTGCCGGACGGCTCGTACGACTCCTACACGGACGACGACCTGGCCAAGCCGCGCGGCGGCCGCAAGTGGCTCAAGCGGTCCGTCTTCACCGTGCTGATCCTCGGCGTGATCGGGGGCGGCCTCTACGGCGGCTACCGCTGGACGCAGACCCAGTTCTACGTCGGCGCGCAGAACGAGAACGTGGCGCTGTTCCGCGGCATCAGCCAGGACCTCGCCTGGATCTCGCTCTCCGAGGTCGAGAAGAACCACCCCGAGATCGAGCTCAAGTACCTGCCGCCGTACCAGCGCAAGCAGGTCGAGGCGACGATCGCCGAGGGCAGCATCACCGACGCCCGCAAGAAGGTCGACGAGCTCGCCACCCAGGCGTCCGCCTGCAAGAAGGACGCGCAGCGCCGCGCGGCCGAGGCCGAGGCCGAGAACTCCGCCACTCCCCCCACCACGGGGACCAAGCCGAACACCGCGACTCCCACTCCCGGCCCCAGCCTCTCGGAGGAAGAGAAGAAGCTGGTCCCGCAGTGCGGTAAGCAGTAAGCCGTAGGGGGCCTTCAGCACCATGAGCGTTGTCACCAACACGACCACCATCGGCGCGATCGACGCACCGAGCCGCCGCAACACCGAGCTGGCGCTCGTCATCTTCGCCGTCGCCATCTCGGTGTTCGCCTACGCCAACGTGGGCCTCGCCCTCAACGGCGAGCTGCCCTCGGGCATGCTCGGTTACGGAGCGGGGCTCGCCCTGCTCGGCGGCGTCGCCCACCTCGCGGTGCGGAGGTTCGCCAAGTACGCCGACCCGCTGCTGCTGCCCCTGGCCGTGCTCCTGAACGGCCTCGGCCTGGCGATCATCTGGCGCCTGGACCAGTCCGAACGGTTCCAGGCTCTGAAGACTTTCGCCCCCGCTGCCTCGAAGCAGTTGCTGTTCTCGGCCATCGGCGTGGGCATGCTCGTCGCGGTTCTGGTCATCCTGAAGGACCACCGCATCCTCCAGCGCTACACGTACATCTCCATGCTCGTGGCGCTGTTCCTGCTGATCCTGCCGATGTTCTTCCCCGCGGTGAACGGCGCCAAGATCTGGATCAAGATCCCCGGCGTCGGCACGCTCCAGCCCGGCGAGTTCGCCAAGATCATCATTGCGGTGTTCTTCGCGGGCTACCTGATGGTCAAGCGGGACGCGCTGGCGCTGGCCAGCCGCCGGTTCATGGGCCTGTACCTGCCTCGCGGCCGCGATCTGGGCCCGATCCTGATGGTCTGGGCGTTCTCGATCCTGATCCTGGTCTTCGAGACCGACCTCGGTTCCTCGCTGCTCTTCTTCGGCATGTTCGTCGTGATGCTGTACGTCGCCACCGAGCGCACCAGCTGGATCGTCTTCGGCCTGCTGATGTCCGGGATCGGTGCTGTCGGTGTCGCCTCGTTCGAACCGCACGTCCAGCAGCGCGTCACCGCATGGCTCGACCCGTTCGCGGGCTGGGGTGAGCAGGCGGCGAGCGAGCAGATGGCCAAGTCCCTGATGGCCTTCGGCTCCGGAGGCACCCTCGGGACCGGTCTCGGACAGGGCCACTCAGACCTGATCGGCTTCGCCGCCAACTCCGACTTCATCCTCGCCACCGTCGGCGAGGAGCTGGGGCTCGCCGGGATGATGGGTGTGCTCCTCATCTACGGCCTGATCGTGGAGCGCGGGGTGCGCACCGCGCTGGCCGCCCGCGACCCCTTCGGCAAGCTTCTCGCGATCGGCCTCTCGGGATCGTTCGCGATCCAGGTGTTCGTCGTCGCCGGCGGTGTGATGGGTCTCATCCCGCTCACCGGTATGACGATGCCGTTCCTGGCGGCGGGCGGTTCCTCCGTACTGGCCAACTGGGCCCTGATCGCCATCCTGATCCGGATCAGCGACACCGCACGCCGTCCCGCCCCGGCGCCCGCACCCTCGACCGACGCAGAGATGACGCAGGTGGTCCGACCGTGAACAAGCCACTGCGCCGGATCGCGATCTTCTGCGGAATCCTCGTCCTGGCCCTCCTGATCCGGGACAACTGGCTCCAGTACGTCCGTGCGGACGAGCTGAACAGCCACAAGTACAACCGCCGCGTCCAGATCGAGCGCTACGCCCACGAGCGCGGCGACATCATCGTGGACGGCAAGGCCATCACCGGCTCTGCCGAGACCGAGGACGGGGACTTCAAGTACAAGCGGGTCTGGAAGGACGGCCCCCTCTGGGCCCCCGTGACCGGCTACTCCTCCCAGGCCTTCGACTCCTCGCAGCTGGAGAACCTCGAGGACGGCATCCTCACCGGCAACAGCGACCAGCTGTTCTTCGACCGGACGCTGTCGATGTTCACCGGGAAGAAGAAGCAGGGCGGCAACGTCGTCACCACCCTCAACGGCGCGGCGCAGAAGGCGGCCTTCAAGGGACTCGGCGAGAAGAAGGGCGCCGTCGTCGCCCTTGACCCGCAGACCGGTGCGATTCTGGCTCTCGCGAGCACCCCGTCGTACGACCCCTCGGTCTTCGCCGGGAACTCGCTCGAGGACTCCGACGCCCGGCAGAAGCTCCTGAAGGACAAGGACAAGCCGATGCTCAACCGGGCATTGCGCGAGACCTACCCCCCGGGCTCCACCTTCAAGGTCGTCACCGCCGCCGCCGCCCTGGAGAACGGGCTCTACGACGACATCGACGCCAAGACGGACTCCCCGCTGCCCTGGACGCTGCCGCAGACGCAGATCCCGCTCCAGAACGAGGGCAACATCCCCTGCAAGGACGCCTCGCTGCGTGAAGCCCTGCGGGTGTCGTGCAACTCCGTCTTCGGGAAGATGAGCGACGACCTCGGCAACAAGAAGATGATCGAGCAGGCGGACAAGTTCGGCTTCAACAAGGAAGTCTTCACGCCCGTCCGCGCCGACGCGAGCATCTACCCCGAGGACAACAAGCCGCAGAACGCGATGGCCGGCATCGGCCAGGCGTCCAACCGGACCACCCCGCTCCAGATGGCCATGGTGGCCTCCGCCATCGCCAACGACGGCAAGCTGATGCAGCCGTACATGGTCGCCAAGCGCCAGGCGCCCAACCTGGACGACATCTACACCGCCGAACCCGAAGAGCTGAGCCGGGCGCTGTCCGGCGAGAACGCCCAGAAGGTCCAGCAGATGATGGAGACCGTCGTCGAGAAGGGCACGGGAACCAACGCGCAGATCCCCGGCGTCACAGTGGGCGGCAAGACCGGTACCGCCCAGCACGGTCTGAACAACAGCGAGAAGCCGTACGCCTGGTTCATCTCGTACGCGAAGACCGACAACGGCTCCCCGGTCGCCGTCGCCGTCGTGGTCGAGGACGGCAACGCCAACCGGGACGACATCTCCGGTGGCGGGCTGGCCGCCCCGATCGCGCGTGACGTGATGAAGGCGGTCGTCGACGGCAAGCAGTGAGACCCGTCACGGCTTCCGCCCGCCCATTCCGGACATCGGATACCGGTCGGATATCGGCTGACGGGTGCGGGCTGATCACTCCACCCGTGCCCGGTAGCGTATGCGCGAACAGCGCACCGCCGGACCACACACACGGGTGCGGTCAGGACTGACGGAGAGGGCTGGAACAGTTATGGAAGAGCCGCGTCGCCTCGGCGGCCGGTACGAGCTGGGCTCGGTGCTCGGCCGTGGTGGCATGGCCGAGGTCTACCTCGCCCACGACACCCGGCTCGGCCGCACCGTAGCTGTGAAGACGCTCCGGGCCGACCTGGCCCGCGATCCGTCCTTCCAGGCCCGGTTCCGCCGTGAGGCCCAGTCGGCCGCCTCGCTCAACCACCCCGCGATCGTCGCCGTCTACGACACCGGCGAGGACTACGTCGACGGGGTCTCCATCCCGTACATCGTGATGGAGTACGTCGACGGGTCGACCCTGCGGGAGCTCCTGCACTCCGGCCGGCGGCTGCTGCCCGAGCGCACGCTGGAGATGACGGTCGGCATCCTGCAGGCGCTGGAGTACTCGCACCGCGCCCAGATCGTCCACCGCGACATCAAGCCGGCCAACGTCATGCTGACGCGCACCGGCCAGGTCAAGGTCATGGACTTCGGCATCGCCCGGGCCATGGGCGACTCCGGCATGACCATGACGCAGACCGCCGCGGTCATCGGCACCGCCCAGTACCTCTCCCCGGAGCAGGCCAAGGGCGAGCAGGTCGACGCGCGCTCCGACCTGTACTCCACCGGCTGCCTCCTCTACGAGCTCCTCGCGGTCCGGCCCCCGTTCGTCGGGGACTCGCCCGTCGCCGTGGCCTACCAGCACGTGCGCGAGGAGCCGCAGCCGCCGAGCAACTTCGACCCCGAGATCACGCCCGAGATGGACGCGATCGTGCTGAAGGCGCTCACCAAGGACCCCGACTACCGCTACCAGTCCGCCGACGAGATGCGGGCCGACATCGAGGCCTGCCTCGACGGCCGACCGGTCGCGGCAGCCGCGGCGATGGGCGCCGCGGGGTACGGGGGCTACGACGGCTACAACGCCGACCAGCCCACCACCGCCCTGCGCCCGACCGACCCGAACAACGCCCCGACGTCGATGCTGCCGCCGGTCAACCCGGACGACGGCGGCTACGGCTACGACGACCGCGCGAGCCGTCGGCGCCAGCCGCAGAAGAAGAGCAACACCTCGACGATCCTGCTGGTCGTCGCGGGCATCCTGGTGCTCATCGGCGCGATCCTCATCGGCCGGGCCGTCTTCAGCGACAGCGGCAACGACAACCAGGTCCCCGTGCCGAACCTGGTCGGCTCCACCGTCAAGGAGGCGGAACAGCTCGTCGAGAGAGCCGGGGTCGTCCTCAAGGTCGCCGGCGAGGAGCCGTGCGAACAGCAGGAGAAGGGCGACATCTGCTCGCAGACCCCCGAGAACGGCGAGATGGACGAGAACGGGACCGTCGAGGTCATGGTCTCCTCCGGTGCGCCGAAGATCGAGGTGCCCGACGTCCTGGAGAAGTCCGAGGACGGCGCCCGCAAGGCCCTGGAGGACAAGGGCTTCACGGTCAACGTGACCGCGGTCGAGTCCGAGAAGGCCGAGGGAACGGTGATCAAGCAGAAGCCCGACGGCGGCAGTCAGGCGGAGGACGGCTCCGAGGTGACCATCACGGTCGCCAAGAAGGAGACCCTGGACCTGCCCGACATGCGCACCCGCACCTTCGCGGCGGCGGAACAGCAGCTGCGGGGCATCGGCTTCACCAACATCTCGCGGACCGACGTCGACTCCGAGGAGCCGAAGGACACGGTCATCGAGCAGACCCCGCAGCCCGGCAAGCACGCCAAGGACGCGCAGATCGTCCTCAAGGTCTCCAAGGGTCCGGTGGAGCCGACGGAGCCGCCGGAGCCGGAGAAGACCCAGGTCCCACAGATCCAGGGCCTGACGCTCGGCGAGGCCAAGGCGAAGCTCCAGGAGGCGGGCCTGCAGGTCGGCAACGTCCAGGGGTCGCAGGAGGACAACGCCGTCGTGGCCGTCGTGCAGCCGGGGGTCGGTGAGACCGTGGACAAGAACTCGGCGGTCAACATCTTCGCCACCCCGGGCGGCGGCGGGGACCAGGGCGGCGGCGGCATCTTCGGAGGCCCGTCGGGCAGGTAGCCCACCCGCCCGCAGTCCCCTGCATGAGGAAGGGCCCCGGTCACCATCCGTGGTGACCGGGGCCCTTCCTCATGACCCGCGCGTGCGAAGGGGACGGCTAAAGCAGCTCCACCGGCTTCGTACGGTCCTTGTCGACCTTCTCCGTACGCTCCAGCTCGCCCCAGACGATGTACCGGTACTTCGAGGTGTAGACCGGGGTGCACGTCGTCAGGGTGATGTAGCGGCCGGGCTTCTTGACGCCCGACTCCTCCGGGACCGGCTGGATCACGTCGACGTTGAACTTCGTGGTCTCGGGGAGCGACTTGTAGACCTTGTACACGTACCAGGTGTCCTTGGTCTCGAAGACGAGCGCGTCACCGTTCTTCAGCTTGTCGATGTTGTGGAACTTCGCGCCGTGGCCGTCCCGGTGCGCGGCCAGCGTGAAGTTGCCCTCGTCGTCCCAGGGGAGGGCGGAGGGGATCGGGTCCGTGTAGTAGCCCGCGATGCCGTTGTTCAGGGTCTTGGGGTCGGTGCCCTTCTTGACCAGCACCTCGCCGTTCTTCATGGCGGGGACGTGCAGGAAGCCGATGCCGTCCTTGGTGTCCAGGGCGCCCGGCCCGTCCGCCCACTTGCTGCGGACCGTGTCGCCCTGCCGGTCGGCCTCACGGTCGGCGAGCACGTTGGTCCACCACAGCGAGTACGCGACGAAGAGCGCGAGCACCAGGCCCGCAGTGATCAGGAGCTCCCCGAAGACACTGACGGCCGTGGCGATGGGGTGCCTGCTCGGCCGGGGCGCGGGGGGCGCGGACGCGTCGGTCCGCTCGTCGTGCTCGGTCCTCGCTGTCACCGCACCGCCCCTGTCGTGATGATGTTCAGCCCACGAGCGCCTTGGGCTTCCCCTCGCTGCGCGGCCGTTCGTCGACCATCTTGCCCCAGACGATCAGCCGGTAGGTACTCGTGAACTCCGGGGTGCAGGTGGTCAGCGTGATGTACCGGCCGGGCTTGGTGAACCCTGATCCGACCGGGATCGGTTCGATCACCGAGATGTTGGACGGGACGGTCGACGGCAGGAGGCTGGTCATCTCGTACGTGTAGTACGCGTCCCTCGTCTCGACCACGATCGGGTCGCCGGGGGTGAGCTTGTTGACGTAGCGGAACGGTTCCCCGTGGGTGTTGCGGTGGCCGGCCACGGCGAAGTTGCCCTGCTTGTCCTCGGGCATCGCCGTCTTCAGCTTGCCCTCGCCGTAGTGGCCGAGCATGCCCCGGTCGAGGACCTTCTCGTTGCTGATGCCCTCGGCGATCGGAACGACGACGTCCAGCTTGGGGATGTGCATGATGGCGAAGCCCTGGCCCGGCGCGAACGCCCCGGGCTTGCCCGCCCCCTTGGCCCACTCCTGCTCGATCTTGTTCTTCTCGTTGCCGGCGATCTGCTCGGCCCGGACGTTGGTCCACCAGAGCTGGTAGGTCACGAACAGCAGCATCAGGACGCCCAGCGAGATGAAGATCTCGCCGACGGCCCGGCTGGCGACCACGGCCGGGCTGTCCTTGGCCGCCTTCGCCGCGCGCCGCGCCTCCATCCGGGACATGGGGGCGGAGGGCGCGGTGGCATGCCCGGCCGGCGGGGCGGGGCGGCGGCCACCGCGCCCCTTGGCCGCCCGGCGCCGCTCGGCCCGTCCTCCGGTGACCGGCTCGGCCGGATCGGCCGGCTCGGACCGTTCAGCCGGGTCGGACGGCTGGGCCTCATCGGCAGGCTCGGGCCGTTCGTACGGCTCCGCCACTATTCGGCGGGTGTCCGCGGTCCGCAGCCCCAGGGTCTCGTCGGCCGGAGCCACCACAGGGGAAGGTGCGGGAGAGGACACCGGGGAAGGCGAGGCAGGGGGTACAGGGGCCTGCTGGGAGCCGTACCAGTCCCGCCGGTACCCCTCGGGGTCGTACCACTCGCTCGGGCCGCCCTGCGGCTGCTGAGGCCCCCCGTACGCAGGTGGCGTCGGCGGCACAGCCGCCCCCACCGGCGCCGCGCCCTGCCGTCCGCCGCCCGCGTCCCCCTGGACGGTCCCGCTCCGGAACCACGGGGAGGCGTGCTGCCCGGGAAGCGGACCGTTGTGCGGGTGGCTGAGCGAGTCGTTGAGCGGGTCGGGCGGCGAGGGGTCCTGGAGCGAGCCCGGCAGCGGGTCGTTGAGCGGGTCCGCGAGCCCGTCCACCGCCGCGACGAACGCCCCGTCGGCCCCGTACGTCCCCTGCGCGTACGGGCCCTGAAGTCCGGTGTCGTCCTCGGGGCGGGTGGTCACGCCGCGGCCTTGCCCACCACCGGCGCGAGCCCCGCCGACCGCGCGACGGCCCCCTGGTCGCCGCACTGCTCCAGCCAGTTGGCGAGCATCAGGTGTCCGTACTCGGTGAGGACCGACTCGGGGTGGAACTGCACGCCCTCCACGGCCCGGTCCCGGTGGCGCAGCCCCATGATGATGCCGTCCGCCGTGCGGGCCGTGACCTCCAGCTCCGGGGGCAGCGCGGCCGGTTCGGCGGCGAGCGAGTGGTAGCGGGTCGCGGTGAAGGGGGAGGGCAGCCCGGCGAAGACGCCCTTGCCCTCGTGGTCCACGGGCGAGGTCTTGCCGTGCAGCAACTCGGGGGCCCGGTCGACGACACCGCCGTACGCGACGGCCATCGACTGCATCCCCAGGCAGACGCCGAAGACCGGAACGCCGGTGTCCGCGCAGTGGCGCACCATCTCCACGCAGACCCCGGCCTGCTCGGGCGTACCGGGGCCCGGCGAGAGCAGGACGCCGTCGAAGCCGTCCTGGGCGTGGGCGGTGGTCACCTCGTCGTTGCGCAGCACCTCGCACTCGGCGCCGAGCTGGTAGAGGTACTGGACGAGGTTGAAGACGAAGCTGTCGTAGTTGTCCACGACGAGGATGCGTGCGCTCACTGCCCGGCTCCTGCCCCACCGGCGCTCGCGCCGTCGACGGTCACTTCACCGAACGGGAGCAGCGGCTCCGCCCAGGGGAAGACGTACTGGAACAGCGCGTAGACGACCGCCAGAACCAGCACGAGCGCGATGACGCCGCGCACCCATGCGTTGCCCGGCAGATGCCGCCAGATCCAGCCGTACATGCTGACCCCTTCATTCGGTACCCGCACCAGACTAGAGTGCCGCGGCCGGAGCGTGGGGCAGCCTGTGGAAAACCCCGGCCGGGCCCGGGTCAGCCGGTAAGGTCCGGCGGCTTCCCCTCGCTCACCGGCCGCGTCGCGTCCAGGTGGGCCCAGGCGATCAGCCGGTGGCTGCTGCCCCACTCGGGCTCGCACGTGGTGAGCGTCAGATAGCGGCCGGGCCCCTCGAAGCCGGAGCGGCGGGGGACGGGGTCGACGACGGCGGTGTCGGTGGGCACGGTCCGGTAGGGCTCCTTGGCGATGCGGTACGTGAACCAGGTCGTGCCGTCGTTGACGATCACCGCGTCCCCGGGGCGCAGTCGGGGGAAGTCCTTGAAGGGGTCTCCGTAGGTCCGGCGGTGCCCGGCGACCGCGAAGTTGCCCGTCTCTCCCGGACGGGCGGTGCCGCTGTAGTGGCCGAGCCCCTTCTGCAAGGTCCTGGCCTCGGTGTTCTCCAGGACGGGCCACTCCCAGTCGGCGCCGAAGCGGGGGATGTGCAGCGTCGCGAAGGGCTTTCCGTCGCGGTACGGGGCCGGGGACGGCGCTGAGGAGGGGCCGGGGGAAAGGGCCGCGGGCTCCTGGGCCCAGCGGCTGTGGAGCGTCTCGATCTCGCCCTCGGCCGCGTCGGCGGCCTTGACCCCCGTCCACAGCAGGACGTAGGCGACGAACAGGACGATCAAGGCGCCCACGGTGATGCACAGTTCACTGAAGGTTCTGACGACGAGCCGTAACGATCGCGCCGACAGTCGTGACGACACCGGACGGCCTCCCCGGGGGATCAGCTCGGGTTCACTCCACAGGCTTCGCGTGGTGGAGGTCCACTGTGCCCGAGTAGCCGGGAAGAGTCACCGCGTCGTCCTCGTCGACTTTCCAGCCCAGCCCGTACGCCTTCACGTACAGCTGGTAGTTCTGGATCGCCGTGGAGTTGTCGAGCGCCTGCTTGAGCCTGCCGGGGTCGCCCACGGCGGTGACCTTGTACGGCGGGGAGTAGACGCGGCCCTGGAGGATCAGGGTGTTGCCGACGCAGCGGACCGCGCTGGTGGAGATCAGCCGCTGGTCCATCACCTGGATCCCGCGCGCCCCGCCCTGCCAGAGGGCGTTCACCACGGCCTGGAGGTCCTGCTGGTGGATGACCAGGTCGTTGGGCTGCGGCTCGGGGTAGCCGGGGTTGGCGGTGGCATCGGGGGGCGCGTCGTTGAGGGTGACGCTGACGGCGTCGCCGGTGATCTTCGTGGTACCGGCCGCCTTCTCCAGGGCCTTCAGCTTGGCGTCCTCGGCCTCGGTGGAGCCGTCGTCGCGCTGGGCAAGCGCGTCGATGTCCGCCCGCGCGGAGGCGACCGAGTCGTTCAGCTCGGCGTTGTTCTCGCTGCGTTCCTTGATCAGGTCGGAGAGCTTGAGCAAGGAGGAGTCGCTGCGCAGATTGGTGCCCTTGGCCGTGTTGGCGCTGGTGACGAAGATCAGTCCGGCCAGGGCGAAAACGGCAGCGGTGAGCCCCCGGGCCGCCCACACGGAGGTGTGCCGGACCGGGCCTTCGGGAGAGTCGGCAGAATTGCTCAACGTACCCTTATCTCATCGGGCGCCATGGAAGCACTACGCTAACGGACGCCCGGGGGAGGCAGCATGCCCCCTGGCATCCCCGCCCCGGCGCCCGCCACAGATCCCTGCGCGGTCACGCAGCGCATCGACAGGAGAGTCCCTCGTGCCGAAGTCACGTATCCGCAAGAAGGCCGACTTCACGCCGCCCGCGGCGAAGCAGGCAACCGCTATAAAGCTGACCAACCGCAGTTGGGTCGCTCCGGTGATGCTGGCCCTGTTCCTCATCGGGCTGGCCTGGATCGTGGTGTTCTACGTGACCGAAGGCGATCTGCCGATCGACGCCCTGGGCAACTGGAACATCGTCGTGGGCTTCGGCTTCATCGCCGGTGGCTTCGCCGTCTCCACGCAGTGGAAGTAGCGCGCCCTCACGCAAGCCTTGCCCTGAGTTACCCACAGAGTTATCCACAGCCAGGGGAAAAGGTCAGACGATCTGTGGATAACCTGCACCCAAGTTGACGCCGGTGTGACTGCAGCCTCCCTCTCCGAGGGGGGCTGCACCTCGTTTTCCGCAGGAAAAACCCAGCTCAGCGATGGTGGGCACAGATGTTCCCCTTGCCATGCACAAGATCCCGGCCTCACTGTGGACAACTGAGGTCTGCCCTGGGGGCAGAGGGCCCCTGAGACCGCTCAGCTCAGGGACATCGTGCGGGCAACGATGATCGCCACCGACGCCAGCAGCACCAGCGCACAGCTCCCGGCCTGCACAGCCGTACGGTGCTCGCGCGGCGCGTGCACCAGCCCTGTCGCGATCAGGACGCCCGCGACGAGACCGCCGACATGCGCCTCCCAGGCGATCCCGCCCATGGTGAAGGTGAAGACCAGGTTCAGCGCCAGCAGGATCAGCACCGGGCGCATGTCGTAGTTCATCCGGCGCATCAGCACCGCGGTGGCGCCCAGCAGGCCGAAGATCGCACCGGAGGCGCCGAGCGACGGCTGGTTCGGCGCGGCGATCAGATAGGTCAGGGCGCTGCCCGCGAGGCCGGAGAGCAGATAGAGCGCGAGATAGCGGACACGGCCGAGCGCGGCCTCCAGCGGTCCGCCGAGCCACCACAGCCCCAGCATGTTGAACCCGATGTGCCACACCTCCTGGTGGAGGAACATCGAGGTCACCAGGCGATACCACTGGCCCTCGGCGATGCCCTCGATCGAGCCCGGCGGCGGCGTCGGGTCCCAGGCCCGGCCGAGCAGCACCAGATCGTTGAGCAGGGACTCCGGAGCGGCCGCGACCAGAACGAAGACCGCGAGGTTGATGCCGAGCAGGATCTTGGTGACCAGCCGCGGGTCGGCGGCCACGGTGCCGCCGGCCAGCGTGCGGGGCATGCTCGCGGCCGGGTGGTGGCCGGTGCCCGAGCCCTGGCGTACGCAGTCGGGGCACTGGAAGCCGACGGAGGCGCTGACCATGCACTCGGTGCAGATCGGCCGCTCGCAGCGCGTGCAGCTGATCCCGGTCTCCCGGTCGGGGTGCCGGTAGCACGTCGGCACGGCCTCCCCGCCCTCCGGTACGCCCCGGCCCGCCGGCGGCTGCTGGTCCATCGGTCCTGGCCTGCCTCTCGGTCTCACCCCGGGGCACCGCACGCACGGCCGCCCCGCTGGTCCGCTATGTAACAGTACGGACGGGCGGGGCGGTTGGTTCCCGTCGGAGCGGGACGTCAGCGGGTCTCGACGACGACCGACTCGATGACCACGTCCTGCACGGGGCGGTCGGTACGGGGGTTGGTCGGAGTGGCCGCGATGGCGTCGACGACCTTGCGGCCCGCCTCGTCGGCGACCTCGCCGAAGATGGTGTGCTTGCCGGTCAGCCAGGCGGTCGGCGAGACGGTCAGGAAGAACTGCGAGCCGTTGGTCCCCGGGCCCGCGTTGGCCATGGCCAGCAGGTACGGCTTGGTGAAGGCCAGCTCCGGGTGGAACTCGTCGGGGAACTTGTAGCCCGGGCCGCCCGTGCCGTTGCCCAGCGGGTCGCCGCCCTGGATCATGAACCCGCTGATCACCCGGTGGAAGACGGTGCCGTCGTAGAGCCGGTCCGTGGACTTCGCGCCGGTCTCGGGGTTGGTCCACTCGCGCTCTCCGGTGGCCAGCTCGACGAAGTTCCGGACCGTCTTGGGCGCGTGGTTCGGCAGAAGCCGGATCGCGATGTCGCCCTGGCTGGTCTTCAAGGTGGCGTAAAGCTCCTCGGCCACGATCTGCCTTCCGTAATCCTTCGCTGACGTCCGCCGATCCTCCCACGTACCGGGAAATGTACGGCCGGATGCCTGGCAGAACGGCGCGTTAACCGCTGAACCATGGCATTGTCGTCGGCACACTTCACTTGCACTGTTTTACCGACTTGAACCGTTTTGACGGAAATAGCGATCATGACCCGGATGCCCGTTCTGAGTGCCGGTCATGGCCGCAACAGGCATGATTTCGCATGGGGCGGAAAGGCGGAGTACCTACCCGCCACCAAGGAGGAGGATCCCGTGACCCGCATCGACAGCGTGCGCGCCGCAACCGACTCGGCCAGGGACAGCGCGCAGCACGCCGCGGAAGTGGTGGCGCCGTACGCCGACACGGCCAAGAAGCAGGCTGCACATTACGCGCACGAGGCCCGTGTCCAGCTCGCGCCCAAGGTGACCAAGGCCGCCAAGCAGGCCCGCGTCCAGTACGAGTCCCATCTCGCACCGCGTCTCGAACAGGCCCTGACACATGTGCCGCCGAAGGTCGACGAGGCCGCGCAGCGTGCGGCGCACTCGACCCGGAAGGCCGCCCGGACCGCCGCCGACTACACCGCGCCGCGCGTGGAGCACGCCAGGGCGGTGGCCCTGCCGGTCGCCGAGCAGGCGACCGCCCGCAGCGCCGCCGCGCTGGCCGCACTGCGGAGCAACGTCACGGCCAAGGAGATCCAGAAGCTGGCCCGCAAGCACGAGCGGCGGGCCAGGGCCGGCCGGGCGACCAAGGGGCTCCTGGTGCTGGGCATCGTCGCCGGCGGCGCCTATGCCGCCTGGCGCTGGTGGGACAAGCAGGCCAACCCGGACTGGCTGGTCGAGCCGCCCGTCGCCACCGAGGTGGGCGACGACCGTTCGCCGCTGAGCTCGGTCGACGGCAGCGGCCAGGCCGTGCTCGACCCGGAGGTCAAGGCCAAGCAGGCCGAGGCCGAGGCGAACGGGGACACCCCGGGCCTCGACGACCGCCCCTGAGGGCGCCGCCGCCGTAACGGCACGTAAAAGAAGAGAACGCCGGTCCCCCGCAGGCCTTCACCGGCCCCGCGGGGGACCGGCGTTCTCGTCGTGCCTCCGGCGAGGCCCCCGAGCACACCGGGCGGTCACCGCCCCTCGCCCACAGCCTGCCGAGGGCCGGGTGACACACTGAGCCGCGAGGGGCCGGTGCGGGCGTAGCTTCCGCCGGTCGTCCCCGCCCTCACGAAAGGTCCTTCCTGTGGTGCGCATCCCCCGGCCGCGGAGGGCCGTACTCGCCGCGGCGGCCTCCGTACTGGCCGCCGGTGTCCTGGTGTCGTGCGGCGCGGACTCGCCGGGCGAAGGCGTCACCGCCGCACCGCACGCCGGGGACGCCGCCTGCAAGCAGCTCGCCGACCGCTACCCGGACCGCCTCGGCGGCCAGGACCTGGCCTTCACCGACCGCCCGGGCGTCGCGGTCTGGGGCGAGAACGCGATCGTGCTGCGCTGCGGCGTCGAGCTGCCCGTACCGACCCTCGACCCGTGCGCGACCGTCGACGGCGTGGACTGGGTCTTCCGCGAGGACCGGTCGAAGGACGGCGGGAAGGTGGTCGTCACCTACGGCCGCGACCCGGCCGTGGAGGTCGTGGTCTCCGACGACGTGGCCGCCGTGGACGACGTCCTGGTCGACCTGTCCGCCCTGGTCGAGCCCGTGAAGACGTACACGAAGTGCATCAACCTCGACGACGTGCGGCCTCCGACGCCCTCCGGATGACACCGCTGGTCAGACGGCATGCGGTGGAGGACACCGCCCGGCAGACGAGCACAGTCCCGGCCGCTTTGCTTCTGCTCAGCGACGTCACCGCGACGGCCGGAGCGACGCAGAACACCCCCTGGCCGACGTTTCCGTCGGTCAGGGGGTGTTCATCGATGTGGAGCCTAGGAGATTCGAACTCCTGACATCTGCCTTGCAAAGGCAGCGCTCTACCAACTGAGCTAAGGCCCCGAAACACGGCAAACAAGGACAACGCCGAAACACGTCCGTGCCACGGCAACCATCCGGGACAAGAGTACCGGGTGCTCCACCCCATCTTGCAAAAGGATAGGGACTCCCGGTGGACGACCACGCTCCGTAAGATGCTCGACGAGGTTCGCAGCAGCGAAGCCGCAGCGAAGGGGAGACGCAATGGACGCAGCGCAGCAAGAGGCGACGGCAAGAGCCAGAGAGCTTCAGCGCAGTTGGTACGGGGAGCCGCTGGGGGCACTCTTCCGTCGGCTGATCGACGATCTCGGCCTGAACCAGGCACGGCTTGCCGCGGTTCTCGGGCTGTCCGCCCCGATGCTCTCCCAGCTGATGAGCGGCCAGCGGGCCAAGATCGGGAACCCGGCGGTCGTCCAGCGCGTCCAGGCACTTCAGGAGCTGTCGAGCCAGGTCGCGGACGGCAGCGTCAGCGCGGGCGAGGCCACCGACCGGATGGAAGAGATCAAGAAATCGCAGGGCGGGTCCGTCCTGACCGGCACCGGCCAGACCGCGTCGACCGGCGGCGCCCCCACCGTCCGCCGCGTGGTGCGCGAGATCCAGTCCCTGCTGAGGTCGGTATCGGCGGCCGGCGACATCATCGATGCCGCCGACGCCCTCGCCCCGACCCACCCGGAACTGGCAGAGTTCCTCCGGGTGTACGGAGCCGGCCGCACCGCGGACGCGGTCGCGCACTACGAGGGACACCAGAGCTAGCGGCTCGAGACCACGACGGCAGGACCGTACGGACGTACGACGACGGAGCCAGGGCCTCGCACAGCCGGGGTCCCTGGTCCCCGCAGAGCCGCGGCGACAACAGGAACTGGGAGCGGGCACAGCGCAATGGGTGAGGTCTTCGCTGGTCGGTACGAGCTGATCGATCCGATCGGACGTGGTGGGGTCGGCGCCGTCTGGCGAGCCTGGGACCAACGGCGCCGCAGGTACGTCGCGGCCAAGGTCCTGCAGCAGAGCGACGCGCACACGCTGCTGCGCTTCGTCCGCGAGCAGGCTCTGCGCATCGAGCACCCGCATGTCCTCGCCCCGGCCAGCTGGGCCGCCGACGACGACAAAGTCCTGTTCACCATGGACCTGGTGAGCGGCGGCTCGCTCGCCCATGTCATAGGCGACTACGGCCCGTTGCCCCCGCGCTTCGTCTGCCTGCTCCTGGACCAGCTGCTCTCCGGCCTCTCCACGGTGCACGCCGAAGGGGTGGTCCACCGGGACATCAAGCCGGCCAACATCCTGATGGAGGCGACCGGAACGGGCCGCCCCCATCTGCGCCTCTCCGACTTCGGCATCTCGATGCGCAAGGGCGAGCCCCGGCTGACCGAGACCAACTACGTGGTCGGCACGCCCGGTTACTTCGCCCCCGAGCAGATGATGGGCGCCGAGCCCGACTTCCCCGCGGACCTCTTCGCGGTCGGCCTGGTCGCCCTCTACCTCCTCCAGGGCAAGAAGCCCGACTCCCAGGCGCTGGTCGAGCACTTCGCCGCCCACGGCACCCCGGGCGCCCCCGACGGCATCCCCGAGCCGCTCTGGCAGGTGCTCGCCGGGCTGCTCCAGCCGGACCCGCAGGCCCGGTTCCGTACGGCGACGGGTGCGCGCAAGGCCCTGGCCGCGGCGGTCGAGATGCTGCCCGAACCCGGTCCGGACGACGAGCCGGTGGAGGTGTTCGACCAGATCGGGCCACTGCCCGCGGGGTTCGGCCCCGACGGCCCCGTGAAGGCGCCTCAGCCATCCGGGGCACCGCAGCCGCCCGTATCGCCGCCCCCGCCCGTCTCCATGTCGGAGACCGGCAGCTTCCACCTGGCGCCCCCGCCACAACAGCAGCCTCAACAGCAGCCGCAGCAGCCCCAGTTCCACCAGCCCACGTCAGCGTCCGCGCCCATCGCCACGCCACCCCCGCCCCCGGCCCCGCTGCCCGCCCAGCCCGCCGCCCCGTCGCCATCGCCGTACGCCGTCGGAGCCCCGGACCCCTCCCAGGCGCCGACCTCCGGCGTACCGTACGACGCCTCGGCCACCCGCCCCTACACGGCCCAGCAGCACCACCAGCCACAACACCACTCCTTCGCCGCCCACGCCCCCGCGGCCTCCCCTGCCGCCGCCCCCGTTCCCGTACGGCAGACGCGGCCGGGTCCGCCCCCGAAGGTGGCGGTCCCGGTACTGGTGGTGGCGCTGATCTGCTTCGCGGTCGGCATCTGGGCGCTCACCCAGATGTAAGGGCGGCCGTCACCAGCCCTGCTGCGGCGGCCCCCCGAACGGCGGTTGCTGCTCGTGGACCTGGCCGGGTCCGCCGGCGGCGGCCGCGCGGCGGCGGGCCAGCAGCGTCCAGGCGCCGAGGCCGAGCACCAGCACGGCGCCCGTCCCGAGCGCTCCCGCCGCGACGACCTGCATCGTCGCGCTCTTCGCGGCCTTCGGAGCGCTGTCGCCGCTCTGGGCCAGCTCCTTGTCCTTCTCGGTCACCGCGAAGATCCCGGGGTCACCGTCGTACGGCGACGCACCGGCCTCGTTCTTCACCTGGACCGACATCGTCAGCGCGATCGGGTCCTTGCCGTAGCTCTCGGCGACCTTCGGGCTGAGCGTCACCGACAGGTAGTACCAGCCCGCGAAACGCAGGGTGCTGACCTGGGAGCTGTAGTCGTACCGGTTGCGGTACGCGACCGGCGGCAGCGGCTTCAGCGCCGTGGTCGCGGACTTGCCGGAGTAGGAGAGGGAGGTGTCCGTGATGTGCCCCTGGGCGGGGTTGTCGAGCGAGAGGGTGAGGGCGTTGCCGATGAACTCCGTCGAGTCGGCCGTGGTGTTGCTGAGCACGGCGGAGGCGTAGATCTGCTGCCCCCAGTCCACCGGCACCCGGTAGAAGCGGGTCTGGCCCGGGGCGATCTCGTCGATCCACTCGCCGGTCGTCAGGCTGGTGGCGTCGTAGTAACTGCTGCCGCCCGTACGCTTCTGCGCCTCGACGTCCAGGGGGGCGGGCGTGGCCGAGGGCCAGTCCTTCGGCGCGGTCGTCTCCGTGGGCCCGCCGCTCTTCAGCGCGGGCTCCTCGACGAACCTCAGCTCCAGGTTCCAGGCCTCGGGGCTGGAGGTGGGCTTGCTCTCGCGCTCGACGAGGACGTCGTACGTCCCGGCCTCCTTGCAGGTGGTGCTCGACCCCTTGCCGACGGTCCGGTGCGCGTACGCGGCGATCGGCCGCGGTGTCTCGCCCGAGCCGAAGGTGGTCTGGTTGGAGCTGCACCGCGAGTCGTTGAGGTCCCGGATGCTGACGGTGATCCCGTCCCCGTACGCCACCGAGCCGCCGCTCTTCGGCACGGCGACCGCCGAGACATAGGCGTCGGTGAGGCTGTCGAGCTTCACCCGGTAGTAGAGCTGCTCGCCCGGCTCGATCGAGCTGCGGTACACGGCCCCCGGCTGCAGGACCGAGGCCTCGGCGTTGCGCACCGCGCCCTGCACGTTCTTCGCGCCGGGGTCGAAGCCGTACGCCGGCGGGCCGTCCGCGTACGCCTGTCCCGGCAGCGCCGCCACGGCGCACATCGCGGCGAGAGCCGCCAGCGTCGCCCGCCCCCTGTTGCGCTGCCTCTTCACGCGCTTCCCCCTCGTCGTCCGCATGGCCGCCCTGCGACGGCTGCGTACGAAGAGGGCTCCCCCGGCCGTGATCACCAGGGCGCCCGCTCCGGCAGCGACCGCAATTGCCGGTCCATCCTGCCCCGCCCACACCGCTGCTGTCTCCGGCCACAGCCGGATTGCCCTTCTTGTCCGCGTTCCTGCCGCGGCACACCCCATCAGATTCTTTGCTTAAGCAAGTTACTGATTTGCTCAGGTGAATTCAAGAGAAACGCATCACGGCCCTCACCCGTCAGCACGGGCGACACCCGGGGCCCGGACAGCACGAAGCCCCGGCCGCTCAGCGACCGGGGCCCGTAACAGACTGTGCCGTCTCACACACCCGAACCTGCGGGCACGGAGTCGGTTGCCTCCGTCCACAGATCCTGCTCGGCGCGATCCGCCTGGATCTGGCGGTACACGAGGAGCCCGCCGATGGCAGCCAGTGCGACCAGGAGAAGCTTCTTCACCGCGCGACCTCGTCTTTCCTTGGAATAGGGGCCTTCTGCCGCCGACTATACACACCGGCCGATACCGATCGGTGACCTGCCTGGAACCCAAAAGCAGCCCGTCCCCGGCACCCCGACGAGGCCCCCGCCGAGCCCCGTGACGCGTTCCGGACGGTCCGTCAGCCCCGGTTGCACCATACGAGTGGTGTTAATCCGAAGATCGGCGCACTGCGGGCGTCGCTCCCCGAAATCGCGGCCCGGATCCACATGATCGGAGAAGTCAGCAACCGGACCACCCGAAAGCGAGGGGCCATGAGCACCTTCCAGCCCAAGAGCATCTGGACCGCCTTCATCACCGCCTTCTTCGCCCTGCTGGCGTCGCTGGGCCTCGCCACCGCCACGGCGAGCGCCGCGAACGCCACGAACGCCGCGCAGCCGAGCGCCACGACCCAGGAGCACACGGGTGCCACGGCGGCAACTCCACTCGCCCCCTCGGTCCGATGGACCCTTCCGCGTGACCGGGCCCTGCCGCCCACGATGAAGCAGCGCATCCGGGCCGAGGCCCACGGCTCCTCCCCGGCCACCCGCCACCTGTCGGCCGACCCGGCGTCCGCGACCCGCACCACCACCGCCGCCCCCCACCACACGGCCCCGGAAGGCGACTCCCCGGCCCCGCCCCCCTGATCCCGGCGCCCACCGCACCCCGGGGCCCCTGTCCGGTTCACACCGGCCGGGGGCCTTTTCCGTGCGCCGGGGCCTTTCCGTGCGTCCGGGGCCGGTGCCGTACGAGAAGCGTGTGCTGTAGGAGCAGAGGTGCCGTGCAAGGAAGCGTGTGCCGTACGAGCAGAAGTGCCGTGCAAGGAAGCGTGTGCCGTACGAGGAAGGGTGCCGGCGCCGTACAACACAGGCTTGCCGCGAACCCGGCGCCGGCACACCCCGTCCCCCACCCCCACCGCCCAACGCGAAGACCCCCAGCCACTGGTGACTGGGGGTCTTCGTTCTGTGGGGCTAACAGGATTTGAACCTGTGGCCTCATCCTTATCAGGGATGCGCTCTAACCAACTGAGCTATAGCCCCGCCGCGCTCTCGCGCTGACTTCTGAAGATTAGCGCACGTCGGGGCCAGTCCCAAAATCGATACTCGGCGCGCTACTCGTCCTCGGCCAGCGTGAGCTCGACGCCGCCCACGAAGCCCGCCGACAGGTTGTAGATGAAGGCGCCCAGCGTCGCCAGCGCGGTGGCCAGCACCACGTCGATCACGGCGATGACCGACGTGAAGATGAGCACCCGCGGCAGCGAGAGGAACGACTGCAGATCGAAGCCGTTGCTCTCGTTCGAGCCGGTGGCCTCGCTGATCGTGCCGCCCACGGTGGAGAAGACGCCCATCGCGTCCATCACCATCCACAGGACCGCCGCCGCCACCACCGTGCAGATGCCCAGGGCGATCGACAGCAGGAAGCTGACCTTCATCACCGACCACGGGTCGGCCTTGGCCACCCGCAGTCGGGCCTTGCGGGTACGCGGAGTGGTCCGCGCCCCCGTACGCGGCTTACGCGTCGCCTGGGCCCCGCCCACGCCCTGCGCGCCGCCCAGCGTGCCCCCGCCCTGCCCGGGGCGCTGCTGGCCGCCCTGGGTGCCCCCGCCGGGCGCCTGGTACGCCTGAGGCGGGTGGTACGGCCCCGACGGCCCCGGTGCGGGCTCACGCTCGCCGGGCAGCGGCCCGGTCGCGTAACCCTCGTACTGGGGCTGAGGCCCTCGTGTGTCCGTCACAGTGCCCCCTTGGGAGTCCGTGGCAGGGCCACGGGCACCGTTCGCTCCTGCTCCGGAAGCGGCCGAACCGGCGCCCGTGGCTCCACTCACGCTCTACTCCTCGTGCTCCCCGGTCGAAGGCTCCGTGCCCTCGACAGTGCCCTCTACCACGCTCTCGGCGTGGACCTCGGCCGTCTCGCTCTCAGCATCATCGGCCCCATCGACCTCTTCCGCCTCACGACCGGCCTCGGCATTGCGCGCGATGCCGACGACGGCATCCCGCTTGCCCAGATTGATCAGTTGGACGCCCATGGTGTCACGGCCCGTCTCCCTGACTTCATTGACTCGCGTACGAATCACACCACCGCCGAGCGTGATGGCGAGGATCTCGTCGGTCTCCTCGACCACCAGCGCACCGACGAGCGAGCCCCGGTCCTCGACGATCTTGGCAGCCTTGATACCGAGGCCGCCGCGGCCCTGGACGCGGTACTCGTCGACGGGGGTCCGCTTCGCGTACCCGCCGTCGGTTGCGGTGAAGACGAACGTACCGGGCCGGACGACATTCATCGAGAGCAGTTCGTCTCCCTCACGGAAACTCATGCCCTTGACGCCCGAGGTGGCACGGCCCATCGGCCGCAACGCGTCGTCCGTCGCGGTGAACCGGATCGACTGCGCCTTCCTGCTGATGAGCAGCAGATCGTCCTCCGCCGACACCAGCTCGGCACCGATCAGCTCGTCGTCGCCGCCCTCCGGCATCTCGCGCAGGTTGATCGCGATGACACCGCCCGAGCGAGGCGAATCGTAATCCTTGAGCGCGGTCTTCTTCACCAGACCGCCCTTCGTCGCCAGGATCAGGTACGGCACGGCCTCGTAGTCGCGGATCGCCAGGATCTGGGCAATCTTCTCGTCCGGCTGGAAGGCCAGCAGGTTGGCGACGTGCTGGCCGCGCGCGTCCCGGCCGGCATCCGGGAGCTCGTAGGCCTTGGCCCGGTAGACGCGGCCCTTGTTCGTGAAGAACAGCAGCCAGTGGTGCGTCGTGGAGACGAAGAAGTGGTCGACGATGTCGTCCTCCTTCAGCTTCGTTCCGCGCACCCCCTTGCCGCCGCGCTTCTGCGAGCGGTAGTCGTCCGTCTTCGTGCGCTTCACATAGCCGCTGCGGGAGATCGTGACGACGATGTCCTCCTCGGCGATCAGGTCCTCGATGGACATGTCACCGTCGAAGGGCACCAGCTTGGAGCGCCGGTCGTCGCCGAACTTCTCGACGATCGCGGCCAGTTCCTCGCTGACGATCTGGCGCTGCCGCTCGGGCGAGGCCAGGATCGCGTTGTACTCGTTGATCTTCGCCTGGAGCTCGTCGTGCTCGGCGGTGATCTTCTGGTGCTCCAGCGCGGCCAGCCGGCGCAGCTGCATCTCCAGGATCGCGTTCGCCTGGATCTCGTCGATCTCCAGCAGGCCCATCAGGCCCTCACGCGCGATCTCCACGGTGTTGGAGCGCCGGATGAGGGCGATGACCTCGTCGATGGCGTCCAGGGCCTTCAGGAGGCCGCGCAGGATGTGCGCCCGCTCCTCGGCCTTGCGCAGCCGGAACCGGGTCCGCCGGACGATGACCTCGATCTGGTGCGTCACCCAGTGGCGGATGAACGCGTCGATCGACAGCGTGCGCGGCACCCCGTCGACGAGGGCCAGCATGTTGGCGCCGAAGTTCGACTGGAGGTCGGTGTGCTTGTACAGGTTGTTCAGGACGACCTTGGCGACCGCGTCCCGCTTGAGGACGACGACCAAGCGCTGCCCCGTACGCGAGGAGGTCTCGTCGCGGACGTCCGCGATGCCGCCGACCTTGCCGTCCTTGACCAGGTCGGCGATCTTCTGCGCGAGGTTGTCGGGGTTGGTCTGGTACGGAAGCTCCGTGACGACCAGGCACTGCCGGCCCTGGATCTCCTCGACCGCGACGACCGCGCGCATCGTGATGGAGCCGCGCCCGGTGCGGTACGCCTCCTCGATGCCCTTGCGGCCCACGACCAGCGCGCCGGTCGGGAAGTCGGGGCCCTTGATGCGCTCGATCAGCGCGTCCAGCAGCTCCTCGTGCGAGGCCTCGGGGTGCTCCAGGTACCACTGGGCACCGGCGGCGACCTCGCGCAGGTTGTGCGGCGGGATGTTGGTCGCCATGCCGACCGCGATGCCCGCGGAGCCGTTGACCAGCAGGTTCGGGAAGCGCGCCGGCAGGACCGTCGGCTCCTGGTTGCGGCCGTCGTAGTTGTCCTGGAAGTCGACGGTCTCCTCGTCGATGTCCCGGACCATCTCCATGGACAGCGGCATCATCTTGCACTCGGTGTACCGCATGGCGGCGGCCGGGTCGTTGCCCGGGGAACCGAAGTTGCCGTTGGAGTCCACCAGCGGCATGCGCATCGACCAGTGCTGCGCGAGGCGCACCAGGGCGTCGTAGATGGAGGAGTCGCCGTGCGGGTGGTACGTACCCATGACGTCACCGACGACGCGGGCGCACTTGTAGAACCCCTTCTCGGGGCGGTACCCGCCGTCGTACATCGCGTACAGCACCCGACGGTGGACGGGCTTGAGGCCGTCCCGTACGTCGGGCAGCGCACGCGAGACGATGACGGACATCGCGTAATCGAGATAGGAGCGCTGCATCTCCGTCTCGAGCCCGACGGGCTCGACGCGCATGCCCACACCGGGGACGGTGACTTCCTCGGGCGTCGCGGGTTCAGGTGTCACAGGGGTGTTCTCGTCGGCCATTGCTGGTCAAAGTCCTTTCGAGCTGCGGCGTCGCTGGTACGGCCGACTCAGATGTCGAGGAAGCGGACGTCCTTGGCATTGCGCTGGATGAACGAGCGCCGTGCCTCGACGTCCTCACCCATGAGCACCGAGAACAGGTCGTCGGCCTGCGCCGCGTCGTCCAGCGTGACCTGGCCGAGGACCCGGTGGTCGACGTCCATGGTCGTGACGCGCAGCTCTTCGGCGTTCATCTCGCCGAGGCCCTTGAAGCGCTGGATCGAGTCTTCCTTGATCCGCTTGCCGTTCTGCTTGCCGAGCGCCACGAGCGCGTCGCGCTCCCGGTCCGAGTACGCGTACTCGAAGTCGTCCCGGCCCCACTTGATCTTGTAGAGCGGCGGGCGCGACAGATAGACGTTGCCCTGCTCGACCAGCGGCCGCATGAAGCGGAAGAGGAAGGTCAGCAGCAGGGTGTTGATGTGCTGGCCGTCGACGTCGGCGTCCGCCATCAGAATGATCTTGTGATAGCGGAGCTTCTCGATGTCGAAATCCTCGTGGACCCCGGTGCCGAAGGCCGAGATCAGCGCCTGGACCTCGGTGTTCTGGAGGATCTTGTCGATCCGGGCCTTCTCGACGTTCAGGATCTTGCCTCGGATGGGCAGGATCGCCTGGTACATCGGGTTGCGGCCGGACTTCGCCGAACCACCGGCGGAGTCACCCTCGACGATGAAGATCTCGCACTTGGTGGGGTCGTTCGACTGGCAGTCGCTCAGCTTGCCGGGCAGCGAGGCGCTCTCCAGGAGCCCCTTGCGCCGCGTCAGGTCGCGCGCCTTGCGGGCCGCCACGCGGGCGGTCGAGGCGGCGATGCCCTTGCGGATGATGTCGGCGGCCTCGTTGGGGTTCCGGTCGAACCAGTCCGTCAGCTGCTCGTGGACGACCTTCTGCACGAAGGTCTTGGCCTCCGTGTTGCCCAGCTTGGTCTTCGTCTGGCCCTCGAACTGCGGCTCGCCCAGCTTCACCGAGATGATCGCGGTGAGACCCTCGCGTACGTCCTCGCCGGTGAGGTTGTCGTCCTTCTCGCGCAGCAGCTTCTTCTCGCGCGCGTACCGGTTGACCAGGGAGGTCAGCGCGGCGCGGAAGCCCTCCTCGTGCGTACCGCCCTCATGCGTGTGGATCGCGTTGGCGAAGGAGTAGACCCCCTCGGTGTACTGCGTGTTCCACTGCATGGCGATCTCGGCCGAGAGGAGACGGTCCTTGTCCTCGGCCTCGATGTCGATCACCGACTGGTGGATGACGTCGCCCTTGCGGGAGTTGAGGTACTTGACGAAGTCGACGATGCCGTTCTCGTAGTGGTACGTGACCGAACGGGTCGTCTCCTCCTCGGGCACCTCGACGGCCTCGGCGCTGTCGGCGCCCGCCGTGGCCTTCGCCGACTCGCGCTCGTCGGTCAGCTTGAGGGTGAGGCCCTTGTTGAGGAACGCCATCTCCTGGAAGCGGCGCGAGAGGGTCTCGAAGCTGTACTCGGTGGTCTCGAAGATGTCGCCGTCGGCCCAGAAGGTGACCGACGTGCCCGTCTCGTCCGTGGCCTCGTGCTGGGCCAGCGGGGCGGTGGGGACACCGAGCTTGTAGTCCTGGGTCCAGCGGTAGCCGTCGGTCTTGACCTCGACCGCGACCCGGGTGGACAGGGCGTTGACGACGGAGACACCGACGCCGTGCAGACCGCCGGAGACGGCGTAACCGCCGCCGCCGAACTTGCCGCCCGCGTGCAGCACGGTGAGCACGACCTCGACGGCCGGCTTGCCCTCGGACGGCACGATGCCGACCGGGATGCCACGGCCGTTGTCGATCACGCGCACGCCGCCGTCGGCGAGGATCGTGACGTCGATGGTGGTCGCGTGACCCGCCATCGCCTCGTCGACCGAGTTGTCGACGACCTCCTGCACGAGGTGGTGCAGGCCGCGCTCACCGGTCGAGCCGATGTACATACCAGGCCGCTTGCGGACCGCGTCCAGCCCTTCCAGCACGGTGATCGCGCTGGCGTCGTACGAGGCTGAGGCCTCGCCCGGCTCACCGGCTGTGGACGGAATGTTCTCGTTGGGGTTGCCGGAATCGGCCACGAAGCGCCCTTTCTGGCACAGCACAGGCCGTCTTCCGGACAGGCGGGAGCGGCTGCGTCGTTCGGCTTGTATCGACGACTCCCGCCTCAGCGGCGGGATTACTCACCAGTCTACCGGTAGCACTGACATGAATGGGGGTTTGCCGGTACCTGAGTACGCATGTGCCGCCCTGAATCGACGGTTGACGACTCCCCATATTCAGGGAGGGGCCCCAAGAGGCCCTGACGGGCATGGAGCGCTTCGGCCTGTCAACTTCCCGCTACGGTGAGGGACGCTCCGGCCGCACCCCCCGGTTTCCGCCGGTACGAACCGTGGTGAACCGGGAGCTCCGGGCCGCCCGAAGCCCCGTGCGCGAGCATCAGGGACACGACAAGATCCAGCCAAAAGTGCAGCTCAGGGTTGGGTGGCGGGATGTCCGATCAGCAGTCGGAGGGCAGCGGGGCACTCACCCGTAGGTGTCCCCGGGCCCCTTGCTGCCGGGCGCCCGCAGCGGCCCGAACCGGCGCTCCGGGCCCCCCGGACCGAGCACCTTGATCATCCGTACGGTGCCCTGCCCCAGATCCGCGTTGAGCCGGGCCACCAGTTGCGGGGCCAGCAGCCGCAGCTGGGTCGCCCACGCCGTGGAGTCGCAGCTCACAGTGAGCACCCGCGCGGCCGGGTCCTCGTCGTAGCGGAGGGGGACGCAGTGGTTGGCCAGATCGTCGCCCACGATCTGCGGCCACCGCCCCATCACCCCGCCCACCGCCGCCGGGGTCTCCCAGCCGCGTTCGGTGATCAGCCGGTTGATCGCGGAGCCCAGCGGCTGCGGATCGCGGCCGTCCGAGCGGGCCCCGGAGCGCAGCCCGCCGCCGCGCCTGGCCTGCTTCTTCTGCTGGGCCGCCGCACCCCGCGCCCTGGCCTGCTCCTTCGCCGCCCGCAGCGCGACCCGGGCGAGGTCGACCCCGGACACCTCGGGCGGCTTGGGGCTCCCGGCGTCCGCCGGCGTACCACCGGATCCGCCGTCACCACGGGCCGCAGGCCCCGTACCGCTCGACGTCCCCTCCGCGGCGGAAGCGCCCCCGGACTCTCCGTCCCGGCCGGTCATACCCGCTCCACCTCGCCCGCCGACACCGCGTATCGCGCCCCCGCCAGCACGCCGGGCACGTCCTCCGCCACCGCGGCCGTCACCAGCACCTGCTCGCCCGGGGCCACCAGCTCCGCCAGCCGCTCCCGGCGGCGGGCGTCCAGCTCGGCGAAGACGTCGTCCAGGACCAGCACCGGCTCGTTGCCCTCGGCGCGCAGCAGCTCGTAACTGGCCAGCCGCAGCGCCAGCGCGTAGCTCCAGGACTCCCCGTGGCTCGCGTACCCCTTCGCGGGCATGGACCGCAGGCCGAGCAGCAGGTCGTCCCGGTGCGGACCCACCAGCGTCACCCCGCGCTCGATCTCCTGCTTGCGGACCCCGACGAGCGCCGCGATCAGCCGCTCGTACAGCTCGTCACGGGTGCTCGCCGGGTCGATGTCCTCGCCCACCGAGCTGCGGTACTCCAGGGTCACGGGGCCGCCGCCCGGCGCCACGTCCCCGTACGCCTTGTCGGCCAGCGGCTGGAGCGTGGCGATCAGGTCCAGGCGCTGCGCGAGCAGCTCGGCGCCGACCCGGCCCAGGTGCTGGTCCCAGACGTCGAGGGTGGACAGGTCCATCGACCGGCCGCCGTGCCGGCGCGCCATGGCGGCGGACTTCAGCAGGGTGTTGCGCTGCTTGAGCACCCGCTCGTAGTCGGAGCGGACCCCGGCCATCCGGGGCGAGCGCGCGGTGATCAGCTCGTCGAGGAACCGCCGCCGCTCCCCTGGGTCGCCCTTGACCAGCGCCAGGTCCTCCGGCGCGAACAGCACCGTCCGTACGATCCCGAGCACGTCACGCGGTCTGACCTGCGAGGACCTGTTGATACGGGCCCGGTTGGCACGGCCGGGATTGAGCTCCAGCTCGATCAGCTGCGAGCGCTCGCCCTGGGTCACCGCCGCGCGGATCACGGCCCGCTCGGCGCCCATCCGCACCAGGGGGGCGTCCGAGGAGACCCGGTGGCTGCCGAGCGTGGCGAGATAGCCGACGGCCTCGACGAGATTGGTCTTGCCCTGCCCGTTGGGCCCCACGAACGCGGTGACGCCCGGGTCGAGAGGGACCTCGACCCGGGCGTACGAGCGGAAGTCGGCCAGCGAGAGATGGGTGACGTGCATGGTGGCCGACCTCTCCCGGTGGTGCTTCGCTGGTTGTTTCGCTGCCGACGCGCCGCCGGCGGTCCGGTCAGTTCTCGGACTTGGACTCGACCGCGTGGCCGCCGAACTGGTTGCGCAGCGCGGCGATCATCTTCATCTGCGGCGAGTCGTCCTGGCGCGAGGCGAACCGCGCGAACAGGGACGCCGTGATGGCGGGCAGCGGCACCGCGTTGTCGATCGCGGCCTCCACCGTCCAGCGGCCCTCGCCCGAGTCGGCGGCGAAGCCCCGGAGCTTGTCCAGGTGCTCGTCGTCGTCCAGGGCGTTGACCGCGAGGTCGAGCAGCCAGGAACGGATGACCGTGCCCTCCTGCCAGGAGCGGAAGACCTCGCGCACGTCGGTGACGGAGTCGACCTTCTCCAGGAGCTCCCAGCCCTCGGCGTAGGCCTGCATCATGGCGTACTCGATGCCGTTGTGGACCATCTTCGCGAAGTGGCCGGCGCCGACCTTGCCCGCGTGGACGGAGCCGAAGTCGCCCTCGGGCTTGAGCGCGTCGAAGATCGGCTGGACCTTCGCCACGTTCTCCGCGGTGCCGCCGTACATCAGGGCGTAGCCGTTCTCCAGGCCCCAGACGCCGCCGGAGACGCCGCAGTCGACGAAGCCGATCTCCTTGAGCCCCAGCTCGACGGCGTGCTTCTCGTCGTCGGTCCAGCGCGAGTTCCCGCCGTCGACGACGACGTCGCCGGGCGAGAGCAGTACGGCGAGTTCGTCGATCGTGGACTGCGTCGCGGCACCGGCCGGGACCATCACCCAGATGACCCGCGGGCCCTTCAGCTTGCCCACAAGCTCTTCGAGACTGTGGACATCGGCGACATCCGGGTTGCGGTCGTAACCGATGACGGTGTGGCCTGCGCGGCGGATGCGCTCGCGCATGTTGCCGCCCATCTTGCCGAGGCCGACGAGACCGAGCTCCATCAGAGATTCCTTAAGCGTCGTGGCGATAGCGTCGGGGCGTATCCCGCCCGGGTCCGAGCCTACGCCCGGCGGGGCTCAGCACGGCGGGACAGCGCGGTGGGCCCGCTCCGCGCCGAACGGGCCCACCGGTGACGATCGGATCAGCCGGAGAGGCGCACCGGCATGATCAGGTACTTGTACGCGTCGTCCGCCTCGGCGTCCACGGCCGGGCGCCCGCTGAGCAGGGCGGGCTTGGTGGACGTGGTGAAGGAGAGCTGGGCGACCGGGGAGTCGATCGCGCTCAGACCGTCCAGCAGGAACGTCGGGTTGAAGGCGATCGAGATGTCGTCGCCCTCCAGCACCGCGTCGACGCGCTCCACAGCCTGTGCGTCGTCGCTGGAACCGGCTTCCAGGATGAGCACGCCCTGCTCGAAGCTGAGCCGGACCGGGGTGTTGCGCTCGGCGACGAGGGCCACACGCTTGACGGCCTCGACGAAGGGGGCGGTCTCGATGACCGCGACCGAGTTGAACTCGGTGGGGAAGAGCGTGCGGTACTTCGGCAGGTCGCCTTCGAGCAGCCGCGTGGTCGTCGTGCGTCCCGCGCCCTCGAAACCGATCAGCCCCTCACCGGCACCGGAGCCGGAGAGCGCCAGGGTGACCGTGTCACCGCTGGTGAGCGCCTTGGCGGTGTCCAGGAGCGTCTTGGCGGGCACCAGGGCGACCGCGGAGGCCTCCGGGTCCTCGGGCTTCCAGAGGAACTCGCGGACCGCGAAGCGGTAGCGGTCGGTGGAGGCGAGGGTGACGGTGTCGCCCTCGATCTCGATGCGCACACCGGTCAGCACGGGCAGCGTGTCGTCGCGGCCGGCGGCGATGGCGACCTGGGCGGCGGCCGATGCGAAGACCTCACCGGGGACGGTGCCCGTGGCGGTCGGCATCTGCGGCAGCGCCGGGTACTCCTCCACAGGCAGTGTGTGGAGGGTGAAGCGCGAGGAGCCGCAGACCACCGTGGCCCGTACACCGTCGGTGGAGATCTCCACCGGGCGGTTGGGGAGGGCGCGGCAGATGTCGGCGAGCAGCCGGCCGGAGACGAGCACCGTGCCGTCCTCGTCGACCTCCGCGTCCACGGAGACCTTGGCCGAGACCTCGTAGTCGAAGCTGGAGAAGGAGAGGGCTCCGTCCTCGGCCTTCAGCAGAAGGCCCGCGAGAACGGGCGCCGGCGGACGGGCCGGGAGGCTGCGGGCCACCCAGGCCACCGCCTCCGCGAGTACATCGCGCTCCACCCGGATCTTCACCGGAACCGCCTCCTGCTGTTGCTCGCTCGCCCTGCTGGCCTTCGTCGTCTGGACCGGAGCTCCCTGCCGACGGCCGGGGTGGCTCCGGGGTCCAGTCTGACGCACAGCACCGACAGTCGTTGCTGCTCGGGGTCAAGTCGAGCAAAACGCGGCGAGGCGGTCGCCGGGCGAGTTGTACACAGGCCCCACTTCGAAGCGGATTCCTGGCTAACTCTGAGTGGTAGTAGTAGTAGGCCCTGTGGAAACCGTGGATAACGTCGTTTGCGCAGGTCAGTACCGGTTTTTTGTCCACCGACCCTGTGGGTGGCACCCGTGGACAACCGGGGCTTTCTGTGGACGGGCGGAAGTTCTGCACACCCGATGCACAGGAGGGGGTCACTTCTCCCCAGGCCTGTCCCCAGCTTTACCCACGTTCCCCACAGCCCAATCAGGCAGCTTGGTGTGACGCCTTTCACTCCGGGCGGTGAGAGGGCGTGTTCTGTTGCCGAACAGTGGACAGAGGTGTGGAGAAGCCGGGCCGAGCTGGGGACAACAGCGTCCAGCTTGTGGGCCGACGGTGGACAACCGGAAGCTCCCCCTGTGGACGAGGAAACTGTCCACAGGCTGTGGATCACGGTTGACCACAAATCCCCAACCATGTGACCTGGCCTGATGGAGTATCGGCAGCCAGGCCTGTGGACGCAATATGGACAACTTCCCGGTCCCCAGGCTGTGGACGGAAGAAATCCCGCACATCTGTGGAGAAGGAGCTCTGAGCAGCCCGTATTCGAACAGGCCCGGTGCGGAGGAGACCGCTGCGACCGCTCCCGGGACCCCTCAGGAACGACGAAAGGCGCCTCGCGCGGACCGTGGGAGGTCGTCGCGAGGCGCCTTATGAGGCAGTCAGGAGCCTTCGTCAGCTGTTCTTGATGCGGTTGGTGAGCTCGGTGACCTGGTTGTAGATGGAGCGGCGCTCGGCCATCAGCGCCCGGATCTTCCGGTCCGCGTGCATCACCGTCGTATGGTCACGGCCGCCGAACTGCGCGCCGATCTTCGGCAGCGAGAGATCCGTGAGCTCCCGGCACAGATACATGGCGATCTGGCGCGCCGTCACCAGGACCCGGCTGCGCGAGGATCCGCAGAGGTCCTCCACGGTCAAACCGAAGTAGTCCGCGGTGGCCGCCATGATGGCCGGCGCCGTGATCTCCGGTGCGGACTCCTCGCCGCCCGGGATCAGGTCCTTCAGCACGATCTCGGTCAGCCCGAGGTCCACCGGCTGCCGGTTGAGGGAGGCGAAGGCCGTCACCCGGATCAGGGCGCCCTCCAGCTCACGGATGTTGCGCGAGATCCGCGAGGCGATGAACTCCAGGACCTCCGGAGGCGCGTTCAGCTGCTCCTGCACCGCCTTCTTACGGAGGATGGCGATCCGGGTCTCCAGCTCTGGCGGCTGGACGTCGGTGGTCAGGCCCCACTCGAAGCGGTTGCGGAGCCGGTCCTCCAGCGTCACCAGTTGCTTGGGCGGCCGGTCCGAGGAGAGCACGATCTGCTTGTTCGCGTTGTGCAGCGTATTGAAGGTGTGGAAGAACTCCTCCTGCGTCGACTCCTTGCTCGCCAGGAACTGGATGTCGTCGACCAGGAGGATGTCGACATCGCGGTACCGCTTGCGGAAGGTGTCGCCCTTGCCGTCGCGGATCGAGTTGATGAACTCGTTGGTGAACTCCTCCGAGCTCACGTACCGCACCCGGGTGCCCGGGTAGAGGCTCCGTGCGTAGTGCCCGATCGCGTGCAGCAGGTGGGTCTTACCGAGCCCCGACTCCCCGTAGATGAAAAGGGGGTTGTACGCCTTGGCGGGTGCCTCGGCGACGGCCACGGCGGCGGCGTGCGCGAACCGGTTGGAGGCGCCGATGACGAAGGTGTCGAAGAGGTACTTCGGGTTCAGCCGGGCGTGCGGCTCACCCGGTCCCGGCGCGGGCGCGGGCTGGGCGCCCATCGGGCCGGGACCCGGGCCACCGGTACGACCGGGGCCGGGACCGCCCTGGCGGTGCTGCTGGTCGTGCTGGTCGTGGCGGTCGCGCTGCTGCTCGTACCCCTGGCGCTCGGGGGGCTGCGACCGGTAGTCGTGCTGCGGCTGCTGGGGGCGGCCGGTTCCGTACGGCTCACGCCACTGCTCGGAGGGCTGGTCGCGGTACGACTCGGTCTCGCGGTAGGTGTCGGAGGCGGGCTGCTCGCGGTCCTGGTAGCCCCCGTGCCGCGGCTGCTGCCAGGAGAGGTCCTCCTGGGTGCGCGGCCAGGCGCCCGGCTCGGGGCGCTGCTGCTGGTAGTCGGGATAGGCCGGGCGGGCCGTCGGCATGCCGTCGTCGGAGGGGCGGTGGCCGTATCCGTCGTAGCCGTCGTCCCGCCCGTCGTCACGCGGCTGCCCCTGGTAGCGGTGGCCCTGCTGGCTCTGATGCGACTGGTGCATCGGGGGCGCCGGCGGGGAGGGCGGCTCGCCCGCGGAGTCGTCGACGGTGATCGCGATCCGGATGGGGCGGCCGCACTCCCGGGTCAGCGTCTCGCTGATGAGCGGGGCGAGGCGCCCTTCGAGGACGCGCTTGCCCCATTCATTGGGGACGGCCAGGAGTGCGGTGTCGGCGACGAGTGCCAGCGGCTGGCAGCGCTCGATCCACTGCTTGTCCTTCGGCTCGATGCCCTGCTGGCCCTCCCCGAGGAGTTGCTCCAGCACTCGTGGCCACACTGCGGCAAGATCGGCAGGTACGTCAGCCACAAGGCACGCTCTCTCGCATGTCCCACGAATGTGTGGTTCTCGGGACGGGATGGGTCGGGATGGGTGAGGCCCGGCAGTCGGGAAGGAAAAGAACCGGAGTTCAGCCACGGTAGTCAGGCCGGGCCGCGCGGTTCAAGTTGTTGTCCACAGGCTGTGCACAATGGGGGGTCGCGCGGAGCCGGTTTGACCGGATGGCGTAGCCGCGCGTACCGTGACCAGGTCGAGTTGTCGATGGCTGCTGCCGCCTGCCTCCGATGGGCAAAGATCACGATCTGTGATTGTGAAGCGGTGCACTAAGGCGTTTACGCGAGTTCCTCGTGGGCGCACGGTGACAGCCAGGCGATGTCCCGCCAAGACACGAATCATTTCTGGAGCCCCCGAGTGAGCAAGCGCACCTTCCAGCCGAACAACCGCCGTCGCGCCAAGACCCACGGCTTCCGTCTGCGCATGCGTACCCGTGCCGGCCGCGCGATTCTCGCCAACCGCCGTGGCAAGGGCCGCAGCAGCCTGTCCGCCTGATCGCTTACAGGTCCATGACGTGCTGCCTACCGAGAATCGGCTGAGGCGGCGCGAGGACTTCGCGACCGCGGTACGACGAGGACGTCGAGCCGGACGTCCACTGCTCGTCGTCCACCTACGCAGCGGTGAAACGGACCCGCACGTGACGGGGGAGACTCTCCCCGCGCCGCGTGCGGGTTTCGTTGTCAGCAAAGCGGTGGGAGGCGCGGTCGTCCGCACCGCGGTGAAGCGGAAGCTTCGCCATCTGGTCCGCGACCGGCTGGCGCAGCTGCCCCCCGGTAGCCTTGTTGTCGTACGAGCGCTGCCCGGTGCGGGCGACGCCGACCATGCACAGCTGGCCCGAGACCTGGATGCCGCCCTTCAGCGGCTGCTGGGAGGGGGCGCGAGATGAAGTACCCGCTGCTTGCCCTCATCAAGCTGTACCAGTGGACGATCAGCCCACTCCTCGGGCCTGTCTGCCGCTATTACCCGTCGTGTTCCCACTATGGATATACGGCTATCGACCGGCACGGTGCGATCAAGGGAACGGCGCTGACCGCCTGGCGCATCCTGCGATGCAACCCGTGGTCACCCGGCGGTGTGGACCATGTCCCGCAACGCAAGCGTCCGCGGTGGCACGAGCTGCTGCGCAACGGCCTGCGCGGCGGCAAGGGCGGGGAGCCCGCCGCTGATGTGCCGTCCGGGGGGCCGGTCTCCGAACCCCCGAGCCCGGCCACAGAGACCTCGCCCAATGCTCAAGGAGCCTGATTAGTGGACACGATTGCCAGTCTGTTCAGCTTTATCACCACGCCCGTCTCGTGGGTCATCGTCCAGTTCCACAAGGTCTACGGAGCGCTCTTCGGCGATGACTCCGGGTGGGCCTGGGGCCTGTCCATCGTGTCCCTGGTGGTGCTGATCCGGATCTGCCTGATCCCGCTCTTCGTGAAGCAGATCAAGTCGACCCGCAACATGCAGGTGCTCCAGCCGAAGATGAAGGCGATCCAGGAGCGCTACAAGAACGACAAGCAGCGTCAGTCCGAAGAGATGATGAAGCTGTACAAGGAGACGGGCACCAACCCGCTCTCCTCGTGCCTTCCGATCCTGGCGCAGTCCCCGTTCTTCTTCGCCCTGTACCACGTGCTGTCGTCCATCGCCTCGGGCAAGAAGATCGGCGCGATCAACCAGGACCTGCTGGACAGCGCCCGTCAGGCCCACATCTTCGGTGCGCCGCTGGCCGCGAAGTTCACCGACAGCGTCGAGAAGCTCCAGTCGCTCGACGCCACGCTGCTGGACGTCCGGGTCGTCACCGCCGTCATGATCGTGCTGATGTCGGCCTCGCAGTTCTTCACCCAGCGCCAGCTGATGACGAAGAACGTCGACCTCACGGTGAAGACCCCGTACATGCAGCAGCAGAAGATGCTGATGTACATCTTCCCGGTCATCTTCGCCGTGATGGGTGTCAACTTCCCCGTCGGTGTCCTCGTCTACTGGCTGACCACGAACGTCTGGACCATGGGTCAGCAGATGTACGTGATCAACCAGAACCCGACGCCGGGCAGCAAGGCGCAGGATGCCTACCTCCAGCGGGTGCTCAAGACCGTGGACTCCCGTGGTCAGGTCCGTGGCCGGACGCAGCGCCGGACCGTCAAGGCGATCGTGGCCAAGGGCCCCGACCGCAACGACATCGAGCGCAAGTTCATCACCGGGCTGAGCAAGAAGGGTCTCGTCGCCCAGGAGGACGGCACCGTCAAGAAGGGCGAGGTCGTTCCCGAGGGAGAGAGCGCCGCGGCCAAGCGTCAGCAGCCCAAGCGCCAGACCAAGGCGAAGCGCCAGACGGCCACCACCGCCGGTGCGGCCGCCAAGGACGAGCCCGCGGCCGGTTCCAAGACCTCGCTCCAGAAGCAGGACGCACCGCAGGACGACAAGCCGACGTCGGCGGGCAAGTCCGCCTCCGGCTCCTCACGCCAAGCCAAGTCCGGACAGCGCAAGGGCCCGCAGCGGCCCAAGCACCCGTCCAAGAAGTAAGAAGGAGTCCACCCGTGACGGAAGGCACCACCTCCACGGCCGCCGCCGAGGGCAGCGACACTCTGACCCGCCTTGAGCAGGAGGGGGAGATCGCAGCCGACTACCTCGAAGGCCTGCTCGACATCGCCGACCTCGACGGCGACATCGACATGGACGTCGAGGCGGACCGGGCCGCGGTATCGATCATCAGCGACTCCCCGCGTGAACTCCAGAAGCTCGTGGGACGCGACGGTGAGGTGCTGGAGGCGCTCCAGGAGCTGACCCGGCTGGCGGTCCACCGGGAGACCGGCGACCGCAGCCGTCTGATGCTGGACATCGGCGGCTTCCGGGCCAAGAAGCGCGAGATCCTCGCCGAGCTGGGTGCCAAGGCCGCCAACGACGTCAAGACCTCGGGCCAGCCGGTCAAGCTGGACCCGATGACGCCGTTCGAGCGCAAGGTCGTGCACGACGCGATCGCCGCAGCCGGTCTCCGGAGCGAGTCGGAGGGCGAGGAGCCGCAGCGCTTCGTCGTCGTTCTCCCGGCCTGACCGGATCCTTGTACTGTCGGCCCCGTCTGTTCGCAGGCGGGGCCGATCTTTGTCAGCCTGATAGTCAGCCACCCCCAGTGCGCTAGTGCGGTACGGAAGGACGGTCCCCGTGACGGACGCTGCAGAGCTCCCCCAGGCACCTGAAGAGGCGCAGGCGGTATTCGGAGAGCTCTTCCCGGAGGCTGTCCGGTACGCGGAGCTGCTCGCCGATGCCGGCGTGAAGCGTGGCCTGATCGGACCGCGTGAGGTGCCGCGGCTGTGGGAGCGGCACCTGCTGAACTGCGCGGTGCTCTCCGAGGTGGTGCCGGAAGGCGTGACGGTCTGCGATGTGGGCTCGGGCGCCGGCCTGCCCGGCATCCCGCTGGCCCTGGTACGCCCCGACCTCAAGATCACGCTGCTGGAGCCGCTGCTCCGCCGGACGAACTTTCTCCAGGAGGTCGTCGAGCTGCTCGGCCTGGACCATGTGACGGTGGTGCGTGGGAGGGCCGAGGAGGTCCTCGGGACGCTTCAGCCCGTCCATGTGGTGACCGCTCGTGCCGTGGCGCCGCTGGACCGGCTGGCAGGCTGGGGCGTGCCCCTGCTGCGGCCCTACGGGGAGATGCTCGCACTGAAGGGCGACACCGCCGAGGAAGAGATCAACGGCGCCCGGGCGGCCCTGAGCAAGCTCGGTGTGCTGGAGACCGAGGTGCTCCAGGTCGGCGAGGGCGTGGTCGATCCGCTCTCCACGGTGGTGCGCGTGGTGGTGGGCGAGAGCCCGGGCGGTGTGAGGTTCGCCGCAAAGAGGGCCAAGGCCGCGCGGGTGGGGCGCACCCGACGCCGCCGCTGAGGGCTGCCGCTCGTGTCGGGGTCGGCCGGGTGGAGAGCGGTCCGGCATGGCCCCTTCCAAGCGATCTCTACCGTCTAGCAGTGAAATGCCGGGAAAGTGGCCATCTGTACCCCCTGCGGAGTGTCGTGGCCTGGTAGTTGCGATGCGGGGGCATCGTGTTTCACGTGAAACGTCGCTCTCTGCTGCAGGGAATCATCGGCCGCGGTCGTGCGGCTGCCACACCGCGCGACCGGAAACCCGTACGGGTTACCGAGTTGTCCACACGCCCGGATTCATCCACAGATCAGCGGGCCTCGCTGGTTCACGACCCCGAAAGCATGGCAGGCTCTCCTCATTGCGAGCCTGAAGTCGAGGAGAGTGAACCGTTGCGGTCCGACGCCAACATCGCGGGACCGATGACCGATCCGGTCCCCGGCCCCCGAACCGAGTCCGTGGGGGACGGTGTTTCACGTGAAACACCGCCGCCGATGGACGACACACCCATCGGTCGCGCTGCCCAGCTGGCCGTGGAGGCCCTCGGTCGCGCCGGTGAGGGGCTGCCTCGCCCTGACCGGACCCGCGTCATCGTGGTGGCCAACCAGAAGGGCGGGGTCGGTAAGACGACCACGACGGTCAACCTCGCTGCTTCGCTGGCCCTGCACGGTGCTCGGGTCCTGGTGGTCGACCTCGACCCCCAGGGCAATGCCTCCACAGCGCTGGGGATCGATCACCACTCCGATGTTCCGTCGATCTATGACGTGCTGGTGGAGAGCCGGCCGCTCTCCGAAGTGGTGCAGCCTGTCCCGGACGTCGAGGGTCTCTTCTGCGCCCCCGCGACGATCGATCTCGCCGGTGCGGAGATCGAGCTCGTGTCGCTGGTGGCGCGGGAGAGCCGTCTCCAGCGGGCCATCCAGGCGTACGAGCAGCCGCTGGACTACATCCTCATCGACTGCCCGCCCTCCCTCGGCCTGCTCACGGTGAACGCCATGGTGGCCGGGGCGGAGGTGCTGATCCCCATCCAGTGCGAGTACTACGCGCTGGAGGGCCTGGGTCAGCTGCTGCGCAATGTCGACCTGGTGCGGGGCCACTTGAACCCGGATCTGCATGTGTCCACGATCCTGTTGACCATGTACGACGGCAGGACCAGGCTCGCCTCCCAGGTCGCCGAGGAGGTCCGTACCCACTTCGGCAAGGAAGTGCTGCGGACGAGCATCCCGCGGTCCGTCCGTATCTCGGAGGCGCCGAGTTACGGGCAGACCGTGCTGACCTACGACCCGGGGTCCAGCGGCTCGCTCTCGTATCTCGAAGCCGCCCGGGAGATCGCCCTGCGGGGTGTCGGGGTGCACTACGAGGCCCAGCACGCCCACGCGATTCAGAACAGCCAGCAGAACGTTTCGGAGGGCATTCAGTGAGTGAGCGACGTAGAGGGCTGGGGCGTGGGCTCGGTGCGCTGATCCCCGCCGCTCCCCAGGAGAAGCAGGTGCCGGGCCCGGGAGGCGGTTCCGCCTCCGGCGGGGGACCGGTTCTGACGGCGGAGCGGGGGGTGGCGGCCGCGAAGGTGACCGCACTCCCGTCGTCCCCGGTGGTGCCGGAGCCGGCGTCCGCGCCGGACCAGGAGTCGGGGACGTCCGGTGCGTACTTCGCCGAGCTGCCCATCGGTTCGATCACGCCGAACCCCCGCCAGCCCCGTGAGGTCTTCGACGAGGACGCCCTGGCCGAGCTGGTCACCTCCATCAAGGAGGTGGGTCTTCTCCAGCCGGTCGTCGTACGCAAGGTGGGGACGGACCGCTACGAGCTCATCATGGGCGAGCGCCGTCTGCGCGCCTCCCGTGAAGCGGGCCTGGAGCGGATTCCGAGCATCGTCCGCGACACGGACGACGAGAAGCTCCTCCTGGACGCCCTGCTGGAGAACCTCCACCGGGCTCAGCTGAACCCGCTGGAGGAGGCTGCCGCGTACGACCAGCTCCTCAAGGACTTCAAGTGCACCCATGACCAGCTGGCCGACCGGATCGGGCGGTCCCGTCCCCAGGTGTCCAACACGCTGCGGCTCCTGCGGCTCTCGCCGCCCGTGCAGCGGCGGGTGGCCGCGGGCGTTCTCTCGGCCGGCCACGCCCGCGCCCTGCTGTCGGTGGACGACTCCGAGGAGCAGGACCGGCTGGCCCACCGCATCGTTGCGGAGGGCCTCTCGGTCCGCGCGGTCGAGGAGATCGTGACGCTCATGGGTTCGCGTCCCACGAGCTCGCCCAAGCCGAAGGGCCCCCGGGCCGGTGCGCGGCTGTCCCCCGCACTGACCGATCTGGCGACCCGGCTCTCGGACCGCTTCGAGACCCGGGTGAAGGTCGACCTGGGCCAGAAGAAGGGGAAGATCACCGTCGAGTTCGCCTCGATGGAGGATCTGGACCGGATTCTCGGCTCCCTCGCCCCGGGTGAGGGAAAGGTGCTGGAGCGCCGTCTCGCCGAGGCTCCCGACGAGGACGACGAGAGCTGACTCCCCTGGCGTCCGCTTGCCCGTAGGACCGCGTGAAGGGCGGGCCGTGTTCCGGTGCTCACCGGAACACGGCCCGCCCTTTGCCCTCTCTCGGTATCCGCATCACCTCTGGGTGGATACGATGCGATCTGGGATGGCGCATCCACGGTGATCGACCTCGGAGGAGGGCGGGGACCTTGCGAACAGTGAGCCGCAGTCGGCTGGTGACGGTCGGGCTGGGCCTGGGAGCCGTCGGGGGATTCGTCGGCAGTCTGTTCCACGAACGGAACGCGCTGGCGGCCGCACGTGATGCGGCGGGCGAGAGAAGTGAGGGATCGCCGCCATGGGGCGTCGGCTTGTACCGCTCACCTTGGACAACCTTCAAGATCTCCCCGAGCGCTGCCGCGCGTGCGTCTTCTGGGAGCTTGACCCGGTCAGCGGGGAAGCCGCGGTAAAGGCGGGCAAGCCGGAGCTGGAGAAGGAGGCCTGGATCTCCGGGGTGCTCCTGGAGTGGGGGTCCTGCGGCCGGGTGGTCTATGTGGACGACGTCCCGGCGGGGTTCGTCCTCTACGCGCCGCCTGCCTACGTCCCACGCTCGACGGCCTTCCCTACCAGCCCGGTCTCCCCCGACGCCGTTCAGCTCATCACCGGTCTGATCGTTCCGGGGTATCAGGGCCAAGGGCTCGGTCGCGTCATGGTGCAGACGGTGGCCAAGGACGTACTGCGCCGGGGCTTCAAGGCGATCGAGGCGTTCGGGGACGCCCGGGCGGAGGAGTTCGGCTGCGTGCTCCCGGCGGATCACCTGCTGGCGGTCGGCTTCAAGACCGTGCGGCCCCACCCCCGGTATCCGCGGTTGAGGCTGGAACTGCGGACGACGCTCTCCTGGAAGGAGGACGTCGAGATGGCTCTCGACCGGCTCCTGGGGGCAGTGCAGAAGGAACCGGCGCTGCGCCCGCTCTGAGCGGACTCGGACGGTACGGAAACGGGCCCACCCCGTTGAGGGGGTGGGCCCGTTTCACGTGAAACATCGCGCCGGGGCGCGCGTGACTACTTGGCGCTGATGAAGCCTTCGAGGTCGCGGAGGATCGCAGCCTTCGGCTTGGCGCCGACGATGGTCTTGGCGACCTCGCCGCCCTGGTAGACGTTCAGGGTCGGGATGGACATCACGCCGTACTTGGCGGCGGTGGCCGGGTTCTCGTCGATGTTGAGCTTGACGATCTCGATCTGGTCGCCGTGCTCCGCCGCGATCGCTTCCAGCGAGGGAGCGATCTGACGGCACGGGCCGCACCAGGCAGCCCAGAAGTCGACCAGAACGGGCTTCTCGCTCTTGAGGACGACATCGTCGAACGTGTCGTCGGTTACGTGCTTCAGGTCGCCGGCCACGGCGGCCTCCTTAGTCTCTCGGGGTGGGCGTGCGGTGGGGAAGTTCAGACTGCCGGGGTCTTCTCCGGCTCGGCGGGCTCCACGTCGGCCAGCGCGGCGAGGAAGCGCTCGGCGTCCAGCGCGGCGGAGCAGCCGGTGCCGGCGGCGGTGATGGCCTGCCGGTAGGTGTGGTCGACCACGTCACCGGCGCCGAAGACACCGGTCAGGTTGGTGCGGGTGGAGGGCGCCTCGACCTTCAGGTAACCCTCGTCGTCGAGCTCCAGCTGGCCCTTGAAGAGCTCGGTGCGCGGGTCGTGTCCGACGGCGATGAAGAGGCCGGTCACCGGGAGCTCGGAGAGCTCGCCGGTCTTGGTGTTCCGCAGGGTCAGGCCCGAGAGCTTCTGCTCACCCTTGACCTCGGCGACCTCGCTGTCCCAGGCGAACTTGATCTTCGGGTCGGCGAAGGCCCGGTCCTGCATCGCCTTGGAGGCACGCAGGGTGTCGCGGCGGTGGACGATGGTGACGGACTTGGCGAAGCGGGAGAGGAAGGTCGCCTCCTCCATGGCCGTGTCGCCGCCGCCGACGACGGCGATGTCGTGGTCCTTGAAGAAGAAGCCGTCGCAGGTGGCGCACCAGGAGACACCGCGGCCGGAGAGGGCGTCCTCGTTGGGCAGCCCGAGCTTGCGGTGCTGGGAGCCGGTGGTGACGATGACGGCCTTGGCACGGTGTACGGTGCCCGCCGTGTCGGTGACCGTCTTGATGTCGCCGGTGAGGTCCACCGCGACGACATCGTCGGGAACCAGCTCGGCGCCGAAGCGCTCGGCCTGGGCTCGCATGTTGTCCATGAGCTCGGGGCCCATGATGCCGTCCTGGAAGCCGGGGAAGTTCTCCACGTCGGTGGTGTTCATCAGTGCGCCGCCGGCCGTGACCGCGCCCTCGAAGACCAGCGGGTTCAGTGAGGCACGAGCGGTGTAGAGCGCGGCCGTGTACCCGGCCGGTCCGGAGCCGATGATGATCACATTACGGACGTCGCTCACGGGTTCTTCCTCGTCTCTGCAGACTGCCTACTGCCTACGGGGTCGGTTCAACGACTCTCACCCCACCCAACGGATCCTACGGGTGTTGCATTCCCGACGTGCCGTAGCGGTCCTCAGGGGCGGTCGTACGCCTCTGTGAGCAGCAGTCGACCGGTCGACCCGGGAGCGGTGTCCACGCAGGAGGAGGCGACGACATAGGCCTGCACGCGGGTGGGGTCGCTCGGGTGAGGAAGGACGACGAGGAAGGCGTCCGTCCCCTGATAGGTCCCTTCGTCGATGGCGAGGGCCGGTGTGGTGCGGCCGGTGGCCTGCTGCACGCACGGGGGTACGGCGACGGCAGGGGCGATGAGCGGGCTCCTGGAGGCCTTGGTGTCGGGCGATTCCGCTTCCGGTGCCACCTGCTCGTCCTCGCTCGGCGACCGTTTCTGCCCGGTGAAGTCCTCCGCGCCGACGTCACCGGCCAGGAGGTCCTGGACCTCGGTCTCCAGCGTGTCCTGGGAGTAGGCGTGTGCCCCGCCCTCGGATGCGCTGACAGCACGGTCGGCCGACGCACCCGAGGAGTCGGAGGACGACGACAGGTTCTGGAGGAAGAAGACGCTCATGCCGATGATCGCGGCGCCGCACGCGGTGCCCAGGAACACCGCACGCCGACGGCGTCGGGCACGGTTGCGCCCGGGCCCCGTGGACCCTTGGGGGTGGCCCGCAGGGCGGGCCGGGGAGGAGTCGGTGCGGGGCATCACGGAGGACGGGCCGCCGGTATCCGCGCTCGATGTTTCACGTGAAACATCGGCATCTTCACGTGAAGCGTCGGCATCGCGTGAAACAGCGGTGGTCCGGGAATCGTCTGCCGCCTCATCGGCGGGAAAGGCGGGACGGGCCTCGGCGGCGAGCGCCGCGTCGATCCGGGCGGCGATGTCTTCGGGCATCGGCTCAGGTTCCGGCAGGGTGCCGAGCAGCTCGCGGACCTCCTCCAGGGAGTCCCGTACCTCCGCGCACAGCTCGCACTCCGCGAGGTGGTCGCGGATCTCTCCCGCGCGGGAAGGGGTGAGCAGCCCCTCGGTGAGATCGGAGATCTCGGAGACCTCCGGGTGCTGGGCCGTGCCGGTCGTGGATGTCACGGGCGTCCACCTCCTCCCTTCACAGCGGCCGGGTCGTTCGCTCCTACGTCCTTCGGTCCTGACGCAGATGGGACGGATGCACCAGGCGTCCGGTTCCTTCCGGTGACGTGGCTCTCCCCGTCGGGATCCTCGTCGCCGGTCGCGCCGCGCAGGTGCCGGACCAGGGGGGCCAGTCTCGCCCGGCCCCGGGCGCACCGGCTCTTCACGGTCCCGGTCGGGACGCCCAGGACGTCGGCGGCCTCGGCCACGGGATATCCCTGCATGTCGACCAGGACGAGGGCCGCGCGCTGTTCAGCGGGGAGGGTGGCCAGGGCGGCGAAGAGCTGGCGGTGCAGATCCTGCCGTTCGGCGGGGGCTTCGGCCGACTCGTGGGGTTCCAGGAGCTGGTCGAGCCGCTCCGCGTCGTCCACCGGTGACGTCTTGCGGGAGGCGGCTTTGCGGACCCGGTCGAGGCAGGCGTTGACGGTGATGCGGTGCAGCCAGGTCGTGACGGCGGACTGGCCGCGGAAGGTGTGGGCGGCCCGGAAGGCGGAGACGAGGGCGTCCTGGACGGCGTCGGCCGCCTCTTCCCTGTCCCCGAGGGTGCGCAGCGCCACGGCCCACAGCCGGTCGCGGTGGCGGCGTACGAGTTCACCGAAGGCGTCGGGGTCACCCGCCACATGGAGGGCGAGCAGGTCCGAGTCGCCCGGCGCCTCTGGTGGAACGGAATCCACCGTGCTCCCCCTCCGAACCGGATCCGATGTCGTGTGCCACATTAACGGGCCGCGCGCCGGGCGATCAGGGCCGGTGCGGAGTCTCCACACCAGCTCCTGATCAGCCGAGGACGGAGATGTCGTTGATCCCGCCGCGGTAGCCGCCGGTGCCGTCCGCGGGTAGTTCCGTGATGTGGATCAGGACGTAGCGCGTCCGGACGGGCTTCTCCAGCTCCTCCTTGAGCGTCTTCCCCGCGACCGTCTTCTTGACGATCTGCTGGGGGAAGTCCGTCGGCGAGGAGGGTGAGGAGGCGTCCGGGTCCGCGGCGAACACCGCCGTCGTCTGACCGCTGCGGTACATGTCCACATCGACGGAGCGGACGTCCTGGACCTTCCCCAGGTCGACGATGATCCCGCTGCCCTGCCGGCGCTGCGGGAGGTTGCCGAAGTGGGCGAAGCCCCGGTAGCGAGGGGTGACCCACGCCGTGGAGGAATCGTCGTCGATGGTGTTCGGTACGTCCCCCGGCTGGATCCCCGAACCGTCGGGCATGAACTCGGTGGCGTCCGCGATGGTCAGCGGCTTGGGCGGGGCGGGCGCCGGCTTCTCGTCGTCGGTCGGCTGGGTGACACCGGTGTCGTCGGAGCCCTTGCGCTGGTCGAGCAGGATCTCCGCGAGCTGCCAGCTGCCGAGGCCGAGAGCGGCGATGAGGAGGGCCGAGACGCTCCACTTGAGTACCCGTCCGGTACGGCTCTGGAGGGGCGCCGGAGGGGCCGCCAGCACCGGCTGGGGCACCGACGACGGATGGGTGGACGGCCGTCCGTAGGTGCCCTGCTGATACGTCGTCCGCTGGTAGACGGGCTGCTGGTAGACGGGCTGGGCGGCGAACGTGGGCTCCGGCGGCAGGACGCGCGGCATGGCCGCGACGGCCTTGGCCAGTTCGTCCGGGGTCGTGCAGGGGGGTTCCTGCCGGGAGGCGGTGGCCCCGTCGTTGGCGAGGGCGCGCATGGCGAGCTCGGAGAGCCCGCGGTGGACGCCGGCGCGGACCTGGTCCGGAGCGATGAGCCCCATGCCCTTGGGCAGCCCGGAGAGACCGTACGCGTCGCTCTCGTACGGCCAGCGCTTGGTCAGCGCCGCGTACAGGAGGGCGCCGATCGCCTCGGTGTCCTGACGCAGGGGGCGTTCGGAGGTGATGCCGCGCAGGGCGGCGTTCACGGCGAGCCCGCGGATCCGGTACTGGCCGGTGGAGCTGCGCAGGACGGCGCCGGGGGTGAGCCGAAGGTGCGTCAGGCCCTCACGGTGGGCGGCCGCCATCGCGTGGGAGAGCTGGCTGACGAGTTGGTAGGCGTCGTGGGCGTCCATCGGTCCGGCGGCCAGCAGAGCGGTGAGCTCAGTGGCGTCCGGGAGCCATTCGTGGACGACGTAGACGAGATCGTCCTCCTCGACGGCGTCGAGGACCTGGACGAAACGAGGATCGCCGAGCAGGGCGGACGACCGGGCCGCGGCCAGCACGGAGCGGGCCCGGGGGTGGTTCGCGGGCAGCAGGTGGACGCCGACCGCGCGGCGCAGCTTCTCGTCGACCGCCCGCCAGCTGCTGAAGCCGTCCAGACGGGTGACGCACTCCTCCAGCCGGTAGCGCTCGGCCAGTTTGTGGCCGCTGTGTACATCGGGGGTCGCCGGAACGGCCTCGGAACGTGCCCGCCCGCCGTCGTGACCCTTGGGGTTCTCGGGCGTCTCGGGGCTCGCGCCCTCGGTCTCCTCGGCCTGCGCCGTTCCGTCGTTCGTGGCCTTGTCCGCCTTGGCGGCCAGCGGCTCGTCGCCGCCGTTGTCGGCCACGTCGACGGCAGCCGTGCTACGTTCCGCCACCGTCGTTCCTGCCTCCCCATCCGTTGCGCGAAGCCGGCCAGCTCGCCACAGTCACGCCAATTGTGCCCACACTCCGGCGCTATCCACGACACGCGGAGTCCGGCGATGGTTGTGCGGCCGTGCGCTCATTCAGCGTCCGAGCCGTCCACGGACCATGCCGACCAGGCCGTTGACCTCTTCGATGCGCATCTTCTTCGCCGCGACGAAGAAGACGCCCATGAGGAGGGTGCCGCCACAGATCAGCGCGGCCAGCGATCCGAGAGCGCCCGTGCCGAGAAGTTCGAGGATCGCGAAGCCGATGCCGCCGCCGATGACGGCCGCGGGTACCGCCGCCATGCAGAGCCGGGCGTAGGTCCGCACGATATGCGCACCGTCCAGGTCGCCGCCGAGCCGGGTGCGCAGTCGGCGCCAGGCGACACCGACGCCGACCGCGTAGGCGAGACCGTAGGAGAAGGCCATGCCGACGACGGCCCAGCGGGCGGGCAGGACGACGTAGCAGAGGGCGGAGGCGGCGGCGTTGACGGCCGCCACGATGACCGTGTTGTAGAAGGGGGTGCGGGTGTCCTCGTACGCGTAGAAGCCGCGGAGCACGACGTACTGCACGGAGTACGGGATCAGGCCGAGGGCGAACGCCATCAGGATGAAGCCCATGGAGCGGGCTGCCTCGGCGCCGCTGGAGGCGTACAGCAGGGTGCACATCGGCAGGCCGAGCGCGAGGAAGGTGAAGGCGACCGGGACGATGGCGACGGCGGAGTTGCGCAGCCCCTGCGAGATGTCGTCGCGGACCGCGCCGGGGTCGTTGTCGTGGGCGGCGCGGGAGATGCGGGGCAGCAGCGCGGCCATGACGGAGACGGTGATGATGGCCTGCGGCATGCCCCAGATCAGCTGGGCGTTGGAATAGGCGAGGAAGCCGGTGCCGTCCTTGCCGGACAGCTTGCCCGCGGCGGTGGCGAGCTGGGTGACGACCAGGACGCCGGCCTGGTTGGCCAGGACGAACAGCACGGTCCACTTGGCCAGCTTGACCGTCTTGCCGAGCCCGTGGCCCTTCCAGTCGAAGCGGGGGCGGAAGCGGAAGCCCGCCTCGCGCAGGTACGGGATCATCGCCAGCGCCTGGACGACCAGCCCGAGAAGGGTGCCGATACCCAGCAGCCGGATGCCCTCCGGCGGGATGGTGTCCACGCCCATCCGGGACTCGGCGGAGGTGCCGTACACCCAGATGAAGAGGCCGAACGTGATGATCATGACGATGTTGTTGAGGACCGGGGTCCACATCATCGCGCCGAACTTGCCCCGGGCGTTGAGGATCTGACCCATCACCACGTGCACGCCCATGAAGAAGATGGTGGGCAGGCAGTACCGGGCGAAGGTGACGGCGACGCTGTTGGCGGCGACATCGTCGGCGATGGTGTTCGACATCAGCTGGATCAGCACCGGCGCGACGAGGACCGCGATGGCCACGATCAGGCCGAGCGCCACCATCACCAGGGTCAGCAGCCGGTTGGCGAAGGCCTCGCCGCCGTCCTCGTCGTCCTTCATGGCGCGGACGAGCTGCGGGACGAAGACCGAGTTGAGACCGCCGCCGACGGTGAGGATGTAGATCATGGTCGGCAGCGTGTACGCGATGGTGAAGCTGTCACCGAGCAGCGCGGCGCCGAGAGCCGCGGTGATCACCAGGGACCGGATGAAGCCGGTGAGCCGGGAGACGAGCGTGCCGGCGGCCATCAACGCGCTGGACTTCAGCACCCCGGAGAACTTGCCGCCGCCGGACTTCGGCGGGACCGGAGCGGCGACGGGCTCCGGCTCGGGCGGGCCCGGGACCTTCCCCGCCCCCTCCTGGTCCCGGAAGAGGTGGGCGAAGGCGTCCGGCTCCTGCCGGTCGTCCGACGCCTGGGTGACCAGGGCATCGACGCCGACGAACTGGGTGGTCGCCGGATCGTCGCCGTACGGGAGGTGGCGTGAGGGCCCCGAGGGCTCGGGAGGCGGTGTCTGGGCCCAGATGCGCGGGTCGGGTGCGTACGGGGCCGCGGGCGGCTGCTGGTACAGCGCCTGCGGCTCCTGGTAGGTGCCCGGGGGCGGCGGCGGGTGGGACGCCCGGTCGTAGAGCGCCTCGCCCACCGGGTCCTGGGCCGCGAGGTCCTGCGCCCGGTAGGGGTCGTCCTCGTAGGCGTGCTGGAGGTACGGGTCGGGCGGCACCTGGCCCTCCTGGCCCGGGCCAGGAGGAACCGGGGGGCCGGACGGAGACCCTGCTCCGCCGGCGCCCTGGCCGCGGTCACCGTCGTACGGCGCGTTCATCGAAACCCCTACCTCATCGTCCCCGGCCGGCCGGCCATGACGGACATCGCTCAACGGTCCACTTTCTCACCCGTTCCCGACGGGGCCCCGCTTTCCGGTCCGGTGTCCGGGGTCGGGTCACTCGGCTGCTCGGGTTCGCCGCCGTCGCCGTTCGCCGTGTCGCTTGCCACGGTGCGCTTCCGGTGGCTGTACATCCTGACCCCGGCCAGCACCAGGAGGAGCAGTCCGCCGGCGATGACGAGCAGCACGGTGGGGGTGACCTCGGAGACCTTCACGGTGAAGGTCATCTCCTCGCCGTACGGCGTGCCGTCCTCGGTGAAGAGCCGGGCGGTCACCTGGGCGCGTCCGTTGGCGCTGGTCGCCGTGTCGAACTTCACCGACTGGCTGTGCCCGCCCCCGATCCGGACCGGCAGTTCGGCCATCGTCCCGCCGTCGTTGAACTTCAGCCGGATGTTGTCCGACTTCAGCCTCAGGACGAGCCGGTCGACGCCCTGCACCAGCTTGTTCTGCACGGTCACCGGGATCGTCGCGCTGCGGCCGGAGAGGGTGACGTCCGACTTGGCGATCAGCTGGACCTCGCCGGTGAGGTTCTTGAGGTGCTTGAGCACGTCGTCCCGGTAGGTCTGCGCCTCCTGGGAGCGGCCCCGCCAGGACGTCGACATCGAGCGGTTGACCGCGTTGCCGAAGGGGGTCACCACGCGCTCGGGGAGCGTGAGGATGGTCTCGAAGCTGTCGATGGAGCCCTGGGTGGTCCGGATGTCCTGGAACGCCTGGGTGGGCAGCTCCTGGCTGCGGAGCTTCTTCGGGTACGCGGAGGCCCGCGGCACCTTCGTGGTCGCCAGCGGATCCGGCTTCGCCTCGGCGGCGGCGACCAGGTCCTGCGGCTGCGTCCAGCGGTCGCCCGAGAGTGCCTCCAGGGCGCGTGCCATCGACTGCGCCTGGGCGGCCGTGGGCATCCGCTGGGGTGCCACGACGATGCTGCGTTCCTTGTCCGGCGCCTGCTCGTTCAGCGCGAGGGTCTGCGCGAGGAAGTTCTGGACCGCGAGGGTCGAGGCGCCCGCCCGGAGCATGCTGCGGTCGAACACGGCCGAGAGCCGGGAGTCGGCGACGACGGCGGTGGTGCCCCCGCCGATCGGCCGTGCCGCCGTCGGGGTGTACGGCAGGCCGCCGGTCTCCGGGAAGCTGTCGCTGCGGGCGATCACATGATGGGCGCCCGCGGAGGTCGCCACGTCCACGATGCCCGGGTCGACCGCGCCGTTCACGGGCCAGGCGAAGTCGGTGGACGGCTTCACGTGGAGGATGGTCTCCACCGTGGTGGCGCCCACCGTGGAGGCGTTCTGCAGATGGCTCAGCGTTCCGGAGACCTTCTTGCCCCGGTGCGCGATGGAGGCCAGATCCGGGTCGGCGAACGGCAGGGCGATCACCTTGCCGTCCTCGACGACCTTCTGCAGGGCGGTGATCCACTGTCCTGCTACGGCCCGGTTCTTGCCCGGCACGGTCGTGTCACCGGACTTGACCTCGTACCCCCCGGCCATCGCGGCGACGCTCGCCAGCAGGTCCGGGTCGATGACCCAGGTGACGGGGAGCCGGCTGCCGAGGGCGACCATCTGCTGCAGACGTCCGCCCGGCGCCAGCTCCTCGGCCAGCTTGTCGTCGGCGAACACCGGCGTCTGCTGTTCGTCCGAGCGCGTCTCGGCGGTGACGTGCGGGGAAGCGATCAGCGGCCAGAGGAAGGTGAGCTTCGTCCTCTTGTCGCTCTTCTCGGGCTGCCAGGGGAGGTACGAGCGCTCGATGCCCAGCACCTGCTCGTAGGGGGTGGCCGCGGTGCGGCCGGAGACCGAGACCCCCAACTGATAGACGCCCGAGGCGTCGAGGTCCAGCTTGTCGACGGGAACGGTGAGCGTGAAGTTCTGGCTGATCCCCTTGGCGAGCTTGGGGATCTTCACCGTGTACTTGTCGTCGATCGGGGCCGGGTCGGCGCCCGGGGTGTAGCCCTTGCGCTTGGCGGCGTCGTCGACCTCTCCCCGGCCGGAGAGCCGGGGGCCCACCCGCAGGTCGACCTCGGCGTCGTCGATCGTCTCCTTGCCCTTGTTCGTGAGCGTCCCGGAGACGGTGAGGGTGTCCCCCTCGACGGGGGCGGCGGGGGAGAGCGTGTCCAGGGACACATCGACGGTGCGGGATCCCGTGGGGGCCTTCGCCGGTTCGGCGGCCACCGCGCTCCCGGTCGCCGGGACGGCCAGCAGTCCGGCCAGCAGAGGTGCCCCGAGGACCACGGGGACCGTGCGCCGCAGCCATCGGCGGGCAGGAGAGGGACGCATCCCCTGGATGTCTGCCGCCTGGGCCACGCGCTTACCCGTCCCTCGTCGTCATCGGAGTCTGTCGATCGTTGTCGGTCCTGCGTCCCCGCATGGTAACGAGGTGCGGAGGGCCGAAGTGCTGGGGTCCGGCTCACATGATCGCGGGAGGCCCGCAGGGTCCGGATAAACGATGACGCCGCGACCGGTCGGTGCACGTACCCTTTTCTGTTGTGCCGAACGCCAACGAAGAGAACGCCAGTGCACTGAACCAGGTGCAGCATCGCGCGGTGAGTGAGCTGCTGCGAGTGTCCCCGGTCGCCGACGACCTCGCCCGCCGCTTCCAGGGGGCCGGATTCGGCCTTGCGCTGGTCGGCGGCTCGGTCCGCGACGCGCTGCTCGGCAGGCTCGGGAACGACCTGGACTTCACCACCGACGCCCGCCCCGAGGACGTGCTGGCCATCGTCCGTCCCTGGGCCGACGCGGTGTGGGAGGTCGGGATCGCCTTCGGCACCGTCGGCGCCCAGAAGGACGGCTACCAGATCGAGGTCACGACCTACCGGTCGGAGGCGTACGACAGGACCTCGCGCAAGCCGGAGGTCTCCTACGGCGACTCCATCGAGGACGACCTCGTGCGCCGGGACTTCACGGTCAACGCGATGGCCGTCGCGCTGCCGGAGAAGGAGTTCGTCGACCCGCACGGAGGCCTGAAGGACCTGGCCGAGCGTGTGCTGCGCACCCCGGGGACGCCTGAGGCGTCATTCTCGGACGACCCGCTGCGCATGCTGCGTGCCGCCCGGTTCGCCGCGCAGCTGGACTTCGAGGTCGCCCCCGAGGTCGTCACCGCGATGACGGAGATGGCCGGCCGGATCGAGATCGTCTCCGCCGAGCGGGTCCGCGAGGAGCTCAACAAGCTCCTTCTCTCCGCCCACCCCCGCAAGGGCCTGGGCCTCCTCGTCGACACCGGGCTGGCCGGCCATGTGCTGCCCGAGCTCCCCGCGCTGCGGCTGGAGAGTGACGAGCATCACCGTCACAAGGACGTCTACGAGCACTCGCTGACCGTCCTGGAACAGGCCATCGACCTGGAGGAGGACGGCCCCGACCTCGTTCTGCGGCTGGCGGCCCTGCTCCACGACATCGGCAAGCCGAGGACGCGGCGGTTCGAGAAGGACGGCCGGGTCTCCTTCCACCACCACGAGGTGGTCGGCGCCAAGATGACCAAGAAGCGCATGACTGAGCTGAAGTACTCCAACGACCTCGTCAAGGACGTGTCGAAGCTGGTCGAGCTCCACCTGCGCTTCCACGGGTACGGCGACGGGGAGTGGACCGACTCCGCCGTCCGCCGGTATGTGCGCGACGCCGGACCGCTCCTGGAACGCCTCCACAAGCTGACCCGGTCGGACTGCACGACCCGGAACAAGCGCAAGGCGAACGCCCTCTCCCGGACCTACGACGGGCTGGAGGAGCGGATCGCCCTGCTCCAGGAGCAGGAGGAGCTCGACTCCATCCGCCCGGATCTGGACGGCAACGAGATCATGCGGACGCTGGGGGTGGGCCCCGGTCCGGTGATCGGCAAGGCGTACGCGTTCCTGCTGGAGCTGCGGCTGGAGCACGGCCCGATGGGGCATGACGCGGCGGTGGCGGCGCTCAAGGAATGGTGGGCGGAGCAGAGCTGAGCCGGTGTGGGTGATGTTTCACGTGAAACATCACCCACACCGGATGTGCTGAGGGGCGTTGTTTCACGTGAAACAACGCCCCTCAGCACATCCCCTCAGCACATCCGGGACCGGTTACCCGCCGCTGCTCGTCCAGCGCCGGCGGAACATGGCCACCGCGACGGCCGCGTACAGCACGGCCACTCCGGCCACCACGACGATGGATCTTCCATCCGGCGGGAGCAGCAGCGCCGCCACTCCCGCAGCGCCCACGAACGCGACGTTGAAGAGCACGTCGTAGAGGGAGAAGACCCGGCCGCGGAAGGAGTCGTCCACCGACGTCTGGACGACCGTATCCGTCGCGATCTTCGATCCCTGGGTCACGACGCCGAGCACGAAGGCGGCGATCAGCATCGGCACGGGGGCGAAGGAGAGCCCCAGGGCCGGAACCAGGACGGCTGCGGATCCGGCGCAGGCCGTGATCCATCCGTACCGTCCGAGCCGCGCCACGGCCCAGGGCGTCACCACGGCGGCGACGAAGAATCCCGCACCGGAGGCCCCGACCGCCAGGCCGAGCAGGGCCAGTCCGTCGGACCCGTCGTCCGACCAGGCGTAGCGGCAGAGCATGAGCACCATAACGGTGAGCGCGCCGTAGCAGAAGCGGAGCACGGTCATCGCGGCCAGCGCCCGGGCCGCGTGCGTGCGCTCTGCCAGGTGGCGGAGTCCGGCGGCGAGCCCGTGTGCCGTGACGGTCAGTGCGGCCCGCAGCCGGAGGGGCGTTCCGTCGGGGTCGGGCCCCAGCAGCGTGCGCGGCAGGCTCAGCGACGCCAGCGCGGAGAGCAGATAGAGCATGGCCCCCAGCAGGACGACCGCCGCGTCCGACTCGTCGGCCACCAGCCGTACGACGAAGGCGAGGCCACCGCCCGCAGTGGCGGCGAGGGTGCCGGCCGTAGGGGAGAGCGAGTTGGCGACCACCAGTCGCTCGTCGTCGACCACCCGCGGCAGCGCGGCGGAGAGCCCCGCCAGCACGAAGCGGTTGACGGCGGTGACGCAGAGGGCCGAGGCGTAGAAGAGCCAGTCCGGTACCGAGGCGAGGATCAGCAGGGCCGTGCAGGAGGCCAGGGCGGCCCGCAGGAGGTTCCCGTACAGGAATACCTGGCGGCGGGGCCAGCGATCCAGGAGGACACCCGCGAACGGGCCGATCAGCGAGTACGGGAGGAGGAGTACGGCCATGGCCGAGGCGATGGCGGCCGCCGAGGTCTGCTTCTCCGGCGAGAAGACGACGTACGCGGCGAGGGCGACCTGGTAGACGCCGTCGGCGGACTGGGACAGGAGCCGCACGGTGAGCAGGCGGCGGAAGTTCCGCAGGCGCAGGAGAGTGCGCAGATCACGCGCGACAGACATGGGAGTAAGCGTCACACACGTCGGGGGTCCGCGGGCGGATTGCCCGGGGACCCCCGACGTGCGGCAGGATGAGGTGAGCGTCGCCGCTCAGTGCTCCGGTGATGCGGTCAGGCGTGAGAGCCGGTTCAGCTCTCGGTGTCGCCGTTGATGAACTTCTCGACGTTCTCGCGGGCCTCGTCGTCGAAGTACTGCACCGGCGGGGACTTCATGAAGTAGCTCGAAGCCGAGAGGATCGGGCCACCGATGCCGCGGTCCTTGGCGATCTTCGCCGCACGGACGGCGTCGATGATGACACCGGCCGAGTTCGGGGAGTCCCACACCTCGAGCTTGTACTCCAGGTTCAGCGGAACGTCACCGAAGGCGCGGCCCTCGAGGCGCACGTACGCCCACTTGCGGTCGTCCAGCCAGGCCACGTAGTCGGAGGGGCCGATGTGGACGTTGTCCGCACCGAGCTCGCGGTCACGGATCTGCGAGGTGACGGCCTGCGTCTTCGAGATCTTCTTGGACTCCAGGCGCTCACGCTCGAGCATGTTCTTGAAGTCCATGTTGCCGCCGACGTTCAGCTGCATCGTGCGGTCCAGGACGACGCCCCGGTCCTCGAAGAGCTTCGCCATCACGCGGTGCGTGATGGTGGCGCCCACCTGGGACTTGATGTCGTCGCCGACGATCGGGACACCGGCCTCGGTGAACTTGTCCGCCCACTCCTTGGTGCCGGCGATGAAGACCGGGAGAGCGTTGACGAACGCGACCTTGGCGTCGATGGCGCACTGCGCGTAGAACTTCGCGGCGACCTCGGAACCGACGGGGAGGTAGCAGACGAGGACGTCGACCTGCTTGTCCTTGAGGACCTGGACGACGTCGACCGGGGCGTCCGCGGACTCCTCGATCGTCTCGCGGTAGTACTTGCCCAGACCGTCGTGGGTGTGGCCGCGCTGGACGGTGACGCCCGTGTTCGGCACATCCGCGATCTTGATGGTGTTGTTCTCGCTGGCGCCGATGGCGTCCGCGAGGTCGAGGCCGACCTTCTTCGCGTCGACGTCGAAGGCGGCGACGAACTCGACGTCGCTGACGTGGTAATCGCCGAACTGGACGTGCATCAGGCCGGGCACCTTGCCGGCCGGATCTGCGTCCTTGTAGTACTCGACGCCCTGCACCAGCGAGGCGGCGCAGTTGCCCACGCCTACGATGGCTACGCGAACCGAACCCATTCCGGTTGCTCCCTGTGTAATCGGTGTTTCCGATGAAGTCCCCGCGGAATGCGGTGACTTCACTTGGCGGTGTCGTCGGACGGATCCGGCGGGGTGTCACCCCGGTGCCGGGGCAGGCCGCCCGTCTCTCCTGATGTGTCCTGCTGAGCAGAGCCCTCGGGCGAGGATCGTCTCTGATCCCGTCCCGACCGCTCGCTCTCGATGAGCTCGTTCAGCCAGCGCACTTCGCGCTCCACGGACTCCATGCCGTGTCGCTGCAGCTCAAGTGTGTAGTCGTCGAGTCGTTCACGTGTGCGGGCGAGGGAGGCGCGCATCTTCTCCAGACGCTCCTCCAGCCTGCTGCGCCTGCCTTCGAGGACGCGCATCCGCACGTCGCGTTCGGTCTGGCCGAAGAAGGCGAAGCGTGCCGCGAAGTGCTCGTCCTCCCAGGCGTCCGGACCGGTGTGCGAGAGCAGCTCCTCGAAGTGCTCCTTACCTTCCGCCGTCAGCCGGTAGACGATCTTCGCCCGGCGCCCGGTGAGGGACGAGGCGGGCGTGGCGTCGGCCTCGTCGCCGGAGGGCTCCTCGATCAACCACCCGCTGGCCACCAGCGTCTTGAGGCACGGGTAGAGAGTCCCGTAGCTGAACGCACGGAAGATGCCGAGCGAGGTGTTGAGGCGTTTGCGCAGCTCGTAGCCGTGCATCGGAGACTCGCGGAGCAGCCCGAGGACGGCGAACTCGAGGATGCCGGAGCGTCGGCTCACGTGCGTCTCCTCCTTCTGCCGCTGGTTCCGCGGGAACCGTCTGCCGGATCCACCGATGTACTTATGCCGTGCTGATGTATCGACTCGATACATCAGCACGATAGATCGGTCCGACGGGTTCGACAAGGGTGACCTTCGTGAGCGGCGTCACATCGCCAATTCGTAGGGAGCGACTTGCGTTGTTTGGGGTGAAGTTCGGCCCTAGGAGGGTTTTGACCGTGCGTAGTCTGTGCGGCATGCAGACCACCGGGAACCGTGAGGCGCCGTTGTGCGTCAGTTATCGCGGACTGCCGGATGTACTGCGGATGAGCCTTCCGCAGGGCTGGTCCGTAATTCGGGGGGACCGGATCTCAACTGCCGCTTCCAGGCGCTCTCGCCTGCCCGAGGAGTAGTCGTTCCATGAGCGAGCACCGTCGCAAATCGTCTCAGCCGCAAGGTGGCGGGCGGGCCGCGGCCAGACGAGCCGCCCAGCAGCCAGCCGGACGCCGAGCAGCGCCGTCACGCAGAGCTACATCCGTGGCACATGCCGAGCCGCAGGGCGAGGAGCGCCCGTACGGCAGCCGTGCCGAGGCCCGCCGTGCGGCTCAGCGCGGCGGGGGCCGCCGGCGGGCCGGCGGTGGCGGCGACGCCGGACCTCCCGGCAAGAAGCGCCTGATCGACTACCCGCGGCACGGCCGGTACGGATTCCGTCGCTGGCTGCCCTCGTGGAAGCTCGTCTCGGGCCTCTGCGTGGGCTTCCTCGGCATGCTGATGGGCGTGGCAGGCGTCTCGTACGCCCTGGTCGACAAGCCGAGGATCCAGGATGCCGCCAAGGCGCAGAACAACGTCTACTACTGGGCCAACGGCGACCAGATGGTGGCGACCGGCGGTGTGGCCAACCGTCAGGAGATCAGCTACGAGCAGATCCCCGTGGCGATGCGCAATGCCGTGGTCGCGGCTGAGAACAAGAGCTTCTGGACGGACCAGGGCATCGACCCCAAGGGCATCGGCCGTGCGGTGTTCAACATGGCCACGGGCGGTCAGACCCAGGGTGGTTCGACCATCACCCAGCAGTACGTGAAGAACTCGCGGCTCAACCAGGACCAGACGCTCTCGCGGAAGTTCAAAGAGCTCTTCATCACCCTCAAGGTCGCCGGGGAGGAGAAGAAGGAGACGGTCATGGCCGGCTACCTCAACGTCTCCTACTACGGACGAGGCGCCTCCGGTCTGCAGGCCGCGGCCCGTACGTACTACGACAAGGACGCCACGGACCTGAACCCGAGCGAGTGCGCCTTCCTGGCGACGCTCCTCAAGGGGGCGAGCTACTACGACCCGGCCGGCGCCACCGACATCGACCCCAAGGGCGCGACCCCGGCGAAGAACCGCGAACGCGCCGAGGAGCGCTGGAAGTGGATCCTTGACGAGCAGGTCAAGGACGGCAAGATGTCGGCGGAGGAGCGGGCGAAGTACAAGAAGTTCCCCGAGCCCAAGCCGCTGAAGAAGAACGCCAAGCTGGGTGGACAGACCGGCTACCTGGTGGAGCTGGCGCGTAAGTACTTCCTCGCCAACAACACCGAGAAGATCACGGCCAAGGACATGGAGCTCGGCGGCTTCGAGATTCACACCACCTTCGACAAGACGAAGGTGGACGACCTCGCCAAAGCGGTGGACAAGGTCTACAAGGCCAAGATCCGTCCCGAGGAGCGTCCGAAGACGGACACCCACGTGGAGTTCGGCGGAGCCTCGGTGGACACCAAGACGGGCGCCATTCTCGCCACGTACGGCGGGCAGGACGCCACGAAGCACTTCACCAACAACGCCGACGCCACCGGCGCCCAGGTCGGCTCGACGTGGAAGCCCTTCGTGCTGGCCGCGGCGATGCGGTACGGCGTACGCGACCCGAAGCTCGGGCCGGACCAGGACGACTCCCAGCGCACCCTCGTCTCGCCGGAGAGCATCTACAACGGCGACAACAAGCTCCAGATCAAGGAGTACAACGGCGAGGTCTGGAAGGACAAGGACGACAACGAGTGGCTCCAGACCAACGACGGTGACTACGACCACGGCGAGATCGACCTGCGGCACGCCATGGAGCAGTCGGCCAACTCCCCCTTCGTCCAGCTCGGTATGGACGTCGGGACGGACAAGGTCAAGGAAGCCGCCGTCCTCGCCGGCCTGAAGGACGACGGCATGATGGCGGACTCCACCGTTCCGTCGTTCTCCATCGGTACGTCCTCGCCCAGTGCCATCCGTATGGCCGGTGCCTACGCCACCTTCGCCACGAGCGGCCAGCAGAACCCCACGTACTCCGTCACCGAGGTGAAGCAGAACGGCAGGACCGTCTTCCAGCACAAGAAGCAGTCCAAGCGCGCCTTCAGCACAGTCGTCGCGGACAACGTCACGGACGTGCTGAAGAACGTGGTGGAGAACGGCACGGGCCAGCCCGCACGGCTCGAGGGACGTGAGGCGGCGGGGAAGACGGGTACGACGGACGGCAACAAGTCCGCCTGGTTCGTCGGTTACACCCCGCAGCTCTCGACGGCGATCAGCATGTTCCGCCTGGACGACGACGAGACCAACACCAAGCGCAAGTTCGAGGAGATGTTCGGCACCGGCGGCGAGAAGAAGATCCACGGAAACTCGTTCCCGGCGTCCATCTGGCACGACTACATGACCGCGGCGATGAAGGGGGAGAAGGTCCTCTCGTTCCCGAAGCCGCAGCCCATCGGCGAGGAGATCTGGGGCGGTGGCGCGGCCAGCCCGACCCCGACCCCGACGCCGAGCCCGACACCCTCGCCGACGCCCACCACCGAGGAGCCGGAGCCGCCGACGCCTTCCCCGACGCCCACGACTCCGTCTCCCACGCCGAGCAAGACCTGCGATTTCTGGGACCGGGAGTGCCAGAACCCCAACGGCGGTGGAGCGAACGCGGGAGCCGACGGTGGTGCGAACGCGGGGGCGGACGGCGGTGCCAACACCGGCACCACCGACGGTGGTGCCAACGCCGGAGCCGACGGTGGTGCGAACGCGGGGGCGGACGGTGGCGCCAACACCGGCACCACCGAAGGGACCACCGAGGGTGCCAACGGCGGGAACGCCGGGACCAATGGCGGCCTATGGAGCGGCGCCAACGGCGGATAGCCGCACCGCAGCAGGGCCCGTGAACAGCCCTGGACGCCCGTAGGACGAGGGCCGCCGCACCGGAGAGACGGTGCGGCGGCCCTCGTCGCGTTCCGGGCCACCAGGGGCCCCTGCCCGTGTCCTGGGCCGGTCCATGCCCCGGCCACAGCCCCGTACGGCAGGATGTGCGGCATGCCAAGCCCCAGTGCAGAGGACACGAGCGTGCAGCAGCAGGAGCGGCCCGTCGTGCGGCCCACCGATCAGGACGAGGTCGCGGCGGCCGGCAGTGAGCTGTTCGGCGGGCGGGTGGGGCGCTGGGCACGGCTCGGCGACGGTCCGCTGACGCCCGTCCGGGTCGTCGCCCTGACCATGATCGGGATGTTCGCGCTCGGCATGGTCCAGAAGATCCCCTGCTACGAGTGGGCCTGGTTCCGCGGAGCCACCTCCCAGTACACGCACGCCTGCTACTCCGACATCCCGCACCTCTTCCTGGGACGCGGCTTCGCCGACGGGCTGGTGCCCTACTTCGACCGGCTGAGCGGCGACATGCAGCACCTGGAGTACCCCGTACTGACCGGGGTCTTCATGCAGGTGGCCGCCTGGCTGACCCTCACACCGGACAGCGACCCCATCCAGCAGCGCGAGCAGATGTACTGGATGGTCAACGCGGGCATGCTGATGATCTGCGCGGTGATCATCGCCGTGTGCACCGTACGCACCCACCGGCGGCGCCCCTGGGACGGCCTGCTGGTCGCGCTGGCCCCCGCTTTCGCCCTCACCGCCACGATCAACTGGGACCTGCTGGCCGTCGCCCTGACGGCCGCCGCGATGCTCATGTGGTCGCGGGGCCGGGTGCTCGCGTTCGGCGTCCTCATCGGCCTCGCGACGGCGGCCAAGCTCTACCCCGTCCTGCTGCTCGGCCCGCTCCTGGTGCTCTGCTGGCGGGCCGGCCGGTGGCGCGAGTACGGCACCGCCCTGCTCGGCGCGGGGGCGGCCTGGCTGGCGGTGAACCTGCCGGTGATGCTCTACGCCCCCGAGGGGTGGCGGAAGTTCTACACCTTCAGCCAGGAGCGGCCCATCGACTTCGGCTCGTTCTGGCTGATCATCACCCAGCGCACCGGCAAGCCCATCGACGTGGAGACGGTGAACACCGCATCCGTGGTCCTGATGGTCGTGTTCTGCGCGGGCATCGCCGGCCTGGCACTCACCGCCGCCCGCCGGCCGCGCTTCGCCCAGCTGGCGTTCCTGGTGGTGGCCGCGTTCATCCTGACGAACAAGGTCTACTCGCCGCAGTACGTGCTCTGGCTGATCCCGCTCGCCGTCCTGGCCCGGCCGCGCTGGCGCGACTTCCTCATCTGGCAGGCCTGCGAGGTCATGTACTTCCTGGGGATCTGGTTCTACCTCGCGTACACGAGCGGCGGCGACAAGCACCAGGGCTTGCCGCAGGAGGGGTACCAGCTCGCGATCGCCCTGCACCTGCTGGGCACCCTGTACCTGTGCGCCCTGGTCGTCCGGGACATCCTGCTGCCGGAGAAGGACCCGGTGCGCCGGGACGGGTCGGACGACCCGTCGGGCGGCGTGCTCGACGGGGCGCCGGACGCGTTCGTGCTGGCCCCCGACGCCCGGACGTCCGGGCACACGGCCCCGGCGGCCACCGGGCCTCAGGTGGAGTGGGGCGCGGCCCGGGAGCACTGACCCGGGGCCGCTCGCTCAGCGGTCGACGAGCCGGTCGGGCTGCGTGGTCGTGTGGCGCAGGTGGGCGACCAGCTCGTCGCCGACCCGGGGCTCCTGCGCGTCCGACGGCACGAACAGGATCGACACCTGCATGTGCGGCGGCTCGGCGAACCACCGCTGCTTGCCCGCCCAGACGAACGGCGACAGGTTCCGGTTGACCGTGGCCAGACCGGCGCGCGCGACCCCCTTGGCCCGCGGCATCACCCCGTGCAGCGCCTTGGGCGCCTCCAGGCCGACCCCGTGCGACGTACCGCCCGCGACGACGACCAGCCAGCCGTCGGACGCAGCCTTCTGCTGGCGGTAGCCGAACCGGTCGCCCTTGACGACGGGCGTGACGTCCAGGACGGCCCCCCGGTACTCCGTGGCCTCGTGGTCGCCCAGCCAGAGCCGGGTCCCGATGCGGGCGCGGAAGCGGGTCTGCGGGAACTGCTGCTGGAGCCGGGCCAGTTCCTCGGCGCGCAGGTGGCTGACGAACATGGTGTGCAGCGGCAGCCGGGCGGCGCGCAGGCGGTCCATCCACCCTATGACCTCCTCGACGGCGTCCGAGCCGTCGGTGCGGTCCAGCGGCAGGTGCAGTGCGAAGCCTTCGAGGCGTACGTCCTCGATCGCCGCGTGCAGCAGCCCGAGCTCCTCCTCCTTGACCCCGTGGCGCTTCATCGAGCTCATGCACTCGATGACGACCCGGGCGCCCACCAGGGCGTGCACCCCGTCGACGGAGGAGACGGACCGGATGACGCGGTCCGGCAGCGGTACGGGCTCCTCACCGCGCCGGAACGGGGTCAGGACGAGCAGGTCACCGCTGAACCAGTCCTTGATCGTGGCGGCCTCGTACGTCGTGCCGACGGCGAGGGTGTCGGAGCCGAAGCGGATCGTCTCGTCGGCGAGCCGCTCGTGGCCGAAGCCGTACCCGTTGCCCTTGCAGACCGGTACGAGGCCGGGGAACTGGTCGATCACGGACTTCTGGTGCGCCCGCCAGCGCGCGGTGTCGACGTAGAGGGAGAGCGCCATGGCCGGCCCGGAACCTTTCTGGTGGCTGCGGTGAATCAGGGAGCGAACGGGGTGTGCCGAGGTGGGTATTGAAGCGCGTCAGCGGCGCGACATGTAGATGTCGAGCGCCTTGTGGAGCACCTTGTTCAGCGGGAAGTCCCACTCACCGACGTACTCCACGGCCTCGCCGCCGGTGCCGACCTTGAACTGGATCAGGCCGAAGAGGTGGTCGTTCTCGTCCAGCGAGTCGCTGATCCCGCGCAGGTCGTAGACGGTGGCGCCCATCGCGTAGCTGTCGCGGAGCATCCGCCACTGCATGGCGTTCGACGGCCGGACCTCGCGCCCGATGTTGTCGGAGGCGCCGTAGGAATACCAGACGTGCCCGCCGACGACGAGCATCGTGGCGGCGGAGAGGTTCACGCCGTTGTGCCGGGCGAAGTAGAGCCGCATCCGATTGGGGTCCTCGGAGTTGAGGACCGTCCACATGCGCTGGAAGTACGAGAGGGGGCGCGGGCGGAAGTGGTCGCGCACGGCCGTGATCTCGTAGAGCCGCTGCCACTCGGCCAGGTCCTCGTAGCCGCCCTGGACGACCTCGACGCCGGCCTTGTCGGCCTTCTTGATGTTGCGGCGCCACAGCTGGTTGAAGCCCTTGAGGACATCTTCCAGGGAGCGGTTGGCCAGCGGCACCTGGAAGACGTAACGAGGCTGTACGTCACCGAATCCGGCGCCGCCGTCCTCGCCCTGCTGCCAGCCCATCTTCCGCAGCCGGTCCGCGACCTCGAAGGCGCGCGGCTCGATGTGGGTGGCCTCGACGTCGCGCAGGCGCTTCACGTCCGGGTCCTGGATGCCGGACTTGATGGCCGCGGAGTCCCAGCGCCGGATGACCACCGGCGGGCCCATCTTCACGGAGAACGCGCCCTGCTGCTTGAGGTGGGCGAGCATCGGCTGGAGCCAGTCGCTCAGGTTGGGCGCGTACCAGTTGATGACCGGGCCCTCGGGCAGGTACGCCAGGTAGCGCTTGATCTTCGGCAGCTGGCGGTACAGGACGAGCCCGGCGCCGACGATCTCGCCGTTCTTGTCGAACCAGCCCAGGCTCTCCGAGCGCCACTCGGTCTTCACATCAGCCCACGCCGGGACCTGGCAGTGACTGGCCGAGGGCAGGCTCTGGATGTACGCCAGATGCTGCTCTCGGCTGATGGTCCTCAGGGTCAGGCTCATGCGGGGCGCTCCTCGGCAGGTGTGTCCCCATCGGTCAGGGGCTCCGGCTCTCGCGCCGAAGCCTACTGTGACCGAGGGGCACCCGGCCTGGCCGCGTACGGCCGGAACGCCCGCGGTGGACCGGTGCGGCCGCCTGGACGGCCGCACCGGGTCCTGCGCCGGTCAGGTGATGACGCCGCCGAAGAGGCCGCCGTGCGCCATGCCGAGGTAGAAACCGACCGCGGAGGCGCCGATCCCCATGATCAGGCCGAACCTTTCCCAGGTGGTCTTCGAGATGTACTGGCCGTAGAGGCCGGTGAGAATGCCGACCAGCCCCGCCCACGAGCTGATCAGGTGCAGGTGGTGGAACATCGCCGTCACGAAGGCGAGGACGCCGAGCACTCCGGTCACCGCCATCAGGACGTCCTGGACGGGGTGCGGCCTGCCGTCCGTCGCGAAGAGCGAGCCGGTGGCGGGGCGGCCGGTCGTGGACCGGGAGCCGGCGGGACGAATGGTCTGTGCCATGGATGACCTCCTGGCCGGACGGGCGGTGGAATGTAGCGCCTCTCACACCGCATCTGTCTCGATTGTGCCCCTGGGGCTCCGGATCCGCCCTCCGGGATCCGGAGGGCGGATCCGGACCGGATGTGCCCGCTGACCTCCGGATTTCAACCGGAAGCCGGTCTACAGGTAGTCTGTACGGTCTGCACCGGTGTCTGCCCAGGCCAGCGCGGCGAGCCCCTCCTCCAGGAATCTTCCCGGGAGCGGATCGTCAGTGCCGGGGGTTCTTTCGACAGACGCCGTTGCGATACGCATCACGACCCTCCTGCCACGGAACGACCGTGGCCGCTGAGTCCAAAGGAGGTGGGTTCCACATGCGTCACTACGAGGTGATGGTCATCCTCGACCCCGATCTCGAGGAGCGAGCAGTCTCCCCGCTGATCGAGAACTTCCTCTCCGTCGTCCGTGAGGGCAACGGAAAGGTGGAGAAGGTCGACACCTGGGGCCGTCGTCGGCTCGCTTACGAGATCAAGAAGAAGCCCGAGGGCATCTACTCGGTCATCGACCTGCAGGCCGAGCCTGCGGTCGTCAAGGAGCTCGACCGCCAGATGAACCTGAACGAGTCGGTCCTCCGGACCAAGGTCCTCCGTCCCGAGATCCACTGAGCATCTAGCTCAGCGGTTTTCGGGTCCGAGTAGCAGCAAGCAGCCAGAAGCAATCCCCGCCGAGAGGTTCACCCATGGCAGGCGAGACCGTCATCACGGTCGTCGGCAATCTCGTCGACGACCCCGAGCTGCGCTTCACCCCGTCCGGTGCGGCGGTCGCGAAGTTCCGTGTCGCGTCCACTCCCCGCATCTTCGACCGGCAGACCAATGAGTGGAAGGACGGCGAAGGCCTGTTCCTCACCTGCTCGGTCTGGCGTCAGGCGGCGGAGAACGTCGCGGAGTCGCTCCAGCGAGGCATGCGCGTCGTCGTGCAGGGCCGGCTGAAGCAGCGGTCCTACGAGGACCGTGAGGGCGTCAAGCGCACGGTCTACGAGCTGGACGTCGAGGAAGTCGGCCCCAGCCTCAAGAACGCCACGGCCAAGGTCACCAAGACCACCGGTCGCGGCGGTCAGGGCGGCCAGGGCGGATACGGCGGCGGTGGCGGCCAGCAGGGTGGCGGCAACTGGGGCGGCGGCTCCGGTGGCGGTGGCCAGCAGGGCGGCGGCGGTGCACCCGCCGACGACCCGTGGGCGACCGGCGCGCCGGCAGGCGGCCCGCAGGGCGGCGGCCAGCAGGGCGGCGGGGGCGGCTGGGGCGGAAGCCCCGGTGGTTCCGGCGGCTCCGGTGGCTCCGGCGGCGGCTACTCGGACGAGCCCCCCTTCTAGGGCGGCTCGTACCCCCACTTCTTGATCACACAGGAGAAACACCATGGCGAAGCCGCCTGTGCGCAAGCCTAAGAAGAAGGTCTGCGCGTTCTGCAAGGACAAGACCCAGTACGTGGACTACAAGGACACGAACATGCTGCGGAAGTTCATTTCCGACCGCGGCAAGATCCGTGCCCGCCGCGTCACCGGCAACTGCACGCAGCACCAGCGTGACGTCGCCACGGCTGTCAAGAACAGCCGTGAGATGGCGCTGCTGCCCTACACGTCCACCGCGCGATAAGGGAAGGGTGACAACAGCATGAAGATCATCCTCACCCACGAGGTCTCCGGCCTCGGCACCGCCGGCGACGTCGTCGACGTCAAGGACGGGTACGCCCGCAACTACCTGGTCCCGCGTGGCTTCGCCATTCGCTGGACCAAGGGCGGCGAGAAGGACGTGGCGCAGATCCGCCGCGCCCGCAAGATCCACGAGATCGCGACGATCGAGCAGGCCAACGAGATCAAGGCCAAGCTCGAGGGCGTGAAGGTCCGTCTGGCTGTTCGCTCCGGCGACGCCGGCCGTCTCTTCGGCTCGGTCACCCCGGCTGACGTCGCTTCGGCGATCAAGGCCGCCGGTGGTCCGGACGTCGACAAGCGTCGCGTCGAGCTCGGTTCGCCGATCAAGACGCTGGGCGGGCACCAGGTGTCCGTCCGTCTGCACCCCGAGGTCGCTGCGAAGCTGGCCGTCGAGGTCGTTGCTGCCTAAGGGCAGAGCTCAGCAGAGCAGGTGAAGGGCCGCACCCCGTTGGGGGTGCGGCCCTTTGTTGTGTGTGGGGGTGCGGGCCTGTTTCACGTGAAACAGGCCCACGTGTTTCACGTGAAACAGCGCGGACCGTTTCCGCTTCCGTTTCACGTGAAACGGTCCGTGGAGCCCGCGTATCAGCGGGTCGCTCCGGTGACGATCCAGCGGCCGGAGCGGGTACGCACCCAGAGGGTGATCAGCCGGACGGCCATCATCAGCGTCATCGCCCACCAGAGGGCGGTGAGGCCGCCGTCGAGGGCAGGCACCAGGAGCGCGACGGGGGCGAAGACGGCCAGCGTCACCAGCATGGCCCACGCGAGGTAGCGTCCGTCTCCCGCTCCCATCAGGACCCCGTCCAGGACGAAGACCACTCCAGCGATCGGCTGCGAGACCGCCACGACCAGGAGGGCGGGGAGCAGGGTGTCCTTCACCGCGGGATCGCTGGTGAAGAGCGGGATGAAGAGAGGCCGGGCGAGCATGATCAGCACCCCGAGTGCGATGCCGCAGCCGATGCCCCACTCGACCATGCGACGGCAGGCCTCGCGGGCGCCCTTCTCGTCGTTCGCCCCCAGGTACCGGCCGATGATGGCCTGCCCGGCGATGGCGATGGCGTCGAGGGCGAACGCGGTCAGACTCCAGAGGGAGAGGATGATCTGGTGCGCGGCGATGTCGGTGTCGCCGAGCCGGGCGGCCACGGCGGTGGCGATCATGAGGACGGCCCGGAGCGACAGGGTCCGGACCAGCAGGGGCACGCCCGCGCGGGCGCTGGCCCGGATGCCGGCGGCGTCGGGGCGGAGGGAGGCGCCGTGTCTACGGGCTCCGCGTACGACCACGATGAGGTAGGCGACCGCCATGCCCACCTGGGCGATCACCGTGCCCCAGGCGGATCCGGCGATGCCGAGCCCGACTCCGTAGACGAGGGTCACGTTGAGGATGCCGTTCGCCGTGAAACCGCCGATGGCGACGTACAGCGGGGTGCGGGTGTCCTGGAGTCCGCGCAGCACGCCGGTGGCGGCGAGGACGACGAGCATCGCCGGGATGCCGAAGCTGGAGATCCGCAGATACGTGATGGCGTACGGGGCGGCGGTGTCGGAGGCGCCGAAGACGTCGACGAGCCAGGGGGCCGAGGGGATGGCGAGCGCCACGACGACGGCACCGAGCAGCAGGGCGAGCCAGATGCCGTCCATGCCCTGGCGGATCGCGGCGGGCAGATCGCCCGCCCCGACACGGCGGGCGACGGCGGCCGTGGTGGCGTAGGCGAGGAAGACGAAGATGCTCACGGCGGTCATCAGCAGGGCCGCGGCGATTCCGAGACCGGCCAGCTGCGGGGTGCCGAGGTGGCCGACGACGGCGCTGTCGACCATCACGAACAGGGGCTCGGCGACCAGCGCGCCGAACGCCGGTACGGCGAGGGCGATGATCTCGCGGTCGTGCCGTCGACGGCCTGTTCGGGGAGTGGTGGGGGCCGGAGTCATGAGGGTCAATCTAATCTTCCACAGGTAAGAGATGCAATGGTCAAGTGTCCCTTACTCGGGCACGGCTGGCGCGTTCATCCGGGAGCCGTTTCCCGTGATCTTGAAATCGGGGCGAAAGTTTTTCTCCCCCACAGTCAGTGGATGGAGAACATGCAGGTCAAGTAGGCGATGCTGGTCCTGCTATGAGTTTGTCCACAGTGCTGTCCCCCGTTCCGTGCACAGGTTCTGCGGACTTCTCCACAGCATCTGGTCCGTCATCCACATGCCCTGTGGATAACCAGATTGGCTGACGGTGCGGACAGGCCTACCGTGGTCCGGCGCCCGCACTCCGTTCCGGCACCGGAATCAGCAGAACCAGACGCGCCGGAAGCGGAGTCGGGCGACTTGTTTGTCAGCGCCGTGCCGTAAGAAAGAGTGGCACGGCTAGGTCCGCGAAGCGGACGGGAGGAGGTGGGCCGGGTGAGCATCCCCGAGCCTTTGGACGACCCCTGGACCGAGGCTGGTCCCGGCGACCGTCTTCCTGTCTCCCGCCCGCGCCGAGGGGAGCGCAAGGGGAACCGCGAGGACCGGCACGATCGGGGCTCGGACGACGGCTGGGACGGCGGCTCCCCCGGGTTCGAGCGGGTGCCTCCCCAGGACCTGGACGCGGAGCAGTCGGTGCTCGGCGGCATGCTGCTGTCCAAGGACGCCATCGCCGACGTCGTGGAGATCATCAAGGGCCACGACTTCTACCGCCCGGCGCACGAGACCGTCTACACGGCGATCCTCGACCTGTACGCCAAGGGCGAGCCGGCCGACCCGATCACGGTGGCCGCCGAGCTGGTCAAGCGCGGGGAGATCACCAAGGTCGGCGGAGCGCCGTACCTCCACACCCTGGTGCAGTCCGTCCCGACCGCCGCCAACGCCTCGTACTACGCGGAGATCGTCCACGAGCGGGCGGTCCTGCGGCGGCTCGTCGAGGCCGGCACGAAGATCACGCAGATGGGATACGCGGCCGACGGGGACGTCGACGAGATCGTCAACTCCGCACAGGCCGAGATCTACGCCGTCACCGAGCAGCGCACCAGCGAGGACTACCTCCCCCTCGGCGACATCATGGAGGGCGCGCTCGACGAGATCGAGGCCATCGGGTCGCGCAGCGGCGAGATGACCGGCGTCCCGACGGGCTTCACCGACCTCGACGCCCTGACGAACGGTATGCACCCCGGCCAGATGATCGTCATCGCGGCCCGCCCCGCCATGGGTAAGTCCACGCTGGCGCTGGACTTCGCCCGCGCCGCGTCGATCAAGAACAACCTGCCCAGCGTCATCTTCTCCCTCGAGATGGGGCGCAACGAGATCGCGATGCGTCTGCTGTCGGCCGAGGCGCGGGTGGCCCTGCACCACATGCGGTCCGGCACGATGACGGACGAGGACTGGACGCGGCTCGCGCGCCGCATGCCCGAGGTCTCGGCCGCCCCGCTCTACATCGACGACTCCCCCAACCTGTCGATGATGGAGATCCGCGCGAAGTGCCGTCGGCTCAAGCAGCGCAACGACATCAAGCTCGTGATCATCGACTATCTCCAGCTGATGCAGGCCGGCGGGTCGAAACGGTCCGAGAGCCGTCAGCAGGAGGTCTCGGACATGTCCCGAAACCTCAAGCTGCTGGCCAAGGAGCTGGAGGTCCCGGTGATCGCGCTCTCGCAGCTGAACCGTGGCCCCGAGCAGCGCACGGACAAGAAGCCGATGGTCTCCGACCTGCGTGAGTCCGGCTCCATCGAGCAGGACGCCGACATGGTCATCCTGCTCCACCGCGAGGACGCGTACGAGAAGGAGTCACCGCGCGCGGGCGAGGCCGACATCATCGTCGGCAAGCACCGTAACGGCCCGACGGCCACCATCACCGTGGCCTTCCAGGGCCACTACTCGCGCTTCGTGGACATGGCGCAGACCTGAGGGCGACCGTGTGGGTTCCCAGATCCCGCGCGCGGGCCGCCGTACGGACCATCCCCCTCTCACTGCGTCAAGCCGGCTGCCTTCCTGGCTCGTCGGGCGAAAACGTCCTCCCGGTGATCTGCCATCTGCTGCAGCGCATCTTTACGGTCCCGTTTGGAGAGCCTGTCGAGATAGGTGTGACCGAAGAGGTGGTCGGTCTCGTGCTGCAGACACCGGGCGAAGTAGCCCGTCCCTTCGATGACGAGGGGGTTGCCGTCCTTGTCGAACCCGCGGGCGACAGCACGATCGGTGCGGGGAACCGCCATTCCGGCACCGGGCACGGACAGACAGCCCTCGAAGTCGTCAAGGAGCCGGCGGCTTCCCGGATCGGGCAGGTCCAGAACCGGGTTGACGATGTGGCCGACATGTCGGATTCCGTAGTCGTCCGAGCAGTCATAGACGAACAGCCGCAGGTCGACGTCCACCTGGTTGGCCGCCATGCGGGCACCGTCGGCGACATACATCGTCAGGAACATGTCGTTGATCAGGCTGGACAACTCAGGGGAGCCGAACTCGGTCACCTCCTGGCACCAACGGCTCAGGATCTCTTCACCCACCACCGTGACCCTGCGAACCGATCCCTGTTCCGCCTCCGGCGGCAGAGCCGGATAGGTGTCGACGGGGCGGCCCTGCACGCGAACTCGCCGGTCAACGGGACGGGACTGCTCATGACGAACAGACATGGCTGTCTCCCCTTTCGCGCACGCCACAGATGCCGCGGAGGTCACCGCGGCCGATGCCTTCAGCAAGAACTACTGCTTGCCAGGGTCTTTGCAAAGTAGCAGACTTTGCAAAGTGACTGAAGATGACCTCAACCCCCCTGACGGCCAGACGGCCGGCAACGGAAATGAACTACGAGAGCACGCGGTCCGGACAGCCCTGCTGGGCCTGTTCGCCGAAGTCGGTGCCCTCACGGCGACCGAAGCCGCCTCCCGGCTGGGCTACAGCTCTGGTCTCTGCTCTTTTCACCTGCGGCAGCTCGCACGCCACGGATACATCGAAGAAGCGCCCCACAGCGGGGGCCGCGCACGGCCCTGGCGTCTGAGGCAGCAGGACGCCGCTGCCGACGGAGCTGTTGAAGATCAGTTCGGTGACCTGGCCAGGGGGTTGGAGGACGAGAGCTGGCGACGATGGCAGAACCAACGAGATGAGGCGCCGTCCGAATGGCGCCACGACGAAGCCTTCAGCACCGTCGCCTACCTGACACCTGAAGAGATGCGCCGGGTCGCGGACGTGATCCGACGGACGCTCGCGCCCTACCAAGGCCGCGAACAACGACCCCTGTCCCGGCCCGAAAGCGCCCGCCCGGTGGCCCTCATCAGTCGGCTCTTCCCTCTTCTTCCTCACCCAGCAGACGACGCGGGCCAGGGCTGAGACGCGGTTGGCTGTTCCTGCTCGCTTGGAGGAGCTCCACGCAGCCGACTCGACGGCAAACCTGGGGCGCGCCCCGGCATCCTTCTCCAGGCCCTCAAGCCCACGCGGAACCTGCAACGGGGCTCCGCCGTGAGCCCCCGCGAGGTCACGAGATGACCGCTTCATGACTGAGATCGTTCTGATGTCCGACCCGAAGGTTGCGGCCGTGCCCGTCCAGGAGTGCGGGGAGCCGCTGGTGGACGTGTGCAGGGGCGGCCTGTTGCTGGTCGACGAGCGGAAGCGCTCGGACTCCGCCGGTGCCTTCGCCCACCTGCGGGAAGGGGTGCTCGACCGACTCCTCGCAGCACAGGGACAGCTGCCTTCGGGGCTGCGGCTGCTGTTCGTCGAGGGCTATCGCCCGCCGTCCCTCCAGCGCCGCTATTTCGAGGAGTACGCAGCCCAACTCCGCGCCGAGCACCCGGATTGGGCCGATGAGCAGCTCCGTTCGGCGGCCAGCCGTTACGTGTCCCCGCCTGAGATCGCTCCGCACAGCGCCGGTGCCGCCGTCGACCTGACGCTCGCCGATGACGAGGGGCGCGAGCTCGACATGGGCACGCGGATGAGCGCCTCCCCGGAGGAGAGCGCCGGCGCCTGTTACACCCAGGCCGACAACATCAGCGCTGAGGCTCGCTCCCACCGGGACATCCTGGGCACGGCGCTCACCGCCGCCGGCCTGGTCAACTACCCGACGGAGTGGTGGCACTGGTCGTACGGAGACCGCTACTGGGCACTCAAGGAAGGAGCGGCCGCCGCTCTCTACGGGCCCAGGGAATTCCACTGACCGCAGACACCAAAACTCCCTGCCTGGTAAGGGTTGACCATGACTTCTCCCAGTGAAGAACTGCTCCCCAGCACCCGCCGCTCCCTCCTCCATCGCCTCGCCACGGCACAGCGGGACGGCCGGGCGCCCTCTCTCGCGGCCGCCGTGCGGCGGGAGGGCCGGATCGTCTGGAGCGGGGGGCGTACGGGCCTGGAGGGGCAGGTGCCGGACGCCGATACGCAGTACCGGATCGGCTCGATCACCAAGACGTTCACCGCGGTTCTGGTTCTGCGACTGCGGAACGAGGGGCTGATCGACCTGGACGACCAGCTGGAGAAGCACCTCCCCGGCACCGGAGCGGGCGGCGCGACCGTCTTCCAACTGCTCGGCCACAGCGCGGGGCTCGGCGCCGAGGCGCCTGCCCCCTGGTGGGAGCGGACCCCGGGGGCCCTGCGGCCGGAGCTCGGCGACGTACTCGGCGAGCGGCCGCAGATGCACCCGGCGGGCCACCGCTTCCACTACTCCAACCCCGGCTACACCCTGCTCGGTTCGCTGATCGAAGCGGTTCGCGGAGTCTCCTGGGAGGAGGCGCTGCGCCGCGAGATCCTGGAGCCGCTGGGCATGCACCGTACGACGGGCGGGCCGGTCGCTCCGTACGCGCAGGGCTGGGCCGTTCATCCCTGGGCCGATGTGGTGGTGCGCGAGCCTGCCGAGGATCTGGGACTGATGGCGCCCGCCGGCCAGCTCTGGTCGACCGCGGCCGACCTGCTGCGCTTCGCGGCCTTCCTGGCCGAGGGCGACGATCGGGTCCTGTCGGCCGCTTCCGTACGGGAGATGAGGACGCCCGCCGCGCCCGCCGCCGAGGGCGGGGGCAACGCCTACGGTCTCGGGCTGCAGGTGGTGAAGACCGACAGCCGCGTCCTCTTCGGGCACGCGGGTTCGCTGCCCGGGTTCGTTGCCGGCCTGTGGTTCAGCGAGGAGGACGACGTCGCCGCGGTAACCCTCGCCAACGCCACCTCGGGGCTGCCCGCCGCCACGGTGGCCGCCGAGCTCCTGAGTATCGTCGCGGAGGCGGAGCCGCGGATCCCGGAGCCCTGGCGCCCGCTGCCCGAGGCCGACGAGGAGCTGCTGGCCCTGAGCGGGATCTGGCACTGGGGGACCCACACGTTCACGCTGCGGCTGACCGGGGGCCGGGGCCTCGAGCTCAGGCCGCTGGGCGGCACCGGCCGGGGAGCGGCCTTCACGCCCCGGCCGGACGGCACCTGGACGGGCCAGGACGACTACTACGCGGGGGAGACCCTTCGCGTCGTCCGCAGGGCCGACGGCTCGGTCGACCACCTCGACCTCGGCTCGTTCGCCTTCACCCGTGAGCCGTATGAGGCGGGAGCGGACGTTCCCGGGGGACTGGACCCGGCGGGCTGGCGGGGGATCGGCGGCTGACGCCTGAGTTGTGACGGCCGGTGGGGTGGGTGTTTCACGTGAAACACCCACCCCACCGGCCGTTGTCGTGCGAAAAGCGAGTCCTTCAGAGAGCCAGCTTGAAGCCCACGTGGCTGGCCGTGAAGCCGAGTCGCTCGTAGAAGCGGTGCGCGTCCTCGCGGGTGACATCCGAGGTCAGCTGCACCAACTGGCAGTCCTGGCGGCGGGATTCGTCGACCGCCCACTGGATCAGCTGCGTACCGAGCCCGCTACCCCGCTCGTCGGCGTGGATGCGGACGGCCTCGATGATCGACCGGATGGCACCGCGCCGGGACAGCCCGGGGACCACGGTCAGCTGGAGGGTTCCGACCACACGGCCCTCGCGGACGGCGACGACGACGTGCTGGTTCGGGTCGTCGGCCAGCCGTCGGAGGGCCGCGCGGTACGGGGTGAGGTCGTCCGGTGACTCGCGCTGCGCGCCGAGCGGGTCGTCGGCCAGCATGGCCACCACGGCGTCGAGGTCGGTCTCGACAACGGGGCGTATCTCAAGATCGCTCATGATCGGCAGATTACGCGCTCCGCGGCTGTCAGGCCGGGACCTTGAGCTCTTCCACGGCCCGGACCAGGGGTGCGAGCTCGGGGTTCTCCGACGCCTCGTCCAGCGCCGCCCTCAGGGCGCTGTCGTTGGTCGGCCGGGCCTCGGCGAGCAGGGTGAGCCCGGCCTCGGTGACATCGGTGTAGATGCCCCGCCGGTCGGTGTCGCACAGGTACCGGGTCAGCAGCCCGCGGTCCTCCAGCCTCGTGACCAGGCGGGTGGTGGCGCTCTGGCTGAGGACCACGGCGTCGGCGACCTGCTTCATCTGGAGATGGCCGCCGGGTCCGCTGTGCTGCCGGCTCAACACGTCGAGCAGCGAATACTCCCGTGCGCTGAGCCCGTGGCCCGACTGGAGGGCGCGCTCGATGCGGGCTTCGATCTTCCCGTGGAGCAGGGAGAGGGCGCACCAGCCCTGGGCGAGGGCGGTCAGGGCGGGGTCGGTCGCGGTCATGGTCTCTCCTCCGGGCGGGAGCTGCGTGGTTCCAGGATAGGGGACGCCTGCAATAGCCCGCGTTTGCAATTAACCAGCGCCTGCAATTATTGTGGACGCTCGTAAGGCGCAGACGCAATCTTCAGGGAAGGTGGAAACCCATGCCGCTCGCGCTCCTCGCCCTGGCCATCGGGGCATTCGGGATCGGAACGACCGAGTTCGTGATCATGGGGTTGCTCCCCGAGGTTGCCGCGGATTTCCAGGTCTCGATCCCGACCGCAGGCTTCCTGGTGACCGGCTACGCGCTCGGGGTCGTCCTCGGCGCCCCGCTGATGACTCTGCTGGGCACCCGGGTCACCCGTAAGCGGATGCTGATGCTCCTGATGGGGCTGTTCATCGTGGGCAACGTCGTGTCCGCCCTCGCCCCCGTCTTCGGTGTCATGCTCGCCGGCCGGGTGGTCGCCTCCCTCGCGCACGGCGCCTTCTTCGGCATCGGCTCCGTGGTCGCGGCCGATCTCGTCGCCCCGCAGAAGAAGGCCGGGGCCATCGCCATGATGTTCACGGGACTCACCGTCGCGAACGTCGTCGGCGTCCCGCTCGGCACCTACATCGGGCAGTCCGCGGGCTGGAGGACCACGTTCGTCCTGGTGGCGCTCCTCGGGGTGATCGGACTCGTCGGAGTCGCGAAGCTCGTCCCCGAGCAGCCCAAGCCCGAAGGTGTACGCGTCCGCCACGAACTGGCCGCGTTCCGCAATGTCCAGGTCCTGCTCGCGATGGCCATGACCGTCCTGGGCTTCGGCGGAGTCTTCGCCGCGATCACCTACATCACCCCGATGATGACCGAGATCGCCGGCTACTCGGCCTCCTCCGTCACCTGGCTGCTGGTCCTCTTCGGCCTCGGCATGGTGGGCGGCAACCTGGTGGGCGGACGGTTCGCCGACCGCCATCTGATGCCGATGCTGTACGTCTCGCTCGGCGCGCTCGCCCTCGTGCTCGGCCTCTTCACCGTGACCGCTCACAACAAGATCGCGGCGGCCGTCACCACCGTCCTCATCGGTGCCCTCGGCTTCGCGACCGTGCCCCCGCTGCAGAAGCGGGTCCTCGACCAGGCGGCGGGCGCCCCCACCCTGGCCTCCGCGGTCAACATCGGGGCCTTCAACCTCGGCAACGCCCTCTCCGCCTGGCTCGGCGGCCTCGTGATCGCCGCCGGCCTCGGCTACACCGCCCCCAACTGGGTCGGCGCGGTCCTCGCCGCGTCCGCCCTGGTGCTGGCCGTGGTCTCCAGCCTGCTGGAGCGCCGTACCGCCGGTGCCGAAGGCCGGATCGTCGCCGGGAGCGGCCCCGCGCCGGTCGCCGCCCCTGCCCAGCACTGAGCCCCGCCCCGGAGCCTCCCCCACCGCGCCACCGACCCCACCGCACCACCCACTTCACCGCACCACCCACTTCACCGCACCCCACAACGATCAGGAGCAATTCCATGAGCACCACCGCCACCGCTGTCGCCCCGCTGACCATCCAGGACGCCGAGGCTCTCGTCGCAGCCGCCCGCAGCGCCGCCGAGGCGGCCGGGGTCGCCGTCGCCGTGAGCGTCGTGGACGCGGGCGGCCACCTGCTGGCCTTCCGGCGCGACGACCGGGCGGTCCTCATCGCCGGGGAGACCAGCACCCGCAAGGCGTTCACCGCGTTGCAGCTCGACGCCCCCACCGCGGACCTGGTCGACGCCGTCCAGCCCGGCGGGCTCTTCCACACCCTGCCGACCGCGCTGGACCGCCCGCTGCTCTTCATCGCCGGAGGTGTCCCCCTGCACCGGGACGGCCGGCTGATCGGTGCCGTCGGGGTCGGCGGCGGAGCGCCGGAGCAGGACCACGGGTTCGCTTCCGCCGCCGCGGACTCCCTCGTCTGAGGTCGAGCACCCGTCGCAGGGGGCCTCAGCCCGTCGCGATGGTCAGCGGGGCGAACCTGCGGGTGGCGTCGCCCGGGAGGTCCTCGATGCCGTACGTCATCACCGCGGTACGGGAGCCCGGTTCGAGGCCGTGCTCCACCAGCCAGCCGAGCAGCTCCTCATGGCGCGCGTCGACATCGGCCCGCAGCGGCCGGTCCGTCGTGGCGGCCAGCGCGGCGACGAGGGCCCTCGCGGTGGCCGTGTCGCGCGCGATGAGCGGGCCGACGACATGGGCGTCGCCGCTCGGCCAGAGGGCCGCGTAACCGGTCAGCTCGCCGTTCTCCTCCGCGACCCGGAGCCGGTCGGAGAAGGCCGGGAGCCGGGCGATGAGGTGCGTGCGGTCGATGCCGAAGACCGGCAGGTCGAGGCGGACCATCGCCTGGAGGTCGTCCGCGGCGGCCGGACGCGTGGTGACGGCCGTCGGCCGGCCCTTCGCCCGGAACCGGCCGAGGACCCGCTCGGTCCGGCCCACCTGGGCGAAGCCGAGCTCCTCGTAGAGCCGCTGCCCTTCAGGTGTGGCGTACAGGGCGAGCGGGGTGGACCCGGTCTCCTCCATCACATGGCGCATGAGCCGCCTGGCGATCCCCTGGCGGGCGTGGCGTGCGGCGACGAGCATCATGCCGACGGCCGCCAGGCGGGGCCCGTACGACGTCACCACGCAGGCCGCGACCAGGCCCTTGCCGTCGGGTTCCGCGATCCCGTACCCCGTACCCGCGGAGAGCAGCAGCCCCCATCGGTGCTCGTCGCGTGGCCAGCCCCGGTCCTCGGAGAGGTCGGCGCAGGCGACCAGGTCTCCCCGGGTGAGACGCCGTACGGGCAGGTCGACGAGGGGCAGGGGTGAGGGGCTGTGCATGGGGCCAGGCTGTCCGACGTGATGATCGCCCGTCCACCGGTTTCCCGGAACTGGCCGAGAACCGAAGTCCCCCCGCCTGGTTTCACGTGAAACATGAAGCGCGGCCGCGCGGGGGTCCGGGCCTGTCAGCCCAGGTCGGGCGCGTGCATCGCCCGTACGCCCTCGATGTTGCCGTCCAGATAGTGGCGCAGGGAGAGCGGTACGAGGTGGACGGCGGCGATCCCCACCCGGCTGAACGGCACCCGGACGATCTCGTACTCCCCGCACGGCTCGTCGATCTCCGGGCCGTGCCGTCGGGTGACGTCCATCGACGCGAGCCGGCAGACGAAGAAGTGCTGGACCTTCACCCCGGTGACGCCGCCGTCCGCGATGTGCTCGACGGTGTCGACGAAGCAGGGCACCACATCGATGATCTTGGCACCGAGCTCCTCGTCGACCTCGCGGTGGAGCGCGTCGACGACGGTGGCGTCCTCCGGCTCGACCCCGCCGCCGGGGGTGAGCCAGTACGGATCGACCCCCGGCTTCGTGCGCTTGATGAGGACGAGGTCGTCGCCGTCGAGCAGGATGGCGCGTGCGGTGCGCTTGACCACAGGACGTTCGGTCATGGCAAGAGAGTGGCCCGCGCGGGCCCGTCTGAAACTCCTCCGGCCTACCGGACCGCCTCGTCCAGCGCCCGCTCGACGTCCGCCAGCAGATCCTCCGGGTCCTCCGCGCCGACCGAGAAGCGGATGAAGCCCTCCGGCACGGCGTCGCCGCCCCAGCGTTCCCGGCGCTCGGCGGTGGACCGTACACCCCCGAAACTCGTCGCGTCGTCGACCAGCCGCAGCGCGGTCAGGAAGCGCTCCGCCGTCTCCCGGTCGGCCAGCTCGAACGACACCACCGAACCGAAGCGCCGCATCTGGCGCACGGCGATCCCGTACGACGGGTCGGCGGGCAGCCCCGGATACCGCAGCCCGGTGACCTCGGCCCGCTTGGCCAGCACCTCGGCGAGGGCCAGAGCCGTGGTGCACTGCCGGTCGATGCGCAGCTGGAGCGTGGCGAGCGACCGGTGGGCGAGCCAGGCCTCCATCGGGCCCGGGATCGCTCCGACCACCTTGCGCCAGCGCCGTACATCGGCGGTCAGCAGGGGATCGCGGCAGGTGACATGGCCCAGCAGGATGTCGCCGTGCCCGGTCATGCCCTTGGTGTCACTGGCGACCGAGAAGTCCGCGCCGAGCTCCAGCGGGCGCTGGCCGATCGGGGTGGCCAGGGTGTTGTCGACGGCGACCAGCGCGCCCGCCTCGTGCGCGGCGGCCACGAGGCGGCGGATGTCGCAGACGTCGAGGCCCGGGTTGGAGGGACTCTCGATCCACAGCAGCTTCGCCCCCTCCAGCAGCGCCAGCTGGGCGTCGCCGCCGGTCGGCGCGGTGCGGACCTCGACGCCGAAGGCCGTCAGCTGCTCCCGTACGAGCGGCAGCGCCTGGTAGCCGTCGTCCGGCAGCACCACGGTGTCCCCGGTGCGGACCTGGGAGAGCAGTACGGCGGTGATCGCCGCCATCCCGGAGGCGAACACCGTGGTGCTCACGTCCTCGCCCGGCGCCTCCAGCTCGCCGATGGCCCGCTCCAGGTGGGTCCACGTCGGGTTGGTGTCCCGGCCGTAGGTATAGGGGCCCACCGGTTCGCCGGAGAGGTGGAAGTGCGCGGCGAAGACCGGCCCGGGCAGGGTCGGTTCGTACTGCTCCGGTTCGGGAAGGCCGGCGCGTACCGCGCGCGTTCCGTCGCCCATGGTGCTCATGGCTGCTCCGTAAGTCGATGCGAGTGGGTCCGGCTCAGTCCTCGTCGGGCAGGACCATGTTGAGGGCCCAGGAGACGACCGAGATGATCAGGGCGCCGAGTACGGCGGTCCAGAAGCCCTCGACATGGAAGCTGAGGTCGAAGACGCCGGCCAGCCAGGAGGTCAGCAGCAGCATCAGGGCGTTGACCACCAGGGTGATCAGTCCGAGGGTCAGGATGAACAACGGAAATGTCAGGAGCTGGACCAGCGGCTTGACCAGGAAGTTCACCAGACCGAAGATCAGCGCGACCAGGATCAGGGTGAGGACCTTGCGGCCGGTGGAGCCGCCCTCCAGTGTGATGTTCCCGATCAGCCAGATGGCCACGGCCAGCGCACCCGCGTTGGCGATCGTCTTGACTGCGAAATTCTTCATGTGTCTGATCGTGGCAGACATGATCGGTGGTGCACACCGACAGCGCATGCGGAACCCGTAAGCACGGGTCACAAGGGGTGGACGGGCCAATGAAGGCATTCAGACTGGATGAGCTGGAGGCGGAGCGGGCCGCCAACGACGGCGCCTATCTGCAGTTCGTGCGGGAGCGGAACATGTCCGTCGGCCTGTACGCGCTGAACGCGGGCGAACTCGACCCGCAGCAGCCGCACCAGCAGGACGAGGTGTACTTCGTCGTCAGCGGCCGGGCGTCGATCACGGTGGGGACGGAGACGACGCAGGTCGGCCGGGGGAGCGTCGTCTATGTGCCGGCCGGGGTGGCCCACAAGTTCCACCACATCACCGAGGACCTGCGGGTGATGGTCGTCTTCTCGCCTCCGGAGGGCTGAGGGTTCCGGCGCCTCCGGAGGGCTGAGCCCCGGGTTCCCTAAGGGTTCGATCAGGGGTCTTCAAGGGCTGCGAGGCCCCCGCCGGGATCCCCCGCGCCTTTAGCATCGAGGCAGGAACCCAGAGAGACGAGGTAGATGGCGATGGCCGTGCGGGAGATATACGCGGGGATGCCCTGGTGGGTGAAGTGGATCGCGGTGCCCGTCATCGCGATCTTCGTGTTCGGCGGTCTGATCGCCAGCGTCATCGGCTTCGTGATCGGCCTGCTCTTCAAGGTGCTGGTCTTCGTCGTCCTGGTCGGCGGTCTGATCTTCGTCGTACGCAAGTTCACGTCCTCGTCGTCCTCACGGGGTGACTGGTAGGAAGGCCGCCGCGGGCCGGTGCGGGGCCGGGGGTACGCACAGGCCTGCGGATTAGCCCAGCTGAGCTAAGTCCAGGAGGAAAACCCCCTCCTGCCGGAGGCGGCCGATACAGTGACATAACGCTGCCGCCATCTGGAATGTGACCTTCTGTCACCGAACCGACCGAGTGACCAGTGGTTTGAACGACCGTCCGGTCGTGGGTGCGGCGGGCCCGTGGGGGCGGCCTCCACGGGAGGGCTGACGGCCCGTCACCATGCCTGGGGGTGACCTTTGACCACGGCATCGAGCACCACTGCCCCGACGTTGATCGGTTCGGTTCAGCGGGCGTTGAGGCTGCTGGAGGCTGTGGGCACCCATCGGGACGGGGCGCCCGCCAAGCAACTCGCACGGGAGGCGGGCCTTCCGCTGCCGACCGCGTACCACCTGCTGCGCACCCTCACCCATGAGGGCTATCTCCGCCGCGAGAACGGTGTCTTCCTCTTCGGGGCGGCCGCCGAGAACCTCACCGCGGCCCGGGCCGCGAGACCCCGCCCTGCTTCCATCGCCGACTCCCTCGCGCACTGGCGGGACGCCATCGGGGTCCCGGTGTACTGCGCCGTCTACCGCGACGGCGAGATCGAGCTCATCGCGGTCGCGGACGCCCCCGAGGCCCCGGCGGTCGACGAGTGGGCCTCCTTCCGGGAGACCGGCCACGCGCACGCGATCGGGCAGTGCCTTCTCGGCCAGCTCGACGAGAAGGACCGCGAGGATCACCTCGACCGGCACCCCGTTCGGCCCCTTACTCGTTACTCAGTGCGAGATCGCGCGGCACTTCTGGAGCGGCTGCGAACGTTGCGGCGGGGTGAACCGGTCATCGAACGCCAGGAGTACGCACTGGGGACCGTCTGCGCCGCCATTCCCGTCACAGCCGGTGCCACCATTGCGGCGATGGCCATTTCCGTACCCCTGGACCGAGAAGAACGGTTGCTGCCCGCAGTCGAACAGCTACGTGGCGAAGTGGCGAGCCTCTTGCGTTCGTTCGTGTTCTCTATCAGTATCTGAAAAATCACTCCTTGTGATCTGCTATCGCGTGCACCACGATGGCGTCAATAGGGCCATGGTGGATCATTCCTGGCCAGTTTCATCTACTGCGGGGTTGAACGATGCGCGAGTCGGTTCAAGCAGAGGTCATGATGAGCTTCCTCGTCTCCGAGGAGCTCTCGTTCCGTATTCCGGTGGAGCTCCGGTACGAGGTGGCTGATCCCTATGCCATCCGGATGACGTTCCATCTGCCCGGCGATGCCCCTGTGACCTGGGCATTCGGCCGCGAGCTGCTGCTGGACGGGATCAACAGCCCGAGCGGCGACGGCGATGTGCACATCGGACCGACCGAACCCGAGGGTCTCTGCGATGTGCACATCCGCCTCCAGGTCGGCGCGGATCGCGCGCTGTTCCGGGCCGGTACGGCACCGCTCGTCGCCTTCCTCGACAGAACCGACAAGCTGGTGCCCCTCGGTCAGGAGCACACGCTGGGTGACTTCGACGGGAACCTGGAGGAGGCGCTCGGCCGCATCCTCGCCGAGGAGCAGAACGCGGGCTGAGCGGCACGTACCTCCTGGCCTCGCGCCCTTCACGCCTTACGGCGGCGGCCCCTGCCCGTCCGTGCGGGGGCGGCGGCCGTGGAGGACGAGGTGCCGGCGCCCGGGCGGTCCGCGGAGACCACCAGTGCGGCGAGCACCGTGGTCACCGGCACCGAGGCGACCAGGCCGATCGAGCCGACCAGCGTCCGGACGATCTCCTCGGCGACCAGCTCGCTGTTGGCCACCGTCCCCACACTGGACTGGGCGATGGAGAAGAGCAGCAGCAGCGGCAGCGCCGCGCCCGCGTACGCCAGCACCAGGGTGTTCACGACCGAGGCGATGTGGTCCCGTCCGATGCGGATACCTGCCCGGTACAGCCCGCGCCAACCCATCCGCGGGTCCGCCTGGTGCAGCTCCCAGACGGCGGAGGTCTGGGTGACCGTCACATCGTCGAGCACCCCGAGCGATCCGATGATGACACCGGCCAGCAGCAGACCGCTCATGTCGATGTCCGGATATAGGCCGTGGATGAGGCCGGTGTTGTCATCGGTGTTGCCGCTCAGATCCGCCCAGCCGATGAACAGGGAGCCGAGCAGCCCGATCAGCAGCAGCGAGATCAGCGTGCCGACGACCGCGACAGACGTTCGTGCCGTCACCCCGTGGCACATGTAGAGCGCCGCCAGCATGATGGCGCTGGCCCCGATCACCGCCACCACCAGCGGATTCGAACCCTGCAGGATCGCCGGCAGGATGAACAGCGTCAGTACGGCGAACGAGACGGCCAGCGCCACCAGCGCCATCACCCCGCGGAGCCGGCCCACCGCGATCACCGCCAGCGCGAAGATCGCGGCCAGCAGCGTCATCGGGATCTTCCGGTTCACATCGGTGACGCTGTACTGGAGGTCGCGGGGCGCGTCGGGGGCGTACGCCACGACCACGCCCTGGCCCTCGCGGAGTTGGCGCGGCGCGTCGGGCTGGACCACCTCGACGAACTTACGGCCCTTGTCGTCGCCGCTGGTCACCTCGACGGTCGCCTTCGCGCACTCCCCCTCCTGCTCGTTGACGGCCTCCCGGCCCGAAGGGGTGGAGGTGTCACCGGTCGGGGGGACCTGCGCGGCGTTGACGTCGGCGCAGTCGACCTTGACGACCTGGACGACCTTGCCGTCCTGGGTCTGCCGGTCGAATCCGACGCCGGTGCGCTCGTGGTCGGGGACGCCGCCGGGCCAGAACGCGATCAGGCCGACGACGACCGCCGTGGCGAAGGGGATCACCACAGCGGCGATGACCTTGCGCAGATGCTTGGAGACGGGAGTGGCGGGTCCGTGGCTGTGCGTGTGGCCGTGTACATGGCCCTGGGGCGGCTGAGGCGGCTGGGGCGCGGGGTCGCTTTGGGGGGAGGTCACGGGGCGATCATCGCAAGAACAGGAGGGCCCTCTGGTCAGCTCGCCGGAAAGGACGCTAGCGTGGAGGCACCTTTGCACACGCGGGAGCTCGGAGCACCGGGCTGAGAGGGCGCTGACCGCCGTACATCCGTACGGGACACGCTGCGCCGACCGCCGAACCTGTTACCGGGTAATGCCGGCGTAGGGAGTAGGTCTCATGACCACAGCGGACGCACGCACGCCTGCCTCGAAACAGAACGACCAGCCCCAGGGCGACGAGGCCGGGAAGTCCATCGGCTGGCACAAGGGGTACGTCCAGGGCTCGCGCCCGGACCTCCGGGTGCCGGTCCGACAGGTGCACCTCACCAACGGCAAGGACGTGACGCTGTACGACACGTCGGGGCCGTACACCGATCCCGGGATCGACACCGATGTCCGCCGGGGCCTCGCGCCCCTGCGGGAGAACTGGATCATCGCGCGCGGCGACACCGAGGAGTACGCGGGCCGCCCGGTCCGTCCCGAGGACGACGGGCTCAAGCACACCTCGCCGCGCGGCGGGCTGCGCAACCTCGACGCGGTCTTTCCCGGCCGGCCGCGCCAGCCGCGCCGCAGCCGCGACGGACGGCCCGTCACCCAGCTCGCGTACGCACGGCGGGGCGAGATCACTCCGGAGATGGAGTACGTCGCGATCCGGGAGAACGTCGAGGCCGAGGTCGTCCGTGAGGAGATCGCGGCGGGCCGGGCCGTGCTGCCGGCCAACGTCAACCACCCCGAGATCGAGCCGATGATCATCGGCAAGCGGTTCCTGGTGAAGGTCAACGCCAACATCGGCAACTCGGCCGTCACCTCCTCCATCGAGGAGGAGGTGGACAAGATGACCTGGGCGACCAAGTGGGGCGCCGACACGGTCATGGACCTGTCCACCGGCCGCAACATCCACACCACCCGCGAGTGGGTGCTGCGCAACTCCCCCGTGCCGATCGGAACGGTGCCGCTCTACCAGGCGTTGGAGAAGGTGGACGGCCGGGCCGAGGAGCTGACCTGGGAGATCTACAAGGACACCGTCATCGAGCAGGCCGAGCAGGGCGTGGACTACATGACGGTGCACGCCGGGGTGCGCCTGCCGTACGTCCCGCTGACGGCCCGTCGCAAGACCGGCATCGTCTCGCGCGGCGGCTCGATCATGGCGGCCTGGTGCCTGGCGCACCACAAGGAGTCTTTCCTCTACGAGCGCTTCGAGGAGCTGTGCGAGATCCTCGCGACGTACGACGTCACCTACTCCCTCGGTGACGGGCTGCGCCCCGGGTCGATCGCGGACGCCAACGACGAGGCGCAGTTCGCCGAGCTGCGCACGCTGGGCGAACTGAACACGATCGCCAAGCGGTTCGGCGTCCAGACGATGATCGAGGGCCCCGGGCACGTCCCGATGCACAAGATCAAGGAGAACATCGACCTCCAGCAGGAGATCTGCGAGGAGGCGCCGTTCTACACGCTCGGCCCGCTGACCACGGACGTCGCGCCCGCCTACGACCACATCACCTCAGGCATCGGCGCCGCGATGATCGCCTGGTGGGGCACGGCGATGCTCTGCTACGTCACGCCCAAGGAGCACCTGGGGCTGCCCAACCGGGACGACGTGAAGACGGGCGTGATCACCTACAAGATCGCCGCCCACGCGGCCGACCTCGCCAAGGGACACCCGGGCGCGCAGGAGTGGGACGACGCGCTCTCCGACGCACGGTTCGAGTTCCGGTGGGAGGACCAGTTCAACCTGGCCCTCGACCCGGACACGGCCCGGGAGTTCCACGACGAGACGCTGCCCGCCGAACCGGCGAAGACGGCGCACTTCTGCTCCATGTGCGGGCCGAAGTTCTGCTCCATGAAGATCTCCCAGGACATCCGCCGGCAGCACGGCGGTTCGCAGGAGGAGATCGAGGAGGGCATGGCCGAGAAGTCGAAGGAGTTCGCGGCCGCGGGCAACCGGGTCTACCTGCCGATCGCCGACTAGCGTCCGCGGTCTTCCCCGTCCCCGGCACCTCGGCAGGTGTCGGGGACGGCCTTTGTACGGGCCGTGCCCGGTGACGTGACGTCAGGAGGCGTACCGCTATGTGCGTATTGCGTCCTTGGTCATCATATGGGGTGATAGTGGGCCTTGTTAAGCGACAGTATGGATACAGTCGTGCGGCAGCTGGATGTACGTTTCGCTGCTGCGTCAACTGGGCTTGACCTGTTCCTTATCTGTGGCTTACTTTCCGGCTTGCTTGGCTGAATTTTGGCGGCCCTCGCACGGGGGCCTCGGGGAGGGAAACACCATGGACTGGTACCTGGCAGTACTCAAGAACTACGCAGGCTTCAGCGGGCGCGCGCGCCGCAAGGAGTACTGGATGTTCACGCTCATCAGCTTCGTCATCAGCCTGGTGCTGTCGATCGTCGGCGGTCTGATCGGCGCGGACTTCCTCTCCTACATCTACGCCGTCGCGATCCTCATCCCGACGCTCGCCGTCGGTGTGCGCCGCCTGCACGACACCAGCCGCTCCGGCTGGTGGCTGCTGATCGGGCTGATCCCGCTGGTCGGCTTCATCATCCTGATCGTCTTCCTCGCTTCCGAGGGCAAGCAGGAGCCGAACCAGTACGGCACCAACCCGAAGCTCGCCCCGCAGGTGGGCTGATCCACCGCTCCGGCAGGGCCGGAGCACCGCACAGGCCGGGCGCGGCATTCGCCGCCCCGGCCTGTGGCGTTTCCGGACCCCCCCGGGGCTACGGCTCGGCCCTACTCCGGCCGGTGGTCCGGGCCGCCGAAGTCCGGGCTGGTGAAGTCGGGGCTCGTGAACGTCGGACGGGGTCCGGCCGACGGGCCCTCCTCGGGGCCGGAGAAGTCCGGCCTGCTGTAGCCGACCTTCGGGATCCGGTTCGGCGAGCGGTGCGGGGTCCGGGCGGCGGGGCCCGCGGTAGGGTCGGCCAGGGCGTCCCGCAGGAACGGCAGGATGCCACGCTCCAGCAGGGCGTGGCGCCAGGCCTCCCGGGCCCGGGCGACCTCCTCCGGAAGCTCGTCCTCCTCGTCCTCGGCGGCCCGCGAGGTGGAGCCGTTGCGCAGGGCGGTGACGAGCAGCCCCACGGCGGCGACCAGGATGGCCGCGGCGGCGACGGCCGCGAAGAACCACCCGGCCGCGATCATGGTGGTGCCGAAGCCGACGGACGGGCTGAGGGCCCTCATCAGATAGCCGACGAGCAGGAAGATCACGGCTGCGGTGCCCGCCAGGATCGGCGTGAGGACCGTGAGGACCGCTCCTACGCCGGCGCCGGGCCCGGTGGCCGACGACGTGTCCCCGTAACTCCCGCCCTCCGGTACGGTCGCGCTCGCCGCGCGCAGCTCGGCGCGGGCCTTCACGTAGTGCTCGTACTCGGTGGCCGCGGCCGCGGTGATCAGCGCTGTGGCGTTGAGCGCCATCGTGCGCAGCTGTTCGGTGTTGAGCCGGTCACCGACGCCTTCCAGATCCGGGCGTTCATGGGCGTGACGCAGTGCGTCGCCCAGGATCCGGGCGTACTCGGGACCGTCCTCGGCCTGCAGGTGCGGAGCGCTTGTCATCTGCATCCCCCGATGCTCCGTCGGGCCCGGCAGCCCGCGTTGACCGGGCGATCGGGCGGAAACGGAGGAGAGCCTGCCACTGATGAGCCGATGGTAGAGCGCTCACGGCACGGGGTGACAGGGTGTTTCCGGAAATAGGCCCGATGATCGGTGCGGTCCGATCCAGAAGCGTCTTCCCCGCCGAAGGTCAGTCATGCAGGGGCAGTTGGACGACCAGTAGCTTTCCGGCCATGGTCACTCCGCCGTCCATGGCGATCGCGAGCCCCTCGGCGTAGACGTGCGGACCGTTCACCACCGGCCCCGAACCGTCCTCGCCGTCCTCGGTGCCGACCTCGCCCAGGAGGTACGGAATCGGGCTGTGACCATGGACGACGCGCTGTCCGCCGTACGTCGTCAGCAGCTCGCGCACCGCTTCGGCGCCGCCCTCGTCGCGGAAGGCGAAGCGCTTGGTGAGCTTGCGGAAGAGGTCCCAGCACTCGTCGGCGTCGTTGCGCGTGAGAATGGCGGTGATGGTGTCGTTGACGTCCTCGATGGTGGAGCCGTAGTCGAGGTAGGCCGTCGTGTCGGAGTGCATCAGCAGATGCCCGTCCTCCTCGACGACCGCGTCGAGCCGGGACATCCACTGGAGGTGGACGTCCTGGAGGCGGTCCATGTCGCTCTTCTGGCCGCCGTTGAGCAGCCAGGCGGCCTGGAAGGTGGCGGTGCCCGCACCGGAGTTGACGGGGGTGTCGGAGAACCGCTTGGCGCCGATGAGCAGCAGCTCGTGATTGCCCATCAGGGCCTTGCAGTAGCCGCCCGCGGCGGCCGCCTCCGCGGAGAGCCGCATGACGAGGTCGATGACCCCGATGCCGTCGGGGCCGCGGTCGGTGAAGTCGCCCAGGAACCAGAGCCGGGCGTTGCCCGCGGCCCAGTTGCCTTCGGCGTCGATGAGGCCCTGGGCGGCGAGGGCGGCCACCAGCTCGTCCAGGTAGCCGTGGACGTCGCCGACGACGAAGAGCGGGCCGCGCCCCTCCCCGCTGACGGGGCGGGGTTCGGGGACGGTCTCCATCTTTACGGTGTCGCCGCGGTTGATGACGGGGAGGTCGCGCTCGGTGGGGGTGTACCCCTCCGGGGGCTCGTCGCCGACGTTCGCGTTGCCGGGGTGCGGCAGGTGGGGCGGCGCCGGCGCGTGCGGGGGCACGGAGGCGTGCGGGACCGGGGCGGGCGGCGTCGGCGCGTGCGGGGGCACGGGCGGGTGAGGCGCCGCGCCGGGTGCCTCCGGTGGTACGGGCGTCTGTGCGTACGGCGGAACTCTGAAGTCACGCAACGTCGCCGTCCGCACCACGGGTTCCTGACCGGCCCCCTGAGTCATCGACCCCTCCACCACCGTCGCGCCGCCGTACACCTGACGGGCCCTGCCTGGTAGAGGTGGTCCGCGGTGTCGTGCGCCCATCATAGGAATGCGGATCGATCTGTGTGACGCACCAGGGGTGGTGAATCCGGGCGCACGTACGGTTCACCGGCCGATTGGTCCGAAAAGAGCCGATCAGTCCCTGCTCAAGAGTCGATCAGTCCCTGCTCGGGGAGCGTGGCGCGCTGACCGTGGTGCGCGGCGGACGGCGTTGCGAGGAGGTCCGGACGATGAGCTCCGTCGGTATCACCTGCTCCACCGGCCCGTCGTGCTCCACGCCTTCGATGGCGTCGATGAGGAGCTGGACGACGGCCGTGCCGATGCGGCGGGGCTTCAGCGAGAGCGTCGTGATGGGCGGTTCGGTGGCCGCGTACACGGTGGACTCGCTGCAGCAGACCAGCAGCAGGTCCTCGGGGACCCGCAGGCCGTAGCGGCGGGCGGCGGCGAGGAGATCGGTCCCGTTGGGGTCGAAGAGCCCGTAGACCGCGTCGGGGCGGTCCGGGCGGGCGAGCAGCCGGTCGGCGGCGACCGCGCCCGCGCAAGGGTCGTGCGCCGGGTAGGACTCGTAGACGGGATCCTGGCCGACCCGCTCGCACCAGTGGAGGTAGGCGGTGGTGGAGAGCCGGGTGTACGTGTCGGTGGTGGTGCCGGTCAGCAGGCCGATGCGGCGGGCTCCGGCGGCGGCGAGGTGGTCGAGGAGGTCGAGCACGGCGGCCCGGTGGTCGTTGTCGACCCAGGCGGTGACGGGGAGCGTCCCGGCCGGGCGGCCGTCCGAGACGACGGGCAGCCCCTGGCGGACGAGTTCGGTGACGACCGGGTCCTGGTCGGAGGGGTCGATGACGACGGTCCCGTCGAGCGCGACGTTCGACCAGACGTCGTGCCGGGAGGTGGCGGGGAGGATGACGAGGGCATAGCCCCGGGCGAGCGCCGCCGAGGTCGCGGCTCTCGCCATCTCCGCGAAGTACGCGAATTCGGTGAAGGTGAAAGGTTCATCCCCGTACGTGGTCACGGTCAGGCCGATCAGCCCCGACTTGCCCGTACGGAGGGTTCGGGCCGCTGCGGAGGGGCGGTAGCCCAAGCGCTCTGCGACCTCGCGGACATGGCTGCGGGTGGCGTCCGGGAGCCTGCCCTTGCCGTTGAGCGCGTCGGAGACGGTCGTGATCGAGACTCCGGCCGCGGCGGCCACATCACGGATCCCCGCCCGTCCTGGCCGGCCGCTGCGCCGGGGGGTCTCCGTCCGGCTCACCTGGTGCTTCCCTGCTGCTGTCATGGCGAGCCGATAGTAGGGCTCCGGGGGGCGGTCGGTCCGGTCGCATATGCACCCATTGACAGGCACGTTTCTGCATGATCATTAAACGTCAAGCGCCTTGCAAAGAAAGGCTGTTGGAGGCTCTGGCTTCAGTGTGTCAGGTGTTGGCGGCTGGCGGCCTGCTGAAAGGTCGATGTCTCGAAGAGGTCTCAACTCACCACTTCGGGGGACGCGCGCCACGGCGTGAGACACGGGCGCGCGCCGGAACCGGAAACGCTCCCCCCTGGAGTGGCCCCTCGTGCGGACCATTCCCGGCACTGCGGGAGATTCCGCTCCCAGGCCATTCGCAGCGGCGCCCAATCCTCATAAGGTGAGCAGTATTGATGTGTACGACGGTATGAATGTGTACGACGGTCGAGGAGGACCTGCGGTGAGCGAGACGAGCCCCAAGCTGCGCGCCGAGCTGGACGGCGTTCCTGCCTATGTGCCGGGCAAGCCTGCGGCGGCCGGCGGACCGGTCGCGTACAAGCTGTCCTCCAACGAGAACCCCTACCCGCCGCTGCCGGGCGTCCTGGAATCGGCGCTCGCCGCGGCGGGCAGCTTCAACCGCTACCCGGACATGGCGTGCACCGGGCTGATGAACGAGCTGTCCGACCGGTTCGGTGTGCCGCTCTCGCACCTCGCCACCGGCACCGGATCGGTCGGCGTGGCCCAGCAGCTGCTCCAGGCGACCTCGGGCCCGGGCGACGAGGTCATCTACGCCTGGCGGTCCTTCGAGGCGTACCCGATCATCACCCAGGTGAGCGGCGCGACTTCGGTGAAGGTCCCGCTGACCGACGGTGAGGTGCACGACCTCGACGCGATGGCCGCGGCGATCACCGACCGGACCCGGCTGATCTTCGTCTGCAACCCCAACAACCCCACCGGGACCGTGGTGCGCCGGGCCGAGCTGGAGCGGTTCCTGGACCGGGTGCCGAGCGATGTGCTGGTGGTGCTCGACGAGGCGTACAAGGAGTTCATCCGCGACGCCGATGTGCCCGACGGCATCGAGATCTACCGGGACCGGCCCAATGTGGCGGTGCTGCGGACCTTCTCGAAGGCGTACGGCCTGGCGGGGCTGCGGGTCGGGTTCGCCGTCGCCCATGAGCCGGTGGCCGCCGCGCTGCGCAAGACCGCCGTCCCCTTCGGCGTCAGCCAGCTCGCCCAGGACGCGGCGGTCGCCTCGCTGCGCGCCGAGGACGAGCTGCTGGGCCGGGTCGGTTCGCTGGTCTCCGAGCGGAGCCGGGTGAGCGAGGAGCTGGTGCGGCAGGGCTGGACCGTTCCGGAGTCGCACGCCAACTTCGTCTGGCTGCGCCTGGGCGAGCGGACCCTCGACTTCGCCGCCGCCTGCGAGCGGGCCGGTGTGGTGGTGCGTCCGTTCAAGGGTGAGGGCGTACGGGTCTCGATCGGGGAGACCGAGGGCAACGACCTCTTCCTGAAGGCGGCGGAGGCGTTCCGCTCGGAGCTGTAGCGGCCCGGCGCCCGCTGCGGCGCCGCGCGGCCGGTGGCCCCTGACCTCGTTCGACGAGGTCAGGGGCCTTTTGCGTACGTCCAGGGGCGCGTGTGGCCGAAAGGGGTACCCCCGGCGAACGGCCCGAAAGTGTGTGCGCCATAATTGCTTGTGAATGTGAACGCGTTCACAAGCGTGCCCCCATTCCTCCCGCGATCAGTGGGATTAAAGGGGCAGAGTGCCCGGTGTGGCCACGGCGACGTGGTGTCACCACGGCGACGTAAGGAGAAAGACGACGTGGACCTCGCTCTGGCGCCGGAGACCCTGGCGCGTTGGCAGTTCGGCATCACCACCGTCTACCACTTCCTCTTCGTTCCGCTGACGATCTCGCTCGCCGCGCTCACCGCCGGCCTGCAGACCGCCTGGGTGCGGACGGACAACGAGAAGTACCTCAGGGCGACCAAGTTCTGGGGCAAGCTGTTCCTGATCAACATCGCCATGGGCGTCGTGACGGGCATCGTCCAGGAGTTCCAGTTCGGCATGAACTGGTCGGACTACTCGCGCTTCGTCGGTGACGTCTTCGGCGCTCCGCTCGCCTTCGAGGCGCTGATCGCCTTCTTCTTCGAGTCCACCTTCATCGGACTGTGGATCTTCGGCTGGGACCGGCTGCCGAAGAAGATCCACCTCGCCTGCATGTGGATGGTCTCGCTCGGCACGATCCTCTCCGCCTACTTCATCCTGGCGGCCAACTCCTGGATGCAGCACCCGGTCGGCTACCGCATCAACGAGGAGCGCGGCCGCGCCGAGCTCACCGACTTCTGGAAGGTGCTCACCCAGGACACCGCGGTGACGCAGTTCTTCCACACCATCACGGCGGCCTTCCTGGTCGGCGGGGCCTTCATGGTCGGGATCGCCGCCTTCCACCTGGCGCGCAAGAAGCACATCCCGGTGATGCGGACCTCCCTGCGGCTGGGGCTGGTCACGGTCGTCATCGCCGGACTGCTCACCGCCGTCAGCGGCGACCAGCTGGCCAAGGTGATGTTCCGCCAGCAGCCGATGAAGATGGCCGCCGCCGAGGCGCTCTGGGACGGCCAGGAGCGCGCGCCCTTCTCGATCTTCGCGTACGGGGACGTCAGCGAAGGCCACAACTCCGTCGAGATCTCGCTCCCCGGGGTGCTCTCCTTCCTCGCCGACAACGACCCGAACTCCTACGTCCCGGGCATCAACGACATCAACAAGGCGCAGGAGGAGAAGTACGGCCCCGGCGACTACCGGCCCAACATCCCGGTCGCGTTCTGGAGCTTCCGCTGGATGATCGGGTTCGGGATGGCCTCCTTCGGCCTCGGCATCCTGGGGCTCTGGCTGACCCGGCGGAAGTTCCTGCTGCCACCGGCGCTGCGGACCGGCGAGGACGAAGTGCCGAACCTGGTCCTCTTCCGGAACAAGGCGCTCAGTCCGAAGTTCACCAAGCTCTACTGGCTCACCGCGCTCTGGACCCTGCTCTTCCCGCTCATCGCCAACTCCTGGGGCTGGATCTTCACCGAGATGGGCCGCCAGCCGTGGGTGGTCTACGGGGTCCTCCAGACCCGCGACGGGGTCTCCCCCGGCGTATCGCAGGGCGAGATCCTCACCTCGATGATCTTCTTCACCCTCCTCTACGCCGTGCTCGCGGTCATCGAGGTCAAGCTGCTCGTGAAGTACATCAAGGCCGGGCCGCCGGAGCTCACCGAATCCGACCTCAACCCGCCCACCCGGATCAACGGCCACGACGACGAAGACGCCGACCGGCCCATGGCCTTCTCGTACTGAGAGCACAGGAGCTGAGAGATGGAACTCCACGACATCTGGTTCGTGCTCATCGCCGTCCTCTGGATCGGCTACTTCTTCCTGGAGGGATTCGACTTCGGCATCGGGGTCCTCACCAAGCTGCTCGCCCGCGACCGCAAGGAGCGGCGGGTCCTCATCAACACGATCGGGCCCGTCTGGGACGGCAACGAGGTCTGGCTGCTCAGCGCGGGCGGCGCGACCTTCGCGGCCTTCCCCGAGTGGTACGCCACCCTGTTCTCCGGCTTCTACCTGCCGCTGCTGATCATCCTGCTCTGCCTGATCGTGCGCGGGGTCGCCTTCGAGTACCGCGCCAAGCGGACCGGGGAGCGGTGGCAGACCAACTGGGAGAACGCGATCTTCTGGACCTCGCTGATCCCCGCCATCCTCTGGGGCGTGGCGTTCGGGAACATCGTGCGCGGCGTGAAGATCGACGCCGACATGGAGTACGTCGGCACCTTCTTCGACCTGCTGAACCCGTACGCGATCCTCGGCGGGCTCGTCACGCTCTTCCTCTTCACCTTCCACGGTGCGGTGTTCGCCGCGCTCAAGACGGCCGGGGACATCCGGGTCCGGGCCCGTTCGCTGGCCCTGAAGCTGGGGCTGGCCACGGCGGTGCTCGCGCTGGGCTTCCTGCTCTGGACCCAGGCCGCGAGCGGTGACCGCTGGAGCCTGGTGGCGCTGATCGTGGCGGTGGTGGCGCTGGTGGCGGCGATCGGCGCCATCGCCAGGGGGCGCGAGGGCTGGTCGTTCGCGTTCTCGGGGCTGACGATCGTGGCGGCGGTGGGGATGCTGTTCCTGACGCTCTTCCCGAACGTCATGCCGTCCTCGCTGAACGACGCGTGGAGCCTGACGGTCACCAACGCCTCGTCCACGCCGTACACACTGAAGATCATGACCTGGTGCGCCGGCATCGCCACACCGATGGTGCTGCTGTACCAGAGCTGGACGTACTGGGTGTTCCGCAAGCGGATCGGCACCCAGCACATCGCCGACGCGCACTGATCCGCACCGGCCCCGACGGGCCGTGTTTCACGTGAAACACGGCCCGGCTCGCCTGGTTGACCCTGCTGATCCCGACGATCCCGCTGCTGGGGGATGTTTCACGTGAAACCGATCGATCCGCGTCTGCTGCGGTACGCCCGGGCCACCCGTTTCTTCCTGGCGGCCGTGGTGGCCCTCGGCCTGGTCGGCGCCGCGCTGGTGATCGCCCAGGCGATGCTCATCGCGGAGATCGTGGTGGGCGGGTTCGAGGACGGGCTCACGGTCACCGAGCTCCGCACTCCGCTGCTCCTGCTCGCGGCGGTCGCCGTCGGCCGCGCCCTGGTCGCCTGGCTCACCGAGCTGGCGGCCCACCGGGCGAGCGCGGCGGTCAAGTCCGAGCTGCGCGGCCGGCTCCTGGAGCGGGCCGCGCTCCTGGGCCCCGGCTGGCTGAGCGGGCAGCGCACCGGCTCCCTGGTGGCGCTGGCGACCCGCGGGGTCGACGCGCTCGACGACTACTTCGCGCGCTATCTGCCGCAGCTCGGGCTCGCGGTCGTCGTGCCGGTGGCGGTGCTGGCCCGGATCGTCACCGAGGACTGGGTCTCGGCGGCGATCATCGTGGTCACGCTGCCCCTCATCCCCCTCTTCATGATCCTGATCGGCTGGGCCACCCAGTCCCGGATGGACCGGCAGTGGCAGCTGCTCTCCCGGCTCTCCGGTCACTTCCTGGACGTCGTCGCCGGGCTGCCGACGCTCAAGGTCTTCGGCCGCGCCAAGGCCCAGGCCGAATCGATCCGCACCATCACCACGCAGTACCGCCGGGCCACCCTGCGCACCCTGCGGATCGCCTTCCTCTCCTCGTTCGCCCTGGAGCTGCTCGCGACCCTGTCGGTCGCCCTGGTCGCCGTGACCATCGGCATGCGGCTCGTCCACGGGGAACTCGACCTCTACACCGGCCTGGTGGTCCTGATCCTGGCCCCGGAGGCATATCTGCCGATCCGGCAGGTCGGAGCGCAGTACCACGCGGCGGCGGAGGGACTGTCGGCCGCCGAGGAGATCTTCGCGGTCCTGGAGACCGAGCCCCGGGCAGCGGGCACCGAGGATGTCCCGGACTCGACGCGCCTGGAGCTGGAGGGTGTGACCGTACGCCACGAGGGGCGCACCGACCCGTCGCTGGCCGCCGCGTCCCTCACCGTCGAACCGGGGGAGACCGTCGCCCTGGTCGGCCCGAGCGGCGTCGGCAAGTCCACCTTGCTCAACGTGGTCCTGAGGTTCGCCGTACCCGACGAAGGGCGCGTCCGGGTCGGCGGCCGGGACCTCGCGGAGCTGGACCCGGAGCGCTGGCGGAGCCGGATCGCCTGGGTCCCGCAGCGCCCGCACCTCTTCGCGGGCACGATCGCGGAGAACGTCCGCCTCGCCCGGCCCGACGCCGACGACGAGGCGGTGGTGGCGGCGCTGCGGGACGCGGGGGCGTACGACTTCGTCGCGGAGCTGCCCGACGGGGAGCGGACCCTGCTGGGCGAGGACGGGGCCGGGCTCTCCGCCGGTCAGCGCCAGCGCCTCGCCCTGGCCCGCGCGTTCCTGGCCGACCGGCCGCTGCTGCTCCTGGACGAGCCGACCGCGAGCCTGGACGGCGAGACGGAGGCGGGGATCGTCGAGGCCGTACGGAGGCTGGCGGCGGGCCGGACCGTGCTGCTGGTCGTCCACCGCCCGGCGCTGCTGGCGGTGGCGGACCGGGTGGTGACGCTGGAGCCGCGGCCGGCGGAGGCCCAGGGGCCGGCCACGATCGCCGCGCCCGGACTGCCCGTTCCGCAGCCCCTTGCCGGTGGTGAGCCGCTGGACGGGCGGCGCCCCGGGGATGTGCTGGCGGCGGCGGACCTGCTGGAGGCCGGGGACATACGGGAAGGGGGCGTACGGGAGGCCGCGGCCGACGTCCTGCGGGAGACCGACGCCCGCCCCGGACGGGTCCTCGCGCGGGTCCGGGAGGCGGCGGGTGCGCAGCGCGGACAGCTCGCCCTGGCGCTGCTGCTGGGCAGCCTCGCCGTGGGGTCGGCCGTGGGGCTCATGGCCGTCTCCGGCTGGCTGATCTCCCGCGCCTCCGAACAGCCGCCGGTGCTCTACCTGATGATGGCCGTCACCGCGACGCGCGCCTTCGGCATCGGCCGGGCGGTCTTCCGGTACGCGGAGCGCCTCGTCTCCCACGACGCCGTGCTCAAGCTGCTCGCCGAACTCCGGGTGGCGGTCTACCGGGGCCTCGAACGTGTCGCGCCCGCCGGGCTGCGCACGGTGCGCCGGGGCGACCTGCTCTCCCGGCTCGTCGCCGATGTGGACGCGCTCCAGGACTACTGGCTGCGCTGGCTGCTGCCCGCCGGGACCGCGCTCACGGTCTCCGTGGCCGCCGCCGGGTTCACCGGCTGGCTGCTGCCCGAGGCGGGCGTGATCCTGGCGGTCGGGCTGCTGGTCGCCGGGGTCGGGGTACCGCTGGTCAGCGGTGGAGTCGCCCACCGTACGGAGCGTCAGCTGGCGCCCGCCCGGGCCGCCCTGGCCACCCGGGTCACCGATCTCCTCGGCGGCACGGCCGAGCTGACCGTCGCCGGGGCGCTCCCGGCCCGGCAGGCCCACATGCGGGCCGCCGACACCCTGCTGACCCGGATCGCCTCCCGCGCGGCCACCGCGACGGCCCTGGGCGGCGGGCTCTCCGCCCTGGTCTGCGGGCTGACGGTGGTGGCCGCCGCGTCCGTCGCCGTCCCCGCCGTGAACGACGGGCGCCTGAGCGGCGTCGCGCTCGCGGTGGTGGTGCTCACCCCGCTCGCCGCCTTCGAGGCCGTCACCGGGATGCCGCTCGCGGTGCAGTACCGCCAGCGGGTCCTGCGGAGCGCCGAGCGGGTGTACGAGGTGCTCGACGCCCCCGTCCCCGTACAGGAGCCCGTGGCCCCGGCCGATGCGCCCGCCTCGCCGTTCCCGCTGGAGGTGCGGGGTCTGTCGGCCCGCTACCCGGGGGCCGGCCGCGACGCCCTCGCATCGCTCGACCTCACCTTGGTGCCCGGCCGCCGGATCGCGGTCGTCGGCCCCTCCGGCTCCGGCAAGACGACGCTCGCGCAGGTCCTCCTCCGCTTCCTGGACGCGTCCTCGGGGACGTACAGCCTCGGCGGTGTACGGGCGGACGCCCTGGACGGCGACACCGTACGGCGCTCCGTCGGCCTGTGCGCCCAGGACGCCCACGTTTTCGACAGCTCCATCCGGGAGAACCTGCGCCTCGCCCGCACCGGGGCGACCGACGCCGAGCTGGACGACGCGCTCGCCCGGGCCCGGCTGCTGGAGTGGGTCCGCTCCCTGCCGGAGGGGCTCGACACCCCGGTGGGCGAGCACGGCGCCCGGCTCTCCGGGGGCCAGCGCCAGCGCCTCGCCCTGGCCCGGGCGCTGCTGGCCGACTTCCCGGTCCTGGTCCTGGACGAGCCGGCCGAGCACCTCGACCTGGCGACCGCCGACGCGCTCACCGCCGACCTGCTGGCGGCGACCGAAGGGCGGACGACCGTCCTGATCACCCACCGCCTGGCCGGGGTCGAGGCGGTGGACGAGGTGCTGGTGCTGGACGCGGGCCGGGTGGCGCAGCGCGGCCCGTACGCGGAGCTCGCCGCCGAGGAGGGTCCGTTGCGCCGGATGCTGGAGCGGGAGGCGGAGACGGTGGCGGTGTGAGCCCCGTGGGGGCCTGGGGAGAGAAACCCGACTTTCCTCCCCTATCGCCACTAACTAGGCTCAGGTCATGGCAGAGCCGGACCCGCAGGACTCACTCGATGCCGCCACCGAGGCCGCCCGCAGCCTGCAGGGCCTCTCCGCCGAGCTCACCGCCCGGGTCCCGCAGCTCCTGGAGGCGATGCGTTCGGTCGGCACGGGGCTGGAGCTGCACTCCACCCTGGACCGCATCTGTGCGACCGCGGCCGAGCTCGCCCATGCCCGGTACGCCGCCATCGGCGTCGTCGACGAGGCGGGCGAGGGGCTCTCCGACTTCGTCACCCACGGGGTCCCGGACGATGTGGCCCGGGCGATCGGGCGCAGACCCGACGGCCACCGGGGCCTGCTGGGGGCGCTGATCCACGACCCCGACCCCGTACGGCTGGCGGATCTGAGCAGCGATCCCCGGTCCGCAGGATTCCCGGCGGGCCACCCCCGGATGCGGAGCTTCCTCGGCGTGCCCATCCGGGTCCAGGGGGAGGTCTTCGGCAACCTCTACCTGACCGAGAAGCGGGACGGCGGCGAGTTCAGTGACTACGACCTGCACATGGTGCGGGTGCTCGCCACCGAGGCCGGGATCGCCATCGGCAACGCCCGGCTGTACGAGGCGGCCCGCCAGCGGGAGCGCTGGATCGACGGCTCAGTGGCGGTGACCACCGCCCTCCTCTCGGGCGGCGATGCCGACGACGCGCTCTCCGTCGTCGCCGAGCAGGCCCGCCACCTCGCCGATTCGGCGGCCGGGATCGTGCTGCTGCCCACGGAGGACGGCGGTCTGGAGATCGTCGCCGTCTCCGCCGACGACCCCTCGGACTCGCTCGGGGTGATCATCCCGGCCCGCTCCACGGTGGTGGCGAAGCTGCTGGCGGGCGAGGCGGTCTTCATCGACGACTCGGCCACCGACAGCCGGATGGTCACCAGGCTGGCCGGCCGGTTCGGGCCCAGCATGCTGCTGCCGCTGCAGAGCGGCGGCCGGGTGCTCGGCGCCCTGGCCACTCCCCGGGCGCGGGGGGCGCGCCCGTTCAGCCGGGCCGAGCGGACGCTGGCCACCCAGTTCGCCTCGCAGGCAGCCCTCGCACTGATGATGGCCGAGGCGCAGCGCGACCGGGAGCGGCTCGCGGTCTACGAGGACCGGGACCGGATCGCCCGCGACCTCCACGACCTCGTCATCCAGCGGCTGTTCGCCACCGGGATGATGCTGGAGAGCGCCCAGCGCAGGTCGGTGGTCCCCGAGGTGCGGACCGGGGTGGGCCGGGCGGTCGACGAGCTGGACGTGACCATCCAGGAGATCCGTACGGCCATCTTCGCGCTCCAGCAGGAACCGGCCGAGGCCCCTTCGGGGCTCCGCACCCGCGTCCTGCGGGAGATCAACATGGCGGCGGTCCCGCTCGGCTTCAAGCCCTCGCACCGCTTCCTGGGCGCTGTGGACGCGCTCGTCGGCGAGCTGACCGGCAAGAACCTCGTCGCCGCGCTCCGCGAGGCCCTGTCCAACGCGTTCCGGCACGCCGGAGCCTCGGTGATCGACGTGGTCGTCGACGCCACGGCGGTGCTGCCGGACGGCCGGGCCGCGGTGCGGCTGACGGTGTCCGACGACGGGGTGGGCATCCCGGAGGGTGGCCGCCGCAGCGGTCTGCGCAATCTGGCGCGCCGGGCCGAGTCGCTGGGCGGGGCGAGCTGGTTCGGCCCGGGCATCGGGGAGGACGGGGGCGGTACGACGGTGGTGTGGGAGGCGCCGCTGTGAGCTTCAGGGGAGCCGCTGTGAGCCGGGCGACGCGCGTGGTCAGCGGGTGGCGAGGATCCGCTCGATGACCACGGCCACGCCGTCCTCCTCGTTGGTGAGGGTCTGCCCTGAAGCGGCGGCAAGCGCGGCGGGGTGGGCGTTGCCCATCGCGTACGAGGTACCGGCCCAGCCGAGCATCTCGACGTCGTTCGGCATGTCGCCGAAGGCGACCACCTCGGCGGCGGAGATGCCGCGCTCGTCGCAACAGGCGGCGAGCGTACTGGCCTTGGAGACCCCGAGCCCGCTGACCTCCAGGAGCGCGGAGGGGCTGGACCGGGTGATGGAGGCCCGCTCCCCGGCCGCCGTACGGGCCAGGGCGAGGAAGGCGTCCGGGGGCATCTCGGTGTGGTGGGCGAGGAGTTTGAGGACGGGGGCGCCGTCGCCCGGTACGTCCTCGTGCAGCAGCTTCTCCGCGATGGCGACCGTGGCGCCCGGGTCCAGGTGGAAGGGCGGGTAGGACGGCTCGTAGTTGATGCCGGTGGTCAGCTCGACGGCGAAGGAGGTGCCGGGGGCGGCGTCGCGCAGGGTGTGCACGACGTGCAGGGCGGCCTCGCGCTCCAGCGCCCGTACGGTGATCAGCTCGCGGTCCGCCCGCAGATCGGTGACCACGGCGCCGTTCGCGCAGATCGCCAGCCCGTGGCCCTGCACATGGTCGCTGACGACGCCCATCCAGCGGGCCGGCCTGCCGGTGACGAAGAAGACCTCGATCCCGGCCTCCTCGGCCGCGCCGAGCGCCGCGACGGTGCGCGCGGAGAGCGTCTTGTCGTCACGCAGCAGGGTGCCGTCGAGGTCGGTCGCGATCAGCCGGGTCACGGCAGGCAGAGGCGCATCGGTAGCTGAGGTCACCCCGCCATTCTCGCCCACCGGGGTGCACGTGCGTGCGGAGGGGCGCACATTTGAGTGGGCGCGCCCCTGAGCTGCGGAACATTCCCCAGGCATATGCCAAAGGATTTTCGGAGGACTCGACGAGTCCACCGGCGCCCTCGGGGAAGGCGGGCGGGATGGGAGAGATCCGGGTCGGAACCTGTTCGTGGACGGACAAGGCGCTGGTGGCCGGCGGCTGGTATCCGCCGGGCCGACGCGATGCCGAAGGCAGACTGCGCCACTACGCGGAGCAGTTCCCCGTGGCAGAGGTGGACTCCACCTATTACGGACTGCCTTCCACCCGCAACAGTCTGCTGTGGGCGGACCGCACGCCTGCGGTCTTCCGGTTCGACGTGAAGGCGTTCTCCCTGCTCACCGGACATCCGACCCGGCCCCAGGCGCTCCCCGCCGACCTGCGGCCGGCCCTCGTACGGGGGGCGGGTCGGGATGCTGTGGATCCCGGGCTCCTCGACGAGGTCTGGGACCGGTACAGCGCGGCCCTCGAACCGCTGCGGGCCTCCGGCCGGCTGGGGACGCTGGTGTTCCAGTTCCCGCCCGGGCTCCGGCCGGGCCGGCCGGCGGTGGAGTTCCTGCGCCGGTGCCGCGAGCGCGCGGCGGGCTGGCCGGTGGCCATGGAGTTCCGGCATCCGGACTGGTGGCGCGAGGAGCACCTCGACGCGACGACCGCGCTGCTGACGGAGCTGGACGCGACCGCCGTGGCCGTGGACATGGTGCAGACGCTGCCCACCTCCGTACCACCGCTCGTGCGGGTCACCACCCCGGCGCTCGCGCTGGTGCGGTTCCACGGCCGCAGCACCGCCTGGGGAACCGGCACCAAGGAGGAGCGGTTCCGGCACACCTACACGCCGGAGGAACTCACCGAGTGGGTACCGCGCATCCGCGCGGCGGCCGAGCAGGCGCGGGAGGTCCACGTGCTGTTCAACAACTGCTGCGGTGACGCCGCAGTCCGGGCGGCGGAGGCGATGCGCCACCTCCTCGGCTTCTCGTAGGGTCGTCCTCATGCGACTGAGCACTGTGATCCTGCCGATCGACCGCTGGCACGAAGGGGGCCGCGACGCGTGGGTGCACGCCGAGGAGCTGGGTTTCCACACCGCCTACACCTACGACCACCTCTCATGGCGGTCCTTCCGGGACCGGACGTGGTTCGGTGCGCTCCCCACGCTCACCGCCGCCGCGACCGCCACCCGGCGGATGCGCCTCGGCACGCTGGTCACCTCGCCGAACTTCCGCCACCCCGTGACGCTGGCCAAGGAGCTGATCTCCCTGGACGACATCTCCGGTGGCCGGATCACCCTCGGAGTCGGTGCCGGGGGCAGCGGGTTCGACGCCACCGCGCTGGGGCAGGAGGCGTGGACCCCGAGGGAGCGGGCCGACCGGTTCGGCGAGTTCGTTCCGCTCCTGGACCGCCTGCTCACCGAGGACGCGGTGACCCAGCAGGGGACGTACTACTCCGCCCTGGAGGCCCGCAACATCCCGGGCTGCGTCCAGCGCCCCCGGCTGCCCTTCGCGGTCGCCGCTACCGGGCCGCGCGGTCTGAAGCTGGCCGCCAGGTACGGGCAGGCGTGGGTCACCACCGGCGACCCGAAGCTGTACGAGACCGGCACTCCCGAGCAGTCGGTGGAGGCCCTCCGGGAGCAGAGCAAGAAGCTCGCCGCCGCCTGTGAGGAGGTCGGCCGGGACGCCTCGGAGCTGGACCGGATCCTGCTCACCGGGTTCACGCCCGACCGCAACGCCCCGATGCAGTCGGTGGACGCCTTCGTCGACTTCGCGGGCCGCCACGGCGAGCTCGGCTTCACCGAGATCGCCGTCCACGCCCCGATCCCGGACTCCGACTTCGACATCGATCCGGCGGTCTACGAGCGCATCGCGACGGAGGCGCCCGCCCAGCTGGCCTGACGGCCGGGAGGCCTCACTCCCTGAGCAGCAGGAACTCCGGCGGCACGGCGTCGGCGAGCCAGACCCCGTTGGCGCTGACCCGGAACACATGGCCGGCGCGGTGCATGGCGCCCGCGTCCACGGTGAGGAGCAGGGGGCGGCCGCGCCGGGCGCCGACCCGGGTGGCCGTCTCGCGGTCGGGGGAGAGGTGGACGTGGTGGCGGGCCATGGGGCGCAGGCCCTCGGCCCGGATCGCGTCCAGCACCCGGGCCACCGTGCCGTGGTAGAGGTACGCCGGCGGCTCCGCGGGCGGCAGGTCCAGGTCCACGGTGACGGTGTGGCCCTGGTTGGCCCGGATGCGGCCGCCGTCCACCGTGAAGCGGCGCTTGTCGTTGGCGGCGACCACATGGTCGAGCTCGGCGCGGGTGATGGCGAAACCGTGCCGGGCCGCCGCGCCCAGCAGCGTCTCCACGTCCACCCAGCCGTTGTCGTCGAGGGTGATGCCGATGCGCTCCGGCTCATGGCGCAGATGCTTCGAGAGGTACTTGGACACCTTGACGGTGCGGCGTTCGTCCATCCTGCCAGAGTGCCCGTGGGCCGTTCATCGCTGCATCCGGATTTCTTACAGGATTCTTTTCGTCTTTCTCCGCACCCATGTTTGATCCACAGCCAACTCTAGTTATCCACAGGCTATTTGACGGTTCTGTGGACAACGGGCTTACCGTTTAACCCTTTTCGTCAACTTTATTGGCTATTGAGTGAGATGAGGCAAGAATGTCCAATGTGCGCGCCTGCACCTCCCGTTCGGCAGCCGCGGCGACGAAGGCCGCCACCTGGTCGGCGCCAACAAGATCCTGCACGGCCTGCGTTGTCCTCGCCGGCAGCAGCACCGGGCGGGTCTCGCTCCCCTCGATGGCGCTCTCCGGCGAGCCGAGGTGGTGATGAAGGTGCCGGGTGGCGAACATCCGCATCGCGCGCGCCAGTTCGGCGTCCACCGTCTGCTGCGCGAGCGGCCGCAGCCGGCGCACCATCGACGCCGCCTCGGCCGCGTCGGAGTCGGTGGGCGGCCGGTGTCCGAGATAGCGGGCGAAGACGTGCTCGGTGGTGAACTCGAGGAAACGGGAGGCTATGTGCTCGACCTGGCCGCGAAGTTCCTTGAGATGCCCGGAGATCGCGAGCAGGGGGACACCGGCCGCGTGCAACTCGACGGCCACCGCCAGCTCTTGCGGGCTCGGTACGAGGAACTCGTCGGGCTTGCCCGGGACGCGCTCCAGCACCCCGAGTTCCACCGCCTCGGCGATCGCCTCGTCGTCCTGCGAGCCGCCGAACCTCGCGTCCAGCTCCTCGCGGGTGATCCGGTCGGCCTCCTCGTCGGTCCAGGGCCCGTGCACCTCGGCGACCAGGCCGAGCACCCCGCCCAGCCCCCGCCCCGCGTCCCACGCCTCCAGCAACTCCTTGATGCTGGCCAGGGTGTAGCCGCGCTCCAGCAGGTCCGCGATCTGGAGGAGCCGGGCCAGATGCGCCTCCCCGTACACATTGGCCCGCCCGCGCCGCTCGGGCGTCGGCAGCAGCCCCCGGTCCTGGTACGCCCTGATCGTGCGCACCGTCGCCCCGCTGGCGTGGGCGAGGTCCTCGATCCGGTACTCGGTGGCGCTCCGGCCCCCCGCCGCCGCGAGCTCCGGTCCGGAGCCCGCGCCCGTCTCGCGCCCGCTCACAGCGGCGGCTTCAGCCGGGCGAGCCGTCGCAGCGCACCGGGGCTGACCCGGGAGAGCAACCGGGCACCGCGCGCCTCGGGAGTCACCGGCACCACGGCCCGGTTGCGTACGACCGCGTCCAGGATCGCGTCGGCGACCTTCTCGGGCGGATAGTTGCGCCGCCCGTAGAGCCGGGTGGCCCGCTTCCGCAGCCGCTGCTCCTCCTCCGCGTCGGTCCCGGCGAAACGGGAGGTGGCGGTGATGTTGGTGTTGACGATGCCGGGGCAGATGGCGCTGACCCCGATCGACTTCTCCGCCAGCTCGGCCCGCAGGCACTCGCTGAGCATCAGCACGGCCGCCTTCGACGTGCTGTACGCGGGCAGGGCCCGGGAGGGTTGAAAGGCGGCGGCCGATGCGGTGTTGACGATGTGGCCGCCCTGGCCCCGTTCGGCCATCTGCTTGCCGAAGATCCGGCAGCCGTGGATGACGCCCCAGAGATTGACGTCGAGGACCCTCTTCCACTCCTCGCTCGTGGTCTCCAGGAAGGAGCCGGAGAGGCCGATCCCGGCGTTGTTGACCAGGACGTCGACGGTGCCGTACTCGGCGGCGACCTTGGCGGCGAGCTTCTCCACCGCCGCCTCGTCGCTGACGTCGACCGCCTCGCCCCAGGCCGCCGGAGCCCCGACCAGCCGGGCCAGCTCCGCCGTCCTGGCGGCCCCCTCCGCGTCGAGGTCGACGGCCACCACGCGGGCGCCCGCCTCGGCGAACGCGAAGGCCGTGGCCCGCCCGATCCCGGAGGCGGCGCCCGTCACCAGGACCAGCTGACCGCCGAACCGCTCCGCGTACCGCCCCTGCGCCGCCGGCTGCTGGACCGGCGTCCCCTCCTGGCCGCCCGCCTCATGGGCGGCGGCGAACTCCCCGATCCACGCGGCCAGCTGGTCGGGCCGGGTGCGCGGCACCCAGTGCTTGGCCGGCAGCGACCGGCGTACCAGAAGGGGGACCCACTGCTCCAGGTCGTCGTAGAGCCGCTCGGAGAGGAAGGAGTCGCCGGTCGGCGTGATCAGCTGGACCGGTGCGTGGGCGTAGGCGTCGGCGCGCGGCCTGCCCAGCCGGGCGCGGACGTTGTCCCGGTAGAGCCAGGCCCCGTGGGCGGCGTCGTCGGGCAGCGAGGCGGTCGGGTAGTCGCCCGCGGGCACCTTCTCCAGCCGCTGGAGGATCCCGGGCCACCGCTTGCCGAGGGGGCCGCGCCAGGCCAGCTCCGGCAGCACCGGCGTATGGAGCATGTACACGTACCAGGACTTGGCGCCCTGGCCGAGCAGTTGACCGACCCGGCGCGGGGTGGGCCGGGTCATCCGCTGCTTGATCCAGTGCCCGAAGTGGTCCAGGGACGGCCCCGACATCGAGGTGAAGGAAGCGATCCGGCCCTCGGTCCGGCCGACCGTGACGAACTCCCAGGACTGCACGGACCCCCAGTCGTGCCCCACCACATGGACCGGCCGGTCCGGGCTGACCGCGTCGATCACCGCGAGGAAGTCGTCGGTCAGCTTCTCCAGTGTGAAGCCGCCCCGCAGCGGCTTGGGCGCCGTCGACCTGCCGTGGCCCCGGACGTCGTAGAGCACGACATGCCACTCCTCGGCCAGCCGCACGGCGACCTCGGACCAGACCTCCTTGCTGTCCGGATACCCGTGGACCAGCACCACCGTCGGCCGGTCCCCGTCCCCCAGCTCGGCGACGCACAGCTCCACGCCACCCGTACGCACCCGGCGCTCACGCGCTCCCGGCAGATTCACGCCGCCACCTTCTCCTCGGCCCAGCGCCGCACATGCGGCAGATCGTCGTCCAGCCAGAAAGCGCTCTGCTCGGGGTCCTCGGAGTCGGTGACGACCAGGATCTCCTCGAACTTCGCGCCCGTACCCCGGAATCCGAGGTGGGGTTCGACCGCCCACAGACCGGGCTGCGGGGGATGGTCGGAGAAGCGGTACGGACTCCACAGCGGCGACCAGCCGTCCCGGTGGCCGTGCACCGCGTCGCTCACCAGCCCCTTGAGGGACTGCGTGCCGAACCCGAACACACTGGGGGACCAACGCCGTTCGGCGACGCGGTCCACCTTGTGCGCGATCACGCCGAAGGGGTACGCCCGGTGCCTGTTGGCGTATCCCTGGGCGGTCATGAGGCGTTCGACGTCCTCATAGATCTCGCGCAGCGAACGGCGCTCCCGCACCTCCCGCAGGATCAGCTCGCGGTGCGCCTCCAGGTCGGCAAGGAGCTTGTCGTGGAGCGGGTTGAGGCCGAGACAGCCCGAGTAACCGACGTCGGCGGTGTAGCCCTTGTAGACCGGAGCCATGTCCAGGATGAACGGCATGCCCGGCTCCAGCTTCCGGTCGGTCGGGAAGAACTGGAGCGGCACCTTGAACCCGGCGAACGCCGTCCGGTCGCCGAACCAGGCGAAGGGCAGGTGGAACCAGTCCCGCACGCCCCGCTCCCGCAGCCACACCCGCTGCATCCGGGCCGCCTCGCGCTCGGTCACCCCTGATCTGAACTGACCGGCGACAGCCTCGGCGCAGGCGTAGGCGAGGCGCTGCACTTCCCTGAACCCTCGCAGTTCCGGGGAGATTTCGTTCTGCACTGCCGAGGTCATGCCGGTCATGCCACCGTCCGTTCCCTGCCGTGTGCGGTACGTGCCCGTAACGTGACACTGATGAATGTGACAATGTCCAGCGGCTACGTCAAGGGGTGTGCACGGGCCTGTGGACAACTCCGGGCAGGGTCGACGGACAGGGTCGACGACGCAGCCCGGAAATCCTCCTCCGCGGGGTCCCCCTACGGGGCCGTACGTCTGGAGTCTGATGCCGATCCAGCCGTCAGGGCTGACGATCCCTGTGGCCCGCGCCACTACCGTCATATCCGTGACTGCCGTTATCGCTACCGAAGCCCTGAGCAAGCGGTTCCCCCGGGTGACCGCGCTCGACCGGCTCACGTTGGACATCGGACCAGGTGTGACCGGTCTGGTGGGTTCCAACGGAGCCGGCAAGTCCACGCTGATCAAGATCCTTCTTGGTCTCTCCCCCGCCACCGAAGGCCGGGCCGCGGTGCTCGGGCTCGATGTGGCGACCAGCGGTGCCGCCATCCGGGAGCGGGTGGGGTACATGCCGGAGCACGACTGCCTCCCGCCCGATGTGTCGGCCACCGAATTCGTCGTCCACATGGCCCGCATGTCGGGGCTGCCGCCGACCGCGGCCCGTGAGCGCACGGCGGACACCCTGCGCCACGTCGGCCTCTACGAGGAGCGCTACCGCCCCATCGGCGGCTACTCGACCGGCATGAAGCAGCGGGTGAAGCTGGCCCAGGCCCTGGTCCACGACCCCCAGCTGGTCCTCCTCGACGAGCCGACCAACGGCCTCGACCCGGTCGGCCGCGATGAGATGCTCGGCCTGATCCGCCGCATCCACACCGACTTCGGCATCTCCGTCCTGGTCACCTCGCACCTCCTGGGCGAGCTGGAACGCACCTGCGACCACGTCGTCGTGATCGACGGCGGAGCCCTCCTGCGCTCCAGCTCCACCAGCGACTTCACCCAGATCACCACCACCCTCGCGGTCGAGGTGACCGACAGCGACACCCACCCCGACGGCACCGACGCCCTGCGCCAGGTCCTCACGAAGGCCGGCGTCGCGCTGGTCGGCCAGGACGGTCTCGACGCGGAAGGGCTGCCGGGCGCGGGCCACATCCTGCTGGTCGAGGCCACCGGCGAGGAGACGTACGACCTGGTCCGCGACAGCGTCGCCGGGCTCGGGCTCGGCCTCGTCCGCATGGAGCAGCGCCGCCACCACATCGCCGAGGTCTTCCGTACGGAACAGGGCGCCGCGCACACCGTCCCGGCCCCCGCCGCCGGTGCCGTACAGCAGGCCGCCACGCCGGGGCCGTACCAGAAGGAAGGGGAGCGGTCGCGATGAGCACCGAGACCAAGGCCGCGGCCGGGCGCGACACGTCCCGGATCCACAACATCGGCTACCGCTCCTACGACGGCAGGCGGCTCGGCCGGGCCTACGCCCGCCGCTCGCTCTACTCGCAGACCCTGCGCGGCTCCTTCGGACTCGGCCGTTCCGCCAAGTCCAAGGTGCTGCCCATGCTGCTGTTCGGCGTGATGACCCTGGTCGCGGCGATCCTGGTGGCCGTCTCCATGGTCACGCCGGACTCCACCAAACTCGTCATCAAGTACACGTCGTACGCGATCTATCTGCAGGCGGTCATCGGCCTCTTCATCGCCGCACAGGCCCCGCAGGCGGTCTCCAGGGACCTCCGCTTCAAGAGCGTCCCCCTGTACTTCTCGCGGCCGATCGAACGCGCCGACTACGTGCTGGCGAAGCTCGCCGCCACCGCGTCCGCGCTCTTCATCCTCACCGGGGCGCCGCTGCTCATCCTCTATGTGGGTTCTCTGCTCGCGAAGTTCGACTTCGTCGACCAGACCAAGTGGTTCGGCCAGGGGCTGGTGTCGGTGGCGCTGCTGTCCGTGCTGTTCGCCGGGCTCGGCCTGGTGATGGCCGCCCTGACCCCGCGCCGGGGCTTCGGCGTCGCCGCGGTCATCGCGGTGCTGACCATCTCCTACGGTGCCGTCTCGACGGTCCAGGCCATCGCCTGGGAGACCGGTTCGCCCGGGGCCGTTGAGTGGCTGGGCCTCTTCTCGCCGATCACGCTGATCGACGGCGTACAGACCGCGTTCCTCGGCGCCACCTCCGCCTTCCCCGGAGGGGAAGGCCCGGGGGCCGGTACGGGCGTGGTCTACCTGTTCGTTGTTCTCGCGCTCGTCGCCGGCTCGTACGCCGTCCTGATGCGCCGCTACCGGAGGGTCGGGCTGTGACCACCATCGAGATCGACCACACCTCCCGCTGGTTCGGCAATGTGGTCGCCGTCAACGACGTCTCCATGACGGTGGGCCCCGGGGTCACCGGACTGCTCGGCCCGAACGGCGCCGGAAAGTCCACGCTCATCAACATGATGGGCGGATTCCTCGCCCCCTCGACGGGGAAGGTCACGCTCGACGGGCAGCCGATCTGGCGCAACGAGAGCGTCTACACGAAGATCGGCATCGTCCCGGAGCGGGAAGGGATGTACGACTTCCTGACCGGCAAGGAGTTCGTCGTCGCCAACGCCGAACTCCAGGGCCTGGGCGGGGCGGAGGCGCAGCGGGCGCTGGCCACGGTCCAGATGGAGTACGCGCAGGACCGCAAGATCTCCACGTACAGCAAGGGCATGCGCCAGCGCGTGAAGATGGCGTCCGCGCTGGTCCACGAGCCCTCGGTGCTGCTCCTCGACGAGCCGTTCAACGGGATGGACCCGCGGCAGCGGATGCAGCTGATGGAGCTGCTGCGGCGGATGGGGGCCGAGGGCCGTACGGTCCTGTTCTCCTCGCACATCCTCGAAGAGGTCGAGCAGTTGGCCTCGCACATCGAGGTGATCGTGGCGGGCCGGCACGCCGCTTCCGGCGACTTCCGCAAGATCCGCCGCCTGATGACGGACCGGCCGCACCGCTACCTGGTCCGCTCCAGCGACGACCGGGCGCTGGCCGCCGCGCTCATCGCGGACCCGTCGACGGCCGGTATCGAGGTCGACCTGACGGAGAAGGCCCTGCGGATCCAGGCCGTCGACTTCGGACGGTTCACCGAACTGCTGCCGAAGGTCGCCCGTGAACAGGGCATCCGGCTGCTGACCGTCTCCCCGTCCGACGAGTCCCTCGAATCGGTCTTTTCCTACCTCGTAGCGGCCTGAGTAGTGGCCTGAAAGGAGCTGTGCACCGTCATGTACGACCCCACAGTCGCCCGGCTCACCTACCGGGCCCTGCTCGGCCGGCGCCGGGCCGCCATCCTGTTCGTCCTTCCCGCGCTGCTGCTGCTCCTCGCGGCGGCGGTCCGCATGTTCGCCGGGGCCGATGACCAGGTCGCCGCCAACGTCCTCGGCGGGTTCGCCATCGCCACGATGGTGCCGCTGATCGGGGTGATCGCCGGAACCGGTGCGATCGGTCCCGAGATCGACGACGGCTCGATCGTCTACCTGCTGGCCAAGCCGGTGAAGCGCCCCACGATCATCTTCACCAAGCTGATCGTCGCCATCGCGGTGACCATGGTCTTCTCCGCCCTGCCGACCCTGCTCGCGGGGCTGATCCTGAACGGCAACGGGCAGCAGATCGCGATCGCCTACACGATCGCGGCGCTCGTCGCCTCGATCGCGTACAGCGCGCTGTTCCTCCTCCTCGGCACCGTCAGCCGCCACGCGGTGGTCATCGGCCTGGTGTACGCGCTGGTCTGGGAGGCGCTCTTCGGCAGCCTGGTGCCGGGTGCGCGGACGCTCAGCGTCCAGCAGTGGTCCCTCGCCGTCGCCGAGAAGGTGGCCGGCCAGGGCATGGTCACCTCGGACGTGGGGCTGCCGCTCGCGACGGTCCTGCTGGCCGCCGTCACCGTGGCCGCCACCTGGTACGCGGGCCAGAAGCTGCGCGCGCTGAAGCTGGCCGGGGAGGAGTGAGCCCTGGCCGGGCCTGATCCCGGTGGCATCCCCTGCGACCCCCGCCCCCTGTTCCCCGGAGGGCGGGGGTTGTCGTATGACCGGGACAGATGTGCGCGTAACCGTACGTTTATCGGGTCGTTGGGCAGGGTGCGTGGAGGCAACTGGAATCCGTGGCGTCGTAGCGTTCGTGAAATCGGGGAGTGCCGGACCCGGGTGAGGCTCGGCCCACCGGTCCGGTCATCGAGTGAGTGGCAACCGTGAGCGTCCTCCACCCCTGCAGCCCGGGGTAGGGGCCGTCCCTTGTCATTCCCTCGTACGGAAGGCATGCCCATGCCCACGGAAGTCGCCCTGCTCGAATCGCGCGCGCTGCGCGTCGAGCAGATGGGGCGCGTCGACATCCTCGACAAGGTGAAGAGCCTTGTCATGCTCCCGGACGGAATTCACGTTCGCACAGAGGACGTGGCACGTTACTTCGAAGTATCCACAGCCTCGGTCAGAAGGCTCACCGATCGCCATCAGGAGGAGTTCACCGAGAACGGTCTGCGTCTTCTGCGCGGCGCTGACCTGCGGTCCTTCCATAGCGACATGATGTCGCTATGGAAGGGGGAGGAGGGGGAAAGTTATCCACAGGCGGCCACGCAACTGCGCCTGTACACCCGCCGGACCGTCCTCAACGTCGCCATGCTTCTTCGCGACAGCGACATCGCCTGCTGCGTCCGTACCTACCTTCTCGACGCCGAGGAGTCCCTGCGGGCCCAGTACGACACGCTCGATGTGCGGGTCACCCGGATCGAGAGCTGCCTCGCCGGTGTCGGCAGTGCGCTCCAGGAGCTCGGGCCGGTGCTCTGCCGGATGTCGGAGCGGCTGGACAGCCTGGACCGGAAGGTGGAGGTGACGCAGCAGCTGGTCGGCGCGATGAGCGTGCGGCTTTCGGACCTGTCGCAGGACGTCGTACGGATGGACGCCCGCTTCGACGCGCGCCTGGAGGCCTTCGCGCATCAGCTGAAGGACCTGCGGCGCCGGACCGGGCGCCGCTGAGCCGTGAAAAGGCCCTGCCCGCCGTCGCTGGAGTTCAGCGGCGGCGGGCAGGGCCCGGACATGCAGGGTTACGTCAGTGGGGCGCGGCGAGGGAGCCCGTGCGGAGCAGCTCCTCCAGGACCACCGCGATGCCGTCGTGCTCGTTGGACGCGGTGATCTCGTGCGCCACGGCCTTCAGGGTGTCGTGGGCGTTGGCCATGGCCACGCCGTGCCGCGCCCAGCCGAACATCGGGATGTCGTTCGGCATATCACCGAAGGCGATGGTGTCGGCGGCCTTCACCCCGAGCCGGCGGGCGGCCAGCGAGAGGCCGGTCGCCTTGCTCAGCCCGAGGGGGAGGATCTCCACCACGCCGGGGCCCGCCATGACCACGTCGACCAGATTGCCGACGGCGGACCGCGCGGCCGTGGCAAGAGCGTCGTCGTCGAGCTCCGGGTGCTGGAGGTAGACCTTGTTCAGCGGGGCGGTCCACATCTCGGAGGCGTCGTCCACGAAGACGTACGGGAGCGGTCCCTCCTGCACCCGGTAGCCGGGGCCGACGAGCACCTCGCCCTCCAGGCCGTCGCGGCTGGCGGCCAGCGCCAGTGGACCGACCTCCGCCTCGATCTTGGAGAGCGCGAGCCCGGCGAGCTGCCGGTCCAGGGTCAGCGAGGTCAGCAGCCGGTGCTCGCCCGCGTGGTAGACCTGCGCGCCCTGGCCGCAGACGGCGAGGCCGTCGTAGCCCAGGTCGTCCAGGATGTACCGGGTCCAGGGGACCGAACGCCCGGTGACGATGATGTGCGCGGCACCGGCCGCCGTGGCCGCGCCCAGTGCCTCGCGCGTGCGCTCGGAGACCGTGTCGTCCCCGCGCAGCAGGGTGCCGTCGAGGTCGGTCGCGACGAGCTTGAAGGGAAAGGTCACTTGGCGACCGGTTCCAGGACCTCGCGCCCGCCCAGGTACGGACGGAGCACCTCGGGGACCCGGACCGAACCGTCGGGCAGCTGGTGGTTCTCCAGCAGCGCCACGATGGTGCGCGGTACGGCGCAGAGGGTGCCGTTCAGCGTGGCCAGCGGCTGGACCTTCTTGCCCTCGCGCATCCGGACGGAGAGGCGGCGGGCCTGGAAGCTGTCGCAGTTCGACGCGGAGGTCAGCTCGCGGTACTTGCCCTGGGTCGGGATCCACGCCTCGCAGTCGAACTTGCGTGAGGCGGAGGCGCCGAGGTCACCGGTGGCGACGTCGATGACCTGGAAGGGCAGTTCGAGGCCGGTGAGCCACTGCTTCTCCCACTCCAGGAGCCTGCGGTGCTCGGCCTCGGCGTCCGCCGGGTCGACGTACGAGAACATCTCGACCTTGTCGAACTGGTGGACGCGGAAGATGCCGCGGGTGTCCTTGCCGTACGTCCCGGCCTCGCGGCGGAAGCAGGGGGAGAAGCCCGCGTAGCGCAGGGGCAGCTTGTCCGCCTCCACGATCTCGTCCATGTGGTACGCGGCGAGCGGCACCTCCGAGGTGCCGACCAGGTAGTAGTCGTCCTTCTCCAGGTGGTACACGTTCTCCGCGGCCTGGCCGAGGAAGCCGGTACCCTCCATGGCGCGCGGGCGGACCAGCGCGGGGGTCAGCATCGGGATGAAGCCGGCCTCGGTCGCCTGGGCGATCGCCGCGTTGACGAGGGCGAGCTCCAGGAGGGCGCCGACGCCCGTGAGGTAGTAGAACCGCGAGCCGGAGACCTTGGCCCCGCGCTCCATGTCGATGGCGCCGAGCGCCTCGCCGAGCTCCAGGTGGTCCTTGGGCTCGAAGCCCTCGGCGCCGAAGTCGCGGATGGTGCCGTGCGTCTCCAGGACGACAAAGTCCTCCTCGCCGCCGACCGGCACGTCCTCGTGGACGATGTTGCCGAGCTGGAGGAGCAGCCGCTTGGCCTCGGCGTCGGCCTCGTCCTGTGCGGCGTCGGCCGCCTTGACGTCGGCCTTGAGCTGATCGGCCTTCTTGAGGAGCTCGGCGCGCTCCTCGGGGGTGGCCTTGGGGATCAGCTTGCCGAGCTGCTTCTGCTCGGAGCGGAGTTCGTCGAAGCGGACGCCGGACGACCTGCGCAGCTCGTCGGCGGAGAGCAGGGCGTCGACGAGCGCGACGTCCTCTCCACGGGCGCGCTGGGAGGCGCGAACACGGTCGGGGTCCTCACGGAGCAGGCGAAGGTCAATCACCCCTCCAGGCTACCGGTGCGCGGATCTCGCACTCGAACCGATATTGCCGAGCGTGTCACTTTGACCGAATTGCCGGAATTGATATTTCTGAGGGGGAATCGCGGGGCGCGATCCGGCGGGCTGCGTCAATAACGGCGGTTAACTCCCCTGAACAGGGCAGAAGGTGCAGGCTCTTTTGACGTACGAGCCTTCGGTCGAGGGGGAGTTGGGGCCGCTCTCCCTTGCGTTGTCCACAGGAGGGGGCGTTCCGGAATAGTTATCCACAGGCTGTGAAGAAGTTCTGTGGATCCAGGAACGGAATGTTCCGGAGGCTGGACGAAGGGCCGTCGATCCCCCGGTGTTCGCAGCCGAAACCTGCCCCGCACGCTCATTCGGGTGGCAATGTGTCGCTCTGGTGAGTTGATCAAGGGAATTCGCGCGATCCGGGAGGGCTCGCACCGGGACGGCCCTCTGTGGATGCATCCGGACCCACTGCGTTGATTTGTCGACGATGTCGCATTGGGGTGTCGACTTGTCCCCAGGTCGAGAAGCCAGCCTGTGGATAACTCTGTGGGTGGATGACTATCTGTAGGTAGGACCACAGCGGAGCGCGCAGGGCGACCCGAAACGGAGCACTCTGCTCCGGGACGAGTCGCCGTCGACCGCCGTCGACCGCCGTCAGATCCGCCGTCGGATCCGCTCTCAGATCCGGCCGTCCTGGCTGCGCGCCAGCCAGTCGGAGGCCTCGGTGAAGGCGCTGTCCGAGGTGCCCGCCCGCAGCGGCCGGACCTCCTCGGCGGATACGCCGGCCCTCGGGTACGAACCGAGGAACCGCACCTTCGGGCAGATCCGCTTCAGCCCCATCAGCGCCTCCCCCACCCGCCGGTCCGCGATGTGCCCCTCGGCGTCCACGGCGAAGCAGTAGTTGCCGATCCCCTCGCCGGTCGGGCGCGACTGGATCAGCATCAGGTTGACGCCGCGCACCGCGAACTCCTGGAGCAGCTCCAGGAGCGCACCGGGGTGGTCGTCGCCCAGCCAGATCACCACGGACGTCTTGTCGGCCCCGGTCGGGGCCGACGGCCGGGCCGGGCGGCCCACCAGGACGAAGCGGGTCTGGGCGTTCTCCGCGTCGTGGATCTCCGTGACCAGCGGTTCGAGCCCGTAGGTGGCGGCGGCGAACTCACCGGCGAACGCGGCGTCGTAGCGCCCTTCCTGGACCAGCCGGGCGCCGTCCGCGTTGGACGCCGCCGACTCCCACGCGGCCTGCGGGAGGTGGGCCGCCATCCAGTTGCGCACCTGCGGCTGGGCGGCCGGGTGAGCGGTGACCGTCTTGATGTCCGACAGTTTGGTGCCCGGCCGCACGAGCAGCGCGAAGGTGATGGAGAGCAGCACCTCGCGGTAGATCATCAGCGGCTCGCCGCTGGTCAGCTCGTCGAGCGTGGCCGTGATGCCGCCCTCGACGGAGTTCTCGATCGGCACGAGAGCCGCCGCCGCCTCCCCGTTGCGTACGGCGTCCAGGGCCGCCGGTACGGAGACCATCGGGACGAGCTCGCGGGTGGCGGCTTCCGGGAGCGTGCGGAGGGCGACCTCGGTGAAGGTGCCTTCGGGACCGAGATAGGCGTAGCGCGTGGCTGACATACGCTCACCCTATTGCGCCGTACGGCAGGGGCCTCGCCGTCTCAGAATCCGGTCGGGGCCGAGCGTGCAAGCCCCGTGAAGCACCCCCGCCTCAGGACTCCAGCAGCCGCTGTCCCACGTACTCGCCCTCCGCCGCCCCGCCCGGCACCGCGAACAGCCCGCTCGCCTCGTGCCGGATGAACGGCGACAGCGCGTCACCCCGGTCGAGCTTGCGCTGCACCGGCACGAACCCCTTGAACGGGTCCGCCTGCCAGCAGACGAAGAGCAGCCCGGCGTCCGGGGTGCCGTCCTCCGCGATCCCGTCGTGGTACGAGAACGGCCGCCGCAGCATGGCGGCCCCGCCGTTCTTCTCGGGGGAGGAGATCCGGGCGTGAGCGTTGTCGGGGATCAGGAGCCGGCCGTCCGGGCCCGCCTTGTCGAGGTCCATCTCCGTGGTCTCGCTCCCGCCGCTCAGCGGGGCCCCGTCCGCCTTGCGCCGCCCGATGACCCGCTCCTGGTGGTCCACCGGAAGCTTCTCCCAGTCGTCCAGCAGCATCCTGATCCGGCGGACGACGGCGTACGAACCGCCCTCCAGCCACGCGTGCCGGGTGCCGGGGGAGGCCGGCACGAACACCCGCCGCCCGAAGTCCTCGTCGGCGGGCTTCGGGTTGCCGGTCCCGTCGATCTGGCCCATCAGGTTGCGGGCGGTCATCGGCCGGGCCGTGGCCCCAGGGGTGCGGTTGAAGCCGTTCATCTGCCACCGCACCTTTACTGTTCCCGCGCCCTCCTTCTGTACGGCCCGCAGGGCGTGGAAGGCGACCAGGGCGTCGTCGGCGCCGATCTGCACCCAGAGGTCGCCGTCCGAGCGCCTGGCGTCCAGCTGGTCCGAGGAGAACGCGGGCAGCGGGTCGAGCCCTGCGGGCAGCCGGGAGGTGAGACCCGTACGCGTGAAGAACGTACGGCCGAAGCCGAAGGTGACCGTGAGGGACGAGGGCCCCGCGTCCAGCGCGATGCCGGTGTCGTGGCCGGGCCCGTCCGCCGAGCCCGCCGCCGGGCGGCCCGCCATCAGCTCCCTCGCCACCGCCGACCAGCGCCGCATCAGGGCCACGGCCTCCTTGCGGCCCGCGCCCGCCACCAGGTCGAAGGCGACGAGGTGGCCCCGGGCCTGAAGCGGAGTGGTGATCCCCGGTTGATGTTTCCCGTGAAACATCGCCTCGGTGGAGCCGACGGTGGTCAGTGCGGTCGGCGGATCGGAGCGGGTCGCGGCGTATCCGGCCGCCCCGCCCGCGGCGCCCAGCACCAGCCCGGTGGCGCCCGCCGCGCCCACGCCGCCCAGCAGCCGCCGCCGCGAGACACCGACGGGCGTGGAGTCCGTGTCCTGGTCCTGCTTCCTGGTCACGGGCGTGGAGTCCGTGTCCTGGTCCTGCTTCCTGGTCACGGGCGTGGAGTCCGTGTCCTGGTCCTGCTTCCTGGTCGTGCTCACGTACCTCAGCCGATCTTCACGTTCTCGTCGATGGTGACCTGGTCGATGTCGGAGGTCCGTACCGTCACGTCGACCTTCCACTCCCCCGCCATCGGGATCTGGACGCCGCTCGCCGACCAGTGCCCCTCGGCGAGCCGGTCCGGCACGACCGGCAGCGGACCGATCTCCTGCGCCTCCAGAGTGAGCGCCACCTTCAGCTCCGGGACGTCCATCGGCTTGCCGTCGCTGCCGTCGACCCACACGTGCAGCTCGTTGGAGCCGGTGCGCCCGGGGTCGATGTCGATCCGGACGGTCCCCTTGCCGTTCTGACCGCCGGTGTCGAAGGGCATGCTCAGGTTGACGGGCCCCGCCGCGGGGGCGGATGGAGCGGTGGAGGCGCCCTTGGCCTCCACCTCCGTACGGCCCGGCTCGGTCGACGTCAGCACGGTGGTGACGGCCAGCAGGACCACGGCGATCGCCGCCTCGGCCAGAACCGAGCGGCGCAGCCCGGAACGCTCCGGGTCGGCGTCCCGTATCCGCTTCTTCTTCGTGGCGGTCAGGACGGCCTGCTGACGGGCCAGCTGGGCGGCGCGCTCGGGGTCGACACCGTCCGCGACCTCAGCATCCGCTTCCGTGGCGGCTTCCGGCTCCGCCGAGGCGGGCACCGCCGTATCCGTCAGCCGCCCCGTCCACCGCCGCGAGAACCACGCCACGGCGAGCAGGGCGGCGATCAGCACGACCTTGAGGATCAGGAGCTGCCCGTACCGCGTCCCGGTCAGCGCCGACCAGGAGCCGACCTGCCGCCACGACTGGTAGATCCCGGTCGCCGCGAGGACGAGGACGCTGCCGAACGCGACCCGGGAGAACCGCCGTACGGCATCGCTCCCGATGTCCGGCGTCCGGTACAGCGCCACCAGGAGCGAGACGAGCCCGCCGAGCCAGGCGGCGACGGCCAGCAGGTGCAGGACATCCACCGGCATGGCGATCCCCGCCTGGATGCCCGTCGACGCGTGCTCGGACATGGCCCAGGTGGCGGCGATGCCCGCCGCGACGACCCCGCCACCGACCGCCAGGCCGAAGGTGAGGTCCTTCTTCTCGACGGCGTCCTCGCGCCGGGCGTACGTACCGAACAGGACGGCGATGAACAGGGCGGCCGCGCCGAGCAGCAGCAGCCGCGAGACGAGGGCGGCACCCGGCTTGGTGTCCAGGACGGCCTGGAGCCCGTCCAGGTCGAAGGCGTCCGCGAACTTCCCGCTGCCCGTGTACGGGTTGCGCAGCAGCAGCATGACCAGCGTCGCCGCGGTCAGCGTGACCCAGCCGCGCACCACGAGCCGCTGCATCGGCCGGACGGACGCGCCCCGGGGCCAGCAGCCCAGGACGAAGGCCGCGCCGCCCACGAGCAGGGTGAACCCGGCGTACGCGACGTACCGCGCGATGCCGTAGGCGGTGCCGACCGGGCCGCCGCCCACCTCCTCGGAGGGCAGGGCCACGGTGGTCTCGGAGGGGGCGCCGATGGAGAACGTGAAGGCGCCGGAGATGGGGTGGCTGTCGGCGGAGATCGCCTGCCAGGCCACCGTGTAGGTGCCGTCGGGCAGGCCGGAGTGGAGCTCGACGCCGTACCGGACGGTGGAGCCGTCGGACAGGTCCTTCGGCTCGGCCCCGGTGTCGGCGCGCTTGCTGCTGGGGTCCAGGACCCGGATCGAACCGTCGCCGACGGCGATCGCCTCGGAGAAGGTGAGGGTGACCTCCTTCGGCGCGGTGGCCACCACCGCCCCGTCCTGCGGGTCGCTCCCGGTGAGGGCGGCGTGCGCGGACGCCGGCCCGGCGCCGGCCAGGATCAGCCCGAACACCAGGCTGACGAGGGCGGCGGCGAGCGCGGCGGCGGTGAACGGCCGCCGTATCGGGGACGCTCCGGGGCGCGGGGCGGTGGCAGTCATCACGGTCGGACCCTCACTGCTTCTTCGGGTTGTGGGTGGTTTCCTTCACCGGCAGGTCGACCGTGATGCGGCCGGCCTTCTCGAAGTGCAGCTCGACGGAGACCTTCTCGCCCTGCTTGGGCTGCTTCTTGAGGTCCATGAACATGATGTGGTTGCCGCCGCGTTCGAGGTCGAGCTCACCGCCCGCCGGCACCTCGAACGACGTGACCTCGCGCATCTGCTGGTTCTTCGTCTCGTGGATCGTGACGTCGTCGGAGAGCGGGCTGGTCACCGAGGTGAGCCGGTCGGCGGCGCCCCCGCTGTTCTGTACGACGAGGAAGCCGGCGGCCATGTCGCTGACGGGCTGCGGCAGATAGGCGCCGACGACCTTCAGCTCGGGCTCGTCGCTCCCGGTGGAGCACCCCGCCAGCGCCAGCCCCGTGGTGAGGGCGAGGACGCCGGCGAGGACCGTGCGGCGGTTCACGGGTTCTCCCCCTTGATCAGCTTGGGGAGGTCCTTCGCGTACTCCTCGGCGGTGGTGTCCTCGCCGTACAGCACGTATCCGCCGTCCGTCTTCGGGGAGAAGGCGACGACCTGCGCCCCGTGCATCGAGACGGGCTTGCCGTTCTTGTCCTTCGTCGCCGGCTCGATGCCGATGCCGATCTTGCGCGCCCCCGCCTGGATGGTGGGGAAGTCGCCGGTGAGACCGGTGAAGGTGGGGTCCTGGGCCTTGAGCCACTTGCCGAGCGAGGCGGGGGTGTCGCGCTCGGGGTCGGTGGTGACGAAGACGACCTGGAGCTTGTCCTGGTCGGCCTTGGGCAGGTCCCGCTTGGCGATGGAGATGTTGCTCATGGTCAGCGGGCAGACGTCGGGGCAGTGGGTGTAGCCGAAGTAGATGAGCGTCGGCTTGCCCTTGGTCACCTCGCGGAAGTCGTACTCCTTGCCGTTCGTGTCGGTGAGGACGAGGTCCGGCTTGGTGAACGGCTGGTCGAGAACGGTCGCGGCCTGGGTCTTCGGCGAGGCCTCGACATCGGCGATCGACGAGGATTCCGCCTTGCCGCCGCTGGTGCCGCAGGCCGAGAGGGACAGTGCGGCCGCGGCGGCGAACGCCAGGGCCGTCACTGCTTTTCTGTTGCGCATGAAGGGGTGTCCTGAATGTGGTGCGGGTGGTGGGACCGGCGGGCCGGGCCGTACGTCGACGGCCTGACCGGGCGGGCCGGGCCGTACGCGTACGCCGTACGGCCCGGCCCGGTGGATCAGGCCGTACGGCGGCGGCCGGCGAGCACGCCGAACGCGACGCCCGCGATGCCGATGAGGATGCCGATGATGCCCAGGGTGCGGGCCGTGGTGTCGCTGGAGGAGCTGGAGGAGGACGCGGCGTGCGTGTCCTTCTTGTCGCCCTCCGCCGAAGCGGCCTGGTCGTCGGCGTTGTGGTCGGCCTTGCTGTCGTCGTCGCCGGCCTTGTCGGCCGCGCCGCCGTGGTGGTCCTCGGTCGCGGCGGTCAGCTTCAGGACCGGGGCGGGGCTGTCGGGCTCCTCACCGCCCTTGGGCTCCTCGATCCAGCGGACGACTTCCTTGTTGTCGTACGTCTGGATGGCCTTGAAGACCAGCTGGTCGGCGTCCTCGGGGAGCTGGCCGACGGAGACCGGGAACTGCTGGAAGTAGCCGGGCGCGATCTTGGAGCCGTCGGCGGTCCAGGTCACCTTGGTGACGGCCTCGGTGATCTTCTTGCCGTGCACCTCCAGCGGCTTGTCGAGCTTGCCCTTGGTGATCGCGATCTTCCAGCCCGGCACGGCCTCGGGGGTGACGGAGGAGAGCGGGTGGTCGGCCGGGAAGTTCACTTCGACCTTGACCGTGGAGGCCTTGTCCCGCTCGTTGGGGACCTTGAAGTTGAGGGTGGCGTAACCGCCCTTGGCCGCCTCGCCCTGCGGCTGGACGCTGACGTGCGCGGCGGCGGGACCGGCGAGCAGCAGGACGGTGGACGCGGCGACGCCGGCGGCGATGGCGATGCGGGAGACGTTGGTGGCGCTCATGGCAGGAATCACTCCACGGAGGAAGACGAGTACGTCGGAAGAGGAACACGGTGGTCCGGCGCGCGGGTGCGCGACGGCGGCACGACACCTCGTCCGGTCCGTCGAGGATCCGGCCATGCCCGCGTCAGCCGTCCCTGAGGGACCGCCCGGTGGGGACGGTCGGTGCTCGGTCACGGCGGCGGTGGGCGCAGGTGTCGCGTCAGGCTGCGAGGGCGTACGGGGCCGGAGGCCCGCGCCTGATCACCAGGTGCTGCAGAGGGTCCCCGGTGGCGGGGGCCGGCTCGTCGTCGGCCGTACGCGGGGCGCGCGGGCCGCTCGCGAGCTGCTCACGCGCTCCGGCGCGCAGGGCGCGTACGAGCGCGAGCGCCGCGCGCAGGGAGCGCAGCCGGGCGCCGGCCGCCAGCGCCTGGGCGCCGTACGCCGAGAGCCGGGCCAGCCGGAAGAGGGCGGCCTCGCCGCGCCGCAGCAGCCAGCCGGCGGCGAGCGCGGCCAGCAGGTGGGCCAGGAACATCGGCAGACCGGGCAGCAGCGCGGCCACCGAGGCGTACGCCGCGGCCAGACCGGATCCACCGTCCGGAGCCGCAGTGGTGGCGGCTCCCGCAGCGCTCGCCGACGCGAGGTGGCTGTGGCCCGCGACCGTGGAGGGGTCTATGCCCGCCGTGGTGACGATGCGGTGCGCGTCGGCGGCGTCGATCTGCCCCGGCCCTCCACCGCACACCAGCCCGGCGGCGAACCGGATCAGCGGGTTCTCGCCGCTGCCCCGGGGCGCGGCGGCGGCGACGGCCTGCGCGCTGCCGTGGCTGCCGTACGCGAAGAGGATGTGCAGGGCGACCTGGCCGCCCGCCAGCGCACCCGCGATCGACGGCAGGGAGCGTTCCCGTCCGGCGAGGGCCGAGGCCACGGCGAGGACGCCGAGGAATCCGGCGAGCAGGGTCCACGCGGGGACGGGCGCCCCGGCGGCGAACGCGTGTCCCGCCGCGGACAGCACGACGCAGACCGCGGTGAACACCGCGGCCCTCATGAGCCGCAGACCGGCTCCGGCGTGTGCGACAGGCGTGGACATGGCCGGAACATCATCGCACTGCGTACCCCGCCGCGGTACGGCAGGTCCGGAAGATCAGTCTCCGTCCCCAAGCGCGAGCCTCCGTCCGCAAACTGTGCTTGTTGTGGCTGTTGGCGGGGGATGTACGGACTGTGGACGCTCCTCCTCCGGAACCCGCCCGGCTTCCGTGGTGGAGGCCATACACCGGTGCGCGGAATATCCGCATCCGCCGAATGAGGGCTCTCACGGCCGATCCGTGCTTACGAAGTGCCTTGTGCGGCAATACGTATCGGTACGTCGAGCCGCAGCCAGGAGGCTGGAGCATGAGCATCTGGTGGTCACTCCATTTGCGGCGCGAAGCTGCGAGCGTTCCGCTCGCCCGTCGTTTTCTGCTCGGCACCATGGAAACCGCAGGGGTGGATCCGGACATCTCCTTCGACCTCTCGGTCGCGCTCAGCGAGGCCTGTGCCAACGCCGTCGAACACGGCGGCGACAGGTCGGGCCTGGCGGAGCACGGGGATCGCGGAACCGGAAGGCCCCCGGCGGACTCCGGGCAGTACCGGGTCACGGCCTATCTGGACGGCGAGAAATGCCGTATCGAGGTGGCCGACTCGGGGCCGGGCTTCCCCGCCCGGCGCGCGCTTCGCCCAGCCGCGCACACCGAACACGCGGAGCACATCGAACGGGCTCAGCAATCGGAGCACGTCGAGAAGACACAGCACCCGGAGTCCGTCGGCGCCCAGCCCACGTTCGCCCCGTACATCCCCTGCGTCGCCGAGAGCGGCCGCGGGCTGGACCTCATCGAGCAGCTCGCCGACCACGTCCACTTCGGCAACCGGCCGGGCCGGGGCGCGGTGGTCAGCTTCGACAAGGTCCTGAAATGGCGGGAGGGCGCGCTGCTCATGGTGTGAGCGGCGCGCCCTCCGACGTCGTACGTACGACGGTGGGTCAGCCCTTCAGCTGAGCCATCCAGGCCTCGACCTCGTCGGCCCGGCGGGGCAGCTGGTCGGAGAGGTTCCGGTTGCCGTCCTCGGTGACGAGGATGTCGTCCTCGATCCGGACGCCGATGCCCCGGTACTCCTCGGGCACGGTCAGGTCGTCGGCCTGGAAGTAGAGGCCCGGCTCCACGGTCAGGCAGACGCCCGGCTCCAGGATGCCGTCGACGTACGCCTCGGTGCGCGCGACGGCGCAGTCGTGGACGTCCATGCCGAGCATGTGACCGGTGCCGTGCAGGGTCCAGCGGCGCTGGAGGCCGAGCTCCAGGACCTTGTCCACGGACAGGTCGCCGAGCAGACCCCACGCGACGAGCTTCTCGGCGAGCACGCGCTGCGAGGCGTCGTGGAAGTCGCGGAAGGTGGCGCCGGGCTTCACGGCGGCGATGCCCGCCTCCTGGGCCTCGTACACCGCGTCGTAGATCTTGCGCTGGAGCGGCGAGAACGTGCCGTTGATCGGCAGCGTGCGCGTCACGTCGGCGGTGTAGAGCTCGTTGGTCTCCACGCCTGCGTCCAGGAGCAGCAGGTCGCCGGAGCGGACGGCGCCGTCGTTGCGGACCCAGTGCAGGGTGGTGGCGTGCGGTCCGGCGGCGCAGATCGAGCCGTAGCCGATGTCGTTGCCCTCGATGCGGGCGCGCAGGAAGAACGTGCCCTCGATGAAGCGCTCGCTGGTCGCCTCGGCCTTGTCCAGGCTCCTGACGACGTCCTCGAAGCCGCGCGCGGTGGCGTCGCAGGCCTTCTGGAGCTCGGCGATCTCGAAGGCGTCCTTCACGAGGCGGGCCTCGGAGAGGTAGACGCGCAGCTCCTCGTCGCGCTCGGCGGTGACCTTGTCGGTGAGGGCGGCCTCGATGGACGCGTCGTGGCCGCGCACGTTGCGGACCGGGCCGGTGGCCTCGGTGAGCGCGGCGGCGATCTCGCGGACGTCCTTCGCGGGGATGCCCAGCAGTTGCTCGGCCTCGGCGAGGGAGTGGCGGCGGCCGACCCACAGCTCGCCCTGGCCGTCCAGCCAGAACTCGCCGTTCTCGCGGTTGGAGCGGGGCAGCAGGTAGATGGTGGCCTGGTGGCCGCTGTCACCGGTCGGCTCCAGGACGAGGACGCCGTCCTGGGTCCGGTCGCCGGTGAGGTACGCGTACTCGGTGGAGGCGCGGAAGGCGTACTCGGTGTCGTTGGAGCGGGTCTTCAGGTTGCCCGCGGGGATGACCAGGCGCTCGCCGGGGAAGCGCGCGGAGAGCGCGGCGCGGCGGGCGGCGGTGTGCTCGGCCTGGGCGATCGGTTCGAGCCCGTGCAGCTCGGTGTCGGCCCAGCCCGACTTCATGTTCTCGGCGAGCTCGTCGGAGACGCCCGGGTACAGGCCGTTCTTCCGCTGTTTGATCGGCTCCGCTGCCTCGTTCTCTTCGGTCTCCTGCTCCGGGGTCTCCGGGATGAGCTCCTCAGACACGATGTGACTCTCCTTGATACGACACTGGACCATCACCCATCGTACGGGCGTACGGAAGGGGGCCCAGGGCCGAAAGGCCTGTTACCGGAGAGGCCGCCGGGAGATCGGTCGACGTATGCGGTCTCAGTCGACGTGTGCGGTCTCAGTCGAAGTGCGCGGCGAGGATGACCACGTCCTCGGTGGAGTCGGTCCGGGCCGGCCCGTCGGGCAGCATCGTGCGCAGGACATGGTCGGCGACGGCGTCCGGATCGTGCCGGCCCGCCTTCGGTACGGAGGCGGCGGCGGAGTGCAGCCGGGCGAAGGCGCGGTCCATCGCGTCGCCGGTGCGGCGCAGCAGGCCGTCCGTGTAGAGCAGCACCGTTTCTCCCGGCGCGGGGGAGAACTCCACGCTCGGAGCCTCCCAGCAGGCGAGCATCCCCAGCGGGGCGGAGAGCGTGGTCTCGACGAACTCGCAGCGCCGGTCGCCGAGCACCAGCGGCGGGGTGTGCCCGGCCCCGGCGAGGACGACCTTGCGGGCGGCGGGCTCGCAGTAGGCGAAGAGGGCGGTGGCGGTCCGCGCGGGCTCGGTCAGCCGGAGCAGGAGTTCGAGATCGGAGAGTACGGCGACGGGGTCCTCGCCCTCCATCACGGCGTACGCCCGCAGGCTGGCGCGCATCCGGCCCATGGCGGCCATCGCGCTCGGCCCCGATCCGCCCACCGAGCCGACCGCGAGGCCGAGCGCGTGGTCGGGCAGCGGCAGCGCGTCGTACCAATCGCCGCCGCCTCGGGGGCCGGTCCGGTGCCGGGCGGCCAGCTGGACGCCGGGGATGCGGGGCAGCCGGCTGGGCAGCAGCTCCTCGGCGACGGTCGCGACATCGGCGCGGGCGCGTTCCAGCTCGGTCAGGCGGGCCAGGTGCTCGGTGGCGTACCGGGCGTAGAGGCCGACGAGGTGGCGCTGCTTCTCCGAGGGCTCGCCGGGCTCGTCGTAGAGCCAGACCGCCGCGCCGAGCCGTCCGGCCGCCTCGGAGGCGAGGGGCAGGGCGTAACTGGCGGCGTAGCCGAGGCGGGTGGCGACCTCGCGGTGGCGGGGGTCCAGGTCAGGGTCGCCGAACAGGTCGGGAGTGGTGAGCCCGTCCGCGGTGCCGGGGTGCCCGTCGAGGACGCGGCCCAGGGCGGTGGCGCCGCGCTCCACGGTCTCGATGTGGCCGAGATCGGCGTGGCTGAGCCCGAGTCCGAGGGTGGTGGAGGGCGTGGCCGTGGTGTCCGCCGGTTCCAGTACGAGGAGTCCGCGGCGGGCGCCCACGAGGGCGGCTCCGGCGTGCAGCAGCTCGTTCAGGGCGGCGTCGAGGGTGGCGGTGGAGGCCAGCCGCTCGGTGAGTTCGTGCAGGGTCGTGAGATCCGAGACCCAGCCCGCGAGCCGGTCCTGGATGAAGGCTCCGGGCGCTGCCGGAACCTCTCTCAGAGGAGCGGCAGTGTGCGTTGAAACCGGAACTTCTGGATCGATTCCAGCCACTTTCGGCAGGTGTGGGGCGCTCATGGCAGCCAGCTTTCCGGCCGGTGCGATTCGTCGAATAGCATCGCAAACCCCCATGTGATTCTGCGCCACTATCAGTGCATCCACATGTACACGCACAAGTAACCCGATGTCCAGCATTGTCCCCTGGAGGCTCGCCGGATTCGCTCCCCTCCAGTGTGAGTCAACTTGGCCGAAAAATGCACCCTCCGGCAGCTATTTGCGGTCGACTGGGGCAGCTCAACAAGGCTCAACAAGGGGTGTCCCCGGGAGGAAATCCCAGGGGCGGCGTCATTCTGGGCAGGCTGGGTACGTAATCGGCGATGCCCGGGGCAGACGCTCACGGGCGGATGTGATCGCTCAGGAACCTGACAGCGGGTCCGGACGTCCTTACCCGTGACGGTCGCGATCAGTGACGGTCACGCCTCCGCCCCACGCGGCGGGGTTCGGGCCCGGCCGGCAGGCACGAGGCGCCCGTGGCGGGCGCCCCCGGCTCCACGCAGCTCGGCACCACCTCAGATCGGTTCCACTCGGATCGGTTCCACTCGGCTCGGCTCGGCTCACGCTCGGTACCGAAGGCACGTCCGTACCCCCGTACCGCAGAACTGATGAGCACGTACGCACAGCGAAGAGACGCTCGCGCGATGTCCCACCCCGCGTGGCGTCATGTGGACTCGGCGTTCAACGGAAAGGAACGAGCGCTCATGCGCGAGATCCTCGGAAGGCGACGCAGGCTCCGGCTCCGGCGCAAGGAGGGTGCCGCCCGGCTCGACGCGGCCCTGACCTTCGCCACCGCATGGCAGTGGCCCGTGCTCCCCGGAGCCGGGACCGCGCCGGCCGCCCTGCCCGACGGGCGTGGCCTCGGCTGCGCCTGCCACGACCCCGACTGCGCCGTTCCCGGCGCGCACCCCTTCGATCCCGGACTGCTGGCGGCCACCACGGACGAGCGTATGGTGCGCTGGTGGTGGACCAACCGCCCCACGGCCCCGGTGATGCTGGCGACCGGCGGCCGGGCCCCCTGCGCGGTGAGCCTGCCCGCCCTGGCCGGGGCGAAGGCCCTGGTCGCCCTCGACCGCATGGGCATGCGGCTGGGCCCCGTCGTGGCGACGCCCACTCGGTGGTCGCTGCTGGTGGCCCCGTACACGCTGGAACGGCTCGGTGAGCTGCTGTACAGCAAGGACTGGGTGCCCAGCTCGCTCCGCTTCCACGGGGAGGGCGGCTATCTCGTCCTGCCCCCGTCCGAGACCGGCGCGGGCCAGGTGCGCTGGGAGCGGGCCCCTTCGCCGAGGGCGGCGGCTCCCTGGCTCCCGGATGTCGAGGCGGTCCTGGACGCCCTGGTCGAGGCGAGCACCAGCGCCCCGGACGGTGGCAGCCGGCTCGCGTACTGACGGGCGGGCGGCCCGGCTCCCACTCCCGTACGTCTCACTCGTACGGGTGTGAGCCGGGCCGTATGCGCGGTGAACGGGCGCCGGACGGCCCGGCCGCGTGCCTCGCCTCGATATCGTCGCCCCGAATACCCGCGTAGTCGCGTAGTCGCGTTTCCGCGTAGTTACGTTTCCGCGATTGCCCGCGCGGTCGGCAAGGGGGCCACCATGAATCTCCGCATGATCGGTCTCACGGCTGTCGCCGCGTTCGCGTGCCTGATTCCGATCGTTGCTTCCGCGGATCCCGGCGGTTCCCCGTCTCCCGTAGCGACAGATGAGAAATCTCCGGATAGTTCATCAGAAATGCATAAAGAAAAGCTTTCTGGTGACCCATCCGATGACAAGCTCCGTGAGGGCACCGCCCGGTGCGGTCCCGAGCTCGTCTCGCCGGAGGGCATCGAGGCGCAGACCTGTGTCATGACCGGGGGCGGCGAGACCTGGGCGCGTGCCTACCACCGCAACACCTCCGGTACGGAACTCCGTGCCGTACTCACCCTGATGGGGCCGGGCGGGCGGACCGTGGAGCTGCACTGTGTCCTGGCGGCCGACGACGAGCCGGGCAGCTGCGAGACCCCGCGAGGCGCGTCGGCGGGTGAGCCCGGCGCTTATGCGGCGGTGGCGGAGTACGCGGGCGCGGGGCCGGTGGAGGAGGCGCCGCTGCTGCTCAGGGCCGGATCGCACCGTGCGCCGGGCGCATCCGACTGAGTGCGCGGGCGGGTCTCGGGCGGGTCGCGGTAGGCCGGCCGGTGCGGGTCACGGCCGGAAACGAAGACGCCCGGTCGCTGGCGACGGGGGATGCACCAGCGACCGGGCTTCTAGAACGGTAACAAGAGATCTGCCGTTCGCAAATTCGATCTCGCCTATGAGGGCGGCGATTTACTTGTGAGTACGGTGAGTTGTGACGCGGGTCACCGACTCGGCGGCGCTGTCGGCAGGGGCCCTGCACGGCTCCGGCAGCACCCCCGCCAAGGTCAGCTGAGCGTCACCTGGCGGTTGGTGAGCCCACCACGGGCCCGGCGCTCCTCGGCGGTGAGCGGAGCGTCGGAGGCGAGCGCCGCCGCCAGCCGCTCGGCGAACGCGACGGCCGGCTTCTCGCACGCCTCGGCCCCCATCGAGCTCGGCAGGTCCCAGACGGGAACGACCAGGCCGTGCGCGCGGAACGAGCCGACCAGCCGGGTGTCCTCGCCCAGCGAGGAGGTGCCGGCGGCGTGCAGCCGGGCGAGCGCGTCGAGGAGCTGCTCCTCGGGGTGCGGCATGACCCAGCGCAGGTGGTTCTTCTCCGGGGTCTCGCACCAGTACGCGGCGTCCGCGCCGGAGAGCAGCACCGTCGGGATCGCGGCGGCGTTCGCGCGTTCCAGGGAGGCGGCCACCTCGGGGGTGGCGTTCTCCGCGTCGGGCACCCAGAACTCGAACCCGGTGTGGACGACCGGCTCGAACGCGGCGTCCGGGTCGAGGAGATCCTGCAGGCGCGGCCCGTCGGCCGGTACGCGGCGGGCGGTGACCGGGGTGCCTGGCTCGACCTCCAGCGCGCGCTGGAGCGTGTCCGCGAGGTCGCGGCTGAGGTCGCCGGAGGAGGTGTCGTTCTGCAGGGCGAGGAGGACGGAACCGTCGTCGCGGCGCAGGGCGGGCCAGGCCATCGGCAGGACGGTCGCCAGCGTCACCGACGGAACGCCCTCGGGCAGCCCGCCCTTCAGCGTCAGCTCGACCGTGGCGGCGGGCACCAGCTCGCGCAGGGCGACCCAGTCGCACTCGCCCGCGAGTCCCTCGAACGGGCGGTGCACGAGCTCGGTCACGGCCTGGGCGGCGGCGCGTCCGTGACACGCCTTGTAGCGACGGCCCGAACCGCACGGGCAGGGCTCACGGGCCCCGACGACCGGGATCTCACCGTCCTTGAGCTGCTGCTTCCCGGCCTTGGTCTGAGGGCGCTTCTTGGCCATGGTGGGCATTCTCCTGATTGCGACGGTGCGGTCTCGGCGCGAGCCTAGCCGCCCGCGGCACCACCGCGGCACACACGCCTGCCGCCACCCTCACCGGCCGCCCTCACCGACCGCCCCCACCGGCCGTCCTGCCGAGCGGTGTCGCCGACGGGCGGCCGCCTCAGCTCGCGTCGTCGAGGACGTCGGAGAAGTCGAGCCCCTCGAACCCGGTGAGTCCGCCGACCGCGCCCAGCTCGGGCGGCTTCGGGCAGGGGACGTGGGCCCAGACGGTGACCTCGCCCGACGAGTCGTCCCGTACACCCCACTCCTGGGCCAGGGCGCTGATGATGTTGAGCCCCCGGCCGCCGCGTGCCGTCACCGAAGGGGTGGCCGGAACGGGCCGGGTGGGCCCGCCGCCGTCCGTGACCTCCACGGTCAGGCCGCCGCCCGTGTCCACACGCCAGGCGGCCAGGATGTCGCCGTCACCGACATCGGCGTGCCGTCCCAGCGGCCTGCCGTGCCGGCAGGCGTTGCTGAGCAGTTCGGAAAGAATGAGAACAGCGTCGTCCACGACCGCGTCCGACACCCCGTTGCTGCGCAACTGCTCACGCATCCGGTGCCGTGCCTGCCCCACGCCCGCAGGGCCATGGGGAACGGCCATGCTCGACGACGCAGGCACCTCTTGTGCCACCACCAACGCCACCCCCGAGACCTCCTTTGCCCCACGCCACGGGTTGGATGCCCCACTGAGCTGCACCGGAAACCGGCCAAGGGGCTGCCGGTGACGCACTCGACACAACTGAACGCTCGGCGAATGCGCCGGTGTACTCCCCGTCATGGTGGTGCGGGGGGTGCTGTCGCGTGCCAGTGGGGTGCCGTTCTGTGCTAAATGCGCCCCAGTTGTGCCAGTTGGGACAGAACCTGCTTCGGGCGGTTGGTGATGATCGCCTCGACGCCGAGTTCGGCGCAGAGCTCCACGTCGGCCGGCTCGTTCACGGTCCACACGTGCACCCGGTGGCCCGCCCGGTGCAGCCGCTCGATGTACCCGGGGTGGCTGCGCACGATCCGCATGCCGGGTCCGGCGATCCGGGAACCGGCGGGCAGCCGTCCGTCGCGCAGCCGGGGTGACACGAACTGCATCAGGTAGACGGTCGGCAGGGCGGGCGCCGCGGCCTGGACGCGGTGCAGGGAGCGGCCGGAGAAGCTCATGATGCGGATGGGAGAGGGCTCGTCGGCCGGCGGCGAGGCCAGCTCGAAGCGGTTCAGCAGCTGGAGGAGCCGCTCCTCGACCTGTCCGGCCCAACGGGTGGGGTGCTTCGTCTCGATGGCCAGCTGCAGCGGCCGCCCGGTGGCCCGTACCTCGGTGAAGAGCTCCAGGAGCCGTTCCAGGGTGAGTACGGAGGTGAGCTCGCCCGGCACCGGATCCCAGTCCGGCGACTCCTCGCGGTCCTTCCAGGAGCCGAAGTCGAGGGCGGCGAGATCGGCGAGCTCCAGGGCGGAGACGGCGCCGCGCCCGTTCGACGTACGGTTCACCCGGCGGTCGTGCACGCAGACCAGGTGGCCGTCGGCGGTCAGCCGTACATCGCACTCCAGGGCGTCGGCACCGTCCTCGATCGCCTTGCGATAGGCGGCCAGGGTGTGTTCGGGGGCGTCGTCGGACGCTCCGCGATGGGCGACGACCTGGATCGAGGTCTGCGGGCTGCGCTGCCGTGCGTGGGTCACCCGGGTCATGGTGTCACCGCCGTGGGGGTAGGCGAGCACATGTCACCCTGGAGGACCGTTTTGTCTGATGTAAAGATTGGTGTGCGGATGCACAGGTCCTGCTTACAGTGACCCGACGTGCTGTGGGAAAAGCTGACCGCAGACACGTGCACAGCGGATTTCTTGCCGAATGCCGACTGGATGCCGAGTGGAACCGAGGAGTAAAGAGCTGTGAGCACCGAGAACGAGGGCACCGAGGGCAACGCGGTACCGGCCGTGCCGTCCGTTCCGCCCGCACCTCCCGTGCCGGCCACCACTCCCGACCCGGCCGCGGACGGGGCTGCGCACCCGGCGGACGACGGCGTACGCGATGGAGCCACGGACAGCGCCGGTACGGGGGCGACGCCCCCGGCTGATGCCCCGACCCCGCCCCCCACTCCGACGCACGCGGACGCCCCGCGCCACACCCCCACGCACCAGGGCTCCCCGGCGCAGACGGGCACCTCCCAGGACGCCCCGGCGTACCCCGGCACGCACACCCACCAGGCTCACCAGCCCCACACCCCCCAGCAGCCCCATCAGCCCCCGCACTCCCCGTACGGGGCGGCGCCCGAGCCCCCCGCGGGCGCCGCCTCCTGGCCCCCGCCCCCGCCCGCGGTCCCCTCGTACGCGGGCGGCGGCGCGGCACACACGTCCGGCGGCGGCATCGGCAACGGGAGCGGTCACGGCCCGGTCTGGGGCGCCCCGGTCCCGCAGCCCGGCCACGACCCCTCCCACGGCAACGGCAAGCGCCGGGGCGCGGGCGGCCTGGTCGCGGCGGTCGCGGTAGCGGCCCTGGTCGCGGGCGGGATCGGCGGCGCGCTCGGCTTCTGGGCCGCCGACCGCAACGACGGCGGCTCCTCCGGCAGTTCGACCACCGTCTCCGCGTCGGACACCCCGAAGGACCTCAAGCGCCCGGCGGGCACCGTGGCCGGGGTCGCGGCGAAGGCGCTCCCCAGCGTGGTCACGATCGACGCGCAGGGCGGCGACGGCGAGGGCGGCACGGGCACGGGCTTCGTGTACGACAAGGAGGGCCACATCCTCACCAACAACCACGTGGTGGCCTCCGCGGCGGAGTCCGGCGAACTGTCGGCGACGTTCTCCGACGGCAAGAAGTACGCGGCTGAGGTGGTCGGCCGGGCGCAGGGCTACGACGTGGCCGTGCTGAAACTGAAGAACCCCCCGGCGGGCCTGGCCCCGCTCCCCCTCGGCAACTCGGAGGGTGTGGCGGTCGGCGACTCGACGATCGCGATCGGCGCCCCCTTCGGCCTGTCCAACACGGTGACGACGGGCATCATCAGCGCGAAGAACCGCCCGGTCGCCTCCGGGGACGGCCAGAGCAACAAGAACTCCTACATGAGCGCCCTCCAGACGGACGCCTCGATCAACCCGGGCAACTCCGGCGGCCCGCTGCTGGACGCCACGGGCGCGGTCATCGGCATCAACTCCGCGATCCAGTCGACGGGCGGCGGCCTCGGCCAGTCCCAGGCCGGCTCCATCGGCCTCGGCTTCGCGATCCCGATCAACCAGGCGAAGAACGTCGCGGAGCAGCTGATCAAGACGGGCAAGCCGGTCTACCCGGTGATCGGCGCGACGGTCTCCATGGAGGAGAAGACCGGCGGCGCCGAGATCTCCCCCGAGGGCGCCGGCAACACCCCCTCCGTCACCCCGAACGGCCCGGCGGCCAAGGCGGGCCTCAAGGCGGGCGACGTGATCACCAAGTTCAACGACACCGTGATCGACAGCGGCCCCACCCTGATCGGCGAGATCTGGACCCGCAAGCCCGGCGAGAAGGTCACCCTCACCTACGAGCGCGACGGCAAGACGGCCACGGCTGAAGTCACGCTGGGCCAGCGCGAAGGCGACAGCTGACCGGCTAGGCTGTACCGAGCGTCGAACCGGCCCCACAGGGCCCTGACGGCCCGTCGGCCGCCACGGCCCGGGGGCCGCCGACGCGGGGTGGGTTGCCCGAGCGGCCTAAGGGAACGGTCTTGAAAACCGTCGTGGCAGCGATGTCACCGTGGGTTCAAATCCCACACCCACCGCAGGCGAGAGGCCCCTGACCAGTACATATGGTCGGGGGCCTTTGCCATGCCCGTTCCCTGCCGGGCACCGCTGTTCCCCCTGGTTTCCCGCTCTTTCGGGCACGGAAGGGGCACGCAGGGGGCACGGCTGGGCCACGGCTTTGGAGCTGCCGGGGCAGCTCGTCAGCGGTTGATCGGGATCTCGTAGACGATCTCGCAGTGTGCTGCGGGCACCACGATGTCCGCTGTCTCCACGGGTCGGCCGTCGTCGCTGTAGTACGTCCGCCGGATGTGCGTCACGAGTGCAGCTTTCTGGATGCCTAGCAGTGATGCTTCCTCGGTGGTCGCGTGCCGGGGTTCGGGCTGCTCGACCGCGTGGCTGATGGTGACTCCGATCGCGGCCATACGGTTCACGACTCCAGCTCCCGCGTGGGGCCCTCCCTCGGGGAGAACGACGAGGGTTCCGCCAGTGACGGCGTACGGCTCCCAACTCGTCGACAACTGGACTGGCTTCCCGTCCGCAAGGAACTCGTACGTCGTCCGCACGCACGGCTCGCCTTCGGCGATCCCGAGCCGCGTCGCGATCTCCGCCGGGGCCGGCGCTTTCGCGTCGGTCCGGCTCTCCCAGTCGCTCTGTCGGCGAAGGGCCTTCATGTCCTGGCGGAAGGGGGATCCACTGGGCTGCTCACGTGCCGACGACCGGACGACTCTCACGCGCTCCCGGGGCTCGGCGACGTAGGTCCCCGATCCGGCCCGGCCTTCCAGCACGCCTTGGGAGATCAGCAACTCCTGTGCCCTGCGGACCACGTTCTCGCCCACGCCGAACTCCTGGCCGATCTGGGCGCGGGATGGGAGACGGTCGCCCGGTTCCCAGACGTGCTCCGCGATGCGCTGCCGGAGTTCGTCGGCGATGCGGAGGTACGGCGGTTGCTCAGACATATGGAAAATCTAGTCCACTAGCTCTAATCTAGTTAACTAGCTTTACTGAAAGTGATTGCTGGCAACGGAGGGTGTGCTGTGTCCGCTTCGGAAGTGACCGCGGCGGCTATCGCCGCCCGCTTGTCTGCCGCTGGCCTCCGCCCGCGCGTGGAGGAGGACACCCGGTTCACGACGGTCGAGGCGGAAGTACCGGACACGCTCTCCGCCGATTCATGGCGGGAGGTCCTGGACGCGGTGGCCGATGCCGATCGATTCGGGCTCGTGGCCACCAGCTTGAACGGCCGCACCTTATGGGCGGTCGTACGCAAAACGGTCCCCACGACAGGCGACGTCGGGGGACCGGGCTATCAGCGATAGGAGCTGAACAGCATGCTCAACCGTATCCGCCAAGCCATCTCGCGCACCAGAGCGCGGTGCTTCCCCAACGGCCGGCACCGCCGCCCCTTAACGCCCTCCCGGCCGCTGGCCCCTCTCACCTGCTCCGCGCCCGCTGACCCTTCGACCGTCGCCGTGGGGCGGGCTCCGGTCGGCACGGTCCACCGTTACCCGCTGAGGGGAGAAGACGTCGCACTTGTCCGTCCGTACCTGCTGGCGTGGGAAGAGCAGCGTGCACGGACGCGCACAGTGCTCATCGCCCCGCACCTGCCGGCCGATGCCTGGTCGGCCCTCGCGGGGGCCCACTGATGCCTCCTCGTCGACAACCGCACCCAACGGGCACGACTTCCGTCCCCTACCGCTCTATCGCCTGCTGGATCGGGACGCACCACTCCTGCATCGAGCCGCCCCCGCCTGCGACGACGGACGACGTGCCGGTGATCTACGAGGAGTGCATCTGCCCGTGCCACTCGACCCCCGACCTGTCTGTGTCCGTGCAGGTGGTGGCATGAGGGTCCCGACCCCCGGCAGTGCACTGGTCTCTTCCGTCGAAGTCACTGCGGCCACCGTGCAGCGCGGCGACATCATCGAACTCGGCGGTCAGAGGTGCCGAGTGAGCGACCTTTTCCAGCTCCCCCACGGGGCCAAGCAACTGGTCTTCGAGTCGGGCGAACTGCTGGCCATACACGCCCGTACCCGGCTCATGGTCCTGCGACTGCTGAGAAGGCGGTGACCGGCTCCGTGTCCCGACGTCATCACGACATCGCCGACGACCTACGCCACCAGATCACGACGGGCAGCATCAAGCCTGGCGAACGCCTCCCGTCCGAAGCCGACCTGGCCGCTCGGTACCGGGTCAGCACGGTGACCCTGCGACGCGCTCTCGCCGTGCTCCAGGGCGAAGGGCTCGTCGAGAAGATCCACGGCAAGGGGAACTACGTCCGTCATCCGCGCCGCAAGATCATGTACGTCGGCGGCTGGGGCACGCTGGACCCCTGGACCGCCACTGAGCCAACGTTACGCCTCACGGTTCGCAGCACCACGGTTCCGGCCTCCGTGCACCTGACGACGTTGCTGAAGGTGCCGACGGGCAGCCCCCTCGCGGAGTACACCTGCCTCAGCCTCGAACACGGGTCACCGCAGGGCCTGGCCCGTATCTACATCCCGCGCGACCTGGCCCCGGCTGGAGTCCTCGACGGCGACTCCGTGTGCCGGGAGGCAGCCACCCGATTCGCCGTCCTCGGCCCGTCGCCGGCCACCATCCGAGAGACGGTCTCCGCCCGCTGTCCCACCCCAGACGAAGCGTCGGCCCTCCGGCTCGAGAACAACATGGCCGTTCTCGCCATCACCCGCATCGCCACCGACGCCACCGGTCGCGTCGTTGAAGCCGCGCTCCTGACCTTTCCGGGAGACCGAGTCGACGCCGTCTTCACCGCCCACCACGTGCTCACCGAGAGGCCAGCCCAAGGATGACGACAACGAACGAACTTCGGCTCCTCCCGTGGTCGGGCTCAGGGGGCAAGCCCTGCTACCTGAGCACCGACGACCCGGACGGCTACATGTCTCGCCTCGCGGACGGCATCGAAGCGATCCAACTCGGCACGGCGAGCGAGCTGTTGGAAGAAGCCTCAGAGGCTCTCGACAACCAGGGGACGTCACTCGACGACATGCGGTGCCTGGTCAAAGAGCTGACCGGGGCTCTACAGGACGTCTACCGCGTCGCAACGAGCCGCGGCCAGCTCCGAGCAACGCGCGATCCGCGCGAGCCCACCTGTTGATCTACGGTCCCCCGACCAGCACAGCAAAGGAAGCCCATGGCTCTGACCAGATCAGATGCCATGGGCTTCTGGCTTGTCGGCTGACTTCCGTCGACCTTGGACGTGTCTGCATACTGCGTCATCCCGGAGCAACCTGAGAGGTGCCGCTGCCTTGAGGTGGTGTGCAATTCACCTGCCCTGACGGCCCGTAGACGGCCTCACGTGTCCGGCGCTGTCCATCAAGGGTCGTCACACAGTTAGACACAGACGAATCCCCCTCAGGCCCACCGACTGGCTCCTCCCCCTGGCTGCCTACGTGGCAGTCGGCGTACCCAACCAAGCGAGGCAGATCGATGGTGTGCCAAAGTCCAGTAGCATAAGCCTAGTTGACCCGATCAGGGGGGTGGGTCGTCATGGAAGACGCGTCCAACAACAGCATCAAGGCGCAAGACAGGTACCGTCTAAACGCTCGCACTCTGGGACATGGCAGCTACGCGCAGGTATTTCGTGCTGTGCACAAGGAAACACACGAAGAGGTAGCGCTCAAACGTTCATATAACCGCCAGGATGCCCGGGATAGAATTAGACGTGAGATTCAGGACCAGAAGCGGCTAGCTCATCCTAACATTATGCCAATCCTGGACCATGATCCGGGATTTTCCTGGTACACGATGCCTCTCGCGATTGACAATCTTGAAGGCCTCCGCCAGAGACCAGACGAGGAAGAGCTGGCCTCAATACTAATTGCTATCGGCGAGGCCCTAGACGTCGCTCATCAACTCGGCCTGGTTCATCGTGACATTTCCCCACCCAACATTCTTGCTCTCCCTGGTGAGAGTGGTGCCACGTACCGATGGGTGGTGGCTGACTGGGGAATGGTCCGTCGCCCGCCGGACGAAGCCTCACGGATTCTCACTCGTACTGGGCAGGGGATGGGCACTCCGGGCTTCGACGCTCCTGAATTGAGCGCGGACGCCCGGAAGGCCACGCCGGCGGCTGACGTTTATAGTCTGGGGCGTGTTGCTGCTTGGTATCTCACGGGAACACGGCCTAGGAGCGGGGTGCGACTACTTCCTGATGCAGAGTTTTTGCACTGGCGACCATTTGTTAATTCATGTACACAGCAAGACCTTCAACTGAGAATACAGACCATGTCTGAGTTGCGGCACATGGTTCAGGCAGTTCTCCTCGACCGCGACGAGCCCGTCCCAATTAAGGCTCGCAGGCTGGTAGAAGGCGTCGTTCTCGGGCATGAGGGAAGCCTAGAAGCGCTGGTACGGCTGGTTGATGCGCATCAAGAGGACAGTAGCCTCTATTTCGACTACTTTTCACAGGTACCCACCGGGCCGACGCGTTCCTGGTGCCGTTCTGATCCGGAGCGGGCCGCTTTGTTGGCCAGTATCTTGGCACGACATCTCGTCAGTGATTCTTGGGGGGATAGAGATAAGGAGTACGTAAGTACGCCGTTGGCCTTCTTGCATACTGTCTTGCAGGCGTTGGTCCGTGACAACAATCTTGGCCACGCCCAAGACCTCGCGGCAGACTTCTTCGCGGCGGACGTCCACTGGCGAAACCAGGAACAACGTCGGCGCAGCCTAGAGTGGTTGGCTGACCTTCAGGCGCCAGCTGATCGTGCGCTCGCGCCCGTCCTGGGTGCGCGGACGGATGTCGTGGAGTACTACAAGGAGCCTGGTTGGCAGGCACGAAGTGTCGTGCTTGGCACTATCTTGGCCGGCGGGTGAGCTCATGTCTCATCACCGTGGTGGTGAGGCCCGTCGACGTGGTGCAATAGGCGAGTGTTGACGAATGATAGCCACAAGTCAGTGCCGGAATCGGTACTTAAGGAAGATCAACAGGTGCAGGAACCCAGCTCAGGACGAGGACGCCGACACGGCACTAGTCGGATTGAGCCGTTCGATCGATGGTTTCGCTATCCCGCGGGCTTCGCCTCTGACTATGCCTCCTTGCTCCTACATCAGTTGCAGCTGCCCGCCGGTGGGCTTGTAGTTGACCCCTTCACCGGTTCTGGCGTCACAGGAACGGCTGCCAGGCGAGCTGGTCACTCCTTCTTCGGAGTCGAAGCTCATCCGCTGATAGCTGAGCTTGCGGCTCTGAAGCTTCGCTGTTTTTCCGGTGATCCGATTGAGCTCCTTGTGACTGCCCGCGAACTTACACAACAAGCTAGAGCTACAGTGCATGTTGATCTCGGCGGCGAAGCGGATTTGACACTTCGGAGCTTTGATCCAGAGACACTTGCTCTTCTCGTAAGCTTGCGGGATTTGATCCGTGCGGAACATGAGCATGAGTGGCACAAGTACTTGAAGTGGGCATTGCTGGCTACACTGCGCGATGTTGCCTCGGTTCGTGTCGGTTGGCCATATCAGAGGCCTGGGGCTCAGCGGCAACCAACATTCAGCGACCCAGGTTCCCGCTTCCTTCAACGCGTAGCGTGGATGGTTGATGATATCGGAGACGTTGAGAAGAACGAGTCTGCTTCATTGGAATGCAGGGTTAAGCAAGGCGACTCAGGGGTGGCCGAAAACTGGAGCGACGTAGGTATCGGCTCCGCGCACGGGTGTGTCACGTCACCGCCGTACCTCAACAATTTCGATTACGCTGACGCGACGCGACTCGAACTTTACTTCTGGGGCGATGTGACCAGCTGGTCTCAAATGTGCTCTGAGGTGCGTTCTGACATGCTGACGGCAACCACTCAACAAAGTAGCGTCGGTGCCGCGCTCGATGCTAGAAAGTCACTCCAGAAATACGGTGAGGTCGGGGATCAAATTGGTGAGCTTGCCGACCAACTGCAGAAAGAGCGAGGGAATAGGGCCCGAGGTAAGGAGTACGATCGCGTGCTTCCGGACTACTTTGTGGCTATCTACCGTATTTTGGAAAACCTTGCCCACGCACTTGCTCCGGGCGCACCAGCGGTTTTTCTGGTGGGTGACAGTGCGCCGTACGGGGTTTACGTTGACACGCCTGGGATCATGGCCAAACTGGGGACTCAACTAGGCTTCGTGCTAGAAAAAGACGTAATCCTTCGGCATCGAGGGCAGCGATGGAAGGGTAATGCCACTAGGCACAATGTGCAGCTTGCAGAACGTTTCGTATTGCTTCGCCGAGAATGATGAGAGCGTGCATTCTCCAAGGGGTTTATGCAAAATACCAGACTTAGGTATTTGGCGGCTATTGGCTATCCTGCACAGGTGAGCGTTGTCCCTTTGAGAACTCCTGTAGTAGGTCGTCCTTAAGGGAACGTGTATCAGTGGAGCGCTCAAAAACCATTCCTCGATGAGCTAGCTGACCAGCTGCTTCCTTATAGGCTGACACCAGCGAATCGAAGGCGGCAGCAAGGGCTGATTCATTCAGTCTTGGCCGTCTAGCAAGGTCTCGCCCAAGGAACTTGATGACGGCACTTTTGCTAGAGGCGGGGATGTAAAGCAGATCGCCGCCTTCGTTACTGCCCGTAGAGGTGACGACGAGGTGGTTCGCGAGTCGTCGCCGTGCCTCACTAAGGGCATATCCGCCCTTCAAGCGCTGCTCGCCTGATGCCCGGCCGTTGCGATTTTGGGATACTCCAGCGGCGAATGCTTCCGCGCCCGCAAAAATCGCGCTATCGACCTGCTTGCCGTCGGCGGTCGAATGATCGCCCCTAATGACGGCCCTAGCCTTTGTGTCTGACCTGTTGACGAGAAGTGCAATAACGACGCCCACGGCGATCGCTTGCATCACCTCGGTTCCCTGCCCCTGTCTCAGGGCGACTACCTGACTCAACCGTGCCATCGCCCATGTCCTGTAAATCTGCATAGCTCGACGTTCTGCCGCGGCGATATCCGGCGGTGAAAGAATGAGGAGGTCCTCACCAGCATGCTGGTTTTCCAACAATGCAAGCATGAGCCGTGCCTCGACGCCCACCAGTAGTGTCATATATCCAGCTTGTACGGCGATAGGTTCGCCGTACTGACTGATCCGGTGTTGCAGATCAGCCGGCGTAGGAGGCAGTTCGGTCAGACGGTCCCGCAAGGAATGCCCGCGTGTCAGAGGATCAAAGAATCTTTTACACAGGGCTAGATCAGATTCCAGACTGCTGGGGGGCGCGCTATACGTAAGTTGCCAGAGCTGAGTTAGGTCGCTAATTAGCGTGACGCGCTCGCTGCCTGTCAAGATTGCAGGCACTCCGAATAGACGTTGAACCGTGGTGCTCATAGTTGAAATGCCTCTGCAAAGTATCCGCGCTTCCTCAGCGCGCCAACTCGCTCGTTTGTGCTTCCGTTTGACGATGCTACTGCGGTAGAAACTTCAAGCGGGAGAATTACAAGCACTTGGTCGTTGGGAGCTTGAGCCTGACGCCCCTGAAGATAGGACGCAAGTGCCGACATGTTCTTGGCATCGATGAATGAGCCGAACTCATCGAGCGCTATGAGCCGATTAGAGGAAGCATTCTCATCCCGGTCGAGGCGTGCGACCTGGGCCTGAGTGTAGGCGAATGCCTGCTGTCCACTTGAGAACGCTGCGAGTGGGCGTTCATTGGTCTGTCCGTCGTCTGCAGTCCACGAAAGCTGCAAATTGTCAGGGTCCAGTCTGACATCAGTACCACCATTGAAGAGCGCGGCTCTGACAACATCACTTTCGAACCACTGGCGAACTTCATCTGCGAGCCACAGTTTGGCAGCCCTATCAGACGGGGTCTCCGTTCCTGTCGGCCCGCTAGGCTGGCGAATGCGTGAACCCAGCCGGCCCAGCGCGGTCTCCATTCCGCGCAGCGACGAATAGGTCAATGCCAACGAATCGCGTGCTCTGTCAATCACGGCGGCGACGTCAGTCAATACATCTGCCTGATGGGACGCGCTTAGCTCGGGCAGCATCGCGATTTTCGGGATTGCGTGCCTAAGCCACGAAAGTTCAGAATCCTGACTCAAGAAGTCTGCAGTCGACTTCACTTTGGAATGGCGACTTTGGGACGTACGGTGAGCGAGAGCTGCCTGCTGCGAGGCTTGTGCTTCTCTGCGAGTCAAATCCTCTAGTTCTGCTTGCTCTTTTTCCCGGGTTCCTCTAAGGCGGGCGAGCTCTACATGGGCTTCGCGGCATAGCTGAACCAACTCGGCCGCAAGGGCATCCTCGGTTTTCCCACCACCGAGCAGTTCCCGAGTGTGAGATAGCCTGGCGTGGTCGCTCTGTACAGTCCGAGTCTCTTGGTCCAAGGTGGTGCGATTCCGCATCAAGTCTTCGAGGTTGCGCGCTGTCTGCTCCGGGAGCCCCTTGGTTGCCTTGAGGAGTCGACCTTCTGCCTTGGCAAGTGTTGTCTGACCCGTTTCAAGATCCCCCAAGGCGGTTTCGGTCTGCGCGATTACTCCCAAACGAGCTCGCGTGGCCTCAATTTCTTCTGCCAATTGTTCAGCATCGGCTGAGGGTGCCATCGCGCTAAGGATTTCCCCTTGGCGTTGGAATGCTTCCTTCAGCGCGGTGACAGTCCAACCTGACTCCTCTTCACCGGAGTCAATTAGGTTTGTGCCCCCCAGCCCCTCCTCCTCGGCTGATTCCAAGGTAGAGGAGAGACTACTGAGAAGATCTACCAATAGTGGAGTCGCGTTGATTCGAGGCTGCTGCTCCAGCAAGCTGTTGAGGTGCTTGCTCGCCTCCCGCCTGGCAGCAGCGAGGGCGTCCTCGGATGGCTCCACGCCGGCAACTGCTGCAAGCTGCTGAAGGTGGCTCCGCAGAGTTCGAAATACCTTGTCCTGGCGCACGAGGTGCCTTTGGGCATTTTCGAATTCTTTTTCTGCTTTTTCGTTATTGTGCTTTTGGGTGCTCGCGTTCTTTATTTGTTTGTCTAGCTCCCGCCGCTGTTCGTCGAGGCTCTCAAGGCGCGTGGCTAGTTCTTGAATTTTTTGGTCCATCTCGGGGCCGCGCCCTCGGACCTGCGTAAGTTGAGCGGAAACGTCCACCGCCCTATCCAGCAGTTTGAGACGCTCCCGCGCCGTCTTCAGTTGAGCGGATAGGTTTTTTGCAACTTTTTCTGCCTCCGCGGTAATGGAGAGGTCTCGTGACAGCTGTGACGGCGTGCAGTCGGTAATCCTATTTTGCAGCTCACCTAGTACTAGTTCAATTTCTTCCTGTCGTTGCCTTCCAGTTTCCGAGTCCCATACTTGAATATACTTCTGGGTAGTGTTGATTCTTTCCGTGAGAACGGAAACGGGCGTATCGGCGGCCATTACGTGATGCACGCTGAGAAGTGGCAGGATGTCACGCGGGTGCGCGGATCGCCCATCAATTCGAATTTTTCCTACTAGGTCGCCGAGAGGTTCCGCCATTTCCGGCCATTGATTTGGATCGATTGTCCATGCGATTTCTTGGGCGCCATGCAGGTCTGTCACCGTGACGCGCGCACTTTTCAATTGATTGCGGAAAGTCCTCCATGAGTGATCATTTCCGACAAAGGGCTGGTCGCCTGTGCATAGCCTAAGCAGCTTAATGGCGTTCGTTTTGCCGATGCCGTTGTAGCCCTCGATTCGACAGAGGGGAATGTTGGGAATTTCACCGATGATTCGGAGGCCTCGACGGGATTCGGCTTCAATCCTGATGTGCATCTGCGATCAACCTTTCGAGGACCAGGCGAGGGCCGAACGGTTCCGATGCGAGCAGGCTCAGAAGTGAGATGTCTACCCCGTGCGCGGTGTCCTCACCAGCGCCTCCGTCAGGGGCTTCGGGATCCCGGAGCGCTGCGTCCATCTCCCGAACTACTGCCATCATTTGTTGTCCGGCATCTGACACTGCAGTCCCCCCTGTCTGTCGAGACAAGCCATGCACATCCAGAACCTGATGCTGCCACAGTTCTGCTGCCCCTGAGCCTACTTAAGGCGGAGCGGGTTTGGCCGGTGTCCTGCCCGGTTTGGGGTCGAGCATGATCAGGGGGCCATACGCTGGCCGGCAACTCGGGCAGGCTGTGATCCTGCCCGCAATGTGAACGAGTGGCCCCCTGGTCTTGCTCGACGCGGGACCCGAACCGGGGAGGTGGCTAAAGCCGTGGAGCCGACCGCCCCAGCCACAGCGGGTTTCTTCCCCACCACGACGGTGCTCGCTCCAGCCGCGCGACCGGCGTAGCCGGGGCCAGAGCGGGCCGAAGGCAGGAGCGTCAGGCCCCGGCGGTGAGCCGGGGAGCGCGCGGTGAGCGGAGCGAGCCGCCTTGATGAAGTAGAGAAAGTCTTATCCCGCTGTGATGAGCTGCTTGCCGTCGTGGCTCCGCACGTGGGGGCCGTTGCCGTCCAGGGCGTCCAGGAGACGGACCGCGTAGACCTCGGACATGCGCTCGCTGACCTCGTCGGGTGTGAGCCAGGAGACGGCTGTCGACTCGCTTGATGTGCGCTCGGTGCCGCCGGAGGGCTTGCAGCGGAAGACCAGGGCGACGATGCCTCGGGTCGTGTTCTTGTAGACGCCGGTGAGTTGGTCCACCTCGACGTGGATGCCTGTCTCTTCCCAGACCTCGCGGGCGACGCCGGCCTCCGGCGTCTCGTCGAGTTCGAGGATGCCGCCAGGGAGCTCCCAGGTGCCGTTGTCGGCCCGGCGGATCGCCAGGAGTCGGCCGTCCTCGCGCACCACTACTCCGGCGACGGACACGGAGTGCAGGGGAGTGGGTGCCGCTTCCTGTGGTTGACTCATGTAGAGGAGCATAGGAGGCAGGGAAGGACTATGGGAACTGCGGCGGGAGGGGCCGGTTCCGGTCCTCGGTATGTGCAGATCGCTGATGACCTCGTGCAGCAGATCCGGGCGGGATTTCTCAAGGCCGGCGACATGGTGCCGAGCGAATCCGAGCTGGTGGACCGCTACGGAGTCTCCGGCGGGACGATCCGTAAGGCCATGGTCGAGGTGCGGGCGAGTGGCCTCGTCGAGACCAGGCATGGCAAGGGCTCGATCGTGAAGAACCGGCCTCCTGTACGGCACCGCTCCTCCGATCGCTTCCGGCGCTCGCTCCGGCAAGGTGGCCAGGCCGCTTACCTCGCGGAGTCCGCACAGTCCGGCGCCACCGCGAAAGTCAGCGTCCTCTACATCGGTCCCATGGACGCGCCCGAGGACGCCGCCCAGCGGCTGGGTGTCCCCGCCGGTACGCAGGTGTTGGCCCGCCGGCGCCTCTACTTCCGCAACGGCACCCCGGTGGAGACCGCCTCGTCGTACCTGCCCTGGGACGTGGTGAAGGAGATCCCCGAGCTGTTCGCCGAGAACCCGGGGGGCGGCGGCATCTACGCCCGACTCGAAGACCACGGGCATGAGTTCGCGGAGTTCGTCGAGACGCTGCAAGCGCGCCCGGCCTCGAAGTCGGAGGCGTCGGAACTGGCGCTCAGCCCCGGCGCGCCCGTGGTTCACCTGATCCGGGAGGCCCGTACGACCGCGGGTCGGGTGGTCGAGGTGTGCGACACGCTCATGGCCGCTGACCAGTTCGTTTTCGAGTATCGGATCCCTGCCGACGACTGACGTCCGCTCAACTTCCCGCAACCCGTCGTGAGTTCTTCTTCGCGGCGGGTTGACTCATGTACAGGAGTCATGCACTCTTCTTCATGTCACTCATATACATGAGTGGCGGAGTTCAGCATCTATAGAGGAGTGATCTGCTGTGCGTCAGATTCCCGTCGACACCTCCAGCGCTGTCGTGATGGTCGCCAAGACTCCGCAGGTCAAGGTCCGTGACCGCCGCACCGGTGAGATCGCCACCGACATGGAGACCGGTGCTCAGCTCATGACCGTGGATGTGATGTTCGCGGCGAACGAGGAGGTGGAGATCCTGTCCGTCACCGTTCCGGAGCCCGGGATCACCGGTGAGCTGGCCATGGGTACGCCGGTCGCGCTCACCGGCCTGGTCGCCCGTCCGTGGGAGAACGACTTCAACGGTCAGCGGCGGCACGGCATCGCGTTCCGCGCGGTCGCGGTCACCTCGCTCGCCGACGTCGTCACCACAGGGTCGAAGGCGGCCTGATCATGACCGCCTTCACGGTCGCTCTGGTGCTGGTCGTCGCCGCTGCGGGTCTCCTGCGGTGGCGGCGGCCCGCCTGGTACTGGCTGGCCTTCGGGGTCACCCTGGCCGCGCTGCGGGTCCTGGTCCGGTACCGCTCGGTCATGGACGCGTGCGGGTTGACCGTTCCGCCGGCGCGGTGGCGGTTAGCCCTGGCTCGGGCCACCAACCGGCCGATACCTGAGCCCCGCCCACCGCGTATCCGGCGACTGCGGGCGACTCGCACCGGCCTGGTCCTCCGACTCAAGCTCCGCCCCGGCCAGGACGTCTTCGACATCGCTGCGGCCTCGGACCGGCTTCGGCACTCGTTCTCGATGTTCGGCGTGACCTCGCGTGAGGTGCGGTCCGGTGTCGTCGAGGTGCGGATGACCGGATACGACGTGCTCAAGCGGGTGCAGATGCCTGCTGAGACGGAGACCCGGGCGATGCGGGTACCGGTCGCCCTTCGGGAGGACGGGTCGGTGCACTACCGCGACTACCGCGCGATACCTCACGCCCTCACCCTCGGCGCCACGGAGTCCGGCAAGTCGGTCTACCAACGCAACCTGGTCGCCGGCCTTGCTCCTCTGGACGTCGCCCTCGTCGGCATCGACTGCAAGCAGGGGGTCGAACTCTTCCCGCTGGCGCGCCGGTTCTCAGCGCTGGCCGACAGCCCGGACACCGCTGCCGAACTCCTCGATGCACTCGTGGCGCGGATGGCGGACGTCTACCGCCTCATCCGTACCCAGCAGCGCATCACCGTCGATGTGCCGGACGCGGAGATCGCCGCCGACATCTGGGACCTGTCCGATGAGCTCCGCCCGACCCCGGTCGTCGTCCTGGTCGACGAGGTGGCCGAACTCGCCCTGTACGCAACGAAGGAGGAGGAGAGGCGGCGGGACCGCATCATCACCGCCCTGGTCCGTCTCGCGCAGCTCGGCCGCGCCGCCGGTATCTACCTCGAAATCTGCGGACAGCGCTTCGGCTCCGAACTCGGCAAGGGCATCACCATGCTCCGCGCCCAACTCACCGGCCGCACCGCCCACCGTCTCAACGACGAGACCTCCGCCAACATGGCCTTCGGCGACATCGCCCCGGACGCGGTCCTCGCCGCCATCCAGATTCCCGCCGAACTGCGAGGCCTCGCCATCGCGGGAGACGCGTCCGGCGGTTGGCACCGCATCCGCGCTCCGCACACCTCGCTCCGCCAGGCCGTGAACCTCTGCAACCGGTACGCCGACAGGACCCCGGACCTGCCCGAGCTGGCCCCTTTCCGGCCCACCACCGGCACCGCCACCAACCTTGTGCCATCGGCGAAGGCCTCTCCGGCCACTGCCTGATCTCTCCCCCCCCCATTCGGTAGGCGTGACCGTCTTCGCGCCGAGTTCCTACCACTGCCATGCCCAGAGAAGGGAGAACCGCCATGTGCCCCGATTGCGAGGACTTCGCCCGGACGGTGCTTCTGCTCGGCCAACTCGCCCTGTACGCCGACATGGCCGACGCCGACCTCGACTTCGTGGACGTCGTCAGCCCGTCCCTCGCCGTGTCGCTGCCGGAGCCGCCGCCGGGCACGTTCCCGGACGACTCCGACCCCGCTGAGGACTCCTGATGGGCGCCCGGCACGGTCTCCGGATCGACGCGGTGTTGATCCAGGCGGTCATCGCCGGAGCTCTGTCCTTCGCGCACCTGCACGACCTCGCCGCCGCGGCCGGACAGGACGGCTGGAAGGCATGGGCCTACCCGGTCAGCGTCGACCTGCTCCTTGTCGCCGCCTGGCGTCGGCTGCGCAGCGAGGGTCCGTCCCGGTTGGCCTGGTGCTGGTTCCTGATCGCCCTGTTCGCCTCGCTCGGCGCCAACGTCGCCACCGCCGGGTTCCTCGACCTGGCCGACCCGCCGGCCCCGCTCCGGCTCGGCATCGCCGGATGGCCCGCACTCGCCTTCCTCGGCGGCACTCTCCTCGCCCACTCGTCGGGGAAGCCGGAGCCGGTTCCGTCAGCCGTCGTCACGGAGACGAAGGACGTCGGGCCGGCGCGTGTGCCTGACGCCGCCCCGATCCCATCCCCGGCCGATGAACCCCCTGCGACAACGGCTCTGTCCTCGCCCCCGCCCCCGGAGCCGCCCGTTCCCGCCGTGCTGATCGACCACGCCCGCAAGGTCGCCGACGAGTACCGCACCCGCACCGGAGCACCGATCGACACCGACACCCTCCGCTCCCGCCTCGGCGTTCCGCCCCACCTCGCCGACGCCATCGCCGCCCGCCTCAGCTGACCGCGAAGGAGAACTGAGATGACCCACGATCCCGACGACCTCACCGTGGCCGACTACCTCGACGGAGCGCGTGAGATGGCCGCAGCCGGACGCCCCTTCCTCGCCCACCTGCTCGCCGAGGAAGCCGCACGGCGCGTCGACGACCCGGCCGCCGCCCGCAGCATCCGTGCCCAGTACACCGACCCGACGACCGACAGGGGCTGACCGGCATGCCCGCCCGCGACAGCTTCCACTCCGTGATGCGTATCGGCCCCGTGCAGATCGGCACCCACCGCGACCGCACCGGCCGCACCGTCCACGCCGCCGTCTGCACGGCCGACCGCTGCGGCTGGTCCGCCGACTACTCCAGCCCGACCGCCGCCCAACTCGCCGCCCGTACCCACCGCTGCACCGTCCGTTAGGAGACAGCGTCCATGGACGTCCCCCTCTGGATCGCCCTGCTGGTCGTCGGCTACCTCGGCATCAAGCTCTTCCGCCCGCCGGTGTGGCTGATCTGCGTGCTCCTCCTCGGCGGCTACCTCCTCGCCGACAGCCTCTTCGCCTCCGTCATCGACACCGCCGTCAAGTAGCCCGCGCCCGGGAGAGGAGAACCACCCATGTTCCAGCCCAAGATCCCGACCATGCCGCAGCCCTCGGGCCTGGTCACCCCGCCCGCCGTCGTCCAGCCGACCACCATCACGCCGGGCACGCCTGCCCCGGCACCCGCCGCCCCTCCGCCGATCCGTCCGGTCGTACAGCTCACCCCCGGCACCGCGGTCGCGCTCGTCGGTGCCGGTACCGCCGTCGTCCTGATCGTCGGCACCGTCCTGGTCTCGCTGCTCCTGGCGGTCGCCGTCACCAGCGCATCGGTCGCCGTCTGCGCGGTCGTCCTGCGCTCCCTGATCGCGTCCGACGCCAAACGCCGCTGACCGGCCCCCGGGCGGCCTCGATACCGCCAAGCATCCGCCGCCCGGGAGCCGTGCCCACCGATCGATCTCGCAACCGGAAGGAACCCCCAGCATGGCCCACCGGCCCTCACCCTCGAAACAGAAGCGGTCCATGTCCGCCCCACAGCTCGACCCGACCGTCCTCGGGGACGTCCTCCGGGTGGCCTCGGCCTCCGACTACACCCGCTGGGAGGACCAGATCCGCCGCACCGGCGGCTGTGCCGACCCCGTCCATCTGAGCGGCTGGGTAACCCACAAGGACAAGACGACCGGCGAGACCCTGCACCGCTACTCGACCGCGTACGAGCCGGGCGGGCGCCTCCGCATCGCCTGCGGCAACCGCCGCGCCTCCCGCTGCCCCTCCTGCGCCTGGACCTACGCGGGCGACACCTACCACCTGATCCGCGCCGGCCTCGCCGGAGACGACCGCCGCGACATCACCGCCGCCGTCCGCGACCACCCGCGCGTCTTCGCCACCCTCACCGCACCCTCGTTCGGCCCCGTCCACAACCGCCCCGACCGGGGCACCTGCCGGTGCGGCACAGCGCACGCCTCGGATTCCGGGGACCTGGGCTCCGCCCTTGATCCGGAGACCTACGACTACGCGGGCGCCGTGCTCTTCAACAACCATGCCGGGGAGCTCTGGCAGCGCTTCACCACCCGACTCCGCCGCGAACTCGCCATCCACGCGGGCATCCCACGCCGTGAGCTGGGCGACCACCTCCGCGTCTCCTTCGGCAAGGTCGCCGAATTCCAGAAGCGTGGAGCCCTCCACTTCCACGCCGTCGTACGTCTCGACGGCCCGGAGGGACCTTGCACTCCGCCGCCTTCTTGGGCCACGGTCGATCTCCTCACCGACGCGATACGGGCCGCAGCCGCGCACTCGTACACGTCGGTCTCCGTCCCGGCTGCCGGTGATCAGTCGTCCCGGACCTTCCGATGGGGACGACAGCTGGACGTCCGCCCGGTCAAGGCCTTCGGCGAAGGTTCAGATGTCACTGAACAGGCGGTCGCCTCGTACGTGGCCAAGTACGCCACCAAAGCCGCCGAGAACACCGGCACCCTGGACCGCCGTATCGGTGAACTCGCCGAACTCAACCGCCACCGCGTTCCCGATCACACCCGTCGGCTCATCACCGCATGCCGTGAGCTCGACAGCCTCTATCCGGACCGACGTCTCTGGGCCTGGGCCCACATGCTCGGCTTCCGCGGCCACTTCTCGTCCAAGTCCCGCACCTACTCGACGACCCTCGGTGCCCTCCGCCAGGAACGCGCCGACTACCGCGCTTCACAGGAGGCGACCGTCCTCGGCCTGGCCGACCGTGAACCGGACACGGTCCTCGTCCTGACGGACTGGCAGTACGTCGGCCACGGGCACACCCCCGGCGAAGGCGCTCTCGCTGCCACCATCGCCCGTGACCTCCAGACCAACCGCGAGACCGCCCGCGACGCACTGAAGGGCCGCACTGCCGACGAGGGGGAGTGGTGACCGTGGCGGACCGACTGCTCACCGTGAATCAGGTCGCCGAACGACTCGGCACCGGTCTCCGCTTCCCCCGCCGGCTCATCGAGGAACGCCGCATCACGTTCGTCAAGGTCGGCCGACACGTCCGCATCCCCGAGAGCGCCGTGGAGGAGTACGTCAGTGCCCACACGGTGGCGCCGATCGCCCTGCGGTCCGTCTCGGCGTACTCGTACCGGAGGGCCGCCTGATGGCCGCCAAGCGCAAGTCCCGACGTGCCTTCGGCCGGATTCGGAAGCTGCCGTCCGGCCGGTTCCAGGCTCGGTATCCGGGGCCTGACGGCGTACTGCGTGCAGCCGATCAGACGTTCCCGACAACGACGGACGCCGATCGCTGGCTGGCACGGAAGCGCATCGAGATGGAGGAGGGCCGCTGGCTCGACCCCGCCGAGGGACGGACCACCGTCCGCGACTGGTCGGCACGATGGCTCACCGCGGTCTCCCCGCAGCTCAAGCACAAGACACAGGCGTCGTACCGATCCCTGATCAACTCGCTGATCGTTCCGGCGCTCGGTGACCGTGAGCTTTCCAGCCTCCGGCCGATCACCATCGTCGAATGGGTCGGTGCGATGAAGACCCGTGGTCTCAGCGCCTCGCGGATCAGGCAGGCCTACCGGGTGCTCTCGCAGATCATGCGGGCCGCCGTCGACAACGAGATGATCGGGCAGACACCGTGCAGAGGCGTGAAGCTGCCTCGCATGCCGCAGACCGAGCCGCACATCCTCACCCCGCTGGAAGCCTCACGGATCGTGCGGAGCGCGACGAAACCGCATGACCTGCTGATCTCCTTGCTCGCCTACGCGGGTCTGCGGGTCGGGGAGGCGTTCGCGCTCCGGCGAGCGGACATCGATGTGTCCGGCGGCCTGGTCCTCGTCGACGAGAACCTGGCCGAAGCGAACGGCACCCTCGTCTTCGACACCCCCAAGTCCCATCAGAAACGGGTCCTGCGGATCGGGCCGTCACTCGCGGCGCGGATCGGCCGGCACCTGGAGGCCATGCCCGGCGGGGAGGACGCTCTCCTCTTCGTCACGCCCGGCGGCAAGCCTCTGCGTTACAACCAGTGGCGGAAGGCGTACTTCGATCCCGCTGTGGCGGCTGCCGGGCTCACCGACGTCACGCCGCACGATCTCCGCGCCTCGCACGGCACGTGGGTCGCCGACCGGTACGGCGTGATGACCGCCGCGCACCGGCTCGGGCACTCGAACGCGAGCGTGACCACTCGGCACTACGCACGGCCGGTTGCTGGCCGTGACGACCAGGTGGCGGAGGCATCGGACTTCTGGCTCAGCGCGTCGGACGCCGAAAACGGAGGCTCTGCGGAAGCCACTTCGGACTGAAGGATCCGCCACCCTCACTTGGTCCAGTGGCCCCTGACCATGAACGTGGTCGGGGGCCGCTGCGTGTCCCGGCGCGCGCAGACCTCACCGGACGGGAACGCTGCTCGATATCGTCAGATCGGATCGCGCTGCCTCGTGGAGCACGTTGAGTGCCTCCACCAGCGGAATCGTGCGGAGTTCGGCTATGCCGCTTGAGGGGATCCGGGCAAGCCTCAGCAGCTCCCATGTCCGCTGGTTGACCGTGTGAGCGGCGGTGGCAGCCTGCTCGTTGCTCAACAGAATGAAGGTCTCGAAGAGGACCGACCTTCTGTTCTCGCTGGCCTCCATCTCGTTCAAAGCGTCGGACGCGTCCGCTCCCTGGTCACGAACCCGTCCGGCTTCCATGGCGGCCCTCTGGATTTCCTTGATGCACGTCAGGTACTCGATGTACGTGTCAAGCTTCCGCTCGTCCCAACGCGTGGCCGTCTCCCGCCGAAACTTGGCCCGCTCAGCCACGGTTGTTGCGAAGTAGGACGTCAAGGCGCCGACCAGGACGCCGACCAAGGTGAAGATCTGGGTGGCCATGATTGACAACGTACCTTCGCGGGACGCTGCGGTTTGGGGCATTGAAGAGGTGGATCCCTGGCTCAACAGGCACGATCACGCCTGTGGGGCACGTAGCGGGCACGACAACGATGACTATGGCTCTGCTGGGACCCTTATGTCCCTCTGACCTGCGGCGGAGACCGGAAGCCTTCCACCGGCCGAAAGGTCTTGAAAACCGTCGTGGCAGCGATGTCACCGTGGGTTCAAATCCCACACCCACCGCCAGGTGAGAGAAGTAGCAGGTCAGAGGGCGGGTCTCCGAAGTGGAGACCCGCCCTCTGCGTTCACCTTGTCTCACCCTGTGTCCCTGTTTCCCGGTGCCGACCAGCGCGTGTGAGCCGTACATGGGCCAGGATCGGCCCTACTTCTCGGCGGGACGGGAACAGCCCGCACGACCTTCCGCGCTCGGTGCATCAGGCCGCGCTCGTCGTGGGACTTCCGGCTGTCGGTCAGAACGGTCGGTAAGCCTCGGCGGAGGTGCCGGGAGGCAAGGAGCGTGTGAGCAGTACGTAGACAGGGCCGTACGGCGTCTCGGTCTGCAGGTTTTCCCACTGGTCCAGTTCGTGCGCACAGTAGCGGCGGAGAAGGTTGCGAAACTGGTTGAACTCCGCCTTCGACAGCGGACCGTCAGGCTTGGCCGGGGCGTTCATGGAAGGCAGGTTAGTACCCGCCCCGTGGAGCGCTGGCTCGTGTTCCCCCACCAGCCACCCCTGCACGGCTCGCGCCGAGCATCCCCGGTCGGCCGCCTTACGCTGACCGGATGTTCGATCGTCTGGAGATCAAGGTGCTGCCGCCGGGGCCCCGGTACGTGGCCCAACTGCGGTTCTTGGTCAACGGTGAGGACGTGGTGGCGGGAGCCGTCGGGGAAGGAGGACGGGGGCCGTACGCGGATGTCGTGCTGCCGGTCGGGGAGCGTGGGCCGCTGGAGGGCAGCGGTGAGCCTCGGCGGGTGGACGTGGGCGAACCCGACTGCACGGGCGGGTGCTGCGGGTACCTTTCCGTGGTCGTCCAGCGATTCGGGGACGTCGTGCAGTGGTCGGACTGGCAGGTGCCGAGGGGGGAGGGCGCTCCGCCGGAGTTCCACTTCGAGGCCGGGGCGTACGACGCCGAGCTGGCCCGGGTGGGGGCGGACCGGTGGTGGAGCGTCCCTGGCTAGGCCGCGCGCCCGGTGAGGCGGAGCGGCCGCCGGCAGAGTCTTTTCAGTGGTCGTCCGCCGGGTGATGTCACCCCCGCCCCCGCGTCAGCCGCTCCGCCGACGCGATCGCCGCGCGTGCCTCCTGCTCCGTGAGGCCCGTGCGGACCGCCGCGGCGGTGAGGGCGTCGGCCAGGGCGTCGCCGAAGCCGTGTTCGTAGGCGCGGCAGGCCGCCCAGAACAGGCGGGTGTTGCGCTGGCCCTCGTGGGCCGCCAGGACGAACTGGATCAGGCCCTCACCCCGGCGGCCGGGGGGCGTTTCCTTGCCGGGATGGCCGGAAGGGGTGGATTCGCGGCGTGGAGGGGTGAGGAGGCGGAGGAGGGCGCGGGGGCAGGGCGCCGGGGGGAGGTGGGCGGTGCCGGGGGCCAGGCGGTAGCGGCCGTGGGCGGTGACCGAGCCGGGGCCGACCAGGTAGCCGCCGCTGCCGCGAACGTCGATGCCGGGGGCCAGGCGGCCGGCCGAGTTGGGGACCGTGGTGTCGGCGGGGCCGGTGAGCCAGAGGTGGCGGCCGCCGCTCGGGGTGAGGACGGTGATCGTCGGCGGGATCGTGAACAGGTGCTGGAGCGCCAGTTGCTGGAGTGCGCCCACCGAGTCGTTACCGTGCGCGGTGTCGATGTCCAGGTCGATGCCGACGAGCCGGTGCGGGGCGCGTCCGCAGGCGATGCCGTAACCGGTGGCCCGGGGTGCGGCGGCGAAGAGGGCGCGCACGGCCGCGGGGTCGGTGGTCGCGTCGTGCACCCCGTGGCCGGGCAGACCGCACTCGCCCCGGCAGTGGACCGGCGGCTGCTCGCCGTGGTGAGGGGAGCGCAGCGCGGGGAGCTTGGTGGCGGACAGGGGGAAGACGGGGAGACCGCGCCCGGCGGCGGCGAGGGCATGGGCGAGGGCCAGGGTGGCGGTCTGCCGGTCGATGGTGGCCATGGCTCTAGTTTCGTACACGCGTTCGAATAAGGGAAGTGGGGGCGGGCGCCACCGGGCCGGGCTGCGTAGCCTTTGCCGTAAGGAGGTCGCAAGGAGAGGGAAGTGGTTCCGCATGACTCCCCGGCAGCCCACGACCGAGCTCGACGCCCGCTACAGCTCCGCGCTCAACCCGCGTCCCGGTGCGGAGGACGTCGCCGCCACCGACTGGGCCGAGGCCCAGCGCCGGCTGCGGGACGCCGAGGTCTTCTGGATCACCACCGTCCGGGCGGACGGGCGGCTGCACGTCACGCCGCTGATGGCCGCCTGGTACGGCGGGACGCTGTTCTTCAGCACCGGGCCGGGCGGGCAGAAGGCGAGGAATCTGGCCGGCAACGCCCACTGCGCGCTCACCACCGGGCACGGCTCACTCGCGGGCGGCCTCGACATCGTGGTCGAGGGCACGGCGGAGCAGGTGACGGATCTGGCGCGGCAGGACGAGGCCATCGCCGCGTTCGAGGCGCAGTACGGCGACTTCTAGCGGGCCTGCTGCCAGCGGGCCTCCTGTTCGAAGACGCCGAGGCCTCGCCTTCGTTGTTCCGGAGGGGTTTACCGCCTCTTCTTCATGCTTGCGAGGGAATCAGGCGGCACAGCGTGGTTCGCCGGGGATGTGCTGGGCAACTCTGGTCTCGCGACGTCGTGACCAGCACCGGGGCGGTCGGCCAACCTCCCCGGAAACAGCCGCACATGAACCTATGAAGCCGGACTTCCGGCTCCTGGAGGAACTGACATGGCAAGCATCCGTACCGCTCGTGTTCTCGCCGCAGTCGCCGCGCTGCCCCTGACCGTCGCCCTCTGCGGCGGTGTGGCCCTGGCGGACAACGGCTCCTTCGCGAACGACGGATCGAACGCGGCCGTGGCGACGGTCGGCGGCAGTGGCGTCGGCGGCAACAACACCGGCAACGCGTCCACGACGCAGCAGCAGGCCGTCGGGGCCGGTGCGTCGAACCAGAACACGTCGGCCCAGGTGAGCGGCTCGGCCTTCACCGCCATCGACCAGTCGGACCACAGCGTCGCCGTGAACTTCACCCCGTTCTTCTGGTGATGACCCCGGCAGCCACCACGCCTCCTCGGTGACCAGACGTCCGGGACCTCCCGGGGGGTGGGTTCCGGTCGGTTGAACAGCAGCCCGTGCGGCGCCACTTCGGTGCCTCGCGCGGGCTGCTGCCGTTGCTCCTGACCCTCGCCCCTTGACAGGGGAAGCAAAACTGACGGACAGTCAGAAACGGTTCTGCTGACGTGAATCCTGCCCTGGAGGTCCGCCGTGCACCTCGCCCCGACGGAGCGCCAGCAGCAGCTGCGTACCGAACTGCGCGCCTACTTCGCGGCCGTGCTGCCCGAGGGCGGAAGCTGGCGCGACGATCCGGGTGAGCAGCGGCGGCTGCTCCGGCGGATCGGCGCCGACGGGATGCTCGGCCTCGGCTGGCCCGTCGCGTACGGCGGGCAGGGGCGGGGACCCGACGAGCAGTTCGTCTTCTTCGACGAGGCGTACCGGGCCGGCGCGCCCGTCTCCATGGTCACCCTCAACACCGTCGGGCCGACCCTGATGAAGTACGGCACCGAGGAGCAGAAGGCGTACTTCCTGCCCCGCATCCTCAGCGGCGACCTCGTCTTCGCGATCGGCTACAGCGAGCCCGAAGCCGGTACGGACCTGGCGGCCCTGCGCACCCGCGCCGTGCGCGACGGCGATGACTGGGTCATCGACGGGCAGAAGATCTTCACCAGCAATGCCCAGCAGGCCGACTGGATCTGGCTCGCCTGCCGTACGGACCCCGATGCCCCCAAGCACCGCGGCATCTCCATCATCCTCGTGCCGACCGGCGATCCCGGCTTCTCCTGGACGCCCATCGAGACGGTGGGCGGGCTGACCACGACCGCCACCTACTACGACGGCGTACGCGTCCCCGCCTCGAACCTCGTCGGGGAGGAGAACCAGGGGTGGGGGCTCATCACCAACCAGCTCAACCACGAACGCGTCGCCCTCGCCGCCATCGGCATGCAGGCCGAGGACTTCTACGAGGAGGCCCTCGCCCACGCCCGTACCCCCGACCCCGCCACGGGGCGCCGCCGGATCGACGAGCCGTGGGTACGTGCCCGGCTCGCGGAGGCGTACGCCCGGCTCGCGGCGACCCGGCTGCTGAACTGGCGGCTGGTCGGGGCCGTGGGGGCGGGCGCGCTGGCTCCCGGGGAGGCGAGCGGCGTGAAGTTCGCGGGGACCGAGAGCGCGGTGGAGGTCTATCGGATGTGCCAGGAGGTGGTGGGGGACGTCGGGCTTCTGCGGGGCGGGTCGGCCGGCTGCTTCGGCGCGGAAGGCAGAGCTCGTGGTGAGCTGGAGCGGATGAACCGGGCCGCGCAGATCAACACCTTCGGCGGCGGCGTCAGCGAAGTGCAGCGCGAGATCGTCGCGACCATGCGGCTCGGGATGACGCGGGGCAAGCGGTGAAGCCGGGCGGCCAGGGCGTGCGGGACGGCCAGGGCGTGCGGGACGGCCAGGACGGCCAGGGCGTGCGGGACGGCCAGGACGGCCAGGACGGCCAGGACATGCGGGCCGATGCCCCGGACCCCCTGTACGAACGGCTCACCTCCTACGCCGGCCGCCCCGCCGCCACCGCCGGCACCGGCAAGGACCCCGTCAACCTGCCCATGATCCGGCACTGGTGCGAGGCCATGGGCGACACCTCAACCGCCTACCAGGGCCCCGACGCCGTCGCCCCGCCCACGATGCTCCAGGCCTGGACCATGGGCGGGCTGGCCGGGCACCCCCGCGGCACCGGCCGCTCGGCGGCGTACGACGAACTCCTCGGGCTGCTCGACGGCGCCGGGTACACCTCCGTCGTCGCCACCGACTGCGAGCAGGAGTATCTGCGGCCGCTCCGCCCTGGCGACCTGATCACCTTCGACGCCGTCATCGAGGCCGTCTCCCGCCGTAAGACCACCAAGCTCGGCACCGGCTACTTCGTCACCACCCGCATGGACGTCAGCGCCGACGGCGAACCCGCCGGGACGCACCGCTTCCGCATCCTCAAGTACCGCCCCGCGCAACGGAATCCCGCGCAACGGAATCCCGCGAAGTCGGAGCGGGAAGCGCCTCTCCGGCCCCGCCCCGTCATCAATCGCGACAACGCCGGATTCTGGGCCGGGGTCGCCGAGCACCGCCTCCTCATCCAGCGCTGCACCGACTGCGCCACCCTCCGCTTCCCCTGGCTCCCCGGCTGCAACGCCTGCGCCGGCCAGGAGTGGGACACGGTGGAGGCGAGCGGTGAGGGCACGGTGTTCAGCCATGTCGTGATGCACCACCCGTCCTTCCCCGCCTTCGACCCGTCGGGCGAGGGCGGCCCGTACGCCGTCGCGCTCATCGAGCTCGCCGAGGGCGTCCGGATCGTCGGCAACGTGGTCGGGGTGCCGTACGACAAGGTGCGCATCGGCCTGCCCGTACGCCTGGAGTTCCTGCGTACGGACCCCGATCTGGAACTTCCGGTCTTCCGGGCGAGCGAAGGCGGTTGAGATGGACTTCACCCCGAGCGAGGAGCAGACGGCGGCGCAGGGCCTTGCCGCGCGGATCTTCGGTGATCTCTCGACGCACGAGCGGCTGGTGGCGGCCGGAACGGGGACGGACGCGGGGCTGTGGAAAGAGCTGTGCACGGCCGGGCTGCCCGGGGCGGTGGAGGACATCGGGCTCCTCGGGCTGGTCCTGCTCCTGGAGGAACAGGGCCGGAACACTGCCCAGGTCCCGCTCGCGGCGACCTGTGTGTACGGGCTCCTCGCGGTCGCCGAGCACGGTACGGCGGAGCAGCGGGGGCGCCTGCTGCCCGCCCTGCGCGACGGTACGGCGGTGGCGACGGGCGCCTTCCCGGCGCGGGGCGGAGTGCGGGCGGTGGACGGGGCGCTGTACGGGGTCGTGCCCTGGGTGCCGTGGCTGCGGGACGCCACCCATGTGCTGGTGGCGGATGCCGAGCGGGAGTTGTGGATCGTGGAGGCCGGGGCGCCGGGGGTGACCGTGGTGCCCGTGGAGACGACCGCGCCCTGGTCGGCGGGGCGGCTCGGCCTCGACGGCGTACGGGGAGAGCCCCTCGGTACGGGCCCGGGGGCCTGCGCCGCGGTCCTCGCCGCGAGCCGGACCGCCTTCGCCGGGCTCCAGGCGGGCGTCTGCGCGGGCTCCCTCGCCCGGGCGGTCCAGCACACCACGACCCGCGAACAGTTCGGGCGGCCGCTCTCCACCAACCAGGGCGTCCTGCTCCGCGCCGCCGACGCCCACATGGACACGGAGGCCATCAGGGTCACGGCGTACGAGGCGGCGTGGCGGCGTGACCGGCAACTGGACCACGAGGCGCAGGCGTTGACGGCGGCCTGGTGGGCCTCGGAGGCGGGCCGGCGGGTCGTGCACGCCGGGCAGCACCTGCACGGCGGCACCGGGGCCGACCTCGACCACCCGGTCCACCGGCACTTCCTCTGGGGCCGTCAGCTCGACGCGTACCTGGGGTGCGGTGCGGAACTCCTGGAGGAGCTGGGCCTGTTGATCGGGAGCGACCGGATGGCGGGCACGTCATGACGGAGGCCTACCGCGTCGGCGACGAACTGCCCCCTCTGGAGATCCCCGTCACCCGCACCCTGATCGTCGCGGGCGCCATCGCATCCCGCGACTACCAGGACGTGCACCACGACGCCGAACTGGCCCGGGAGAAGGGCTCCCCCGACATCTTCATGAACATCCTCACCACCAACGGGCTCGTCGGCCGCTACATCATCGACCACTTCGGGCCCGCCGCCGCCCTCCGCAAGGTCGCCATCCGGCTCGGCGCTCCCAACTACCCCGGGGATGTGCTCCGATTGACCGGCCAGATCGTGGCCCTGGAAGGCGAAAGCCGGGCTCTTATAGAGGTCGCGGTCACCGGCGACAACCGTATAGGGCGTCACGTCACCGGAAAGGTCATCGTGGCCGTCACCGAGGGAGGCGACGCATGAGCATCCGCAGGCCCGACACCCTCGGCGGAAAGGCGGCCGTCGTCGGTATCGGGGCCACCGAGTTCTCCAAGAACTCCGGCCGCAGCGAACTCAAGCTCGCCGTCGAGGCCGTGGGCGCCGCCCTCGACGACGCGGGCCTCACCCCCGCCGACGTCGACGGCCTCGTCACCTTCACCATGGACACCAGCCCCGAGATCACCGTCGCCCAGGCCGCCGGGATCGGGGAGCTGTCGTTCTTCTCCCGCATCCACTACGGGGGCGGCGCGGCCTGCGCCACCGTCCAGCAGGCCGCCCTCGCGGTGGCGAGCGGGGTGGCCGACGTCGTCGTCTGCTACCGGGCGTTCAACGAGCGCTCCGGGCGCCGCTTCGGCTCCGGCGTCCAGCGGCGCGAGCCCACCGCCGAGGGCGCGGCGCTCGGCTGGAACCTGCCGGCCGGGCTGCTCACCCCCGCCTCCTGGGTGGCGATGGCGGCCCAGCGCTACCTGCATACGTACGGCCTCGAGCCGGAGGTCTTCGGGCAGGTGGCGGTGGTCGACCGGCGCCACGCGGCGCGGAACCCGGCGGCGTACTTCCACGGGCAGCCGATCACACTCGCCGACCACGCCGCCTCCCGCTGGATCGTCGAACCGCTGCGGCTGCTCGACTGCTGCCAGGAGACCGACGGCGGCCAGGCGCTCGTCGTCACCAGCGTGGAGCGCGCCCGCGACCTGCCCCGGCCGCCCGCCGTCGTCGTGGCGGCTGCGCAAGGCGCGGGCCGGTCGCAGGAGCAGATGACGAGCTTCTACCGCGACGGGCTGACCGGGCTGCCCGAGACCGGTGTGGTCGCCCGGCAGCTCTGGCGGAGCTCAGGCCTCGCCCCGGCCGATATCGACGTGGGCATCCTCTACGACCACTTCACGCCGTTCGTCCTGATGCAGCTGGAGGAGTTCGGTTTCTGCGGTCCGGGGGAGGGCGGGGCGTTCGTCGCGGCGGACGCGCTGCCCCTGAACACCCATGGGGGTCAGCTGGGGGAGGCGTACCTCCATGGGATGAACGGCATCGCGGAGGCCGTCCGACAGATCCGCGGCACATCGGTGAACCAGGTGGCGGGGGCGGCGAGGTCCCTGGTCACGGCCGGTACGGGGGTCCCGACGTCCGGGCTGATCCTCGGCGCGGACGGCTGAACCGGACGGGCCGCCGCCGGGCCGGACCCTGACGGCGGTGCGGGCGGACCCCTAAGGCCGGACGACGGCCCGTCCACCTTCAGGAGGTGGATGGCGAGCCGGCCCTACAACCTGAGGCGGACGGCCCTTCGGGACCTGGGGGCGATCCCCTCGGCGGGCCCCGCTCCTAGCGTTGAGTACATGACCACGCCAGTCTGCACGGGCGCCTCCAGGGCGGCCTCCGCCACCGCCGCCGGCCACTCCACCCACGCGCCGTACGCGTCGTTCTCCTCGTACGTCCGGGCCCGGGGCCCGGTCCTGCTGCGCACCGCGCGCTCGCTCACCGCGAACCCGTGCGACGCGGAGGACCTGCTGCAGACCGCGCTGGCCAAGACGTACGTCGCGTGGGAGCGGATCGAGGACCACCGGGCGCTGGACGGGTACGTCCGCCGGGCGCTGCTGAACACCCGGACCTCGCAGTGGCGCAAGCGCAAGGTCGACGAGTTCGCCTGCGAGGAGCTGCCCGAGCAGGGCGGTGCCGCGGCGCCCGACCCGGCCGAGCAGCAGTCGCTGCACGACGCGATGTGGCGCGCGGTGCTCAAGCTTCCGGACCGCCAGCGGGCGATGGTCGTCCTGAGGTACTACGAGGACCTCAGCGAGGCGCAGACGGCAGAGGTGCTCGGGGTGTCGATCGGTACGGTGAAGAGCGCCGTCTCCCGCGCCCTCGGCAAGCTCCGCGAGGACCCGGAGCTGACACCGGTGCGCTGAGGACCGCGACCGGGCATCCCCTGGCACCCCCCCCGGGAGAGGAATTTTCTCCCGCGAGTAGTGACATACCGCGTGGTATGTGCGCAGAATCAGCGCAACCTTACTGCCGCGTAGCGCCCACCGGGAGGACGCCGTGCTGAGCACCATGCAGGACGTACCGCTGACTGTCACCCGCATCCTGCACCACGGGATGACGATCCATGGGAAGTCGCAGGTCACGACCTGGACCGGCGAACCCGAGCCGCACCGACGCACCTTCGCCGAGATCGGCACCCGCGCGACCCAGCTGGCCAACGCGCTCCGCGACGAGCTGGGAATCGACGGCGACCAGAGGGTCGCCACCCTCATGTGGAACAACGCCGTCCATGTGGAGGCCTACCTCGCGATTCCCTCCATGGGGGCCGTGCTCCACACCCTCAACCTCCGGCTGCCTCCGGAGCAGCTCGCCTGGATCGTCAACCACGCGGACGACAAGGTCGTCATCGCGGACGGCACGCTGCTGCCGCTCCTCGTGCCGCTGCTGCCGCACCTGCCGAGCATCGAGCACGTGGTCGTCTCCGGGCCGGGCGACCGCTCGGCGCTGGCCGGGGTCGCGCCGCGCGTGCACGACTACGAGGAGCTGATCGCGGGCCGCCCGACCACGTACGACTGGCCGGAGCTGGACGAACGCCAGGCCGCCGCCATGTGTTACACCTCCGGCACCACCGGGGACCCCAAGGGCGTCGTCTACTCCCACCGCTCGATCTACCTGCACTCCATGCAGGTCAACATGTCGGAGTCGATGGGGCTGACCGACAAGGACACCACGCTCGTCGTAGTCCCCCAATTTCACGTAAACGCGTGGGGGCTGCCGCACGCCACCTTCATGAGCGGCGTCAACATGCTCATGCCGGACCGCTTCCTCCAGCCCGCCCCGCTCGCCGAGATGATCGAGCGCGAGCGCCCCACGCACGCCGCCGCGGTGCCCACCATCTGGCAGGGCCTCCTCGCCGAGGTCACCGCCAACCCGCGCGACCTCACCTCCATGGCCAACGTGACCATCGGCGGTGCGGCCTGCCCGCCGTCGCTGATGGAGGCGTACGACAAGCTCGGCGTCCGGCTCTGCCACGCCTGGGGCATGACGGAGACCTCGCCGCTGGGCACCATGGCCCACCCGCCCGCCGGGCTGAGCGCCGAGGAGGAGTGGCCGTACCGCATCACCCAGGGCCGCTTCCCGGCCGGTGTGGAGGCGCGGCTGGTCGGCCCGGCGGGCGAGCACCTGCCGTGGGACGGCGAGTCGGCCGGTGAGCTGGAGGTCCGCGGCGCCTGGATCGCCGCCGCGTACTACGGCGGGGCCGACGGCGAGCACCTGCGGCCCGAGGACAAGTTCAGCGAGGACGGCTGGCTGAAGACCGGTGACGTCGGCGTGATCAGCACCGACGGGTACCTCACCCTCACCGACCGGGCCAAGGACGTCATCAAGTCCGGCGGAGAGTGGATCTCCAGCGTCGAGCTGGAGAACGCGCTGATGGCCCACCCGGACGTCGCGGAGGCGGCCGTCGTCGCCGTACCGGACGAGAAGTGGGGCGAGCGGCCGCTGGCGACGGTGGTCCTCAAGGAGGGTGCCGCCGATGTCGATTACGAGGCGCTGAAGGCCTTCCTCGCCGAGTCGGGCATCGCCAAGTGGCAGCTGCCGGAGCGCTGGTCGGTGATCCCCGCAGTCCCGAAGACGAGCGTCGGCAAGTTCGACAAGAAGGTGATCCGGAAGCAGTACGCGGCCGGGGAGCTGGACGTCACCCAGCTCTGAGGCGTCGGTTCCGGCCTTGGTTTCACGTGAAACAGGGCGGGGGCGGTACGGGAGTTCCCGTACCGCCCCCGCCTCTGTGCGTGGTCAGTTGGTGCCTATCTTCGCCAGCAGATCGACGATCCGGGACTGCACCTCGTCGCTGGTCGACCGCTCCGCCAGGAAGAGAACGGTTTCCCCGGAAGCGAGCCGCGGCAGCTCCGAGGGGTCCATCCCGGCCGAGGTGTAGACGACCAGCGGGGTGCGGTTGAGCTGCCCGTTGGCCCGCAGCCAGTCGATGATCCCGGCGCGCCGACGGCGTACCTGCATCAGGTCCATGACCACCAGGTTCGGCCGCATCCGGCCCGCCAGGTCGACGGCCTCGCTGTCGGTCGCCGCCCGGGCGACCTGCATCCCGCGCCGCTCCAGGGTCTGCGCCAGCGCCGCCGCGATCTCCTCGTGCTCCTCGATCAGGAGGACGCGGGGCGGGTGCTGCTCGCTGTCGCGGGGGGCCAGAGCCTTGAGGAGGACGGCCGGGTCCGCACCGTACGCGGCCTCGCGGGTCGCCTGCCCCAGCCCGGCCGTGACCAGCACCGGGACCTCGGCGGCGACGGCCGCCTGGCGCAGCGACTGCAACGCCGTACGCGTGATGGGCCCGGTCAGCGGGTCGACGAAGAGCGCTGCGGGGAACGCGGCGATCTGGGCGTCGACCTCCTCACGGGAGTTGACGATCACCGGACGGTAGCCCCGGTCGCTGAGCGCCTGCTGGGTCGGTACGTCGGGGGCGGGCCAGACGAGCAGCCGGCGCGGGTTGTCCAGCGGCTCGGGCGGCAGCTCGTCGTCGAGCGGGCGGGGCTGCGGCCGGTTGGCGACCTCGACCGCACCGCCGGGCCCGTCCAGCGGCTCGGGACCCTCGGCGCCCTCGTCGGGCGCCCCTATGGCGTACGCGCGCCCCTCGGCCACCGGAGGCGCCAGCAACTGGCCGGAGCCGGGGTTGGTGGGGTCGGTGGGCCCCTGCCCCTCTGAGGGCTGGGGCTGCTGGGGCTGCTGGGGGGCTTGGGGCTGCGGTCCCTGGGTGCCCTGAGCCGTGGCCGGGTCCGTGCCTGCGGCGGGCGGCGGGGCCGTGGGGCGCTCGCCCTCCGGCGGGGCGGAGAGCTTGCGGCGCCGGCCGGCACCGCCGAGGCTGTGCTGCTGGCTTGGCGGAGCGGGGGCGGGCTGGTTCTGCTGCTGGGTGAGGTGCTGCGCGAACGGCACCCCCTGGCCCAGCGTCCGCACGCTGAACGCGCGCCCCTGGGTGGAGTCCGGGTTGACGCCCGCCATGGGCTCCTCGGCGGGCAGCGGCTGCCGCCGCGCGTCCGGCAGCGGAACGCCCGCGCCGGAGTCGGCCGGGTGCGCCGCCGGGACGGCCGCGGTGCCGGTGGTGTGGGCGGTCTGCCCGGTGCCGGTCGTGTGGGCGGTCTGCCCGTTGCCGCCCCAGGACCGGTCGTCCGGTGCGGGGCGGGGAGCGTTCGGCGCCTCCGGGGCCGCGCCCCAGGGCTGCTCGTCCGGTGCCGCGTCGCGCGCGTCCTGGCCCGGGGTGCCCGCCCAGTCGCCGTGCGGCGCCACGGGGTGGGCCTGCGGGGGCGTGTGGCCGGCCTCGGGGGCGGTGCGCCCGTGGTGGCTCTCGTCGCCGGGCGGGGGTACGGGGGCGGTGCCCGGTGCCTGGACCGACGCGGGGGTGGGGGCCGGTGCGGTGGCCGCCGACGCGGTGGCCGGGGTCCGGTCCGCGTCGGCGGGCGGCAGGGCGAAGGCGGTACGCGGACCGGCCTCGGCGGCGGTGCGCTCCTGGGCGGCGGCCAGCGCGCGGCGGGCCCGACGGCCACCGGGCTGCTGGGCCTGGGCTTGGGCTTGGGCCTGCTGGTTCTGGCCGTGCTGCCCGTGCTGCCCGTTCGGGGTGTTGTGGCCGTTCGGGCCGTGCTCCGGGCTCGTACCGCCGCTGCCGGCCGCGAGAGCGGGGAGCGCCGGGCGGTGCTCGCCCTCACGCCGTGCCCGCCGTCCGGCGGGCGGTACCGGCTGCTGCGGGTCCACCGGTACGCCCTGCGGCGGTACTGTCTGCCCGCGCTGGGGACGTCCGGCACCCTGGGCGCCCTCGGCCGCGGTGACGACGGAGCCCTCGGACGGAGCGGAGGACGCGGCGGAGGTCAGCGCGAGGGCCTGCCGCTGCGGCTGCTGCTGAGCTTGCTGCTGGCCGATCTGAGGCGACCCGGTCTGGGGAGGCCCGATCTGCGGCGATCCGGTCTGAGGAGATCCGAACTGCGGCGGCCCGCTCTCCGCACCACCGTTCCCCCCGGCTTCGACGCCAGCTCCGACTCCGGCTGCGCCCGCGCCCTCCGCCCCGCTCTCCGCCGGGCTGGGCCGTCCGCGCCTGCGCCCCGACCCCTCGCCCTGCTGGGCAGGGATCAGCTCGGGAACCGCCTGCTCCTCGTCCGCGGCCGGACCACGGCGCGCCCGGCGCCGCCCGGTCGGCTCGGCGACGGGCCCGTCCCCGGGGCCTGCCGCTCCCTGGCCCTCCGCGACGACGGCCTCGGCGTCGGGCGCACCGCCGGGGCTGTCCAGGAACGCGTCGGTCGACGCCCGGCGCGCCCGGCGCCGCCCGCCGCTGGTGACCCCCGGAGCCCCGACACCCTCGGACGGCGCGGGCGGCGGGGGCGGAACCAGGGAGGTCTCCACCGGCACCTCAGGGGGCACGATGGCACCCGAGCCGGCGCCGATCGGGATGTCGAGGACGTACGCACTGCCGCTCATCCCGGGCATCTCGTGGGTCTGGAGCACACCGCCGTGCGCCTGGACGATGCCGCGCACGATCGGCTCGTGCACCGGGTCTCCCCCGGCGAACGGCCCGCGCACCTCGATCCGTACGACGTCACCGCGCTGGGCGGCGGCCACGACCACCGTGGAGTCCACGTATCCGCCGCCGGGGACGGCCCGGGTCTTGCCGGTCGAGTCGACACCGCAGACGTCCGCGACGAGATGGGCGAGGGCGGTGGCGAGCCGGACCGCGTCGACCTCGGCCTCGATGGGCGGGGCGTGCACGGCGAACTGGGCGCGCCCGGGTCCGATCAGCTCGACCGCCCCGTCGATCCCGCCCGTCACGATCCCGTCGATCATCGCGGGGGCCTTGTGCAGCCCCTCCACGCCCGCGTCGAGGCGCTGGTAGCTCAGCACGCTGTCGACGAGGGTGGTCATCCGGGCGTACCCGGCGGCGAGGTGGTGCAGGATCTGGTTGGCCTCGGGCCACAGCTGCCCGGCCGGGTCGGCGGCGAGCATGGACAGCTCACCGCGCAGCTCCTCCAGGGGCCCGCGCAGCGAACCGCCGAGGACGGCGGTGAGCTGGGAGTGCTGGGCGCCCACGGAGGCGAGGAGCTCGGCCTGCCCCTCCAGCTCGGCGGCGTACCGCTCGGTCCGGTCGGCCAGCTCGGCGGCGTGGGCCTCCTTGAGCGCCTCCAGCTCGGCCGCGTGCGCTTCCTTGAGCGCGGTGACCTCGTCGGAATGGCTGGTGGTCAGCTCGGCGACGACGTTCTTGTGCTGGGCGGAGAGCTCCTCGTACGGGCGACGGTCGGTGAACGTCATCACCGCACCGACGAGCTGGTCCCCGTCCCGTACCGGCGCGGTCGTCAGATCCACCGGCACCTGAGCACCGCTCTTGGACCAGAGCACCTGCCCGCGCACGCGGTGCTTGCGCCCCGACTTGAGGGTGTCGGCGAGCGGCGACTCCTCGTACGGGAACGGCTCGCCCTCCGCCCGCGAGTGCAGGATCAGCGGGTGCAGCTCCTGGCCGCCGAGGTCGCTGGCCCGGAAGCCGAGGATCTGGGCGGCGGCGGGGTTGACGAGGACGACGCGCCCGTCCGTGTCGGTGCCCACGACACCCTCGGAGGCTGCGCGCAGGATCATCTCGGTCTGGCGCTGCGAGCGGGCCAGCTCGGCCTCGGTGTCGACGGTGCCGGAGAGGTCCCGTACGACGAGCATGAGTAGCTCGTCCCCGGTGTAGCTGGAGTGGATGTCGTTGTACGCGGCCTGGCCGCTGTCCAGGCTGGCGCTGGTGACCTCGACCGGGTACTCGTGCCGGTCGGTGCGGCGCGCGATCATGCGCGTCGGCTTGGTCCTGCCCTGCTCGTCCGCAGCCTCGGGCCGGCGCATCGATCCCGGGATCAGCTTGGAGTCGAACTCCGGCAGCAGATCCAGCAGTCCGCGACCGACGAGCGCGGTGCCCGGGGTCTCGAACATTTCGAGGGCGATGGCGTTGGCGTTGACGACCGTGCCGTTGCAATTGACGAGCAGAAGCCCGTCCGGAAGGGCATCGAGTATGGCTGCGAGGCGAGCAGTGCCTCGGGATGGCCTGCTGCTCACGACGACGCTTCCTCCCTGATTACCGCACCTTGCCGACAGCGGGCCCCATCTTGCCCCTCGGGCCGCAGACTGTCACTGGAGGAGTCTAAGGCCAGGGGAGGGCCCGGGGGCGGCGGATGAGGGGGAGCTCTCACCAAGGTTCTGTGCACGGCGTGTACGCCGTCGGCCTATGACGTGAGCGTCCGCGCACCCTGTGACGTGCGCGGACGCGGTACGGCGAGGGCGTCGCCGAAGATCGGCCAGTGCCCTATCGGAGGTCGGGGAGTACCGGAACCAGGTTGTTCCAGCGGGCGATCTCGCAGCCGTCGCCCCGGGTCACGGTGGTGTCCACGGCCCGGCCCTCCCAGGTTCCGACGATGCGGGCGGAGGCGTCGCCGCCGTAGATCATGGTGCACATGGTGCCCTGGGGCGCCGGCTGGAACAGGTCCTGCCCCGCCCGGGTCGCCCCGACCTCCGCGAGCCGGTCACAGGCGCCCTGCCGCTCGGGGTGGGTGCCCCCGGTGGGCCCGCAGGTCAGCTCGAACGTCCCGTCGGCACCGGCGACCCCGGAGCGCTCCACGGTCACGGTGAGCCGGGTCCGCGCGGCGGGCTTCTCCTGGCCCACGCCGCTGCCGCCGTCCAGGAACGAGGGGAGCGGCGGGAGCGGCACGGGCAGCGGCCCGAGGGCGGGGAAGGCCGAGGAGAGGGGCCCGGCGGTGGGTACGGCCGAGGGCACCGGGCCGGTGGCGGTCGCGGCGGGCGCGGTGGTGGCGAGGGCGGCGAGGGATACGACGGCGGCGAGAGCGAGACGGCGCAACATGCGGGCTCCTGTATCTCCGCGTCACGGACGACCGCGGATGCGACGGATGTCGAGGGGGCGGCCGGGTGCTGGAAGGCGGGCCGACCGCTCACGGCCGCACCCGGCCGCTCCCGACCGGCAGAGGCCGAAGCCTCCACGCCTCTCTAACGCCTCTCCCGCCCGGACGTTGCGCCACCACGCCGAAGTGCTTTGCCCTGGCCCCCGCATGGCTAGTAACGTGAGCGGCGATTGGTGGCACGACGTTCGACTGTGTCATCATCTGCACGCACCACTCGCGTCCGCGCGAGGTGTGTGGAGGAGGCGTCGCCTAGTCCGGTCTATGGCGCCGCACTGCTAATGCGGTTTGGGTCTTAAAGCCCATCGAGGGTTCAAATCCCTCCGCCTCCGCTCCACCCCGAAGCCCCGTGCCCCTGGCACGGGGCTTCGGCCGTTCCCGGCGCGTGGTCGTCCTGTGCCAGCCGCACGGCGAGGTCAAGGGGGCGGCTCAGATCTGCCCCAGAAGAGTGTTTCCGCAGGTCAGAGGTGGTGCGGGCAATGGATTTCGCGTCACGGCGCAGGTCATGTAATGTTGTTCCCGCAACGCCGACCAGGCAGAAAAGCCCGGAACGCCAAGCACTCGTAGCTTAACGGATAGAGCATCTGACTACGGATCAGAAGGTTGCAGGTTCGAATCCTGCCGAGTGCACAGCAGGCCAGAGGCCCCCAGGAGAGATCCTGGGGGCCTCTGGCGTTGCCCGTACAGCAGCGAAGTACAGCAACCGTGTCAGCCGGTACCGCCCATCGCGTCGGACAGCTTGCCGATGGCCTCGCGCACCTGTTCGTCGGCCGCGTCCGCATAGACGTCCATCGTCATGGCGATCTGCGAGTGCCGCAGGATTCGCTGGGCGACCTTCGGGTGCACCTTGAGGACAACCAGGAGCGAGCCGGTGGTGTGCCGGGTGTTCCGGAGCGGGATGACCCGCAGGCCCGCGCGACGGGACCGCAGCGCGAACATCCGGGTGAGGTTCCCCGGTTCGATCGGGGTGCCGTACTTCGTCGTGAAGACGAGGTCGTGAGAGCCCTGCCACAGCTCTCCGGCGGCTTTCCGGTCCCCGAGCTGCTGGGCGCGGCGCATCCGCAGGGCCTTGAGGCAAACGGCCGGCAGAGGGAGGAAGTCGTCGGAGTCCTCCGTCTTGGTCTCGCGGTGAAGGATCTCGCGCCCGGCCCGCTGGATCTGGTGGTCCACGTACAGCTCGCCGGTCTCGAAGTCGATCGACTTCCACGTCAGCCCCAGCACCTCCCCACGGCGCAGCCCGAGCGTCAGCACGAGCACCCAGGCCGCGAAGAGGTGGTCATCCCGCGCCGCAGCGTCAGCGAGGAAGAGACTGGCTTCGGCGGCGGACCACGGCTTGATCCGGCGGCGGCGAGGCTTGGGCACCTTCACCAGGGAGGCCACGTTCTTGCTGATCTCCTCCTCCGCGACCGCGTGGCTCAGCGCGGCCCGCAGGGCATCCCGGGACCCCTGCACCACCCGGCGGGACGGGTAGGACTCGCAGCAGTCCCCGACCGCGCAGCACTTCCGCCGACCTGGGGCCCGTTTCGCGTCCTTGCCCTGGGCACAGCACTGGCAGAGCGTCGCGAGCTTGGTGAGCCATTCGCGGACGTCCCGCACGGTCAGCTTGTCGAGCCGCTTCGCACCGAGCTGCGGGGCGATGTAGAGCCGCACGTAGCCCTCGTACGAGACGTACGTCAGCGGGGCCAGGTTGGGCTTCACGATCGAGTCGAGCCAGTACGAGAGGAAGACTGCGAGGGTGCGGTGCCGGGTGGCTACCGGCCCCTTCTTCGCCTCAGCGTGGAGGTTCAGCCACTTGTCGTGCACCTCGTCGCGGGTCTTGCCGTAAGCGTACTTCCGGGCCCGCTTCCCGTCCGGCTTGGTGACCCAGACGTACGCCGCGAAGCCGTTCTTGTACGGGTAGATGGAACCTTCCCCGTTGCCGCGCTTGCCGGTCATGCCGCCTGCCCTTCGGCATCGGAGGTGACGCGCTGGACGTACTCGTCCACCCACGCCGGGAGGATGCGCCGATTGCGGCCGATCTTCACGGAGCGGATCTCCCCGGTGAGCACGAGCATCTTCGTCTTGGAGAGACCGAAGCTCAGCATCTCGGCCACCTCAGCGGTGGTGTGCCACTTGGGCTGGATCACGGTGGTGGGCATCAGTGCTCCTCCCCTTCCAGGGCTTCGAGTTCGGCGCGGTGTTCGCGGGCGGTTTCGCGGTTGTGTTGGATGTCGCGGTGGATGTTGGCGGCGAGCCAGGATTCGCCGGGGGTGTGGCCGTTCCCGGCGTAGGCCCAGTGCGCGAGAGTGAGCGTGGTGGACTCCGGGTGGTCGTCCGGGTCGGGGAGGCCGAGGGCGGCGCGTTGTTCGGCGGCGCGGTAGTCGGCGCGGACCTGCCGGAGGGCCCCGAGGGTGGTGGAGTAGGCCCGGGACTTGGTGGAGAAGTGGCCCCGGAAGCCGAGCATGTGGGCCCAGTCGCGCAGCTTGCGTTCCGGGTAGGCGTGATGCAGGTCCAAGCACGCCTCGATCAGCCGGCGCGGGTGCTCCGGCACGTCGAGCAGCACCAAGGCTTCCTTGTTGCCGACCCGGTGGTCCACGGTGCCGGTCGTCTCGGCCGCCTTGGTGGCGTACTTCGCGACGTACGAGGCCACCGCCTGTTCGGTGAGGTCTTCGCCGTTGCCGAACGCGCCGATGGGCTGCACGTCGAGCTGTGTCCCCCACCGCAGAGTCGAGCCGTCCATGATCCCGGCTTCCGGGTTGGCCGGCACAACCACTTCGACCCGGGCGGCGGCGGCGCGGATCGCATCGTCGAGAAGATTGACGGTGGCCCAGGCCGGGGGCGGGGTGTCTGGGCCCTCGGGTCCGTCGAAGCGGATCACCGCGTGGAAGTGCACGGCACCGCGCTTCTGGTACTCCGCGACCTTCCCGAAGGAGACTTTGGACTGTTCGCGGGCTTCCTTCTGGGTGAGCCCGGCGCGGCGGGCGATTTCGCGGCGGAGGTAGATCGTGAAGTAGCGCCAGAGGTCGGAGGCGTGGTTGTTCCACAGCACCGCCCCCGCGTAGTCATAGGCGTCCGGGGCGAGCGGCGTACCCAGCTCCGGCGCATCCTCCGAGTGCCGAATACCGCAGCGGCAGGGCCGGTTGCCAGGTCGGTTGTGGACCGGGCCGAACGAGGGGGCCGTCAGGGTGGCGAAGACTCGGGGGTGGTCCCGGATCGTGGTGGGGGTGCCTTTGTCGGGGTCGCCGGTGAGTCCGGCGCGGATGAGGTGGTAGGTGTCGCCTGCGTAGGTCCAGGCGCAGGCGGGGCAGCGGGAGGCGCGGCGGTTGCCGCAGGCGATCCGTAACCGGCCGCCGGGCTCGGTGTCCGTGGAGTAGTGGTGGAGCAGGGTGTCGGTTGCCCTGTCGATGGTCTTGGTGGTGCCGGTGAGGTGGATGGGCTGGGAGCAGCCGCCGGTGCGGCGGAGTTGTTCGGTGAGGCGGTCGAAGCCGGGAGACCCGACCACCCGGAGCAGATCGCCCAGGGTGGCCGGGTCCAGGCCCGCCGCAGCAGCAGCGGTGGTCATGGTCAGCGCCCCGTCCGGCCGTGCGCGAACCCGTGGTTCGCGGTGTAGCCCTCGACCAGGGCACGCACCTGGTTGTCACCGGTGGCGGTGGCCGAGGCTCCGCAGTGGCACACGGCCGAGCCGGTGGCGGGGGCGTTCGGGGAGGGCTTGCTGACGTGGAGGCCGGGGCGGTCCGGGGTGGGAGTCAGGTCGGCCATGGCGCTCAGGTCCCGATCCGGGTGTGGGCGCGGGCGGCGGGGGTGGTGGTGTGGCCGGTGCCGCGGCAGGCGGGGCAGTTCGCGGTGATGGTCTGGCGCTGTCCGTCGGGGGTGGTCTGGCCGGTGGTGATGGTGACGGTGGGGAAGCCGTCGCAGTGGGCGCAGATCGGCCGGGGCAGGGTGTGCTGGGGCATGATGGGATCTCCCTTTCGGGTCCGTTGGATCTGGAAGTGGTGGGCGCCCGGGGCGGCGGAAGTTTGGCGACCGAGGCCGCCCCGGGGGCCGGTTAGCGTCGGCGGTTGCGGCGCGGGGTCTTGATCGGGGGCAGGGCGTCGTAGGACTCCTGACCGGCCTGGAACGAGGCGGCGTCCTTCTCGCCGGTGGCGGTGGCGTCGTACTCGCGGCCGATGCGGCGCATGGTCTTGCGGTCGCCGTGGCGGCGGGCGATGGCGAACTCCCGGCCCAGCTCGGTCATGGCGGGGTTGGTCGCGGTGTCGTTGCTCTTGCGGCTGAAGAAGCCCATGTCAGTTGCCCTTCTGGTTGTTGAGGAGCGAGCGCAGGACCACGGCGCAGATCGCGACCGAGGCGGCGGTGATCGCGGTGGCCAGGAGCATCGAGACCAGGACCGTGCCGATTATCAGGACCATGGCGGTCCCGCCGGCGGCGGCGACGAGGAGCGAGCCCGGGGTGAGCTGAACGGCCGGCCGGGCAGGCGGAGGAACCGGGGCCGGGGCGGTCGGGGTGTGGTGGCAGGTGCAGGCCGGGGGGTGCACGAGGCCGGTGAGCGGCGGGACGAGGGACGTTCCCGGGGTGGGTGCGGTGTCCGGGGGCGGAATCTTCGGGGTGAACACAGGTGCCTCCTGTCAGGGGTTGCAGCGGTGGGTGCGGGCGGCGAGTTCGGCGGCGGCGCGGTTGAAGTAGTCGGCGGAGAAGTCGCAGCCGGGGGCGGTGCAGGCGGCGACGTGCTTGGTGCGGCCCCGGCCGTCGTAGTGGGTGCCGACCTGGACGGGGCCGATGCGGAGCACGTTCGTGAAGCGGTTCGGACGCGGCATGGCATGAACCTCCTTACGGATTACGCAAGTTGGGCAGTGATGGCGTCGGCGAGGGGTGCGGGGACGCCGAGGCGGGCGCGCAGGGTGGCGGAGTCGATGCGGTTGCCGGTGGTGGCGTGGTGGGAGTCGGCCAGCTTCCGGGCGTGGTCGAGCAGCGCCGGCGGAACGGCCGTGGGCTGAGTGGGAGCCGGGGCGGGCACCGGAGCGATTTCGGCGGCCTGGGCCGGGGGGAGTTCGGGTGCCGGTTCGGGAGCCCGTTCCACCGTCACGTCCGGGACCGGATCAGGGGCCGGGGCGACCGGCGCTGCGGCAGCGCGTACGGGCTCGGTCTCGGGGGCCTCTGGCACAGCGGAAGGGCTGTGGACGAGGAGGGTGCCGCCGAGGAAGGCGAGGGCGGGCCATCCGGCGACGAGGATGCGCAGCCAGGCGGGAACGTCGCCGAGGTCGAGGAGTCCGGCGGTGGCGACGTTCGCGCCGAGCGAGGCGGCCAGGGCGATGACGAACCAGGCCCAGGCTGCGCGGTTGTCGGCGGTGGTACGCATGCGGCGCCAGGCGGCGACGAGCAGGAGATCAACGCTGACGGGGTAGGCCCAGGCTTTCCAGCCGTCCTGTCCGGCGGCTGCGGCCAGATCATGCAGGTGGGCGAAGGACAGAGCACCGGCGATGACGGCCTGGATGAGTACGGCGTCGATACGGATGCGGGACATAGGGGGTTACCTCCTTTCGAGGGGTGGCCGGTGCCGGGCGGGGAGCGGGTCCGCCGCCGGGCACCGGGGCGAGGAGGGGTGGTCAGGCGTCGAGGCCGGGGTCGGTGCCTTCGCCGAGGCAGTTGAGGCAGAGGCCGTCCTGCTGGCCGACCGAGCGGCGCTTGCGGCCGACGCGGACGGTGATCGCGACGTTCCCGGTCCCGCCGCACGGCTGACACGGGGCCGGTTCGACCGGGGCGGGAGCGGGGGCCGGGGGTTTGGTGGTGGTCCGTCGGGTGGCCATGGCGGGGGTTCCTTCCGGTTCCGGGCACGGGCGGGGTAGGGACCTGACGCGAGACGGTCACGCCAACCGGTTTTGCGGGGTGGGGAGTTAGCTGGTTGCCGGGCAGGGCTTGAGGAGCGGCGAGCCCGGGGCCGGCGCGGCCGAAACGGCGGGCCGGTAGGGGGCCAGGGCGGTGAGGTGCGGGGTGAGGTGCGCGTACTCGTGGCAGACCGCGACGGCTTGGGCGGGGGTCATGGCGGGGGTGCGGATGCGGGACCAGCCGCCGGAGGAGTCCCCGGCCACGGCGACGCCGGGGCGGTCGGGGGCGATGGTGGTGGCGGCGAAGACCGCTTCGGGGGCGATGTCCCCGAGGGCCATTTCGGCGGTCTGCTTGTCGTTGACCCGGTGCACCACACGCCCGGTGAGCTGAGCGCGCAGGGCGGTTGCGCCCTTGCCGAGGTCGGAGCCGAAGCGCTGCCCGCAGACCTCCAGGAAGATCCCGACCGCGCGGGCCATCTGAGCGAGCCGGATCATCCGCATCACCATCCGGTCCCGCCGCTCCTCGTCCTTCTTCGCGGCCACGAGGAAGAGTTCCGCGACCTCATCGACCAGGACCACCAGCGGCACCGGCCGCAGCTTCGCGGGAAGGTCCCACATGTCCGGGACACCATGCGAGCTGAGGAGGTCGAAACGGTCCTCCATCTCTCCAACGAGGGCTTCCAGGAGACCGTCCGCCTCATCGGGGGTGATGGCCAGGGCGGAGAGGCGGGGCGCGTAGCCGCGCTGTTCGACACCTCGCTTGCAGTCGATCCCGACCAGGCCGACCGGGAGCTTCGCGAGACCGGAGATGAGGTTGCGCTGATACATCGACTTGCCCGACTGGTTCGCACCGACCGTCAGGGCGTGCGGGATCTTCTGGTAGTCCCGGACGAAGGCGGTGCCGTCCTCCCGCAGGGCGACCGGGACGACCAGCGGGCCGCCGGTGAGCTTGCGGGGCAGGCGGCGGGGCATCTTCACCCGGCGCAGGACGTCGTAGCCGGTCATGCGCAGTTCCACGAACCCCGGCTTCACCTCCACCACATGCACCGAGTGGACACCCCAGGCGTGTCGCAGGCGCTCGCACGCGGCGGCGACGTCTGCGGGCTCCAGACCGGCGGGGAGACGAAGGGTCGCCCGCATCCCGGTCGAGGAGTAGCGGACCCGGCGGACCTGCGGGGGAACCGGCTGGACGTCCTGCCGGCGGGCCACGTTGCGGACCATGAACGCCCGCAGGCGGGACGGCTGGACCGTCAGCCCGCACACATCCATCGTCGCCCGATACGTCACCGAAAACCGGACCCGGGCGACCGGGGCACCCACCAGCGACCAGAACACCCGAGGAGACCGGGCCTTCGCGTAGCCGAGGCCGCCGGCAGCCGATAAGGCCCCCGCAACCTGGATCACCGTGGACAGGTCCGACATGGTCAGGCACCCACCGTGATGGCCACCGCGCGGAAGCTGATGCCGTGCCGGGTCTGGCCGTTGAACGTGTTCTCCCAGTCCCGGGCCTTGAGCCCGACCACGTGCACCAGCGTCCCCGGGGCCAAGCCCTCCGGGACACCCGTGCTCGGCACGGTCACCTGGTACAGGTTCCCCTCCCCCTCGTCCGCGACCAGCAGACCCACCGTCGCGAGCGGGGCGCCGGTCTCACGGTCGATGGCGATCTCGCCCGTCTGCTTGCTCACGAGCTTCGGCGTCGGAGGCGTCGCCACGAACACGACAGCGGACGAAGTGTCGATCTTGAAGGACGGCATAGCGGAACTCCTTGAGTCAGGTCCAGCGACGTTCGCCGGATCGCAACTTCTCTATGAGAGTAGGCACAGAAAAACTGCGAGTCAAGAAGTTCTGCGAGTAGCAGTGATGCTGTATCTCTGCGACTCTGGGAGCGACACCCTAAGGAGGACCACATGACCAGCGGTTTCGGCCTGATCGTCCGGTTCAACCTGCGCGACGCAGAGGCGGCGGAAGCCTTCGACTCTCTGGTGCAGGAGACGCTGCAAGGCATCCGAGCCCACGAGCCCGGCACCCTCTCGTACGTCGTCCACACCGTGGCGGATGAGCCCAACTCCCGACTCTTCTACGAGCTGTACGCCGACCGTGCGGCGTTCGATCGGCACGAGCAGCAGGCGCACACCCGTCACTTCCTGGCGGAGCGGGGAAAGTACGTGGCTGACTTCGAGGTCACCTTTGTGCAGAGTCAAGGCGCTGCCGGGGTGTGGAAGTGACACCAGAAGAACGTCGTGCTTTCGGAGCTCGGGTCGCCGGCCTTCGCGAGGAGCGCGGCCTAACCCAGAAGCAGTTGGCAGCCGAGATCGGGCGTACCGCGAGTTGGCTCTCTCAGGTTGAGCGGGGCATCCAGCCCGTCAATCGCTTGGACGTACTGCGCCTGCTGGCGGACGGCCTTGGTGTCTCGGTCCAGGAGTTGCGGGCCGACGCACCGGCGCAGGAGCCAGCGGAAGAACCAACCGTTGAGCTTCCCAACGATCTGGACCAAGCCAGACTGGTCATCTCGGGGCACGCTGTCCCAGAGGTCATTCTCGATACGACCGAACCTAGCCCCGCCAACGTGGAGGAAATCCAACGTGCGGTAGATCGGGTGTGGGAGTTGACCCACGCCAACGAGTTCGCGGAGCTGAGCTCCTTGCTAGGGCCACTGGTGCCCCGAATTGAGCGCGCGGCGCGAACGGCTCCGCCCAATGAGCAGGGAAGGCTCTGGGGTCTGCTCAGCCGGACCTACCAAGCTCTTGCCTCAGCCTTCGTACGGCAGGACGAGGCAGATGCCGCGTGGGTGGCGGCTGATCGTGCCATTCGGGCCGCAGAGCAGTCAGGTAACACTCTGGATGTCTTCGCCAGCGTCTTTCGTCTGTCTCAAGCCTTCGTGCGTCTTAAGCACCTCGATCAGGCTGAGCACTCCGCGACCACAGCCCTGAACGCCCTGGAGCGGCACTACGAACGAGCCGCAGTCGACCCCGAAGCACTGTCAGTAATTGGTGCGCTGCACTTGGCGCTAGCGCTCATCCATGCGCGAGCGGGCGACCGGCCTCGGGCGCGACAGGAGATGAAGAGAGCGCGGGAGGTCGCAGGGAGGCTGGGGGAGGACCGAAACGACTTCAACTTGGAGTTCGGTCCGACCAACGTCGAGATCCAAGCCGTCTCGATCGCAGTCGAGCTGGGAGATGCCGGCGAAGCTATTGAAGTCGGCACCGAGCTGGATACATCCGCCCTCTCCCTGGAGCGCCGAGCCCGACTCAGCATGGACCTTGGTCGAGCCTATGCGCAGCGACGCCAAGTCGGTGAAGCCATGGGATCGTTGCTGGCTGCCGAGGAACTGTCCCCTGACCTGATCCACACCCACGTCGCCGCCAGGGACACAATCCGGGAACTCCTCCTTTTCGCCGGGCGCACAGCACCCCCGGAACTGAGGGAGCTTGCCGACCGGGCAGACGCGCGACCCTGAGTTGTTACAGGTTTCTCTACCTCATCAAGGCACCCGGCTGCGCTCCGCTCCGCCGGGCGCGCTTCCCGGCTCTGGCTGCGCCCGCGCTCCTGCCTTCGGCCCGCTCGGCGCTGCCGCCGCCGACGCGCGCCCGCAGTGGATAGGCCCGTGGGGCATGAGACGAGAACCAAGCCCGCGGCTTCAAGAGGATGCCTCCGGCGGGGGCGCTCAGACTCCGGGATGGACGGGGCACCGTTCGCGAGTGCCGGCCGGAGCGGGGCGAGCGTCGTGGGGCTCCCATCCCGACCACCTTCGACCCAGGCAGAGCCGAGCAGTCGCGGCCCAGGGCGTCAAGGTCGTTCGTACAGTGGCGCGCTCCACCTTGACGCCCTGAACCACGACCGCTCCACGGTGTGTGGGTCGAAGGCGGACGGGATGGGAGCCGCGGTGAGTGGTGGGCTGGAGGGGAGGAATCCAACTTGTTCCTTGTCTCCCAACAGGCCCCTCGCACCTGCCAGGATGCCTGGCATGACGTCCCTGATCCTGTCTATTGCCAGCCTGGTGGTCGCGGTCGCTGCTGTAATGATCAGCCTGTCTCAGACCCGCCTCGCTAAGCGTGAGTCGCAGCGAGCGAGACCAAATGTTGCCCTACATGCCGTCTTTACGGACCACCTTGCTCGTCCTGAAGGACGTGCACGAGCTGTCTGTGTGTCGCTCAGCAACACTGGAAGAGAAGACACCGAAGTTGCGTCCATCTGGATCTACTCAGAACGCACCATGTTGAATGGCAACCACGCTCGCCTGGGCGCTGATGACGAAGCAGGCCCGGCCCTACCGTGCAGGATCGGGGGCCATTCCCAGCTCTACTGGACCATTGACGCCTCACCTATCGAGGCGGAGGCTTCCGAGGTGACCGTGGTGATCAAGCTAGGACACGGTGAGACGCTTTCGAAGGAAGTGCCCAAGATGTGACCTCGGTCGCAGCCAATCCAAGGCGTTCAGAGTGCGCTAGCACTTTGTCGGCGGGCGCGACGGGCTGACATCACCGCCTGACACCAACGCCAGCGACTTGGGGCGGGCGTCAACGAACACAAGTGGCTCGCCCACCTGGCAATCTCAGCTGCCGATCAGGGGGGCGTCCGGAAGCCCAACCGACCTGATAAGGATGGGGCTCGAATGTGTACCGCGCGGGGCTCCACCCTCAAATGATGGGTGGTGCCCCGCGCCAGTCGCCCAACTCGTCACTGGCCTTATCGGGTCAGGTAAGGAGCATTGTCACAAGAACGCCCAAAATGGCACCAATTACGCCATTAATGATAATCAGCGGGATCTGTGCTTTCCAGCTCTGCGCCTCCCGAAGTTCCTGGATAACGCTTGTTTGCGATGCAAGCGCCGCTGCTAGCCCTTGCACCTCCTTCAGCACCTCGGGGTCTTTAGGTTGCACAGGCAGGCTTCGCATGATCCGCTCGGTAGTAGCTCGCGAGTTGCGCTCACCTTCGCGAAAGAACGACTGCCCCGCCGCCTGGACGAGGCTGCCAGGCAGCGCCTCCACCTTGACCACGCCGAAAGACTTACCGTCGACGTTGACGACCTCGGTCGTGACGCTGGGGGCTGGGGTAACCATCTGCATGGCTCGACGCATCGCGTGGGCAAACCGGGCTTCATCAATGCCCATGAGGCGGTCTGGCGCCGGCTTGTCCTCCCTGACACCGAAGACGATCGTGCCGCCACCCGAGTTGGCGAAGGCAGTGATGTTCTGAGCGATCACTCGCGGCTCGGCATTACCGATCTTGAACTCCAGATGCTGACCCTCAGGTTCGGCTAGCAGTCGCTGCACATCATCAGACGTTGTAGGCACACTTGAAGGGTAGTGAAGGGTCTGCCGTACAGCAGCGAAATACAGCAACCACAACGACCGGCCCTGCCCAACCGAGCCTCCGCACGGCCGTACCGCGGCCGATATGACCACCAGCAACCGTTTCACGTAGAGCTACGGATCAGAAGGTTGCAGGTTCGAATCCTGCCGAGTGCACATCAGGTGAGAGGCCCCGGAGAGATCTGGGGCCTCTTGCGTTTCAGGGGCGGACGTCGACAGCGTCCTCGCCCTGGCGGCCGAGCGGGATCTCAACGCGTCGACGCTGGACGCGCTGCATTCGTCGATCGCGGACTACTGGCGCCGCGACGACGAGCACGACGGTGAGACCTTGCAACCGGCGGTCGTCGGTCAGCTCCGCTACCTCGTCGACCTCCTCAAGGAGCAGCGTCCGGATCCTCTGCGGGACGGCCTGCACAGCATTGCGGGTGAGCTGGCCCGGCTCACGGGCAGCCACAAGCGGTCGGCATCGAAACTCACCGGACGGTCAGTCGGGTCCGGGAGCGGGTCGGCCGACGTCCGCAGCTCCCTATGGCCGCCCTGACAAGGGTGAGGCCAGACCTCATGGCTCGGCACCATGCGGGTGCCGCCGTCAACGGGTGGGGGCTGCGCGAGACCTCGGGGCACTGAGGCTGAACACCACCCGCGCGGTACATTGCCGGTCTTCTGAGGGGGCGAGCATGAAGAATCCGCTGGAGGACGGCGGTCTGTTGGACAAGGCAATGCCTTACATAGGTTTGATCACCTCGGTCTATCTCCTGGTTCAGGGAGTGCGGTTGTACAGCTCGGGAAGTTCCGCGGTGTGGGCGCTTGCCGCCGGGGCCATGTTCTTGGTCGCGAGCATCGACGTATACCGACAGGTGCGACGGCGCCGGTCCGGCTAGAGCTACGGATCAGAAGGTTGCAGGTTCGAATCCTGCCGAGTGCACATCAGGCGAGAGGCCCCCAGGAGAAATCCCGGGGGTCTCTCGCGTTGCCCGCCCGAACCTCAAGCCGCTCGGGCGACCGCTTCCGCCGGCTTCTGTGTGATGACGCCGCGCCGCCGGGTCGGCAGCCCCAGGGTCGGGTTGGCTACGCCCCAGGCCGCGCCCTTGCAGACCAGTTCCTTGTAGAGGGCGGCGGTCTTGCCGGTGAGGGCGGCCGGGCGGGACTGGTCGTCGGCGGTGACGTACTGGATCAGGCCGTCCTTGCGGCCCAGCGAGATGCACTGGTTGAAGTAGCGCAGCGGGACGGTCGTGGGCTTCGTGCCGGTCAGGCGGGAGGCGATGGAGTCTGCGGCCTGCCAGGCGGTGGGGACGCCCGAGGCGCACGACATGCGCAGCGGCTTGTCGTTCGGGCCCATCACCAGGGCCGCGTCGCCGATGGCGTACACGTCCGGGTGGGAGAGCGAGCGCATGGTGCCGTCGACCTCGATCCGGCCCGTGGTGTCGGTCTTCAGCGCGGTTGCCTGCGCGATCGGGTGGACCGCGAAGCCGGTCGTCCAGATCGTGACCGATGCCGGGATGTCGCCCGCAGTGGTGGTGACGTGGTCCGCTGATACGGCGGTGACGGTCGTGTGTTCGTGGACCGTGATGCCGAGCCTGTCGCAGACCTCGCGGAGGTGGTGGCGGCCCTTGGGGGAGAGCCAGTCGCCGAGCCCGCCGCGGGCGGCGAGGGCCACGTCGAGGTCCGGGCGGGCCTCGGCGATCTCGGTCGCGGCCTCCAGGCCGGTGAGTCCGCCGCCCACGACGACCACGGGCTGCCCGGCGGCCAGGCCGGCCAGGCGCTCGCGGAGCCGGAGGGCCCCGGGGCGGCCGGCGATGTCGTGGGCGTGTTCGGCGGTGCCGGGGACGTCGTGGGTGTTCCAGGCGCTGCCCAGGGCGTACACGAGGGTGTCGTAGGTGAGTTCCTCCCCGGCTGTGGCGTCGGTGGCGGTGACCGTGACCGTCTTGCGGTCCACGTCCACGGCCGTCACCCTCGCGAGCCTCAGCTGCACCCCCGTACCCGCGAACATCTCGGCGAACGGGCGGGGCCTCAGCTCCTGGCCGACCGCGAGCTGGTGCATCCTGACCCGCTCCACGAAGTCGGGCTCGGGGTTGACGAGGGTGATGGCGACGTCCTCGCGGCGCAGCCGCCTGGCGAGGCGGCCGGCGGCGATCGCTCCGGCGTATCCGGCTCCGATGACGATGATGCGGTGCTGCGTGAGCTGCCTGACCTGCATGTCCCGACTCCTGTCTCGCGCGGTTTCGTCCCTTGAACCGGGCAGCCCGCTCTTTCCTGACAGGTGAGAGGTGTGACCTGCGTCACGGGGTTGTCAGAAGACGTGGAGCAGGGGCTCCCCGTGGTCCGTGGCCGCCCACTGCCTCGTCGCGCGTTCGAGCTTGTCGGGGTTGGCCTGGCTGCGGAACGCGGCGATGCCCTCCGCCGTGATCTCCACGCACAGGACGCCGATGACCCGGCCGTCGAGAACGACCACGACGGCCGGGGCGCCGTTGGCGGTCGTGAGGTGGACCTCCGGGGAGCCGCCGACCAGATCGCGCTTGGCCTTGCCGGGCTTGAACAGGCCCCGCATGAACTTCGCGACCGCGACGGCCCCCTGGAACGGCTTGGTGCGCGCCGGCACCTTCCCGCCGCCGTCGCCGATCGCGACGACGTCCGCGGTGAGGAGCTGGACGAGCGGCTCGGTCCGGCCGCTGGTGGCGGCCGTGAGGAACTCCTCGACGATCCGCCTGGCTGCTGCCTCGTCGATCTCGGTGCGGGCCCTGCCCTCCGCCACGTGCTTCTTGGCGCGGTGGAAGATCTGCTGGCAGGAGGCCTCGGTGATGTCGAGGATCTCCGCGATCTTCCGGTGCGGGTAGTCGAACGCCTCCCGCAGCACGTACACCACCCGCTCGTTGGGCGTCAGGCGCTCCATGAGGGTGAGGACGGCGTACGAGACCGACTCGCGCTGCTCGGCGGTTTCGGCGGGGCCGAGCATCGGGTCCCCGGCGAGCAGCGGCTCGGGCAGCCACTGGCCGACGTACGACTCACGCCGGGCGCGGGCCGAGGTGAGCTGGTTGAGGCAGACGTTGGTGAGGACCTTCGTCAGCCAGGCCTCGGGGACCTCGATGCGGTCGATGTCGGCGGCCTGCCACCGCAGGAACGTGTCCTGCACGGCGTCCTCGGCATCGCTCGCCGAGCCGAGCAGACGGTAGGCGATGGCCTCCAGGCGGGGCATGAAGGCCTCGAACCGGTCCATGTGGGTCCTCGTCAGAGCCATGGTCCGGATCCTACGCTCGCGGGTGTGCGAAGCCTTGGGCATGCGGGGCCTTGCCGAGGAAGTCGGGCCCGCGGCCCTCTCGGTAGGGTGCGCGCCAGTGGTGTCGCGCTGCGCCGGGGGGTTCTGGCAGCCGCGCGTTGAGTCAGGGGGACGTATGAGATCCACGTGGGCAATGGCCGGGCTTGCCGCCCTGGCGGTGGTTTCGGCGGCGGGCTGCGGCCCGGCCATGACGACGGCGGGGGAACCGGTTTCCGCCTCGGCCGAGTTGCAGGGCAAGTGGTGGACGTGGGCGGCGTCCGAGCCGGAGGAGACCAACCCCGTCGCCGACGAGGACGGAAGCGTCTGCGACCGGAATCAGCCGGAGGACGTCTGGTTCCTGGCGGGTACCTTCGGTGGTGAGGTCGAGCGCGCGTGCACGGTTCCGGAAGGGCGGCCGATCGTGTTCCCGCTCGTGAACCTGTTCGGGAGCGCGCAGGACTGCCTGGCTTTCCTGCGTGATGCGGAGGGCACCGCGCTCCTGGACGGTACGCCGGTCGAACCGGAGGTCTACGCAGGCGAGTCGATCACCCTGCAGGGGCTGGAGGGGAATGCGGTCACGGGAGAAGCGGGGCGCTTCACCACCACGGGGTGCGGCCTGTGGGTCCGATTGCCCGCGCCGGGGCCGGGGCAGCACATCCTGAAGTTCAGTGGTCGGTCGACCGGTCTTTCGGTCGGCGCGGAATACCGGCTGACCATCGAGGAGTCGTCCGGGGCGCCGTCCGGGCAGCCGTCGGAAGAGGCGGCCGGCCCTGCGCAGGCGATGCTCAGGCCGATCACTGACGCGGCACCCGTCGCGGACGAGGCCCGGCTGTTCTGACGAGGATGGAGTGGAATGGAGTGGAGAGGGCACCAACCCGGTGATGGATGCGGTGCACGGGGTGCTTCTTGTGACGGGAGGGTTGCTGGTCGCCGTCGTCGGCGGGCAGTCGTGGCGCAGGAAGAGTTCGGCGCCGGTGTCGGCCGGCCCGTTGTGGGTGGTGCGGTGCGGGTCCGTCGGCTGGATGCTGATGGGGTGCTCGGTCGCGTCCCTCGGCGGGTACTCCCTGTCCGGGAGTGAGGAGGACTGGCCGCTGGGTCCGGCGCGTGACGCCGGTCTGGTGCTCATGCTGATCTCGATGGCGGTGGGGGGCGTCGTCCAGTTGCGCAGGCGTTACGCGGCCCGGCGGGGTGGGCGGGGCGCCCCCGGCCGCGTGTGAGGTCCTCCGACCAAGATCGAGGGGCGGAGGCGTCCGGCCGGGAGGAAGCTCGAAGGGTCAGGGCTTTTCACGGGGCTCCTCTCGGGGTTCCTCGGTGAGGTGATGGGCGTGAACGGGCTTCTTCGGTCGGGTTTGCGGAGCGCGGGATGCGCTGTGGTCGTGGGAGCCGTCGGGATCGTCGGGGCCGGGGCGTGTGCCGGTGGTGGTGGGGCCGACGGAGGGGCCGCCTCGACCTCCGTGGCCGCGCCTTCCTCCACCTCCTCGGCCCCGGCCGAGGTGACCGCCACGGTGACCAGTACCGTCACCGCCTCCCCGGAGAAGAGGGCGCCCTCCCCGGAGAGGAGCGCACCGCCTCCGGCGCCGTCCACGTCGAGTGCCCTGGGCGCGGAGGCGACCGTGGTCGCCTACTTCGACGCCATCAACGCCCGGGACTACCGGGCGGCTTGGGAGCTGGGCGGTAAGAACCTCGCCGGCGACTACGAGGACTTCGTCGACGGCCTCGCCGGGACGGAGCATGACACCGTCCGGATCCTCGGCGTGGCAGGGGACACGGTCCGGGCGGAGCTGGAGGCGCTCCAGAGCGACGGCAGCCTGAAGGTCTTCGAGGGGACGTACACCGTTCGTTCAGGGGTGATCACGTCGGCCGAGGTGCGGGAGGTCGAGGGGCCGGAGGTGGACGGGACCACGCCGAGCGACGAGCCGGGGGCCTCGCCGTCCCCGTCGTACGAGAACTGTGATGCGGCGGAGGAGGCCGGGGACGCGCCCCTGTACACGGGTGACCCCGCATATGGGGACCATCTCGACCGGGACGGTGACGGGGCCGCCTGCGAGCCGTACATCCCTTGAGCCGCCGCGCCCGCCGCATCAGGGTCCGGTGCCGGGGTAGCCGGAAGGGCACGGGGCGTGATGGGCGCGCCCGGCTCGGAGGTTACCGATGGGGTCGCAGGAGCACGGCCAGGGGCAGCGGTGGCAGGACCGGTGGTGGGTGGTGGGGCTGCTGGTGCTGGTGGTGTGGGTCGGCATCCGGCTGGCCTTCGACGGGTGGTCGGGGTGGCCCGGCATCCTGGTCGGCGGGCTCGTCTACGCCGGGTTGATGACGTGGTTCGTGATGCGGCGCCGACGCCGTGACGCCCGGGCGGTGGGGACCGATGCCGCGCGTGTGCCGGAGCTGGAGCGGCGTATCGCGAAGAACGGCGAGCTGCCCGATGACCCGGCCGAACAGGCTGCCATGATCCGGCTCATCCGGCGCCGGGAGGAGAAGCTGCGGCGCAACCGGTGGTGGGCCTTCCCGTTGCTGGCGTTGATCTTCTTCGGGATCCCTGTGTTCTGGTTCGCCGCCGGGAACGTGGGGGCCGGTCTGTGGGGGCTCGCGTTCGGTGCCGCGTTCCTGGGGTGGATGGTCTGGTTCAACCGGCGCTTCGTCCGCCGGATGGCCGCGATGCGGCAGCGGATCGAGGGTGTCGGCACGGAGGGTGTCGGTACTGAGGGTGCCCGTATCGAGGGTGTCGGTGCCGAGGGTGGTGGGGGGCGCCCCGTCGGTGGTGCGGAGGGGTTCGCTCACGGGGCCCGTTAGCCTTCGCTGAGGCGTGAGGGGCGTCGTCGGGGTTGCCCGGGGCGTGGTGGAGAGAGCGGAGTTCGGGTGGCCTTCGGGTGGCGGTGTACCGGGGTCGCGTGGCCGGGGGATGTGCCCCGGCTGGGGTGGAGCAAGGGCGCCGAGCGGCGGGTGAGCACCCTTGCGTACGGGGTCGGGCTCGGGTTCCGCGCGGTGGGGGAGCGGCACTGTGTGGGGGCCCGGGGGAACGTGTGCCCGCTGGGGGCCGTGGTGTCCGTGCGCAGTACCGGGGCCCGGTGCCCGGAGTGTGCGCGGCTGGACCGGGCCCACTCGGTGGCCGCCGATACGTTGCTGGACGACCCGCGGACGTACCGCGTCTATCTCGCCTGGTTCGGGCCCGGCCTGGTCAAGGTGGGGATCACCCGGGAGGAGCGGGGCGCCGCGCGGCTCCGGGAGCAGGGGGCCGTGGTCTTCAGCTGGCTGGGGCGCGGGCCCCTGATGGCCGCCCGGCGGACCGAGGAGGTGCTGCGGGCCGCCCTCGGGGTGCCGGACCGGATTCCGTACGCCCGCAAGCGGGCCGTGCGTGGCCGACTGCCGGGTGAGCGGGAGCGGTTCGGTGAGGTGGTGGAGTTGTACGGGCGGGCCGCGGAGCTGGAGGGGCGCGGGTGGCCCGAGTCGTTGGAGCGGCTTCCTCTCGACGTGGTCGATCACGGCGGGATCTTCGGGCTGGACCGTGCTCCCCGCGCCACGCGGTCGGTGCGTGAGCTGGTCGAAGGGGGCTTGGTGGCGGGGGAGTTGGTGGCTGCCGCCGGGCCTGATCTTCATCTGGCGGTGAGTGGGGGCGAGGGCGGGCGTGGTGGCGTGGTGGTGCTGGACACGCGGCTCATCACCGGGTGGGAGCTCGCCGCCGTTGACCCGGCCGCGGCGAACGATGTACGTGTCCCCCTCATCGACATCGCGGGCGGCGGCGTGCAGGGTGGGTTGTTCTGACCTTGTCCGACGAGGGCCTGTAAGGAGTTGGGTGTGGAAGACGACAGCCTTGACGTCGTGCGGTTCTGGGAGCGGCTCGGGCTGCCCGGGATCATCGATGTCCACACCCACTTCATGCCCGAGCAGGTCCTGCGCAAGGTGTGGGCCTACTTCGACTCCGCCGGGCCGCTCACCGGGCTGGAGTGGCCGATCACCTATCGGTACGAGGAGGAGCAACGGATGGCTCTTATAAGGTCGTTCGGAGTGCTTCGCTTCACCTCCATGCTCTACCCGCACAAGCCCGGCATGGCACGCTGGCTCAACGACTGGGCCGTCGGCTTCGCCGACCGGGTGCCCGACTGCCTGCACACCGCGACCCTCTTCCCGGAGGAGGGCGTGGAGTTGTACGTGAAGGAGGCCGTCGAGAACGGGGCTCGGGTCCTCAAGTCGCACCTCCAGGTCGGGGACTATGACGCCAACGACCCGTTGCTGGAAGGGGCTTGGGGGCTCCTTGCGGAAGCCGGGGTGCCGGTGGTCATGCACTGCGGGTCCGGGCCGGCGCCGGGGAGGTTCACCGGGCCCGAGCCGATCGGGCGGCTCCTCGCACGCCATCCCCGGCTGCGGCTGATCGTGGCGCACATGGGGATGCCGGAGTACGCGGAGTTCCTGGCGCTGGCGGCCGCGTACCCGGAGGTGCGGCTCGATACGACGATGGCGTTCACCGACTTCAGCGAGGGGTTCACCCCGTTCCCGGCGGGCCAGAGGGGGCGGCTCGCCGATCTCGGGGACCGGATCCTGCTCGGGACGGACTTCCCCAATATTCCGTATCCGTACGTCCACCAGCTGGAGGCCCTGGAGCGGCTGGGGCTCGGGGAGGAGTGGCTGCGGGCCGTCTGCTACCGGAACGCGGAGGCGTTGTTCGGGAGTCCCGTATAGGAAGCCGCCCGCTTTCTCAGGCAATTCACAGAAACGGGTCAGGCTTCTCTCACGGGCGCCTCACAGGCTGGTGCCCATGACGACGACGACCGCGCCCCAGGGGCGTACCGAACTGCTCAGGCCGGACCGTACGCCCGTGCGCGTCCTGGTCGTGGACGACGAGGCTCCGCTCGCCGAGCTGCTCTCGATGGCCTTGCGGTACGAGGGCTGGGAGGTGCGCAGCGCCGCCGACGGGGCCGGGGCCGTGCGTGCGGCCCGGGACTTCCGCCCGGACGCGGTGGTCCTGGATGTGATGCTCCCGGACATGGACGGGCTCGCCGTGCTGGGCCGGCTCCGGCGCGACCTCTGCGACGTGCCCGTCCTCTTCCTCACCGCCCGGGACGCCGTGGAGGACCGGATCGCCGGGCTCACGGCGGGTGGCGACGACTATGTGACCAAGCCGTTCAGCCTGGAGGAGGTCGTGGCCCGGCTGCGCGGGCTGATCCGCCGCTCCGGTACGGCGCTCGCGGCCGAGCGGAGCCAGTCGACGCTCACCGTCGGGGACCTGGTGCTGGACGAGGACAGCCACGAGGTGAGCCGGGGCGGGGACGCGATCCACCTGACCGCCACGGAGTTCGAGCTGCTGCGGTTCCTGATGCGCAACCCGCGCCGGGTGCTCAGCAAGGCGCAGATCCTCGACCGGGTCTGGAACTACGACTTCGGCGGCCAGGCCAACGTCGTCGAGCTCTACATCTCCTACCTCCGCAAGAAGATCGACGCCGGACGGACGCCGATGATCCACACCCGGCGTGGGGCGGGGTATCTGATCAAGCCAGGTGAATAGCCGTGTGAGTAGCCCGGTGAATAGTCCGGTGAGTAGGCGGGTGAGTAGGCGCGTGGCTGTGGAAGGGCTGCGGCGGCCGTGGACCCTGCGGACCCGGCTCGTCGTGTCCGCCGTGTCCCTGATCGCCGTCGTCGCGGCCGTCATCGGCTCCGTCACCGCCATCGCCTTCCACAGCTACATGTACGGCAAGCTCGACGACCAGCTCCGCTCCATCGCCGTACGCGCGGAGCGGCCGCCCGGCCCCGGGCCGCTGCCCGAGGCCCTGCGGGACGCCGGTCCGCTCGGCTTCGTCGGCGGGGGCGGGCAGCCGCTCGGCACGTTCGGAGCCCTCGTCGACGACAGCGGGGACATCACCACGTCGAAGGTGGTCGAGGACAGCGGGCTGCGCTCCCAGGAGAGCGCGAAGCCGTTGACGGAGGCCCAGCAGCAGGCGCTGGAGGCGGCGGCCCCGGCGGTAGGCGCCGACGCCCGGAGCGTCGAGCTGCCCGGCCTCGGCGGCTACCGCGTCGAGGCCGCCACCACCACCGAGGGCCGCACCGTCCTCGTCGGGATCCCCACCGCCGAGGTGAGCGGCGCGCTCACCACCCTGATCGTCGTCGAGGTCTGCGTCACCGCCGCCGGGCTCATCGCCGCCTCCCTCGCGGGCACCGTCCTCGTCGGCGTCGCCCTGCGCCCGCTGCGCCGGGTCGCCGCCACCGCCACCCGGGTCGCCGAACTCCCCCTGCACAGCGGTGAGGTGGCGCTCCTCGAACGCGTCCCGGACGCCGAGGCCGATCCCCGTACCGAGGTCGGGCAGGTCGGTGCGGCGCTCAACCGGATGCTGGGGCACGTTGGTTCCGCGCTGGTGGTCCGGCAGGAGAGCGAGACCCGGGTGCGGCAGTTCGTCGCCGACGCCAGCCATGAGCTGCGCACCCCGCTGGCCTCGATCCGCGGCTACGCCGAGCTGACCCGGCGGGCGACGGGGCGTGATACGTCGGCGTCCGGGTCCGACCCCGTCATCCGGCACGCGCTCGGGCGGATCGAGTCGGAGGCGGACCGGATGACGGGGCTGGTGGAGGATCTGCTGCTGCTGGCCCGGCTGGATGCCGGACGCCCGCTCTCGTACGAGAGCACCGATCTGCTGCCGTTGGTCGTGGACGCGGTCAGCGATGCCCGGGCCGCCGACCAGGGCGGGGAGGGCCAGGACGCTCACCACCGCTGGCGGCTGGAGCTGCCCGGCGGACCCGTGACCGTACGCGCCGACCCTGCCCGGCTCCAGCAGGTGCTCGTCAACCTGCTGGCCAACGCCCGTACCCACACCCCGCCGGGGACCACGGTGACGGTCTCCGTACGGCCGTCCGTCCAGCCGTCCGTCCAGCCGTCCGTCCAGCCGTCCGTACGTGCCGATCAGCCGGTCACGCTGGAGGTGCGGGACGACGGACCGGGCATCCCCGCCGAGCTGCTGCCGCACGTCTTCGAGCGGTTCGCGCGCGGTGACGCCTCCCGTTCGCGCGGGGCCGCCGACGAGAGGACGGCCACCGGCTCCACCGGCCTCGGTCTCGCCATCGTGCAGGCCGTCGTCTCCGCGCACGGCGGCCGCGTACGGGTCGACTCGACGCCCGGCCGCACGGTGTTCGCGGTCGAGCTGCCCGCCGAAACGTCCGCACACCAGGGTTCACAGGGCAGGGACAGGCTCACCACACCGGTGTGACAGCGCGGTTGGCGAATCTCGGTGCCATGACCACCACCGACAGCCTCCGGAGCGGCCCCGTCGCCAACGGCCGCGGAAGCGGGACAGGAGGGGACACAGGCCATCTGCCTGTCCGGGAACACCTCCCCGCCGCCCCCTCCGCCGTCCCCGTCCTCGACGTCGTCGTCCCCGTATACAACGAGGAGAAGGACCTCCGGCCCTGCGTCCTGCGCCTCCACGACCACCTCTCGCGCACCTTCCCGTACGCCTTCCGCATCACCGTCGCCGACAACGCCAGCACCGACGCCACGCCCGCCGTCGCGGCCCGGCTCGCGGCGGAGCTGCGCGGGGTGCGGTACGTACGGCTGGAGGAGAAGGGGCGCGGGCGGGCGCTCCGTACGGTCTGGACCGACTCCGACGCGCCCGTCCTCGCCTACATGGACGTCGACCTCTCCACCGACCTGAACGCCCTCCTCCCCCTGGTCGCCCCGCTGATCTCCGGCCACTCCGACCTGGCCATCGGCTCGCGGCTCGCCCGGAGTGCGCGGGTGGTGCGCGGGCCGAAGCGGGAGTTCATCTCGCGCGCCTACAACCTCATCCTGCGCTCCTCCCTCGCCGCCGGATTCAGCGACGCCCAATGCGGGTTCAAGGCGATCCGGAGCGAGGTGGCCGATCGGCTGCTGCCGCTGGTGGAGGACAGCGGCTGGTTCTTCGACACCGAGCTGCTGGTCCTCGCCGAACGGGCCGGGCTGCGCATCCACGAGGTGCCCGTCGACTGGATCGACGACCCCGACTCGACCGTCCACATCGTGCGGACGGCCACCGAGGACCTGAAAGGGGTGTGGCGGGTGGGGCGTGCGCTCGCCGTGGGCGCCCTGCCGCTGGGCCGGCTGGCCCGGCCCTTCGGCGACGACCCGCGCGACCGGGCGCTGACCGGGGTATCGCGCGGACTGGCCCGGCAGTTGGTCGGGTTCTGTGTCGTGGGCGTGCTCTCCACTCTCTTCTACCTGGCCCTCTACTCCCTCTTCCGGCTCGGCGTCGGCCCGCAGCTCGCCAACGGCGGCGCGCTCCTCGTCTCCGCCGTCGCCAACACCGCCGCCAACCGGAGGCTCACCTTCGGCGTACGCGGCCGGAGCGGAGCCGTACGCCATCAGGCCCAGGGCCTCGTCGTCTTCGCGATCGGCCTCGCTCTGACCAGCGGTTCGCTCGCGGCCCTGGGGGTGGCCTCCGGATCGCCGTCCCACAGTGCCGAGTTGGCCGTGCTGATCACCGCCAACCTCGCCGCCACCGTGCTGCGCTTCCTGCTCCTGCGCGCCTGGGTCTTCCCGGCCCGCACCCACGCCCATTCCCACGCCCCCACCTGCTCCGAACCCGAGGACCTCCGATGACCACGACCCTCGCCCCGGCGATGCCGGCCCCGCCCGGCCCGACGCCCGGCCCGACGCCCGGCCCGGTGCCCGGCCCCCGCTGGGCACGCCCCGCGCTGTACGGGCTCCTCCTGGCCGTCGGGCTCGCGTACCTCTACAACCTCAGCGCCTCCGGTTACGCCAACTCCTTCTACTCCGCCGCCGTCCAGGCGGGCAGCCAGAGCTGGAAGGCGCTCTTCTTCGGCTCGCTGGACTCCGCCAACGCCATCACCGTCGACAAGCCCCCGGCCGCGCTCTGGCCGATGGCCCTGTCGGTACGGCTCTTCGGGCTCAACTCCTGGGCGATCCTGGCCCCGCAGGTCCTGATGGGCGTGGCCACGGCGGCCGTGCTCAACACCGCCGTACGCCGTCGCTTCGGGCCGGTCGCCGGGCTGATCGCGGTCGCCGTGTTCGCGCTGACGCCGGTCGCCGCGCTGATGTTCCGCTTCAACAACCCGGACGCGCTGCTCGCCCTGCTGATGACCGTCACCGTGTGGTGCGTGCTGCGGGCGCTGGAGCAGGGGCGGACGACGTGGCTGCTGTGGGCGGGGGTCGCGGTCGGGTTCGCGTTCCTGACGAAGACCCTCCAGGCGTTCCTGATCCTGCCGCCGCTGGCCGTGCTGTACGCGGTGTGCGCACCGGTTTCCGTACGGAAGCGGCTCGGCCAACTCGCCCTCTCCGCACTGACGATGGCCGTCGCCGGGGGCTGGTGGGTGGCGATCGTGGAGCTGATGCCCGCGTCGTCGCGGCCGTACGTCGGCGGCTCGCAGAACAACTCGTTCCTGGAGCTGACCTTCGGCTACAACGGGCTCGGCCGGCTCAACGGGGAGGAGACCGGGAGCGTCGGTGGTGGCGGTGGCGGTGGCGGCCGTGGGGGCGGTGGCTGGGGTGAGACCGGGATCGGGCGGATGTTCAACTCCGAGGTCGGCGGCCAGATCGCCTGGCTGCTGCCCGCCGCGCTGATCCTGTTGCTGGCCGGTCTCTGGCTGACCCGGAAGGCGGGCCGGACCGACTCCGCCCGGGCCGCGTTCCTGGCGTGGGGCGGGGCGCTGGTCATGACGGCTGCGGTGTTCAGCTTCATGGCGGGGATCTTCCACCAGTACTACACGGTGGCCCTCGCCCCGTATGTGGCCGCGCTGGTCGCCATGGGGGCCGTGGTGCTCTGGGAGGAGCGGGCGGCCTGGTGGCCGAGGGGGGTGCTCGCGGGGGCTGTTGTCACGACGGTGATCTGGGCGTTCGTGCTGCTCGGCCGGACCCCGGAGTACCTGCCGTGGCTGCGGTGGGCGGTGCTCGTGGGCGGGCTGGTGGGGGCGGCCGGACTGCTGGTCGTGGGGCGGGTCGGCGGGCGGGGGCTGGCCCTCGCGGTGGTGGGGCTGAGCTGCGCGGCGTCGCTGGCGGGCCCGACGGCGTACACGCTCAGCACCCTGAACTCGGGCCACCAGGGGTCGATCGTGACCGCCGGGCCGTCGGGCGGGGGCGGTATGGGCGGTCCGGGGGGCGGTGGCCGGGGCGGTCCCGGTGGCGATGGCGGGCGCGGGCAGCGGGCGGGGATGCAGCCGCCTGGCGGGCAGGGGCAGTTCCCGGGGCAGGGGCAGGGGCAGGCCCAGGGCGGTCAGCCGGGTAACGCGCCCGGGGGAATGCCTACCGCACCCACCGGCACCGGCACCGGCACCGGCACCGGCACCGGCTTCGGCGAGGGTATGAGGGGTGGCGGCGGAGGCGGCGGTATGGGCGGGCTGCTCAACGGCGCGTCCGTCTCCACCGAGGCGAAGGCGCTCCTGGAGATGGACGCGGACGCCTACACCTGGACCGCCGCGGCCGTCGGCGCGCAGAACGCGGCCAGCTACCAGCTCGCCACCGGCGACCCGGTGATGGCCATCGGCGGGTTCAACGGCAGCGACCCGTCCCCGACCCTCGCCCAGTTCAAGAAGTACGTGGCGGAAGGGAAGATCCACTACTTCGTGTCGGGCGGAATCGGCGGCGGCGGTATGGGCGGCGGCGGTATGGAGGGCGGCGCCGGCATGGGTGGCGGAGGCATGGGCGGCGGAGGCATCGGAGGCGGCGGCAACGGGACCTCGTCCCAGATCTCCTCCTGGGTGACGGAGAACTTCACCGAGGTCACCGTCGGCAGCGCCACCTTCTACGACCTGACGCAGCCGGTCGGTTGAGGGCGGGGGCGTACGCGGCCGACCGGCCGGGACCGGGTCAGAACCCGGCCGCGTACGTCCAGAAGTCCCGCATCACCTGGGGCGCGACCGGTCCGGCCAGCTCCACCTGGGTGAGCAGGACGGCGACCGTCCCCGTGGACGGGATGACGTGGGCGGTGGTGCCGGTGCCGCCGATCCAGCCGTAGCGGCCCAGCACGTTCCAGGGGGCCGTGATCTCGACGTCCACCGAGCCGCCGAACCCCCAGCCCTGGCCCTCCGTGAACAGTCCGCTCGCCGCGCGCTGGTCCGGGGTCAGCTGGTCGGTGACCATCTGCCGCACCGACTCGCCGGCCAGGACCCGCCGGCCGTCGTCCGCCAGGCCTTCGGCGAGCAGCATCCGGCCGAAGGCGTACCAGTCGTCGACGGTCGAGACCAGGCCGCCGGCGCCGGACGGGAAGGCGGGCGGGCTGCTCCACTGCCCGTCCGGGGCGTCGACCAGCTCCAGGCCGCTCCCGCTCCCGCTCCCGCTCCCGCTCCCGCTCCCACTCCCGCTCCCACTCCCGCCGCCCGCCCCGGCCCGGTAGTAGCCGGTGAACCGGTCCAGCGCGCCGGGCGCCACGGCGAATCCGGTGTCCGTCATCCCGAGGGGCTCGAAGATCCGCTCCGCCAGGTACGCGGGCAGCGGGCGGTCGGCGACCCGGGCGATCAGGACGCCGAGGATGTCGGAGCACGTGTTGTAGAGCCAGCCCTCGCCCGGCTGGTGGAGCAGCGGGATCCGGGAGAGCGCGGCCATCCAGGCGTCCGGCTCGGGCACGGCCTGCGGCTGCGGCGGGCCCTGTTTCAGCTCGGCGAGCAGCGGGGCGAGGGCCGGGAGCGAGAAGTCGGACGGGAAGCCGTACCCGGCCCGGAAGGTCAGCAGGTCCAGGAGGGTGATCGGGCGGACCGCCGACACCACGTCGTCGACCGGGCTCTGCGGGGTCCGGACGACCAGCGGCGAGGACAGTTCGGGCAGCCACGCGGCGACCGGGTCGGCGGGGGCGATCAGGCCGTCCTCGACCAGGGTCATGGCGGCCGCGGCGATGACCGGCTTGGTGATCGAGGCGATCCGGAAGACGGAGTCCCGCCGCATGGGCGAGGCGGAGGCTCCGGTTCCGCGCTCACCCTCGCCCTCACCTCCACCCTCGGTCCCGGTCCCGGTCCCGGCCCCGGTCCCGGCGAGCGTGGCCGAGCCGGCCGCCGCCACCTCCACCCGATCGCCCCGGGCGACCAGCGCCACCGCGCCCGGTGCCGACCCCCGGGCGATGTGGGAGTCCAGTAGTTCCTGCAGTCCGTGTGGCTCCTGCAGTCCGTGCGGGGTGCTCATGGTCGGCCTTTCTCCGGTACCGCGTGCTCGGTCATGAGTCCGCCCTCCTTGGTGCGTCCCCCCGTGGGCAGCGGTCCGTGAGCGGTGCTCGGACTGTAAGACGTCAGCGGCGGCCGAAAGAAAGCGGCGCGACGGCAAAAAATGAGACTCCGGAGCCTCCCCCGCCTCACCGGCCCCTCGCCGCCCCCCTCACCGCCCCCGCAGCACCAGATCCGCCACGACTGCCCGGTGGTCCGAGGCCACGCTCTCCGGCACCCACGCACGCCGCACCTGGGCGGCCCCCTTCGACACCGCCACGTAGTCGATCCGCTTGACCGGGTCCAGCGCCGGGAAGGTCGGCGCCCCCGGATCGGCGTCCGTCAGCTCCTCCCACAGAGGGGCCAGCTCCGGGGCCCCGGGTTCCGCGTTGAAGTCGCCGAGCAGGATCTTCGGGCCCCGGTCCTCGGCCATGATCCGCCGGGTGTCGGCGACCTGGGCGACGCGTACGGCGGGGTCCGGGCGGTAGTCGAGGTGGGTCACATACACGTGCACGGGCCGCCCCTTCACCTGTACGACGGCCTCGCCGAACCCCGGCGCCGGGGCGGGGGACGGGTCGGGGTCCTGGGTCGAGAGCCGGGTGATCTCGTGGTTCTCGGCGCTCACGATCCGGTACCGGGACAGCACCGCCACCCCGAACTCCGCGCGCGGCCCGCCCGGTTCGGCGGGGTCCAGACTGTAGATCGGCGCGAAGTACACGTACATGCCCAGCCGCTCGGCCAGCTCCCCCGCGAGGTCGCGCCACTCGCTGCGGGGCCCCCAGTGCCGGTCGGCTTCCTGAAGGCCGATCACATCGGCGTGCAGCGAGCGCAGTTCGGACGTCTGCCGATCGAGGTCGAACACGTTGTCCGTGCCCGCACCGGCATGGATGTTGTACGTGGCGACCCGCAGCGGCACGCCGGGGGAGGCCGCAGGGGAGACGGCAGCGGCGGCGGCAGGGGGCGTTCCGAGTAACGCGCCCAGCAGGGCCGCGGTGAGGAGCAGACGGCTACGGCGACGCGGTGACATGGCTCTCCAGTCAGCAGGGGATGGCGGCGGCGCACGAGCCGTAATCGAGTTGTACGCCGTACAGGAGGTGTCCTACGGTGTACAACGCTCACGTCCTCTACACCGTAGAACTCATCGATCCGTCAAGGCCGCAAGCCGCGCCGGAGACCCAGGAGCCCGCATGACGGCGCCCGCCGCACCGCGACCCGACCTCGCCCCCCAGGGGCACCCGCAGCGCTGGCTGATCCTCGGCGTCATCTGCCTCGCCCAGCTCACCGTGCTGCTCGACAACACGGTCCTCAACGTCGCCATCCCTTCCCTCACCACGGAGCTGGACGCCTCCACCGCCGATGTGCAGTGGATGATCAACGCCTACTCGCTCGTCCAGTCCGGTCTGCTGCTCACCGCGGGCAGCTCCGCCGACCGCTACGGGCGCAAGAAGATGCTGGTCGTGGGCCTCGCCCTGTTCGGCATCGGTTCGCTGGCCGCCGGCCTCGCCCAGTCCTCCGGCCAGCTCATCGCGGCCCGCGCCGGCATGGGGGTCGGGGGCGCGCTGCTGATCACCACCACCCTCGCCGTCGTCGTCCAGATCTTCGACGACTCCGAGCGGGTCAGGGCGATCGGCCTCTGGGCGACCGTCAACTCCCTCGGCTTCGCGGCGGGGCCGCTGGTCGGCGGGGTCGTGCTGAACCACTTCTGGTGGGGCGCGATCTTCCTCATCAACATCCCGGTCGCCGTGATCGGCCTGGTCGCCGTCGTCCGGCTCGTACCGGAGTTCAAGAACCCGCGCGGGGAGCGGCCCGACCTGCTCGGCGCGCTGCTCTCCACGATCGGGATGACCTCGGTCGTGTTCGCGATCATCTCCGGGCCCGAACACGGCTGGACGTCGGTCCGGGTGCTGCTCATGGCGTTCGTCGGGGTCGCCGTGCTCGCCGGGTTCGTCCGGTGGGAGCTGCACATCCCGCACCCCATGCTCGACATGCACTTCTTCCGGAACCAGAAGTTCATCGGTGCGGTGGCGGGCGCGGTCCTGGTTGCCTTCGGCATGGGCGGCTCCCTCTTTCTGCTCACGCAGCACCTTCAGTTCGTTCTCGGATACGGGCCGCTGGAGGCGGGTCTGCGTACGGCGCCGATGGCGCTCACGGTGGTGGCCCTCAACCTGACGGGGCTGGGTGCCCGGCTGGTCCGGAGGACGGGCACGCCCGCCACGATCGCGGCGGGGATGAGCGCGCTGGCGGCCGGTCTCGCGGCCATCGCGGTGCTCGGGCGCGACGGGTACACCGGGATGCTGCTCGGCCTGGTCGTGATGGGCGCGGGGATCTCCCTGGCGATGCCCGCGATGGCCAACGCCATCATGAGCGCCATCCCGCCGGAGAAGGCCGGGGTGGGCGCCGGGGTCAACGGGACGCTCGCGGAGTTCGGCAACGGGCTCGGCGTCGCGGTGCTCGGCGCGGTCCTGAACATCCGGTTCGCCGCCCTCGTACCGGCCGCCGTCGGGGCCGCATCCCTGCCGGCCGCACTGGCCGCCGCCGACGGCCCGGGCGAGCGCGCGACCATCAAGGACGCGTTCGCCTCCGGCCTGGAGACCAGCCAGCTGGCCGGCGCGGTCGCGGTGCTGGCGGGCGGCCTGCTCGCGGCGATGCTGCTGCGCCGGGCGGAACGTACGGAGGCGGCCGAAGGCCGGGCCGAGGCAGTGGGACCGGCGGCATAGCATCGGAGGAGCCAGGACGGACAGTACGGGGCAGTACGGGGCGGAGGCCGGGCCGGCCTCCGGCCTCCGCGAGACGAGGAGAGTGCGCCATGGTGTCCGCGTCCGACCGCGCGACGAACTCCGGAAACGACCCCGAGGCGGCCGCCGGCAAAGGCTCTGGGCCGACCGGCAAAGGCTCTGGGCCGACCGGCAAAGGCTCTGGGCCGACCGGTAAAGGCTCTGGGCCGACCCCCGCGCGGACCAGCGTGTGGCTCGACGGACAGACACCTTCGCGCGGCCGCCGCACCGAGTCCCCGGCGGGCCTGGACCGGAACCGGATCACCGAGGCGTCGGTGCGGCTGCTGGACGCCGAGGGTCTCGCCAAGTTCTCCATGCGCCGGCTCGCCGCCGAACTGGACGTCACGGCGATGTCCCTCTACTGGTACGTCGACACCAAGGACGACCTCCTGGAGCTGGCGCTCGACTCGGTCTACGCGGAGATCGCACCGCCGCGCGAGGACGCCGACTGGCGGGACCGGCTGCGTGAACTGGCCCGCAGCTACCGCGAACTGCTCGTCCGCCACATCTGGATCTCGCCGCTCGCCGGGACCTTCCTCAACATCGGCCCGAACTCGGTCCTGTTCTCGTCCGCCGTCATGGACGTCATCCGGGCCACCGGCCTGCCCCTGGAACGGCAGACGGGCGCGCTCGCGACGGTCTTCCAGTTCGTGTACGGATTCGGCACCGTCGAGGGCCACTTCAAGGCGCGGTGCGACGCGACGGGGCTCACCCAGGACGCGTACCACCGGCACGCGATGGGCACGATCCGGGCCCAGCCGCACCTGCGGGCGATCGTCGAGTCCTCCGACGACCTGATGGCGGCCCGGGGCGGCGACACGGTGGAGGAGATGCGCGAGCGGGACTTCGTCTTCGCGCTGGACCTGCTGATCGCGGGCATCGAGGCGAAGTGCGACCGTACGGGCCCCGCGACGACCGCCGCTCACCGAGGTCAGCAACCCCAGCAACCTCAGTAACCGCGCCCCACGTCCACCGCCAGCCCGGGGCGCCGGCCCTCCCGCACCGCCTCCCAGCAGGCGGCGAAGTCCACGGCCACGTCCTCGTCGGCGGTGATCCCCGCGGAGTGCGAGGTGATCACCGTACGGGGCAGCCGCCAGACCGGGTCGTCGGGCGCGGCCGGCTCCTCCGCCAGCACGTCCAGCACCGCGCGCCGCACTCCACCGTCCCGCAGCGCACCCTCCAGCGCCGCCAGATCCACCGTCGCGCCCCGCCCCACATTGACGAACGTCGCACCCCGCACCGCCGCGAACCGCCGCGCCCCGAAGAAGCCCTCCGTGGCCCCGGTCGACGGCAGCGCGGCCACCACCCACCGCGCCCCCGCCAGCTCATCGGCCTCCGCGTCCTCCCCGGCCCCGACCACCCGGTCGAAGCCCACCGGAGGCGGCCCGCTCCCCGCCGTACGGCCCACCCCCACCGTCCGCACCCCACACCGCCGCAGCAACCCCGCCACGGCCCCGCCGATGCGCCCGGTCCCGTAGACGAGCGCGGTCTGCCCGGCGACCAGCTCCGTGGGGAGCCGCCGCCACTCGGCGCGGGCGTGCTGACCGACGTACTCCGGGACGGCCTGGCACTCCGCGAGCACCCAGCCCACCACGTACTGCGCGATCCGCTCGCCCATCCGCCCCACGGTCCGGGTCAGCAGAGCCCCGGCCGGCCACGGTCCGGCGGCGAGCAGCGGATCCGTACCGGCGTTGACGCTGTGGAACCAGACCAGCCGGTCGGCCGCGGTCGCCCGCACCGAGCCCGGCAGTGCGGCGCCCACACAGAGCAGCGGACCGCCGCCCGGCACCTCGTCCGCCAACGGCTCCGCGCCGCGCCCGGCGATCCGCTCCAACTCCCGTACGAGCGAGGCGTTCAGCTCGGGCGCGACGAGCAGCCGGGCCCGCGCGAGGAGCTCCGGGCCGGGCACCACGGCTATCACTTACCGGGCGCGAGGTGAGCCGGGAAACCGCCGGTCGCCACCGGCCCCCACCGCTCCGGTGTGACCCGGATGATCGACTTGCCCTGCTTCACCATGGCGGCCCGGTACTCGTCCCAGTCCGGGTGCTCGCCGGAGATGTTCCGGAAGTACTCGACGAGGGGCTCCACGGAGTCCGGGGCGTCGAGCACCTCCGCCACGCCGTCGACCTGCACCCACGGCCCGTCCCACTCGTCCGAGAGGACGATCACGCTGACCCGCTCGTCGCGCTTGGCGTTGCGGGTCTTGGCGCGCTCCGGGTACGTCGACATGACGATCCGGCCGGCGTCGTCGACGCCGCAGGTCAGCGGGGAGCCCTGGGGGCGGCCGTCGGCCCGGGCGGTCAGCAGGATCGCCCGGTGCCGGGGCCGTACGAACGCCAGCAACTCATCGAGGTCCACGGCAGTGTTGGTCGCGATGTTGGGAGCCATGGCCACCACCCTACGACCGCGCACGCACACCGCCCCGGCAGCGAAACCACGCACGCTCCGCCGGGCTGCCTCACCTGGGCAGCGCGCCCCCGCAGGCCCTATCCGGGCAGCGCGTCGCCCTGCACCGCCTGGATGTCCAGCTCCACGCGCAAGGTGGTCCCGATGGCGGAGATGCCCGCCTGGACGACCTGGTTGTAGTTCATCGCGAAGTCGTCGCGGCGCAGCTCGGCCGCGGCGTGGAAGGCGGCGCGCACCCCGCCCCACGGGTCGGGCCCGGTGCCGAGGTAGGTCAGGTCCAGGTCGACCGGGCGGGAGACGCCGTGCATGGTCAGCTCGCCGTGGACGGTCCAGCGGTCGGGGCCGGCCGGGGCGAGCCCGGTGGAGCGGTAGGTGATCTCCGGGTAGCGGTCCACGTCCAGGAAGTCGGGCGAGCGCAGGTGCTTGTCCCGCATGCCGTTGCCGGTGTCGATGCTGGCGGCGGTGATCACCGCGTCGACCCGGGAGCGGGAGACGTCCTCGGCGATCGTGATCCGGCCGCCGAAGTCGGTGAACCGGCCGTGCACGCTGGAGATCCCCAGGTGCTGGGCGACCGCGCCGACCGAGGAGTGCACCGGGTCCAGCGACCAGGCGCCCGGTGGCGGGAGCTCCACCCCGCCCTGGCGGGCCAGCACGATCTGCCCGCCCTCGATCCGCCCGCTCGCCGTGACGAGGGCGGTGGAGGCGGCGGGGGCGTACCCGACCGCCGTGACGATCACCGTGTACGCGCCGGCCGGCAGGGACCCGTCCGTGCGGACGGCCCCGTCCTCGTCGGCCGCGGCCCGCAGCACCTGGGTGCCGGTCATGTCGGTGACCGTCACGACGGCGTGCTGGACCGCCCAGCCGTCCCGCGTCCGTACCTGTGCGCGAAGTCCCATCCGTATCTCTCTCCTAGCTCCATGACCCTGGGTCACATGAGTCGGGCCCCGGGGCGGCCACGGCAGGCCGTCCCCTGCCTGCCGTACCCACCTCCGGGGCCCATTTCCACCCGGCCGCGACAGCCTCTCCGCAAGAAGTGCTCTCCGACCAGGGGTCTTTGCGATCCCTTCACGTGTTGACGCGCATCCCTATAGGCACACGCGCGCACATAAGGGAGGGATCAATCTCGCTGCGGGCTGTCACTCACCGGGCTGTCACTCACCCGGGTGGGCGAGCTCGATGTCGTGCCCGTCGACGCCCGTACCGGTCACCGTCAGCGCGCCCGCCACCGGCGGGTAGCCGGTCGCGATGACCGAGTACTCGCCCGCGTCCAGGTCGGTGAAGGCGTACGCGCCGTCCTCGCCGGTCGTCGCGGTGGCGACCACGTTGCCCGCCGCGTCGATCAGCGTGACCCGGGCGTCGGCCAGCGGACCCCGGGCGGACCCGGCCCGGACGACGCCCCGCACCAGCGCACCGGCCCGCAGTGCGGCCTCGACGCGGGTGACGCCCTGGCCGCCGACCTCCACGGGCAGCGCCAGCGGGCGGAACCCGGCCGCGTTGACCGCGACGGTCACGGAGCCCGGGACCAGCTCGCCGAACGTGAACTCCCCGGCCTGGCCGGTGGTCCCGGTGGCCAGGACATCGCCCCGGACGTCGGTGACGACGACCATCGCGCCGTCGACCGGCGTACCGGATTCGGCGGCTCGTACGGTTCCGGCCAGTCCGCTCGTACCGGAGAGCAGGATGTCGAAGGCCAGCGGCTCCTCGCCGACGACCACCGTGGACGCCTGCGGCTGGAAACCGTCGGCGGAGGCGATCAGGACGTAGCTGCCGGAGCCCGGCGCGTCCAGGGTGTAGCCGCCGTCGCCCCGGGCGACGGAACGCCCCAGCTGACGGCCGCCCAGCGAGATCAGGGTGAGCGCCGCACGGGCGACCGGAGCCCCTTCGGCACCGCGCACCACACCGCGCACGGGCGTGCCCTGGACGGTCTCGTACGAGGTGTCCTGCACGTTCTCGTACGAGGTGTCCCGCACGGTCTCGTACGGGGTGGCGGCGTCGGCCGTGGCCGTGTCGATGGAGGTGACCCCGGCCGCGCCCTCGGAGACGAGAGCGGTGGCGCCGACGGCAGCCGGAACGTCCGCTTCCACCGCGGGGGTCTCCGGGGCGTCGTTGGCGGCGCTGGTCTTCAGGGCGACCTCCTTGATGAAGAGGGTCACGATGAAGGCGACCAGGGCGCACGGGGCGGCGTAGAGGAAGACGTCGCCGACGCCGTGGCCGTACGCGGCCTCCATGACCACGCGGAACGGCTCGGGCAGCTTGTCCAGGTCGGGGATGCCCCCGCCGCCCGTACCGCCGTGGCCGAGCTTGGCGCCCTCGGGGCCGAGGTCGGCGAGGCCCTCCTTGACGTACTGCGTGACGCGGTTGCCCAGGACGGCGCCGAGCGCCGAGACGCCGATCGCGCCGCCGAGGGACCGGAAGAAGGTGACGACGGAGCTCGCGGAACCGAGGTCCTCGGGAGCGACCTGGTTCTGCGTCGCGAGAACCAGGTTCTGCATCATCATGCCGATGCCGAGACCCATGACGAACATGTAGACCGCGACGTGCCAGTACTCGGTGTCGTAGCGGATCGTGCCGAGCAGTCCGAGCCCGGCCGTGACCAGGAAGCCACCGGTGACCAGCCAGGCCTTCCAGCGCCCGGTCTTGGTGATGACCTGACCGGAGACGGTCGAGGAGAGGAAGAGGCCCGCGATCATCGGGATGGTCATGACGCCGGACATCGTCGGCGACTTGCCGCGCGCGAGCTGGAAGTACTGGCTGAAGAAGACCGTGCCCGCGAACATCGCGATACCGACGAAGAGCGAGGCGATCGAGGCCAGCGTGATGGTGCGGTTGCGGAAGAGGCGCAGCGGGATGATCGGTTCCTTGGCCCGCGACTCGGTGAAGACGAAGATCAGGCCGAGCAGGACCGAGCCCGCGACCATCACGTACGTCTGCCACGACAGCCAGTCGTACTTGTCACCCGCGAAGGTGACCCAGACCAGCAGCAGCGAGACGGCGGCGCTGATGAAGAACGCGCCGGTCCAGTCGACCTTGACGCCCTCGCGCTTGACGACGGGGAGCTTCAGGGTCTTCTGGAGCACGATGAGCGCGATGATCGCGAACGGCACGCCCACGTAGAAGCACCAGCGCCAGCCCATCCAGCTGGTGTCGGTGATGACACCGCCGAGCAGCGGGCCGCCGACGGTGGCGACGGCGAAGACGGCGCCCAGGTAGCCGCTGTAGCGGCCGCGCTCGCGCGGGGCGATCATCGCGGCCATCACGATCTGCGCGAGGGCGGAGAGACCGCCGACGCCGATGCCCTGGACGACGCGGCAGGCGATGAGCATGCCGCTGCTGGTCGACAGACCGGCGACGACCGATCCGAGGACGTAGATGATCAGGGCTATCTGGACCAGCAGCTTCTTGCTGAACAGGTCCGAGAGCTTGCCCCAGAGCGGGGTGGTGGCGGTCATGGCCAGCAGCGAGGCCGTGACGACCCAGGTGTAGGCGCTCTGCCCGCCGCCGAGGTCGGAGATGATCTCGGGCAGGGCGTTGGAGACGACCGTCGACGACAGGATCGCGACGAACATGCCGAGCAGCAGCCCGGTCAGCGCCTCCATGATCTGCCGGTGTGTCATCGGCGTGCCGTCGGAGGCGCCGGAGCCGCTGTGGCCTCCGTGACCTCCGTGCTTGGCGTGGCCGCCCCGCACACCGGTCGGTGTGGTCGTAGCCATTGAGTTCCTTATCCGTGCGTATTTGCTTCTGTTACACAGGTGTACGGGTGTACGCGTCGTCGCCGAGCCCGTTCCGGCACTCGCCGGAGTGGCTTCCGGGAGCACAGCCACCGGGTCCGCGACAGGCGAAGCTGTCGCGCAGCCGGGACAGCAGCGCGTTGAGCCGGCCGACGTCCTCGTCGGACCAGTCGGCGAGATTGCGGGCGAACATCTCGGTGGTCCGCCGCGTCAGCTCGTCGAGCTGCGCGCGACCGCCGGGGGTCAGCCGCAGGATGCGGGACCGCTTGTCCGCCGGGTCGGGGGACCGCTCGATCCAGCCGTGCTCGGCCACATGGGCCACGTGGCGACTGGTCACCGAGAGGTCCACGGCCATCAGCTCGGCGAGCCTGCTGATCCGCATCTCGCCGTGCCGGTCCAGGAGCGTCAGCACGGCGGCGGAGCCACCGGGACACTCCGGGGGGAGTGCGCGGGCGAGTCCGCGCTTGACGGCCCCGACCGCGCTGAGCTGCCGGGCGAGTTCCTCGTACCGACTCCGTGCGGCCACCGGGACCCCCAACGCACTGATGCCTAGCCTGACTATGTTGTTGCTTAGGGCAACCATAGAAGCCGTTGGTTGCTACAGGCAAACGAAAACGGCCTTGCAGAAGTAAAGGAACGCAAAAGCCTCCGTAGGCTCCGGGTCAAGCCCGTCCCGCCTCCGTTCCGCCTGCGCTTCGGCGCTGCTCGGGCGGGGTGCCGGGCGGCCCGGGGGTTGGGCGGAAGGCCCGAGTTCGCTAGGGTCCTGCCCCATGGCACACAACCCCCACGCCCCTCAGCCGGGCCCCGAGGGCACCCCTGATCCGGCGGGCAGCACGCAGATGTTCCGCGCCTTCGTCGACGAGGGCGAGCCGCAGCGCCGGGCGCAGCCGGCCGCGACCTCGTCCGGGCCGAGAGTCGGGGTGATCGCGGCGGTCGTCGCGGTCGTCGTCGTCCTCGGCGCGGTGGCGTGGCTGGCACTGGGCTGACGCACCGACCACTGAACGACGTATGACGACCTGAACGCCTGAGGGGGGCGGGCAGCGGAACCGCGCACGCGCGCCCGCCGCCCGCCCCCCTCAGGCGTTTCTGTTTCGGCACGCCCGCGGCTCACTCCCACACGGCGGAGACGTCCTGGGTCTCGACGCGCATCCCCAGGGGTACGCGCCAGGACTCCACGCACACGGTGTACGTCTCCGAGCGCGTGGCCCCGGCCGCGATGGGCGTCGGGAGTGACTGGCTGGACCGGATGGTGGCCCAGTCGACGCCGAGGGCCCCGATGATGTGCGTGGCGAAGGTGACGGTTCCCGAACGCGCCGGGGAGCGGCCGGTGTTGCGGAACTCCACGGTCACCTTCTCGCACCACCGCTTGTCCGCCGGCGCACGCTGCGGGGCGCTCAGGGTGAGGGCGGCGGGGGTCGGGGGAGGAGCGGGTTTGCCGGGCGGGGGGCTGGGTGGAGGGCTGGTCGTACCGTCCCCGCCGCCGCCGGGCTTGGACCCGCTGCCGGGGGCGGAGGGCTCGGCGGGCTTGGACGGCTTGGAGGACTTGGGCGGCTGCGCGGGCTCACCGGGCTGGGTTCCCACCCCGGCTCCGGCCCCGGCGCCCCCTGCCCCGGCCTCGCCGGCCACTCCCGTACGCGCTCCGTTCCCGTTCCCGCTCCCGCTCCCGCCGCCTCCTCCCGCCCCGGACCCCGGAGTGCGGGCCGAGGGACCCCCCGTAGGCCCATGGACAGCGGCAGGCCCGCCGGAGCCTCCGGCGGGCGGCGGCGAGGAGTCTCCCGGAGCCCGGCCGGCACCAGGTCGCCCCGAGCCCTCCTCCGTACCCTCGCCGTCCAACGGGACCAGCGTCACCTTCCCCGAGGGCCCTGAGGCCCCTGAACCCCCCGAGGCCCCGCCCGCGGACCGCCCGGGACCGCCACCGGCCGCGCCCACCGCCGCGTAACCGTCCTCCGGGCTGCCCCCGCAGCCGGTCAGGAGGCCGCCGGCCAGACACAGCGCGGCCGCCGAGGCGGCGATCACGGTGCCTCGGCGGCCGGTGGGTCCGCATGACTGACGAGTCTGACGTCGCATGGCGCCAGTGTGTCTGACGCCCCGTCAATTCAGAACCCTCGTGCACGGCTTACCGCTCGGGGCTCGGCTCAGTCGGAGATGAGCCCTTCCCTGAGCTGGGCGAGGGTGCGGGTGAGCAGCCGGGAGACGTGCATCTGGGAGATGCCGACCTCCTCGCCGATCTGCGACTGGGTCATGTTGGCGAAGAACCGCAGCATGATGATCTGGCGCTCGCGGGGGGCGAGTTTGGCCAGCAGGGGCTTCAGCGACTCGCGGTACTCGACGCCCTCCAGCGCCGCGTCCTCGTAGCCGAGGCGGTCGGCGAGGGAGCCCTCGCCGCCGTCGTCCTCGGGCGAGGGGGAGTCGAGGGAGGAGGCGGTGTAGGCGTTGCCGACGGCGAGGCCGTCGACCACGTCCTCCTCGGAGACCCCGAGCGCCTTGGCGAGCTCCGGGACGGTCGGGGAGCGGTCGAGCCGCTGAGCCAGCTCGTCGCTGGTCTTCGTGAGCGCCAGCCGCAGCTCCTGGAGGCGCCGGGGGACCCGTACGGACCAGGAGGTGTCGCGGAAGAAGCGCTTGATCTCCCCGACGACGGTCGGCATCGCGAACGTCGGGAACTCCACGCCCCGTTCGCAGTCGAACCGGTCGATCGCCTTGATCAGGCCGATCGTGCCGACCTGGACGATGTCCTCCATAGGTTCGTTGCGGCTCCGGAACCGCGCCGCGGCGTAACGCACCAGCGGGAGGTTGAGCTCGATGAGTGTGTCCCGCACATAGGTCCGCTCCGGACTGTCCGTTCCCTCGGGACCCGAAGCGGGGCCGAGCGCGGCGAGCCGCAGGAACAGGGAGCGGGACAGAGTACGGGTGTCGATGGCTTCCGGCGAGCTGGTGAGCACGGCGGGTGCCGGCACGCTCTTCGTGAGCGTGAGCACCTTCGAGCTGCCCTGTTCTGCGGACATGCCACCCCCTTGAGGTCGCGGACGGTCGCGGTGGCCGCGACCATCGGAGGAACGCAGCCTCCACCTGAATACCGGAGGCGGGGCTGCGGCAAACGCGCTTCGAGCAGAATGTCACATGTCGGCAACACGCTGTAGTGACATGTCGACAAGTCAGCGCTGAATTCGCCCTGGAAACAGGGGGTGTAGGGCTTTTATGCCGTCAGAACCGGTCTCTGGAGGGTCTACCCGTTCCGGTTACGCCTCGATCCTGTTTGCGGACCTCAGTCGGGCGAAACTTCTGGCCAGAAGCCTTGACACATGCATCTGCGAGACGCCTAGTTCGGCGCTGATCTGAGACTGGGTCAAGTTGCTGTAGTAGCGCAGGAGGAGGATGCGCTGCTCGCGCTCGGGGAGCTGGACGAGGAGGTGGCGTACGAGGTCGCGGTGCTCGACTCCGGCGAGCGCGGGGTCCTCGTAACCGAGCCGGTCGAGCAGCCCGGGCAGACCGTCGCCCTCCTGGGCGGCCTCCAGGGAGGTCGCGTGGTACGAGCGCCCGGCCTCGATGCAGGCGAGCACCTCGTCCTCGGAGATCTTCAGCCGCTCGGCGATCTCGGCGGTGGTGGGGGAGCGCCCGTGAGCGGTCGTCAGGTCCTCGGTGGCGCCGGTGACCTGGACCCAGAGCTCGTGCAGCCGGCGGGGGACGTGGACGGTGCGGACGTTGTCGCGGAAGTAGCGCTTGATCTCGCCGACGACGGTGGGCATCGCGAAGGTGGGGAACTGGACGCCGCGTTCCGGGTCGAAACGGTCGATCGCGTTGATCAGGCCGATGGTGCCGACCTGGACGACGTCCTCCATCGGCTCGTTGCGGCTGCGGAAGCGGGCGGCGGCGTACCGGACGAGCGGAAGGTTCGCCTCGATGAGGGCGGCCCGGACGCGGCCGTGTTCCGGGGTGCCGGGCTCCAGGTTCTTGAGCTGCCCGAAGAGGACCTGGGTGAGGGCCCTGGTGTCCGCCCCGCGGGTTCTGGCGGGCGGGGTGGTGGGGTCGGGGGTCTCGGTCTGGATCTCGTCGGCAGGAGCGGCCTGGACGCCCTGGGTGCCGCCTTGGGGGGCCGCCTGGGTGGCACCCAGGGAGGCGCTCTGCGAGACGGCTGGGGACGGCTGGACGGACTGGGGAGGCACTTGAGGCGCTGTACTGGCCGGCACGGTGACGCCACCCCTTCGCGGTCAACTACGGTCAACTCATCCGTCAAAAGCGGTCATAGCATCACAAGACATGTCCACTGTGTGCAAGCACCGCAAAGTGCCGTGTTGAGGTCATAAAGGTTTAAACAGCACGAAGAAACCCCTCGCCTGAACGGCGAGGGGTAGGCCGGAACGGGTCCGACATCTGCACACGGGAAGGCCCAGGGGCGGATCAGAAGAGGACCGGAAGAGGGTCAGAAGGGGTAGTCCGCGATCACCCAAGTGGCGAATTCGCGCCACTGGCCGGCGGCGGCCTGGTGGGCCGGGTGCTCGATGTAGCGCTTGAGGGCGGCCTCGTCGGCGACGGCGGAGTTGATGGCGTAGTCGTACGCGATCGGCCGGTCGGTGATGTTCCAGGCGCACTCCCAGAACTCCAGCTCCGGAACCTGCCCCTCCAGCTCCCGGAAGGCGCGGTCCCCGGCGACGACGCGCGGATCGTCCCGCTCGACGCCTTCGTTGAGCTTGAACAGGACCAGGTGGCGGATCATCGATACCCCTACTGTTTCGCTAGTTCACCAGTTCGGTCATGAAGTCGCCGACGCTATGAGCGGCGGTGGAGACGGCTTCGAACGCCACCCCTACGAGCTCGGTGGACCGTTCCGGGATGGTGATGATCGAGTACAGCACGAAGACCACCACTATGTAGAGCGCGATCTTCTTCGCTTGCGCCACTGCCCTTGCCTCCCCGTAGACCCCGCTTCACGCCGCGTGCGACCTGGCGTGCGATCGGCAGATTGTATCCGCACGTATGGCCGTATCCAGGGGCCGCTCTCGATCACTGATGCGCCTTTTAGGGACCTAGGCCCTGCCCATCGAGGCCTTTTGCCCACCCGTACGGCTTCTGCACCCCGGCAGGATGGACGCGAGCCCTCCGGCCCTGGCAGGAACCGGAGGGCCGGAACAGGCCCACACCACGGGGCCACCGCCGCGCGACTTCCCCCTGACCGCGACGGCTGCCCCGGAGGCCCTGTTCCCACCGGGGGAAGCGGCCTGTCCCCCCGACGCCGCTTCCCCCGACCTACCTCACTTGATGCTCGCGATGATCCGCACAGGGTCGCCCCGGTTGCGCCGCACGGCGAACTTCAGGGGCAAGGTTGCGTGGGTCGTCGTCACGTGGTGAACCGTCTCCGAGCGCCCTCGGCGCCGTCAACGCAGAACGCCCCCTTGATCGCGTTTCCGCGGATCAAGGGGGCGTCAGAAGCGGTAGCGGTGGGATTTGAACCCACGGTGACGGGTTACGCCACACTCGCTTTCGAGGCGAGCTCCTTCGGCCGCTCGGACACGCTACCGAGAGAGAGCTTAGACCATCCCGGGGCGTGCACAGAAATCGGTTCTCGGGGGCGGGGCCGTGCCCGGTCAGAGCATGCGGAAGAAGGCCGTCAGCCGGGTCGCGCAGTCGTCCTCCAGGACGCCCGCGATGACCTCCGGGCGGTGGTTCAGGCGGCGGTCGCGGATCACGTCCCAGAGGGAACCGGCCGCGCCTGCCTTCTCGTCGCGGGCTCCGTAGACGACCCGGGCCACCCGGGACTGGACCAGGGCGCCCGCGCACATCGTGCAGGGCTCCAGGGTGACCACCAGCGTGCAGTCGGTCAGGCGCCACTCGCCCACGGCCTCGGCCGCCCGGCGCAGGGCCAGGATCTCGGCGTGCGCGGTCGGGTCGCCGGTGGCCTCGCGCTCGTTGTGGGCGGCTGCCAGCTCGGTGCCGTCGGGGCCGAGCACGACGGCACCGACCGGTACGTCACCGGCCGACGCCGCCCGCTCGGCCTCGGCCAGGGCGCGGCGCATCGGGGCCTGCCACGGATCGCGTACGGGGTCCGAGGCGGGCCGGGGGGAGGGGGAGGAGGAAGGGTTCGGCGGGCTTGCGGTCACCCGCGGACCCTAACGGACAGGAGGGGCGGGAGAGCGTCCGGCGATCAGGGCCGCCCGACCCCCTACCGCACCGCCTCCAGGACATCGGCCGCTCCCAGCGCGTCGGCGATCTCCGTCAGCGCGTCGGTTCGCAGCGTCAGCAGGTCCTTCTCCGAGAGCCCGAAGTCGGCGAGGATGCCCAGCTCGCCGATCGGGCCCGCCGGCACGGAGTCGGAGTCGGAGGCGGAGTGGGAATCGGGATCGGGATCGGAGTCCGTATCCGCGTCGCGGGTGGTGGTCCGGTCGGTGGTCGTTGCGGATGAGGAAGCGGAACCGTCCGGTTCGCCGTCCTCCGTGCCGTCGAGGCCGACGAGCTCCTCCAGCGCGGCGATCTCGTCCTCGGCCCCTGGTTCACGGCCGAGCAGTTCGTCGGTGAGCAGGATCTCCCCGTACGAGGAGCGGGCGGCGGCGGACGCGTCCGAGACGTAGATACGGGGGTCCTCCTCACCGTCCACCCGGAGGATGCCGAACCAGGCGTCCTCCTGCTCGATGTAGACCAGGACCGTGTCCTCGTCCACCGAGGCCTCCTGGGCCAGATCCGTCAGGTCGGACAGGGTCTCCACATCGTCGAGCTCTGTATCGCTCGCTTCCCACCCGTCTTCGGTGCGCGCGAGCAGTGCGGCGAAGTACACCGTGACTCTCCCACTGGTCATAGGTGAATCGGTCCGACGGGAGGGCAGACGGGAAAGTCCGTCTGCTCTGAGCCCCGCCCAATCGGCATCGTGGCAGAAACAAGCGCCGAGCGAGACCTCTTCGGCCGTTGCGTCGGCCATCAGTTCCAGGAGTGCCTGGTCGGGCGTCTCCCTGACGAGGCCGGTCGGTGACCCGATCGGCGGGGGAGTGCGCCGGTGGTACGGGAGGGCTTCACCGGCATCACCAGCGGAACGTACGCATCCGCATCTGTTGCCGCATACGGGCCGCACGGGCCCGCCGCGGCTGCACCCGGTCCCGTAGCTGCTTGGCCTCGTGGAGCTCACGGAGGAACTGCGCCCGGCGCCGGCGCCGGGCCGCGTCACTCTCCTGCGCGTCCGTGACGTCACCCGTCGTGCCCTGCGGCTCGCGCGCGTCGCGCGCGTCGCTCACTCCGCGTGAGCCCGGGCTCCGCGGCTGTTCCCCGTCCGCCATCGACACATCACCCCAACGCTGGGTCCGTATGCCCCCACCTTCCCCCCGAACAGGTGGTTGATGCCAGCGCAGAGTGGCGGAAGGCGCGGTTACTGTTGACGCATGCGGATCCACGTCGTCGACCACCCGCTGGTGGCGCACAAACTGACCACGCTGCGCGACAAGCGCACCGACTCCCCGACCTTCCGGCGCCTCGCCGACGAGCTGGTCACCCTTCTCGCCTACGAGGCCACCCGGGATGTGCGTACCGAGCAGGTCGACATCGAGACCCCGGTGACGCCCACGACAGGCGTCAAGCTCTCGCACCCCCGGCCCCTCGTCGTCCCGATCCTGCGCGCCGGCCTCGGCATGCTGGACGGCATGGTGCGGCTGCTGCCCACCGCCGAAGTGGGCTTCCTCGGCATGATCCGCAACGAGGAGACGCTCCAGGCGGAGACGTACGCGACCCGGATGCCCGAGGACCTCTCCGGCCGCCAGGTCTACGTTCTCGACCCGATGCTGGCCACCGGCGGCACGCTCGTCGCGGCCATCCGCGAGCTGATCAAGCGCGGCGCCGACGACGTCACCGCCGTCGTCCTCCTCGCGGCGCCCGAGGGCGTCGAGGTGATGGAGCGCGAGCTGGCGGGCACCCCCGTCACCGTCGTCACCGCCTCCGTCGACGAGCGGCTCAACGAGCACGGCTACATCGTGCCGGGCCTCGGCGACGCCGGTGACCGGATGTACGGGACGGCGGAGTAGCTGCCCCGACGGCCCGACCGCCCGACGGCAGAACAGCACGGTGCCCCTTCCGCGTACGTTGCGGAAGGGGCACCGGTGCGTGAGTCGCTCAGCCGCTCTTCGTCGTCCTCAGTCGCTCCTCAGTCGCTCCTCAGCCGCTCTTCAGCCGCTCTTCGTCGACGGGGTCGTCGCGCAGGATGCCGACGGCGCCGGGGAGGGCTTCGTGAGGGCCGTCATGGCGGCCGTGGCCTCCGCCGGGGTGCTGAACGCCTTGAACTTCGCGCCGAGGATCAGATCGACCTCCGCCGTCTTGCGCTGGTCGGTCTTCTGCACCGTGCCCGGCAGCTGCGTGCCCAGCACGGTGAAACTGCCGCCGGCCGCCGCGGTCGGGGCGCCGAGCAGCACACCGGGGCCGGGGACCTTCTTGTCGTACGCCTTCGGGGCGTTGCCCACCTCACCGACGGTGAACCCGCGCTTCTTCAGCTCGTCCGCGGCGGCCTTGGCCAGCCCGCTGGTGGTCGTCGCGTTGTAGACGTTGACCTTGATGGCGGCCGGCTTCGGGAGCGCCTTCGCCGGGGCCACGGGCTTCGGCGTGGGGCAGTCCCGCTGGTGGCCGGCGGCGCTCGCGCTCTTGTCGCCGCCGGTGAAGACGTCGATGAGCTGCAGTGTTCCCCAGCCGGCGAGGCCGAGGGCCACCACGGCCGAGACGCCCGCGAGGACGATCCTGCGGCGGTGCCGGGGGCGGCGCATGCGGGGGTAGGTGTCGCCCGTGATGCGGTACTTTCCGCCCATGCCGGGGGGAGTGAGCATGCTCATGGACGCAGCGTAGTGCGACCCGGTGATGCTGCGTACTAAATGATCAACGTATGGCACCCGGATGAGCGCGAAAGCACCCGAAAGGCCCGAATTCGCGTGCGGCCGCCGGGTGGCTGTTATGAGGGTGATACGAACGGACGCGCGGGGAGCGAGGGGCGGCGTCAGCCCAGGTCGAGGACGCGTGCGTGCAGCACCTGGCGCTGCTGGAGCGCGGCGCGGACCGCCCGGTGCAGCCCGTCCTCGAGGTACAGGTCGCCCTGCCACTTCACGACGTGGGCGAAGAGGTCACCGTAGAAGGTGGAGTCCTCGGCGAGGAGGGTCTCCAGGTCCAGCTGGCCCTTGGTGGTCACGAGCTGGTCCAGGCGAACCGGACGCGGCGCGACATCCGCCCACTGTCGGGTGCTTTCCCGGCCGTGGTCGGGGTATGGCTTCCCATTTCCGATGCGCTTGAAGATCACACGGAAAGCCTACCGGGCAAGGGGCGCCGGGCGCAGCCAGGGAACCCCACTGCGGTGGCCTGCGAAACGTTGTAGAGCGCCGCATAGCGCTGGATACCGGGACAGGGGTTCGCTGCCCGTACGAGTGCGCTCGCCGCGGGCGGGATGGTGTCCCACGTTCGTAGGCGGTAGGCGGTAGGCGGTGTGCGGATCGCGGCGGCCCGGCGGCCCGGCGGTATGCGGATCCCGGCACCCCGGCACCCCGGCATCGGCCTCCCGCCCGTGAACCTTTTCCCTTGCTCCGGCGTCTGACCTCCTGACATACGTACGGCTGTGTCGACCATCCCGGGAGGGCGCGTGGCAAGGAAGGACCGGACGGCGGAAGCGGCGGAGGAGAAGGCCCGCGAGAAGTGGATGGCGCGCTTCCAGGTACGGCTGGCCATGCAGCCGGGTGTGGACCGGGCCGTGGTGCTCCAGGCGGTCAAGGAGGTCACGACGCACTGCGCGGATACGGGAGAGAGCCCGCAGACCGCCTACGGAGACCCGGACGCCCACGCCGTGCGGACCGCCGAGCGGTTGGTGCCGGCAGACGTCGCGGAGCGCGCGAAGCGGCAGGGTGCGGCTGTGGACAAGCTCGGCTCCGCACTGAAGAGGGCGCGGGACATCACCGGTCTGTGACCTGTTCCTGTGACCTGTCGAAGCGATGTCCACCGCTCACGGTTCCGTGGCGTGACGGGCTCCGGTGTGTTTGAACCGGATGGAGCGGGTCAGGCGGGGGGAGAGACATTGCCGAGCGATCAGGGTGTGAGTGACATGGCTGCCGATGAGAAGGCCCAGGCCAAGACCGAGCAGGCCAAGGGCAAGGTCAAGGAAGCGGCTGGGCGGGCCGTGGGCAACGAGCGTCTGACGGCCGAGGGCCGGGCGGATCAGGCCAAGGGCGACATCCGCCAGGCCAAGGAGAAGGTCAAGGACGCTCTCACCGACTGAGGTCCGGTCCTGGACCACGACGGCACGACGGCCCCGCAGGAGAATGCTCCTGCGGGGCCGTGTTGTGTCCTGCTCCGTGACGTAGGCCTACTCCGTGACCTCGTGGCCTTGGCCGTCGTGCAGGCCGCCGCCGCTGCCCGGCGTGCCGGTGCTCGGGACCGGCTTGACCGGGCGGGTCAGCGAGCGCAGGTCGTGGGCGTACGTGCCCACCGCGTTGGCGATCACGTCGATGTTGACGTCGAAGTGGCGCATGCTGATGTTGCTCAGGTCGTCGCAGGCCGCGTGGTAGCACGGGTCGTACGCGACGTCCGCCTGGCCGCCGTAGGTCCGGGCCTGGGCCGCCGTCTTGATGCCCTCGGCGCCCGTGAACGTACCGCCGGAGGGGATGCCCACCTCGATGAACGGGCCGTAGTCCGAGCGGCCGGTGAAGTCCGTGCCCTCGTGCTTCTTGCCCTTGCTGTCCAGGAACTTGTTGATGTCCCGCTCCAGCTGGGCCGAGCCCTCCGGGCCGGGGCCCGCGCCGACGCCGTCGGAGTCGTCGCCGTCGTAGACGAACTGGACGCCGTTGGGCGAGGCGATCATGTCGAAGTTCAGGTAGAGCTTGATCTGCTGGCGCTGCTTCTCGGAGAGCCCGGCGACGTACGCCTCCGAGCCGAGCAGGCCGTTCTCCTCGGCCGACCACCAGGCGAACCGGACCTTGTTGGCGGGCTTGCTCTTCGACTTGGCCAGCTCCTGGGCCACTTCGAGCAGTCCGGCCGAGCCCGAGCCGTTGTCGTTGATGCCGGGGCCCTCGGTGACGGAGTCGAGGTGGGCGCCGAGCACCACGGTGTTCGCCGCCTTGCCGCCGCGCGTCTCCGCGATGACGTTGCGGGTGGTGCGCTCCTCCTGGAGCTGGCGGACCTCGAAGGAGACCGTCACCTCGCCGCCGGCCAGGTCGGCGACGAGCTGCTCGCCCTCCTCCTGGCTGACCCCGCCGGTCGGGATCCTGCCCGCCCCGACCTCGCCGAGCGTGCCGGAGAGGAGGCCCTCGGTGTTGTTGTAGATGACCGCGCCGGCCGCACCGGCCTCAGCAGCCGCCGCCTGCTTGTCGGCGAAGGGGCAGCCGCCGCGCTTGATCAGGGCGATCTTGCCGGTGAAGTTCGCGGAGGCGTAGTCGGACGCCTCGCAGCCGGAGGTGTCGTCGACGGGCACGTTGACCAGTCCGGCCGTCAGACCGCCGACCCTGGTCGACGGGGTGTACGTCATCGCCTTGATCGTCACGTCGCGGGGCGTCGGCGACACCACGGCGAGCTTTTCGGCCAGCGTCTCCGTGTAGGGGAAACGGAAGGTCTGGTAGGAGACCTGGTACCCGGAGCGCTGGAGCTGCCGGTAGACGTACGCCGCCGAGGCGTCGTGGCCGAGCGATCCCGCCGCGCGGTGACCGTCGGCCGAGTCGGCTATCGCCTGGAACTGCTGGAGGTGGCGGTAGGCGTCCCGTGCGGACGCGTTCTTCACCAGCTCCCGGGACAGCTTGACCGCCTCCTTCGAGGCGCCCTTCGAGTGGCCTGACCCGTGCGAAGGCCCGTGGCTCGGGGCTGCGCCCAGGAGGAGCGGCGTGGCCAGAGCGGTGGCGGCCACAACTGCCATGGCTCTGCGACGTGTTGCGTGCACAAGAGTCCTTCCGGTCGAGACGTGACGGAGGTGCGCTTGGAGGTGCGAACGAACGTGTTGCGAAAGCTGTTGCGAAAGCTAGCGAGTGGGGTGGCCCCTGGGAACACCAGTGGCCGATTTTGATCGTTTCCGCCGGGTGTTCTGTCCGGCTGCGTGCTGAGCTGTGCATTCCGGTCAGCCCTTGGCCTTGGGTGAGCCCTTGGCTGTTTTGGCTGCTTTCGCCGTTTTCGTTGCTTTGGCCGCCTTGGCCGCCTTGGCCGCCGCCTTGGCCTCCTGCTTGTACGCGCGTACCTCCGCGAGCGACTCCGGCCCGGTGATGTCGGCGACCGACCGACGCGACCCCTCCTCCCCGTACGCTCCCGCCGCCGCCCGCCACCCCGTGGGACGTACGCCGAACTGCTTGCCGAGCAGCGCCAGGAAGATCTGGGCCTTCTGGGTGCCGAAACCCGGCAGGTCGTTCAGCCGCCGCAGCAGCTCCTCCCCGGTGCCCGCGTCCCGCCACACCGCGCTCGCGTCCCCCTCGTACTCCGCCACGAGGTACTGGCACAGCTGCTGGACCCGCTGGGCCATGGAGCCGGGGTAGCGGTGGAGGGCCGGTTTGGTGGTGAAGAGGGCGGTGAAGGCCTCGGGGTCGTAGGCGGCGATCTCCGCCGCGTCGAGGTCGTCCGAGCCCATTCGCCCCGCCAGCGTGTACGGGCCGGTGAACGCCCACTCCATCGGGACCTGTTGGTCCAGCAGCATGCCGACGAGGGCGGCCAGGGGGCTGCGGGCGAGGAGCTCGTCCGCAGCCGGCTGCTGGGCGATCCGCAGGGTGATGTCCTTGCCGCTGTCACTCTTGGTCATACATCCGATGATCGCGAGGGCGGGCGCCGACGGCGACTCCAGTGACTCCTCCAGCCGCGCCGATGGGCCCGGCTGGCGGTGTCCCGCCCCGCCTGACCCTGCTGCGGTCCTGCTGCGTGCTCGTGACGTCGCCGTACGTGTTCGAGGGGTGCGGGCGCTACGGGGCGAGCCGGTCCGCCCGCGCCCGCAGGTAGCGGGCCTCGGGTTCGCTCAGGGTGGCGTCGGCGGCTGAGCGATAGGCGGCCCGGGCGGCGTCCAACTCCCCGGCCCGCTCCAGGAGGTGGGCGCGTACGGCATCGAGCCGGTAGTGGCCGCTCGATGCCCCCGCCAGCGCGTCGACCTCCACCAGCCCGGCTCGCGGCCCGTGCGCCATGGCCACCGCGACCGCGCGGCCCAGAGCGGCGGCGGGATCGGGGGTCCGGTGCACGAGGAGCTCGTACAGGGCGAGGATCTGCGGCCAGTCGGTGTCCTCGGCGCGCCCGGCCTCGTCGTGCAGGGCGGCGATGGCGGCCTGGAGCTGGTAGTCCCCGGCCGGCCCCTGGGCGAGCGCCTCCTCGGCCAGCGCGGTGCCTTCGGCGATGGCCGTACGGTCCCAGAGGGCCCGGTCCTGTTCGTCGAGGGGGACCAGCTCGCCGTCGGGCCCGGTGCGCGCCGGAGTGCGCGCCTCGGTGAGGACCATGAGCGCCAGCAGCCCGGTCACGCGCCCCTCGTGGGGGAGGAGCCGGCGTACGGCACGGGTGAGCCGGATCGCCTCGCGCGCCAGGTCGGTGCGGTGGAGCTCGGGGCCCGCGGTGGCGGTGTACCCCTCGTTGAAGATCAGGTAGAGGACCTGGAGGACGGCCGCGAGCCGCCGGTCCCGGTCCTCGGGCTCCGGCCGCCGGAACTCCGCCCCGCGCACCGCCCGCTTCGCCCGGCTGATCCGCTGCGCCATCGTCGCCTCCTCCACGAGGTGGGCGCGGGCGATCTCCGCCGTGGTGAGCCCGCCGACCGCGCGGAGGGTGAGGGCGATCTGGGCGGCGGGGGTGAGGGCGGGGTGGCAGCAGAGGAAGAGGAGGGTGACGGTGTCGTCCTCGGAGGGCGCCCGGCCACCCAGCCCGGCGGGGCCTTCCCCGGGCGGCGGGGCGACGAACGCGTCCGCCGGGGTGAGGGCGGCCACGGTCTCCTCACGCCGCCGACGGGCCTCGTCGCTGCGCAACCGGTCGGTGAGGCGACGGGAGGCGACCCGGATCAGCCAGCCGCGCGGATTCTCCGGAACGCCGTCCTCCGGCCACTGCGCGGCGGCCGCGATCAGGGCCTCCTGGACGGCGTCCTCGGCCGGGTCGAAGTGCCCGTAACGGCGGACGAGCGCGCCGAGGACCTGCGGCGCGTGGCGGCGCAGCAGGTCCTCGATGTGGTGGTCGTCGTTCGTACGGTCTGCCTTCAGTGGTTGCTCCTGGCCGAATCAGTCGATGCCGCCGCCGACGGTCCGGATGAGCACCGGGTACTCGGGCGCCCCGGCCGGCTGCGGACAGCGTGCCACGCGGGCGGCGATCTCGGTCACCCGCTCCAGGCTCTCGCATTCGAGGATCCAGAACCCCGCGAGCAGCTCCTTGGTCTCGCTGTACGGCCCGTCCGACACCACCGGCCGCCCCTCGGCGTCGACGCTGACGGCCCGCCCCTGCGCGGGCTCCGTGAGCCCGTACGCGGTCACCAGCTCACCCGACTCGGCGAGGTCGTCGTTGATGCTGCCCATGTAGGCGAACATCTCCTGCATGGCCTTCTCGTCCCAGGCCGGACTGTCCACAGACCCCTTGCCGGCCTGCGCGTCGTAGTCCGCCTGGCTGCCCTGGACCATCACCAGATACTTCACGATCATCGCCTCCTGGAGCACGTTCTTCGTACTCTTCGTCGTTCTCTTCTTCTCCGCTTACACAGGGGACGTCGGGGCCGGGGCGGGGTTCTCGACACGACGCGCGGATTCTTTTCGGGATTCACCCGCTGGAGGGGTCGGAACGGCACGTTCAGTAAAGTTCGCCAACGTTGCGCCCGCCTGCCCACCCCCTCGAATGAGGTCCTCCGACTGTGTCTGCCGCCCTTCCTGAGGTCGTTCCGCCCCCTCCCGTCTCGGTCGTGGGGATCGGCGCGGACGGCTGGTCCGGGCTGTCCGGCGGGGCGCGGGAGGCGCTGCGGGAGGCGGAGGTGGTGATCGGCGGAGAGCGCCAGCTGGACCTGCTGCCGCCGGAGTGCGCGGGCGTACGGGTGGCGTGGCCGTCACCGCTGCGCCCCGCCGTGCCCCGGTTGCTGGCCGAGCACCGGGAGCGCCGGATCGCGGTGCTGGCGAGCGGGGACCCGATGTTCTACGGGATCGGGCGCGCGCTGGCGGAGGAGCTCGGCCCGGAGGCGCTCCGGGTCCTCCCGCACCCGTCCTCGGTCTCGTACGCCTGCGCGCGCCTCGGCTGGCCCCTGGAGGACACGGAGGTCGTGACGCTGGTGGGCCGCCCGGCGTCCCGCCTGGCGGTGTCCCTCCACGAGGGCCGGAGGCTGCTGGCCCTGAGCGCGGACGCTTCGACGCCCGCGACGGTGGCGACACTGCTCACGGCCCACGGCTTCGGCCCGAGCCGGATGCGCGTCCTGGAACAGCTGGGCAGCGAGGCGGAGGCGTACGTGGAGGGCGTCGCGGAGAGCTGGGCGCACGCGCCCGGGGACCGCCTGAACGTCATCGCGATCGACTGCCGGGCATCGGCGGACGCGCTGCGGCTCGGCGCCGTACCGGGCCTGCCGGACGAGGCGTACGAACACGACGGCCAGCTCACCAAGCGCCACATCAGGGCCGCGACGCTCGGGGCGCTGGCGCCCGCGCCCGGCGAGCTGCTGTGGGACGTGGGCGGCGGATCCGGCTCGATCGCGATCGAGTGGATGCGCACGCACCCGACCTGCCGGGCGGTGAGCGTGGAGAAGGACCCGGCGCGGGCGGAACGGATCACGAGGAACGCGGACCACCTGGGAGTCCCGGGTTTGCAAGTGGTCACCGGTGCAGCCCCCTCGTCACTGTCCGAACTCGACGTGCCGGACGCGGTGTTCATCGGCGGCGGCCTGACGGCACCGGGCCTGCTGGACGCGTGCTGGGAGGCGCTGCGGCCCGGGGGCCGGCTGGTGGCGAACACGGTGACGCTGGAGTCGGAGGCGCTGCTGGCCGAGCGGTACAGGGCGTACGGCGGCGAGCTGACCCGGCTCGCGGTGGCGCACGCGGTCGCGGTGGGCGGGTTCACGGGCTGGCGCCAGGCGATGCCGGTGACGCAGTGGTCCGTAAGCAAATCCCCACTTTCAGGAGATCGAACATGACGGTGTACTTCATCGGCGCGGGCCCGGGCGCAGCCGACCTCATCACGGTGCGCGGCGCACGCCTGCTCGCCGCCAGCCCGGTCTGCCTGTACGCGGGCAGCCTCGTCCCGGTGGAGCTGCTGGCGGAATGCCCGCCTGACGCCCGCCTGATCGACACGGCGAACCTGGACATCGAGCAGATCACCGCGGAGCTCGTACGGGCCCACGCGGACGGCCACGACGTGGCGCGGCTGCACTCGGGGGACCCGTCGGTGTTCAGCGCGGTGAACGAGCAGATGAAGCGCCTGGACGAGGCGGGCGTCCCGTACGAGATCGTCCCCGGCGTCCCCGCGTTCGCGGCGGCGGCCGCGTCCCTGAAGCGCGAGCTGACGGTCCCGACGGTCGGCCAGACGGTGATCCTGACCCGCATCGCACAACGGGCCACGGCGATGCCGGAGGGCGAGGACCTGGCCACCCTCGGCCGCAGCGGCGCCCTGATCGTCCTCCACCTGGCGGCCCGCTACGTGGACCGGGTGGTGGAGGAGCTGACCCCGCACTACGGCGCGGACTGCCCGACGGCGGTGGTCGCGATGGCGTCCCGCCCGGACGAGATCATCCTGCGCGGCCCTCTGGACTCGATCGCGGAGCAGGTGAAGGCCGCCGGGGTGATCAGGACGGCGGTCATCATGGTGGGGCGGACGCTGGGTGCGGAGCAGTTCCGGGACAGCCACTTGTATGCGGTGGGGCGGGACCGGGGCGGGTTCTGACGCCCTGAGGGGGCTCTCCAGCTCACTCGGAAAGAGACACCGCCCCACGAACGCCTGCTCAGATCCCCTGCTCCTGTTCCTGCTCCTGCGACGGAGCTTCGCGGACCACGCTGGTCATCGGGCCGAGTGTGCGCCACCCCAGGAACTCGTACAGCGCCCGGCCATCAACCGTCCCGGCCAGCACAGCAGACGAGGAGCCGGAGGCAACAGCGGCGTTCTCCAGCGTCCGCATGACGAGGCTGCCGAGCCCCCTGCGACGGTGGGCCGACGAAGTCTCGATCTGGTCGAAGACGGCGGTGCGCCCAGGACCGGGCAGAGCGATCTGACCACGGGCAGCGAACGCACCGTCCTCCGTCACCACGAGCACCCGCGTGACCCCGCCCCGCGCCCAAGTGCGCACCTGGTAGCCGTCGGGAGCCACTGCGTCGTTCGTGCGCAGCGGCGTCGACATCAGGAAACCGTCGTCAGCGAGGCGCCAGCCGGGCGCTGCCCACGAGGCGACGGTCTGCGGCGGCAAGAAGATCTTGAGCCAGGTGCCCGGGACGGTGACCGTCTCCGTCAGTTTGCGGACCAGCGACTCGTCAGCATCCGTCACCACGTGCCGGGTGACGTGGCCGCTCAGCCCGACGTCGATGGTGAAGCCCCAGGGCTCGGACACCGGCGGCGCGGCTCCGCGTGAGACGACCCAGCCTTCCACCCATGAACGTACGGCTTCGGCGTCCATTGCGGATCCCTCCGTAATAGGTACAGAACGCAAGTGAATATTACGCGGGAAGTCTTACGGTCATATGGCGATCTCCTCACCCGGCTGTGTCCACTGGGAACTCCGGGGCCCTTTCGCCGCCCGTGAGGCAGGTCTGGCCGCGTAGGGGGTGAATACGGCGAGACCTCCGCACCGATCACCATGAGCGGGCCAGGATGTCGGCTGTGACCTCAACTTCGCGGGCTACCGGGCCTGACCGCTGGCAGCACTACGGAGCCTCCTCGCGCGGACGCCGCTCCCCCAGCCGCCTCCACTGGGACTGGTACCAGCGGATCGGACCTGGGGCCGAACTGCTGGGGGACCTCACCGGTCGTACGGTCGCGGAGCTGGGTGCAGGGGACGGCTACCAGGCTGCGTATGTAGCAGCCGAGCTGAAAGCGGCGCGCGTCATCGCGATCGACAGCTCCACCGCGCAGCACAGCCGCGGCCGCGCCCTCTACGAAGATGTGCCCGGCCTGGACTTCGTCCACGAGGACGCTGCCGCATACCTCCGGGACCACCCGTCCAGCCTGGACGTCGTCTACAGCATCTTCGGCGCACTCGACTTCAGCGACCCGCAGACCTTGCTCCCGTCCGCCGCGGTGGCCCTCCGCCCTGGCGGCACCCTGGTGTTCTCGACACTCGCCCACTACCGAACGGGCGCGCCACCCGAGACGGAGTGCCGACCCGCCGACATCCCGACCCGCATGCCTGACGGCCGCCTTGGCACGATGCAGCGGTGGGTCCTGGGGGCGTCGGTGTGGAGGGAGTTGTTGGAGGAGCACGGGTTCGACGTCGTGCACGGCGATACCGTCCAGGACCCGGGGCGAGACGGCGAGGCGCCGGTGGCCACGACCCTCTTCCGAGCGAGGACGAAGCGGGGGTCCGGGGCCCCTCACTTGCTCAGCTACCAAGTCCCTGCCTCAGGGGTCAGGTCTGCGGGAGGTGACGGGCTGGCTGCTGATGGAAAGCCGCACGAGCGTGCTCTTGGCCACCAATAGCGGACCTCGGTGTCGGTGACAGCGAAGGTGCTAAGCGCGCACGACGGTCGGAAGTTCGCTCGGAGGCTGTGAGCTGGGCCAGAACTGCGCTCTGGAGTCAGCGGATCGACTCGTCCATGAGTACGTAGAGGAGCCCGACGAGGGAGCCGCTGCTGACGATCTCTCGTAGATCGGAGTTCCCCGTGGATCTTCCACTGCATCGCTGCGGCTCCTTTCGGTTCTCCGCCAGCATGCGGGAGCGGTGCTGCACTGCGGGGAAGTTCGGCACGTTGTGTCGATCTGAGGCGGAGGGAGCCATCAGTCGATGCCGCAAGTCTTGGGGCCGCTGCCCGTAAACTCCGGCGCCGTGGTGCGAGTTCGGTAGCTGAGCCGTGACCACCGCGTGGCGGAGCTGGGGGGCTGAGATCGCCGCGCTGAGCGCGCCGTGACAAGAAAGGGATGGCATGTCGCAGACTGAGACCGAGGGCGCACGACTGTTTCGGGAGGCCTGGATCGCGGGGGTTCGCCGGCACTTTCCTGGGGAGCCGAAGGTCGGTTACGTCACTCCGTGGGACGACACCCCGCAGTGGGAGCGTGAGGCGGCGCGGGCCATGTACGAGCAGGTGCATCAGTTCGTTGCGGTTAGTGGTGGGCTTACGCCGCGGTTGTCACGTGAGCAGCGTGGGGGCTTCGTTGCGATCTGCTGGACGGCTCAGATGTTCAAGCACTTCGACGATCCGAAGCCGGGCTACGTGGCGGACTGGGCCGACCTGCCCGTCTGGCAGCAGGAAACCGATGCCGACATCTTCGATGCCGTGGAGAAGGAGCTGAGCTGACCGGGGCCGCATCTGGATTCTGGTCGGCGCGTCAACGTGAACTCGGTTTTCGCTCTTGCGGGTTGATCTGCTGCGGTCTGCCCGGCCGATTGGCGGATTGTCCGCAGGGCGCTTCCCGGCTGCGGTAGCGTCATTTCGTCATCACGCTCTGTGCGCACCTCGTGTGCATCGGGCGGCCCCCGGAGGTGTTCACAGCACCGAACCGAGGGCCTTCACCCAACTAGTGGAACGGAAATCCACCGGGATGCTTTGGCATGCTATCGCGCCTGTTCGGCGCTACACGAAGGCCTCGCACGATGTCGTGCGTCATCCGCGTCTGTGCAGTGACGCGAAGATCCTGCTGCTGTACGTGCAGGGGTTGCCCGACGACCAGACCCATGTGGCGTTGTCCGAGCATGGGCAGAAGCTGGGCATCAAGGGGCGGGCCTTTCAGCGGGCCAAGGAGCAGTTGGTCGTGAACGGGTTCGTTCATGAGCGGCGGGCTGCTGGGGAGCGTGGGTTGTGGGCCACCCATCAGTTGGTCTCCAATGTGCCGTTGACCGATGCCGATGCCCTTGTGGTGTGGCGGGAGGCCGGTGTGGGGGCGGGGGCTTCTCCGAGTGCGCAGTCTCCGACCGTCGGTCAGCCGGGTCCTCGGAGCGTCGGTCATCAACTACCGGTAGACGAAGAACTGGGGAAGAACTCATCCCGCCCACCCACCGAAGCGCCCAGCGGAGGCGAAGGTGAAGGCGAAGGCGTGGTCGTGGCTGGGGAGGTGGTGGAGCTCTCGGCTCAAGAGGCCGAGGCTGAACGGGTGTTGTTGTCCCTGCGGAACTTCGATCGGCAGTTGCGTCTCGGGGTTCGTGAGGCTCGTGAGCTGGTCGGGCTGGCCGTTGAGTGGTTGCGGCGGGGGGTGTCTGCCGGTGAGCTCCGGCGGGTGCTGAGCAGTGGGTTGCCTGCTAAGGGGGTGCGGTCCGCTGTGGGGTTCCTGCGGCATCGGCTGGAGATGAAGATGCCCGAGGCGCCTGCGCCCGTGTCTGAGCCTGCGCCTGAGCCCGCCTCCGTTGCTGAGCCCGCGCCGCCTGCCCTGCCTGATGTGCCTCCTGTTCCTCCGCGCGTTGCTCCTCTCGTGACCTGTGAGGGGCCCGGGAATGAGCATGTGTTCCGGGCCTATGGCGGGGCGACCTTGTGTCCCGACTGCCAGCAGGCTGCCGCCTGGGCGCGGTGGGCCGAGCGGCGCGCCGCCGATCTCGGGGTGGACCTTGCCGAGGACGCCGCCAAGGCCGTGGAGGCCGGGCGGGGTTCGGACGGGTGGCGGTCTCGGCTCGCCGCCGCCGCTGCCGGGGGCGGCGCCGAGCAGTAGCCGCGGGGGTGGGGCGGTGGGGCTGTGGGCCGTGGGGCTCAGGCCGTGGTGTCAGGGGCTGTGCGGGTGTGCTGGAGGAATTCACGCTCGACCGCCAGGCTCCCGGCGCCCAGATCATTACGCTGCACTGGTGCTGTCATATGAGGAGTTGACCCCGCCGGAGCGCGCGTTGTGGGACGCCTTTCCCGAGGGGCGTCGCGTTGATCTGCGTACCGGGGTGGCAGAGGCGGATGATCCGGCTGACGGTGCTCGGTGGGGGGCCGGGCGAACCGTCCGTGCCGCCGTCGTCGCGGCGCTGCTGCTCGGTGCGAACGAGGAGGAGCGGTCCGGCGCCGTGGCTGCCCTGCGGCTCGTGGGGGCGCGTGTCAGTGGGCGGCTCGATCTGTCAGGGGCGGAGATCTCCCACACGTTGTCCTTGGAGGGCTGCCGGTTGGATGAGCCGGTCCGGCTGTACGGCGCTACGACCCGGACCATCGTGATCGCGGACAGCTGGGTTCCGGGCGTCGACGCCGAACTCGCGCGCATCGGGGGTGATCTGGACCTGCGGCGATCGGCTGTCGCGGGCGGCGCTCTCAACCTGATCAACGCCCGTATGGCCGCGAATCTGGTGGTCGAGGATGCCGAGGTCTCGGGACCTGGTGAGTGGGCGGTGCTCGCCGGCGGCCTCGTCCTGGAAGGCAGCGTCTTCGGCGAGCGGCTCGTGACCCGGGGCGGGCTGCGGGTGCCCGGCGCGCAGTTGCTCAACGGGCTGTTCCTGCCCGGCGCACGGCTGGAGAACCCCGGTGGCGTCGCCCTGGCCGCAGGCGCCGTGGTCGCTTCGTCCGTGGACTGCTCACAAGGGTTCACGGCGCAAGGGGAGGTGCGGCTGCCAAGGACCCGAATAGGTGGGCTGCTGACCTTCGAGGGCGCACATCTGGACGGGGGCGGTACTGGTACCGCCCTGGACTGCGCATCGATGTCCGTGGGGGAATTCGACCACCGGCTCGCGGCGACGCCCTCAGGGCTGGTGGATCTCCGGTCCGCGCAGGCCACCTGGTTCCGGGACAGCGAGCAGAGCTGGCCCGAGAAGGTGCTCCTGGACGGGTTCACCTACGGGTCCATCCGGTCCGGCGGCGACCCGGCCGTGGCAGGCGCCGACGGGACGCGCGCGCGTGACGAGGTGGCCCGTCGGCTGGACTGGGTCGGGCGGAATCCCGGCTATGCCCCGCAGCCGTACGAGCAACTCGCCGGCTGGTACCGGCAGATCGGCCATGACGACCACGCCCGCCGGGTGCTGCTGGCCAAACAACGGCACCGGCGACTCACCCTCTCCCCGCCGGCGCGGGTGTGGGGGCACCTGCTCGACGTGACCGTGGGCTACGGCTACCGGCCCTGGATGGCCGGCGTCTGGCTCCTCGCGCTGACCTTGCTGGGCACGGTGGTCTTCAGTACGCACACGCCGAGCGCGGTCAAGGAGGGCGAAGGCAGTCCGTTCCAGCCCTTCGTCTACACCCTCGACCTCCTGGTGCCCATCGGCGATCTGGGGCAGCGCGGCGGGTGGTACTGGTCGAACGGCGGCGTTCAGTGGCTGGCCTATCTGCTGATCGCCTTCGGCTGGGTGCTGACCACCGCCATCGTCGCCGGGGTCACCCGCGCTCTCCAGAAGAGCTAGGGGAGGAGAACCTACGCCCGTCCCACCACCACCCCCGCCCGGTCGATGCAGATCACGTCCACCTCCACCGGGGCGCCCCGCAGGACCGCCAGCGCCTCGTCCCGGGCCCGCGCCGCCACCAGGTCGCCCAGCCGTACCCCCGCCGCCTCGCAGAGACGGAGTGCCTCCAGGCCCGTGTTGGCCGTGGCGATCCGGGATGCCAGCTCCTCGGTCGCGCCGCCCTGTCGGGCCAGGTCCGCCAGGAAGGGCTTGTTGACCTGGGAGCGGGCCGAGTGCAGGTCCAGGTGGCCGGCCGCCAGTTTGGAGAGCTTCGCGAAGCCGCCGCAGATCGTGAGGCGGGGGATGGGGTGGCGGCGTACGTACTTCAGGACCGCGCCCGCGAAGTCGCCCATGTCCAGGAGGGCTATGTCGGGGAGGTCGTACTCCGCGACCACCGTCTTCTCCGACGTCGAGCCCGTGCAGCCCGCCACGTGCGTCAAGCCCGCCGCCCTCGCCACGTCCACGCCCCGGCGGATCGAGTCGATCCAGGCCGAGCAGGAGTACGGGACCACGACACCCGTCGTGCCCAGGATCGACAGGCCGCCCAGGATGCCCAGGCGGCCGTTCCACGTCGAGCGCGCGATCTCCTCGCCGTGGTCCACCGAGACGGTGATCTCCACGTCGCCCGCCTCCCCGTGCTCCGCCGCCACCCGCTCCACGTGCTCGCGCATCAGCCGGCGCGGCACCGGGTTCACCGCGGGCTCCCCGACGTCCAGCGGCAGGCCGGGGAGGGTGACCGTACCGACGCCGGAGCCCGCCCGGAACACCACCCCGGAGCCCGGCGGCAGCCTCCGTACCGTCGCCCTCACCAGCGCCCCGTGCGTCACGTCAGGGTCGTCCCCCGCGTCCTTCACCACCCCGGCGCTCGCCTGCCCGGGGCCCAGCTCCTCCACCGCCAGCGCGAACGCCGGCGTCTGGCCCCTCGGCAGCGTGATCCTCACCGGGTCCGGGAAGTCGCCGGTCAGCAGGGCCGTGTACGCGGCCGTCGTCGCCGCCGTCGCGCACGCACCGGTCGTCCAGCCGGGGCGCAGGCCCGTGTGCTTGAGTTGGGCACTGCGACCGCCCCGCGCCTCAGCGGTCATGAGCGTCGTACATGAGAAGAGTCCGTTCCGCATGGTGCACGTGAAGCACGTCCTTGTTCTCGGGGGGACCACCGAGGCCCGTCGGCTCGTCGAGAGCCTGGTCGGTGAACCGCGCGTGCGCGTCACCACCTCGCTCGCCGGGCGCGTGGCCGCTCCCCGGTTGCCGCCCGGTGACGTGCGCGTCGGAGGGTTCGGGGGCGCCGAGGGGCTTGCGGAGTGGGTACGTGAGCACCGCGTCGACGCTCTTGTCGATGCCACCCACCCCTTCGCCTCCACCATGAGCCGCAACGCGGTCCTGGCCGCCGCCCAGGCCCATGTTCCTCTCCTCGCCCTCCGCCGGCCCGGCTGGGTCGCCCAGGACGGCGACCGCTGGCACTCCGCCGGGTCGCTCGCCGAGGCAGCCGAGCTGCTGCCCGTACTCGGTGAGCGGGTCTTCCTCACCACCGGGCGGATGGGGCTCGCCGCCTTTGCCGGTGAAGGTCTCGATGCGTTGTGGTTTCTCGTGCGGTCCGTCGATGCGCCGGAGCCGCCCTGTCCGAGGAATATGGACGTCCTGCTTGATCGGGGGCCGTTCAGCCTTGACGGTGAGCGGGAGATCATCCGGCGGCACGGGATCGATGTGCTCGTCACCAAGGACAGCGGCGGCGACGCCACCGCCCCCAAGCTCACCGCCGCCCGCGAGGCCCAGATTCCCGTCGTCGTGGTGCGGCGGCCACCGGTTCCCGAAGGGGTGCCGGTGGCCGCCACGCCCGACGAGGCCGGGGAGTGGGTCGTACGGAAGCTCTACGCCTCCGGGTAGTGGCGCGGCGTCCACACGATGGACCTGCCCGACTCGCCCCGCTGTACCCAGCGCGTCTGCGACGAGCCCACGATCAGCAGCGTCCGCATGTCCACCTCCGCCGGGTCGACGTCCGCCAGCCGCACCGTACGTACGCTCTCCGTCGGGCCGCCCACGTCCCGGGCCAGGACGACCGGGGTGTCCGGGGAGCGGTGCTCCAGGAGCAGGTCGCGCGCCTTGCCGACCTGCCATGTACGGGACTTGGAGCCCGGGTTGTAGAGGGCGAGGACCAGGTCGGCGGAGGCCGCGGCGCGGAGCCTCTCCGCGATGACCTCCCACGGCTTGAGGCGGTCCGAGAGGGAGATCGTGGCGTAGTCGTGGCCCAGCGGTGCGCCCGCGCGGGCTGCGGCGGCGTTCGCCGCGGTGACCCCGGGCAGGACCCGTACGGGAATCTCCGCGTACTCCTCCTGCGCGGCCACCTCCAGCACCGCCGTCGCCATCGCGAAGACCCCGGGGTCGCCGCCCGAGACCACCGCGACGCGGTGGCCCCGGCGGGCCAGGTCCAGTGCGAACTCCGCCCGCTCCGACTCCACCTTGTTGTCCGAGCCGTGCCGCGCCTGGCCGGGGCGGACCGGGACCCGGTCCAGATAGGTGGTGTAGCCGACGAGTGCGTCCGCCGCCGCCAGGGCGCCCCGAGTCTCTGGCGTCAGCCACAGCGGGCCCGCCGGGCCGGTGCCCACGACGACCACTTCGCCCGAGCCCTGCCGCCCAGAAGGCCGAGGCGCGTCCACCCGGCTCGGCAGCACCGCCACCGAGAAGTACGGCACCGACGCCGGGTCGATGTCCACCAGGTCGCCCGTGCGCTCCCCGGCCATCGTCGCCCGCTCCACGTACCGCGCCTCCGCCAGCCGCCCCGACGCCTCGAACGCCCCGCGCACCGCCGGGAACGTCCGCCCCAGCTTCATCACCACCGCCGTGTCGGTGGCGGCGAGACGGGCCGTCAGCTCCTCCTCCGGGAGGGTGCCGGGGAGGATCGTGAGGATCTCCTCGCCCTCGACCAGGGGGGTGCCGAGGCGGGCCGCCGCCGCGCTGACGGACGTCACGCCCGGGATGACCTCGGTGGCGTACCGGTCCGCCAGACGCTTGTGCATGTGCATGTACGAGCCGTAGAACATCGGGTCGCCCTCGGCGAGTACCGCCACCGTCCGGCCCGCGTCCAGGTGCGCCGCCAGCCGGGCCGCGGCCTTCTCGTAGAACTCCTCCAGCGCGCCCCGGTAGCCGCCCGGGTGGTCCGTGGTCTCCGTCGTGACGGGGTAGACCAGGGGCTCCTCGATGTGGTCCGGGCGCAGGTGGGCCGCGGCGATGGAGCGGGCGATCGAACGGCCGTGGCGGGCGCTGTGGTACGCGATCACGTCGGCCTCGCCGATGACCTGGACGGCCCGGAGCGTCATCAGGCTCGGGTCGCCGGGGCCGAGGCCGACACCGTAGAGGCGGCCGGTGCCGCCGCTGGACTCGCTCATCACTACTCTTCCTCGCTGGCTATGGCGTTGAGCGCTGCCGCCGCTATCGCGCTGCCGCCGCGCCGGCCCCGCACGATCAGGTGCTCCAGGCCCGACGCGTGCTCCGCCAAGGCCTCCTTGGACTCCATCGCGCCGACGAAGCCGACCGGGACGCCGATGACGGCGGCGGGGCGCGGGGCGCCCTCCTCGATCATCTCCAGCAGCCGGAACAGGGCCGTCGGGGCGTTGCCCACCGCGACCACCGCCCCCTCCATCCGGTCCCGCCACAGCTCCAGGGCCGCCGCGCTGCGGGTCGTGCCCATCTTCGCGGCCAGCTCGGGCACGGACGGGTCCGACAGCGTGCACACCACGTCGTTGTTCGCGGGCAGCCGCTTGCGGGTGACCCCGCTCGCCACCATCGCCACATCGCAGAGGATCGGGGCGCCGGAGCGCAGGGCCGCGCGGGCGTCGGCCACGGCGTTCGGCGAGAAGGCGAGGTCCGTCACGAGGTCGACCATGCCGCAGGCGTGGATCATCCGGACGGCGACCTGGCTGACGTCGGCGGGCAGCCCGGCCAGATCCGCCTCCGCGCGGATGGTGGCGAAGGACTGGCGGTAGATCGCCGGTCCGTCCTTCTCGTACTGGTGCACAGTGCTGTCGCTTTCTTCTGCCGTGAGGTCGTCAAGGAAGGGTGTTACGGGTGTTCAGGCGCGGGCCTCGGCCACCGTTGCCGCCAGCCGCGCCGGGTCGTTCCGTACCGTCGTCGGGAGGTCCCGGCGCTCTCCCCGTACATGGGAGATCCGGTGGCCGTCCGGCGTGACGACCACGTCGATCCACTCCCCGTGGGGGTGGCCGCAGCGGCGTTCGCACCCGGACCAGTACACAGGTAGCCTGCCGGGCGGTCCGACAGCGGCCCCCGCTTCGGCCCGGACGTCGGACAGCGACTTCGCGCAGCCGGGGTGGCCGATGCAGGCGCCGACGCCCGTCCAGGGGGAGTCGGGGGCGGTGATCAGGCCGGACTCGGAGAGCGTGCGGAGTGCGTCCGCCGCTTCCGGCTGCGGGACCGGCCCGAGGATGACGACCCCGCGCCACGGGGTGGTACGGGGGCGGGGGCGAGGGACCGCCGGGCCCGGCGGTCCCGAGCCGATGGACCCGACCAGCTTCGCCCGTACGTCCTCCGGCAGGTCCTTCACGCGCCACGCGCCCGACTCCCGGGCCGCGCGCAGGAATTCCTCGGCGGCCAGCAGCGCCGCGCGCGGGGCTTCGGCGACCGGGATCCGGAACACCTCGTCGGCCGCCCCGATCCGCAGCAGGGCCGCCCCGGAAGGCCCCTCCGCGATCAGCGTCACGTCCGCGCCGAGGGCGTCCACATCGCCCCGGCCGTCGTCCAGCGCGAAGAGGAAGCGGCCGGAGAGCGTGGCGGCGGCGGGCGACGAGCAGACCAGGTGGTCCAGCTCGGTCAGCCACCGCCCGACCGACGGTGAACCGTCCAGGCCCGCCAGCGGCGACGCCACGATGTTGCGGGCCCGCTCGTGGGCGGCGGAGGGCAGGAGGCCCGCGTCCGTGAGCAGGGCGGCCAGCTCGCCGCCGCACTCCGTACCGAGGCCGCGCAGCTGTACGTTGCCTCGCGAGGTGAGATGCAGCTCACCGTCCCCGAACCGGGCCGCCGCGGTCAGCAGCGCCTCCGCCTGGTCCGCGCTCAGCACGCCGCCGGGGATGCGTACGCGGGCCAGCGCCCCGTCGTCCGCCCGGTGCAGCCGCAGCGTTCCCGGGCAGGCGTCGCCGCCGGCGTGGGGGGTGGCACCTGCCGCGCCGCCGTCGCGGGGGGAGGCGCCGCCCGCGGAAAGGGGCGAGGGGGCGGAATCGGGCATGGCGGCGAGCATACCGACCGGGCCGGTCCCGGCGGCGGGGTCGCGCCTGTGACCTGCGGGACAGGGCCCCGGCTCGCGCCTGTGACCTGCGGGACAGGGGATCACGGCCACCCGCCCCACCGCCCGCGAACAGTGATCACCACCGCACCCCCGCCCCCTGCCCAGCCCCCACCCCCGCCGCTTAGGATGCAGGCGGTGGTCCGTTCAGGCCGCCATCGCCAGACGGCGACAGGGGAGGAAGCCCGGTGAGATTCCGGCGCGGTCCCGCCACTGTGAGCCCGGCCGCCACCACCGGCCGGGCGAGTCAGGAACTCCCTTCCCCGAGCGTCCGGTTTCCGAGCCGGGCGCAGCGCCCGGTTCCTGGAGCCGGATGCGGGGAGATCCCTCCGACACCGCCCGGGGCGTGGACACCCCGAGGAAGGCCTGACGCAGCATGATCCTGCTCCTGTCGACGTCCGACACCGACCTCCTGAGCGCACGAGCCTCCGAGGGACCGGTCAGCTACCGGTACGCCAACCCCTCCCGCGTCGACCTGGCCGGGCTCCCGGCGCTGCTGGACGGCGTCGACCTCATCGTCGTCCGCCTCCTCGGCGGCGTACGCGCCTGGGAGGAGGGGCTCGACGCGGTGCTGGCCACCGGGCGGCCGGTCGTCGTGCTGACCGGTGAGCAGGCTCCGGACGCGCAGCTGATGGCCGCCTCCACCGTGCCGATCGGGATCGCTGCCGAGGCGCACGCCTACCTCGCGCACGGCGGGCCCGCCAACCTGGAGCAGCTGGCCCGGTTCCTCTCCGACACTGTGCTGCTGACCGGCCACGGCTTCGAGCCGCCCGCCCCGGCCCCCGCGTGGGGCCCGCTGGAACGTTCCGCCCGTGCGGTGCCCGAGGGCGCCCCGACGGTCGCCGTCCTCTACTACCGTGCCCACCACATGAGCGGGAACACCACGTTCATCGACGCCCTGTGCACGGCGGTCGAGGACGCGGGGGCCCGGCCGCTCCCGCTGTACGTCGCCTCCCTCCGTACGCCGGAGACCGAGCTGATCGACGCCCTCCGCGCCGCCGACGCCATCGTGACCACCGTCCTCGCGGCGGGCGGCACCCGGCCCGCCGAGGCGTCGGCCGGGGGCGACGACGAGTCGTGGGACGCGGGCGCGCTGACCGGACTCGACGTGCCGATCCTTCAGGCGCTCTGCCTCACCAGCCCGCGCGCCGCGTGGGAGGAGAACGACGAGGGCGTCTCCCCGCTGGACGCGGCCACCCAGATCGCGGTGCCGGAGTTCGACGGCCGGCTGATCACCGTCCCCTTCTCCTTCAAGGAGATCGACGAGGACGGGCTGCCCGCGTACGTCGCCGACGCCGAGCGCGCGGCCCGGGTCGCCGGGATCGCCGTACGGCATGCCAAGCTGCGGAACATCCCGAACGCGGAGAAGCGCATCGCGCTCGTGCTCTCCGCCTACCCGACCAAGCACTCCCGGATCGGCAACGCCGTCGGGCTCGACACGCCCGCCAGCGCCGTCGCCCTGCTGCGGCGGCTGCGCGCCGAGGGGTACGACTTCGGGCCCGAGGCCGACATCCCGGGGCTGGTCTCCGGGGACGGCGACGAGCTGATCTACGCGCTGATCGAGGCGGGCGGCCATGACCAGGAGTGGCTTACCGAGGAGCAGTTGGCCAAGAACCCGGTCCGTATCCCGGCCGCCGACTACCGCCGCTGGTTCGCCCAACTCCCGCAGGAACTCCGGGAGTCGGTGGAGGAGCACTGGGGTCCGGCGCCCGGTGAGATGTTCGTGGACCGGTCCGCCAACCCGGAGGGCGACATCGTCCTGGCCGCTCTGCGGCGCGGCAATCTCCTCATCCTCATCCAGCCGCCGCGCGGCTTCGGCGAGAACCCGATCGCGATCTACCACGACCCCGATCTCCCGCCGTCCCACCACTACTTGGCCGCCTACCGCTGGATCGCCGCCTCCGCCGAGGACAACGGGTTCGGCGCGGACGCCATGATCCACCTGGGCAAGCACGGCAATCTTGAGTGGCTGCCCGGCAAGAACGCCGGTCTGTCGGCCGCCTGCGGTCCGGACGCCGCCCTCGGTGACCTGCCGCTCGTCTACCCGTTCCTCGTGAACGACCCGGGCGAGGGCACTCAGGCCAAGCGGCGCGTCCACGCCACGCTGATCGACCACCTGGTCCCGCCGATGGCCCGCGCCGACAGCTACGGCGACATCGCGCGTCTGGAGCAACTCCTCGACGAGCACGCCCAGATCGCCTCGATGGACCCGGCGAAGCTGCCCGCCATCCGCGCGCAGATCTGGACGCTCATCCAGGCCGCGAAGCTCGACCACGACCTCGGCCTGGAGGACCGGCCGGAGGACGAGGGCTTCGACGACTTCATCATGCATCTCGACGGCTGGCTCTGCGAGATCAAGGACGTCCAGATCCGCGACGGCCTGCATGTGCTCGGCAACCCGCCGGCCGGGAACGACCGGGTCAACCTGGTGCTCGCCGTCCTCCGCGCCCGCCAGATCTGGGGCGGTACGGCGTCGCTGCCGGGGCTCCGCGAGGCGCTCGGGCTCGACGAGTCGGCCGCGACCCGCACCGACGCGGACGCCATCGAGGAGCAGGCGCGTGCGCTGGTCCAGGCGATGGACGACGCGGAGTGGGACCCGGCGGCGGTGGCAGGGGTGGCAGCGGGCCTTCCCGACGCGGTGGCCGACATCCTCACCTTCGCGGCCACCGAGGTGGTTCCGCGCATGGCGGCCACGACCGATGAACTCACGCACGCCGTCCACGCGTTGAACGGTGGCTTCGTGCCGGCCGGTCCGTCGGGTTCGCCGCTGCGCGGGCTGGTCAACGTCCTGCCGACCGGCCGTAACTTCTACTCGGTCGACCCCAAGGCCGTTCCGTCCAAGCTGGCTTGGGAGACCGGGCAGGCCCTGGCGGACTCCCTGTTGACCCGCTACCGCACCGACAACGGCGACTGGCCCACCTCGGTCGGCCTCTCCCTCTGGGGCACCAGCGCCATGCGCACGGCGGGCGACGACATCGCGGAGGCCTTCGCGCTGCTCGGCATCCGGCCCGTCTGGGACGACGCCTCGCGCCGCGTGACCGGCCTGGAGCCCATCCCGTACGAGGAGTTGGGCCGTCCGCGTATCGATGTGACGCTCCGCATCTCGGGCTTCTTCCGGGACGCGTTCCCGCACACGATCGGGCTGCTCGACGACGCCGTACGGCTGGCCGCCTCGCTCGACGAGCCCGCCGAGCAGAACTACGTACGGGCCCACGCCCAGGCCGACCTGGCCGAGCACGGCGACGAACGCCGCGCCACGACAAGGATCTTCGGCTCGCGCCCCGGTACGTACGGCGCCGGGCTCCTCCAGCTCATCGACTCCCGCGACTGGCGCACCGACGCCGACCTCGCCGAGGTCTACACGGTCTGGGGCGGCTACGCCTACGGCCGTGAGCTCGACGGCCGCCCGGCCCGCGAGGAGATGGAGACGGCCTACAAGCGCATCGAGGTCGCCGCCAAGAACACCGACACCCGCGAGCACGACATCGCGGACTCCGACGACTACTTCCAGTACCACGGCGGCATGGTCGCCACCGTGCGCGCGCTCAAGGGCAAGGCCCCGGAGGCGTACATCGGGGACTCCACCCGCCCCGAGACCGTCCGCACGCGCACGCTCGTCGAGGAGACCTCCCGCGTCTTCCGCGCCCGGGTCGTCAACCCGAAGTGGATCGAGGCGATGCGCCGCCACGGCTACAAGGGCGCGTTCGAGCTGGCCGCGACCGTCGACTACCTCTTCGGGTACGACGCCACGACCGGCGTCGTCGCCGACTGGATGTACGACAAGCTCACCGAGACGTACGTGCTCGACCCGGAGAACAGGCAGTTCCTCCAGGAGGCCAACCCCTGGGCCCTGCACGGCATCGCGGAACGGCTGCTGGAGGCCGAGTCGCGCGGCATGTGGGCCAAGCCGGACCCGGCGGTGCTGGAGGCGCTGCGGCAGGTCTACCTGGAGACCGAGGGGAATCTGGAGGGGGAGGACTGACCTCCTCGTCCTGACCGTTCTACCCGTTCTACCCGTCCTGCCTGTTCCTTCCGTTCTTCCCGTTCTTCCCGTTCTTCTTCCGTCCCCTGCCCTGTTGTCCCCACGACCGGCACAATCGCCGTCATGGGGACGACGGGGCAGCGGCGTGTGAGTGAAGTCAACGGGCCTGTGGAACAAAGGCGTTCGGGTGTCGGGCGGGTCCTGGCCGCCCATCGCCTGGCGGCCGTCTCGGCGGTGATCGGCGCGGCTCTCGCTGCCCTCGTCGTCGGCGTGATCCTGAAGGACGTGCCCGTTCTCGCGACTGGGGGCGGGGTCCTGGCTCTCCTGGTCCTGCTCGCCTTTCTCGGTGGGCGGCGGGGCGCGGGGCGCGACGCGCCACCGGCCCGCCGGACCGCCCTGGCCCGGATCGAGGACCTGCGGGCCACGGGCGGCGAAACGGCCGACGTGCCGGTGACGTTCCGGCTGACCGTGGCACCGGAACCGGAGGACGAGCGGCCTGCCTACCGCGTGAAGATCAGCCAGTCCGTCAACCTGGTCGACATCCCCGCCTACCGGCCACGCGGGATCGCGGTCGTGGAGTACCACCCGGAGAAGCCCTGGGACGTACTGATCGTCACCCGGCCGACCCCCGAGTGGAGCCGCCGGGCCGAGGAGGCGGAGATCGACTCCGCGCCCGAGTCCACCCTGGTGAGGGATCCGGACGGGGGCGCGGGGGCGTGGTGCCTGCTGGTGCTGGTCGGGTTGCTGGCGGGGGCGGCGCTGGTGGTGCTGTCCTTCCGGGGGGAGCTGTTCACGTCCGGGGACGCCGGCGGGAGCGCGCCGAAGGAGCCCTCCTCCTCGTCCGCCTCCCGTACGTTCTCCACCTCCACCACCGTCTCCGGGCCCTCCTCCTCCCTGCTCACCTTCGGGCGGATGCGGGTGACCGCGATGGAGCTGGAGGCCCGGGTGGACAGCGCGTACGTCACCTCCCTCCGCATCGAGGACCACCGCATGGCCGTGCGCGGCGACTCCGCCCGCCCGCTCGCCGAGACGGTCCACCTCCCGTCCCTCCCGTACGAACTCCTCCCCGGCCTGGTCCGTGAGGCCCGCGCCACCCTGGGCGTCCGCGATGCCGAGAGCTGGCGCATCGACGTCACCCCGGGCGGCGGCGCCGGGGTGGGGCCGAGAGTTCGCGTCACGGTGAGCGGCACGGAGGGGACGGCCCACCTGGACGCGGACGTGACGGGGCGGATCACGGATCGGCGGGCGGTGGGGGTCAGTTGATCACGATCGCCGTGAGGGTGATGACCGCGGCGGTCACGGCGGGGAGCGGTGGCGGAGGCGGCGGAGGGGACGGTGGAGGGGGCGAGGACGGGGCCGGGGCAGGTGTGGGGGTGAGCAGGCCCTTCACCACCTGCTGCCAGAGCTGCGGAGGCAGATCCGGGGCCCGGCCGCCCGGTGGTGAGACCAGGATCCGGCGCAGCTGGTCCTGGCCGGTCGTGCGGCCTTCCAGGACCATGAGGTTGAGCAGTTCGCCCAGGTCGAGGGTGTGGCGGGGGTCCCGTACGAGCGGGGCGACCGCCCAGGAGAAGAGGTCGCCCGCCCGTTCGCGCATCTCCGCCACCGACGGGCTGTCCGACGCGTGCCGGCGGTTCTGTCTGACGTAGAGGTTGTTCCGCAGCACTTCGGTGCAGAGCGCGTGCGCGGTCTCGTCGTCGCGGGTGCGCAGGCGGCCGGAGTGGCCCAGCTCGGTGAGGAGGAGGCCCAGGGCAGGTCCTCGGCGCCCAGGAGGGTCAGCAGGGGGTGGTCCGGGAGGTCCTGGAGGCGGGCGGCCAGGCGCGTGGCACCTACGGTGTCGGCGCGCTGGTGGTGCAGCAACTCGGTGAGGAGGTGCTGGAGTTGCTGCCTGGTGCGGAAGTCGGGGCCCACATGCATGGCCACCCGGAGCCCGAGCGGCCGGCGCTCGCGGCGGTTGTCCAGGTGCAGCTTCTCGTGGAGCTCCGTCATCCACAGGCCGAGCAGCCGCGCGACCGCGAACCGCCCGGGAACGGATATCAGCACGCCGTCCCCGCGGTCTTCCAGGTGGACGGCGTTCCGGCCGACCCCGGCCTGCGCGAACGCGGTCTCCAGGACCTCGTAGATCTGCCGGCGCATCAGCGGCTTCTCGTCGTCGCTGTACTGCCCGGAACCCCTGGCGTCCACGCTGATCACCAGCTCGTAGCGCGCCTCACCGGCATCCAACGCGTCGTGCTCCACCCCACCCCCCCCGCTCTTCTCCGCTTGCCGTCCCCGTAAAGCTTCCGGCCCGGGACGGAGGCCGTCTGTAGCCGTTTACACACGGCAGAGCGGGGGTTTACTCCCGGTGCCCCTCCGCGAGGAGGGCGAGCAGCGCGGGGTCGAGGATCTCCACCATCCGCGTACCGGTGCGCACCACCTTCTGGGTGCGCAGCAGCCGCAGCGCCTTGGCGACCGCCTCGCGGGTGGCGCCGACGGTGGCGGCCAGCTCGTCCTGGGCCAGGTGGACGACGGTGCCGGCGTGCGCGGGGCCCGGCGCGCTGGGTGTGTAGGGGCCCGAGGCCTCGACCCGGGAGAGCTTGGTGAGCCGGCTGGCCAGCCGTTGCAGGACGGTCAGCGAGGCGAGGGCGGAGCGCTCCTGGTCGGCGCTGCGCAGCCGGAAGGTCAGCTGCCGGATCACCAGTCCGCTGACCCGGGGGTGGGTGGCGAGAAACCGACGGAAGGCGTCACCGCCGATGACGGCCGCCTCCGTGGGCCCCAGCGCCCGTACGGTGGCGCTGCGCGGGTGGTTGTCCAACGCGGCCATCGCTCACAGGAGTTCGCCGGGTACCCGCAGCCCGAGTATGAGCCGGGTGGCGCCCCGGTCGGTGGCACAGGAGACGGTCACCCAGCCCCGTAGCACGATCACGACATGGCTGGTCCGGTCGCCTTCGGTCAGGAGCGAAGCATCGGCCGGGAACTCCTTGCGCCGCCCCAGAGCCATGACGTTCTCGTACTCCGGCGCGGTCAGAGCCCGCCCGAAGGCCAGCTCATCGCCGAGCACCCCCATGGCCACTCACCCCGCGGCGGTCTGTACGGCCCGATCTCGTTGGCGTAGATGCTCCCAGAGCCCTCTTTCGGGTGGAGTGAATTGCGCCACATATGCACTACGCACAGGTAACTGATGCAGGGCCAGGTGAGCGATGGTGCGGCCGCCCGGCGACACGCTCCGACCATTCGGCAGCCCGGAAAAACGTTCACCACCCACGGGTTCCGGACAAACCTTCCTCCACCGCGCTGACCGGGGAGATCGCACCGGGAAGGGGCGGCGAGGGCGGTGTGCGGAGCCCTGGCCCGGAAGTTACGGGTACCGGTCGACTTGGCGAGAAGTCAGGTTTGGCCCCCGGCAGAGGCGGCCGACAGGGGAGGAGCAGGTGAGGCGTATGTGCCGCCGCACATGCGACCGGCCCCGGGAGAAGCTCCCGGGGCCGACGGCACGAACAGACACAGAGAAGGGGTCAGTTGGCGTTCACCAGGTGATGGGCGGGGACCTTCACCGTACGAGCGCCCTTCTTGCCGCCGAGGACGACCTTGCGCAGCGCGCTGTTGTTCTTGTGGTTGGTCTCCTTGAGGCGGTTCTCCGGATTGGCGAGGACCTGGATGTAGTACGTGCCGTTCGGCAGGTTCGTGATGTCGAAGGACTGGCCGGGCAGGTCCTGGGTGTAGGTGTCACCGGAGCCGACGTCGAGAACCTCACGGACGGAGATCGAGTTCTCCTGGCCGCACGCGGTGGACAGATCCGTGTTGCTGGGGTGCCAGTTGGCGTTCTTGACCGTGTAGTCGACGGCGTCGGTGTTGGCGAGGCAGAAGGCCTCCTTGCCGCTGCGCACGGTTTCCTTCTTGTCGGCCTTCAGCAGCCGGTAGCTGGCGAAGTCCGTGAAGTGCCAGTGCTCGTGGCCCGGGCGCGGGTCCCACTCCATGGTGCCGGTGGGGGTGTAGCCGACCTGCTTGCCCTTGGCGTCGTAGAAGTACTGGTAGGCGTCCATCAGCTCCTTGCCCGGGGAGCGGAAACCGTCCACGACGAGCTTGGCCGGGCCCGCGTTCCACACGTTGGCGCTGAAGGCGAGGTAGTCCTTGCCGGGCACGTCCTCGTACCCGTCGCTGACGGTGATGCCGTACGCCGGCAGCGAGCGCAGGTCGGGCTTGGGCACGTTGGGCACGGCCGCCTTGCCGGTCGGCCGCTTGGCGTTGGGCTGCGCGCCGGGCGCCTGGCGCGACCCGTCGGTCTGCCCGGCCCGGTCACTGACGCGAGCGGCGGAGAACCCCTGCGCCCCGAAGGCGTCCTTCCCGGCCTGCTTCTCGGCGGCCTGCTTCTTGAGCGCCCAGGGAAGGGCGGGCGGCGCCGGCGGGTAGGGCCCGTGACCGACGTTGAACGTGGCCCCGGCGCCGGTCGTCGCGGCGGCGGGGGCGTCGGTGCGGGCGGGGGCGCCGTGGCCGGCGTGCCCGGAGGGGGCCGGGTCGGCGGCGGCCTGGTGCCCGGCATGACCGGCGTGCGGGGAGCTGGAGGCGACCTTGGCGGCAGCGCCACCGGAACCACCTTCCGGCTGTTCCCAACTACGCTCGCGCACGGTGACCTTGACGCTCTGCGGCTTGTTCGCGATCCCGAAGAGGTCGCGGTACTTCTTGGTCACGGAGATCTTGGCGGTGTACGTGCCGGCGGCCAGCTGGACCGGCGCGGAGTAGTAACCGGCATAGGTGTTGGCGGCCCACCCGTTCTCCACGCCCCACACGGAGCCGAGGGTGAAGGGGTTGGCCGGACAGCTCTGCGGAAACTTCGAGTTGGCGGGAGCGTCGGGCCGCACCCGCCCGGAGGCGTTGTTGGGGCAGAAGCTCTCGGTCTTCTTCAGCACCGACTTCCCCGCCGCGTCGACGACGCTGACCTCCATGAAGTCCGGCAGCCCGGAGAAGTCCTTCACCAGCCCCGCGGGAAGCACCTTGGTGGTGGTCTTCTTCCCGTTCCGGATGATCTGCGAGGCGACGACCGGATCCTTGTAGGACTTCCTGGTCACCTTGAACTCGAAGGCGCCCTTCTCGGAGGTGAGGTAGGTCCCGAGATCGAGATAGACCCCGGGCTCCTCCTTCCACGAGTCGAGCGTCACCGACTTGGAGGCGGCGATCAGGCTGAGCTTCGGCCCTGCCACCGCCGCCGTCTTCGCGTCAGGCGCGGCGGCGACGACCCCCGCCGTCACGGCGACGGCCGCGGCGACGGCGATCGAGGGGCGGGCGAGGCGGTTGGTGCGGCCCTGCTGGGATCTGGTCATCATTCCTCGTACTTCCGGCTTTCCGGGTGCGTGACGGGACGCGGACGAACAGCACGGCCCCAACTCACCTGTGGCGACGCTGTGTCCGGCCTGTGAGAGGGGGTGTGGGGTGTCTGGGGTTGTCTGGGGTCCACCGAACGGACCAAGGGTGGCCGGAAATCTCATCCAGGGCGCTGGACTCGGCGAGGGTGGCGAAGCTGCTGAGCAGCGGTTTCGCCGACGCGGAGGCAGTGCGCGTTCAAGCCACGGGCCCGGGACGGGTCGATGGGGCCTTTCGTCCGGCGGTGGTCGATCCTTCTGCGGACACGGTGCCGCTGCGAGACGACGTGGCAACGTGCAGGTTCAGCGCTCTCCCGAAAGCGCGTCGGTCAGTCCGTGGGCGCCGGTGCGGTAGAGAGCATCGATGATGTCGAGGCACTGTGCGCGTACCTGGGCGTCACCTTGGCGGTACAGGCGGAGCACCGCCTCGATCAGATGACGCTGGATCAGGGCGTAGCCGCGTCGCTCTTCCCTGCTGCTCCGTTCGGAAACGGATGCCAGTGCCTGGCACGCCTCGATCGCCCGGGAAGGCAGCCGCGACGCCGAGCCGGCCAGGGCACGGGCCAGCGTCTCAGGGTGCTCCGGAAGAGCGGGGCTGCTCAGGAATGCGCCGATGAGGTCGTCCGCGGCGCCGGGCGGCAGCGACGCCACGTCGGTCATTGAGCCGGCTGCCGCTGCGCGTACCTCCGCATCGCCGTCGTGGAACATCCCCTGGAGCAACGATGCGCCGTACGTGGGATCCCCGGCAGCCGCCTCGGCGGCTCCCTGGCGTGCCGCCGTCCCGAACTCGGCGGGGTCGGCCGGCAGGCCGGGAATCAGCCGTCCCTGCATGCTGAGTACGGACCAGGTCGCTCCGGCGTGCCGGGCGGCTATCTCCGGTCCGTCGAGCGCCCGGAGCAGTTCCGGCGCGAAGCGCCGGGTGTCGCGGATCAGGACCCAGGTGAGCAGTCTGTGGGTGGTAAAGGCTTCGTGGATATCGACGGGTGCGTCGGTGAAGAGGTCTTCCGCCAGGTCGAGGGCGGTCTCCGGGGCATGACGCAGCAGGGCGACCACGGCCTCCGCAGCGCAGACGCGGACCGGCATGACCGGGTCCACGGCGAGTCTGCCGAGCAGCGGGAGGAGCCCTTGGGGTGCGGTATCCGCGGCCCGGAGCAGGGCGCCGACGGCGAGCGCGGCCTCTCCTCGCGTGGAGTTGATCCCCGCCGTCAGGAGGTCGCCACCGTAGGACTCCTGCCCGGGAACCGCCCCGGTTCGCGCCGCTTCGAAGTGGGGGTCCGGGTCGTCGGCACAGCTGACCATCAGGTCGATGGGGTCGGGGTGCCCCACGACTCCCGAGGCAGCGGTTTCGATCGCTCGGCAGACGGTTCTGCCTACGCTTGTCCCCACCAGGTGGCGGGCGTGAACGCAGAGCTCGAGCAGGCTGTCGGCATCCGTCTTTCCCGCGACCCCATTGATCACGGCGTCGAAGGCCGGAGCCGGAACCGTCTCATCGAAGGTAAGTGCCAGCCGGACGAACCGCTCTGGCTGTTGCTCGGCCATGGAGCCCAGCAAGGAGGCCAGTTCGCGGGCCCCACCCGTCGGGACGTCACCGTCCCAGTTGGTCTGTTCCGTGTCGTACTTCCTCAGTGCGCGCAGCCACTGCTCATCCGTCATGTGCTCACCCGCGGAGCGGGGCACCGGAGGACCCACGAGGTGGGCCGCTGAATTCCGGGGCCCCACCGGAGGATGCTGCCCGAACTTTCGTTCCAACTCGCCGATGCGCCTTTCCACGGCGGTGGTGCGGCGCTCCTCGTCGACCGCGTCGAGGAGCACGTACTGCGTCCGCCCGAACAGTTCACGGTTCTCGGGGATCCGCTCCCACCTGGGGACGAGGTGGAGCAGCAGGTGGACGAGCCGCTCCAGAGTGGCGTCCTCGCACCTCTGCGTCGCCGCGGCGATGAGTTCACGAGAACCCCAGCACGCGCTGTCCATCCAGCCGATACGCGCATGCTCAGGGTCGCTCATCAGCCAGGCGAGCGCTTCGTCCGGGCGGTTCCAGACCGTGTAGGTCCGGCAGATCAGGAAGTTGATGGCGCGCCCCGCACCCGCGGTGGTCAGGATTCCCATGGCCTTGGCGATGGAGGAGGGGTCCTGCTGCGCCATGGTCCGCAGGCTCTTGTGAACTGCCCCGTAAAGGGCTTCATCGAGGTCGGGCTGCAACTCGGAAGGAGGAAGCGCCCACCGGGGGCGCAGCAGTGACACGTCCGCGAGTGCCGTGTGGCTGGCCCTCGCCACGGCGACGACGAACGGCAGGACGTGTTCGAGCGCTGCCGAAGGGGCTGCCTCGGCCGCCTCGGTGACGAGCGTGCCGAGGCTGGTCCCTGCGCGAGTAGGCAGATGGCCGGAGGCGAAGGGGTCGCCGTGCTCCGCGGCGGCGGCCTGCCGCAAAGCGCGGGTGAGGAAGGCTCCCAGCACCTGAAGTGCCGCGACCGCGTCCTTGTCCGCGAGTTCTTCGAAGAGGCGCCAGAAGTCCGCCCCGACGTCGGAGGACCCGTCGGGCGCGACATCGAAGTCACCCCGGCCGATGAGCGCGAGGATCAGCATCAAGGCGTGCACCGAGGGCCGCGACTGGACCCAGGAGATGAGCCGCTGCCGCCATGGGCCGTCGGCGTCCCGATACCGTTCGAGGAGCTCCGTCACCCGGGCCGGATGGTGCTGGGTGCTCCACTCCAGGTGGGGGAGGACCAGCGGTACGACCTCGGGTGCGGCGAGCCACTTCTCCCAGCTCCCGGTGTCGGCCGCCTCGAACCAGGACGGCAGGGCCAGCAGACGGCGGAGGCTGTCCGCGGTCACGTCCTCGCCCCACGCGTGCGGTTCCAACGAGGCCCAGTCCTCGCTGGTGGCGTCGAGGTGTTCGAGTACGGCCAGGACCACGAACCGCAGGTGCGGCCGGACCAGGTCCGAGGTGAGCAGGCGGACCGTCGTGTCTCTGAAGGCGGTGCGGTCCGTGTCCCGCAGATGCTCCAGGATCTGGCGGGTCTGTGCCCGGCGGAACAGGGCCTGTCCGCTCGCCGCGAGGAAGTCATGGAGGTCGTGGCCGGCCAGGACGAAGGAGCGGGCGAAGAGATAGTCGAAGTACGTCTCGTGGAAGAACCCGATACGGCCGTTCTCCGCGTGGAGAAGGATTCCGGCCGAGGAGAGCACGGCCAGGTCGGTTCTGGCGAACCGGTCCAGGAGCGCGTAAGGAACGGTGACGGTCTCGCGTCGGCTCATCTCCTCGACCAGCTGCTGGGTGATGGCCGGCCAGGCCTCACGGGGGAGCGATCGCTCCGCCTCACGTCGCTTCTCGTCCGTGTACCGGTCGTAGAGGTCTTGCAGGCTCCGGTAGGCCGTCGTCCGTGCTGTCTTCGTCAGTCTGCTGAAGACGGCGAGATGCAGGGGGGTCCGCAGCAGGGCCAAAGTCTCCGCGCCCAGCCTCTCCGCAGGCGTGCCGCCGTGTTCGAGGACTGCGCGAACGGCTCGGTCTTCCAGGAGTCCCAGCGCGAACCGCTCGACCGTGTCCTCCTGGTCGACCAGACTCGTGAGCCGAGGGTCCTTTTCGACATCGACCGTCCGCGCCACCAGCACGACCTTGACGTTCGGCGAGGTGGCCAGCGCTTCCAGCATCTCGTCGACGGCTTCGAAGACTTCAGGGATGCGACCGCTGTAGCTGCTCACCGCGTCGAGCTGGTCCACGACCAGCAGGGCGGGACCGCCGTCCGCCACCTGGGCGATCAGCTCGGCGGGGGAGCTGGGAAGACGCAGCCGTAAGCCCACTGCCAGTGCGGTCCGGTCGTCCGCCTCCACCTCGTCCATCCGAAAGGGCAGGACCGGCCATCCCCGGTCGGCCGCGAGGCCGATGACCTCCTCGACGACGGCGGACTTACCCATTCCCGCGGGGCCCTCACAGACGAGGGTGGTAGGCCCGTCCCCTGCTGTCAGCCGGTCGAGCAACTCCTGTGCGTGGGACCGTGCGGCCAGGCCGAACGGAGGCCGGACGCGTCTGCCGCGCCGCAGGAAGCGCTGCCGGGCGGCCAGGACGGCCTCGCGGGCGGCGTCGGCCGCCTCCCGCGCGATGCGTTCTGTTGGGGGTGGGCCTGAATCACCCGGTCCGGTCAGCCCTGGGCCGGATCCGGCTGGAAAGGGGAGTTGAAGTTGACGTCTCCATTCACCAGGCCCACCGTGAGCGAGCCGTGGTCGGCCTGAAGCCGCACGTTCTCGCCGGCGATGACGCCGGGAGCCGGGGCAGCCGGGGCACCGCCGGCGGAGTGGTCGCGCACGAGACGCTGCAGGTGTGCGGCCGCAGGATGGCGTTCCTCGGCGGTCAACTGTTCCAGCACGGCGGTGAAACGGCCTTGCCAGGCCATCGCATGGCGGGCGGCGATCGTTCGGGACGAGGCATCGACGGCCGCCCGCAGCGCGGCCTCGGTCTCGGCCAGGCGGGCGAGGTCTGCCTGCGCGGCCTGCCCGTCCCGGGCGAGCCAGGAGGCCACCTGCTCCCCGAAGAGCGCCCAGTGATCGGTTCCGGCCGTCTCCACCACGGCCACACCGGCCTCTGCCGCGATCCTGCTCAGTGCTTCCGGTAACACCTGGCCCCTCCCACTCGGTCTTCGGCCCGTCGACACGATAGTCAGCTCGTGCGGTCGGCAGGGGTAATCACGGAAATCGTGTGATGCGGAACCGAATGTTTCGCATCGCCGAACGGGTTGGGTTCCGGAATCGGCATCACCGGCATCCCTGCACGTCGCCCGCCCGACTCCGGGCCGTGATCACACCAGGGAACTGCGGGCTGCGCAACGATTTCCCGCGCCCGAACAGAAGGAGGAAACATGAAACTTCGCTTTACCCGGCAGAACAACGCGTGGCCGTGCCAGAATCTTCTTCAGGAGGCGACCGAGGAGTAATCCGTCGTCCAGGGCGTTGGAAAGGTAGGAATATGGACGTCCCGTTACGTTTCGGTGCGGAGCTGCGTCGGCTGCGCGAAGAGGCGGGAATGACGCTGAAACAGCTGGCGAAAGTAACGACCTACAGCACAGGACACCTCTCCAAGATCGAGCGGGGAGTAAATCCCCCCACGATGAATCTGGCCCAGTGCTGCGATGCCTACTTCAATGCCGGGGGACGGTTGCGTCGACTGTTCTCGGCGGAGGATCAGCAGGCCGGAAGCAAGCCGAGGCCTGCGCGGCGCCGGGTGATCGTCACGGGAGTGGGCTCCCTGCTCGCCGCCCGTATCGTGGACGGTGGCGGAGCCGTTCATGTCGGCGGTCAGGACCTACCGCCGGGCGCCCTCTTCCAGGAACAGCTGCATCAGATGAAGCTGTTGGGCCAGAGCTTGGCGCCCGCCGCGATGCTGCCCGTTCTACGCTCACAGGCCTCCACCGTCACGGCGCTGGCCTCCCGGACCACCGGATCCTCCCGGGCCGGTCTGCTCATCACCGCATCCCGTTTCACCGAGTACATCGGATGGATGGCCCAGGAGAGCGGCGACGAGACCGCCGCGCTGCACGCCACGGCCGAGGCGGTGGAGCTGGCACGGGCCGGTGGAGACACGGACCTGGTGGACTACGCGCTGGTCCGCCGTGCGCTCGTCACCTACTACAACGGGAACGCGACCCGGACGATCGCACTCGCCCGCCAGGCCCAGCGCAGCGCCGCGCCCCCCAGGGTCAGAGGTCTGGCGGCCCAGCGCGAGGCCCAGGGCCATGCGCTCGCCGGCGACGAAAAGGCCTGCGGAAGGGCGCTGGACCGGGCGCGTGATCTCCTCGCCGCCGATGTGGGCCCATCGGCCGGACCGGTGCTCGGCACCACCCAGCTCAAGGACCCGGTCTCGATGGTGGAGGGGTGGTGCCTCTACGACCTGGGCCGCCCCGGTCGGGCCGCCGAAGTGCTGGAACGCGAGTGTCGACGCATCGCACCCCATGCACTGAACACCCGTGCACGGTACGGCCTCCGGCACGCCTTGGCGCTCGCCGCGTCGGGTGAGATCGAGAGGTCCTGTGAAACGGCCCGCGAACTGCTGGCCTTCATGAGCGTCGTTCCCTCGGCGACCGTCCGTACGGACGTGCGCCGGCTGGACCGTGAATGGTTGCGGTTCCGGGGAAACCCGGCGGTGCGCGGGCTCCGTCCCGCACTCGCCAACGTACTCGGCACTGGCCGCTGACGGTCGTTTCCAGCCATGGCGGTTTCGGCCGCATAGCGCGCAGGCCGCTTTTCGCTCTGCCGGGACTTCTTCCACCTGCTCGAGCTTTCGGCGGCCCGGCGGCATTCATTTGCTTTTCCCGCCTCCAATGGGGTCATCACCAAGAAGGGATTCCGCATGCCTTTGATCTTTGTGAATTATCGAACCAATGACGAAGAAGCCACCGCCACACTCGTGGACAGGGAGCTCTCCAGGGTGTTCGGCAATGACAATGTCTTCCGGGCGAGCAAGTCCATCGGGCTGGGAAGCCGGTTCCCCCAGGAGCTGCTCACGGCGGTTCGGCGCAGCAGCGTGCTGCTGGCCGTCATGGGGCCCCGCTGGCTGCAGCCGGGAGACCCTGATGGCCCGAGCCCCTTGGAGGACCAGGACGACTGGACCCGGCGAGAGATCCGGGAAGCGCTCGAGACGGGGGCCGTGGTCATCCCTCTGCTGGTCGGCGGCGCCAAGAGGCTGCGCTCACAGGACCTTCCCGAGGACATCGAGGCGCTGGCCTCCTGCCAGTACCGGCGGCTCAGCCACCGCAATGCGGACGCCGATCTGATGGGGCTGGCCGACGACCTCGTGGAGCTGTTGCCCGAGCTCGAAGCCGCCGCCCGCAGCAACGGCTACCGACCACGTTCGGCGGTGTCGGCGGCCGACCGGGACGGTGGGACGGACGGGGCCAAGAGCGCCCGGGTGCAGGCAAGGGTGATCAAGCATCGCCAGCACGGAGGGATCGGCAATGTCAACGGAGACTTCTCCGGAACCTTCGTCAGTGAGCCCCAGGGCCCGGTCCACACCGGGAGCGGACACCTGTATCAGGCGCGTGAGCAGTACCTGGGCCCGCGTATCTCCGGCGACGGAGGCCCTGTGCAGTACGTGGGCGAGAACCACGGGGAAGTCCGGCAGCGGGCGGACCGGAACGTACGGCCTCTGGACGAGGAACGGTGATCGGCACGGGTGGCACGTCGATCAGCGACCCGCAGGGGCCGGTGCACAGCGGTGGCGGTGACCAGAACAACATCTACTACTACTCGGTCGGCCCGCGAGAACCCCTGGTCAGGACCGGGGTCGACCGGCTGGAGATCGTACGCGAGCACCGGCGTCGGCTCGCCAAGTGCTTCGTATGGCCCGGCGGATACGCCCGGGCGGCCGACCGGCTGGCGCAGCCCGGTGCGGCGGTGCTGCTGGAAGGCCCGCCCGGCATCGGCCGGCGCTCCGCGGCGACCATGCTGTTGATAGGGGCGTCGGTGCCGGGCAGCCGCATCGAGGAGTTGCCGACGGTCAGGGAGGAGGAGCCTCTCGACCCGTCGCCCGATGACCGCTACCTGCTGGACCTGTCGAGCATCGGCGACGGAGACTATCCGGCCGCTCAGCGCACGCTCATGTCCTACTGCGCGCTGGTCGAGAAGAGCGGTGCCCGGCTCGTCGCCGTATCTCCGTCAGGCTTGGAATGGATGCTCGACGCTGAACTCGCCCCCTTGGCCGTGCATCTCCAACGGCCGAGCGGGCGGGCGGTCTTCAGCCGGCACCTGAGGGTGCGGGGTGTGGGGTTCGCGTACGAACAGCTGGACCACGGCGACCTGCCGCATCTGTTCGAGACCGCTCCGATGGGGGAGCTGGACCGTCTGGCGGGCCTGGTGGTCCAGGCCCGGGACCGGGCCCGGCGAGGCACGGAATTCGAGCACTGGCGGGAGGAGGCCGTGGCCGCCGCGACCAACTGGTCGCAGCAGGTGGCCGGAGACCTGCGGCAGCACCGGGATGCCGAGGAACGCGCACTGCTGCTCGCGGCGAGCATGACGAGTGGCGGACCGGCGGACACGGTGCTGAGCGCCGCGCACAGCCTCCTGGGCGTTCTGGGGCACCCTCAGGACGAAACGCCCAGGCTGGCTCGGGCGGGTCTGGGCGAACAGTTCGAGGAGCTGTCCCTCGTTCGGGAGGACGACGGGCGGGTGCGGTTCGTCAGGCTCGCCTACGACGACGCTGTCAGACGGCACTTCTGGGAGAACTTTCCCGACCTCCGCGCGGACTTCCGGAGCTGGGTGGGGGAGTGCATGGAGCTTCCCGGCCTCGGGGCGGAGGACCGTGCGCGTCTGGTCAGCCGCTTCGCGGAACAGGCCCTGCGGACCGATCGGCCCGATGATCTGCACCTGCTCATAGAGAAGTGGACCCAGCCCTCGGCAGGGGGCCGGCTGCGGGCCGAGGCCGCAGCGGCGCTCGAGTTGGGCCTCAGCCACGAGCGATACGGGTCGCGGTTCCGTTCGCATGTCTACCAGTGGGTGACCACGGCGCGCATAGAGCCCGATCTCGCGCGGGTGCTGACGGTCGTGTGCCGGCAGGTGATGGCTGTCACCCATCCGGAGCAGGCCATGGTCCGGCTCAGGCATCTCACCCTGCGGCAGGAGAACCCCGAGGACATCAAGGAGGGTGCCCGCTCCGCTCTCCTGGAGCTGGCGCGCGGCAACCGCCGGCTGTACGGGCGGCTGGTGCACCGCCTCCTGCCGCGGGCGAGACCGGTGGACGGCGGCCTGGACGTACTGCTGGCGCTGCTCGACCCCGCTGAACGGCGCGTCGACCCGCCCTGGCAGGCGTTCGTCCTCGCCTGGCGGGCCGTGATGGCGGGGAAACCGGCGCGCGCCTGGTCCCCGGCGGCCCAGCGCTGGCTCGCCGCTCTGACGCTGCGGCAGGTGGGGGACGAGGTCCTGAACGCGTTGCTGATCGCGGCCTACGGAGACAGGGATCTGTTGAACCAGCTCTACGTGGCGACGTGCGACTGGGCCGATTCGGAGCCCGTCGACATGCCTGAGGAATTCCGGGCGCAGCGTGACGACCGCGTGCGGACCGCCGACCGGTTCTGCCGGGAGATCGACCTTGCACAAGGAGTCGGAGGCCTCTCCTCCGCTACAGGTGCACGAGGGACAGAGGAAGGGCCATGAACACCCAGCACATCACGCGTCTTCTCTCCGCCGGACTCGTTCTCGCCGTCCTGGCGGTGGGAGCCGCGCTCGGCTGGCCGCTCTGGCTGTGGTTCCTCCTGGCCTCGCTCATCGCCGCTGCTCTGCTGATCGATATGCGGGTGTCGCGTGCGGAGGCTAGCCGGCCGACAGCTCAGGACCTGGACGAGTCGACCCCCGAGCCGCCGACCGAAGTCCCTTACCAGGAGACGTCGATCGTGGTGGTGCCCGTCCAGAGCGCCGTCGACGACTGCCCCTTCCTGTTCTCCGCCGTCGTCTGGTGGCGGCCGGCCGGAAGGTTCGCTCTCTCGACGCACGGCAACCCGGCCGCGCTGGCCGCCACATCCGTCCTGCAACGAGTGCAGAACATGACGCTGACCGAGGATCCCGGCCGGTGCACGTTCCTGGAGCGTTCGCTGGAGGGACTGCTGGGAACACCCTCTCTCGATGATTCGGGGCTGGTGGTGGCCTTCGCCACGGACGTCCGGCTGGTCCTGCGGCCGAGGGACCAGCGGCATCTGGAAGAGCTGGACGGTCTCCGCAAGGCCATGGGCAGCTGGGAGAGCCGACGGCAGCACGAGCGCAACCTCCGGGAGTACCTGGGGGAAGACGTTCTACGGAGCCCCGGCAACGCCGTGGTCTGGTGGATGGCCCGCCACGACGACGAGATCGAGCGCGCGGTGGACATGATCGCTCCTCTGACGGTCCTGTCCGCCGCCGCCAACGACGAGGAGATTCCCGAGGAGTACCGGGACCTGTTCCGGGACCGTGGAAAGCCGGTGGAAGGGGAGCCGATGAGCGGATTCGACCACCCGGAGCCGGGCGATGGGCAGGCCCCGTCGGGCCATGGGCCGATCCGTTCGGCGGCGGGGCAGGAGCAGCCGCCGACCGACAGCCTGGCGGCCTGGCTGGACGGCGAGGGGTTCACCGACGGGTCGGACGAGACCAGGGTGTTCCTTGACCGCCTCGCGCGTATGTCGGACGCGGCGGGCCGGCCGGAGGCCGCGGAGAACATTCGCAGACATATGCGCCGGGCCGACCACGAGGGTGGGCGAACTCCTGCAGACCCCTTCGAAGAGGCCGCCACGGAGGATCCGCCGCCGCCCGGACCCGCTTCCTCTCCGCCGCCTCCGTACGGCGGAGACGCGGCCGGCCACCCGACCGACGCGGCGGAACCGTCGAGCACCGGGAGCCGGCAGACGACTCGGGAAGGCATGGCCTCCGAAGCGAACGGCACCACCCGCCAGTTCGACCCCGGCGCCTGGGCGCGGGGCGACACCGGCCCGGAGTGGCCCGGGGGTGAGCGATGAGTCCGTGCCCGTCCGCCGATGTCTTCACCCGCATCTGCAGGTCCGTGGAGGAGCGGTACGCCCACGGCCGGCCGCTGTGCGGCGGTTCGGACACACAAACGGAGCCACACTGTGCCGGAACAGGCATCTCGCTGGACGATCTGCGATACCAGGCCCTCCGAGCAGAACCGGACCACCCTGACCGGATCGCTCACTGGCGGCACATCACCGACCACATCCGGCGGGACCTGGAGAAGGATGCGGAGAGCGGACGGAGTTGGACGCTTCTCGCCGTGTGGCTGCTCGCGCCGCGCTTGAGAGGAGCGGCGTACTCGCTCTCCCGCCGCACCGGGGCCGAGCACGCCGACGTGTGTTCCGCCCTGCTGCAAGGAACGTTGGAGGGTGTGCGAACCCTCGGCCGGGTGGACGCATCGGCCGCAGAGCAGTACCTGGTCGATGCGGCTTTCGACGCCGGGTGGCGGACAGGCCGCCGTAGTCCGGAGGAGATGCCGGTGGGGGAGTGGGGAACGGTGGAGGAGCCGGTAGGGCCCGATCCGCTGGCTATCGCAGCCGATGAAGTCGTACGCGTCGAGAGGATGTCCAGGACTCTCGCCCAGCAGGCACAGGGCGAACGCCTCGGTTCGCTGGCGTACCGACTGGGCCTTCTGGCCCATGTGCGCCAGATACGTCAACGTGGGCGACGCCGAGCGAGTCGTGGCGTCGAGCCCGTGGTGAGCGAGCAGTTGGACCTGTTCGGGATGCGGGGGCCCGCCCGATGAAGCGCCATCGTGATGAGTCCGTCGCCTTCTCCGCTGTGTTCGGACTTCCGGCGGAAGTGGGGATGCGCATGGCCGCGGAGGCGTTGAGCCTGGGTCTGAGCACGGCGTACAAGCGGGCGAGGAGCGGGGAATTCCCCTGCCCGCTAAGGAAAGTCGGGCGACGGTACGTCGTGCGGCTGACGGACCTGATGCGGGCTCTCAGCATCCAGGACGTGCGCGTGCACTACGACGATTTCGAAGCGGGTGCGCGGATCGCGCGTGGCCGGGCCGACGCCTGGTACTGAACAGAGGGCGGCGGGGCCGGGACGGTGCATGTCCACTCCCGGTCCCGTTCTCCACGTGCTCGCAGAGTCAGGCAGCGGGCGTCGGCAGCCGGTGTCCGGCGGGCACCGGGCCCCGACGCGACGCGTGGCAGAGGTCCGACGTTCGGGGCGGCGACCATGGCCCCCGAGACCGCAGGGCGCCGCCCAGGGTGACCGCCGGCCCGTACTCCGTGACGGTGCAGGGCAGACACTCATGGTCGACGGCGTCGTACACCACGATCACGTTGGGATGTCTGACGCGGGCGCCGGGGTGCGCCGTCCCATCTGTCGGTGATCACCGTCTGTGTGTCGTCCACCCGCCTGGCCCTGACCTCCGGTGTCGACCGCCTCGGTGCTGGAATGGCGACCATGGCCGACATGTCGCCCCGCCCTGGACCTGGATCACGTGAAGCCCACGCCACCGACCTGATCGTCATCGGCGGTGGCCCGGCCGGCTGCGCCGCCGCGCGTACAGCCGCGAGCGTGGGCCTGCGCTCGGTCCTGATCGAGCCGGACACCCTCTGCCGCAACCTCTACCGCATCCCGGCCCTGAACAACGTCCTCGGCGGCCACACCAGCGGCCCCGCGCTTGCCGAAGCCATCACCGAGGAACTGGCGAACACGGAGCTGTGCCACCTGGAACTCGGCTGCCACGTCATCGAACTCCGCGTCGCCGACGACCAGGTCGCCATCACCCTCGACACAGGTCGGCACCTGACGGCCCCGTACGCGGTCGTCGCCACCGGAGTCGGCCCCCTCCAGCCCGGCGACGTCCCCTGGACCACCGCCCCCAGGGACCTCACCCTGCCCCCGCTCTGGCAGGCCGGCCCGGACGACGCCGAAGGCCGTACGCTCCTCGTCCTCGGCGGCGACCGCCCGATCGGCACCTTCCTGCGAGCCCACCCGGCCACCGCCACCCGCCTGCTCGTGGCCTACCCGCAGACCGACGCGTACAAGACCGAGGAGATCCGGGACGACCCCCGCGTCACGCTCCTGCCCGTTGAGCACCTGACGCTGCACCCTTCGGACGGGACCACGGTGACGGCCGACGTAATCACCCCGCACGGCCGACGGCACACGATCACGGCGGACACCGTCCACCTCAGCCTCGGCAGCGCGCCCACCGCCCCCACGGGCGACCTGGTCCGGGGCACCGACGGCTACTGCCCGCCCACCGGCCAACACCCGCGCATCATGGTGGCAGGCGACCTGCGCTCGCCCCGCTTCCAGCGGATCATGACGGCCATGGGCTCCGGCAGCGAGGCCGCGCTGCGCGCCTACTACGCGGCGCGGGAGCTCTTGTTAGGGACTTGGCAGGTGGCCGCCGGCTGAAGCCGCTCAGGCGCCGCGCGCCCGCAGAATTCCCTCGACGCCCAGGAGGAAGGTCTCGGCGATCGGCTTCGGGTCGGAGAGGCAGCCGGCGGCCATGGCGCCGTCGCGGAGCATGACGAGGTGCCGGCCGGCTCCGTCGGCGGGCTGGTCGCCGACTTGCGCCAGCAACTCGGTGACGGTGTCCAGGAACCACTGGCGGTGGGCCATGACGGCCTGGTGGATGGGGTGGGCGGGGTCGGGGTATTCGGCCACCGCGTTGAGGAAGGCGCAGCCGCGGAAGCCGGGGTTCTGAATGCCTCCGGTGATGAACCGGCCGACCGCCCGGACCGCGTCGGCCGCCGACTCCTCGCCCGCCCGCGCGGCCTCGATGCCCGCCCGGATCCCCTGGTCGGCCTGGTCGAGGTAGGCGAGGACGAGCTCTTCCTTGCCGGTGAAGTGCCGGTACAGCGTGGCGCGGGTGACCTGCGCCTCCGCGATGATCCGGTCGACGCCTACGGAGTGGATGCCCTCCGCGTAGAAGATGCGCGTCGCCGTGTCCAGCAGCCGCGCCCGCGCCGCCGACGTGCTGCTTCCGCCCGTGCCCTCACTCATGCGGTCAGGCTACCGCACCGATGAGGGAGAACGTTCGGTCTTGACGGTCCGGTCCGCGCCTCCTTCAATACAAAGAGACCGAACGTTCTCCCTCGCCAGCGTGACGCCTCTCTCCTCCTGGATGGAACTTCCGTGGACACTCTCACCGCCACCGCTCCCACCGGCGTCCCCACTGCCCTGCGCAAGCTGTACTTCCTGCGCTTCGGATTCGCCGCGGTGTGGGCGGCCCTGCTGTTCGCGACCGCCGACACACTGGGCGCGCTCACCGCCACGCTGCTGGTGATCTACCCCTTGTTCGACGTGGCGTGCGCGGTCATCGACCTCCGCTCCGCCCGGGCGAACGCCCAACCGGTACGCGGCCTGTACGTGAACATCGCGCTCAGCACCCTCACCACCATCGGCCTCGCCGTCGCCGCCACGTCCGGCATCCCCGCCGTTCTGCGGGTCTGGGGCGTCTGGGCCATCACCGCGGGAGTCGTCCAACTCCTCGTCGGCGCCGCCCGACGCCACCTCGGCGGCCAGTGGGCGATGATCGCCAGCGGAGCGATCTCCACCCTCGCCGGCGCCTCGTTCTTCGCCCAGGCGGGCGCGGACGACGCCTCCCTGACCAACCTGGCCGGCTACGCCTTCATCGGCGGCGTCTTCTTCCTGGTCTCCGCCCTTCGTCTGGCGCGGACCCGCGAGGTGTGAGACCCCGCAACGACCGAGTCCGCCGACGTCGAGGGAGCCCAGGGATCAGACGCCGGCAGGGTCGGACGCGGCATCCCGGCCGCTCGGCTCTTCCTCTCCATGGGGTTGGGCGGGGATCTCGACGGGATGGGTGCAGCGCCACACGGTGTCCGCGCCGGTCTCGGGGTGGACGGTCTCCTTGAGGCCCAGGTGGTCGCATTGGGTGCACGCACCGATGACTTCGCGGGCGTACACCCGGCGGATGTCGGCGTGCAGCCGCCGGAAACAGGCGAGCGCCAGGGGCGATGCGTGCCAACGCGGGGCCTCGTACTCGGGGATGGAATGGTGCAGCTCGATCGCCTTGTCGATCTTGCCGTTGAGGCTGGTCACCGAGGCGGACGCCGCCTCCGGTGGCCCCATCCGGGGATTGCGCTCCTTCCACGCCGCGGCGGAGTCGGCAGCCCGCCAGGCGAAGCAGATCATCTGACCGGAGGTGTACCCGTGAGCGAAGCCCTTCCGGATCACGTCGGCGAGCTCCTCGCGCCGCGCTTCGGGCACCGCGGGATAGCCGTACTTCTTGGTGAGCAGGTTGTCGAGGTAGCCGGAGATGTCGAGGACCTCCAGCCGGTCCACCAGCGCGGTGAAGGCCTCACGCGCCTCAGCCGGCTCAGGACCGGGCCGAGTCCGGAGGTCATCCTCGATCTTCGTGACGCGCTCCTGCGCGGCGGTCAGGCCACCGACCACCCGCCACGCGACTTCGGTGGAGAAGAAGGCGATGCCGTCGCCGTCCTGAGAGAGAGTGAACGCCTGCGGCGGACTTTCCGGCGCGAGGGCCAGCAGTTTCGCGTGGTAGAGATCGGACAGGAGTTCTCTGTCCTGCTCGGCATCACCTGTCCAACCCAAGGGGCCGGTACTCGTGAGACTGGGAAGCGGCTTGCCGGGATTACGTGTGGCATAGCTGATCAACGCCACGTAGAGGGCAAGGGCCAGAGGGCTGTCCTTCGGGAGGGGATCGGCCGGCTCGGTCTTTCTCCCCTCGTCCGCAAGGACGTGAGCTACCAGACGCTGGAGCCTTTCAGCCTGCTGCTGCTCATGTTCCCGCTCGATGCGCTTCTGTTCGGCGGCGCGTTGTTTCCGCTCGGTCTCCTCCTGCTGCCGGATTTTCGTGCACTCTCCGCAGAGGTACGCGGGAGCCTCCGCGTCGAGGTTCTTCCCGCCGACCTTGTTGGCCCAGGACCGATTGGTGACGGAGATCGGTTCGGAGCAGTTCGCGCACGGGCAGTTGAGGAGCGTGGCGTACGAGTGCGCTGCGGCCACCGCGCTGATGTCGCCGGCCACGCCGATGCTGCCGACGGTCCGGGCCCAGGTTCCGTCGTCCTTGATCTCCCAGTAAAGGGCACTGATTCTCTGGGCGTCCTCCGGAGCATCGTGCTTGATCACGACGCGGAGGCGGGGAGCGTCCAAGGGAAACTCGCGAACGATCGGCTCCGGAGTAACCGGTCGCCGTGGTGATGGGTTCTTGCCCCGTTCCCGCTTGCGGCGGCGTTCGCGCTTACCCATGCGTCTGTCCCTGGCTCATAGGTGGATGGTGACGCAACTCCGGGTCGGCAGGGCGGTTTTCTGACAATTTCCATGCCTTCGGGAGCGTATGGAGGAACGTGCGCTCGGCGGCGCTCTGTTGAATGTCCGTCACCATCCCTACGGTTGAGAGATGGCCAATGGGGTGTGGCACACCGGATATGGCATAGAGATCAATCTGTCTCTGCCCGACCTCGGGCACCCGTACCGTCCCGGTCTCCTCCGGGAGATCACCGCCAGTGTCTCCGAGCGCGACCCACAGCTGCTCGAATGCCTGGCGCACCATGACAAGCGCGAGTGCCTGTCGGAGTCGGGTGGGAAGTCGCCCTGGATGTTCATCCGCCGAGGGCGCGTCGGCGGCCGGCGGCCGCTCGTCGCCTCGCATCTGCCGATCACGCACAAGGCGACTCCGGAGGAGAGCGCCCAGCACAAGGCCACCAAGGAGCGGGTCGTCGCGACCGCAGGGCGGTACGGCCTGGACGCCGAGGCCGAGGTTCCCGTCGCCAACCGGCGGAGCGTCTCGGACGCCGTCGTCACCGGCCCCGCCGGACTGAGGGTCGGCTGGGAGTTCCAGTACCACCACCTCAGCCCCAGCAGCGTGCACCGGCGGTCGGTCAACGCCGTGGAGAACGGCATCACTCCGCTCTGGGTGGCGAAGAACCGGACGGCTTCCCTGATCGACCGGGCCCCGTGGGCGCGCGTGGACGACATGCCGTGGAGGGACATCGCCGGCGGCAGGGAGATGGTGATCCGCGGCGGGTACCGGCACCTCGAAGTCTGGAGGTGCGTCCCGAGCAGCGAGCGCCACTGCCTCGTCAGCGAGGGGGCAGGCCACTGTGGTGCGATCCATGCGGACTGGTTCGTACCGGCGCTGTGCCTCCCGGAGAGAAAGCCGGTCCTCATCGAGGACCTGGTCCTGCGGAGCGCTACGGGGGAGAGCGTTCCGGTCTACGTGCCCAGTCGGGGGAGCGGCCGCGCCGGACGGCACATGTGGGTGTCGGCGGCCGATCGCGCGCTGTGTGCGCCGGCTGCCGCCAGATGATGCGCCGGTACGGGCCGCACGCAGCCATGTACTGCAACGCCTGCCGGGCCACCCTCAACGGGCGGTAGGCGACAACGGCAACCACCAACGCCGTAGGGCCCCACCGCAAGCGGTGGGGCCCTACAACGTATTGCCCGGTGAGAGCAATGGCGGAGGATACGAGATTCGAACTCGTGAGGGGTTGCCCCCAACACGCTTTCCAAGCGTGCGCCCTAGGCCACTAGGCGAATCCTCCGCCGCAAACAATACAAGACGTTGGAGGGTGCTCGCGAACACGTTCGCCGAAGATCGTCCGGAGGGGCCGTGCAGGTCGTCCGCCGGGGCGGTCGGGTGGACGGGCGGGTGGACCGGACGGGGTGGGGATCCGCTAAGGTGGGCGTCAGCCCCTCACGTGGCGCTATCTGACTGAACTCCCCCAGGGCCGGAAGGCAGCAAGGGTAGGTTGGCTCTGGCGGGTGCGTGGGGGGCCCTTTGCGTTCCGGGGCCGGGACTGGGCCAGGTGCGGGGTTCCGGGCCGTCTTCCGGTGGCTGAGCTGGGCCGGGAGCCTGCGCGTGGGCCGTGTGGGGTTGGTTGTCAGTCCGCCCCGATAACCTCGTAGATGTGTCGTCCCTTGCGCTGTACCGCCGCTACCGCCCCGAGTCGTTCGCCGAGGTCATCGGTCAGGAGCATGTCACTGACCCGCTCCAGCAGGCCCTGCGGAACAACCGGGTCAATCACGCGTACCTGTTCAGCGGGCCGCGTGGCTGTGGAAAGACGACCAGTGCGCGCATCCTCGCCCGCTGTCTGAACTGCGAGCAGGGGCCCACGCCGACCCCGTGCGGGGAGTGCCAGTCGTGCAAGGACCTCGCGCGCAACGGGCCGGGGTCCATCGATGTCATCGAGATCGACGCCGCTTCGCACGGTGGTGTGGACGACGCCCGTGATCTGCGCGAGAAGGCGTTCTTCGGGCCCGCCTCCAGTCGCTACAAGATCTACATCATCGACGAGGCCCACATGGTCACCCCGGCGGGGTTCAACGCCCTGCTGAAGGTGGTCGAGGAGCCGCCGGAGCACCTCAAGTTCATCTTCGCGACCACCGAGCCCGAGAAGGTCATCGGGACGATCCGGTCGCGTACGCACCACTATCCGTTCCGGCTCGTTCCCCCGGGGACCCTGCGCAGCTATCTGGCCGATGTGTGCGGGCGGGAGAACAGTCCTGTCGAGGACGGTGTCCTGCCGCTCGTCGTGCGGGCCGGCGCCGGGTCCGTGCGTGACTCCATGTCCGTCATGGACCAGCTGCTCGCCGGTGCGGGTGACGACGGTGTGACATACGCCATGGCCACCTCGCTCCTCGGATACACCGACGGCTCGCTGCTCGACTCGATCGTCGACGCCTTCGCCGCCGGTGACGGGGCCGCCGCCTTCGAGGTCGTGGACCGGGTCATCGAGGGCGGCAACGACCCGCGACGGTTTGTGGCGGACCTGTTGGAGCGGCTGCGCGATCTGGTGATCCTCGCCGCCGTGCCGGACGCGGGGGAGAAGGGGCTCATCGACGCCCCCGCCGATGTCGTCGAGCGTATGCAGGCCCAGGCCTCCGTCTTCGGTGCCGCCGAGCTCAGCCGCGCCGCCGACCTGGTCAACGACGGGCTCACCGAGATGCGCGGCGCCACCTCGCCGCGCCTCCAGGTGGAGCTGATCTGCGCCCGGGTCCTGCTTCCCGCCGCCTTCGACGACGAGCGGTCGATGCAGGCCCGGCTCGACCGGCTGGAGCGGGGTGCGTCTGCCGCTGCCGCCTCGTTCGCGGTGCCGCCCGCCGCCGCTGTGCCCATGGGGTACGTCCCCGGGCCCGAGGCCCACGCCCCGCAGGCCCACGTGCCCCAGGCCGCACCTGCCGCCCCCGCCGGTCCGGACGCCGCCCGTGCCGCCGTACGAGGTGAGGCGCCGGCCCCCGCGCCTGCCGCCTACGCGCCGCCCGCCGCCGAGCCCGCCCCGCAGCCCCCCGCCGAAGCCCCGGCCCCCGCCCAGCGGCCCGGCTCCTGGCCCACCGCCGCAGGGGGCGAGCAGGCCCGGCGCCCCGGCGGCTGCCCTGCCGCGTCCGCCCCCGGCAGCGGCCCCGCCACCCCGCCC
>NZ_JOEM01000002.1 GCF_000718135.1 Streptomyces cyaneofuscatus | reverse complement strand
CCCAGCTCACCGAAGAGATCAACACCCGCAAGGGCTGAACCCCCTGAGCGACATGACTCTGGGCCGCACGGTGCACCCCACCGCGCGGCCCAGCGCCGTATTACCGCCGCTCTTCGGCTATGCGGCTCGGTACGCCACCCCGGTCATCCGCACCAAGTCCGAACGTGGTGAAGGCCGTCCGGTCCGGCAACGGGTAAGTCTCCTTGCCTGTCAGCGCGTTGATGATGACGGCGGACCGCCAGGCGGCCAGGCCCAGGTCGGGGGCGCCGACCCCGTGCGTATGCCGTTCCGCGTTCTGCACGAAGACCGATCCGTCGATCTCGGTTGCCAGGACGAGCCGTTGGGCCTCGTCGACCTGCGGGCGCCCGGCGTCGTCGCGGACGATGTACGGGTCCAGCGCGGCGAGCAGCGTATCGACGGGGCGCTCCCGGTACCCGGTGGCGAGGACCACCGCGTCCGTGGTCAGCCTGCCCCGGGCCTCCTGCTGGCCGTGCTCCACGGCCAGTTCGATGCGGCCGCTCCCCGTGACGGTGGCGCCGGTGACCTCGATGCCGGGCGTGAGGGTGACGTCGGGCCAGCCGCCGCCGAGGCTGCGCCGGTACAGCTCGTCGTGGATGTCCCCGAGGGTGTCCCCGCTGACCCCCTTGTAGAGCTGCCACTGGCTGGGCAGCAGGCGGTCCCGGGTGGCCTGCGGGAGCCCGTGGAAGTAGCGCGTGTAGTCCGGGGTGAACTGCTCCAGGCCGATCTTGCTGTACTCCATGGGCGCGAAGGCCGGGGTACGGGCGAGCCAGGTGAGCCCCTCCGCACCTTCCGGCCTCAACCGCAGGAGGTCCAGCAGGACTTCGGCGCCCGACTGCCCCGAGCCGACGACGGTGACGTGCCGGGCGGCGAGCAGCCGGTCCCGCTGGGCGAGGTAGTCGGCGGAGTGCAGGACGAGGGGTACGGGGTCCGCCTCCAGGGCCCTCAGCGGCTCGGGGACGTGGGGCGCGGTGCCGACGCCGAGGGCGAGGTTACGGGCGTGGGTGAGCCCGCTCCCGAGGCTCTCGCCGTCCGGGCCGAGCCGGGTGAAGTCGACGGCGAACGCGCTCTCCCCCGCGTCCCAGGCGATGGCGTCGACGCGGTGGCCGAAGTGGGTGGAGGGCAGTTCGGTGCTCACCCAGCGCAGGTAGTTGTCGAACTCGGAGCGGTGGATGTGGAAGCGCTCGGCGAAGTAGAACGGGAAGAGCCTGCGCCGCGTCTTGAGGTAATTGAGGTAGCACCAGGGGCTGATCGGGTCCACCAAGCTCACCAGGTCTGCCAGGAAGGGGACTTGGAGGGTCGCTCCCTCGATGAGCAGGCCGGGGTGCCAGTGGAAGGCGGTGCGCTGTTCGTGGAAGGCGCTGCGCAGGCCGGGTACGCCGTCGGCGAGTGCGGCGAGCGACAGGTTGAAGGGCCCTGCGCCCACCCCCAGCAGATCGAGGGGCGGGGTTCGCGGTCCGGGCGTCATCGGGTTCCTCCAACGGGATTCGTACGCGTCGGCAACGTCATGGCGAACGTCATGGCGACAGCCTTTCCGCCGCCGGGGCGCCGGTACCGCCGGGGGCGGAAGGGCTGTCACCGTCTTCGGCCGCCACCGCTGCCCGCTCCGCCGCCTCCGTCACCAGGTCGAGGAGCGGCAGCAGGTCGGCGCTCGCGGCGGCGGGGTGCAGCAACGTGGCCTTGAGCCAGAGCCGGCGCCTCCCGTCGCCGTCCTCGGCCACCGCCCGTCCGAGGACGGCCCGGCCGTCCATGAGCAGGGTGCGGCGGACCTCGGCGACGACGGCGTCCCCGGCCTCCGCTTCCTGCTCGTCGGCCACCACCGGCCGGAACAGCACGGTGCTGATCCCGATCGCGCCGGGCCGACGGCGCAGTGCGGGCCGGGCGTCGACGGCCCGGCCGAACTCCTCCGCCGTACGTACGCAGTGCTCAACCAGTTCGCTCAGTCCCCGGCGTCCCAGCGCCCGGAAGGTGACCGCCATCTTCAGGGCGTCGGGGCGCCGGGTCGTGCGGACCGAGCGGCCGAGCAGGTCGGGGAGCCCGGCCTCGGTGTCGTCGTCGGCGTTGAGGTAGTCGGCGCGCAGGGACAGCGGGGCGAGCAGGGCGGTGTCCGCGACGGCGAGCACTCCGGCGGCGACCGGCTGCCAGCCGAGTTTGTGCAGGTCGAACGTTACGGAGACGGCCCGGTCGAGCCCCGCGAGCCGGGGCGCCAGGCGCTCGCTGAACAGCAGGGGTCCGCCGTACGCCGCGTCGACGTGGAGCTCGGCTCCGTACCGCTCCGCGATCCGGGCGATCTCAGGGAGCGGGTCGATGCGCCCCTCGTCGGTGGTCCCGGCGGTGGCGACGACCAGGACCGGGCCGCCGCCGAGCCCGGCCAGGGTGCGGTCGAGGGCGGCGGGGTCGATGCGGCCGTCGTGACACGCGACGACGGTGGGTGCGGGCAGGCCGAGCATCCAGGCGGCACGGTGGACGCTGTGGTGGGCGTTGGCCCCGGTCACCACGCGCAGGTGGCCGGGCGCCGCCCGTTCGCGGGCGAGGAGCAAGGCGACCAGGTTGGACTCGGTGCCGCCGCTGGTGATGAGGGCGTCGGGCGCGGCGGCGTCCGGGTGGACGAGCCGTGCCAGTGCGGCGGTGGTCAGCTCCTCGATGACCCCGGCGGCGGGCGCCTGGTCCCAGGAGTCCATCGACGGGTTGAGTGCGGCCCCCGCCAGCTCCGCCGCGGCCGCCACGGCCAGCGGCGGGCAGTGCAGATGGGCGACGCACGCGGGGTCGGCCGGGTCGGCGGCCCCCTCGCCGAGGGCCCGTACCAGGTCCGCGAGCGCGGCCTCGGTCCCGATGCCCTCCTCGGGCAGCACCGGCGCGGCCAGGGCGGTGGTCCGCCGGGCCACCTCGTCCGGTCCTCCGGCGGGCAGCGGTCCGCCCCGGGCGCGCGCGGCGCTCTCCAACGTGTCCAGGACGACCGAGGTGAGGGCACGCAGGTGGCCGGGTCCGTGGACGCCACCCGCGAGGGGGGCTCCCGTACCGGCGCTCACGCCGCACGCCGCACGGGGAGTTCGGCGGACAGCAGGCCCTGAGCACGCTCCATGGCGAAGCCCTTCGATCGGAGTGCAAGATCCACAACCGGGATTCGCTGGTTAGGCTAACCTAACTCCGCCGCCGAGGAAGAACGCACTCCGGCCGGCCGGGCCTCCGAACCGGCCTGCCCCCGAACCGAACCGGCCTGCCGCCGAACCGAGTCGGGGTCGCGTGCCCCGGTACGGGAGCGGCGGTGGCCGCTCCCGTACCGGGTCGGATCACGCCGCTTCGGTGGGCAGCTCCGCGCGGATCTCCCGCGCGGCGGCGACCAGGTTCTCCAGGGAGGTCCGGGTCTCGGGCCACCCCCGGGTCTTCAGGCCGCAGTCGGGGTTCACCCACAGGCGCTCGGCCGGAATGGCCTCAAGTCCCGTGCGCAGCAGGGCCGCTGCCTCTTCCGTGCTCGGGATGCGCGGGGAGTGGATGTCGTAGACGCCGGGTCCGGCCTCACGCGGGTAGCCGTGGGCGGCCAGTTCGCGGGCGACCTGCATGTGGGAGCGGGCCGCCTCCAGGCTGATGACGTCGGCGTCGAGGTCGTCGATGGCCTGGACGATGTCGCCGAACTCCGCGTAGCACATGTGGGTGTGGATCTGGGTGTCCGGCCGCACCCCGGAGGTGGTGAGGCGGAAGGACTCCGTCGCCCACTTCAGGTACGCGGCGTGCTCGGCGGCCCGCAGCGGCAGCGTCTCGCGCAGCGCCGGCTCGTCGACCTGGATCACCGAAGTGCCGTTCGCCTCCAGGTCGTTCACCTCGTCGCGCAGGGCGAGGGCCACCTGGTGGGCGGTCTCGCCGAGCGGTTGGTCGTCGCGGACGAAGGACCAGGCGAGCATGGTGACCGGGCCGGTGAGCATGCCCTTGACGGGGCGCTCGGTGAGCGACTGCGCGTACGCCGTCCAGCGCACGGTCATCGGCTCGGGGCGCGAGATGTCCCCGGCGAGGACCGGCGGCCGGACGTAGCGGGTGCCGTACGACTGGACCCAGCCGTGCTGCGTGGCGAGGTAGCCGGTGAGCTGCTCGGCGAAGTACTGGACCATGTCGTTGCGTTCGGGCTCGCCGTGGACCAGGACGTCGATCCCGGCCTTCTCCTGGAAGGAGAGGACCTCGCGGATCTCGTCCTTGATCCGCTCCTCGTACCCGGCCTCGTCGGCCCGGCCCGCGCGCAGGTCGGCGCGGGCGGTGCGGAGTTCGGCGGTCTGCGGGAACGAGCCGATCGTGGTGGTCGGCAGGAGCGGAAGACCGAGGTGGGCGCGCTGGGCCACGGTCCGCTCGGCGTACGGCTGGGAGCGGCGGCCGTCGGCGTCGGTGATGGCCGCCGTACGGGCCCGGACGGCCGGGTCGCGGGTGATGACGGCGTCGGTGCGGGAGGCCAGGTCGGCCCGGTTGGCGGCGATTTCGGCGGCGATGGCCTCGGTGCCGGCGAACAGGCCGCGCGCCAGGACGACGATCTCCTGGGTCTTCTGCTTGGCGAAGGCGAGCCAACGGGCGACCTGCGGGTCGATGTCGTGCTCGGCTGCGGCGTCCAGCGGGACGTGCAGGAGGGAGGAGGAGGCGGAGACGTCGACGTGGTCCGCGAGGCCGAGGAGCGTGCCGAGGGTGGCGAGGGACTTCTCGTAGTCGTTGATCCAGATGTTGCGGCCGTTGACGACGCCCGCGACCAGGCGCTTGCCGGGCAGTCCGCCGGCCGCCGCGAGGTCGGCGAGGTTCGCGGCGCCGGACTCGGTGAAGTCCAGCGCGAGCCCCTCGACCGGGGACTTGGCGAGCACGGGCAGCGCCTCGCCGAGCCGCCCGAAGTAGGAGGCGACGAGCAGCTTGGACCGGTCCGTGAGACCGCCGAGCTCGCGGTAGGCGCGGGCGGCGGCGTTCAGCTCGGCCGGGGTGCGGTCCTGGACGAGAGCGGGCTCATCCAGCTGCACCCACTCGGCGCCCGCGGCCCGGAGGTCGGCGAGGACTTCGGCGTACACGGGCAGGAGCCGGTCGAGGAGGGTCAGCGGCTCGAAGTCGGCGGCGACCCCGGGGGCCGCCTTGGCGAGCAGGAGGTAGGTGACCGGGCCGACGAGGACCGGGCGCGGGGTGTGGCCCAGCGCGAGGGCCTCCTTCAGCTCGGCGACCTGCTTGGCGGAGTCGGCGGTGAACACCGTGTCCGGGCCCAACTCGGGCACGAGATAGTGGTAGTTGGTGTCGAACCACTTGGTCATCTCCAGCGGGGCCACGTCCTGCGTGCCGCGGGCCATGGCGAAGTAGCCGTCGAGGGCGTCGGTACGGACCGCCTCGCGGTGCCGCTCGGGGACAGCGCCGACCATGACACTGGTGTCCAGGACGTGGTCGTAGTACGAGAAGTCACCGGTCGGCACCTCGTGGACTCCGGCCTCGGCGAGCTGCTGCCAGGTTCCCCTGCGCAGTTCGGCGGCGGTCTCCCGGAGGGTGTCCGCGTCGACGCGGCCCTTCCAGTAGCCCTCGATGGCCTTCTTCAGTTCACGGTTCTGACCCTGGCGGGGGTAGCCGTACACGGTGGCCCGTGCTGCCGCGGCTGCGGGCTTCGCTGTCACGTGACTCTCCTTCGCGAGCATGTCTCCAGCTGTTCCCGGGACGGGACGCGGACGCGCGAAGGGGTGACCGAATCGGGCGGAAACGCGACACGCTTGACCGTGTCCGTCCACCCGACGGTTACGCCGACCCGCCCACGAGGTCACCGGGAACTCCGCACGCGAACGGTCGCGTGCGGGCAACGGGCAGGTCTTCGGACTCGCGGGCACGTCTGCCGAGGCAGACACCTACTGGCCGTCGCTTCCCAGACCCGGCCGGGCCCAGTGCGTATGACGGCGGTCGTTCCCGCTCACCGCTGCGGGGCAGTCCCGGATTCCCACCGGGTTCCCTCTTACGACACCCTGCCTGGCGGACAGGGCGAACCAGCTGCACCGGCCACCCTAAGGGGACGACCGCCGGGCGCACACCGTTGTTCACACTTCGGACGGTGATATGAGACACGGCCTCCGTGGGCGTGCCGAACCGCCCTGGAACGTCCTCCGAACGGGTGAAGAAGGGCATCGGAACGGTCCGCGCACCCATCCGACCCGGCAGGTGGCACCGAATGGTCGTCACAGGGGCGCGGAGCGGGCGCTCCTGGAACACTGCCCGGGACCGGATCCGGCATCCTGGCACGATCCGGCCCCGGGCAGGCAGTGCGCGCCGACCCTCCTCCCCGGGCAGGCGGTGCGCGCGTCGGCCTTCCGCCCCCGGGCAGGTGGTGCGCGCGTCGGCCTTCCTCAGCCTGTTCCGCCGTTCGTCGCCGGTTCGCTGACTGCCGGTCAGGTCGTGGTGGCACGGTGACCCAGATGTAACCGAATGGCGTAGGCGAGCCGGAACCACAGAGCGTCACAGGCCGTTCTTCTTGCCAATACACGGCCGCCGACCCACGGCGGCGACGAGCGAGGGAAGCGCTATATGAAGAAGACAGTCGGGTGGGCCCAGGACGGCGACGACTGGACGATCACCGTGAACGGCACGCTGTACCGGGCCGTCGAGCGCCCCGCGGACGGGCGCGTGCACGACTATCTGGTGCGGGGGAACGACCTGACCGCCGAGTGCCCGAGCCTCGGTCATGGGCTCGGAGTGATCCGGGCGCACGAGTCCCGGAGCTGACCTCCGGCCGGTCCGACGACCAGGGCGTGTCCGGGGTGCGGCGGCCGCCCGCGCCTCGACGCGACCCGCCGCCCTGCGTCACGTCACCCGCTCACCTGTCCGGGCCCCCGCTCGCGGGCCGGGGCCCCTCAGCTGTCCGCGCCTGCCGCCTCAGCTGTCCGCGCCGCCTGAGCTGTCCGTGCCCTGGGCGCCCTCCGGACCTTGGGCACCCTCCGGCCGGTGGCGCAGCAGATATGTGTCCATGATCCAGTCGTGCCGTTCGCGGGCCTCGGCGCGCACCCGGCTGATCCGCTCGGCGACCTCGTCGAGCGGCCCGGAGACCAGGAGTTCGTCCGGGGTGCCGATGTAGGCACCCCAGTAGATCCACAGCCCCCTGCCCCTGAGATGGGTGAAGCTCTCGTGACCGTCGAGCATCACCACGATGTCGCCGTCGTCGTCCGGGAACCCCTCGGCGAGCCGCCGCCCGGGCGTGATGTGGATGGGGCGGCCGACCTGGTTCAGCGAGGTGCGGTGGCGGGCCGCGAGCGCGGAGACGCTGCTGATCCCGGGCACCACCTCATGGCCGAATTCCACCGTCCCGCGGTCCCGGATGTCCTCCAGGATCGCGAGGGTGCTGTCGTACAGGGACGGATCGCCCCACACCAGGAACGCGCCGGTCTCCCCCGGCGCCAGCTCCTCGATGATCAGGCGCTCGCAGATGTCGGCGCGGCGGTGGCGCCAGTCGTGCACCGCCGAGGTGTAGCGCCCCCGGTCGTCCTGGGTACGGTCCCGCCAGGGGTCCTCGGCCTCCACGACCCGGTAGGGGCCGGTGAGGTGCTCGGCCAGGATGTCCCGCCGCAGCCGGGTCAGGGACTCCTTCTCCCGGCCCTTGCCGAGCACGAAGAAGACCTGCGCCCTGCGCATCGCCTTCACCGCGGCGAGGGTCAGGTGGTCGGGGTCGCCGGCGCCCATGCCGATGACGAGGATGTGCCGTGGTGCGTCGCTCATGTCGGCCGATCATGCCAGGAGCGGGGCGCGGACTCGCGCCGGGCCGGGAGGAGGCCGGGGCGAGGCGGGGTGGACTTACTAGGACGCCCAACTATATGTTCGTGAGCAGCGGGGTGACCGGTGTGCAGCCGGTCGCCCTCAAGGCCCGTGGTGTCAGGGAAGCCGGTGCGATTCCGGCGCGGTCCCGCCACTGTGACCGGGGAGTCCGTCCTCGCAGGAGACGCCACTGACGGTGCAGAAGCCGTCGGGAAGGCATGAGGGCGCGCGCTGATCCGGGAGTCAGGATACCGGCCGCGGGATGTTCCGTGTTTCCACGAGGATGGAGCAGACACGCATGGCACCGGTCCGCACCCACGGCCCCGCAGGCCCGTCCCGGCGAGCGGTTCTCCCCGCCTTCCCCTGACGGCCCCAGCCCTTCGCGTCCCCCGACGGCGAGCCCTGTCACGCCCGCGCGCACCCGACCGGTGCGCCGTGTGCGGTGGGGCCCGTGCGCCATCCCCGGATCTCTCCTGACGATCTCACCGACGAGAGCGGGTTTCCATGGTCCGCGAACTCACCCATTTCATCGGCGGCAAGCACACGCCCGGCACCTCGGGCATGTACGGCGATGTGTACGACCCCAACACCGGCCGGGTCCAGGCCCGGGTGCCGCTGGCCGGCCGGTCCGAGACCGAGGCGGCCATCGCCGACGCGGCGCAGGCGCAGGTCGGGTGGGGCGAGTGGAACCCGCAGCGCCGGGCCCGCGTCCTGCTGCGCTTCCTCCAGCTGGTCGAGAAGGAGAAGGACTCCCTGGCCCGGCTGCTCTCCTCCGAGCACGGCAAGACCGTGGCCGACGCGCACGGTGACCTCGCGCGCGGTCTGGACGTGGTGGAGTTCGCGGCCGGGGTGCCGCACCTGCTGAAGGGCGAGTTCAGCGACAACGCGGGCGCCGGGATCGACGTCCACTCGCTGCGCCGGCCGCTCGGCGTGGTCGCGGGCATCACCCCGTTCAACTTCCCGGCGATGATCCCGCTGTGGAAGGCCGCACCTGCTCTGGCCTGCGGAAACGCCTTCATCCTGAAGCCGTCCGAGCGGGATCCTTCGGTGCCGCTGCGGCTGGCCGAACTGTTCCTGGAGGCAGGTCTTCCGCCCGGGGTCCTCAACGTCGTCAACGGCGGCAAGGAGGCCGTGGACACCCTGCTGGAGGACCGGCGCGTCAAGGCGCTCGGCTTCGTCGGCTCGACGCCGATCGCCGCGCACATCTACGCGACGGCCGCCGCCCACGGCAAGCGGGCGCAGTGCTTCGGCGGGGCGAAGAACCACATGATCGTGATGCCGGACGCCGACCTGGAGCAGGCGGTGGACGCGCTGATCGGCGCCGGTTACGGCTCGGCGGGTGAACGGTGCATGGCGATCTCGGTGGCCGTCCCGGTCGGTGAGGAGACCGCCGACGCGCTGGTGGCCCGGCTCACCGAGCGGATCGCCGAGCTGCGGATCGGCCGCTCGGACGACCCGGACGCCGACTTCGGGCCGCTGGTGGGCCGCGACGCGGTGGACCGGGTGCGCGGCTATGTCGACCTCGGTGTGGAGGAAGGCGCCGAACTGGTCGTCGACGGGCGCGACTTCACTCTCGAAGGCCACGAGGACGGCTTCTTCGCGGGCGCCTCGCTCTTCGACCGGGTCACCCCGCAGATGCGGATCTACCAGGAGGAGATCTTCGGCCCGGTGGTCTGTGTGGTCCGCGCGGCCGACTACGAGGAGGCCCTGCGGCTGCCCTCGGAGCACCGGTACGGCAACGGCGTCGCCCTCTTCACCCGGGACGGCGACATCGCCCGCGACTTCACCCGCCGGGTCGAGACGGGCATGGTCGGCGTCAACGTGCCGATCCCCGTGCCGGTGGCGTACCACACGTTCGGCGGCTGGAAGCGGTCCGGCTTCGGGGACCTCAACCAGCACGGGCCGGACGCCATCCGCTTCTACACCCGTACCAAGACCGTCACTTCGCGCTGGCCCGCCTCCGGGATCCGGGACGGCGCGAGCTTCACGATTCCGACCACGGGATGACTGCCGTGACCACCCTGCTCAGCGACGACCAGCTCGCGGTCGTCGAGACGACACTCGACTTCGCCCAGGAACACCTGGCCCCGCACGCCGTGGCCTGGGACCAGGACAAGCACTTCCCCGTCGACGTCCTGCGGAAGGCCGCGGGGCTCGGCCTAGGAGGTGTTTACGTACGGGAGGACCTGGGCGGCTCCGAGCTGTCCCGCTCCGACGGGGTCCTCGTCTTCGAGGCCCTGGCCACCGGCTGCCCGTCGGTGGCGGGCTACCTCTCGATCCACAACATGGTCGCCTGGATGGTCGACCAGTACGGCACCGAGGCCCAGCGCGGCCGGTATCTGCCGGAGCTCTGCACCATGGAGCAGCTGGGTAGTTACTGCCTGACCGAACCGGGCGCGGGCTCCGACGCGGCCGCGCTGCGCACCCGCGCGGTCCGCGACGGCGACCACTACGTGCTGACCGGGACCAAGCAGTTCATCTCCGGGGCGGGCGCCACGCACCTCTACATCGTGCTGGCCCGAACCGGCGCGGACGGGCCCGGCGGGATCTCCGCGTTCCTCGTCGAACGGAACGACGCGGGGCTCTCGTTCGGTGCCAACGAGAAGAAGATGGGCTGGAACGCGCAGCCCACCCGGCAGGTGATGCTCGACGGCGTACGGATCCCGGCCGACCGGCTGCTCGGAGCGGAGGGCGAGGGCTTCCGCATCGCGATGAACGGCCTCAACGGCGGCCGGCTCGGCATCGCCGCCTGCTCGCTGGGAGGTGCGCAGAGCGCACTGGACCGCTCGCTGGCCCATCTCGCGGACCGGGAGGCGTTCGGCGGGCCCTTGCTGAACGCGCAGGCGCTCCAGTTCCGGCTGGCCGACATGGCGACCGAACTCGCCGCCGCCCGAGCACTGGTGCGGCAGGCCGCCGAGGCGCTGGACCGGAAGGTGGGCGGGGCACCGGAGTTGTGCGCGATGGCCAAGCGCTTCGCCACCGACACCGGGTACTCCGTCGCCGACCGGGCGCTCCAACTCCACGGCGGTTACGGCTATCTGGCCGAGTACGGCATCGAGAAGATCGTGCGGGTCCTGCGGGTCCACCAGATCCTGGAAGGGACCAACGAGATCATGCGTGTCATTGTGGCCCGGAGCCTGACGGGAGCCCTGCGATGACCGAGGAGCAGCTCGTACGGGTGCACACCGAAGGTCGTACGGGAGTGCTGACCCTCAACCGCCCCAGGGCGCTCAACGCGCTCACCCACGCGATGGTGGAGACGATCGCGGCGGCCCTGAACCGGTGGGAGCACGACCCGGAGGTGGCCACCGTCGTCATCACGGGGGCCGGGGAGCGCGGCCTGTGCGCGGGCGGCGACATCCGGTCCGTCTACGAGGACGCCCGCGTCGGCGGCAAGGCGTCGGCCGCCTTCTGGCGCGACGAGTACCGGCTCAACGCCCACATCGCCCGCTACCCGAAGCCGTACGTGGCGGTCATGGACGGCATCGTGATGGGCGGCGGGGTCGGGATCTCGGCGCACGGCAGCGTCCGGATCGTCACCGAGCGGTCCAAGGTGGCCATGCCGGAGACGGGGATCGGCTTCGTGCCGGACGTCGGCGGCACCTATCTGCTGGCGCTGGCCCCCGGTGAGCTGGGCACCCATCTCGCCCTGACGGGTGCGGTGGTGGGGGCCCGGGACGCGCTGCTGTGCGGGCTGGCCGACCACTTCGTACCGGCGGAGGAGCTGCCCGCGTTCCTGGCCGCGCTGCGGACCGAGGCCCCGGCGGCGGCGCTGCACCGCCACGTCCGGGACGCGCCTCCGGGGGTGCTGGAGGCCGACCGGGCCTGGATCGACCACTGTTACGCGGCCGACACGGTCGAGGAGATCGTGGAGCGACTGCTCGCATCGGACGTCCCGGCGGCCGGTGAGGCGGCCGCCACGATCCTCGGCCGGTCCCCCACCGCGCTGAAGGTCACCCTCGCCGCACTGCGCCGGGCCCGCGAACTCGGCCCGCTGGAACGGGTGCTGGAGCAGGAGTACCGCGTCTCGTACGCGGCCCTGACCTCCCCCGACCTGGTGGAGGGCATCCGGGCCCAGGTGATCGACAAGGACCGGACGCCTCACTGGTCGCCCGGCACGCTCGTGGAGGTCACGCACGCGGACGTGGCCCGGTACTTCGCTCCGATCGGCGACGAGGAACTCTCCCTCGCCGTAGACGACTCACCGCAGGAGGTGCCCTGGTGACCACCACCACGATGACCGTCGCGTTCATCGGCCTCGGCCACATGGGCGGCCCGATGGCCGCCAACCTCGTCAAGGCCGGGCACCGGGTGCTCGGCCACGATCTGGTGGAGACGTCTCTGGCCACCGCCGTGGAGAGGGGGGTGGGGCGGGCGAAGTCCGCCGCCGACGCGGCCGCGGTGGCCGATGTGGTGATCACGATGCTGCCCGCCGGACGCCATGTCCTCTCGCTGTACGGGCAGGAGGGGCTGCTCGAAGCCGCTCGCCCCGGCACCCTGTTCGTCTACTGCTCGACCATCGACGTGGCCGACTCCCGCGCCGCCCACGCGGCAGCGGCGGCGGCCGGTCACCGCTTGCTGGACGCCCCGGTCTCCGGCGGGGTGGTGGGGGCCGAGGCGGGGACGCTCACCTTCATGGCCGGGGGCGAGGAGGCCGCGTTCGCGGCGGCCGAACCGCTGCTGGCCGTCATGGGCAAGAAGGCGGTGCACTGCGGTGGCGCCGGCGCCGGGCAGGCGGCAAAGATCTGCAACAACATGATCCTCGGCGTCTCCATGATCGCCGTCAGCGAGGCGTTCGTCCTCGCGGAGAGTCTGGGCCTCTCGGACCAGGCGCTGTACGACGTGGCGTCGGCGGCCTCCGGCCAGTGCTGGGCGCTCACCGTCAACTGCCCGGTCCCCGGCCCGGTCCCGACCAGCCCGGCCAACCGTGACTACCGCCCCGGGTTCGCCGCGCCGCTGATGGCCAAGGACCTCGGGCTGGCCGCCAACGCCCTGCGCACGGGCGGCATCGACGCCGAACTGGGTCTACGGGCAGCCGAGTTGTACGCCCGGTTCGCGGAAGGAGCCGGGGCGGACCAGGACTTCTCCGGGATCGTCCGGGCCATCCGGGCCGCTTCGACGGCCACCACCGATACAGAGAAGGGCACCACCGCGTGAGCGAGAACAGCGAGAGCGCGTCCACCCCGGGCCCGTACGGGACCATCCTGGTCGAGCGCCGGGGCCGTACCGCCCTGCTCACCCTGAACCGGCCCAAGGCGCTCAACGCGCTCAGCCTGGACGTCATGCGCGAGACGGTCGAGGCCACCGAGGCTCTGGACCGGGACCCGGACGTCGGCTGCATCGTCATCACCGGCAGTGGGAACAAGGCGTTCGCGGCGGGGGCGGACATCAAGGAGATGCAGCCGCAGAGCTACATGGACATGTACCTCAGCGACTGGTTCTCCGCCTGGGACCGGCTCGGCCAGCTCCGGACCCCGACGATCGCCGCCGTACGGGGCTACGCCCTGGGCGGCGGCTGCGAGTTGGCCATGTTGTGCGACCTGGTGATCGCCTCGGAGACGGCGGTCTTCGGGCAGCCGGAGATCCGGCTCGGGGTGATCCCCGGCATCGGCGGCTCCCAACGGCTGACCCGCGCGGTCGGCAAGGCCAAGGCGATGGACCTCTGTCTCACCGGCCGGAACATGGACGCGGAGGAGGCGGAGCGGGCCGGTCTGGTGTCCAGGATCGTCCCGGACGCGGATCTGCTGACCGAGGCGCTCGCCGTCGCGGACACGGTCTCCGGCATGTCGGCACCCGTCGCGATGATGGCGAAGGAGGCGGTGAACCGGGCCTTCGAGACCACGCTCGCCGAGGGCGTCCGCTTCGAACGCCGCCTGTTCCACGCGGTGTTCGCGACAGCCGACCAGAAGGAGGGCATGAAGGCGTTCACCGAGAAGCGACCGGCGGAGTTCACCCACCGCTGAGCCCAGGAGGCGGTGCGGACCGGCCGTCGGCGACCACCGGGTACGGCACATGGGTGCGCCGGTCGGGGTCGACGGCCAGCCGGCCCCCGGCCGGGGGCCGGGCCCGCTGGGCGCAGTCCTGCCGTTCGCAGATCCGGCAGCCGAGCCCGATGGGGGTGACCGACCGGGGGTCGTCCAGGGCCAGGCCCTCGGCGTACACCAGCCGGTGGGCGTGGCGCAGTTCGCAGCCGAGGGCGACGGCGAAGTCGGCCCGGGGCGCGCGGTGCCCGAATCCGCCGCGCGTCACGGCCCGGGTCACCCAGAAGTACCTTTTGCCGTCGGGCATTTCGGCGACCTGGGTGAGGATGCGGCCGGGCGCGGAGAACGCCTCGTACACCGTCCAGAGCGGGCAGGTGCCGCCGAGCCGGGAGAAGTGGAAGTCGCTGGCGGGGCGCGCGCGGGCGACCCGGACGTGACCCGGCTGGCGACCCTGCACGCCGCGCTCCGCCACGCCATGATCAGCCGCAAGGGCATCCACCCGAACCTGGACTACCCGGCCGGGCCCGCCTACCACCTGATGGGGTTCGACATCGCGGCCTTCACCCCGATCTTCGTGATGAGCCGGATCACCGGATGGACCGCGCACATCAGCGAGCAGCTGGAATACAACGCGCTGATCCGCCCGCTCGGCGTCTACAACGGGCCCGACCAGCGAGCAGTGCCTCCACAGAGCGGGGGATGATCGACGCCCCCGCGCGCGTTATAGCCGGATGTGTCCGGCTCATCACCGAGCCGGGCCGAGGCAACTGGAGCTGGAGGCGGCGCTGTGCACGGTGAGTACAAGGTTCCCGGCGGCAAGCTGGTCGTGGTGGACCTGGATGTGGACGGCGGGGCGCTGCGGAACGTCCGCGTGGCCGGGGACTTCTTCCTCGAACCCGACGAGGCGATCCTCGCGATCGACGCGGCGCTGGAGGGCGCCCCGGCCAACACGGACACGGCGGGTCTCGCGGCCCGGATCGAGGCGGCGCTGCCCGACTCCACGGTGATGCTCGGACTGAGCGGGGAGGGCGTCGCCATCGCCGTACGCCGGGCGCTGGCGCAGGCCGCGGAGTGGAGCGACTACGACTGGCAGCTGATCCATGACGCGCCGCAGTCGCCCGCCCTGCACATGGCGCTGGACGAGGTCATCACCGCCGAGGTCGCGGCGGGGGTGCGGCCGCCGACGCTGCGGGTCTGGGAGTGGGACTCCCCCGCCGTGATCATCGGCAGCTTCCAGTCGCTGCGCAACGAGGTGGACCCGGCGGGCGTGGAGCGGCACGGCGTGAACGTCGTGCGCCGGATCTCCGGCGGGGGCGCGATGTTCGCGGAGCCCAGCTCGACCATCACGTACTCGCTGGCCGTCCCGCAGGCGCTGGTCTCCGGGCTCTCCTTCGCCGACAGCTACGCCTATCTGGACGACTGGGTCCTCGAAGCCCTGGCGGACATGGGCATCAAGGCCTGGTACCAGCCGCTCAACGACATCGCCACCGAGGTCGGCAAGATCGCGGGCGCGGCGCAGAAGCGGGTGGTCGGGCCGGACGGCGGGCCGGGGGCCGTGCTGCACCACGTGACGATGGCGTACGACATCGACGCCGACAAGATGCTGGAGGTGCTCCGCATCGGCAAGGAGAAGATGTCGGACAAGGGCACCCGGTCGGCGAAGAAGCGCGTCGACCCGCTGCGCCGGCAGACCGGGCTGCCGCGCCAGGTCGTGATCGAGCACATGATCGAGTCGTTCCGCAAGCGCCACGGCCTCACGGACGGCAGCGTGACGGCGGCGGAACTGGCGCGCGCCGAGGAGCTCGTACGGACGAAGTTCGCGACGGAGGAGTGGACGGCCCGGGTGCCGTAGGGCCTCCTCCACGGGCCCCGCATACTGGGAGGCATGGACAGAGCGCAGCCAGACTCCGGGGTACGGGAACGGCTCGGCCGGGCCCTGTTCTCCCGGGTCGCGGGGCCTTCCGGCCCGGAGAACCGGGCCCGTATCCACAACACCCCCGGCCCCCGCTGGTTCGGCCCGGACCGGCCGGTGCGCCGGGTGCACGGGGACGCGTCCATGTTCATCGGCGGGCTGCGCGCCCTGCTCCTCCAGTCGCTGCACCCCCTCGCCATGGCCGCCGTCGCGGGCCACTCCGGGTTCAAGGGCGATCCATGGGGGCGGCTCCAGCGGACCAGCACGTTCCTGGCGGTCACCACGTTCGGCACGGCCGATCACGCCCAGGAGGCGGTCGACCGCGTACGGTCCGTGCACGAGCGGGTACGCGGGACCGCGCCCTCCGGGGAGCCGTACCACGCGGCCGACCCGCACCTGCTGTGCTGGGTGCACATCGCCGAGGTGGACAGCTTCCTCCGCGCCCACCAGCGGTACGGGGCAAGGCCGTTGGACGGTGCCGGGTGCGACGGGTACATCCACGACATGGCGACGGTGGCGCACGCGCTCGGGGTCCCCGACCCGCCGCACGACCGGGCGGAGCTGGCCGAGCGGATCGCCGCCTACCGTCCGGAGCTGCGCGCCACCCAGGAGGCTCTGGACGCGGCCCGCTTCATCCTTCTGCACCCGCCGCTGCCCTGGGCGGCCCGTCCCCCGTACGCCGTACTCGCCGCCAACGCCGTGGCCGCGCTCCCGCCGTGGGCCCGGGAGCCGCTGGGGCTGCCCCGGGTGCCGGGGGTCGAGGAGGTCTGCGTACGCCCTGCCGGGAAGGCCCTGACCCGGACCATCCGGTGGGCGATGACCCCGCCGCCTCCGCCCGCCTGACCCTCCGGGTGCCGAGGTCGGCCGGCGGCAGGACGATGGAGGGGACCGTACGCAGGGGGGCCCACGGCGGGAGGCCCCGATGGCACGCAGCGCATCGACGGGACGCAGCGCATCGACGGCACGCGGCGCATCGACCGACGTACTCATCGCGGGCGCCGGCCCGGTCGGGCTGACGCTCGCCGCCGAGCTGCGGCGCTCGGGCGTCTCCTGCCGGATCGTGGACCGCCTGCCCGCCCGGCTGCCGTACGCCAAGGCGGTGGGGATTCAGCCGCGCACCCTGGAGCTCTTCGACCGGATGGGCCTGGTGCGGGACGTACTGGACGCGGCGGTCCCGATGCGCGGACAGCTGACGTACGTGAACGGGGCCGAGCAGGGCCGGATCGAGCTCGCCCTCCCGCCCGAGGTGCCGTACGGCTTCGCCGCGCTGCCGCAGTACGAGACCGAACGCGTCCTGGAGGAGTTCCTCGGGCGGTTCGGCACCCGGATCGAGCGCTCGACGGAGCTGGTGGCGTTCGCCCAGGACCCCGTGGGGGTGACCAGCCGGCTGAGGTCGTCGTCCGGCGGCGAGGAGGAAGAGGAGGAGGTCCGGTCCCGGTTCCTGGTGGGGTGCGACGGGGCGCACAGCGTGGTCCGCAAGGCGCTCGGGCTCACCTTCGAGGGCGGTGCTTTCCCCGAGGAGTACATGCTGGCCGATGTGGAGGTGGGGTGGGGGCTGCCGCCCGGGTACGGGGTGCGGTCCATGCACCGCGCCGAGGACGGCACCATCGATGACCTGCTGGTCTGCATCCCACTGCCGGGCGAGGGCCGCTACCGGATGTCGATGCTGGTGCCACCGGAGCTGTCGGCGGACCGCCCGGCCTCCGGGGACGGCGTCGCGCACGGCCTCGAAGGCGGTACGACTCCCGCCCTCGCCGACATCCAGAAGGTCCTGGACCGGCTGGCGCCGGAGCCGGTCACCGCGTCCGCGCTGCGCTGGTCCTCGGTGTTCCGGATCAGCCACCGGCTGGTGGACCGGTACGGGGAGGGCCGGGTGTTCGTCGCCGGGGACGCGGCGCACATCCATCCGCCGACCGGGGCCCAGGGCATGAACACCGGGGTCCAGGACGCCTGCAACCTGGCGTGGAAGCTGGCCCTGGCCGTCGAGGGCGCGGCGGACCCGGGCCTGCTGCCGAGTTACGACGCCGAGCGGCACCCGGTGGGCGAGGAGGTGGTGGGCCGGACGGTGCGCCATGCCGCCGAGGGTGTGCAGGCCGATCCGACGGACCTGGAGACGCTGTTGCTCCGCGAGGCCCAACTGCTGGTCGGCTACCGGGAGAGCCCGATCGTGTCGCCGCTGCCCCCGGGGGACGAGGCCGTACTCCGGCCCGGCGACCGGGCCCCGGACTGCGGGGGCCTCACCGGGGACATCGCCGCGTATCCGGTGCGCCTGTTCGACCTGCTGCGCGGGCGCGGCCACGTCCTGCTGGTGTACGGGCACCACCCGGCCGGTGACACGCCCGGCGATCTCGCGGCAGCGGCACGGGAGTTGACCGGAGGCCGGATGGAGACGTGCCGGATCATGCCGGCCGACGCGCCGCCGGACGAGGCTACGGGGGTTCCTCATCACCACGACAGCCGGGGCGAGTTCGCGCGGCAGTACAGGGTGGAGGAGGGCGCGGCGTTCGTCGTGCGTCCGGACGGCTACCTCGGCGCCTGCCTCCGGCCGCCCACGGTCGGGCAGTTGAAGGAGGCGCTGGGGAGGGTCTTCGCCTGGTGAAGGCAGGAGTCCCGCTGCGGGAGTGGCGGCCGCCCTCCCGCAGCGGAGCTGTCCTCTGCTACTTCGGCATCAGCACCGTGTCGATGATGTAGACGGTGGCGTTGGCGGTCGGCACGTTGCCGCAGACCACGCTGGCGCTGTCGTTGACCTTGTACGACTCACCGGAGCCCGACGTGGTCAGCGTGCTCTTCTGGAGGGTGTCGAAGGTGCCGCTCTCCAGCTGCTGCGGGGTGAGCTTCTGGCCCACGACGTGGTAGGTGAGGATCTCGGTGAGCTTGGCCTTGTCGTTGAGGACCGCGTCCAGGTCCGCCTTCGGGATCTTGGCGAAGGCGTCGTTGGTCGGGGCGAACACCGTGATGTTCTCGGCGTTGTTGAGGGTGTCGACCAGGCCGGCCTTCTGCACGGCGGCGACCAGCGTGGAGAGCGCCGGGTTGTTGGACGCGGCGGTGGCGACCGGGTCCTTGGCCATGCCGTCGAAGCTGCCCGCGCCGTCCTTCGGGACGCCGGCACAGGCCGGGCCGAACGGCTTGTCCGTCATGGCGTCGTCGTCACCGGCAGCCGGCTTGGACTCCTCGGGGGTGGAGCCCGCGGCGGAGGAGCTGTCGGAAGCCTTGTCCGAGCCGGAGTCGGAGCAGGCGGTCAGCGTGAGGGGGAGCATCACGGCGGCGGCGACGGCGACGGCTGCACGGCGGTGGCGAAGGGCGTTCATGGAATTCTCCTGGTTCGTACGTAAGGGGAAAGGGGATGAAGTGCTGCTGTAGACAGGCCTGCTGACGAGAAATCAGTCCACGGTGACCACCACCGAGTGCCAGCCGCTCGCACCGTCCGGGACGGTCTTGGTGCGCTTCTCGGTCTGGACCTCGCCCGTGCCGTCGGTGGCGCGGACGGTGAGGGTGTGGCCGCCGGGGGTGGCCTTCCAGGGGTAGGACCACTGGCGCCAGGTGTCGACGGTGTCCTGCTCGGCCAGCTGGGCCGGGCGCCACGGGCCGTCGTCGACGCGGATCTCGACCTTCTCGATCCCGCGGTGCTGGGCCCAGGCCACTCCGGCGACCATGACCGTGCCGGCCTCGGGGCGCCCGAAGGGCTTGGGGGTATCGATCCGGGACTGGGTCTTGATAGGGGCCTTGCGGGCCCACTTGCGCTTCACCCAGTACGCGTCGTAGTCGTCGAACGTGGTGAGCTCGATGTCCTCGATCCACTTGCAGGCCGAGACGTACCCGTACAGGCCGGGGACGAGCATGCGGACGGGGAACCCGTGGACGAAGGGGAGCGGTTCGCCGTTCATGCCGACGGCGAGCATCGCGTCCCGGCCGTCCATGACGTCCTCGACGGGGGTGCCGAGCGTCATGCCGTCCACGGAGCGGGCGATGATCTGGTCCGCCTTTCCGCCCCGCGACGGCGGCTTGACGCCCGCCTCCTTGAGCAGGTCGGCCAGGCGTACGCCGATCCACCGGGCGTGGCCGATGTAGGGGCCGCCGACCTCGTTGGAGACGCAGCAGAGGGTGATCTCGCGCTCGATCAGTGGCCGGTCCAGCAGGTCCTGGTAGGTGAACTCCAGGTCCCGGCGTACGCCCTTGCCGTGGATGCGCAGCCGCCAGGAGTCGGCGTCGACCTTGGGGACCACCAAGGCGGTGTCCACCCGGTAGAACTTGCTGTTGGGGGTGGTGAACGGGGGGAGGCCAGGCACCCGCAACTGCGCTCCGGCCGGGATGGGCTTCGCGGGCGAGGCCGGGGCGGGGAGCCGTGCCGCCTCACGGGAGGCGACGGCGTCCTGGGCGCTGCGGCCGTTGAGTGTCCGGCCGACCGCTCCCGCCACGGTGGAGGCGGCGGCCGCGGCGGTGGCGGCGATGAGGAAGCCCCGCCGGTCCCAGCCGCCCTCGCTCTCCTGCTCCTCCTCCCCCGGGACCCGGCGCGGCCGGGTGAGCCTGCCGATGAGGACGTACAGGAGGACTGCCCCGGCCACCGCTCCCACCAGCGACGGGAGCCCGTCGACGATTCCGGTGGAGTCGGGGCGACTGACGGCCGATGCGGCGCCGACCACGCCGAAGGCCAGGACGGCGGCGGAGCCCGTACGACGGTGGCGCAGCGCCAACAGGCCGACGGCGAGGGCGAAGAGGGCGAGCGTGACGACGATGCCGAGTTGCAGGACGAGCTTGTCGTTCTCGCCGAAGTTCCGGATGGCGAAGTCCTTCACCCCGGCGGGCGTACGGTCGATGGCCGCCCCGCCGACCGCTGTCACGGGGCTCGCCTCGGGCCTGACGGCGGCCGAGACGAGTTCGGCGACGGTCAGTGCGGCGAATCCCGCCAGCAGCCCGCTCAGGGCTGCGAGCGTTCCGCGGGTCAGGGCTGTCCGGGTGATCCTCACGGTCGTCATTCGGAGCCGTGGGGCGGGCGGATTGGTCGATCACCCGATCACGTGAAACTCAGGGGTTCGCCTGCGGCGGCTGGACGGACCGGCGTAAGGGCGGAACGCGAACCGCCCCGACAGGCACAGGGCCTACCGGGGCGGAGCGGAGTGAGGGCGGACGCGGCCGCCCTCACCTCATGTCAGGCGAGGGACGCGATCGCCTTGTTGAACGTGGCGGACGGGCGCATGATCGCCTCGGCCTTGGCCGGGTCGGGCTGGTAGTAGCCGCCGATCTCGGCCGGGGAGCCCTGCACCGCGACCAGTTCGGCGACGATGGTCTCCTCCTGCTCGGCCAGCGTCTTGGCGAGCGCCGCGAACGCCTCGGCGAGCTTGGCGTCGTCGGTCTGCTGCGCCAGCTCCTGGGCCCAGTAGAGGGCCAGGTAGAAGTGGCTGCCGCGGTTGTCGATACCGCCGAGGCGGCGGCTCGGGGACTTGTCCTCGTTGAGGAACGTGCCGGTCGCCCGGTCCAGGGTGTCGGCGAGGACCTGGGCCCGCGCGTTGTCCGTGGTGGTGGCCAGGTGCTCGAAGCTGACCGCGAGGGCCAGGAACTCGCCCAGGCTGTCCCAGCGGAGGTAGTTCTCCTTGACGAGCTGCTGGACGTGCTTGGGGGCCGAGCCGCCGGCGCCGGTCTCGAAGAGGCCGCCGCCGTTCATCAGCGGGACGACGGAGAGCATCTTCGCGCTGGTGCCGAGCTCCAGGATCGGGAAGAGGTCGGTCAGGTAGTCACGGAGCACGTTGCCGGTGACGGAGATGGTGTCCTCGCCGCGGCGGATGCGCTCCAGGGAGAAGGCGGTGGCCTCCTCCGGGGACTTGATGGAGATGTCCAGGCCGTCCGTGTCGTGGTCGGCGAGGTACGTCGTCACCTTGGCGATCAGGTTGGCGTCGTGCGCGCGGGTCTCGTCCAGCCAGAACACGGCCGGGTTGCCGGTGGCGCGGGCGCGGGTGACGGCGAGCTTGACCCAGTCCTGGATCGGCGCGTCCTTGGTCTGGCACATCCGGAAGATGTCACCGGCACCGACGGCCTGCTCCAGCACGGCGTTGCCGTCGGCGTCGACGACGCGCACGGTGCCGGTGGCGGGGATCTCGAAGGTCTTGTCGTGGCTGCCGTACTCCTCGGCCTTCTGCGCCATCAGACCGACGTTGGGCACCGAGCCCATGGTGGCGGGGTCGAAGGCGCCGTTGGCGCGGCAGTCGTCGATGACGACCTGGTAGACACCGGCGTAGCTGCTGTCCGGGAGGACGGCGATGGTGTCGGCCTCGTTGCCGTCCGGGCCCCACATGTGGCCCGAGGTGCGGATCATGGCCGGCATGGAGGCGTCGACGATGACGTCGCTGGGGACGTGCAGGTTGGTGATGCCCTTGTCGGAGTCGACCATCGCGAGGGCGGGGCCCTCGGCGAGCTCGGCCTCGAAGGACGCCTGGATCTCGGCGCCGACGCCCGGCAGCGAGTCGAGGCCCTTGAGGATGCCGCCCAGGCCGTCGTTCGGGGTGAGGCCGGCGGCGGTGAGCTGCTCGCCGTACTTCGCAAAGGTGTTCGGGAAGAAGGCGCGGACCGCGTGGCCGAAGATGATCGGGTCGGAGACCTTCATCATGGTGGCCTTGAGGTGCACGGAGAACAGCACGCCCTCCGCCTTGGCGCGGGCGACCTGCGCGGTGAAGAACTCGCGCAGCGCGGCGACGCGCATGACGGCCGCGTCGACGACCTCGCCCTTGAGTACGGGTACGGACTCGCGCAGCACGGTGGTGGTGCCGTCGTCGCCGTGCAGCTCGATCCGGAGCGAGCCGTCCTCGGCGATGACCGCGGACTTCTCGGTGGAACGGAAGTCGTCGACGCCCATGGTGGCGACGTTCGTCTTCGAGTCGGCGCTCCAGGCGCCCATGCGGTGCGGGTGGGCCTTGGCGTAGTTCTTGACGGACGCGGGGGCGCGGCGGTCGGAGTTGCCCTCGCGCAGCACCGGGTTCACGGCGCTGCCCTTGACCTTGTCGTACCGGGCGCGGACGTCCTTGTCGGCGTCGGTCTGCGGGTCGTCCGGGTAGTCCGGGAGCGCGTAGCCCTGCTCCTGCAGCTCGGCGATCGCGGCCTTGAGCTGCGGGATCGACGCCGAGATGTTCGGCAGCTTGATGATGTTCGCGCCGGGGGTCCTGGCCAGCTCGCCCAGCTCGGCGAGTGCGTCATCGATACGCTGCTCGGCCTTGAGGTGCTCCGGGAAACTGGCGATGATCCGGCCCGCGAGGGAGATGTCACGGCGCTCGACCGTGACGCCTGCGGTCGAGGCGTAGGCCTCGACCACGGGCAGGAACGAGTAGGTCGCCAGGGCAGGGGCCTCGTCGGTGTGCGTATAGATGATGGTCGAGTCAGTCACCGGGTGCTCCGCTCCACGTCTGCAACATTGCTTGACATCAAGATATCTCGTCACCGCCCGTGGCTCCACAAGGCCCCCGCACGGCTTCACAGTCCGTACGGGGGCCGGTGAGCGCTACCTCACTCCGCGTTACGAGATCGGCGGCCGGTGCTCGTACCAGCGCAGGTCGTCCTCCAGCTGGGCGGCCAGGGCGATCAGCCGCTCCTCGCTGCGGGAGGGGCCGAGCAGCTGGGCGCCGACGGGGAGGCCGGAGCGGGTGAAGCCGGCCGGGACGTTGATGCCGGGCCAGCCGAGGACGTTCCACGGCCAGGCGTAGGGGCAGGCGGCGGCCATGGTGACGTCGGTGCGCCAGGCGCTGAGGTCGTCGAAGGTGCCGATACGGGGCGGGGGCGCCGCGGTCGTCGGGGTGAGGAGGACGTCGTACGCGTCGAAGAGGGCGCCGATCCGGCGGTGCTGGCGTACCTCGCGGGCGCGGGCCGCCCGCACCACCCGGCCGCCGAGCCGCGTCCCGGTCCGCAGGGCGCTGCGGGTGCGGGGGTCGAGGAGGGCCGGTTCGGGGTGGCGGGCGGCGAATTCGGCGATGCCGGCGGTGGCGCGGGGCACGAAGGTGAGGCCGATCAGCCCGTACCGGGGGCGGGCCTCCTCGACGTGGTGGCCGAGGCGGGCCAGGGTCTCGGCGAGCGCGGCGACGGCCCGGCGTACCTCGGGGTCGGGTCCGGCGCCGGTGAGGGTGAGCGGGGGCCGCCAGGCGAGGGCGATGCGGAGGCGGCCCGGGTCCCGGCGGGCGGCGTCGGAGGCGCGGACGGCGGGCGGGCGGTGGAAGTCGTCGGGGTGGGCACCGGCCGCCGCGTCCAGCAGGAGCGCCGCGTCGGCCACCGTACGGGCGAGAGGGCCGTTGACGGTGAGGCCCTGGAAGGCGTCGTGGTGCGGGTGGACCGAGACGCGGCCGCGCTGGGGCTTGATGCCGACGAGGTGGGTCCAGGCGGCGGGGATGCGGACGGAGCCGGCGCCGTCCGAGCCGAGGGCGGCGGGGACGAGCCCGGCCGCGACGGCGGCGGCCGATCCGCCGGAGGAGCCGCCGGGGGTGTGGGCGGTGTTCCAGGGGTTGCGGGTGGCGCCGAAGGCGGGGCCCTCGGTGAACGGCCACTGGCCCAGTTCGCAGGAGTTGGTCTTGCCGACGATGACGGCCCCGGCGGCACGCAGCCGGCGGACCGCCTCGCTGTCGGTGGTGGCCGGGGGCCGTTCGCCGTCGCAGCCGAAGTGGGTGGGCAGGCCCGCCACATCGGTGTCGTCCTTGACCGCGACCGGGACGCCGAGCAGCGGCAGCCGCTCCCCCGCAGCCAGACTGCGGTCGGCCTCGGCGGCCTCCGCGAGGGCGGCGTCGGCCCGCAGATGGCGGAAGGCGTTGAGGGTGGGCTGCGCGGCCTCGATCCGGGCGAGGGCGTCGGCGACGAGTGCGGTGGAGGTGGTGGTGGAGTCGGCCAGCCGGCGTGCGCTCTCCGCGAGGCCGGGCGCCGGGGCGGGGCGCTGGGCGTGCTCGGGGCGCTGGGCGTGGTCCGGGTGCGACCGTACGGCCGGGCCGGTCTGCTCGGTGGGCTCCGCTGAGGACATGGGCGTGCCGCCTCCCTCGTGGCCGCGGGGTCGGCCGGTCGTCCCGGCCACTACCCACACGTACTTACTGGAGGGTAACGAGAGGAGGCGGCACGCTCAACCGTTGCGGCCACTCCGGCCGGCCCCTCCGGCCGTCCCGGCTGCCACGGTGTCACGGGCCTACGGCCCCGGCGTCACGGGCGGACGTGGATCTCGCCGATGCCCGTGCCGATCTTCCCGCAGTGCGCGGTGGACTGGTCCGACTCGCCGGGCCGCACCGTGACGCGGTTGCCGTCGACGTCCGGTGCCCAGCCGCAGACCAGGTGGACCCAGAAGGTCTGCGTCTGGCTCCCGTTGTTGCGGCAGAGCGCGAAGCCCGTGTACTCGTCGATGGCGTGCTTGCCGGTGTGACAGGACAGGCCCGGCGGGATCGCGGTCGGCGCGGCGGCCGGCGTCGCGGTCGCCGAGGTGACCGGGATCGCCAGCGCGAGCGCCGTCGACACGACGGCGAGCGTCCGCAGGACGGACCGGGAGCGCGCCCCCGTGGCCGCGCCACCCTTGCTCCTCGTCCCCGTGAACAGGTTCATGGTTCTCCTTCGTGGAAGTGCCTGCGCGTACGTGACGCCCGTGGTGCGTCCGTACGGGATCCCGGGTGGGATCGCCGCAGCTCTGCCCACGCTCCGTGGCCGAAAACACCGCCGCACTTCACTCTCCGTACACGCGCCGGGCGGCGCCCCCGCTCCCGGCGTACGCTCGAATGTGCCGGTCACTCTGGTTCGCACGCCCTGACCGGGGCCTTTTCGAGGAGGCGACGTGAGCGGACACCGTTGGGCCGCACGGGCGGCAGCGGGCGCGGCGGCCGTCGCTCTCACCGTGACGGGTGGTGCGGTCGCGCAGGCTGACGACGACATCGCCTCGCTCACCGCCGAGCAGATCGCGGACCGCTCACGCGACGCCCTGCTCGGGGTCTCGTCGCTGCATCTGAGCGCCCGGGGCGATCTCGACGGGAGCGGCGACCGGATGAGCGTCGACCTGACGCTCGACCGTGAGGGCAACTGCGCGGGCGGCGTCGACATGGGCGAGGACGGCTCCGTGGAGATCGTGAAGCGCGCCGACGATGTCTGGCTGAAGCCGGACAAGGCGTTCTGGGAGACCCATGTCCCGATCGGCGGCTCCACCTTCGACGCGATCCTCGACGGCCGCTTCATGAAGGCGAAGGCCGACGACCCCCGGCTGCTGACGGTGACCGAGGTGTGCGATCTCGACACCTTCCGCGAGCTGATCACGGACAACCCCGGCGCCACCGAGCGCGGCACGCTGACGAAGGGCCGGGAGACCGAGGTGAACGGCGCGCCCGTCATCCCGGTGACCCGCACCCAGGGGACCGAGCGGCTGACGGTGGACGTCGCCACCGAGGGCGAACCGTACCCGGTGCGGATCACCGTGCGGGGGGCGGACGAGGAGGGGACCGTGAGCTTCTCGGGCTTCGACCGTCCGGTGCCCGCCGAGACCCCGTCGGCGTCCGACACGGTGGATGTGACGGCTCTGCTGGGCCGCAGCGTCAAACCGACCTGAGCGGCGGCCCAGCAGAGCGGTGGAGCCTAGGGGTAGGCCACCAAGTTGGCCACGTTCGTACTGGAGTTGGACGGTCCTCCCGAGTTGTTGATGACGCGGTTGATGGTTCCCGTACCGCCGAGCGAGACGGTCACCATGTTGTGGAAGCGGACGCCCGGGGCGTTCGGCGCCTCGAAGGCGCGCTCGGCCACCACGGACGGATTGGCGTTGAAGAAGCAGTAGCTGCCCAGGCCCCACGCCTCGTGGCGGGTGACGGACGGGGAGACCTTGTACGCGTCGTAGCCGCGGGTCGAACCGTTCATCCAGGCCGCCTGGTTGGGCGGGTCGTAGGGCATCTCGTTCTGGAAGAAGTACGTGCGGCCGCCGTTGCCGTTCCAGATGACCTGGTGCTGCTGGTAGTGCTCGACGAACAGCCCGTACATCGTCACGTCGGTGCCGTTGACGACCAGGCCCGTGGCGGCGGTGTTGGTGTTCCAGCCGATGCCGGTGCCGTGGTCGCCGCGCCAGAGCCACAGGTGGTCGCCGATGACGTCGGAGCTGTTGACGACGAGGCTCTGGGTGGCCTTGCCGACGGCGGCGCCGCCGATGCGGAAGAAGACGTCGTGGAGTGAAGTCGGGTTGGCGGTGTGCCGGGCACTGGCTCCGGCCTGGCCGACCTGCATGAGCGTCGGGGAGTTGACGGTGCCCGCGTCGATCAGGATTCCGGCGATCTTGACGCCGTCGACGTCGGCGACGTTGAGGGCGGTGATGCCGTTCTCGGGGATGACGGTGGCGAGTCCCAGGCCGAGGACGACGGTGTCGGCGCGGGTGACGTTGATGGTCTGGTTGAGGCGGTAGACGCCCGGGGTGAAGAGCAGGTTCTTGCCCTCCGCCAGCGCGGCGTTGATCTGGGACGCGGTGGCGCCGGGCTTCACGATGAAGAACTGGCTGATGGGCAAGGACTGTCCGGCGGGGGTGCCCGAACCCCAGGTGGTTCCTTGGGTGTTGGTCCGCAGGGCCGGTACGAAGACCTGGTAGGCGCCGGCCCCGTCCACGTACAGGAAGGGCTTCTCACGGCTCACGGGCGTCTGGGCGACCGTGGTGTGGGGCGGGTTGGGGAAGCTGTTGGCGGGGGCGTTGACGTCGCCGACGAAGACCATGTTCCAGTTGGATCCGGTCCAGCTGTTCCAGTGGCTGTTGCGGGAGAGCCACTGCTGCTGGGTGCCGGAGCGGACCTGTCCGTCGATCTTGGAGTCGGCCATGAACCCGCCGCTGGACCAGCCGCCGTCGTCGAGCTGGAGGTTGCCTCGTACATGCATACGGCGGTACGGGGCGGCCTGCGAGACAGCCCAACGGTCGGTTCCTGAGGGCGGATTGACCGAGAGGTTCTCGGCGGACCGCCAGAAGTTGTGGGTGGCGTTGCCCTGGAACCAGTCGGCCTCCACATGGACGCCGCCGTTGATGGTGACGTCGTCGGGCGAGAGGCCGAGCCCGGCGACCTGGGTGTAGAAGCCGACGTTGGCGTCGACGTCGTAGCGGCCGGGCTTGAAGAGCAGGGCCTGGCGCTGGGAGCCGAACTGGTTGGTCTCCTGCTGGGCGAAGACCTGGTTGAGCTTGTTCTGGATGGTCGCCCTCGGTGTGGAGGGGTCGAAGACGGAGACGTTGGGGCCGAGGTCGGGGGTGCCGGGCGGGTTCGGTACGCCGGTCGGGCCGACCCGGAAGGACTGCGCGGCCGAGCCGTTGCAGGTGTACTGCTGGACGCGGGCGCTGTCGGCGGTGGAGGCGGCCGGGATGTCGAGGCACTTGCCGCTGTTGCGGTTCACGAAGTGGAAGGCCCCGCCGGGCTCTTCGACGGGCAGCCACTGCTGGTTGAATCCGCCGGAGTACGACCAGAGCTGTACGGGCGCGGCGTCGGCCGTGGACACGTTGGTCACGTCCCAGCTCTTCGCCGCGTCATTGCGGTTGTCGACCCGGACGTACCCTCCGCCGACGGACCGGAACTGCCACTGCTGGGCGTTGCTGCCGTTGCACGTGTACTGCTGGACCACCGTGCCGTCGGCGGTTCCGGCGGCCGCCGCGTCCACGCACTTGCCACTGTGGGCGGCGGTCACGGTGGTCCAGCCCGTGGGGAGTTCGGCGGCCTGGGCGGCGGGGGCCGTGGCGACGGCAGTGAGCAGGGAGCCCACCAGACCGCCGAGGGCCAGCAGCGGGACGGCGAGGCGCCGGGGTCTGTGTCCGTCGCGGCGCGGTCCGCGGTGCGCGAAGGGGCCGGGCATTCTCATATGTGTCTCCGGGGGCGGGGGGTGGGCTTACTTCAGGCCGTGAAGTTAGGCCCGTTCCGTGGACACGTCAAGACTGCGCGTACGGAAGGTGAATCCGGGCCGGCCAGGGGCGTCCTGCGTCAACTCCCTTGCACCTCAAGCCTTTAGAGCTAGCCACAGGCCGCACGGGCACCACCCCGACCTCGCACCGGAACTGGTCCGGACCAAAGCCTTGACACCTTGTTCCGTTCACTTCTTAATCACATGGGAGAACGTCCGCCACATGGACGAACAAAGGATCACACCCATGCCTCAGGCCCCCCACGGCCGCCCGCGCGCCGGCCTGTCCCTGCTCGCGCTGCTGGCCCTGCTCCTCACGCTCCTCACCTCACCGGCCGGAGCGGCTCCTCCTCAAGCTCCCGCATCGGCACCGGCGTTCAAGGTCATCGCGTTCTACAACGGCACCTGGGACGCGGCCCACATCAGTTTCGTGAAGGAAGCCAACGAGTGGTTCCCAAGGGCGGGCGCCGAGCACGGCTTCACGTACACCTCCACCAACAACTGGAACCTGCTGACCGACAGCGCGGCCCTGACCCAGTACCAGGTGGTCCTCTTCCTGGACGACGCCCCGCAGTCCGCCGCCCAACGCAGCGGCTTCGAGGCGTACATGAGGGGCGGCGGGGCCTGGATGGGCTTCCATGTGGCCGCGTTCACGACCAGCGCCCAGAACTGGCCCTGGTACCACAACCAGTTCCTGGGCAGCGGGAACTTCGCCACCAACACCTGGGGCCCCACCACCGCGACCCTGCACACCGACCACCGCACCCACCCGTCGACGGGCCACCTTCCGGGTACGTTCACCTCGTCGGTGAGCGAGTGGTACAGCTGGAGCCGCAACCTGCGGACCAACCCGGACATCGATGTGCTGGTCTCGGTGGACCCGGTGAGCTTTCCCCTGGGCACCGACCCCAACCAGAGCTGGTACAGCGGTGATTACCCCATCGTGTGGACGAACAAGAACTACCGCATGCTGTACGCCAACTTCGGCCACAACGCGATGAACTACGCCACGAACACCCCGTTGTCGTCCACCTTCGCCTCCGCCACCCAGAACACCTTCCTGCTCGACGGCCTCACCTGGCTCGGCACCGGCTCGACCGGCAACCCCGGCCCCGACGACCCGATCCCGCCGACCGCCTGGTACAGCCTGACGAACGCCGCCAACGGCCGCTGCGCCGACACCCGTGCGGCCGCCACGGCCAACGGGACGGTGGTCCAGCAGTACGCGTGCAACGGCACCACGGCCCAGCAGTTCCGGTTCCAGCCGACCGACGGCGGCTTCACCCGCATCGCCGCCCGCAACGACCCCGCGAAGGCGGTGGACGTGACGGGGGTGTCGACGGCCGACAACGCCCCGCTCCAGCTCTGGATGTACAGCGGGGGCGCCAACCAGCAGTGGAAGCCGGTCCGGGAGGCGTCGGGGCGCTACCACTTCACGGCCCGGCACAGCGGCAAGTGCCTGAGCCTGCCCGCCGGCGGCGGCGCCCCGTCCACCGCGCTCGTGCAGCGCACGTGCGACGGCTCCACGGCTCAGTCCTTCGCTCTCGCCGGCTAGCGGAGCACCCGCCGCAGGCCCGGCCGATGGCTTCCCGAAAGGAGCGGCCACCGACCGGGCCTGACGGGCCGTCACTCGCTCACTCCCCGGCCCGACGCTCCCGCCCGGTCAGCGCCACGTACAGCAGCAGCGAAGAGGCGAGCCCGACCGCCCAGCCGTAGTCGGCGAGCGGCTTGAGGAACGGAATCAGCCCGTCGGCCGGGAAGGGCCCCTTCCCGGGAGCCGAGTGGGAGCCGCCCACCGCCAGGACACCGCCCACCGCGAAGGCCGCAACCGCCCGCCAGTTCCAGCCGCCCCGGTACCAGTAGCGGCCGCCGGGCCGGTAGAGGTCGGCCAGGTCCAGGACCGTGCGGCGGACGATCCAGTAGTCGGCGATCAGGATGCCCGCCACCGTACCGAGCAGCCCGCCGACCAGCCCCAGCCAGGTGAAGATGTACAGCTCGGGCGTCTCCGTGAGCTTCCACGGCATGATGACGACCCCGACCACGCCCGTGATCAGCGCCCCGCCCTTGAAGCTGATGAACCTCGGCGCGAGGTTGGCCAGGTCGTACGCCGGTGAGACCACGTTCGCCGCGATGTTCACGGAGATCGTCGCGATCAGCACGGTGACCAGGCCGAAGAGGAGCCCGAAGACGTTGTCCGTGCGGGCGACGAGCTGGACCGGGTCCCAGATGGCGACCCCGTACACCGCCTGGGAGCCGGAGGTGACGAAGACCGACAGCAGGGCGAAGAACGTCATCGTGGTCGGCAGACCGAGCGACTGGCCCCAGATCTGGGCACGTTGGCCCGCGCCAAAGCGGGTGAAGTCGGGGATGTTGAGGGAGAGCGTCGCCCAGAAGGCGATCATGCCCATCAGCGACGGGAAGAATACCGGCCAGAAGTCGGCGCCCCAGCCGAGCGCGGACGGCTGGTCCAGCAGCGGGCCGAAGCCACCCGCCTTCGCCGCGACCCACACCAGCAGCGCGACGGCCCCGACCAGGACGAAGGGCGCCGCCCAGTTCTCGAACCGGCGCAGGGCGTCCATCCCCCGGTAGATGATGGCCAGTTCGAGCGCCCAGAAGAACGTAAAGCAGAGCCAGAGCGTCCACGGCTGCCCGCCGATCTCCCCGGCGTTCGCCCAGCCCCCGAAGACCTTGCCGAGCAGGGTGAAGATCCCGACGCCGCCGATCCAGGTCTGGATGCCGAACCAGGCACAGGCGACGGCGGCCCGGATCAGAGCGGGCAGGTTGGCGCCGCGCAGGCCGAAGGAGGCGCGGGCCAGGACCGGGAAAGGGATGCCGTACTTGGGTCCGGCGTGCCCGGTGAGCAGCATCGGGGCCAGCACGATCACATTGGCGAGCGCGATGGTGAACACGGCCTGTTTCCAGTCCATGCCGAGCGCCACCAGACCGGAGGCGAGCAGCCAGGACGGGATGTTGTGGGCCATCCCGATCCACAGGGCCGCGAAGTTGTACGTCGTCCAGGTGCGCCGCTCCACGGGGACGGGCAGCAGGTCGTCGTTGGCGAAGCGGGCGTCGTCGGGGGCGTATCCGTGGGCGAGTTCGACGCGGTCGGACGCGGCGGTGGCGGCCTCGCCAGGTATCGCGTCGTGCGGGGACGGGGGTGGCGTGGGTGGGGTGGGCGGGACGGTGGCGGTCATGGCGGCTGAGCCCTTCGCTCGGGAGCGGTGCCGTGCGGGGCGGTGCGGGCGGGGCTCCTGAAGAGGTGTGGTCCTCAGGCGTTCAGCGCGGGGATGATCGTGGAACCGTACGCGTCGATGGTCGCCTCGCGGGCGTCGTGCATGTTGTAGACGGCGAACTGGTCGACGCCCATGTCCCGTAGCGCCCGGAGCTTCTCGATATGCGCCTCGGCCGGCCCCAGCAGACAGAACCGGTCGACGATCTCGTCCGGGACGAAGGCGGTGTCCGGGTTGCCGGTGCGCCCGTGGTGGCTGTAGTCGTAACCGGAGCGGCCCGCGATGTACGCGGTCAGCTCGTCCGGCACCATCCCCGAGTGTTCGCCGTAGCGGGCGACCAGGTCGGCGACGTGGTTGCCGACCATCCCGCCGAACCAGCGGCACTGCTCGCGGGCGTGGTCGAGGTCGTCGCCGACATAGGCGGGGGCGGCGACGCAGATGGTGACGGAGTCCGGGTCCCGGCCGGCGTCGGACGCCGCGTCCCGTACCGCCTTGATCATCCACTCGCTGAGGAACGGGTCGGCGAGCTGGAGGATGAAGCCGTCCGCCTTCTGGCCGGCCAGGGCGAGGGCCTTGGGCCCGTACGCCGCCATCCAGACCGGCAGCCGCCCGTCCTTCACCCACGGGATCTGCACCGGCTGCCCGTCGACCGTGGCCTCCCGGCCCTCGGCGAGGTCCCGGATGACGTCGATGGCCTCCCCCAGCCGGGCCAGCGTGTTGGGCTTGCGGCCCGCGACCCGCATCGCGGAGTCGCCGCGCCCGATCCCGCAGACCGTGCGGTTGCCGTACATGTCGTTGAGGGTGGCGAAGGTGGAGGCGGTGACCTCCCAGGTGCGGGTGCCGGGGTTGGTGACCATCGGGCCGACGGTCATCCGGTCGGTGTGCTCCAGGATGCGGCTGTAGATGACGAACGGCTCCTGCCAGAGCACCGCCGAGTCGAAGGTCCAGCCGTACCGGAAGCCGTTCCGCTCGGCGCGGCGCATCAGGCCGACGACGGCGGAGGCGGGCGGGTCGGTCTGGAGGACGAGTCCGAAGTCCATGCGGGATCTCCTAGTCGAGGTACTGACTGGTGGCACGCGGGGTGTACATGCCGTGTCCGGCGCGGCCGGTGAACTTCCGTCCGTCGATGACGAGTTCGCCGCGGGAGAGCACGGTCTCGACCTGGCCGGTGATCCGTTTGCCCTCGTACGCCGAGTAGTCGACGTTCATGTGGTGCGTCTCGGCGGAGAGGGTCTGCTCGGCGTGCGGGTCGTAGATGACGATGTCCGCGTCGGCGCCCGGGGCGATGGTGCCCTTCTTCGGGTAGAGGCCGAACATCCGGGCCGGGGAGGCGCAGGCGATCTCGATCCAGCGGCGGCGGGTGATGTGCCCGTCCACGACGGCCTGGTGCAGCAGGTCCATCCGGTGCTCGACGCCCGGCATACCGTTGGGGATCTTGGAGAAGTCGCCGCGGCCCATCTCCTTCTGGCCGGAGAAGCAGAAGGGGCAGTGGTCGGTGGAGACGACCTGGAGCTCGTTGTTCCGCAGGCCCCGCCACAGCGTCTCCTGGTGTTCCTTGGGTCGCAGCGGGGTGGAGCAGACGTACTTCGCGCCCTCGAAGTCGGGCTCGGCGAGGTTGTCCGTGGAGAGGAACAGGTACTGCGGACAGGTCTCGCCGAACACCGGAAGCCCCTTGTGGCGGGCGGCGGCGATCTCCTCCACGGCCTCGTCGGCGGAGACGTGGACGACGTAGAGAGGCGATCCCGCGACCCGGGCGAGCTGGATGGCGCGGTGGGTGGCCTCGGCCTCCAGGGCGACCTTGCGGACGTCTCCGTGGTAGCGGGGGTCGGTGCGGCCGGCGGCGAGCGCCTGCTCGACCAGGACGTCGATGGCGATGCCGTTCTCGGCGTGCATCATGATCAACCCGCCGTTGCCGGAGGCCTGTTGCATGGCCCGAAGGATCTGGCCGTCGTCGGAGTAGAAGACGCCCGGATACGCCATGAACAGCTTGAAGGACGTGACGCCTTCGGCGACCAGGCGGTCCATCTCCTTGAGCGAGGACGGGTTCACGTCGGCGAGGATCATGTGGAAGGCGTAGTCGACGGCGCAGTTGCCGTCGGCCTTGGCGTACCAGGCGTCGAGCCCCTCGCGCAGGGACTTCCCCACGCTCTGGATCGCGAAGTCCACGATGGTGGTGGTCCCGCCCCAGGCGGCGGCGCGGGTGCCGGTCTCGAAGGTGTCGGCGGCGTACGTCCCGCCGAACGGCATCTCCATGTGGGTGTGGCCGTCGACGCCGCCCGGGATGACGTACTTCCCCGTGGCGTCGATGCTGCGGTCGGCGCTCCAGCTCTCCGCGGCGTCGGTGCCGTGTGCGGCGAGTGCGGCGATGCGCCCGCCCTCGACGAGGACGTCGGCGTGGATCTCGTCGGACGCGGTGATGACCAGACCACCGCGGATGACGGTACGGCTCATGGGTACCTCCTCGCTGGGGCGGTACGGGGGCCCTGCACACGGGCCCCCGCACGCTGTTCGGTCGTACGGTGTTCAGTCGGCCGCGCGCAGGGCGTCGGCGAGGACCGACGCACCCTCCTCCGCCTCGGCGACGGTCAGGGTCAGGGGCGGGGCGATCCGCAGCACGCTGGTGTTGTGGCCGCCGCCCTTGCCGATGAGCAGCCCGCCCGCGCGCGCCGCCTCCAGGACGGCCGCGGCGGCCTCCGGGTTCGCCTCGTCCGTGCCGGGCTTCACCAGCTCGATGCCGATCATCAGGCCCCGGCCGCGCACTTCGCGTACGGCGTCGGATGCGGCCGCGATCCCCCGCAGCCGCTCGATGAGGAGCCCGCCCACGCGCCGCGCGTTGCCCTGGAGGTCGTGTTCCAGGTGGTACGAGAGGTTGGCGAGGCCGGCCGCCATGGTGACGGGTGAACCGCCGAACGTGGAGATGGAGTTGGCGTCCAGGCAGTTCATCACCTCCGCGCGGGCGACGACCCCGCCGATGGACATGCCGTTGCCGATGCCCTTGGCGAAGGTGAGGATGTCCGGCGGGCCGTGCTCGGCGTGCGCCTGCCAGCCCCAGAAGTGCTCACCGGTACGGCCCCAGCCGGTCTGCACCTCGTCGGAGATCCACAGGATGCCGTGCCGGTCCAGGACTTGGCGGAACGCGGCGAACAGCCCGTCGGGCGGCGAGGTGAAGCCGCCGACGCCCTGGATGGGTTCCGCGATCAGCGCCGCGGCCTCCCGGGTGTGCCCGAGGAGGTCCTCCAGATCGGCGACGCACGCCCGGATGAACCGGTCGTCGCTCAAATCCGCGTACGGGCCACGGGATCGGACGCCCCCGTGGACGTACAACGTCTGGAGCGGGGAGAGGGTCGTGGGCGACCAGGCGTGGTTGCCGGTGATGGAAACGGCGGAGAAGGAGCGGCCGTGGTAGCTGTTGCGCATCGCGAGGATCTGGTTGGACCTGCGGTACGCGGTGGCGAGCAGCAGCGCGGTGTCGTTCGCCTCGGTGCCCGAGGTGGTGAAGAAGACCCGGGCGTCCGGGATGCCGGAGAGGGTGGCGATCCGCTCGGCCAGCTCCACCATGGGGCGGTTGAGGTAGAGCGTGGAGGAGTGGATGATCCGCCCGGCCTGCTCGGAGATCGCCTTGGTGACCTCGGGCAGGGCGTGGGCGGTCATGGTGGTGAGGATGCCGCCGAAGAAGTCGAGGTAGCGGTTGCCGTCGGCGTCCCAGACGTACCGGCCCTCGCCATGCGTGAGTTCGATGGGGTGGCGGTAGTAGAGGGCCAGCCACTCGGGGCTGACGGCGAGGTGGCGTTCGTACAGTCCGCTCACGGCTCCACCAGCCCGTCGTAGGCGTCGGGCCTGCGGTCCCGGTAGAAGGCCCACTGCTGGCGGACCTCGTCGATCAGGCCGAAGTCCAGGTCGCGGACGACGAGTTCCTCCTCCTTGTCGCTGGCCACCTCCCCGACGAACTGGCCGCGCGGATCGACGAAGTAGCTGGTGCCGTAGAAGTCGTTGTCGCCGTACTCCTCCTGGCCGACCCGGTTGATCGCGGCGACGAAGTACTCGTTGGCGACGGCGGACGCGGGCTGCTCCAGCTGCCAGAGGTAGCCGGAGAGGCCGCGCGAGGTGGCCGACGGGTTGTAGACCAACTGAGCTCCGCTGAGTCCGAGTTGACGCCACCCCTCGGGGAAGTGCCGGTCGTAGCAGATGTAGACGCCGACCTTGCCGACGGCGGTGTCGAAGACGGGCCAGCCGGCGTTCCCGGGCTTGAAGTAGTACTTCTCCCAGAACCCCTTGACCTGCGGGATGTGGTGCTTGCGGTACTTGCCGAGGTACGAGCCGTCGGCGTCGATCACGGCAGCGGTGTTGTAGTAGAAGCCGGACTGCTCGACCTCGAAGACCGGGACGACGATCACCATGCCGGTCTCGCGGGCGAGGTCCTGCATCCGGCGGACGGTCGGCCCGTCCGGGACCGGCTCGGCCCAGCGGTAGTGCTCGGGGTCCTGGACCTGGCAGAAGTAGGGGGCGTTGAACACCTCCTGGAAGCCGATGATCTTCGCCCCCTGCCGGGCGGCCTCGCGCGCATGGTCCTCATGCTTGGCGATCATGGATTCGGTGTCGCCGGTCCAGGTCGCCTGGACGAGTGCGGCGCGTACGACGTGGGACATGAGCTGCTCCTTCGACGCGGCGTCAGAGAGCCTCTACGCGTTTTCTACGCACGTAGATCGGTGCATGGATGGAGAACGTAAGCCCCTCCGTCCGGCGGGGCAAGACCATCGCCGTGAACCGGCTGAGTCGATCATGTTTCGCACCCGAGCGGTCCACAACAGTCACGGTACGCATCACTCCGCGCACGCGCGGCACGTCCGTGAAGAGCCGCGAGAGGTTGCCCTGAAGTGCGCTCCAGCTCATAGCCTTCTGGCGTCCCCGGGCTTCTCCGGGCACCTCCGGGCGTCACCCGGCATCGGTCGAACGAAAAGGATCCTTCATGCGCTGCACACTCTTCGGCAGGACCGGTCTGCGCGTCAGCGAGCTCGCGCTCGGCGCCATGACCCTGGGCCGGCACGAATCCGGCCACGCGGCCGTACGCGAGACCTCCGGACAGATCCTCGATGCCTACCTGAAGGCGGGCGGGAACTTCCTGGACACGGCGGACGTGTACGCGGGCGGCACCTCCGAGACGGTCCTGGGCGAGCTGCTGGGCGACCGCCGCGACGCGCTCGTCCTCGCCAGCAAGTACACCTGTGCGACCCGGCCGGGCGACGTCAACTCCGGGGGCAACCACCGCAAGAACCTGGTGCAGTCCGTGGAGGCGAGCCTGCGGCGGCTGCGCACGGACCGGCTGGATGTCCTCTGGGTGCACGCCCGGGACAACTTCACCCCGGTCGAGGAGGTCATGCGCGCCCTCGACGATCTGGTCCGGAGCGGCAAGGTGCTGTACGTGGGAGTGTCCGACTGGCCCGCCTGGGAGATCGCCCAGGCCAGTACGGTCGCCGAGCTCCGCGGCTGGACTCCGTTCACCGGTTCGCAGCTGCGCTACAGCCTGCTGGAGCGCACCCCGGAGCGTGAACTGCTCCCGCAGGCCCGCGCGTTCGACCAGGCCGTGTTCGCCTGGAGTCCGCTCGCCCGGGGCCGCCTGACCGGCCGCCAGGAGGAGGCCGCGGTGGGCGCGGCGGACGAGGCGGAGCTGCGCGCGCGGGAGACCGTGCGGGCCGTGGTGGAGATCGCCCGGGAGGGCGGCTGGAGCCCGGCCGCGGTGGCGCTCGCCTGGCTGCGCGGCCGCCCGGGCAACATCGTCCCGATCCTCGGCCCGTCCACCCCGGACCAGCTCACCGACGCCCTCGGCTGCCTGAACGTGGAGCTGGACGTGGACGCCGTGGACCGGCTGGACACGCTGAGCAGGGTCCCGCTGGGCTTCCCGCACGACTTCCTGCGGGATGAGGGGGTGCGCGAGGCGGTGTACGGGGACCGCTGGGCGGCCATCGAGGACCGGCGCTCGACCTATCGGCGGACGACCTCCGAGGTGCTCTGAGCCCTGACCGGCCGGGGAGGGCTCGGAAGCCGCTTCACACCCCCGGTACCCCCGCCACCCGCAGCGCGTGGATCAGGTCCCACTCCCGCTCCACCGACACCTCGCGGGCCGCCGCCAGCAGGTGCGGCAGGACGCGGTCCCCGCCGCCGCCCGCGAGTTCGGCCGCCTCCTGCGGCGTACGTACGCGGACGAAGGCGCCGAGCAGCGCCCGCGCCTCGCCCTCGCGGCCCGCGCCGTCCAGGGCGAGGACCGCCTCGGCGACCTCGGCGGCGGGCCTGGCCACCCCCTGCCGGAGCAGCAGCCCGCAGTCCTCGTCCCGGCCCGCCGCGGCCAGCGCCCCCGCCGCCGCGGCGAACCCGGCGGGCGGCAGCGAGGACGCCTCCCAGAGCAGGGTCGTCCAGTCGGCGGCCAGGCCGGCCCGGTACAGGGCGACCGCCAGCACCGGCAGCCGGGGCGCGGGCCAGGCCGCCACCTCGCAGAGCACGACATGGGCCTCGCCGCTGCGCCCCTCGGCCCGCAGCCGGACGAGCCGCCCGACGGCGGCGGCCACGGCCTCTCCGGCGCCCGGGTCCGGCAGAGCGGCGGGGCCGGGGGCCTCCTCCGCCGCCGCCTCCGCAGGCCCACCGCCGAACCGGGCGCCGCGCGGGGCGGAGCCGCCCTCCGACGGGGGTGCGGGCAGGGCGGGAACGGGCGAGGGGGCGTACGCGGTCGCCTCCTCGTCGTCCACGTCGAGACCGGCGAACCGGGCGCCGCGCGGCTTCTTGCGCCGGGGCGCGGGCTCAAGGGCGGGACCGGCGGCGGGTCTGCGGGACCGGGACCACCCCGGCGCTTCACCGCCGCCCGACGCAGGCGCGGACTCCGGCACAGGGTTCGGTACGGGCTCCGGCGCCACCTCCCGCTCCGGCGCGGGCCCCGGTACCCGCTCCGGGCCCGCCCCGGCGCGCGGGTGCGGAACCGTCACCGCCGCCAGCCGCTTGCGCAGCTCCGCGCACCGGGCCGAGGCGCGCCGGTGGTCGTCGTGGGCCCAGGCCACCGCCTCCGGGTCGGCCGGGTCCACACCGCCCGCCCCGGCCGTGCGCAGCCGCTCGGCCGCCCGGCCCTGCTCGCGGATCATCAACTCCAGCCGGTGGACGAGCTCCTGGCGTCCGCCGGGCCGCCGGTCGTGGGCGGCCGCTGAGGCGGAGTACAGCGCGGCGGCCCGTACCGAGACCTGCTCGGCGAAGTACGCGCCGTGGACCTCGGCCAGATCGGCGAGCAGGGACTCCACGACGTCCCAGGGCGGGATCTCCACCCCGTCGAGACAGGACCGCATGCCCTGCGGATCGCGCCGGGTGAAGACCCCGTACCACCCGCGTCCGGGGTCGAGCCGTGCCGTCATCTCCCGTAGGTATTGCGCGAACGTGCCTACATCCACCGCATGCTGATGCACCGTCATCGTCGCCCTCGCCGACCGTCGACTGGAGCCTTCCAGTCCGCAGGCATTCGACCGCAGGTGTGTTACGGGGCGGCTACGCGCAGCTTTCGTCCGCGCTGCGGCGGGTGCACAGGGGTTGGCGCCGCGCGCCCCCGTACGCGACCGGCGGGCGGGCTCAGAAGGTGACGGCGATCCCGGTGTGCGGGCGCTTGCCGAAGCGGGCGATGGTGGCGGGCCAGTCGACGAGCCAGAACTTCCAGGTGTACTTGCGGGCCAGCAGCTTGCGCACCGCGCGGGTCTCCTCCGCGTCGAGAAGGCGCGCGGTGCCCTCGGCACTCGGGGCACCCTCGGCGATCCTGCCGCGTACGTCGCAGACGGTGACGACCACGTCGGTGTTGTTGCGGAGCCGCTTGACCTTCCATGAGTCGGAGCGGGTCCACACGTAGAGCACCTCGCCCTCGGCCGCGGCCCATACGGGCGTGGCGACGGGCGTGCCGTCCTTGCGGTAGGTGGTCAGGCTGACGTATTCGCTGCGCGCGAAGTCCTGGAGAGTCACGGACGCGACCCTACGCACCGCACGCCCGTTACGCGATCAGGGGTACGACGGCGGGTTCGGCGGACTCGGCGGGCTCCAGGGCGCAGCGGCCGAGCAGCTCGTCCATGGAGAGGCCGAGCGCCCCGGCGAGCGCGGCGACCGTGAAGAAGGCGGGGGTGGGGGCGCGGCCGGTCTCGATCTTGCGGAGGGTCTCGGCGGAGATTCCGGCGCTCGCCGCGACGGCGACCATGCTGCGCTCCCCGCGCGCCTCGCGGAGCAGGCGGCCGAGCCGTTCGCCGCGGAGGCGCTCTTCAGGGGTGAGAGGGGTGCGGACCATGAGGCCACTCTACTACGGTTCACCATTCTTATACCGTCATTACTATACCGCTTCGACCGGTATAGTAATGGGCATGGTGCACATCAAGACAGACACATCCATCGAAGCCATGCGTGAGTCCGGACGCGTCGTCGCGCGGATCCTGGCCCGCGCCCAGGAGGTCGCGGCGATCGGCGTGACGCCGCGCGAGCTGGACGAGGCGGCGCGCGAGGTGCTGCGCGAGGCGGGGGCCTCCTCGCCGTTCCTCGACTACAAGCCGCACTTCGCGCCCACCCCGTTCCCCGCCGTCATCTGCGTCTCCGTGAACGACGCGGTCGTCCACGGCATCCCCTCCGCCGAACCGCTGCGCGACGGCGACCTGGTCAGCGTGGACGCGGGCGCCCTCCTCGGCGGCTGGGCGGGCGACGCGGCGGTCAGCTTCACGGTCGGCGAGGCCCGCCCCGCCGACACGGAGCTGATCGACGCGGCCACCACCGCGCTGGAGGCGGGCATCGCGGCGGCGGTCGTCGGCAACCGGATCGGAGACATCGCCCACGCCATCGGCACGGTCTGCCGCAAGGCGGGTTACGGCATCCTCGACGGATACGGCGGCCACGGCATCGGCCGTTCGATGCACGAGGACCCGTCCGTGCCGAACGAGGGACGGCCCGGGCGCGGCATGCCGCTGCGCCACGGGATGGTCCTCGCGATCGAGCCCATGCTGCTCGCCGGCGGCCTCGACGAGTTCCGCCACGACCCGGACGGCTGGACGCTGCGGACGACCGACGGCAGCCGGGCGGCGCACGCCGAGCACACGGTGGCCATCACGAAGGACGGCCCGCGCGTCCTCACCGCTCTCTGACCCGCCCGGCCCGTCACCCGTGTCCGACGAACGCCCTCGCCAGTGCCTCGCCCCGGCGCTCCGCCTTGGCGCGGCTCTCGATCGGTGAGATCCGGGAGTCCTTGAACGCGATGTACGTGACACCGGACGCGGCCCCGCCGGTCGTCGGGTGGGGGTCGATGGACAGCTCCTCCGCCAGTGCGTACGACCCTTCGCCGATGATCCCGGCGGGCCCGGTGTCCCCGATGACGGCGTACCGCACCTGGCCCTTGTGGATGACGGCGACGACGCTGCCGCCGGTCAGCCCGGACTTCCGGTAGTCCCAGATCCGGCCCGGCGCGGGCACCACCACGAACGGCAGCCGGGCCGAGTCCAGCGGTGTGCCCCCGGAGGTCTGGAACGCGGTCTGCGGCTGGAAGTAGGGGTCGGACTTCGTGTTGCAGGCCTTGGTCTTCCGGCCGTCGCAGTCGATGTCCATGTCCGCCTTCCAGAACACGGCGTCCGTGGTGCCGCAGACGGGGACGGTGGCCTTGGAGCGGTTCGCGTCCGTGCGGTACCTGCCGCGCGAGATCTGCCGACAGGAGCGGACCTCGGCGAGCAGTTCCTCCGCGCTCACCGCCGGGTCCTCGACGTCTCCCGGCGCGGGACCCACCCGGGTATCCGGCGGTGTGTCAGGTACGGGGACCCCGGCGGTGGCGGGCAGGGCCGCCGGGCCGAGCAGGGCGGCACCGCAGACGGCGGAGGTGACGGCGGTCAGAGCGAACGTTCGGGTGCGCATCGTGGGGGACGGGCCCTTCGGTCGACCGGAGGAACCCGTGCGGCTCCTCCTCGGCTGCCGGCACGGGATCTCCGGCTCTCCCCTCCCCCGGCGGCGGTCCCGGTCGCCCGCGGTGTGTCCGCGTACGGCCGGTCCCGCCGCCCCTGCTGCGTGAGGCCGGGTCAGCTCCTGCCGCCCGGCTGCACCACCATGGCCGAGCCGCCGCCCCGCCGCACCTTTTCCGCCGCCGCCAGCCAGCGGCCGTCGGGGAGCCGCTGTACGCCGGTGGCGGCGCCGATCTCCGGGTTCTGCCGGAAGGCGTGGCCGAGCGCTTCGAGCTCGCCGCGGACCGGGCTGTTCCACAGGTCCGGCTCGATCTCGGTGGTGGCCGCGTTGCGCTGGCTGGCGCGGGGTGCGGCGATCGCGTCGACGAGCGGGAGCCCGCGGTCGAGGTGGCCGGTGAGGGACTGGAGCACGGTGGTGATGATCGTGGCGCCGCCCGGCGAGCCGAGGGCGAGGAGCGGCTTGCCGTCCTTGAGCACGATGGTCGGGGACATCGACGAGCGGGGCCGCTTGCCCGGGCCCGGCAGGTTCGGGTCGTGCACGGCCGGGTTGGCGGGGGCGAAGGAGAAGTCGGTCAGCTCGTTGTTGAGGAGGAAGCCGCGGCCGGGGACCGTGATGCCGCTGCCGCCGGTGGACTCGATCGTCAGGGTGTAGGAGACGACGTTGCCCCACTTGTCCGCCGTCGTCAGGTGCGTGGTGTTCTCGCCCTCGAACGTCGTGGGCGCGGCCGTACCACCGCTCCCGCACCGGGCCGGGTTCCGTGGGTCACCGGGCGTCACCGGACTGGTCAGCACCGCGTCGTCCCTGATCAGGCATCCGCGCGCGTCCGCGAACCGCTGGCTCAGCAGCTCCTTGGTCGGCACGTCCTCGAAAGCCGGGTCGCCGACCCAGCGGCCCCGGTCGGCGAAGGCGATACGGCTGGCCTCGATGAGCCGGTGGAGGTAGCGGGTCTGGCTCGCCCGGGAGAGGTCGGTGCGCTCCAACATGTTGAGGGCCTGGGCCACCGTCGTACCGCCGGACGAGGAGGGCGCCATGCCGTAGACGTCCAGGCCCCGGTAGCCGGCCTTCGTCGGCTTCTGCTGGAGCGTGCGGTAGGCGGCGAGGTCCTTGCGGGTCAGGTCGCCGGGGCGGACGGTCCGGGTGGCCTGCGCGTCGACGGGTGGCTTGTGGACCGTACGCACGATGTCGTCCGCCAACTCGCCCCGGTACAGCTCCCCGACGCCCTTGCGGCCGAGCTTCTCGTACGTACGGGCCAGGTCGGGGTTCTTGAACACCGAGCCCACGACGGGCAGTTCACCGCCCGGCAGGAACAGCTTCGCGGAGGCGGGGAAGTCGGCGAACCGAGCCTGGTTGGAGGCCGTCTGGGAGCGGAAGGTCCCGTCCACCACGAAGCCGTCCCGGGCCAGGCGTTCGGCCGGTTTCAGCAGCGTACGAAGGGACTTGGAGCCCCAGGTGTCGAGCGCCCGCTCCCAGGTGGCGGGGGTGCCGGGGGTGCCGACGCCGAGGCCGCTGGTGACGCCTTCCTCGAACGGGATGGGCTTGCCGTTCTCCAGGAAGAGGGAGGCGTCCGCGCTGCGGGGTGCGGTCTCGCGGCCGTCGATGGTCCGCACCGTGCGCTTCTTGGCGTCGTAGTGGACGAAGTAGCCTCCGCCGCCGATGCCCGCCGAGTACGGCTCGGTCACGCCGAGCGCGGCGGCGGTCGCCACGGCCGCGTCCACCGCGTTGCCGCCCTGGCGCAGCACCTCGATCCCGGCCGCCGACGCGTCCCGGTCGACGCTGGCCACCGCTCCCCCGTAGCCCACCGCCACCGGGGACTTGGGTGGGGCGGGGTGCCGGTGGGCGGGCTCCGCGGAGCCCGCGGGGGCGGTGGCCCCGAGCGAGGCGACCACGGCGAGGGCGGCCACTATCGACATGTTCCGGCCGACGGAACGGTGCATACGAACCTCCAGTCAACGGATCTCCGCGCAGGCTAGCCCGCGGGCGCCCGGATCGTCAGGACCGCCTCGAACGGTTACCCGAATGACCGATAACATGCCCGGCCATGACGGACGACGTGCGCAACATCGTGCTGGGCGTGATAGCCGCCGGGATCAGCGGATCGCTGGGCTGGCTGGCCCGTACCTACCTCCTGCGGCGCAAGCTCCGCCGTAAGCAGGCGTTCTTCGGGCTGCCGGCCCACTCCGAGTGCCTGCTGGTCGTCAACCGGTACGCGGGCGCCGAGGGGTCCGTGCACCGGTACGACGTGTTCGCGCTGCTGGAGCTCTCCGCGCTGATCAAGGACTGCGCGGCCAACGCGCAGATCGTGACGCACGACGTGGCGCAGCAGGGTTTCGGGGAGCGTACGGAGTTCTGCGTCGGCGGCCCGACGTCCAACCAGCGGATGGCGGCCCACCTGCGGACCCTGCTCCCCGGTGTACGGATCAACACCGACCCGGAGCCCGGCCCGGACCGGGTCGCCTTCCAGATCGGTTCGGAGCGCTACCGGCTGGAGCCGGGGATCTCGGAGTACGTCCTGCTCGCACGGCTGACGGGCGGTCAGGAGGCGCGCCCGGTCTTCCTGTTCTGCGGGCAGCGGGCCATCACTAACCAGGCGGCGACCCGTTATGTGTCTCGCCACTACGAGAAGCTGCTGCGCAAGCACGGCACCAAGTCGTTCGCGCTGCTGCTGAAGGTGGTCAACTCCCAGGCGTACGGCCCCGATGTGGTGGAGGTCATCGGCGATGTCACCCGCGCGGCGCAGGCGCCCGTACCGACGACACCACCTGCCTCCCACCGGGCGGACAGCTGACCGGGTCCGGCCTCAGCGCCGCAGCCGGTCCCGGCCGCCGTCCACCATCGCGGTGATCTCACCGATCCTCAGCGGCCGGGCCAGCAGCACCACCGTGAGCAGCAGCGCGAGGGTCCCGGCCCCGACGGCCGCGATGTCCCCCGCGCCCTCGGCCGCGCGGGCGGCCCCGTAGGCGAGCGCCCCGGCGGGCAGGCAGGCGGCGATCAGCTTGAGGTGGGCGCCGAGGGTGGGTGAGCGCAGCAGGGTCCCGGTCCCGGCCCCCGAGAGCCGCCGGGACAGCACGTACCCGGTGACGGCGAAGCCGACGACGAAGGCCACCGTGCTCGCTCCGGCCATCCCGGTCACGGCCCAGCGGACGGGCAGCACCCAGTAGGCGGCCGCCGAGAGGCCGGCGTTGACGGCGGCGACCACGAGGTTGAGCAGGAACGGTGTGCGGGTGTCGCTCATCGCGTAGAAGCCGCGGGAGAGGACGTACTGCCCGGAGAAGGCGATGAGTCCGGGGGCGAACGCCATCATGATTCCGGCCATCACCGTGATGTCGGCGTCGGTGGTGCGCCCGTACCCGAAGACGGAGCCGATCACCCAGGGTGCGAGGACCAGGAACACGGTGGCGGCGGGCACGACGACGGCGGCGCTGGTCCGCAGCGCGTACGCGACATCGCGCCGCACCCCGGCGAGGTCCCCGTCGGCCGCCGCCCGGCTCATCCGGGGCATCAGCGCGGTGACGAGGGAGACGGTGATGATGCCCTGCGGGACGACCCAGAGCTGGTAGGCGTAGCTGTAGGCGGCATACCCCGCCCCGCCCGCCACCTGCTGCTCGAACGCCTGCTGACCGGCGGTGGTGGAGAGCCGGGTGACGACCCAGTACGCGAGCTGGTTGGTGAGCACCAGCAGGACGAGCCAGCCGGCCGCGCGCATCGGCCGGGTCAGTCCGCTGCCGCGCCAGTCGAAGCGGGGCCGCCAGCGGAACTTCGCGGCCCGCAGCGCGGGAAGCAGCGCGAGGGTCTGCACGGCGATCCCGGCGGTGGTGCCCCAGCCCAGGAGGTGGGCGTCCCGGTCGGAGAGGGCGCCGCCGGAGCTCGCGGCGACGGCGATGTAGAGGCCGAACACCCCGATGATCACGATGTTGTTGAGGACCGGGGTCCACATCATCGCGCCGAACCGGCCTCGGGCGTTGAGGACCTGGCCGAGCAGGGTGAAGAGCCCGTAGAAGAGGATCTGCGGCAGGCAGTAGCGGGCCAGCGCGACGGTCAGCTCGGCCTGGCGTCCGTCATAGTCGGTGTAGAGGCCGACGATCAGGGGCGCCGCCGCCACGGCGAGCGCGGTGAGGGCGAGGAGGCCGACGGTGCACAGGGTGAGCAGCCGGTCGGTGTACGCGGCTCCGCCGTCGGCGTGCTCCTTGGCGGCCCGGACCAGTTCGGGGACGAAGACCGCGTTGAGCGCGCCGCCGATGAGCAGGATGTAGAGGATGTTGGGGACGGTGTTGGCGACCGTGTAGCCGTCGGCGGTCAGCCCGGTGCCGAGCGCGGCGAGGACGACCGCCGAGCGGACGAAGCCGGTGGCGCGGGAGACGACGGAGCCCGCCGCCATCACGGCCCCGCTGCGCAGGACGGAGGCGGACCGGGCCGGGAGTATCCCGGGCTCGGTCGTGGCTTCTTCGGGCACTGCGGACCCGTCGGGCGTCACTGCGGACTCCGCCGGCCCATCGACCCCTTCCGCCTCCTCGGGCTTGACGGTTCCGCTCACTGGTCTCTCCCGCGCTGCGAGGTACTGGCCGACGGTGGAGGGTACTCCGCAGGGTCCGGTGCCGGTCCGGCGGGGGGACCGGCCGAACCCGACATGGGGGAAACGGAACCCGGCAGGGGGGAAATCGCCTCTCCCCTGTCGAGCCCTGCAGCCCTGGAGGTTTTTCCGTTGAGTTCCCCACGCCCGCGCATCCACCGCCGTACCGCCCTGACCGTCGTCCCGGCGGCGCTGCTCGCCGCCGCGCTCACAGCCTGTTCGGGCGGTGGCGCGTCCGGCTCCGCCGCGCAGGAGGGCGGGGACGGCAAGGCGCCCGCGACCAGCATCTCCGTGAATCTCCAGGGCAAGGCGGCGGCCCCCGGTGAACCGGTGAAGGTCACGCTGGCGGAGGGGAAGCTGAAGACGGTCGCGGTGACGGCCGACAAGGGCGGCGCGCTGGCCGGGAAGATATCCGCCGACGGCCGGACCTGGATATCCGAGCGGGTCGCCGCGCCCGGAACCGCGTACACGGTCGAGGCGAAGGACGCGGACGGCGGCAGCGACACCGCCACCTTCTCGACCGCCGAGGCGGAGAAGGTGAACAAGCTGTCGCTCGCGCCGGGCAAGAACACCACGGTCGGGATCGCCCAGCCGCTGTCGGTCGTCTTCGACCACCCGGTGAAGAACAAGGCGGCGGTGGAGAAGGCCCTGCAGGTGTCCACGTCGAACGACACCGAGGGCTCCTGGGGCTGGCTGCAGGACTACTCGGGCAAGGACCGCGTCGACTGGCGGCCCGAGGAGTACTGGAAGCCGGGTACGAAGGTCACGCTGGCCGCCGAGCTGAACGGCATCGACACGGGCGCGGACGGCGGCTGGTTCGTCCGTGACTACGCCACGACGTTCACCATCGGCGCCGCCCAGGTGGTCAAGGTCGACCTCGACGGGCACCGCCTCTCCCTCCACCGCGACGGCAAGCAGGTGTTCCAGGCGCCGATGTCGGGTGGCACCCCGGGCGGCGACAAGGCGTCCTGGCGGGGCACGGCCGTCCTGATGTCCAAGGAGGGCACGATCAACATGCGCTCCGAGACGGTGGGCCTCGGCGACGCCTACGACAAGATGGTCGACTACTCGATGCGGCTGACCTGGTCGGGGATGTACGCGCACGCCGCGCCGTGGAACGCGGGCTACTTCGGCAACGCCAACCGCAGCTCGGGCTGTCTCGGGATGAGCGACGCGAACGCGGCCGCGCTCTACGGGCAGGTGCGGGTGGGCGACCCGTTCGAGATCACCGGCGCCGACGCCAAGGGCACGGTCGCCGAGGGCAACGGGTACGGCGCGTGGAACGTGTCCTGGGCCGACTGGCAGGCGAAGAGCGCGCTGAAGTGAGCCGCCCGCTCACCTCCGTACGACGGAAGGCCTACTGACACCACGTCCAACAATCGTTACCTTCACGCAACACACCCGATAGTTACCAGCGGTAAACAACCGGGGTTACCGTCGGGTCACTTTGCACTGACACGCGTGAGGAGTGACCCGTGGTACGTCCGAAACCGGCACTGCGCACCACCGCTTCGATCACCACCGCCGCCGTCCTGCTGACCGGAGCCGCCCTCGGCGCGGCTCCGGCGGCGGGAGCCGCGCCCGCAACCGCCCCCGCGAGCGCCGCCTCCGCGCCGGGCCTGACGTTCCACGACATCCCCGGCTCCGGGGGCATCACGCTCAAGGGCAATGTGTTCAGACCGTCCGGAGCGCCGGCCGGGGCGAAGCACCCCCTCATCGTCTTCCCGACCAGCTGGGCCATGCCTCAGATCGAGTATCTGGCGCAGGCCCAGAAGCTCGCCGACTCCGGTTATGTGGTGGTGAGTTACACCTCGCGCGGCTTCTGGCTCTCCGGCGGGAAGATCGAGGTGGCCGGTCCGCCGGACATCGCGGACGCCTCCGCCGTCATCGACTGGGCGCTGGCCAACACCTCGGCCGACCCGGATCGGATCGGCATGGGCGGGGTCAGTTACGGGGCGGGCATCAGCCTGCTGGCCGCCGGGCACGACTCGCGGATCAAGGCAGTGGCCGCGCTCAGCGGCTGGGCCGACCTGATCGACTCCATCTACAGCGGCCGGACCCAGCACCTCCAGGCAGCGGCCCTGCTCGGCGGCGCCGGGCTGATCACCGGCCGCCCCAGCGACGAACTCTCGCAGACGCTCAAGGACTTCCTCGGCTCCAACCTGGCCAAGGAACCGGAGATGATCGCCTGGGGCGCCAAGCGCTCCCCCGCGACCCACCTCGACAAGATCAACACCAACGGCGCCGCCATCATGATGGGCAACGCCTGGGGCGACACGATCTTCCCGCCCAACCAGTACGCCTCGTTCTACGAGAAGCTCACCGGCCCCAAGCGGCTGGAGTTCCGCCCCGGCGACCACGCGACCGCCGAGCTGACCGGCCTGTTCGGGCTGCCCAACGACACCTGGACGAGCACCCGCCGCTGGTTCGACCGCTACCTCAAGGGCGAGCGCAACGGCATCGACACCGAGCAGCCCGTCCAGCTCAAGTCCCGTACCGACAAGGGGTACGAGGGGTACGCGGACTGGAAGTCGGTGGGCGCGGCGAAGAACCGTATACAGCTCGACGGTACGAAGAAGGTCTGGGCGAACGTCGATTCGGGCGCCAACGGGGGCATCACGCTGCTCTCCAACGCGCTGGACCAGTTCCTGAAGCTGCCGCCGACCGTCTCCGTACCCCTTCTGCCGCGCACCTTCGCGAGCGTGTGGCAGTCGGAGCGGTACGGCTCCGAGCAGCGCGTCCGGGGCACGGCGGAGCTGCACACCACGGTCACCAGCACGAAGTCGAGCGGCACCTTCGTCGCGTACCTCTACGACGTCGGCCCGCTCGGCGTGGGCAAGCTGGTCAGCAACGCCCCGTACACGTTCCACGCGCAGACGCCGGGCCGGCCGTTCCCCGTCGACCTGGAGCTGTTCTCCACGGCCTACGACGTCCCGGCCGGTCACCGGCTCGCCCTGGTGATCGACACCGTCGATCCGCTGTACATCGAGCACAACCCGACCGGCGCGCAGCTGACCTTCTCCTCGCCCGCCTCGGACCCGAGTCATCTCTCGGTCCCGCTGCGCGAGAAGTGATCACCGACTGCTGCCGGGCGGGGCATGCTCCGCTACTGCCCTCCCGGCAGCAGCTTCCCCGGCTCGGCCGGGGCCACCCCCACCGCCTCCGTCTTCGGATTGCGCCGCTGCCTTCGCGCCACCCAGGTGGCGAACCACGAGAGCAACATGCACATGCCGATGTAGATCGGAGAGATCACCATCACGACAGGGATGAAGGGAAGATCGTAGTCGAGATTCGACGCGATCAGCTTTCCCGCGTGGAGGAATTCCTCGTAGGTGATCAGGTAACCCAGTGAGGTGTCCTTGAGGGCGACCACCAGCTGACTGATGATGGTCGGCAGCATCGCGCGCACGGCCTGGGGGGCCAGGACGAACGTCGTGACCTGGGTCTTGCGCATCCCGAGGGCGTACGCGGCCTCCCGCTGGCCCCGGTCCACGGAGTTGATCCCGGTGCGGAAGACCTCCGCGAGGACCGAGCCGTTGTAGAGGGTCAGCCCGGCGACCAGGGCGGGCAGGGCCTGGACCTTCAGCGCCACGAAGATGAAGAAGATCATCACCAGCACCGGCATGGCCCGGAAGAACTCGACCAGCAGCGTCGAGATCCAGCGCACCGGGCGGTGCACGGAGAGCCGGCCGACCGCGAGGACCGCACCGAGGGCGAGGGAGAGGACGGCGGCGTACGCGAACGCCTTGAGCGTGTTGCCGAGGCCCCGCAGGAGCAGTTCCTGGATGCCCTTGTACTCGAAGGGGCGCCACTTCTCGGCGGTGAACTGGTCGGTGTCGAAGAGCAGATAGATGATCCAGCCGACGAGGGCGAGGATCACGGCCGTCGAGGCGATCCCGTACAGGAGATGCCGTTTACGGGCCTGCGGCCCCGGGATGTCGTAGAGCGCAGTGGCCGAGGGGACATGGGTCATCGTGCGACTCCCCAGCGCTTCTCCATCACGTTGAAGAGCGCACTGATGGTGAGGGTGATGATCAGGTAGCCGACGGCGATCCAGATGAACGTCCAGATGATGCTGTAGCCCAGCTCGTTGAGCGTCCGGTAGGTGCCGAGGAGTTCGGTGACGCTGAACGCGCCGGCGATCGCGGAGTTCTTGGCCAGCGCGATCAGGGTGGAGCCGACCGGCGGGATCACCGAGCGGAAGGCCTGCGGCAGGACGACCTGGTTCAAGGTCTGCCCGAAGGTCATCCCGAGGCTGCGGGCGGCCTCGCCCTGGCCGGTGGGCACGGTGTTGATGCCGGAGCGCAGCACCTCGCAGATGAACGCGGAGGTGTAGCAGCCGAGCGCCAGGACGGCGAAGAGCTGGAAGGGCAGTACGAGGCCGAAGCGGGGCAGGCCGAGGAGGACCGCGAAGAACAGCAGTGTCAGCGGGGTGTTGCGCAGCACGGTCACCCAGACCGTGCCCAGCACCCGCAGTGAGCCTACGGGCGCGACGCGGAAGGAGGCCATCACGAAGCCGAGGGCGAGGGCGAGGGCCGAGGAGTAGACCGTCAGCTCGACGGTGCCGAGGAAGCCCTCGCCGTAGAGGGAGAAGTTGTCTGTCAGTACGTCCATGGGTGGCGCCGTCCCCTCAGTTCGCCGGGTAGCGGTCGATGGGCGGCGGGGTCGGCGCGGGCACGCCGGAGCGCCCCAGCGTCGCCTCGAACGCCTTCTTCCAGTTGCCGTTCTTCTCGTTCGCCTCCAGCGCGTCGTTGAGGGCGCCCCGCAGCGCGTTGTCGTTGCGCGGTACGCCGATGCCGTACGGCTCCTCGGAGAACGGCTTGCCGACGACCTTCATCTCGTCGGGCGCCTTGGCCGCGAAGCCCAGCAGGATCGCGTCGTCGGTGGTGACGGCGTCGACCTGGAAGGTCAGCAGGTTGTCGACGCAGATCGAGTACGTGTCGTAGGCGACGAGCACCGCCTTGGGGAAGTCCTCGGCGATGCGCTGGTAGGGCGTGGAGCCGGCCGCCGAGCAGACCGTCCTGCCGTCGAGGTCCTGGGGGCCCTTGATGTCGTTCTCGTCGGTACGCACCAGGAGTCCCTGGCCCGCCATGTAGTAGGGGCCGGCGAAGCCGACGAGCTTCTTGCGCATGTCGTTGATGGTGTAGGTGCCGACGTAGTAGTCGATCTGGCCGTTCTGGAGGGCGGTCTCGCGGTTCGCGGAGGCGATCGTCCGGAAACGGATGGTCTTCGGTTCGAAGCCGAGGGAGGCCGCCATCATCCGGGCGATCTCGATGTCGAAGCCGGAGTAGACGCCGCTGGCGGGGTCCTTCTCGCCCAGATAGGGCTGGTCCTCCTTGGCGCCGACGATCAGGTAGCCGCGCCGCTCCGCCTTCCGCCAGGTGGGCGACGCGGGCAGTTCGAAGCCCTGGTCCACTGGGTAGACGGGCAGCGCCTCGGGCGCCGGTCCCTTGACCGGCGGGCTGCCCTCCTTGCCGCAGGCCGCGGCGAGCACGGTGAGCAGGAGGCAGAGGGCGAGGGCGGCGCCGCGGCGGCGGGCACTGCTGGTGGGCAAGGTGTGGGTACGCGACACGAAGGGCCCCCTGTCAGTGCTTGAGGATCTTGGACAGGAAGTCCTTGGCACGGTCGCTCTCCGGGGCGGTGAAGAAGTCCTCCGGGGTACGGTCCTCGACCACGCGGCCGTCGGCCATGAAGACGACGCGGTTGGCGGCGGACCGGGCGAAGCCCATCTCGTGGGTGACCACGACCATGGTCATGCCCTCCTGCGCAAGCTGCTGCATGACCTCCAGCACCTCGTTGATCATCTCCGGGTCGAGCGCCGAGGTGGGCTCGTCGAAGAGCAGTGCCTTGGGGTCCATGGCGAGAGCGCGGGCGATCGCCACGCGCTGCTGCTGGCCGCCGGAGAGCTGGACGGGGAACTTGTCGGCCTGGGAGGCGAGGCCGACCCGCTCCAGCAGTTCCCGGGAGCGCCGGTCGGCCTCCTCCTTCTTGCGCTTGCGGACCTTGAGCTGGGCCAGGGACACATTGGCCAGCACGGTCTTGTGGGCGAAGAGGTTGAACGACTGGAAGACCATGCCGACTTCGGCGCGGAGCTGGGCCAGGCCCTTGCCCTCCGCGGGGAGGGGCTTGCCGTCGATCAGGATGGAACCGGACTCGATCGTCTCCAGCCGGTTGACCGCCCGGCACAGGGTCGATTTCCCGGAGCCGGAGGGGCCGATGACCACCACCACCTCCCCGCGGCCGACGGTGAGATTGATGTCCTGAAGTACGTGCAACTCTCCGAAGTGTTTGTTGACGTCCCTCAGTTCGATCAACGGATCGACGGCCATGCGCTGCCCTACCCACTTGTCGCTGTGTCGAGGTCAGCGCAAACTATGCAGCCCGGAAAGGGACTTCGCACCCGACACGCTCAAATGGCACATAAGGCTGTTTATCTCTCTTGGTGATGAGCTCCCGGTGATGAGCTCCCGGCCGTAGCGATCAGTTCTCGGCCGACTCCGCGTACACCTGCGAGAGCTCGGGGCTACCGGTCATGGCCCAGTCCAGCCCGGCGGCGACGACGTCGATCTCCCGCCCGGACTCCAGCCGCACCACGGGCTGCCCGCTCGGCCAGATGTCCCACGCCGCCCCCGGGACGGTGCGCACGATGACGGTGCCCAGGTAGAGCCCGGCGTCGTTGCCCAGCCAGGGCAGCTCCTCGGGGTCGTCGCGCCAGCGCGGCGGCAGCTGGTCGAGCGCGGACAACGAGGCCGGGCTGTCGTCGAGTTCGAGTCCTTGCTGCCCCGCCCGGGCACGCAGCAGTTCGCATTCGGCGAGCAGCTCGGCCACACCGTCGGGATCAGCTTCGACGGCGGCCGCGAGCGCGTGCCCCTGCGTACTGCCCTGACGCTTACGCCAGTTGTCCAAGAAAGGGATGTTCATACCACTAGGGTCCCACCCTTGCCAGGTTCCGCACCACAGGGCGCGCGGACCCCGCCGGGGGCCGGGCCGGCGACCACCCCGGACAGCCTCCGCCCACCCCGGACCGCAGGTGGCACCGAGCGGGCGGAAACCGATGTCCTAGGGTACGAACATGAGTGCTCAGAGCTATGTTTCCGACCTGTTCTCGCTGGCCGACCGGGTCGCCGTCGTGACCGGCGGCAGCTCCGGGATCGGGCGGGCCATCACCGGGGCGCTCGCCCGGGCCGGGGCGCGTGTGGTCGTGGTGGCCCGCCGGGAGAGTGAACTGAAGGCGACCGTCGACGAGTTGGCGGCCGCCGAGTGCCGGGCCGCCTGGGTGAGCGCCGATCTGGGGACCGGTGAGGGTGTGCGGGCCGCCGCCGACGGGGTGGTGGCCGCTTTCGGGGAGCCGGACATCCTCGTCAACTGCGCCGGGATCAACCTGCGGCCGCCCATGGACGAGCTGGGTGAGGACGTCTGGGACACCACCATGGCCGTGAACCTCAAGGCGCCGTTCCTGCTGGGGCAGCGGTTCGGGCCCGGGATGGCCGAGCGGGGTTACGGGCGGATCATTCATGTCAGCTCGCAGCAGGCCCACCGCGCCTTTGTGAGCAGCGGTGCGTACGGGGTGTCCAAGGGCGGGCTGGAGTCGCTGGCCCGGTCGCAGGCCGAGGCGTGGTCTCCGTACGGCGTCACCGTGAACACCCTGGTCCCGGGGTTCGTGCTGACCCCGCTGAACGCGCGCCTCCAGTCGGACCCGGAAAAGGTGGCGTCGCTGGCCGCCCGGACGATGGTCGGCCGCAACGGGCTCGCGGAGGACTTCGCCGGGGCGGCGGTGTTCCTGGCGGGGCGCTCATCGGCGTACGTCACCGGGCAGTCGTTGTTCGTGGACGGCGGGTTCTCGGTGCACTGAGGCCGCCGTCCACGTGGTGCGGGGGCCGCTCGGGAGCCTCAGGGCTGCTGCCCGAGCGCCCCTGCCGCCTCGCCCACCGCCCGCTCCACCGCGGCGGACACGGCCTCCTTGTCCAGACCGAGGCCGGTCAGCACGCCGGAGCCGTCCTCGAACTCCAGCAGGGCCAGCAGGATGTGCTCGGTGCCGACGTAGTTGTGGCCCAGGCGCAGGGCCTCGCGGAAGGTCAGCTCCAGGACCTTCTTGGCGTCCGCGTCGTACGGGATCAGCTCGGGCGCCTCGTCCACCGGGGCGGGCAGCGCCGCGGCCGCCGCCGCCCGCAGCGTGTCCGGCTCCACGCCCTTCCCGGCGAGGACGCGGACGGCGACGGCCTCGGGCTCGGCGAGCAGGCCGAGGATCAGGTGGGCGGGGACGATCTCGGCGTGCCGGGCGGCCTGGGCCTCGTTGTGGGAGGCGACCACCACGTTGCGGGCGCGCGGGGTGAAGCGGTTGAAGCCCTCGTTCGGGTCCAGGTCGGAGGAGCTCTCGCCCTTCTTCGGCACGAAGCGCTTCTGGGCGGCCTGGCGGGTGACCCCCATGCTCCGGCCGATGTCGGTCCAGGAGGCGCCGGAGCGGCGGGCCTGGTCCACGAAGTGACCGATGAGGTGGTCGGCCACGTCACCGAGGTGGTCGGCGGCGAGGACGGCGCCGGAGAGCTGCTCCAGCGCGTCGGCGTTGGTCTTCTTGATGGCCTCGATCAGATCGTCGAGGCGCACGGAAGGGGTGACAGGGAGAGGCTGCGTCATGTGACAACCGTAGGTTGACACTCCTGGGAGTGTCAACCTTGGGTTGTCACGTGGTCCCCTGCCTCTCGCCCGCCTCGGCTCGCACCCGCTCAGAGGTCGAGGTCGAGGTCCACCACCACCGGCGCGTGGTCGGACGCGCCCTTGCCCTTGCGCTCCTCGCGGTCCACATAGCTGTCCTTGACGGCGGCGGTGAACGCGGGGTTGCCGAAGGTCAGGTCGATCCGCATGCCCTTGTTCTTGGGGAAGCGCAGCTCCCGGTAGTCCCAGAAGGTGTACGCCCGGTCGTACTTGAGGGGGCGGGGCAGCACCTCGCCCAGCCCCTCCCCCTCCAGGGCCGCGAGGGCCGCGCGCTCGGCGGGCGTCACATGCGTGGCGCCCGCGAAGAGCGCCGGGTCCCAGACGTCCTCGTCGGTCGGGGCCACGTTGAAGTCGCCCAGGACCGCGAACGGCCGGGTCCCCGCCGCGTCGGCCGCGACGGCCTTCCGCAGGGCCTCCAGCCAGGCCAGCTTGTACGTGTAGTGGTCGTGCTCGACCTCGCGGCCGTTGGGGACGTAGACCGACCACAGGCGCAGCGGGCCGCAGGTCGCGGAGATCGCGCGGGGCTCCTGCACCCCCTCGTACTCCGGGCCGCCCGGCAGCCCGGAGACGACGTCGGTGAGGCCGACCCGGGAGAGCAGCGCGACCCCGTTCCACCGGCCGGTGGCGTTGACCGCGGACTCGTAGCCCGCCTCGCGCAGGGCTTCGGCGGGGAACTGCTCGGCCGTGCACTTGGTCTCCTGGATGCACAGCACATCGGTGCCGCTGCTCTCCAGCCAGGCCAGGAGCCTCGGCAGCCGGGCGGTGATCGAATTGACGTTGTAGGTCGCGATGCGCATGGCAGCCAACCTAGCGGCTCCCACTGACAGCGGCCGCCGGGCTCACAGCTCGGTGGTGCCGCCCGGGGCCAGCCGGCCGTGGTCCGCGCCGCCGAGAGCGCCGATCTGGTTGTCGTAGATCGGCCGCGCGAGGTCCGTGAGCAGGGCGTCGTGGACGTCGATCGCCCGGCGCGGCTTCACCTCGCGTACGTAGTCGATGACCTCGGAGATCTTGCTCCAGGGGGCCATCACCGGCAGCAGGAGGGTGTCCACGGGGCGGTCGGGGACGGTGAGGGCGTCGCCGGGGTGGAAGACCGAACCGTCGACCAGGAAGCCGATGTTGGTGATCCTCGGGATGTCGGGGTGGATCACCGCGTGCAGCTCCCCGTGCACGGTGACGTCGAACCCGGCCGCCGAGAACGCGTCCCCGTCGCCGACCGTGTGCACGCGGCCCGGGAAGGCGGCCGAGAGCTGGTCGGCCACGCTGCGCAGGGTCCAGATCTCCGCCGCCGGGTTGGCCTCCAGACCCGCCCGGAGCCTGGCCTCGTCGAAGTGGTCCGGGTGCTCGTGCGTGACGAGCAGGACGTCGGCGCCGAGTGCCGCGTCGTCCTCGGAGAAGCCGCCCGGGTCGATGACCAGGACGCGCCCCTCCTTCTCGATCCGCACGCAGGAGTGGGTCTTCTTGGTGAGCGTGAGTGGCTGAGGCGATGCGTTCATGGCTCCATCCTGCTACGCGGGCGGGGTGGTTTCCTCCTGGATCACGGACTGCGCGATGGCGAAGGCCGCGCCGGCCGCCGGGATGCCGCAGTAGACGGCGGTCTGGAGGAGAACCTCCTTGATCTCGGCGGGGGTCAGGCCGTTGCGCAGGGCGGCGCGGGTGTGCGCGGCCAGGCCCTCCAGGTGGCCGGAGGCGACGAGCGCGGTGAGCGCGACGCAGCTGCGGGTACGGCGGTCCAGGCCGTCCCGGCTCCAGGCCTCGCCCCACTCGTACCGGGTGACCAGCTCCTGGAAGTCCTCGGTGAACGGGTCGGCGGAGGCGTTCACGGCGTCGACGTGCGCGTCCCCCAGCACCTCGCGGCGCACCTTCACGCCGCGCTCGTGGCGGCTCTCCCGCTGCGGGCCCACGGCCTCGGGCGCGTCGGGCGCCGGGGCGATCTCGGCGACGGGGGCGAACGAGGTGGCGGGCGTGGCCGGTCCGGGGACGAGCGGGGTGGCGGGGGCGGCGGCGGGCGCGTCCTGCCAGGCGGTGGAGAAGTGCGTCAGGAGCAGGTCGCAGACGGCCGCGGGCTGCTCGACCGGGGCCAGGTGCGAGGCGCCGGGGACGAGCGCGAGGCGGGCGTCCGGTATCCCGGCGACCAGCGTGCGGGCCTCGGCGGGCCCGGTGACCTGGTCCTCCGCGCCGACGAGGACGAGGGTCGGGACGCCGATGCGGCCCAGGCGGTCGCGGATGTCGAACGTGGCCAGCGCCTCGCACGCCGCGATGTAGCAGCCGGGGTCGGTGGTACGGACCATCTGCACGGCCCACTCCACGATGGCGGGCTGCGCGGCGGCGAAGCCGGGTGTGAACCAGCGTTCCGGCGCGGTGCGGGCCATCGGCTCCAGGCCGTTGGTACGGACGATCACTCCGCGCTGCCGGAACTCGTCGGCCGTGCCGAACCGGGGCGAGGAGGCCACCAGCGCCAGCGAGGCCACCCGGTGCGGGTGGCGCAGGGCCAGGTCCGCCCCGACGGCCCCGCCGATCGAGCAGCCCGCGTACCCGAACCGCTGGATGCCGAGCCCGTCGAGGGTGGCGATCAGCCGGTCCGACAGCTCGGCGACCGAGGACGCCGCGTGGGCGGGGGCGCCGCCGTGGCCCGGCAGGTCGTAGCGGAAGACTCTCCAGTGCTGGGATAGCTCGGGTATCTGGCGATCCCACATGTGCCAGGTCGTCCCGAGGGAGGGCCCGATGACCAGGACCGGAGCGTCATCCGGCCCGTCGAGGCGGTATTGCATGGTGTTCGGTGGTGTCTCACTCACCCGCCCGACCCTCTCATCTCTCACCGGTTCTCGCTGCCCCGGGTCGGACTGACCGGCTTTTCGCCCCTCGCCCGGCGCGGGGCACGGGCCGCTGTCCGCTGCACACGGGCGGCTGTCCGCTACAACCGCCCTGTCCGGGGAAGGGGAACCACATCGCGTGACTCCCGAGGCGAGAGAGGGACCTCCCATGGCGGGCGGCAGTGCAGCGCAGGACAACGACGCGTGGTGGAAGTCCTCGGTCGTCTACCAGGTCTATCCCCGTAGCTTCGCCGACTCGGACGGTGACGGCATCGGCGACCTGGCGGGCCTCACCGGCCGGCTGGACCACCTCGCGGAGCTGGGCGTCGATGTGCTGTGGCTGTCCCCCGTCTACCCGTCGCCGCAGGACGACAACGGCTACGACATCAGCGACTATCAGGACATCGATCCCGTCTTCGGTGACCTGGCGGCCTTCGACCGGCTGCTCGCCGCCGTGCACGAGCGCGGGATGAAACTGGTCATGGACCTGGTCGTCAATCACACGTCCGACGAGCATCCCTGGTTCCAGGAGTCACGCGATCCGGACAGTCCGAAACGTGACTGGTACTGGTGGCGTCCACCGCGTGAGGGTGGTGAACCCAACAACTGGGGCTCGTTCTTCTCCGGCTCGGCCTGGGCGCACGACGCCACGAGTGACGCGTACTACCTCCACCTCTTCTCCCCGAAACAGCCGGATCTCAACTGGGAGAACCCCGACCTGCGGCAGGCCGTCCACGCCATGATGCGCTGGTGGCTGGAGCGCGGGGTGGACGGCTTCCGGATGGACGTCATCAACCTCATCTCCAAGGATCCGGAACTGCCCGACGGCGAACTGCGTGGCGACGGCCCGTACGGTGACGGCTCGCCCCACTACGTCTGCGGCCCGCGCATCCACGACTACCTCCAGGAAATGCACCGTGAGGTGTTCGCCCGGTATCCCGGCCGGCTGCTCACCGTCGGCGAGATGCCCGGGGTGACCGTCGAACAGGCCCGGCTGTTCACGGACCCGCGACGGGCCGAAGTCGACATGGTCTTCCAGTTCGAGCACGTCGGACTCGACCACGGCAGCGGCAAGTTCGATCCCCGGCCGCTGCGCCTGACCGATCTCAAGGCGTCACTGGGCCGCTGGCAGGCCGGCCTCGCCGACGTCGGGTGGAACAGCCTGTACTGGAACAACCACGACCAGCCTCGCGTGGTCTCCCGGTTCGGCGACGACGGGCCCCGCCACCGGATACGGTCCGCGAAGATGCTGGCCACCGTCCTCCACCTGCACCGCGGCACGCCGTACATCTACCAGGGCGAAGAACTGGGCATGGCGAACGCGCCCCTGCGCACCATCGAGGACTTCCGGGACATCGAGTCCCTGAACCACTACGCGCAGGAACTGCGTGCCGGAGCCGAGCCCGAGGACATCCTGCCCGGGCTTCGGGCGATGGGCCGGGACAACGCCCGTACCCCCATGCAGTGGGACGCCTCGCCGCAGGCCGGCTTCACGACGGGCACCCCCTGGCTGCCGGTCAACCCCGACCACACCGAGGTCAACGCCGCTGCCGCCCGGACGGATCCCGACTCCGTCCTCCACCACTACCGGCGGCTGATCGCGCTGCGGCGCAGCGAACCGGCCGTCGTGCACGGCGACTTCACCATGCTGCTGCCGGACGACGAGCGGATCTACGCCTTCACCCGCCGCCACGGGGCCACGACCCTGCTCATCGCCGGGAACTTCACCGGCGAGACGGTCGACGTGGCGCTGCCGGACGGCTGGGAGGGAGCCGAACTCGTCCTGGGCAACGGCCCGTCCGTCCCCGCTCCCCCCAGCCGGCTGGTCCTCGCGCCGTGGGAGGCGAGGGTACACCGGCAGATGCTCTGACCCCGTGCCGGTGTTCGCGGTGGCACCGGGTACCCGCACCCCATGACCGTCTACGGATTCCACGCCTCGCACGAACAGGTGCCTCCCGCCGAGCTGTTGGCGGCGGCCGTCCACGCGGAGAGCGCCGGCTTCACCGCCGCCATGTGCTCGGACCACTTCTCGCCCTGGAGCGTCCGGCAGGGCGAGTCCGGCTTCGCGTGGTCCTGGCTCGGCGCCGCGCTCCAGGCCACCGACCACATCCCGTTCGGAGTCGTCAACGCGCCGGGGCAGCGGTACCACCCGGCGATCATCGCTCAGGCCGTCGGCAGCCTCGCCGCCATGTACCCGGGCCGCTTCTGGGCAGCGCTGGGCAGCGGTGAGGCGTCCAACGAGCACATCACCGGCGCGCGCTGGCCGCGCAAGGACGTCCGCAACGCACGGCTGCGCGAGTGCGTCGACATCATCCGGGCGCTGCTGAACGGCGAAGAGGTGAGTCACGACGGGCTGGTGACCGTGGACCGGGCCCGGCTGTGGACCCGCCCCGAGACCGTGCCGCCGCTGGTGGGCGCCGCGTGCAGCGAGGCCACCGCCCGCTGGTGCGCCGAGTGGGCCGACGGGCTGATCACCGTCAACGCGCCGCACGAGAAGCTGCGCCGGATCGTGGACGCGTACCGCTCCGCCGGCGGCGCCGGGCGCTTGCACCTCCAGGTCCACCTCAGCTGGGACCCCGACCTGGAGACCGCCCGCGCCGTCGCCCACGACCAATGGCGCACCAACGTCCACGGTCCGCCGGTCAGTTGGGACCTGGACTCGGCCGAGCTGTTCGACGGCGTCAGCGAGCACGTCACGCCCGAGCAGGTCGCCGGGTCCGTCAACATCTCGGCGGACCTCGGCCAACACGCGGCCTGGCTCCAGGAGTACGCCGACCTCGGCTTCGACGTGGTCATGCTGCACCACGTCGGCCGGGAACAGAGCGCCTTCATCGACGCGTTCGGCGCCGAGGTGCTGCCCCGGCTCGATGTGACCCGCCCCGAGCCCTACCTTGCGGAGAGTGCCCGATGAGGCTGACCCGGACCTCCGACCTGTGGTGGAAGAACGCCGTCGTGTACTGCCTGGACGTGGAGACGTACCAGGACGGCGACGGTGACGGGACCGGCGACTTCGCCGGTCTGACCCAGCGGATCGACCATCTGGTGCGCCTGGGAGTCACCTGTGTGTGGCTGATGCCCTTCTATCCGACCCGGGAGCGCGACGACGGCTACGACATCACCGACTTCTACGGTGTCGATCCGCGCCTGGGCACGCTCGGCGACTTCACCGAGTTCGTGCGGACCGCCCGCGACCGGGGCATCCGGGTCATCGCCGACCTGGTGGTCAATCACACCTCCGACCACCACCCGTGGTTCCAGGACGCCCGCTCCAGCCGCACATCCGCCCACCGTGACTGGTACGTCTGGGTCGACTCGCCGCCGGAGGACGGCCCCGAGGGCGTGGTCTTCCCCGACGCGGAGCGCAGTGTGTGGGAGCTGGACGAGACCACCGGCCAGTACTACCTGCACCGCTTCTTCAAGCAGCAGCCCGACCTGAACGTGGCCAACCCGGCGGTACGCGACGAGATAGCCCGCATCATGGGTTTCTGGACGCAGCTGGGGCTGTCCGGCTTCCGCGTCGACGCGGTTCCGTTCCTGCTGGAGACCGACGGCCAGCAGGACGCGGACCGGCTGCCCGACCCGCACGAGTACCTCGCCGACCTGCGGGCCTTCCTCGGGCGCCGCAACGGTGAGGCGGTGCTGTTGGGCGAGGTCAATCTGCCCTACCCCGACACCGCCACGTTCTTCGGGGAGCCGGAGTCGGGCCGGGGCGACGAGCTGACCATGTGCTTCGACTTCATCGGCATGCAGCGGATGTACCTGTCGATGGCCCGGGGCGAGGCGGGACCGCTGGCCGCCGCCCTGCGGGAGCGGCCCACCGCTCCCCGCGACGCGCACTGGGCGACCTTCGTCCGCAACCACGACGAGCTGACGCTCGACAAGCTCGACGACGACGAGCGCGCCGAGGTCTTCGCGGCCTTCGGCCCGGACGAGGACATGCAGCTCTACGGCCGTGGTCTGCGCCGCAGGCTGCCGCCGATGGTGGAGGGCGACCGGCGCCGGGTCGAGCTGGCCTACAGCCTGCTCTTCACCCTGCCGGGCACCCCCGTGCTCTTCTACGGCGAGGAGATCGGGATGGGGGAGAACCTCGCCGCCGAGGGCCGGCAGGCCGTACGGACCCCGATGCAGTGGACCGCCGACAAGGGCGGTGGCTTCTCCGGCGCGGACGCCGCCGCTCTGCCCAACCCGGTCGTGGAGGGCGCGTTCGGACCGAAGCGGGTCAATGTGCACGACCAGGCGCACGATCCGGATTCGCTCCTCGCGCGGATGCGGACACTGATCGAGCGGTATCGCGAGGCACCCGAACTGGCCTGGGGCGCGTACGAGGTGCTCGACGCGGACGACCCCGGCGTCCTGGCGCACATCAGCTCGCTGCCGGAAGGGGCGGTGCTGGCGGTGCACAACTTCTCCGACCGGGCGGTCACCGCGGCCACGACGGTCCCCGGGCTGAAAGGCGGCCGCCTGCTCACCGACGTCTTCACCGGCGACACGGTGAAGTCGGCGGCCGGGGGGCTCGTCCGCACCGAGCTGGAGCCGTACGGCTACCGCTGGCTGCGGGTGAACACCCCCCTGGACGACCCGGACCGCGTGACCGACGTGTGAGGAACCGCCGGGAACCCGTTCCCGGCGGTCCGCCCGTCCTGACGGAGGAAGGTCGTCGCCGGGCTCAGGTGGCGATCCCGGCGACAGCGGCGGCCTCACGCAACACGTCGACCAGCATGGGCATGGTCAGGCGCCCGGTGAACGTGTTGCGCTGGCTGGGGTGGTAGCTGCCGAGCAGGTGCAGCTCCTGCCGGCTCCCGGTGGCGGGCAGGACGACCCGGGTGCCGTGACCGAAGGCGGGACGCGGACGCGGGATTTCCCATCCCGCCTGTGCGAGGACCGGCAGGAGCGCCTGCCAGCCGAAGCCGCCGAGGACGACGACCGAGCGCAGCTGCGGACCCAGCAGGTTCAGCTCGGCCGCGAGCCAGGGCCGGCAGGTGTCGCGTTCCCCGGGCGTCGGCCGGTTCTCCGGGGGCGCGCAGTGCACGGGCGAGGTCAGCCGCACGCCGCGCAGCCGGAGCCCGTCCCCGGCGTGGACGGAGGACGGCTGCGAGGAGAGGCCCAGCGTGTGCAGCGCGGCGAAGAGGAAGTCGCCCGTCGCGTCCCCGGTGAACATCCGCCCGGTCCGGTTGCCGCCGTGGGCTGCGGGTGCCAGCCCCACCACGGCCATCGTCGCGTCCGCCGGGCCGAAGCCGGGCACCGGTCGTGCCCAGTACTCCTGGTCCCGGAAGGCGGCGCGCCTGACCTCGCCGACCTCCTCCCGCCAGGTCACAAGCCGTGGACAGGCCCGGCAGTGCGTGACGAGAGCGTCGAGCTCGCCGAGCCCGGTGCAGGAGGCCGCGTGGCGGGCCGGGAAGCCCGGGTCGTCGGCCGCCGGTACCGGGCCCGCCGTCTCATCCATGCCCGTCACGCTCCTGCCGCGGCCGTCGAGGCGCCGTGTCCCGGCCGGCGGGGAGGCTCGGCCCGGAACGACTCATGGGGTCGCCGCGGAGACGACATAGACGACAGGACTGGCCGGGTCGGTCATATTGACCGTGATGGTCTGGGTGGGGCGCGGCTTCTTGTTGGTGTGGGTGACGCTGGCCCAGTTCTCGTTCGGGCTGAAGTACCACCCGGTGATGGCGATGTCCCGGGAGCTGATGTTGACCTTCCCGGGCTCCAGGGCCGCGCGGCCGGTGCCGATGCCGCTCAGGAAGCGGTCGAGGCCGGCGGAGGTCGTCCGGAACTTGGCGTACATCCGGCTGGCTTTCCAGTTGTTCGTCTCGTAGTACTGGACCCCGATCCCGTTCCCGGGGATCGGGATCTCGAAGATCCGGCGCTGCATCTTGGAGGGCCAGCCCTCGCGGAGGCCCACGGCGGCCGCCTCGGCCTCCTTGTCCTTGCCCGAGCGGCGGCTCTGGCCCGCGGAGACGAGGAGGTAGCCCGCCGGGATGCCGATCAGCAGGACGATGATCGTGGCGGTGATGAACCGCCGCCGGAAGACCCGCCGGGGACTCTCGGGCGGCTTGCCCTCGCCGTCGCCCGGCGAATCGGACTGGGGCGGCGCCACGGGGTGGTCGGCTGCGATCATGATCAGGAGGTCCCTCGTGCTGCGGAGCGGGGTACGGAGGCTGAGACGCCGGGCTGGCGGCTGCGGTTCAGTCGACCGTACGGGTCGAACGGGTGTTGCGGATGGTGCTCGCCGCCTGGTCGTAGATCTGCGCGTACCGCTCGTACCGCTCGACGCGGCGCCGGTTGGCCCGGCGGAAGCGGCGGGCCACCAGCCTGGCGAGGTCCGCGGCGCCGACCATACCCGCCTCGGGTCCCAGCTGCGCCTTGGCGATCTTGGCCTCGGGGCGGTAGCCGCGGCCGGTGAGGTGGCGCTTGAAGGCGTCCCGGGCGGGGCCGATCAGGAGGTCGTCGGCGGCGCTGACACCACCGCCGATGACGAAGCAGGAGGGGTCGAGCGCGGCGGCCAGGTTGGCGATGCCGACACCGAGCCACTGGCCGATGTCCTGGAGGAGCTCGATGCACATGGCATCGCCCTCGCGGGCCAGTTCGGTGATGAGCGGGCCGGTGATGTCGGAGACGTTGCCCTTCACCCGGTCCAGCAGATAGTGCGCGACCGGGGAGTCGGCGGCGGCCAGCTCCCTGGCCTCGCGGACCAGGGCGTTGCCGGAGCTGTACTGCTCCCAGCAGCCCCGGTTGCCGCAGGGGCAGCGGTGGCCCGAGGGCACGACCTGCATGTGGCCGAACTCACCGGCCACGCCGTACTTGCCGCGCTTGACCTGGCCGTCCTCCAGGATCGCGCCGCCGATCCCAGTACCGAGCGTGATCATGACGAGGTGGTCCTCGCCGCGCCCGGCGCCGAAGCGCCACTCCGCCCAGGCGGCGGTGTTGGCGTCGTTGTCGACCATGACGGGGACGACGAGGCGGGAGGCGATCGCGTCGCGCAGGGGTTCGTCGCGCCAGGCGAGGTGCGGGGCGAACAGGACCTTGGAGCGGTCGGCGTCCACCCAGCCCGCCGCGCCGATGCCCACCGCGTGAACGTCGTGCCGGTCGGAGAGGTCCAGGACCAGCTCGACGATGGTGTCCTCGACGACCTTGGGGCTCTTGGACTTGTCGGGCGTCTCGGTGCGCAGCTGTTCCAGGATGTTGCCGTCGGCGTCGACGACGCCCGCCATCACCTTCGTACCGCCGATGTCGATCCCGACCGTCGGGACGCGGGGGGCGGTGAGGTGCGAGCGGCGCTCCTTGGTGCCGACGGTCTTGAGGACGGTGGCGCGGGCGGAGCCGCGGTCTGCGAAGTCGCGGTACGTGCTCATCGTCCCTGCGGGGTCTGAGGGGCCGGGCCGCTGTCACGGTCGGCGGCGGACGGCGCCCGCCGCGCCCGATTCTGCCACTGCCCGGCCCCCGGAGCGGTCGGCCGGGGTCAGCCGCGCCGGGGCGGGTCGCCGGTCAGGATCCTTCTGTCGCCGGTCAGGATCTTTCTTCGGTCGCGGCGGAGGTGCCGGGAAGGGTGGGTGCCGGGGTGCGTTCCAGCTCGTGGCTGAGCTCCTCCAGCTCGCTGCCGCCCGCCATCTGCCGGGTCAGCTCGTCGAGCGTGACGTCGTCCTTGGTGTGGCTGCCGGACATCACCCCGCGCTTGAGGAGGATGAACCGGTCGCCGACGAGGTGAGCGTGGTGCGGGTTGTGCGTGATGAGGACCACGCCGAGGCCGGCGTCACGGGCGGCGGCGACGTACTTGAGCACCACCCCGGACTGCTTGACGCCGAGCGCGGCGGTCGGCTCGTCGAGGACGAGGACCTTGGCGCCGAAGTAGACGGCGCGGGCGATCGCCACGCACTGGCGCTCACCGCCGGAGAGCGTGCCGATGGGCTGGTCGACGTCGCGCAGGTCGATGCCCATGCGCAGCAGTTCCGTACGGGTCGTCTCGCGCATCTTCTTCACGTCGAGGCGCTTGAAGGGGCCGACGCCGGTGGTCGGTTCGGAGCCGAGGAAGAAGTTCCGCCAGACCGGCATCAGCGGGACGACGGCGAGGTCCTGGTAGACGGTGGCGATGCCCCGGTCCAGGGCGTCGCGCGGGTTGGCGAGGGTGGTCTCCTCGCCCTCGATCAGGAACCGGCCGGCGTCGTGCCGGTGCAGCCCCGCGATGATCTTGATGAGGGTGGACTTGCCGGCGCCGTTGTCGCCGAGGACGCAGGTGATCTCGCCCGCGTGGACCTCCAGCGAGACGTGCTCCAGGGCTTTGATGTTGCCGTAGAACTTCGATACGTCGTCCAGCTCGACGAGGGGACCGGCGGTCTTCCCGGTCGTGTCAGAAGTGGCCGTCATGACGTCGCCTCCGCGCGCTTGCGCACCCACGCGTTGAGCAGGGTGGCCAGGAGCAGCATCGCTCCCAGGAAGAACTTGAACCAGTCCGGGTTCCACTCGGCGTACACGATGCCCTTGCTGGTCATGCCGAAGATGAAGGCACCGACCGCCGAGCCGATCGCGGAGCCGTAGCCGCCGGTGATCAGGCAGCCGCCGATGACGGCCGCGATGATGTACGTCAGCTCGTTGCCGACGCCCTCGCCGGACTGGACGACGTCGTAACTGAAGAGCAGGTGCTGTCCGGAGATCCATGCGGCGAACGCGACGCCCAGGTAGAGCCCGATCTTCGTACGGATGACGGGGACGCCTACCGCGCGGGCGGCGTCCGCCTCGCCGCCGACGGCGAAGATCCAGTTGCCGAAGCGGGTACGGAGCAGGATCCAGGTGGCGAGCGCGACGAGCGCCACCCACCACAGGATGGTGACCTTGTACTCGACGCCACCGAGGGTCAGCGTCGAGGCGAACAGGGCGCGGGCGGACTCGAAGCCCTCCATGTCGCCGATGGCCTTGGTGGAGACCGTGCCGCTGATCAGCTTGGTGAAGCCGAGGTTCAGACCGGTGAGCATCAGGAACGTGCCGAGCGTGATGATGAAGCTCGGCAGTTTGGTGCGGGTCAGCATGAAGCCGTTGAACGCGCCGATGGCGAGCGTGACCAGCAGCGACACGAGGACGCCGACCCAGACGTTGGCCGTCATCTGGTAGCTGAACATCGAGGAGATGAGCGCGGAGCTGGTCACCAGGACACCGGCGGAGAGGTCGAACTCGCCGCCGATCATCAGCAGCGCGACCGGGGCGGCCATGATGCCGAGGACGGAGGCCGCGTACAGCACGGTGCCGAAGCTGGAGGCCTGGAGGAAGCTGTCGGCGACGATCGCGAAGAAGAGGAAGACCGCTGCCGCGCCGACGACCGAGCCGAGCTCGGGGCGGCCGAGCAGCTTGCGCAGCGGCGAGGTGCGGACGAGGCGCTCGTCCACCTGCTCCGGCGTGGCGGTGGAGCCGCTCATCGGGTGCCGCGCTTGGTGTAGTCGGCCAGGGCGTCGGCGTCGTCCTTGGTGATGATCTGCGGGCCGGTCAGGACGGGCAGGCCGCCGCCGAGGACGTTGCGGTTGTAGCGGTAGAGCCAGAGCAGGTCGACGGCCTCGTACCCCTGGAGGTAGGGCTGCTGGTCGACGGCGAAGCCGAGCTTGTCGGTCTGGAGGCCGGTGGCGACCTTGGCGTTCAGGTCGAAGGTGTCGATCTCGGCCTTGCTGCCCGCCGTCTGCTTGGCCTGGACGGCGGCGTCGGCGAAGGGGGCGCCGAGGGTGACGACCGCGTCGATGCTCTTGTCGGACTGGAGCTTGGCCTCGATGGACGCGGTGACGTCGGGCATGTTGGTGCCGTCGACGTACAGGTTCTGCATCGTGCCGTCGAAGGTCTTCTTCGCCCCGGCGCAGCGCTGCTCGTGGCCCACGTTGCCCTGCTCGTGCAGGACGCAGAGCGCCTTCTTACGGTCCCGCTCGTTCAGCTCGTCGCCGACGGCCTCACCGGCGATCGCCTCGTCCTGGCCGATGTGGGTCAGGGCGCCGAACTCCTTGGACTCGGCGGAGCCGGAGTTCACCGTGACGACCGGGATGCCCGCCTTGACGGCCTTGGCGATCACGGACTTCATGGCGTCGGGCTTGGCCAGCGAGACGATCAGCCCGTCGACCTTCTTGTCGATCGCGGTCTGGACGAGCTGGGCCTGCTGGTTGGCCTCGTCGTTGTGCGAGTAGAGGAAGTTGATGTTGTCCTTGACGGCCGCCTGCTCGGCGCCCTTCTGGACGATGTCCCAGAAGGTGTCGCCGTCGCCCGAGTGGGTGACCATGGCGAAGGTCCAGCGGGGCGTGTTCACCGCGGCCCGGCCCTCGGCGGCCTCGGCCGCGCGCTCTTCCGCCCGCTTGCCGCCGGTGCTGCTGCATCCTGCGGCGGCCAGCACCACTGCCAGGACGGCGCCCAGCGCGCGTACCCCTGTCCGAACCCTTGCCACGACGCTGTGCCCTTCTGCTGCTGCTCGCTGTGCGCTGTGCGCTTGACGGGGCCGGGGAGTGTACGGGCCCCGGGCCGACTGCCCAGTATCCCCGAGCCCTGCCCGCTCCCGCCCGGGGGCCCGCCCCCAGCCCGTCCGGCGTTTGAGGACGGAACCGTCGATGGGGTGGTCGGTCGCCCTCGGGGGAGCCCGTGCCCCAGGATCCTCTGCCTGCGGGCGCACCAGCGCAAGGGTTCCGTCCTCAAACGCCGGACGGGCTGGAGTGGGCACCCCCAGACGGGCAGGAGTGGGCGGGCCCGGACGGGCGGGAGGTTGCACGCCGGACGGGATGGAAGGGGCGCGTCCGCACAGGCTGGGTCAGCGGACCAGGAGTTGGAAGTCGAACTTGTAGCGCGACGCCCGGTAGACGTGGGAGCCGAACTCGACCGCCCGGCCCGTGTCGTCGTACGTCGTCCGCTCCATGGTGAGCAGCGGCGCCCCCGGCTCCTCGTCCAGGGCCCGGCCCTCCCCCGCCGTGGCGGTGCGGGCACCGACGGACTGGCGGGCGCTGTGCAGGGTGATGCCCGAGGCCCGCATCAGCCGGTAGAGCCCGGTGGACTCCAGCTCCTGCGCCGTGAGGGCGAGCAGGTCCGGGGGAAGGTGGTTGCGCAGGAGGGCCATCGGCTCGTCGTGGGCGTAGCGGAGCCGCTCGACGAGGTGGACCTCGGTGCCCTCGGCGACACCGAGCGCGGCGGCGATCTCGGCGGTGGCCGGTTCCATGGTGATGCGCAGGACCTTGGTGGCGGGGCGCTGGCCGGCCGCCTCCAGGTCCTCGTAGAGCGAGCTGAGCTCCAGCGGGCGGCGGACCTGGCTGTGCACGACCTGGGTGCCGACGCCCCGGCGGCGGACCATCAGCCCTTTGTCGACGAGCGACTGGATGGCCTGGCGGACGGTGGGCCGGGAGAGACCGAGACGCGCGGCGAGCTCGATCTCGTTGCCGAGCAAGGTGCCGGGGGCCAGCCGGCCCTGTTCGACGGCGGCCTCCAGTTGCTGCGCCAGCTGGAAGTAGAGCGGCACCGGACTGGTGCGGTCCACGCTCAGCGGCAGCGGCTGCGGCTGATCGGCTCCTGGTGCGGTCACGGGCCGAGCCTAGTTCGATTGTCCGGACAAAGCCATGGCCACCGCCTTTGTCAGGTCGTTTGCCAGGCCGTTGTCAGGTCGTTTGCCAGGCCGTTGTCAGGTCGTTTGCCAGGCCGTTTGTCAGGCCGTTTGTCAGGACAAACGCTTGACATGATGACCGGGCAACGCCACCTTGGGGCCATGCGCATCGGACTCATCGGAACGGGACGTATCGGCACTTTCCATGCGGAGGTGCTGAGCCGTCACCCCGCCGTGGACTCCCTGCTGGTGGCGGACGCGGATCCGGAGCGCGCCGCCGTGGCGGCCACCCGGACCGGAGCATCGGCCGTCCCGGTTGACGCGATGTTCACCGGCGAGGTCCACGGCCTCCCCGACGCGCTGGTGATCTGTTCGGCGACCGCCGCCCACGCCCCGCTCATCGCCCGCGCCGCCCGGGCCGGGCTGCCCGCCTTCTGCGAGAAGCCGATCGCCCTGGACCTGCCCGGCACCCTCGGCGCCCTCGCGGAGGTCGAGGCGGCCGGCAGCATCCTCCAGCTGGGCTTCATGCGCCGCTTCGACGCCGGGTACGCCGAGGCGAGGGCGGCGGTACGTGAGGGCAGGCTCGGGCGGCTGCACACCGTACGGGCGGTCACCTCCGACCCCGCTCCCCCGCCCGCCGACTACCTCCCGCTCTCCGGCGGGCTGTACCGGGACTGCCTGGTCCACGACTTCGACATCCTGCGGTGGGTGACGGGCCGCGAGGTGAGCGAGGTGTACGCCACCGGGTCGGACGCCGGTCCCGCGATGTTCCGGGAGGCGGGCGACGTGGACACGGCCGCCGCCCTGCTCACCCTGGACGACGGCACGCTCGCCACCGCCACGGCGACCCGCTGCAACGGCGCCGGGTACGACGTCCGTATGGAACTGGCCGGGGAACTCGACCAGTTGGCCGTCGGCCTCGACGACCGTACGCCGCTGACCTCGGCCGAGCCGGAGAGCCCGGGCGCTCCGCCGAAGCCGTGGCCCGGGTTCCTGGAGCGGTTCGCCCCGGCGTACGAGGCGGAGCTGGACGCCTTCCTCCGGGTCGCCCGGGGCGAGCTGGCCAACCCGTGCGACGGGCGGGAGGCCCTGCACGCGCTGCGGATCGCCGAGGCCTGCGAGATCTCCCGCCGCGAACGCCGCCCGGTGGCGATGGAGGAGATCCCGGGCGGCTGAGGCAGACGTCGTTCATCGGCGGCGGGCAGGAGAGCGCCTCGACGGGACAGGCCGCCTCACCAGCACACCGGCAGCCGCCGCACCCCGCGCATCAGCAGGCCGGGCAGCCAGTCCGGGTCGCCGCCCGCCGGGTCGCGGGCGAGGTCCGGGCAGCGCTCCAGCAGGGCCCCGATCGCGATGCGCGCCTCCATGCGGGCGAGCGGGGCGCCGAGGCAGTAGTGCGCCCCGTGGCCGAAGGCCAGGTGCCCCTGGGGGGCTCGGCGGATGTCGAAGGTGTCGGGGTCCTCGAACCGCTCGGAGTCGCGGTCGCCGGAGGCGAGGGCGATGAGCACCACCTCGCCGCGCGGGATCACGGTGGAGCCGACCGTGACGTCCTCCTGGGTGAAGCGGAAGGTGGCGGTCTCCACCGGTCCGTCGTACCGCAGCATCTCCTCCACCGCCCCGTCGAGCAGCCCGGGATCGGCGCGCAGCAGGGCGAGTTGGTGCGGGTGGTCGAGGAGGGCCCGCACCCCGTTGGAGATGAGGTTGACGGTGGTCTCGTGCCCGGCGACGAGCAACAGGAAGGCCATGCCGACCAGTTCGTCGGCGGAGAGCCCGTCGCCGCCCTCGTCGCGGCTCCTGATCAGCGCGCTCAGCAGGTCGTCGCCGGGCGAGCTGCGCTTGTCCTCGATCAGTTGGACGAGGTAGGCGCCCATCGCGCCGACCACGTCGGCCTCCCGCTGGGCCGGGGTGGGGGTGACGACGCCGTTGGACAGCGTACGGAAGGTGTCCCGGTCGATGTCGGGGACGCCGAGCAGCTCGCAGATGACGGTCATCGGGAGCGGGAAGGCCAGCGCGTCGACCAGGTCGGCGGAGCCGGCCGGGACCATCGCGTCCAGGAGCTCCGTGGTGATCTCGGTGACGCGGGGCCGCAGCGCCTCGATCCGGCGGGCGGTGAACTCACGGACGACGAGCCTGCGCAGCCGGGTGTGGTGCGGGGCGTCCAGCTCCAGCATGTTGGCGCTGATCGCGTTCGACTGGGCGGTCCAGCGCTCGGTGGCCCGCCAGTCCTTGCCGAACCGCTGGTCGGCGAGGACCGAGCGGGCCTCCTCGTAGCCGACGACCAGGTGGAGGCGCTCGATGTGCTGGGTACGCACCGTGTGCACGGGGCCCTCGGCGCGCAGCTTCGCGTAGTACGGGTAGGGGTTCGCCGTGAAATCCGGCAGATCCCGCAGATCGAGCACAGCCATCGTGGTCAGCCCCCTCTTCCGGTCCGGACCGCTCAGCGTAGGCCGTCGCTCCCCCCGTCGTCCGTGTCGAGCAGCCCGGCATCGTGGACCAACAGGGCGATCTGGACCCGGTTGTTCAGGTCGAGTCTGGCGAGAATCCGCGAGACCTGGGTCTTGACGGTGGCGACGCTGAGGTAGAGCTCGCCCGCGATCTCCGCGTTGGAGTGTCCGCGACCGACGGCCACCGCCACCTCCCTCTCCCGCTCCGCCAGCTCCGCGAACCGCCTGCGGGCGCGCTCGGTCCGGCTGGTGCGGTCGTCCGGCGCCCCGCCGGCGGCCCGGGCCATGAGCTGCCGGGTGACGGCGGGCGAGAGCACCGGGTCCCCGGCGGCGACCCGGCGGACGGAGTCCACGATCCGGGCGGGCGGGGTGTCCTTCAGGACGAATCCCGCGGCTCCGGCGCGGATGGCCCGCAGGACCTGTTCGTCGGCGTGGAAGGTGGTGAGGACGACGACTTCGGGCGCGCCGGGGAGGCGGCGCAGCTTCTCGGTCGCGGTGAGCCCGTCCATGCCGGGCATCCGGATGTCCATCAGGACGACGTCGGGGCGCAGCCGTTCGACCAGGGCGGCGACCTCGCTGCCGTCCGCGCCCTCCCCCACGATGTCGATGTCGTCGGCCCCGCCGAGCATCAGGGTGAGTCCGGCGCGCACCAGCGGGTCGTCGTCGACGATGAGCAGCCGGACGGGCGGGGAGGCGGAAGGCGTCGGGGAGGCCGGGGTGTTCATGACAGCCACCGTAACCAGTCGGTCCCGGCCGGCAGGCTCCCCCGCCTCACGCGGCGGGCCAGGGCAGCCGGGCGCGGACCACGAAGCCGCCGTCCGGCGTGGGGCCGTGTTCCAGCCGGCCCCCGGCGAGCGTGGCGCGTTCGGTGAGGCCGATGAGACCCTGGCCGGAGCCGGGGACCCGTTCGAAGGGTTCGGTGGGGGCCGGGTTGGCCACCTCGATGGTGAGCCCGTCCCCGGGGCCGCCGGTCACCGTGACGGTGACCTCCGCACCGGGGGCGTGTTTACGGGCGTTGGTCAGGCACTCCTGGGCGATGCGGTACACCGTGCGGCCGGTGGCGGCGGGGGCGTCCTCCGGGGCGGCGACGCGCTGGTCGACGGTGACCTTCATGCCCGCCCGGCGGGACTCCTCGATCAGCCCGTCCAGGGTGGCGAGGGTGGGCTGGGGCCGCTCGCCCTCGCCGGTGTCCCCGGGGCCGCGCAGCACCCCGATGATCTCCCGTAGGTCCTGGAGCGCCTCGTGGGCGCTGTCCCGGATGACCCCGGCGGCCCGGGCGATCTCGGCGGTGGGGGCGTCGGGCCGGAATTCGAGGGCCCCGGCGTGGACGCTGAGCAGGGTGAGCCGGTGGGCGAGGACGTCGTGCATCTCGCGGGCGATGGCCTCGCGGGCCAGCCGCTGGGCCTGTTGGGCGCGGAGTTCCGCCTCGGCCTCGGCGCGGCGGGCCCGTTCGCGGAGCGTGAGGACGAGCTGGCGCCGGGACCGTACGACCATCCCCCAGCTGAGCACCAGCAGGATCAGCAGGACCCCGAAGATGACCGAGGTGAGGTAGCCCGTCTCCGGGTCGGGGCGCAGCCAGGGCTGGAGGGGCGCCACGATCAGCGCGCCCGCGCCGACGATCGCCGTCGGCTTGAAGGGGCGGTGGACGGCCAGGCTGAACAGGGCGACCATCATCGCGCCGCCCGCGACGGGCTCCACGATGGACAGGACGGTCAGGGCGGCGGCGAGCCCGACGGGCCAGCGCCGCCGGAACCAGAGGGCGCAGCAGGCGGCGGCGCCGATCACCGAGTCGACGACGAGCACGGCGTCCGGGGTCGACCCCTCGTTCTCGATCGCGGCGAGGGCGATGAGGGCGATGGCCGCCGCGATGAGGAACGCCGTGATGTCGACGACCCAGTCGCGTACGGTCCGCCGCGCCCGAGGCCGGGACCGGGCCCGGTCGCCGGGCAGCTCGGCATCGGCCATCGCCGAGGGGAGCAGCCAGGGGTACTCGGTGCGCGTCATATCGACAAAGTTACGCAGCCGGGCGCCCGGGAAGGGCCCCGCGCGGCGAGGGAGCGACCAAAGTCGCGGGACCCGCTACTTTCGGCGCGGCGGTCAGGCCCTGTGGCCGACGCGGCACACCGGGGCCGGACGGGAGGCTCGGCGCATGAAGAAAATCGTCGAGACGATCGGGTTCCTCGTCTTCATCCAGGGGGTCGGCGGGCTGCTGTACGAGTGGACCGGCTGGTTCCGGCTGTGGACGCTGGTGCGGCACATCGACTTCCTCAGCGCCCACTCGCTCTTCGTCCACATCGTCCTGGTGGTGACGGGCGCCGCCGTCATGGTGGCTGCAGACGCGATCAGGACCTGACCCACGGCCTGATCACGCATCCGCCCAGCCCGACGGGTCCCGGCGTTCCGCGCTGCGGCGCCCCCACACGGTGCCCGCCAGGACGAGGACGGCCCCGGCCACCCCCAGGGCGCCGAGGCGTTCGCCGCCGAGGCTGATGCCGACGGCGGCGGCCCACAGCGGTTCCGTACCGAGCAGCAGGCTGACCCGGGACGGCGAGGTGCGGCGTACCGACCACATCTGCACGAAGAACGCGAACAGCGTGCAGAACACGGAGAGGAAGATCAGCCCCGCCCACTCCCGGGGACCGAAGTCCGCCGCCACGCTCCATGGCGAGGCGCCCGTCCCCGGGAGCGCGGCGAGGACGGCGAAGACGGCGACCGCGCTGCCGAGCTGGACGGTGGTCAGGGAGAGCGAGTCGGCCGACCGGACCGCCTTCATCCGGGCCATGGCCAGGACGTGCACGGTCCGGGCGAGGGCGGCGAGCAGCATCAGCAGGTCCCCGGCCGAGGGGCTGGTGAAACCGCCGCCCTGGGTCAGGAGGATCACTCCGGCGACGGAGAGCCCGGCGGCGGCGACGAAGGAGGCCGGAGGGCGGACCCGGGTCACGGCGGCTTCGGCGAGCGGTGTGAAGACCATGGTGAGGCTGATGATCAGCCCGGCGTTGGTGGCCGAGGTGTGGACGACCCCGTACGTCTCCAGCAGGAAGATCCCGCTCAGCACCAGGCCCAGCAGCCCGGCCCCCCGCCACTGCGCGCCGGTCAGCGCTCGCAGCTTGCGCCACCCGGTGGCCACCAGGACGGGCAGCACGATCGCGAAGCGCAGGACGAGGACGGCGATGACGGTGTGGGTGATGGTGATGCCCTTGGCTGCGAGGTAGCTCGCGCCCCACACGACGGCGACCGCCAGCACGGGCAGATCGGTCAGCCAGGCCCGGCGGGGTGGTACGAGGGCGGGCGCGGGCGCGACGGCAGCGGACACCTGGTGCTCCTGGTTCTCCACAGGGGACAGATGGTGGAGACCACACCGGCTCACACACGGAAACGATCACGCTACTCGCCGGGCGTGGCGGAAAGGAACACCTGTCTCACGGACCGGATCCCGCCCGGATCATCCGCCGGTATCACCCGTGGTCAGGGCCGGACACACCGCTGAACGGGGTGGCGGACAGAGCGGCGGGTGGTCCGGCGGCACCTCCGGCCGTCCCTAGAATGACGCCTCGATAACTCTGAGGTACGGAGTGGTCACATGGCGGCAGTACGGCTGGACGGGCGGATCGAGCGGGGCAACCAGACGCGGCAGCTGATCCTGGGCCGCGCGGTGCAGATCGCCTCGGTGGAAGGGCTGGAGGGCCTCTCCCTGGGGCGGCTGGCGGCCGAGCTGAAGCTCAGCAAGAGCGGTGTGTTCGCCCTCTTCGGCTCGAAGGAGGAGCTGCAGCTCGCCACGGTGCGCGCCGCGGTCGCGGTCTACGTCGACCACGTGCTGCGCCCGGCCCGCTCGGTCCCGCCGGGGATCGGCCGGGTCTGGCGGATGTGCGAGGCGTGGATCGCGTACTCCCGGGAGCGGGTCTTCCGGGGCGGCTGCTTCTTCTACGCGGCCACCGCCGAGTTCGACGCCCGCGGCGGCAAGGTGCACGACGCCCTGGCCGCCGCGCAGACAGGCTGGGTCACCTTCGTCGAGGAGACCATCGAGGAGGCCCGGGCGGCGGGCGAGCTGGCCGGGGACACCGACGTACGGCAACTGGCCTTCGAGGTGATCGCCTTCCTGGAACTGGCCAACGCGGAGTCGGTGCTGCAGAACAACAGCCTCGGATACGGCAAGGCGGCACGCGCGATCCTGGGACGGCTGCGGGCGGCGGCGACGGAGGGCGCGACGCTGCCTGTGCCCTGAGCTTCCCCGGCTCGGAGCGCGGGTTCGGTTCTCATCACCCGCTCTTCGACGAAGGGCCCCGGTCGGAGACCCTCGTTGCCCAGTCCCCTTTCACGGCGCGTGACGCTCGCGTGCGATAGGCGACCTCCGGCTTGGACCGGTGCCACCATGAGGACCTGGTGTCTCATGCACCGCGTCCAGCAAGCCCGCTACGCCACGCCCAGGACGCGATCTCCACGCGGTTTCTCACCCCGAGCTTGCCCTGCACGTTGGTGAGGTGCGTTTTTACCGTGCCCACGGTGATGGAAAGGGCTGCGGCGATCTCGGCATTGGTCAGGCCCTCGGCAAGCAGGACGACGACTTCCTTCTCGCGCGGAGAGATCTGCGTGACGGGTTTTGACCTGGAGGAGACAGTACGGAGCTGTCTCAGGAGCCGCACGGTGATCGAGGGGCTGACCAGGGAGTCGCCGACAGCGGCCGCACGGACCGCCTCCGCCAGCAGCCGTGGGCCGGAGTCCTTGAGGATGAATCCGCTGGCCCCCGCTTCCACCGCGCGGGCCAGGTAGTCCTCGTCGTCGAAGGTGGTGACCATCACGACCTGTGGTCGGTGCGACGCATGGGGCCGGGTGAGGTGGCGCAGGGCATCCAGACCATCCAGGCGTGGCATCCGGATGTCCATGAGAACGACGTCCGGTCGGTGCAGCTCGACCATCTCCAGGGCTTGGAGGCCGTCCGGGGCATGGGCGACAACCTGGATGTCGTCCTCGACGGAGAGGATCATAGCCATACCTGTGCGGACGATCTCTTGGTCGTCGGCAAGCAGCACCCGGATCACGGGACGTCCCTCCACGCACTCTCCAAGGGGATTCGGGCGCACACCCGCCAGTGTCCGCTGCCGTCGAGACCCGCCTGGAAGACACCGCCTTCGGCGGTAACGCGTTCTTCGAGTCCGACGAGACCGTACCCCGCCGCCGCCGGTGTGCCCGCGTCGGACCGGTCACTGACGATGTCGAGTTCGACGGACCGGGGAAGGGCACGGAGCGTCACGGACACCTGCCGTGAGTTCGGTGTGTGTTTGCGCACGTTCGTCAACGACTCCATGACGACCCGGTGCACGGCCGCCATGGCGGCCGCCGGCAGACGGTTGACAGGTCCCTCCTCCTTGAGACAAGCCGCTCCCCCACCGGGCAACGCGAAAGTCGCCACCAGGGTGCGCAACTGTTCCACCCCGCCCGCCGGTACGAGAACCGCCTCGGCACGAAGGCCGCTCACCATGTGCCGCAGCGCCCGGAGAGCCTCCGAAGCCGCGCGTTCGATCTGCCCCAGCGCCGACACGGCCATCTCCGGCTCGGACGCCGCGACCACCCGGGCCCCTTGGGCCTGAACGACAATGCCCGTCACGTGGTGGGCCACGAAATCGTGCAGGTCCCGGGCGAAGGTGAGCCGCTGCTCCAGGCGCACCTGCTCCGCGTGGCGTCGACGATCGACGGCTGCCAGCCGGGCCACCAGGGCCCCGATCAGCCCGGTACAGACGGCGAACGTGCAGAACAGCGCCAGGATGAGGCTGTTCTCGGTCGCCTCGACGGCCACCGGACGCAGAACTGCGGCCAGGCACAGCAAGAGGGATGCCCCGGCGGCAGGCCAGGCGGCTCCGTACCGGACAGTGAGCACCAGCACGGCGATCAGCGCGGTGATCTCGAACAAGGTGTAGGCGTCGGCGTTCGTCGTCGACGCCTCCTGCCGCCCTGCCGCGAGGTGCATCCAGGCACTGCACCCGAGGGACAAGGCCCCCGCCAGTGCGCCGGCCACCGCCAGGGCCCGCGGACCGCTTCGCCGGCGGCATGCTACCCAGACCGGCACGAACAGGACGGGTGCGACGGCCGAGAGGCGGGCCTGGGGCGCGAGGGCGGACCGGTAGACACCGGTGCGGTAGTCGGCGGCGAGCGCCAGCACCAGGGTCGCCCCGACGAGGACGACGCCGAGGCGAAACAGGGCGTGCCGCATCCGGGAGGAGCGTCTGCCGAAGGGCGGGAAGTACATGTCCGCAGCGTACGTACTGTCTCGGGAGGGCCCCCTCTGCCGAAAGTCGTAGTGCTCCGGGCAAGCTCCGTCCTTCGGCAGATCCGCGGCGGCGCCCGCGCGGACAGGATCGCTCAGGACGATCGACAAGCACAACGCAGGGGCACCCATGGACTTCCAGACTCAGATTCCCACCGCCGCCGTTCTCGGGCCGGCGCTCGCCGTCTTCGCTCTCGTGGCTGTGGTCCGTTACCACCGCAACGTCCCCGGCTGGCGGGGTGGCCCGTTGGCGCTGCGGATCATCACGGCGCTCTACGCGACAGCGGTCGCCTCACTCACCTTCTTCCCTCTGTGGATCTACGGCGGGGACTACCGCAACCAGGCAGAGTGGATCGGGCAGATACAGCCGATCCCGTTGCTCATGGCAGACATCTCCATGGCTCCCAATGTGATCATGTTCATGCCGCTCGGCTTTCTTTTGCCGCTGCTCCTTCCGCGCCTCAACCGCGGCCGCACCGTCCTGACCTGCGCACTCGTCAGTCTGGGCATCGAGGTCATCCAACTGCTCCAGTACATCGCTTTCGCCCATGGCCGCGCCGTCGATGTCAATGACCTGATCGCCAACACCCTCGGCGGTCTCCTCGGATACGCGATCCTGCGCGCCGCGCAGCGTACGGCGGCAACGCGCACCGTGCTGGACAAGGTGTCTCCGTCGCCCGAAACCGTCACGTGGTCGTGACCCGGCGGGGCCGGAGCGGGCCGTGGTCACACCCCGTCCGATTCCCGCCGGTCTCCGGGCCTCCAGGGGACTTTGCTGGTTGTTGTCGCCGGATCGGCGGCGCTCCCCGAAGGCAAGGAATCTCGCCATGTCCAGCTCCAGCACCATCTTCACCATCACCGCCTTCGCACCCCGGGCCGCCCTGGTCACCGGAGGCAGCCGCGGGATCGGCGCGGCCGTCGCCCTGCGGCTCGCAGAGGCGGGGGCGGACGTCGCCATCACCTACGTACGGGATGAGGAGGCGGCCCTCGCTGTCGTGGCGAAGATCGAGGGGATGGGGCGGCGTGCGGTCGCCCTGCGCTGCGATGCGGCCGACGCCGGGGCTGCCGCCGGGGCCGTGCACCGCGCGGCGGACGCGCTCGGGCGGCTCGACGTGCTGGTCAACAACGCGGGCATCGGTGTCCTCGGTCCGATAGCCACGCTGCCCGACGCCGAGGTCGACCGGGTTCTGGCCGTGAACGTGCGGGCGGTCTTCCTCGCCTGCCGGGCGGCGGCGGACCGGCTGGCCGACGGCGGGCGCGTCATCTCGGTCGGCACCGCGCTGAGCCGGTACGCGGGCGGGCCCGGGTCGACGCTGTACGGGATGAGCAAGTCCGCCCTGATCGGGCTGACCAAGCCGCTCGCCCGGGAGCTGGGGCCGCGCGGGATCACGGTGAACCTGGTCCAGCCCGGGCCGGTGGACACCGATCTCAACCCGGCCGGCGGGCCGTTCGCCGAGGGTCAGCGGGCGGCGACGGCACTGGGCCGGTTCGGTACGGCGGACGAGGTGGCGTCCCTGGTGGCGTACCTCGCGAGCGCGGATGCGGGCTTCATCACCGGTACGGAGATCGTCGTTGACGGCGGCCACGCGGCCTGAGGCACGGACCCGGCTACCGGAGGCCCGGGTTACGTCGAGCTGCCCCGCCCCCGCCGCCCGCCTACGCTGGCCGGGGCGGGGCAGGACGTGACATGACGTGACGCGACAAGGGCTACGGAAAGGTCAGGACCGACCATGGGCGACGTACCCGTTCATACGCTCAACGACTCCACCACCCTCCCGGCGGCGGGCCTCGGCACCTATCCGCTGGACGACGCTGAGGCGGAGGAGGCCGTCGCGGGAGCCCTGGGACTCGGTTACCGGCTCATCGACACGGCCCTGAACTACGGCAACGAGACCGGCACCGGCAGGGGCATCGCCCGCAGCGGTGTCCCGCGCGAGGAGATCCGGCTGACGACCAAGGTGCCGGGGAGGCATCAGGGGTACGAGCAGACGCTGGCCTCGTTCGAGGAGTCGCGGGGCCGCCTCGGCGTCGAGTACGTCGATCTGTATCTGATCCACTGGCCGCTGCCTCATGTCGACAAGTACGTCGAGACGTGGAAGGCGATGATCCGGCTCCGCGAGGACGGTCTCGTCCGCTCCATCGGCGTCTCCAACTTCACCGCCGCCCATCTGGAGCGGCTGGAGCGCGAGACGGGCGTGCTGCCGTCGGTGAACCAGATCGAGATGCACCCGCTGCTCCCGCAGGAGGAGTTGCGGGCGGTGCACGCGGCGAAGGGCATCGTCACGGAGGCCTGGAGCCCGCTGGCACGGGGCCGCGAGGTGCTGGAGGACCCCTCCACGGTGGCGATCGCCGAGGATCACGGGGTGACCCCGGGGCAGGTGGTGCTGCGGTGGCACACGCAGGTCGGCGCGGTGCCGATCCCGAAGTCGGCGGATCCGGGGCGGCAGCGGGAGAACCTGGACCTGTTCGGGTTCGAACTGACGGCGCAGGAGCTGACCACGATCGCGTCGGGGCGGCAGCGGCGCTTCGGCGGCGACCCGGACACGCACGAGGAGTTCTGAGGGGCGGTGGGTGACGGTGGACGACAGGTCGGTGCGCCACCGCGATCCCCCTGCGATCGCGGTGGCGCCGACCCGTTCGTGTACGGTCAGCCGCCCAGCTCGCGGTGGCGCGCGGCCAGCCCTGCGGCGCCCTCGCCGGTGAGGGATCCGTACAGCCTCAGCCGGGAGATCCCGCCGTCCGGGAAGATGTCGATCCGTGCGTGGGTGGCGCGCACCGGTCCGTCCAGGACGAAGCGGTGGTTGGTGTCGGGCTGGAGCCGGGTCCGGGGCAGGACCTCCGACCAGTCGCCGTCCTCGCCGTCCCGGACCGAAAGGGCGGCCCAGCCCGCCGAGTTGCCCTTGAGGTAGGCGGTGTCGATCTCGACGGCCCGGATCTCGGACTGCGCGGCGAGGCGGTAGCGGATCCAGTCGTTGCCCCGGTCGCGCCGGCGGCGGGTCTCCCAGCCGTCGTCCATCTTGCGGGAGCGGCCGGGCTGGATGGTGTTGGTGGCCGGGGAGTAGAAGCGGTCGGAGGCGTCCTCGACCTGGCCGCCGTTCTCCAGAGCGGCGAGGTCGAGCGTGCCGAGGGCGGCGAGCCAGGCGGGGTCGGGCGCGACCTCTCCGTACACGCGCAGCCGGGCGATCCCGCCGTCCGGGTGCTGATTGATCCGCAGGTGGGTGAAGCGCTGTTCGGCGTCGACGGCGAAGCCGTTGGCCGCGTGCCCGCCGACCGGGGTGCGCGGGACGAGCGTCGTCCACTTCACGTCGGGGGCGAGGAGGTCCTCGGGCGACGGGGAGCCGGGGAGGGACGCGCCCTCGACGGAGACGGCCTGCGGGTAGTTGCCCCGGAAGTGGGCGGTGTCCAGGACGATGCCCCGGATGACGCCGGGGGCGCCGAGGCGGACGAGGGCCCAGTCGTGGTCGTCGGGGGTGGGGTGCGGTTCGGCGGCGCTCACCCCGCGTCGGCGGCGGGTCTCCCAGCCGTCCATGATCTTGCCCTTGTGGCCGAAGTGCTCCGGGTCGAAGACGGCGGGCCCGGGCTTCAGCAGGTTCTCGCGCTCGGCGAAGAACTCGTCGTTGGCGGCGATGACCCCGGCGCCGAGGCGGCGGTCGGCCAGGTCGACGAGGTGGGTGAAGGGGAAGTCGGCGGTGCGGTGGTCGGCGTACGGGTCGCCGCCCGCGTACGGGCTGGCGTCGCCGGTGAAGCGCGGTATCGCGGCGTCCGTCATGGTCGGTGGTCCTTTCGGGCACGGGGCACGGGGCACGGTCGGTGGTCGCGTACCGGTGGAGACGGTCGGTGGTCGCGAACGAGAGCGCAGCTCGCAGGTGCGGTCAGTGATCGGGTACGAGAGCGCTGCTCGCAGGCGCGGTCAGTGGTCGCGTTCGAGGAGGCGGCCGGTGGGCTCGGCGAGGACGCCGCCGGCGGCGATCCGGACACCGCGCAGCCAGCTGGAGCGGACCACGCCGTGCAGGGTCTTTCCCGCGTAGGCGGTGACCTGGTTGCGGTGGAAGAGCTCGGCGGGGTCGACGGTGAAGGTCGCCTCGGGGGCGAGGACCGCGAAGTCGGCGTCGCGTCCCGCCTCGATGGCGCCCTTGCGGCTCAGCCCGGCGAGCTCGGCCGGGGCGGCGGACATCCAGCGGGCGACGTCGTCCAGGGAGTGGCCGCGCCGCCGGGCCTCGGTCCAGATGGCGGGCAGGCCGAGCTGGAGGGAGGAGATGCCGCCCCAGGCGGAGGCGAAGTCCGGGGTCTTCAGGTCCGTGGTGCACGGGGAGTGGTCGCTGACGATGCAGTCGATCGTGCCGTCGGCGAGCCCGGCCCACAGGGCGTCCTGGTTGGCGGCCTCGCGGATCGGCGGGCAGCACTTGAACTCGGTGGCCCCGTCCGGAACTTCCTCGGCGGTGAGGGTGAGGAAGTGCGGACAGGACTCGACGGTGACGCGGACGCCCTCACGCTTGGCTGCGGCGATCAGCGGCAGGGCGTCGCTGGAGGAGAGGTGCAGCACGTGGACCCGGGCGTTCAGCCGTTTGGCGTGGGCGATGAGCCCCTCGATCGCGGTGTTCTCGGCGTCGCGCGGGCGGGAGGCGAGGAAGTCGGCGTAGGCGGGGCCGGGGCGCTGGGGGGCCTCGGCGAGGTGGTGCGGGTCCTCGGCGTGGACGATGAGCAGCCCGCCGAATCCGGCGATCTCCGCCAGGGAGCGGGCCAGCTGCTCCTGGTCCAGCTCGGGGAACTCCTCCACCCCGGAGGGCGACAGGAAGCACTTGAAGCCGAAGACCCCGGCCTCGTACAGCGGGCGCAGGTCCTTCACGTTGGAGGGGAGCGCGCCGCCCCAGAAGCCCGTGTCGACGTGTGCCTTGGGGGCCGCGACCTGCTGTTTGATCCGCAGGTTCTCGACGGTGGTGGTCGGCGGGAGGGAGTTGAGCGGCATGTCCAGGAGCGTGGTGATGCCGCCGGCCGCCGCGGCGCGGGTGGCGGTCCAGAAGCCCTCCCACTCGGTGCGGCCGGGGTCGTTCACATGGACGTGGGTGTCGACGAGGCCGGGGAGCAGGACGTCGTCGCCGAAGTCCTCCAGGCGGGCGCCCGCGGGCACCTCGGTGTCGTACGGCAGGACCGCGTCGATGGTTCCGCCCGCGACGGCGACCGTCGCCGGGCGGATGCCCTCGGGGGTGACGACGCGCGTCGAGCGCAGTACCAGGTTCACGTCCGGACCGGACACCCGTGCTCCTTCACTCCAGGAATGATCACGACAGGAATTCAACGAACTGTTGAAGCTCCGATGGAGTCTTCACTCGGGAATCGCCCTCGTCAAGACCCCACCTTCCGCCACCGGGACCCGGCGGGCCACCCCCGCCATCCGACTGGAGGTTTCCACAAAGTAAAAGTCATATTTCGGAGTGCGGAACGTAGCATGGACCAGGAGAGGCGGCACCGAGCCGCCGCGCCGACCGCCCACGCACCGTCGGCACCCGGACAAAACCGCCCCTGACCGGCACGGACGCCCACCGGACAGCTGTGGGCCGATCGGGCAGCGCCCGGTAGGCTGCTGCCTTGCCTTCCGCTTCGAAAGGACCGTTGACGTGCCGCCGTCCCACGCCAGCACAGCCGACTCCAAGCCCTCCGGTGCCAGCGGTGGGGTGCAGTCGCTCGAGCGCGCCTTCGACCTGCTGGAGCGGATGGCCGACGCCGGGGGCGAGGTCGGGCTGAGCGAGCTGTCCGCGAGCAGCGGCCTGCCCCTGCCGACCATCCACCGGCTGATGCGCACGCTCGTCGTCTGCGGTTACGTACGCCAGCAGCCCAACCGCCGCTACGCGCTGGGCCCCCGCCTGATCCGCCTGGGCGAGTCAGCCTCCAGGCTGCTCGGCACCTGGGCCCGCCCCTACCTCCAGCGGCTGGTGGAGGAGACCGGCGAGACGGCCAACATGGCGCTGCTGGACGGCGACGAGATCGTGTACGTCGCCCAGGTGCCGTCCAAGCACTCCATGCGGATGTTCACCGAGGTGGGCCGCCGGGTCCTCCCGCACTCGACCGGGGTGGGCAAGGCGCTCCTCGCCGACACCCCGGCCGACGAGGTCCGCGCGCTGCTCGCCCGTACCGGCATGCCGGCCGCGACCGAGAAGACGATCACCACGCCCGAGGGCTTCCTCGACGCGCTGGAGCAGGTGCGCCGGGCGGGGTACGCGGTGGACGACAACGAGCAGGAGATCGGGGTCCGCTGCCTGGCCGTCTCCGTCCCCAACTCCCCCACCTCGGCCGCCATCTCCATCTCGGGACCGGCGGGCCGGGTGACGGAGAGCGCGACGGAGCGGATCGTGCCGATCCTCCAGCAGGTCGCGGGCGAGCTGTCGGACGCGCTGGCGAGCAACGGGGCGAACTGACCCCAGGGGGGTTCAGACCTGCGCCGGTACGGTCAGCCGCCCGTCGTCCATCGTCACCGTGCGGTCCATCCGGTCCAGGTGCGCCCGGTCGTGCGTGACAAGCACCGTCGCGGTGGCGCGCTCCCTGGTCAGGGTGACCAGCAGGTCCAGGACCGCCGCCCCTCGCTCGTGGTCGAGGGCGCTGGTCGGCTCGTCGACGAGGAGCACGTCGGGCTCGTTCATCAGGGCGCGGGCGATGTTGATCCGCTGGCGCTGACCGCCCGAGAGCTGGTGCGGCCGCCGGTCCGCCTTCTCCGCCAGGCCCACCGCGTCCAGCAGCTCCAGCGCCCGGCGGCGGGCCTCCCGGGTCCGGCCGCCCGACAGGTGGGCCATCACCTGGAGCTGCTCGGCGGCGGTGAGCGAGGGCAGCAGGTTCGGCTGCTGGAACACGATCCCTATGTGCTCCCGGCGCAGGGCCGCCCGCGCCGCCGGGGTCAGCGGCCCTGTCCGCGTACCGGCCACGACGACCTCGCCGGAGTCCGGGGTGACCAGGGTCGCGGCGGCGGCCAGCAGGCTGGACTTGCCCGAGCCCGACGGCCCGACGACGGCGGTGAGCGTGCCCGCCGGAACCTCCAGCGAGACCCCGTCCAGGGCGGTGAGCCGGCCCTCGCCGTCCGGGTAGGTGAGGGTCACGTCGGTGAGGATGAGCGTCATCGGGCACTCCCGAGTGCGGTGAGGGGGTCGACGGCGGTGATCCGCCGGATGGAGAGGGCGGCCCCGAGGGCGCCGAGGGCGATCATGATCGCGGCGGGGACCAGGACGGTCGCCGCGTCCAGCACGAACGGCACCGGCCCCCCGCCGATCAGCACCCCGGCCCCGGCGGCGAGCGCGGTCCCGAGCCCCGTACCGAGGGCAAGCATCACCACGGCCTGCCCGAGGGCGTCGCGCAGGAGGTACGGGGTGGAGGCGCCGAGCGCCTTGAGTACGGCGACGTCGCCGCTGCGCTGGATGGTCCAGACAGTAAAGAAGGCGCCGATGACGAGGGCGGAGATGGCGAAGAGGAAGGCGCGCATGAGTTGCAGCGAGCCGTTCTCCGCCTGGTAGGAGCCGATCGCGGTGAGGGAGTCGTCGAGGGAGAGCGTGCGGGTCTCCGCCGCCTCGTCCCCGGCCGCCAGGTCGGCGCCGGCGGTGGTGGTCAGGGCGATGACGGTCGCCTGTTCGGCGGGGCCCGCGCCGTCGTGGCCGATCTGCTGCCAGTCGTCGAGCGTCGTCCAGACGACGGGCGTGTGGCTGTACGAGGCGTCGCCCGCGACGGCGGCGACCTCCCGCTCGGCCCGGCCGAGCGCGATCCTGTCGCCGGGGGCGGCGCCGAGCTCCTCGGCGGCCTTCTCGGAGAGCACGACGCGCCCCGGACCGATGCCTTCCGGCGCTTCGGGTGCGAGCGTCCCGTCCGGTTCGACGCCGAACGCCGACACCGGGGCCGTACGGTCACCGGGGGCGGTGGCGTTCAGGGTCCGGATGCCCAGCGGCTGGGCGGCCTCGACCCCCGGGCGGTCGGCCCAGGCCCGCCAGTCGTCCTCGCGGACGGTCGAGTTGGTGAAGGAGACCGACTGGTCCCCGCGCGGGGCGGCGAACGCGAGGTGGTCGGCGTCCAGACCGGTGACGGCCGAGACGTTCTCCCGGGCCAGGCCGGCCGTGAGGCCGGACAGCAGGCCCACGAGCAGCGTGATCAGGACCACGACCGACCCCATGAGCGCGAACCGGCCCTTGGCGAACCGAAGGTCTCTCCATGCGACGAACATGGGTCCATCGTCGGTGGTCCGGGGCACGGAAACATCGCGCGGGGGACGGTTCACAGATCAACCTTTCGATTGACCGGCCGCGCGAGAGCCGCCGCTACGCTGGACGGACCATGGATTCGCGTTCGCACACCCCCGTCACCGCTGCCCTGCGGCTCTGTCTGCACGCGCTGCTGACGGGCCTGCTGGCGCTGGTGGCGGTGCGCGCGGTGGGCGAGGGCGCGCCGCACGCGGGGGCGGTGGTGACGCTGACGCTGGTGACGGCGGGGGTGTACGGGGCGGGGGTGCGCGCCACCTTCGTACGGAAGTCCGTACGACAGCGGGCGTCCATCCGCCCCGGGTCCAGGGCGGCGGCCCTCTGGCTGGCCGCGCTCTGCGCCCTCTGGCTCGGGCTGCTCGTCCTCTCCCCCGACGCCCTGTGGGTCGCCTTCCCGCTCTACTTCCTCCAGCTCCACCTGCTGCCGACGCGCTGGGGCGTGCCCGCCGTCGTCGTCACCGCCGCCGCCGCGATCACCAGCTTCGTCGTGCACCGGCAGGAGATCGCCCCGGGCGCGTTCATCGGCCCGCTGCTCGGTGCGGCCGTCGCCATCGCCACGGTCCTCGGGTACGACGCGTTGTTCCGCGAGAGCGAGCGGCGGCGCGAGCTGATCGTGGAGCTGGTCGCCACCCGGGCGGAGCTGGCCGAGGCGGAGCGTACGGCGGGCACCCTCGCCGAGCGGGAGCGGCTCGCCCGGGAGATCCACGACACCCTCGCCCAGGGCCTCTCCAGCATCCAGCTCCTGCTGCGCGCCGCCGAGCGCACGCTGCCCGGGGACGCGCCCGCCGCCGCGCATGTCCGCGCCGCCCGGGAGGCCGCGCAGGCCAACCTGGCCGAGGCGCGTTCCTTCGTACGGGCGCTGACGCCGCCGGACCTGGAGCACGGTTCGCTGGCGGCCGCGCTGGAGCGGCTCTGCGCCCGGACGACCGGGCCGGACCTCACCGTACGGTTCGCGGTCAGCGGTACGCCGGTGGGGCTGCCGACGCCGTACGAGGTGGCGCTGCTGCGGACCGCCCAGTCGGCGCTGGCCAACACGGTGCGCCATGCGCGCGCGGGCCGGGCGGAGATCACCCTGAGCTTCATGGACACGTCCGTGGCGCTGGACGTGGTGGACGACGGGCAGGGCTTCGACCCGTCGGGCGCACCGGTGGCCGAGCGCGGCGACGGCGGTTTCGGGCTGCCCGCGATGCGGTCGCGGGCGGCCACGCTGGGCGGCACGCTGAGCGTCGAGTCGGCGCCGGGCCAGGGCACGGCGCTGGCGGTCACGCTGCCGGTGGCAGGCCCGGTCCAGAAGGAGGAGCGTGCCGCGTGAGTGAGGGGAACGCCATCCGGCTGCTGCTCGCCGACGACCACCCCGTCGTACGGGCGGGTCTGCGCGCGGTCCTGGACACCGAGCCGGACTTCCGGGTCGCGGGCGAGGCGGCCACCGCCGAGGAGGCCGTGGCGCTGGCGGCGGCGGGCGGCTTCGACGTCGTCCTGATGGACCTCCAGTTCGGCCCGGGCCCCGGAATGCACGGCTCCGAGGCCACGGCGGCGATCACCGCCGTCCCCGAGAGCCCTCGCGTCCTGGTCCTCACCACGTACGACTCCGACGCCGACATCCTGGCGGCCGTCGAGGCGGGCGCGAGCGGCTATCTGCTGAAGGACGCGCCCCCGCAGGAGCTGGCCGCCGCCGTGCGCACGGCGGCGGCGGGCCGTTCCGCGCTCGCTCCTTCGGTGGCGCACCGGCTGATGGACCGGATGCGTACGCCCGCCGAGGCGCTGACGCGGCGGGAGCTGGAGGTGCTGCAACTGGTCGGGGAGGGCCTGTCGAACCTCCAGATCAGCAAGAAGCTGTTCCTGAGCCAGGCCACGGTCAAGTCCCACCTGGTGCACATCTACGCGAAGCTGGGCGTCGACTCCCGTACGTCGGCGGTCGCGGCGGCGACGGCCCGCAGGCTGATCCGCCGCTGAGGCCACCCGAGGCCGAGGGGCCCGGCCTCACCCGCGCGGCGGCTCCCCGAAGAGGTCCACCGCGTTGCGTACGTCGCGCAAGGCGGCGGCGAGGGCGCTGACCGAGCCGATGGACCCCGCGAGCAGCAGCAGCGAGCTGCGCATGCGCGGGATCTCCGGGACCCCGCCGACCGCCATGGCGTCGAGTGCCGCGAGCTCCTCCTCGGCGATGGGCCGGTCCGGGAATTCCAGGGAGAGTGAGGCCAGTTCTCGGCGGAGCCGGGAGACGGCTATGCGCAGCTCTGCCACCCTCGGGTCCTCGCCGCTGCCGGTGACCCGCTTCTGCCCCACGCTTCGCAACACAGCACTCCCCCTCGCACATCCTTGTGCCGGTGTGGCCCCCGAACCCCGGGGCGGTGGCCAAGTACCGGGGCTCGCCCGCAAGTTAACGCCATGACAGGCTGTGCGCGCCAGCCCACGGAAAGAAATCAGGGTTACCCCTGAGAGTGACATGCGTGTCGCGTGTGCGAACGGCTCGGTGGTATCCAGGGCTCATGGCTTCTCATGCGAAGAATCCCAAGGTGGCGGGGGTGCTGCTCGCCGCGGGCGGCGGCCGGCGGCTCGGCGGCCGCCCCAAGGCCCTGCTGGAGCACCGCGGCCGCCCCTTGGTGGAGCACGCCCTGCGGGCCCTGCGCAACGGCGGCTGCGGCCCGCTCCATGTGGTGCTGGGCGCGGCGGCCGACGAGGTGCGCGCCCGGGCCGATCTGACGGGGGCAGCGGTGACCGTGAACCAGGGGTGGGAGGAGGGCATGGGCTCCTCGCTCCGGCTGGGCCTGGCCGCCCTGAGCGGTACGGGGGCGGACGCGGCGCTCGTCCTGCTGGTGGACCAGCCGGGGATCGGCGCGGAGGCGGTGGCGCGGGTGCGTCTGGCGTACCGGTCGCGGACGAGCCTGGTGGCCGCCGCGTACGACGGGGAGCGCGGCCATCCGGTGCTGTTCGGGGCGGACCGGTGGGCGGACATCGCGGCGGGGGCGGTGGGCGACCAGGGCGCGCGGGCGTATCTGCGGGAGCACCGCGATGCGATCACGCTGGTGGAGTGTTCGGATGTGGCGCAGGCGTACGACATCGACACGGCGGAGGACCTGGGCCATCTGGAGTGACGTGGACCAACCCTGAGTGGCCGCCCTGGCACGCTGCGCCGCCGGCACCCCGTTTCTGTCGACCCGGAGAATCTCGACATCAACAAACCATTGAACTTCCACCATGAGGAAACTACTATCCACTGGTCAGAAGCCCTCTGAACCTCAGACGGCACCCACGGCCGTATCTCGGAGCCCATGGCACGCCGTGCCGTCTCAGGCGACCCGGCGGCCATGAGACGCCGCCGCCCGCTGAAGGAGTGACAGCTCATGTCCGCACCAGCGCCGTCCACGCTGGCCATCGTCGATGCCGAGCCCCTGCCCCGGCAGGAAGAGGTCCTGACCGACGCGGCCCTCGCGTTCGTGGCCGAGCTGCACCGGCAGTTCACGCCGCGCCGCAATGAGCTGCTCGCCCGGCGCACCGAGCGCCGCGCCGAGATCGCCCGCACCTCCACGCTGGACTTCCTGCCCGAGACGGCGGCGGTCCGCGCGGACGACTCCTGGAAGGTCGCGCCCGCCCCGGCGGCGCTGAACGACCGCCGGGTGGAGATCACCGGTCCGACCGACCGCAAGATGACGATCAACGCGCTCAACTCGGGCGCCCGCATCTGGCTCGCCGACTTCGAGGACGCCTCCGCTCCCACCTGGGAGAACGTGATCCTCGGCCAGCTCAACCTGACCGACGCCTACGAGCGCCGCATCGACTTCACCGACCCGAAGTCCGGCAAGTCGTACGCGCTGAAGCCCGCCGACGAGCTCGCCACCGTCGTCACCCGCCCGCGCGGCTGGCACCTGGACGAGCGCCACCTCCAGCTGGACGGCACCCCCGTGCCCGGCGCGCTGGTCGACTTCGGCCTTTACTTCTTCCACAACGCCCAGCGCCTGATCGACCTCGGCAAGGGCCCGTACTTCTACCTCCCGAAGACGGAGTCGCACCTGGAGGCCCGCCTCTGGAACGACATCTTCGTCTTCGCCCAGGACTACGTCGGCATCCCACAGGGCACCGTCCGCGCGACGGTCCTGATCGAGACGATCACCGCCGCGTACGAGATGGAAGAGATCCTCTACGAGCTGCGCGACCACGCCTCCGGGCTGAACGCCGGCCGCTGGGACTACCTCTTCTCCATCGTCAAGAACTTCCGTGACGGCGGCGCCAAGTTCGTCCTGCCGGACCGCAACGCGGTGACGATGACCGCCCCGTTCATGCGGGCGTACACCGAACTCCTGGTCCGCACCTGCCACAAGCGCGGCGCGCACGCGATCGGCGGCATGGCGGCCTTCATCCCCTCGCGCCGCGACGCCGAGGTCAACAAGGTGGCCTTCCAGAAGGTCAAGGCCGACAAGGACCGCGAGGCGAACGACGGCTTCGACGGCTCCTGGGTCGCCCACCCCGACCTGGTCCCGATCGCGATGGCCTCCTTCGACGCGGTCCTCGGCGAGAAGCCGAACCAGAAGGACCGCCTCCGCGAGGACGTCTCGGTGGCGGCGGGCGACCTGATCGCCATCGACACGCTCGACGCCAAGCCCACGTACGAGGGCCTGCGCAACGCCGTCGCGGTCGGCATCCGCTACATCGAGGCCTGGCTGCGCGGCCTGGGCGCGGTCGCCATCTTCAACCTGATGGAGGACGCGGCCACCGCCGAGATCTCCCGCTCCCAGATCTGGCAGTGGATCAACGCGGACGTGGTCTTCGAGAACGGCGAGCACGCCACCGCGGAGCTGGCCCGCAAGGTCGCCGCCGAGGAACTGGCCGCGATCCGCGAGGAGATCGGCGAGGAGACCTTCACCGCCGGCAAGTGGCAGCAGGCCCACGACCTCCTGCTCCAGGTCTCCCTGGACCAGGACTATGCCGACTTCCTGACGCTGCCCGCGTACGAACAGCTGCGCTGACCCGAAGCGCGTGAACGAAGCGCCGCCCCGCCCCGCCCCCGGTACCGCACAGCACCGGGGACGGGGCGGTCCGCTGCCCCCTGGCCCTCCTTGGCGCCGGCTGACAGGACAGGGGCTCGCTCACACGTCCCCCCGCTGCTGCCACCGGGGCACCCGCGCCGCGGGCATGACCCGCTCGCCTTCCTGCCCCGCCTCGTCCCCGATCAGGTGGAGCGCCCTCCGCAGACGCTCCTCGTCGAATTCGGTCACCGGTGTCACCTCAGATCACCTCCTTCTCCTGGAGTCGTCTGCGTAACGCGGCGACCGTGCTGTGAAGGCGGCTCTTGACCGTTCCCTCGGGGATCTCCAGCAGCTCCGCGATGGTGCTCACCGGAAGGTCGGCGTAGAAGCGGAGCGAGACCATCTGCCGCTGGAGAAGGGACAGGGAGTCCAGTTCTCCGGCCACCGCGATGGCCCACACCCGGTGCTCCTCGGAGATCTCAGGCGGGCGACGCGCCCACCGGCTCACCAGCCGTTCACGCAGTGCCTCGTCATGGGCCCGGCCCCGGTGCCAGTCGCACGCGACCCGCGACACGACCACCGCCAGCCATGCCCGCGGATCACGGATGTCCTGCGCCCCGGGGGCGGCAGCATCAACAGCCCCGCAGATGCGCGCTGCTGCCCCGGCCCGGCAACCGATGCTCCAGCACGCGCAGATGGCTCACAAGGGCATTGATGTAAGAAGCAGTTGGGGTTCCAGTTACGGAAGAGGGGAGTGAGGCCCCTCACCCGAACCCGTAGCGCCGGTTCATCTCCCGCATGTCCCAGGCCAGGACGAGGTCCGCGTCCGGCTCGCGCCACTCCAGGAACCCGTCCTCGTCGACGTACGGCTCGTACGCACCCCAGAGGCCGTCCTGGAGCCCCTGGGCCGTCGACTCCAGGAACGCCCCGAGCGACGTCGGCGTCCCGTCCTCGGGGAACGATCCGCCGCCGTCCTTCGCGTGGTCCCCGATCCGGCCGAAAGGAGGCCCGGGCGTCTGGCTGAGGAAGAGGCTGTTCCCGCATCCGTCGTCGGCGAGGGGAATCCAGCGCGCGTCCCACCAGGTGGGCTCTTCCGGGCTCCGCGCCTGCTCCGCCCGCCGGTACGCGCGGTACTCCGTCACGATCAGGCGGGTGCCATGGAGCCGGTGAAGGGGCGGGAGGACGAACGCTCCTGACCCGTCGTGCCGCGCCAGCGAGGCCGTCAGTTCGGGCGGGAACGCGCAGCCGATCGCGTCCTGTGCCGCCCGGATGTCGTCGGCGCCGGCCGGAGGCGGGAGCTCCGCTTGGGTGGCGGGGGCGTTGGCGCGGAGCCAGTCCTCGATGCGGTCCCATGCCTCGTCGACGGTCATGGCGACAGCCTCGCGGAGGGCGTACGGGCGCCGCAAGAATCCCACCGGGACAACGGCCCTTTATCCCGGCCCCCACGTGATACGAGAGGGTTCCCTCGGTCGGCCTGGCCGGGACGGGTGCAGAAGGGGAGCGCACGGAGCGTGTGGCGACGACAACGGCCGAGCATCCGACGACCGGTGGGGCGAACTGTTCCCCCTCCTCGTGACGGGGCGAGTTCCGGCGCACCGGACGCTTCCGGCGAGCCGGCGGAGACGGCCGCCCTGCCGGTCGAGCCGTTCAACCGCCGGATCGAGGTGCTCATCGCGGTCATGGACCGTCATGACGAGAAGGGGCTCGCGGCACAACTCCTGGAGAGGTCCGTATCCTCAAGCAGCCCGGCCGCCCTTCCGTATCATCGTGTGCGGGCTGATCCGCCCTGTAGGCCGTCAGCTCACCGGTCGTCAGCCCAGCGACCGGCAGCAGGACCAGCCGCCGATCGTCGTCGTCGCCTGGGGCACGGCATCCGTCGTCGGCTGCGCGGCTCCCGGTCTGGTGCTCGCTCCGGCAGCGCCAGGGCCTCCCGGGCAAGCCCCACGCATCCGCGCGTACGCGGTGGGCGGCTGGAGCGCTCTCGCTTTCGTCCTGTACGGACTCGGGTACGCCCTCGTCCACTCCTGGTTCAGCAGGAACGCCAACTGGGCCGTACCGGCCCTCGTTCCCGCACTCGCCCTGACCCTGCCCTGGTCCGGCGGACTGCTGCACACGATGTACCTCCAAGCCGGCTTCGGCGTTCCCTCCGACACCATCCATGTCTCGGCGTGCTCGAGCTACGCGGCCTCCCTCAAGCCGGTCGGCCTCGCGCTCGAGCTCGCGGCCGTGGTGCTGGCCCTGGCCGGATGGATGCGCCCTTACCACCGGTGGGTCCACGCGCGGGGCATGGTCAGGATCGGTGTTCCTCTGATGAGCCTCTTCGTCATCGGCATCTCACTGGCAGCCGGACTCGCCGGAACGGAAGCCTCGGCGAACCGTGCGCGGACCGCCGCGACGGCGGGCACAGCGCCCCCGCCGTACTGCCACCACGCGCCCTCTGCTCACCTCCGGCACGTCCGGTGATCGCGTATGGCTGTGACGGGCCGGACCGGGGCGGCCCGGGCCGCCCCGGACATCGCCACCGCCGGCGGCGCCCGCCCGTCTCCCTCACCCGCTCGGGGTGTCTCCGCGCACAGCGCTGATGCGGTCAGGCCCGCCCTGGAATCGACCCTGTCGGTACAGCTCCGTGATGTCGCTCTCCAGGGCGGTCCGGATGTCGGCCCCCGTCCTGCGCCATCCGAAGAACTCGCAGGCTTGCCTGATCAGTTCGTCCTGTGACATCCCAGGGCATTCGGCTGCCAGCTCGGTCAGGGCGAGCCGGCGCTCGGCGGGGGCGATGAGCGTGACCTTGCGCGCGGTCTCTCCGGCTTGCGGCGTGCGTGCCGTGGCAGGGGTGTGCCCGGCGGCCCGGTAGAAGCCGTCGTCACAGGCAAGGCTTCGCGAGCGGACGAGTTCCTGTGCTGCGGTGCGCACGTTGTCGCGAATGCGGTTCCCGGCCCGGGCGACGCCCCATGCCTCACGGGCCCGCTGCACCAGCAGGTCCTCGTGGACAGGCCCCTCGACGGCGACGATCTGGGTGAGGGCGCTCCTCAGCTCCCTCCTGGCCTCCGGCGTGTGCAGTTCATGAGGGGAATCGACCGTGATCCGGCAGGCCTGGTAGGGAGCGCTCCACTCGCGGCGCGGCGCCCTGTCGACCGGCACTCTTTCGTACGTGATCTCGGCGGGTGCCGCTGCCTGTGCCGGCACACGCACAGCGGCCGGGTCGCCGGGGACGGCGCCGGAGCGTTCCACGCGGTCGAACGGTTCGGTGGGGCCGACAGGTGATGCGGCGACGGGGGACGGCTCGGCGGCCGGGTCGACGTGAGCCGGAGGCCGGGCGGCCGCCGCTGTCAGCGGGCCCTGGGCGATGGCCTGCTCGACCGCTTCCCTCAGCCGCAGTTCGGCTGCCGCGCGCCCCCGGTACCAGTCGGTGCCCCAGATCCGGTAGAGGCGCCACCCGAGCCCGTTCAGCACTTGTTCCCGCAGCCGGTCACGGTCCCGGGCCGCCTTGGAGGAGTGGTACATCGCACCGTCGCACTCGATCCCCAGTGCGTACGCGCCCGGGTGCTGCGGATGGCGCAGCCCCAGGTCGATGCGATAGCCGGCGACGCCGACCTGGGGCTGCACCGTGTAGCCCCACCCTTCCAGGACCGCGAGCACCGACTCCTCGAAGGGGCTGTCCGGCTCCGCGTCCGACTGGACGACGTCACGGGCCAGAACGGCAGGCCCGTTCTCCGCGTACTCCAGATAGCGCTTCAGGTGCTGGACGCTCTCGTTGGGGCTGTCGGGCAGGCTCGTGCCCCGGAACGAGGCGACGACCTCCATCCGGTACCGGGCGCGGGTGACCGCCACGTTCAGTCGCCGCCAGCCGCCGTTCTTGTTGATGGGGCCGAAGTTGAGTCCGAGCTTGCCGTGCTCGTCGGGGCCGTACCCGACGGACATGATCATGACGTCGCGTTCGTCGCCCTGCACCGATTCGAGGTTCTTGACGAAGAAGCCGTCGAGGCGGTCCTCGGTGAAGCAGTGGTCGAGGTCGGGCCGGGCCAGCCGGGCCTGCTGCACGGCGAGGTCGATGGCCGAGGCCTGTGCCTGGGAGAGAGCCACCACGCCGAGGGAGCGGCCGGGGCGGGTGTCGAAGTGGTGGAGCACCCGGGCGGCGACGTACTCCGCCTCCACCCGGTTGTCCCGGCGGCCGCCGCGGTCGTAGGCGCCGTCGGTCTGCAGGAAGGCGACGCCCACGTCGTTGCCCTCGTCGAGCGCCCCGGGGAAGGTCACCATCGAGTTCCGGTAGAACGACCGGTTGCTGAAGGTGATCAGATCCTCGTGCCGGCTCCGGTAGTGCCAGCGCAGCGGCAGCTCCCGCATGGCGCCCGCCTTGCAGGCGTGCAGCAGCGACTCGAACGAGTCGGGGACGTCCGCCTCGTACTCGTCGGACTCCTCCTCCCCCGCGGAATCGAAGAACGAGGTGGGCGGAAGCTGCTTGTCGTCGCCCGCGACGATCAGTGTCTGGCCCCGGTAGATGCAGTTGATCGCGTCACTGGGCCGGACCTGTGAGGCCTCGTCGAACACGACGACGTCGAAGTGGTAGTCCGCAGGCAGCATCTGACTGACCGTCAAGGGGCTCATCATGAAGCACGGTTTGACGGATTGCACGACTTCACGGGTGCGGCCGAGCAGTTCCCTGACGGGCATGTGCCGGGTCTTCTTCTCCGCCTCCCGGGTGATCACCGCGGCGCCTCCGCCGCCGAAGCTCCGGGGCCGCCGCTTGTTGCAGGCCTCGATCACGGCAGCGCCCGCGGCGGCGATGAGGCGGCGGTCGGCTTCCCGGTAGTCGGCCACCCTGGCATCGAGGTCGTCCGAACGGGTCGTACGCAGCCGTGCGTCCGTGGCGAGGATGCCGTCCGCCCAGGACGCGAGCACGGCCCTTTCGACGATCTCCGGCAACCGCTGCGGTTCGATGCCGCGCTCGGCCGCGCCCGCCACGAGTGCGTCGGCGCCCTGGCGGGCGAGGACAGCGATGCCGTCCCGGTACGCGTGCCACTCCTCCGGCCCGTGCGGGTCGGCGAGCAGCGCTTCGACGGCCTGGCCCGCCTGGTCGAGAGGGCCCAGCAGCAGCGGGGAGAGCTGCACCCGGCGGTCCACGCCGAAGAGGCCGAGCAGCGCCGTCACGGATGCCGACCAGCGCTCGGCCCGGCGCTCGGCGACGGCACACCAGTCGCCTAGGGCGCGTCGAGCGTTCTCCGCCAGCAGGGTGGGGAGGCGGTCGGTGTCGACACCGTCGGCGAGCTGGTCGGCCAGCAGATCGCGCCGACCCGCCTCACCGGCCAGTTCGGTGACGCGGTCGGCGGTCGCGAGCGCGTCGGTGAGGGCGGGTACGTCATCCTGGGTGCGGGGCGTGTACCGGCCGAGCAGCACGGCGTGCTCTCCGGAGAGGCGGCGCACCTCGGTTGCGGCCCGTTGCCACTGAAGGGCGTCGTTCAGACGCCCGACGAGGGACTTGGTCCAGGCACCGTCATGAGTGAGGTCCGCGACGGTCGTACGGTCGGCCTTGTACTGGGCCGAGAAGCGGGCCATCAGCTTGGCGTGCTGCCCCTCGAATCGGGCGACGAGACCGGGCAGGTCCGCCAGGTCGACGGCCTGCTCGCCGAACACGTCCTCGGCCGCCGCACGTGCTTCGGCCTCCGCGGTCAGGGCTTCCCGCAGCGCCTGCGCGGCCCGATGCGCCGCACCGAGGTTCTCGTCGTCGAACCAGTCGGCCGGCGGGCGGTTCTCGGCCGTCGTGAGGTCGGCGAGTGCGCACAGGGCGGCGGCCGCCTCACCGTCGTCCGGCTTGGGCATCCCGAACAGGTCGGCGAGTTGCGCCAGTTGACCGGAGGCGTCTTCCTGGAGCGGTGCGTCGCCCGAGCCGATGCCGTCGGGCAGCCCGACGCGCAGGGAGCGTACGGTCTGCTGAAGCTCTCGGACGGACCGGGGCTCACCCTGGGTACCGGCGAACGGGCGGCGGGCGGTCGCCGTGCGCAGGGCACCGAGGGCGTCGGACGCCTCGGTGGCGGCCTGGTGTGCGGAGGCTCCCTCAAGCCCACGCCAGGGAAAGGCGTCTCCCTCCGCGACGGGGCGCCACGCCCGGCTGACGGCTTTGGCCGCCGCGGAAAGATCTTGCAGGGCTCCGGCGCTCAGGGTCCGGACGGTCTTCGCGTTCTCCGCGGACAGGGGCAGGTGCGGTGTCCCCGCCTGCTCCAGCTGGACCAGGCGCCCGAGGACGTCGTGCAGGGTCCGCCCGAGGGGCTCCCTGACCTGGTTCATGCCCGCCGCGTAGGCGGAGAGTTCCTCCCGCAGGAGCCGGGCCCGCTCGCGTTCGTGTTCGGCGGCTCCGTTGACCCGGACCTCGGTGGTCAGGACCCGGGCCAGCTCGGTGGCGACCGCCTTCTTGCTCGTATCACCGCTGTGCAGGGCCAGCACGAAGTCGCCGAGCCCCACACCGCGCAGCCGGTTGCGCACGACGTCGAGCGCCGCCGCCTTCTCGCTGACGAACAGCACACTGCGGCCGGCGTGCATCAGGGCGGCGATCAGGTTGGTGATGGTCTGGCTCTTGCCGGTGCCGGGCGGACCGCTCATCACGAAGGACCGGTGTTCCAGAGCCGCCGCGATGCACTGGCGTTGGGAGGCGTCCGCGTCCAGCACCAGCGGCGTCCGCTCGGGCAGCTGGATCTCGTCGATCCGGTCCAGCTCCGGGGGCTCGAACCCGATGAGGTCGTCCGGCAGACCCGCGTCCGGCCCCAGGGCGACCGCGCGCACCAGGGGGTGGGCGAGGATCCGGTCCTCGTTCTGCTCCAGGTCCTTGTACATGGCCTCCCGGTGCGAGGCGAACAGACCCAGCACGACGCGGTCGTCGACCGTCCAGCCCCGCTGTCCGGCCGCGACGGTGCGGGCGGCCGCCATCAACGCCGGCAGGTCGCCGGCGTCGGTGCCGGTGACCTGGGCCCAGTCGGCTCCCAGACGTTCCGCCTTCACGGCGAGAGCGGGGTTGTGCACGCGGTCCTGGCTGTCCGCCAAGTGGAGGCGGTAGCGGCGGCCGCCCTCCTTCCGCAGCTCCACCGGGACGAGGAGCAGCGGCGCCGAACTGGTCTCGTGTGCCCCTTCCTCGCGCCAGTCGAGCATGCCGACGCCCAGCCAGAGGACCCACAGGCCGTAGTCGTTGAACATCTGCCCGGACTTCTGGCGGAGCTGGTAGAGGGCGCGGTCCAGTCCCGCTTGGGTGGTCTTCTGGGTCTCCAGTCCCGGGCGTCCGCGAGGCGCGGGCACCGCCCTGCCCTCCTCGCCTTCCAGGGCCTCCACCACCGGGTCGAACTCCCAGCCCTTGGCAAGCTCGGCCAGCAGGGGCCCGGCCCCGGGAGAGGTGATCTCCAGCGTCGACGTACGGGTGTGGCGGAAGTTCAGCAGGCGGTTGCGGCCGCCCATGTCCAGCAGCGAGGCCCGCCAGCCGTCCAGTACGGCTTTCAGCCTGTCGAGACCGGGGTCATGGGCGGCCGAGGGCACGGAACGGAGCGGTCGGGGCATGGGGCGAGTACCTCCTGAGCACGGCGCACAGGGGCATCCACGCTCACAGGTCCCCCCTGGAGGTATGTACTTATCAGTCTGCAACTACCGACACGCCATGGATGAACCACGCGATATGTATTTGTTGTGAAGAGCCAGGTGAATGGCGGGAAACAGCCAGTTCCTGGCCTGAGACAGTCATCGCTGGGCCCTGCGCCGACCCATCGCACCGGCCCGCCCAAGCCCCGTCACGTCCACACCGCCCCCAGTGCCACGAACCCGCAGATGAGCACCGCCAGGATCGCCAGCAGCGGCCAGACGAACCGCAGGTACTTGTCGTAGCCGACCTTCGCCAGTGCCACGCCGCCGATGGTGACGGCGGTCGTCGGGACCCAGAGGTTCATCCAGCCGCTCGCCGACTGCCAGGCGGTGACGACCACCGCGCGGGAGACGCCCGCGAAGTCGGCCAGCGGCGCCAGGATCGGCATCGCGAGCGTCGCGTGGCCGGAGGTGGAGGGGATGAGGAAGGCCAGGGGGAGGTTGACGAGGAAGACGATGACGGCGAAGAGCGCCGACGACGTTCCCGAGACCACGCCCTCGATGGAGTGCAGCACGGTGTCCGTGATCTGCGCGTTGTTCATGATGACGGTGACGCCGCGCGCGAGCACGATGACCAGCGCGGGAGAGATGAAGTCGGCCGCGCCCTGGATGATCGTGGCGCTGAGCCGCTGTTCGCCGAAGCGGGCGACGACGCCGACCAGGACCGCCGCGACCAGGAAGAGGGCGGCCAGCTGCGGGAAGGACCAGCCGAGTTCGAAGCCGTACGGGGTGGCGTCGGCGTCGCCCGTGAGGGCGCCGGCCCAGGGGACGACCGAGAAGATCATGAAGGCGAAGACCAGGGTGACCAGGATGAGGACGGCCTGGTGGAGGCGGGTCAGCTCCGGGGGTTCCGGCGCGTCCGCCGCGTTGTGGTCGCGGTCGCCGGGGAGGAAGCCGGAGAGGGAGCGGTCGGGGTTCCGGCGGACCCGGTTCGCGTAGCGGATGACGTAGGTGATCGTCACCGCCGTGAGGACCACCCACATGATCCCGCGCAGCACGATGCCGTCGCCGAGCGAGATGTCCGCTGCGGAGGAGGCGACTCCCGTGGCGAAGGGGTTGACCGTGGAGCAGAGCACGCCGATGCCCGCGCCGAGGATGATCGTGCCGGTGGCCACCATCCGGTCGTAGCCGAGGGCCAGCATCAGCGGGATGATCAGGCCGTAGAAGCCGAGCGTCTCCTCCGCGAAGCCCTCGACCGTACCGAGGAGGGAGAAGACCAGCATCACGCCCGCGATGAGCAGCGCTCCGCGGTCGCGCAGGCGGTGGGCGAGGCGGCCGATGCCCCGGTCCAGGGCTCCGGTGGCGAACACCACCGTGATGAACGCGCCGATGGCGAGCACGAAGAGGAACACGCCCGCGCTGCCGTACAGTTCGCCGGCCAGATCCGGGCCGACCTCGCCCGTCTCCGCGTCCTGGATCCCGTAGAGGCCGTTGACCGGGGAGAGGAAGAGGTCGTTCAGGCGGTCGACGAAGCTCTGGTCGGAGTCGACGCGGTGGTACGTGCCCTGGACCGGGGCGCCGTCCGCGTCGCGGTCGTAGGCCCCGGGCGGGACGAGGAAGGCCAGCGCCCAGACGGCCAGGGTGACGGCCGCGAGGATGGTGAGGGCGCTGGGGAAGGTGAACTTCTTCCCGTCCGGGGGCCGCTCCTCCACGTCGGCGCGTGCGCTCGGGTCTTCTCCCGGATTCATGGTGCAGCCCCTTCGGTCCCCTCGACCCCCTCGGTCCATTTCGGGATCAATGGATCATAAGGGGCGAGGGGCCGCACACCTGGGAGGCGGATGCCTGGGGGCGTCCGGCACCCCAGGGGCGTCAGTCCGCCAGGACGATCGTGGGCTGGGCCGAGAAGTCACCCCACTTGCCGTCCGGCAGCTTGGCCCTCAGCTTCACGGAGTAGCGGGTGCCCGCCGGGTCGGCGAGGTTCAGCCGGTAGGTGGCCCGGCCCTTCGGGGGCGTACCGCCCCAGACGATCGTGGTGGTCAGCTTGCCGTTCAGGTAGAGCTGGTAGGCGGGGATGACTCCGCCCGTGTCGGGCTGGTCCCAGGACAGGTCGACGGTGAACTCCGCGCCCTCCTTGCCGATCTCGGTGCGCAGTCCGGTGGGTGCGGTGCTCGCGGGGGCGCCGGGGGCGGAGGCGGTGGTGAGGTCGAGCGCGTTGCTGTCCGGCGAGGACTTGTCGGAGGCGTCGCGGGCCCGGACGGTGAAGGTGTAGACGGTTCCCGGGCGCAGGCCCGTGAGCTTCGCCTTCGTCTCGGAGGCCGGGACGCTGTGGATCCGGGAGCCCTCCTGGTAGATGTCGTACGAGGTGACCCCGACGTCGTCCTTGGACGCGCCCCAGGCGAGGGTGGCGGCCCGGCTTCCCTCGGCGCCGCCTGACAGCTTCGCCGGGGCGGTGGGGGGCGTGTCGTCCTTGGGCGGGGTGGCCTGGGTGGTGACGGGGATGGCCTTGCTGGGGGCGGAGAGGTTCCCGGCGGCGTCCTTGGACCGGACGGTGAAGGTGTAGTCCGTGGAGGCCGTCAGCCCGCCGACGTCGATCATGGTCTTGGCCGCCGGGACGCTCTTGACCTTGGCCTTCCCTCGGTAGACCTCGTAACCCGCGACCCTCTTGTTGTCGGAGGCGGGCTCCCACATGACGTGCACCGAGGTGGAGCTGCTGGCCTGTGCGGTCACCCCGGCGGGGACGGCGGGCGGCTGCGTGTCGGCTTCGGCGGTGGAGCCGCAGGCAGAGAGGAGGGGGGCGAGGAGCAGGGCGGAACAGGCCAACGCGGCAGATATGTGGGGGCGTTGCACGGTGGTGCCTTCCATCCGGACAGCAATGGTCCAGACCTGTATGACATGGCGCGGGGGTTGCCGACAAGAGGACGGCGAGGAACCTTCCGCTATGTGGCGGTGTGCGCCGCGCCCGGACCGGGCGGAGCTGGTGTCGTGCCCGGCCGATGACTTCTCGGCCGTCGCACGGTCTGCCCTGTATGAACTCCGACAGCACGCCTGCCTCCGCCCCCGCTCCCGCCCTCGACCTGGAGCCGGCCGCGCGGCGTATCACCGGCCTGCTCGACGCGATCGGCGACGACCGGCTGGGCGGCCCCACCCCCTGCCCGGACTACTCCGTACGGGAGCTGCTGGCCCACCTGAGCGGGCTGGCCGCCGCCTTCCGTGACGCGGCCCGCAAGGATCTCGGGGCGAGCACGGCCGTCGCGCCGGACGCCGCCCTGCCCGTGCTCGACGACGCGTGGCGCGATGTGCTGCCCCGGCGGCTGGAGCAGGTGGCGGCGGCCTGGCGCTCCCCCGCCGCCTGGACGGGCATGACCCGGGCGGGCGGCGTGGAGCTGCCCGGCGAGGTGGCGGGGGCCGTCGCGCTGGACGAACTCCTCGTCCACGGCTGGGACCTGGCCCGGGCCACGGGGCAGCCGTACGAGGCCGGGGAGGCCGAGCTGCGTGCCTGCGCGGCCCTGCTGGCCCCGGTCGACGACGACCCGGACCGCGGTGGCATCTTCGGCCCGCCGGTCCCGGTGCGGGACGACGCCCCGCTGCTGGACCGGGTGATCGGCCTCAGCGGCCGCCGGCCGGACTGGCGGCCGGGAGGCTGACCAGGCGGCCGGGGGGCTGACCAGGCGGCCGGGGGGCTGACCAGGGCGGCCGGGGGGGTGACCAGGGCGGCCGGGGGGGGTGACGGCGACCCCAGGGGGGGACCGGCGGCCGGGGGGCTGGGAACGCCCGGCGCGCCACACGGTTCCCTTCCGGTGCCTCGCGCACCAAAAAGTGCGTTCTTCCACGTCAAAGCCTGCTCACCTACGGTCTCCGGTATCCGCACGCGACCACGGGAGCGCAGCCATGACCATCCACAGGACCTACGCACGCCTCTGGACCGACGACCTCGACCAGGCCCTCCCGCTGCTGGAGGAGCTCACCGGCGAGCAGCCCCACCTCCGGCTGGCGTTCCACGAGGTCGCCCTCGCCGCCATCGGGAACTTCCTGGTCATCGCGGGACCGGCCGACGACCGCGCGCGGTACGCCCACGCCTCGGCCACCGTCGTCGTCGACGACCTCGACGCCCTCCAGGCCACGCTGGCGTCCGCAGGGGCCACCATCACCACCCCCGCGACCGGCGGCCCGACGGGGCGGTTCCTCTACGCCCGCCACGCGGACGGGGCGGAGGTCGAGTACGTCGAGTGGACGCCCGAACTCGTCCGCGACATCCTCCACGCCTGACCGCCGCGCGCGACCGGGGGCGCCCCTCAGCTGGTGAAGAACTCCGTGATGTGCGCGGCCACCTGGTCGGCCCGGGTCTCGTGCATGCGGTGGCCGCCGGGCACCGTGATCAGCCGGCAGTCCGGGATCAGGGAGGCCATGTCGGCCTGGCGGTCCTGCGGCATCCGGCTCTCCGGGCCGCCGGTGATGATCATCGTGGGGGCGACGATCTCGCCGAGCCCCTCGACCGCGTCCGGGCCCGGATCGGCGAGCTGGTCGCGTACGGCGGGCACCGCGTTCTCGTCGTAGTCCACCGGGCCCTCGGGGCGTCCGGCCGGGCCCGGGTCGCCGGGGAACGGGGCCGGGGTCTCGATCAGCACCAGCCGCTCCACCCGGTCGGAGTGCTCGTGGGCCACCAGCCGCGCGACGACGCCGCCCATGCCGTGGCCGACCAGGCCCACCCGGTTCAGCTCCAGCTCGTCGAGGAAGCCGACGACGTCCTCGGCCATCAGCTCCAGGTCGTACTCGTCGGGCCAGTCGCTCTCGCCGTGGCCGCGCAGGTCCAGGGCGAAGACCCGCCACTCCTGGCCCAGCAGGGGGCCGGCCGCCTCCCAGTCCGCGGCGGAACCGCCGAGGCCGTGCAGCAGCACGACGGGCGAGCCGAACGGATCGCCCCAGGTCCGGTACGCGAGGCGCACATCGCCGACATCCACAACTGACTGATCTTCCATACCCCTGACGCTACAACCGCCGGGCGCCCGTCCGCTCCACGGCCCCGGCCCCCGGCCCCCGGCCCCCGGCATGAACGGCCGAAGCCCCGTGCGGGCGCACGGGGCTTCACCGGGCTGCGTACGGCGGATGCGTCAGTGGACGCCCACCCCGGCCGCCGCCGGGACCACGTGTTCGCCGTTCTCGGCCTCCTCGTCCACCCCGTCCGGCTTGCGGCCGAAGTGGTTGAAGGCGAGGTTCAGCACGATGGCCACGACGCAGCCGGTGGAGATGCCCGAGTCGAGGACGACCAGCAGGCTCTCCGGGAAGGCGTGGTAGAACTGCGGCGCCGCGATCGGGATCAGGCCGATGCCGAGGGCCGCCGCCACGATCAGCGCGTTCTCGCCCTTCTCCATGGCGGCGGTGGCCAGGGTCTGGATGCCGCTGGCCGCCACCGTGCCGAAGAGAACGATGCCCGCGCCGCCGAGCACCGGCAGCGGTACGAGGGCGATGACGGAGGCGGCGACCGGGACCAGGCCGAGCACGATGAGGATGCCGCCGCCCGCCGCGACGACGAAGCGGCTGCGGATCTTCGTCATGGCGACGAGACCGACGTTCTGGGCGAAGGCGCTGCACATGAAGCCGTTGAAGACCGGGCTGATGGCGCTGCCGAGCGTGTCGGCGCGCAGGCCGCCTTCGATGATCTTCTCATCCGCCGGCCGGCCGACGATCTTGCCGAGGGCCAGCATGTCGGCCGTGGACTCGGTCATGCAGACCAGCATCACGATGCACATGGAGATGATGGCGGCGATCTCGAACTGCGGGCCGCCGAAGGCGAACGGCGTCGGGAAGCCGACCACGTCGGCGTTCTTGATGGCGCTGAAGTCGGTGATGCCGGCGGGGATGGCGATCAGGGTGCCGATGACCAGGCCGAGCAGGATCGCGATCTGCTGGAGGAAGCCCCGCAGCAGCTTGCGCAGGGCCAGCACGATGACCAGGGTCACGGCGGCCATGGTGATGTTGGTCATCGAACCGTAGTCGTCCGCCGTCGCGTTGCCGCCCTGGGACCAGTTGAAGGCGACCGGCAGGAGCGAGACACCGATCAGGGTGATGACGGTGCCGGTGACGACCGGTGGGAAGAAGCGGACCAGTTTGCAGAAGTACGGGGCCAGGAGGAAGCCCAGCACGCTCGCGACGATGATCGCACCGAAGATCACGGCTATGCCGTCGTGGCCCCGGTCCTTGCCTATCGCGATCATCGGGGCCACACCGGCGAACGAGACGCCGTTGACGAAGGGCAGCCGGGCGCCGACCTTCCAGAAGCCGATGGTCTGGAGCAGGGTGGCGATGCCCGCGGTGAAGAGGCTCGCTCCCATCAGGAAGGCGGTCTCCTTGGCGGTGAGGCCGACAGCCGGCCCCACGATCAGGGGCGGTGCCACCACCCCGGCGTACATGGCGGCCACGTGCTGGAGGCCGCTGGTGAACATCTTCAGCGGGGGGAGGGTCTCGTCGACCGGATGTTTCCGGCCGTCCGCTGCTGCTTCTGCGTCTGCTGGTGTGACGGCGTCGGCCGTCACGTCGGGGGCGGCTGCATCTGCGTCTTTGCGAAACCTGGGCTCAGCGGCCACGGCGGTTCCTCCGGTCGGTTACGCGTCGTCGGCGACGCGGGTGTCAGGGAGGTGCTGCGTATGTGGTGCGGTGGTGCGTGCGGCTCTCTCAGGTGGTGCAGGTCGTGCAGAGGGGGGTGCGGAGGCGTGCGTGCGGGCAGCGTTGATCACCGGTCCGGCGGGCGCCCGCCATCGGGTGCGCGTCCGCCGGACCGGCTGCCGCGGACCCCGCTCGGGCCCACGGCGGCCGGTCTCGGGCCGTCCCCCTCGACCGGCCGGTCGGGGATTCCGCCGGGATCAGTGGCTCTCCGGCGGTTCGGGGGTGTCGCCGGGGTCAGGCCCCGGCGGCGATCTGCGCGAGGCGGCGGGCCTCGTCGCGGGTGGTGCGGGCGATGGCGTCCTCGTCCACCGTGGTGAGGTGGTTGCCCTCGACGACCGGCTTGCCGTCGACGAGGGAGAGGGTCACCGGGGCGGCTGCGCCGAAGATGAGCGCGGTCACCGGGTCGGCGATCGAGGAGTGGGCCAGGGTGTCCAGCTTCCAGAGCACGAGGTCGGCGAGCTTGCCGGCCTCCAGGGAGCCGATCTGGTCGGCGCGGCCCAGGACTTGGGCTCCGCCGAAGGTCCCGAGGCGCAGGGCCTGGCGGGCGTTGAGGGCGGCCTCGCGGTGGGCGCCGAGGCGGTTGATGAGGAGCGCGTTGCGCAGCTCGGTGTGGAGCTCGCCGGACTCGTTGGAGGCGGTGCCGTCCACACCGAGGCCTACGGGTACGCCGGCGGCGAGCATGTCGGGGACCCGGGCGATCCCTGCGGCGAGGCGGGCGTTGGAGGACGGGCAGTGGGCGACGCCGGTTCCCGTACGGGCGAAGGCGGCGATGTCGGAGTCGTTCATGTGGACGCAGTGCGCCATCCACACGTCGTTGCCGAGCCAGCCGGTCGACTCGAAGTAGTCGGTCGGGCCCATCCCGAACAGTTCCTTGCAGAACTGCTCCTCCTCGACGGTCTCCGAGCCGTGGGTGTGCAGCCGTACGCCTCGGCGACGGGCCAGCTCCGCGCCCTGGCGCATCAGTTCGGTGGAGACCGAGAACGGCGAGCAGGGCGCGACGGCGACCTGGGTCATGGCGTCGAAGGAGGCGTCGTGGTGGGCGTCGATGGTGGCCTCGGTGGCGGCGAGCGCGCCTTCGAGGGTCTCGACGGCGAAGTCCGGGGGCAGGCCGCCGTCCTTCTCGCTGCGGTCCATGGACCCGCGGGCCAGGGTGAACCGTACGCCCATCTCGCGGGCGGCCCCGATGATGGCACCGGAGAGGTCGCCGGAGTCCTTCGGGAAGACGTAGTGGTGGTCCATGGCGGTGGTGACACCGCCCCGGGCCATCATGGCGAGCGAGCCCTGCGCGGCGGCGCGGGCCATCGGCTCGTCGATGCGCGCCCAGGTCGGGTAGAGGGCGACCAGCCAGTTGAAGAGGTTGTGGTCGGTGGCCAGGCCCCGGGTGATCCACTGGTAGAAGTGGTGGTGGGTGTTGACCAGGCCGGGGGTGGCGAGGTGCCCGGTGGCGTCGATCCGCCGGACGACCCCCGTGAGCCCCTCGGGTGCCTTGCCGGCGCCGACGGACTCGATGCGGTTGTCCGCCACGACGATGTACCCGGAGGCGTACTCCGTGTCGTGGGCGTCGACGGTGGCGATCGAACAGTTCTCGATGACGATGCGCTGAGGGTCTGCCGAAGCTGCCATGGCGCTTCCTTCTTCTCTCTGTGGCGATGTGGGCACGGCAGGACCCTAGGAGGATTTGAGTGCCACAGCGGGGCGGCTGTGGGTGCCGAGATGGTGGAAGAACAGGTTGAGCACGACCGCGACCAGTGCTCCCGCGCTGATCCCGGAGCCGAGGACGGTCTGCGCCCAGGCCGGGAATCCGGCGTAGAAGGTGGGCGCGGCGAGCGGGATGATGCCCGCGCCGAGCGCCACCGCGACCAGGATGATGTTGGAGCTGTCGTCGAGCCCGGCCTCGGAGAGCGTGCGGATGCCGCTGACCGCGATGGAGCCGAAGAGGACGATGCCGGCGCCGCCGAGGACGGGCATCGGGACGAGCGAGACGACCGCGCCGAGCACCGGGAAGGCGCCGAGGACCAGCAGGGCGCCGCCCGCCGCCGCGACGACGTACCGGCTGCGTACCCGGGTCAGGGAGACGACGCCGACGTTCTGCGCGAAGGCGCTGGTGGGGAAACCGCCGAAGACCGGGCCGAGGAGGGTGGCGATGCCGTCCGTACGCAGACCCCGGGTGATCGTACGGCCGTCGGTGCGGCGGTCGCAGATCTCGCCGAGGGCCAGCATGCCGGCCGAGGACTCCGTCATCAGGACGAGCATGACGATGCAGAGGGAGAGGATCGCGGCGGGGTGGAACTCCGGTGCCCCGAAGGCGAAGGGGGTCGGCAGGGCGGCGAGCGGTGCGGACTTCAGCGCGGAGAAGTCGGCGAGGCCGAACGGGATCGCCGCCAGTGTGCCGACGAACATGCCGACCAGCAGGGCGACTTGCTTGAGGAAGCCCCGGCCGAAGCGCTGGATGAGCAGGATGACGACGAGCGTGAAGGCGGCCAGCGCCAGGTACTTCATGGCGCCGAAGTCGGCGGCGGTGGCGTCGCCGCCCTGCGCCCAGGCGACCGGCACGGGCATGAGGGTGACGCCGATGAGGGTGATGACCACCCCGGTGACCAGGGGCGGGAAGAAGCGCAGCAGTCGGCCGAAGAACGGCCCGACCGTCAGGCAGAAGACTCCGGCGACGAGCACCGCCCCGTAGATCGCCGGGAGTTGGTGTCCGGGCGCGCTGGTCTCGGCGATGGCGAGCATCGGCGCGATACCGGCGGAGGAGGCCGCGTTGACGAACGGCAGCCGGTTCCCGGCGAATGCGCCGAGGCCGATGGTCTGCACGATGGTGGCGAGTCCGGCGATCAGCAGGCTCGCGGCGATGAGCCGGGTCATCCCGGCGGTGTCCAGGCCGACGGCCTGGCCGATGATCAGCGGAGGGGTGACGACGCCCGCGTACATGGCGGCGATGTGCTGGAGCGCGGCCGGAACGAGCCGGGCGGGAGGGAGCTTCTCGTCGCACGGGTGAACTGCCGTGCCGATAAGGGGTTTCGGGCCTTCGGCCGGCCCCGTTGCAGGCTGTGCCATGGGTGTTTCCTCCGGGATGACCGGCCCCCGCCCGACTGCGGGCAGGCGGGGGCGGGTTCAGTGCCGCGTCAGAGGTTGGTCATGTCGACCGGGACCTTCGGCTCGACGCCGTCCCGGAGCACGGTGGCCTCGATCAGACCGTAGGGACGGTCCGCCGCGAAGTAGACCTCGTTGTCGTTCTTGAGGCCGAACGGTTCGAGGTCCACCAGGAAGTGGTGGTTGTTCGGCAGCGAGAAGCGGATCTCGTCGATCTCGCTGCGGCTGTTGATGATCCGCGAACCCATCTGGTACAGGGTCTGCTGGAGCGAGAGGGAGTACGTCTCGGCGAAGGCCTGGAGCATGTGCTTGCGCGCCTGCTCGTAGGACTTCTCCCAGTTCGGCATACGCTGCTCGTCGCTGGTCCAGTTGTACCGCCAGCGCGCGGAGACGTCGGTCGCCAGGATGCGGTCGTACGCCTCCTTCAGCGTCGTGTACTTGTCCTTGACGTAGCCCCAGAACTCGGAGTTGGTCGAGTTCATCACCGTCAGGTCCTTGAGGCCCGAGATGACCTCCCACCTCTCACCGTCGTAGGTGATCTGGGAGACGCGGGTCTCCATGCCCTTGCGGGCGAAGGAGTGCTTGACCTCGTCGGCGCCGATGAACTTCGAGTTGCCGTCGGAGGTCACGATGCGCTCCCAGGCGTACTCCTCGATCCGGATCCGGGCGCGGTGGATCGGCTCCTGCGAGGAGACGAAGTGCCGGGCGAGGTGGATGCCGAACTGCTCGGCGGACTCGATCCCGTGCTCCTTGGCGAACGCGTACACCGTGTTCTTGGTGGTGTCGGTCGGCAGGACGTTGGCGTTGGAGCCGGAGTAGTGCACATCGTCCATGTCGCCGGAGAGGGCGACCGAGACGTTGAGGTCCTTGATGTGGTGGGTGTCGCCGTCCCGCGTGATCTTTACGACGCGGTTCTCTGCTTTGCCGTACTGGTTCTGGCCGAGAATCGTGGGCATGTCGGTGCTAGCTCCCTCGGTAAACGGAGTAGCCGAACGGGTTGAGCAGCAGCGGTACGTGATAGTGCTCGCCCGGGACGACCGCGAACGCGATGGTCACCTCCGGGAAGAACGCGCCGCTGTCCCTTACGCGGGGGGCGTCCTGCTGCGCCTCGGCTTGCTTCTTGGAAAAGTACGTCTCGGTGTCGAATTCGAGGCGTACGTGGGTCGTTCCTTCCGGCAGCGCCGGCAGGTCCTTGCAGCGCCCGTCCGCATCGGTCGCGGAGGCTCCGAGCGTCACGTACGGCGAGCCGCTGCCGCTGCGGGCGGCGAGCGAGACGGTGACGGACGCGGCGGGGCGGCCGATGGAGGTGTCCAGGATGTGCGTGGACACCGATGCGGTCGTGTCGGTACTCAAGACCGTCACTCTCCTAGATCTCAAGAGTCCTGCACGGGAGCTTCCTCTGCGAGGGTCTCCCGTACGAGACGGGTCAGCCGGATGCGGTTGATCTTGCCCAGTTCGGTGCGCACGATCTCCTGCTCCTGCTCCGGCGAGTTCCCGATCCGGGACTTCACCGCGTCGCGCATCTGCTCACCGGTGGCGCCGGTGGCACAGATCAGGAAGACATGTCCGAACCGCTCCTGGTAAGCCAGGTTCAGTTCGAGCATCTCGGTCTTGAGCTCCTCGGAGGCGCCGGCCATCCCCCGCTGCTCGCGGGAGGAGGTCGGATCGCCGGGCTTCGGGCGCCCGATCGGCGGGTGGCCCGCCATCGCCTCGGCCAGGTCCTCCGCGGTGAGCTCGGCCATGGCGGCGTCGCTCGCGGAGAGCAGGGCTTCCTCGGTGGCGTACGGACGGCCGGCGAGGACGGTCTCTCCCCAGGCCGCGCTGGCACAGACCTCGTGCAGTGCGGGGGTGGCCTCGCCGTCCGCCAGGGTGTTGAACCGGGTGAGGCCCGGTGTGGAGCTCGAAGTCACGGGAGCCTCCGTGGCTGTTTTTCGCTGTGCGTTGTTCGGGCTGCGGATAGCTAACGCCCTCCGCAACACGACGTCAACACTTTGTTGAAATCTCGCGAACGGAGAAAGCCGCCGTCCCGGCATGCGGACAGCGGCTTTCCTGGGTGTTCGGCGGGTTCGGCCAACTACTCACCCTTGGCCGAATGTTCCCGGTTCAGATAGTTGTACACGGTGAAACGGGAGACGCCCAGGGCGCCGGCCACGGTCTCCACCCCGTGCCGTACGGAGAAGGCACCGCGTGCCTCCAAGGTCCGGACGACCGACTGCTTGGCCTTACGGTCCAGGTCGGCGAGCGGCATCCCGTGCCGTCTCTCCAGCGCGGCGAGGATGTGGTCCAGCGAGTCGGAGAGCTGGGGCAGCCGTACGGCTATGACGTCCCGGCCCTCCCACGCGAGCACCACGTCGTCCGGCTGGGCCTGCTCGGGGCCGAGCAGCTCGGCGCCCATCGCGTCGACGAGCGGCTTGACGGCCGATACGAAGGGGTGGTCGACGGTGACCGGAGCGTGATCGGCGGATTCGGTCACCGTACCTCCTCCCCGATCACGTTGACCTGGAGCGAGACCCGGGTGGCGCCCGAGGCCAGGGTCCGGCGCAGCAGGGAGTCCACGGCGGTGAGCACCTCGTCCGCGCCCCCTTCCGCCGTGTTGCCGAACGGTCCGACGTCCACGGCGTCGAGTTCGGCGCTCTGGATGACCTCGCGGGCCACCACCGCGTGGGCGGGCGCCTCGTCGAGATCGAAGGGCTCGGTGGTGAATTCCACCCTCAAGCGCACTGTGCCTCCCTGATGTCCTCGCCGCGGGTGCGGGCGCGCGGCTCGGCCACGACTGTAACCGCTGGAACGGGCCCCGCCCGGGCCGTCACGGCAGCGGCAGGACTGCGTCACGCCAGCGGCAGGACGCAGACCGCGACCGGTGCCGGGAGCGGGTCGCCCGCCGGGGTCAGGGAGCCGTCGGGGGCGATCCGGAAGGCGGTGACGGTGGAGGAGCGCTGGTTGGCGGCGAAGAGCAGCGAGCTGTCCGGGGAGAGGGCCAGCTGGCGCGGCCAGTCACCGCCGGCGGGCACGGTGTCAAGGAGCCGCAGGGCCGCCCCGCCGTCCTCCACCGCGTACCGGGCGAGGCTGTTCGGGCCCCGGTTGGCGAGGTACGCGTACGAGCCGTCGCCGGTCACCACCAGCTGGGCCGGGTAGCCGGTCTCCGACCCGGTGGACTGGCCCGCGCCCGGGGTGAGAGTGCCGGATTCGGGGTCGTACGCGCAGACGACCGTGGTGTTGTCCAGCTCGCAGGCCAGGTAGGCGGAGCGCCCGCCGGGGTGGAAGGTGAGGTGACGGGGGCCGGAGCCGGGTGCCAGGGCGGCCCGGGAGACCTCGGTGAGCGTTCCGGCGGACTCGTCGAGGCGGTAGGTGTACACCGCGTCGGTGCCGAGGTCGACGGCGAGGACATGGCCGCCGTCGGGCGAGGTGACGATCTGGTGGGCGTGCGGCCCGTTCTGGCCGGGGCCGGGCGGCGGAGAGCTGTGGGTGACCAGGTCGGTGCGCTCGCCGAGCGAGCCGTCCGCCGCGATGGGGTGCACGGTGACGCTGCCGGAGGTGTAGTTCGCGCTGAGCAGCCAGCGCCCGGACGGGTGGACGGAGAGGTGGGTGGGGCCGGAGCCGCCGGTGGGGCGGGTGCCGAGCACCTCGTACGTCCCGTCCGGCGCGAGCGCCACGGCGGTGACCGCGCCCGCGTCCTGCTCGGCGACCGCGTAGACGGTGGCGCCGGAGGGGTGCAGGGCCAAGTAGGAGGGGTTCTCGACGCCGGTGATCACGGGTCCGGAGGTGATCGCTCCGGTGGCGGTGTCGTACGCGGCGGTGCCGATGCCGGTGCCGCCGCCCTCGGCGGAGGTGTAGGTGCCGAGGAGGAGGGGGCGGGTGGCGGTGGGGACCGGGGCTGCGAGCGCGGTAGGGGCGGCGAGTGTGGTGGGAGCCGCCACCAGGGCGGCCGCCAGCAGGCTCCGACGGCTCAGGCGCCCAAGGGCAGGGCTGGGTACGGCGTTCATGCGAGGCACCTCGTGGGGGGAGTTGGGCTGCTTCGGATGTGCCCGCCACCCTGGCCCCTCGCGACTCCAACAGCAAGAGGCGCAACCGTAGTTGCGTCCTGCGCAACGTCGTACGAGGTCCCCGCTCAGGCCCCCGTCTGGATGTCCCCCCTGGTCGAGGACGTGATCGCGTCGCCGTGCGCGAAGTCGCCCGGCGGGATGCCCGGGTGGTGGCCCTCCCGGTCCGGGGCGACTTCGGCGGCCGGGCCGAGGGCAAGGCGGGAAACGATGCGGTAGCGGTCGCCCCGGTAGAGCGAGTGGACGTACTCCACCGGGCGGCCGGACGTGTCGGAGGTCAGCCGTTCGAAGAGCAGGGCCGGGGAGAGCTCGGGCACATCGAGCAGCTTCGCCTCGGCGCGGGTGACGACGGTGGGCTCGATCGCCTGGACCGCCTCGTGGACGTGCACCCCGTGCGTGGCGCGCAGATGCTCGTACAGGTCGCCGCTCTCCAGCTCCTGCGCGCTGAGCCCGGGCACCAGCTCGGCCCGGATGTGCAGGTGCTCGATGGCCATCGGCGCCCCGTCGACCAGCCGCAGCCGGGCCACGTAGACGATCTCGGCGGCGGGTGACATCCGCAGCTTGCGGCCGACCCGGGCCCCCGCCTGGAGGGTGGTGAACTCCAGCAGCCGGCTCGACCAGGCGCCCGCCGCCTGCGGCACGGTCAGCGACCGGTCCCCCGCCACCAGCTCCTGGGTGATCTTGGCGGGCGCGACGAACATACCCCGGCCGTGCTCCCGCACCAGGAGCCCGGCGGCGACCAGCTCGTCGACGGCCGCGCGCACGGTGGGCCGCGATACGCCGAGCAGGGAGCACAGGGCCCGCTCCGAGGGGATCGCGTCGCCGGGGCTGCGCGACTCGATCAGCTCCAGGACGGCATCGCGCGTCCGCTCCCGTTTGAGCACCGTTCCCGGCACATCCGCGTCCATGCGCTCCCCTTCCCGACGGGCCTTTCCCTCTTACCAGTTGACCGAGCTGTCGACCCAACTGGCCTGCTGGTCAGGCGAAGTGTAGCGCTTACCTCGGACCGTCAGGGTGCACGTGTTACGCACAGATCACCAAATCGCCTTTGTACGCAGGGGGTTGACGGCCTCATTGGTCTATGCCACCTTCAACCCCCATCGAGAGGTGAGCTGTCCAGTGGACATCACTGGTCAGGTGGTCAGGTGGTCAGGTGGTCGGGCCGGACTCAGGTCGGACTCATTTCTGCTTTCCGAGGTGAACCGTGAAGTACCGCTTGCTTGCCGGTGGGTCCGTGCTCGTCATGGCCGCCGCGCTCAGTGCCTGTAGTTCCCCGTCCGACTCCGCGAGCGGGGACGGACGGACGACGGTGGACGTCTGGCTGATGCGCGACAGCGTCTCGGACACGTTCCAGAAGGAGTTCACCGCGGACTTCGAGAAGCGTCATCCGAAGATCGACGTGAAGATCCAGATCCAGGAGTGGGACGGCATCGGCCAGAAGATCACCGCCGCTCTGGCCAGCAACGACGCCCCGGACGTCATCGAGGCGGGCAACACGCAGGTGGCGCAGTTCGCCGAGAGCGGCGGCCTGCTCGATCTCAGCGACCGCAAGGACGAGTTGAACGGCGCGGACTGGCTGAGCGGTCTCGCGGAGCCGGGGGCGTACGAGGGGAAGCAGTACGGCATCCCGTACTACGCGGCCAACCGGGTGGTCATCTACCGCACCGACCTCTTCGAGAAGGCGGGCATCGACGCGAAGGAGATCAAGACCCGCGACCAGTGGGTCGACGCCACCACCCGGCTCAACCAGGGCGGTACGCAGGGCATCTACCTGCCCGGCCAGATGTGGTATGCGCTCGCCGGCTTCATCTGGGACGAGGGCGGCGACCTCGCCACCGAGTCCGGGGGCAAGTGGTCCGGCGCGCTGGACACCCCCGAGGCGCTGCGCGGCATGGCGTTCTACGAGCAGCTCCAGGCGCTCGGCAAGGGACCCAAGGACTCCGACGAGGACGACCCGCCGCAGGCCGAGGTGATGGCGCAGGGGAAGGTGGCCCAGGTCATCTCCACCCCGGGCGGGGCCAACGTGATCGTGGAGAAGAACCCCGAACTCAAAGGCAAGCTCGCCTTCTTCCCCATCCCGGGCAAGACCGCGGACACCCCCGGCTCCGTCTTCACCGGCGGCTCCGACCTCGTCGTCCCGGCAGCGGCGGCCCACCCCGACGAGGCGGTCACCTTCATCAAGGAGCTGACCGGGGACACCTGGCAGAAGAAGCTCGCCGTCGCCATGAGCTACGTACCCAACCGCACCTCGCTCGCCTCCGCCGTGGCCGGTGACCCGGGAGCCGCCGCGATGGCGGTCGGCGCCGCCGAGGGCCATGCCACGCCCAACACCCCGGGATGGGCGGCGGTCGAGGCGGAGAACCCGATCAAGGACTACATGACGGCCGTGCTCACCGGGGGTGATCCGGCCAAGGAGGCGGCGAAGGCCTCGCAGGACATCACCCGGGCCATGAACGCCGGTTCCTGACCCCGGCCCCACCCGATCACCCGGCAGGACATCGCCAGCCACAGGAAGGAGGCGTGCCGTGCCGGTCGCCGTCGAACCGACCTCAGCACCCCGCACACCCCGGCAGCGACCGGCCCCGCACCCCGCCGCCCGCAGAAAGCCGGCGGGCCGGGCGCACGGCCTCTGGCCGTACGCGCTGATCGCCCCCGCCATCGGCGGCATGCTCTATCTGCTGGTCTATCCGCTGGTGCGGGCCGTCCTGATCTCCTTCCAGGACTTCCGGCTCCGCCAACTGATCAGCGGGAACGCCGAGTTCGTCGGGCTGCGGAACTACCGCACGCTGCTGGCGGACCCGCGGTTCTGGGAGGTGGTCCGCCGCACCTTCCTCTTCATGGCCGTCAACGTCGTCCTGATCATGGTGATCGCCACGCTGGTCGCCCTGATGGTGGAGCGGCTGCGGCGGGTCGGGCGGACCGTGGTGCTCTGCTCACTGGTGCTGGCCTGGGCGATGCCGGTGGTGGCGGCGACCACGGTGTTCCAGTGGCTGTTCCACTCGGAGTTCGGCATCGCCAACTGGGCACTGACCTCGATCGGCCTCGACTCCTTCGAGCGCTATCCGTGGTTCGCCAACGGGACGGCCGCCTTCGCCATCCTGGTGACGCTGATCGTCTGGCAGTCGGTGCCGTTCGCCGCGATCACCCTGTACTCCGCGCTGACCACCGTGCCGCTGGAGCTGTACGAGTCGGCGCGGCTGGACGGGGCGGGGGCGGGGCGCATCTTCCGCTCGGTGACCTTCCCGATGCTCCGGCCGATCTTCCTGCTGGTCTTCTCGCTGGAGGTGATCTGGACGTTCAAGGCGTTCGTCCAGATCTGGGTGATGACCCGGGGCGGCCCCGGCGACGCCACCACGATCCTGCCGGTCTACGCGGTGCAGACGGCCCTCTCCAGCCAGCGGTACGACCTGGGCTCGGCCGCCTCGATGATCACCGTGATCCTGATGTCCGGGGTGCTGGTCCTCTACTTCCGCCAGATGTTCCGCCAGGAGGACGAGACCCGATGAGCACCCGTACCGTACGACCCGTAGTGCCCGTACGCCCCCGGCTGCGGCGCCTGCCCCTGAACATCGCCGCCGCCGTGACCGTCGTCATCTGCCTCTTCCCCGTGTACTGGATGATCTCCACGGCCTTCAAGCCGTCCAAGGACATCCAGTCGGCCGACCCGCAGCTCTTCCCGCACACCTGGACCCTCACCCACTTCCAACGGGCCGTGGACGCCGACGGGTTCGCCCTGTTCTGGCGCAACAGCATCCTCGTCACGCTGGGCGCGGTCCTGCTCGCTCTGCTGGTGGCGCTGGGCGCGGCGTTCGCCGTGGCGCGGATGCGGTGGAAGGGCCGGCGGCAGTTCATGCTGATGGTCTTCATCGCGCAGATGGCGCCCTGGGAGTCGCTGATCATCCCGGTCTACATCATCTCCCGGGACACCGACATGCTGGACCGGCTGCCGACGCTCACGCTGATCTACTTCATGATCACGCTGCCGTTCACCATCGTGGTGCTGCGCGGCTTCATCGGGACGATCCCGCCGGAGCTGGAGGAGGCGGCCCAGGTCGACGGCTGCACACGGACCGGGGCGTTCTGGCGGGTGGCGATGCCGCTGCTGGCGCCGGGGCTGATGGCGACCTCGCTGTTCGGCTTCATCACGGCGTGGAACGAGTTCGCCTACGCCAACTTCCTGATCATCAAGCAGCAGGACAACCGGACCCTGCCGGTGTGGCTGTCGTCCTTCCAGAACACCTTCGGCACCGACTGGGGCGCCACGATGGCCGCCTCCACGCTCTTCGCGCTGCCCGCCCTGGTGATCTTCCTGCTGCTCCAGCGCCATGTCACCTCCGGCTTCGCCGCCGGTGCCGTCAAGGGCTGAGAGGCCGGGACCACCCGCGCCCACCCCCGTAAGCCCGCGAACCGAATCCGGAGACCCCGTGCCTGCATCGCGCCCCGACCTCGCCCTCCTCCCCCGGCCCAGCAGGATGTCCTCACTCGGCGGCCGGCTCACCCTCGACCGCGACACCACCGTCCGCGCCCTCCCGGGCGCCGAACCGGCCGCCGCGCTGCTGCGCTCCCTGGTCGGCCCGGCCGCCGGGCTGCCGCTGGAGCCGTCACCGGAGGGCCGGATCGTGCTGGCGCTGGACGAGCAGCTCGGCGGCCTCGGCGAGGAGGGGTACGGCCTCACCGTCGGACCGCAGGCGCTCCTCCTGCGCGCCGCCCATCCGACCGGGCTGCTCCGGGGCGTGCAGACGGTACGCCAACTCCTCCCCGCCGAAGCCCTGTCGGGCGGTTCGACGGCGACCGGGTCCTGGGAGCTGCCGTGCGTCGAGATCACCGATGTACCGGACCGGCCCTGGCGCGGGGCGATGCTGGACGTGGCGCGGCACTTCCGGCCGATCGGCTATCTGCGCCGGTACGTCGACCTGTTGGCGCTGCACAAGCTGAACACCCTGCACCTCCACCTCACCGACGACCAGGGCTGGCGGATGCCGGTCGACGCCTACCCCCGGCTGACCTCGGTCGGCTCCCGGCGGGCCCGGTCGCAGCGGGGGCCGAGCGGCCCGGACGGGGTGCACTTCGACGCCGTACCGCACGAAGGGGCTTACACCAAGGCGGAGTTGCGGGGGCTCGTGCGGTACGCGGCGGAGCGCGGGGTGACCGTCGTGCCGGAGATCGAGATGCCCGGCCATGTGCGGGCCGCGCTCGCCGCCTATCCGGAGCTGGGGAACGGCCCGGAGCGCCGGCTGGACGTGTGGGACCGGTGGGGAGTGTGCGACACGGTCCTCGGGGTGCACGAGGAGGTGTTCGCCTTCTGCCGGGCGGTGCTGGAGGAAGTCATGGACGTATTCCCGTCGCCGTACATCCACATCGGGGGCGAGGAGTGCCCGACCACCGAGTGGGAGAACAGCCCGGCCGCCCGGGAGCGCGCGGCGGCCGAGGGGCTCGCGGACCCGGCGGCGCTGCACGGCTGGTTCATGGGCCGGATCGGCGCGTTCCTCGTGGAGCGGGGCCGGATCCCGCTCGGCTGGGCCGAGACCGGCACCGAACTCCCTCTGGAATTCACGGTGATGACCTGGCGCGACCCATCCCACGCGCTGGCCGCCGCGCGCCGCGGCCACCAGGTCATCGCCGCCCACCACCGGGCCACCTACCTGGACTACGCCCAGTCCGGCGACCCGTCCGAACCGGTCGCGCAGCCCGGCGCCCCGGTCACCCTGCACACGGTCCACGGCTACGAACCCGCCCCGCAGGAGTGGGCGGAGGCCGAGCGGGCCCGGGTGCTCGGGACGCAGGCCCAGCTGTGGACCGAGTACGTCCGCACGCCCGAGGAGATCGAGTACCTCAGCTACCCGCGCCTGTGCGCGCTGGCCGACCGCTCCTGGTCCGGCGGGCGCGGCGACTGGCCGGGGTTCGTCGAGCGGCTGCGCCACCACACCGCCCGGCTGGACGCCTTGGGCGTCCCCTACCGCCCGCTGGACGCACGGTCGCTCGAAGAGGCCGCGTACGCGTCCCCGTCCTCAGGAACAGCGCGACCCCACTCGTAACCACTCCCCCACCACCGTTCCGGAGAGGAACTGAACCCGTGAACACATCACGCAGGAAGCACCAGAGGTCCAGGCTGCGCACCGCCGCCGCCTCGGCCGCCGCCGTGGCCCTGGCCGCCACCGGGCTCGCCGCGCTGCCGTCCTCGGCGAGCGCCGCGGCGGACGGGATCGTCGTCCAGTACCGCACGAGCGCGTCCGGTGCGAGCGCCGACCAGAGCGAGCCGTGGCTGAAGGTGCGGAACGCCGGCTCCACCTCCGTACCGCTGAGCAGTGTCAAGGTGCGGTACTACTTCAAGGCCGACTCGGCCTCCGCCGCCTACCGGTTCGCCTGTTCCTGGGCGGTGAAGGGGTGCGCGAACATCACCGGCACCTTCGGCACGCTCGCCAGCCCGACGGCCACTGCCGACCGTTACCTGGAGATCGGCTTCACCCCGGGCGCGGGCTCACTGGCGCCGGGGGCGGACACCGGGGACATGCAGCTCCGCTTCCACCAGGCGTCCTGGGCCTCGCTGATCCAGTCCGACGACTACTCCTTCGGCCCGGAGCGGACCACGTACGGCGACTGGTCCAAGGTGACGGCCCAGGTGAACGGCTCGCTCGTCTGGGGCCAGGCGCCCGCCGGGAACGGGCCGACCGACCCGCCGGACCCCACGGACCCGCCCACCGACCCGCCGGGTGACGGGGCACGGCTGTTCGACGACTTCAACTACAGCTCGCACACCGACCCGAAGATCGGCGCGAACGGCTGGTCCGTACGGTCCAACTCCGGCGGTCCGGGGGTGCCGGGAGCGACCTGGGCGGCCGAGAACGTCACCTTCGCCTCGCAGAGCGGGAACTCGGTGATGAACCTGGAGACGTCCACCGCCGGGACGGGGGGATCGACCAAGCACACCGAGATCCTGACGAAGTCGATGAAGTTCAAGAACGGGACGTACGCGTCCCGGGTGAAGTTCAGCGACGCGCCGCGCTCGGGTCCGGACGGCGACCGGATCGTGCAGACGTTCTTCACGATCAACGACCTCAAGGCGCCGATGGCGGACGACTACGCGGAGTACGACTTCGAGTACCTCCCCAACGGCGGCTGGGGCGAGCCGGCCAACATCCTCTACACCACCTCGTGGGAGACCTACCGGCCGGACCCGTGGGAGGCGGTCAACGCGCACAGCGAGGTCCGGGCGTCGTACGCGGGCTGGCACGACCTGGTGGTGACCATCGACAACAACCAGATCACGTACTACGTCGACGGCCAGCACTTCGGGACGCACGGCGCGGCCTTCCTGCCGGAGCGGCCCATGTCGATCAACTTCAACCAGTGGCTGATCGACCTGGAGGGGCAGCCGAGCACCACACCCCGGTCCTACGACCAGCAGGTGGACTACGTCCTGCATGTGAAGGACCAGGTGCTCACCCCGGCGCAGGTGAACGCGATGGTCGGGTCGTACCGCAGTGCGGGGAAGACCTTCGAGGACACGGTGCCGGGCAGCTAGGGCGCTCCCGGCCGGGAGCGGTACGCACGGCGTGAGAACCGGGCGGGGCGGGGGTCGACGGCGGCCCCCGCCCCGCTTTCGCATGCCCAGGAGGGCTGCCGGGAGGGGTTCGAAGGCGCTCGCGCCACCGATCGCGTACGCCGCCGGCCGCGGCGAATTTCGCCGTACCCCCTTGACAGCCCCACCACCCCCCAGGCAATCTTCCGTTGAGCAGAAACTAACTTCCGCAATACGGAAGGAGCGCCGAAACCCTCATGGGATACCCGGACCAGCGCTTCGATGTGAACCTTTCGATCCTCTTCACGGAACTCCCGCTCCTGGAGCGTCCCGCGGCAGCCGCCGCGGCGGGCTTCACGGCGGTCGAGCTGTGGTGGCCCTGGATCGAGACCCCGACCCCCATCCGGGCTGAGCTCGACGCCCTCAAGAAGGCGCTCGACGACGCCGGCACCCAACTGGTGGGGCTGAACTTCTACGCCGGACAGCTCCCCGGCCCCGACCGCGGCGCGCTCTCCGTGCCCGGCTCGGAGTCGGACCGCTTCCGGGAGAACATCGAGGTGGCGGCCGACTTCGCCGCCTCGGTCGGCTGCACGGCGCTCAACGCGCTGTACGGCAACCGCGTCGAGGGCGTGGACCCGCAGGTGCAGGACGCGCTCGCCCTGGAGAACCTGGTGCTGGCCGCCCGCGCGGCCGACCGCGTCGGGGCCATCCTCCTCGTCGAGACCCTCAACAAGCCGGAGTCGCCGCTCTATCCGCTGGTGAGCGCACCGGCCGCGATCGAGGTCGTCGACAAGGTCAACGCGGCGACGGGCCTCGGGAACGCCAAGTTCCTGCTGGACCTTTACCACCTGTCGATGAACGGCGAGGACCTGAGCCAGGTCATCAAGGCGTACGCCGCGAAGACCGGGCACGTCCAGATCGCCGACAACCCGGGCCGTGGCGCGCCGGGCACCGGCACCCTCCCGCTGGAGCGGCTCCTCGACGAGCTGAAGGACGCCGGTTACGCGGGCTGGGTCGGCCTGGAGTACAAGCCGGGCGACCGGCCGAGCGCGGAGGCCTTCGACTGGCTCCCGGCGTCGGCCCGAGCCGCCGGCTGACCGCCCGGGTTCACCGCGGGGTGAGTCCAACCCCCTTACGTACACACGTTTTTCAGGAAGGCACCCTCATGAGCAACAACCTCCCCAAGGTCGCCTGGATCGGTCTCGGCATCATGGGCTCCCCCATGTCGGAGAACCTGATCAAGGCCGGTTACGCCGTCACCGGATACACCCTGGAGCAGGACAAGATCGACCGGCTGGTCGCGGCCGGCGGCAGCGGCGCCTCCTCGATCGCGGACGCGGTCAAGGACGCGGATGTCGTCATCACGATGGTGCCCGCGTCCCCGCAGGTCGAGGCCATCGCCTACGGCCCCGAGGGCATCCTGGAGAACGCGAAGCGCGGCGCGCTGCTGGTGGACATGTCCTCCATCACCCCGCAGACCTCCGTGGACCTCGCCAAGAACGCGGCCGAGAAGGGCATCCGGGTCCTGGACGCGCCGGTCTCCGGCGGCGAGGCCGGGGCCATCGAGGCCGTGCTCTCCATCATGGTCGGCGGTGAGCAGGCGGACTTCGACGCCGCGAAGCCGCTCCTGGAGGCGCTCGGCAAGACCATCGTGCTCTGCGGCCCGCACGGCTCCGGCCAGACGGTGAAGGCGGCCAACCAGCTGATCGTCGCGGTCAACATCCAGGCGTGCGCCGAGGCCGTGGTCTTCCTGGAGAAGTCCGGGGTGGACCTGGCCGCCGCGCTGGACGTCCTCAACGGCGGTCTGGCCGGCTCGACCGTGCTGACCCGCAAGAAGGACAACTTCCTGAAGCGGGACTTCGCCCCCGGCTTCCGGATCGACCTGCACCACAAGGACATGGGCATCGTGACGGACGCCGCCCGCAACGTCGGCGCCGCTCTGCCCGTCGGCGGTGTGGTGGCCCAGCTGGTCGCCTCGCTGCGCGCCCAGGGCGACGGCGGCCTCGACCACTCGGCGCTGCTGCGCTCGGTCGAGCGGCTCTCCGGCTCCCAGGTCTGACCCCCAGGCTCTCCAGCCTGACCCCCGCTCCATAAGGAGCCCCTGATCTCCGGGCCGCGGTGGCGCTGACACCTGTCCTGTCGCGCCCAGGCGCTGCCGCGGCCCGGAACCACACACTTCGTTTTCAACAAACTGTTGACGTTCTCTCTGTGGCGAACCTACGCTCCTCAAGCCGTCAGCAGCTCGTACGAAAGGTCATCCCGCCACATGGCTAAGCGTGTGCTCACGACCGAGTCAGGCGCCCCGGTCGCCGACAACCAGAACTCCGCCACCGCCGGTGTCGGTGGACCGATCCTCCTCCAGGACCAGCACCTTCTGGAGAAGCTCGCCCGCTTCAACCGTGAGCGCATCCCGGAGCGCGTGGTCCACGCCCGTGGCTCCGGCGCGTACGGCTACTTCGAGGTGACCGACGACGTCACCGGCTTCACCCGCGCCGACTTCCTCTCCGAGATCGGCAAACGCACCGAGACGTTCATCCGCTTCTCGACCGTCGCCGACTCGCTCGGCGGCGCGGACGCGGTCCGTGACCCGCGTGGCTTCGCCCTCAAGTTCTATACGAACGAGGGCAATTACGACCTGGTCGGCAACAACACCCCGGTGTTCTTCATCAAGGACCCGATCAAGTTCCCCGACTTCATCCACTCGCAGAAGCGCGACCCGTTCACGGGCAAGCAGGAGCCGGACAACGTCTGGGACTTCTGGGGCCACTCCCCCGAGGCGACCCACCAGGTGACCTGGCTGATGGGCGACCGCGGCATCCCCGCCTCGTACCGCCACATGAACGGTTACGGCTCGCACACCTACCAGTGGACGAACGCCGAGGGCGAGGCCTTCTTCGTCAAGTACCACTTCAAGACCAACCAGGGGGTGCGCTCCCTCTCCGCCGAGCAGGCCGCCGAGCTGGTCGGCAAGGACGCCAACTCGCACCAGACGGACCTGCTCCAGGCCATCGAGCGGGGCGTCAACCCGTCCTGGACGCTGCACGTCCAGGTGATGCCGGCCGCCGAGGCCGCGGAGTACCGGTTCAACCCGTTCGACCTCACCAAGGTGTGGCCGCACGCCGACTACCCGCTCCAGCGGGTCGGCCGGCTGGTGCTGGACCGGAACCCGGACAACGTCTTCGCCGAGGTCGAGCAGGCCGCGTTCTCGCCGAACAACTTCGTGCCCGGCATCGGCCCGTCCCCGGACAAGATGCTCCAGGGCCGGCTGTTCGCCTACGCGGACGCGCACCGCTACCGCCTGGGCGTCAACCACACCCAGCTGCCGGTCAACGCCCCCAAGGCGGCCGAGGCCGACAACTACGGCCGGGACGGGCTGCACGCCACCCGCTACGGCTCGCGCCACGACAAGAACTACGAGCCCAACTCGTACGCCGGTCCGGCCCAGACCGACGCGGCGCTCGCCGCCCCGCTGGCGATCCACGGCTGGACGGGCACGCACGAGGCCCCCGCCCACGCCAAGGACGACGACTTCTTCCAGGCGGGCGAACTCTTCCGGCTGATGTCGGAGGAGGAGAAGGGCCGCCTGGTCGCCAACATCGCCGGAGGCCTCTCGCAGGTCACCCGCGACGATGTGATCGAGAAGAACCTCGCCCACTTCCACGCCGCCGACACCGACTACGGCAAGCGCGTCGAGGAGGCCGTCCGCGCCCTGCGCGAGGACTAGAGCCCACCACCAGGGCTCCCCGGAACCCTGCCCGCACCGCGCACCCGGATGAGGGGTGCCGCGCGGCGCGGGCAGGACGACGAGGCCGCGGCGGCTGTGCGATGCCAGTGCGGTGGTGAAGGACCGGGGACCGTCTTCTGACCTGAAGGAGACGCCCTCACCCGGCTCCGATCGCCGCCGCCGCGGTCCCTGTCATACCCGAGTACCACTTCTCCACCACCCCCGATCGAGGGCGCGGAGTACGGATACGGTCCCGTACTGCGCGCCCTCTTCGGCATGTCTACGTCCAGGCCGGGGCCCGCCGGACACCCCCTACCCCTGCGCCACCGGCGGGTTGAACCGGGAGAAGTCCGGATCGCTCCAGCGCAGCCGTACCGCGTCCTGGGTCTCCTGGACGGCCTCGATCAGGAACTCCACGATGCGCTGCGCGCCCGGTACGGCGGCCGCCTCCGCTCCGTCCCAGACGGTGTGGGCGGTGCCGGAGAGCTGGAGGAGGTCGCCGGCCTCCCAGTCGGGCACCAACAGGCCTGCCTGTGGGTGGAGTTCGAGGTTGCCGAGGGTGAGGAACATGGCATTGCCCGCGTAGTCGGGCCAGCGCAGCCGGGTGGGCGAGACCACCTGGCAGAAGCCCGGGTTGCCGCCCCGGTGCGAGGCGTCCGCGTCGCCGTCCGGGGAGGCGGTGGCGATGAAGAAGCTGTCGGAGGTGGCGAGGGTGAGCTGCTGGACGGTGGTCAGCGCCTCCCCCTTGCGGACCACCGTGCGGCGGCCGCCCCGGTCCGGCGGGAGCAGGGCGTACTCGCGTTTCTGGAGGTACTTGGGGCAGTTGCCGATGACCTGGTCGAGAGCGACCCGTACGCCGTCGGCCTCGGGGACCGAGGTTCCGTTGAGGCGGATACGGCGCCGGGTGGCCGGTTCGATGGCGATCATGCCGACCCGGGTACCGGGCTCCCGGAGCGCCGCGCCGAGCGGGTCGTCGGGCGCGGGCAGGGCGCCGATCGTCAGGGTCTTCGGGTCCGGGACCCCGAGGAGGCCGGGCTCGCCGGTGAGCAGGGTGGACCAGAGGCGCCCGGAGGCGTCGGCCGCGCCGATGACGATCATCGGCTGGCGGGCCAGGAAGACCGCCGCCGCGTCAGGCACGGCGTCGCGGATGGCCCGGAGCGAGCCGGCCGCCGGGTCGCGCAGTCCGGCCCGGTGCTGGACGGCGAGTTCGCCGTGGTGGTAGTCGGCCATGGCCCGCTCCCCCGCCCTTCGGCCACCGGTGGCCCGCGTCCCGGACCGGGCGGGCCCCCGGGGCGAGCGTACCTCCGCACAGGGGACCTCCGGGGCGAGCCCACCTCCGTACAGGGAAAGGCCCCCGCCCCGGAGACGAATCCGGGACGGGGGCCTGACTCAGGGGCAGTTGACGCGTAGTCAGGACACGGTCAGCGGGCGGATCGCGGTCGGGGCGTGGGACGGGTCCGTGGCGATGTCCTCGAACTCGTTGACCGAGGCGATGTCGGTGCCGCTCATCGCGATATTGGTGACCCGCTCCAGGATCGCCTCGACGACGACCGGGACCCGGAACTCGGCGGCGAGCTTCTTCGCCTCCTCGAAGGCGGGCAGCAGCTGGTCCGGCTCGGTGACCCGGATGGCCTTGCAGCCGAGGCCCTCGACGACCTTGACGTGGTCGACGCCGTAGACGCCCAGCTCCGGGGAGTTGAGGTTCTCGAACTCCAGGTTGACCTGGAAGTCGATGTCGAAGTTGCGCTGCGCCTGGCGGATGAGGCCAAGGTAGGAGTTGTTCACCAGGACGTGGACGTACGGGATGCGGTGCTGCGCGCCGACGGCCAGCTCCTCCAGCATGAACTGGAAGTCGTAGTCGCCGGAGAGGGCGACGACCGTGCCCTCGGGGTCGGCGGTGGCGACGCCGAGCGCGGCCGGGATGGTCCAGCCGAGCGGGCCCGCCTGGCCGCAGTTGATCCAGTGGCGCGGCTTGTAGACGTGGAGCATCTGCGCGCCGGCGATCTGGGAGAGCCCGATGGTGGTGACGTAACGGGTCTCGGGGCCGAACGCCCGGTTCATCTCCTCGTAGACGCGCTGCGGCTTGAGCGGCACGTTGTCGAAGTGGGTGCGGCGCTGGAGGGTGGCCTTGCGCTCCTGGGTGGAGGCGGCCCAGGCCGAGCGGTCCGTGAGCTTGCCCGCGGCCTTGAGCTCGCGCGCCACCTCGACGAAGAGCTCCAGCGCGGCCTTGGCGTCGGAGGCGATGCCGAGGTCGGGGGCGAAGATCTTGCCGAGCTGGGTGGGCTCGATGTCGACGTGGACGAAGGTGCGGCCCTGGGTGTAGACGTCCAGCTTACCGGTGTGGCGGTTGGCCCAGCGGTTGCCGATGCCGAGGACGAAGTCGGACTCCAGGAAGTTCGCGTTGCCGTAGCGGTGCGAGGTCTGCAGGCCGACCATGCCGGCGTTCAGCTCGTGGTCGTCGGGGAGGATGCCCCAGCCCATCAGGGTCGGGATGACGGGGACGCCGGTCAGCTCGGCGAACTCCACCAGCAGCTCGGAGGCGTCGGCGTTGATGATGCCGCCGCCGGCGACGAGCAGCGGGCGCTCCGAGGCGTTCAGCAGCTCCACGGCCCGCTCGATCTGCTTGCGGGAGGCGGCGGGCTTGTGCACCGGGAGGGGCTCGTACAGCTCGGGGTCGAACTCGATCTCGGTGAGCTGGACATCGATCGGCAGGTCGATGAGGACCGGGCCGGGACGGCCGGTGCGCATCAGGTGGAAGGCCTGCTGGAAGACGCCGGGGACCTGGGCGGCCTCCAGGACGGTGGTCGCCGCCTTGGTGACCGGCTTGGCGATCGACGCGATGTCGACGGCCTGGAAGTCCTCCTTGTGCAGGACGGCGGTCGGGGCCTGGCCGGTGATGCAGAGGATCGGGATGGAGTCGGCGATGGCGGAGTACAGACCGGTGATCATGTCGGTGCCCGCCGGGCCCGACGTACCGATGCAGACGCCGATGTTGCCGGCCTTGGCCCGGGTGTAGCCCTCCGCCATGTGGGAGGCGCCCTCGACGTGCCGGGCCAGCGTGTGCTGCACCCCGCCGGAGGCCTTGAGGGCCGCGTAGAAGGGGTTGATCGCCGCACCCGGCACACCGAACGCGTTGCTGACGCCTTCGCGCTTGAGGATCTCGACTGCCGCACGGGCAGCGGTCATACGAGGCATTGAGTGCTCCTGCTCGGGATTGGTGGAGTCGGGCTCTGTCGCGCCACCTGAGAGCACCAATTCCGTATCGCGGAAAGTCAGTTCTGCTATACGGAAGCAATCTAAAACGCGGCGGGGTCGCCGTCAAGAGCGGGCACGGCCGCCGTGAGGAGCGGGCCCGCTCGCCGTCGCAGGCGGGCCTGTGCTCCCCGTGGCGGGAAATGCGCGCATTCCCTCCCCAGAACCTCGCTCCTGGTGGACGATGAGGTGACGAGGGAGGCACGGAGCGCAGTCGTCCTGCGGGGCCGTGCCGGAGGGAGACGATCGTGACGTCCGTGCCGGTACGGTGCCCGGCCTGCAGCCGGGACCACGCCTATGTCGCACCGGCCTACCCGTGCCCGTGCGGAGCCCCCACCGCCCCACCGCTGCTGCCCGGCGCCCCGGCGCTCCAGGTCACGCGGCGCACCTGGGACGAGGACTGGGTCACCGTGCGCTGCACGGCCTGCGACCGGCGGGACCAGTGGCCGCAGCCGGAGCTGTGCTGCCCGTGCGGGGCCCTGCTGCGGATACCGGTGCGCCCGGTGGACGAGCCCGCGCCCGAGGCCGCGCCGCCGCCCGGCCCCGTCGCCCCGGCGCACATCCCACTGCCGCGCACCGCCGCCCACCCCCGCCCCTCGTTCCGGCCGCGGACGATCCGTACCGGCCACGACGCGGTGAGCGCGGCCGTCCTCTACCTCACCTGGCTCGGCTACCGCGAGGTCACCCGGCCCCGGGTGCGCACCGCCGGCGGGATCGATCTGCGGGCCACGGGGCTCGTCGCCCAGGTCGACGCCACGACCCGGCCGGTGGAGCTGCGCGCGGTGGAGTGCCTGTGGCTGAACGCCCTGGGCGCGTCGGCGGCCGGGGTGTTCTTCTCGCTCGCGGGGTACGGGGCGCAGGCGCGGGCCCGGGCGGACGGTGTCGGCCTCCCGCTCTTCGTCATGGACCTCACGGGGGCGCCGCAGCCGGTGAACAGCCCGGCGGACGAGCTGGTCAGCACGGGGGCCTGAGCGCCGGGCTCTTCCTCCGGGGGTCGTTTTCGGGCCACGCCGTACCGGTGCCCCGCCCGGCGCGGCACACTGAGTACATGCGTATCCGCTCCGCCAGACGCTCCGATCTCCGCCTTCTCCAGGACATCGAGCGCGCCGCAGGGGAACCCTTCCGCACCCTCGGCATGCATTCCGTGGCCGACGACGATCCGCCCCCGCTCGACCTGCTGGAGAGCTACCGGCGGGCCGGACGGTGCTGGGTGGCCACCGATCCCCTCTCCGCCACCGGTGACCGGCCGCTCGGCTATGTGATCGCCGACCCCGTCGACGGGGCCCTGCACATCGAGCAGATCTCGGTGGACCCGGTGGCGGCCCGCCGGGGCATCGGCCGCACGCTGATCGACCGGCTCGCCGCACTCGCCCCCGGGCAGGGCCTCACCGCGCTCACCCTGACCACCTTCAGCGATGTGCCGTGGAACGCCCCGTACTACGCGCGCATCGGCTTCCGGGTGCTGCACGAACGCGAGCTCACCGACGGGCTGCGCACGATCCGCGGCGAGGAGGCACAGCACGGCCTGGACCGCTGGCCCCGGGTCTGCATGCGCCGCGACCTGCTGCCCGCGCAGCCTTCGGCCCCGGCACCGAACCCGGCGTCCGCACCGGCACCTGAGTCGGCGTCGGTCGCTGTCAGTGGTGCCCCGTAAGCTAAGGGCATGGATGTAACTCCACGTCATACCGTGCAGCCCGCCGTCGCATCCGCCGCCCAGGCGAACGAAGCCATCCGCGCGCTCGTCGACTCGCGCGCGGGCCGGGACTGGTCCGCCACCGAGTCCGCGACGTACGAGGTGCTGCTCATCGAGTGGGCGACGGCGACCCGGTCGGACGGCTCCGACATCATCGAAGCCGCCTGACCGGGTCACCGGCCCCGCTCATCCGGCGTACGTCTCCCGCAGCTCGATCTTTCGGACCTTCCCGCTCACCGTCATCGGGAAGGCGTCCAGAATCCGCAGCCTGCGCGGGATCTTGTAGTGGGCGAGCCGCTCCCGGCAGTACGCCGTGACCTCCTCCAGGCTCGGCGGGTCGGCCGGGTCCCGGGGGATGACACAGGCCAGGATCTCCTCCCCGTACCGCTCGTCCGGCACGCCGACCACCTGGACGTCGGCGATCTTCGGGTGGCCGTGCAGGAACTCCTCGATCTCCCTCGGGTACACGTTCTCGCCACCCCGGATGATCATGTCCTTGATCCGGCCGACGACCTGGACGTAGCCGTCCTCGCGCATCACCGCGAGGTCGCCGGTGTGCATCCAGCGGCCCGCGTCGATGACTTCGGCGGTGCGGTCGGGCTGGTCCCAGTAGCCGAGCATCACGCTGTAGCCCCGGGTGCACAGTTCGCCCGCGCTGCCGCGGGGCACTGTGGTGCCGGTCGCCGGGTCGACGACCTTGACCTCGATGTGCGGCAACGCACGGCCCACGGTGCCGGTGCGGCGCTCCAGGTCGTCGTCACGGCGGGTCTGGGTGGAGACGGGCGAGGTCTCCGTCATGCCGTAGCAGATGGAGACCTCCTCCATGTGCATCTCGGCGACCACCCGCTTCATCACCTCGACCGGGCAGGGCGATCCGGCCATGATCCCGGTGCGCAGCGAGGAGAGGTCGTAACGGGAGAAGTCCGGGAGGTTCAGCTCGGCGATGAACATGGTGGGGACGCCGTAGAGCGAGGTGCAGCGCTCCTGCTGGACGGCGGCCAGCACGGCGGCGGGCTCGAAGGACGGCCCCGGGATCACGATGCAGGCGCCGTGCGAGGTGATGGCGAGGTTGCCCATCACCATGCCGAAGCAGTGGTAGAAGGGGACCGGCAGACAGACCCGGTCGGCCTCCGTGTAGGCGATCATCTCCCCGACGAAATAGCCGTTGTTGAGGATGTTGTGGTGGGAGAGGGTGGCGCCCTTGGGGAAGCCGGTGGTGCCCGAGGTGTACTGGATGTTGATGGGGTCGTCGCACGACAGCTCGGCCTCGCGCGCCGCCAGTTGCGCGGAGGTGACGGCCGGGGCGGTCGCGGTCAGTTCGGTCCAGGACGGGTCACCGATGTGGTGGACGGCGTGCAGAGAGGGGCAGTCGGCGCGGACCTGGCCGACGAGGGCGCGGTAGTCGCTGGTGCGGTGGGCGAGGGAGGCGACCAGCAGGCGGACACCGGCCTGCTTCAGGACGAACTCCAGCTCGTGCGCCCGGTAGGCGGGGTTGATGGTGACCATGACGGCGCCGATGCGGGCCGTGGCGTACTGGAGCAGCACCCACTCGGGGCAGTTGACCGCCCAGATGCCGACCCGGTCGCCCTTCTCCACCCCCGACGCCATCAGGGCGCGGGCCAGCTCGTCGATGTCGGCACCGAGCTCCGTGTACGTCCAGCGGCGGCCGGAGACCACGTCGACCAGCGCCTCGCGGTCCCCATGGGCGGCGATCGCCCGGTCCAGGTTGCGTCCGATGGTGTCGCCGAGCAGGGCGGTGGTGCCGGTGCCGTGCGCGTAGGAGAGGCTGCTGTTCACTTCAGGTCCCCCTCGTCGAACTCGGTGCCGGTGCCCAGGGCGGTGCGTTCGCGCAGTTCGATGCGGCGGATCTTGCCGGAGACGGTCTTGGGCAGTTCGGCGAACTCCAGCCTGCGGAGGCGTTTGTACGGGGCGAGGACCGCCCGCGAGTGTTCGAAGAGGACCTTCGCGGTCTCCGGCCCCGGCTCCCAGCCCTCCGCCAGGACGACGTACGCCTTCGGGACGGAGAACCGCAGCGGGTCGGGCGCGGGCACGACGGCGGCCTCGACGACCGCTTCGTGCTCCAGGAGGGCGCTCTCCAGCTCGAAGGGCGAGATCTTGTAGTCGGAGGACTTGAAGACGTCGTCACTCCGCCCCACGTACGTGAGGTAACCGTCCTCGTCGCGCGCCCCGATGTCCCCCGTGCGGTAGTAGCCGCCGGCCATCGCCTCGGCCGTGCGCTCCGGATCACCGTGGTACCCGGTCATCAGGCCCACGGGGCGGTCGGAGAGGTCGAGGGCGATCTCCCCCTCGCTCACCCCCGGCCGGCCCGTGACCGGGTCCAGCAGCTCCACGGTGAAGCCGGGGCTGGGGCGGCCCATGGAGCCGGTCTTGAGGAGCTGGCCGGGGGTGTTGGCGACCTGGACGGCGGTCTCCGTCTGGCCGAAGCCGTCCCGGATGGTGACACCCCACTCCCGCCGGACCGTCTCGATGACCTCCGGGTTCAGCGGCTCCCCCGCCGCGACGACCTCGCGCGGCGGGACCTTCAGCTGCGACAGGTCCGCCTGGATGAGCATCCGCCAGACCGTGGGCGGGGCGCAGAAGCTGGTGATGCCCGAGCGGTCCATCTCGGCCATCAGCCGGGAGGCGTCGAAGCGGGTGTAGTTGAAGATGAAGACGGTGGCCTCGGCGGTCCACGGGGCGAAGAGATTGGACCAGGCGTGCTTGGCCCAGCCGGGCGAGGAGATGTTGAGGTGGACGTCGCCGGGGCGCAGACCGATCCAGTACATCGTCGACAAGTGGCCCACGGGATAGGACACATGGGTGTGCTCGACCAGCTTCGGCCGGGCGGTGGTGCCGGAGGTGAAGTACAGCATCAGCGGCTCGTCGGCGTCCGTCTCCCGGCCGGGCGTGAAGTCGGCCGAGGCTCCGGCCACTTCGGCGTACGCCCGCCAGCCCGCCACCTCCTCGCCCACCGCGATCCGGGTGTACTCCCCCGGCACTTCGTCGAACTTCCCGGTGTCCGCGTCCCGCACCAGCACATGGCGCACCCGCCCGCGCTCCACCCGGTCGCGGAGGTCGGCGGGGCCGAGCAGCGGAGTGGCGGGGATGATCACGGCGCGCAGCTTCATCGCGGCGAGCGCGGTCTCCCACAGCTCCACCTGGTTGCCGAGCATCACGAGGATGCGGTCGCCCTCCCGGACCCCCTGCTCCTTCAGCCAGTTGGCGGCCCGGTCGGAGCGCTCGGACATGGCCGCGAAGGAGACCTCGGTACGCCGGCCGTCCTCCTCCACGATGTGCAGGGCGGTGCGGTCGTTGCCCTCGGCGATGACGTCGAACCAGTCCAGCGCCCAGTTGAAGTGGTCGGTCCGGGGCCAGCGGAATCCGGCGTAGGCACGCTCGTAGTCCTCGCGGTGCTCCAGCAGGAAGTCCCGGGCGGCCCGGAACGTCTCCGTCGCACTCGTTGCCGGCATGTGCCCTCCTCATTGCGGACCGGACGGGTCGCTTAACATCATGTAAACAGTGACCCAGGTCTCACCACCCCCGGATGGGGGTGGTCCGCTCCCTCGGACGGGGGATCGGCGCGGGCCGGGTGGGAAGGCGTCGGAGTGCCGGAACCGGTCGATGCGGTCGAGATGCGGACGGCGCTGGCGGGACTGCGCCGCACGAGCGGGCTGCCGGTCGCGTTCGGCGGCCTGCTGTCCGATGCCCGCCACGCGCGGATCGGAGAGCTGGACGGGGCACGGACCGGCGCGCTGCGCGGTCTGGTCATCTCGGCCGGGAGCGGCCTCGGCGGCAAGGCCATCGCGCTCGCCCGGCCCTGCGCGGTGACGGACTACCCCGTCTCGCGCCACATCAGCCACGAGTACGACACGGCGGTGGCGGCGGAGGGGCTGCGCTCGGTGGTCGCGGTCCCCGTCGTCGTACGGCGGACGGTGCGGGGCGTGCTGTACGGGGCGTTGCGTACGCCGGTGAGCCTCGGGGACCGGACCTTCGACGCGGCGGTGGCGGCGGCCCGCGATGTGGAGCAGGCGCTCGCGGTCCGCGACGAGGTCCGGGAGCTGCTCGCCCTGACCCAGGAGCAGGCGGCGGCCGGTCCGGACGCGGCTCCGGGCGCGTGGGAGGACGTACGCGAGGCCCACCGGCAACTGCGCGCGCTGGCACCGAGAGTGGCCGACCCGGCGCTCCGCGACGCGCTGCTGGCCGTCTGCGGGCGCCTCGCCTCGGCGTCCGGGGCCCGGGCCACCCCGGCGGCGGCCATGGAGGTGCGGCTCGCGCCGCGCGAGGTCGACGTCGTGGCGTGTGTGGCGGCGGGCGCGACGAACGCGGCTGCCGCCCGTCAACTGGGTCTGCGCCCCGAGACGGTGAAGGGGTATCTGCGCTCGGCGATGCGCAAGCTGGGGGCGCACACCCGGCTGGAGGCGGTGGTGGCGGCGCGCCGGGCCGGGCTGCTGCCGTAGAACCGCAGGCCGTCACTCGCCGAAGTCCAGGAACGTGCAGGCCGTCACTCCCCGAAGTCCAGGAACGTGCCGAACCGTACGTCGTACGAGGTCGCGTCCGTCATCACCGACAGCATCCCCACCGCCTCCTCGGTGATCCTGTCCCGCTCATCCCGCCGCAGGGTCCGCAGCGGCTGCACGGTCAGGGTCGCCGCGTCTCCGTCCCTCTCGACCCGCCAGATCGCCTCGAAGAACCCGTCGACCAGCGCGGTCCCGTACGACTGGTTGCCCACCCCGTTGCGGCCCTTGTTCACCTCGGCGATCACCCGCGCGCGGTCGTCGTGGCCGAGGAGCACGTTGTCGAACTCGGGCAGGAAGCGCGGCGGGGCCGGGGTGTCCGGGTCGGGGCGCGGGGCGTCGGGGAGGTCGAAGAGCTCGGTGCCCCTCTCGTCGCGGAAGGTGCGGAGCCGGGGCCGCAGCCGGTCGAAGACCTCCCGCAGCCGGGTCAGCCCCGCCCAGCGCTGCATGTCCTTGACCGAGGCGGGGCCGAAGGCGTTCAGGTAGCGCAGGACGGTGGCGTCCGGTGCCGGGACCGGCTCCGAGGGCCTGCCGAGCCAGTGCTCCACCGTCGTCAGGGCGACCTGCCCGCTCCGCTCCCACAGCCCGCGCGGGGTGACCTGGACCAGCGGCAGCAGGCACCGGGCGGCCACCGTGAGCGCGAGCGGGTCGGCCTCCGGCCAGCGGGCCAGCAGCTCTTCGCGCAGCTCCTTGACCGGGCGGGGGCGCTCCTCGACCAACTCCCTGCTCACCGCGGCGAGCCGCGCCAGGTCCACCCCGGCCAGACCCTGCCGGAACGCCTTCAGCTCGCGGTCGCGGGCCGCCTGCACCAGCGGACGCAGGGTCAGGGCGTCGTCCGCCGTATGGGTGTGGAGGGTGGAGCGGAGGGTGACGATCCGGACCACCTCACGGGACTCCATCACCGCGGACAGCTCGCGCGGGTCGAACTCCGCCAGCCGTGCGTGGAGCTGGAAGTACGGCGGCTTGGTGTTCTGCGCCTGGAGCCCGACGAGATGGGCCACCGCGTCCTTCGCGGACATCGTGGACCGGCGCAGCAGGAGCTGGCGGTCCAGGGTCGCCCGGTTCAGCGCCCGGGTGGAGAGGACGGCGGGGTGAGCGGCGGTGCGCTGCGTCTTCGCGGTCATGGTCCGTACGGTAGCGGCGCATGCGGACAGGTACGGTCCGCAACCTCGGGCTCCGGGAGTTACGGCGTTACGCCCACCGGCCCCACGCCCCGCGCGCTCCTCCCCCGCCCGCCCCATGATGAACCGGTGATCAGTGTCCTCTTCGCCGTCCTGACCGCCCTGAGCAACGGCTCCGCCTCGGTGCTCCAGCGCCGGGCCGCGATGAAGGTGCCCGACAGCGAGGCGCTGCACCTCTCCCTGATCGGCCATCTGATCCGCCAGAAGGTGTGGCTGGCCGGGATCGCCCTGGTGATCGTGGCCGCCGTCTGTCAGGCGGTGGCCCTGGCGACCGGGCCGATCTCGGTGGTGCAGCCGATCTTCGTCATCGAGCTGCCCGCGACCCTGCTGCTGGCCGGCTGGATGATGCGGGTCCGGGCGCCGCGCACGGTCTGGTACGGCGTCGCCGCGGTGACCGTCGGCCTCGCCATCGGGCTCGCGTCGGCCGCGCCGGTCGACGGCACCGACTCCGTACGGGGCGCTGACTGGGTCCCGACACTGCTGCTGACCGGGGCGTTCGAGACGGTGCTGATCGTCGCCGCGCTGCGGGTGCGCGGCAACGCCCGGGCGGCCCTGCTGGGGCTGGCCGCCGCCTGCGGCTACGCGCTGACGGCGGCGCTGATGAAGGACGCGATGTCGCACCTGGGCCCGGACGGCGGAGCCGTCGCGCTGCTGACGTCCTGGCAGCTCTACGCGACGGCCGCGGCCGGGGTGGGAGCCCTCTTCCTGCTCCAGAACGCCCTGCACGCGGGCAGCCTGGTGGCCGTTCAGCCGATGCTGACGCTCGGGGACGCGCTGATCAGCATCCTGTACGGGGTGACGCTCTTCGAGGAGGAGCTGCGCACCGGCTGGTGGCTGCTGCCCGAGCTGGCCGGGCTGGGGCTGATCGCCACGGGCTGTGTGGTGCTGGCCCGCTCCCCGCTCGCCGCCGACACCCTCGCCCCGCCGCCGCCCCCGCCCCGGGTGAGCTGAGGCGGACTCAGACCCGGTCGACCGGTGTGACCCGCTCGTCGTCCCGTACGGGTCCCGGCGGCGTGCCGTCACCGAACGGGCGGCCGCCGAGCTGTTCGCGGTGGTGCGGGGTGGTCCAGCCGGAGAGGTCGGGGCCGAGGGGGACGATGCCGGTCGGGTTGATGCCCGTGTGCACCTGATAGTAGTGGCGCTTGATGTGGTCGAAGTCGACCGTGTCCCCGAACCCGGGGGTCTGGTAGAGGTCGCGGACGTACGCCCACAGGACGGGGTCCTCGGTGATCTTCGTACGGTTGCACTTGAAGTGGCCGTGGTAGACCGCGTCGAAGCGGACCAGGGTGGTGAAGAGCCGGATGTCGGCCTCGGTGATGGTGTCGCCGACCAGGTAGCGGCGGTCGGCGAGGCGGGCGGAGACCTGGTCGAGGCGGGCGAAGAGTGCCTTGTAGGCTTCCGCGTAATCCTCTTGGGTGCTGGCGAACCCCGCCTTGTAGACCCCGTTGTTGATGTCCCGGTAGATGCCCTCCATGACCTCGTCGATCTCCGCGCGCAGCGGCTCGGGGTAGAGGTCGGGGGCGCCGGGGCGGTGCAGGGCGGTCCACTCGGTGGCGAGGTCCAGGGTGAGTTGCTGGTAGTCGTTGGTGACCAGCTGCCCGCTCGGTACGTCGACGATCGCGGGCACACTGACGCCGCCGGGGTAGTCGCGCTCCCGGGCGTCGTACGCCTCGCTCAGGTAGCGGATACCGAGCACCGGGTCCTGGTCGCCGGGGTCGAGGGTGAAGCGCCAGCTGCGGTCGTCCTGGATGGGGTCGGTGACGGCGAGGGAGAGGGCGTCCTCCAGGCCGAGGAGGCGCCGGGAGACCAGGGCGCGGCTGGCCCAGGGGCAGGCCCGGCTGACGACGAGCCGGTAGCGGCCCGGCTCGACGGGCCAGCCGTCGCGGCCGTCGGCGGTGATGCGGTCGGCGAAGTGGCTGCGGGACCGCTTGAACGGCTTGTGGCCGTAGGAGGTGTTGCCGTCGCTCCCGGCGCTCTTGCCGGATGTGTCGCTCATGCCGCGCTCCTCGTCGGATCGGTGCGTTCTTTCCGTTCACGTCGTCTGCCCCGCCGGTCGGCTCCGACATCGGCCAGCGCCACGATCAGTGCGGCCAGGACGAAGGCGACCGAGACGATCAGGCCGTGGTCGTACGCGTCGGCCCAGCCCGCCGTGCCGACCTGGGCGAAGAACACCGCGCCCACGGCCGCGATCCCCACCGCGGAGCCGACCCGCTGCCCGGTCTGGAGGGTACCTCCGGCGCTTCCGGCCCGGGGTACGGGGACCTCGGCCAGGGTCAGCGTCTGGTTCGGGGCGATCACCAGACCGCTGCCGAGTCCGGCGAGGAGCAGGGGTGCGGCCATCGCCCAGCCCGCGCCGCTGCCCGGGACCCAGTGGACGGCGAGCGCGGTGCCCGCGAGGCCGAGGGCGACCATCGTGAGCCCGGCCACCACCAGCGGGCGGCCGAACCGCCCGACGAGCCGGCCGCCGATCGACGCCGCGACCCCGGACCCGAGGGCGAAGGGGGTGATGGCGAGTCCGGCCTGGAGCGCGGAGTAGTTCAGGCCCGACTGGAGGTAGAGGGTCGTGACGAAGAAGATCGAGGTGAACCCGGCGAAGTAGAGCAGGATCAGCAGGCACCCCAGCCAGTAGGAGCGCAGCCGGAACAGCGAGAGGTCCAGCACCGGGTGGGTCGGCCCGCCCGCGCACCGGGCCTCCCAGGCGACGAAGGCGCCGAGCAGGGCGGCGGCGAGCACGACCAGGAGCCACTTGCCGTTGCCGGGCCACTGCTGGGCCTGGACGAAGGGCAGCAGCAGGGCGAGGACCCCGGCGCCCAGGAGCAGGACGCCGACCGGGTCCAGGTCGCGCGGGCGGACCCGGCCGGCGGAGGGCGTGTCGGGGAGGAGGCGGTGGGCCAGCAGGAGGCAGACGGCACCGAGCGGGAGGTTGACGTAGAAGACCCAGCGCCAGCCGTGGTCGGGGCCCGCCGCCTGGATGAGCAGCCCGCCGAGCAGCGGGCCGACGGCGGTCGAGATCCCGACGACCGTACCGAACATGCCGAAGGCGCGGCCGCGCTCGCGCCCGGAGAACATCTGCTGGATCAGCGCGGAGATCTGCGGCGAGATCAGGCCGCCCGCGATGCCCTGGACCAGTCGGGCGATGACCAGCCACATGCTGGACTGGGCGGCTCCGCAGGCGGCGGAGGCCAGGGTGAACAGGGCGAGTCCGGCCATGAAGACCGCCCGGCGGCCGCGCGCGTCGCCGAGGCGGCCCGAGGGGATCAGGAAGAGGCCGAAGGCGAGGGCGTAGCCGGAGAGCACCCACTGGAGGTCGGACTCGGGGGTGTTCAGCCCTTCCCTGATGGACGGGAGGGCCACATTGACGATGGAGACGTCCAGCAGGGTCATGAACCCCGCCACCAGACAGACCGCCAGGGCCCTCCAGCGCCGGGGGTCGGGGCCGGTGTCGGGGGCGGCGTCCCGTCCGCCCGGGCCGGGTCGCGCCGCGCTCTCTGCCATGGTTCGCACCTTAGATCGGGCCGGGGGTTTCCTCATCCGGACATCCGGACATCCGGTGCACGGCGTGTCCGGGGTGGCCGGGGGTACCTGTTCCCGCATGACTGTGGAGAAAACGAGCGTCCTCGTCCTTGACTGTGCCGAACCCATGGAGCTGGCCGAGTTCTACGCCGGTCTGCTCGACGCCGAGATACGGATCGGCTCCGACCCCGACTTCGTGGAGATCGTCGGCAACGACGGCGTCCGGCTGGCGATCCGCCGGGACCACGGCTACGCACCGCCGAGCTGGCCCCGGCCGGAGGATTCCCAGCAGGCGCATCTGCGGATCCTGGTGAGCCGTGACGACATCGACGAGGCCGAGCGCGAGGCGATCTCGCTCGGGGCCCGGCCCGTCGACACCGGTGACAGCAACAGCGGTCCGCGCGATGTCCGGGTGTACGGGGATCCGGCGGGCCACTCGTTCTCGCTGGCGGTGTACCCGCTGCCGCAGGGCTGAGCAACAGCACGAGGCCCAGGGGCTCTTCGGGGCCCCTTCACTCGCGTGCGGCAATAGACAGGAAAGTTTCCCAACACTGTTGACGGCAATTGGAAGGAAGCTTTACTTTCAGTGCTGCCGCCATGGCGTCTCCCACCCCCACCCGAAGGGAGCACCACCATGTACCAGCGCACCACCTCCCCCACCGAGCCCGTCCCCACGGACGGCCGGCGCGGATTCACCCGCAAGGCCCTGCTCGCCGCGTCCGCACTCGGCGTGGTCACCGCACTCCTAGCCCCCGTCCGGGCGGGGGCCGCACCGGCCCCCGCCGCCCCCACCGCCGCCACCCCGCTCGCGGCCAACGGCCAGCTCTCCGTCTGCGGCCGGCAGCTCTGTAACGCCTCCGGCCAGGCGGTCGCCCTCAACGGCATGAGCACCCACGGCACCCAGTGGTACGCCCAGTGCGTCACCGACGGGTCGCTCAACGCCCTGGCCACCGACTGGCGCGCCGACGTGCTGCGGGTCTCCACCTACGTACAGGAGGGCGGGTACGAGACCGATCCGGCCGGATTCACCGCCCGGGCGCAGAAGTTCATCGACGCGGCGCACGCACGCGGCATGTACGCGGTCATCGACTGGCACATGCTCACCCCGGGCGACCCGAACGCGAACCTCGCGCGGGCCAAGACCTTCTTCACCGCGATGGCGAAGAAGTACAAGGACCACCCGGGCGTGCTCTACGAGATCGCCAACGAGCCCTCGGGGGTGAGCTGGTCGGCCATCAAGTCCTACTCCGAGCAGATCATCCCGGTGATCCGGGCGCAGGACCCGGACGCGGTGGTCCTGGTCGGGACGCGCGCCTGGTCCTCGTTCGGGGTCTCGGAGGGCTCGAACGAGTCGGAGGTCGTGAACAACCCGGTCCGCGCCTCGAACATCATGTACACCTTCCACTTCTACGCGGCGTCGCACCGCGAGGCGTACCTGAGCGCCCTGGACCGGGCCTCCGACAAACTGCCCGTCTTCGTCACGGAGTTCGGGACGCAGAACTACGCGGGCGAGGGCGCCAACGACTTCGCGATGTCGCAGCGTTACCTCGACCTGATGAAGCGCAAGAAGATCTCCTGGACCAACTGGAACTACTCCGACGACCACCGCTCCGGTGCCGTCTTCAAGACCGGCACCTGCAACGGCTCCAACTGGACGGGGACCGGGGTCCTGAAGGAGGCCGGGGTCTGGATCCGCGAGCGCATCCGCCAGTGACCCCGACCGCCCTCCTCGGCGGTCAAACCGAACGGCGACGCAGCGACGCGTCGTTGAGGGCCGGAGGCACGTAACCGCCGTCACGCGCCGACAAGTTGATGCCGGGCGGAACGATCTCGTCGATCCGGTCGAGGACGTCCCGGCTCAGCCTCACCTTGTCGGCGCCGAGCTGGCTCTCCAACTGCTCGAAGGTGCGCGGCCCGATGATCGCCGAGGTGACGGCCGGGTGCTCCAGCACGAAGGCCAGGGCGAGCTGGACGAGGGTGAGGCCCGCCTCCTCCGCCAGGACCGCCAGCGCGTCGGCGGCCTCCAGCTTGGCCGCGTTCTCGGGCGCGGTGATGTCGAAGCGGGCCGCCTGGCGCTCGGCGCGGCTGGAGGCCGGCTGCTCGCCACCCTTGCGGTAGCGGCCGGTCAGCCAGCCGCCGGCCAGCGGGCTCCAGGACAGCACGCCGAGCCCGTACCGCTGCGCCACCGGCAGCACCTCGCGCTCGATGCCCCGGGCGAGCAGCGAGTACGGGGGCTGCTCGGCGACGACGCGTTCGCGGCCCCGGCGCTCGGCGATCCACTGGCCTTCCACGATCGCGGAGGGCTCGAAGGTGGAGGTGCCGATGTAGCGGATCTTGCCCTGGCCGACCAGGTCGGTCAGGGCGCCGAGCGTCTCGTCGAAGTCGGTGTCGGGCTCGGGGCGGTGGACCTGGTAGAGGTCGATCCAGTCCGTGCCGAGCCGGCGCAGGCTGTTCTCCACCTCGCGGATGATCCAACGGCGGCTGTTGCCGAACTCGTTGGGATCGTCGCCCAGCCGGCCGTGGAACTTGGTGGCCAGCACCACGTTGTCGCGCCGGCCGCCCGCGAGCGCCTTGCCGACGATGGTCTCCGACTCACCCTGCGAGTAGACGTCGGCGGTGTCGACGAAGTTGATGCCGGAGTCCAGGGCGTGGTGGATGATCCGGATGCTGTCACCGTGATCGGTGTTGCCCCGGGCGCCGAACATCATGGTGCCCAGCGCGAGGGGGCTGACCTGGACGCCGGTGCGGCCGAGGTTGCGGTATTCGGTCATCGGGCACTCTCCTTGACGAGTTCACTGGTGGGGGTGTAAACGAGGTCCTGCGGCGTCTGCCGGAAGGCCTCCCAGAGGCGGTGGTACGGGCCCCGCGCCGCGAGGAGTTCGGTGTGGCTTCCGCTCTCGACGACGGCTCCGGCGTCGAGGACGACCACCCGGTCCGCACGGGCGGCGGTGGTCAGCCGGTGGGCGACGACCACGGTCGTACGGCGGCGGCACAGGGCCTCCGTCGCGGCGGCGACCCGGCGTTCGGTGGCCAGGTCGAGCGAGGCGGTGGCCTCGTCGAGCAACAGCACGTCCGGGTCGACGAGTTCGGCCCGGGCCAGGGCGAGGAGCTGGCGCTGTCCGGCGGACAGGTTGCGGCCCCGCTCCCCCACCTGCTGGAGGTAGCCGAGCCGGAGCCCGGCGATCATCTCGTGCGCGCCCACCGCCCGGGCCGCGCTCTCCACCTCGGCGTCGGTGGCGTCGGGGCGCCCGTAGGCGATGGCGTCCCGGACGGTGCCGCTGAAGAGATGGGGCTCCTGGGGGACCAGGCCGAGGCGGCGCCGGTAGCCGGCCAGGTCGAGATCGCGCAGGTCGTGGCCGTCGACGCGGACCGTGCCGGCGGTCGGATCGTAGAAGCGGGCCAGCAGTTTGACGACGGTGGACTTGCCCGCGCCGGTCGCGCCGACCAGGGCCACGGTCTCGCCGGGGGCGATGCGGAGCCGGAGCCCGTGCAGGACCTCCTGGCCGCCGCCACCCGCGTAACCGAAGGACACCTGGTCGAACTCGACCTCGCCGCGCAACTTCTCGATGATGAGCGGCTGTTCGGCCGGGGGCGTTCCCGCCGGGGTGCGCATCAGCGAGCGGAGGCGGCCGAGGCCGATCACCGCCTGCTGGTAGCCGTCGAAGACCTGCGACAGCTGCTGGATCGGGGAGAAGAACAGCTCCACATAGAGGAGGAAGGCGATCAGTGTGCCTGCGCTCAGCTCGCCGGAGCGCACCTGGACCGCGCCGACGACCAGGACGGCGGCGGTCGAGAGGGTGCCGAGGAACTCCACGAACGGGAAGAACGTGCCCATGTACCGCTGGGCGCGCAGCCGTGAGTCCCGGAATCCCCAGGCCAGTTGGGCGAAGTCGCGGGCGTTGTGCTGCTCGCGGCGGAACGCCTGGGTGACCCGGATGGCGGTGACGTTCTCCTGGAGGCAGGCGTTGACCGCGCTGACGCGCTCCCTGGCCTCCCGGTAGGCGGGGACGGAGTAGTGGCGGAAGAGGGCGGTCGCGGCGATCAGGACGGGGAGGGCGACGAGCAGGACGACGGCGAGGCCCGCGTCGATGACCAGCAGCGTGACCAGGACGCCGAGGACGGTCAGGAGGCTGACGACGGCGGTGATCAGGCCGGTCTGGAGGAAGGTGGAGAGGGCGTCCACGTCCGTGGTCATCCGGGTCATGATCCGGCCGCCGAGCTCCCGCTCGTAGTAGTCCAGGCCGAGCCGCTGGAGCTGGGCGAAGGTCTTCACCCGGAGGGTGTAGAGGAGCCGTTCGCCGGTGCGTCCGGTGGTGCGGACCTGGGCCACCCCGATCAGCCAGTTCAGGGCGGTGACCAGCCCGGCGACGGCGGCCGCTGCCAGGAGGACTCCCCCGGCCTGCCGGGCGACGCCGTGGTCCACCCCGTGGCGGACGAGGACGGGGACGGCGATCTGCGCGGCCGCGTCCAGGGCGACGAGCAGCAGCCCGAGGAGGAGCGGGACACGGAAGGGCCGCAGCAGGGTGCCGAGGTGAAACTCCCGGTCGGCGGCGACCGCTTGGGCGGTGGTCACCTTCGGATCGGCGGCGGGCAGCGGGAGGCGGGCGAGGCCGGCGATCAGCTCCGCGCTGGGCGGGGCCGAGCCGAGCACCCCGCCGCCGGGTCCGCCGCGGCCGGGACCGGAGGTGGCGGCGGCCTCGGCCAGGGCCTGGGCGGCGCGGACGGCGGTGCCCTCCTCGGTGTCCGCCCCCGCCGCCTCGTCGCGGAGCCACAGCGCCTCGGTCACCCCGCCCGCCGGGGCCTCCGGCACGGGTTCGGACGCCGTGGGCTCGGCCGTCGACAGCAGCGTACGGAACAGGGGCGAACGGGAACGGAGTTCGTCCAGGGTTCCGGTGTCGGTGATCCGGCCGCTGTCCAACACCGCGATCCGGTCGGTCAGTTCCAGGGTGGAGCGGCGGTGCGCGACGATCAGCGTCGTACGGCGACGGGTCGCCTCGTGCAGCCGGGCGTGGATCTGGGCCTCCACCTGGGCGTCGATGGCGGAGGTGGCGTCGTCCAGGACGAGGACGGCCGGGTCGGCGGCCAGCGCCCGGGCCAGGGAGATGCGCTGGCGCTGGCCGCCGGAGAGGGTGAGGCCCTGTTCCCCGACGACGGTGTCGTACCCCTTCGGGAGGCGTTCGATGAACTCGTCGGCGCGGGCGATCCTGGCGGCCTCGCGGATCTGTTCGTCGGTGGCGTCCGGTGCTCCGTAGGCGATGTTGGCGCGCACGGTGTCGGAGAGCAGCAGGCTCTCCTCGAAGACGTAGCCGATCCGGGAGCGGAGCGAGGCGAGGGAGAGTTGGCGCACGTCGGTGCCGTCGACGGTGACCGACCCGGACGGTACGTCGTAGAACCGGGGCAGCAGGGCGGCGGCGGTGGACTTGCCCGAGCCGGCCGAGCCGATCAGGGCGACGGTCTCGCCGGGGCGGACGTCGAGCGTGAAGCCGTCCAGGAGCGGTGCCTCGTCCCCGTACGCGAAGGTGACGTCCCGCCAGGCGAGGGCGGGCGGGTGCCCGGGGTCGTCGGGCAGATCGCGGGCGTCCGGCGCGTCGGTGATGACGGGGGCCTCGTCGACGACCTCCAGGACCCGTTCGGCGCCGGCCCTGGCCTGCTGCCAGACGGTGAGCAGGGTGGCGACCTGCCGTACGGGGGTGACGAAGGAGCCCAGGTAGGTGGTGAAGGCGAGGAACGTGCCGAGCGAGATCCGGCCGTGCAGGGCCATCCAGCCGCCCAGCGCCAGGACGGCGACCTGCCCGAGGGCGGGGACCGCCTGGAGCGCCGGGTTGTAGCGGCTGGTGAAGCGGACGACGCGCAGCCGGGAGGCGAACAGCGTACGGGCGCGCTCCTCCAGGCCCGTCAGCTCGCGGCTCTCCTGGCCGAAGCCCTTGACGACCCTGACCCCGGTGACGTTCGCCTCGACGGTGGAGGCGACCTCGGCGGCCTCCTGCTGGGCGTGCCAGTTGGCGGGGATGAGGTCGCGGCGGCTGCGCAGGGCGATGGCGTAGAGCAGCGGCCCGACGATCAGCGCCACGACGGTCAGCAGGGGGGAGAGCCAGGCCATGAACACCAGCGAGATGACGAACATCAGGACGTTGCCCGTGAGGTTCGGCAGGAACTGGAGCAGGGTCTGGATGAGGGTGATGTCGGAGATGGACCGGCTCACCACCTGTCCGGTGCGCAGCCCGTCCTGCTGGGCGCCGCCGAGCCGCAGGAGGGCGGCGAAGGCGTCGTTGCGCAGGTCGTACTGGACGCCGAGGGAGAGCCGCCCGGAGCGGTAGCGGCGGGTGAAGCTGGCGGCGAAGCGTACGGCGCCGAGCGCGGCGAACAGGCCGATCCAGGGGGTGAGGGAGGAGGTGGTGGAGCCCGCCACGCCGTCCACGACATGGCGCAGGACCAGGGGCAGGGTGGCGGTGGCGAGGGCGGCGACGAGTGCGGCGCCGAAGGCGAGGAACAGGTCGGTGCGGTGGCGCAGGCAGTAGGCGAGGAGGCGCCGGGCCCAGCCGGGTGCGGGGGGAGCTGCGTCGGGCGGCTGTGCGGTGCCGGTCCCCGGCTTCTGCTGGAGGGGACCGGCACCGCCGCGCGTCGTACAGTCGGTCACCGGGCTCCCGTCGTGGCCAGGTCGGCGCGGGGGGCGACCGTGTCGAACAGCTGGTTGGCGGGGCGCGGCAGGCCGTAGTGCTCGCGCAGGGTGGTGCCGGTGTACTCGGTGCGGAAGAGGCCGCGCTCCTGGAGGATCGGCACGACCCGGTCGACGAAGACCTCAAGGCCCGAGGGGAGCACGGCGGGCATGATGTTGAACCCGTCGGCGGCCCCGCTGTCGTACCAGTGCTCGATGGTGTCGGCGACCTGCTCGGCGGTGCCGGCGAAGGTGCGGTGGCCGCGTCCGCCGCCGAGCCGCCCGATGAGCTGGCGTACGGTCAGGTGCTCGCGGCGGGCCAGCTCCACGATGAGGGTGTAGCGGCTCTTGGCACCCTCGATCTCGTCCTCGGTCGGGATGTCCTCGGGGAGTTCGGCGTCCAGGTCCAGGTCCTCCGGGGCGATCTTGAGGCGCAGGGCGAGCTGGCGCTTGGCGTACTCGGGGACGATCAGGCGGTCCAGCTCGGCGTCCAGCTCGTGGGCCTCGGCCTCGGTGTCGCCGATGACGGGGACGATGCCGGGCAGGATCTTGATGCCCTCGGGGTCGCGGCCGAGCGCGACGGCCCGTGCCTTGACGTCCTTGTAGAAGGCGATGCCCTCCTCCAAGGTCTGCTGGGCGGTGAAGACGGCCTCGGCGTACCGGGCGGCGAAGTCCTTGCCGTCCTCGCTGGATCCGGCCTGCACGAGGAGGGGGTAACCCTGGGGCGGGCGCTGGACGTTGAGGGGTCCGTCGACGCGGAAGAACTCGCCGCGGTGGTCGATGGCCCGGACCCGTTCGGCCAGCGCGTGGACGCCGCCCTCCTTGTCGGCGACGACGGCGTCGTCGGCCCAGCTGTCCCAGAGCTTGGTGGAGACCTCGACGAACTCGGCGGCGCGGCGGTAGCGCTCGTGGTGCAGCGGGGTGTCGTCCAGGCCGAAGTTGCGGGCGGCATCGGCCCCGGCGGTGGTGACGATGTTCCAGCCGGCCCGGCCGCCGGAGACATGGTCCAGGGAGGCGAACCGGCGGGCCAGGTTGTAGGGCTCGTTGTAGCTGGTGGAGGCGGTGGCGATGAGCCCGATGTGCTCGGTGGCCCCGGCCAGCGCGGTGAGCAGGACGGTGGGCTCCAGCTTGGCGGCCGGGCGGCGGCCGGGGTCGCCCATGAGGACGGGGCTGTCGGCGAGGAAGAGGGAGTCCAGGCGGCCGCGTTCGGCGATCCGGGCGAGGTTCTTGTAGTGCTCGATGTCGGAGCCCGCCTCGGCGGGGCTCTCGGGGAGCCGCCAGGACGCTTCGTGGTGGCCGGTGGACATGAGGAAGGCGTTGAGGTGGAGCGGCTTGCGGGGCTCGGCGGAGGGCATGGGTGTCTCCAGAAGGGTGCGGGGTGGGCACGCGATGGGTGGCTCAGGCCGTCGTCGGCAGGGGCTGTGTCCAGGCCGTCGTCGATACAGGCTGCGTTCAGGCCGTCGGCGGCGGCTGCGTGACGCCGAGGGCCGTGAGCAGGGTGTCCCGGTACTCCTGGAAGCGGGCGTCGCGCCGGGAGCGCGGCGTCGGCAGGTCGATGGCGAGGTCGACGGAGATCAGCCCCTCCTCCAGGACCAGGACCCGGTCGGCGAGCTCGACGGCCTCGTCGACGTCGTGGGTGACCAGGAGCACCGCGGGGCGGTGGCGTTCGTACAATTCGCGCAGCAGGCCGTGCATCTTGATCCGGGTCAGCGCGTCGAGGGCGCCGAACGGTTCGTCGGCCAGCAGGAGTTCGGGCTCGCGGACCAGGGCGCGGGCGAGGGCGGCGCGCTGCTGTTCGCCGCCGGAGAGCTCGTGCGGCCAGGAGCGGTCGCGGCCGGCGAGGCCCACCTCCTCCAGGGCGGTGAGGCCGCGTTCCCGGGCGCCGGGGCCGCGCAGTCCGAGGATCACGTTGTCCAGGACCCGGAGCCAGGGCAGCAGCCGGGAGTCCTGGAAGGAGAGCGACACCCGTTCGGGGACGGTGAGTTCACCGGAGCCCTCGACCGTGTGGTCGAGGCGGGCGACGGCCCGCAGCAGGGTCGACTTGCCCGAGCCGCTGCGGCCGAGAAGGGCGGTGAACTCCCCCGGGGCGATGGTGAGGTCGAGCTCCTTCAGGATGATCCGGTCGCCGAACTTCCGTACCAGTTGCTTCGTCCGGACCGCGGGCCGGACCTCGGTGATCAGCCCGCCAGGGTGCGTCGCCATGACAGGGCCTTCCTCTCGATGGCGCGTACGGCCGCGTCCGAGGCGAAGCCGAAGATGCCGTAAGCCACCAGGCCCACGATGATCACGTCGGACTGGGCGTACTGCTGGGCCTGGAACATCATGTAGCCGATGCCGCTGGTGGCGTTGATCTGCTCGACGACGATCAGTCCGACCCAGGACGAGGTGACGCCCAGGCGGAGGCCGACGAAGAAGCCGGGCAGCGAGCCGGGGACGACGACCTTGCGGATGAACTGGGCGCGGCTCAGGTCGAGTCCCTCGGCGAGCTCCACGTACCGGTTGTCGATGGAGGTCAGGAAGGCGAAGGTGTTGATGTACATGCTGACCGCGACGCCGAGGGCGATGACGGTCGCCTTCATCTCCTCGCCGATGCCGAGCCAGAGGATCAGCAGCGGCAGCATGGCGAGCGAGGGGATCGCCCGCTTGATCTGGAGCGGGCCGTCGATCAGGTACTCGCCGCTGCGGCTCAGTCCGGCAGCGACGGCGAGGACGACCCCGCTGACGACGCCGAAGAAGAGGCCGAGCCCCGCTCGCTGGAGGGAGATGAGGACGTTGTCCTGGAGGCGGCCGGTGGCGACCAGGTCGGAGGCGGTGGAGATGACGCTGCCGGGCCCGGACAGGATGCGCGGGTCCAGGTAGCCGGAGGCGGAGGCCGCCCACCACGCGGCGATGAGGAGGACGGGGCCGATGAGCCGGCCGAAGGGCAGCGGCCGGCCGGGGCCGAGCCGCCGCCGGGTCCCCCGGGCGACGGGCGGGCCGGGCTCCTGGGGCGGGGCCGCCGGGGGCGCCGAGCCCTTGGTGAGGACGGCGGGCCCGCCGGTGCGGGCCGTGGGCAGCAGGTCGGTCATGAGGTCTCCCGGTACTCGGCCGGAACGGACCTGGCCGCCAGGCCCTCGAAGCGGCGGTCGAACAGGTCGGTGACGTCCTGCTTCGGTACGAAGCCGCCCTCGGCCATCAGGTCGGCGGTCTCCTGCTCCCACGCGATCGCCTTGTCCCAGTCCACAGGGAACTGCGGCTTGTTGAGGGAGGAGACGATGCGCTTGCCGTCGGCGACGGAGACGCCCTCGCTCTTCACGTAGTAGGTGTCGATCCACTCGTCGGTGTTCTCCCACGCCCAGACCAGGCCCTTGGCCCACAGCGGGATGAAGTTGGCGACGGCGGCGGCCTTCGCCGGGTCGTCGAGCACCTCCACCGGGGCCCACAGGACGGTGAGCAGGTCCACGACGTCGGTCTTGACGGCGGTGGCGCCGTCCTTGGCGTACTGGCCGAGGTACTTGGTGAGGGCCGGTTCGCCCAGCGGTGCCACGTCGACCTGCTTGGACTGCAGGGCGGTGAGGAACTGGGTGCTGGGCAGGGCGACCAGTTCGACGTCGCTGTTCTTCAGCCCGGCCGCCTTCAGGGCGCGCAGGACGACGACGCCCTGGGCCTGCCCCTGGGAGAAGCCGATCTTCTTGCCCCGGAAGTCCTCCACGGCGGTGATGCGGGAGCCCGGGGCGGTGGCGAAGGTGTAGAGGGGCAGCGGGCGCACCTGGACCGCGACGATCTTCGTCTTGACGCCGATGGCCTTGGCCTGGATCGGCGGAATTCCCGCATTGGAGGCGAGGTCGATGGATTGGGCCCGGAATCCCTGGATGATATCGGGGCCCGCGCTCAGGTTCGGCCATTCGGAGACGGTGAAGGCGAGGTCCTTCTTCAGCCCGGCGGGTTCGAGCTGGAGCCGGGTCTGGCGTACCGCGACGGTCAGTTTCGTTCCCGGCGGCGGATCCCCCGAGGGGAGCTTTCCGGTGGGCTCGGAACTGGCGGCCGTCTTCACCTGCGGGGAGCAGGCGGCGAGGCTCAGAACCGTTCCGGTGGCGAGGGCGAGAAAGGACCTGCGGCCCAGGGCTCGCGTGGCGGCGGACCGGTCGTCGGTCAGGTGACGAGGCATGAGAGGTATTCCTGTGCTCAGAGGGAGTGGTAGGTGCCGTTGTGGAAGAGCAGCGGGCTGCGGCCCTCGTCGAGCCAGGAGTCGGTGACCCGGGCGATGACGATCCGGTGGTCACCGGCGGGCACGATCTGTTCGGTCTCCAGCCGCAGCCAGCCGGCCGCCCCGTCGAGCACCGGCTCCCCCTCGGGCAGCCGCCGCCACGAGGTCGGGGCGGCGAACCGGTCGATACCGCTGGTCGCGAAGGTGCGGGCGAGGGCTTCCTGGTCGGCGCCGAGGAAGTTGACGACGGTGGAGGCGGCCCGTTCGACATGGGGCCAGGAGGAGGAGGTGGTGCCGATCCCGTAGGAGACGAGCGGCGGGTCGAGGGAGAGCGAGGTGAGTGAGGTGGCGGTGAATCCGACGGGGCCGTGGCCGGAGTCGGCGGTGACGACGACCACGCCTGCCGGGTATCGGCGGAACACCTGCTTGAAACGGTCCGGGGCGTATCCGGCGGCATACGAGGAAACGGTGACGGTCAACATCTCTCCCGGAGTGGAAAGGCGGAAAAGGGCGCGCGGCGGTGGAGCGGCGGCACAGAAAGGGAAAACGGGCGCCAAAGAACACGCGGCCGGATACGGCAGGCCGCGGGGAACACCCGTGAATCAGCGGAGTGTTATCGGGAACCCGGACAGGGGCGACAACGGAAGGGCCGGGAGAATTCCCTCACCGGCGCAGCCGTGCGACAGCGGCATGCCGTGCGGGGCATGCTCTGCTGAATACGCTGGCGGCTGGTCATGGATCCATCTTCCCGTTCGGCCGGCGGGCCGGTCAACAATGCAACTTTCTGAATTAAGTCGGATTCCCCGCCGGCCGTACGCGGCTGCTCGGCCTCCCGGTCAGGAGACCGCGGGCAGCGCGGGCCACGGGCCCAGCGGGTCTGTGTAGAGCGCGCCGAGCGCGACCGCGCCGCCCGCCGTGGCCAGCACCGATCCGGTGAAGCTGCTCGGCACCACGGCCCGTTCGGGGTCCTCGCAGACCCAGGACCGCTCGGCCACCTCCGCCCGCAGATCGGCCAGACACTCCGGGATCCGGCCGGCCCCCGGCTCGACCACGACGAGGACCTCCGGGTCGAACATGTCCAGCAGCAGCGCCGCTCCCCGGCCCACCAGCCGGGCCCGGCGCCGGAACAGCGCGAGGGCCCGTGCGTCACCGGCCAGCGCCCGGTCGAGGAGTTCGGTGAACGAGCCGACGATCAGGCCCTGTTCGGCGGCCCGGCGCACCATGGCCCGCTCGGACACCTCGGACTGGAGGCACCCGGTCCGGCCGCACGAGCACGGTTCGGCGCCGCCCGATCCGCCCGAGCCCAGGGGCAGATGGGCCACGCTGCCCGCCCCGGAGCGGGGGCCCAGGTGCATGGCTCCCGAGCTGGCGAACGCCGCGTCCACCACCGCGCCGACGAAGAGCAGGACCGTGCTGGCCCGGGTCGACGCCTCGCCGAACAGCTGCTCGGCGCGGGCCAGCGCGCGGGAGTGGCTGTCCACATGGACGGGCAGCCCGGTGGCGGATTCGAGGATCGCGCGCACCGGGACGTCCCGCCACCCCAGGTGCGGGTGGTCGACGACCACGCCGGCGGCGGGATCCACCCGGTGCCCGGTGGCGAAGCCGAGGGCGAGCACGGTCCGCCCCGCCGCGTGGGCCTCGATCAGCCGGGGCAGCCGGTCGGCGAGGTCGCGCAGGAGGGCGGGCCCGCTGGAGAGCCCGCGCGGGGAGCGGCCGGGGACGGTGGCGTACGGGCCGCTCGCGCCGACCGCGTGCGGCTGCCGGTCCTCGGCGACGATCCGGCCGCGCAGGTCCATGAGCGAGACGGTGGAGTGCGCGACGGCCACGTGGGCCCCGGCGACGAGGTAGCGGCCCGTGTCGATCTCGACGGGTATGTGGGGGCGGCCGAGCCCCTTGGGCCCGGTGGTCTCCGCGCTCTCCCGGACCAGCCCGCGGGCCAGCAGGTGGCCGACGTGGCCGGTCACCGCCGCCGGGGAGAGCCCGGTGAGGCGGGCGACGGTGAGCGGGCGACCGGCCCGTGGTCGAGGATCGCGCTCAGCACGGAGCCGGTGCCGGAGGCCCGGCGGGCGGGCCCGGGTCCGGCGGGGATGTCGGAGCGGCGCAGCGGGGCGGGGCGGCGGGCGGGCGCGGTCAGACGCTTCACGGTGTCTTCCAGGTCCTCGATGGCAGCGGGCCGTGCGGGGCGGCTCCCGGACGGAGCCCTGGACCTCAACCCGTCGGTGCGGCAAGGGCATTGCGGCCCGGGGGGGGTGAGGCATCTCCCGTGGAACGGTCGCCCCGCGTGCGCACGCCGGAGGGGCTCCGGCTGCGGTCGCTCAGGGGCTCGGTGCGTTCAGACCCGGTGACACGCCGCGGAGCACACGCGCTTCAGGTCGACATGACCTCGCGTCGTCAGGTGTGCGGATCGCTGCATGGCGCGCAACGTAGCCGGAACGGCGTAACCCGGTCAAACCGTTGACCGCATGGTGGACGGCCGTCTCACGGGGGCGTGTTGCCCGGACATTGCCGCACGTGACAGGCGCGTGGCGGGCGCGCGACGATCCCGCAGCGGGGTCCGCGCGAGGCGCGGCAGCCTGTTCTCCATACGGGCGACGCCGGGAATTAACCGGTGATGCCTTGTCATGCCCCGTTCTACGCGCATAGTTTTTGGCTCTTACCACCAAGCTTGAGGGGCACCTCCGTGCAGATATCCAGATCCGGTTCCGTCCTGCTGACCGGCGCCGTCGCCGTCGCGCTCGCGGTGACCGCCCTGCCCGCCGCCCAGGCGGCCCCGTCCGCCACCGCGGTGATCTCCGAGGTGTACGGCGGCGGGGGCAACTCCGGCGCGACGCTGACCCGGGACTTCGTCGAGCTGGCCAACGCCGGCTCCACCCCGTTCGAGGTCGGCGGCTTCAGCGTCCAGTACCTCCCGGGCGCCCCGTCGGCCGGTTCGCAGTGGCAGGTCTCCGCGCTCACCGGGGCGATCGCCCCCGGCGGCCGCTACCTGGTCGCCCAGGCCGCGGGCACCGGCGGCACCGTCGCCCTGCCCGCCCCGGACGCCACCGGCACCATCGCCCTGGCCGCCGGAAGCGGCACCGTCGCCCTGGTCTCCGGCACCACGCCGCTCACCTGCAAGACGGCCGCGGACTGCGCCGCCGAGCCCCGCATCGTCGACCTGGTCGGCTACGGTTCCGCGGTCGTCCGGGAGGGCAGCGGTCCGGCCCCCACCGCCTCGGCCACCGCCGCCGTCCACCGGGCCGCGTCCCTGGCGGACACCGACGACAACGCCGCCGACTTCTCCGCCTCCGCCCCGACCCCCGTCAACGCGGCGGGCGAGACGTCCGGCGGCGGCCAGGAGCCGGAGGAGCCCGGCCCGACCGAGCCCGGCCCCGTCCGGATCCACGACATCCAGGGCACCACCCGTATCTCCCCGCTCGACGGCACGGCGGTCACCGGCGTGCCGGGCACCGTCATCGGCGTACGGACCACGGGTTCGCGCGGCTTCTGGATCCAGGACACCGCGCCCGACCAGGACGCCCGCACCAGCGAGGGCCTGTTCGTCTACACCGGCTCCGCCGCACCGGCCGTCAAGGTCGGCGACGCGGTCCTGGTCAGCGGCAAGGTCGCCGAGTACTACCCGGGCACCGGCACCCAGTCGATCACGCAGCTGACCGCGCCGCGCACCACCGTCCTCTCCTCCGGCAACGCGCTGCCCGCGCCGGTCGTCCTCGACGCCCGCTCGGTGCCCGGCCGTTACGTGCCCTCGGCGGGCGGCGGCGCCATCGACGCGCTGCCCCTGGAGCCGAAGCGCTACGCCCTGGACCTGTACGAGGCCCTGGAGGGCGCCCGGGTCCAGATCGCCGACACCCGGGTGACCGGGGCGACGACGGCGTACGACGAGATCTGGGTGACGGTCAAGCCGAAGGAGAACCCGACCCGGCGCGGCGGCACGCTCTACGCCTCGTACACGGACCAGAACACCGGCCGCCTCAAGGTGATGTCGCTGGACCCGGCGCAGCCGGTCCCCACGGCCAACGTGGGTGACGTGCTGAAGGGCCGCACCACCGGCGTACTCGACTACGCCTCGTACGGCGGCTACAACGTGCAGGCCACCGAGCTGGGCACGCACGTCGACAAGAAGCTGCGGCGCGAAGTGACCCGCAAGCAGAAGAAGGACGAGCTCGCGGTCGCCACGTACAACGTGGAGAACCTGGACGCGGCCGACCCGCAGGCCAAGTTCGACACGCTGGCCGAGGGCATCGCGGTCAACCTCTCCTCCCCCGACATCGTCTCGCTGGAGGAGATCCAGGACGACAACGGTCCGGTCAACGACGGCACGGTGGGCTCCGAGGCGACGCTGAAGCGGTTCACGGACGCGATCGTCGCCAAGGGGGGCCCGCGCTACGCCTGGCGCTACATCGCCCCCGAGAACAACAAGGACGGCGGCGAGCCCGGCGGCAACATCCGCAACGTCCTCCTCTACAACGCCCAGCGGGTCTCCTTCGCCGACCGGCCGGGCGGCGACGCCACCACGCCGGTCCAGGCGGACAGGACCCGCAAGGGTGTCCAGCTCTCCGTCTCCCCCGGCCGGATCAACCCGGCGAGCCCGGCGTGGGAGGCCAGCCGCAAGCCGCTGGTGGGCGAGTTCACCTTCCGGGGCAAGCCGGTCTTCGTCATCGGCAACCACTTCGGCTCCAAGGGCGGCGACCAGCCGCTGCACGGCCGCTACCAGGAGCCGAACCGCTCCTCGGAGACCAAGCGGATCCAGCAGGCCGCCGAGGTGAACGCCTTCGTCACCTCGCTGCTGAAGGCGGACAAGTCGGCGCGGGTGGTGGCGCTCGGGGACTTCAACGACTTCGAGTTCTCCCCGACGTTCACGGCGCTGACGCAGGGCAAGGTGCTCAAGCCCCTGATCAAGACGCTGCCCTCCTCGGAGCGGTACAGCTACGTCTTCGACGGCAACTCGCAGACGCTGGACCACATCCTGACGAGCCCGGCGGTCCGGCGCTTCGACTACGACGTGGTGCACATCAACGCCGAGTTCGCCGACCAGGCGAGCGACCACGACCCGCAGGTGGTGCGGGTCAAGGTGGGCGGCTTCTGGCACTGAGCCGGAGGCGCCCGGGCGGGCCGGACCCTCAGGTCCGGCCCGCCGGGGCACCCGCCTGTCGCGGCAGGCTGACGGGGGCACCCACGCGCGCACCCTCCGTGTCCGTGAAGAACCGGGCCACCAACTCCGCGACCTCGAAGGCCCGTTCCAGGACCACCCAGTGGTCGGACTCCGGAACCGTCAGGAACCGGCTGCCCTCGATGGTCGCCGCGAACTTCCGCTGCCGCTCCGGCGAGGTCACCGTGTCGTGCTCCCCGGCGAAGACCAGGGCCGGTACGCCGCTCAGCCCGCCGGAGAAGTCCGGCCGGTCGGCCAGCGCCCGGTAGAGCGAGTTGGTCGCGTGCGGCGAGTGGGTGAGCGCGTGCAGGAACGAGCGGCGTACATAGCGGCGGGCCAACTCCCGTCGGTGCACGTTACGTTCCGGATCCAGACACATCAGCGCGTCGGCGGCCGTCGCCGCGAAACCCTCGCGGTCCCCGCCCGCCAGCAGCTCCCGCGCCCGCTCCCAGCACTCCACCTGGGCCTCGTCGATATGGACCGGTACGCCGCCGAGGGCGAGCCGGGCGACCCGCTCGGGATGGCGTTGCGCGAAGCCGAAGGCGATGGCGGTGCCGTAGGAGAAGCCGAAGAGGTTCAGCCGGGGGGCGCCGAGGTCGTCGGCGATCCGGAGCACGGCCCGCCGCAGGATGTCGGCGCTGGGCCCGGGCGGCAGGGGGTCGGCGGAGCCCATGCCGGGCAGGTCGGCGGTGACCACGTCGGTCGCCGGGCCCAGGTGGTCGTCCATCTGGGGCCAGCCGTACATGCCCTGGAGGGCGCCGCCGAGGACGAGCGCGGGTTCGGTGGCGGGGGCGCCGCTGTCGGAGGCGTGCGGCAGGACGCGGTAGCCGAAGCGCACTCCGTCCACCGACAGCCTCCGGATGATCTCCTCTGGCATCGTTCCCCAACTCCCTTTCGCTCAGGCCCTGGTGAGGACGAGCGCCGCGTTGTGTCCACCGAAGCCGAGCGAGGTCTTCACCGCACAGTCGAAGGAGGCGCTGCGGGCCTCCTTGGCGACGACGTCCATCTCGATCTGCGGGTCGGGTGCGTCCAAGTTGACGGTGGGCGGGACCAGTTGGTGCTGGAGGGCCAGCACGGTCAGCGCAGCCTCGATACCGCCCGCCGCGCCGAGGGTGTGCCCGGTCATCGCCTTGGTGGAGGTCACCAGAGGGCTCTCGCCGAGGACGCGACGGAGCATGGTGGCCTCGATGAGGTCGTTGGAGAGCGTCGAGGTGCCGTGCGCGTTGACGTGCCCGACGTCGGCCGGGGAGAGCCCGGCGTCCGCGAGGGCGGTGCGCAGGGCGCGTTCGATGCCGAGCCCGTCGGGGTCCGGGGCGACGGCGGAGTGGGCGTCGCTGGAGGCCCCGTAACCGTTCACGTGGGCGCGGACGGTGGCGCCGCGGGCGCGGGCGTGCTCGGGGTGCTCCAGGACGAGGAGGCCCGCGCCCTCGCCGACGACGAAGCCGTCGCGGTGGGTGTCGAAGGGGCGGCAGGCGGCCGTGGGGTCCTCGCGGCGGGTGGAGACGGCCTTGAGGCTGCACGCGCTGGCGATCAGGAGGCGGGTGCAGGTGGATTCGGCGCCGCCCGCGATGACGATGTCGCAGGCCCCGGAGCGGAGCATCTGGTGGGCGGTGCCGATGGCGACGGTGCCGGAGGAGCAGGCGGTGGAGACGGCCTGGCTGGGGCCCTGCACGCCGAGGTCCAGGCTGACGCTGCTGGCCGCGCCGTTGACGACGCTGAGGGGGGCGAGCTTCGGGGAGACCCGGCGGGCGCCGCGCTCGGCGAGGGTGGCGTGCTGCTCGTCGTAGAAGGGCAGCCCGCCGTGGGCCGAGCCGATGACGATACCGACGCGGCCGCTGTCCCAGAGGGCCGGGTCGAGCCCGGCGTCCGCGACCGCCTCGCGGGCGGCGATGACTGCGAGCTGGGCGAAGCGGTCCATCAACCGCTGGGCGGCCACCCCGAGCAGCTCGCGCGGGTCGCAGTCGGTGACGGAGTAGAAGAAGTCGCAGGGGAGGCCGTCCAGTTCGGGCCGGGGGCCGACGGACGGGGCGAGCCCTTCGGTGACGCCGTGCCAGGCGGCCCGGGCGCCCGTACCGGCCGCGGTGACCAGGCCGACCCCGGTGACGGCGGCGGCGAACGGGGCGAGCGGCGTACGCCGGTAGGGCGCGAGGGCCGCCGGGGCGCTCATGCGGTGGCCTTCACGTGGACGACCTCGATCAGCCGGCCGAGGGTGTCGCGCGAGGTGAGCGCGACGTCCTCCAGGTCGACGTCCAGCCGGTCCTCGATGAGCAGCCGCAGCTCCTCCAGGGCGAGGGAGTCCAGCCGCAGCCGGTGCAGCGGAACGTCGGGGCCGAGAGCCTCGGGGTCGGTTCCGAACTTCGCTACCAGCAGGGCGCTGATCTCTTCCGAGGTGCTCATTGGCGCTCCTGGGCTCAGTGACGCGGTGACGCCGGCCGCGCGGGTTGGGGGTGAGGTGGGGAGGGGCCATCGGGGGACGCCGGCTGCTCCGGAAGGACCCTTTATACGCCTTCACCGAGGGGTTCCCGGCCCGCGTTCCCCCGTGCGGTGGGAGCCCTGTCCAGGTGTACGAATCCCCCGGTGCGGCCGGACGGGGGTGCAGGATGGAGGGAGGAACCGTACGAGAAGGAGGTACGGGCCGTACGGGGTGAGGGAACGGACCGTACGAGGCGGAGGAGAGGCACATGGCGGCGGAAGCGGACGGGGCGGCGGAGGTCGAGGTCAGCCCCACCGGCTGGGTGGCCCGGCAGGCGGAGCTGTACGAGTCGTCCGGCGGCACGAAGGGCACGACCCAGCTCGGGCGTGTCCGGCGGATCAGGGCCGGACAGGCCGCGGCGTCCGGTGCGGTGCATCGCAAGGCGCTGGAACGTCCTCATCGCGGAGCGATTCGGGCGTTTCGGCAACGCCGCGAGGTGCCGTGCCAGGCGTCGCGGACCCGGTCAGGATCCGCCGGACACGCCCCTAGGGGTCCCGTGCCTGCTGATGGACTACGTGGGGCGGCGCAGCGGAGTCGTGCGGCGGACGGTGCTGATGTACGGGCGGGACGGCGAGGACTACCTGATCGTGGCCTCCAACGGCGGCTCGGACCGCCCGCCGCTCTGGTACCTGAACCTGCGGGCCGACCCCGAGGTGGAGCTCCGGGTGGGCACCGAGCGCTTCCCGGCCGTCGCGGCGACCCTCCCGGTCGAGGAGAAGGCCCGGGTCTGGCCGGGTCTGGTGGAGCTGTTCCCGCGCTACGCGCAGTACCGGGCGGGCACCGAGCGCGACATCCCGGTGGTCCGGCTGACCAGGCGCTGACGGGCGTTCCCGGCCGCCCGGGCGGCGTGATACTGATCGACCCGTCTTCTGTGGATTCCCCGCCGATGTTCAGATGTTTCGAGAGGAGCCGTTCATGACCACGGCGAAAGACCTGTTCATCATCGCCATGGATCCGAGGCCGGAGCACTCCGTGGGGCAGGGCGACCTGTCGCTCGCCCTCGCGGGAGCCGAGCTGATCGATCTGATCGACGCGGGTTCCGTCACCGTGGACGAGGACCGCATCGTGCCGGGCGGGCCGTCGGCGCCGCAGGACCGGCTCCTGGGCGAAGCCGCGGCCCTGCTCATCCGGCAGCCGCCCCACGAGCCGATCGAGGACTGGCTGTGGCGCCGGGGCAAGGACCTCTCGGCGGCCTACCAGGCGGCGCTGGAGGAGGACGGTGAGCTGACCCGGAAGCGGAGCGGCCGGCTCTCCTTCGGCTCGGAGCGCGTGGAGCCGGTCGACACGCCTGCCCGCCGCGCGGCGGCCGAGCGCTGGGAGGAGCGGGAACCCGTCCTGGCCGCGCTCGCCTCGGCGATCGGCGTCGAGGGCGGACCGTCCGATGTCGAGGGCGGACCGTCCGATGAGGAACCCGGCCTCGACGACGAGGCGGTGACGGCCGTGGTGACCGCCGTCCATGACGCGGTGATGGAGCTGGAAGCCGTACGCCAGCGGCGGACGATCGAGAATTCGGCCTTCGCCAACCTCTGGCGCGGCCCCTGAGGCGGAGGAGCGCACCGGGCTCGGAAGTCGAGGAGACCACCCCCCTGCCCTGAGCCGGGAGTTCTGCCTAGACTCCGCGATCATGACCATGAAAACGGTTCAGGCCGACCCGTCTGCCCTCGGCGGCCCCGCCCTCTTCGACACCATGTCCACCATGCGCGCCATGCGCCGCCTCAAGCCGGACGCCGTACCGGACGAGACGATCGATCAGCTCATACAGGCCGCCGTCTGGGGACCCAGCGGCGGCAACATGCAGTGTTACGAGTACGTCGTGGTGACCGACCGTGAGGTGATGGCCCGGCTCGCGCCGCTGTGGAAGCGGTGCGTGGACTCCTACCTCGCGACGACCGGGAAGTACGCGCCCGAGGGCATGGACGAGGCGGCGTACGGGCGGATGGTGGCGGCGATCGAGTATCAGCGCGACCACTTCGCCGACACGCCCGCGCTGATCGTGCCGTGCTACCGCTTCCCGGCGCCGCGGCTCGACGAGGAGGGCCTGATCGCCTCCGCGCAGACGCTCGGCCCGGAGGCGAGCGAGCGGATGATGACCTCTCAGACGCGTTTCCAGGCGCTGGCGGAGGGGTCCTGCGTCTACCCCGGCGTCCAGAACCTTCTGCTCGCGGCCCGGGGGCTCGGCCTCGCGGCGAACATCACCATCTGGCACCTGTTCCTGGAGCAGGAGTGGAAGCAGGAGCTCGGCATCCCGGAGGACATGGCGACGTTCGCCGCCGTTCCGGTGGGGTGGCCGCAGGGCAACTTCGGACCGGTCCGGCGCCGCCCGGTGGCGGACGTCATCCACCGGAACCGCTGGTAGCGAGGGCGGGGCCGATCGGCCCATCGCACCCCCTGTCGGGTGATACCCCCCGTCACCCGACAGGCCCTAATTGCCCATCAACTTCTTTACTCCTACGGCCAGTTGTACGACACGCCACGACTCGGCCGTCATTGTCATGCCCTTCTCACCTCGCTAGCCTGGGTGCGCTCGCAGCCCCTTGCGTCCTGCACCCCGGACCGGGGGCTGCTCTCTTCTCCTCCCGCGGATTTCCCCACAGATTCCCCACAGAGCAGGAGCACCCATGCCCAGAAGTCCCGTCGTCGCCCGCACCCGGGTCGGCGCGTCCGTCCTGGCGGCCCTCACGGTCACCGCGCTGGTCGCCACCGGCCGGCCGGCGACCGCCGCCCCCGCCCCGCCCGCCGCCGAACCGCTGAACCGGGCCTTCGACCGGGCGGCGCGGGAGTACGGCGTCCCGCGCGATCTGCTGGCCGCCGTCGGCTACGGCGAGAGCCGCCTCGACGGCCACGCGGGCAAGCCCAGCCAGGCGAACGGCTACGGGGTCATGCACCTGGCGAGCAACCCCGACAACCGCTCGCTGGAGAAGGCCGCGGCGCTGACCGGCGAGCCGGCCGACCGGCTGCGCCGGGACACCGCGGCGAACATCCTCGGCGGCGCCGCCGTCCTGCGCGACCACGCCGACCGCCTCGGCCTGGACCGAACGGAGCGGCGGGACGTGAACGCCTGGTACCCGGCGGTCGCCCGGTACAGCGAGACCGAGGGCCCGGCGGCGGCGCTCTACGCGGACACGGTGTTCACCTTCCTCGCCCAGGGCCTGACCGCGACGGCTCCCGGCGGCGAGGAGGTACGGGTGCCCTCCCGCCCGGTCGCCCCGGAGAAGGACGAGGTCGCCGCCGCCGGGGTCTACGCGCAGAGCCCCGACTACCCCTCGGGCCTCTGGGTCCCCGCGTACTCCGGGAACTTCGTCGTCGGCCGCAAGGCGACCGTCGACAAGGTGATCATCCACACCACCCAGGGCTCGTACGCCGGCTCCATCAGCTGGTACCAGAACCCCGCCTCGAAGGTCAGCGCGCACTACACGATCCGCTCCTCGGATGGCGAGGTCACCCAGTCGGTCCGGGAGAAGGACACCGCCTGGCACGCCGGCAGCGTCAACTCCTCGTCCGTGGGGATCGAGCACGAGGGTTACGTGGACAACCCGGCCTGGTACACGGAGGCGATGTACCGCTCCTCCGCCGCGCTCACCAAGCACCTCGCCGCGCGGTACAGCATCCCGAAGGACCGGTCGCACATCATCGGCCACAGCGAGGCGCCGGGGGCCACCCACACCGACCCCGGGCCCAACTGGGACTGGAACTACTACATGCAGCTGGTCGGGGGCAGCCCCGGCACCCCCGGTGACAGCCTGACGTTCCCCTCGTACGCCCTCCAGCAGTCGGGCTCCTCGGGCCCGCAGGTGAAGGCCGTCCAGCAGCTGCTCAACGCCCAGGGGTACGCGGCGGGCTCGGCGGACGGCGTCTTCGGCCCGGCCACCAAGAGCGCCACCCAGGCGTTCCAGCGGGCCCGCTCCCTCACCGCCGACGGCGCGGTCGGCCCGAAGACCTGGACGGCCCTGCTCTCCGCCGGCACCACCCCCGCCCTCGCCCGCGGCAGCTCCGGCGACGCGGTGAAGCGCCTCCAGCGCTCCCTGACGGCGGCGCTCGGCACCACGGTGGGCGCCGACGGCAGCTTCGGCCCGACGACGGAGACGGCAGTCCGCACCTACCAGTCCAGCCGCGGCCTGAGCGTCGACGGCAAGGTGGGCCCGGCCACGTGGGGGGCGCTGCAGGCGGGGCGCTGAGCGGCCGGAACATGACCGTGTGCCGGTGCGCCCCGGGGGCAGTCCCCCACGCACCGGCACCGCCCCCGGCCCCTGATCACTCCGTGCCGCTGCCGACCGGGTACCCGATCTCCTTGATGTCCTCGGCCAGCTCAGCAGGCGCCCGCCGCGGGTTGAGCGCCGCGACGACCTCGTCGGTCAGCGGCCGGAGCGCGTAGACATGGCGTACGGCTTCGAGGTCGAGCCGGACCTCGAAGTAGTCCTCGGCCCACTCCTGGTAGGACTCCGGGGTGCCCGTGGTGAGGAGCTGGAAGAGCCAGTCCGCGCCGTCGGAGTCCTCGCCCTCCTCCGGGAACTCGATGCTCCCCGCCCGCCAGCGGTCGTCGGTGCTCTCGCGCCAGAGGCAGGCGGTGACCACCGGGAGGCCGGACTCGTCGGTGAACGAGGGCTCGTCCACGTACTCCCGGAAGACGGCCGGGACCTCGTCGAGGACGCCGGGCCAGGGGCCGTCGTCCACGTAGGGGCTCATCGGGGACTCGTGGTCGAAGCCGCGGGCGTAGACCCCGGCGGCGGAGAAGACCAGGGAGTACTCACCGCCCGCGCCGTCCCGCATCGAGGCCATCGCCTCCGTCGGCGACCAGTACGCGTCGAAGCTGTGCCAGCGGCGGTCCCATTCCGGGCAGAGGATCGCGTCCAGCATCGCCAGGGAGCGGCAGAGGCCGTGGAGGGGGGATATGCCCGGAAGCCTGCGGGCGACGTCATGAACGCTCATGCGCTCATCCAACCGCACAGGCCTGCGACCCTCGCACGTGGTCCCGCGCCCCCGGAGTGGGGCGGCGCGGGACCACGTCGAGGGGTCACTTCAGGCCGAAGGCCCTGATGATCTCCTGGTCCACGACGAGCCCGCCGGGGCCCTCCGCGTGTGCCCTGAGCGAGACCGACGTCGCGCCCTTGGCGGGGGTACGGATCGTGGCGGCCCACTCGCCCGAGGCCTCCTTCCGCAGGTCGGCCTTGGTCCAGTGCTTGCCGTCGTCGTAACTCACCGACAGCGACGCCTTGTTCGCCTTCACCGCGCCCGGGAGCCACTCCTGGGTGCCGGAGGAGAGGCCGATCTCGGTCCGGCGGCCGGAGCGGACGTCGCCGGCCAGGTCGGTGTCGACGTCGTAGTCCAGCTGGAGCAGCGGGATGTCCCTCTGGGACGGGCCGTTCGGGTCGAGCGCGCCCGAGACGAAGCCCCACTCGGTGTGCGTACGTGTGGAGGTCTTCCAGGTCTTCGCGTCCCGGGAAGAGTCGATGACCAGGCGGTACGGGAGCTTCTGCGGTGACAGGTCCCAGGCGTAACCCGCCCTGCCCGCACCCTTCTTGATGAGGGTGTCGCCCTGGTGGAAGGCGTACGACGTGGTGTCGTACTCGTCCTCGGGCATCGAGCCGGAGTGGCCATCGCCCGCGTCCGTCCACGGGGTGATGTTGAACTGCACGTCGTTCGTGGCCGTGCGGAACGGGCCCCAGTACCCGGTGCCCAGGCGCGGGCGGGTGACCGGGGCGAACCACTCGGCCCGGTAGTCCTTGCCCGGCCGGTAGTCCAGCTGCGCGCTGCGCATCTCGTGGGCCCGGTCGGACTGTTCGGCGTTGAGGACCGAGTGGTTCTCGTACCAGAAGGAGTCGCCGGGGAGGGGGTTCACCCACTCGGTGCGGGTCCCGGGGAACTTCTCGTACTCCTCGAAGCCGAGGCCGGGGCCGTAGTCCGGGATGTCGTAGCGGTAGCCCGCGCCAAGCGTGGCCCGGTGGCCGTAGAAGGTGTTGGTCACCTTCGCCAGGTCGCGGGCGGAGGGGGTGAAGGCCAGCGAGCGGTCCGGGATGGTGCCGTCGTGGCGGTCGACCAGGTCGTAGACGTAGGACGCGTACTTCTTCTGGTCGACGGTCACCTTCTTGCCGCGCTGGGCGGCCCGGATCAGGGTGTCGCCCGCGACCTTCTGCACCGAGGCGACCGGGATCGTGGACTCCTCGCCCCAGGGGACGTAGGACTCCATCGCCCGGCCCCGGCCGTCGTGGACGACGAACAGCGCCTTGGCTCCGGCGGCCACGGCGGCGGCCAGCCGGTCGGCGGGGGCGACCGCGTCGCTGCGGGTGACCACGACGGCCTTGCCGCGCGCGTTCAGGCCCTTGTAGTCGGCGGCCGCGCCCTTGCCGGCGTACACCGCGGTCAGCTTCTGCTCGCTGTCCTCGGCGACGACGGAGCCGTTCTGGACAGTGACCGGGACGTCGTGGCCGTCGGCGGTGACGTCGATCAGCTCCTCGCCCTGGCGCCAGCGGGTCAGGAAGCTGAAGTCGCCCTCCTTGACCTTCTTGGTCGGGCTCGCCCACAACTGGTCGTAGGTGAGCGGGATCTGGTACGCGTCGCGCTGGACCGTGCCGTCCGGAGCCGTGCGCGCCATGTCGTAGCGGAGCTGGCGGGTCTCGGTCTCCTTCGGCGTGCGCACGCTCACCTTGCGGGCCTTGGAGGCGTCGAGGGTGACGGTGGTGGAGCCGGTGAGGATCGTCTCGGGGGCCGCGAGGAAGGCGACGGCCTTCGCGTCGGGACGGTCGCCGTCGATGTCGACGGAGGCCCAGGCGGTGTAGTTGCCGGGCGGGAGGCGCAGGGTGGTGTCCCCGGTGACCTGGACGAGGCCGAGCTGCGGGTCGCCGAGTTCGGCGAGGACGACCAGGCCGTCCATCGGCTTGCCCGCGCGGTCGCGGAGCTTCAGCGTCAGGTCGTGGAGCTCCTTCTCCTTGGTGAGCGCGAAGCCGGTGTGCGCGACGGTGGTGCCCGCCGCGTCGGTGGCGGTGACCTGGCCGGAGAACGTGGTGTCGTTGGCCACCTTCGCCGGGTCCAGGGAGAGCACCGCTTCGGCCGTGGATCCCGCCGGGACGGTCAGCGTTGAGGTGGAGAGCGTGTAGGCCTCCTCGTCGGTGTCCGTGGCCAGGTCGAGGGTGATGTCCTCATAACCCGTGTTGCGGTAGGTGATCGTGCGTTCGGCGACCGGGCCCGAGGGGCTGTGCGGCCAGTCGTACGAGGCGACCTGGACCGAGCCCGTGGCCTCGATCGTCGTGTCGATCGCCGCCTTCACATCGAGCCGGCCGGTCCCCTGCTCGTACGGGGTGTACGCGTCGAGCTTCTTGGACGAGGCCATCAGCGCGTCCTTGATGCGCTGACCGCCCCAGTCGGGGTGACGCTGCTTCAGAATTGCTGCCGCGCCCGCGACATGGGGCGTAGCCATCGACGTACCGGACATCGACTGGTACAGGCCCTCGACGCCCGGGACCGACTGTGATGCTGCCGCGTTGATGTCGACGCCGGGAGCCGACAGGTCCGGCTTCAGGCCGTGCGAGCGGACCAGCGGGCCCATGGAGGAGAAGCTCGCGCGGGCGTCCTCCTTGTCGACGGCGGCGATGGTGAGCGCCTTCTCCGCCGAGCCGGGCGAGCCGATCGTGCCCGCCCCGTACGCGTTGCCCGCGGCGATCACGAAGAGCGGACCGCCTTCCGCCGAGAGGGAGTTGACCGCCTGGGACATCGGGTCGCCGCCGTCGTCCGGCACCGGGGAGCCCAGGCTCATGGAGACGACGTCGGCCCCTTCGGCCGTCGCCCACTCCATGGCCTCGATGATCCCGGAGTCCGCGCCGGACCCCTCGTCGCTGAGCACCTTGCCGACGAGCAGGTCGGCCGCCGGGGCGACACCCTTGTTGGCGCCGCCGGACGCGGCGCCCGAACCGGCGATGGTGGAGGCGACATGCGTGCCGTGGCCGTTGCGGTCCTCCACCTCCTCACCGGGGATGAAGCTGCGGGAGCCGACGATACGGTTCTTGACGTCCGGGTGGCCGGCGTCGATCCCGGTGTCCAGGACGGCGACCTTGGTGCCCTTCCCGTCGAACCCGGCGGCCCACGCCTGCGGGGCGTTCACCTGCGGCACCGAGTCCGCCAGCAGGGCCTCGGACCGGCCGTCCAGCCAGAGTTTCGCTATCCCGCCGTCGAGCGAACGGGCCCCGGCTGTACGGGTGATGGCGTCCCGGGACGTACGGGTGATGGCATCCCAGAACGTCCGCACGCCGCCCTTGTCGGCCTGGAGCGCGGCGCCCTGGATCGAGGTGAGCGTACGGGTCTTCTTCGCACCGCGCGGGGCGGCCGGGAGCGCCCGGGCCTTCCCCTTCGCCGCCGGGTAGGTCGCGATCAGCGGGACGGAACCGGTGCCCTCGTCGTCGTACCCCATCCGCACCAGGGCCGAGACGTTGAAGAGCCGCCGGTCCAGCCTGCCCGCCGCGAGGAGGGCGGTGGCCTCGTCGGGCAGGACGTGGATGTCGCCGCCCGCCTGCTGGATACGGACCCCGCCGCTCGCCCCGTCGGGGCGGTCCACGGTGACGGTGTCCTGGTCGCCGGGCCCGTCCACGTACCGCACGACGTCCCCGGTGACGAGGGTGACCGTGCGTATCTCGGAGCGCGGGGCGTCGGGGTGCGGGGCGGCGGGCGCGGGGGCCGCCCCCGCTGTGCCCGCGAAGGGGACCATCATGGAGCCCAGGAGCGCGGCCGAGGTGGCCAGGAGGAGGGCTCGGCGTCCTGGGCGCGCGGATCTCGCCCGGCCGGGAACGGAGGAGGGGGAAGAAGTCATGCAGCTGATCTACCGGTAAATCCGCTGCGTCCGCTGCGTCCGGGGCTGGCAGGAAGCCGCCGTGGCGGTTACCCGCCCGGTGTGGACCAGGTGTTTCAGGCCACCGAGGCGAGCGGTTGTCCGCTGCTGTCGTGGTGGATGGGGGTATGGGCCCCGGTGAGCGGTACGCCGCTGCCGCCGCGCCGGACCGCGACGATCTCGGCGGCGATGGACAGGGCTGTCTCCTCCGGCGTACGGGCGCCGAGGTCGAGGCCGATCGGCGAGTGCAGCCGGGCCAGTTCGCGGTCGGTGAGGCCGACCTCGCGCAGCCGGTCGTTGCGCTCCAGGTGGGTGCGGCGCGAGCCCATCGCGCCGACGTAGGCGACCGGGAGGCGCAGGGCGGCCTCCAGCAGGGGGACGTCGAACTTGGCGTCGTGGGTGAGGACGCAGAGCACCGTACGGGCGTCGGTCTCCGTGTCCGCGAGGTAGCGGTGGGGCCAGTCGACGACGATCTCGTCGGCCTCGGGGAAGCGTGCGGCGGTGGCGAAAACGGGTCGGGCGTCGCAGACGGTGACCCGGTAGCCGAGGAACTTGCCGGCCCTCACCAGCGCGGCGGCGAAGTCGATGGCGCCGAAGACGATCATGCGGGGCGGGGGCACGCTGGACTCGACCAGGAGCTGGATCGGCCGGCCGCAGCGGGAGCCCTCCGCGCCGATGGCGAGCGGGCCGGTGCGGCCCGCGTCCAGGAGGGCCCGGGTCTCGGCCGCGGCGGTCCGGTCCAGCGCCGGGTGGCCGCCGAGCCCGCCCTCGTAACTCCCGTCGGGCCGGACCAGGAGCGGGAGACCGAGCAGCTCCTCGGGGCCCTCCGTGACGCGGGCCAGGGCGGCCGCCGCCCCCTCGGCGGCGGCCGCGAGCGCCGCGGCGAACACCGGGCGGGCGGGGTCGTCCGCCCGTACCGGTGTGACCAGGATGTCGATGATGCCGCCGCAGGTCAGGCCGATCGCGAAGGCGTCCTCGTCGCTGTAGCCGAAGCGCTCGCGGACGGACTTCCCGTCCTGGAGGGCCTGTTGGCACAGTTCGTACACCGCGCCCTCCACACATCCGCCGGAGACCGATCCGATGGCCGTGCCGTCGGCGTCGACGGCGAGGGCGGCACCCGGCTGCCGGGGCGCGCTGCCGCCGACCGCCACCACGGTGGCGACGGCGAACGCGCGTCCCTGCGAGACCCACCGGTGAAGCTCTTCGGCGATGTCCAGCATGGCGACTCTCCTTAGGTGAGGGAGGGGTTGGTCGGCCGGCGTCAGTGGACGCCGAGCCAGCTCTCGATCGGGTTGAGGGCGAAGAAGACGATGAAGATCACCGTCAGCCCCCACATGAAGGCCCCGACCTCGCGGGCCCTGCCCTGGGCGAGCTTGATGGCGGAGTACGCGATGACACCCGCTGCGACACCGGTGGTGATGGTGTACGTGAAGGGCATCAGGACCACGGTCAGGAAGACCGGGATGGCGACGGAGCGGTCGCTCCAGTCCACGTGCCGGGCGTTCTGCATCATCATCGCGCCGATGACGACGAGGGCGGCCGAGGCCACCTCGGTCGGGACGATCGCGGTGAGCGGGGTGAAGAAGAGGCAGGCGGCGAAGAAGAGGCCGGTGACGGCGGAGGCCAGCCCGGTCCGGGCCCCCTCGCCGACTCCGGTGGCCGATTCGACGAAGACCGTCTGGCCGGAGCCCGAGGCGACACCGCCGATGACGCCGCCGGCGCCGTCGATGAACAGCGCCTTGGACAGGCCCGGCATGCGGCCCTTGTCGTCGGCGAGCTTGGCCTCGGTGCCGACGCCGATGATGGTGGCCATCGCGTCGAAGAAGCCGGCCAGCACCAGGGTGAAGACGATCATGCCGACGGTCATCACGCCGACGTCGCCCCAGCCGCCGAACTCGACGTTGCCGAAGAGCGAGAAGTCGGGGGTGGCGACCGCGCTGCCCTCCAGGGCGGGCGGGCCGCTGCTCCACGCCTTCGCGGGGATGTCGATGATCGCGTTGAGGACGATGGCGACCAGGGTGCCGACGATGATGCCGATCAGGATCGCGCCGGGGATGTTGCGCGCCTGGAGCATGAAGATCAGGAGCAGGGTCACGCAGAAGATCAGGACGGGCCAGCCGGCGAGTTCACCGGCCGGGCCGAGGGAGACGGGGGTCGCCGTGCCCTGGTGGACGAAGCCGGCCTTGTAGAGGCCGATGAGGGCGATGAAGAGCCCGATGCCCATGGTGATGCCGTGCTTGAGCGCGAGCGGGATCGCGTTCATGATCATCTCGCGGAGGCCGGTGACCACCAGGAGGCAGATCACCACACCGTAGATCACACACATGCCCATGGCCTGCGGCCAGGTCATGTTCGGCGCGACCTGCGAGGCGAGCACACCGGAGACGCTGAGTCCGGCGGCGAGCGCCAGGGGCACCTTGCCGACGAAGCCCATGAGCAGGGTCGTCGCCGCCGCCGCGAAGGCGGTCGCGGTGATCAGGCCCGGCTGGCTGAGAAGGTTGCCGTTGACGTCCTCCCCGCCGAGGATCAGCGGGTTGAGCAGGAGGATGTACGCCATGGCCATGAAGGTCGTGACGCCGCCGCGCACCTCGCGCGCGACCGTGGAGCCTCGTTCGGATATGTGGAAGTAACGGTCGAGCCATGATCTTCCGGCGGGGACGCGCGAGCCGGGGCCCGCGGCCTCCGCGCTGGTCTTCGGTTCCACTGACTGCTGGGTCATGATGCCTGACTCCCAAGGTTCACAGGGGCACCCGCTTGAAGATTCCTGAATGCGGGATTTGGGATGACTGCGTCGGCTGCACGACCCGGGGACGGCCGGGACGAACTGTTGAAGCAGATACGGATGTGCCGGAGGCACGCGTTGATCCGTGAGGCGTCGCCGTGCGCCGGCGTGCGCTGCCGTTTTTGTGGCGGCGTACGGCGAAGAACCGCGAGCGGTGCGGTGCTTGGTGTCTCCGGGCGGTGCGGGATGCGGAAAAGTGTGACGTTCTCGGCTCAGCACACCGCCCGGAGAGTTCGGGGGGGGACCGCTCGGAGGCGGCGGGGCCGGGGATCACCCGGCCCCGGTCTCTCAGGTGCCGGTGAGGTGCTCGGGGCGTACCGGGGTCCTGTTGAGCTCCAGGCCCGTCGCGTTCCGGATCGCCGCGAGGACGGCCGGGGTGGACGACAGGGTGGGGGCCTCGCCGATGCCGCGCAGCCCGTACGGGGCGTGCTCGTCGGCGAGTTCGAGCACGTCGACGGGGATGGTCGGCGTGTCGAGGATGGTGGGGAGGAGGTAGTCCGTGAAGGAGGGGTTGCGCACCTTCGCGGTCTTCGGGTCGACGATGATCTCCTCCATCACCGCGACGCCCATGCCCTGGAGCGTGCCGCCCTGGATCTGGCCGAGCACGGAGAGCGGGTTGAGCGCCTTGCCGACGTCCTGGGCGCAGGCCAGTTCGATGACCTTGACCAGGCCGAGCTCGGTGTCGACCTCGACGACCGCGCGGTGCGCGGCGAAGGAGTACTGGACGTGGCCGTTGCCCTGTCCGGTGCGCAGGTCGAACGCCTCGGTGGGCCGGTGGCGCCACTCCAGCTCGATGTCGATCGCCTCGTCCTCCAGGACGTCGGCCACGTCCGCGAGGACCTCGCCGCCGTCGGTGACGACCTTGCCGCCCTCCAGGAGGAGTTCGGCGGTGGCCCAGGCCGGGTGGTAGGTGCCGAACTTGGTGCGGCCGAGCTCCAGGACCTTCTCCCGTACGGCTTCGCAGGAGTTCTTGACCGCGCCGCCGGTGACGTACGTCTGGCGGGAGGCGGAGGTGGATCCGGCGGAGCCGACGCGGGTGTCGGCGGGGTGGATGGTGACCTGGTTGACACCGAGTTCGGTACGGGCGATCTGGGCGTGGACCGTGACGCCGCCCTGGCCGACCTCGGCCATCGCGGTGTGCACGGTGGCGACCGCCTCACCGTTGATGACCTCCATCCGCACCCGGGCGGTGGAGTAGTCGTCGAAGCCCTCGGAGAAGCCGACGTTCTTCAGGCCGACCGCGTAGCCGATGCCCCGGACGACGCCTTCGCCGTGGGTGGTGTTGGAGAGCCCGCCGGGCAGGGCCCGCACGTCGATGGAGGTGCCTTCGCTGCCCGCCGCCAGCCACTGCTGCTCGGGCGGCAGCGGCCGGGACTTGACCCGGCGCAGCAGCTCGGCGACCGGGGCCGGCGAGTCGCAGGGCTGTCCGGTGGGCAGCAGGGTGCCCTGTTCCATGGCGTTGAGCTGCCGGAACTCCACCGGGTCCATGTCCAGCTTCGCGGCGAGCTTGTCCATCTGCGCCTCGTAGGCGAAGCAGGCCTGGACCGCGCCGAAGCCGCGCATCGCGCCGCAGGGCGGGTTGTTGGTGTAGAGCGCGACCGCCTCGATGTCGACGTCCTCGATCTTGTACGGACCGACGGAGAGCGAGGAGGCGTTGCCGACGACCGCCGGGGAGGCGGAGGCGTAGGCGCCGCCGTCCAGGACGATGCGGCACTTCATGTGCGTGAGCTTGCCGTCCTTGGTGGCGCCGTGCTCGTAGTGGAGCTTCGCCGGGTGCCGGTGGACGTGGCCGAAGAAGGACTCGAACCGGTTGTAGACGATCTTGACCGGCTTGCCGGTGCGGAGCGCCAGCAGGCAGGCGTGGATCTGCATCGAGATGTCCTCGCGGCCGCCGAAGGCGCCGCCGACGCCGGAGAGCGTCATGCGGACCTTGTCCTCGGGCAGGCCGAGGACGGGGGCGATCTGGCCGAGGTCCGAGTGCAGCCACTGGGTGGCGACGTACAGCTCGACGCCGCCGTCCTCGGACGGCACGGCGAGACCGGACTCGGGGCCGAGGAAGGCCTGGTCCTGCATGCCGAAGACGTACTCGCCGGTGACGATGACGTCGGCGCGCTTGGCGGCCTCGTCGGCGTCGCCGCGGATGATCGGCTGGCGGTGCACGATGTTGGGGTGCGGGACGTGGCCGATGTGGTGGTCGTCGCGGCCCTCGTGCACGAGTACGGCGTCCGGGGCGGTCGCCGAGGCCTCGTCGGTGATGAGGGGCAGCTCGCGGTACTCGATCTTGATCTTGGCGGCGGCGCGGCGCGCGGTCTCCGGGTGGTCGGCGGCGACGATGGCGACCGGCTCACCGTGGTGGCGGACCTTGCCGTGCGCGAGCACCGGCGTGTCCTGGATCTCCAGGCCGTAGTTCTTCATCTCGGCCGGGAGGTCGTCGTAGGTCATCACCGCGTAGACACCGGAGGTGGCCAGCGCCTCGGAGGTGTCGATGGAGACGATCTCGGCGTGCGCGACGGTGGAGCGCAGCGTCTGGCCCCACAGCATGTCCTCGTGCCACATGTCGGAGGAGTACGCGAACTCGCCGGTGACCTTGAGGGTGCCGTCGGGGCGGAGCGTGGACTCGCCGATGCCGCCCTTGGTGGGCGAACCCTGGGTGATCTTGGTGGGCGTTCCGGCCGGTACGGTCTGGGCTTTGACGGGCGCCGTGGCCTTGGGCTGCGTGGTGGCTTCGGGGTGCGTCGTCATGACTGGACCGCCTCTTCCTGGCGGGCGGCCGCGAGGCGGACCGCGTCGAGGATCTTCTCGTAACCCGTGCAGCGGCACAGGTTGCCGGAGAGCGCCTCGCGGATGTCCTGGTCGGACGGGGAGGGGGTGTTCTCCAGCAGTTCGTCGGCGGCGACCAGCAGGCCGGGGGTGCAGAAGCCGCACTGGACGGCTCCGGCGTCGATGAACGCCTGCTGGATCGGGGAGAGCTCGGCGGCCTCGCCGGCCTGTCCGTCGGTGGGCTTGGACTGCCAGCGCTTGGCGGCGTCCAGGGTGGTGCCGCAGGCGCCGGAGGCGCAGCCGCCGCCGGGGTGGGCGTCCTCGCGGTGCTTGGCGTAGTCGGCCAGGCCCTCGACGGTGACGACCTCGCGGCCCTCGACCTGGCCGGCGGCGACCAGACACGAACAGACCGGGACGCCGTCGAGGCGGACCGTGCAGGACCCGCACTCGCCCTGCTCGCAGGCGTTCTTGGAACCGGGCAGCCCCATACGCTCACGCAGCACGTAAAGAAGGGACTCGCCCTCCCACACGTCGTCGGCTTCCTGCGGACGGCCGTTGACCGTGAAATTGACTCGCATGGTTACGCAGCTCCTTCCAGCGTGCGGCCCGCGCCGCGGTACTGCTCCCAGGTCCAGCCGAGCGTGCGGCGGGCCATGATGCCGACCGCGTGCCTGCGGTACTTCGCCGTGCCCCGTACGTCGTCGATCGGGTTGCAGGCGCCCGAGGCGAGGGCGGCGAACTGCTTGGCGATGGCGGGGGTGATGATCTTGCCGCTCTCCCAGAACCCGCCCTCGTCGAGCGCGGCGTTCAGGAAGGCCTCGGCCTCCTTGGCCCGGACGGGCGTCGGGGCGGCGGAGCCGATGCCGGTGCGCACGGTGCGGGTCTCGGGGTGCAGGGCGAGGCCGAAGGCGCAGACGGCGATGACCATCGCGTTGCGGGTGCCGACCTTGGAGTACTGCTGGGGCCCGTCGGCCTTCTTGATGTGCACGGCGCGGATCAGCTCGTCCGGCTCCAGGGCGTTGCGCTTGACCCCTGTGTAGAAAGCGTCGATGGGAATCAGCCGCGTTCCGCGTACGGATTCGGCCTCCACCTCGGCCCCCGCGGCGAGCAGCGCCGGGTGGGCGTCACCGGCGGGTGAGGCGGTGCCCAGGTTGCCTCCGACACCGCCGCGGTTGCGGATCTGCGGCGATGCGACGGTGTGCGAGGCGAGCGCCAGGCCCGGCAGCTCGGTGCGCAGGTTCTCCATGATGGCGCTGTACGGCACGGAGGCGCCGAGCCGTACGCTCTCCTGGCCGACCTCCCACTCGGTCAGCTCATCGATGCGGTTCAGGTCCAGGAGGTACTCGGGCCGCCGGTGGTCGAAGTTGATCTCGACCATCACATCCGTGCCGCCCGCGATGGGCACAGCCGTGGGGTGCTCGGCCTTGGCGGCGAGCGCCTCCTCCCAGCTGGCGGGGCGAAGGAAGTCCATGAGTGGCTCTCTTCTTCTCAATCGGGTCGTACACCGGGGCTGGGGACGGCCGGCCCTCGTCTGCCTCGTGTGGCTCGTTCATGTGGTGTTCATGTGGTGTGTGGCCCAGTACACAAGCCAGGGCCCGGTGGGTGCAGTCACCGAACCACTGAAGGAGTTGGCTGGTCTCCGTCCCCGTCTTGTAGATTCGAACGAATGGCGGGGATCAGTAACCTCGCCGCAATTCACAGGTACCCGTTCACCCCTGTGGTCCCTCACCCCTTCCCGGCTTCACCCACCTGCTCCCACCCCTACGGAAAAAGATCGGCGGCGACGAGATGCGGCTGCGCGCACTGCTGGAGACCGATGCGCTGGGCCTGCGGCTGCTCGGCGGCGAGGACGAGCTGGACCGCACGGTCCGGGGCGTCATGACCACCGACCTGCGGGACCCCAGCCGCTACCTCTCCGGCGGCGAGCTGGTGCTGACGGGGCTCGCCTGGCGCCGGGACGCGAGCGACTCCGAGCCGTTCGTCCGGATCCTGGCGGGCGCCGGGGTGGCCGGGCTCGCGGCGGGTGAGGCGGAGCTCGGCGACATCCCCGCCGACCTGGTGGAGGCGTGTGTCCAGCACCGCCTGCCGCTCTTCGCCGTCAACGAGACGGTGGCGTTCGCCACGATCACCGAGCACGTCGTGCGCCAGGTCTCCGGGGAGCGGGCGGGCGACCTGGCGGCCGTGGTGGACCGGCACCGCCGGCTGATGACCTCGGGCCCGGCGGGCGGCGGCCCCGAGGTGGTCCTGGACCTCCTCACCTCCGACCTGGACCTGCGGGCCTGGGTCCTGTCCCCCACCGGCCGCCAGATCGCCGGGGCGGGCGCCCCGCTGCCCGCCCCCCTGGGCGCGGCCCTGGCCGGGCACCACCTGGCGGCGACCCGCACCGGGCGCCGGGGGCCCTACCGGGCGGCCGTCGCCGGTTCGACGTATTCGCTCTTCCCGATCCGCAACGCCGGCCGGGGCGCGGTCCCGGCCGCCCGGGACGTCCGGGAGTCGGTGCTCTCCGACTGGCTGCTCGCCGTCGAGGCGGACGCCTCGGACTGGCCCGCCGCCCGGCTCGACCTGCTCCAGGGCGTCACCCAGCTGATCGCGGTCGAGCGCGACCGCCGTGACGCGGCCCGTACGGTACGCCGCCGGCTCGCCCAGGAGGTGCTGGAGCTGGTCCAGGCGGGCGCCGCCCCGGCCGAGATCGCCGCCAGGCTCCGGGTCGCCGCGCCGGTCCTTCTGCCGGGCCTCGGGGTCGCCCCGCAGTGGCAGGTCGTGGTGGCCCGGGTCGACTGGACCGCTTCGGGCACGGCGGGAGGAGCGGGCGGACCGGGCGACATCGCGGGCGGACCGGTCGCCCAGGCCCTGCTGGAGGAGATCCTGGTCGACCCGGCGGTCAGCGGCCCCGACTCCGCCGACCGCATCGCCGTCGCCCACACGGGCGAGGAGGCCATCGCCCTCGTACCGCTGCCGGCCGTGCCCGCCTCCCTCCCCGAGACGGTAGACGGCCCCACCGACAACGCCGGGACGGCCGACCAGGCCGCCGCGCCGGACACCGCGGAAGCCCCGGCGGCGCAGGACCCCGCGCTGCACGCCGATGCGCTGCTCGCCGCCGTACGCGAACCGCTCTCGGCCGGCCTCGCCGACGACGGGCGGCTGACACTGGGTGTCAGCGCGGCCGTGCACTCGGCCGAAGGGCTGCGCGGCGCGCTGGAGGAGGCCCGGCACGCCCGCCGGGTGGCGGCGGCCCGGCCGGGCCGGGTCTGCGCGGCCGGCCACCACGAGCTGGCCTCGCACGTGCTGCTGCTGCCGTTCGTCCCCGACGACGTCCGCCGCGCCTTCACCGCCCGGCTGCTGGACCCGCTGCGCGACTACGACCGGCGCCACCGCGCGGAGCTGATCGAGACGCTGGAGGCCTTCCTGGACTGCGACGGCTCCTGGACCCGCTGCGCGGCCCGGCTGCACCTCCACGTCAACACACTGCGCTACCGCGTCGGGCGGATCGAGCAGTTGACGGGCCGTGACCTTTCGCGCCTGGAGGACAAGCTCGACTTCTTCCTTGCCCTGCGCATGAGCTGACCCGTGCGCCCCACCGGGCGCCGGTGAGCTCCCCCCGTTTGTGAATTCCTTCACCTGACATCAGTCGGACCCCTTGGCCCGGCGTGCCATTCCGTGCTGAGATTCGGCGGTACTCAACAGCACAATGGCGCGCTCGGGGAGGGCAATGTGGCGGATACCGCCATGTCTGGTTCCGGAACGACAGCAGATGACGATCCGCCGCTCCAGACAGCGGTATGGCGGCTGCGGTCCCGCGCCTGCTGGACGGATGCCGCCGCCCTGCTGGAGCCGCACGCCACGGGCGACCCGGCGGCGGCGATCCAGCGCACCGCCCTGCTGACCGAGCGCTGTCTCTACACCGGCGAGGGCTGGACCGACGCCGAGGACGCGCTGCGCGGCGCGGAGGCGCTGGCCCGCACCGACGACGAGCGCGGCGGGGCCGCCTGTGAGCGGGGCCATCTCGCCTACGCCTCGACCCTGCTGGGCGTACGCGACCGGGCGGACGAGGCGAGCGTCGCGCTGAGCCGGGCGGCGGCGCTGCTGGCGCCCGCCGCACCCGGACGGCCGCTGCTGGACTTCCGGCGCGGGCTGATCGCCCAGTACATCGCGGACTCCCCGCAGTCGGCCCGCGCGGCGTACCGCCGGGCGCACGCCGGGGCGGCCGCGCGCGGCGACGAGCTGCTGCTCTCCTTCACCTGGCGCCACCTGGCCTCCCTGGCGCTCCAGGAGGGTGAGCTGGCGGAGGCCCGGCACGGTTTCGCGGAGTCGCTGCGGATCCGCGAGGAGCTGGGCTACCTGGTCGGTACGGCCCCGGCGCTGATCTCGCTGGCGGAGGCGGAGCCCGAGCCGGAGGCGGCCCGGCTGCGCGCGGAGGCGGGGCGGCTGTTCCGGCTGCTCGGCGGGGTGCCGACGTGGCTGGCGCCGCACATCGGGGTTCCGGGACCGCGGCCGGCGGCGGCCACCTGAGGACCGGCGGGCTGGCGGAGCGCGCGCCCCGTCAGCCGTCCGCGCCGGTGAAGTGCTCCCGTACGAGGGCCTGGACGACGGTCAGGTCCTGGGCGATCAGGGCGTCGAGCAGCGCGGTGTGCTCGGCGGCGTCCGCCAGCAGGTCGGCCCGGCGGGTGGCGGGACCGGCGGTCAGCGGCCACTGCGAGCGGCGGTGCAGCTCGTCGGCGATCGCGACCAGCTGCTCGTTGCCCGCCAGGGTGAGGACCGCACGGTGGAAGGCCCGGTCGCACTCGGCGTAGCTCGCCCGGTCGCCCACCGCCGCCGCCGTCACCGTCGCGTCGGCCAGCGGGCGCAGCGCGCTCCACCGCTCGGCCGGGACGGTGCGGGCCAGCCGGAGCATCACCGGTACCTCGATCAGGGCCCGTACCTCGGCCAGCTCCGCCAGCTCACGGGGCCCGCGCTCGCTGACCCGGAAGCCTCGGTTCGGCACCACCTCGACGGCGCCCTCGGTGGCCAGCTGCTGCATCGCCTCGCGCACCGGGGTCGCGGAGACCCCGAAGCGGGCGCCGAGCGCGGGGGCGGAGTAGACCTGGCCGGGGGTCAGCTCGCCGTCGACGAGAGCGGCGCGAAGAGCCTGGAGGATCTGGCCCCGGACGGAGTGACGGATCACACGCGGGGCGGGCGGCTCGCCGTGGGTGTGCTCACCCCGGACGAGGGGAGCGTCCTGCGAACGGCCGCCGCGCATCTGTTCGGGCACCCGGCCGGTCGCCGGGGTGCCGGCGTACGCGCCGGGCCCGTACGGCGGCCGTACGCCCTCTCGCGCGCTGCCCTGCTCCACCCGGACCTCCTCGGCCTCCGCGACCTTCCGCGCGGGCCGGCTCGCGTGCGCCCGGTCCCCCGTGCACGATAGAGGCAGGAGGCTGCAGTTCAAACATCGATCGCGTCGGGTAAGGTAAGCCTTGCCTCAAACGATCCCGATTCGGCGGTCCCTGAATGACGCTCACCCCGCTGCTCGCCGGCGCCGCGACGTCCCCCCTGACGGCCGCGTACGCACGCCTGACCGAGGTCTTCCCCGGGCTGCGCGCCGAGGTGCTCGACGAGGGCGCGCCCGCCCCCTCCGGCGCCGGCTGGGTCGGCGCGGCCGAGCTGGCCGCCGGCGGGCCGGCCGTGGACACCTTCCTGGCCTGGGACAACGCTCAGGTGTTGCGCGACTACGGACAGCAGGCCCGCCCCGATGTGGTGGCCAGCTTCGGCCTCCACCGGTACGCCTGGCCCGCCTGCCTGCTGGTGACCGTGCCCTGGTTCCTGCACCGCCGGGTGCCGCGCGTCCCCGTCGAGGACGTGGCCTTCCAGCGGGCGCTGGGACACCTCACCGTGCGGGCCCGCGAGTTCGCCTGCCTGCCGGACGACCCGGCCGCGTCCCTGCCCGGCGCCCGGGTGGTCCCGGACGAGGCGGCGCTGCGGGCCGAGGTGCTGGCGGCCCTCACCGAACACCTGGAGCCGGTGCTGACGGGGTTCGGACCGCGCATGCGGCGAGGGAAGCGGGCGCTGTGGGGCATGGCGACGGACGAGATCGTCGAGGGTCTCTGGTACATCGCGCACCTGCTCGGCGAGGAGCGCCGCGCGATGGCCGAGCTGGAGCTGCTGCTCCCGGGCACCACGAAGCCGTACGTCGGCGGCGCGGGCTTCCGCGAGCTGACCGGGCCCGAGGGGCAGCCGCTGCCGACCCGGGACCGGGCGAGCTGCTGCCTCTTCTACACCCTGCGCCCCGAGGACACCTGTGTGACCTGCCCGCGGACCTGTGACGCCGACCGGGTGCGGAAGCTCGCCACCGCTTCCTGATCCCGGCGCCACCCACACCCCCCGTCCGGATGACGTGAAATCGAACGCAACTCGGTTGACCGGAACGGCAGTTCGAGAAGATTCCACCCATCGATAGCCTCTCCCACCCCCATGGCGTGCTCTTGTCCCGAAACCCCCGGTGCGGGACGGGAATTCCGTCACGATGGCGCACGAAACGCCCTACGTGACGCAAGGGACCGCGCATGAGACTGACCGACATATCGCTTGACTGGCTGCTTCCGGGCGCCGTGCTGCTCGTGGGAGTCATGGCGGCGGTGACGGTGGTCGCACGCGGCAAGCGTGCCGCCGGCAAGGCCGCGGCCGACGACTCCTGGGAACGCAGCGAGGAGCGGCGCCGGCGCAAGGAAGCGCTGTACGCCACCGCCAGTTACGTCCTGCTGTTCTGCTGCGCGGCCGTCGCCGCCGCGCTCTCCTTCCACGGGCTCGTCGGCTTCGGCCGGCAGAACCTGAACCTGAGCGGGGGCTGGGAGTACCTGGTCCCGTTCGGACTGGACGGTGCCGCGATGTTCTGTTCCGTGCTGGCCGTACGGGAGGCGAGCCACGGAGACGCGGCGCTCGGCTCCCGGCTGCTGGTGTGGACGTTCGCCGGGGCCGCCGCCTGGTTCAACTGGGTGCATGCCCCGCGGGGCATGGACCACGCGGGCGCTCCGCACTTCTTCGCGGGGATGTCCCTCTCGGCCGCGGTGCTCTTCGACCGCGCCCTCAAGCAGACCCGCCGGGCCGCGCTGCGCGAACAGGGCCTGGTGCCCCGTCCGTTGCCGCAGATCCGCATCGTCCGCTGGCTGCGGGCGCCCAGGGAGACCTTCGGCGCCTGGTCGCTGATGCTCCTGGAGGGCGTCCGCACGCTGGACGAGGCGGTGGACGAGGTGCGGGAGGACCGCAGGGAGCGGGAGCAGGACCGGCTGCGCCGGCGTGACCAGGAGAAGCTGGACCGGGCCCGTATCAAGGCCCTGAACCGGCAGAACCGGGTTTGGGGCCGCGGCCGGCTGGGCCACCAGGTGGACGTCCCGGCCCTCGCCCCGGCTTCGGGAGGCACGGCGCCGCCCGTCGCGGAGCCCGCCATAGCTGAGCCGGGTCAGCTGCCTCTGCGACCCCGGCCATCCCTGCAAGCCGTCGGCCCGACCCAGCCGGCGGACGGTTCGAGCTCGAAGAGCCTTGGCCCTTCGAACCCGGGAAGTGACGCGCGGACGGTCGACCTCACCGCCGAGGACGACACCCAGGCACTCCCCCGGCTCGACTCGCTGGAACAGAAACTGAAGGATCTGGAGCAGCAGTACACGGGGTCATGACCCGCGCGTACGGCGGTGAGAGGCCTCGACAGCCGTCCCGAGGGCGGCCGGTTCAGGCGCTCTCACCGCGCAGCTCGAACCAGACCACCTTGCCCAGGGCCCGCGCCTCGACCCCCCAGGCGTCGGCCAGACTCCGCACCAGGATCAGACCCCTGCCGTGCGTACCGTCGTCGGCGTTCGGTACGTACGGCGCGGGCAGGTCCGCCTCGAAGTCCTGCACCTCCACCCGTAGCGCGGCGGGCGTCGCCGTCGCGGTGACCACGGCCCCGTGCCGGGTGTGGATCAGCGCGTTGGTCACCAGCTCGCTCAGCAGCAGCTCCGCCGCCTCCACCTGTTCGGGGCCGGAGCGATGTCGCAGGAACTCCCGCAGCTCGCGCCGGACTTCCCCCACCGCCGACCGTTCCGTATGGCCGACCCTGCGGCGCATCCGGGCCGGCTGCTGCGCCGTCCCGCCCGGTCTCCGCCCCTGCGGGCCGCGCCCCTCGCCGGCCTGGGACCTCTTCTGACGCTTCACCGTTTCCCCCGCCCGCACAGCGATCAGACCTCCTTCGTCCCGGCCGTCCGTCGAACGGCCTCACGGGATGCATGCCCCTGTACGCACACGGTCACGCTTACCGGGTCCGGCGGGAAGGACACAGGCAGAGGCAGCGGGGGGCGCACGAGGATATGCCGTCCCCCGCACGCCTTCAGGGGTGCTCCGGGCAGCGCCGGGGGCGCACCAGGAGCGGGGAGGGCGTCAAGGACGGGGCACGTTACGGAGGTTGGAGCGGGCCATCTGGAGCATCCGGCCCACTCCGCCGTCCAGCACGACCTTGCTCGCCGAGAGCGCGAAGCCGGTGACCATGTCGGCCTTGATCTTCGGCGGGATGGAGAGCGCGTTGGGGTCGGTCACCACGTCGACGAGCGCGGGACCCTTGTGCTTGAAGGCGTCCTTCAGCGCGCTCTGAAGCTGCTTGGGCTTCTCGACCCGCACCCCGTACGCCCCGCAGGCGCGGGCCACGGCGGCGAAGTCCGGGTTCTTGTTGGTGGTGCCGTAGGCGGGCAGCCCGCCGACCATCATCTCCAACTCCACCATGCCGAGCGAGGAGTTGTTGAAGAGCACCACCTTCACCGGCAGGTCGTACTGGACCAGGGTGAGGAAGTCGCCCATCAGCATGGAGAACCCGCCGTCGCCCGACATCGCCACGACCTGCCGGTTCCGGTCCGTGAACTGGGCGCCGATCGCCTGCGGCAGCGCGTTGGCCATCGAGCCGTGACTGAACGAACCGATCACCCGCCGCTTGCCGTTGGGCGTCAGATAGCGAGCGGCCCACACGTTGTTCATCCCGGTGTCGACGGTGAACACGGCGTCCTCGTCGGCCATGTCGTCGAGGACGGAGGCGACGTACTCGGGATGGATCGGGGTGTGCTTCTCGACCTTGCGGGTGTACGCCTTGACGACACCCTCCAGCGCGTCGGCGTGCTTCTTCAGCATCCGGTCGAGGAACTTGCGGTCGTTCTTGGGCTTCACCCGGGGTGTCAGACAGCGCAGCGTCTCCCGCACATCGCCCCACACCGCGAGGTCCAGCTTGGAGCGCCGTCCGAGGCGTTCGGGGCGGACATCGACCTGGACGATCTTCACATCGTCGGGGAGGAACGCGTTGTACGGGAAGTCGGTCCCGAGCAGGATCAGCAGGTCGCACTCGTGGGTCGCCTCGTAGGCGGCGCCGTAGCCGAGCAGCCCGCTCATGCCGACGTCGTACGGGTTGTCGTACTGGATCCACTCCTTACCGCGCAGCGCGTGCCCGACCGGGGACTTCACCTTCTCGGCGAACTCCATCACCTCGGCGTGCGCGCCCGCGGTGCCGCTGCCGCAGAACAGCGTCACCCGCTTGGCCTCGTCGACCATCCGGCAGAGCTTGTCGATCTCGTCGTCGCCGGGCCGGACGGTGGGCCGTGAGGTGACCAGGGCGTGCTCGGCGGTCTTCTCCGGCGCGGCCTTGGAGGCGATGTCGCCGGGCATCGTCACCACGCTGACGCCGCCCTGGCCGATGGCGTGCTGGATCGCCGTCTGGAGGAGACGCGGCATCTGCTCCGGGTTGGAGATCATCTCGTTGTAGTGGCTGCACTCCTGGAAGAGCAGCTCCGGATGGGTCTCCTGGAAGTAGCCGAGCCCGATCTCGCTGGAGGGGATGTGCGAGGCGAGGGCGAGGACCGGGGCCATCGAGCGGTGCGCGTCGTACAGGCCGTTGATGAGATGCAGGTTGCCCGGCCCGCAGGAGCCGGCGCAGGCCGCCAGGTTCCCGGTGATCTGGGCCTCGGCGCCGGCCGCGAAGGCGGCGGTCTCCTCGTGCCGGACATGGATCCAGTCGATGGCCGAGTTACGCCGAATGGCGTCCACCACGGGGTTCAGGCTGTCGCCGACGACGCCGTACAGGCGCTTGACGCCCGCCCTGGAGAGGATGTCGACGAACTGCTCCGCCACGTTCTGCTTGGCCATGGGTGCGCGCCCTTCCCTTGCCCCGTGTCTCCGTGCACTGTCGGTTGTCCGGACTCCGGAGGCCGAAACGTCGGCCGGACGTGCGGCCTCCGGAATCCATCAACCCACGGCGTGCGCGGTTACGCCTCCCAGACGGCCGCGCACGTGCGGTCGTCGGCGTACCCCTTGATGCGGAGCTGGGTGTCGGCGAGGAAAGCCGGCAGTCCGGGCGGCCCCGGCGGCCCCCAGCGCTCCGCGAGCTCGTCGGGAAGCTCCGGTTCGCCGCGCATCGGCTCGGCGAACCCGTTGCTGCACAGCAGCAGCGTGTCGCCCGGGCGGGCCACGGAGGCCCGGAACCGGAAGAGTTCGGCGGGCGGCGGGGCGGGGCCGTCGCTGTACGGGGACGGGGGCGTGGTGATCTGGAGGTCCATGGTCAGCCGGTCACCGTCCGGCCCCTCCTCGCTCACCCCGGACGCGGCCTGCTCCGGAATCACGGGCTCCAGGTCCTGCCAGAGCCCGTCGCGGAGCCGGAACAGACCACCGCTGCCGACGCCGAAGAAGACCCTGGTACGGCAGTCGGGGTCGGCGGAGAGCAGCAGGCACCGCAGGCTGGTGGTGTACTCCCCCGGTTCGAGGCCGAGTTCGGCGGCCCGGGCCCGGAGCTTGCCGTACGTCCGGTCGGTGAGCCGGTGCAGCCCCGACTTCAGGTCGGCCCGGCGGCCCGCCCTTATGTCCTCGGAGAGCCGGGCGTGGCTGCGGGCCACCGCGCCGCCGATCCACCGGCAGGCGTCGGCCGCCGCGAGATGCGCCCCCTCGCCGCCCCGTACGCCCCCGGCCACGGCGACGAGCACGAGGGCGCTCTCGGCCGCCCCGAACCGGGCGGTGAGCAGCGCGTCGCGCCGGGGCTCACCGCGGAACCGGGCGGAGTCGCCCCGGACGGAGGCGGCCCGCAGGGTGTACGTCCCGTACCGCGCGCCGTCCAGCACGGTGTCGGGGACCAGGGCGTCCAGGTTCTCCGAGGTGGCGGCGGGCAGGGCGGCGGGCTCGGCGTCATAGGTGGGCGGCCGGTCCCCCAGATGGCCGACGAGGGGCCGGGCCCCGCCGCCGCCATCGGCCGGGGCGTCGCTCGCGGCCCAGTCCGGGGGGAGTTCATGCAGGGCGACAGGGTCGGGCGCGGTGACGGGTCCGGCGGCGGGCGGGGTGAGCGACGCGGGCGGCGGCTCGGGCTCGGGCGGCTTCGGCACGGCGAAGGTGCGGGGGCCGGGCGGACCGGCGGGGGCTTCCCAGGGAGCGGGGAAGACGGTGTTACGGGGACCGGGGACGGCGGCCTGAGTGGCGACCGGGACCGGCTCCGGCTCTCGCTCCGGCTCCGGCTTTCGCTCCGGCTCTTCGGACGGTGGCGCCTGCTCGCGGTAGGGGTCCCAGGCTGTGCGGGGATCCGGTCTCACCTCCGGCAACGGCTCCGGCTCCCGCTCCGACTCCGGCTCCACCGCCTCACTCACCGTGTCCGACACGGAGTCGAAGCGGTCGTCGAGGCTGTCGGGCGCACTGCTCGGACCGGTGTCCGGCGCGGTCTCGTCGTACAGCTTCCGCCACCAGTCGTCCTCATGGGCGGCGGGCTTCTCCCCCTGCTGACTCATGCCCTTATTGTCCACCGCGAAGGCCGCCCGAAAACGGGACATCAGGAAAAAGTGGCTCGCACATGAGGTCCGCCGGGCGGCCCCACCCCCCACGGGAAGGACGCCCGGCGGACCGGTCGGTGTGATCATCGGATGTGCAGGTCGCCGGGGCTGTCGCCGGTACCGGAGTGGCGCAAGACTGGCAGAGGGACCAGGGGTACAGGGGATGATGTGCGCGGCGGGTTTACGCCGTGGCCCTTTTCCGCCACGGCGAACCGGCCGGAACGGGCGCTGCGACGCGCGATCACCACACCCGGGGAGGGTCGGGAGATGCTGGGGGCACTGGGTCTCGACGAGAGGCAGGAAGCCGCGTACCGGGCGCTGGTGGCGGCGGGAGCGGCGGAACTCTCCGATCTCGCGCACCGGCTGTCGCTCCCGGAGGCGGACGCCGAGCGGGTGCTGCGGCGGCTGGAACAGCAAGGCCTGGCCGCGCAGTCCTCGGCCCGCCCCGGCCGCTGGGTGGCGGCCCCGCCGGGCGTGGCGCTGGGGGCCCTGCTGATCCAGCAGCGCCACGAGCTGGAGCAGGCGGAGCTGGCGTCCGCGCTGCTGGCCGCGGAGTACCGGGCGGAGGCGAGCGAGCCCGAGGTGCACGATCTGGTGGAGGTGGTGACCGGTTCGGCGGCGGTCGCCCAGCGCTTCCACCAGTTGCAGCTGGGCGCGGCGTCCGAGGTGTGCGCCCTGGTCACCGGCAAGCCGATCGCGGTGACCGGCATGGAGAACGAGTCCGAGGAGCGGGCTGCCTCGCGCGGGGTGGTCTACCGGGTGGTCGTCGAGCGCGAGGTGCTGTCGCTGCCGTCGGGGATCCTGGAGCTGTCGGCCGCGCTGAGCCGGGACGAGCAGTGCCGGGTGGTCGACCGGGTGCCGACGAAGCTGGTGATCGCCGACGGGACCACGGCGATGGTGCCGCTGACCGGGCGGGGCGCCGAGCCCGCCGCGCTGGTCGTGCACGCCAGCGGGCTGCTGGAGTCGCTCATGGGCCTCTTCGAGGCGGTGTGGCGGGAGGCCATGCCGCTGCGGCTGGGTGAAGGCGGTGGCGGGGTGCGTGAGGACGGCGTCGGACCCGACCCCACCGATCTGGAGATCCTGTCGCTGCTGCTGGCCGGGCTGACCGACGCCAGCGTGGCCAAACAGCTGGAGCTGGGGCTGCGGACCGTGCAGCGCCGGGTCAAGGGGCTGATGGAGCTGACCGGGGTCTCCACCCGGCTCCAGCTGGGCTGGCACGCGTACGAGCGGGGCTGGGTCGCCCGTTCCGCTCCGCCCGGGTCGCCCCCGTCGGCGCAGGTCGCGGGCGTGCGCTGACGCGCGGAGCGGTGCGCTCTCCGGCAGGCTGGTCGAATGGGTGTGTGGCAGCTCGTCGGCGTGGGCCTGGTCATGCTGCTGGGCCTGGTCGGGGTCCTGGTACCGGGCGTGCCGGGCCAGGCGATCGTCTGGGCGGCGGTGCTGTGGTGGGCGCTGACGGACATGACCGCGACGGCCTGGGGCGTCCTGATCGGCGCAACGGCCCTCATGCTGTTGAACCAGGCCCTGAAGCCGCTGCTGCCGCCGCGCCGCCCGGGTGAGTCGGGCGCGCCCCGCCGGACGGTGATGATCGGCGGGGTGGCGGGGATCGTGGGCTTCTTCGTGGTGCCCGTGATCGGCGGCATCGCCGGGTTCGTGGGGGCGATCTACGGGGCGGAGCGGCTGCGGCTGGGCAGCCGTGGCGCGGGTTGGACGTCGGTGCGCTCGGTGATGCGGGCGACGGGCTACGCGGTGCTGGTGGAGCTCTTCGCGTGCCTGCTGGTGGCGGGGGCCTGGCTGGGCGCGCTGATCTGGGGCTGACGGGCGGCCGTCTCCAGATGGCGTACGGCGTACGAGCGCCACGGCCGCCACCGCTCGGCCCCCGCTGTCCCGTAGGGGTCGACATCCGGGTCCCCGAGCGCCCGCATCCGGATCAGCGCGGCGCTCCGCCGGTCCACCCCGGGCAGCGTGCCGAGCGCCCGCTCCGCCTCCTCCCGGTCGGCCCCCGCGTCCAGCCGCAGCTCCCCGTCGGCGAGCGCGGCGGTCAGGGTCCGCAGGGCGGGGTCGGTGACGGCCCCGGCCAGGACGCCCGGCTCGGGGAACACATGGGTGAGCGCGCCGCACGGCACGTCCAGCACCTTCCCGTACCGCTCGACCAGCTCTGCCGCCCGGTCCCGCCCCACCAGTGCCCGTACGGCCTCCTCCTCCGGGTCCGCCGCCCCCGGCGAGCGCAGCCCGGGGCGGGCGGCGACCAGCGGGGCGAGCCGGGGATCGGCGGCCAGGGCCTCGTCGACGGCGTACGGATCGGCGTCCAGGTCGAACAGGCGCCGCAGCCGCTGTACGGCGGTGGTCAGGTCGCGCAGGTCGGTGAGGTGGATCCGGGCCTCCAGCCACGGTCCTGGCGATCCCTCGTCGACGGCGGCGATCCCGGTCCCGTACGGCAGCCGCAGCGTACGCCGGTAGGTGCGGCGCCCCGGATCCCCGGCCATCTCCTCGACCCGGTCCACGGCCCCATCCCCCAGCAGGTCGAACAGGGCGCCGGCGGCGTACGGGCCCCGATGGGCGAGCCGTAGCGGGATCCCGGCCCGCAGCCCCGCTCCCCGGCCCCCGCCGAGCCCGGTCCCGGCCTCCGCGCGCAGGGCGCTGGGGGTGCGGGCGTAGATCCGGCGGATGGTGTCGTTGAACTGGCGCACGCTGGCGAACCCGGCCGCGAAGGCGATCTCGGTGACGGGCAGGCCGGTGGTCTGGAGGAGGACCCGGGCGGTGTGGGAGCGCTGGGCGCGGGCGAGCGCGACGGGTCCGGCGCCCAGCTCGGCGTTGAGCTGGCGCTGGACCTGCCGGGCGCTGTAGCCGAGCCGCCCGGCGAGGCCGGGGACGCCCTCGCGGTCCACCACGCCGTCGCCGATCAGCCGCATGGCGCGGCCGACGGCATCGGCGCGGACGTTCCACTCGGCGGAGCCGGGCACGGCGTCGGGGCGGCACCGCCGGCAGGCCCGGAAGCCGCCCGCCTGTGCGGCGGCCGCCGTCGGGTAGAAGCGCACGTTGGCGCGTTTGGGGGTGACGGCGGGGCAGCTCGGCCGGCAGTAGATGCCGGTGGTCACGACGGCGAAGAAGAACGCGCCGTCGAACCGTGCGTCGCGGCTGCTCACCGCCTCGTACCTGGTCCGGTCGTCCATCACACCGTCCAGTGTGCGGCAGCCGCCGCTGCCGCACTCGCGGTTTTCGGACGTCGAAGCGTGATCTCGAACCGGACGGGCTGCGGGCTACCGCACCCGGCCCCCGCGCTTGGCCTGCATCGCCGCGCGCCCCTCGGCACCCTTGCGCTTCCAGTCCTTGAGGATCTCCGAGCGCACCCGGGCGTCGGTCTTGGCGACGATCCGCTGGTTCTCGCGCAGCAGCTTGCGGTAGCTCTCCAGCCGCCGGTCGGGCAGGGTGCCGTCCTCCAGCGCGGCGAGGACTGCGCACCCGGGCTCGCTGCGGTGGGCGCAGTCGTGGAACCGGCACCGGGCCGCCAGCTCCTCGATCTCGGAGAAGAGCTCGCCGACCCCGGTCCCGGCGTCGAAGAGGCCGACCCCGCGCAGCCCGGGGGTGTCGATGAGGACGCCCCCCTGCGGCAGGACGAGGAGGTTGCGGGTGGTCGTGGTGTGCCGGCCCTTGCCGTCGACGTCCCGGGCCGCCCGCACCTCCATCTCGTCCCGGCCGAGCAGGGTGTTGGCCAGGGTGGACTTGCCGGCGCCGGAGACGCCGAGGAGCACGCTCGTACCGCCGGAGACGACGGCGCCGAGCACGTCGAGCCCCTCACCGGTGGTGGAGCTGACGGGGTGGACCTGGACGCCGGGCGCGATGGCCTCGATGTCCTGGACGAGGTGGGACAGAGTGACCGCGTCGGGCACCAGGTCGGCCTTGGTGAGCAGCACGATCGGCTCCGGCCGGTGCTCCCCGGGGCCGTATCCGCCGCCCAGCAGCGCGGCGCCCTCGGAGCTGGACAGGGCGAGCGCGAGGAAGCGCTCGATCCGCCCGAGGTCCAGCTCGACGGCGAGCGAGACGCAGATGACGATGTGGTCGATGTTGGTGGCGAGCACCTGCCCCTCGGACCGTTCCGAGGAGGTCGAGCGGACGAAGGCGGTCCGGCGCGGCAGCAGCGTACGGACGAACCGCGGATCGCCGTCCGCGTCGAGCGCCACCCAGTCACCGGTGCAGACGATCCGCATCGGGTCGCGCGGCACCACGAACGCGGTGTCGGCCCGGACCGGGCCGTCGGGGGTGATCACGTCGCACTGACCGCGGTCCACCCGCACGACACGCCCCGGGACGAGACCCTGCTCGGCATAGGGGGAGAAGGCGGCCGCCCAGTCGTCGTCCCAGCCGTACGGAGCCAGCGGGTGCGAGGAGGACGGAACCGGAAGAAACGAGAAAGACAAGGGAAACCCTTCACAGGGGGCCCCGGCACCGCGCTGTCGGCGCGGGAGATACGTGAAGTGGATCAGCCGGTGGCCACGGGGGTGAGAACGATGCTCTTCTGGTTGTGGGCAGTGCCCACCACAACGACAGTCATCAATGTCCTCACCTCCTGATTCCTCGGGTCCCGATTCCTCGGGTCCCGATTCCCTGGGTCCTTACGCGGCAGAGCTTAGCCCCGCCGCTCCCGGCGGCGTCAACGGGTTTTCCGGCGCCCGCACCGAAGTTGCCCGGCGATCTCCCCGATTTCCCTGATCTCCCACGATCGGGTGATACGCATGCATACCGACCGGTCCGTGGCCGTTAGGGTGCCGGTCATGACCACACCTCAGACCACCTCCGGCACGTTCACACCGGCCCAGTTGGGCACCCAGATCCTGATCGGCTGGAGCAGTCGGCAGCCCGACGCCGACCAGGACACCGCCTACCTCCTCGCCTACTCGCTGGGCGACGGGCAGGACGGACCGGAGGCCGGCAGCAACGCGCTGCGCATCGCGCTGGGGCGGGCGGGCCTCCAGGTCGGCGGCCCGATCCAGGACGCGGCCGAGGCCCCGGGGATCCAGGCGAAGCTCCTCGTCCAGGCGGGCCAGGCCGTGCTGACGATGCCTCACCTCAAGGCGCAGTACCCGGCCCCCGCGGAGTGGCTCGCGGCCGCGCTGGGACAGGGCCAGGTGTACGGCATGTTCGCCACGACCCCGTGGCCGGAGGCCGTTCCGGGGCAGCCGGTCAGCGAGGACCAGCTGCGGGCCTTCGCGGCGGACGAGGAGGTCGTCCGCTCCGCCGCCCACTGCCTGCTCCCGGTCCGCTCCCTCGGCTGATCCTCCGGCCGGCCCTCCCCCCGGGTCACCGGGACACGGCGATGCCCACCACCCCCCGTGGAGTGGTGGGCATCGCCGTGTCCGGTGGAGCGACGGGCGCGGTGCCGTGACAACGAGGGCGGGCGGCCCTGGGAGTGACCCCCGGACCGCCCGCGCTCGGAACGTCAGGCTGCGTCGCGTCAGTTGTTGCCGACGCCGTTGCCCGAGAGGACCGGGATGTCGTCCAGGATGTGCGACAGCGGCTCGTCGCCCTTCGCCTGGGTGGAGTTGTCGGTGCACTGCTGGTTCTGCGGGTTGGACAGGACGTTGATGTCCTGGACCGTGATCGGCACGAGGCCGATGAGCGAACCGACGTTGACCTTGGCGGGCAGGCCGACGCAGAGCTTGTTCAGGGTGCCCTGGACGAGCTGGTTCTGCGGGCTCCAGTCGCCCTCGGTCTCGGCGTTGCCGATCTCCGACTCGGCACCGTTGCCGTTGACGGTGGTGGTGCCACCGTCGTTGCCGATCGCCATGGCCGTGGGAGCCGCGACTGCGGACAGACCGAGCAGGGACACGGCCACTGCAGCGCCGGCCATCATCTTCTTCATCAACTTCACCTTTCGGAGCGTCCCGTTGTGGAACGTACTGATCAACTGCCGGGGGTCCCGATCGGTTGCGCAGTACCACTCAAATGGGTTCGATCCGGCGCAAGGTCGACGCCACTGCCCAGTTCCCCCAAGCCTCAGCCGCCGGGGGCGTCGTCCGGGGTACGGGCCGCCGGTACGAATCCGCCACTACGGCGGGGGGCGGGCTCCTGACCCGGTTCGGCCGACGGGTGGTCGTGCCCAGCCGCCCGCCACTCGGCGACGAGCCGGTCGTAGATCGGGGTGCCGCCCGGGGCGGGCCACCGCTCTGCGCTCTGCGAGGTCTGACTGTCGTACGGATCCATGCAGAGGCCCTACCCGGCCCGGCCCGGATCGTCAGCCGGGGCTACGGCATCCGGCCCAACCGGGTGCCCCGTCCGGAGGCGCCGGCATACGACGAAGGGCCGGTCCGTCCGGTCCGGCGAAGAACACTCGCCGTACGGATGGACCGGCCCCACGCGGGTCACGCGGTGCGGGCCGGAGCTACCCGGTCTCAGTTGTTGCCGGCACCGTTGCCCGAGAGGATCGGGATGTCGTTGAGCAGGTGCGACAGGGCCTCGTCACCCTTGGCCTGGGTGGAGTTCTCGGTGCACTGCTGGTTCTGCGGCGAGGACAGGACGTTGATGTCCTGGACCGAGATCGGCACCAGGCCGATGAGCGAGCCGAGGTTGGCCTTGGCCGGCAGGGCGATGCAGGGCTTGTTGAGCGAGCCCTGGATCAGCGCGAACTGCGGGCTCCAGTCGCCGTGGGTCTCGGAGTTGCCGTAGGCCTGCGAGGCGCCGTTGCCGTTGACGGTGGTGGTGCCGCCGTCGTTGGCGATCGCCATGGCGGACGGGGCGGCCGCAGCGGAGACACCGACGACCGAGACGGCAACCGCCGCCGAAGCCATGATCTTCTTGAACATGAAAGAGCCCTTCTGAGGAGTGATACGGGTCGAGGAAGGAACCAGGGGGGACGGTCGCGCCACAGCGGTCAGCCGCCGAGGGGAACTCCACCGAGCAGCGGAGCGGCGCCCTCGGCCACACCCGTCGCCTGGCCCGCCAGCTTGCCGACCGTGCCGTCCTCGGAGACCGTCTCGGCGGTCTCGGCGACCGCGCCAACGACCGGGTCGACGACCTGCGGGGCACTGGCCATCACCTGGTTGAGGCCGCTGTCGAGGCTGAAGCTGGGGGCCGTGGGGGTAGTAACGGCGAAGGCGGGGGCGGCCGTTCCCAGGGCAGCCACGGAACCGACAACGAGTGCGGCGGTCTTCGCGTACTTCACTTTTCTGGTTCCCTTCTGCGCGGCGTCTGCTTCGGTCACGTCTCCGTGCCGCACACAAGCATTCTTTACCTGTGACTTCTGCCGCTTTCCTCAGGGATAACGATCAGGCCGCGTACGGGAAACTGCGCCCGTGCGACTTTCTCCGACGCAAAGGCCCCGGGCGGCCGATGCCGTCCGGGGCCTGGCCGGTCCGGGCCTCGAAAGCCCGGACCGGTTGTTCACGCGTTGATGCAGGTGTTGCCGAAGGCCGGGTTCAGCAGGCCGATCACGTTGACGGTGTTACCGCAGACGTTGACCGGGATGTGCACCGGGACCTGCACGATGTTGCCGGACAGCACGCCCGGGGAGCCCGCGGCGATGGCCTCGGCACCCGAGTCGGCCATGGCCGGCGCAGCGGCACCCATCGCCATGAGCGTTCCGGCGGCGACTGCGGCAACCTTGGTGTACTTCACTTTTTTTGTCCCTTTCCTCGGCGGAGTCCGGTGCGGTCACGACTGTCGTGCCCGCCCGAGCAGATCCTGATCGCTCGGGACTCCGGCGCTGTCCTACGTAACGATGAACATCCGGGTTCGAAACTGTTCCACGGGCGGATTTCCAGATATCCGCCCGAATGCCGCAACGGCCATGGAGGCGTACGGCAGGGAATGCGGCGAAAAAGGCTGAAGAAACGATGCCGCATTCCCGGGAGAGCAACGGGCCCGGGCCGCTCGGTGGAGGAACGCCGATGGCCCGGGCCCGAGTAGAGCGGCTGCTGATCAGCCGTTGCCGGTGCCGTTGCCGGAGAGGATCGGGATGTCCTCCAGGATGTGCGACAGGGCCTCGTCACCCTTGGCCTGGGTGGAGTTCTCGGTGCACTGCTGGTTCTGCGGCGAGGACAGGACGTTGATGTCCTGGACCGTGATCGGCACGAGGCCGATGAGCGAGCCGAGGTTGGCCTTGGCCGGCAGGGCGATGCAGGGCTTGTTGAGCGAGCCCTGGATCAGCGCGAACTGCGGGCTCCAGTCACCGTGGGTCTCGGAGTTGCCGTACGACTGCGAAGCGCCGTTGCCGTTGACCGTCGTGGTGCCGCCATCGTTGGCGATCGCCATGGCCTGCGTCGAGCCGAGCCCGAGGATGGAGGCAGCGACAGCGCCCGTAGCCAGAACCTTCTTGATCACGATTAACCCTTCTCGTACCGGTCGCCCCGTGGCGGAGCGCCCTGATCAACTCGGTGCCGGGTGTTTGGTTCCGTGCATTCACCCGAATGCCGGGCACGGGGGCGTACTGCGCGGGAGTGCGACCGGCCCGCACCCGCGCGCGCCTCTAACACTGCCTCTGTTCGCACGGCCATGTGTTCGTGAAGAAATTGCGTACGCGGCATCTCGCGCGTTCGCCCGAACGGGTCGACCTGCGCCGGCCACCCGCTCACCCCGCACCCATCGCCGCACCGCCCCTGGCGAGGTCAACACCGTTCACCGAACAGAAAGTTGGGGCTGAATCGTTTCCCTTCAACAGCGGCGGGGTCAGGGGACGGTTCATCCAATCCATCCGTTCGGGTGATTACACAATTTCCACGGCGACCCAAGTTTCCCGCCCGGCCTTCGATCGTTAGGGCAATCGTCCAGCGCGCGTGTATCGACTTTCACCATGGCTTCCCGCGGGGATCCGGGGGTCCGTCACGACAGCGGCGCCACCCGACGGCTCCTCGCGCGAAGCACCCACGCGAATGTTTCGCGAATGTCCTAAGGAAGGGCAAGTAATGCGACAGGCCTTGAATAAAAGCATGATCGTCATGGCGGCCGCGTCGGGCCTCCTGGCCGCGGCCGGCGGCGCGGCGCACGCCGACTCCTCGGCCGAGGGCGCTGCCGTCGGTTCGCCGGGGGTCGGTTCGGGCAATGCCGTGCAGGCGCCGGTGCACATCCCGGTCAACGCGTGCGGCAACACCGTCAATGTGATCGCCCTGTTGAACCCCGCGTTCGGCAACTCCTGCGCGAACGTGAGCTCCAGCGGCCACGACGACGGTTACGGGAACGGTCAGGGCGGTAACCGCACGGGCGGTGCCAGTGCCGAGGGCGCGGCGGTCGGCTCCCCCGGGGTGCTCTCGGGCAACCTCGTGCAGGCCCCGGTCCACGTGCCGTTGAACGTGTGCGGCAACACCGTGAACGTGGTCGGCGCGCTCAACCCGGTCTTCGGCAACAAGTGCGCGAACGTGAGCGGCCCGAAGGACGAGTACCCGCCCACCGAGCCGCCGGGCGAGGAGCCGCCCACGGAGGAGCCCCCGACCGAGGAGCCCCCCACGGAGGAGCCGCCCACCGAAGAGCCGCCCACGGAGGAGCCCCCGACCGAGGAGCCCCCCACCGAGGAGCCCCCGGTCGACGAGCCCCCGACCGAAGAGCCGCCGGTGGACGAGCCGCCCACGGAGGAGCCCCCGGTCGACGAGCCGCCGACCCAGGAGCCGCCCGTCGACGAGCCGCCGGTCGACGAGCCCCCGGCCGAGCAGCCGCCCACCGACACCCCCGGATCGAACAACCCCGGTCCGAACACTCCGGGTACGCACACCCCCGGCTCCGGGACCCCGGGCCTGGCCGACACCGGTGCGGCCGGTCTCGGCCTGGCGGCCGGTGCGAGCGCCGCGCTGCTGCTGGGCGGGTCGGTGCTGATGCGCCGCACCCGTAACGCGCGGGACTGATACCCACCCGCCGCGGAGACGAGGTCCGGCCGGACAGCGGGGACTGTCCGGCCGGACCTTTCGCGCGCCCGGAAGCGGGGTGCGACGCCGAGGGACGCAGGGCATGGGAAAGGGGTCGGAGCATGGCAGCAGCAGCAGCGTTACGTATCGGCGTGATCGGCGGCAGCATCGCCGGGTGCGCGGCCGCCGTCGCGGGCTCCCGGGCCGGGGCGGACGTCACCGTGTACGAGCGGAGCGGCGCCGAGCTCCAGGACCGGGGGTTCGGCATCGTGATCCCGCCGCCGCTCCACCGGGAGCTGGTCGCATCCGGCTATCTGGACGCGCGGATGGAGACGGCTCCGGTGGCGACGCGGGTCTGGCTGACCCGGGAGCCGGGTGGACGTTCGGCGCGGGAGCTGGCCCGCCAGTCCTCCCCCGTGACGCCGTGCAACTGGGGTCTGCTGTGGCGGTCGTTACGCGCGAGCGCGGGTGCGGGTGCGGTGCGGTATCTGCGGGGAGAGCCCGTCACCTCGGTCGGCGAGGGCCCCGACGGGCGGGCGGTGGTCACCACCGCGCGGGGTGCGGAGCGGTACGACATCGTGGTCGGGGCCGACGGACACGCCTCGCACACCCGGCAGTTGCTCGCTCCGGGGTTGACTCCGGAACCGGCCGGCTACCTGGTCTGGCGCGGGGCGATTCCGCTGAGCGCGCTGGCGGACCATCCCCGGGAGCTGGAGCTGCTGCGCGGGGCGTGGGTGACGCTGGGGTTCCCGGGCGGGCACGGGATCTTCTATCTGATCCCCGGAGCCGGTGACCGGTCGCTCGCGTACGCCATCTACGGCAGGCCGCCCGCCGCCTCGTCCGCGGACGCCGATCCGGGGCCGTACGTAAGCGAGTTGGCGAAGGAACACTTCCCAGCGGCGTGGGCGGAGATCGTCGGCCACGGCACGCACCGGACGACGGCCTGCCATCCGGTCGCCGATGTCCAGGTCCCCCGGGCCGCCCGGGCTCCGCTGCTGCTCGCCGGGGACGCGGCCGGGGTGAGCCGGCCGCACACGGCCAGCGGTGCGGTCAAGGCGTTGCAGGACGCGCTCTGCCTGGAGCGGGTGCTGCGCGAGGGGCCGACGCCCGCCGCGGCGCTGGAGCGGTACGCGGACGAACGTACGGCGGCGGGCGCCCACCTGGTGGCGCTGGGGCGTCGCATGGGCCGGGCGCAGGTGGAGGAGACCCCCGACTGGGCGGCCATGGGGCAGGAGGAGGTGGACGTCTGGTTCCGCGGGGTGCTGGCGGGGACGCGGCACTACCTGTACGAGCAGCCGGGGGCCGGTGTCACGGCGTGACCCTTTCGAAGACGGCGGCGAGGGCCTGGCCGCCGCCGATGCACATCGTCTCCAGTCCGTAGCGGCCTTCGCGGCGGTGGAGTTCGCGGGTGAGGGTGGCGAGGATCCGGGCTCCGGTGGCGCCGACCGGGTGGCCCAGCGAGATGCCCGAGCCGTTGACGTTGATCCGCTGCTCGTGGTCGGTGGCGCCGAGGCCCAGCTCCCGGGTGCAGGCGAGGACCTGGGCGGCGAACGCCTCGTTCAGCTCGATCAGGTCGAGGTCGGCGAGGGTGAGGCCGGCCCGGTCCAGTGCCGTACGGGTGGCGGTGACGGGGGCGATGCCCATGGTGGCGGCGGGGACGCCCGCGCGGGCGCAGGAGACGAGGCGGACGAGCGGGGTGAGGCCGAGGCGTTCGGCGGTCTCGGCGCTGGTGACCAGGCAGGCGGCGGCCGCGTCGTTCTGGCCGCTGGCGTTGCCCGCCGTGACGGTGGCGTCCGGGTCGGACTTGACCATCACCGGTCGGAGCGCGGCGAGTTGTTCGGCGGTGGTGTCGGGGCGGGGGTGCTCGTCGGCGGTGACGGTGGTCTCGCCCTTGCGGGTGCGTACGGTGACGGGGACGGTCTCCGCCGTGTACCGGCCCTCGGCGGTGGCGGTGGCCGCCCGCTGCTGGGAGCGCAGAGCGAGGGCGTCCTGGTCGGCGCGGCTGATCCCGTACTCCCGGCGCAGGTTCTCCGCCGTCTCGATCATGCCGCCGGGGACCGGGTGGTGGACGCCTCCGGCGGTGACCCGGCCCCGGGCGAGGGAGTCGTGGAGCTGGAGGCCGGGGCCCTTGATGCCCCAGCGTCCGACGTGGGTGTAGTAGGGCGCGGCGCTCATGACGTCGACCCCGCCCGCGATGACGACCTCGCTGAACCCGGCCTGGATCTGCATGGCCGCGTCCAGGACCGCCTGGAGGCCTGAGCCGCAGCGGCGGTCGATCTGGGTGCCGGTGACGGTGGCGGGCAGCCCGGCGTCCAGGGCGGCGACCCGGCCGATGGCGGGGGCCTCGCTGGACGGGTAGGCGTGGCCGAGGATCACCTCGTCGACCCGGTCGGGGTCGACGCCCGTGCGGGCGACGACCTCGGCGATGACGTGCGCGGCGAGCGAGGCCGGTGTCTGCTGCGCGAACGCTCCGCCGAAGCGGCCGATGGGGGTGCGCAGCGGTTCGCAGATGACGACTTCGAGCGGCACGGCGGGGCCTTTCCGGGGGCGGTGGTGGCGGTACGCGCGGGTGCGTGCGGGCGGTGGTAGTGACCTTCGCATCCGGTCACTGAGTCGGTCCAATATCGAATGTGCGGCGATTTGAGAGGCTGTGCGTCCTAATCGGGGTGGCGTACGGGTGTCGGCAGGGCGTCCTCCGCTACGGCGAGTACCGCGCGCAGGGCGGCGGAGGGGTTGTCGGTGCGCCAGGCGAGGGCGGCGCGGAGGCGGATGGGAGGGCCGGCGAGCGGGCGGTAGACCAGGCCGTTCTGCTGGATGTGCTGGACGGAGGTGACCGTGAGGGTGACGCCGACCCCGGCGGCGACCAGGGCCAGGATCGTGTACGAGTCGGGGGCCTCCTGGACGACGCGCGGGGTGAACCCGGCGCTCTCGCAGGCCTCGGTCATGGCGTCGCGGACGGTGGAGCCGGAGTTGGCGGGGAAGGAGACGAAGGGTTCGCCGGCGAGGACGTCGAGCGGGACGGCCTCCCGCCGGGCGAGCGGGTGGTCGGAGGGCAGGGCGCAGACCAGCTCCTCCTCGTCGATCACCCGGTGGGCGACGCCGGGCCGGGTCACCGGCAGCCGGACGAAGCCGAGGTCGAGCGAGCCGTCAGCGACCCGGGCCAGGGCGGTGTTGGCGTACGTCTGGCCGGTCATGACGAGTTCGAGCCCGGGGTGGGCGGCGCGGACGGCGCGGGTGAGCTGGGGCAGCGTCTCGTGGCTGGAGGCTCCGGCGAAGCCGATGGTGACCCGGCCCAACTCGCCGATCCCCGCCGATCTCGCGGCCCGTACGGCGGTGTCCAGGTCGTCGAGGACGGTCCGTACGGGTTCGAGGAAGGACTCCCCCGCGCTGGTGAGCCGGACCGAGCGGGTGTTGCGGTGGAAGAGCTGGACGCCGAGCTCCCTCTCCAGCTGGCGGATCTGCTGGCTCAGCGGCGGCTGGGCCATCTGGAGCCGCTTGGCGGCCCGGCCAAAGTGCAGCTCCTCGGCCACGGCGAGGAAGGCGTTCAGGTGGCGCAGTTCCATATTCATACTCCTGGCGTCTTGATCCGACCTTAATTCGGTATTGGACAGCCATCAATGGGCGCTGACACCGTGGGGCCGTCGTCGAGGCACGATGAGGAGCAGCGTGGACCGGACCGCGGCCGGCAAGGTCATGTCGATGCGGGAGGCCGTCGCCTCCTTCGTCCACGACGGGGACACCGTGAGCCTCGAAGGGTTCACCCATCTCATCCCGACCGCCGCCGGGCACGAGATCATCCGGCAGGGCCGGCGGGATCTCACGGTCGTCCGGATGACGGCGGACATCGTGGTGGACCAGATGCTGGCCGCCGGGTGCGTGACGCGGCTGGTCTCCTCCTTCGTGGGGAACTCCTCCGCCGGTTCGCTCGGTGAGCTGCGGCGGCGTATCGAGCACGCCGATCCCGAGCCGCTGGCGTACGAGGAGTACAGCCACTACGGGATGGTCTGCCGCTACCTGGCCGGTGCGCAGCGGCTGCCGTTCTACCCGCTGCGTTCGTACGCGGGCAGCGATCTGCCGTCGGTCAACCCGGGGATCCGCAAGGTCACGTCGCCCTATCCGGCCGCCGACGGGACCGCCGAGCAGATCCATGTCGTGCCGCCCGTCAACCCGGACGTGACGTTCATCCACGCCCAGCGCGCCGACCACCGGGGCAACACCCAGATCTGGGGGCTCACCGGCATCCAGGCCGAGGCGGTGTACGCGGCAGAGAAGGCGGTCGTGGTGGTGGAGGAGCTGGTGGCGGACGAGGTGGTCCGCGCGGATCCGAACCGCACCCTCGTCCCCGCGCACGCGGTCGACGCGGTGGTCGTCTGCCCGCGCGGGGCGCATCCCTCGTTCGCGCAGGGCTACTACGACCGGGACAACGCCTTCTACCGGGCCTGGTCCGCGATCAGCAAGGACCCGGTGCGGCTGCGGGAGTGGCTGGAGGAGTGGGTGTACGGGACCGCCGACCACGCGGCGTACGTGGCGAAGCTCGGCGAGGGATTCTGGGCGGGGCTCGCGGTGGGCGAGGCGCTGAGCGGGCAGGTCGACTACGGGAGGCGGCTGTGAGCGAGGAGCGTACGCGGGTTGCGGGGGCCGTCACCTCCTCCGAGCTGCTCTCCGTCGTCGCCGCTCGGGAACTGGTGGGCCGCCGGACCGTGTTCGCCGGGATCGGGCTGCCGACGCTCGCCGCCGAGCTGGCGCATCTGACCGTCGCGCCGGAGATCGAGGTGGTGTACGAGTCCGGGGTCTGCGGGGCCCATCCGTCCCATCTGCCGGAGACCATCGCGGACGCCGTGCTGATCACGGGCGCCGAGGCGGTGCTGACGATGGCCGCGCTGTTCGGCTCCGTGCTCCAGGGCGGCCACATCGACGTCGGCTTCCTGGGGGCCGCGCAGATCGACCGGTGGGGCAACCTCAACACCTCCGTGATCGGGGAGTGGGAGCGCCCGTCGGTACGGCTGCCGGGCTCCGGGGGCGCGGTCGAGGTGATGGCCAACGCCCGGGAGGTCTTCGTCGTGATGCGCCGCCACACTCCTCGCTCCTTCGCCGAAGAGCTCGACTTCTGTACGACGCCCGGCCCGGACCGGGCGCTCGCGGACGGCATCCGCCCGCTCGGTACCGGCGTCACCCGGGTCATCACCGAGCTGGGCATCCTCGCCCGGGACGGCGTCGGCGACGAGCTGCGGCTGGTCGCCGTGCACCCCGGGGTCACCGTCGAGCAGGTGCGGGCCGCGACCGGCTGGGAGCTGAAGGTGGCCGACACGGTGACGACGGTGGAGCCGCCCACCGGTGCTGAGCTGCGACTCCTGCGCGACGATGTCGACCCCGACCGTGTCTACCTCCGCTGACACCCTCTTCATCACCATCTCCGCTTCATGACCGTCTCCGCCGAAAGGGCCCCAACTGCCATGCGTATCAGGATCGTCGGAGCCGGGGCCATGGGCCGCGGCATCGCCCAGTGGGCGGCGAGCGCGGGACACACCGTGGAGCTGGGCGACGTACGGGCCGAAGCGGTGACGGACGCCGTGGAGTTCGTCGTCTCGATGCTGGACCGGGCGGTGGCCAAGGGCCGGATGTCCGCCGCCGGCCGGGACGCGTCCGTGGCGCGGCTGGTGCCGCTGGCCGACCCGTGGGCGGCCGGGCCGGACGTGGAGCTGGTCATCGAGGCCGTACGGGAGGACCTGGAGACCAAGGCCGAGGTGTTCGGGAAGCTGGAGCGGGCGCTGCCGTCCTCCGCCGTCTTCGCGACCAACACCTCGTCCCTGTCGGTGACCCGGATCGCGGCGACCCTCCAGGACCCGTCGCGCCTGGCCGGGCTGCACTTCTTCAACCCGGTGCCGCTGATGCGGATCGTGGAGGTGGTGCCGGGGGCGGCGACCCGCCCGGAGATCCCGGCGCTGCTGACCGAGCTGGTGGAGGGGTGCGGGCACCGGGCGGTGACCGTGGCCGACACCCCCGGCTTTCTGGTCAACCACGCGGGGCGCGGGCTGGTGACGGAGGCACTCGCGCTGCTGGAGGAGTCGGTGGCGGGGCCCGCGGACATCGACCGGATCGCGCGGGACGTGCTGGGGCTGCGGATGGGCCCGTTCGAGCTGATGGACCTGACGGGGCTGGATGTGACGGCCGCGGTGATCGACTCGATCTGGCAGGGCTTCCGGTACGAGGACCGGCTCCGGCCTTCGTACCTCACCCCGAACCGGGTGGTGGCGGGGCTGCACGGGCGTAAGACCGGGCAGGGCTGGTACGCGTACGGCGACGGCGCCGAGGGACCGGCTCCGGAACCGGCGGTGACCGGGGACGGCGACCGGCCGGTGTTCCTGGCCGCGAGCGGGTCCGGGGAGACCGCGGCGTACGTGGAGGCCTTGGCCGGTGCGCTGGAGGCGGCCGGGGTCCGGGTCGAGCGGGGTGACGGGCCCTCCTCCGATGCGCTGGTGCTGGTGCCGGTCTGGGGCACCACGGTGTCCGGTGCGATCCGGGCGGGCGGGCTGCCGGCGGAGCGGACGGTGGGCGTGGAGGTGCTGCCCGCGGCCGGGCGGCGGCGGGTCCTGGCGGTGACGGCCGCCACCGGCCCGGCGGCGGCCCGGGACGCGCGGGCGGTGCTGGCGCGGGCGGCGGGCGGTGAGCCGCACGCCGTGACGGTGGTGCGGGACACGGCGGGCTCCGTCGCGCAGCGGCTGCTGTCGTCGATCGTCGCCGTGGGCGCCTCGATCGCGGAGCGGTCGCTCGCCACCCCGGCCGACATCGATCTGGCGGTGACGACCGGGCTCGGCTATCCGGCCGGGCCGCTGGCCTGGGGCGAGCGGATCGGGGCTCCCCGGCTGCTGGAGCTCCAGCGGGCGCTGCACGCGACGACGGGCGATCCGCGCCACCGGCCGACGCGGTGGGTGACCGAGCGGGCGGATCTGGGGCTCGCGCTGACCGAGGCGGGGACTTCAGTGGGTGACTGCTGGGGGTGACCCCGATGGGGCGCCCGGCGTCCGATTCGTACAAGACCGTGGGGACGGTGGGCGCCTACCGTCGCTCCATGACTCCACGACTCGACGCGATCAGCATCATCACGGCCGACCTGGCGGCCTCGCTCGCCTTCTACCGCAGGCTCGGCCTCGACATCCCTGCCGGGGCGGAGTCCGCCCCGCATGTGGAGGTGGTCCTGCCGGGCGGGCAGCGGCTGCTGTGGGACACCGAGGACGTCATCCTCTCGTTCGACCCGAGCTGGGAGCGCCCGGCGGGCGGGGAGCGGCTGGGGCTGGCGTTCGTCTGCGACAGCCCGGCGGAGGTGGACGCGCTGTACGCGGAGCTCACCGGTGCCGGGTACGCGGGGCACCTGAAGCCGTGGGACGCGGTGTGGGGGCAGCGCTACGCTGTGGTGCTGGACCCGGACGGCTGCGGGGTCTCGCTGTTCGCCGCCGCCTCCGAGTCGCCTGCCGCCGAGGCGAAGTAGACCCCGAGGGTCGTGCCGGCCAGGTCGCGCATCTCCCGGGCGAGGTGGGCCTGGTCGGTGCAGCCCGCCGCGCAGGCCGCTTCTGCGTACGGGAGGCCGGTGCGGATGAGCTCCAGGGCGCGCTGGAGGCGAAGGATGCGGGCCAGCGTCTTGGGGCCGTAGCCGAAGGCGGCAAGGGAGCGGCGGTGGAGCTGGCGGGCGCCGAGTCCGGCCTCCGCCGCCGTCGCCGCGACGGACCGGCCCCGGCGCAGTCCCTCGGCGACGGCGACCGTCCGCGGGTCCGGGGGTCCGGTGTCGGCGATGCGGTCCAGAGCGAACCGTTCCAGGGCCGCCGCGGGGTCGGGGGCCCGGTCGATCCGGTCGGTGAGCCGGCGTACGGCTGCCGAGGGCCAGAGGTCGGTGAGGTCGGCGCGGTGGTCGCGCAGCTCGTGCGCCGGTATGCCGAGGAGTACGGGGGCGGTGCCGGGGGCGAGGCGGATCGCGGCGCAGGAGGCCCGGTTCCGCGGTTCCACCTGGAAGGCGTGGGTGTCAGGACCGGCGACGACGATACGGCCGTCGGTCCAGATCAGGTCCATGCAGCCGTCGGGCAGCACGGAGCGGGGCTCCCGCGGCGGGTGGTCGGGGGCGTCCCAGGTCCAGACGACGGCACCGGGCAGCCGGGAGGGCCGTTCCCGGTAGCGCCGCTGTTCCTGGTCCATGTCCCCACGCTAGCGCGGAAGGTCAGGCCGACGGCGGTCCGGAGTCGTTCGTGGAGTGCCCCGACTCCTTGCCCGCCTTGCCGCCCTTCGGTTCCTTCTCCCAGGTCGACTGGAGCCGTGACTTGACGTCGTCGGGCGGCAGGAAGCGGGACCAGCGCTCGGGGAACTCCGAGGGCATGTACGCCGGGCCGTCATCCTCGTCCTCGTCGTCGTCCCCGGTGTCCCAGGTGGCCGGGCGGGTCCGGGCGACGAACTCGGCGGCCTGCGCGGCCCGGACGCGTTCGGTGGCCTCGCGGGCGGCGGCGGTGGCGAGCGAGGGCCACACGTGGTCGATGGCCGCGTTGACCGCGGCGCCGACCAGGACGGCGAAGGCGGAGATGCCGATCCAGAGCAGGACGGCGATGGGTGCCGCCAAGGAGCCGTAGATCGTGGGGCCTTCGACGGTGTTCGTGAGGTAGATCCGGAGCAGGAAGCTGCCGAGCACCCACATCCCGAGCGCCACGAGCGCCCCGGGGACGTCCTCGATCCAGGGCGAACGGACGGGGACGGACACGTGGTAGAGCGTGGTGAGGAACGCGATCGTCAGCAATATGACCAGCGGCCAGTAGAGGACGGCGATGACCTCGGTGCCCCAGGGCACGAGTTCGACGACCCGGTCGGGGCCGACGACGAGCAGCGGCAGCACCACCGCACCCAGCAGCAGGGCGACGACGTACAGCAGGAAGGCGAGCAGGCGGGTCTTGACGATGCCGCGGTGGCCGTCGAGGCCGTACATGACGGTGATGGTGTCGATGAAGACGTTCACCGCGCGGGAGCCGGACCACAGGGCGATGGCGAAGCCGATGGAGATCACGTCGGGGCGGGCGCCGGTGGTGACGTCGGCCAGCAGCGGTTTGGCGAAGTCGTTGACCCCGCGCTCGGAGAGCACGGTCTGCGAGGCCGAGAGGATGTTGCGCTCGATGGAGGCGACCGTGGTGGTGGTCGTCCACTCGTCGACGTAACCGAGCAGCCCGATCATGCCGAGCAGCAGCGGCGGCAGGGAGAGCAGGGTGAAGAAGGCCGCCTCGGCCGCCAGCCCGAGGATCCGGTACTCGATGCACGAGTTGACGGTGTCCTTGAGCAACTGCCATGCCATCCGCCGCTTGGAGACGTTGCGGTAGAGGACTCGGGCCCGGTGGAGTCGGCCCGGTGGCCGCTCGGGTGTTTCATTTGCTGCCTGCACCTCCTTACCGTATCGGCATGGCAGCCACCACCCACACAGTGACCAATCAGGTTCCGCCGCTGGTCGGCTATGACGTCTTCGCCGCGGACCGGGCCCTGTCCGAGGCCGTCGAGCGGCACATCGATCCGGGCGTCCTGCCCGCGGCGCGGGAGGAACTCAGCAGGCTCGGGCAGTCGGCGGGTTCGGCTCAGGCTCAGGAGTGGGGTGCCCAGGCCAACGAGCATCCGCCCGTTCTGCGCACCCACGACCGGTATGGGAACCGGATCGACGAAGTCGAGTTCCATCCGTCCTGGCACCGGCTCCTGGGCCACGCGGTCGCCGCCGGGCTGACCGACGCCTGGGGCCGGCCGGCCGGCCATGTGCGGCGTGCGGCCGGGTTCCTGGTCTGGACGCAGGCCGAGGCGGGGCACGGCTGCCCGCTCTCGATGACGCACGCCGCGGTGCCCGCGCTGCGGACCGACCCGGTGCTGGCCGCCGAGTGGGAGCCGCGGCTGACCTCGTACGTCTACGAGGAGGGGCTGCGGCCCGCGCAGGAGAAGGCCGGGGTGCTCTTCGGGATGGGGATGACGGAGAAGCAGGGCGGCACCGACGTACGGTCCAACACGACCCGGGCGGAGCCGCTGTCCGGGGAGGGCGAGTATCTGCTCACCGGGCACAAGTGGTTCTGTTCGGCGCCGATGTCGGACGGGTTCCTCGTGCTGGCGCAGGCGCCGGGCGGGCTGACGTGCTTCCTGGTGCCGCGGGTGCTGCCCGACGGTACGCGCAACGTGTTCGCGATCCAGCGGCTGAAGGACAAGCTGGGCAACAAGTCCAACGCCTCCAGCGAGGTCGAGTTCGACGGGACCTGGGCCCGCCGGGTCGGCGAGGAGGGGCGCGGGGTGCGCACCATCATCGAGATGGTGGCGGCCACCCGGCTGGACTGCGTGGTGGGTTCGGCGGCGCTGATGCGGCAGGCGGTGGCCCAGGCGATCCACCACGCCACGTACCGCTCGGCGTTCGGCGGGCTGCTGATCGACAAGCCGCTGATGCGCAACGTGCTGGCCGATCTGGCGCTGGAGTCGGAGGCGGCGACCGTCCTGGCGATGCGGCTGGCCTCGGCGTACGACACGGACACCGAGGAGGAGCGGGCGTTCCTGCGGATCGCGGTGCCCGCCGCCAAATACTGGGTCACCAAGCGGTGCACGCCGGTCGTCGGCGAGGCGCTGGAATGCCTCGGCGGGAACGGGTACGTCGAGGAGTCGGGGATGCCCCGGCTGCTGCGTGAGGCGCCGCTCAACTCGATCTGGGAGGGCTCGGGGAACGTACAGGCGCTGGACGTGCTGCGGGCGCTCCAGCGGGAGCCGCAGGCGCTGGACGCGTTCCTGCGGGAGGTCGGGAAGGCGCGCGGGGCCGATCACCGGCTGGACGCGGCGATCAAGGACCTGCTGACCGAGCTGGCGGACCTGGAGGGGATCGAGGCGCGGGCGCGGCGGCTGGTGGAGCGGATGGCGCTGGTGCTCCAGGGGTCGCTGCTGGTGCGGTGGGCGCCGCCGGAGGTCTCCGACGCGTTCTGCGCGTCACGGCTGGGCGGGGACTGGGGCACGGCGTTCGGGACGCTGCCGCACAGTCTGGATCTGGCCTCGGTGGTGAACCGGGCCCGGCCGGTCGCGGAGTAGGCGCCGGGGAAGCGACGGAGGGTGGTGCTGCGCCGACACGGCACCACCCTCCATGCTTGAACCGTGCCGCTCGCCGGGCACGGGCCCGGCGTACGGCACGCTCCCACTCTCGTACGGTTCGGTGCGGCATCGCCAGAGTTGCAAAGGGTTGCAACCATTGTGTGGACTGCGCGGTGGGTACGTCCGGGCAGCGGCAGGATGGGGCCGGAGAGCTCACAGTGTTTCGGGGGGAACGGGTGGGGACCATGAGTCGGACGAGTTCTGCCGGAGCGGTGCGCGTGATCGGCCAGGAGGCGGACCGCGCGACCCGGCTGCTCCACCGGGCCAGGGAGGCCCGGCTGGCGGGCGAGCGGTCCTCCGTCGCCCCGCGCGCGGAGATCGACGCCTCCTGGGAGCGCGTCGTACGCAGCGGTATCGACCCCGAGCAGTCGCCGGAGAGCGAGCTGCTGGAGGCCGAGGAGATCGAGCACCGGCGGCACAGCACGGCCCTCGGCGAGGTGATGCCGCTGCTGCGGGCGGGGCTCGCGTCCATCGCCGACGCCGCGCAGCAGATCATGGTGGTCACCGACGTGGAGGGCCGGGTGCTGTGGCGCCAGGGCAACTCCGGAGTGCTCCACCGGGCGCACGACATCTGCCTGGAGGAGGGGGCGGCCTGGGCGGAGGGGGCGACGGGGACGAACGCGATCGGTACGGCGCTGGCGGCCCGCGCACCGATCCAGGTCCACTCGGCCGAGCACTTCATCCGGGCCCTGCACAACTGGACCTGCGCGGCGGCCCCGGTCCGCGATCCGCGCGACGGGCGGCTGGTGGGGATCGTCGACATCAGCGGCCCCGCCTCCACCTTCCATCCGGCGACGCTGGCCCTGGTGGACTCGGTGGCCCGGCTCGCCGAGGGGGAGATCCGTACCCGCCATCTGGTGGCGATCGAGCGGCTGCGTGCGGTGGCGGCGCCGATCCTGTGCCGGCTGGGTGGCCGGGCTCTGGCGGTGGACACGCACGGGTGGCTGGCGGCGGTGACGGGGATGCCGCCGGTGGGCCGGCTGCCGCTGCCGAAGTCGCTGGTGGCGGGGCGGGTGTGGCTGCCCTCGCTGGGGATGTGCCGGGTGGAGCCGCTGCCGGGCGGCTGGCTGGTGCAGGTGTCGGACAGCACGGCGGAGGGGGCGCCGCGCCGGGCGGTGCTCGACCTGAGCCGGCCGCGGGCGCTCGCCGTGCACCTGGTGGGGCCCCTGGGCACCTCGACGCAGCGGCTCTCGCCGCGCCACGCGGAGCTGCTGTACGCGCTGGCGGTGCACCGGGAGGGGCGCAGCGCCTCCGAGCTGGCGCAGGACCTCTTCGGGGACGCGACCCGGACGGTGACGGTACGGGCCGAGATCTCGCGGCTGCGGCGCCATCTGGCGGAGGTGCTGGCGCACCGCCCGTACCGCTTCGGGGAGGGAGTGGAGGTGGAGGTGGTTCGCCCGGAGCACCCGGCCGATCTGCTGCCGCACTCGAAGGCGCCGGTGGTGACGGGGGCGCGGCGGGGGGCGGCACCGGCCTGACCGGGGGCGCTGCGCGCACAAGGGCGGCGGCATGGTTGTCTGACCGGCATGAGCAACCCCGCGCAGCCCCCCGTATCCGACGCCGAGGCGACCCGGGCGACCACCGAGGTCACCATCTGGTCGCTGGAGCAGACCTCGCCCGCCGATCTGCGGCCCGCCGCCGTACCGGAGGGCGATCTGCGCATCGTCCGGTCCGAGGTGGTGCTGCCGGAGTTCAGCCGGTTCCTCTACACGGCGGTGGGCGGCGACATCCGGTGGACCGACCGGCTGGGCATGACGTACGACGAGTGGCAGAAGTCGCTGGAGAGGCCCGGGGCCGAGACCTGGGTGGCGTACGCGAACGGGACGCCGGCCGGGTACGTGGAGCTGGACCCGCAGGACGGCGGCGTGGTCGAGATCATGTACTTCGGGCTGATCCCGGCCTTCCGGGGGCGGCGGATCGGCGGCCACCTGCTGTCGTACGGGGTGGAGCGCGCCTGGGACCTGGCGGAGCGCTGGCCCGAGCGGCCGCCGACGGAGCGGGTGTGGCTGCACACGTGCTCGAAGGACGGCCCGTACGCGATGGACAACTACCTGCGCCGGGGCTTCCGGCTCTTCCACACGAAGACCGAGGTGGAGCCGGACGTGGCGACCCCGGGACCGTGGCCGGGAGCGTACGGCGCCTGATCCTCGTCCCGGCCCGTCGTTCGGGGCCTTCACCGGCCCCACCCTGGGGCAATTTGTCCCCATTGCCACGGACGTAACCTGTGACCGATACCACAGAGTCTCACTCTACGAGACCATCTCGTCCACATCATGGATAGTGGTGGACTGCCCCGAGATCCGCGTGACACGCTTCCGTCATGTCTGGAACTGGAATTGCCTTGGTGAGTCGACGCCACGTCGACCTCTGCCGCATGTCCAGCGCCATCTGTCCGGCGGGCTGAGAGTCCCAGCACCGCCGCGCCCCACCACCTCTGCCCGAACCCAGCGCACCGCCGCGCCTCAGCGCGAGTGCGCCGTTCAGAGCCGCCCTCCTGCAGTCCCGAAGGACGTACTGTCATGGCCGCTACCCCGGAACAGCCTGCGACCACCACGCCCCGCCGCAAGGCCGGACGCCACCGTGGCGAGGGTCAGTGGGCCGTGGGCCACCACACCCCCCTCAACGGGAACGAGCAGTTCAAGAAGGACGACGACGGTCTCAACGTACGGACACGTATTGAGACGATCTACTCCAAGCGTGGTTTCGACTCCATCGACCCCAACGACCTGCGCGGACGCATGCGTTGGTGGGGTCTGTACACCCAGCGCAAGCCCGGCATCGACGGCGGCAAGACCGCTGTGCTGGAGCCGGAGGAGCTGGACGACAAGTTCTTCATGCTGCGCGTCCGGATCGACGGCGGCCGGCTGACCACGCAGCAGCTGCGGGTGATCGGGGAGATCTCCCAGGAGTTCGCGCGCGGGACCGCCGACCTCACCGACCGGCAGAACGTGCAGTACCACTGGATCCGGATCGAGGACGTGCCGGAGATCTGGCGGCGCCTCGAGGAGGTGGGCCTCTCCACCACCGAGGCCTGCGGTGACACGCCCCGCGTGATCCTCGGCTCCCCGGTAGCGGGCATCGCCGAGAACGAGATCATCGACGGCACCCCCGCGATCGACGAGATCCAGCGGCGCTTCATCGGCAACCCCGACTTCTCCAACCTGCCCCGCAAGTTCAAGTCCGCCGTCTCCGGCTCGCCGCAGCTGGACGTGGCGCACGAGATCAACGACATCGCGTTCGTCGGTGTGAACCACCCGGTCCACGGCCCCGGCTTCGACCTCTGGGTCGGCGGCGGCCTCTCCACCAACCCCAAGCTCGGGGTCCGGCTCGGCGCCTGGGTGCCGCTGGACGAGGTGGCCGACGTGTACGGCGGGGTCATCGGGATCTTCCGCGACTACGGCTACCGGCGGCTGCGCACCCGCGCCCGGCTGAAGTTCCTCGTCGCGGACTGGGGCGCGGAGAAGTTCCGCCAGGTCCTGGAGGACGACTACCTCCAGCGCAAGCTGGTCGACGGCCCCGCGCCCGAGCAGCCCGCCCAGACCTGGCGCGACCACCTCGGGGTGCACCGGCAGAAGGACGGCCGCTTCTACGTCGGCTTCGCCGCGCGGGTGGGCCGCGTCGACGGCACCACGCTCACCAAGATCGCGGAGGTGGCCGAGGCGCACGGCTCCGGCCGGGTGCGGACCACCGCCGAGCAGAAGATGATCGTGCTGGACGTGGCCGAGGAGCAGGTCGAGTCCCTGGTCGCCGGTCTGGAGGCGCTCGACCTGCGGGTCACGCCCTCCCCGTTCCGGCGCGGCACGATGGCCTGCACCGGCATCGAGTTCTGCAAGCTGGCGATCGTCGAGACGAAGGCGCGCGGCGCCTCGCTCATCGACGAACTGGAGCGCCGCATCCCGGAGTTCGACCACCCGATCACCATCAACATCAACGGCTGCCCGAACGCCTGCGCCCGTATCCAGGTCGCGGACATCGGTCTCAAGGGCCAGTTGATGCTGGACGAGAACGGCGAGCAGGTCGAGGGCTACCAGGTGCACCTCGGCGGCGCGCTCGGCCTGGAGGCCGGGTTCGGCCGCAAGGTCCGTGGCCTGAAGGTCACTTCGGCCGAACTGCCGGACTACGTCGAGCGGGTTCTCGGCCGGTTCCAGGAGGAGCGCGAGGACGGCGAGCGCTTCGCGACCTGGGCGGCGCGCGCCAGTGCGGAGTCGCTGTCATGAGCGAGCGAGCCGCCCCGTTCTACTGCCCGTACTGCGGTGACGAGGACCTGCGCCCCAACGAGACCGGTCACGGCGCCTGGGAATGTGCCTCCTGCAACCGTGCGTTCCAGCTGAAGTTCCTGGGTCTGCTGACCCGGGGCGTGCAGCGCAACGACGGTGAAGGGGACCGGATATGACGGAAACTCTGATCAGTGGAGAGCTGACCGACCGCGAACTCCAGGAGCTGGCCGAGCAGGCGGGCCGGGAGCTGGAGGACGCCTCCGCCACCGAGATCCTGAAGTGGGCGGCCGACACCTTCGGGCCGCGCTTCTGCGTCACCTCCTCCATGGAGGACGCCGTGGTCGCGCACCTGGCCTCGCAAGTGATGCCGGGCGTCGACGTGGTCTTCCTCGACACCGGCTACCACTTCCCCGAGACCATCGGGACCCGGGACGCGGTGGACGCGGTGATGGACGTCAACGTCATCACGATCACCCCCCGGCAGACGGTGGCGGAGCAGGACGCGGAGCACGGCGAGAAGCTGCACGACCGCGACCCCGACCTGTGCTGCGCGCTGCGCAAGGTCAAGCCGTTGGAGGACGGCCTGACCGCGTACGCCGCGTGGGCGACGGGGCTGCGCCGCGACGAGTCCCCCACCCGGGCGAACACCCCGGTCGTCGGCTGGGACGCCAAGCGCCGCAAGGTGAAGGTCTCCCCCATCGCCCGCTGGACCCAGGACGACGTGGACGCCTACGTGCTGGAGCACGGGGTGCTCACCAACCCGCTGCTGATGGACGGTTACGCCTCCGTCGGCTGCGCGCCCTGCACCCGCCGGGTGCTGGAGGGCGAGGACGCACGGGCCGGCCGCTGGGCCGGCCGCGGCAAGACCGAATGCGGGCTGCACGGCTGATGACGACTGATCAGGAGAGTTCGATGAGCGTGACGGAGACGGGAGCCACGATCTGGCTGACCGGTCTGCCGAGCGCGGGCAAGACCACCATCGCGTACGAGCTGGCGGGCCGGCTGCGGACCGAGGGCCACAAGGTGGAGGTGCTCGACGGCGACGAGATCCGCGAGTTCCTCTCCGCGGGCCTCGGCTTCTCCCGCGAGGACCGGCACACCAACGTGGCCCGGATCGGCTTCGTCGCCGAGCTCCTCGCCGCCAACGGCGTGAAGGTGCTGGTCCCCGTCATCGCCCCGTTCGCCGACAGCCGCGAGGCGGTCCGCAAGCGGCACGCCGCCGAGTCCACCACCTACCTGGAGGTGCACGTGGCGACGCCCGTCGAGGTGTGCTCCGTACGGGATGTGAAGGGCCTTTACGCCAAGCAGGCGGCGGGCGAGATCAGCGGTCTCACCGGGGTCGACGACCCCTACGAGGCGCCCGAATCGCCCGACCTGCGCATCGAGTCGCACCAGCAGACCGTGCAGGAGTCAGCGGCGGCGCTCCACGCGCTGCTCACCGAGAGGGGCCTGGCGTGAGTGCCGTCACCACCACCGTGTCCGGGGACACCGCGAACCCGTACGCGCTCAGCCACCTGGACTCCCTGGAGTCCGAGGCGGTCCACATCTTCCGTGAGGTGGCGGGGGAGTTCGAGCGGCCGGTGATCCTGTTCTCCGGCGGCAAGGACTCCATCGTGATGCTGCACCTGGCGCTGAAGGCGTTCGCGCCGGCGCCGGTGCCGTTCACGCTGCTGCACGTGGACACCGGGCACAACTTCCCCGAGGTCCTGGAGTACCGCGACCGTACGGTGAAGAAGCACGGGCTGCGGCTCCATGTCGCCTCCGTGCAGGAGTACATCGACGCCGGGAAGCTCCGCGAGCGCCCCGACGGCACCCGCAACCCGCTCCAGACCGTGCCGCTCACCGAGGCGATCCAGCAGCACCGCTTCGACGCGGTGTTCGGCGGCGGGCGGCGCGACGAGGAGAAGGCGCGCGCCAAGGAGCGGGTCTTCTCGCTGCGCGACGAGTTCTCGCAGTGGGACCCGCGCCGCCAGCGCCCCGAGCTGTGGCAGCTCTACAACGGCCGGCACGCCCCCGGTGAGCACGTCCGGGTCTTCCCGATCTCCAACTGGACCGAGCTGGACGTCTGGCAGTACATCGAGCGCGAGGGGATCGAGCTCCCGGAGATCTACTTCGCCCATGAGCGCGAGGTCTTCTCCCGCAGCGGCATGTGGCTGACGGCCGGCGGCTGGGGCGGTCCCAAGGACCACGAGGCCACCGAGACCCGTCTGGTGCGCTACCGCACGGTCGGCGACATGTCCTGCACCGGTGCCGTCGACTCCGACGCCACCACGCTGGAGGCCGTGATCACCGAGATCGCCGCCTCCCGGCTCACCGAGCGGGGCGCGACCCGCGCGGACGACAAGATGTCCGAGGCCGCGATGGAAGACCGCAAGCGCGAGGGGTACTTCTAAATGACCACTACAGCTGAGCAGTTGAGCGCCACCACCCTGCTGCGCTTCGCCACCGCCGGGTCGGTCGACGACGGCAAGTCCACCCTCGTGGGACGTCTGCTGCACGACTCCAAGTCGATCCTCACCGATCAGCTGGAGGCCGTCGAGCAGGTGTCGCTGAGCCGCGGCCAGGAGGCGCCGGACCTGGCGCTGCTGACCGACGGGCTGCGGGCCGAGCGTGAGCAGGGCATCACCATCGATGTCGCCTACCGCTACTTCGCCACCACCCGCCGCCGGTTCATCCTCGCCGACACCCCGGGCCATGTGCAGTACACCCGCAACATGGTGACGGGCGCCTCCACCGCCGAGCTGGCCGTGGTCCTGGTCGACGCCCGCAACGGGGTCGTCGAGCAGACCCGCCGCCACGCCGCCGTGGCCGCGCTGCTGCGCGTCCCGCACGTCGTGCTGGCCGTCAACAAGATGGACCTCGTCGACTACGCGGAGCCCGTGTTCGCCGCGATAGCCGAGGAGTTCACCGCGTACGCCGCATCGCTCGGCGTCCCGGAGATCACCGCGATCCCCATCTCGGCACTGGCCGGGGACAACGTGGTGGAGCCGTCCGCGCACATGGACTGGTACGGCGGGCCGACCGTCCTGGAGCACCTGGAGACGGTCCCGGTCAGCCACGACCTCACCGCCTGCCACGCGCGGTTCCCCGTGCAGTACGTGATCCGGCCGCAGACCGCCGAGCACCCGGACTACCGGGGGTACGCCGGTCAGATCGCCGCCGGGGTCTTCCGGGTCGGCGAGGCCGTCTCCGTACTCCCCTCGGGGCGTACGACGACGATCACGGGCATCGACGCGCTCGGTGAGAGCGTCGACATCGCGTGGGCGCCGCAGTCGGTGACGCTGCGACTGGCCGACGACATCGACATCTCGCGCGGCGATCTGATCGCCCCCGCCACCGACGTGCCGCCGGTCACCCAGGACATCGAGGCGACCGTCTGCCACGTCGCCGACCAGCCGCTCTCCGTGGGCCAGCGGGTGCTGCTGAAGCACACCACCCGTACGGTCAAGGCGATCGTCAAGGACATCCCGTCGCGGCTGACCCTGGACGACCTCTCCCAGCACCCGGCGCCCGGGCAGCTGGTCGCCAACGACATCGGCCGGGTCGTCGTGCGGACCGCCGAGCCGCTCGCGCTCGACGCGTACGAGGACTCGCGGCGCACCGGCTCGTTCCTGCTGATCGACCCGGCGGACGGGACGACGCTGAGCGCCGGCATGGCGGGCGCCGCGTTCGCCGCGGTCGCCGAAGCCGTCACCCAGGCCGCCGACGACGACGCCGAATGGGACTTCTGATGACCGGTGACTTCTTCTCCACCTTCGCGAAGGAGGGCGGCCGCGTGGGCAGCGGCGCCCTCGGCAGCGGCCAGGGAGGCGTGGGGCGATGTGCGTGATGACGTACGCGCACCGCTCGCGCGCCCTGAATCCCCCGCACCCGTACCGCCGAAGACCTGCCGATCTCCCGGCCGCGCCCCCCTGACCATCAGCGGGACGCGAGTACCGGGCCAACGAGAGGAAAGCCTCCCGTGCCTGCCCACCGTTCCACCGTTCGTCGCTCCATAGCCGCTGTCGCGGCCCTGCCGCTGCTCGCCCTGGCCGCCACCGCCTGCGGTTACGGCTCCGACGCCAAGGACGACGACGCGAAGAAGGCGAACGTCTCCGCCGGAGGGAAGAAGCTCTCCGCGGACACCGTGAAGATCGGCTACTTCCCGAACCTCACGCACGCCACCGCCCTGGTCGGTATCCAGGAAGGCACCATCCAGAAGGCGCTGGGCGGCACCAAGGTCGAGTCCACGACCTTCAACGCCGGCCCCTCCGAGATCGAGGCGCTGAACGCGGGCTCGATCGACATCGGCTTCATCGGCCCCTCCCCCGCCATCAACGCCTACGTCAAGTCCCAGGGCAAGGGCCTGCGGATCGTGGCGGGTTCGGCCTCCGGCGGGGTGAAGCTGGTCGTCAACCCGAAGAAGATCAAGACCCTGGACGACCTCAAGGGCAAGCGGATCGCGACCCCGCAGATCGGCAACACGCAGGACGTGGCCTTCCTCAACTGGATCTCCGAGAAGGGCTGGAAGGTCGACCCGCAGAGCGGCAAGGGCGACGTCTCGGTGGTCCGCTCGGACAACAAGGTGACGCCCGACGCCTACAAGTCCGGTTCGCTGGACGGCGCGTGGGTCCCGGAGCCGACCGCCTCGAAGCTGGTCTCCGAGGGCGCGAAGGTGCTCCTCGACGAGAAGGACCTGTGGCCGGACAAGAAGTTCGTGATCACGCACATCATCGTGTCGCAGAAGTTCCTCGACGCGCACCCCGACGTGGTCGAGGCCGTGGTCAAGGGTTCGGTCTCCACCAACAAGTGGATCAACGCCAACCCCGAGGAGGCCAAGGCGTCCGCCAACAAGGCGCTGGAGAAGCTGAGCGGCAAGGCGCTGCCGCAGGAGATCCTCGACCCGGCGTGGGAGTCCGTCGAGTTCACCAACGACCCGCTGGCCACCACGCTGAAGACCCAGTCGGAGTTCTCGGTGAAGGCCGGTCTGCTGGAGAACCCGAAGCTGGAGGGCATCTACGACCTGGGCCCGCTGAACAAGATCCTCAAGGCTGAGGGTCAGCCCGAGGTCTCCGACGCCGGTCTCGGCGTCAAGTAGCCAACCCGTACAGGACCCAGGATTCCCAGGAGGTGACGACCATGGCGACCACCACCCTCACCAAGGCCGAGGACCGTACGACGGTCGAGCACGCCGCCCGTCTCGCGCACGTCTCGAAGTCCTTCGCCGGACCCACGGGGCAGCAGCTCGTCCTGGACGACATCACCCTCGATGTCGCTCCGGGTGAGTTCGTCACCCTCCTGGGAGCCTCCGGGTGCGGAAAGTCGACGCTGCTCAATCTGGTGGCCGGACTCGACCGCCCGTCCGCGGGGTCCATCGAAACCCCCGGCGGGCGGCCGGCCCTGATGTTCCAGGAGCACGCCCTCTTCCCGTGGCTGACCGCGGGCAAGAACATCGAACTGGCCCTGCGGCTGCGCGGGGTCCCGAAGTCGGAGCGCCGCACCGAGGCCGAGCGGCTGCTCGAACTCGTCCGTCTGGGCGGCGCGTACGGCAAGCGGGTGCACGAGCTGTCCGGCGGTATGCGGCAGCGGGTCGCGATGGCCCGCGCGCTGGCCCAGGACAGCCAACTGCTGCTGATGGACGAGCCGTTCGCGGCGCTGGACGCCATCACCCGCGATGTGCTGCACGACGAGCTGACCCGGATCTGGCGGGAGACGAACGCCTCGGTCCTCTTCGTGACGCACAACGTGCGCGAGGCCGTACGGCTCGCGCAGCGTGTCGTGCTGCTCTCGTCCCGGCCGGGCCGCATCGCCCGCGAGTGGACGGTGGACATCGAGCAGCCGCGCCGCATCGAGGACACCGCCGTGGCGGAGCTGTCCGTCGAGATCACCGAAGAACTGCGTGGGGAGATCCGCCGACATGGCCAGCACTGACATCACGTCGAGCCGGAAACGGCCGGACGGGACGGCCGACCCCGTCGACGGGAAGCCCGACGATCTGGCCGGTCTGGAGGCCGGCCTCGACGCCCTGGACGCGGTGCAGATCCGCCGCACCCCGGTCCGCGAGGTCCTGAAGAGCAAGGTGCTGCCGCCCGTCGTGGCGGTGGCCCTGGTACTCATCGTCTGGGAGCTGCTGGTCCGCGCCGAGGTCACCGAGGTCTACAAGCTGCCGCCGCCGTCCGCGGTCTGGGACAGCGCGAAGGACATGTGGCTCAAGGGCACGCTGCTGGAGGTCGTCTGGACCAGCGTCTCGCGCGGTCTGCTCGGCTTCCTCCTCGCTGTCGCCATCGGTACGCCGCTGGGGCTGCTGGTCGCCCGGGTGAAGCTGATCCGGGCGGCGATCGGGCCGATCCTGTCCGGGCTCCAGTCGCTGCCGTCGGTCGCGTGGGTGGCCCCGGCGGTCATCTGGCTCGGGCTGAACGACAGCATGATGTACGCGGTGATCCTGCTGGGCGCGGTGCCCTCGATCGCCAACGGGCTGGTCTCGGGCGTCGACCAGGTGCCGCCGCTGTTCCTGCGGGCGGGCCGGACGCTCGGCGCCACCGGCATCCGGGGCACCTGGCACATCGTGCTGCCGGCCGCGCTGCCCGGCTATCTGGCGGGTCTCAAGCAGGGCTGGGCGTTCTCCTGGCGCTCGCTGATGGCCGCCGAGATCATCGCGTCCTCGCCCGAACTGGGATTGGGCCTGGGTCAGTTGCTGGAGAACGGCCGCAGCAACTTCGACATGCCCGGGGTCTTCCTCTCGATCCTGCTCATCCTGTTCGTCGGCATCGCGATCGACCTGCTGATCTTCAGTCCGCTGGAGCGGTGGGTGCTGCGCAGCCGCGGCCTCCTCGTCAAGAACTGAGTCACGCCATGTCCCACCCCGTCCTCCTCGTCATCGCCCACGGCAGCCGCGACCCCCGGCACGCCGCGACCGTGCACGCCCTCACCCAGCGGGTGCGGGCCGAGCGGCCGGGGCTGCGCGTGGAGACGGCGTTCCTGGAGTTCAACGCCCCTTCCGTGCCCCGGGTGCTGGAGCGCCTGGCCGTGGAGGAGGCGGACGAGGTCATCGCCCTGCCGCTCCTCCTCACCCGGGCGTTCCACGCCAAGACCGACATCCCGTCGGTGCTGCGCGAGGCCCGCGCCCGGCTGCCGAGGCTGCGCATCCGGCAGGCCGACGTCCTCGGCCCGTCCCCGCTGCTCAACGCCACCCTCGGGCGGCGGCTGCGGGAGGCCGGGGTCCGCCCCGGCGACCTCCCCCGGACCGGGCTCGTCCTGGCCTCGGCGGGATCCTCAGACCCGGAGGCGATCGCAGTGATCGCTGAAATCGCGCGGGAGCTGCGGCACACCGGTTGGTGCGCCGTGCGGCCTGCGTTCGCCTCCGCATCCCTTCCCCGCACCGAGGACGCGGTACGGGCCCTGCGGGCAGAGGGCGTGGAGCGGGTGGCCGTGGCGCCGTACGTCATCGCCCCCGGCCGGCTCCCGGACCGTATCGCGGCGGGTGCCGAGGCGGCCGGCGCGGACGTGCTGGCCGATGTCCTGGGCCCCGCGCCGGAGCTGGCGCGACTGCTGCTGGAGCGGTACGACGAGGCGCGGGCGCTGGTGGGGGCGTCGCTGTCGGCGTGAGGGGCCTCGCAGGTCACTCGTAGGACGGGTCACTCGTAGGACAGGCCGCCCGAGCGGGCCCGCTTGAGCTCGAAGAAGCCCTGGTGGTTCGCGAGTACCCGGAAGCTGTCGAAGAGTTCGGCCGCCTCCTCGCCGCGCGGGATCGCGTTCAGGACCGGGCCGAACCAGACCGTGCCGTCGACGTGGATCGTCGGTGTGCCCACGTACGCGTCCTGCTCCGGATCCTTGCCCGCACCGTGGCTGCGGGCCACCTCTTCGTCGTACGCCGTCGAGTGCGCGGCCTCCGACAGGGCGGCGGGCAGGCCCAGTTCGGCCAGCGAGGCGGCGATGACCGCGTCGAAGTCCTCCTCCTTGTGCTGGTGGATGCGGGTGCCCAGCGCGGTGTAGAGGTCCCGCAGGATGCCGTCGCCGTGGGCGACGGCCGCAGCGACGGCGACCCGGACCGGGCCGATCGACTTGTCGACCAACTCGCGGTACCAGCAGGGCAGTTCGTTGCCCTGGTTGTGCAGGTACAGGCTCATGGGGCGGAAGCGGAGTTCGAGGTCGCGGTGCTGCTCCACCTCCAGGATCCAGCGGGAGGCGATCCAGGCGAACGGGCAGGCGGGGTCGAAGAAGAAGTCGACGGTGGTGCGGTCGCGGGTGCTCATGGATGCGAGCGTAGAGCGCGATTGGCGTGAGCTCCCGGGCCAATCGTGGACCGGTGCGGTGGGCCATTCACCGTGGCAGCAGCCCTCAGGCGAGCGTCTTCCGTGGCTCCTCCGGGTCCGGGGTGTGGTGGCGGCCGACCGGGATCACCAGCGGGGTGCGGCTCACCGGGTCCGTGGTGACCTGGCAGCGGAGGCCGAAGACGTCCTCGACGGTCTCGGCGGTGATCACGTCGGCGGGGGCGCCCTCGGCGACGATGGCGCCCTTCTTCATCGCGATGACGTGATCGGCGTACCGACAGGCCTGGTTGAGGTCGTGCAGGACCATGACGATCGTGCGTCCCTCGCGGCGGTTGAGGTCGACCACGAGGTCCAGGACGTCGATCTGGTGGGCGAGGTCGAGGTACGTCGTCGGCTCGTCGAGGAGGAGGACCGGGGTGCCCTGAGCGACGGCCATGGCGATCCAGGCGCGCTGGCGCTGGCCGCCGGAGAGTTCGTCCACCGCCCGGTCGGCCAGGTCGGTGGTGCCGGTCGCGGCGAGCGCGTCGTGCACCGCCTGCTCGTCCGCCTTGGTCCACTGCCGCCACCACGTCTGGTGCGGGGAGCGGCCCCGGTTGACCAGGTCGATGACGGTGAGGCCCTCGGGGGCGACGGGCGACTGCGGGAGGATGCCGAGCTGCTGGGCCAACTCCCGGGTGGGGATGGAGTGCAGGGCGCGGCCGTCCAGGCTGACCGACCCTGCGCGGGGGGCCAGCAGCCGGGCCAGAGCGCGCAACAGGGTCGACTTCCCGCAGGCGTTGGCGCCGACGATGGCGGTGATCCGGCCGGGCGGGACCGCCAGGTCGAGGCCGGTGACGACGGCGCGGTCGTCATAACCGAGGTGCAGGTCCTTCGCCCTCAGGTCGGGTTCGGCGGTGGACATCGGTCAGCCTCCTGAGCCCGCGCGGTTGACGCGGATGAGCAGCCAGAGCAGCACCGGGGCGCCGAGCACTCCGGTGACGATCCCGACGGGCAGTTCGGTGCCCGGGATCAGTTCGCGTGCCAGGACGTCGGACGCGAGGACGATGGCGGCGCCGGTGAGTCCGCCGGCGAGCGGGGGCGGCCAGGCCGTACGGCAGAGCCGCTGCGCGATCTGCGGGGCGGCCAGTGCCACGAACGCCACGGGCCCCGCGGCCGCCGTGGCGAAGGCGACCAGGCCGACGCCGGTGAGCAGGACGGTGAGGCGGACGGCCTGGACGCGGGTGCCGAGCCCCTTGGCGACGTCGTCGCCGAGTTGCAGCGTACGCATGAGGCGGCCGATGAGCAGGGCGGCGGGGACCAGGACGACCAGGGCGTACGCGAGGGGCGCGGCCTGCTGCCAGTCGCGGCCGTTGAGGTTGCCGACGAGCCAGCCGAGCGCGGCCTGCGCCTGGAAGCGGCCGCCCCGGGCGAGCAGGAAGTCGGTGACGCTCAGGCAGACCCAGGAGACGCCGATACCGACGAGGATGATGCGGTAGCCGGTGGTGCCGCGCCGCCAGGCGAGCCCGTAGACGAGGAGGGCGCTGGCGAGGGCCCCGAACAGGCCGAGGGCCTGGGTGCCTAGGCCGAAGTCCCAGCCGAGCACGATGCCCGCGACGACGGCGGTCCCGGCGCCCTGGGTGAGACCGATCATGTCGGGGCTGGCGAGCGGGTTGCGGGTCATCGTCTGGAACAGGGCGCCGGACATGCCGAACGCGATGCCAGCGAGCAGCCCGGTCATGGCGCGGGGCAGCCGCAGTTCCTGGACGACGAGGAGGGTGCCCGGGTCGCCGGAGCCGGTGAGCGCGCGGGCGACGTCGGTGAGGGGGATGCCGTACTCACCGATGGAGACGTTCCAGCACAGCGCCACGAACACGGCGACGACGAGCCCCGCGCAGACGGCGAGCTGGCGGGGGCGCAGGGTGCCGGAGACCGGCGGGAAGGCCAGGCGGAAGGGGCGGGCCGCGGTCTTCCCGGCCGGGTCTTCCTCAGACCTCAGGGAATCGGTGGTCACGTCATACCTCCGCGAGCCGGCGTCGGCGGACCAGGGCGATGAAGAACGGGCCGCCGATGAAGGCGACGATGATCCCCGCCTGGACCTCGACGGGCCGGGCGATCACCCGGCCGAGGATGTCCGCGCCGAGCAGCAGCCCGGCGGCCAGCGCCGCCGAGAGCGGCAGCAGCCAGCGGTGGTCCGGGCCGAGTCCGGCGGACTGGGCGAGGGCCCGCGCGACATGCGGGACGACCAGGCCGATGAAGACGACGGGGCCGATCACCGCGACCGCCGCCCCGGTGAGGAGGGTGACGGCGACGACGCCCTGGAGGCGTACGAGGCCGAGCTTGCGGCCGAGGGACGCGGCCACGTCGTCGCCGAGGGCGAGGCTGTTGAGGGCGGGCGCGCTCGCCACCGCGAGAAGGGCGCCGAGGCCGAGGAAGGGCAGGATCCGCAGCACGGTGGAGGCGTCCTGGTTGACGAGCGAGCCGGCCGACCAGAAGCGGAAGCGGTCCAGGGCTGCCGGATCGGTGAGGACGATCGCGCTGGTCAGCGAGGAGAGTACGGCGGTGACGGCGACCCCCGCGAGGGCCAGCTTCACCGGCGTGGACCCCGAACGCCCCATCCGCCCCAGCAGATAGACGACGATGCTCGCCGCCATCGCCCCGGCGAACGCGAACCAGATGTAGCCGAGCAGCGAGCCGATCCCCGCGACCCCGGCGGCGAGCACGATGGCGAAGGCGGCCCCGGCGCTCACGCCGAGGATGCCGGGGTCGGCCAGCGGGTTGCGGGTCAGCGCCTGCATCACACAGCCGGAGAGGCCGAGCGCCGCCCCGGCGGCCAGCCCCAGGGCCGTACGCGGGACGCGCACCGACCAGATGACGTCCTCGATCCGGGGGCCGGTCGGGCGGCCGAGGAGCGCCTTGAGGACGTCACCGGGCGGGATCTGGAGAGCGCCGAGCCCGAGCGAGAGCAGACACAGCACCACCAGCACGGCGGCGAGCGAGGCCGCGAGCAGGGCGGGGCGCCATCGGGCGGGGCGGGTCACGGGGCTGGCTCCACGGTCCGGTTCCTCAGGGGTGGGTCGGTCAGGGCGTCCGGTCCGTCCCGCGCGGGGCGGGACGGACCGGGGGGGAGGCGTCAGGACGCGGGGTGGACGACCTTCGTGTCCGTCTTGCCGTCGACGGCGGCCGACAGCATCGGGACCAGGCGGTCGACGGTGTACGGGATGCTCAGCGGGGTCACGAAGGAGATGGCGCTGCCGAAGTGGCTGCTCTCCTTGATCATGACCTCGCGGCCCTCCTTGACCGCGTCGAGCTTGCCGTACAGCGGGTCGGCGTGGAGCTTCTTGGCGTCCTTGGCCGGGTCGGTGACGATCCAGGCGACGGCGTCCGTGTCGAGGAGGTCGGTGCGCTCCTTGCTGATGTTGGCGCCGAACGCCTCACCGACGACCTTGTCGAGACCGCTGGGCAGCTGGAAGCCGAGGCCGGTCAGCACGCGGGAGCGGTTGTCCTGCGGGCCGTAGACGTACATGCCCTCGTACGGCGTCGCCATGACGGCGGTCTTCCCCTTGAACTCGGGGTGCGCGGCCGCGGCGTCGGCGATGTGCTTCTCGGTCTTGGCGACCAGTGCCTTGGCCTCGTCGCTCTTGCCCAGGGCCTTGCCGACCTGCGTGGTCTGGTCCTGCCAGGAGATCCCCCAGTCCGCGCCCTCCTTCGGCTGGGCGACGACCGGGGCGATCTTGGAGAGGGTGCGGTACTGGTCCTTGGTGAGGCCCGAGTACAGCGCGAGGATCAGGTCGGGGCGGAGCGAGGCGATCTTCTCGACCTGGGGGCCGGTGCCGTCGTCGTGCAGGACGGTGGGGCGCGCCTTGTCGCCGAGCGCCTTCTCGGCCCAGGGGCCGATGGCGCCCTTGAACTCGCCGAACCACTCGGTCGTGCCGACCGGCACCTTGCCGAGGGCGAGGACCGCGTCCTGGTCGGAGAGGCCGACGGTGACGATGCGCTGCGGGTCGTTCTTGACGGTGGTGGTGCCGTACTTGTGGTCGAGGGTGACCGGGAAGGCCCCCTTCTTCGCGCTGTCGGCGGACGGCGCGGCCTTGTCGTCGCTCTCGCCGGACCCGCAGGCGGCGGCTCCGAACAGCAGCAGGGCGGACGCGGCCACGGCGGTCAGCCGGGTGCGCTGGGACATGCGGGGCATGGCGGGATTCCTTCGGGAGGGTGGGCGTGCCACGGGGTGACAGGGGCGTGGGGGTCAGAGGTGGGGTGCGGCGCGGCTGCCGGACCAGGCGTGCCAGAGCGCCGCGTACGGGCCGTCGGCGGTGCGCAATTCGTCATGGGTGCCGCTCTCGACGACCCGGCCGGCCTCCAGCACCACGATCCGGTCGGCGGCGACGGCCTGGGTGAGGCGGTGGGCGACGACCAGGGCGGTGCGGCCGGCGAGGGCGGCCTCGGCGGAGCGCTCCAGGGTCCGGGCGCCGGCGCTGCCCGCCTCGGCGGTCGCCTCGTCGAGGACGGCGACCGGGGGGTCGGCCAGGACGAGCCGGGCGAGGGCGAGTTGCTGGGCGCGGGCGGGGTCGAGGCGGTGGCCGCCCTCCCCTACGACGGTGGCGAGCCCCTCGGGGAGGGCCTCGGCCCACTCCAGGGCGTGCACGGTGGCGAGGGCGGTACGGAGGTCGGCGTCGGTCGCGTCGGGGCGGGCGAGGCGGAGGTCGTCGGCGAGGGTCCCGGTGAAGACGTGGACCTCTTGGGTGACCAGGACGACGGAGGGGGCTGTCTTTCCCTCCGCCACGGAGACCGTGCCTCCGGTCGGCTGCTGGACGCCCGCGACGAGCCGGGCCAGGGTGGACTTCCCGGCCCCGCTGGTCCCGACGAGCGCCACGTGTTCGCCCGCGCGGAGGGTGAGGGCGACCTCGTGGAGGACGGTGCGGCCGGGACCGTACGCGTGGCTCACGGCGTCGACGGTGACGGCGGCCTCGGACGTGCTCCCGGTCCGATGGTGCGGCAGCCGTACCGCGCTCTCCTTGAGGTCGGTCACCCCGACCAGCCGCGCCAGCCCGGCCGCCGCCGACTGGGCGTCGTCCAGCAGGACGAGGGCGGCGTTGACCGGTCCGAAGAGGCTGTGGAAGTAGAGGGCGGCGGCCGTCGCCGTACCGATCGATACGGATCCGTCACGGACCAGGAAGAACCCGGTGACCAGGACGGCGGCCAGCCCGATGTACTCCGCGATGTGCAGCCGCGCGTAGAAGCCCAGCACCAGGTGGACGCTGCGCATGGTCAGCTCGACGGCCCTGCGCGAGCGCGCCGCGCTCTTCTCGGTGTGCTGCTCCTCCAGCCGGTGGCCGCGGACGGTCACCGCTCCCCCGATGGTCTCCAGGAGCTGTTGCTGCTGGGCCCCGTTGGCGACCCGCTGGTCCGCGTAGACGGTGACGGCCCGGGTCACGTACCAACGTGCCGTGAGCGCCTGGACCGGTACGGCGAGGAGCGCGGCGAGGAGGAACCGTACGTCCAGCAGGGCCATCGCCCCGAGGGTCAGCACGATCGCGAGGACCGAGCGGGCCATCTCGGGGAGGGCCGAGCGGACGGCCTCCGCGACCCGGGCGACGTCTCCGGTGACCCGGGCCGTGAGGTCGCCGGCCCCGGCGCGCTCCAGGCGGTCGGCGGGGAGCTGGAGGGCGCGCTCGATGAACTGTTCGCGCAGCCGGGCGAGTACGGTCTCGCCGAGCCGGGCGACCTGGGTCAGCCCGAGCGTGGTGGTGACGCCCTGGACGACCGCGACCACCAGCAGGAGGACGACGGGCAGGGTGAGGGCGTCGGCGGGGCGGCCGTCGGCGACGATGTCGACGATGCGGCCCAGCAGCGGCTGGACGAGGAGCCCTACGGCGGTGGCGCCGACCAGGACGCCGAGGCCCAGGATCGCGCGGCCCCGGTCCGGGCGGATCAGGGTGCGCAGGGCGGCCCGGGTGCGGGCGCCGGTGGCGATGGGCAGCAGCTCGGCGCTGTCGTCGGCTATGCCGGATGTTGCCGATGGGGTGGTCGTCATGTGAGCACCGCCGTGCGGTAGACGGGATGGTCGCGTACGAGGTCCTCGTGCGGGGCCTCGGCGGTGATGGTGCCGCCGTCGATGAGGACGACGCGGTCGGTGGCGGCGAGGAGGGCGGGGCTGCTGGTGACCAGGACCGTGGTGCGGCCGGTGCGGGCGCGGCGGATGCCGGTGGCGATGCGGGCCTCGGTGGCGGCGTCGACGGCGGTGGTCGGGTCGTGGATGACCAGGACCGGGCGGTCGGCGGCGAGCGCGCGGGCCAGGGCGACGCGCTGGCGCTGGCCGCCGGAGAGGGAGCTGCCGCGCTCACCGATCCGCCCGGAAGTGCCGCCGGGCAGGGTGGCGGCGACCTCGTCGACGGCGGCGGCGTCCATGGCCGGCTGCGGGTCGGCTCCGGCGGGGGCGGCGGCCGTGACGTTGTCGAGGAGGGTGCCGTCGAAGAGCTGGGCGTCGTGCTCGGCCACCAGGAGCGCGGAACGCAGGGCGGCGGGGGCGAGTTCGGTGACCGGTGTGCCGTCGAGTTCGACGTGTCCCCGGTCCGGGTCGCATCGGCGGGCCAGGCAGTGCAGCAGGGTGGCCGCGTCGGCGGTGTCGGTGACGACGATGCCGAGGTGTTCGCCGGGCCGGACGGTGAGGTCGATGCCGTGGAGCCCGGCGTGGCCGAGGCCGTGCAGGCGCAGCTCTCCGGAGGCGGGGGTGGCGGGCTCCGTGGTGCCGCCGGTCGTCTCGCCGGGTGCGGCCAGCACGTCGGCGATGCGGGCGGCGGAGGCGCGGGCCTTGGCGAGTTCGGCGCCGACCCAGGCCAGTACGGCGATCGGTCCTGGCAGGAAGAGGGCGAGGCCGACGGCGGAGACGAGGGCGCCGAGGCCGATGGAGCCGCTGAGCACCAGGCGTCCGCCGACGAGGGCGACCAGGGCGATGAAGGCGCCGGTGAGGGTGAGCATCAGGCCGGTCTGGAGTGCGGCGGCGCGGGCGGCGCGCACGTTGGCCTCGCGGGAGGCCTGGCTGGTGGAGCGGTAGCGGGCGACGGCGGCGCTTTCGGCCCGGAGGCCCTTGAGGACGCGGACCCCGGCGACCAGGTCGGCGGCGACCCCGGAGGCGTGGGCGGCGCGCTCCTGTTCGGCCTGGCTGCGGTGTTCCAGGGGGCGGGCGAGGTAGTGGCCGAGCGCCATGAGGACCGGGGCGCCGATCAGGACGAGGAGCCCGAGGGGGACGGAGGCGCGGAGCAACAGGACCGCTCCCGCGATGACGCCGACGACGGCGGCGATGCCGAGGGTGAGGGCCATGTTGAGGGCCCCGACCCGCCGGGCGTCCTCGGTGGCCACGTTGACCAGGGCGCCGGGCGGCCGTCCGGCCTCGGCGCCGCCGTGCGGGGCGAGGACCCGGCGTACGACGTCCAGGCGCAGCTGGTGCGCGGCCTGTTCGGCGGCGCGTTCACCGGCCCGGGCGCCGAAGCGGAAGCCGTACGAGAGCATCGCGTAGACCACGGCGAGGACGACCAGCCAGAGGGCGAGCGCACCGCCGTCGGGGCGGACCACGGCACGGTCGACGATCAGGCCGATGAGTACGGGGACGAGCGCTTCGCCGGTCTGGTGGGCGGCGCCCAGCAGCGAACCGACGACGACGTCCCGGCGCTGCCCCGCGACGGCGCGGCGGATGACACCGCGCCCGGACATGTCAGCCCCCACTCACCTGCTCCTCAGCATGTACCGGACAAGGGCGGAGAGGCGACTTCCAGCCATCCTTCTCCAGCCAAACGAAGGCAAGGCTAACCTGCATCTGCCGGGGCCGGGACCCCCGCCCCCTGCGGGATCTCCGGCTGCGGGCGTCCGGCGCGGCCGCGGGGCCCCACGGCCCGAGGGCAGGGCCGTGGGACCGGGCCAGTCAGGCGGTGCCGGTACGGCGGCTCTTGAGGAACCACCACAGACCGCCGCCGGCCAGGGCCAGTACGGCGACGGCGATGCCGATCGGCAGGGCGGGCGACGAGCCGTCCTCCTCGGCCGTGGCCGTTGCCCGGTCCGATGCCGTCGGCTTCGCGTCCGCGGTTTCGGTGGCGGGCGGGGCGGACGGCGACGGGGTCGCGGAGGTGGGGCTCGCACTGGGGGTGGGGCTCGCACTCGGGGTGGGGGCGACCGGCTCGGCGCCGGGGGCCGCCGCCTGGAGCTTCAGCACGGGCGCGGAGTGTCCGTGCCCGCCGCCGCTGGACTCCTCCAGTTCGATCCAGCGGTCGACGCGCCCGTCGTCGTACGTCTGGAGCGTCTTGAACACCAGCGACTTCGCGTCCGGCAGCTGCCGGACGACGACGGAGACCGCGACGTCCGTGCCGACCGCCACGGGCGGGCCCGACACGGTGAAGCCCTTGTCGGTCGGGGCGAGCTTCCAGCCGGCGGGGCCCTTGCCGTAGGTGACATCGGCCGGAGCGATCCCCTTCGGGAGGAACACTTCCAGCTTGGTGATGCCCGCGGCGTCGGACTCGGTCGCCGCGTCGAAGTTCAGCGTGACGTTCTCGGCGAGCGCACGGGCGCCCTCGGACCCGACCTCCACATGGGCGGAGGCCGGGGTGGCCAGGACGAGGGTGGCGGCTATCGCGGCGGCGACGACGCCGGCGCAACGGCGGACGGCTCGCACGCGTACAGAGGTGGACACAGGGATCTCCCAGGTGAGGTGCAGGTGAGGTGACGGTGTACGGGCGCGCGGAAGCGCGCCCCCGGTCGGGCGGCGCGGATCAGCGCGTCGCGGGAGGCCCTCGGCGTACCACCGTGTGGTTCAGCGCTGTGCGGTTGTACGGGGAGGGCGGGGACCATGCCCGCGGCGGCCCGGTCCGGGGGCGCCGCCCCGGGAACGGCCCCGCCGGGGCGGGCCCGCCCAGCCACCGGTCCAGCGTGTGGTCCAAGCGCCGGGCCACGGTCCGGCAGGAGGCGTCCGCGCGCTGCATGCACCAGCCCACCAGCAGCGCGGCGACCGTGTGTCCGGCCGTCATCACCACCGCGAGGCGGTGGTCCGCGTGCCAGGCCTGGTGGACGTCGGGTCCGGTGCCGTGCCGGTGCGGCGCGGAGGCGGTGCCGTTCTGCACGGCCGCGAAGAGCTGGTGCAGCGCGGCCTGTCCGGCGCCGGTCGCCGCGAGCACGACGGGCAGCGCCCCGCCCCGTCGCGCGACGGGCAGGGCTTCACCGAACCGCGCGACGGGCAGGGCGAGGAGGAACAGCGTCCCGGCCGCGAGCGGCACGGACCATCCCGGTACCGCCTGCCCGGAGGACAGGTGGTGTGTGCAGAGCGCGAGGGCCGTGCTGGTCGCGGCGAAGACCAGGGCCCGGACAGCGGCAACGGCCGCTCCGGCTCCGGGGCCCCGGGCGGAGCGTCGGTCGTGTGTCTCTGCGGCGCTCGGCATGGCTGCCCCATCATGGGGCACGGCGGGCCCGGTCCGTCAGCCCGCCGGGGAAGTCGGTGATCCTCCCGAACTCGCCCCCGGCCGCCCGCCGGAGAGGCTCGGACCGCCGGAGAGGCTCAGACCTCCGCGAACGGGTCGTCGACGAACGGGGTCGCCTGGTGGAAGTAGAGCCGCCACCCCGCCCCGGTCAGCCGCCACAGGGAGCTGCGGTGCGAGCGCAGCCCCTTGGACTCCGTGTCGAAGGTGAGGTGCACCAGATCCGGGCCGAGTTGCGTGCCCCGCATCCGGGAGGCGGTCAGCGGGCCGGGGCGCGGGGCGTCGTCGGCGGTGAGCGCCTCGATGATCGACTCCCGGTCCCAGAGCCGTCCGCTGGTGCCGATCTCCCGGAACTCGGGGTGGAGCAGGGCGGCGAGGAGATCCGCGGAGGCGCGTACCACCGGGTCCAGCAGGCGGAGTTCGCCTTCGATGGCTGCGGCCACGGCGGGCGACGGCTCAGACACGTGTCATCTCCACAAGTTTGGCCATGGTGTTCCAGTTGCGGGTGGTGGCGGTGAGGCCCTTGGTGAGCTGGGGACGTGCCAGAGCCGCGGCCAGCTTGGAGCGGCCGAGTCCGTCGGGGGCGTACAGGTAGACGCAGCGGTCGCCGAGCTCGAAGGCCTCCGGCAGGTAGGCCGGTGCGTCGAGGCCGGCGAGACCGGCGAGGTGGTCGGCTTCCATCGCCCGGTCGAGGTAGGTGACGTGGAGCTGCTTGCCCTCCAGCTCGGCGGCGGGGAAGGGGCAGGCGTCGGCGACGGCGGCGAGATAGGAGCCGCTGCGGACGATGCAGTCGACGGAGAAGCCGAACCGTTCGTGCAGGGCGTGCTCCAGGGCGGCGGCGAGCGCGCTCTCGTCCTGGTCCCCGCTGCGGAAGACGGCGTTGCCGCTCTGCAGGTGGGTGGCGATGTCGGTGTGCCCCAGTTCACCGAGCACGGTGCGCAGTTCCGGCATCGGGACCCTCTTGTGGCCGCTCACATTGATCCCGCGCAGCAGCGCCGCGTACTTCGTCGTCATGGCCCCACACACTAGAGCGATCCTTCCTCCGGCGCGCAGCCGCCGCGCCCCGTGGGGGAGGGCGCGGCGGCTGCTGTGCGCGAGCGGTGCCGGACGGGGGCGGTGGGGCGCCTCCGTCCGGCGGTGGGTCCTACTCGACGATCTTGAGGAGCTTGTTCGCCGTGCCCTCGGTCGCGTTGGAGATGGCGTCCGGGGTGGCTCCCTCGGTCAGCGCCGTGGCGACCGCCTCCGGGGTGGCGTCCGGGTGGCCCGCCAGGTAGACGGCGGCGGCGCCGACGACGTGCGGGGTGGCCATGGACGTACCGGAGATGGTGTTGGTGCCGGTGTCGCTGTCGTTCCAGGTCGACGTGATGTCCGAGCCCGGGGCGTAGATGTCCACGACGGGGCCGAAGTTGGAGAAGTCCGACTGCTCGTCGCCCTCCGTGGACGAGGCGACGGTGATCGCGTCGGGGACGCGGGAGGGCGAGCCCTGGCCGGCGTCGCTGGACTCGTTGCCCGCGGCCACACCGAAGGTGATGCCGGCGGCGATGGCCTTCTGGACGGCCTCGTCGAGGGCGGGGTCGGCGCCGCCGCCGAGGCTCATGTTGGCGACGGACGGGCCGGACGCGTTGGCGGCGACCCAGTCGATGCCGGCGATGACCTGCTCGGTGGTGCCCGAGCCGTTGTCGTCCAGGACGCGGACGCCGACGATCTTGGCCTTCTTGGCGACGCCGTGCGCGGCCCCGGCTATGGTGCCCGCCACGTGGGTGCCGTGCCCGTTGCCGTCGTCGGCGTCGTCGTCGTTGTCCACGGCGTCGAAGCCGGAGGTGGCGCGGCCCTCGAAGTCCTCGTGGGTGACGCGGACACCGGTGTCGATGACGTACGCGGTGACGCCCTCACCGGCGGCGTCGGGGTAGTTGTACGCCTTGTCGCCCGCGGTCTCGGCCTGGTCGATCCGGTCCAGACCCCACGACGGGGGGTTCTCCTGGGTGGCGTTGATGCTGAACTTCTTGTTCTGCACCACCTTGGCGACGGACGGGTCGGCGGCGAGGCGCTTGGCCTCGGTCTCCGAAAGTCCGCTGGCGGAGAAGCCGTTGATGCTGGAGGAGTAGTTACGCTGGAGCTTGCCGCCGTACTCCTTGGCGAGCTTCGACTTGTCCGCCTTCTCGCCCAGCATGACGATGTAGCTGCCGGAGACGGCGGTCTCGGCGTCCGCGCCGTAGACCGTGCCCATGGGGGCCGGCGAGGCTCCGGCGAACGAGGTTCCGAACAGGGTGACTCCGGCTGCGGCTGCCACGGCGGTGATCGCGGCGGTCAGCTTGGTCCGGCGAGTGACGGTGCGCTGGTGCTTGGCCATGAAGAGGGGTCTCCTCGTCAATCTCTGTGGGGGGATTGACCTCCGGCCGGAAGATCTCCGGGGGTTGGCTCGAAACCCTGACCGATTGACGAGCACAGATCAAGACCCCCTTGCAGCTGTGACTTACTCAACAAGGTTTCGTAATAAGAAATCGGCCATGGCGGGTCACAACGGGCGGTGACCGTCAACACGCAGGCAACAAAGCCGGATCGACGCACCCCGAAGACGCTCACCCACCGGCGAATCACCAGCTCAGGGGCGTCACCGACCCCCTCCCTCCATCGCTGACCGCACCCGCGAACGCCCGGGAGGGACACCGCCGGGCGCACACGGGTATGCGTGAAGACATGTGAACGTGCGTGAAGAAGTGCGCGAGAGGGGTGAAGTCCCCTGCCGGAGATGTGGAGTCACCCGGGGGGTGCGTGCAGATGCAACGACCACCGGCAGCGCACAGACGGACGCCCCGCCCCGCACCACCGTGTCGCACGGCGGGCAGGACGGGGCGCACAACGTCCGGATATCAGTCCGGCCGATCCGCTCAGAGGAACAGTGCGGACCAGCTCAGAGCGACAGTTCGGCCTCGATGAGGTCGGCCGCGCGGGGCGTCCCGCCCTCCTTCGCCATCTGCTCGCGCAGCCGGGCGGACCGCTCCGCCACCTCCGGGTCGCCGGTCAGGGCGAGCACGGCCTCGCGCAGCGTCACCGCGTCGGCCTCCTCCATCGGGATGTGCCGGGCCACCCCGAGCGCCTGGAGCATGTCGGCGTTGCCGAACTGGTCGACGGCCTGCGGCACGGCCACCATCGGCGTCCCCGTGGCGAGCCCTTCCTGGCTGCCGCCCGCCCCGGCGTGGGTGATAAACGCGTCGGCCTGCTTCAGCACCGCCAACTGCGGCACCCATGCGTGCACTTCCACGTTCGCCGGTACGTCGCCGAGCTCGGCCGGGTCGACATGCGCGCCGATCTGGAGCACCACGTGCCAGTCGGGCAGGTCACCGAAGGCCGCGACGCACTCCCGGTAGAACGCGGGCTGCTTGGTGAACGAGGAGCCGAGCGAGACCAGGAGCACCTTCCCGGCCCCGGCCGGCCGCTCCCACTCCCCCTGGTCGGCACGGTCGCCCTGGCAGGCGCCGACGAAGGTGTACATGTCGCGGTCCACCCGGTCCGCGTTGGGCTGGAGCGCTTCGGGGATCAGGACGAGGCCGCGGCGCGGGCGGGCCACGAAGTCGTCGCTGGGGACATGGCCGAGGCCGTTGTCGGCGAGCCAGCCGTCGAAGCGGGCGTAGTACGCCTGGCCGCGTTCGGTCTGCTTCAGCTCGGCGGTCATGGGCTCGCCGACCTCTTTCTCGTACCCCTCCCAGGGCACCAGGTTGGGCCAGAGGGAGACGGCGGGGACGCCCCAGCGGTGGGCGAGGACGCGGGCGGGATAGGAGGTGATGTCGTGCAGGACGAGGTCGGGCTCGTCGCCGTCGAAGGCGGCGATCAGCTGCGGGAGGGCCTGGATGGCGTCGGCGAGGAAGGGTTCGATGTTGTCGATCAGCTCCGTGCCCCACGCCTCGGGGTCGTCGTCCGTCGGCAGGGTCGAGGTGTAGATCACCGGCTCGGCGCCGGTGGCCGCGACCTTGCCGGCGAACGAGGCGGGGATGGCGTAGCTGACACGGTGCCCACGGCGGACGAGCTCGCGGATCACTTCGAGGCTCGGGTTCACATGCCCGTGGGCGGCGATGGAGAACATGGCGATGTGGGCACGCGGGGATTCCGTCATGTGCTTCACCCTAAGCGAGACGCAACGTCTCGTCTAGTTATTTTCGCCGCCTTCTTCAGCGCTGATAGCGGGCCAGGACCCGGTTCCCGTCGTCGACCAGCCGTTTCCGCAGCTCATCGGTGTCGATCGCGCCGCTGTAGTACTCCTGGAGCGCGGGGGTCGCCACCTTGTCCTTCCACTCGGGGTAGCCCCGTACGGTCTGCGCGGGCGCCGGGCGCAGCTGCCCGACGAGCGCGGTCCCGGTGGCCCAGCCGTTCTCGGTGGTGTGCAGGGAGGGGTGGGCGAGGGCGGTGGTGCCGGTGGGGAGCATCCAGTCGCCCCGGGCGAGGCGCACCATGTTCGGCGGCCGCAGCAGGAAGTCGATGAAGGCGACGGCCTCCTCCTTGTGCGGGCTGTCCTCGGCGACGGAGAGGGTCTGCGGGCTCACTCCCTGGGCCAGCCCTCCACTGCCCGCCGGAGCGGGCAGCACCGTCCACGCGAATCCCTCGGGGGCCTGCTCGACGACCTGCTGGCGGTAGGCGAAGCCGAGCGGGAGCATGGCGTACCGGCCGCCGAAGAAGCCGGGCAGGGCGTCCGATCCGCCCATGCCCAGCGCCGTACGGGCCGCGCTGCGGTCGGTGTTGACCTGGTCGTGGATGGTCCCGGTCACCACCCGGTCGCCCTCCTCGAAACGCAGCTCCGCCTTGCCGTCCGGGTCACGGTGGAAGAGCTGCCCGCCGCCGGAGAGGCCCAGGTTGAGGGTGACGGAGACGGGTTCCTTGAGCGGCCAGGCGACCCCGTAACGCCCCTTGCCGGTCAGCTCCTTCGTGACCTGCCGGAACTCCGCCCAGCTCCAGGGCTGCTCCGGCGTCGGGATCCGCACCCCCGACGCCTTGAGGATCTCGGTGTTGGCGATCAGGACCCGGGGCTCCTGGAGGAACGGGACGCCGTAGATCCCGCCGTCGAAGGTGGTGGTGCGCCAGGACTGCTCGGGGATGTCGGCCTTGAGCCGCTCGGGGAGGAGGGGGCGCAGGTCGGCGAGGTAGCCGCCGTACGCGAAGTCGGCGAGGTCGTCGGAGGCGTCGTGGATGATGTCGGGCGCCTCGCCGCCCTCGAAGGAGGTGAGCAGCTGGTCGTGGACGTTGTCCCAGCTGCCCTGGACGTAGTCGACCTGGACGTCGGGGTGAGCGGCGTTCCACTCCTTCACCAGCTGCTTGTTGGCGTCGACGGACTCCTTCTGCCAGGCCAGCGACTGGAACCTGAGGCGGATGGTGCCGTCGGCGTCCCTGCCGTCGTCGGTGCTGGAACAACCGGTGAGCAGGAGGGCGAGGACGGCGGCGGCCGCGGCGGCCCGCCGGGCCAGGGTGCGGCGCATCAGCCCCTCACCGCCCCTGCCGTCATCCCTCCGGTGATCCGGCGCTGGATGAAGGCGAAGAGGACGAGGGAGGGCAGCGTGGCGAGGAACGCGGCGGCGGCCAGCGGCCCGAGGTCGGCCACGCCCTCCGCGCCGAGGAAGTGGGTGAGGACGACCGGCAAGGTCTGTTTCTCCGGGGTCTTGAGGAGAACGAGGGCGAAGAAGAACTCGTTCCACGCGGTGATGAACGCGAAGAGGGCGGTGGCCACGATCCCGGGCGCGAGCAGCGGGGCGACGACCGAGACGAGGGTCCGTACGCGCCCCGCCCCGTCCACGGCGGCGGCCTCCTCCAGCTCGGCCGGCACAGCGCGCACATACCCGGCGAGCATCCACAGCGCGAAGGGCAGCGACCAGACGACGTACACCAGGATCAGCCCCCACAGGGTGTTGATCAGATGCAGGTTCTTCAGGACCAGGAAGAGCGGAATGATCACCAGCACGAACGGGAACGCCTGGCTGACCACGACCCAGCCGGTCGCGGCGGTGGCGAGCCGGCCCCGGTGGCGGGCCATCACATAGGCCATCGGGGTCGCGATGACGACGGCGATCAGGGCGGCGGAGACGGCGGCGATCAGCGAGTTGGCGGCGGCCTGGAGCAACGGCTGCTCGTCGAAGGCCTGGCGGAAGTTCTCGAGGGTGGGGTTGTCGGGGATCCAGGTGGGGTGCAGGGAGCCCAGTTCGCGGGCGGGCTTGAAGGCGGTGGAGAGCAGCCAGAGGAACGGGAAGGCCAGGAACACCAGGTACGCGAGGAGCGCGAGGTACTGCCCGGCGCGCGCGGCCCTGCTGGTGGGCAGACTCATCGCTGCTCGCCTCCTGCGCTGATCCGGCCGACGAGACAGCAGGCGAGGATCACGGAGATCACCGCGACCATCACGCAGCCCATGGCGGCGGCGTAGCCGAACTGCCCGTAGCGGAAGGCTTCCTCGTACGCGAAGAGCATCGGCAGCCGGGTCCGCCCGCCGGGCCCGCCGCTGGTCAGCACATAGACGAGGGCGAAGGAGTTGAAGTTCCAGATCAGATTGAGGGCGCTGATGGCGAGCGCGATGGGCTTGATCGCGGGCCAGGTGACGGTACGGAACCGGCGCCAGGCGCCCGCACCGTCCAGGGCCGCCGCCTCGTGGAGTTCGTGCGGGGTGTTCTGGAGTCCGGCGAGCAGGGCGACGGTGGTCTGGGGCATGCCGGCCCAGATGCCGACGAGGATCACGGCGGGGAGCGCGGTGGCCAGACCGGTGAGCCAGTCGCGGCCGTCGCCGAGGCCGAGGTCGCGGAGGGTCTCGTTGAGGATGCCCGCGTCGGGGTTGTAGACGAGGCGCCACATGATGCCGACGACGACCTCGGGCATCGCCCAGGGGATGATCGCCAGCGCCCGCGCCAGCCAGCGCAGCCGGAGCTTCTGGTTGAGGAGCAGGGCGAGGCCGAGGGCCAGGAGGAACTGCGGGACGGTGACGCCGAACGCCCAGAGGAGGCCGATCCGGAAGGAGTCCCAGAAGAGGGTGTCGTGCAGGAGGTCCTGGAAGTTGAGGGTGCCGATCCACTGGGTGGAGCGGGTGCGGCCGGACTGGGCGTCGGTGAAGGCGAGCGCGATGCCGTAGAGCAGCGGGCCGACGCTGAGGATCAGAATCGGGAGGAGGGCGGGGAGCACGAGGAACCAGGCGGCCCGGTCCCGGGCCGCGGTGCCGGGCCGGGGGTGTGCGCCATCCGCCCCGGACTGCCGCTTCACGCCCGCTAACGCCACAAATGATCCTCTCTGCGCGCTTCAGGAACACTTCATCCCGTTCTGGCCGTCCTGGTGGCCCAGGCCATCGTGCTGACGGGCCGTCGGTTCGTCAAGGTGGCCTGCGCGGATGCGAAAATCGCACCCATGGACGAGATGCGTGCGCGTGAGGTGCTGACGGCCGCCGGTTTCTCCGGCGCGGCGGAGCTGCTGGCGCTGGGCGAGAACGCGGTCTTCGCGGCCGACGGTCTGGTGGTGAAGGTCGGACGGGACGCCACCGGCCACCCGGAGCTGGCGGCCCGGGCGGAGCGGGAGGTCGCCGTCGCGGAGTGGCTCGCCGCGTCGGGCGTTCCGGCGGTACGGGTCGCCGAGCACGGGATGCGCCTGGTGGAGGGCCACCCGGTGACGGTCTGGCACCGCCTGCCCGACCCCGTACGCCCCACCGAGCCGCGCGACCTGGCGCCCCTGCTCTCCCGGGTGCACGCGCTCCCGGCCCCGGCGGACTTCACGCTCCCGCGCCGCGAACTGCTCGGCGGGGTGGAGCGCTGGCTGACCCTGGCGGGCGACACGATCGACCCGGACGACGCCGACTACCTCCGCGGCCGCCGCGACGGCTTCGCGGCCGCGGCCGCCGCCCTGACCCCGCACCTGCCGCCGGGCCCGATCCACGGCGACGCGCTCCCCCGCAACGTCCATGTCGGCCCCGAGGGCCCGGTCCTGGTCGACCTGGAGACCTTCTCCACGGACCTGCGGGAACACGACCTGGTCGTCCTCGCCCTCTCCCGCGACCGCTACGGCCTCGACCCCGCGGCCTACGACGCGTTCACGGCCGCGTACGGCTGGGACGTCCGGGAGTGGGACGGCTGCGCGGTCCTGCGCGGCGCCCGCGAGACGGCCAGCTGCGCCTGGGTCGCCCAGCACGCCCCGGCCAACCCGAAGGCACTCACCGAATTCCGCCGCAGGGTGGCGTCGCTGCGCGAGGGGGACCCCGAGGTCCGCTGGTACCCCTTCTGAAGGGGCAGGGGCAGGGCAGATGCATCTGCGACCGGCCGCGTTCGCGGAGCGTAGGTTGGACCCCATGGGACTCTTCGACAAGCTGACCGGGACCAGGCACCCCGAGGCCGGGGTGGTGCCACGACCGGCCGGAGAGCTGCGGACGGCCCTGCTCGGCCTCAACGGGCCGGATGTCCCCTACCTCATCAGCGACGGCGCGGCGCACGGCGCCGATCTGGTGGCGGAGTGGCGGATCGCCGAGCCCGCCTGGCAGCCCTTCTTCATCGCGTCCCAGCTGACGCGCGCCATCCGGATCCGGATGCGGCTGGCCGAGGACGTCCCCGAGGTGCGTGCCGTCGAGGAGAGTTGGGAAGTCACCCGCGTCGGCAATCCTCCGCGGCTGAGGACCTCGGCGACGTACACCCGCGGCGGGGGCAGGACCGTCTCGCGCCAGTACACCCTCCAGCGGGGCAGGAGCGGCCGCCTCGAAGCGACCGAGTCGTTCAGCTTCGACAGCGCACAGCTGACGGACCCCCTGCGGAACACCACCCTCGATGCGGGCTGGACCTGGCGCGGAGTGATCTTCGGCAAGCTCTGAGGCCCGGCTACGGCCCCCGACGGCTACGCCCCCTGCCGGCTCCACCCCCTGCCGGCTGGACCCCCTGTTGGCTGCACCCCCGCCCGGTCACCTGCTCCGCGGGATCACCGGCCAGGCCTGCTCCACCACCGCCGTCGGGTTCGCCGTGCGGCGGAGGTAGGCCTGGAGCGAGGCGGACTGTTCGGCGGCCGCGCGGACCTGGAGGGCGTGGAGTTCGGCCGGGGGCAGGGTGCTGACCGGGCGGTGGCGCTCGCCCATCCGGCGGACCACCCGGACCGCCGCCACCGCGTCGGCGGTCGCGTCATGGGCGTCGGAGAGGGTCACGCCGTAGTGCTCGCACAGGGCTTGGAGGGCGCGCTTGCCCTTGCGGTACTTGTCGACGTGCTTGTCGATCACCAGGGGGTCGATGACGGGCGAGGGCACGCCGCCGATCCGCTGCTCGACGGAGTCCAGTCCGTACCGCCCGCATTCGCGGTCCAGGAGCGAGAGGTCGTAGCGCGCGTTCATCACCACCAGCGGCACCCCCGAGCGCAGCACCTCGGCGACCGCGTGGGCGATCTCCGCCACGGCCGAGGCCGCCCGGGCGCCGTGCTTGCGGGCGTGGTCCGTGCCGATGCCGTGGATCGCGGAGGCCTGCTCGGGTATCGCCACCCCCGGGTCGAGCAGCCAGGTCCGCTGCTCGGCGACCGTCCCGTCCGGCTCCAGCCGGACCAGTGCGGCGGTGACGATCCGGTCGGTCTCGACGTCGGTCCCCGTCGTCTCCAGGTCGAAGCCGACCAGTGGTCCCTGATGCCAGCTCATCCCGATACCTCCTTCGTGGTGCTCCCCCGTGGTGCTTCCCCCGAGTGATGAACACCTTCGCACGCAGCACTGACAGCGACGCGGGACGGGGTGTCAGCAGGAGGGCCTCACGACACCGGGCGTGAGTCCGTCCAGACCGACTCGAACTCCTCCCGGTACGTCTCGAAGAGGCCGCCCTCGCTGTCCTGCCCCGCCCGCACCACTGTCCGTCGCCCCCCGCCGCGCAGCACCAGCACCGGCGCCTCCATGCCCCGGGCGCGCCGCAGATAGGGCTGGACGACGCCCACCGCGTCCGCCCCGTCGCCGTCCACCAGGTACGCGGTGAAGCGCGGGGTCTCGTCGAAGACCTGGATCTCGAAGGCGCCCGGGTCGCGGAGCTTGGAGCGGACCCGGCGCATGTGGAGGATGTTCATCTCCACCGAGCGGCTCAGCTCGCCCTTCTTGAGGCCCAGTTCCCGCTCCCGGCGCTTCACCGCGCTGCTGGCCGGGTTGATGAAGAGCAGCCGGACCCGGCACCCCGACTCGGCGAGCCGGACCAGTCGGCGGCCGGAGAAGTTCTGGACGAGCAGGTTGAGGCCTATGCCGATGGCGTCCAGCCGCCGCGCCCCGCCGAACAGGTCCTCGGCCGGCAGCTGGCGCTGGAGCCGGACCCGGTCGGGGTGGACGGAGACCACGTCCGCGTACCGGTCGCCGACCAGCTCCTCCACCGCGTCCACCGGCAGCCGGTCGGCGGAGGGCACGGAGGCTCCGCTGCCGAGGATGTCCAGGAGCCGGGCCGAGGCCCGCTCCGCCTGGGCGAGCACCGCCTCGTTCAGCGCGCGGTTGCGGGAGACGACGTTGCGGGTCACCTCCAGCTCGTCGAGGGCCAGCTCGACGTCCCGCCGGTCGTCGAAGTACGGCTCGAAGCACGGCCAGTGCTGGACCATCAGCTCCCGCAGCTGCGGGAGCGTGAGGAAGCTGAGGACGTTGTCGTCGGCCGGGTCCAGCAGATAGCCCTTGCGGCGCGACACCTCGCGTACGGCGACGGCCCGCTGCACCCACTCCTGCCCGGCCGGTCCGGCCGCGGCCACCACCCAGTCGTCGCCGTGCACCGGCTCGTAGATCGGCCGGAGCACCGCGGCGACGACCGCGCGCAGTCTCTGTTCGACCAGATTCAGCCAGATATAGGCGCGCCCGGCCCGCTGCGCCCGGGTCCGTACCTCGCTCCAGGCCTCGGCACCCCAGTCCAGCTCGGCGCCGATCTCCATGGGCTGCGCAAGGGACACCGCCCCGGGCGGCGCATCGGTCGATTCCCCCTCGTGACCTGCGTCACCTGGGGGTAGCTCGAACCCTCCCGAGCTCACCCGCGTACCGCCTTCCACTCCCCCACCCAACGATCAAGGAAGGGTACTCCGGGAGCGGGATCCGGTGCAGCCCGATGGCCGGGCCGGTTTCTCAACTCCCGTTTCGCGGCGGCCTGTTCCTTGCGGCGAGATCGGGTGGAGTGAGGGGATTCATAATGATTAGGCACCCCGACGAAGGCCGCGATCCGGACGCCGTCCGGCCGGGCGCGGCCGTAATCCCGTCCGGGGCGGCACCCTGGTGTCCGAAGTTGACCGGTGCGGCCGGGAGCGGGCGACGGGACCCGGCCGCACCGCGTGACGTACTAGGTGCGCGCCCCGTTTTCGGGGAAGATTCGGGGAGTAACGGGCCGAGGAAAGCCACCGCACCCGGATCAGAAGTGGAAGAGTCTCATCTATGCAGGTCTGGCCGGGACACGCTTATCCCCTCGGCGCCACCTATGACGGCGCCGGCACCAACTTCGCGGTCTTCTCGGAGGCCGCCCACCGGATCGAGTTGTGCCTGTTGCACGACGACGGTTCAGAAACGGCGGTGGAGCTCCGCGAGACCGACGCCTTCGTGCGCCACGCGTACCTGCCCGGCATCATGCCGGGTCAGCGGTACGGCTTTAGGGTGCACGGGCCCTACGAACCGCAGAACGGGCAGCGGTGCAACTCCGCGAAGCTGCTGCTCGACCCGTACGCCCGTGCGGTCTCCGGGAAGATCGAGTGGGGCGAGTCGGTGTACGGCTACCCCTTCGGGAAGCCCGACGCCCGCAACGACCTCGACTCGGCGCCGCACACCATGAGCTCCGTCGTGGTCAACCCGTACTTCGACTGGGGCGACGACCGCCGCCCCCGTACGGACTACCACCGCACCGTGATCTACGAGGCCCATGTCAAGGGCCTGACGATGCTCCATCCGGGGCTCCCGCCCGAGCTGCGCGGTACGTACGCGGGGCTCGCGCACCCGGAGGTCATCGCCCACCTCACCGAACTGGGCGTCACCGCGATCGAACTGATGCCCGTCCACCAGTTCGTCCAGGACCACCGCCTGGCGGACATGGGGCTCGCCAATTACTGGGGCTACAACACCATCGGCTTCTTCGCCCCGCACAACACCTACGCCTCCTGGGGCGACCGGGGCGAGCAGGTGCTGGAGTTCAAGCAGGCGGTGAAGGCCCTGCACCAGGCGGGCATCGAGGTCATCCTCGACGTGGTCTACAACCACACCGCCGAGGGCAACCACCTGGGCCCCACCCTCTCCTTCCGCGGTCTCGACAACGCCTCCTACTACCGCCTGACCGACGATCAGCGGTACTACATGGACACCACCGGCACCGGGAACTCGCTGCTCATGCGGTCCCCGCACGTCCTCCAGATGATCATGGACTCGCTGCGGTACTGGGTGACCGAGATGCATGTGGACGGCTTCCGCTTCGACCTGGCGGCGACCCTCGCCCGCCAGTTCCACGAGGTGGACCGGCTCTCCTCGTTCTTCGACCTGGTCCAGCAGGACCCGGTGGTCAGCCAGGTGAAGCTGATCGCCGAACCGTGGGACGTCGGCGAGGGCGGCTACCAGGTGGGCAACTTCCCGCCTCTGTGGACCGAGTGGAACGGCAAGTACCGCGACACGGTCCGCGACCTGTGGCGGGGCGAGCCGCGCACGCTGGCGGAGTTCGCCGGGCGGCTGACGGGCTCGTCCGACCTCTACCAGGACGACGGACGCCGCCCGCTCGCCTCGATCAACTTCACCACCTGCCACGACGGCTTCACGCTGCACGACATGGTGTCGTACAACGACAAGCGGAACGACGCCAACGGCGAAGGCAACCGGGACGGCGAGAGCCACAACCGCTCCTGGAACTGCGGGGTGGAGGGAGAGACGGACGACCCCGAGGTCCTGGAGCTGCGGGGCCGGCAGATGCGGAACTTCATCGCCACGCTGATGCTGTCGCAGGGCGTGCCGATGCTGAGCCACGGGGACGAGTTCGCCCGGACGCAGAAGGGCAACAACAACGCCTACTGCCAGGACAACGAGCTCTCCTGGATCCACTGGCCCGACCCGGACGCCCCCGACGACGAGTTCCGGCGCAACCTGCTGGAGTTCACCCGCTCCATGGTGTGGCTCCGCCGCGACCACCCCGTCTTCCGGCGCCGCCGCTTCTTCCACGGGCGGCCGGTGGAGGGCACGCACGACGAGCTCTCCGACATCGCCTGGTTCACCCCGGAGGGCCAGGAGATGACCCAGCGGGACTGGCAGGCGGCCCACGCCAAGGCGATGACCGTGTTCCTCAACGGCCAGGCGATCTCCGAGCCCGGACCACGCGGGGAGCGGATCACCGACGACTCGTTCCTGCTGATGTTCAACGCGAGCGCCGAGACGCTGGAGTTCGCCGTCCCCGTGGACCACGGGGAGCAGTGGCAGGTCGTCGTGGACACCGCGCGGCCGGAGGGGGTGGATCCGGGGACGGGGCCGAAGGTGGCCGAGGGCGAACAGGTGACCCTGATCGGCCGCAGCCTCACCGTGCTGCGGCGTCCCGGCTGAAGCGTGCTGCAGTGTCGCGGCTGAAGCCCTGCCCACAGGATCGGCAAGGGTGAGCGTCCCGCCCGGGGTGACACAGTTCGCCCCGGGCGGGGTACGTAGAAGTGCATGACGCCCACCGCCACGTACCGGCTTCAGCTCCAGCCCGACTTCCCCTTCCCGGCGGCCGAGAAGGCGGTGCCGTACCTGGCCGCGCTCGGCGTCTCCCATCTGCACCTCTCACCCGTCCTGGAGGCCGTCCCCGGCTCCCGGCACGGTTACGACGTGGTCGACCACAGCCGCGTACGGGAGGAGCTGGGCGGTGAGGAGGGGCTGCGCAGCCTCGCCGCCACCGCCCGGGAGCACGGGCTCGGGCTGGTCCTCGACATCGTGCCGAACCACATGGCCGCCGTGCCCCGGCACAACCGGCAGCTCTGGGAGGTGCTCCGCGAGGGCCGGGCCTCGCCGTACGCCCGCTGGTTCGACATCGACTGGGCGGCGGGCGGCGACAAGGTGCTGCTGCCTGTGCTGGCCGGTCCGCTCGGCGGCGAGCTGGACGCGCTCACCGTGGACGTCGGCGCGGAGGTGCTGCGCTACGGCGAGCAGGAGTTCCCGCTGCGGGCGGGCACGGCGGACCTTCCGCTTCCGGAGCTGCTCGACGCCCAGCACTACCGGCTCGCCTGGTGGCGGCTGGCCCGCACCGAGCTGAACTACCGCCGCTTCTTCACCGTCTCCGAGCTGATCGGGGTCCGCGTCGAACACCCCGAGGTCTTCGACGCCACGCACGCCAAGGTCCTCGAACTCCTCCGCGACGGGGTGCTGGACGGATTGCGCATCGACCACCCGGACGGCCTCGCCGACCCGGCCGCCTACCTGCGGCGGCTGAACGAGGCCACCGGCGGCCGGTGGACGGTGGTGGAGAAGATCCTCACCGGCGACGAGCCCCTCCCGGCCGGCTGGGCGGTCGCCGGGACGACCGGGTACGACGCGCTGCACCGGATCGACGGGCTGTTCACCGACCCGGCGGGCGCGGCGGAGCTGCTCGGCCGCTACCGGGAGTTCGCAGGCCCGCCCGGCGACCGGGGCGGCTACTGGAAGGCGACCGTCCGCCGCGCCGCGTACCGCGTGGCCACCCACGAACTGGCCTCCGAGACGGCCTGGCTGACCCGGCTCGCCACCTCCATCTGCTCCGCCGACCCGGCCCTGCGCGATCACGCGCCCTGGGCGCTGCGGACGGCGATCCGGGAGCTGCTGGTACGGGTGCCGGTCTACCGGCCGTACGTCACGGCGGGCGTACCGCCGACCCGGATCGCGGAGGAGACCCTTCCGGACGACGCCGTACGGGACGCGAAGGCGGTGTTCTCCGTGCCGGAGGAGGCCGCCGCCGTGGACGTCGTACGGGACCTGGCGCTCGGGCGGCTGGGCGACGGGGAGGAACAGGTGTCCTTCTGCGCCCGGTTCGCGCAGACCGCGTCCGCGCTGCACGCCAAGTCGGTGGAGGACACCGCGTTCTACCGGTACGTGCCGCTGATCTCGGCGACCGAGGTGGGCGGGGACCCCGGGCAGCCGGCGGTGACGGTGGACGCCTTCCACGCGTTCGCCGCCCGGATCGCCCGGGACTGGCCCGCCACGGGCACGGTCCTGACCACGCACGACACCAAGCGCAGCGCCGATGTCCGGGCCCGGATCGCGGTCCTGTCGGAGTGTCCGGAGCGGTGGGCGGAGCTGGTGGCCGAGCTGACGGGCGCCACACCCGTGGCGGCGCCGGACCCGCAGCTGGCGTGGCAGGCCTGGCAGTCGAGTTACGGCTGCGCACCGCTGCCCGCCGAGGAACTGCCCGCCGAGGAACTGGGCGCCCGGCTGGAGCCCGCGCTGCTCAAGGCGGTGCGCGAGGCCGGGCTGTTCACGAGCTGGACGGAGCCGGATGCGGCGTACGAGAGGGCGGTGACGGACTTCGTGGCGGCGGGCCCGGGCAGCGCGTCCGGGGCGGCCCGGCGGCTGGTGACCGGCTTCGCGGAGTCGCTGGCCCCGCACGTACGGGCCAATGTGCTGGGGGCGGCGCTGGTGCAGCTGACGATGCCGGGGGTGCCGGACCTGTACCAGGGGACGGAGAGCGAGTATCTGGCCCTGGTCGACCCGGACAACCGGAGCCCGTTCCGGCGGCCGGAGGGGCCGGAGGAGGAGAAGCAGGTGGTGACGGCGGCGGCGCTGGGGCTGCGGCGGGAGCTGCCGGAGGTGTTCGGGGAGTCGGGGACGTACGTGCCGGTGGAGGCGCGGGGTGCGGCGGCCGGGCATGTGGTGGCGTTCTCCCGGTCCGGCGAGGTGGTGGTGGCGGTGACCAGGCTGTCGCTGCGGCTCGCGGAGGACGGGGGGTGGCGGGACACGGTGGTGGAGCTGCCGGACGGGGGGCCGTGGCGGGACGCTCTGAACCGAGAGGTGGGGCGGGAGTTCGCGGGGGGTGCGGTGGCGGCGGGCGAGCTGTTCGGGGAGCGGCCGGTGGCGCTGTTGCGGCGGGTGCGGGAGAAGAGCTGATCAGGACGGGCGTACGAGCAGGGTCCGCGGCCCCCGTGTGAGCACCCCGCTGGACGCCGGACGGAAACCGTCGGCCCAGCGGATGCCCGGCATCGCCGCCAGCAGGGCGCGCAGTCCGTGTTCGGCCTCCAGCCGGCCGAGCAGGGCGGCGGGGCAGCCGGCCGGGCCGGTGAGCAGCGGGTCGGCGTCGGCGCGCAGCGGGTCGAACCGGTCGGGGGCGGCGAACCGGGCCGGGTCGCGCCCCGCCGCGCCGATGAGGCAGGCGACGGGCGCCCCGGCGGGCAGCGTGCCGCCGCTGACGCGGACCTCGGTGCGGGTGCGGCGCAGCACGATCTGGACGGGCGGGTCACGGCGCAGCGTCTCCGTCCAGGCCCGGCCGAGCAGCATCCCGGTCCCGGCCTCCGCCCCTGGTCCCGCCCCTGGCCCTGCTCCGCCCGCCACGGCGGCCAGCAGGTCGGGGTCGTCCAGCATGTTCGCGAGGAACGAGGCGAGGGCCCGCTCCCGGAGGCCGGTGTGCCGGGCGCAGTCGGCGGTTCCGCCGCCGGTCCGGAACGGGGCGTTCAATTCCGGGGAGGAGAGCCCGGCGGGCAGCCACCGGCAGAACTCGGCGACCAGGTCGGCCTGGTCGCGCCCGGCTATCCGGCGGGCAAGGACGTAGGCGGCGCGCTCCACGGCGGAGGCGGTGGCCGGTGTGGAGCCGGGAACCGGGTCCGTGCCGCTGCCGGGCAGCGGCGTGCAGACCAGGCTGCCCCGGCAGAGCCCCAGCGGGGCGGGGACCGGGCCGCGCGGGGCGCCGTCGCGCGGGTAGCCGGTGAAGCGGGGGTCGGTGAGGGCCAGGGCCACATCCGCGTACCGGCTCAGCAGCCAGGCGCCGAGGCCCGGGTCGTAACCGAGCGGGAAGTCCGTGCGGAGGATCCGGTAGAGGCGCAGGCGGTACGGATCGGTCGAGGCGCCCGGCTCCAGCAGTCCCGGCTGCCCGCCCGCGAGCCGGTGCGGGCGGCGGGCGGCGGGCAGGGCCTCGGAGCGGTCGGCCGGCATCCCTCGTCGCCCCCTGCGGTCATGGCGTCGCCTGTCGACGCACCTGCCTCTCAGCGGACCACCGCCGGAGGCCCGGCGCAGTCGGCGTACGCCCGTTCGGGTGAAGGGTCGCCGGGGCGGAAGGGCCGGAAGGGCCGGAGAGGCCGCATCCCGGTGTCCGGGAGGGCGGTGATCAGTTCGGTGAAGGCCGCCGCCGCTCCGGTCAGGGGGACCCGGGAGAAGACGGCGAGGGCGCGCAGCCAGGGCGGGTCGACACTGAGGACCGCGCAGTCCTCGCCGAGGGCGCCGCGGACGGTGTGGGAGGGGGCGGTGGAGATGCCCACCCCCGCCGCGGCCATCCGGATCGCCGTCGACGTGTGCTCGGTCCACACCGCCGTACGGGGCTCGAAGCCCGCCGCGCCGCAGACGCCGTCGAGGAACGGGCGGCCGTCGATGACCGGTTCCATGGCGCACCGGACCCAGGGGCGGTCGGCGAGCTCGTGGAGACCGACCGAAGGGCGCCCGGCCAGCGGGTCGTCGAACGGGACGACGAGCACGATCTCCTCCTCCCCCACCGGGACGAGCGGCCCGCTCCACCGCTCGGGGACCGGCCCGAGGGCGAAGTCGGCGACGCCGCGTTCCACCTGGTCCTCCAGGACACCGGTGCCGGCGTACTCGTGGAGGACGAGGCGGACGCCCGGGTGGGCCCGGCGCCAGTGGGCGAAGACCTCGGGGAGGATGCCGACGGCCACGGAGTGCACGGTGGCGATGTGGAGTTCGCCGCCTTCCGCCCCGGCCGCGGCACGGGCCGCGCGGCGGGCCTGGGCGGCGCTGCGGACGGAGCGTTCGGCGTGCGGGAGGAAGGCGCGGCCCATCGGGGTGAGCAGGACACCGCGCGGCAGCCGTTCCAGCAGCTCGCCGCCGACCGTGCGTTCCAGCGCCTTGATCTGGTGGGAGAGGGCGGGCTGGGTGACATGGAGCTTCTCGGCGGCCCGGGTGAAGGAGGACTCCTCAACCACGGTGACGAAGTACTCCATCTGACGCAGGCTCATCGACCGCTCCCCCCCGAGGCCATGGACCACAGTCCATGAACGTTGTGCATGGACTCCACACGCATTCTGCCTTGGACGTATGGCGGCGGGCGGGCGGAGGGTGGAGTCATGACGCGGACGACGAGTACGGAACGGCTGACGGGCGCGGGGAACGCGACGGACGTCCTGGTGATCGGCGGCGGCACGGGTGGCTACTCCACGGCCCTGCGGGCGGCCGCCCTGGGCCTCGACGTGGTGCTCGCGGAAAGGGACTTGGTGGGCGGCACCTGTCTGCACCGCGGCTGCATCCCGAGCAAGGCGATGCTCCACGCGGCCGAGCTCGTGGACGGTATCGCGGAGGCCCGGGAGCGGTGGGGGGTGAAGGCGACGCTGGATGCGGTGGACTGGCCGTCGCTGGTGGCGACCCGGGACGACATCGTCTCCCGTAACCATCGCGGGGTGGAGGGCCACCTCGCGCAGGCCGGGGTGCGGGTCGTACGCGGCAGCGCCGAGCTGACGGGCCCGCGCTCCGCCCGGATCGAGGGGTACGGGGAGGTCGCCGCCGGCCGGGGTGTGGTGCTGGCGACCGGGTCGCGGCCCCGGATGCTACCGGGCCAAGTGGCGGACGGGCGGCGGGTGGTGACGAGCGACGACGCGCTGTACGCGCCGGGGCTGCCCGGCTCCGTGCTGGTGGTCGGCGGCGGGGCGATCGGCGTGGAGTACGCCTCGTTCCACCGGTCGATGGGGGCCGATGTCACGCTGGTGGAGGCCGCCGAGCGGCTCGTTCCGCTGGAGGACGTGGAGGTGTCGCGCCATCTGACGCGGGGGCTGAAGAAGCGCGGTATCCGGGTGGAGACGGGGGCCCGGCTGCTGGAGACGGCGGTGCTGGAGGACGGGGTGCGGGCCGTCGTGCGGATTGGGCGGGGCGAAACGGTCACGGTGGCGGCGGAGCGGCTGCTGGTCGCGGTCGGCCGGGAGCCGGTGACGGACGGGCTGGGCCTCGCGGCGACGGGGCTGGCCACGGACGGGCGGGGCCATGTGGTGCCGGCCGACTGGTCACGGCTGGAGACGGCGGTGCCGGGCGTCCACGTGGTGGGCGACCTATTGCCGCCGCCCTCCCTGGGGCTGGCCCACGCGTCGTTCGCCGAGGGGCTGTTGGTGGCGGAGACGCTGGCCGGGCTGCGTACGGCCCCGGTCGACTACGCCGCCGTCCCCCGGGTCACGTACTCCTCACCGCAGACCGCGGCGGTGGGCCTGACCGAGGCGCAGGCCCGGGACGCCGGGCACGACGTGGTGGTCAACACCCTGCCGCTGACCGCCGTCGCCAAGGGCATGGTGCACGGCCGGGGCGGCCTGGTGAAGGTGGTGGCCGAGCGGGCGGGGCGGGTGCTGGGCGTCCATCTGGTCGGCCCGCACGTCTCGGAGATGATCGCGGAGAGCCAGCTCGTGGTGGGCTGGGACGCCGAACCGGCGGACGTGGCCCACCACATCCACGCCCACCCGACGCTCTCGGAAGCGGTCGGCGAGGCCTTCCTGACGCTGGCCGGGCGCGGCCTGCACCAGCAGCACTGAGAGACGGGCCGCCCCAGCGGTACGGGGAGCCGGCGCCCTCGGATCAGGCGGGCGGGCGCAGTGAGGGCGCCGTCAGCCGGAAGCTCATCCGGCCGAAGCTCACCTGGTCCCCGTCGCGCACCGGGATCGAGCCGACGAGCCGCTGGCCGTTGACGCAGGTGCCGTTGGTGGAGCCGAGGTCGCGCAGGACCCAGCGGCCGTGCTGCACGGTGAGTTCGGCGTGCAGCCGGGAGACCGTCTCATGGTTGAGGCGCAGCCCGTTGCCCGGGTCGCGGCCGATGAGCAGCGGATACGGGCTCGGTGCGGGCAGCAGCAGCTTCGGGAGCCGCTCGGTCTGCCAGGCCCGGCGCAGCCGTCCGGGGAAGGCGGATATCCCGCCGACGGCCTTGACGAGCCCCTGCGAGAAGCGGTTGCCGGTGTCCAGGTCCGAGGTGAGGGCCGCCAGCTCCTCGGGGCGGCGGGCGACGAGGGCGAGCTCCATGCGCCGCATGAAGGTGTCGTGCGACAGCTTGCCCTGTGCGGCACCCTCTCTGAGCACGCCGAGGACACGGTCGCGCTGGGCGTCCGACAGCCGCGCGGGATACGTGTGGAACTCGAAGGAGGACGTCACATCGACGATTGTCGGGCCGAGGGACCCGAAGTGTCCAGAACAGCCCCGCTTCCCGCCCGTGCTGACCTGCACCGGGGCCCGGCGCGTTAGTCGGTGGACGGCATGTGCGGGATGCGGCTACGGTCGGCACCGACATCGGTCGAGGTCAGGAAAGGGGGTGGGACCGTGCGTGCGAACACCACCGGTACCACCGGCATCCGCAGCTTCTCACCCCTGCGCTCCCGCCCCGTCCACCGGGCGGTGTCGGACTCCGTCTGACCGGGAGCGCCGCGTTTCTTCCCGGAGGATTTCTCCATGACCGATCTGGTCATCCGCGCGCTCACCCCGAGCGACGCCGATCTCTTCTCTTCCCTTCACGGCAACGCTCTCGTCGGCCGTGGCGCCTTCGGTCAGCGTTACGCCACCGTGGCGGACGGCGGCGAGTACCGCCCCGACTGGACCTGGGTCGCCCTGCGCGACGGCAAGGTGGTGGCCAGGGCCGCCTGGTGGGGCGGGCCCGAGGACACCGAGCCCGTGGTGCTCAACTGGTTCGACTTCGCGGACGGGGAGGCGGAGGCGGGCGCCGAGCTCCTGCGCCGCGCCCCGTTCGACAAGGAGTACGAGCTGATCGCGCCCGCCGGGTGGCGGGACGACCCGGCGGTGCGGGCCGCCGTCGAGGTGCGGGTCGCCGCCGCCACGGCGGCCGGTATGAAGCCGCTGGTCGAGCGGTACCGCTACCGGTGGACCCCCGGCTGTCCGCTGCCCGAGCGGACGGGACGGCTCACCTACCGCCCGGAGCCGGACGACGCCGTCATCCTCGATGTGCTGCGCCGGGTGCACTCGGCGACGCTGGACGCCCACGCACGCAAGGCCATCGAGGGACCGGGGGGTCTGGAGGCGGCGGCCCAGGAGGAGTTGGACTTCTTCCACTGGTGCCCCTCGCCGAGGGAGTGGTGGCGGCTCGCGTACACGCCGGACGGTGAGGTGGCGGGCATCCAGGTGCCCGCGCACAACCCGTCCGGGCCGTGCGTCGGCTTCATCGGGGTCGTGCCCGAGGCGCGCGGGCACGGGTACGGCTACGACTTGCTGGTGGAGTGCACCCGCTTCCTGGTCGAGCAGGGCGCCGAGTTCGTCGCGGGCGCGACGGACCAGGGGAACGCGCCGATGGCCGCCGCGTTCGCCCGCGCCGGGTACCCGGTCATCCAGGAGTGGGTCCATCTGGCCTGAGCGCTCCGGCCTCCTCCGCCAGCCAGTCCAGCCGGAGTCGCTGCTCGGCGGGGATCGTCGCGTCCTCGCCGCGCGGCCCCACGTTGAGCAGCAGGTTCCCGCCGTCGGCCGCGGTGTCGCGGACCAGTGAGGTGAGGGCCTCGCGGCCGATGAAGGCGTCCGGGCCGGAGTTGCGGTTGTAGCCGAAGCTGTGGTCGATGCCCCGGGTGATCTCGTACGGGTCGGAGCCGGTGTACCGGGCGTACTCCGGCGTACGGAAGTCGAAGTCCGGCGGGGTGCGGGGGACGAAGCCCTCGCCCTGCGCCACCGTGCGCCGGTCCCACCAGTTGTGGAGGGACTTGGCGCCCGGCAGGGACAGCGCCCGCCAGTGCGGGGCGTACGGGAGCAGGCGGTCGTTGACGACGCCGTGGGGGACGGTGAAGCGGTAGAAGTCGGTGAGGGAGCGGATCTCGGTGGCGGAGGCCGGCCAGGCGATGTCGTTCCAGAGGATGTCGGGGCGGTAGCGCCGGATCAGCTCCCTCAGCTGCGCGTCGGCGTACGCCGGGTAGCGGCCGCGCGGGACGGCGGCGAACATGTCGGCGGCGGTGCCGATGGGCCGGCCGTCGAAGGTCCAGTCGAGCCCGCCGGAGTAGTAGACGCCGAAGCGCAGGCCCTCGGCCCGTACGGCCTCGGCGAACTCGCCGACCACGTCCCGAGTGGTGTGCCAGCCGGTGCGGTGCGGGTTGGCGGTCCCGGAGGGCCAGAGGCAGAAGCCGTCGTGGTGCTTGGTGACCAGCACCGCGTACCTGGCGCCCGCCGCACGGAAGGAGCGGGCCCAGGCGGCCGGGTCCCAGGTGCTCAGCCCGTCCTCGAAGTCGTGGCCGAAGTCGGTGTAGGGGCGCTTCCCGTAGGTGGCGCGGTGGTGGGCGGCGACCGGGGAGCCGGGGAAACGGAGGGAGTTCTCGTACCACTCCGCGTACGAGGTCCAGCCGAGCGGCGCACGCCGGCCCGCCGCCGGGAGTCCGTCCGGCGGGACGTAGGGCGGGGCCCAGCCGGGGACGGAGGCGGGCGTCCAGTGGACGAAGATCCCCAGCCGGGCGCGGGACCACCATGAAGCGACCATGGCGGGAGTATTGATCATTCGGAGGGAGCCGCGTAAGCCCCTTCGACCGCTTCCTTCCGGATCTGATGGTTCTGCCCCTGCTTCTGGGCGCGGATCAGCTCGCGGTACCAGGCGTACGAGGCCTTCGGCGTACGGGTGAGGGTCTCGTAGTCGATGTGGACCAGGCCGAACCGCTGTGAGGCGCCTTCCGTCCACTCCACGTTGTCGGTGAGCGACCAGGTGAAGTAGCCGCGTACGTCGACCCCGGCGTCCATCGCCGCGCGCAGGGCGGTGAGGTGGCTCTCCAGATAGGCGATCCGGCGGTCGTCGGCGAGCGGCTCGTCCAGGGCGCAGCCGTTCTCGGTGATGTGGAGCGGGGGGAGGCGGTCGCCGTAGCGGCGGTGGAGGAGGGTGAGGATCTCGGTGAACCCCTCGGGGACCACGGGCCAGCCGAAGCCGGTCTTCTCGTACCCCTCGATCTCGCTTATCCCGAAGGGGAGTTCGGCGGGCATCGCGAAGCCGGAGAAGGTCTCCAGGGCCTCCGGGCGGGGCGCGCCGACGAGGGTGGGGTTGTAGTAGTTGACGCCGTACCAGTCGAGCGGGGTGGAGATCACCTTGAGGTCGTCGGTGACCGGGCCCGGCATCAGGGCGGCGATGGCCTCGTCCGGGTAGCGGCCGGTGAGGACGGGGTCGGCGAAGAGCCAGTTGGTGAGGGTGTCGTACAGCTCGGCGCCTGCTCGGTCCTCGTCGGAGTCGCCGGCCGTCCAGACCGGGGCGTGCGAGAGCGCGATGCCGATGTTGTCGGCGCCCGCCGCGCGCAGGGCGCGGACCGCGAGGCCGTGGGCGAGGAGCTGGTGGTGGGCGGCGGGCAGGGCGTCGAAGAGGAGGGTGCGGCCGGGGGCGTGCTCGCCCAGTGCGTAGCCGAGCATCGTGACCTCGGCGGGTTCGTTGATGGTGATCCACATCGGGACGCGGTCCGCGAGGCGTTCGGCGACGATTCCGGCGTACTCGGCGAAGCGGTAGGCGGTGTCCCGGTCGAGCCAGCCGCCGGCCTCCTCCAGCGGGAGCGGGGTGTCCCAGTGGTAGAGGGTCGGTGCGGGGGTGATGCCGTGGGCGCAGAGCTCGTCGACGAGCCGGTCGTAGAAGTCGAGGCCCTCGGCGTTGACGGCGCCACTGCCGCCCGGGACGACGCGGGGCCAGCTGATGGAGAACCGGAAGGCGTCGGCGCCGAGCCCGGAGAGCAGGGCGACGTCCTCGCGGTAGCGGGCGTGGAAGCCGGTGCCCCGGGTGGTGTCGGTGCCGTCCTTGATCCGGCCCGGCCGGGCGGCGAACGCGTCCCAGCCCGAGGGGCCCTTGCCGTCGGCGTCCACCGCCCCTTCGGTCTGGAAGGCGGAGGCGGAGGCTCCCCACAGGAAGCCGGGCGGGAACTGCGGTACGGGCATCGCGGCCTCCATGAGCCGTACGGATGAACGGAACCTGTATGAGCGGGGAGCAGGCCGGGCAATGATCAGGACCAGACCTTAATGGCCGGTAACCGGCGGTTCCAGAGGCCGGCGCTCATGGATGGTGGTGAGCCGGGCGCGGAGCCGCCTCCGGACACCGGGACGGCCCGGCGGTCTCTCTGTCACGCATGTGGCGGACGGTACGGACGAGGAGTGGTGGATGCGGTTCGAGGTGTGGGCCCCCGAGGCGGACACGGTCGTGCTGGAGGCGGCGGAGGTCCGGTACCCGATGGAGCGCGATCCGGAGCGGGAGGGGTGGTGGAGCGCCGAGGCGGAGGCGGCGGACGGGGAGCGGTACGGGTTCCGGGTGGACGACGGGCCGCTGCTCCCGGACCCTCGCTCGCGGCGCCAGCCGGACGGGCCCGACGGGCCGAGCGCGGTCGTCGACCAGGGGGCGTACGCCTGGCGCAACGGCTGGGCGGGGCGGCGGCTGAACCGCGCGGTCCTGTACGAGCTGCACGTGGGGACGTACACCCCGGAGGGCACGTTCGACGCGGCGGCGGCCCGGCTGGGCCATCTGGCGGAGCTGGGGATCACCCATGTGTCGCTGATGCCGGTCTGCCCGTTCCCCGGCACCAACGGGTGGGGGTACGAGGGGGTCTCGCTCTGGGCGGTGCACGAGCCGTACGGAGGCCCCGAGGGGCTTAAGCGTTTTGTCGACACAGCCCACGGGCTGGGGCTCGGGGTGGTCCTGGACGTGGTCCACAACCACCTGGGCCCCTCCGGCAACTACCTGCCCGCCTTCGGCCCGTACTTCACCGACACCCACCACACCCCGTGGGGCGCGGCGGTCAACCTGGACGCCCCGGGCTCGGACGAGGTGCGGGCGTTCCTGCTGGGCAGCGCGCTGGCCTGGCTGCGGGACTACCGGCTGGACGGGCTGCGGCTGGACGCGGTGCACGCACTCGCCGACACCCGGGCGCTCACCTTCCTGGAGGAGCTGTCCACGGCGGTCGACGCGCTCGCGGTGGAGCTGGGCCGGCCGCTGGGGCTGATCGCCGAGTCCGACCTCTGCGACCCGCGCACCACCACCCCGCGCCCGGCCGGCGGTCTCGGGCTGCACGCCCAGTGGAACGACGACTTCCACCATGCCCTGCACACCGCGCTCACCGGCGAGTCCCAGGGCTACTACGCGGACTTCGCCCGGGCTCCGCTCGCCGCCCTGGCCAAGACGGTGACGTCGGCGTTCTTCCACAACGGGACGTGGTCCAGCTTCCGGGGCCGCACCCACGGCCGCCCGGTCGACGTGTCCCGCACCCCGGCCCACCGCTTCGTCGGCTACGCCCAGACCCACGACCAGATCGGCAACCGGGCCCTCGGCGACCGCCTCGCCACCTCCCTCTCCCCCGGCCTCCAGGCGTGCGCCGCCGCCCTCGTCCTGACCGGCCCGTTCACGCCGATGCTGTTCATGGGCGAGGAGTGGGGGGCGCGCACGCCCTGGCAGTTCTTCACCGACCACACCGACCCGGAGCTGGCGGAGGCCGTACGCAACGGCAGGCGGCGGGAGTTCGGCGCGCACGGCTGGGCGGAGGAGGAGATCCCCGACCCGCAGGACCCGGCGACCCGCGACCGCTCCTGTCTGGACTGGTCCGAACCGGAACGCGAACCGCACGCCCGGCTGCTCGCCTGGTACCGACAGCTGATCGCGCTGCGGCGGACGTTGCCCGACCTCCACGACCCCGACCTCGCCGCGGTGAAGACCGCGTACGACGAGGACGCCCGCTGGATCGCGTACCGGCGGGGCGATCTGCGGATCGCGGTCAACCTGGCGGACAAGCCGGCCGCGATCCCGCTCGGCTCCGGCCGCCACCGGCGCGTCGGCGGACGGGTGGTGGCGGCCTGGGAACCGGTCGAGGCGCCGGGGGCGGACGGGGTGCTGCATCTGCCGCCGGAGTCGTGCGTGGTGCTGGCCGACGACTGAATTCCCTTTTCCCGCAGGGCTACTCGACGATGGCCAGCTCGCGCGCGGTGGCGTTGAGGCGGCGTCCGCCGTCCTCGGTGACGGTGACGATGTCCTCGATACGGACCCCGAAGCGGCCGGGGAGATAGATGCCCGGCTCCACGGAGAAGCACATGCCGGGGACGAGCGGCTGCTCCTCGCCCTCGATCATGTACGGGGGTTCGTGGGTGGTGACACCGATGCCGTGGCCGGTGCGGTGGATGAACCGCTCGCCGTAGCCGAACTCGGTGATCACCGCGCGGGCGGCCCGGTCGATCTCCTGGCAGGCGACACCGGGCCGGACGGCCGCGCACCCCGCCTGCTGAGCCTCGCGGACGATGTCGTGGACCCGCTGCTCCTCGGCGGTGGGCTCCCCGACATGGACCGTACGGGAGGTGTCGGAGCCGTAACCGTGCTTGAGGCCGCCGAAGTCCAGGACGACCATGTCCCCTCGCTCGATGGTCCGCTCCCCCGCCTCGTGGTGCGGGTTGGCGCCGTTGGGGCCGGAGCCGACGACGGTGAAGTCGACCTGGGAGTGGCCGAAGTGCTGGAGCAGCGCGGCGAGATCGGCGGCCACGTCACTCTCGCGGCGGCCGGAGAACCGCACCTTCAGGATCTCCTCGTACGTGGCGTCCGCCGCCGCCCCCGCCGCCGCCAGGCGCTCCAGCTCGGCGTCGTCCTTCACCGCCCGGAGCATCGGGAGCGCCTCGGTGAGGGCGGTGTACGTGGTGCCGGGCAGCGCCCGCTGGAGGCCGAGGAGGTGCATGGCCCAGGCGTTGTCGCTGACGCCGAAGCGGCCCTGCTCGGCGAGCAGCGGGGAGGCCACCGCGTACGGGTCCACGCCGTCGGTCCAGTCCCGCAGGGCGAGCGCGGGCGCCCCGGCGGCGGCCGCGGCGTCGGGCGCCTCCAGGGTCGGGACGACCAGGACGGGTTCCTCACCGGCCCGCAGCACGAGGAGGGTGAGGCGTTCGGTGGAAACGGGCTGGTAGCCGGTCAGATGGACGAGATCGGGCCCGGGCGCCACGATCACCCCGGCCAGCCCGGCCTCGGCGGCGGACTCGGCCGCCTTCACCATCCGGGCCCGGTAGACCTCGGCGGTGAAGGGGACGGGGTGCGGCGCGGGCGGGTTCGGGCTGGACATCGGGGCCTCCTGGGGGTGCGGGGGTGCGGCAGGGCGTGGCTCCCTGCATCCTGCCCGCCGGGCGGGAGGTACGCGAACAGGTTCGGGGGCGCACGGGAGGGGGCCACCGGGGAGCCGGGCGCGACAGTCCGGTCACGACGGCAGTCGCACCGCCACGTCCGCCCGCTCCCGGCCGCTCTCCACCAGGCGGGCGTTCGCCTCGTCGGAGCGCTCCACCCACTCCCGCGCGTACGCCGGGGGCTTCCCGTACCGGACATGGCGCTCAACGAGCCGGCGCACCCGGACCTCCGGGTCGAGGTCCAGGAACCAGACCTCGTCCAGCAGCCCGCGCACCGCCGCCCACGGCCCCTCGTCCAGCAGCAGGTAGTTGCCCTCGGTGATGACGAGCGGTACGTCCGGGGTGACGGCCAGGGCCCCGGCGACCGGCTCCTCCAGGGCCCGGTCGAAGGCGGGGGCGTACACCGGGTGGACCGGGTCCGGGTCGCGCAGCCGCCGCAGGAGGGCCGCGTACCCGGCCGCGTCGAAGGTGTCCGGGGCGCCCTTCCGGTCGGCCCGGCCGAGCCGCTCCAGCTCGGCACCGGCCAGGTGGAAGCCGTCCATGGGGACGAGGGCGGCGCGCCCCTCCAGGGCCTCGGCCAGCCGCTGCGCCACGGTGGACTTCCCGGCCCCGGGAGGCCCCGCGATCCCGAGGATGCGGCGCCGCCCGGTCTCCGCGAGGCGGCGGGCCCGGTCGGTCGCGTCGGCGAGGCCGCCGGGGGTCGTGGCGTCCAGGATGTCCAGGGAGTCCATGCGGGGCATTGTGCGGGGGCGGGGACGGGAAGCGTTAGTGTTACGTATAACTCAACTGCCTGAAGCCGTGGAAGGAACCCCATGTCCCACATCGCCCTGGTCACCCTCGTCGTCCGCGACTACGACGAGGCCGTCGCCTTCTACCGTGACGCGCTCGGCTTCGAGCTGGTCGAGGACACCGACCGGGGCGACGGCTCCCGCTGGGTCGTCGTGCGCCCGCGCGGGGCGGCGTCCGGTACGGGGCTGCTGCTGGCCCGCGCGAAGGACGGGGCGCAGGAGGCGAGCGTGGGGGCGCAGACGGGCGGCCGGGTCGGCTTCTTCCTGCACACCGAGGACTTCGCGGGCGACCACGCCCGGATGAGCGCGGCCGGGGTGCGCTTCCTGGAGGAGCCCCGGCACGAGACGTACGGCTCGGTCGCGGTCTTCGAGGACCTGTACGGCAACCGGTGGGACCTGCTCCAGCCGACGGACTGACCCGTCGCCATTCGGCCCACAGTTGAGGCGCGGCCGGTCGCCCTGCGCCGACCATGAGGTCATGGAGTCCACGGAGAGCGCCGCCCCGGCCGAGCGGCACGCCGGGTGGAACGAGCTGTTCTTCGACCTGGTGGTCGTCGCCGGGGCGGGGCAGCTGGCCCACCTCCTGCACGACGGCCCGCATCCGGCGGACCTCGCCCTGTTCGGGGTTCTCTACCTCGCCTTCTGGACCACCTGGGCCGGGTTCGCCGTCTACGGGGACATCGCCGCCTCCGCGACCCGCGTCAGCACGCTGCTCGTCGCGATGCTCGGCATGGCCGTGATGGCGGCCTCCGTCCATGCGGTCCTCACCCACCACGCGGTCACCTTCGTGGTCGCCTATGTGGCCCTGCGCTGGCAGGCGGGGCGCGTCTGGCAGCGGGGCAGCATCGTCGTCGACTGGCCGCTGGCGCAGTTCGGCGCGGGGGCGCTGCCCTGGCTCGTCTCGCTCTTCGTCCCGACGCCGTGGCGCTACTGGCTCTGGGCGCTGGGCATCGCCGTCGACATCGTCACCCTGCTGGTCGCCACGCGCGGCTGCACTCTCCGCCGCGCGTCCGAGCGTGCCGCCGCCCGCCGGGGTGACCGCCCGCCGCCGGGCCCGCCGCATGCGGGCTCATCCGTGCCCGCGCCTGAGCCCGCGCCGCCTCGGCTCAGCGAGGAGCGCATCGACACCGCGCACATGGGCGAGCGGCTCGGGCTGTACGTGATCATCGTGCTGGGCGAAGGGGTCATCCAGATCATCGGCGCCGCATCCGAGCGCGACGACTGGGACCTGCCGCTGGCCGCCACCGGGCTCGGGGCGTTCTGCCTGCTGGCCGGGGTCTGCGCCCTGAGCCTGCTGTACGGCACCAACGGCATCCCGCACCTGCGCAAGGACGCGCTCCCGCCCCGGCTGGCGATGCTGCTGCACGCCGTGATGACCGGTTTTCTGGTCGCCCTGGCCACCGCCCTCGGCTCGGCGATCACCCACTTCGACGACGTCCTGCCGAAGGGGCAGCACTGGCTGCTGTGCGGGGCGATGGCGGGGTACTTCGCGGCGGGCGTGGTCGCCGTGCTGCCGCTGGCGGAGCGGGCCGACCGGGTGTGGGTGCTGGGCTGGGGGCTGCCGTGCCTGGCGGTGTCCGTGGCGCTCGCCCCGCTGGGCGTACGGCTGCCGGCGTGGGCGACGATCGGGATCCTGGTGGCGCTGGTGGGCTGGCAGATCCTCTACGACCCGGGGCAGGCGGGGATGGAGCCGTCGGCCGGGCGGTGGTGGGGCGGGAGGATCCGGCGTACGAGCCGGGCCGATCGGTCCTGAGCGCCGCTCACGCCCGGGCCAGCCCCGCTTCCCGTACCGCCACCGCCTCCATCGCGTCCAGCACCGGCCGGATCAGCGGATGACCCTCGGCTCCCTGGCGTACGGCCGCGAAGACGCGGCGGGTGGGGGCGCTGCCCTCCACCGGGCGGACGACCACCCCGGTCAGCTCCATCCCGCGCAGCGCCGAGCGCGGCACCAGCGCCACCCCCGCGTCCGCCCCGGCCAGCGCCACCACCGCCCGGAAGTCATCCGACGAGTGCTCCAGGCGCGGCTCGAACCCGGCGAACTCGCAGGCCAGGACCACCACCTCATGGCACGGGTTGCCCGGGTACGGCCCGATCCACGGGTCCTTCGCGAGGTCGGCGACCGCCACCTGGTCCTGGTCCGCGAGGCGGTGGTCCACCGGGAGCACCGCGTCGAACGGCTCCGAGTAGAGGGGTACGCGAGTGAGGCGGCGGTCATCCTCGGCAGGGGCGCCCCGGTATTCGACGGCCACCGCCACATCCACCTGCCGGTCCAGCACCATCGGGACGCTGGCATCGCCCTCCGCGTCCTGGACCTTGACCCGGATGCCGGGCGCGGTGCGGGCCAGCTCGGTGAGGGCGGGGGCGAGGACGAGGCCGATGCCGGTGGCGAACGCGGCGACCGTGACCGTACCGGCGACGCCCGCGCCGTAGTCCGCGAGCTCCGCCTCCGCCCGCTCCAGCTGGGCCAGGACCACGTTGGCGTGGCTGAGGAGGATCTCCCCGGCGGCGGTGAGCCGGGCGCCGCGCGCGCCGCGTTCGACGAGGCGGTGGCCGGTCTCCTGCTCCAGGGCGGCGAGCTGCTGGGAGACGGCGGAGGGCGTCAGGTACAACGCGGCGGCGGCCGCGGTCACCGTGCGGTGGTCGGCCACCGCACGGAGGATTCGCAGCCGCCGCGCATCGATCATGTGCCCATTGTCCCAGGTCGCGGCGGAGCCCCCGACCCGGCCGTCAGGTCAGGCAGCCTCCGCCTCCAAGGCCGCCCGCGCGTCCACGAACGCGTCCACGGCGCGGTTGACGTCGGCGGTGGAGTGGGCGGCGGAGAGCTGGACACGGATGCGCGCGGCCCCCTGCGGGACGACCGGGTACGAGAACCCGATCACGTACACCCCGCGCTCCAGGAGCAGCTCCGCCAGCCGGGCCGCCTTCGCCGCGTCCCCGATCATCACGGGGGCGATCGCGTGGTCGCCGGGCAGGATCTCGAATCCCTCCTCGGTCATCCGGGTGCGGAAGAGCGCGGTGTTGGCGTTGAGCTGGTCGCGCAGGTCGCCGGCGGACTCCAGCAGGTCGATGACCTTGAGGGAGGCGGCGGCGATGACCGGGGCGAGGGAGTTGGAGAAGAGGTAGGGGCGCGAGCGCTGGCGCAGCAGGGCGACGATCTCGGCGCGGGCCGCGACGTAACCGCCCGAAGCGCCGCCGAGCGCCTTGCCGAGGGTGCCGGTGATGATGTCGACCCGGTCCATGACGCCGTGCAGCTCGGGCGTGCCGCGGCCGCCGGGGCCGACGAAGCCGACGGCGTGCGAGTCGTCGACCATGACCATCGCGTCGTAGCGGTCGGCGAGGTCGCAGATCTCCTGGAGCGGTGCCACGTACCCGTCCATCGAGAAGACTCCGTCGGTGACGATCAGCCGGCGGCGGGCGCCGGACGCCTCCTTGAGCTGCTTCTCCAGGTCGGCCAGGTCACGGTTGGCGTAGCGGTGGCGCTGGGCCTTGGAGAGGCGGATGCCGTCGATGATCGAGGCGTGGTTGAGGGCGTCGGAGATGACCGCGTCCTCGGGGCCGAGGATGGTCTCGAAGACTCCGCCGTTGGCGTCGAAGCAGGAGGAGTAGAGGATCGTGTCCTCCTGGCCGAGAAAGGCCGAGAGCCGCGCCTCCAGCTCCTTGTGGACCTCCTGGGTTCCGCAGATGAAGCGGACCGAGGCGAGCCCGTAACCCCAGCGGTCCAGCGCCTCGTGGGCGGCGGCGATGACCTCGGGGTGGTCGGCCAGGCCCAGGTAGTTGTTGGCGCAGAAGTTCAGCACCTCGCCCGGGCGGCCGCCCGCGGTGACAGCGACGGTCGCGGACTGCGGGGTGCCGATGACGCGCTCGGGCTTGTGCAGGCCGGCGGCGCGGATCTCGTCGAGGGTGGTGCGCAGATCGTCGCGTACGGATTCGAACATGCTGGATTCCTTAACAGGGATGCGAGAAGAGGTTCGAGGAGATGCGAGAAGGGGTTCGACGGGTCAGGCGGTCCAGTCGAGGATGACCTTGCCGCCGAGGCCGCTCGCCGCGTCGTCGAAGGCAGCTTCGAAGTCGCGGAAGCCGTACCGGCCGGTGATCACGGGGGCGAGGTCGAGGCCGCCCTCCAGCAGGACGGACATGGCGTACCAGGTCTCGTACATCTCGCGGCCGTAGATCCCCTTGATGGTGATCATCGACGTGACGATCCGGGACCAGTCGACGGCGAACTCCTCGGCGGGCAGGCCGAGCATCGCGATGCGGCCGCCATGCGTCATGTTCGCGACCATGTCGCGCATCGCCTCGGGGCGGCCGGACATCTCCAGGCCGATGTCGAAGCCCTCACGCAGGCCGAGCTCGCGCTGGCCGTCCGCGATGGTGCGGTCGGCGACGTTGAGGGCGAGGCTGACGCCGACCTTGCGGGCGAGGGCGAGGCGGGCCTCGCTGACGTCGGTGATGACGACGTTGCGGGCGCCGGCGTGCTTCGCGACGGCGGCGGCCATGATGCCGATGGGGCCGGCGCCGGTGATCAGAACGTCCTCGCCGACCAGCGGGAAGGAGAGCGCGGTGTGCACGGCGTTGCCGAACGGGTCGAAGATCGCCGCGATGTCGAGGTCGACGGGGACCCGGTGCACCCACACGTTGGAGGCGGGCAGGACCACGTACTCCGCGAACGCCCCGTCCCGGCCGACGCCCAGGCCGACGGTGGAGCGGCAGAGGTGGCGGCGGCCGGCGAGACAGTTGCGGCACTTGCCGCAGACGAGGTGGCCCTCGCCGCTGACCAGGTCGCCCACCGCGATGTCGGCTACGTCGGAGCCGAGGGCCGCGACCTCGCCGACGAACTCGTGGCCGAGGATCAGCGGGGTGGTGACCGCCTGCTGGGCCCAGCCGTCGTAGGCGCGGATGTGCAGGTCGGTGCCGCAGATCCCGGTACGCAGGACCTTGATCAGGACGTCCCCGGGGCCGTACTCCGGCTCCGGCACGTCCATCAGCCACAGTCCCGGTTCGGCCTTCTGCTTGACGAGTGCCTTCACGGCTGCGGCTCCCTGCACGTGGTACGCGGGTGGTGGATACCCCGGGCCTGGGGGCCTGTCGGAGGAGCCCTGCGGCCCGGGGTGGTCTTCGGGGGGTTTCCACCCCCATGGTGGGGGCGGAGATACGGCGGGACGGGACGGAACACGCCCGTGCGGCTCCACGCACCGTCCCCGGCCGTCACCCAGAAGGCTGCCGTACGGCGGGGTCCCGGGTCCATCGAGGATTTCTTAAGCAGGGTCGCAGGAGATCTTCACGCCTGGGCAACGCTTCACGGACCGCAGCCGCCCGCGGGCCTTCGATTGCGGGGTGACCGCTGGTCCCGCTCCCCTGCTTCAGCCGTCAGGCCGCCGTCTCCGCCAGGAACGCCGTGATGTGCTCGACGAGGGCGTCCGGCCGGTCCTCCGGCAGGAGCGTGTAACTGTCCGCGACCTCCACCAGCCGCCCCTGCGGGAGGAGGGCGGCGAGCCGTCGCCCGTGGTCGAGGGGCATGACCCGGTCCTCGGTGGCCCAGATGACGAGCGCGGGGCGGTCGAACGTCCGCAGCTCCTCCGCCCAGCGCAGCAGCTCGGCCCGGTCCGGCACTCCGAGCACATACGTCCGCAGGTCGCGGCGGATCTCCTTGGAGGCCCACAGCGGCCGGAACCAGCCGTCCATCACGGCGTCCGGCACGGGCCGCTTGCTCATCCATCCCCAGGTCATGGGCGCTCGCCGGGCGCGCTTCAGCCTCAGCAGGGTGAAGGCGAACTCCAGCCCGCCGGGCAGCCTGGCCAGGGCGGCCAGGTTCCGGCCGGGGAGCCCGGGCGGGTAGTTGTCGAACGCCTCGCAGGACGTGATGACGAGCCGGCCGATCCGGTCGGCCCGCCCGTCGGCGACGAGGGCCTGGGCGCCGCCCCAGTCGTTCATCACCAGGGTCACATCGTCCAGCCGGAGCGCCTCCAGGAACTCCGCGACCAGCCGGGCGACCCCGAGCACCGTCAGGTCCGCGTCGGGTTCCATCGGCCGTCGGTGCCCGCCGAGCGGCAGGGTCGGCACGATGCACCGGACCCCGTCCCCGAGCCCGGCGACGACGTGGCGCCAGAGCGAGCCGTCCATGGCGACACCGTGCAGGAGGACCACGACGGGTCCGTCGCCGCCGCTGTCCTCGTACGTGATCACACCGCCGGAGAGCCTCACTTCGTCCATGGCGGCCAACGTAGTACGAACCGGGAGCTGACAAACCAACAGAAACTTTCAGGCCCCACCACGTTCAGACCTTTGCACGAAGACCGGCGAACTTTGAACACAGGGGTGACGAAGTATGGACGGCGTCAGCAGAAGCCTCCTACTGTTTCGGTCGCGACCCGCCGGAGTCACACCCGGGTCACGCCAGCTTGACCCGCACGAGCCGAACCGTTCACCCCCGGGCGCCGGGTGGCCCCACCCACCGCCGCGACGTGCCCCTCGCTGCGAGGGGCCAGGAGGAAGAATGCATCCACGGCCGTTCCACCGCTCCCGCAGACGACCCGTCCTCAGGCGTCGACCGCTCCGCAGACATCTGACCGGTCTGCTGGTCTCCTCGTTCCTCATCGGCGCCTTCTCCGCCGTACCGGCCACCGCCGCCCCCGCCGCGCCGGCCGAACTCCCCCCGCAGGAACCGGGGGTGACCCTGCGCGTCTTCGATGTGCAGGTGCCTCTGGACGAGCTGTGCGACATCAAGGCGGGCCAGACGCCGAACGTCGACAAGCTGATGCCTCAGATCGACTGGGACGCGGCGGACGACTTCGGCTTCGAGGACCGCTTCGTCTCCCAGGTGACGGGCAACATCAAGGTGCCCGAGGACGGTTCGTACACGTTCCGGCTCACCAGCGACGACGGATCGCGGTTGCTGATCGACGACCAACTGGTCATCGACCACGACGGGTTGCACGGCGCCGACCCCAAGGACGGCGCGGTCACCCTCACCGCCGGCTACCACTCCCTGCGTATCGACCACTTCGACCGCACCGGCGGCCAGCAGGTCACGCTCGCCTGGCAGCCGCCGGGCGCCGGGGACTTCGCCGTCGTACCGAACTCCGTGCTGTCCACGGACGCCGACGTCGTACGGGTGACGGCGCCGGGCCGCAAGGAGTGCGAGGGCGCTCTCGACTCCCCCGGCGACGGGCTGCCGCTGAACGACGTGCACCCGGACTACGCGCTCACCGATCTGCGCCCGGCGGGCTTCGAGCCGCAGGTCTCCGCGATGGACTGGCTGCCGGACGGCCGCCTCGCCGTGACCACCTGGGGCGGCACGGACAACGAGACCGGTGAGGTCTACCTCCTCGACGGTGTCCAGGGCGAGACCGGCCCGGGCCAGGTGAAGGCGGAGAAGGTGGCCGAGGGGCTCAAGGAGCCCATGGGCATCAAGGCCGTCGACGGAAAGCTCTACGTCTCCCAGAAGCACGAGCTGACCGAGCTGACCGACACGGACGGCGACGACGTCACCGACGAGCGGCGGACCGTGGCCACCTGGCCGTTCGGCGGCAACTTCCACGAGTTCGCCTTCGGCCTGCTCTACCGGGACGGCCACTTCTACCTCAACCTCTCCGTGGCGATCGACTACGGCGGCGCCACGACCGACCCGCAGCCGGCGGAGAACCGCGGCACGACCATCAAGGTGAACAAGGAGACCGGCAAGGTCGACTACATCGCCGGCGGACTCCGTACGCCCAACGGCATCGGCTGGGGACCGGAGAACGACCTGTTCGTCCTGGACAACCAGGGCGGCTGGCTGCCCTCGTCGAAGCTGGTCCACGTCAAGCAGGACCGCTTCTTCAACCACTACACCAACCCGTCGGGCCCCTTCGACGCGAAGCCGGTCACCAAGCCGGTGCTGTGGCTCCCGCAGAACGAGATAGCCAACTCGCCCAGTACGCCTCTTCAGTTGACCGAGGGACGGTTCGCCGGGCAGATGCTGTTCGGGGACGTCACGTACGGCGGTATCCAGCGCGCCTACCTGGAGAAGGTCGACGGCGAATACCAGGGCGCGGTCTTCCGCTTCACCCAGGGCCTGGAGGCGGGCGTCAACCGGATCAGCATGGGTCCGGACGGCGCGATCTACGCCGGCGGGCTCGGCGCGGGCGGCAACTGGGGCCAGGAGGGCAAGCTCACCTACGGCCTCCAGAAGCTCTCCCCCAGCGGGGACAAGGCGTTCGACATCCTGGCGATGCGGGCCAAGCCCGGCGGCTTCGAGCTGGAGTACACCGAGCCGCTCTCGGAGGAGACGGCGGCGAAGCTCGCCGAGAGCTACCAGGTCGAGCAGTGGACGTACGCCCCCACCCCTCAGTACGGCGGCCCCAAGATCGACGAGGAGACCCTCCAGGTCGGCTCGGCGACGCTCTCCGAGGACCGCAGGAAGGTCACGCTCGCCCTCCCCGGCCTCAAGGCGAACCGCGTCGTCCACGTCCGCTCCCCGCGCCCCTTCTCCTCCGCGAGCGGCACGGAGCTGTGGTCCACGGAAGCCTGGTACACGCTCAACTCCCTTCCTGGTGACCAGCCTCCGCCCACCCTGTACGAGGCGGAGGAGGCCGCCCTCACCGGCGGCGCGGGCGTCGACACCGAGCACGCGGGCTACTCGGGCGGCGGCTTCGTCGACAACTTCGGCAACCAGGGCGCGGCGGTCACCTTCGACGTGCGGACGGAGAAGGCGGGGACGTACGACGTCGGCCTGCGCTACTCCAACGGCCCGAACCCGGCCCCCGGCACCAAGACGATCAGCGTCCACGTCAACGGTACGAAGGTCCGGCAGACGAGCCTGGCCTCCACCACCGACTGGAAGACCTGGGCGACGAAGAACGAGCAACTGGAGCTGGAGGCAGGCCACAACACCATCACGTACTCCGTCGACAGCGGCGACACCGGCCATGTGAACCTCGACATGATCGCCGTCCACCCGGAGGGCGCCCGCATCCCGCTCTTCGACGGGACGTCCCAGGCGAACTGGCAGCACCCGGACGGCCGCACACCTCAATGGCCGGTGAGCGGCGGGGAGATGGAGGTGAAGGACGGTGATCTCCGGACCAAGCAGGGGTTCGAGGACTTCCGCGTCCACGTGGAGTTCTGGCTGCCGAACCTCCCGCCGGACGTGACCGGCCAGGACCGGGCCAACAGCGGGGTCTACCTCCAGGAGCGGTACGAGGTGCAGATCCTGGACTCGTACGGTGACGACACGCTCGCCGACAACGAGGCCGGGGCGATCTACACGAAGAAGGCCCCGGACGTGAACGCGGCCACCGCGCCGGAGACCTGGCAGACGTACGACATCACCTTCCGCGCCGCCCGCTTCGACTCCTCCGGCAACAAGACGGAGGACGCGAGGATCAGCGTCGTCTGGAACGGCGTCACCGTCCACGACGACGTGGCGGTCGACGGCCCGACCGGCGGCGGAGCGGCCGAGGCCGCGACGGCGGGGGCGATCAAGCTCCAGGACCACGGCAGCAAGATCCGCTACCGGAATGTGTGGGTGGAGCCGCTGACGTAGGGGGGCGAGGGCCATGAGGGGGCGGCGGCCGCTTCGGGCCGCCGCCCCCTTGCCGGTCTCGCTCGGGCCGCAACATGGCGAAACGCCGTCGCGCAGGCCCCGGATCTGCTGGGATGGGTGGTGGGAGCACGAGTGGTGAGCACGGGGGCGCACGGTGGGGCTGGAGTTCGGGCACAACCTTGGGCTGCGCCGCGCCCTGCGCGGTCTGCCGCTCTCCCCGCTCGTCCCGGGGTACGGCCGGCTGGTCGCTCGGCAACGGGCCCTGGGGTTAAGGCACATCGGCGACGCGCTGGTCGAGCGCGGACGGGTGCTGGGGGTGCTCGACGGAGTCTTCGAGGAGGGCGGCGCGCGCCGCCGGCAGCACATCGGTGCCGACCGGCTGCGTCAGCTGGGCGCCGCGCGCGGCGGAGCGTACGGGCCGCTCCTCGCCCAGCTGGAGGCGGTGCAGCTCCAGGACCCCGCCGCCCTGCGCCGCATCCTTCTCTACCAGCTCGTCGAACTCCTCCAGGCCCACCCGCAGGGCGCCGACCCCGCGACCGCCGTCGCGCTCGGGGTCTGTCCGCAGGAGGCGGGCCCCCTCGTCCGCGTGGCCGCCGCCCACCTCCGGCTGGACGCGGAACAGCGGCGTGCGGTGGAGGAGTTGGCGGACGCGTGGGCCGACGGGAAGGTGCGGCGCGCCGCCGGTCTTGCGGCCCTGCTTCCGGCGGGCGGCGGGGGCGACGCGCTGCTGCGCCGGCGGCTGGCGGAGATCGCCGAGCGGGTGAAGGAGGCCGACGACGCCCTCGACGCGGCGCGGGAGGCCGAGAAGGCGGGCGATGCGCGGGCGGCCGAGGACTGCATGCTCCGGGCCGCCCGCCTGGCCTCGGACTGCCCCTGCGCCCTGCTCGGCCTGGTGCGGCTGCATCGGGCGGGGGGCGGCGCGGGTGTGGGTGCCGGTCCGGCGGCTGGCGGCGAGAAGCCCGGTCCGGCGGGCGGCGGCGAGAAGCCCGGTCCGGCGGCGGTGTACGACGAGGGCGCCCGGCCCCGTGAGGTGCTGACCGTCCTTCCCGCGCCCGAGGCCGTGACCGTGGCGCTCTCCCCCGCGTCCCCGGCCGCCGACGCGGCGAACGGCCGGCGGGTCGTCCGGCTGACCCGGGTGCCGGGCGGCCCCACCGGGATCACCGAGATCACGGACCTCTCCCCTGCGGGCGGCTGGGTGGACCCCAGCCCCCCGTTCGGCCAGGAGGTCCGCTACGCCGCCCTGCCCCTGCGGGACGGCAGGATCGACGGCCCGCCCGTCGTCTCGGACGTGCTGCTCGTCGCCCCGGACGTGTCGGGGCTGCGGTCCACCACCGGCCGGGGCCGCATCGAGGCCACCTGGACCGAGCCGTCGGGCGCGCTGGGCGTACGGGCCCAACTCGTGGGCCCCGCAGGCCCGGTGGGCGGTGCCGAGGTGCGTACGGGGGCGCTGACCGCGACCGGGCTGGGCGTCGGCGCGTACGTGCTCCGCGTCCGCTGCCGCTACCGGTCGCCGGACGGGGCCGTCATCGAGTCGGCCGGCGCGGAGCACCCCGTCTCCGTCGATCCCTGGCCCACCCCGGTGGACCGGCTCGACGCCACGGCCGTCCACGGGGCCGTCCGGTTCTCCTGGAGCGGCGGGGACGACGCCGACGTACGCCTGGTCGCCTGGCCGGCCTGCCCGCCGGAGCCGGGGGCCGAGCTGACCGACGACCCGGCACGGCCCTGGCCCGCCCCGCTGCCCTGGGCTGCCGGGTCGGGCGGCGGCCTGGTGCCGCCCCCGGGCTCGGTCACCCGGGTGTCCGCCCTGGCCGTGCTCGGCCCGCGAGCGGTGGCGGGGCCGGGCCTCGTCGTCGAGTGCCCGCCCGCCGTGGCCGGGGCCCGGGTGGAGCGGGTGGGCGGGGGCCGGGCCCGCGTCACGTTCGACTGGCCGGCGGAGGCGGGCGAGGTCGCGGCCACCGTGGAGCAGGACGGGGCGAGCACCGTGCACCGGGTGGTGGCCCGCAGCACCTACGTACGGGAAGGGCTGTACGTGGACGTGGCGCCCTCCGCGTTCTCGGTCACCCTTTCCGCCGCACCCCGGACGCCGGACGCGGTGGTCGTCCCGCCGCCGGGCGGCGCGGTCCGGGTGCCCGCGGACATCGCCGTCAGCTACCGCATCGTTCCCGGTGCCCGCCGGGCGCTGCGCCGGGGGCCCTCGCTGCTGCGGGTCACCCTGTCCTGCCCGGGGGAAGTCCCGGCCGATCTACCGGAGTTCGTTCTCGTGGCCCGGTCGGGCAACGGCCGGGATCCGGTCCGGCCGCGCACCCCCACGGACGGCACGACCCTGCTCCGCGTCGGCGGATCCACCCTGACCCCCGGCAGCCCCGTCGAGCTGCCCGTGCCCTCCGGCCTCCGGCCCCCGTACGCCCTGCGCGGTTTCCTCCTCGGCGAAGGGGCCGCCGACGTACGCCTCGACGAACCCTCTCCCACGACCCTGGTGGTGCGCTGACATGACGACCGTCATCTGTCCCTACTGCTTCGACCGCGCACCGGCCGCGCGCCTGCCCTACCGCTGTCTGATGATGGCCACCGGGGTACGCGGCGGCACCCCGTGCGACGCCGAACCCGACGACGTATGGGCCGACTTCATGGGTCCGAGCCTGCCGCCCTCCCGGCGGCTGCGCGGGCCGGTCTTCCCCGCGCCCCGCACCCTCTCGTCCCTGCGAGGCACCTCCGCCCGCCAGCCGTGCCCCCGGTGCGGGGTGGCCACCTCGGTACGGGTCTGCCGCGGCTGCCACAACGACTTCCCCAGCGAGTACTGCGACCAGGACAGCCGCATCATCGCCCTCGTCGGCGCCAAGGCCTCCGGCAAGAGCACCTATGTGTCGGTGCTCGTCAACGAACTGCGCGGCCGGGTGGGCCGGGAGTACAACATCTCGCTGCCCGCGATGGGGGCCGAGACCCAGCGCCGGGACCGGGAGATGGAGGAGGACCTGTACGAGCGGCTGCGGCTCCCGGACACGACGCGTCCGGCCGCCATGGGCTTCAACGACCCGCTGCTCTACCGGCTGAGCGTGCCGCGCCGGGGCAGGTACGCCAAGGGCAGCAGGCACACCACGCTGGTCTTCTTCGACGCGGCGGGCGAGGACCTCAAGAGCGCGGAGGCGATGGCCCGTTACACCCAGTACCTGGCCGCCGCCGACGGGATCATCCTGCTCGTCGACCCGCTCCAGATGGGTTCGGTACGCGACCGCAGCGCGTCCGCCGACGGTCCGCCGCTGCCCGCCGTCGAGACGTCACCGCAGCAGATCGCCTCCGACCTCGCCGCCCAACTCCGCTCCCACGGACGGAGCGTGTCGCGGGGCCGGGTCACCACGCCGATGGCCGTCGCCGTGACGAAGACGGACGCGCTGCGGGCGCTGTTGGGGGCGCACTCGCCGCTGCTGCGCAACGCCACCCACACCGGCGGCGAACTGGACGACGACGACCGGCTCGCCGTGCACGAGGAGTTGCGGTCCCTGCTGAGCGACTGGGACTCCGGGGTGCTCTGCCGCCAGTTGGAGAACGACTTCGCCGAGCTGTCGTACTTCGGTCTCTCGGCGCTGGGCGCACCGCCGCCCGCCGACGCACCGGCCGACGCCCCGAAGTCGGGTCCGCAACCGCTGCGGGTGGAGGATCCGCTGCTGTGGCTGCTGGGGCGGCGCGGTCTGGTCCCGGTGCGCAAGAGCCGGCCGGAGGGCCAGAAGGAGAACCGTACGGGGAAGGCCGACGCATGAGCCTGGGACAGCTGCACTACACCTCGGCGCCGCCCGGCCCGGACGGCTCGGGGTTCCGCTTCACCGCGCTCACCCCGGGGCTGCCGCAGTCGGTGCTTCGGGAGGCCGAGCAGCTCATCGGCTACGAGCCGCCACGCAACGCCCCCTCGCGCCCCTCCGCCACCGAACTCGAAGCGCTCCCCAGGGCGTTCAGCTACAGCGAGCTGTCCGACGGCAGCCGGCTGCTGGCCCGTACGGTCTACACGGGCGCCGACTACAGCGGCCGCTGGGGCAACTTCCACGCCCACGCCGTGCACCTGGCCCCGGGGCGGCAACTCCCGGACGGGGCGCTGCCCGTCAGCGCGTGGGAGTCCCCCGGATGGGCCGCCGCCACCCCGGAGGGAGGGGCCCCGCCGGCCCTGGCCGCACTGCCGCCCTCCACCCTGCTGGACCCGGCCGGACTGATCGCCTTCGCCGCCTCCCGGGCCCCCTGGCTCGCCGCCGTCTTCACCGACCTCCAGCGCCAGGCCGAGGACGAGACCGCGCCGCAGGTCGTCCTCGTGGAGCGGGACAGCGCCGATGTGGCCCGCTGGGTGGCCCTGGCGAGCGCCGCGCTCCCCCGCGAGGCCGCCCACCGGCTGACGTTCACCACGTACACCCGGCGCCCGCACCTCGCCGGGCAGCGGATCGTCGGCGTGCTGCCGGACGACGCGCACGGGCTCGCCGGTTCGGGGCGCCGCTACCGGGTCCACGACTGTTCCGCCCCGCCGCCCGCCCCGGACGGGCCGGCGCCCGGCCCCGACGGATCGGAACCGGCTCCCTGGGCGGTGGCCGCCGCCCGGATCTGGTCGGCCGGTGCCTTCGAACTCTTCCAGCACGCCCACCGCCTCCCCGGAGAGCCCTTCACGGCGGGACCCCCCTCCGCCCTCGCCCTGTGCGCCGGGATCGACCTGCCGTCGTCGCACCGCACGGCGGCGGCCCTGTGGGCGTGCGAACACCCCGCCGAGCTGGACGAGCAGGAGCTGGACGGGCTCGTACAGACCTTGGCGGCGCCCCGGCAGGAGGCGGCGGTACCGGCGGCCGAGACCGCCGCCCTGGCCGAGCTGTTCGCCCGGGTCGGTGCGAACCTGCGGCCGGAGACCGCCGCCCCGCTCGCCGCACGGCTGCTCACCTCCGCAGTCCGCTCGGACGAACCGGTACGTCCGCCGGATCCTGGCGCCCTGACCGACGAGGTGGCCCGGCAGCTGGCGGCCGAGCTGGGCCCGGAGCTGCGGGCCGGGATCGCGGACCCGGCGGGCGGCTTCGCGCGTCCGCTGCGGCTGCTGCGGGTGGCCGGTCTGCTCGCGGTGGACTGCTCCGACCTCGTCGCCCCGCTCGCGCACCGGCTGGCGGCCGCGCTGCTGGCCGATCCGGCCGCGTACGGAGGTGAGCTCCACGAGACACTGGCGGACCGGCCCGACCTGCACACCGCCCTGCTGCGGGAACTGGACGCGGCGGCCCTGGCCGGTCCCGCCTCGGTCACCGTGCTGCTGGAGCGCGCTCCGGTGGAGCTGGAGAGCCGGGAGGCGCTGCCGTATCTGCGCATGTGCGGCTGGAAGGCCCGTGGCCCGGCCGGGGGCGGGGGCGGCGACCGGAACGGTGAGCTGCGTGCCGTCCTGGAGGCGGCAGGGGTCTCCGTCTTCGCGCATCCGCCGCTCCTGCGCGTCGCCTTCCGCCTCGTGTGGGGCTCCGACACACCGACGCCGGAGGAGGCCCGGTACGTCCTCGCCGAGACCGGGGCCGACGTCCACCGCCCGGCGGAGACCTGGCCCTTCCTGGTCACGGCGGCGCTGAACGGCAGGCCGGGAGACCCGCACGCGGACGAGCTCGCCCACGAGCTCCTCGCGGCCTTCTCCAGGGAGCTGCGGCCCCACGACCGGGCGGCCCTCCTGCTGCTGGAGTTCGCGCGCGACCTGCGGGCGGGCGGCGCGGGACCCGGTTGGGTCGACCGGTACCTCGGCCTGCGCCGGGCCGCCGAACCGGTGAACCCGACGGTGCTGGAGCACGTCTGCGGCCGCATCGCCCGGTGGCTGCTGACCGACCCCGGGGCGGGCCGCGAGCTGGACGACCTGATCCGCAGCCGTGACGCCGACCTCTGCGCGGCCTACGAGCGGGCCGCCCGCGAGGACGCGATCCATGGTCGACTCCTGCGCGAACCGCGCTACTTCGCGGACCGGTTCGTCGACTGGAACGCCCATCCCCAGGCGGGCGGGGCCTGGGGCAAGGTGCGCGGTGCGTTGCTGGACGGGGTGCTGCGGCCGGCCGCCCGGGCGCTGGCCGCCGAGGACCTGGCCGCCGTCGAAGCGGCCCTCGCCAAGCGGGGCGCGCGGCACGCGGAGGACTTCCGCGCCTGGAACCGGCCGGGGGCGCTGAGCCGGCTCGGGCTCCGGTTCGGCGGCCGGGACAGCCGCCCGGGCAAGGGCTCACCCCGCCGCCGAGGCGCCGGCTCCGATTCCGGTTACGGCTCCGGCTCCGGCTCCGGCTCCGGCTCCGGCTCCGACGACCGGTACCGGGACGGGGGCGTCCGATGAGCGGGCTTCTCTCGGCGGCGGTCTGGCTGACGGTGGCCGTCTGGGCGGGCGTGTGCCTGTTCCGCGCGTTCTGGGAGTTCCTCGCGCTGGCGCTCCGCGCCTCCGCGCAGGCGCTCCGTCCCCGGACGCCCGGCACGCCCGACCCCCGTATCCCGCCCGTCGGGACCGAGCCCGCGCAGCGCGCGTACTGGTCGCAGCTGATGTGGGTGGACGCGTACTCCTCCACCCGCGCCGCCGCCTCGGCCGTACGGCACCGGCTGCTGGGCCGCTGGATGGCGGTCACCGCCCGCCGCATGTTCACCGGGCGCCAGCCCTCCACCGGCTACCGCTTCGACCACTGGATCGCCCGCTTCGTCGTCCGCCTCCTGGCCCCGGGCACCGCGCTCGGGGCGATCACCGGGGCGCTCCTCGCCTCGGCGGTCCTGGTGCTGGTCCACCTCGTGATGTGGCTGCTGGTGGCCCTGGTGTGGCTGGCCGCGGTGGCCGGGGTCGCCGTCCTGCGCGGGGCGGACCGGGCCGGGGCGCTGGTGCGGCGGGTCCGGATGAACTGCCCCTATCCGGGCTGCTATCGGGCGTTCCCGCTCGCCGTGCACCGCTGCCCGGGCTGCAGCCGGGCCCACCGGGAGCTGCGTCCGGGCCGGTTCGGCGCGTTGTGGCACGTCTGCGCGTGCGGGCGCCGGCTCACCACCGTCTCCCTGGCCGGCCGCGACCGGCTCGCGGTCGAGTGCCCGCACTGCGACCGGTCGCTCCCGGCCGGGATCGGCCGGCTGCGGATCGTGCACGTGCCGGTGATCGGCGGGACCTCGTCGGGCAAGACGATGCTGATGGCGGCGGCGGTCACCGGGCTGCACGCGACGGCCGGGCGGAGCGCGCTGAAGGTCACCTTCGCGACGGACGACGACCGGCGGGACGTCGTGGACCTCAACGGGCAGCTCAAGCAGGACGGTTGGGTGCGCAAAACCCAGGGCGGCCAGCCACGGGCCCTGATGCTGCGGGTCACCCACCGCCGCAGGCACCGGCTGGTCTACCTCTACGACCCGATGGGCGAGTCCCTGTACGACGTGGACTCCACCCGCCGCCAGGAGTATCTGGCCCACGCGGACGGGGTGGTCCTGGTCGTCGACGTGCTGGCCGAGCCCCAGGTGCGGCGGTCCCTCACGGCCGCCGAGGAGGAGCTGGCGCGGGCGGCCAACCCCTCGGAGCCGGGGCCCTGGCAGACGTACCAGACGTTCACCGGCGAGCTCTCGGCGCTGGCCGGACGGCGACGGCGCGGCCGGCTGCCGCTGGCGGTGGTGGTCACCAAGCGGGATGTGCTCGACCGGATCGAGCGCCTGCGGGTCCCCGCGACGGGGATCGGCCCCTGGCTGGCCACGATCGGCCTGGACCCGCTCGTACGGGACCTGGGGCACCGGTTCCGGACCCGGCGGTACTGGGCGCTCAGCGCCTACGCGGCCACCGGTACGGGCCCCCTGGTGAGCGAGCAGCAGCGGGCGGCAGAGGCGGTGTTGTGGATTCTGGCCCGCACGGGCCTGCGGGTCGGCAAGCTGCTCTCCGAGGGCTCTTCCGAGGAGGCGTCCACAGGCCGGGCGGCCCCGTCGGTGCCCGGCCCGCGCGACGCCCCCGTACAAGATCGTTCAACCCGCTGACGGAGCCTGACGTGATCGTTAAGGTCGGTCACGTCCGAGAAGAGAGGGACGGTCCACGCCCATGCCGGTCGTCACACCGAACATCGCGCGAGGACGTCGGCTGCTCCTCACCCTGTTCGTCATCGCCGCCGTGCTCACGCTCGCCGGGCTCCTGGCCTGGGGGCTGACCCACCTCGGAGAGCTGCTGACCGAATGGCAGAGCGAATGACAGCACCGCCCGTCTCCACGACAGCACCACGCATCACACACCACCACAAGGAGGGCTTCGAGTGAGTGACATCCCCGGCGGTCCCATGGCGAACCGGCCGGTCCACTTCATCTGGCTGCTGGACTGCTCCTATTCCATGCAGGGCGAGAAGATCGGACAGCTCAACTACGCGATCCGGGAAGCCGTTCCCGAGATGCGGTCGGTGGCCCACGACAACCCGGCGGCCCAACTCCTGCTGCGGACGCTGACGTTCTCCACGGAGGCGCGGTGGCACCACAAGGACCCGGTGCCGGTCGACGACTTCACCTGGCAGGACGTCCAGGTCGACGGCATGACCAACCTGGGTGAGGCGCTGGAGGTGGTCTCCCGGGAGTTCCAGACCCCGCCGATGCCGCAGCGGGCCCTGAAGCCGGTGCTGGCCCTGGTCTCCGACGGGGTGCCCACGGACGACTGGAAGTCGGGCCTGCGGGCGCTGGACGCCACCCCGTGGGGCAAGAAGGCCGTGCGGGTGGCCATCGCGATCGGGGCGGACGCGGACCGCAGCGTGCTCCAGGAGTTCCTGGGCAACCCCGAACTCCAGCCGCTCGACGCCAACAGCCCCAAGCAGCTGGCGGCGGCGATCCGCTGGGCCTCGACCGCCGCGGTCAAGGCCGCGTCCCAGCCGGTGGCGGCCCCCACCGACGCCACGGTGAAGCAACCGCCTTATGCGCCGCCGCAGTTGGACGACGACGATGACGACGTCTGGTGAGCGCTCCTGAGCGGCCGCTGTGGGAGACGCTCGAACACAGCGTGCAGGGAGTCAACAAGCAGATCAACCAGGACTGGTACGTCGCCGAGGGGTCCGGGTCGCAGGGCGATCCGCTGATCCTCTCGGTGGCGGACGGCCACGGCTCGGCGGCGCACGCCCGCAGCCATATCGGGGCACGGTGCGCGGTCGACCTGTTCGCCGTCGAGGCCCGCAGGTTCGCCGAACTGGCCCGCTCCGAGGGCCCGGACGGGGCGACGCACAGCCTGAGCTGGCTGATGAACTACGCGCGCAACGAGCTGCCCCGGCAGCTGGTGGCCGCCTGGCAGGAGCAGGTGCTCGCCCACTGGGACCGCTACCCGGAGACGGTGAACCCGGCGGCCGAGCCTCCGCACAAGGGCCAGAAGCTCCTGCTGTACGGGGCGACGCTGGTCGGTGCGGTGCTCACCCCGCAGATGTTCGCGGCCTGGCAGCTCGGCGACGGTGAGCTGACGGTGATCGACGCCGACGGGGCGATCGCGCTGCCGCTGGCCCCGGTGGAGGCGGATCTCGGCGACGAGACGGAGTCCCTGTGCAGCCGGCAGGCCTGGAAGATGGTCCGGGTGCACTGGGCGCCGGTCGTCGCGCGCGACCGCACCCCGCGGCTGGTCGCCCTGTCCACCGACGGCCTCTCCAAGAGCTTCGCCTCCGACGAGGGCTTCGCCCAGTTCATGACCGGGCTCGACCAGCGCCTCGCGAAGGACGGCGGCCCCGACGACGTACGCGACGCCCTGCCCGGGTGGCTGGCCGAGGCGGCCCGCTACTCCGGCGACGACACGACCCTGGTCGCCGCCCGGCGACCCGGCCCCGACGCGGCGGACCACGGCGCCGCGGCAGACAGACCACGGAGTGACGCATGACCGGCATGCTCGACGGAGGAACGCTCCTCACCGCTGACGACGGGGAGTCCGTCCGCGTCATCGACATGCTCGGGGCCGGCGGTCAGGGGGAGGTGTACCGGGTGGCGACCGCGTCCGGCGAGCGCGCCCTGAAGTGGTACTACCCGTCCTGTGCGACGCCCGAGCAGTCCGACATCGTACGGGAGTTGGTCGACCGGGACTTCGACGACGACCGGTTCCTGTGGCCGACGGCGTACGTGCCGTCCGGTACGGGCGGCGCGTTCGGCTATCTGATGGATCTGCGGCCGGACCGGTTCAAGGGGCTGCCCGACCTCTTCCGGCGCAGGCTGCGGACCACACCGCGCGCTCTGCTGACCGCCGCGCTCTACACGGTGGAGGCCTACCAGGCCTTGCACTCGCGGGGGATCGCCTACCGGGACATCTCCTGGGGCAACATCTTCTTCGACCCGGCCACCGGTGACGTCCTGGTCTGCGACAACGACAACGCCGTGGTCGAGGGGGACACCACCGGCATCTCGGGGACCATGGAGTTCATGGCGCCCGAGCTGGTGCGCGGCGAGTCGGGTGCCCGGCCGGGCACCCAGTCCGACCTCCACTCGCTGTCGGTGCTGCTGTTCATGCTGCTGATGAACCATCACCCGCTGAAGGGAAAGCGGGAGTTGGAGATCCACTGCCTGGACGAGGCGGCGGAGAAGCGGCTGTACGGGAAGCAGCCGCTGTTCGTCTTCGACCCCGCCGACCAGGCGAACGCCCCCGACCCCGTCGAGCAGTCCACCGTCCTGCACACCTGGGCGGCGGCTCCCCCGGCACTCCAGGACCTCTTCACGCACAACTTCACCGTGGGCCTGCACCAGCCGACCGCCCGGGTGCGGGAGTCGCAGTGGCGTGACGCGCTGCGCTCGGTCCTGGACGCCATCGTGGACTGCGCCGACTGCGGCCGCCAGAACATGACGCAGCCCGCCGCGACCACGGCGGGGATGTGCTGGTCCTGCGGCAGCTCCCTGATCCTGCCGCCCCGGCTGAGCATCATCACGCCCCTGCCCCGCTCCGAGCGCCATGTCCGGCTGCGCCGGGACGCCCGGGTGCACGAGCACCACCTGGCGCCGGAGCCGTCCCGGCACGACTACAGCGACGCCACACTGGTGGCCGAGCTGACCGAACACCCCAGCAGGCCGGGTAAGTTCGGGCTGGCGAACCGGTCGTCGACGAGCTGGACGGGGACGCGCTCGGACGGCACCTCGCAGGAGATCGCCCCGGGCCAGACGGTCCCGCTCCGGGCGGGCCTGCGGCTCGACCTGGGCGGGGCGCAGGCGGCGGTCCACGCCAAGTAGGCGCGGGGCGACCGGACTTCAGCCGACGCGGAAGCCGCCGCGGATCAGCGACATCAGCAGCCCGTGGGTCTCCTCGTCGGCGGCGGCCACCAGCCCGTGGCCCTCACCGACGCGGGCGCCATCGACCCCGGTGACGACGCACCCGGCCGCCCGGCACAGGGCGATACCGGCGGCGAAGTGCACGCTCCCGGAGAGGTCGCCGCCGTCGGTGACGTAGGCGGCGCGCTTCCCGGCGGCGACCCAGGCCAGCGCCAGGGTCGTGGAGACGACGCGCGGACGGAAGTGCTCGGCGAACCCGGGGCGGGCCAGGAGCTCCACGGCCCGGAACCCCGGCGCGCTCGGGAACGGCGGATCCAGGTTGACGTCCACCAGCCGGGTGGCGGAGGTGGGCGCCAGCAGCGCGTCACCGGCCCCGTCCTGCCGCACGTGGGCGGTCTCCCCGTCGGTGAAGTAGACCTCGCCGCCGAACGGGTCGGCGACCGCCGCCGCCCCGTCGCGCAGCGCCACGTTGACGGCGACCAGCAAGTTGCCGACGGCGTAGTTCAGCGTGCCGCACAGGGGGTCCACGAGCCACTGGCGTACGGCCTCGGCGGGACCGGCCCCCTGCTGCCCGCCCTCCTCGCCCAGCACGGCGTCACCGGGCCGGGCGGCGCGGAGGACGTCGAGGATCGCCTTCTCGGCCTCCACATCGGCGGTGGTGGCGAAGTCCCCCGCGCCCTTGTCGATACGGGTGAGCCGCCGCCCGTACAGGCTGCGGACCACCTCGGCGCCGGCCCGCGCCCCGGCTATCGCGACCGCCACATCGGCGTCGACATCGGTAGGTGTCATCTCGGAAGGTGCCATCTTCAGAGCCCGACCAGCCGGCCGATCTCCTGGGCGAGGGCGATTCCGCCGCTGCCCGCCGCGAGCCCCACCGTCAGCGTCTCCAGGGCCTGCCGGATCCGGCCCTGGTCGGCGGGGCGCCCCTCCTCCCCCGCCCGGACCAGCTCGCCGCGCACGATCTCCGCCTGCGCCGCGAGCTCCGGCCGCGACGCCTCCTGGCGGACGAGCTGGACGAGGTCGGCGGCCAGCTTCAGCGCCTCGGCCGGGGGTGTGCCGTAGGTGACCTCGATCTTTCCGTGGTCGCCGAAGTTGCTCGGGCCGGAGATGTCGCCATGGAAGTTGTACGTGCTCATGTCGCTCCTGGTGATCGGTGGGTGCGGGCTCAGGGAGTGGGGCCGCCGGCGGCCGCCGGGGCCTGGGCTCCCTGCCCGTAGGCGGCGGAGATCTGGCCGTTGTTGCCGATGTTGGCGGGTCCGGTGATGTCGCCGGAGATGTTGTACGTCTGGGTGTTGATGACCTGCTGGGCCTGGTCGAAGGAGCTGGTGTCCACGTTGTGGTCCTTCAGGAACCGCTCGGTGGCGATGAGCACGCCCTGCTGGAGCCGGTGCAGGAAGTCCTGCGAGTCGGTGCGCTCGGAGTGGCCCAACTGGTCCCAGGAGGCGACCCGTTCCCGCAGGCTGTCCGTGGTGCCGTAGTCGTACAGCGCGTGCTTCTTGGTGATCTCCTTGCGCGCCTTCTCCAGCTCGCGGGCGCGCCGCTTGTGCTCGGCGTTGCGGCGCCCGATCCGCCCGGGGGCGCCGGTCAGCCCGGACCAGGTGTGCGAGGTGGCGAACCGGACCAGGCTCCACCAGCGGTCGAACCCGTCGCGCGGGATGTAGTCCGCGCCGTAGTAGCGGGCGTGCAGCGGCGGGATGCAGTAGGCGGCGACCTCCCAGGAGAGGCTGGGGTGCTGGAGCCGGGCCCGCAGGTGCATCGAGACGATGACCCGGCCGCCCTCGCCGACCCGCTCCAGGCTGAGGTAGGTCCGCATCCCGGCGCCCGGCTTCAGCAGTCCCGCCTTGACCAGCGGCGGCGGGATCTCGCTGTTGGGGGGCCGCAGCCGGTCGGGCAGCACGTCGTCGCCGAGGTAGAAGACCTGGGGGCCGAGCACGTAGAGCCGGTTCTGCGCACGCAGCCCTTCGAGACCGGCGAGGTTCCCCAACTCCCTTGCCAGGTACGTGTGGAGGTCGACGGCGTCGAAGGGGACCAGGGTCGCCTTGCCGCCGCCGGGCGCGTCGGCGGGGCGGCTGATGTCGATCGGCTGCCAGACCGTCTCCTTGATCTTGTCCCCGCTGCCGACGAACGGGTTCTGCCGCTCCGCGCTCTGGGTGTACGGCACCATGTTCGGGCGCCGCATCCCGCGCAGCCGCCGTTCGGCCTCGTCGGCCACCTCGGGCGCGAGATCCTGGGGACGGGCGGCGGAGTCGCGCACGGCGAGGGCGTCGGCGCGGGCCTGCGCCTCGGCCCGGTGCATCAGCCACCAGGCGCAGCCGAGCACGAGCAGCAGCACGGCGACGGCCGCCTCCGCGAGGCCGGGCGCACCGCTCACCAGGCCGCCGATCACGCTCAGCACGGCCAGCCACCACACCGCGCAGAGCCAGGCCAGCCTGCGGTCGCGGAGGTCGGTCCGCCCGGTCGCGCGGCTCGCGTGGCGGGCCAGGGCCAGCAGGTTCACGCCGAGCGGCAGGCCGGGCGCGGTGAGGCGGTCCCCCGAGAGCTCCTGGTGCGCGTACCGGGCGAACGCGTCGTCCAGGTGCACCGACGAGCAGAGCAGCCTGGTGGTCGCGTCCTTGTCGTACGTGGGCAGATTGGGCACCTGCCGCATCGCTTCCCCCCTTCCGGTGCGCCCGGGCCGGCGCACCCCCCACAGTCTTCTACACAACGGCCGCTCACGGGTCCGGGAACGGCCCTGAGGCCAGGACCTGACGCAGCGTAGGGATACCGCCCCCGTCCTTGATAACGTCGCCCCCGCGGCCGCGGACTCCTCCCCCGACCCGGTCGCGTGTGGGTGGAGCGGGGACCCGGTCGCGGCAGGACGAAGAGGGCCGACAATTGAGCCTTGCACAGGTGCACCACATCTCCGCCGCGCCGGGGGACGAGGAGGCGGCGGGCCGGTTCACGGCGGTCGGGCCGGGGGTGTCGGCGGCGCTGCTCGCGGAGCTGGAGCCGCTGATCGGCTACGCGCTGCCCGACGGAGCCTCGCACCGCCCCGCCGACGCCGAACTCCGCTCACTGCCGCAGGCGTTCACGTACGCGGTGCTGTCCGACGGCAGCCGTGTGGTCGGCCGTACGGCTCCGGCGCGCGGCGACGGCACGGCACCGGTCCGGTTCCACACGCACGCGGTGCACCTGCCCCCGGGCGTCCCGCTGCCCGGCGACCGGCTGCCGGTGGAGGCGTGGCGCTCGCCGCACTGGGTGTCCGCGACGCCGGTCGGCGGCGGTGCGCTGTCCGACCCGCTCGGCCTGCTGCCGCCGGGCCCCGCGCCCGTACGGGAGGGGCTCGACGACTTCGCCGTGTCGCGCGGCCCGTGGCTGGCGGCCGTCCTCGCCGATCTGCGCCGGGCGAGCGAGGAGGAGGCCCCGGCGGGCGGGCCGGTGGTCCTGGTGGAGAGGCAGAGCGCGGATGTGGCGCGCTGGCTGGGGCTGGCGGCGGTGACCCTGCCGAGGGGGAGCGTGGAGCGGCTGACGTTCACCACGTACACGCGGCGGCCGGGGAGTTCGGCGCTGCGGGTGGTGGGCGCGCCGCCCGAGGACGCGGCGGCGGCGCGGGAGGCGGGGCTGCGGGTCCATGTGTGCGCGGACCGGCCCCCGGTGGACGGTACGGCGGACGCGTGGGCGCGGACGGCGGCGCGGGTGTGGCGGAGCCGGGCGCCGGAGCTGTTCGAGGAGGCGCGCGGGCTGCCCGGGGACCCGTTCGCCGCCGGGCCGTTGGCGGTGATCGCCCTGTGCTCGGGGGTCGCGCTGGGGCCCGAGGAGCGTGCGGCTGCGGCCGGCTGGGCGGCGGAGCGGCCGTACGCGGTGGACGCGAAGCGGACCGGCCAGTTGGTGGAGGCGCTGACGTCGCCGGGGATCGATGACCGTACGGGCTCCGAATTCGACGCGGTGGGGCGGCTGTTCGGCGCGCTGGACGGGCGGTGCCCGGCCTCGGTCACCGCGCCGCTCGCCGCGATGCTGGTGACGGAGGCGGTGCGGGGCGGCAACGGTTCGCTGGAACTGCCGCGCCGGGACGCGTTCGTGGGCCCGGAGGGGGAGGCGATCGCGGGGGTGCTGGGCCCGGAGATCCTGACGGAGCTGGAGAGCGGTGCGGGCGGTGGGCGCCCGGTGGCCCGGACCGTACAACTGCTGCGCGTGGCGCGGCTGTTGGGTGTGAATGGTACGGAGGTGCTGCCGGAGGTCGTCGCGCGGCTGGCCCGGACGATCCTGACGGAGGCGGACGGGTCCGAGGGAACACCTGCCTTCGCCCCGGCGCTTCTGGAGTTGCTGGACGAGCAGTTCGACGTACGGACGGCGTTGCTGGGGGCGCTGGACCGGATCGCGCCGGAGGACCCGGGGGCGGTGGCCCGGTTCCTGGAGCGGGTGGCGCTGCCGTTCACCGGGACGCAGGCCCTGCCGCACCTGCGGATGTGCGCCGAGGCGCCGGGCGCGATGACGACGCTCGGCCGGGACCGGTCGGCTGTCTGGCACCGGGTCCTGCGGGCGGCCGGTCTCTCCCCCTTCGCCGAGCCCCTGGTCCTGCGTACGGCGGTGGGCCTGGTCTGGGAGGACCGGGCGCCCACGGTCGAGGAGGCCCGGCTGCTGCTGGAGGCGGCGACCTCGGACGCGCACCGGGCGGCGGGGACGTGGGCCCGCCTGGTGGACGCGGCGCTCGGCGCCCCGGCGGACACGGAGGACGGCACCGCGCTCGCCCACGACCTACTGCGGGCCTTCCCGCAGGAGATCGGCGGCCGGGAGCGGGCCGCGCTCCAGCTCCTCGAACTCTGCCGCGACCTGCGCTCGGGCGCACCGGAGCCCGGCTGGACGGAGCAGGTCCGTACCCTGCGCGACCGGGCCGCACCCCTCGAACCAGCAATTCAGGAGCGGGCGTTCACGGCCCTGACCGAACGCCTCCTGGCCCCGGACCGCCCGGGCGCCGAGCTGTACGCGTTCGTCCGGAGCGACGACGCCGACCTGATCGCCGCCTACGACCGCGCGGCCCGCACCGAACCGACCCGCACCCGCCTCCGCACCAACCCCGCCTACGCGGCCGACTGCTTCACCAACTGGACCGCCCACCCCCACGCGGGCACCGCCTGGACGACGACGGCCGCCGCCCTCCTGGACGAGGTGCTGCGCCCAGCGGTGCGCGGCATGACGGCGGAGGCCGTGGCGGAGGTGGAGGAGACGGTGGGCCGCACGGGCAGCAGCGGCCGGGCGAACGCCTTCCGCGACTGGAACCGGTCCCGCGCGCTGGGCCGCCTGGGGCGGCGGATCGCGGGGCGGGTACGGCGGGGCTGACCCGGACCGTCGATCCCGGCCGCGCGCGAATCGCACGTGCGCCCGCTCCACTCTGCGAACCGCGCCGCCGCCGTGCGGGCTTCCGCCAGGTGCTGCCTACCGTGGCATCCGCACCGGACGCGGTTGTCTTATCCTACGTAATGCGCCGGCGGATCTTCGGGCGGTGGGAGAGCGCCGGGTGTTCTCCGCGGGGTAGATGGTTGAGGTGTTTGCCGGTCGGCGGCGCTGTGGAGCAGCCTCGGGCGGTACTCCGCATGAAGAGGCTGAGGCAAGTGAAGGGGTGTCTGCTGTGACGCGCTCGGAGGACGGTGAGCTCACCATTCCCTCGGCTGCTATGGACGAGGTGTTCACGGCCGACCGGAACATCGGCCGGGAACTGGCCCGGGTGGACTGGTCGGCGACGCCGCTGGGAGAGCCGCAGGACTGGCCGCAGAGTCTGCGGACGGCCGTGAGCATTCTGTTGTCGTCGAAGTTCGCCATGTGGATGGCGTGGGGACCGGAGCTGACGTTCTTCTGCAACGAGGCCTACCGGCGCGACACCCTCGGCCAGAAGTACCCCTGGGCGCTGGGCCGGCCCTCCGCCCAGGTGTGGTCGGAGATCTGGGACGACATCGCCCCTCGGATCGACACCGTCCTGAACAGCGGTGAGGCCACCTGGGACGAGGGGCTGCTGCTGTTCCTGGAGCGCTCCGGCTACACCGAGGAGAGCTACCACACCTTCTCCTACAGTCCCCTGCGCGATGACGGCGGCGCTGTCGTCGGCATGCTGTGCGTGGTCAGCGAGGACACCAAGCGGGTCATCGGCGATCGCCGGATGGCGACCCTGCGCGACCTGGGCTCCGACCCCAGCGTCATCCGCACCGAGCAGGAGATGCTCGACTTCGCCGGGGAGCAGCTGAGTCGTAACCCGTACGATCTGCCCTTCACCCTGACCTATCTGTTCCAGGACGACGGCAGTGCCCGTCGCGCCTCGGCCACCGGGCTCGGGGCCGCTCATCCGGCCGCGGCGGACATCCTTCCCGCGGACCCCGCCCCGTGCTGGCCCGCCGACACCCCGGCTCGGGGCGAGTCCGTGCTGGTGCCCCTGGACGGCGAGCCGTTCACGGGCCTGCCGACCGGGGCCTGGGAGAAGGCGCCGACCCAGGCACTGGTCGTGCCCCTGCTGCAGCAGGGTGGAGCGCCGTACGGATTCATGGTGGCGGGTCTGAACCGTTTCTGTGCCCTGGACGAGGACTACCAGGGCTTCCTGGAGCTGGTCGCCGGACACATGGCCGCCGGGGTCGCCAGCGCCCGCAGCTATCAGGCACAGCAGCGCCGTGCCGAGGAGCTCGCGGAGCTGGACCGGGCCAAGACGACGTTCTTCTCCAACATCAGCCACGAGTTCCGCACCCCCCTGACCTTGATCATGGGGCCGGTCCAGGAACTGCGGGAGCAGCTCGCCGACGCGCAGCCGCGCGTGCGCGAGGAGCTGGAGGCCGTACACCGCAACGGTCTGCGGCTGGGCAAGCTGGTCAACACGCTGCTGGACTTCTCCCGCATCGAGGCGGGTCGGATGCAGGCGAGCTACGAGCCGGTCGACCTGGCCACGGTCACCGGCGCGCTGGCCAGTGTGTTCCGTTCCGCCGTCGAGAACGCCGGCCTGGACTTCCGTGTCGAGTGCGAACCCCTGCCTGAGCCGGTCTACATCGATCGCGGCATGTGGGAGAAGGTGGTCCTCAACCTTCTCAGCAACGCGCTGAAGTTCACCTTCGACGGCTCGATCCGGGTCAGCGTGGGCGTCCAGGACGACGGGGCCGTGGTGCGGATCACGGACACCGGGATCGGTGTGGCGGCCAAGGAGATGCCCCGGCTGTTCGAGCGGTTCCACCGCATCGAGAACGCCCGCTCCCGCTCCAACGAGGGCAGCGGCATCGGTCTGGCGCTGGTGAAGGAACTGGTCGGCCTGCACGGCGGTGTCATCACGGCCGACTCCACCGAGGGTGAGGGCACCAGCTTCACCATCCGTCTGCCTTTCGGCTCTGCCCACCTGCCCGCCGACGCCGTCCGCGCCGAAGCCGGCGACGACACATCTCCCGACGCCGCCGCCCCCTTCGTCCAGGAGGCCCTGCGCTGGCTGCCGAGCGAGCAGACCGGTGTGGCGGTCGGCGAACCGCACCGAGTGCCGCAGGCTGTCGGCGAGGCGCCTGCGACCCGCCTGTCGGCTCAGGCGCGGGTACTGATCGCGGACGACAACGCTGACATGCGCGAGTACCTCAGCCGGCTGCTGCGCGGCGCCGGATACCAGGTCCACGCGGTCGACGACGGACAGCAGGCCCTCGAAGCCATTCGCGCGGGCGCCCCCGATCTCGTGGTCAGCGACGTCATGATGCCCCGACTGAACGGCCTGTCCCTGGTGCGAGCGCTGCGCACCGACTCGCGTACCGCCTCGGTGCCGGTGGTGCTGTTGTCCGCCCGTGCCGGGCAGGAGGCGTCCATCGAGGGTCTGCGGTCGGGCGCGGACGACTACCTCGTCAAACCGTTCGCCGCCGCCGAACTCCTGGCCCGCGTCGAGGCCAACGTGAAACTGGCCCGGCTGCGCAACCACCACGCCCGGTGGCGCACCGCTCTGATCGACTCACTCCAGGAGGCGTTCTTCGTCTGTGACGAGGACGGCGCGGTCATCGAGATCAACACCTCCTTCACCGGCATCCTCGGGTACGGCCCCGAAGACCTGCCCTACCAGCCGGTGCACCCGTGGTGGCCGGATGCCGCCACCGACCCCGAAGCCCACCGCCTGGTTGCCGAGGCCTTCGCCACGCTGACCGGCCAGGAACGCGGTAGCTACACCATTCCCGTAGCCCACCGCGACGGACATCGCCTGTGGGTGACGGCCACGTTCAACCAGGTCCAGGACCCCGACACCGGCCGCACGGTGATCGTCGGAACCTTCCGTGACGTGAGCGCCGAGCACTACGCCATCCAGCGCGAAACCGCCCTGGCCGCTCTGAGCACACGTCTGTCCCAGGCCCCCAGCCTGACCGAGGCACTCGAAGGCTCTCTCGATGAACTGAAGAAGCTGTGGCGTGCCGAACAGGTGACAGCTGTGGTCTTCGGTCCCCGCGACGAGCCTGCCCTCACCTGCACCGACACCGGCCTCGTCTGGCAGGACCTGCCCGCCGAACGCCGCCGGATGCTCACCGGCCTGCGTGACCAGCCCGCGCTCACCGCCGTTCCGGGCCAGGGCGAGGCCACCGTCGTCCTGGAACACCCGCAAGGCACCCTGGCCTTGTGGATCGCCCTGGGCGAGCAGCGCCCCTTCACCGGCGAGGACCAACTCCTGCTGTCCCTGCTGGCCGGCCACCTGGCCCAGGGCCTGGCCCGCGCCCACCAGATCGACCAGCAGCGCGAGACCGCCATCGCGCTGCAGCGGGCCATTCTCGGCCCGTCCCGGCTCCCTGACGGCTTCGCCGTACGCTACGAGCCCGCCACCCGTCCCCTGGAGGTCGGCGGCGACTGGTACGACACCGTCGCCCTGCCCGACGGTCGCATCGGCATCGTCGTCGGCGACTGCGTCGGCCGCGGTCTGGAGGCAGCCTCCGTCATGGGGCAGCTGCGCAGCGCCTGCCGCGCCCTGCTGCTGCAGGATGCCGGCCCCGCCCAGGCGCTCATGGCTCTGGACCAGTTCGCCGCCGGTGTCGACGGCGCGATGTGCACCACCGTCTTCTGCGGAGTTCTCGACACCCGAACCGGGCAACTCATCTACTCCAGCGCGGGACATCCCCCCGGCATAGTCGTCCGGCCCGACGGCACCACCAAGCTTCTCGAGGACGGGCGTTCCCTGCCCCTGGCCGTACGGCCCGGCAGGCCGCGGCCAGAGGGCAGCTGTACCATCTCCGCCCGTTCGACCTTGCTGCTGTACACCGACGGACTGGTCGAGCGCCGACGCCGTCCGCTCAGCGCGGGCATCGACCGGGCCGGCGAAGCCCTTCAGGACGGCCGGGACACCGCGGTCGACGATCTGGCCAGCGCCGTGATGTCCCGTCTGGCTCCGGACGGCGGCTACGACGACGACGTCGCCCTGCTGCTCTACCGTCACCCGGCTCCGCTGGAGATGTCCTTCCCGGCCGAATCGGGCCAGCTCGCTCCCGTCCGGAAAGCTCTGCGTGGCTGGCTCGACCAGTGCGACCTGCCGCCAGGCACAGCGCAGAACGTCCTGGTGGCAGCGGGCGAGGCCTGTGCCAACGCCATCGAGCACGGACACCGCGACGCTCCCGGCGACACGGTCTACTTCCGTGCCGAGGCATCCGTCGACAACCTGCGCCTGACCATCGCCGACAGCGGCCGGTGGAAGGTTCCCCAGCCCGAGCGCAACGCCCACCGCGGCCGCGGTATGGGGCTGATGCGTGCCCTGATGCAGCAGGTCACCGTCACCCAAGGACCGGCCGGTACCACCGTCGACATGCACACGAGGATCGCCTGATGACTACGCCCCTGACCCTCACAGCCAGTCGGCGGCCGGACGGCACAACCGTGCTGACCGCGGTCGGTGAGATCGACATGAGCAACACCCAGAGCCTGGCCGCCGCGCTCGACGACGCACCCGGCCGCCTCGTCCTGGACCTGACCGACGTCGAGTACCTCGACAGCGCCGGCCTGAGCGTCCTGTTCCCTCACGCCGACCGCCTCGAACTCATCGCCGGCCCGCTCCTGGCCCCCGTCCTGAGCATCTCCGGACTGACCGACCTGACCACACACCACTGAGGACCACACCGTCCCGACCGGCGAAGACCGGCCCATATCCTGGGCGTCACTGAGAACCATGTGGAGGAAACCGAAGTGTTCGCGGTAGACGTCAGGCGGGACACACGAGGAGTGGTCTTCACGCTGCGCGGGGATCTCGACTTCCACAGCGTGGTGCAGCTGTACGAGGCCGGCGAGGAAGAACTGGGCACAGGCAGGGAGACAGGGGCCGTGGTGGTCGACTGCGCCCACCTGACCTATTGCGACTCCACCGGCATCAGCGCCCTGTTGAAGCTGTATCACCAGATGTCCGCGCAGGACGGGGTCCTGTGCCTGGCTTCCGTGACCGACAATCTCAACCGCCTGTTCGAACTGACCGGGCTGAACCAGATCTTCTGTCTGCACACCGACGCCGAGGGGGCCCTGAACGCCCACAGGCACGTTCCCGGCGCCGTTGCGTCCGGCGCCGACAGCGCGGCACGGACCGGCACGGAGCACGGCGGATGACGGGCGCACCGGACCAGCGGGCACACCCGCCTGCCCAGGCACCCGCGGTGCCCCCGGCACGTACCGCCGCATCCGGCGGCGTGGACGACGATCTGCGGTCGTTGTTCGGACAGTCGATGGTCCTGTTCGCCTCCATGGCCGGGCCGGCTCACCTGCTGGAGGCGGCGAACCCGGCGTTCTTCACGGCGATCGGCGGAATCGAGCGCACCCGTACCGGAGTGCCACTGGGACAGCTCATGCCGGAACTGGTCGAGCAGGGCTTCATCGCTCTGCTGGACCGTGTCTACCGCACAGGTGAGGCCTACACAGGCCGGGATGTCCGCGTGATGCTGGGCGAGGGAGCGGATGCCCGCGAGGGATTCTTCGACTTCACCTACGAGCCCCGTCTGGACACCGGCGGCAACGTCATGGGCGTGCGCATGATCGGGTTGGAGACCACCCAGGTCAAACAGGCGCAGCGGCTGACAGCCGAGCACCGGGCCCTGCTGGAGCAGATCGCCCGCCAGGCACCCCTCTCCGAGGTGCTCGAAGGCATGGCACGGGCGATCGAGGATCTCACTCCTGAGGAAGTGCTGGTGTCGGTACTGCTCGCCGACACCGACGGCCGGCACCTGCGCCACGGTGCCGCACCGAGCCTGCCCGACTTCTACAACCAGGCCATCGACGGTATCGCCACAGGCGAGGGCGTCGGCTCCTGCGGCACCGCCGCTCACCGCCGCCGGCCGGTGATCGTCACCGATATCGCCACCGACCCGTTCTGGGACGACTTTCGCGACCTGGCCGACAAGGCCGGTGTGGCCGCCTGCTGGTCCACCCCGATCCTGGCCCGCGACGGTTCGCTGCTGGGCACCTTCGCGATGTATCACCGCGTCCCGCGCATCCCGCAGGAGGCCGACCTCGCACTCGCCCGGGTCTTCGCCGGCACCGCCGCCCTGGCCATCGAACGCCACCAGGCCGAGCAGGCGTACCAGGCGGCCGAGGCCCGCGAGAAGACCGCCCGCGACGACCTGGCCTTCCTCCTGAACGCCAGCACCCTCCTGAGTACCGACCTGGACGTCGCCCAGACCCTCAACCGCCTGGCCGAAGCCTGTAGCCCACGCCTGGCACCGCTGTGCGCGGTCGATGTCATCGATGGCGGACGGGTACGCCGTGTGGCCACCGCCGCCCCTGCCCGGTGGCAGCAGGATCTGCTCGCCGCCCACATTCCCGTCTACGACGGCGCCGACGACGCCGTCGCGCGCGTCCTGGCCTCCGGCGTGACCGAAGTGGCCCGGCGAACCCCTACCGGCCCCGGCCCCTGGCACGATCTGGGCGTCACCGGCTATCTGTGCATCCCCCTGCTCGACCGGGACAGAGCCTTCGGCGCCGTGACGCTGCTGTCCACCGGCGGGTACACCTTCGACGGACACACCGTCGCCCTGGCCCAGGAGCTCACCGGACGCGCCGCCCTGGCCGCGCGCAACGCCCGCCAGTACACCCACCGCGCCGTCCTCGCCCGCGATCTGCAGGCAGGGCTCCTCCTGCCTGAACTGCCCTGCGTGCCCGGAACCGAGGTGGCCACCTACTACCATCCCGCCGGCGAGGGACTCGACATCGGCGGCGACTTCTACGACGTCTTCCCCCTGCCCGACGGCCGATGGGCGTTCCTGCTCGGCGACGTCTGCGGCCGCGGCGCCATCGCCGCCACCACCACCGCCCTGGTCCGCCACACCGCCCGCGCCGTCGCCCCCCTCGTGCCCGGTCCCCAAGAGGTCGTCGAAGCCGTCAACCAGGCCCTTTGCAACCGGCCCGCCGGACACGGCACCGGATTCGTCACCCTCGTCTTCGGCCGGATCACCCCTACCGAGCACGGCCTGGACGTCGAACTCGTCCGCGCCGGCCACACCCTCCCTCTCCACCTGGACGACCGTGGCACCGTCCGAGCGGTCGACGCGCCCGGCGTCCTGCTGGGCATCGGGCCCCAGACCCACCTCACCGCACGCAACCTGCATCTGCGCCCGAACGAGAGCCTGGTGCTCTACACCGACGGCATCACCGAAGCCCGCCGCCACGACAACGAATTGTTCGGCGACCAACGCATCGCCGATGCCCTCGCGTGCGCACCGGCCAAACCCGCCGCCCAGCAGCTGATCGACGCCGTCACCCACGCCGTGCACGCCTTCACCGGTGGCCACGACATCGACGACGACCAGGCCATCCTCGTCCTGACCGCCACCGAATCCGGCTGAATCCCCAGGCCGGAGGGACTAGCCGGCGGTCCGGCTGAAGGAAGCGTCGTCCCGGCTGTCGGAGAGCGCTATCTGAGCACGGAGGCTTTTACCCACGGTTTCGCGGCGTACCTCGAAGCTCCGGCAGACCATGAGGACGAGTTCCAGGCCGTGCTGCCCGATGCGGGTGGGGTCGGCGGCCGAGGCCACCGGGAGGACCGCGCCGGAGTCCCACATCACGATGCTCAGCGTGGCGCCGTCCGTTTCCAGGTCCACCCGGCACGGCCCCGGTGCGTACTTGCAGACATTCGTGGCCAGCTCGCTGACCACCAACTGCGCTACGTCCATCGCCCGTGCGGAGACGGCCCAGCCGCGAACGGTCCGCGCACCCGTGAGGAACTCCCGCACGAAGTCACGGACCCGCGCGATCTCACCCCGAACCATCTCGTACGAGGCACTGCCCCGTATGACGTCGGTGTCGCTCACAGGCGCCTCTCCTCGGCCGACTCGGACGTCACACGACACGCATACTTTCAGAGTTCCATCCGGTGTGGGCGAGCAGGCGGCTCCTGCTCCGGCAGGGTCAGGCGGCGGAGAGGGCGTCCTGGACGGTCGGGTGGACACACAGAACCGTGTCGGCGCCCACCACGCTGAACAACCGGACCACGGTGGAGGACGGGGCCGCGATACGAAGGTCGGCGTGCTGGTGGGTGGCCAGGAGCAGGCCGAGGAAGGAGGAGTCGGCGAACGTGATGCCGCCGGCGTCCAGCACCACTCCGCCGTGCACGGCGACAGCGGCATCGATCTGTGCCTTCAGAGGCGCCAGCGAGTCCAGGTCGAACTCACCGCGCGGGGCGATCACCGGCAGCGGCCCTGATTCGGGACCTCTGGAGTCATGGGCAGTCATCCCCTGATTATCGCAACACCGGCTACCGGCTCCAAGAACTGCCCCCGCCACCGAAGCCGGCCGCACCGCAGGGCCGACGGCCTCAGCCGCCGACTAGAATCGGGTTTCATGTCGAAGCCTGACGAGTTGCTTGTTGCTGTCGCCGCCCTGGTGGAGTCCGGGCACAGCAACCAGATGTCACTGACCGTGGTCGCGGGAGGCGCGGTCATCACCGGCCGGCTGGCCCCCGAGGCCGTCTGGCGGCAGCGGGTCTCGGAGGTCCTGGCGGACTCCGCCCAGCTGAGCGCGTTCGCCGCCGCCTTCAGCGCCACGGCGCGCAAGGAGGGGCAGCCCACGCATCTGCACTTCCATGTGGCGCGGATCCTGCAAGGCTCGGTGGGGATCCCGGAGACGGGCGGGATGTATCGCGTGGCGATCGAGGACGTCAGCGCCTGGACCATGGGCGACTTCAGCTACTCCGACCACTGACGCCCCTGGGGGCGGTGGTCAGTACAACAGGTCCAGTTCCGCACGGACCGTCTTGCCCGGGGGCTCACGGTCGATGACCGCCCAGCGGTCCGCCAGCGCGTCCACGATCAGCAACCCGCGCCCGCTGTCGTCACCGTCGGCCGGTGCGGCGATCTCGCCGGGCCCCGGCGGCCGACACTCGCTTCGGGTGTCGGACACCTCGATCCGCAGCACCCCCGAGGATCTCCCGGTCGCCGGGCGTGTGCGTCAGGCACAGCGCGAAGTCGCGCCCGGGGATCCGCCCATGGGTCACGGCGTTGGCCGTCAGCTCCCCGATGATCAGGGCCGCCGACTCCGAGGCGTCACTGAGGTACGGGATGCCCCAGGTGTGCAGCCGGTAGAGGCCGACGCGGCGGGCGAGCATCGAACAGGGCCGCCGCCTCCCGCCGCCGGACTTCGCGGAGCGCGCGGACAGCGTTCTCGACGCGTTCGGCGTGATTCTGGCGGCAGCGAAGCATCTGACGCGACGGAAGGGGCTGGCGAGCTGGTTCCGGCAGTGGGCGTTGCTGGAGTTGGGGGCGCTGAGCCTGTACAGGTACGAGTGCCGGTTGATTCCGGGGCTGTTGCAGACGCCGGCGTACGCGCGGAGGCTGTTCACGGACCAGTTGCCGCCGCTCGGCGACGAACAGATCAAGGCGCAGCTCGCGGCCCGACTGGAGCGTCAGGAACTCCTGCGCAACCGCCCCAACACTGCGTTCACCTTCATCCTGGAAGAGCACCTGTTCCTGCGGCAGTTGGGCGGCGAGGAGGACACCAGGGAGCTGATCGACCACATCCTCAAACTGTCCGAGCTGCGCAATGTGGACATCCAGATCATGCCGCTGGTACGGCATCACCACGCGGGGCTGGACGGACCTGTGCAAATGCTGGAGACACCGGACCACCAGTGGTTGGGCTACTTGGAGGGACAGGAGCACGGACAGTTCATCTCCGACCCCAAAGTGATCAGCGCACTCCAGATGTGGTGTGCCGGTATGCGTTCACAGGATCTCTCGTTGGACGACTCCAAGAGCCTGACGCGGCGTATGCGAGGAGCGAGATGAGCACCACCACAGACCTGGCCTGGTTCAAGAGCAGCTACAGCAGCGGCTCCGGCGACTCCTGCGTCGAGGTCGCCGCCTGCCCCTGCACCGTCCACGTCCGCGACTCCAAGATCGAGGAGAGCCCGCAGCTCGCTCTCACCCCGACCACCTGGACGCGCTTCCTCGCGTACGCCGCCCAGGGCTGAGCCCCGGGCGGCTCGCACGTTGCCGGCGCCCGGGCGTCAACGCCAGGGCGCTGCCTTGGCGTTGAAGGTCAGGCCCGGCCATGCCTGGACCGGTGTGGGTGAGTACACGATCCGGCCCGCGCACAGGTCCCGCTCCGCGAGCCCTTGGATGATCTTCGGGATGGCCGCGAGGGTCGTCCGCAGACCCTCATGCATCAAGATGATGCCGCCCGGCTTCACGGTGAGCGCGTTCGCCACGATCGTTTCGGTGGGGATCCCGCTCCAGTCGACGGTGTCGGCCGTCCAGATCACCTCGGTCATCCCCAGTTGGGCCGCATCCCGCCGGGTCCGTGCGTCGGTGCTCCCGAAGGGCGGCCGGAACAGCGTGGGCGCACGCCCCGTCCGGGATCGGATGACGCGGCTGGTGTCGCGCAGCTCAGCGAATGCGGTGGTCGCGTCGAGCTCCACGAGATTCGCGTGGGTGTAGGAGTGGTTGCCGACCTGATGGCCCTCTGCGACGATCCGCCGTGTCCCGGCGCGCTGCCCATCGGCCAGTGTGCCGGTCACGAAGAACGTCGCCCTGACGCGTCCGGCATCACGCAGCGCCTTCAGGTACTCGGCCGTGAGGTCCGTCGGACCGTCGTCGAAAGTCATGGCCACGTAACCGCCGGAACAACGGCTCCCGGAGGACGCCGCCTGCGCGACCGCCGGTGGTAACGCGAACGACGTCATCAGCATCGCCACAGCCGCGCTGAACCATATGCGCGTTCTGTATCGGTTTCTCATACGGGGGATCCTCTCCAGGGGTGGACTGGTGAACCAGCAAGGCACCGGGGCGGCACGAAGCAGGCGGCTCACTCACCCATATCCGCCCTGGGTATGGCTGCAGCCGGACGTCGCACACGTTGCGCAGGACAGTCCTGTCCCACGGAAGGATCCGGCAAACGCGGGCAGGCCGCGTACGGATCCCGACAGAACCCGGCAGGTGCGTCAGTCCAGGTCCAGCTCGGCGAGGAACGCCTCGGGGGTCACCGCGTAGCCCATGGGGTTGATGGCGGTGACGGGGCGGCCGTCGAAGAGCACGGTGGGCGTGCCGGTGACACCACTGGTCTCGAAGGCCGTCGAGACACGGCGGGCCCAGGGGATGTAGAAGCCCTCGGTCACCTTGCGGTCGAAGTCGGGACCGCGCAGTCCGTCGACCTCCTCGGCCAGGCGCAACAGGACGCCGGTGTCGGCGAAGGCATCGTCGTCCTCGGCGGGTTGGGAGGCGAACAGGGAGCGGATGTAGCGCAGGGCGGTCGCCGCGCCCGCGTCGGACGCCGCTCCCACGGCGCTCAGCGCACACAGCGACCCGGTGCCGCCGGCTGCGTCGTCGATGAACGTGGCGAACTGATACTCGAGGGTGACGCGACCCTCCTCGGCCAGCTTCTCCATGACCGGGCCGAGACCTCGCTCCATGCGTTTGCAGAAGGGGCAGCGCAGATCGGCATAGACCCGCAGGGTGTGGCCGGGCTGTGCCCCGGAGCCCTTGCCGTAGACGAGGGTGGTGCCGCCGGGGCCGGTGGTGTTGGCCGGTGCGGAGGTACTCGATGACGTCATGGTCGCCTTTCGGATGGCTGGGCGAACGTGTTTCCCGGACGAAGGCGGCGGCGCGGCCCCCTTCTCGGTGGACTGCCCACGACCGACAGGTTCGCGTGATGCGCCCGGACAGGAATCGCCACCGATCGTGTCAGGAAGGCACTCGGCCCAGGAGTCCTGACGAGGCCGTACGCCCGTAAGCCACTCCCCCGGGTGACAGCGTGCGGCCCTCTGCTGAAATCCCGGCGGCAACGCGGGTCGCCGGCCCGGTGGTGCCCCCGGCTCATGAGGTCGCGGGCGGTCCGCTGACGAAGACGGGGCTGTCCGGTCTCAGGCCGGACAGCCCCACAGCAAGATCTTCGGCTGCCTTCTACCAGGGGATACCTCTGCCGGGGCTCAGCGGCCGGAGAAGGGGAGGCGGGCCGGTGCCGTGGCGGGGCTCGGCGAGGCGGAACGGGAGTCGGCGGGGAGCGGGTCGGCCGCGCAGGTGACGTCCCGGGCCGGAAGCCTGCCGGTGGTCAGATAGCGCGTGGCGACATCGTCGGCGCATGCGCTGATGCCGAGCGAGTACACGCCGTGGCCCTGCCCCTCGTCCACGGTGACGAGCCGGGAGCCCTTCAGCGCCCGGCGCAGGCCGAGTGCGGTGACCAGGGGGGTCTGCGAGTCCCATTCGTTCTGGACGATGAGTGCGGGCACCTTGTTGTCGATCTTGGTGGCCGTTTCGATCGGGCGGTCCCAGTACGCGCACGGAAGGATGTTCGAGACGGAGTCGCCGTACAGGGGGTAGCGGACGCTGTCGCGCCGGGAGTCGGCTCGGTAGACGGCCGGGGCAGTGGGCCAGCGGGTGTCACCGCACACGATCGCGAGGTAACTCGCCAGCTCGTTGTCGGTCGGCACGAAGGTCGGGAAGGCCGGGACGGGCTTGCCCGCGGCGGCGTCCCGAAGCAGCCCCAGGGTCCTGGCGGCGACGGACGGGTGGGTGATCTCCCAGCGTATGTACTCGCGGACCTCGGCACCGTCGAACCTGGTCCCGCCGAGGTCGAGCGGCTCCCGGTCGGCACGCGCCACGATGTCCCAGAACAGCCCCTCGACCTCGGCGGGCGTGTCACCGAGTCCGTACCGTGCCGAATGGCGAGCGGTCCAGTCCGTCCACCGGTCGAACGCGGTCTCGGCCTGTTCCGCCCAGGCCTGCCCCATGCCCCTCCAGACCCGCTGGGGGTCGACCGCGCTGTCCAGGACGAACCGGTCGACCCGTCGGGGGAACAACTGGGTGTACACAGAGCCGAGATAGGTCCCGTACGACAGGCCGAAGTAGGAGATTCTCCGTTCCCCGAGGGCCGCGCGGATGAGGTCCATGTCGCGTGCCGTGTTGCGGGTGGTGATGTGCCGGAGCGTTTCCTTGTTGCGGTTCCGGCACCGGTCCGCGATGTCGCGCGCCCAGGCGACGTCCTTGGCGAACGTCGCGTCCTTGTAAGGCCGGTACGTCAGCCGTTCGTCGGCGGTGGTCGTGCCACAGGCGAGCGGACTGCTGGCGCCGACCCCGCGCGGATCGAAACCGATCAGGTCATACCGGTCCTTGACGGACTGCGGCAGAAGACCGCTGAGCGCCAGGGGGTAGAAGAGCCCGGAACTGCTGGGGCCGCCCGGGTTGAAGAACAGGACACCGCGGCGCTCGGCCGGGTCGGCGGCCTTGATCCGCGACAGCGACACGTCGATCCTCTTGCCACCCGGCTTGCGGTGGTCGAGGGGCACCTTGAGGGTCGCGCACTCGACGGTGGCGGGGATGTCACCGCCACAGCCCTGCCAGGTCAATGAGGAGGTGGCCGGGGCGGCCACCGACGAACCGGGACCGGTCGCAGGCGCAGCCGTGGCTGTGGTGCCGAGGAGCGTGGGGGCGAGTAACGCGGCGATGCCCAAGGCGATCTTGGAGGTCGCTCTTCGTCTCAGGAGCAATGGAGTGCCTTCGTTCGCTGGGATGGTGGTTGGCGCTCAGTGGTCCGGAGGGACGGACCGCAGGATCGCCGGACAGGCTAACGGCCTTACGAAACAAGAGAGTTCGGATACGCAATTTCAGCGAGGCACCTTGGCCGCGAGGACGTGCGGGAAGTCGGTGTCGTCGATGGCGCCCATGTGCTCCTGGCGCGGGTCGTGAATGACCGCCACCAGTTCGGGCCGCAGCCTCATCCAGGCGCGGGACGTCCGGATCTCGGCGTCCACCCGGTCCATGAACCACCGCATGACCTCGTACGGAGTGTCCAGATGCGGCCCTCGGGAATCGAAACAGACCGTCGGTTCGCGCGCCGGGTCCTCGTCGGGGACGATCGCGGTCACGTGGGTTCCTCGATCCCGGACGAGGTCCAGTTCCAGGTACCAGGCATCGTCAGGTACGGAGTACGTCTCGGTGATCGCGTAGTCGCCGCTGGGGTGCGCGAACATCAGCCTGACGCCCTTCTCCCGATCCATCGCATACGGAGGTCGGAGACGCCCCTTCAGGAGGCGACCCCACGGCCGAGCACCTCCTCAGCCGAGCACGCGCCTCTGCGGCACCAGCTCCAGCATCACCTGCGGCGGCAACGACGGATTGGCGGCTGCCGCTTCCGCCACCTGGGGGTCGGAGTCGTCGAGCAGGCCCACGATGACCGGTGGCGGGAGGGCGGGGTGCCGAGCAGCGACGGGCCTCGCTCGTCCGTTCTCCAAGCAGGCGAGCAACGCCGGAGCCGTCGCGCGGCGGTGCCGGGCGATCTCCCGGAGCGCCTTCCGCGTCGGCGGATCGTGCAGGGCCAGTTCCTCCAGCAGCTCCGGCGGCGCGTCCGGGTTGGCGGCGACCTGGGCGAGGACCCGGATGCCGTGCCGGTCGGCCATGGAGCGCAACTGAGCTGCGGAGAGGCCCGGGTGCGGGGCGATGGACTTGACCACTTTCGCATCGGGGTCGGCCGCCAACGCGTCGCGTACACCGGCCGGAAGGTCGCGCCGCCGGGCCACGAGCATCCGTACGGCCGGGTGGGGCGACCGGGCCAGTTCCCCGGTCTCGGTGGCGGAGGCGGAGGCGATCCGCGGCAGCAGGGTTTCGCCGGTCTTCGTCGTGCCGGCCAGGTGCGCGAGCACATCCAGGGGGACGCGGGGGTGGTACGCGAGGCCGCGGCGCACGTCGGGGTCGCGGTCCCGGGCCAGTACGCGGATCAGGTCGTCGTCGATCGCGGGGTTCGCGGCGAGGTCTGCCCGTACACCGGGGACAGGGTCCGCGGCGAGCCGTCGGCACACCGCCGGCGGCAGGTCCGGACGGGCGGCCAAGGCTCGGCGCAGCAGGAGGGAGGGGTGTTCGGCGAAGTGGACGGCTGCCCCGGTCGGGGTGGCCGGGTTCTGAAGGGCAGCCAGCCCTGTGTCGTGGGTGACGGACTCGTGGGAGCCGTCGCACGGGGCGCCCGGGAGCAGATCGCAGTCGGGCCTCGGGCAGTGCGGATCGTGGGTGAACGGAATCTCCTCGCGGTCGCAGACCAGGCAGTGGAGCGCGGGAGGCAGTCCTGCGCCGGTGATCAGTGCCGCGAGTGTGCCCGCAGGTGTCGCCTCGTTGGCCGCCACCGCACGTCGGACCTCGGCGTAGGGGTGCCCGGCGAGCCGGGCGGCCACGTCCAAAGTGGCCCACCACGCCAGCTCGGCGACCACGTGGACGTCCGGGTCCGCGGCGAGCCGCTCCACCACATCGGGCGGGAGCCCGGGGCAGGCGGCCAGCTTCGCCCTCCGCTCCCCGTCCGGATCCGCTGCGAAGAGGCGCGCCCACTCCGGGCGGCCGGCTCGTCGGTCGAGCAGGGCCAGGGCCACCTGCGGGTGTACCACGGGATCGATGTCGGCGGCGGTCAGCCGGCCCTCGTACGCGAGCCGCACCGCGCTGTCTTCGGCGCGCGCCACCAGTGCGACCGCCTGGTCCCGGCCGAGATCCGGACGGCAGGCGAGGAGGTCGGCGAGGTCGTCGTCCGCGAGCGCGATCAGCCGGTCGACCGCCTCGGGCGGCAGTGACGGGTTGGCGGCGAGACCGTGCAGAACAGGGTTCACGGACGCATCCTGCCGGTACCCGGGCCGGTGGGCCCGCGAATTACGGGCGCGGGGCCCGGCCGGTCCGGGCGTCGGTGCCGGGCGGGTAACGTAAAGAGGTACTGATTGACTCGTGGGCCTCCTGGCGGGCTGCGTGAACCCCAGGAGGAGCCGGCATGACGACCAACCGTGGACGCAAGGACGTCATCCGCGACCGGATGGCCGCCACCGGCGAGTCGTACAACGTGGCCGCCCGCAACCTCAAGGCCATGAAGGACATGGGCGCCACCCGCCAGGCCGTCCTCGTGCAGCGCTGGACCCCCGCCGACAGCTTCGACGTGCCCTGTCCGTGTGGCGGGACCTGCGAGCCCGGCGAGACCTGCGGCCACTGCCACGCCCTCCACCGCCATGTGAAGCGCTACCCGGGCTCCACCACGGAGGTCGAGACCTGGGCCGACCGCTACGAGTGCACCGGCTGCTCCTCCTCGTACACCCTGACCATCCACCTGGCCGGGCGGCCCTGGGGTGTGGCGGAGACGGTCGTGCAGGGCGGGTCGGCCGAGGAGGTCGTACGGGCCCGGGTCTTCCCCGGGGTCATCCACCCGCTGCTGCGGTCGGAGGCGGCCGAGGACTCCCAGCAGCGGTGAGGCGCCCGTCGGTGAACATCCCGTCACCGTGAGCGTGCGGTCGGGCGTTTACGGGGTAGGCGAGAGGCAGGCCCCTCAAGGAGGAACCATGTCCCGCCTGATCGCTCGCCTCACCCAGTTCACCCGCAGCCCCCAGGGCCGACGGACCATCGAGTCGGCCCGCCGCGCCGCGGCCGACCCCCGTAAGCGCGCCCAGGCCCGCAGCCTGTTCGGACGGTTGCGCGGACGCCGGTGACTCCGGCGCTTCGGCGGACAGCCGGAGCGGTGCCGGGAAGCGTAAGCCGACGATGCCCGCACAGGTATCCCTGTGCGGGCATCGGCTTGTTCGTGGGCGTCCGGCTCAGCTCTCGTCCGGTGCCAGGGTCAGCGAGATCGAGTTGATGCAGTAGCGCTGGTCCGTGGGGGTCGGGTAGCCCTCGCCCTCGAAGACATGGCCCAGGTGCGAGCCGCAGCGGGCGCAGCGCACCTCGGTGCGGACCATGCCGTGCGTGCGGTCCTCGATCAGCTCGACCGCGTCCGTGTCCTTCGGGTCGTAGAAGGACGGCCAGCCGCAGTGCGACTCGAACTTGGTGTCGGAGCGGAACAGCTCCGCCCCGCAGGCCCGGCAGGAGTAGACGCCCGCCGTCTTGGTGTCGGTGTACTCACCGCGGAAGGCGGGTTCGGTGCCGGCCTGGCGCAGGACCTGGTACTCGGCGGGGGACAGCTCCGCCCGCCACTGCTCGTCCGGCTTCTCGACGTCGTACGGCACGGCTCGCTCCTCAGCTCGACAGGTGGTCGCTCGCTCCGGTGGCCCCTCGGCTACCGGGCGCTCGACAGGTGGTCCAGGATGCGCGGGCCGAGGTCGGTGACATCGCCCGCTCCCATGGTGAGAACGAGATCGCCGGGCCCCGCCATTCCCGCGACGGCGGCGGGGACGTCCGCCTGGTCGTGGACGGCGGTGACCTCGGCGCCCGCCGCCTTCGCCGCGTCGATGATCAGGGCGCTGGTGATGCCCGGGATCGGGTCCTCGCGGGCCGGGTAGATGTCCAGGACCACGGAGGCGTCGGCCAGCGCGAGGGCCTGGCCCATCTCGGTGCCGAGTTCCTGGGTGCGGGAGAACAGGTGCGGCTGGAAGACGACCAGGATGCGGGCGTCGGCAGCGGCGCCGCGCATGGCCTCCAGGTCGGCGGTCATCTCGGTGGGGTGGTGCGCGTACGAGTCGATGACCTGCACGCCCGCCGCCTCGCCCTTGAGCTGGAGGCGGCGCTTGACCCCGGTGTACGAACCGAGGGCCGAGGCCAGGTTGTGTGCGGGGATGCCGAGGGCGACGCCGGCGGCGAGGGCGGCGACCGCGTTGTGGGCGTAGTGGGCGCCGGGGACCGAGACGGTGAAGGTGAGGAACTTGCCGTTGAGGAGGACCGTGACCTCGCTGGTCAGGCCGCGCGGGGTGACCTTGTGGACGCGGACGTCGGCGTCCTCGGCGGAGCCGTACGTGACGACCTTGAGGTCCGAGAGGTCGCGGACCCGGCGGGTCAGCTCGACCGCGCCGGGCTGGTCGGCGGAGATGACCAGGGTGCCGCCGGGGACGACCTTGCCGACGAAGGTCTCGAAGGAGTCGTAGATCTCGTCCATCGAGGCGTAGTTCGCGTGGTGGTCCAGCTCCACGTTGAGGACGATCGCGACCTCGGGGTCGTACTTCTGGAAGCTGCGGTCGCTCTCGTCCGCCTCAGCGACGAAGATGTCGCCTTCGCCGTGCGTGGCGTTGGTGCCGGGGCCCTCCAGGTCGCCGCCGATGGCGTACGAGGGGGCCAGGCTCAGCGAGGAGAGGGCGACGGCCAGCATGGAGGTGGTGGTCGTCTTGCCGTGGGTGCCGGCGACCGCGATGGCCCGCAGGCCGTTCATCAGGGAGGCCAGCGCGTCGGAGCGGTGGACCACCGGGATGGCCAGCTCGGCGGCGCGCAGCAGCTCCGGGTTGTCGGCGCGGATGGCGCTGGAGACGACCACGCAGGTGGCGTCGTCGGCCAGGTGCCGGGCCTCGTGCCCGATGTGCACGGTCGCCCCCAGCGCCCGCAGCGACTCGGCGGTGGCGGACTCCTTGGCGTCGCTGCCCGCCACCTTCGCTCCGCGCTGGGCGAGGATCTTCGCGATGCCCGACATTCCGGCGCCGCCGATGCCGATGAAGTGCGGTCGTTCCATGGCGGCGGGAATGCCGGGTGCCATCTGTGCTCCCTCAGAGGTTCTGGGTTCGGACTGCGGCCGAGGGCCGACCCGGACCGCGGCTCCAGCCTATTCGCTGTGCGCGAAGAGCTTGAGCACCGGGACGCCGACCTTGTGCCGGGCCCGTGAGGCCCAGTCGCGGTGGAAGAACTCCTCCACATAGTGCGGGGCGGTCAGGACGATGACCTCATCCGCGCCCGCGTCCTCGACGACGGTCGTCAGTTTGTCCAGGGGGTGGTCCTCGATCACCTGCCCGACCGCTTCGGCGCCCGCCTCGCGCAGGGCCCGTAGCGAGTATTCGAGGCCGATCTCGGCGGGTTCGCGGGCCTCCTTGCCCTCCGGTTCCTCGCCCTCGCGGACGGCATCCCTGAGCTCCCCCATCGCCACGTCGTCGATCGCGCGCAGCAGGACATCGGCCTGGTCGCCGCGCGGCTGCAACAGAACGACGAACGAGATCCGCTCCTCGCCGTGGAGGGTGGTGACGAAGTCCACGTCCTCGGGAGTGAGCGGCTTCTCGATCATCAAAACGCTTGTGAACACGACAGGCGCCCTTCCGCTTCTGCGTCTCGCCGACAGCCGGCTCGGCCGTCGACGGTCGTTTGCTGAAACCATCCTTCCCCGTGCTTCCACGGGGACTGCAGAGGTAAGTGTGCCCAGCCGAAGCTAAGCGGAACGGGTAATTCCGCTAAGTGTCCCCGCACTGGTGACCCCCGCGCGCCACCGCCGGTCACCCGGCTCCTTACCGTCGGTAGCGACCGAAGAGGAACCCGTCCTCCTCCAGCAGCGATGCCAAGGCGAAACGTTCCGGCACGGCGACCCCGGGGCCTCCCGCGATCCGCTGCGCGTCCCCGGCCGTGAGCATCGGGGAGAGCGTCAGGCAGAGCTCGTCCAGCGCCCTCGCCGCCACGAACTGGCCGAGCAGCCGGGGCCCGCCCTCGGTCAGCTGCCGCCGCAGCCCCCGGTCCGCCAGCTCCCGCACCGCTCGCGCCGGGTCGACCCGGGTGCCCTCGCCCGCGATCACCACCTCCGCGCCCGCCTTCCGGGCCGCCGTGATCCGGTCGGCGGGAGCCCCGGAACCGGTCACCACGAGGGTCGGGACCAGCGGCTCGGTGAACAGCGGCAGCGAGAAGTCCAGGTCCAGCGTGCCGGTCACCACCGCGACGGCGGGCGCGGGGCCCTGCCCGGCCGCCGCCCGCCGCGCCGCGAAGGCCTCCCGTGCGCGGGCCGGACGGTACCCCTCCAGACGTACGGTCTCGGCTCCGGCGATCACCACGTCGGCCAGGGCCCTCAGGGTGCCGAAGATCCGCATGTCGGCGGCGCAGGAGATGGGCTGCGAGCGGCCGTCGTGCTGGGCGGCCCCGTCCAGGGTGGAGACCATGTTGGCGCGCAGCCAGGGGGCGCCCGTCGTGGGGTAGGCGTACGCGTCGGCCAGCTCGTCGAGGCTCCACTCGCGGTCCGTGAGCAGCCCCGAGGGGTCCGGGGCAGCGGCTGTTGTTGTCAGGTCCGTCACAGGGAACAGGCTTCGCATGGGGTGCAGTCTGGCACGGGCCTTAGGGTGGAGAGTTGTGTCGTCCTCCACCGCGTTTCCGGGGCAGAGCCCCCTTGCCGAAACGGCCCCGCTGTCCCTGTGCGCCCGCGAGCCGCGCGTCCCCGCCGACCGTCTGGTGGCGGAGATGGTGCCGCCGCCGCGCTTCGATTCGGTGCGCTTCGACACCTACGTGCCCGACCCGAACCAGCCCAGCCAGAGCGAGGCCGTCACCGTCCTCGCGGGCTTCGCGGCCGGGCTCGGCGGGTCGCACGCGACGGGTACCGGGCGCCGCAAGTGGTTCGGGAGCAAGAAGCCGGCCGCGCCGGCCGGCCCGCGCGGGGTGTATCTCGACGGCGGTTACGGCGTCGGCAAGACCCACCTGCTCGCCTCCCTCTGGCACGCCACGCCCGCGGAGCCGTCGCTGAAGGCGTTCGGCACGTTCGTGGAGCTGACGAACCTGGTCGGCGCGCTCGGTTTCCAGCAGACCGTGCAGACGCTGAGCGGGCACCGGCTGCTCTGCATCGACGAGTTCGAGCTCGACGACCCGGGCGACACCGTCCTGGTCTCCTCGCTGCTCAGCCGGCTGGTGGAGCACGGGGTGGCGCTGGCCGCGACCTCGAACACGCTGCCGGGCAAGCTCGGCGAGGGCCGGTTCGCCGCCGCCGACTTCCTGCGCGAGATCCAGGGCCTGTCCGCGCACTTCCGCCCGCTGCGCATCGACGGCGAGGACTACCGGCACCGCGGACTGCCCGAGGCCCCGCCGCCGTACAGCGACGAGCAGGTCACCCGCGCCGCGTACGCCACGCCGGGCGCGTCGCTGGACGACTTCCCGGGGCTGCTCGAACACCTGGCCCGGGTGCACCCGAGCCGGTACGGGGCGCTGACCGACGAGCTGGGCGCGGTCTGCCTGACCGGGGTGACGGCGGTGCCGGACCAGTCGACGGCGCTGCGCCTGGTGGTGCTGGCCGACCGGCTGTACGACCGCGAGGTGCCGGTGCTGGCCTCGGGGGTGCCGTTCGACCGGCTGTTCAGCGACGAGATGCTGAACGGCGGGTACCGGAAGAAATACTTCCGGGCGATCTCGCGGCTGACGGCACTGGCACGTGACGCGAAGGGCCTGGTGGCGCAGTAGGTTCGGGGGGTGACACCGGGTGCCCGTTCGGCGGCGTGCCCGTAACTCCGTTCGCGTACAACCGCGTACGACTTCCGTACCACCGCGTACACCGTTTGAAGGGATCCAGCATGGCTACCACGCGTCACGCGCACACGGACTGGGAAGGCAACCTGCTCGACGGCAAGGGGGTCGTCACCTTCGACTCCTCCGGCATCGGCGACTACCCCGTCTCCTGGCCGTCCCGCTCGGAGCAGGCGAACGGGAAGACGAGCCCCGAGGAGCTCATCGCGGCCGCCCACTCCAGCTGCTTCTCGATGGCGCTCTCCCACGGGCTCGCCCAGGCCGGCACCCCGTCGACCCGGCTGCGGACCAAGGCCGACGTGACCTTCCAGCCCGGTACGGGCATCACCGGCATCCACCTCACCGTCGTGGGCGAGGTCCCCGGCCTCGACGAGGACGCCTTCGTGAAGGCCGCCGAGGACGCCAAGGCGAACTGCCCGGTCAGCCAGGCGCTGACGGGCACGACGATCACGCTGTCGGCCTCGCTGGCCTGACCCTCCGCGTCGGCTGCCCCTCTCCGGGCCGCCCCAGCGGCAACACGAGGCGCGGGGGCGCGCATGGTTCCCCCGCGCCTCTGTGCGTGCTACACACATGCGGGTCACGTCACCTGTCCGCCAACAGGGAGTTGCCTCATGTCATCCGAAACCCGGAACACAGCGACCGCAGCGACCGCGACGACCGCCCCCCGGAACACCGCGACACGACGTCAGGTCCTGGCAGGCAGCGGCGCAGCGGCCGCGATCGCCTTCACCGGGGCCTTCTCCGAACTCTTCGCGGGCACGGCAGCCGCCCGCGGCCACGGCGGTTACGGCCCCCTCGTCCCCGACCCGGACGGCCTGCTCGACCTGCCGAAAGGTTTCCGCTACCGGGTGCTGTCCCGGGAGGGCGACCCGCTGCGCTCCGGCGAGGGCAAGGTGCCGAGCAACCACGACGGCATGACCGCCCTCGCGGGCCGCAACGGCCGCGTCCACCTGGTCCGCAACCACGAGAACCGCCACACGGCGAAGATCGGCGTCCCGACCGTCGCGGGCCTGACCTACGACCCGGCGGCCAAGGGCGGCTGTACGTCCCTGGAGCTGGACGGCCGGAACAAGGTCCTGGGCGAACGGGTCGCCATCGCCGGTACGGCGGTCAACTGCGCGGGCGGGCCCACCCCCTGGCGCACCTGGCTGACCTGCGAGGAGACCGAGGACAAGGCCGGGACCAACGGGTACACCAAGGACCACGGCTTCATCTTCGAGGTGGACGGCGCCGACCCGCGCCGCACCGGGGCGGTCCCGCTGACGGCGATGGGCCGCTTCCAGCACGAGGCGATCGCGGTCGACCCGAAGACCGGGATCGTGTACGAGACGGAGGACGCGTTCGACAAGCCGTTCGGCCTCTTCTACCGCTTCCTCCCTCAGAAGCCGCTCGGCGGCACCGGTTCGCTGCGGGCGGGCGGGGCGCTGGAGGCGATGCGGGTGCCGGGGCTGCCGGACCTCTCCGTGGTGCAGGAGACCGGGGCGAGCTTCGACCGGGTCGAGTGGGTGCCCGTACCGGACCCGCTGGCGGCCGAGACCCCGATCCGGCTCCAGGACTTCGGCCGCAAGGGCATCACGCACGCCCAGAAGCTGGAGGGCTGCTACTGGGGCGGCTCCTCCGTCTACTTCGTCTCCAGCTTCGCCCACCGCGACGAGGGCTCGGCGGCCGACCACTACGGCCAGGTCTGGCGGTACGAGCCGAAGAAGCGCCGGCTCACCCTGGTGGTGGTCTTCGGCCCGGACACCGACATCCAGCTCCCCGGCGAGTCCCCGGACAACATCTGCCTGGCCGCCGACGGGGGCCTGATGGTCTGCGAGGACGGCGGCGGCGCCCAGCACGTGCTGGGGGTGACCCGGCGGGGCGAGGTCTACACGATGGCGCGCGGGCGGCAGAACATCGGGACGCCCGAGGAGCCGGAGTGGGGCGAATTCGCGGGGGTGACGTTCTCGCCGGACGGCTCGACGATGTACGTGAACTGCTACACGCCGGGGACGACGTTCGCGGTGACGGGGCCTTGGTGCTGAGGCTGGCCCTGGTCCCGAGGGACGGTCGCGTCGGAGTGCCGCTATAAGCCGATAAGCAGTATGTCGGATACTTTCCGTGAGTGATCACTACTGCACGGAAACGGAAGACGACTGCACTGACGGTCGCGGGGATGCTGCTCGGCGGCGCCCTGGCCGGGTGCGGGGGCGCCGCCGCCCCCGCACCCACAGCCCTCGCACCCACAGCCCTCGCACCCACCTCCCCCGCGCCCACCTCCCCCTCGGCCCCCGCTCCCGACGCGGCGACCTCCGCCGCCCCGAAGAAGGCGCCCACCATGGCCCCCGGCCCCGCCGGGCGCACCCCGGTCTTCGAGCGGCGTCCGACGGGCGGCGGCGCGGCGGAGAAGACCGCGGCCGAGAAGGTCGTGGCGCTCACCTTCGACGCGGACATGACGGCCGATCAGGGCAACCGGGCGAAGGCGGGCGAACGCTTCGACAACCCCGAGCTGATCGCGCTGCTGCGGCGGCTGAAGGTGCCCTCGACCGTGTTCATGACCGGGCGGTGGGCGGAGGAGTACCCGGCGCAGGCGAAGGGCATCGGCACGGACGGCCTGTTCGAGGTCGCCAACCACTCGTACAGCCACTACGCCTTCACCGCCGACTGCTACGGCCTGCCGGTGGTCGCGAAGGACGCCATGACCCGCGACGTGGAGCGGGCCTTCTCGGCGTTCCGGCAGGCCGGGGTACGGAACGTGGTGCCGTACTTCCGTTTCCCCGGCGGCTGCTACGACGACGCGGCCCTGCGCGCGCTGGGCCCGGCGAACGTGACTGCGGTGCAGTGGGACGTGGTGAGCGGTGACGCGTTCGCGACGGACGCGGGGGCGGTGGCCGAGCAGGTGCTGGACGGGGTGCGGCCGGGGTCGCTGGTGGTGATGCACTGCACGCGCAGCGCGGCGCCGGTCACCGCCGAGGCGATCAGCAGAATCGTTCCGGAGCTGCGGAAGCGGGGCTACCGGTTCGTGAAGGTCTCGGAGCTGATGGAGGGCTGATCCCCCTCGGACCGTGGGTCCCGGGCAGCCGGCTCCGCCGTACCGCGCGTCGTGGTGAACCGTCTGCGGTACTCGCTCGGCGTGGTCCCCAGGTGGCGGGCGAAGGCGCGGCGGAGGCTCTCGTCGCTGCCGAGACCGCTGTGGAGCGCCGCTGAGGTGATGCTGTGTCCGTCGAGCAGGAGCTGCCGGGCGCGGTCGAGCCGTACGCGTTCGACCCAGCGGGCGGGGGTGGTGTCCAGCTCGCTCCGGAACAGCCGGGCCAGGTGCCGGGGGCTGAGCGCGGCGGACGCGGCCAGGGCGGAGAGGCTGTGGTCGCCGGCGGGGTCGGCGACCACGGCGGCCATCAGCGGGCGGAGCAGGTCGCTGCGGGCCGGCGGCGTACTGACGGCCGTGGAGAACTGCGACTGCCCGCCGGGGCGCTGCAGGAACACCACCAACTCACGGGCGATGGCCCGGGCGATGTCCGGCCCGTGGTCGTCCTCCACCAGGCCGAGGGCCAGGTCGATGCCCGCGCTGATGCCGGCGGAGGTGACGTAACGGCCGTCGCGTACGTAGAGGGCGTCAGGTTCGACGTGCACACGGGGGAAGCGGTGGGCGAGCGTGGCGGCGTGGCGCCAGTGGGTGGCCGCCCGGCGTCCGTCGAGCAACCCGAGCCCGGCCAGGACGAAGGCGCCGGTGCAGACGGAGGCGACCCGCACCGCCCGCCCGGCGAGCTGCTCGGCCGCGGCCGCCAGTCCGTCGTCCAGGGGTGGTCCGGCCAGCAGGTCCCCACCGGCGACCACGAGCGTATGGAGCGGCCCGGCGTCGGCGGGGGCGACCGTGGCGCCCAGCACCATCCCGGAGGCGGTCGTCACATCGCCGCCGTACGGCGAGACGAGCACCAGCTCGTACGGATGGCCGAGCCGGCCCGCCTGGTGCAGCACCTCTCCGGGACCGCTGACGTCGAGCAGGGTCACCCCGTCGAAGACGAGGAAGGCGACGCGTCGGGTCATGTCCGGATCCGTGGTTCTCTCGGCCGAATGGACATGGCCCAGCGTACGTGAGCGAGTGAAGGTGGTATCAGGCACGGAGGCGGCACAGCCCCCGGAACAGCCACCGACGAGCACGGAGAGGCCCCCACCATGAGTGTCACCAGCGGAACGATCGCGGGCGTACGGATCCCCGACAGTGCCCTGGCCAAGGAAGCGACCGAGCTGGTGCGCGAGGCCGCCACGCCGCTGGTCTTCGACCACTCCCGGCGGGTGTTCCTCTTCGGGGCGCTGCGCGGCCGGGGACAGGGCCTGGACTTCGATCCCGAACTCCTCTACGTGGGGGGGCCTGACCGGGCGGTTCCGCCGTACGGACCGGCGCTTCGAGATCGACGGCGCGGACGAGGCCCGCCGCTTCCTCGCCACGCACGGCATCACCGGCGACCCGGCCGACCGGGTCTGGACGGCCATCGCCCTGCACACCACTCCCGAGATCCCGCTGCACATGGCCCCGGAGGTGGCCCTGGTGACCCGGGGCGTCGAGCTGGACGTCCTCGGCATCGGCTACGACGCCGTCACCGACGAGCAGCGCGCGGCCGTGGTCGCGGCCCATCCGCGCCCGGACTTCAAGAACGGGATCCTCGCCGCGTTCACCGAGGGCATCCGGGACCGCCCGGAGACAACGTTCGGCAACGTCAAGGCGGACGTGCTGGCGCACTACGTGCCCGGCTTCGAGCGCGGTGACTTCGTGGAGGTCATCAAGGGGTCGAGCTGGCCGGAGTGACGTGGGGGCCGGGCGGGCAGGCGGGGCGCCGATAGGATCAGCGCTTTTACGGGGAGTGCGATGCGGACATCGTCAGGGCGGGGCGGTGAGGGGCAGAGGTACGCGCTGACCTCGGACGAGGACGACGCCGACTTCTGGGGCTCCGCCCGCGAGGCGGAGGGGTTCTTCACGCCGCTGCCGGACGAAGAGGGAGCACGCCGGGTGCGCCTCAAAGGCTGCCTCCCACTGGGCGGTCTGCTGAGGAGCGTCGGACGCGTCGGCAGTCGTCGCGCCCTGGCGGGGAACGCCCGGTTCGAGCTCCTCGACGGTGCCGGTGCCACCATGGGGTCCTACTTCGTCAATGACGTCACCGTCATCGACGTCGAGCCCTCCGCGTGCGGGGGCGGCCTCGTCGACCTCACGGTGACCCTGTGGTGCGAGAACGCCTTGGCCGGAGCGGAACACGCATGGGACCTGATCCGCGCCGGCCGGCTGAACCGCACCGGCATGTGGCACGAGCTCACCCCCGAGGACAGACACGCGTGGCTGTCGGTGGCGCTGTGGTCCCGGGAGTACGGCCGCCGGGGAAAGACCGACGCTCCCGCAGGCCAGGTGTTCACCTTGGACGGTCGGCACATCGTCGACCGGGACAGCTTCTACTGCGCGATCGGTGAAGCCGTCAACGGCCCAGGCGGATACTTCGGCTGGAACCTCGGCGCTCTCGCCGACTGCCTGAGGGGCGGCTGGGGCGCCACCACGCCGTGCACCGTGCACTGGGACTTCTCGGCCCGGGCCCGGGCACGGCTGGGAGAGCGTGTGCGCTCGGGAGAGCGCGAGGTCACGTTCTTCGACCTGCTCCTGGAGATCTTCGAGGAGCGGGGCGTGAGCGTCGTCCTTCGGTGACGGCTCGATCAGGCCGCACAGTAAGTGATCCCTTAACTCTGTTTTTGCTCGCGGATCTTTGATTTTTGCGCAGACTCATAGACTTCCTGCGGGGCGGCTTTTAGCCTGCTGCCGACATCACGGTTGTGTACACGACACCTACGCCCCTCCCCGGGCCGCACCCGCGACAGCCGCCCGCACACCCGAAGGAAGTCTCCGTGGAACTTTCCAGACGGACCGTCATCGCCACCGCGCTCGCCGGAACCGGCTCCCTGGCCGCCGGTCTCATCCCGTCGGCCGCGCAGGCCGGGCCCGTTCCGCGGGCCGCGCCCGCCGCGTCCCCGCCCGGGGATGTCGTCGGCAAGATCACCGTCGGGTACCAGGGCTGGTTCGCGTGTTCCGGTGACGGCGCACCGATCAACGGCTGGTGGCACTGGTCGCACAACTGGGGCCAGCCCCCGTCGCCCTCCAACACCGCCATCGTGAGCTGGCCCGACGTACGCGAGTACACCCGTACCTATCGCACGGCCTACCCCGCCCTCGGCAACGGGCAGCCCGCGACACTGTTCTCCTCCTACGACCAGCAGACGGTCGACACCCACTTCTCCTGGATGCGCGAGTACGGCATCGACACCGCCGCCCTCCAGCGCTTCAACCCCAACGGCGGCGAGGGCGCGACCCGCGACGCCATGGCCGTCAAGGTCCGCGACGCGGCCGAGCGGTACGGGCGGAAGTTCTACGTCATGTACGACGCCACCGCCTGGACGAACATGCAGCCGGAGATGAAAGCGGACTGGACCGCGAAGATGCGGGCGCTCACCGCCTCCCCCGCCTACGCCCGGCAGAACGGCAGGCCGGTCGTCGGCATCTGGGGCTTCGGCTTCAACGAACCGAACAAGGCGTGGCCGGCCGAGGTGTGCCTGGACGTCGTCAACTGGTTCAAGAGCCAGGGCTGTTACGTGATGGGCGGGGTACCGACCCACTGGCGGCGCGGGGTGGAGGACTCCCGGCCCGGCTACCTCGGCGTCTACCACGCCTTCGACATGATCTCGCCCTGGATGGTCGGCCGGATCGCCACCATCGCGGACGCCGACAACTTCTACGCCAACGTCAACACCCCCGACCAGGCCGAGTGCGACGCCCACGGCATCGACTACCAGCCGTGCGTGCTGCCCGGCGACCTCCAGTCCGGACACCGGGCGCACGGCGACTTCATGTGGCGGCAGTTCTACAACATGAAGCGGATCGGCGTGCAAGGCATCTACGTCTCGATGTTCGACGAGTACAACGAGGGCAACCAGATCGCCAAGACCGCCGAGAGGACCGACCAGGTGCCCGTGGGATCCGGCATCCGGGCTCTCGACGAGGACGGCACCGCCTGCTCCTCGGACTACTACCTGCGGCTCACCGGGGACGGCGGCCGGCTCCTCAAGGGGGAGCTGGCGCTCACCCCCGTCCGCCCCACCCCGACCACCACCGGCGGCCCCGTCGACCCGCCACCGGCCGGTGACCTAGCACTGCGCAGGTCGGTCACGGCCACCAGCCACACCCAGCACTACGGGGCGGGCAACGCGGTCGACGGCGACCCGTACAGCTACTGGGAGAGCGCCAACCAGGCCCTGCCGCAGTCGGTCCAGGTCGACCTGGGCGCGGTGCGGCCGGTCACCCGGGTGGTGCTCACCCTCCCGCCGGTGACCGCCTGGGAGGCGCGCACCCAGACGCTCACGGTGACCGGGTCGGCCGATGGCTCGGCCTACTCGGCGCTCAGCGCTTCGGCCGCCCGCCGCTTCGACCCGGCGACGGGGAACGCGGTCACGATCACGTTCCCGCAGGCTCCGGTGCGGTATCTGCGCGTGCAGATCACGGCCAACACGGCTTGGCCTGCCGCACAGTTGTCAGGGCTGAGCGTCTACGCGACGCCCTGAGCACGCCGCTTCCCGTCGGCCGGCGAGGAAAGCCACGGTCACCGACTCGTCCGGGATCAGCCGGTCGACGGGGTCGAAGCCCTGCGCTCTCCCCGCTCTCCTTCACCGGGGAGGGCGGGGCACGCGGGTGGTGACGTCGAACGCGGCTACAGCTTCCGGTCCCCTCTCCAGGTGACCGACGTCAGTACGGACAGGCCGCCGTGGGCCAGCCCCTTGTAGGTCACGGTCCGGACGGGGCCGAGCTCGCGGGCGGTCCGCTCGGCCAGTCCCGCCCCTTCACTGAACAGCCGCTGCCATGCGGCGTCGTACGCGCCGTCCTCCCGCTCGGCGAGTTCCTGGTTCAGCGTGGCGTCGATGCTCGCCGCCCAGGCGTGCAGAGCGGCGACGAGGCCGTCGGACAGAGGAAGCGCGGCGGCGGGGTCGTCGGGGAGGAAGTCCCCGAACCCGTCGGCGCGCAGTGGGCCGTGCTGGTACTCGCCCTCGACCGTGATGTCGAGCGGGTGCGGAGGCGTGCCGTGCTCGTCGCGCTCCCAGTGGAGGCGATCGCAGCCCCAGCACACCCACTTGGCGGTTCGGTGTGCCTCGTCCTCGTAGCGCACCACCCACGACGGCCCGAGGTGCCGGGCCAGCCGCCGGGCCGCCTCCAGCCCTCGCTGGGCATGGGCGCGCAGCTCCGACCGCGAGGTGTATCCCTGCGGCGGCCGGGCCGACGACCAGGACCGCAGCGCGTCCGCCAGCTCCTCCGGCAGTTCCAGCCGGTCGTCGTCGAGCGGTACGGTCAGGGTGAACGCTTCGGGGTCGTCGAGGGCTCCGGGCGTCTTCGGCTCGTAGAGCGGGGACGCGTCGCCCGTGGCCCGTACCAGCACGGGCCACGGTTCGTCGTGGGTCATACGGGGTTCGCTCCGATCACGTATCCGTTGTCGCCCACGCTAACGGCCACCCGCTGGGTCTTGCCGTTGAAGGCGACCTCGTAGATCGGCCGGCCGGTCCCCTGGGTGCCGACCCGGGTCCCTTGGGTCAGCGCCGCCTTGACGAGGGCCGGGATGTCCTCCACCCGGACGCCGGCGGTGGCGAACTCTCCGGCGTGCCGAAACACGATGTGCACCAGGCCCGCGTTGACGTTGCCCTTCTCCAGCCAGGCCAGAGGCACACCGGGCTTGGCGTACGAGGCGACCCAGATCGTGTCGGCCTTGTTGAACTTCACGCCGGACTCGGTGAGCTTCTCCAGCAGCTTGGGGTCCAGGGCACCACCGGCGATCTTGGCCCGTTCGGCCGACCCGAGCGCGATGCGCAGGCCCATGCCCGCCGCCGAAGTGGCGTCGCCGATCTGGAGGGCGCCCTTCTCCCCGTAGATCTTCTTCAGCTCCGCCAGGACCTCCGCGGCATTCTCACCGGTCTTGACGGCGTGTTCGGCCCGGGTGGCGAGCTTGACCGCCTGTGCGAGCTTCGTGGCGACCGAGGTCGGCACGAACATCGCGGCGACCCAGGCACAACTCCCCCCGTCGCGGTGGTAGCAGCGGGCGGCGTCGCCGAGCACCAGCTCGTACAGGATTGCCCCCGCGGCCTCCCCGAAGAGGTTCTGCCAGCCTATGCGGGTGATGTCGCCGAAGCTGAAGTGGTGCGTCCAGTCGTTCTTCTGGTCTCTGAGGGTCTCCGTGCCGAGAAAGACCGTGTCGGCCTTCGGGCAGCCGGAGGCGGTGGCGGGGACGTCGGGGTTGACGCAGTAGTAGTAGCTGATCGTCACGTCGACGTGCAGCTCATAGGTGACCGTGCAGCCCTGCGGCACGTACTCGCAGGGGTTGAGCTGCTTGGCCGGCCCTGCCTGCGTGATCTTGTCGATGACGTAGAACGAACCGCCGATCCCGGTGCTGGATCCGCTGCTGACCTGCTGGTTGGCGGCCTTGCGTTCGGCGGACTCAGCGGCCTGCTGAGCGGACTCCGCGTACTTCTGGGCGTCCTTGGCGGCTTCCTCGGCCGCCGTGGCGGCCTCGTCGGCGCGCTCCGCCGCGGCTCTGGCGTCCTGGGCGGCTTCTTCGGCCCGGGCCGCCGCCGCGCGGGCGGCGCCCGCGTCCAGGGCTGCCTGGTCCGCTGAGCTCCGGGCTTCGGTTGCGTAATTCTCGGCGCGCCCGGCCGCCCGGTCGGCGGCCGCCGCGTCGGAGGTCGCCTGGCGGTCGTACTCGATGGTGCGGGCCAGCGACAGCTGCGCCTTCGCCGCGGCCTGGGCGGCGGCGGCCGCGTAGCCGAGGGCTTCCTTGGCGTAGCCGCGTGCCTGTGCGGCGTAGCCGGCGGCGTTCGCCGCGTGCTGGTAGGCGGCCTTGGCATCGCCCTGTGCCGCGTCGGCGATGGCCTTGGCTGCCGCCGCCTCCTCCGCGGCGTTCTTGGCGTGGGCCTCGGCGACGGCCTTCTGCTGCTCGGCGATGGTCTTCGACGCCTGCCCCGTCAGGACCACGAGCCCGGCGGCCGAATCCTTGGTGACATAGGGCGAGCCGAGCTGGATGGCGTCGTTGGCGGGCGCGGAGACCTGGGCAGCGGCGTTGCCCGCGTCCACGGCGGCACGTGCGGTGACATGGGCGAGGCCCGCCGCCTTCGCCGAGGCGACCACGGCCTTGTCGGCCTCGGTCTGCGCCACATCGGCGTGGCCCTTGGCCGTCCTGGCCTCGGCCTCGGCCTTGTCGGCCATCTCGACCGCCAGCTTCGCCTCGGCGGCGGCGTGCCGGGAGGCTTCGATGGCGTCGGCCGCGGCGCTGGTCGCGGTCCGCACGGCCGCGTCGGCCTTGAGCTTGGCCGCCTGGGCGCCGTTCGCCGCCGCCCGCGACCGCTTGGCCGCAGCCTCGGCGCGGGTGGCGGCGGCCTCTGCCTCGGCCGCCGACCGGGTGGCGGCGTCGGCGGCGGACCGGGACCGGCCGGCCGCGGCCTCGGCGTCGTCGGCGTGTCCGGCGGCGGCGTTCGCCGCGGCCCTGGCCTCGCCCGCGTCGCTCTCGGATGAGCGTGCCTCGGCGAAGGCCTCCTTGGCGTCGGCCCTGGCCCGGGCCGCATCGGCCTTCTGCTCCGCGTCCCAGGCGTCATCGCGCAGGTCGCGCGCCCTGTCGCGGGCCGCCTGCGCGTCCTCCTTACGGGCCACCGCGGTGGCCTCGGCGCTCTCGGCCCTGCCCTTGGCCTCATCGGCCTTGACCGCCTCTGCCTCGGCGGTCCTGCGGTGCTGGGCGGTCTCCGCCTGCTTGGCCTCGGCGGTGGCCTTCTCCTTCTTGGCCTTCGCCTCCTCCGCCTCCGCGGTGAGCCGCTTGGCGTGAGCGTCGGCGGCGGCCGCCTTCGCGCTGGACTCCGCCGTCAGCGCCTGGGCGAGCTTTGCCTCTGCGGTCTCCTTGTCCTTCTTCGCGTTGTCCCGGTGCAGCTTGGCGGCGTCCATCGCGGCCTTTGCCTGCAACTCCGCGGTGTAGGCCGCCTCCTTGCGGAACTCGGTCTTCGACTGCGCGGCCTGGGCCAGTGCTCGCTGGGCGATCGTCGCGCTGTCGCCCGCGGCGGCGCGGGTGGCAGCCTCCGCGGTCTCACCGGCCTTGACGAGGGCGGCAAGCGCCGCCGCGGCGCCCTGGGTGACCTGTGCCTTCTGCTGGGCGACCAGCAGTCCGCGACCGCGCGGAGCGCCCTGGGCGTCGGCCACGCCGTAGGCGGCCTTCTCCGCCGTCCCACTGGTGGTGGCTGCGTTGGCCGCGGCGGTCGCCTGCGCCTTGATGACGGCGAGCTGCGTCTTGGACGCCGCCTGCGCGGCCGCGAGGGACTTGCTCGCCTTGGTGAACTGGGCTGCGGGCGTGACGGGCCCGTTGTGCCCGGAGACCTTGATGGTGAACTTCTGCGCGCTGGTGGTGTTGCAGGTGTTGGTGAGCGCGTCCTGACCGTTGGTGAAGGACGGCAGGTTGAGGCACTTGCCCGTGCCGACGCTCTTCAGGGTCGTCGTGGCCCGGACGTTGTACTCCCACGTCTGCGCCGGGGCGCTACTACAGGTGGAGAGCTGGATCTTCGCCCCGTTCGCCGTGCTGTTGGACGCCACCTCAAGGCACTTGCCGGAGTTCACGTTGCGCAGGTGGAGACCCGGGTCGTCTCCCCACACCTCCCACTGCTGGGCAGCGGTGTTGTTGCACGTGTACATCTGGACGACCGTGCCGTTGGTCTTCCCGCCGCCGGCCGCCTCCAGGCACTTGCCCGCCGCTCCGGGAACCTGAATGACCGTCGGCGAGCTGCCGATCCAGCCGACGCCTCCGGCGGACCAGTAGTCCTGCCAGCGAGTCAGGTGGTCGGCGACCCAGGACTGGCCCAGCATCTGCCCCAGCGCCTTGGAACCGGCGGCGAGGGCCTTGGTGGCCGTCCTGTTGGCGTTGATGATCTGGTCGCGCTGAGTGGCCTGCGAGGCGATCTCCTGCTGCCACTCCGCGGCGGCCTGGCCGGTGATGTTCCCCAGCACGTCGCTCGGGTCGATCGGGTCGCGCCACGCGCACGCCGAGAAACGGGCCTTGACGTCCTCGACCGCGATGCGGTGCTCCGCGGTTCCGGGCAGCGGGGCGGTGCGCGGAAAGCCTCCCGCGCCCAGGAAGACCCGTGCGTCGTCGGCGCCGGGCGGCTCGGACGGCCAGTCCGTCAGGTGTTCGTAGGCGTCCCGCTCGGCGAGGGCGCGCTTCCGCTCGTCGGAGGGAAGCCCCGGGTCGGGGTCCCCTCCGTACAGCACTGTGCCCAGTTCCTTGACGGCCTTCATGGTCGCGTCGTCCGCCGCGGGGGTGGGGTCCTCGTAGAAGTCCGCCTCGTCCCGCCAGAACTGATCCGCCACCCAGTCGCTCAGACCGGTCTGTGAGTGGAAGTCCTTGCGGCCGTCGTTGCTGGTGCCGGGCGGCCAGTGGAAGGAGGTGTCGGTGAAGCCGGCCGGATTGTCGAGCCCGGCCAGCGGCGTCTTCCAACCGTCGTGGAGTGCGGCGATCGCGTCGAGTTCCGTCTTGGCGGCGGCGCGGTCCTTGTCGTAGGCCGCCGCGAGGGGTGTGTTCTCCCAGTGGTCGCGGTCCGCCAGGACGCGGAGCTCTTCGGGCGTCTTGCCGAGTCCTCGCTGCGCGGTGTCGGACATCGCCAGGCCGCCGAGCCGCAGGACGTCGCTCATCAGGCACTGGTCCTGCCGGAGTTGCTCGGTCGGCGTGTGCTCGGACCAGTTGCCGCCGACCGGCTCCATGGCGGGCGAGGCATTTCGGGCGAGCTGGTCCGGTTGGACGGCCAGGCTGCCGAGCACGGCCAGGGCGGTGACGGAGGTGACGATGGGAGTGAGCAGTGCGGACCAGCGCGTTCTACGTCCGGACCGCGTGGATATGGGTGGCAACGGGTCGTCCTTCGCAGCGAGATGAGGGCCGGTGGAGGCAGCCGTCCGGTTGAGCGGAACGGAGGTGAGGTCGGCCCGGCGTCCCGTCGCCTGGTCGGAGACGACGGGGTTACGGATACGGAGGCGTGCGTGACGAGCCGATGTCACGGCAAAGCGGTGAACCCTTCCCCCGTGGCGGCTCTGCTCCCCCCGCCGCCGGATGATGTGCACGTGCTGTGAAGGAGAGGTCAAGATCCCTCACTCGCACAGCGCGACACCATACTCCCAAGTAGGCACGCCGAAGCAAGAGATCAGGGGAGCGACAGGGGGCCGGAGGCCAGGTGATCAAGCGGACCCTCGGGGTGGAGATGTGAATATCCCGTGGTCATCACACGGGTCGCCGCGCGGACAAGAGTGAGGGCGGCGACGAGCGAACAGCACTTCCCGGCCAAAATGCGGCTGATTGGCTCCCTTTGAGGGAACGATGTCGAGGTGCCAGGAAGGGCAGCCCTGCCGTACGCCGGCTCCGTACGGTCTCCCCGCTTCCGGCGAGGCCGTCGAGAGGCTTACCACCCCGGTTCGCCGTGGGCGGTGAACTCGGCCCACCAGCACGCTGCCGGGGCCCGTACCCTCCTCCGGTCCGCCCGTTGATCCAAACGAACCTGCCTAGCCGGAGCAGGCCGAGCGCCCCGCCTCCTGCCAGGCGCAGACCGGGCAGAGCGTGGCGCCCCTGGCCGACTCGGGGTACTCGGTCGGCTCGCGGCACAGCACGCACTCCGCGAACGGCGGGCCCGCGTCCGCTTGCGGGCCGGCGGGGGCGGGCGTGGCGCAGTACGAGGCGTCGTCCATGTCCACGAGCCTACGTAACGCGGCCGTCAGTTGGCCGTCTTCTCGGGCCGGGCCTCGCTGGGCCGCACGATGACGAACCCCTCGCCCTGGAGCATCAGCTGCACGGCCTCGCCCGAGCCGCCGCGCACCATCGACCCGACGCTCTGCGAGCGGTGCAGGGTGGTCGTGAGCTGCTGGCTCCAGCCGACGACCGCGTCCGTGTCCACGTACACCGGCTGGGCGCCCGTCACCGGGATCACTATGGGGGTGCCCTCGCACATCAGGCCGAGCTTGCCGTACCCCGTGAAGACGCTGTTGAAGAGGCCGCCGCCGATCATTCCGGCGCCCTTCACCGTCTTGATCTCGTACGAGAGGGTCGCGTCGAAACAGAGGACGTTGCGGCCGTTGATGGTGATCTGGTCGCCCTGGTCCATCTCCAGGATGAAACAGTTGGCGGCCTCGTGCGCGAACCACGCCTCGCCCTGACCGCGTACGGCCATGAGCGCGAGGCCCTCGCCGGTGACCGCGCGCTTGAGCATGCCGCCGATGCCCTGGCCCTTGCGCTCGAACTGGAGGTTGCCGCGGAAGGCGATCATCGAGCCCTGGCGGGCGTGCATCTCCCCGTTGACGGCGTATTTGATCGACTTGGAGTTCTGCAGGGTCATGCCGGGGGCGGTGGCCGGCTGGGCCATGTGCTCGCTGGAAAAGAGATCGCTCTTCATGCGGAGCATCCTCACCCGGACCGGCCCGTCAAGCCAAGGGAGGTGACACCCGCCGCCTGGCAGACTGGGACGGTGAGCAGCGACGACACCTCCCCGAACCCCGCCCTCGAGACCTCCCCGAGCCCTTTCCACCACGGTCCGACCGACCGGGACGCGGCCCCGCAGTACGTACTCCCCCTCGTGGTGCACCTGGAGAAGACGGCCCCGCCCGCCCGGACCGACGCCCTGCGCACCGCCGCCCGCGCGGTGCTCACGATCCTGGCCGACGAGCGGTCCACGGGCGAGGGCGAGTGGGCCGGGGCGATGCGGGACTGGGAGGACGCCCGCATCCGCAAGGTGGTGCGCCGGGCGCGCGGCGCGGAGTGGCGCAAGGCGGCCGCGCTGCCCGGGATCACGGTGACGGGCGGGAGCGCGGAGGTACGGGTGTATCCGCCGATCCCCCTGGACGGCTGGCCCAAGGAGCTGGCCAAGCTCCAGGTGTCGGGCACCGACCTGGACGACCCCGAGCCGCCCGCCGCCCCCGACCCCGAGGGCCCGGTGCTCTGGCTCAACCCGGAGCTGGAGATGTCGGCGGGCAAGACGATGGCACAGGTCGGCCACGGCGCCCAGCTCGCCTGGTGGGAGCTGTCCGACACCGAGCGCAAGGCGTGGCGCGAGGCGGGGTTCCCGCTCTCCGTGGCCACCGCGACCCCGGAGCGCTGGCGTGAGCTGACGGCGGGCGGCCTGCCGGTGGTGCGCGACGCGGGGTTCACCGAGATCGCCCCCGGGCCGACGGTGGTGGCCGAAGGGCACCACCGTGTCGGTTCCCTCCCGCCCGCGCAGCGGCCGTAGGGGCGGGCTGCCCCGCCCGGCGTTCCCCGGGCCCGCCGGTCGCCAGCCAGCGCGGCCCGGACCGTCGGTCCGTGCCCGCCGAGCCGCAGGCGGCACGTGCTCAGGCGTGGCACGCGGGCAGGCCCCCGTGGAAGGTGATCATCTCCGCGAAGAGATCCTCGATGTCGAGGGGCGAGCCCGGCCGGGCGCCCCGGGCCTCGGCGTAGGCGCGGTGCAGGTTGGGCACGAGGCGCTCGCTGTCGAGCCATCCGGCATAGGGACCGGGCCCGGTCTCCCGTGCGGCCTCCAGGGGGCCCAGACCGGCGGCGATGCCCTCGGCGGCCAGGCGTTGCACGTACCGGAGGTACCCGGCCGTGCGGTCGAGGAGCTCGGGGCCGCCCACCGGGCCGTGGCCGGGGACGACGACCGCGGGGGCGAGGGCCCGCAGCCGCTCGATCACGTCGAGGGATCCGGCGATCGAGCCGGTGAGACAGAAGGGGGTGGCGCCGGACATCACGATGTCGCCGGTGAACAGCACCCGCTGCCGGGGCAGCCACACCACCGTGTCGTTCTTGGTGTGTGCGGTGCCCAGGTGCATCAGTTCCGCCGTCGTGTCCCCCAGGTGCAGGGTGAGTGACTCACGGAAGGTGACGCCGGGGAGTTCTACACCGATGTCACCCCACCGGACGTCCGGCCACAGGCCGGTCAGGTGCAGACCGGCCAGATCCATCTCCGCCCGGGTCGCCTCCTGCGCGATGATCACGGCTTCGTCGGTGAAGAAGCGGTTGCCGAAGGTGTGGTCGCCGTGCGGGTGGGTGTTGACGACGTAGCGCGGGGCCTTCGCCACGGTGGTGACCGTGTCGCGCAGCGCCAGGGACCGGGCTTCGGTGGCCGCCGTGTCGATCAGGGCGGGCCGGTCGCCGGCCGCGATGAGGCCGGCGTTGTTCAGACACCAGCCGCCGTCGGGCTGGATGTACGCGTAGACGTCGGCCGCGACCTCCTGGAGGCGGGCGGCGGACGAGGAGCGGTCGGTCATGACGGTCACGGTCCCTTGCTCGTGTGCTCGGCCGGCGTGGGAGCCGGGGACCCGCGATTCGGGAGACTCGCGGTCCGGGGCTTGCGGTCCGGAAGGTCGTGGTCCGGGGCCTGCGGTCCGGAAGGTCGCGGTCAGGGAGGTCGCGGGGCTCAGGAAGTCGCGGGTCTCAGGAGGAGGCGGCGAGTGCCGAGCCCGCCGTGGGCTGGGTGAAGCGCCGGTTGTGGTAGATCAGCGGCTCGGCGCCGGAGAGGAAGACGGACTCGACGCGGCCGACCAGGATGCTGTGGTCCCCGCCGTCCAGGACCTCGTGAAGGGCGCAGGCGAGCCGCGCGGTGGCGGCGGGCAGTCCCGGCAGTCCCGACTCGCAGGGCACCATCGGACTGCCGCCGAACTTGTCGCCGCCGGAGCGCGCGAAGGTTCCCGCGATCTCCCGCTGGTCCGAGGCCAGGACGTTGACCAGGAAGCGGCGCGCGGAGACGAACGCGCCGTGGCAGGTGGCCGTCTTGGCGGGGCAGACGAGGATCAGGGGCGGATCGAGGGACAGGGAGCTGAAGGAGCTCGCGGTGAAGCCCCAGCGCCGGCCGGCCACGTCGACGGTGGTCACGATGGTGACCGGGGTGGGTACATGGGCCATGGTCCGGGTGAACTCGGCGGGATCGACGGTGGTCAACAGTCCTCCTGGCTCGGGGATGGGTGCGCTGGTGTACCGGGCACGAGGCGGGTGCGGCCGGGAGTACGGGGCGGCGACGGCATGCGGGGCGCGGTCGTCGTGCGCACCGCGCACGTCCCGGCGTACCCCCGCGTCATGACGCGGCGCGGACCACGATCGCCGAGTTGAAGCCTCCCCTGCCCCGGGCGAGGACCAGCGCCGTCCGCAGCCGGGCGGGGCGCACCTCGGTCACCAGGTCGACCGGGCAGTCCGCGGCCGGCTCGGTGACGCCCGTGGTCGGAGGGATGACCTGGTCCCGCAGGGCGAGCAGCGCCGCCGCCACATCGAGGGAACCCGCGCCCGCCGCGAGCCGTCCGGTCATGGTCTTCGGCGCGGTCACGGGGACTCCGCGCGGACCGAACAGCGCGGCGAGGGCCTCGCTCTCCTCTCGGTCCTCGGTGCGCCGGCCCGCCGCGTCGGCGAAGACCACGTCGACGTCGGCCGGCTCCACGCCCGCGTCGCGCAAGGACAGTGCGGCGGCGTCGCGCAGCCGGGGCGCACCGGGGGTGCCGGGCCCCGGGTCGAACGTGGAGGCGTACCCGGCGATGGTTCCGTACCGGTGGGCGCCCCGCTCCCGTGCCGCCGCCCCGTCCTCCAGGACGAGCAGGGCCCCGCCCTCGCCCACGACATGCCCGTCGGCGTCGGCGGAGAACGGCCGGTAGGCCCGGCCGGGGTCCTCGCCCGGGCTCAGCTCGCCGCCGGCCAGGTGAGCCGTCCAGCCCCACGGGCACAGGGCTGAGTCCACACCGCCGGTGACGACCAGACGTACCCCCTTGCGGACCTGGCGGCGGGCCTGGGCGATCGCGTCGAGTCCGCCCGCCTGCTCGGTGACCAGGACCCCGCTCGGCCCGCGCAACCCGTTGCGGATGGAGATCTGGCCGGTGTTGACGGCGTAGAACCAGGCGAAGGACTGGTAGGCGCTGACGAACTGGCCGCCCTTGCTCCACAGGGCCTCCAGTTCCCGCTGGCCGAACTCGAAGCCGCCCGCGGAGGCCGCCGTGACGACGCCGCCGCCGAAGTCGGGCAGGTCCGCCGGGTCCACCCCGGCGTCGCCGAGCGCCTCCTCGGCGGCGGTGAGGGCGAGGCGGGTCATGTGGTCGGTCTGCGGCAGGAGGCGGCCGGGGATGTGGGCGGCCGGGTCGAAGTCCGGGACCTCGCCGGCCAGCTTCGCCGGGTAGGAGGTGGCGTCGAAGCGGGTGAGAGGACCGATACCGCTCCTGCCGTCGAGGACGGCGCTCCACCAGGCACGGGTGCCCAGGCCGTTGGGTGCCGTGACACCGATACCGGTGACGACCGGCGCGGCGGTCTTCGGGGCGGGAGCGGCGTCCCCAAAGGGGCGGGAGAGTGCCTCGGCGGTCATGACGTGACTCCCGGTCGGGGGCGGGTGAGGATCATGGCGCTCTGGAAGCCGCCGAAGCCGCTGCCGACGCTGAGCACGGTGTCGGTGCGCTGTTCGCGGGCGGTGAGCGGGGTGTAGTCCAGGTCGCAGGCGGGGTCGGCGTGGTGCAGGTTGGCCGTGGGAGGGACCGTGTTGCGCTCGATGGCCAGGGCGCTGGCGGCCACCTCCAGGGAGCCGATGGCGCCGAGCGAGTGCCCGATCATCGATTTGATGGAGCTGACCGGGATGTCGTAGGCGTGCGGTCCGAGGCTCCGCTTGAACGCGGCCGTCTCGTGCCGGTCGTTCTGCTTGGTGCCCGAGCCGTGGGCGTTGACGTAGTCGACGGCGGTACGGTCGAGCCTCGCTTCGTCCAGCGCGGCGGTGATGGCTTCGGCCATCTCGGCCCCGTCGGGGCGCAGGCCCGTCATGTGGTAGGCGTTGCACCGGCTCGCGAACCCGGCGATCTCCGCGTAGACATGGGCGCCGCGCCGGCGGGCGCTCTCCAGTTCCTCCAGGATCAGCACCGCGGAGCCTTCGCCGAGGACGAAGCCGTTACGGGTGGCGTCGAAGGGCCGGGACGCGGTCTCCGCCTCCTCGTTCCGCGGCGATGTGGCCTTGATCGCGTCGAAGCAGGCCACGGTGATCGGGGATATGGGGGCCTCGGTGGCGCCCGTGATCATCATGTCGGCGCTGCCCTCGCGGATCAGTTCCACGGCGTGGCCGATGGAGTCGAGACCGGAGGTGCATCCCGTGGAGACCAGGGCGACGGGTCCCTGGGCACCCGCCCGCCAGGCGACCTCGGCGGCCAGGGAGCTCGGTACGAAGTAGTCGAACAGGTGCGGTACGGCCAGGGTGTGGTCGACCTCCCAGGTGCTGCCGCCCCGGCTCACGTTGTTGTACTCGGTGTCGAGGCCCATGGTGCAGCCGACAGCGCTGCCGAGGGTGACGCCGGTGCGTGTGGGGTCCAGTTCCGCGGTGTCGAGACCGCTGTCGCGCAGGGCCTCGTCGGTGCTGACGAGCGCGAACTGCGCGGCACGGTCCAGGCGTGCCGCGTCCTCCTCGGTCAGTCCGTGGTCGAGCGGGTCGAAGTCCGCCTCGGCGGCGATGCGTGAGCGGAACTGCGAGGCGTCGAACGTGCTGATGGGCCGGGTGGCGGTCTTTCCGGCGGTGAGCAGGGACCAGAATTCCTTGGTGCCCACGCCCCCGGGTGCGACCACGCCTATTCCGGTGATGACGACGCGTCGGCTCATGGGGTGTCCTTCACGGTGAGGCTCTCCGGATGCGGTCGGTTCGGTACGGGAGGGAACGCCGGGCTCACGCCGCCTGCCCCGCTCCTCGCGCTGCCAGGGCCTTGCGCAGCGATGTGACGACGGTGAGGACGTCCTCGTCGCTGAGGCCCGGGTGCAGGGGCAGACACAAGGTGCGGTCGGAGGCCCAGTCGGATGCGGGCAGTTGCGGGCCGGTGTGCCCGTACGCGGGCACCTTGTGGAGCGGCGCGTAGCGGAAGGTGGTGTAGATGTCGTCGGCGAGGAGGTCGCCGGCCACCTGGTCGCGGATGCCGGGGGGCATCTGGATCCAGTAGAAGTAGTGGGTGGACTCATGGCCCGGCGGTAGCGGCGGCGGGGTGAGGAGGCCGTCGGTATCCGCGAGTTCCCGGTCGTAGAGGGTGACGATCTCGTTGCGCCGGGCGATCATTCCGGGCAGCCGGCGCAGCTGTACGGAGCCGATGGCGGCGGTCAGGTCGTTGCCGATGACCCGGCGCCCGGGCTCGGGGATGTCGAGTTCCCACCAGCGGGCGGAGACCTTCGCGTGGCCGAAGCCGCTGGGCTGGGCGAGGCCGTGGTAGGCGAGACGGCGGACCCGGGCGGCCTGTTCCGCGTCGCGTACGTAGAGCATCCCGCCGTCCCCGGTGACGAGGACCTTCATCGCGTCGAAGCTCCACATGGAGAGGTTCCCGAAGGTGCCCACGGCCTTGCCCCCGACGCGTGAGGCCACCGAGCAGGCCGCGTCCTCGATCAGGGTGATGCCGCGTCGCCGGCAGAGTGCGGAGATCCGCTCGATGTCGCCGGGGTAGCCGCCGTAGTGCAGTACGACGACTGCCCTGGTGCGGTCGGTGAGGGCGCTTTCGACATCCTCGGCGGTGGGGTTGAGGGTGCGCCGTTCCACGTCGCAGAAGACGGGCTTCGCTCCGCAGGTGAGGACCGCGTTGGCGGCTGCGAGGAAGCTGAGCGAGGGCATGACGACCTCGTCGCCGTCCTGGAGATCCAGCGACTCGACGGCCAGGAACAGCCCGGCCGTACCGGAGTTGACGAAGACGACGTGCTCCGGTGCCACCCCGAGGTGGCCGGCGAAGGCCGCCTCGAAGGCCTTGGTCCGTGAGCCGTGTCCGAGCCACTGGTCCTCGAACACCTGAGCAACCGCATCGAGTTCCTCAGCACCCACGTGGGGCTGAAAGAGATTGATCATGGCCGCCTCTCAAGTCCTGATGTCGCAGTCGAGCTTGAGAAGGGCCGCTCGACACCGGATCGAGGACCGGTGGTGCGCGGCCCGCGGGGCGGTGCGCCGGGGCCGGGCCCCCGAGTGGCCTTCGAGTGCTGCTCCAGGGCCGGAAATCACCCTTTGCCTGCGTGCCATGACGAACTGCCGAGGAGTTTTCATGTCGGATCAGGACAAGCGGGTTGCTGTGGTGACGGGCGCTACCAGCGGGATCGGGCTGGAGTCGGCCCGGACGCTGGCCTCGTCCGGCCACCGGGTCTTCATCGGGTCCCGGAGTGCGGACCAGGTGGCCGAGACGGTCAAGCTGCTCCGGGGCGAGGGGCTGGAGGTCGACGGCGCTGTCCTGGACGTCCGGGACAACGACAGCGTTCACCGGTGGGTCGAGGCCGCGGTGGAACGCTTCGGCACGGTCGACGTGGTCGTCAACAACGCCGGGCGGTCCGGTGGCGGGGTCACGGCGGACATCGCCGACGAATTGTGGAACGACGTCATCGAGACGAACCTCAACAGCGTCTTCCGGGTCACCCGGGAGGTGCTGAACACCGGCGGCATGCGGCAGAAGAGCCGGGGCCGGATCATCAACATCGCCTCGACCGCCGGGAAGCAGGGTGTCGTCCTCGGCGCCCCCTACTCGGCCTCCAAGCACGGGGTCGTCGGCTTCACCAAGGCGCTGGGCAACGAGCTCGCGCCCACCGGGATCACCGTCAACGCGGTCTGCCCCGGCTATGTCGAGACGCCCATGGCGCAGCGCGTCCGGCAGGGCTACGCGGCGGCGTACGAGACCAGCGAGGAGGCGATCCTGGAGAAGTTCCAGGCCAAGATCCCGCTGGGCCGCTACTCGACGCCCCAGGAGGTCGCCGGCCTGGTCGGCTATCTGGCCTCCGACACCGCCGCGTCCATCACGTCCCAGGCCCTCAACGTCTGCGGCGGCCTCGGCAACTTCTGACCGCACCGCAGCCGGACGACGAACCGTTCCCGACCAAGGAGTGCCCGCCATGACACAGACCGGATCGCGTGACGTGGAGCACGAGATCACCATCTCGGCCCCGGCCGCCGAGGTCTACCGGCTGATCGCCGACGTGACCAACTGGCCGCGCATCTTCCCTCCCACCATCTACGTCGACCAGGTCGCCGAAGGCCCCGGCGAGGAACGCATCCGGATCTGGGCGACGGCCAACGGCGAGGCCAAGAACTGGACCTCACGCCGCACCCTGGACCCCGAGGGGCTGCGGATCACCTTCCGCCAGGAGGTCTCCGCCCCGCCGGTCGCGGCGATGGGCGGCGCCTGGATCATCGAGCCCATCGGCGCGGCCGCCTCGCGGGTGCGGCTGCTCCACGACTACCGGGCCATCGACGACGACCCCGAGAGCCTGAAGTGGATCGACGAGGCCGTCGACCGCAACTCCCGTTCGGAACTCGCGGCGCTCAGGACGAACGTGGAGCTGGCGCACGCCGCCGCCGGCCTGACGTTCTCCTTCGAGGACACCGTCCGGATCGCCGGATCGGCCAAGGACGCCTTCGACTTCGTCAACGAGGCCGACCGCTGGCACGAACGCCTGCCGCACGTGGCCACCGTCCGGCTCACCGAGGACACCCCGGGCCTGCAGGAACTGGAGATGGACACCCGGGCCAAGGACGGCTCGACGCACACCACCAAGTCGTACCGGGTGACCTTTCCGCACCACAGGATCGCCTACAAACAGACCACGCTGCCGGCCCTGATGACCCTGCACACGGGTTACTGGACCTTCGTGGAGGAGGTGGACGGCGTCACCGCAACCTCCCAGCACACCGTCACCGTGAACACCGAGAACATCGCGCGGATCCTCGGCCCCGAGGCGACCGTCGAGGACGCCAAGGGCTACATCCACACGGCGCTCAGCACCAACAGCACCGCGACACTCCAGCATGCCAAGGCCTTCGCCGAGCAGCGGGCAGGGCGGTGAGCCGGCCCATGTCACGCTGCTGGTTCGTCACCGGAGCCTCCCGGGGGCTCGGTCACGCCATCGCCGAGACGGCGCTCGCGCACGGGGACACGGTCGTGGTGACCGCCCGCGCCGCCGACTCGCTCGACGGCCTGGTCAAGCGGTACGGGGACCGGGCGGTACCGATGGTGCTCGACGTCACCGACCGGGCCGCGGTGTTCGCCGCCGTCGCCGAGGCGGCCGAACGCACCGGCCGGATCGACGTCGTCCTGAACAACGCGGGCTACGGGCTGTCCGGCGCGGTCGAGGAGGTGTCCGAACAGCAGGTCCGCGACCAGTTCGACGTGAATTTCTTCGGTGCGCTGTGGGTCACCCAGGCGGTGCTGCCCGTACTGCGCAGGCAAGGCGGGGGCCACATCCTCCAGATGTCGAGCATCGCCGGCGTCACGACCTATCCGAACCTCGGCGCCTACTGCGCGAGCAAGTGGGCGCTGGAGGCCGCGAGCGAGGCGCTCGCGCAGGAGGTCTCGGGCTTCGGCGTGAAGGTCACCCTGCTGGAGGCGGGCGAGTTCCGCACCGGGTGGAGTGCCGAGAGCATGGTGCGGGCCACGCCCAAGACCGCGTACGACGCCGTGCTCGCCAAGCGCAGGCACGGCCTGTCCGGCGCGTACGCCCACCTCCAGCCCGGCGATCCGGCGAAGGCCGGTACCGCGATCCTCGAACTCCTCGACGCCGAGGAGCCGCCGTTGCGGGTTCTGCTGGGCAGCGGGGCGGCCGAACTCGCGCCCACCGTGCTGCGCGGACGGCTGGCCGAGTGGGAGGCCTGGAACCGGCTGGCCCGCACCACGGACTCACCCCCGCCGGAGGCGTCGTGAGGGACCCGGCCGAGGGCCCGGAGCCCGGCCCGGCGGCCACGCCGGCGCGGCCGGGCGCCCTGGGGCTGTTCTCCGGCCTGCGTCCCGTGACGCTCGGGGTGTGGGTCCTCGCCCAGGCCCTCGCGATCGCCTGGATCGCGTACGGCCACACCAGGGCGCCCCTGCCCCAGCCCGGGGACCACACCTGGTGGCACAGCTCGGGGCCGGTGGCTGCCGAGGGCGTGCGGCTGGGGCTGTTCACGGCTCTGGTCACGGCCGCGTTCTACCTGCTGCTGCCGCTGTCGGCGCTCGCGGCCCGGGCCCTGCGGCGACGGGCACGCGGGGGCGGCGCCGTGTCGCCGTACCTGCTTCTCGCCGCCGTCTCCGCCGCGCTCTCCGCGGCCGTCTGCCTGCCCGTCGTCGCGCTGGCCTCGGCTCTGTCGGGCAACGCGTCGGTGTGGTCCGCGGGGGTCGCCGACATCCCCACCGTACTGCGGCTGTGTGCTGCCGCCGGGCTGCTCGTAGCGGTGGCCCTCGGGGTGCCGTGGACGGCCACGGGACCCCGGCGAACCATTCATTCGACGATAGGCTTCTGATGCTGAACCGACGTCACGCGCTCCAGATCACCGCCGCCGCGGGCGCCGCCGCCCTCCTGCCCTGGGACCGGCTCACCGGCTCCTCCGCACCGGCCGCGACCACCATCGCCGCCGCGGAGGCGGCCCCCATCAGCCCGTTCGCCCACGCCATGCCGGTGCCTGCGGTCCTCGCCCCGGTCTCCTCCACGAAGACCTCGCAACTGTACGAGCTGCGGATGCGCGAGGCACAGGTCGAGATCGTCAAGGGCCTCACCTCCCGTGTGCGCACCTACGGCGGCACCTTCCCCGGGCCGACGATCAAGGCGACCCAGGGCCGTGAGGTGGTCGTCCGGCAGATCAACGAGCTGTCGGTGAACACGGCCGTGCACCTGCACGGCGGACACGTACGGTCCGAGCACGACGGGCTTCCGATGGACACCATCGTGCCCGGTGCCGAGCGCACGTACCGCTACCCGAACGACCAGCCGGCCGCCTCGCTCTGGTACCACGACCACGCCCATCACCTGGAGGCCGAGAACGTCTATCTGGGGCTGCACGGTCTGTACCTGCTCAGCGACCGCAACGAGCGGAGCCTGCCCCTGCCGTCCGGGGCCCACGACGTGCCGCTCGTCATCCGCGACGCCCGGGTGGAGGCGGACGGCACCCTCCTCTACACCCGCCCGTCCGACTGCCCGCACATGCTGGTCAACGGCAAGGAGCGCCCGTACTTCAAGGCCGCGGCGCGCAAGTACCGGCTGCGGATCTACAACGCCTGCGCCAACCGCTACTTCAAGCTGCGGTTCGCCGACGGTGCCGCGTTCACCCAGATCGGGACGGACGGCGGGCTTCTGGAGCAGCCCGTCACCCGCACCGAACTGCTGATGCTCGGCGGGGAGCGGGCCGACATCGTGGTCGACTTCTCCCGCTACCGCGAGGGCAGTTCGATCGTCCTGGAGAACACCGGGGCACTGTCGACCGAGCGGCCGGAGGTCATGCGCTTCGACGTCGGCCGCGCGGCCGCGGACCACAGTTACGTACCGCGCCGTCTGGCATCGGCCCCGCCGGCCCTGCCGAGGCGCACCGTGCAGCGTGACTTCGAGATCCGCACGTTCCCGGCGATGACCATCAACGGCCTCTCCTACGACCCGGACCGGGTCGATGTGACGGCCCGGCTGGGTGCCACCGAGGAGTGGACGATCCGCAATGTGGACGTGCCGGCCGCGCCCGGCAGCCCGGACTTCCACCTGTGGCACAGTTTCCACACGCACCTGACGTTCTTCCGCGTCCTGGAACGCAACGGGCAGCGTCCGGGGATCCGGGACGCCGGGCTCAAGGACACCGTGACGCTGGGCCCCGGTGAGACCGTGAAGATAGCGATGACCTGGGGGCCGTTCACGGGCGAGTACGTCTACCACTGCCACCAGCTCGGCCACTCCTCGGGCGGTCAGATGGGCCGTATCGACGTCGTCGGCTGAGGTGCCCGCCGGGCCTGCGGGCCCGGACGGCGCACAGCGGCGCCGGAACCCCCGGGGGTTCCGGCGCCGCTGTGCGTCCGCTCACTCCCAGCTGCTCGTGACAGCGCCGTCCGGCCCGAACACCCGCATGCGCTCGACGTACAGCTCCTGCTCGCGCACCTCGGCGATCCGGCCCAGCAGCCGGTCGAGATCCTCGTGGACCGAGAGGTAGCGGCCGTGGAGGGCGTCGTACCGTCCGGTGGCGAGGGCCGCCACCAGCCGGCCGCTCTCCCCGGCGGGCGTCCAGTCGTGATCGGGGAAGCGGGCGGCGAAGGGCTCTGTCATACGGGTCCGTACGGAGCCGGGGTTGATCGAGAAGGTCCGCACACCGGTGTCCCCGGACGCGTCCAGCGAGAGGCCCAGCGACTCGGTGATCCGGATCCGCGCCGCTTTGCTGAACTGGTAGGCGGTGAGCGGGCAGGGCAGGGCGCCGAGGTCGCTGGCGACCATGATGACGCGTCCGCGCCCCTCGGAGAGCATGGTGGGCAGGACCGCGCGGGAGCAGACGAGCGGGCCCCGGACATTGACCTCGACGGTGCGCCACCAGTCGTCGAGGTCGGCCTCCCAGAGCGGAGGTTCACCGATCGTGTACGTGGCCGCGTTGTTGACGAGCAGGCTCACCGGCCCGAAGTGGTCGTCCACCTGCTTCACCACCCGGCCGACGGCCTGCTCGTCGGTGATGTCGGCCGGTGTCACCAGGACGCGGGAGCGGTGCTCGCCGGCGAGCGCCGCGGTCTCCTCCAGCTCCTCACGGGTACGGGCCAGGAGCGCCACGCGAGCGCCTTCCCGTACGAGGGCGAGGGCGATGGCACGGCCGATCCCCCGGCCGCCGCCGGTCACGATCGCCACCTGGTCCGACAGGGTCATACGGGTCTCCAAGGGTCAGGGCGGCGGCGCCCCGGTCGCGCAGCCGCGGGTGGTCCTCGACGGGGAGGAGCGGGTCCGGATCGCGTCCGTACGGCAACGGTCGGGGGACGACCGTCCCCGACCCCGCTGGAGTTCCGCTCGAAAGGCGCGGAGCCGAGCGGCCGTGCGGCGGGTGACCTGGGGCTCTTCCCGTCGAGCCGCCCTCCAGCCGTGCTGGATCGCCGGGGTTCACGGTTGTCCCATGGCCTGCCCGAGGTGCCCGCGTCACCGCGACGATGGAAGAGAGTGGTGCTGATGACCGACCGGACGACCTCCGGCACGGATCTTCCCGGCCGAGGACGCGAACTCGCCTCTCTGGCCGCACTCCACGCCGAACAGGCCGACAGGGAAAGCCAGTTGCCGCCCGTCATGGTCGAGCAGATCGTGGCGGCCGGTTTCGCCCGGCACTTCGTCCCCACCCGCTGGAACGGCCGGGCGGGGTCGGTCACCGACCTGTTCCACGCCGTCTCGGCCGTCGCCGAGGGCTGCACGTCCGCCGCCTGGAGTGCGTCCGTGATCGCGAGCGCCGGACGGATGGGCGCTTTCCTGCCCCTCGAAGGGCAGCAGGATCTGTGGGCCAAGGGGGCCGATACGCTCGTGGTGGGAGCGCTGATGCCCCGCGGCGACGCCACCCCGGTGCCGGGCGGCTGGCGGGTCAGCGGCTCGTGGAGCTACGCCAGTGTCGTCGACTTCTCCGACTGGGCGCTGGTGTGTGCCCTGGTGACCGTCGACGGGCGTCAGGTGCCCTGGTTCTTCGCGCTCCCGCGCGAGGACTACACGGTGACCGCGACCTGGGCGTCGACGGGCATGCGCGGGACCGGCAGCAACAGCCTCGCCGTCGAAGACGCCTTCGTTCCGGAGCACCGTGGCTTCACCCGTCAGAACATGATCGCGGGCCACGGTGTCGGCTCCGATGCGCCCTGCCACACCGCTCCCCTGCGGCTGGTGAGCGGTCTCCTCTTCGGCGCTCCCGCGGTCGGCGCCGCGCGGACGGCGCTGCGCGCCTTCGCGGAGCTCTCCGCGCCCGTCGCCCCCGACAACCCGGCACCGCGCGCCGCTCTCGCCCGGGCGGCGGTCGCGGTGAACGGTGCCGGGCTGCTGATGGAGCGGGCGGCCCGGGTGGCGGACGCGCCCCGGTGCGACCCGGCCGACCTGGCGCGCAACCCCGCCGACTGCGCGTACGCCGTGGAGCAGCTCCTGGACGCCGTCGAACGGCTGACCCGGGCAGCGGGCAGTGCGGCGTTGTCCGACGGGAGTGCGCTGGAGCGGATCTGGCGGGATCTGCACAGCCTGTCCAGCCATGTGGCGCTGCGCTTCGACCCCGCGGCCGTCGCCTACGGGGCACGGCTCCTGGAACTCTCCGGCGGGCCGGACGCCCGATGACCTCAGACCAGCAACCGCAGCCGGTTCTCCGGCGTACTCAGGAAAGGCAGTGCGCATGACCGACCCGACCGACCACGTCCCGGCCGAACTCTACTCCCGGATCCAGCAGTTCTATGCCAGGCAGATGGGTCTCCTCGACGACGGCAGGGCCGACGACTGGGCCGACACCTTCACCGAGGACGCCGTCTTCCAGGAGGCGAGCAGGCTGAACGAACCCCTGCGTGGCCGGGACGCCATCAGGGAGTCCTCCCGGGCCCGCAAGAAGCGGCTCGAAGCGGACAAGCTCGACTTCCGGCACTGGCTCGGGATGCTCACCGTGACCCCGCGGGAGGACGGCTCGCTGCAGACCCGTGCCTACGCCTTGGCGATGCGCGTGCCGGCCGGCGGTGAGCTCGACATCTTCGCCAGCGTCGTCTGCCACGACCAGCTGGTGCTGACGGACGGTACGTGGCAGGTCCGCCACCGCGACCTGCACCATGACGGCTCCGGCCGCGACTGACGAGGCTGAGGAGCCGCCATGAAATTCGGGATCGTCTTCTTTCCCACGGTAGGTCCGTCCGACAAGTCCGCCGAGGTGTATTTCGACGAGGCCCTGCGACTCGTCGACCTCGCCGAGGAACTCGGCTTCGAGCATGTGAAGATCGTCGAGCACTACTTCTTCTCGTACGGCGGCTACAGTCCGGACCCGGTGACCTTCCTCGCCGCGGCGGCGGGCCGTACCCGGCGCGTGCGGCTGGGCACCAGCGCCACCATCCCCGCCTTCCAGCACCCGGTGAAACTCGCGGGCAAGCTGGCCATGCTCGACAACATCTCCCACGGCCGGCTCGACGCCGCGTTCGGACGGGCTTTCCTGCCCGACGAGTTCAAGGCGTTCGGCATCCCCATGGACGAGTCCAGGGACCGTTTCGTCGAGGGGGTGGATGCCATCAAGCGGCTGTGGACGGAGGAGGACGTCGTCTTCGACGGCACCTTCCACCGGTTCGGGCCGGTGACGCTGCTCCCGCGGCCCGTGCAGCAGCCGCACCCGCCGGTGTTCGTCACCACCGCACGGAGCGCGGAGTCCTGCGCCGAGGCGGGCCGCGCGGGGCACCATCTGCAGACCGTGCCGAACGTGATGAGCACGGAGGAGTTGCAGAGCCGGCTCGCGGTCTACCGCGCGGAGTGGGCGGCCTCCGGCCGCACCCCGGGGACCGAGCAGATCCACTTCAGCTACCCGTGCGTGGTCGCGGAGGACGGGCAGGAGGCACGCCGCAAGGGGCGCGTCGACGACGACCGCAACTCCGCGGCCATCCGGGACGCCGTCGCCTCCTGGGGCACCACACGCTCGGAGGCCTATCCGGGGTACGAGAAGCTGGTCGAGGCGACGAAGACCTCGCACTTCGAGTCGAAGATGGAGCAGAACAAGCTGCTCATCGGCTCCCCGGACCAGGTCCGTTCCCAGCTGGAGCAGATCTCCCAGTGGTTCGGCGACGACATCACGATCAGCCTCGGCGTGCACTCGGGGCACCTGTCGTACGAGGACGCGGCGGCGACCATGCGGCTGATGGCCGAACAGGTGCTGCCCAAGCTGAACGGAGGCCGCGGATGAGCCCGCACCGGCAGCGCACCGTGACGGTCATCGGCGCCGGGACGATCGGACTCGGCTGGATCGCGCTCTTCCTCGGGCACGGCCACCGGGTCCGGGTCAACAGCCGGCGGGCGCAGGCGCCTCGGATCGTGGATGAGGCGCTGGAGCTCTTCGCGCCGTTCCTGCCGCCGGGCTCGGCGGACCCCGCCACCTTCTCCGCGAACCTGGAGTTCGTGCCCGACCTGGAGAAGGCGGTGGCGGACGCCGATGTCATCGTCGAGAACGCCCCGGAGAACCTGGAGCTGAAGCAGGAGCTGTTCGAGCGGATCGGGAAGGCGGCTCCGAAGGACGCGCTGCTCCTGTCGTCGACCTCGACGCTGGGGCCCGACGCCCTGGGTGCGCGGATGGCGGATTCCAGCCGTCTCGTCGTCGGTCATCCCTTCAACCCGCCGCACGTCGTCCCGCTGGTCGAGGTCGTCGCGGGTGAACGGACCTCCCCGGCGGCCGTGATCGAGGCGGTGGAGTTCCTGACGTCGGTGGGGCGGACACCGGTCGTCCTGCGCAAGCCCATCCTGGCGTTCGCCGCCAACCGGCTCCAGTCCGCCCTGTTGCGCGAGTCGGTGCACCTGGTGCGGGAGGGTGTGGTCTCGCTGGAGGAGCTGGACCAGGTGGTGACGCAATCCGTCGGACTGCGCTGGGCCACCGTGGGGCCGTTCCTCGCCTTCCACCTGGGCGGCGGTCAGGGGGGCCTGCGCAAATGGCTCGGGACGCTCGGCGCCAACCTGGAGCGCGGCTGGGAGGAGCTGGGCCGCCCGCCGATGGACGAGGAGACGATCAACTCGCTCATCGAGCAGGCGGAAGCGGCGTACGGCGACAGGTCGTACGAGGAACTGGTCCGCGAACGGGACACCAAGCAGACGGCGATCCTGCGGACGCTCGCCGAGGTATCCCGGGAGGAGTGACCCCGCGGGCCGGAGGAGTGACCCCCCGGACCGTGTGCCGGACACCTTCACGGTTCCTGGCACACGGTGTACCGGCCGGTCAGGCCCTCGCCTCGTGGACGGCGAGCTCCTGGCCGCGCGGCAGCGGGACGCGGTCCATGGTGTCCGCGCCCAGGAGTCTGCTCTGCAGCCGCTGCATCTGCGGCGAGGGCTCCAGGCCCAGTTCTTCGGCGAGCAGTCTGCGGACATGCTGGTACGCGTGCAGGGCCTCGGCTCGCCGGCCGGCGCTGCCGAGAGCCGAGATGAGCTGGCAGTGGAACCATTCGTTGAGCGGGTAGTCGTTGATCAGGCGGCGCAGGCCCGGGATGGAGTCGCCCTGCCGGCCGAGCCGCCCCTCGGCCTCGATGCGGATCTCGAAGGCCCTGATCCGCAACTCCTCCAGGTGGACGATATGACCGGCGAGGACGTCTCCGGCGGGAAAATTGGAGAGCGCGGGGCCTCGCCACAGGGCCAGCGCGCGGTTGATGTGGTCCAGGGCCGCGGCGGGGTCTCCCGCGGCGAGCCGGTCGCGGCCCTGGGCCACCAGCTGTTCGAAGACACGGATGTCGACCTCGCTGTCGTCGACCTGGATCGCGTAGCCGGGAGCACTGGTGACGATGAGGGTACGGCCGGGCTCCACCAGTCTTTCGTTCACGAACATGCGGCGGGCGTGGTAGACGTACGTCTGCAGGGTCGTGACCGCGCTGCGGGGAGGACGCTCGCCCCACAGTTCCTTGATCAGTGACTCGGCGGTGACGATCTCGTTCGGCCGGGTGAGCAGCAGGGCCAGTGTCTGGCAGACCTTCGGGGTTCCGGGGTGGTAGATCCTGCCGTCATCGGTGACGACCTCGAAAGGTCCGATGAGATTGAAGCGCATCGAATTCAACTCCATGTCAGCAGCGACTGGTTGACGATTGCAGCGACCCGATCGAAAGCAACTCAAGTCTCCAAGGCGCTAGTTGGGCATACAAGCACCGTAGGGTCAGGCTGAGGTCAACTTGTGTCAGGAACGCGTGGTCCTGCGGCCGGATTCTTTCCCCGAGGTCAGAGGGAGCGCAGAACGGAGGATTCCGTTCTGCCCCGGACCCCGGGGGCGGGCAGGGCCGCGTCCCGCGCGAGCAGGCACTCCTCCAGAAAGGCCAGGGCCCGCAGGTGGTACGTCCGTGCCGCCCAGCCGAGCGAGATGTTGTGCCCGGCGTGCGGCTGACGCACCACCTCGGCCCGGGGAGCGGCGAGCGGGGCGAGCAGCTCGGCCACCGCCTGTTCGTCGTGGCGCCACCACTGCTCCTGCTCGGCGAATGTGAAGCGGACCGGTACCCGCACCCGGGCGGCGATCTCCGGATACATCCGGGGCCACGACAGGGTCTCCCCCGCCTCGCGTGAGGGCACCGGCCGGACGAGTCCGCTGCTCGTCAGCAGCGCGTCCGGCGGATAGAAGCGCAGGGCGCCCCAGTGCTTGCGCCAGGCTCCGCGCCCGTCCCGGCCGGGCAGTTCCCGGTGCTCCACCGCGAAGCGGCGGCCCAGGCCGGAGATGTCCACGCCGAGCAGCGGGGTCGCACCCACGCGGTCCTCGCCCGCGGCCGCCAGTGCGAGCCGGCCGCCGCTGGAGTGGGCGAGGAGGAAGAACCCGGCGCCCCTGGCCGTACCGGGTGCGAACCCCGCCAGGGCGCTACGGAGGACCTCCCCCTGGCCGGCCAGGTCGAGACCTTCGGGGTGGCGCCGGGCCGAGGCGCCGTAGCCGGGCCGGTCGAGCGAGAGGACCGTGAAGCCCAGTTCGGCGCCGAGCGTGAGCAGGGACAGTCCCGGGCGGGCCCGGCTGTCGAAGTATCCCGCGCTCATCCCGCCCCCGTGCAGGGCCACCACCACGGCGCGGGGCGCGCGGCCGGGGGGCTCCGCGAGGAGGCCGGACAGCGGTGTGCCGCCGGCATCGAGTGTGAGGGGGCGGATCTGCGGAGACTCGGGGATCGGCGTTGCCATGGTCGCTCCTGCCGGTGACGGTGGTCAGGGGACGGTACGTGTGGGGGCGGCGATCCCGGCTCACCCGGCCGACGCGTGGGCACGTACCGCGTCGAGCAGGTCCGCCTGGCGCTGGATCACCGGGTCCGCGGGGGCGCCGGCGCGCACGGCCTCGGTGAAGTCCGCCAGCGTGGCGAGGACCTGGTCGTCGGGCGGCAGGACGATCTCCTGGACCGCGCCCTCGCGTTCGAGCCTGACCCGCGGCAGGTGGTCGGCCGGCGGGGTGAAGGCGCGGTCCAGGGTGAGGAGGCCCTCGCTGCCCCAGATCTCGTACCGGGAGCGGTAGGCGTGGTCCAGGCCGAACGTGAGGTGGGCGCCGACCCCCTGGGGCGTGCGCAGCAGCGCGGTGCCCCCGATGTCGACCCCCGTACCGGCGCCGTCGCGCAGGAGGACGGCTCCGGTGACCTGAAGGTGGTGACCGAGCAGGAGCAGGGCGGCCCGTACCGGGTAGACGCCGGTGTCCGCGAGGGCACCGCCACCGAGTGCCGGGTCGAAGCGGATGTCGTCGTCCGGCAGGCGGGGAATCGCGAAGGCCGCGCGGAAGGCCCGGACCTCGCCGATCGCGCCGTCGGCCACCAGCCGCCCCACCGCCCGGTGCTGGCTGTGGTGGACGAACATGACGTTCTCCCTGAGCACCAGCCCGCGCCTTCCGGCCAGTGCCAGCAGGTCCGCCGTGGCGGCGGCGTCCGTGGTCAGCGGCTTCTCCGCGAGGACGTGCTTGCCCGCGCGGAGCGCCGCCGCCACCCACCGCGCGTGCAGGGCCGCGGGGAGCGGCACGTACACGGCGTCGATGTCGGGGCGGGCGAGCAGCTCGTCGTATCCGTGCACCGGCTCGCAGCCGGCCTCGGCGGCGGTTCTGCGGGCCTTGTCCGGGTCACGGCTGGCGACGGCCACCAGGTCGATGCCCGGGTACTGCCGCATCGAGGGCAGGACGCGGCGGCGTGCGATGCCGGCGCAGCCGAGTACGCCGGTCCGTAGGGCTGCCATCAGAGCCGTACCGCCCCCGTGGTCAGGCAGGACAGGAGCGTGCGGGCCTGGACGTTCAGATAGTGGTTGTGCCGCAGGAGGGCGGTCAGCTGGTACGGCGTGGCCCAGCGGTATCCGGGCGGGGGGTCGAGGGGGGCCGCGACCGCGTCGGCCTCGACGAAGAGGTAGCGGCTCTCGGCGTTACGGAAGCGGCCGCCCTCCTCCGAGTGCCGGGCCTCATAGCGGATCGCGGCCGGGTCGGCGCCGAGCACGGCGTCGAGGAACAGCGGTCGGTCGGAGCCCGTCAGATGCGCGTAGTTCGACGGTGTGTACTGGACGGTGGGCCCCAGTTCGACGGTCTCGGCGAAGCCCGCCTCGACGCGCGCGTGCACCAGGAGATGCGGCACCCCGCCGATCCTGCGGGTCAGGAACGCGGTGACGCCGAGCCCCTTCGGCTCGAACAGCGGCTGGGTCCAGTGGGCCACCTCGCGGCTGCCCGCCTGGACGGACACGGCGACGACGTCGAAGTAGCGGCCCTCCTCGTGGACGATCGACCACGCTCCCCGGCGCCACCCGGGAAGACCAGCCAGCGGCACCGTCCGGGCGTGCACCTCATGGGCGGAGCGCTCCTCGGTGAACCAGGACAGCAGGGCTATGTCCTGGTGCGGTGCGAGCCCGCCGGGGTCGGGCCAGGGCAGGCAGGCAAGGACCGTGCGCGCGTCCATGTTGATGACGTTGTCCCGCCGCAGCAGTCGGCCGATCTGCTGGAGGGTCAGCCAGCGGAAGTCCTCGTGCGCGGGCACATCGCCCTCGACCTCGACGAGCATGTTGCGGTTGCTCTTGCGGAAGAACCACGAGCCGTGTTCCGACTGGAGGACGTCGGCGAGTACCCGGCCCTGCCGCGGGCCGCGGAAGTACTCCAGGTACCGGACGTCCGCGCCCTTGTGGGCCTTGGTGTAGTTGCTCCGGGTGGCCTGTACGGTCGGCGAGATCTGGAGCAGGTTGGAGTTGCCGGGCTCCATCTTCGCCTGCATCAGGAAGTGCGGGACCCCGTCGAACTCCTTGACCAGGATGCCCAGGATGCCCACTTCGGGCTGCACGATGATCGGCTGGTGCCAGGCGGGGCCCGCGTCTCCAGTGGTGACGTGCAGGCCCCGCACGGTGAAGAACCGTCCGCTGCGGTGTCCGAGGTCTCCGGTGACGGGGTCGAAGGACCACCCGTCGAGCGCGTCGAACGCGATGGGCTCCACCTCGAACCGGTGCGCCGCGCGGCGCTCCTCCAGCCAGTCCAGGACGTCCCGGAGACCTCCGGCCTGGGCGGGCGGGGCGGTGTGCGCGCTCATGCCCGCCCTCCCACGAACTCCTTGACTGAGGAGATGACGTAGTCCATCATCTCGTCGGTCAGCGCCGGATAGACGCCGACCCAGAAGGTCTGCTCGGCGATGATGTCGCTGTTGGTGAGCTCGCCGACCACCCGGTGCTCCTGGCCGATGTAGGCCGGGTGGCGGGTGAGGTTGCCGGCGAAGAGGCGCCGGGTGCCGATCTTGCGGTCCTCCAGGAAACCGACCAGGGCCGCGCGGCTGAACGGCGCGTCGGGGTCGACCGTCAGCGCGAACCCGAACCAGCTCGGATCGCTGCGCGGCGTCGCCTCGGGCAGCACCAGATGCGGAACGCCGTCGAGCCCGTCCCGCAGACGCCGCCAGTTGCGGCGGCGTGCGGTGCAGAAGTCGTCGAGCTTGTCCAGCTGGGTCAGGCCCAGGGCGGCCTGGATGTCGGTGGCCTTCATGTTGTAGCCGACGTGGCTGAAGATGTACTTGTGGTCGTAGCCCTCGGGCAGGGTTCCCATCTGGTACTGGAACCGCTTCAGGCACTTGTTGGTCTCGCCCGGCTCGCACCAGCAGTCCCTGCCCCAGTCGCGCAGCGACTCCACGATCCGCGCGAGCGCCAGGTTCGACGTCAGGACGCAGCCGCCCTCGCCCATCGTCAGATGGTGGGCGGGGTAGAAGCTCACCGTCGTGATGTCGCCGAAGGTGCCGGTGGCCCGGCCGTCGTAGGTGGAGCCGACCGCGTCGCAGTTGTCCTCGATCAGGAACAGGTCGTGTTCCTCGGCCAGTTGGGCGATCTCCGCGACTTCGAAGGGGTTGCCGAGCGCGTGGGCGATCATGATGGCGCGCGTCTTCGGTCCGATGGCCGCGGCCACCCGCTCCGCCGTGGTGTTGTAGGTGGCGAGCTCCACGTCGACGAAGACCGGCACGAGCCCGTTCTGGATGATCGGGTTCACGGTGGTGGGGAAGCCCGCCGCCACCGTGATCACCTCGTCGCCGCGGCGCAGCCTGCGGTCCTCCAGAAGGGGGGAGGTGAACGCCGTGAGGGCGAGGAGGTTCGCGGAGGAACCGGAGTTGACCAGGTGGGCCTTGCGGAGCCCGAGGGCCCGGGCGAACCGGGACTCGAACTTCCGTGAGCTCGGCCCCGCCGCGATCCGCATCTCCAGGGCCGCCTCGACCAGCGCCGTACGGTCGCGTTCGTCGAGGACGGCGCCCGCGGGCCAGATCTCGGTCGTTCCGGGGACGAAGGGCCCGTTGGCCTGGCGGTCCTGATGGAGCTTCACCGTCTCGTCGAGGATCAGACCCTTGTGGACGTCCATGAGGCGTTTCCTTCCTCGCTCGTCGGGCCGGAGGATCCGCCGCGGTGCTTCACCGGCTTCCACCAGCCTGGATTGTCGCGGTACCAGGCGACCGTGTCGGCCAGTCCCCGGGCGAAGGGGATACGGGGGGCGTAACCGAGCTCCTCCCGGATCCTGGTCTCGTCGAGCGCGTACCGCAGATCGTGTCCCTTGCGGTCGGTGACACGGCGTATCACCGACTCGTCGGCACCGCAGAGCCCGATCAGCCGCCGGGTGATGTCCAGATTCGTCCGCTCGTCACCACCGCCGATGTTGTAGATCCGGCCGGCCCGCCCCCGGTCCAGGACCAGGGCGATCGCACGGCAGTGGTCGTCGACGTGCAGCCACTCCCGGACGTTGCGCCCGTCCCCGTAGAGCGGCAGGTCCTCGCCCTCCAGCAGGTTGGTGACGAAGAGGGGGATCAGTTTCTCGGGGTGCTGGAAGGGGCCGTAGTTGTTGGAGCAGCGGGTGATCGAGACGTCCAGGCCGTGGGTGCGCCAGTAGGAGCGGGCGATCAGATCGGACGAGGCCTTGGACGCGGCGTACGGGGAGTTGGGCAGCAGCGGCCGGTCCTCGTCCCACGATCCGTCGGCGATCGACCCGTACACCTCGTCCGTCGAGATGTGGACGACGCGTTCGACGCCGGCGGCGAGACAGGCGTCCAGGAGGACCTGGGTACCGCCCACGTTCGTACGGACGAAGGCCGCCGCGGAGTGGACGGACCGGTCCACGTGGGACTCGGCGGCGAAGTGCACCACCGCGTCGTGGCCGGGGAGCAGCTCCCGCAGGAGCCGCGCGTCGCACACGTCACCGTGGACGAAGTCGAGCCGGGCGTCGGAGGGCGGGAGGTTCGCGCGGTTGCCCGCGTAGGTGAGCTTGTCGAGGACGGTGACCCGCGTCCGCTCGTGCCCCGCGTATCCGCCGGCGAGCAGCGTGCGGACGAAGTGTGAGCCGATGAAGCCGGCGCCTCCGGTGACCAACAGTCTCATGTCACCACCTCGGCTGGCGTACGGTCGATGACGGGCTGCGTCATGGCGTCTTCTCCTCGTGATGCCGCTCCACGGGGGAGAGGCGTTCTCCAGGACCGATGCCAGGAGAACGCGGACGGATCGCGGACCGGTCGTGGCCCGCACGAGCGCAGCGGCCGGGGCAGGTCGGCCCCGCGCGCCACAGGGGTGCGCGGGGCCGCGGGGGCCTTCCTCAGCCGCCGGCGACTCTCCTGAGGTTGTCGTTGACGGCTTCGACCAGGGCACGGGGGGTCCGGTTGTCGTTGAGGACCTCGTCGTCCAGCGTGATGCCGTACTCACGCTCGATACGGCCGCCGGTCTCCAGGAGCGCCAGCGAGTCGTAGCCCAGGTTCTCGAAGTCGGTGTCCAGGATGTCGCCGCCGAGAGCGGCGCTCTCGTCGGCTCCGGCGCCCTCGAAGAGGATGCGTTTGAGGTCGTCGATGGTGAAGTGGTGCTCGGACACAGCGGTTCCTTTCATCGATCGGCCGCACCCGGCGTTTTCCGTGGTGCGGGGGAGCGTGAGCGCGTCCGGTCCCGGCGGGGCGGGGAGGGACGCGTCGGATCCGGGACGTCAGTCGACGGCCCGCAGGACGAGGGCGGCGTTGAACCCGCCGTGCCCGCGGGCGAGGACGAGGGCGGTGCGTACGGACGCGGTCCGCGAGCGCCCGGTGACGAGGTCGAGTCCGTAGGTGAGGACCGGTTCCACCTGGGGCGTGGCCGGGATCCGCCCGTCGCGCATGGCCAGCAGCGCCGTCACGACGTCCACCGGCGCCCCGCCGGAGGAGAGCCGCCCGATCGCCGCCTTGGGAGCGGTCACCGGTACCCCCCGGAGTCCGAACAGCCGGGTGATCGCCTCGGCCTCCTCGCGGTCGGCACGCGGGGTGCCCGCGGCGTCGGCGAAGACCACGTCGACGTCGGCCGGACGGCACCCGGCGTCGGCGAGGGCGAGGGCGGCCGCCCTGCGCAGTCCGGGCTCGCGGCCGCTGCCCGGCCTCGGGTCCAGGGTGGAGGCATGGCCCGCGATCCGGCCGTAGAGGGTGTGGGCGCCGCGGGCCCGGGCCGCCGTCTCGTCCTCCACGGTCATCAGCGCGCCCCCCTCCCCCAGCACGTGGCCCCGCGCGGCGGCGTCGAACGGCAGGTACGCGCGCTCGGGGTCCCGGCCGGTGGAGAGCAGCCCGGTGGACAGGTGGGCCGCCCAGGCCCATGAGCACACCGGGGCGTCCACGCCTCCGGCCACGATCAGCCGGGCGCCGCCGCGGATGCGGCGCCCGGCCTGGCCGAGGGCGTCGAGCCCGGCCGCGTGGTCGCCCGCCAGGGCGCCGGCGGGCCCCCGCAGATCGTTGCGCACCGAGATCTGGCCGCTGTTCACGGCGGGGAACCAGGCGAAGGACGCATAGGCGCTGAGATGGCCGCCGCCCGCGCCGCCCATCTTGCGCAGCTCGTTCTGTGCGAACTCGCTGCCGCCGGAGGCGACGGCGGTGACGACTCCCCGCTGGTGGGCGGGGACCGTCTCCAGGCGCACCCCTGAGTCGGCGAGGGCCTGGTCGGCGGCTGCGAGGGCGAGCTGCGTCATCCGGTCCGTCTGGCGGACCAGGCGCACCGGCAGGTGCTCGGCGGGGTCGAAGCCGCGGATCTCGCCGGCCAGCCGGGCCTGATGCGCCGAGGCGTCGAAGCGGGTGACCGGGCCGATCATGTTCTTGCCGATCAGTGTGGTGTCCCAGAACTCCTTCACCCCCGTGCCGCTGGGGGCCAGGACACCGATTCCGGTGATCACCGCTCCGGCGCTCAAGGTGCGCTCCGGTCGTGGCGCGTCAGCACCATGGCGCTCTGGAACCCGCCGAACCCGCTGCCGACCGTCAGCACGGCATCGGTTCGCTGCTCCCGGGCCACCCGTGGCACGTAGTCGAGGTCACATCCCGGGCCGGGGACATGGAGGTTGGCGGTGGGCGGCACCACATGGTGTTCCATCGCGAGAACGGATGCGGCGATCTCGATCGCGCCGACCGATCCCATGGCGTGCCCGATCATCGACTTGACGGAGCTGACCGGGACACGGTGAGCGTGCTCCCCCAGGGCGAGCTTGTACGCCTGCGTCTCGTGCAGGTCGTTGAGCTTCGTGCCGGAACCGTGCGCGTTCACGTAGTCCAGGTCCCGGGGGTCCAGCCGTGCCTCGTGCAGTGCCGCGCGGACGGCTTCGGCCAGTTCCCGGCCCTCGGGGTGCAGGCCCGTCATGTGGAAGGCGTTGCTGCGGGAGGCGTGCCCGGCAACCTCCGCGTACACATGTGCGCCGCGGCTGCGGGCATGGTGGAGTTCCTCCAGGACGAACACCGCGGCGCCCTCGCCGAGGACGAACCCGTCCCGGGAGTCGTCGAAGGGACGGGACGCGGTCGTCGGCTCGTCGTTGTGCGTGGTGGTCGCCCTGACCGCGTCGAAGGCCGCCATGACGACCGGGGTGATCGGCGCGTCCGTGGCACCGGCGACCATGACGTCCGCGCTGTTCTCGCGGATGAGTTCCACGGCGTGGGCCACCGCGTCGATTCCCGCGGTGCAGCCGTTGGCGATCACGGCCGACGGCCCCTCGGCGCCGACCGCCCAGGCCACTTCGGTCGCGAACGAGCTCGGTACGAAGTGGTCGTACAGCCACGGTGGCGCGTGCGCCGGGTCCACGTCCGCCAGGCGTCGCTCGTCGCTCATGGACCGGTAGGCCGCGTCCAGCCCCGCGACGGCACCGCCGGCGGTGCCCATGACCACACCCGTACGCTGCGGGGCGAGGGTCTGAGCCACGCCGCTGTCCGCGAGTGCCTCCCGGGCGGCGACCACGCCGAACTGCGCCGCGCGGCCCATGCGTTCGCTCTCCTGGGGGTCCAGCCCGTGGGCCGCCGGGACGAAGTCGATCTCGGCGGCCACCTGTGAGCGGAAGGGTGAGGGGTCGAAGCGGGTGATCCGCCGGGTGGCGGTGCGGCCCTGGCTGAGCAGACTCCAGAAGTCCCGCACGCCCAGGCCGCCGGGGGCCAGTACGCCCACGCCCGTGATCACTACCCGGCGGGCCATGCGTACCGTCCCGATGTCGTCCGGGTGAGGTGCGCGCTCACTTCGCGTCGGGGCATCTCCTGCCTTCTCTCCTCACCAGGTGGCGGTCCCGGGCTCCCGCTTCTCCCGGGTGGACGTCGTGCCGGACCGTGTCCCCAGGCTCCACGGTCGCGTGGGAGCGGGGCAATGGCGTGGGTTTCAGGGTTCGGCCGGATTCCACAAGCGCCGGTCCGCTACGTCGGCGGACCGACAAATGTGCGTCAAGGAAGTGTCGGGGGGCCGTCGCCGCCGCATCCCGGGGGCGCGGTCCCGGGGCGGCGGGAGAGCCGGATCAGCCCTGGCCGAAGCGGAATCCGACACCGCGGATGGTGACGATCCAGTTCGTGCCGAGCTTGTTGCGCAGGGAGCTGACGTGGGTGTCGACGGTCCGCCGGGACCAGGAGTCGCCCCAGACCTGCTCCATGAGCACCTTGCGCGGAATCACGGTGTCCGGATGGGACGCGAGCAGGAGGAGTACGTCGAACTCCTTGCGGGTGGTCTCGACGCGTTTCCCGTCGAGGGTGACCTCCCGCGCCCCGGCGTCGATCCGCAGCGCTCCGCGGGTGATGACGCCGGCCGTGGCGGTGGCCGATGCCGTCGGTCCGGCCCTTCGCATGACGGCGTCGATACGGGCCATCAGCTCGCGGAACCCGTACGGCTTGGCCAGATAGTCATCAGCTCCGGCCTGCAGGCCGAGCACCCGGTCGAGCTCGGAGCAGCGGGCGGTGACCACGATCACCGGGATCTTGCTGACGGTGCGGATCCCGCGGCAGACCTCCAGGCCGTCGAGATCCGGAAGTTCGAGGTCGAGCAGGACCAGGCTCGCCTGCGGGTGGAGTCTGAGGGCCTCGCCGGCCGTACCGACGATCTCGACCTGGTGCCCCTGTCTGCGCAGCCCTCCGGCCAGAGTCTCCGCCTCACCGGCGTCGTTCTCCACCAGCAGGAGCCGCCATGACTCGGAAGGGAGTGTCTCTCGCCGAAGCACCGCCCCCTCACCCTTTAACGGGCCCTCCGCTGCGGACTCATAAGAATCGAGCATCGCTGTGCGCTGCTTCATCCTGCTCCCCCGTCAAGATCGGTTTCTCTATCCTGAACCTGCGTAAATCTACAAACCGCACCACCGGTTTGTCAAAGAAATGCAGGAGAAGCAAAAACGGGCAATTGTGGCCCATTCGCAGCATTCAAGCTGAAGCAAGCGGATTAGACCCACGCTGCGGGGTCGCAAATAACTGGTAAACAAACCGCAAGGAATGTTTCCGGCCCCCTCCCACGGCCATGCACGCCTCCGCCCGGCCGTGGATCACGGCCGGGCGGAGGGTGGACCCGCGGCAGGGGGTACGGGGGCGGGGGCGGACGGTGTGTCAGACGGGGCTCTTCTGCCTCTCCGAGCGAACGGCTTCGGCCACTTCCATCACATACCGGCCGTACCCCGACGTCGACAGCGCGGCGCCCAGCCGGTGGCACTGATCGGGGTCGATGAAGCCCATCCGCAGGGCCACCTCCTCCACGCACGCCACCCGTACGCCCTGCCGTCGCTCGATGGTCTGGATGTACTGCGAGGCCGCCAGCAGCGAGTCATGGGTCCCCGTGTCCAGCCAGGCGAACCCCCGGCCGAGATCGACCAACTCCGCCTTGCCGCGCCGCAGATACTCCAAGTTCACATCGGTGATCTCCAGCTCACCACGGGCGGAGGGCACCAGGTCGCGCGCGATGGCGACCACGTCGTTGTCGTACAGGTAGAGGCCGGTGACGGCCCGGTTCGAGCGCGGGCGCCGGGGCTTCTCCTCTATCGACACCAGCCTGCCGTGCTCGTCGGCCTCCGCCACGCCGTAGCGCTCGGGATCCTGGACGGGATAGCCGAACAGCAGGCACCCCTCGGTGTGCGGCAGCCGGCTGCGCAGGATCTGCGAGAACCTCGGGCCGTGGAAGACGTTGTCCCCGAGGGCCAGAGCCACCGGGTCGTCGCCGATGTGGCCGGCCCCGATGATGAGCGCCTCGGCCAGGCCGCGCGGTTCGGCCTGCTCCGCATAGGAGAAACGCACTCCCAGGTCGGATCCGTCGCCGAGCAGACGGCGGAACTGCGGCAGATCGGCCGGTGTCGAAATGATCAAGATGTCCCGGACACCCGCGAGCATGAGGACCGAGAGGGGGTAATAGATCATCGGTTTGTCGTAGACGGGGAGCAGTTGTTTCGAAACTCCGCGAGTAATGGGGTGAAGACGCGTTCCGTGCCCTCCGGCAAGAATGATTCCCTTCACGCTGACACCTCATCGCCATGGCACGTGCCCGTGCGCTCGCTGTCCCACCTGACGCCCGCGAGTCTGCCGCCCGGCGGTCGAAGGCCCCTCAAGCACCGGTGCAGACCTCCCCGCCGGGCAGGCGGCACCCCAGGTCGACCGGTCGTCAAGCGACGTTCAAGTCGGCCCCCCGAGGATGGCGGCGCTGGTGCACGGACCACCCGGGCGCTCGTCCGCGCCCCCAGCAACGGATCGCGACGATATGGGGTGCCCTCATGTACGAGAACAACAACGCTGCCGAGATGTACGACCTGCTCTACCAGGACCGTAAGGACTACCGGGCCGAAGCGGGCCAGGTCGCCGAGTTGGTCCGCGCCCGCAAGCCGGGCGCCGCGAGTCTGCTCGACGTCGCCTGCGGCACCGGGATCCACCTCGCGGCCTTCGCCGAGCTGTTCGACCGGGTCGAGGGCGCGGACCTGTCGGAACACATGCTGGAGGTGGCCGCCGGACGGCTGGGGAGCGGCGTACCGCTGCACCGCGTCGACATGCGGTCCTTCCGGCTGGACGCCAGGTTCGACGCGATCGTCGTGATGTTCAGCTCTATCGCCTATCTGCGGACCACCGAGGACCTCGACGCGGCGCTCGCCACCTTCGGCCGGCACCTGGCTCCCGGCGGCGTCGTGGTGATCGAACCCTGGTGGTTCCCCGAGGCGTTCATCGAGGGGTACGTGTCGGGGCACGCTCTGACCACCGACGACAACCGGACCATCACGCGGGTCTCCCACTCCACCCGGGCCGGCGAGCTCGCCCGCATGGAGCTGCACTACGTCACAGCCGACTCCGAGGGTGTGCGGCACCGCTCCGAGATCGACGAATTGACCCTCTTCTCCCGTGGCGCATATGAGGACTCCTTTCACCGGGCCGCGCTCAAGGTCGAATACGTTGAGTCCGAGCCCGGACGGCCGGGCTACTTCGTCGCAACCGCGTGAGTACGCGCGAGAGAAGGGGAAAGCCTTGCCTTTCACCGATCTTGAACTGGCCTACCTCGACGAGCAGCCGCTCGGCCGGCTCGCCACCGTCAGCCCCAAGGGGCAGCCGCAGACCCGCCCGGTCGCCTTCTCGGTCAACCGGGAGCTCGGCACCGTCGACATCGGCGGCTACAGCATGGGCGACACCCAGAAGTTCCGGAACGTCCGGTCCAACCCCCTGGTCAGCCTGGTCGTCGACGACATCCCCTCCACCGACCCCTGGACCGTGCGCTGTGTGGAGATCCGTGGCCACGCGGAGGCCATCACCGGCCCCCCGACCAGCGGATTCAGCAACGACCTGATCCGCATCCGCCCCACCCGGATCCTGACGCTGGGGCTGGACGAGAACCACCCGAAGACGCAGACCCGGAACATTCCTCTGCCGTCGCCGGACCACACCTAACCTTTCCGCCCCCGGGGGCCGGGAAAGGGAGGAGACGCGCATGCGCCTGTCCGTACTCGACCAATCGCCGGTGCCCGAGGGGACTCCCCCCGCGACGGCGCTGCGTAACACTCTCGAACTGTCCATCCTGGCGGACCGGCTCGGCTACCACCGCTACTGGGTGGCCGAGCACCACGCCTCGCCCTTCCAGGCGGGGGCGGCACCAGAGATCCTTATCGGCCAGATTCTGGCCCGCACCTCCGGAATCCGGGTGGGCTCCGGAGGTGTGCTGCTGCCCTACTACAGCCCCTTCAAGGTGGCCGAGGTCTTCCGCGTACTGCACGCCCTGTACCCCGGCCGGGTCGAACTGGGCGTGGGCAAGGCGCACTTGTCGAAGGACCCCGTCGTGCGCGCCCTGCGCCGGGATGCCGCCGACCCGACCGGCGGCGGCGACTTCCCCGACAAGGTGGCCGAGCTGCGGTCCTTCCTCGTCGGCGACGACTTCCCCGAGGGACATCCGTACCGGGGTCTGCTCCCCTCACCTCCCTCGCCGGGCCATCCCGAGCTGTGGGTCCTCGGGTCGAGTGTATCGAGCGCCGAGGCGACAGCCCGGGCCGGACTCTCCTACGCCTACGCGCACTTCCTCGGCCCGGACACCACGGTGGAGGCCGTCCGGCGCTACCGGGAGGAGTTCGTCCCCCACCTCGTCGACGGGAAGCCGATCGGCGGCCCCCGCGTCGTGCTCGGCATCGGTGTGTACTGCGCCGAGACCGAAGCCGAGGCGCACGCGCTGCTCGCGAGCCACCGCCTGTTCCGGCAGCGGATGGAGCGCGGCATCATGCGTCCCGTCCCCTCCACCCAGCAGGCGATCGAGGAACTCGGCGCCGAGGCCGCGCTCGCCGGGGACCCGGGCCCCGGCCACCCGGATCACGACCCCTACGTACGCAATGCCGTGGGCTCCCCCGAGCAGGTCCGGGCGCACATCACCGCGCTGACCGAGGCCACGGGGGCCGATGAGGTGATCCTCATCAACTCCATCCACGACCACAAGGCGCGGCTGCGCTGCTACGAGCTGGTCGCCGAGGTCTTCGACCTGGCGCCCCGCGCGTGAGCCGACGTGCCACAGGCTCCTCCGTACGGCGGCCCGCCGTGTACCGAGGCTTTCCGAGACAGACCGAGAAGGGGAACGACGTGACAACCCGATCCGCCGTGCGCATCGCCACCGTGGCCGTCGCCACCGCGCTGACGCTTAGCACCGCCTCCACCGCTTTCGCGTCCCAGCCACGCACCGTCGACCTCGGCGTCCTCCCGGGCGGCACCGGCGGCTTCGCGTTCGACGTGAACAACAAGGGCTCGATCGTCGGCCACGCGAACAACGCCGGAGGCGTCAACCGGGCCGTCCTGTGGGACGCGCACGGTCTGATCACCGATCTCGGCACCCTCCCCGGAGACACCTCGGCGACGGCCTACACCATCAACGAGAAGGGCACCGCGGTGGTCGGACAGTCGCTGGTACCCGGCGGGGCCGCACGCCCCGTCAAGTGGACGCCCGACGGCACGGCCACCGCGCTCGCCACCCCCGCCGGCACGACCGTCAGCCGGGCCTACTCGGTGAACGACAGCGGCACCGTGGTCGGCTTCTCCAGCGCCGCCGACGGCCTGTACAAGGCACAGCGCTGGAGCAGGGACGGCACGCGGACCCAGCTGCCGGCCCTGCCCGGTGACACGGCCGCCGGTGCCGGCTGGATCAACAACTCCGGTACGTCGGCGGGCTATTCGAAGAGCGCCGCCGGTGCCATGACCGCCGTGACCTGGAGCCCGGGCGGCACCGTCAACCGGCTCACGGGGCTGCCGGGTCACGACTCGTACCAGGCGAGCGCGATCAGCGACACCGCCATCGTCGTCGGCAACTCCTACACGGGGACGACGTCGCACGCCGTGCGCTGGAACCGCGACGGCGCCCCCCAGGAACTCTCCCCGCTGCCCGGGGACACCGCGGCCGGCGCCTACGGGGTCAACGACCTGGGCGTCGTGATCGGCTTCTCCACGGACGCGGCGGGGGTGCACCGCGCCGTGAAGTGGAGCGCGAACGGCACCGCCAAGGCCCTGCCGGGGGTCTCCGCCGGCAACGCACAGGCGTTCGGTGTGAACAACCGGGGCACGGTCGTGGGCTTCTCGACCGGATCCGCGGGGGTCTCCCGCGCGACCAAGTGGAAGGGCTGACATGACGACGATCACGAGCCTGCCGGCCGCGGAGCGAACCGGCGCTCCCCGTGGGGTCTCCCGCGTCCGCCGCGTCCTCGGCGTGGTGGCGGCAGCGGCCGCCCTCGTGGTGACGACCGGGCTCCCCGCCCACGCCGCGCCCACTCCCGTACCGCTCGCCCCGCTGCCCGGCGGCACCTTCAGCGGTGCCTACGGACTCGACGACCGGGGTGTCGTGGTCGGGTTCTCGGAGAACCGGGCCGGGCAGCGGCACGCCGCCCGATGGACGCCTTCGGGCCGCGTCACCGATCTCGGCACACTGGGCGGGGACACGCAGAGCGAGGCGTACACCGTCCGGGAGGACGGCACGGTCATCGGGATGTCCACCCGGCCGGGCGGGCCGGACCGCGCTGTGAAATGGAGCCCCTCCGGGCGCGCCACCGAACTGCCGGGCCTGCGCGATGCCACGGTGACCCGTGGCTACGTGATCAACGACGCGGGAACCGTGGTCGGTATCTCCAGCACGCCGGCCGGGGTCCACCGCCCGGTGAGGTGGAACCCGTCGGGCAAGGTCACCGCGCTCAGGACCCTGCCCGGCGACACCACCGGCGGAGTGGGGGCCGTCAACGACGCCGGGGTGGCCGTGGGGTACTCGGGCATTCCCGGCGGTGTCCTCACCTCGATGCGGTGGGCGGCCGACGGCTCGTACAGGACGCTGAAGCCGCTGCCCGGCGACGACTCCAGCCACGCGAGCTGGATCAACAACCACGGTGTCGCCGTGGGGCATTCCTATGTGACCGGGAGCGATCTCATCCGGCCGCTGCGCTGGGACGCCGACGGCACGCCGCGCGCGCTGCGGCTGCTCGACGGAGACACGGGCGGCTCGTCCTGGGGGATCAACGACAAGGGCTACAGCACCGGTTACACCTACCGCCCGGGCGGTGAAGCGCATGCCGTCGTGTGGGCCCCGGACGGTTCGGTGACCGCGCTGGGCAGCCCCACGGCGGGTGGCGGCGAGGGCTACCAGATCAACCGCCACGGTGTGGTGGCCGGTTACACGACGAAGGACGGCGCGACGCGCGCGACCGCCTGGCGGCCGTGACGCGAACGGTCGGCGGGTGCGGCGACACCGACGCCCCGACGGCCGTTCCACCGCACGACGGACACGGGCGCGCCGTCGGTCCCCTCCCGGGACCGGTGGCGCGCTCGGGTACGCAAGGACACCCAGGGACACGCCCCCACGGGGAAGCCGGATCCGGCGCCGGGCCGCACCCCGCTCCCCGTACCCGCGGATCCTCCATCGACGAGCCATGAGGTTGAGATGTCAGCGAAGCAAGCACCGCCCCTGGACCGCGCTCTGGTCATGCTCGGCGCCGTGCAGATGGTCGGCTCGTTCGCCGCGCTCCTCGACGCCACGATCGTCACGGTCGCCCTGGACGCGACCTCGCGGGAGTTCGGCGCCTCGGAGGGCTCGATCGCGTGGGTCAGTACCTCCTACCTGTTGACCATGGCCCTCGTCACCCCGCTGGTCGGCTGGGCCGTCGACCGCTTCGGCGCCCGGCGCATGTGGCTGTTCGCCCTCTCCACGTTCCTCATCGGCTCCGTCCTGTGCGCGCTGGCCTGGTCGGTGGGGAGCCTGGTCGCCTTCCGTGTGGTCCAGGGCATCGGAGGGGGGCTCGTCCTGCCCCTGAACCTGATCATTCTCGGCCGGGCGGCGGGACCCGAGCGGTTCGGCCGGATCATGAGCCTGGTCGCCATCCCCGGACAACTCGCCCCTATTCTGGGCCCGGTGGCCGGCGGGCTGCTCATCTCGGGCCTCGGCTGGCGCTGGATCTTCTTCATCAACATCCCTCTGTGCCTGCTCGCCCTGGCCCTCTCCGCTCGCACCCTGCCCCGCGGTGAGCAGCGCGGCGAGGCACCCCTCGACCGGCGCGGGCTGCTCCTGCTGCCGCCCGGTCTCGTCCTGCTCGTCTACGGCTTCTCCCGTATCGCCGAACAGGGCAACGGCCCCGGCGGGACCCCCGTCACGGTGGGCTGCGTCATCCTCGGCGCGGCGGCCGTCACCGCCTTCGTCGTGCACGCCCGCCGCACGGAGGACGCCCTGATCGACCTCCGGCTGTTCTCCGTCAAGACCTTCCGCGCCTCCGCCGTGATGACCTTCCTGCACGGAGTCGCGGTGTACGGTCCGCTCCTTCTGCTCCCCCTGTTCTTCGCGCGCGTGCTCGGCCACGACGCGGACAGCGTCGGCTGGCTGCTCGCGCCCCAGGGCATCGGCTCGCTGATCGGGATCACGGTGGCCGGTTCGCTCGCGGACCGCTACGGGCCCAGGCCCCTCGTCCTCGCCAGTACCGTGCTCACCCTGGCGGCGACGCTGCCCTTCACCCAGCTCGCGTCGGGACTCGACACCTGGGCGCTGAGCGGGTCCCTCGTCGTACGCGGCTTCGGGGTCGGGCTCCTGGGGGTGGCGATCGCCACCGCGTCGTACCGGGACGTGCCGAGGGCCAGAATCTCCCGGGCCACCAGCACGATCAGTGTGGTGCAACGGGTGGGGGCCTCGTTCGGTACGGCGATGGTGGCGCTGCTGCTGGCCGTACAGCTGTCCGGGATCAGCCGGCAGGATCCGGACCCGGCGGGGGCGCAGGCCGCCGCGTACGGCAACACCTTCTGGTGGGCGGTGGCGTTCACCGTCCTCGCCCTGGTTCCGGCGGCGATGCTGCCCCGGTTCAAGCGCGACCTGCCGGACGCCGACGATCCGCCCCAGGACCTGCCGGAGAACGGCTCACCGGGAACGGACACGTCGGCCGGTGTGAAGTGAGGTGCTGAGGCGGGGTGGTGCGGCGAGGCCGTGAAGTGGGATGGGGTGAGCCCGCCCGCCGCAAGGGGTCAGCCGGCCCGGCCCGCGCACAGGACGGCGTCTCTTCCGCGGCAGCCGGGCCCCTCCTCGTCGACGTGGAACGTACCCCTCGGCTCCAGCCGGCGTACCGTCGCGGCGGTGGCCAGACAGGGCAGCGCCATCTCCCAGAAGTCGGTGAGGCTCCTCCCCGAGATCCACTCCGGGTCGTCCTTGCCGAGCACCTGAAGTCCGGTGGTCGCCGCGACGATCAGCGCGGCCGCCCGATGCAGCCCGAGGCCCGGCAGCAGGGTGCCCTCGTCGGCCGCCACGGCGAGCCGCCGCCGCACGTGGCGCGGCCACGCGTCGCGCAGGTCGCCCGACGGCTCGTAGCGGGCCTCCCGGCACAGCTGCAGGCCGGCGCGCATCACGACGTCCGAGGCGAGGGTACGGGCGAGCAGATGCGAGGCGTCGATGAGCGCCTGCAGGGCGGGGCCGCGGCCGGAGGCGGCCTGTCCGGCGATGTCGCGCAGGGTGCCGGCCGCCGCGCGTTCGACGGCGGCGCCGATCACCGCCTTGTTGGCGAAGTGGAAGTGCAGGGCGCCCGGGCTGACTCCGGCTCCGGCACTGATCAGGCCCAGGGTCGCCTCCGCGTACCCATGGCTGTCGAACACCGCGGCTGCGGACCGGATCAACGCCTGACGCGTGCGCACGGCTCGTTCCTGTTGGGCCACGGAGCGCTCCTGAAGTGGTCGTCTCACCCTGACCGCGCGGCCCGTACGTCGTGTGTCGCACCGGCCCACGCGTTCCTGCTACGCCCCGTGGGGCCCCGGCGCCTGTCGCCGAAGCCCCACGGGGTCCCGCTCGCGCCGGGTCAGGACTTGCCGAGGCGCTGGGCGAGGAACTGCTCGAACGTCAGCAGCCCCGGGTGCATCTCACGCAGGGCCGGGATGTCCGCCTGGTAGCCCTCCTCGGCGAACCACTCGAACATGCGCTCCTCGATGGGCGTGGCCTCCAGGCGCGAGGGCGTGCCCGTGATCCGCTCGTAGACCTCGGCGACCTGCGGGAAGGTGATCTCGTCGCCCGCGAGCTCGATCTCCCTGCCGATGAACTCGGCCGGCCGGTCGAAGGCGTCGGCCGCGAAGACACCGATGTCGTCGGAGGCGATGAACTGCATCGGCTTGTCCGGCTTGACCGGCAGCGACATCACCCGCTCGCCCTCGACGTCGGCGAAGTGGAGCAGGTTGTTCATGAAGAACACGGGCCGCAGGATGGTGGCCGGAAGGCCGAGCGCCTTGATGTGGCGCTCGATCTCGGCCTTGCTCTCGAAGTGGTCGATGCCCGTCTCACGCTCGGCGCCGCCCACGGAGCTGTAGACGAAGTGGGTGACGCCGGCCTCCTTCGCCACGTCGGCGATGGCCTTGCCGTGACGTACCTCGGCGGCGAGCGTCTCCGGCTCGTACGCGAGCGCCTGCACACTGAAGATGCCGTAAACGCCCTCGGCGGCGGCGCGCAGCGAGGCGACGTCCTCGAGATCCCCCCGCACCAGCACCGCGCCCAGCTCCTTGAGCGCCTGGGCCTCGGGCTTGTCGGGGTCACGCACGAGTGCGCGCACCGACCAGCCCCGGGACAGCAGTTCGCGAGCCGTCGCGCCACCCTGGTTACCGGTACCACCGAGGACGAGGATGATCTTCTGGTCAGTCAACACATGCTCCTTGTCGGGTCGTTCACGATCTGGGGCGCGAATGGGCGCACCGGAATGGATTCTTGAACCTCAATCACAATTGAGGTCAAGTCGAAGTGAAGTGATGTGCATCACTTGGTCAGCGCTTGGAGCCGGGGGACGATCAGGTCGGGCCCGGGCTCCGCCGCGAGGACCGCCCGGGCCTCATGGGCACCGGAACGCACGTCGTGGTCGTGCAGCAGCGTGTTGAGGAGCTGCGCGTCGATCTGCTCCGCGTCCCGGCGGAGCCCCAGGCCGTTCCGCTCGATCATGTCGGCGTTGATCCAGTTGTCCGCGCCGTGCGGGATGGCCAGCTGCGGGACACCGGCGTGGGCGGAGGCGAGGGTGGTGCCCGAGCCGCCGTGATGGATGATCGCGTCGCAGGTGGTCAGCAGGGTGGACAGCGGGGTCCAGCCCACCGTGCGGACATTGCCCGGCAGCGTGCCGAGGGCGTCGAGATCGGGGTCGTCACCGAGGGCGAGGACGAACTCGGCGTCCACCTCGGCCGCCGCTGCCAGGACGCTGCCCAGGCTGCCAACACCGGCGACGTACGGCACGGTGGTGCCGAGGGTGACGCAGATCCGGGGGCGCTCCTTGGGCAGCGCCATCCAGTCGGGCAGCGTCCCCCCTCCGTGATAGGGCACCGACCGCATGGTCCAGCCCTCGCCCTCGCCATGCATCATGTGCTCGGGCGCGAAGTACAGCGAGGTGACCTCGGGCAGTTCGTGGGGGACGCCGACGCGCGCGTAGAGGGGCTCCAGGTGAGGCAGGAACCGCTGAGGCATGGTGCCCTCGCGCAGAAAGCTGAAGCCGTGCTCGACGGCGGGGATGCCGAGGGCCCGGGCGGTGACGAGCGCCGCGCCGTTCAGCCGGGAGTAGACGATCAGGTCCGGCTCCCAGGCGCGGGCGAAAGCCAGGGTCCCGTCGAGCATGAGGTTCCCCACGCCGGAGAACTTCTCCAGGATGATGTCGGGGGTCCGCAGGGTCTTCGCCATGGTGAGGCCCCGCTCACGCATCGCCCGCACCCGCTCCTCGGGCGTCCCCGAGCGGGGGAAGAACTGGGTGAAGTCCGCTCCGGGTGACACCTCGCGTACGGCGAGGCCCGAGTGGGCGGCCGCCTCGGTCGACACCCCCGAGGTCGCTACCACCACGTCGTGGCCCGCCGTACGGAACGCCCAGGCGAGCCCGGCCGAGGGATACAGATGATCGAACCCCGGGGAAACGGCAAACAGCACACGCATCGTGACGACCCCAATCTTCAGCTCCATCCGGTACACACCGGTGACCCGACGATCCTTGAGGCCTCCGCTCGACGCGGACTCGAACGGCGGCGGACCCCCTCGCTCCGCGTGTCCGCCGTTCCGGTGACGAGTTCCGGCCGATCTTTCCGACGCCCCGATCAAGCACAACTCAAGCTGTGTTCAAGGTGGTTGAATGAGGATCTCCCAGATCGGGCGGGTCGGCGGAAGCCGGCCGGCGGTCCCGGCTCCAGGATTCGACTGATTGCACGGTGATGGTCATGAAGGCAGCAGCCCTTTCGTCGTACGGCGGCCCCGAGGTCCTGACTCCGTCGGAGGTCCCCCTACCGGAGGCCGGCCCGGGGACGGTCCGGATCCGCGTCCGGGCCGCCGGGGTACAGCACTTCGACAGCCGCATCCGCGGGGGCTGGGCGCCGCCCTTCCTCAATCTGAGCTTCCCGATCGTCCCGGGCAACGAGTTCGCCGGAGTCGTCGACCAACTGGGCGAGGGCGTCACGGGTTTCGCCCCGGGTGACGAGGTGCTCGGCTACGGCACGCTCGGCGCGTACGCCGAGTACGTGGTCGCCCCTGCCGACCAGGTCGCACTCAAGCCTGACAGCATGCCCTGGGACATCGCCGGCGGCTTCTCGGGCAACGGCCAGGGGGCCCACATGTGCCTGGAGGCCATGGGGGTCGGGGCAGGTGACACCGTGCTGATCAACGGCGCCGCCGGCGCACTGGGTACGTTCTCGGTGCAACTGGCCCTCGCCTGGGGCGCGACCACCGTCATCGGCACGGCCTCCGAGGCGAACCACACCTACCTCCGTTCCATCGGCGCGGTCCCCGTCGCCTACGGCGAAGGCCTCGTGGAACGCGTCCGCGCACTGGCCCCCGAGGGGGTGGACGCGGCCATGGACACCGTGGGCCCCGAGGCGCTGCGCGCCTCCGTCGAGGTGGTCAAGGACAGGAACCGGATCCGCACCATGGTCGCCGACGATGCCGCGAAGGAGCTGGGCGTACCGCTCCTCGGCGCGGGCCGCTCCGTGGAGCGCCTGATCGAGCTGACCGGGCTGTACGAGCGCGGACTCATCAAGCTGCACCTGCGCGAGACGTTCCCGCTGGAGCGTGCCGCCGACGCGCACCGGCTGCTCGACACCGGGCACGGCCGCGGCAAGATCGTCCTGAACGTGGCCTGACCGCCGCCCGGTACGGTGAGGGCCCGTGGCGCTCCGACGCCACGGGCCCTCCTGCCTGTCCCTGCTACTGCGGGGGGTTGCCGTGCTTGCGGGACGGCAGGTCGGCGTGCTTGTTGCGGAGCATGGCGAGCGAGGCGATGAGCACCTCGCGGGTCTCGGCGGG
>NZ_JOEM01000001.1 GCF_000718135.1 Streptomyces cyaneofuscatus | reverse complement strand
GGCGTGGGGGTGGGGGTGGGGGAGGGCGGTGCGGCGGAGGGGGGCGGGGGCGGCGGGGCCGGGGCGACGGGGGTCTCGGCGTCGTCGTCACCGGTCCCGGTCGTGGGCCCCGCGTCGGCGGTGACGGACGGGTCCCCGTTCTGCCAGGGCCGGTCGACGAGGAGGGCCACCAGGGCCACGGCCGCCAGGACGAGCACGGCCAGGCCCGCCGTCCGGCGCCGGTTCCGGCGTCTTCGCCGCTCACGGGAGCGCTCACGGGACCGGGCGCGGCCTCGCGGTGCGCGGCCCGGACCGCCTGATGCCCCTGGGCGGTCCCCGGGGAGGGCGCGCAGCCGGAACGTCTCGGTGTCGCGGGCCGGTTCGTCGCGCGGCAGCGTGCCGAGGCCACGACGGCCCGTCATGAGGTCGCCCCGGGATGCGGCGACGGAGCGAACGGCTCGGTGGCGGACCGGGCCGGGTCGGGCGTGGCCGGAGGCGCGGCGGGCGAGGTGGGCCAGGGAGCGGCCGGGGGCGGGGACCAGAGAGGGGCGGTCGGTGTCGGCGTGGGCGGGGTGGCGGGTATCGGCATGCCGGTTACGGGCTCCGTCGGGTCGGGGGAGGGGGCGGGCGTGGGCCGGGTGATGGAAGGGCCCGGGGCAGGGGCGGCGGGTTCGGTGTCGGGTGTCTGCCGCAACAAGGGTCCCAGCAGGGCGAGGCCCAGCGTCACGGCGGTCACCGCGACGAAGGTGCCCGCCACCGCGAGCCCCCGGCTCCGGACCCGTCGCCGCTCCCCTTCCCGTACGGCGTCGGGCACCAGGTCGGGCAGCGGGGGCAGGGCGTCGGCGGTCCGGTGGAGCGCGTCCCGGAAGATCTCTTCCTCGGGTGAACCGGCGCGGGATTCAGGGGTCATGACCGGCCCTCAGCTTCCGGTGGAGTAGAGCCGGGCATCGCCCATGCGGGCGCGCAGCCGGACGAGTGAACGCGAACACTGGCTCTTCACCGTGGACTCGCTGCACCGCAGCAACGAGGCCACCGACTCCACGCTCAGATCGTCCCAGTACCGCAGGACGACCATCGCCCGTGCCCGGGGCGGGAGTTCGTCGAGCAGGGCGAGCAGCGTGACGCGGAGGTCGACACCCGACGCCGGATCGGCCTGCGGGCGGGGAGGGTTGGACCGGTGCGCGAGCAAGTCCCGTACGGAACGCCGCCGTTCCGCCACATACGTACGGACCAGGACGGTCTTGGCGTAGGCGTCGAGGTTGTCCGCCCGGCTCGCCCGGCGCCAGTGCTGGAACAGCTTGGCCAGGGTCGTCTGCGTCAGGTCCTTGGCCCCCTCCACGTTCCCGCAGAGCAGGTAGGCCGTCCGGTACAGCCGCCGCTGGCCGTCCCGCGCGTACGCCTCGAACGCGGCGACGCTCCCGCCGTCCGCCGCCCCCTCGGGCTCCGCCCCTGCCGCCATCCGCCCTCCCTCTCCTCGTTCCACCCCTTACAGAGTTCGCGGGTGCCGAAAAGGTTGAAGGCGGAAGGTGATCAGTTGCGGAGACCGGACGGCGGGACGGAACGTCTCATTCCTCGGTACGAATCTGGTGTCCCGCGGAGCGCCTGTGCTAGAACAACTGCCGTGACAGTCGATCGTTTTCTGGTGGAGTGCCTCCACATCGATCTCTGCCGCGTTTCCAGCGCTTCCTGTTGTTGAAGCCCTGCCGCGGCATCCTCAGTGATGCCCTGACACGTTGACGCGCTGACGTCTTCGCGCTCGCTCTCCCCGTGTGCACACCCGTCGGCCGACTCTCGGCGGGCCCACCCTGCTTGCCTCCCGGCGGTCGTCCGCTCCCGGCTTGTCATCAAGCCCGGTGGCCTGCCCTGCCCCTGTCCCCGGAGCCCTCCATGACCACGCCCACTTCCGTACGGAAACGGGTCGCCGACGCCGCCGCCCCTGCCCCCGTGCCCGCCGGCCGCCGGCCGGAGCGCGGTGCGCGCCGGCGCCGCGTCGGGCTCCGCCTCGTCGCCCTCGCCGCCCTCCTCGCGCTCTGGCAGCTGGTGATCGTGCTCCAGCTCTGGTCACCGGTGCTGGTCCCCTCGCCCGCCGCCGTATGGCGGGCGCTGCTGGAGACCTCCGGTACGCACGACGGGGTGCGCGGCTACCAGGGCCACACCCTGATCGAGCACCTCGGCATCAGCCTGCGCCGCATCTTCATCGGGGCCGGTGCGGGCGTCGTCGCGGGACTCGTCGTCGGCGTCCTCATGGGGACGCTGCCGTGGGTACGGGTGGTGCTGGAGCCCGCCGTGGCCTTCCTGCGCACCCTGCCGCCGCTCGCCTACTTCAGCCTGCTGATCATCTGGTTCGGCATCGACGAGGCGCCCAAGCTCTGGCTGCTCGCCATCGCCGCGATGCCGCCGGTCGCCGTGGCCACCGCCTCCGCCGTGGCGTCCGCCCCGACCGCCCTGGTCGAGGCGGCCCGGGCGATCGGGGCCAGGCGCGGGCAGGTCGTCACGTCGGTCGTGCTGCCCTCCGCGCTGCCCGAGATCCTCGTCGGCGTCCGCCTCGCCTTCGGCATCGCGTACTCCTCGGTGGTCGCCGCCGAGACGGTCAACGGGCTGCCGGGCATCGGCGGCCTGATCCGGGACGCCCAGCGCTACAACCAGTCGGACACCGTCGTCCTCGGCCTCTTCGCCATCGGCATCTCCGGCCTGCTCATCGACGCCGGGCTGCGGGTGCTGTCGGACCGGCTCGCCCCGTGGCGACGCCACGCGTAGACCGCACCTCCACCACCCCCTGTTCGCATCCACCTCCGTACGAAGGAAACACACATGGCCGGAACACGCGGTTGGCTCCGCCTCTCCTCGATCGCCGCCGCTCTCGGAGCCCTGCTGGTGGTGACGGCCTGCGGTGAGGGCGGTTCCGGCGACGGGGGCAAGGACGGCGACAAGACGATACGCATCGCCTACCAGGCCTTTCCCAGCGGCGACCTGATCGTCAAGGAGAAGGGCTGGCTGGAGAAGGCGCTCCCCGGCTACAAGATCAAGTGGACCAAGTTCGACTCGGGCGCCAGCATCAACACCGCGTTCGTGGCCGGTTCCGTGGACCTCGCGGCCATCGGCTCCAGCCCGGTCGCCCGGGGTCTCTCCGAGCCGCTGAACATCCCGTACCAGGTCACCTGGGTGCTGGACGTGGCAGGGGAGAACGAGGCGCTGGTCGCCCGTAACGGCTCCAAGGTCTCCTCCGTGAAGGACCTTGAGGGCAAGAAGGTCGCCACCCCGTTCAGCTCCACCTCGCACTACAGCCTGCTCGCCGCCCTCGACCAGGCCGGGGTGGACGCCTCGAAGGTCCAGCTCCTCGACCTGGAACCGCAGGACATCCTGGCCGCCTGGACGCGCGGCGACATCGACGCCACGTACGTCTGGCTGCCGACCCTGGAGGAGCTGAAGAAGACCGGCAAGGTCCTCGTCTCCAGCCGCGAACTCGCCGCAGCCGGCAAGCCCACCCTCGACCTCGGGGTGGCCTCCACCAGCTTCCTCAAGGCCCACCCCGACGTGCTGCCCGCCTGGCGCAAGGCGCAGGCCCAGGCGCTCGACCTGATCCACGACGACCCCGACGCGGCCTCCGCAGCCGTCGGCAAGCAGCTCGGGATCAGCCCGGCCGAGGCCGGCGCCCAGCTCAAGCAGGGCATCTTCCTCAAGCCGGCCGAGCAGGCCGACGCCAAGTGGCTCGGGGCCCCCGGCAAGGTCGGCGGTCTCGCGGACAACCTGCACAGCGCGGCGCAGTTCCTCGTCGACCAGAAGCAGATCGACTCCGCGCCCGGCCTCGACAAGCTGCGGAAGTCCATCTACGTGGAGGGGCTCACCGATGCCGTCTCTCCCTGACACCGCGAAGGCCCCCGTGCCGGAGCAACGTAAGGGCGGCCCCGTCGTCTCCGTACGCGACGTCGAGCACACCTACGGAGGGCGAGGCCGGGGCGCCGAGAGCGTGACGGCTCTGGGCCCGGTCTCCCTGGAGATCCCGGCCGGGGAGTTCCTGGTCCTCGTCGGGCCCTCCGGCTGCGGCAAGAGCACCCTGCTCCGCCTCATCGCGGGCTTCGAGCGGGCCTCGTCCGGCGAGGTCGAGGTGTTCGGCGAGCGCCCCGAGCCCGGCAACCAGGCGGGCATCGTCTTCCAGCAGCCCCGCCTCTTCCCGTGGCGCACGGTCGGCGACAACGTCGGCCTGGCGCTGAAGTACGCGGGCGTGCCCCGGCCCGAACGGGCCGAGCGGACCGCCGAGTTGCTGGAGCGCGTCGGCCTCGCGGACACCGCGGGCCGCCGCATCTGGCAGATCTCCGGCGGCCAGCAGCAGCGGGTGGCCATCGCCCGCGCGCTGGCGGGCGGCAAGCGGCTGCTGCTGCTCGACGAACCGTTCGCCGCGCTCGACGCGCTGACCCGGGAGCGGCTCCAGGAGGACCTGCGCACGGTCTCCGCCGAGACGGGGACCACGTCGGTCTTCGTCACCCACAGCGTGGACGAGGCGGTCTTCCTCGGCACCCGCACGGTCGTGCTCAGCGCCCGGCCGGGCCGGGTGGCCCTGGACATCCCGATCGGGCTGCCGCGCACCGGCACGGGCCCCGACGAGCTGCGCGGGCTGCCGGAGTACGCCGCGCTGCGTGCCGAGATCGGTACGGCGGTACGCGACGCGGCCCGCTGAGCCCCTCCCGTACGACCGAGAAGCGAGGTAGAACCATGACCCTCACCACCCCGCACACCGCCCCCGCCCTGCGCGACCACCGCATCCCCGCCGACGGGCTGTACGAGGGCCCGCGCGAGCTGCGCCGGGTCCCGGAAGGGTGGACGGACCGGCCGTACGAGCTCTTCGAGCTGGTGCCGCGCGGCCGGGTGATCGGCGCCGAGATCCACGGCGTCGACCTGTCCCGGCCGCTCGGTCCCGCGCTGCGGGCCGAGCTGGACCGGGCGCTGCTGGAGTGGAAGGTGCTGTTCTTCCGGGAGCAGCACCTCACCTCGCTCCAGCAGCGCGCGTTCGCCGGGCACTGGGGCGAGCTGGAGACCAACCCGCTGCTCGCGACCGGCGACGACCCGGAGGTGGCCCGCCTGGACCGCTCGGCCGTCCCCACCTTCGAGAACGTCTGGCACGCCGACGTCACCTTCCGCGAGCGCCCGGCGCTCGGCGCGGTCCTCCAGCTGCGCGAGGTGCCGCCGGTGGGCGGGGACACGATGTGGGCGGACATGGCGGCGGCGTACGACAACCTGCCCGAGGAGGTGAAGGAGCGCATCGACGGGGCGCGGGCGGTGCACGACTTCATCCCCGGGTTCTCGCGCTTCTACCCGCCGGAGCGGCTGGCTCCGCACCAGGACCGGTTCCCGCCGGTCGAGCACCCGGTGGTGCGGCGCCACCCGGTCACCGGCCGCCGGACGATCTTCGTCAACGCCTCGTTCACGACCCGGATCGTCGGGTTCGCGCAGGAGGAGAGCGACCGGCTGCTGCGGTTGCTGTTCCAGCAGGCGCACGCGCCGGAGTTCCAGGTCCGGTACAGCTGGCGGGCGGGCGATGTCGCGTTCTGGGACAACCGGGCCACCCAGCACTACGCCGTCAACGACTACGCCCCGCACCGCCGGGTCGCCGAGCGGGTCGCGATCGCGGGGGACCGCCCCCACTGATCCGTACGGGCGGGCTGCTTGAATGGACGGGTGACCCGAGCCTCCCTGGACAAGCAGCCGCACGAAGTCGCCTCGATGTTCGACGGTGTGGCGGCCAACTACGACCTGACCAACGACGTGATCTCGCTGGGCCAGGCCCGGCAGTGGCGCAAGGCGGTCGCGGCGGCGGTCGACGCCCGCCCCGCGCAGAAGATCCTCGACCTGGCGGCGGGCACCGCGACCTCCTCGCAGCCCTTCGCCCAGGCCGGCGCCTACGTCGTGCCGTGCGACTTCTCGCTCGGCATGCTGGAGGTCGGCAAGCGGCGCCACCCGTGGATGCCGTTCACGGCCGGTGACGGGATGAGGCTGCCGTTCAAGGACGAGGTCTTCGACACCGTCACGATCTCCTTCGGGCTGCGCAACATCCACGACACCGAGACCGCGCTGCGCGAGCTGTACCGGGTGACGAAGCCGGGCGGCAAGGTCGTGATCTGCGAGTTCTCGCAGCCGACCTGGGCCCCGTTCCGCACGGTCTACACCGAGTACCTGATGCGCGCGCTGCCGCCCACCGCCCGGGCGGTCTCCTCCAACCCGGACGCGTACGTCTATCTCGCCGAGTCCATCCGCGCCTGGCCCGACCAGCCCGGCCTCGCCGCACTCCTTCAGAAGGCGGGCTGGTCGAAGGTGGCGTGGCGCAACCTCACCGGCGGTGTGGTGGCCCTGCACCGGGCCACCCGCGCCTGACCTTCGTACGAGGCCTCAGACGTACGAGGCCTCAGAGCTCCAGCCGGTAGCAGCGCGCCTCCTGTCCGGGGCGCGGGGTGGTGAAGGTCTCCGCGAGCCGCATCCCGAGCCGTTCCGCCACCGCGATGGACCGGGCGTTACGGGAGTCGATCATCGCGACGACGTCCGGCACCCCGGCCGCCCGCAGCCGCTCCAGCGTGGTGCGGGCGGCGGCGGTGGCGTACCCGCGCCCCCACGCCGAGCGCCCCAGCCGCCAGCCGATCTCGATGGCGCCGACCGGCCCGTAGTGGGTGTGCGGCCACGGCTGCGCCCCGGTGAAGCCGAGCACGGTGCCGTCCTCGTCGGTGACGGTCCACAGGCAGTAGCCGAGCTCCGCGTCATGGCGGCGCTGACGGGCGGTGAGTTCCTCGTACACGGAGAAGTCCGCTCTCCGGCCGCCGAAGAACTCCATCACCTCGGGGTCGTCGAAGATCCGGTGCCAGAAGAGCGCGTCCTCGTCGGTCGGGACGCGCAGACGTACCGCGGGGGCCGGGGCGGTGGGCGGAACAGGTGCTATCGACATGAGGGAGCCCTTCGGAGGGTTGTTCAGCAGGCCCCCATAGACTGCACGGGACATGTGCCGCGCGGCACGCGAATTCGAGTCTTCGGGAGATCCGACCGTGACCGAGCCCCTCTCCGAGCACAGCGCGGACGTGATCGTCGTCGGAGCGGGCCCAGCCGGCTCCACGACCGCGTACTACCTCGCCAAGGCCGGACTCGACGTCCTGCTGCTGGAAAAGACGGCGTTCCCCCGCGAGAAGGTCTGCGGCGACGGCCTCACGCCGCGCGCCACGAAACAGCTCGTCTCCATGGGGATCGACATCTCCGAGGAGGCCGGCTGGCTCCGCAACAAGGGCCTGCGCATCATCGGCGGCGGCGTCCGGCTCCAGCTGGACTGGCCGGATCTCGCCTCCTACCCGGACTACGGACTGGTCCGCAAGCGCGACGACTTCGACGAGCAGCTCGCCCGGCAGGCGCAGAAGGCCGGCGCCCGGCTGTACGAGCGCTGCAACGTGGGCGCCCCGATCCGCGACGAGCGCACCGGCCGCATCACCGGCGTCGAGGCGAGGGTCGGCGAGGAGAAGACCCCGCTCACCTTCCACGCCCCGCTCGTGGTCGCCGCCGACGGCAACTCCACCCGGCTCTCCCTGGCGATGGGTCTGCACCGCCGCGAGGACCGCCCGATGGGCGTCGCCGTCCGTACGTACTTCACCTCGCCCCGCCACGACGACGACTACCTGGAGTCCTGGCTGGAGCTGTGGGACCGCCGCGGCGCCGAGGACCGCCTGCTGCCCGGGTACGGCTGGATCTTCGGCATGGGCGACGGCACCTCCAACGTGGGCCTCGGCATCCTCAACTCCTCCTCCGCCTTCAAGGAGCTGGACTGGCGCGAGGTGCTCAAGGCCTGGTGCGCCTCGATGCCCGAGGAGTGGGGCTACACCCCGGAGAACATGACGATGCCCATCCGGGGCGCCGCCCTCCCCATGGCCTTCAACCGCCAGCCGCACTACACCAAGGGCCTCCTGCTCGTCGGCGACGCGGGCGGCATGGTCAACCCGTTCAACGGCGAAGGCATCGCGTACGCCATGGAGTCGGGCCAGATCGCGGCCGACGTCATCGTCCAGGCCCACGCCCGCGCCACCCCCGCCCAGCGCGAACTGGCCCTGAACAACTACCCGAAGGTGCTCAAGGAGACCTACGGCGGCTACTACACGATGGGCCGCGCCTTCGTGAAGCTGATCGGCAACCCGAAGGTCATGAAGGTCGCCACGCAACGCGGCCTGACCCACCCGCTGCTGATGAAGTTCACCCTCAAGATGCTCGCCAACCTGACCGACCCGCAGGGCGGCGACGCGATGGACCGCATCATCAACGGGCTGTCGAAGGTGGCCCCGAAGGCCTGAGACCCACGGCTCACAGCGCGGCGGCGGGCCCCTCGCCCGTCGCCGACCCCCGCGTGCGCTCGTAGTGGCGGGCCACCCGGGCCCGGTTGCCGCAGGACGGCCTGCACCACTCCTGGCGGCCGTGGCTCCTGATGAAGTACCGGACGCAGCGCGGCGCGTGGCAGGCCCGCAGCTGTTCGCGCTCCGGCCCGCTCAGGAAGTCCACGGCATCGCGCGCCAGCGCCGCGACCAGCCGTACGCGCGGGTCGTCCTCGGCCGACAACAGCCGGGCCGCGGGGGCCCCTTCGGCGGGCCACTCCAGCTGCGGGGCGACCAGCTCCCGGGCGGCGGCCGCATTGAGGCGGGCCAGGGCCTCGTCGGCCGGCATCAGGCGGTGGGCGTCCGCCGGGCTGGGCGGGGCCGGGCTGACCACCCGTGCGAACAGGGCCCGCACGGCCCGCCGTACGCCGACGATCCGGTCCCGGAGCTCCTCGTCGGCGACGAGCTCCCCGGTGCCCGGTAGCCCGGTCTGCTGCTGGATCCACCGCGTCGTCCCCCGGACCGTCTCCAGGTCGTCGGCGACGCCACCGTCCCCGTCGTGGTGGATGGTGCTCGCCAGTTCCATGACAGGCCGCTGTGCCACCGCCTCGCCCCCCTTCGCCGCCCCCGACTGGTCGTCGACGGCCTCTTGAACTCTGTCCGCTCCCCACTTTAGAGTCCTAACGGCAAAGTGAATCGATAGCATTAGGCACGGGGGGCGTTCCGACATGTTGCTCGCTCAGATCAGCGATCTGCACCTGGACGGCAGTGAACGCGCGACGCGCAGGGCGACCCGCGTCATGGAGTACCTGCGGGCCCTGCCCCGCCCGGTCGACGCCCTGCTGGTCACCGGAGACATCGCCGACCACGCGGCGGAGGCGGAGTACGAGGAGGCGGCCCGCATCCTGACCGCCCCCTTCCCCGTCCTGGCCTGCCCCGGCAACCACGACGCCCGCCCCGCCTACCGCAAGGCGTTCCTCGGCGAGCCCCCGGCCGCCACGCCCGTCAACCGGGTCCACCACATCGCCGGAACCGCGATCCTGATGTGCGACTCCACCATCCCCGGCCGCGACGAGGGCCGCCTCGACACCGAGACCCTCGCCTGGATCGACTCCACCCTCGGCGCGCTCCCGGACGGCGTCCCCGCGCTGATCGCCTTCCACCAGCCGCCCGTCGAGCTCCACCACCCGCTGCCCGACGCCGGGCGGCTGGAGGAGCCGGAGCGCCTCGCCGCCCTCCTGGACGCCCACCCGCGGGTCGTCGCCGTCCTCACCGGCCACGCCCACACCGCCGCCGCCTCCACCTTCGCCGGCCACCCGCTCATCGTCGGGCCCGCCGTGACGTGGACCCTGCGCATGCCCTGGGAGGGGGACCGGCCGGCCGACCGCGACCAGCCTCCGGGCCTCGCGTTCCACGTCCTGGGCGAGGACCGGCGCCTGACGACGCACTTCCGCGTGGTGCTCTGAGCCGCGGCCCGGACCGGGCCAGGGCATAATCCCCGACCCTCCACGTGATCGTGTGCGATGATTTGCGCGCCACCCCCGGTCATCGGCAGTCCCGGACCGGCTGGTGCCCGCCCTCGCCCTGAGCTGCGGCACGCGGCGCGTACGACGCTCTTCTCCGCCCCACGCGAACATCGAACGCACGCCGACGGGGTACGGGACAAGCCGATACAGCGCTGCTCGACCCAAGGACAGACAGCCATGACGACCGCCTCCCTGCCCCGGAACTCCTCCCGCCCGGAACCGGGCGCCGAGGACACCGCGCCGCCCCAGCACCACGGCCTCTTCCTGGAACCGCAGTTCGCCGCGGGCCTGACATCCCCGGACGAGGACGACGAGGAGCTGGACGCCGTGTACGACGCGCTGCCCGCACCCACCACCTCCGCGCGTGAGCCGGAGCGAACCGCGAACCGCCGCCAGCGCCGCCGCTGACCGTCCGGTAGCCTCGCCCCATGTCGAGCCCCGAGTCCGACAGACTCCGCCCACCGGTGCGCCGGTGGGCGAACTGCCGCTGAGCGTCGCCGGATGACCCCACGGGTCACCGGCCGCTCTCGCCACGGCACCGCCCCCGCCGGATCACCGCGGGGACGGGCCGTTCCCACCCCGCGTACGCGCTGACCCACCGCCGTACGCCGGGTTCGTGCCCCAGGCCGGAGAGAGACCGGCCCGGGCACTCCCTCGCGTCACCCCGCCGGTCCTCCGGCGGCCCCGCGCGGCCCGCATCCCCCGCACCTCGGTTCGTCTGTCCACCGACGGTTCCGTCCAAGGGGTCTGCACCCATGCCTTTCGCTGTCCACGTCCTCGGCCTCGCGGTCTTCGCCCAGGGCACCTCCGAGTTCATGCTCTCCGGGCTCGTCTCGTCCATCGCCGCCGACCTCGGCGTCTCCCTCGCCGCCGCCGGCCTCCTCACCTCCGCCTTCGCCGTCGGCATGGTCCTCGGCGCGCCCCTCATGGCCCTGGCCGGCCGCACCTGGCCCCGGCGGCGCGCCCTGCTGTTCTTCCTCGCGGTGTTCGTCGCCGTCCACATCGTGGGTGCGCTGACCCCGAGTTACGGAGTCCTCCTCGCCACCCGCTTCGTCGGGGCCCTCGCCAACGCGGGGTTCTGGGCGGTCGCCCTGACGGCGGCGGTCTCGATGGTTCCCGGCCACCTGAAGGGGCGGGCCACCGCCGTGGTGGTCGGCGGGGTGACGATCGCCTGCGTCGTCGGCGTACCGGCCGGAGCGGTGCTGGGGGAGCGGTGGGGGTGGCGGGCGGCGTTCTGGGCCGTCGCGCTGGTCTCGCTGCCGGCGTTCGCCGCGATCCTGCGGTCCGTTCCGGGCGGCGTACGGGGTGACGGGGAAGCCGCCCCCGTGCCCGTACGGGACGAACTCCGCGTCCTCACCGGCCCCCGCCTGCGCCCCACCCTGCTCACGATGGCCCTGGTCCAGGGCGCCACCTTCTGCGCGTTCTCCTACCTGGAACCGCTCCTCACCCGTACGACCGGCCTCGGCGCCGCCTGGGTGCCCGCCGCGCTCGCGCTCTTCGGGGCGGGGGCGTTCCTCGGCGTCACGGTGGCGGGGCGGTACGCCGACCGCCGGGCCACGGCCCTCGTCGCGTACGGTATGGCCGCCCTGGCCCTCGGCTGGAGCGCCCTGGCCCTGACCGCGGGCCGCCCGGTCGCCGTGCTCGTCCTGATCCCGCTGCTGGGCCTGCTTGCCTTCGGTACGGGCACGGCCCTGATCACCCGGCTCCTCGGGCAGGCCGCCGGAGCCCCGACGCTCGCCGGGGCCTCCGCCACGGCCGCGTTCAACCTGGGGGCGGCGGTGGGCCCGTGGGCGGGCGGCCTGGCCCTCGACGCGGGGCTCGGCCACCGGGCGCCGGTCTGGGTGAGCGCCGCGCTGATGGGGCTGGCCCTGGTCGTCGCGGGGGCGCGGCGGGCGGCCGTGGCGGTGTCCGGCGTACGGGTGACGGAGTGAATGGCGCGAATCGCCCTGTCCCCGACGGGGTGGGAACGGTGTGTTCCGGCCCCTGCCCGGACGGGGCGGGCCGGCCGCCGTCCCTGTACCGCAAGAGACCGGCCAAACATGTCTTTCCGCAGGTCAAACATGCCGCCACGGCTTTCCACCCGAGGGGGTGACACCGCGGGGTGCGGGGGCCTGTGACCGCCCGGACCGCCGCCATGATGTGCGGGTCCTCGCATCCCACCGCAGTCTCCGAGCCCGTGTCCGTCGGGCCGCTGCGGCCTGTGCGCGGACGGAGGAGCGACACCGTGTCCGGACAGCAGGACGAGAGCGCGGAGCAGGCCGTCGGCGCGTTCACGCTCGCGGGTTCACCGCAGGCCACGGCGGCGGCCGGGGCCGCGGCCCCGACCCCCGACGAGGAGTGGGACCTGCCGGGCGGCTTCGCCCGGGTCTACTACGCCGACAGCCGCCGGGGCCTCGTGCGGCCGGTGCTCCTGGCCGACGGCTTCAACCACGGCCGGAGCGATCTCGACGCGCTCTACCTCGGGCTGGAGGAGAGCTTCCCGCTCATCGGGTCCCTGAAGGAGCGGGGCCACGACGTCGTCCTGCTCGGCTACGACGACCGCGGCGCCTCGATCCTGGACAACGCGAGGACCGCGACCGCCGCGATCCTGCGCACCATCGCCACCCGGGTGGGCGACGAGCCCCTGGTGGTCGGCGGCTTCAGCATGGGCGGGATCGTCACCCGCTACGCGCTGGCGAAGATGGAGCACGACCGGATCGACCACCAGACCGCGCTCTACTTCTCCTACGACAGCCCGCACCGGGGTGCCGTGATCCCGATCGGGCTCCAGGCCTTCGCGCACTTCATCCCGGTCGCCAACAACTTCGCCAAGCAGATGAACAGTTCCGCCGCACGCCAGATGCTGTGGCGCCACTACGACAGCGAGACTGGCACCGTCGGGGTCGACCCGGAGCGCGAGAAGTTCCTGGAGGCACTGCGCGCGGTCGGCGGCTGGCCGCAGCGGCCCCGCACGATCGCCGTGGCCAACGGCCGGGGCGACGGCCAGGGGCCGCAGGTGCCGCCCGGTCAGACCGCGCTGGCGTCCACCGGCGACCGGGTTTACCCGGGCACGACCCTTCTGACCCAGGCCGAGGGGCACGAGGTCGTCGTCGCCGAGCTGAAGCGGCTCTTCCCGAAGGCCGGGAAGACGATCACGACGAGCGGGTTCCCGGCACTCGACGGCGCCCCGGGCGGCACGCTCGGCTCGTACCGGATCCTGGCGACCACGCTGGAGAAGTTCGGCGCGACGGTGGACCTGCGCCACCCGGACGTCTGCTTCGTCCCGACGGTGAGCGCGGTCGCGATCCGCGACCTCGACCGGCCGGAGGACCTGTACGCGGACGTCGACGGCCTGTCCCCGGAGGACGGCGAGGTGGACGAGTTCTTCTGTTCGTCGGAGACCACCGGGCACACGGCCATCACCGAGGAGCTGTGCACCTGGCTGCTGGACCGGCTGCCGCAGCGCTGACCACCGCGTCGGCGCGATGACCCGACCACGGCCGAGGGCCGCCACTCCCGAGCGGGGGAGTGGCGGCCCTCAGCCGTGCGCGATCCGGTGCCTCCGGACCGCTTGTGAATCAGAGAACGCGGACCGCGCCGGAGGGCCGGTCGTAGTCCATGGAGCGCTGCACCGTACCGGTGCTGGAGTTCTGCGCGCCGACGAACTGGCCGTCGCCCACGTAGATCGCGACGTGGTACGCGCTGCCCGCGCCGCCCCAGTACAGGATGTCGCCGGGCTGGAGGTTGTCCAGCGAGACCTGGGTGCCGGCGGTCGACTGGGACTGCGAGACGCGCGGGAGGTCGATGCCCACCGTGCGGTACGCGGCCTGGACCAGGCCGGAGCAGTCCCACGCGTTGGGGCCGGTGCCGCCGGACACGTACGCGTCGCCGACCTGGGCCTTGGCGAACGCGACGATGGCGGCGGCGGAGCCCGTGGCGTTCGACGAGGAGGACGGGGCGGACGAGGAGGCGGGCGCGGAGGCCGAGTTGCCCGAGGAGGAGCTGGAGGGGGCGCTGAGCGTCGTGCGCTCGGCGGTACGGGAGGCGCGCTCGGCACGCTCCTTCGCCTCCGCCTCGGCCCGGGCCTTGGCGGCGGCTTCGGCCTTCTTCTCGGCCTCGGCCTTACGGACGGCCTCGGCCTTGGCCTTCTTGGCCTTCTTCGCGGCGCTCTCGGCCGCGGCGTCCTCGCGGGCCTGCGTCTCCAGGTCCAGGGCGACCTGCTGCGTGGCCTGTGCGGAGGCGGCGACGGCGGTGGAGAGCCCGGAGGTGATGGTGGGCATCTCGATCGTCTGGGTCACCGGTTCGGCCTGGGCCGGACCCGCGGCACCCGCGACCGCGATGGTGCTGAGGACGCCACCGGCAACTCCGGCTCGCAGCGCCGACTTCGAGGCGCGCTGGCGGGGCTTCCGGTGGCTGGGTATGTGAGCGGTGTGGGACATGGGTACTAGCGCTATCAGGGCTGTAGGGGTCCCATCAAGAAACGTGTGTTGCGACACAGTTACGTTCGGAATCTGTGAATCCGCTTTCTCTGCGCCTTTATTGACGCCGTAACGGGCAAAACGGGCATGAGCGATCAGGGCCGTGATCACGGCCTTTCGGTAATACGCCCGAATTGCCCGCCGCTTACCATCCGTTCGCACCGATGGCCAAGCCCGGTTTTCCCGCGCGGCGGACCGAGTGGCGCAGGTCACAGTGTGGGGTTCCGGCGACAGGCGACCCTCGCGCACGCGACCGAGGGGTCGCTCGCGCGGGGGCCCGGGAAGTTCGTGAACGCGTGCACGCACCCTCTTCGGTCGACGCCGCCCCCCGTGCGGGTGCGGGGCGGGCGGCTCCCTTATCACCCTGTGGCCGCCCATTGCCAATTTGCTTGTAATGGCTGTCCATTGATAGCGCCGCACGTCTTTGACCAGCGGTAACACCGCTGAATGTCACGTCTCGTGATCACTTCGCCGCTTCGCGTACGAAGATCACCGCTCATACGACTTCATGATCCTTCGTCAGGTGGTGGAGATCACAAAGACGGTGGCGTACCCCGTGTCGCAGATCACAGGGCGACGGGCATAGGATGCGGGGCAGTCGGGCTTGTGAACTGCCTCACATGTGCACGATCTTGGTGAGGTGGCGAGCCGGTCGCCCGATGCGGTCCAACGGTCAAGGACGACTGGAAGGAGCGAGGAGCGTGAATGCCTACGCGCCCATCCTCGTGCTCGGCGCCCTGGGGGCAGGGTTTGCGATCTTCTCCGTGGTCATGGCCACGCTTATCGGCCCCAGGCGTTACAACCGGGCAAAGCTCGAAGCGTACGAGTGCGGTATCGAACCCACGCCGACACCGGCCGGAGGCGGCCGCTTCCCCATCAAGTACTACCTGACGGCGATGCTTTTCATCGTCTTCGACATCGAGATCGTCTTCCTCTATCCCTGGGCGGTCTCCTTCGACGCCCTGGGGATCTTCGGGCTCGTGGAGATGCTGCTCTTCGTGCTCACCGTCTTCGTCGCCTATGCGTATGTCTGGCGTCGCGGCGGCCTGGAATGGGACTGAGGGGCTGAGGGGCACACATGGGACTCGAAGAGAAGCTGCCTAGCGGCTTTGTGCTGACCACGGTCGAACAGGCCGCCGGCTGGGTGCGGAAGTCCTCCGTCTTCCCGGCCACGTTCGGCCTCGCCTGCTGCGCCATCGAGATGATGACGACCGGCGCGGGCCGCTACGACCTGGCCCGGTTCGGGATGGAGGTCTTCCGCGGATCGCCGCGCCAGGCGGACCTGATGATCGTCGCGGGACGGGTGAGCCAGAAGATGGCGCCCGTCCTGCGGCAGGTCTACGACCAGATGCCGAACCCCAAGTGGGTCATCTCCATGGGGGTTTGCGCATCATCGGGCGGAATGTTCAACAATTACGCCATTGTGCAGGGTGTTGATCACATTGTCCCGGTCGATATCTATTTGCCGGGATGCCCGCCGCGTCCCGAGATGCTGCTGGACGCCATCCTGAAGCTCCACCAGAAGATCCAGGACGGCAAGCTCGGGGTCAACGCGGAGGAAGCCGCCCGCGAGGCGGAGGAAGCGGCCCTCAAGGCGCTGCCCCTGATCGAGATGAAGGGGCTCCTGCGGTGAGCGACGACACCCACGGCGAGGGGCAGAACGGCAACTCCGTCCCCGCCCCGCGCGACACCGGCGGCGAGGTCATCCGCGTACGCAAGGGAATGTTCGGCGCCAACAACGGCGGCGACACCTCCGGCTACGGCGGCCTCATCCGCACCGTCACCCTGCCGGGGGCCTCGTCCCGGCCGTACGGCGGGTGGTTCGACGAGGTGGCCGACGAGCTCGAAGGGGCCCTGGAGGAGCAGGACCTGCTCCCCGAGAACGCCATCGAGCGCACCGTCGTCGACCGCGACGAGCTCACCTTCCACATCGCCCGCGAGCACCTGGTCCAGGTCGCCCGCACCCTGCGCGACGACCCCGCCCTGCGCTTCGAGCTCTGTACGGGCGTCAGCGGCGTCCACTTCCTCGGGGACAAGGGACGCGAGCTGCACGCCGTCTACCACCTGCGGTCCCTCACCCACGGCCGGATCATCCGGCTGGAGGTCTCCGCCCCGGACAGCGACCCGCACATCCCGTCCCTCGTCGAGGTCTATCCGACCAACGACTGGCACGAGCGCGAGGCGTACGACTTCTTCGGCCTCATCTTCGACGGGCACCCGGCCCTGACCCGGATCATGATGCCGGACGACTGGCAGGGCTTCCCGCAGCGCAAGGACTACCCGCTCGGCGGCATCGCCGTCGAGTACAAGGGCGCCCAGATCCCGGCTCCGGACCAGCGGAGGTCGTACTCCTGATGACCACTCCCCACGCAACACCCCGTGCCACGACCGAGGGGACTGTATATACAGTCACCGGCGGCGACTGGGACGAGGTCGTCGAATCCGCCGCCAAGTCCGACGACGAACGCATCATCGTCAACATGGGTCCCCAGCACCCGTCCACGCACGGCGTGCTGCGGCTGATCCTGGAGATCGACGGCGAGACCGTCACCGAGGCCCGCTGCGGCATCGGCTACCTCCACACCGGGATCGAGAAGAACCTCGAGTTCCGCAACTGGACCCAGGGCACCACCTTCGTCACGCGCATGGACTACCTGACGCCGTTCTTCAACGAGACGGCGTACTGCCTGGGCGTCGAGAAGCTCCTCGGCATCGAGGACCAGATTCCCGACCGGGCCACCATCCTGCGCGTGCTCCTGATGGAGCTCAACCGGATCTCCTCGCACCTGGTCTGCATCGCCACCGGCGGTATGGAGCTGGGCGCGACCACGATCATGATCTACGGCTTCCGCGACCGTGAACTGGTCCTCGACCTCTTCGAGCTGATCACCGGCCTCCGGATGAACCACGCGTTCGTCCGCCCCGGCGGCCTCGCCCAGGACCTGCCCCCGGGCGCGGTCGACGCGCTGCGCGAGTTCATCAGGACGATGAAGAAGAACCTGCCGGAGTACGACAAGCTCGCCACCGGCAACCCCATCTTCAAGGCCCGCATGAAGGACGTCGGCTACCTCGACCTCACCGGCTGCATGGCGCTCGGCGCCACCGGCCCGGTCCTGCGCTCCGCCGGTCTCCCGCACGACCTGCGCAAGAGCGACCCCTACTGCGGCTACGAGACCTACGACTTCGAGGTCCCGACCACCGACACCTGCGACTCCTACGGGCGCTTCCTGATCCGCATGGACGAGATGCGCGAGTCGCTCCGGATCATCGAGCAGTGCCTGGAGCGCCTGGAGCCGGGCCCGGTCATGGTCGCGGACAAGAAGATCGCCTGGCCCGCCCAGCTCGCCCTCGGCGCGGACGGACTCGGCAACTCGCTCGACCACATCAGGAACATCATGGGCACCTCCATGGAAGCCCTGATCCACCACTTCAAGCTGGTGACCGAAGGCTTCCGGGTCCCCGCCGGGCAGACGTACACCGCCGTCGAGTCCCCCAAGGGCGAACTCGGCGTCCACGTCGTCTCCGACGGCGGCACCCGCCCCTACCGGGTCCACTTCCGCGACCCGTCCTTCACCAATCTGCAAGCCATGGCGGCGATGTGCGAGGGCGGCCAGGTCGCCGACGTGATCGTCGCCGTCGCGTCCATCGACCCCGTGATGGGAGGCGTCGACCGGTGACCGCAAACCAAGAGGTCAGTCTGGGGATGCCGCAGCTCCCCGCCCCCGCCTACCCGGCCGACGTGCGCGCCCGGCTCGACGCGGACGCGAAGGAGGTGATCGCCCGCTACCCGGGAAGCCGCTCCGCCCTGCTGCCGCTGCTCCACCTCGTCCAGTCCGAGGAGGGGTACGTCTCCCGTACGGGGATGGCCTTCTGCGCCGAGACCCTCGACCTCACCACCGCCGAGGTCACGGCCGTCGCGACCTTCTACTCCATGTACCGGCGCAAGCCGAGCGGCGACTACCAGGTCGGGGTCTGCACCAACACCCTGTGCGCGGTCATGGGCGGCGACGCCATCTTCGACACGCTCAAGGAGCACCTCGGCGTCGGCAACAACGAGACGACCGACGACGGCAAGGTCACCCTCGAACACATCGAGTGCAACGCCGCCTGCGACTTCGCACCCGTGGTGATGGTGAACTGGGAGTTCTTCGACAACCAGACGCCCGAGAGCGCCACGCAGCTCGTCGACGACCTGATCGCCGGGCGGACCGTCGAGCCAACCCGCGGCGCCCCGCTCTGCTCCTACAAGGAGACCGCCCGCATCCTGGCGGGCTTCCCCGACGAGCGCCCCGGCGCCGTCGAGGCCACCGGCGGCGCGGGCCCCGCCTCCCTGATCGGGCTCAAGCTCGCCAAGGGCGAGGCCCTGCCGAAGGCACGGGTCGTCTCCCCGCGTGACGGACAGCCGGGAGGCGGGCAGCGCGAGGACGCACCGTCGCACGACGCACAGCCGCACGACGCACAGGTCCACGATCCGTCGCCGGCCGAGCGCCTCAGCTCGCACGACGCACCGCAGCAGACCTCGGCCTCCGACCCGGAGTTCCCGGCCGGGCCCGCAGCCGAGGAGGGGGAGTGATGACCTTGGCCGCCGAGATCGACCACAACGGGACGAGCCCCGAGAAGCTGCTCGCCCCCGTCCTCTCCTCCTTCTGGGACCAGCCCGAGTCCTGGACCCTGGAGACCTACCGCCGCCACGAGGGGTACGAGGGGCTGCGCAAGGCGCTCGCCATGTCGCCCGACGACCTCATCGCGTACGTCAAGGACTCCGGTCTGCGCGGACGCGGCGGCGCCGGCTTCCCCACCGGGATGAAGTGGCAGTTCATCCCGCAGGGCGATGGAAAACCGCACTATCTAGTTGTCAACGCCGACGAGTCGGAGCCGGGGACCTGCAAGGACATCCCGCTCCTCTTCGCGAACCCGCACAGCCTCATCGAGGGCATCGTGATCGCCTGTTACGCGATCCGTTCGTCGCACGCGTTCATCTATCTGCGCGGTGAGGTCGTCCCCGTGCTGCGACGACTGCACGAGGCCGTACGAGAGGCGTACGAGGCGGGTTATCTGGGGACGAACGTCCTGGGCTCAGGGCTCGATCTGGAACTCACGGTGCACGCAGGTGCCGGCGCGTACATCTGTGGTGAGGAAACCGCGCTGCTCGACTCTCTCGAAGGACGGCGTGGACAGCCCCGGCTGCGACCCCCTTTCCCCGCGGTCGCCGGTCTGTACGCCTGCCCCACTGTGGTGAACAACGTCGAGTCCATCGCCTCGGTTCCCGCGATCCTGAACCGGGGCAAGGACTGGTTCAAGTCGATGGGCAGCGAGAAGTCCCCGGGCTTCACGCTCTACTCGCTCAGCGGCCATGTCACCAGCCCCGGCCAGTACGAGGCCCCGCTCGGCATCACGCTCCGTCAGCTCCTCGACATGAGCGGCGGGATGCGGGCCGGTCACCGGCTCAAGTTCTGGACCCCGGGCGGCTCCTCCACCCCGATGTTCACCGACGAGCACCTCGACGTCCCCCTCGACTACGAGGGCGTCGGCGCCGCCGGGTCCATGCTCGGCACCAAGGCGCTCCAGTGCTTCGACGAGACGACCTGCGTCGTGCGGGCCGTCACCCGCTGGACCGAGTTCTACGCCCACGAGTCCTGCGGCAAGTGCACGCCCTGCCGCGAAGGGACCTACTGGCTGGTCCAGTTGCTCCGTGACATCGAGGCGGGCAAGGGCCAGATGGCCGACCTGGACAAGCTGAACGACATCGCCGACAACATCAACGGCAAGTCGTTCTGCGCGCTCGGCGACGGCGCCGCCTCGCCGATCTTCTCCTCGCTCAAGTACTTCCGCGAGGAGTACGAACAGCACATCACGGGCAAGGGCTGCCCCTTCGACCCCGCGAAATCCACGGCCTGGGCCGACGACAAGAACACCGACGGCAAGAACGCTCACCGGGGGGTGAACGCATGACAGTCACCACGAGTGCGCCCTCCGGGGGCGGCGAGGCGGCCATCCCGCCCGAGGACCTGGTCACGCTGACCATCGACGGCATCGAGATCAGCGTCCCCAAGGGGACCCTGGTCATCCGGGCCGCCGAACTCCTCGGCATCGAGATCCCGCGCTTCTGCGACCACCCGCTCCTCGACCCGGCCGGCGCCTGCCGCCAGTGCATCGTCGAGGTCGAGGGCCAGCGCAAGCCGATGGCCTCCTGCACCATCACCTGCACCGACGGCATGGTCGTCAAGTCGCAGATCACCTCTCCTGTCGCCGAGAAGGCGCAGAAGGGCGTGATGGAGCTGCTGCTGATCAACCACCCGCTGGACTGCCCGGTCTGCGACAAGGGCGGCGAGTGCCCGCTCCAGAACCAGGCGATGTCGCACGGCGGCGCCGACTCCCGCTTCGACGGCAAGAAGCGGACCTTCGAGAAGCCCGTCCCGATCTCCACCCAGGTGCTGCTGGACCGTGAGCGGTGCGTGCTCTGCGCGCGCTGCACCCGGTTCTCCAACCAGGTGGCGGGCGACCCGATGATCGAGCTGATCGAGCGCGGCGCCCTCCAGCAGGTCGGCACCGGCGAGGGCGACCCCTTCGAGTCGTACTTCTCCGGCAACACCATCCAGATCTGCCCGGTCGGCGCGCTGACCTCGGCGGCGTACCGCTTTCGCTCCCGCCCCTTCGACCTGGTCTCCACCCCCTCGGTGTGCGAGCAGTGCTCCGGCGGCTGCGGGATGCGCACCGATCACCGGCGCGGCAAGGTCATGCGACGCCTCGCGGCCAACGAGCCCGAGGTCAACGAGGAGTGGATCTGCGACAAGGGGAGGTTCGGCTTCCGCTACGCCCAGCAGCGCGACCGGCTCACCACCCCGCTGGTCCGCAACGCCGACGGTGTCCTGGAGCCGGCGAGCTGGCCCGAGGCGCTGGAAGCCGCGGCGGCCGGACTCCTCGCCGCCCGGGGGCGCGCAGGCGTCCTGACCGGTGGCCGGCTGACCGTCGAGGACTCCTACGCGTACAGCAAGTTCGCCCGGGTCGCCCTCGACACCAACGACATCGACTTCCGCTCCCGGGTCCACAGCGCCGAGGAGGCCGACTTCCTGGCCGCCCGCGTCGCCGGACGCGGCCGGGACCTGGACGGCGAGGGGGTCACGTACACCGCGCTGGAGAAGGCCCCCGCGGTCCTCCTCGTCGGGTTCGAGTCCGAGGAGGAGGCCCCCGGCGTCTTCCTGCGGCTGCGCAAGGCCCACCGCAAGAGCGGCCAGAAGACCTTCGCCCTCGCCTCGCACGCCACGCGCGGCCTGGTGAAGGCGGGCGGCACGCTGCTGCCCGCCGCCCCCGGCACCGAGACCGAGTGGCTGGACGCGCTCGCGGGCGGGGTCGGCCTGGAGGCCGAAGGGGCTGCCGCCGCCGAGGCGTTGCGCGGTGAGCACTCCCTGATCATCGTCGGTGAGCGGCTCGCGGGGGTGCCCGGCGCACTCTCTGCCGCGATTCGTACGGCTGCCGCGACCGGCGCACGCCTGGTGTGGATTCCGCGCCGGGCGGGCGACCGGGGCGCGGTCGAGACGGGCGCGCTCCCGACCCTGCTGCCCGGCGGCCGCCCGGCCACCGACCCGCGGGCCCGGGACGAGGTGGCCGCCGTCTGGCGCGTCGCCGAACTGCCCGCCCGCCACGGCCGCGACACCGGCCAGATCATCGAGGCCGCGGCCACCGGTGAACTGGGCGCGCTGCTCGTCGCCGGGGTCGGCGTCGAGGACCTGCCCGACCCGGCGCGGGCGCTGAAGGCGCTGGACGAGGTCGGGTTCCTGGTCTCGCTGGAGCTGCGGCCGAGCGAGGTGACCGCCCGGGCGGACGTGGTCTTCCCGGTCGCCGCCGTCGCGGAGAAGTCCGGCACCTTCCTCAACTGGGAGGGCCGGGTCCGGATGTTCCAGGCCGCGCTGAAGCCGGAGCAGATGCCCCGGACCCTCGCGCCGGTCGACTCCCGGGTGCTGCACATGCTGGCCGACGCCATGGACGTGCACTTCGCGCTGCCGGACCTGACCGCCGCCCGCCGCGAGCTGGACCGGCTCGGCGGCTGGGACGGCGGCCACGCGGACGACCCGCGCGAGGCGGCGCAGCCGCTGCCGCGGCCCGGCGACGGCGAGGCGGTCCTCGCGGGCCACCGGATGCTGCTCGACCTCGGCCGGCTCCAGGAGGGCGACACCGCGCTCGCCGGGACCCGGCACGCCGCCGTCGCCCGGCTCTCCGCCACCACGGCGGCCGAGACCGGCGTCAAGGACGGCGACCCGCTCGCCGTCACCGGCCCCGCAGGCACCGTCGAACTGCCCCTCCAGGTCACCGACATGCCGGACCGCGTGGTCTGGGTGCCGCTGAACTCGGTGGGACGCGGCATCCCCGCCGACACCGGCGCCAACCCCGGTGGCCTGGTCCGGATCGGCCCGGCCGCCGCGCCGGACGCTCCCGTAGAACCGTCGGAGGTACGAGCGTGATGGGCCTCACCGCACTCACCACGGCACCCCAGGGTGCCGTCATCGCCGCCGAGGATCTCTCGATGTTCGGCACCGACCCCTGGTGGCTGGTGCTGCTCAAGGCGGTCTTCTGCTTCGCGTTCCTGATGCTGATCGTGCTCTTCTCCATCGTGTGGGAGCGCAAGGTCGTCGCCTGGATGCAGCTGCGCATCGGCCCCAACCGGCACGGCCCCTGGGGACTGCTCCAGTCGCTCGCCGACGGCGTCAAACTGATGCTGAAGGAAGACGTCATCGTCAAGCGCGCGGACAAGGCGGTCTACGTCCTCGCGCCGATCCTCGCGGCGATCCCCGCCTTCATGGCGGTCGCGGTCATCCCCTTCGGGCCTGCGGGCAACGAGGTCTCGATCTTCGGCACCCGTACGACGATGCAGCTCACCGACCTGCCGATCGCCGCGCTCTACATCCTCGCCGTCGGCGCGGTCGGGGTGTACGGGTTCGTCCTCGGCGGCTGGTCCTCCGGCTCCACGTACCCGCTGCTCGGCGGGATCCGCTCGTGCGCCCAGATGATCAGTTACGAGATCGCGATGGGCGCCGCTTTCGCCTCGGTCTTCCTCTACTCCGGGTCGATGTCGACCTCCACCATCGTGGAGGCACAGGGCGACCGGTGGTACATCATCCTGCTCCCGATGTCCTTCCTCATCTACATGGTGACGATGGTCGGGGAGGCCAGCCGGGCCCCGTTCGACATGCCGGAGTCCGAGGGTGACCTGGTCGGCGGCTTCAACACCGAGTACAGCTCCATCAAGTTCGCGATGTTCATGCTCGCCGAGTACATCCACATGGTGACCGTGTCGATGATCGCGGTGACGCTGTTCCTCGGCGGCTGGAGGGCCCCGTACCCGATCTCCGCGTTCTGGGAGGGGGCGAACCACGGCTGGTGGCCGATGCTCTGGTTCTTCCTCAAGCTCCAGGCGCTGATCTTCTTCTTCATCTGGCTGCGCGGCACCCTGCCACGCGTCCGCTACGACCAGCTGATGAAGCTCGGCTGGAAGGTCCTGATCCCGGTCTCCGTGGGCTGGCTGATGCTCGTCGCCACCGTCCGCGCGCTGCGGAACGAGGGCTACGACTTCTCCCGGATCGTGCTGTACGTCGGCGGGGCGGTGCTCGCCATCCTGCTGATCTCCCTGGTCGTGGACATGTTCCGCGACCGCAGGGTCAGGGCCCAGGAGGCGGAGGCCGGACCGGAGCCCGCGTTCGACCCGATGGCGGGCGGATTCCCGGTGCCACCGCTGCCCGGACAGAGCCTGCCACCGGTGCCCAGGCGCGTACCGAGGCGCGAGCGGGAGCTCGTTGTCAGTGGTGGGCCCGATACTCAGAGTGACGGAAACGCGAGTGACGGAAAGGAGGCCGGCGGTGTCTGAGAAACCAGAGCTCACGGGCTCATCGGGATCCGCTGGGTCCTCGGGCGAATCGGGAGCGGCGGCGGAGAAGTTCCAGAATCCCGTGGCCGGCTTCGGCGTGACCTTCAAGGCCATGTTCAAGAAGCGGCTCACCGAGCAGTACCCGGAGACGCCGAAGGTGACGGCGCCCCGCTTCCACGGCCGCCACCAGCTCAACCGCCACCCGGACGGCCTGGAGAAGTGCGTCGGCTGCGAGCTGTGCGCCTGGGCGTGTCCGGCGGACGCCATCTACGTGGAGGGCGCGGACAACACCGAGGAGGAGCGCTACTCCCCGGGCGAGCGCTACGGCCGCGTCTACCAGATCAACTACGCGCGCTGCATCCTCTGCGGACTCTGCATCGAGGCCTGCCCCACCCGGGCGCTCACGATGACGAACGAGTTCGAGCTGGCCAACACCACCCGCGAGAGCCTCATCTACACCAAGGACGAGCTGCTCGCGGGCCTGGAGGACGGCATGGTCGACAGCCCGCACGCGATCTTCCCGGGCATGGACGAACAGGACTACTACCGGGGCCTGGTCACCGAGGCCGCTCCGGGTACGGTGCCGCAGCCGGCGCTCTCCAAGGGCGAGCAGCCCAAGTCCGACGAGCCCGCGGGATCCGCCGGGGCACAGCAGGGCAGGGGGGCGGGCGCATGAACGTGATCGCCGCGGCCGCCACCACCTCCACCGGTGAGGCCGTCCAGTTCTGGATCCTGGGGACCGTCGCCGTGATCGGCGCCTTCTCCACGATCCTGCTGAAGAAGTCCGTGCACAGCGCCCTGTCACTCGCCGGGACCATGGTCGTCCTGGCCGTCTTCTACCTCGCCAACGGCGCCTATTTCCTCGGCATCGTCCAGATCATCGTCTACACCGGCGCGATCATGATGCTCTTCCTCTTCGTCGTGATGCTCGTCGGCGTCACCGCGGCGGACTCCCTCAAGGAGACCCTCAAGGGGCAGCGCTGGCTGGCCGTCGGCTGCGGGCTGGGCTTCGGCATCCTGCTGATCGGGGGCATCGGCAACGCGTCGCTGTCCTCCTTCAACGGGCTCGGCGCCGCCAACGCCCTGCACGGCGGGAACGTGGAGGGGCTCGCCAACCTCATCTTCACGAAGTACGTCTTCGCCTTCGAGATCACCGGCGCCCTGCTGATCACCGCGACCGTCGGGGCGATGGTGCTCACGCACCGCGAGCGCACCGAACGGGCCAAGACCCAGCGGGAGATGTCCGAGGAGCGCGTGCGCGGCAAGCACCTCCCGCCGCTGCCCGCCCCCGGTGTCTACGCCCGGCACAACGCGGTGGACATCGCCGGTCTGCTGCCCGACGGCACCCCGTCCGACCTGACCGTCATGAAGACGCTGCGCGACCGGGGCCAGATCCGCGATGTCTCCCAGGAGGCCCTCGCCGATCTCAAGGCGCTGGAGCAGCGCTCCGGCGAGCGGCTCGGACGTGAGGACGCGGACGCCGTGGCACGCGGGGCGAACCCCGCCTCCGCGGCGGAGAATTCGGAGGCCGCCAAGTGAACCCGGTCAACTATCTCTACCTCGCGGCCCTGCTGTTCGCGATCGGCGCCTCCGGGGTGCTGATCCGGCGGAACGTGATCGTGCTGTTCATGTGCGTCGAGCTGATGCTCAACGCGTGCAACCTGGCGCTCGTCACGTTCTCCCGGATGCACGGAAACCTCGACGGACAGATCGTCGCGTTCTTCGTGATGGTCGTCGCCGCCGCGGAAGTCGTCGTCGGGCTCGCGATCATCGTGTCGTTGTTCCGCTCCCGCCACTCGGCCTCGGTCGACGACGCCAGCCTGATGAAGCTGTAAGGGGACCGGAATCGTGGAGAACCTGATCGCGCTGCTCGTCGCGGCGCCCCTGCTCGGAGCGGCGGTCCTGCTCTGCGGCGGCCGGCGGCTGGACAAGACCGGGCACTGGCTCGGCACCGTGCTCGCCGCCGCCTCGTTCGTCATCGGCGTCGTCCTCTTCGCCGACATGCTGGGGAAGGGCGCCGAGGACCGGGCCCTGCACCAGCACCTGTTCAGCTGGATTCCGGTGGAGGGCTTCCAGGCCGACATCGCCTTCCAGCTCGACCAGCTGTCGATGACGTTCGTCCTGCTCATCACCGGTGTGGGCACGCTGATCCACATCTACTCCATCGGCTACATGGAGCACGACGAGCGCAGGCGCCGTTTCTTCGGCTATCTCAACCTGTTCCTCGCGGCGATGCTGATCCTGGTCATCGCCGACAACTACCTGCTGCTGTACGTCGGGTGGGAGGGCGTCGGTCTGGCGTCGTACCTGCTCATCGGCTTCTGGCAGCACAAGCCCAGCGCGGCCACCGCCGCGAAGAAGGCGTTCCTGGTCAACCGCGTCGGTGACGTGGGTCTTTCGATCGCCATCATGCTGATGTTCACCACCTTCGGCACCTTCGCCTTCGGGCCGGTGCTCGAGGCGACCGGTGACACCAGTGAGGGCAAGCTGACGGCGATCGGCCTGATGCTGCTGCTCGCCGCGTGCGGCAAGTCGGCCCAGGTGCCGCTCCAGTCCTGGCTCGGTGACGCGATGGAGGGCCCGACCCCGGTCTCCGCCCTCATCCACGCCGCGACCATGGTCACCGCCGGTGTCTATCTCATCGTCCGCTCCGGCGCCATCTTCAACGGCGCCCCGGACGCCCAGCTGGTCGTCGCCATCGTCGGCGCGGTCACGCTGATCTTCGGTGCGATCGTCGGTTGCGCCAAGGACGACATCAAGAAGGCGCTCGCGGGCTCCACGATGTCGCAGATCGGCTACATGATCCTCGCCGCGGGACTCGGCCCGATCGGGTACGCCTTCGCGATCATGCACCTGGTGACGCACGGCTTCTTCAAGGCCGGGCTCTTCCTGGGGGCCGGTTCGGTGATGCACGGCATGAACGACGAGGTCGACATGCGCAAGTACGGCGGCCTGCGGAAGTACATGCCGGTCACCTTCATCACCTTCGGCCTCGGCTATCTCGCCATCATCGGCTTCCCGGGCCTCTCCGGCTTCTTCTCCAAGGACAAGATCATCGAGGCGGCCTTCGCCAAGGGCGGCACCGAGGGCTGGATCTTCGGCTCCGTCGCCCTGCTGGGCGCCGCGATCACCGCGTTCTACATGACGCGCGTGATGCTGATGACCTTCTTCGGCGAGAAGCGCTGGCAGCCCGACGCGGAGGGCCGTGAGCCGCACCCGCACGAGTCCCCGAAGTCCATGACGGTCCCGATGATCGTGCTGGCCGTCGGATCGGTCTTCGCCGGTGGCTTCTTCGCCATCGGAGACCGCTTCGTCAACTGGCTGGAGCCGGTCACCGGTTACGACCACGGCCACTCCCCGCTGAGCGTGGCCACCGTCACCGGAGCCACCGTCGTGGCCCTGGTCATCGGCGTCGCGGTCGCCTGGGGGATGTACGGGCGCAAGCCGGTGCCGGCCGTGGCCCCGCGCGGCTCGCTGCTCACCCGGGCGGCCCGCCGCGACCTGCTCCAGGACGACTTCAACCACGTGGTCCTGGTCCGCGGCGGCGAGCACCTCACCCGCTCGCTCGTCTACGTCGACCACTCCCTGGTCGACGGCGTCGTCAACGGCACGGCCGCGTCGGTCGGCGGGCTCTCCGGCCGGCTGCGCAAGCTGCAGAACGGCTACGCCCGCTCCTACGCGGTCTCGATGTTCGGCGGTGCGGCGGTCGTCATCGCCGCGACCCTGCTGATGAGGGCGGTCTGATCACATGTCCTTTCCCCTCCTGACCGCGACGGCGGCGCTCCCGGCCATCGGAGCCATCGCCACCGCCGCCGTCCCCGCCGCACAGCGCACCGTGGCCAAGTGGGTCGCGCTGTTCTTCTCGCTGGGCACGCTCGTCCTGGCGGGCGTCGTCTTCGCCCGCTTCGAACCGGGCGGCGACCGCTACCAACTGACCGAGTCCAAGGCCTGGATCGCCGACTTCGGCGTCCGGTACGAACTGGGCGTGGACGGCATCGGGGTAGCCCTCCTCGGGCTCACCGCGCTGCTGATCCCGTTCGTCATCGTGGCCGGCTGGCACGACGCCGACCCCCTGGAGACGAAGTCCTCGCGCTGGCGCCCCACCCAGGGCTTCTTCGCGCTGATCCTCATGGTCGAGGCCATGGTGATCCTGTCGTTCCTCGCGACCGACGTCTTCCTCTTCTACATCCTGTTCGAAGCCATGCTCATCCCGATGTACTTCCTCATCGGCGGTTTCGGGGACCGGGCCCACGCGGGCAGCGACGAGAACGCCGCGAAGCAACGCTCGTACGCGGCGGTCAAGTTCCTGCTCTACAACCTGGCTGGCGGCCTGATCATGCTGGCCGCCGTCATCGGGCTGTACGTGGTCGCGGGCAGCTTCTCGCTCTCCGAGATCGCGGCGGCCCGGGCCGACGGCACCCTGGAGATGGCGACCTCCACCGAGCGGTGGCTCTTCCTCGGGTTCTTCCTCGCCTTCGCGATCAAGGCCCCGCTCTGGCCGCTGCACACCTGGCTGCCCAACGCGATGGGCGAGGCGACCGCACCGGTCGCCGTGCTCATCACCGCGATCGTCGACAAGGTCGGCACCTTCGCGATGCTCCGCTTCTGCCTCGGGCTCTTCCCGGAGGCCAGCAAGTGGGCGACCCCGGTCGTCATCGCCCTGGCGCTCGTCTCCATCGTCTACGGAGCGCTCCTCGCGGTCGGCCAGCGCGACATCAAGCGGCTCATCGCCTACGCCTCGATCTCGCACTTCGGCTTCATCATCCTCGGTATCTTCGCGATGACCAGCCAGGGCCAGTCGGGCGCCACGCTCTACATGGTCAACCACGGCATCTCGACGGCCGCGCTGCTGCTGGTCGCCGGATTCCTCATCACCCGGCGCGGCTCGCGGCTCATCGCGGACTACGGCGGGGTGCAGAAGGTCGCCCCCGTCCTGGCGGGCACCTTCCTCATCGGCGGTCTGGCGACGCTGTCGCTGCCGGGGCTCGCCCCGTTCGTCAGTGAGTTCCTGGTCCTCGTCGGCACGTTCAGCGCCTATCCGGTGGCCGGAATCATCGCCACCTCCGGCATCGTGCTCGCCGCGATCTACGTCCTCGTCCTCTACCAACGGACGATGACCGGCCCGGTCGCCGAGTCGGTCCGCACCATGCCCGACCTCAAGGCGCGTGAGCTGGTGGTCGCCGTACCGCTGATTGCGCTCCTGCTCCTCCTGGGCGTCTTCCCGAAGCCGCTCACCGAGGTCGTCAACCCGGCGGTCAAGCACACGATGTCCGACGTACAGAAGAAGGACCCCCAGCCCGAGGTGGAGGCCGCCAAGTGAGCGCAACAGCTGTCCACAGCCTGTGGACGACGGCGAGCGGGGTGACATCCGCAGCCCCGGGGGACCGCTTCACGGCGCCCACGATCGAGTACGCCCAGCTCGCGCCGGTCCTGATCATCGTGATCGGCGCCGTCCTGGGCATCCTGGTGGAGGCCTTCGTCCCGCGTAAGGCCCGCTACCACGCCCAGCTCCTGCTGACCGTGGTGGCGCTGGCCGCCGCGTTCGCCGCCGTGGTGTCCCTCGCGGCCGGCGGATACGCCACCACGAAGGCCCAGATCGCGGCCATGGGCGCCATCGCGATCGACGGCCCCACCCTGTTCCTCCAGGGGACCATTCTCCTGGTCTCCGTGGTGGCCGTCTTCACCTTCGCCGAACGGCGGCTCGACCCCACCGCCCACGGCAACCGGGTCGACTCCTTCGCCGCCCAGGCCGGTACGGTCCCCGGCAGCGACGCCGAGAAGGCCGCCGTCCGCGCGGGCTTCGCCACCACCGAGGTCTTCCCGCTGGTCCTGTTCTCGGTGGCGGGCATGCTCGTCTTCCCCGCCGCCAACGACCTGCTGACCCTCTTCATCGCGCTGGAAGTCTTCTCGCTCCCGCTGTACCTCCTCTGCGCCGTCGCCCGCCGCAAGCGGCTGATGTCGCAGGAGGCGGCCGTGAAGTACTTCCTGCTCGGCGCGTTCTCCTCGGCGTTCCTGCTCTTCGGGATCGCCCTCCTCTACGGCTACGCGGGCTCCCTCTCGTACGCCACCATCGCCAACGTCGTCGACGGCTCGGTCCTGGAGATCGACCCCGCCCTCGCCGGCACCATGGGCAACGACGCGCTGCTGCTCATCGGCGGCGCGCTGATCCTGGTCGGCCTGCTCTTCAAGGTCGGCGCCGTCCCGTTCCACATGTGGACCCCGGACGTCTACCAGGGCGCCCCGACCCCGGTGACCGGCTTCATGGCCGCCGCCACCAAGGTCGCCGCGTTCGGCGCGCTGCTGCGCCTGCTGTACGTGGTGCTCCCCGGGCTCACCTGGGACCTGCGGCCGGTGCTGTGGGCGGTGGCCATCATCACGATGCTGGGCGGGGCGATCGTCGCGATCACCCAGACCGACATCAAGCGACTGCTGGCCTACTCCTCGATCGCGCACGCGGGCTTCATCCTCGCCGGTGTCATCGCGACCAGCCCGGAGGGGGTCTCCTCGGTCCTCTTCTACCTGGGCGCGTACTCCTTCGTGACGGTCGGCGCGTTCGCGGTCGTCACGCTGGTACGGGACGCGGGCGGCGAGGCCACGCACCTGTCGAAGTGGGCCGGGCTCGGCCGCCGCTCGCCGCTGACCGCGGCGGTCTTCGCGGTCTTCCTGCTGGCCTTCGCCGGGATCCCGCTCACCTCGGGCTTCTCCGGCAAGTTCGCCGTCTTCAAGGCGGCGGCGGAGAGCGGCGCGGGCGCGCTGGTCGTGGTCGGCGTGATCTCGTCGGCGATCGCGGCCTTCTTCTACATCCGCGTGATCGTCCTGATGTTCTTCAGCGAGCCGAAGGCGGACGGCCCCACGGTCGCCGTCCCGTCCCCGCTGACGATGACGACGATCGCGGTGGGTGTGGCGGTCACGCTGGTGCTGGGCCTGGCCCCGCAGTACTTCCTGGACCTGGCGGGCCAGGCGGGGGTCTTCGTGCGGTAGGCGATTCTCCCGCAGAACAGCGCCGGACGGTCCGTTATCCACAGGACCGTCCGGCGTTGTCGTAGGAGCCGCCTATCGTGGTCGGGGACGGAGAGCAGACGGACAAGGTCCGGACGGCGCGGACGGCAGGGTTGCGGACCGGACGGCCGCGGACCCCGGGGGACAGAGCATTGGAAAGCGTGACCATGGATGTGACCGGGACGGTGACCGGCAACGGGACCGACACCGCTGACCCCTCCGAGACCGAGGCGCAGCGGACGCTGCACCGGGTCTTCGGATACGACGCGTTCCGCGGCGAGCAGGGCGCGGTCATCGAGCATGTGGTGTCCGGCGGGGACGCCGTCGTGCTCATGCCGACCGGTGGCGGAAAGTCCCTCTGCTACCAGATCCCGTCCTTGGTCAGGCGCGGTACCGGGGTCGTGGTCTCCCCGCTGATCGCCCTCATGCAGGACCAGGTCGACGCCCTGCGCGCGCTCGGTGTGCGGGCCGGCTTCATGAACTCCACGCAGGACTTCGACGAGCGCCGCTCGATGGAGGCGCAGTTCCTCGCGGGCGAGCTGGACCTGCTCTATCTGGCGCCGGAGCGGCTGCGGCTGGACTCCACGCTCTCGCTTCTGGCCCGGGGCGAGATCTCTGTCTTCGCGATCGACGAGGCGCACTGCGTCGCCCAGTGGGGCCACGACTTCCGCCCGGACTATCTGGCGCTATCCGTGCTCGGTGAGCGCTGGCCCGACGTCCCGCGCATCGCCCTGACGGCGACCGCCACGGACGCCACGCACCAGGAGATCACCCGCCGCCTCGGCATGCCGGACGCGAAGCACTTCGTCGCCAGCTTCGACCGGCCCAACATCCAGTACCGGATCGTCCCGAAGTCCGACCCGAAGAAGCAGCTCCTCACCTTCCTCAAGGAGGAGCACGAGGGGGACGCGGGCATCGTCTACTGCCTCTCGCGCGCCTCCACGGAGAAGATCGCGGAGTATCTGACCCGCAACGGCATCAACGCCGTCCCGTACCACGCGGGCCTGGACGCCTCGACCCGCGCCACCCACCAGGCGCGCTTCCTCCGCGAGGAGGGCCTCGTCGTCGTCGCGACCATCGCCTTCGGCATGGGCATCGACAAGCCGGACGTCCGCTTCGTCGCCCACCTGGACCTCCCGAAGTCCGTCGAGGGCTACTACCAGGAGACGGGCCGAGCGGGCCGGGACGGGGAGCCGTCGACGGCCTGGATGGCGTACGGACTCCAGGACGTCGTCCAGCAGCGCAAGCTCATCCAGGGCGGCGAGGGCGACGAGGCCCACCGCCGCCGGGCCGCCGCCCACCTGGACTCGATGCTGGCGCTCTGCGAGACGGTCCAGTGCCGCCGGTCCCAGCTGCTGACCTACTTCGGCCAGGAGCCCACGGCCGCGAACTGCGGCAACTGCGACACCTGCCTGGCCCCGCCGGAGACCTGGGACGGCACGGTCGTCTCGCAGAAGCTGCTCTCCACGGTGGTCCGCCTCAAGCGCGAGCGGAACCAGAAGTTCGGCGCGGGCCAGATCATCGACATCCTGCTCGGCCGCAAAACCGCCAAGGTCATCCAGTTCGACCACGACCAGCTCTCCGTCTTCGGCATCGGCGAGGAGCTGGCCGAGGCGGAGTGGCGCGGCGTGGTCCGCCAGCTGCTGGCGCAGGGCCTGCTGGCGGTGGAGGGGGAGTACGGCACGCTGGTCCTCACCGACGACAGCGCCACGGTCCTCGGCCGCGAGCGCGAGGTGCTGCTCCGCAAGGAGCCGAAGAAGCCCACGACCCGCTCGTCGTCCTCGGCGGGTGGCAAGGGCGCCAAGGGCAAGGCGGCCGTCGCCGACCTCCCCGCCTCCGCCGTCCCGGTCTTCGAGGCGCTGCGCGCCTGGCGCGGCGCGACGGCCAAGGAGCAGGGCGTCCCGGCGTACGTGATCTTCCACGATGCGACGCTGCGGGAGATCGCGACCCTGCACCCGTCCTCGCTCGCGGAGCTGGGCGGTATCAGCGGCCTGGGCGAGAAGAAGCTCGCGACGTACGGGGAGGGTGTGCTGGAGGTCCTGGCGGAGACGTCCTCCGGGGCGGCGGCCGCTCCGGAGGCTCCCGCCCCGACGGCCCCCGCGCCCCGCGCGGCGGCCCCGGCCCCGGCCCGCACGAAGGCCCCCGCCGCCCCGGCGGCCCAGCCGGTCGGCGACCCCGAGTTCGCCTGGGACGAGGAACCGCCTGAGTACGAGTGAGGCGGGGGCAGGGCGGCGGGACCTACTCCGGGTCCGCCGCCCGCGAGGTGGTCGGGTTGATCGCCGTGAGGTCCAGGTCCATGGGGAATGGAACGGCGACCTTCATTCGGTCGTGGAAGATGCCGGTGGAGGTGTACGTGCCCGTGGCGGGTTCCAGCTCGAAGACGTAGACCACGGCCCGGCCGTCGTGGTTCTCAACCCTCCAGTAGTGGGGGATCTTGACCCGGGCGTACTTGACCGGCTTGGTCTCACGGTCGCGCGAGCGGGACTCCGGTGAGACGACCTCGATAGCCAGCTGTACTGAATCGGCTGGGTAGCGGGTCTGGCCCGGCTTCGGGGCTACCAGGCTGTCGAAGACTGCCACGTCGGGTTCAGGTCGGTTGTAGCGGTCGATGTCGATGGTGCACTCACGCACGACTTGCAGCTCCGGGGGCGCGAGTGACCGCAGGTGCCAGGTGAAGAAGTCAACCGCCCACGAGTGGAAGAAGCTCTGCGGACTCACGAAGATCAGGCTCCCGTCGATCAGCTCCGTGTGGGGAGGCAGATTCGGGAGTGTGTCCAGGTCATCGGCGGTCCAGCCGCCCTCGGGCGGGACCGCCCACCGCGGCTCGGAGGCCTCGGGTTCGATGCTCATCATTGCTCCCATGGGGAGGAGTCTCGCGGGCCCGACCAGCGTATCCGCCGGAAACCGGATAAGGCTCCCCCGAACGTGTGAACGCCAAGCGCACCGCTGACCGGAACACTCCACGGCGGCCCCTCAGTCCCCGCCTCCGCAGCCGCCCCCGCAACTGCTGCCCCCGCTGTCGCCGATCCAGCCGTCGTTCTCGCCGCCGCCCCCGCCGGATTCGTTCTGCTTGACGTTGTAGTTGACGGCCACCGCCGTCCACTCGGAGCGGCGCAGGACCTTCATCGCCGTGCGGCCGGGGCGGCCGTTGCGGGTCAGTTCGCCGGCCAGGCCGATCGCGGAGACCAGGGCGGCCAGGAGGCGGTCGCGGTGGTCCGGGTAGCCCGCCGTCTCGGCCAGGGTGAACCGCCTGCGGACGCCCGGTACGAGGTCCGGGTGGACCGGGAAGTGCCGGTGGGACGGGAACAGGCCGAGGAAGCGGCGGGTCTCCCGGGAGAGCACGGAGCGTTCGACCAGGGAGTCCAGGCAGGTGTCCCGTACGTGCTTGTCGAAGTTGTCCACCCAGTGCCGGGCGCGCATGCCTGAGCGGCGGCCCTTGGCCTGGGGCAGGGTCCGCAGCAGGGCGGCGAGGAGCGGGTCGGCCGGGTCCAGCGGGTTCACCACCTGGACCCGGCCGCGCTCCTCCCGTATGCGCCCCTGGAGCTCCAGCTCCGCGAGGGCGGCGCCGGCCGTTCCGTACGCCAGGGAGGCGGCCGCGCACAACGGCTTGCCGCTCCCCGGGTTCAGGGTGAGCAGGATCAGCTCCTCGGGGAGCGTCAGTGCGGGGGCGGAAGCGTTCATGGTGCCGTGACGATCCTGCCGGTCACGTCGCCGAGGCCCACGCGGGTGCCGTGCGGGCCGGGAGCCCAGGCGGTCAGCGTGACCGTGTCGCCGTCCTCCAGGAACGTCCGCTTGCCCTCGGGGAGTTCCAGCGCGTCGCGGCCGTTCCAGGTGAGCTCCAGGAGCGAGCCGCGCTGGGTGGTCTCGGGGCCGCTGACCGTGCCGGAGCCGTACAGGTCCCCGGTCCGCAGCGACGCGCCGTTGACCGTCATGTGGGCGAGCTGCTGGGCGGCCGTCCAGTACATCGAGGCGAACGGCGGCTCGGCGACGACCTGGCCGTTGATCTCGACGGTGATCCGGATGTCGAAGCCGCCGTGCTCCTCCTCGTTCGCGTCGTCGAGGTAGGGGAGGAGCGGAACGTCCCGGGTGGGCGGGGCGGTGCGGGCCGCGTCCAGGGCCTCCAGCGGGGTGACCCACGCCGATACGGAGGTGGCGAAGGACTTGCCGAGGAACGGGCCCAGCGGCACGTACTCCCAGGCCTGGAGGTCGCGCGCCGACCAGTCGTTGAGCAGCGAGAGCCCGAAGACGTGCTCTCGGAAGTCGGCGAGCGGGACCGGGGTGCCGTGGGCGGAGGGGACGCCGACGACGAAGCCGACCTCGGCTTCGATGTCCAGCTTCACCGAGGGCCCCAAGACCGGCGCCGGGTCGGTGGGGGCCTTGCGCTGGCCGCTGGGGCGCACCACGTCCGTGCCGGAGACCACGACGGTGCCGGAGCGGCCGTGGTAACCGATCGGCAGGTGCTTCCAGTTGGGGGTGAGCGCGTCGCCGTCCGGCCGGAAGATCTTCCCGACGTTGGTGGCGTGGTGCTCGCTGGCGTAGAAGTCGACGTAGTCCGCGACCTCGTACGGCAGGTGCAGGGTGACCGCGTCGACCGGGTGCAGCAGCGGCTCGATGTCCGCGCGGTGGCCCGGGACGGTGAGCCAGGCGGTGAGCGCGCGGCGCACGTCCCGCCAGGCGGTGCGGCCCGCCGCGAGCAGCGGCGTCAGGCTCGGCTGGGCCAGCAGCCCGGCGTACGGGGAGCCGAGCGCGTGGGCGGCGGCGCCGGCGTCCAGCACGTGGTTGCCGATGCGGACGCCGACCCGGCGGTCCTCGGGGTGGTCGGGGGTGGAGAACACACCGTAGGGGAGGTTGTGCGGGCCGAAGGGGTCGCCCTCGGGCAGGTCGAGCGGGCTGCTCTGCTCGGGCATGTGTTGCTGCCTCGCTTTCCAGGTCGTGTGGAGGACACGTTACGTCGGAGGTCCTACCCCACGGCAGTGCCCCGAGTATCCCCGACTATCACCAACTGTGCCTATTGCCCGGAAAGTTCGAAGGGCCCCCCGGAAATCCGGGGGACCCGATGACGAAACACAGCCCTGACTCAGCCCGCCGTGCGCGGGATGCGCTTCTCCCAGGTGCGGTGGAAGACGACCTCGCCGCCGTCCTTGCAGATCACCTCGTTCGAGGTGATGAAGTCGTTGTCGTCGGCGGCGATCTCCGAGCGCGTCTCGACCTCCACGTCCCAGGACATCTCCGGCCGGTGCAGCCGGATCCGCCAGTCGGAGCGGGTGCGCGCGGAGAGCGGGTCGTCCTGCTGGATCGTGTACGTCTCCAGGGCGTCCTCGGTGAATTCCAGGCCGTCGGGGTAGACCCGCGTACCGCCGTAGCGCGGGTCGACCTCCAGCCGCCACTCGCCCTTGGCGACGTCACGGACGACGAGCCGTTCCGGGCGCGGCTCCTCCAGGGTGACCGGGTGGACGACGCCGAGCGGTTCGGCCTGTTCCGGTTCGCCGAATGTGATCGCCGGGTCCTCGGTGTGGCGGCGCACCGGCAGTTCGACGAAGCTGCCGTCCGCGTCGAGCGTGAACCCGGCCGAGCCTGCCTGCGGCCAGATCCAGGGCCAGTACGAGGAGGAGACCGCGAGCCGGATGCGGTGGCCGGGCGGGAAGGTGTGGCCGATGCCGTTCAGGTCGAAGACCACGTCCTCGGTGTCGCCGGGCGTCCAGTCGTCGGTGCGGTCGCGGCCGTGCCGGGCGGCGAGGTTGAGGACGCCCCGGGTGACCAGGGCGGAGGAGCCGTCGGGCGCCACGTCGCAGAGCCGGGCGATGGCCTGGCCGCGCGGTACGTCCATCCGGATGCGGAGCTTCACCCGGGGGCGGCCGAGGATCTCGATCGGCGCCTCCTCCACCGGGAACTCGAACGACACCGACTTCGCGTCCTCGTCGCGCTGGTCCGGCGGCAGGTCCGCCTCGTTGCCGAACGGGAAGAAGCGTCCCGCGTCCAGGCCGGTCTGCTGCGGCGAGGCGACGATCCGCTCACCGCCCTGGAGCGCGTACGCCACCGGGGAGATGTTCTCCGAGGGCCAGGAGGCGTCCCCGACCCAGCGCCCGGGCAGCGTCTCGTACACCGTGGCGGGCGGGTGCGAGCCGCTGATCCAGGACCGCAGCAGCGGCTCCCGCATCACGCCCGTCTCCTTGCCCTTCAGGTGCTGGTCCCACCAGCGCAGCGTCTCCTGGAGGAAGCCGATCGCGGGCCCCGGCGGCAGCCCCCGGTCCGGGTACTGGTGCGACCACGGACCGATGATCCCGCGCACCTGCCCGGGGTCGAGGTGCTCGACCAGGCGCAGGACGGTGTCGCGGTACGGGTCGTGCCAGCCGCCGACCGCGAGGACGTTCGCCTTGATCGCCCCGTAGTCCTCGCAGACGCTTCCGTGCTTCCAGTAGTCGTCGCGGCTCTGGTGGGCCAGCCAGGTGTGGATGGGCGGCTCGACGGCCTCCAGCCGCTTCAGCCACATCTCCTTCCAGTCGTCGCCGATCTGCGCCGGGTCGGGCGGGCGGGAGACGAAGGCGAGCATGGTGGCGGCCCAGGCGTGCATGTCGACGGCGAGGACGGAGCCGCCCATGTAGTGGACGTCGTTGTCGTAGCGGTCGTCGGCCGAGCAGACGGTGACGATCGCCTTCAGCGGCTCGGGGGCGAGCGCGGCGATCTGGAGCGAGTTGAAGCCGCCCCAGGAGATGCCGAACATCCCGACCCGGCCCGAGCACCACTCCTGCTGGGCCAGCCAGTGGATGACGGCGACCCCGTCGGTGAGCTCCTGCGCGTCGTACTCGTCGCCCGGCAGCCCCTCGCTGTTGCCGTGTCCCCGGACGTCGACCCGTACGGAGGCGTAGCCGTGGCCCGCGTACCAGGGGTGGCGCTGCCAGTCGCGCGGGGCGGTCCAGTCGCCGAGCCGGTAGGGCAGGTACTCCAGCAGCGCGGGGACCGGTTCGTCGGTCAGGGGGCGCCAGATCCGGGCGTAGAGCCGGGTCCCGCCGGGCAGCGGGATGTACACGTCCTCGCGGGTCGTCTCGTACGGGAACTCGGTCGTGATGTTCATGGGTCACCTCGGTGGGGGACGGGGGACGCCTCTGCGGGGCTGCTGGGGACTAGTGGACGGGGTGCATCGTGCGCTTCAGCCAGGGCGCGGCGGCGATCATCGCGACGCCCGCCGCCACGGCGATCGCGCCGTTGACGCCGAAGTAGGCGGGGGTGGAGACCTCGCCGTACAACTTCACGACCTGCGCCTGGATGCCGTTGGCGACGGCCAGGGACAGGAACCACAGGGCCATCGTCTGGCTGGCGAACGCCTTCGGTGCGAGCTTGCTGCTGGCGGAGAGGCCGGAGGTCTCCAGGAGTACGTCACCGAGCCCGAGCAGCAGATAGGAGCCGACGATCCACCAGGCGGCCATCCGGTACGTGTCGTCGGCGTGCCCGGAGGTGGGCAGGACCATCAGCAGGAACGACAGCCCGCCCAGGATCACGCCGAAGGCGATCTTGTTGGAGGCGTGCGGCTGGCGGCGGCCCATCCGGACCCAGGTGGCGGCCACCACGGGCGCGAGCGCGACCTCGAAGGCGCCGAGCGCGGAGGCGTACCAGCTGGCCGGGAAGGTGAAGCCGAGGATCTCCGTGCGGGCGTTGGTCGACGCCAGCAGGATCATCGTGGAGTACGCCTGGAAGAGGATGAAGTTGAAGACGACGGACCCCAGGAAGAGCACGACGTACGGCCGCAGCCTGCCGCGCTCCTCGGCGGTGACCCGCGGGCTCCGGAACATCACCACGAAGTACGTGATCGGGGCGATGACCGAGATGACCGTGAGCACGTCCACGAACCGGTCGATGGTCAGCCAGCCCGCCAGCGCCAGGGCGGTCGCGAGGACGGCGACCACGACGGCCCCGCCGATGATCAGCCGCACCGCGCGGCGCATGGCCGCGGGGGCGAGGGCGAATTCGGCGCCCTCCTTGCGTCCGACCAGGTGACGGCGGCCCGCCACGTACTGGATCAGGCCGAGGGTCATACCGATCGCGGCGGCCGAGAAGCCCCAGTGCCAGCTCGCGTGGTCGCCGAGCCAGCCGGTGATCAGCGGTCCGGCGAACGCGCCGATGTTGATGCCCATGTAGTAGAGCGCGAAGCCGGCGTCGCGCCGCTCGTCGTCGGTGCGGTAGAGCTTGCCGACCATCGAGGCCACATTGGGCTTGAGGAGCCCCGTCCCGGCGCTGATCAGCCCGAGCCCGACCCAGGTCATCGCGTCGGTGGGCACGGCCATGGCGTAGTGGCCGCAGGCGATGAGGATGCCGCCGTACAGCACGGCCCGGTACGAGCCGAGGATCCGGTCGGCCAGCCAGCCGCCGGCCACGGAGACCAGGTAGACGAGGGTCCCGTACGCGGCGGATACGGAAGCGGCGGTGCCGGGGTCCATCCCCATGCCGCCGTTGGCCACCTTGTCGGCGAAGAACAGCACCAGGATCGCCTGCATGCCGAGGAACGAGAACCGCTCCCAGACCTCCAGGCCGGACAGGGTCATCAGACCCCGTGGCTGGCCGAAGAAGGCGTGGTCGTCCTCGGGCGGGGGCCGGTCCGGCTCGGTGTCGGCAGCGGTGTGGGACAAAGCGGAGACTCCTGATCGTATGAGCTGATCCCGAACATACCGGCGGTGGTGGGAAGCCGCCCACGGTGATCCACAGGAGACCGGATACGCTGAAGTCGATTTGGGATCCAGCGACACATCGACAATGAGTGTGATCGTCAGCAGACAGGAGATGCCCTCGTGACCGTCGTCGGGCCGTTCGGACTGCACGTGCGGGACCAGGCTCTTGAGGCCGACGTCCAGACGGGCCTGGCCGCTGTCGAAGCGGGGCTGCTCGAAGCCACCAAGAGTGATGTGCCCTTCATCACGGAGGCCGCCCAGCACCTGGTGCGGGCCGGGGGCAAGCGGTTCCGCCCCTTGCTGGTCATGCTCGCGTCACAGTTCGGTGACCCCGACGCGCCGGGTGTCGTTCCCGCCGCCGTCGTCGTCGAGCTGACCCACCTGGCCACGCTGTACCACGACGACGTGATGGACGAGGCCGACGTACGCCGCGGGGTGGAGAGCGCCAACACCCGCTGGGGCAACTCGGTGGCCGTCCTCACCGGCGACTTCCTGTTCGCCCGCGCCTCCCACATCCTGGCCGACCTCGGCCCCGAGGCCGTTCGCATCCAGGCCGAGGCGTTCGAGCGGCTGGTCACCGGCCAGATCCTGGAGACCGCGGGCCCGCGCGACGGCCGCGACCCGGTCGACCACTACCTGGACGTGCTCAGCGGCAAGACCGGCTCGCTGGTCGCCGTCTCCGGCCGGTTCGGCGCGCTGATGGCCGGCGCCGACGAGCGGACCGTGGACATCCTCACGCAGTACGGGGAGCGGCTCGGCATCGCCTTCCAGCTCGCCGACGACGTCCTGGACATCGCCTCGGACTCCCACGAGTCCGGCAAGACCCCCGGCACCGACCTGCGCGAAGGCATCCCCACCCTCCCGGTGCTGCGGCTGCGCGCCCAGGCCGCGGAGGACGGCAAGCCCGACGACCTGGAGCTCGTCGAGCTGATCGACGGCGACCTCGGCGACGACGACACCCTCGCCGAGGCGCTGCGCCGGCTGCGCGCCCACCCGGCGCTGGAGCAGGCCCGCCAGGACACCGTCCGGTACGCCCAGGAGGCGCGCGCCACGCTGGCGCCGCTGCCCGAGGGGTACGCGAAGTCCGCGCTGGAGGAGCTGTGCGACGCCGTGGTGCACCGCGCGGGCTGAGAGCACGCACGCGGTGCCTTCCCCTGGTTCACGCACGGTGCCCTCCCTTGGTTCACGCGCGGCGCGTCCCCTGGTTCACGCGCGGCGCGTTCCCCTGGTTGACGACGCGTCACCCAGTAGGCCACCCGGGGCCCTACCCTACGGGATGGCTGATGCGCCCCGTCCGGTTGTCATACCGGAGCAGTAGTCAGGTTGATCCCGGGGGCTGACGCTTCAGACCGCCCGATTTGGTCAGATGGATACCAACCACTCCTGACCACATCGGGTGAGAATGGCGGCAGGGAGTGGACGAGCAACCGGACGGAAGCCGCCGACCACGGAGGTAGGGCACACATGGCACCGAACGACAGCGCGGAAACCATCGGCGAGGCCACGGGCACTGTCGTGGGCCGCCGGAAGGCGGCGCGCTACATCGTCCCCGTCGCGGTCGCGGGGGTGGCGGCCGCGACCATCGGGCTCGTCCCGGCACTGGCGAACGCCGGCGACCCGGACCTGCCGAAGATCAGCGCACAGGAACTCATCGAGAAGATCGCCGCTTCCGACGAGGAGCAGCTCTCCGGCACGTTCAAGATCAGCACGGACCTCGGTCTGCCCCTCGACGGCCTCGCCGGATCGTTCCTGCCGGGCGCGGACGGCGAGGGCAAGGACGGCGGCGCCGCCGCACCGCAGGACAAGCTCATGGAGCTGACGTCCGGCACGCACACGCTCCGGGTGGCCGTCGACGGCCCGGAGAAGCAGCGGCTCTCCATCCTCGGCAAGGCCTCCGAGTACAGCGTCGTCCACAACAAGGGCGAGGTCTGGGCGTACGACTCGACGTCCGACGAGGTCTACCACGCCGAGGCGCCCGAGGGCGCGGGCGCCGAGAAGGAGGCTCCGAGGGCGCCCAAGGGCGTCCCCGCCACCCCGAAGGACTTCGCCGAGCAGGCGCTCGCGGCGGTCGGCGACACCACGTCGGTCACCGTGGACGGCACCGCGCAGGTGGCGGGCCGAGACGCGTACCAGCTGGTCATCAAGCCGAAGCAGGAGGGCTCGACGGTCGGCTCGATCCGGATCGCGGTGGATGCGGAGAACGGCGTACCGCTGAAGTTCACGCTGGCGGCGGCGGCCGGTGGCAAGGCCGTGGTCGACGCGGGCTTCACCAAGGTGGACTTCGCGAAGCCCGCCGCCTCGTCGTTCGACTTCACCCCGCCCAAGGGCGCCAAGGTGACGGAGGCCGACGAGCTGGAGACCGGCAAGGACGAGCACGGCAAGGCGCAGAAGGCGCTCCCCGAGCAGTTCTCCGGCCAGATCCCGGGCCTGGAGGGGCTGGAGAGCTCCGAGGGCGTCAACGTCATCGGCGAGGGCTGGACGTCGATCGCCGCCATCGAGATCCCCGGCGGCAAGGGCCTGCCCACGGCGGGCTCGGGCGACGTCCCGGCCGAGGCCCAGGGCTTCCTGGACGCGCTCGGCGACAAGGTCACCGGGAAGTTCGGCTCGGGCACGGTCTTCAAGACCCGCCTCGTCAACGCGCTGCTGACGGACGACGGCAAGGTATATGTCGGAGCGGTGACGAAGGACGCGCTGGTACGGGCGGCCGACGGCGCCAAGTAGGGCTTACGGACTCACCCGGTCGTCCCGCCCCGTCGCGCACCCGCGCGGCGGGGCGGTCCGGCCCCCGCATGTGCTGAGAGGTGCGACCGGCATGACGGAGACAGCGACGGCCCCGACGGACGCGGCCCGGTCCACCACCGCCCCCGTCATCGAGACCCGCGGCCTCACCAAGCGCTTCCGGGGCGGCCGGCTCGCCGTCGACGGCCTCGACCTCACCGTCCCCGGCGGCAGCGTCTTCGGCTTCCTCGGCCCCAACGGCTCCGGCAAGACCACCACCATCCGGATGCTCATGGGCCTCATCGACCCCACCTCCGGCACGGCCACGGTCCTCGGCCGCCCCATGCCCCGGGCCGCCCGTACGGTCCTCCCGGAGGTCGGCGCGCTGATCGAGGGGCCCGCGCTGTACGGCTACCTGAGCGGCCGCGACAACCTTCTCCGGTACGACCGGGCCGACCCCACCGCCGACCCGCGCACCCGCCGGGCCCGTATCGACCACGCCCTGGACCGGGTCGGCCTCGCCGCCGCCTCGGCCAAGAAGGCGAAGGTGTACTCCCTCGGCATGAAACAGCGCCTGGGGCTCGCCGCCGCCCTGCTCCGGCCCCGCCGCCTGCTCGTCCTGGACGAGCCGACCAACGGCCTCGACCCGCAGGGCATGCGCGAGATCCGCTCCCTGGTCCGGCAGCTGGCGGCCGAGGGGACCACGGTGTTCCTCTCCTCGCACCTGCTGGACGAGATCGAACAGGTCTGCACGCACGCGGCGGTGATGGCCCGCGGCCGGCTGCTGGCCCAGGGCCCGGTCGCCGAACTCGCCGCGAGCGCCCGCGGCCGGCTCGCCGTCACGACCCCCGATCCCGCCGACGCCGCCCGCATCCTCAAGGAGCACGGCCTCGGAGGCGTGAGCGTGGACGGCGACCGGCTGACCGCCGACCCCCCGCCCGCCACGGTGGACCTCGCGGATCTCAACGCGGCGCTGGTGGGCGGCGGGGTGCGGGTGCGGTCGTTCGGGATCGAGGGCGGGTCGCTGGAGGACGCGTTCGTGGCACTCACGGGAGAGGGATTCGATGTCGCAGGCTGAGGCAGCACTCACGGCCACCACGGCTCCGGAAGACAACGGGCCCCGCCCCCGTAAACCTGGCAACCCCCGTAACCCTCTATGGACCCTCGGAATCCTCCGCTCCGAGATCACCACCACCCTCCGCCGCCACCGCACCTACGCGCTCCTCGCGGTGCTCGCCGCCGTCCCCGTACTCATCGGGATCGCGGTCCGCATCGAGACGGGCGGGGGCGGATCGGGGTCCGGGGGCGGGCCGGACGGAGGGGGAGGCCCGGCGTTCCTGACGCAGGTCACCAACAACGGGCTCTTCCTGGTCTTCGCCGCCCTCGCGGCCACGCTCCCGGTCTTCCTCCCGATGGCCGTCGGCGTGGTCGCGGGCGACGCGATCGCGGGCGAGGCGAGCGGGGGGACGCTGCGCTATCTGTTGGTCGCCCCGGCCGGCCGGACCCGGCTACTTCTGGCCAAATACGCCTCGGTCCTTACCTTCTGCCTGGTCGCGACCTTCGTGGTGGCGGCCTCGGCCCTGGCGGTCGGGGCGCTGCTCTTTCCCGTGGGGGAGGTCACGACGATCTCCGGCACCCGGATCAGCTTCGGCGAGGGCCTGGTGCGGGCCGCGCTGACGGCGGCGGTCGTCGCGGCCTCCCTGGTCGGGTTCGCCGCGCTCGGCCTGTTCGTCTCGACGCTGACCGACAGCGGGATCGGGGCGATGGCGGCGACGGTCGGGCTGCTGATCACGGTGCAGATCCTGGACAGCATCCCGCAGCTGAGCGGCATCCACCCCTACCTGTTCCCGCACTACTGGATGTCGTTCGCGGACGTCCTGCGCGAGCCGGTCCACTGGGAGGAGCTCAGCAAGAACTTCCAACTCCAAGGCCTGTACGCGGCGGTGTTCGGCTCGGCGGCCTGGGCCCGTTTCACCTCGAAGGACATCACGGCCTGAGCCGGGCAGCGCGGTCGTCCCGTGGTGGGACCGTGGCCGGATCGGATCGGTGAGCGGTCGTCCATGCCGTCGGCCGGGCGAGCCGTCCCCCGATCGGCTCGTCGCGGCACGAACGGCACGAACGGTGCGGAGGGTGGGAACGACACGACACGGTACGTTCCGTTTCCGCTTGGGTATTGTTCGGCCTATGACGACTACCTGTCAATAAGGAATGGCTGAAACACCCCTATGCTCACCGAATGATCACACCGCCCAGTAGCCTGCGCCGCAGCGAGAGATCACGCCGCGCGACGCTGCAGGCCGCGCTCGACCTCTGCACGGAGAAGGGGTACGGGCACGTCACGGTGGAGGCCATCGCGGCCCGTGCCGGTGTCAGCAAGAAGACGATCTACCGCTGGTGGCCGTCAAAAGGGGCGGTGCTGCTGGAGGCGTTCACGGACGCGCTGGTGGACGCCACGCCGTTCGTGGACACCGGTGACATCGGCGCGGACCTGCGCACCCACCTGGCGGGCGCGGTGAAGCTGCTCACCGTGCCGCCCTTCGGCCCGGCCTACGCGGGCATCCTCTCCGAGCTCCACCGCGACGACGTCCTCGCGCAGGCGTTGAAGGACCAGCTGGTCGATCCGCGCGTGGAGCAGGCGGTGGCCCGGCTGCGCAGCGCCCAGGACCAGGGCCAGATCCCGCCCGGCGCGAACCTCCCGCTGGCCGTGGAGATGCTGTACGGCCCCCTCTACTACCGCCACCTCCTGCGCAAACCGGTCCACGACGAGGAGACGATCGCCGCACTCGTGGCCCATGTGCTGCGCGCGCTGGGGGCACCGGGGTACTAGGAGCTGTCCTGGCCACCCCCTGGGAACGGGCGGGAAATCGTGGCGTCGGAGGCCCCCTGTATCTTGGGCTGGTGGTCGGCGCAGAGGTGAACGGCAAGGGCCCGGGAGGCCGGCGGATCCGAGGTCTGGACGCCGAGGAGCGGCGCGAGAGGCGCCGCGAGGACCTGATGGACGCGGCGCTGGAGTTGTTCTCCGCGCAGGGGTACCAGGACACCTCGATCGAGCAGATCTGTAAGCAGGCATACGTCGGGACGAAGAGCTTCTACGAAGTGTTCACCGGCAAGGAGAACCTGTACCTGGCGCTGCTGGACCGGATCGTCGTGGACGTGACGGGCCGGCTGACCGCCGCGCTGGACGCGCTGGGCGACGACGAGGGCGCGACCGAGGCGGCGCGGCGGCTGATCCGGCACTTCGCGGACGCCTTCGTGGACGACGTACGTGTGGCGCGGGTGACGTTCGGCGAGGGCCGTGCCGTCACCCCGCTGGCAGAGGTGCACCGCCGGACCAACCGCCGGTGGGCGGCGTCCTTCGTCGAGACCGTCTGGCAGCGCCTCGGCCTCCCGGTCTCCCCGCACGCGCATGTGGTGGCCATGGGACTGATCGGCGGTCTCTTCGACATCATCGCCGACTGGCTCCTGGACGGCGACACCGCGCGGCCCGACGACCGCGCGGCCCTGCAGGCCGGACTCGACCGCTTCTACACCGTCATCAGCGCGGGGCTCGCCGCTTCCTGACGGCCCGTCACAAGCGTTCCCAGGCCCCGGCATCCCCTCCCCGCACAAGGTTCGGAACCGTGCATCTTTTTTGGAAACGATGCCTTGTTCCCAACAATGCCCCGTGCTCTACTTCCGGGTAACCCCACCGCCAACAGGGAGTCGCCCGCATGGCAAAGCTCCGCACGTTCCTGACGGTCCTTCTGCTGTCCGTCCTCGCCTCGACCACCCTCACGACGACGGCCTCGGCCGGGACAGCTCCGGCCGGCACGGCCCCGTCGTCGGGATGGAACGACTGGTCCTGCCGCCCCAGCGCCGCACACCCCGAACCCGTGGTGCTCGTCCACGGCATGGGCGCCAACCACTGGGACAACTTCCTGACGCTGGCGCCGACGCTCCGCGCGAACGGCTACTGCGTCTACTCGCAGACGTACGGCAAGACCCTGCTCGGCGGCCTCGCCGGCGGGCTCGCGCCGATGGCCGACAGCGCCGCCGAACTGAGCACGTTCGTCGACCGCGTGCGCGCCGCGACAGGAGCGTCGAAGGTCGACATCGTCGGCCACTCCGAGGGCACCACCGTCCCCGCCTACTACATGAAGCACCTCGGCGGCGCCGCGAAGGTCGACGACTTCGTCGGCTTCGGCTCCAACTTCAAGGGCACCACCCTCAACGGCCTCGCGACTCTCGCCGAGGCGCTGAAGCTCCAGGGCCTGCTGACCGGTGTGGGCTGCGGGGCCTGCACGGACTATCTGCCGGGCTCGGCCTTCCTCGCCAAGCTCAACGACGGTCCCGTCGCCGTACCCGGGCCGACGTACACCACCATCGTCACCCGCTACGACACGGTGGTCACCCCGTACACCAGCGGACTGCTCGCCCCCGCGCCCAACGTGACGAACATCGTGCTCCAGGACAAGTGCGGGCTGGACTTCGCCGGCCATCTCGGCCTGGCGATCGACCCGAACGTCGCCCAGCTCGTCCTGAACCGTCTCGACCCCGAAGGGTCCAAGCCCTTCCGGTGCCGCCTCTTCACCACCCTCGGCATCTGACGGAGTCACCGACCGGGACGGCACGGCACTCTTTCGGCCTCCGCGCCGTGCCGTCCCGGCCGCAGCTCACAAGACTTCCTCCCAGTGACCGTCCCCGGGAGGAAGAGCATCATGTCCGACAAGCCCACCATCGTCCTCGTCCATGGTTTCTGGGGTGGCGCCGCCCACTGGGCGAACGTCATCACCGAACTGAACAAGCGCGGATACGACCGGATCCGAGCCGTCGAGAACCCCCTGACCTCGCTCGCCGACGACGCCGAGCGCACCCGCAAGATGGTCAAGCAGGTCGACGGTCCCGTCGTCCTGGTCGGCCACTCCTACGGCGGCGCCGTCATCACCGAGGCCGGCGACCTGCCCGACGTCACCGCCCTCGTCTACATCGCCGCCTTCGCCCCCGACGCCGGCGAGAGCCCGGGCCAGATCAGCCAGGAGAACCCGCCCGCCGCCTTCGACAACATCGCCCCCGACTCCGACGGCTACCTCTGGATCGCGCAGGACAAGTTCCGCGAGAGCTTCTGTCAGGACCTGTCCGCCGACGAGGCCCTGGTCATGGCCGTCACCCAGAAGGCGCCGCTCGGCTCCACCTTCGGCGACAACGTCACCGCCCCGGCCTGGCGGAACAAGCCCACCTGGTACCAGGTCTCCACCCAGGACCGCATGATCCACCCCGACAACGAACGCCGCATGGCCCAGCGGATGAACCCCCGCCGGACCGTCGAGCTCGACGCGAGCCACGCCTCCCTGGCCTCCCAGCCGCAAGCCGTGGTCGATCTGATCGAGGACGCCGTACGCGAGACCGCCGGCTGACAGCTCCCAGGGGGCGCTCGGTCTACGTGAAGCACTCCAGGATCAGCGGCAGATCCTCCAGCCACTCCTGGAGACGGGCCCGCCTGCGGGCCGCGAGCAGACAGGAGTAGGGGGCGCCGTGGTGCGGTTGGACGACGACCCTGAGGTGCTTGGGGCCCTCGGCCGCGTACCAGACGGTGCGGATCTCGGCCCAGGTGTACTGCACCTCCGCGCCCGCCGGGCCGAGGGTGACGCCCACGGAGTCGACGAGGAGGGAACTCCCCGGGCCGACCGCCACGAACGTCAGGTCGGCGTCGCCCGGTCCCTCGCCCGGCCCCTGGCCCCGTGCGTCGACCGTCAACGCGGTCTCCGTCGGGGCCTGGTGCGGCAGGAGGGCGTTGGACGGCGCGTACGAAGGCGGCGGAGGCGGAGGCAGGGGCGCCGCCACCACGGGGGGCGCCGCCACGACAGGGGAGGGCCCTACGGGGGAGGGCACCACGGCAGGGGTGTCCGCGACGATGGGGGAGTGCACCACGGTGGGCGGGTACGGCACCGGGTACGGGACGGTGTCCGGTGCGAACAGGTCCAACAGCTCAGCCGGTGTGGGCCGCCGGTCCGGCTCCTTCGCCAGGCACGCCGTCAGGACCGGCCGCAGGCCCTCCGGCACCGCGGCGAGGTCCGGCGGCTCGTGCACCGACCGGTACATCAGGCCCATCGGCGTCCCCGCCCCGAACGCACTGCCGCCCGCCGCCGCGACGAGCACCGCGCCCAGCGCGAACACGTCGGCCGCGCCCCCGACCTCCAGGCCCTGCGCCTGCTCGGGCGCCAGGAACCCCGGCGTCCCGAAGGCCGTGCCGGTGGCCGTGAGGCGGGTCGATTCCATGGCCCGCGCGATCCCGAAGTCCAGGACCCGAGGCCCGTCCGGGGCCATGATGATGTTGCCGGGCTTCAGATCGCGGTGGACCAGCCCGCAGCCGTGGATCGCCGCCAGCGCCTCGGCGAGCGCCGCCCCCAGCTGCCGCAGCCGCGCCTCGTCCATCGGCCCCTCGGCCTCCAGCAGCGCGGCGAGCGTGGGCCCGGGAACGTACGCCGTGGCCAGCCAGGGCGCCGGAGCCGCCGGGTCCGCGTCCACCACGGGGGCGGTGTGGAAGCCGCCCACGCTGCGCGCCGCCGCGACCTCGGCGCGGAACCGCTCCCGGAAGTGCGGGTCGCTCGCGAGCTCCGGGCGCGCCACCTTCACGGCCACCGCCCGCCCGCCGCGTGAACGCGCCAGATAAACGGTGCCCATGCCGCCGGCGCCCAGCTCCCGTTCCACGGCGTACCCGCCGATACGTTCCGGCAGCCTGCGGCCGTCCGCCCCGTACTCCGTCTCCATGCGCTGTACGCCCCCCTCGTGCTCCGGCGGTTCAGTATGGCGCAGGGGCAAGCTGTGCCCGGCGCGAGTCTTTGCCGTACGGTCGACCACCCGCCGCCCCGCCCCGGATAGCGTCCTGGCATCCGTTGATCCAGATGCGCGGACCCTTTCGTGAGCTGCGAGGAGGTCCGCCGGGAGGTGTGTGCGATGAGCGTGGTCAAGGTGTCGGAAGCGGCGACGGCCCTGCCCCGGGCGTGGAGTTCGCGGTTGCTCGGCCGGGTGGGGACGGCCGCGGTGAAGGTCCTGCGGATGGACGAACTGCCGGTGGAGGAGGAGCGGCACGCGGAGCCCGAGGCGCTGCTGGTGCTCGACGGGACGCTCGAACTGACCGTGAACGGCGAGGCGGTGACGGTGGGCCCGGGCGAGATGTACGTGGTGGCGGCGGACACCGCCCACGCGGTACGCCCCGGCAGCAGCGGCACGCTGGTCATAGTGGAGGCAGAGGCAGAGGCAGAGGCAGAGGCAGAGGCAGAGGCAGAGGCGGACCGACCACGAGACAGGTAGGGGCCCCTCCCATGGCAAGCTCGCCCGATGAAGATAGCCGCAGCCCAGCTGACCTCGGCCCCGGCGGACATCCCCGCCAACGTCCGCAGGCTCGCCGCCCTCGCGGAACAGGCCCGCGACCAGGGCGCCGAGCTGCTCGTCCTCCCCGAACTCGCCCTCACCGGCTACGAACTGGAGGCGCTGGCCCATGACCCCACCCTCCTGGTGCGGGACGCGGACGACCCCAGGCTGGACGCCCTCCGGTCGACAGGCATCGCCACGGTGCTCAACTGCGCGGTGAGCACGGGCGGACCGGGCACACGCCCCGCCATCGGCACGTTCGTCCACGGCCCCGACGGCGCGCTGCTCACCACTTACCTCAAGCAGCACCTCCACGAGCAGGAGAACGCCGTGTTCACGCCCGGCGACCGGGACGGGCGGTTCGAACTCGGCGGTCTCCGCTTCGCCCTGGCCACCTGTTACGACAGCCACTTCCCCGACCTGCCCGCCCGGGCCGCAGCGGACGGCTGCGAGGTCTACCTCGCCTCCACGCTGTACGGAACGGGCGACGGCATCGCCCAACGCGCGACCGTCTACCCCCGCATGGCCGAGGACACGGGCCTCTTCGTCGCCCTCGCCAACCACGTGGGCCCCTCCGGCCCGTGGACCGGCTGCGGCCGGGCCGCCATCTGGGCCCCGGACGGCGCACTCCTCGCCGAGGCGGACGACCGTACGCCGACGGTGATCACCGCGGAGGTCGGTCACCGTCGGCGGCGTGGTCGCCCAGGGGAGAGGCCGACGGCATACGGACCAGCGTGACATCACCGTTGGCCGTACCTGCCAGGAGCCGTGGCCCGTCGAGGGCGAGACACGTGACGGAGCCGTGCAGCATCAGCGTGCCGATGTTTTCCCCGGCGATGAGGTCGTTCACCGTGACTGTGCCGCTCCTGTGTCCTGTTGCGAGATGGCGGCCGTCGCTGGAGAGAGCGGCGACCGTGTCATCGTCGGGGAGAGGAAAGAACGGCAGGGCCGGATCGGGCCACAGAGTCCGGGTCAGATCGCCGGTACTGAGACTCCAGACCTCCACCGCCACCCACCGGGGGATGAGACGGCCGCCGAGCTGGGCAGCGGTGATGAGGTGGTCTCCATCCGGTGCGAACCGAGCGGCTTGGACAAGGTGCCCGCCCCGCGTCACCTCACGCACAAGATCGCCGCTGATCGCATCCCAGACACGCACCACGCCATTGAGGGTTCCGGTTACGATGCGGCGGCCGTCCGGTGAGATGTCGAGGGCCGATACGGGGGAACCGTGGCGATGGTCGACGCGCTCCAGCCAGTGATCGCGGGGGCAGCCTCCGACTCCCACCAGTGGCAGCGCCCCGTCCCGGGCGCCTGCGGGTGCCTGCCAGTTCTCGTCGCAGGGGTGGCCGTCCACCAACAGGGTGCGCACCAGGGACGGAACCCGCAGGTCGAAAAGTGCGGCGTCGCCGCCGCCGGTGCCCACGGCGCACAGGCCAGCCCCGTCGTCCAAGGCAAGAGCCTCTCCACCGACCGGTAGGGGCGGGGTGCCCGTCGTCTGCACCAGCCGCCCCGTCTCCACGTCCCAGACCTTGAGAGAGCCTTCATGCCCCAATGTCGCCGCACGGCCGCCGCGTAAAGATGCCGCTTTTACCGAGCCCCTATGGCCGTCGAACGGGAACTGCGGCGCGGGGGACAGGGGGCTGAGGACGTGGGTGCCTCCCAGCGCGGAGCCCACCACTACCGACTGGCCGTCAGGTGAGATCGCCAGGGACCTGACGAGTTCTGCGTCGTAGCGTCCGAGGTTGGTGCATTGGGCGAGGTCCCACACGGTCACGGATCTGGAGTGCGCGCAGACAGCCGCGTACCGGAGATCCGGAGTGATTGCCGCGGCGACCTCGCTGAAATCCACCGAGCCGCCCTGCTCGAAGAAGACGTAGGGCGGGAGCGCCCTCGGCGGGGAGGGGTACGAGAGCCCGACGTCTTCACCGGGCCTCACCGGAGTCCTGGCTCCGGAGGCGAGATCCGAGGCCGTGACGGGGTGTTCTCCACGCAGGGCCACCAAGCGCCGGTCGTCGCCGCTGAAGCGGAGGCCGGACACGGGCACCGTGAGCTCGTTGGTGGACAGCTCTTGAGTCGTTGAACCGCTCTCTGTGTCGAAGACCCGCACAGTTCGGTGGAGATCCTGGCCCTGCCACGTGGTTCCGTAGGCCGCTGTGACGCTTCCGTCGCTGGACATGGCCACGGCCTTCACTGAGAACTCGCTGGTGGCGAGCGTGCGCGACAGCAACCGGGAGTTGCCGCTCACTGAGCTCCACGCTGTTTCGAAGCCCGATCCCCTTCCGGTGTCCTGCGTCCGGATGAGGCCGGGATGACCGCTCACCGAGCACTCGTACAGGAGCTGTTGCACGGTGAACGACGGCGTACGCCCCCCGTCCCCGCCCCGCAGGTTGTGCGCCTGGCGTCCGAGTATCCCGCGCATTGCCGCGAGCGCCGGGCGGTTGGGGAACAGGTCGTGGAGCGTGGTGACCTCGCTCAGGAGCGAGTTCACACCGGTCAAGGAGACACGCGCGCTCAGGTAGCGGGCGTCGGTGACTGTCTCATCCAGCTCGTGGAGCTCTCGCGGGTCGCGTCCGTCGGCCGAGGCGAGGGCTGTGAGGTGGATGCGGTCGGTCAGGTAGCCCAGGAGATGTTCCGCGCTGTGCGGGTCGGTGACATCGGCGCGGAGCGTCCCGATGATCCGCTCCGTCGACTCCTGCGCGTAGACGCCGTTTCGGGAAGCCGAGCGGAGGTGGTCGCGCAGAGATCCGTGGAAGGGGAAGAAGGGGCCGTCGGGATGTGAGCCTCGCAGGTACGGTGCGCACACCTCCAACGCGTCGTCGACGGCTGATTGATGGAGACCGGACAGCTGAGCTAACTGACGCCGGGTGAACCCGTTGCCACGGCTCTGCACCAGCAGACCGAGCACCGTGCGGATCACCTCGCGCCACTGACGGGGGTCGGCAGTCACGCGGCGTTCCAGGAAGCTGCTGTACAGGCCTGCGAGACTGCGTGGCAGAGCTCGTTCGCCCGAAGAGTGCAGGCGCAGGTCTTCGGCACTTTCGGCCGCGACGAGTGCGGCATACAGGAAGTTGCTGTCGGCGGCCTGGGCGATCGACTGCGCGAGGTGCAGGGGGTCGGCGATCCCTCGGTCGTGAAGACGCTGCCGGAGGTAGGCGTACACGTCGTGTGTTCCCGCCGGTTCGTCGTGCTGGAGCCGTAGTTGCTGTCCATGGGTGAACCGCTCGGCGGTAGGGCCGGTGCGTGCAGTGAGTATGAGACGCAGTTCCGGTACGGGGTCGGAGCGCAGAGTGGACAGAAGGGCGGCCAGAGTCTGAGGGCCGCCGATGTGTTCCTCGGTCTCGTCCAAGGCGTCGAGCAGGATGACTGCGGTGGTCCCGAGTTCGGAAAGCGGCCGTCGGAGCATCCTGTCCAGCAGTTGACGCGGTTCGGCGTCGGGCAGGGTCAACTGGTTGATCGCGGTGACGGTGGAGTTCTGTACGGGCCCGGTGAACTGTTGGTTGACCACGATGGTGGTGCCCGGTTCATGGCGTGCCACCGCTTCGGCGTACCCCGGGATCGTGGAGCACAACTGGACCGCTGTCTGCTCCAGCACAGACCGGATGTTCAACGAGCCGAAGCGCTGGGCCTGGCAGAAATGCCACGCGTGCAGCCAGCCCGGTTCGAGCCCCTGCGCGGGCGGCACTTCGCCAAGCGAGATCTGGGCCAGCCGCACCGCGAGCGCCGACTTGCCGACTCCCGGTGCCGCAGAGATAACCAGGAGCGGATCGGTGGTGGCGTACCAGGACGCGACCTCCGCCAGCGCCCATGCTCGTCCGACGAAGGAGCCGGACGGCTCGGCCAGTTCTGCCGGAATGTTCGAACCCTTGCCGAGGGTCACCGCCTGCTGCCCTCGATACCGACGATGGTGGATCGGCTTACTGTTCCGAAACGCTGCCGTACTTCTGTGTCGCCGCTTTCCCCTTGGTGGTCGACCGCAGTGATTTTGCTGTCTGTGACGTCCGAGAAGCTCTGCTCGACTGTCATACGGGCCGGGGAGGGTACCGGGGCGTCGACCCGGGCGCGAACCCACTCGAAGATCGCCTGCGTCAGAAGCAGCGTCCCAAGGCCGGCCCCGGCGGGCCAGGCCCAGCTGCTCGTCCAGACGTTGATGCCGACGGTGGTGGCGCACGCGAGCACGGTCGAGACGACGGCACCCCACGCGCGGGATCGGGTGAGCGGCACAGGAAGCCGCAGTAAGCGGACGGACACGCGTCGTACCTCTCGGGCGGACGGACTGCATCTGCGTTGATCCGGAGCCTATGCCGACAGGGTGTTTCTCTGCCGGGATGACGGGGAAATGGCGAAGGCCGCGCCCTTGCCACCCGCAGATTCGCACCTCATCCGCCCCACCACGCTTCACACCCCCGCCGCCCCCCGGTGGCCGCTCCCGCCGCCCCGGGTGATGCTGGTCCGGCACGTGCCGGTGCTCCGGTGCATCGGCACGCCGGAGCCTGAGGGTGGGTGGAGCCGTGTCGTACGCCGAGACCCCGGCCGGATCCGGAACCCCTCCGGGCGGCCTGGACGATGCCCTGCTCAAGACCCTCTTCACCCAGTCCGCCGTAGGGCTCCTCGTGCTCGACCCGCAGCTCAGGCTCGTCCGCGCCAACTCCCTCGTCGAGGGCGTCGGGACCGAGGAGTACATCGGGCTCCGCTTCACCGAGGCCTTCCGGCTCGACGACCCGGACGGGTCCGAACAGCTCCTCAAGGCGGTCCTCGCAGGTGAGGGGCCCGTACGCGAGCATCTCGTACGCGGCCGCCTCCGCCGCATCCCCGGCGACCGGATCTTCCTGGTCTCCGCCTACCGCCTGGACGGCCCGGGCGGCCCGGACGCTCCCGCCCTCGGGCTGCTCAGCGCGGTCGTCGACGTCACCGAGCGGGAGCGGGCCCGGGCCCGGGAGACCGCGCTGGCCGCCGTGCGCGACGCGGTCGGCGGCTCGCTGGACGTGGCCACCACCTGCCGGGCCTTCATCGACGCGCTGGTGCCGGGCTTCGCCGACCTCGCCGTCATCGAGGTGGTGGACGAGGTCCTGCGCGGAGCCGACCCGCCGGTGGGCCCGCTGCCGCCCGACACCCCGCTGCGCTGCGCGGCGAGAGGCCGCTGCGACACCGTCCGGGGCGACGAGCCGGGCCGCATCCGCCCGGTCGGCGGGACCCGCCGCCTCCCTCCCCGTACGCCGTACGCACTCGCCGTCGCGGACCTGCGGCCCCGGCTCGTCCCGCTCACCGCCGACACCCCGTGGCTCGACCCCGACCCGGAAGGGGTCCACCGCCTCGCGGAGACCGGCGCGCACTCGCTCATCGTCGTGCCCCTCACCCTGCGGGGCGCGGTCCTCGGGCTGGTCAGCCTGTACCGCTGCGGGGCCGCCGAGCCGTTCGACGAGGAGGACGTCTCCCTGGCCGGTACGGCGGCCACCCGCGCGGCCCTCGCCATCGACAACGCCCGCCGGTACGAGCGCGAGCACGTCATCGCCTCCACCGTCCAGCGCCGCCTTCTCCCGCAGGCCGAACGCCACCAGGCCGCCGTGGAGACCGCCCACGTGCTGCTGCCCGGCCGGGACAGCGGCTGCTGGTTCGACTCGATCGGGCTCTCCGGGGCCCGTACGGCACTCGTCGTCGGCGGGGTCGCGGGGGAGGGGCTCCAGTCGGCGATCGCCATGGGCCAGCTCCGTACCGTCGTCCAGGCACTCGCCGGCCTCGACCTGGAGCCGGAGGAGGTACTGGCCCGACTCAAGGAGACCGCCGACCGCCTCGCCCACGAGCGCGCGGCCCTGCCCCCGAGCGACTCCCTCCACGGCGAGGAGCTGCGGGCGGGATGCGTGTACGGGGTCTACGACCCGTTCACCCGGACCTGCACGGTCGCCCGGGCCGGGCACCCCGCGCCCCTGATCGTCGGCCCCGACGGCCGGGCCGTCCCTCTCGACCTCCCCGAGGGCCCGGGCCTCTTCGCCACCGACGGCGCCCTCTTCGCACCCGCCACCGTCACCCTGGAGGAGGGCAGCCTCCTCGCGTTCTGCACGGCCGAACTGCTCGCCGACGAGCACGCCGAGGACCGCATCACGCGGACCCTGGCCCGCCCCGGCCGCAGCCTGCAGCAACTGGGCGACGACATCGTGTACGCCCTCCCCGACGACACCCGGTCCGCCGGGGCGGCGCTGCTCCTGGCCCGTACGGGTACGGTCTCCGACCACCGGGTCGCCACCTGGGACCTCGCCCAGGAACGCACCACCCCCGCCACCGCGCGCCTGCTCGTGCGCGACCGGCTCCAGGGCTGGGGCCTCGACGAGGACACCGTCGACGCGACCGAGCTGATCGTCAGCGAACTGGTCACCAACGCCGTCCGCTACGGAACGCCGCCGCTGCGCCTGCGCCTCCTGCTGGACACCAGCCTCACCTGCGAGGTCCACGACGGCTCCACGGCCTCCCCGCACCTGCGCCACGCCCGCACGGTCGACGAGGGCGGCCGGGGCCTGTTCATCGTCTCCCGCCTCGCCGCCCACTGGGGAGCCCGGCACGGCCCGGACGGCAAGGTGCTGTGGACGGAACAGGACCTTCCGGAGGGCGGCACGCACTAGGCGAGGCGCTGGCCAGGCGAGGCGGCGACCAGGCAGGGCGGCCACCGGGCGAGGCGGCCACCGGGGCTATGTGGCCTCAGCCGAACAGCCGCTCCAGCACCTCCGCCACCCCGTCCTCCGCGTTCGTCGAGGTCACCTCGTCCGCCGCCGCCCGCAGTTCCGGATGCGCGTTGCCCATGGCCACGCGGTGGTCGGAACGGCGGAACATCGGCAGGTCGTTCGGCATGTCCCCGAACGCCACCGTCCCCTCCGCCCCGATCCCCAGCAGCTCGGCCGCCGCCGCGATGCCGGTGCCCTTGTCCACCCCGTACGGAGCCAGCTCAACGGTCCCGGGCCCCGCCATGGAGACGCTCGCCAGATCGCCCACCGCCCCGCGCGCGGCGGCCGCCAGCGCGTCGTCGCCGAGCTGCGGGTGGCGGACCAGCACCTTGATGACCGGCCGCGCCCACAGGGCGTCCCGGGAGTCCACGCGGAGGGCGGGGAGCGTCGGGTTCGGCATCCGGTAGCCGCTCTCGATCAGCGTGACGCCGTCCACCCCGTCCTGGTCCACGGCCGCGAACACCGCCCCGACCTCCGCTTCCAGCTTGCCGAGCGCGGTGTCGGCGGCCTCCCGGTCCAGGGTGACCGAGCGGAGCAGCCGCGCGCCGTCGGCGTCGTACAACTGCGTGCCCTGGCCGCACACGACGAGCCCGGTGTACGCCAGGTCGGCGAGCAGCGCCCGTATCCCGGGGACCGGCCGCCCGGTGACGATCAGGTGCCGGGCCCCGGCGGAGGCGGCGAGGGCGAGGGCTGCGCGGGAGCGGGCGCTGACGGTGTCGTCCGGGCGTAGCAGGGTGCCGTCCAGGTCGGTGGCGACGAGGGCATATGCGGGTGGCGTGGGCATGGGCCACAGCCTAGAAGGGCCCGGACGGCCGCTTGCGCGGGAGGGGAGGATCGGGTAAGCGGTACGCGTACGGGGGAGAGCCGCCGGGTCAGCGACCCGGCCGCCCACTCGCGCGCCGAACCCCCGCCAGCAGCCGCCGCATGCCGACCGCGTGCCCGCCCGACCCGAAGACGATCCGCCGGTAGGCCCGCCCCGCCCGCCCGGGAAACGCGGCCCGGCTCTCGGCCCGCAGCCGGGTGCGGCCCGGCCCGTCGGGTTCGAGCCGGAAGATCAGCAGGTAGGACGAGAACCGATGACGGCCCTGGAGGGCCAGCTCCTCCCCCGGCGAGGCGACGAGAACCCGGAACCCGGGGAACGCCGACCCCTCGGCGAGCGGACGCGGCCCGGCCGACCGGGTGTCGTCGGCCCCGACCAGCCGCGCGTAAACGGCCGCGGGCACCCGCGAGAAGGACCGCTCCAGCTCCGCGCACAGCCCGCGCCAGACGTCGTCGGCCTGGGCGGCGATGACGGTAGCGTGCTCGTCGAGGTGGGGCGGTGGGTCGGCGTGCATCGGGCCTCCGTCGGTTCCGGCCGGTGGCCGTCGTGCGCGGGCACGTGCGCACGTACGACACCCTGACCCTCGCAGGTGGTCCTGTCGAGCGGATCGGGCCGGGGGCACCACGTCGGCCTGGCCCTGGCGGTGCGATTCAGAAGATGCCGAAGTAGCGATCCCACCAGCTGGGCCGCCCGATGTGCGAGGGCAGCCGGCTCGGCCCGTCGTAGTCGAGCTCCAGAATCTCCTCGGCTACCACCACATAGCCGAGCTCGGCCAACGTCCGGTCGACCTTGGCAAGGTCAGCGCCGTCCAGCTCGCCCTCGGCCTGGGCGTCCCCCGTTCCGAGGAAGGCCCCGGGGTTGTCCGCGCAGACGAGGGCCAGCCAGCCGAACTTGCTCACGCAGACAACGATCCGGGTACCGCATATGGTCGCGTCCCCGGGTATGACCACGCGGCCGTACTCGCTGGAGTCCTGGGTGTCCTGCTCAGCCGTGCAGCGAGCCGCGAAGTCTTGTTCGAGCCGGGCCACCAGACTCCCGAAGAGGGCTGCGACCTCGGCGCGGTTGTAGTGCCGCGGCCACTCCAGCCACTCCGGATGATCGAGCTCGCGCAGCAATTCCGGCAGATCCGCTTGGTTCTCGGTCATGCCCCCATCCTGACGGGACAGCGACGCCCGGAGCGGCCGGGATATTGCCACGAACCCAGGATCGCTCCGAAGGTGCCGTCTGAGCCTCGTCGTGCGGGGTGCGTCATGAGCCGGTCTGCTGGGCGGGGCAGGGCAGGCCGGGGGCGCTGCGGTTCGGGGAACAGGTCACCAGGGCGACGGAGTGGAAGACCGTGCCCCGCAGGTAGTGGCCGAGGGACACGTCCCCGCCCCACGCGAGCCGGTCGACCGCCGCCCTGACCAGGAGGCCCAGTCTGGCCGCCTCCCGGTCCTGCTCGGAGGCGAACCGGGGCGCGAACTCCGCGAGTTGCAGCCCCAGCCAGGCACCCGCCTCCTTCGGCTCCTCCCAGGTCCCCCGGATCGTCGACGCCGGCTTCATGAGCCAGTGCGCTGTCTGGAGCGGAGGTACGTCGGAGGCGGGGAACACCGTCACCGCTTCCCGGTAGCGGTCGTGCACGTCGGGGTCGCTGCTCGGCGTCGGGGCCTCGCCCGGGGGTCTGCGAATGCTCTCCTTGTCGAACGTCCGCTTCTCCCCGAGCCAGGCATAACCGTGGTGGTGCACCGGCGCGTTGCCGCTCAGGCGGAGAGGTCGAAGCGGGCGGGGTCGATGCCCGCCGCGTCCAGCTCCGCTGTGGTGAACCGAAGCGGCTCGGCGCCGGGGCGCTTGCTGTCGCCCACGGCCCAGGCGTCCGGCCCGATGCGCGCGAGCGTCACGCACGCCTCGCCGTCGGGGTGGGTGTTGCCGCCGCAGGCCTTCGAGAATGCGGCTCCGGCGATGGGGAGCTCGTACAGGTCGGACATGGCAGTTCCCTTTCTGGGCTGCTGACATCGTTGTGTGTCGGCAGCAATGTTGACCAGGAAAGGGGGCGGTTCCTAGTCGGTTTCCTGTTCGCGCAAAAGCTCGTCCCGGATGCCTTCGATCAGGGCCCGCATGGCATCGCCGGAAACGGCGGTTTCGCTGAATCCATCGAACTTGGATACGTAAAGGGAAACGTCTCTCGGATCGGTCACGACGACTTCCGCGTGAACCGTTTCGACAGCCACGACGCGGTCGTCCTGGATCACAAATGCATGGTTGGGAATGTCGTACTTCCGTCCCTCGATGGGCACGACGCGTATTTCTACGCTCGGCAGGCGAGACGCCGAAACTAGCCGGTCCAGCTGCCCGGCCATGACTCTGGCCGGCACAATCAGCCACCGGAGCACTGGTTCGGTGATGACGAACTGCAACGTCTTGGAAGCGTCGTACAGAGCCTCTTGCCGCTCGATCCGCGCACTGGCTGTGCGGCGGACAGTCTCTTCGGACAGATCGTCGTAGCGGGACAGGATCGCCCGCATGTATTCGGGAGTCTGGAGCAGTCCGGGCACCAGGGCCGGCTGGAAAACCCGCAGGAGACTCATCTGGGCTTCCGCGTCCCGCAGCCGCTGCTGAGCCTTGTGAAGACCCGCGCGCTGGATCAGGCGCCAGGCCGTGGCCTCGGTCGCCACGGCGCGGGCGGCGCCCATGTACTCCGCCTTGACGTCGTCAGAGACGCCTATGGCAGTCAGGATGCGGTTGACGTCGTCTGCGCTCGGAGCGATCTTGCCTGTCTCGATCCTGCTGAGCTTGCTCGGCGACATGACAGCGCTGCGGGCAACTGCCTTGGCTTCCTTTCCGGAAGCGTTCCGCAGCACCCGCAGCGCGATGCCAAGCTCTGAACGGTTCACGTGCCGTGCTCTGCCCACCAGTCTGCGAACGGTACGGCGTGTGCCAGGGCTGTGTTCCTGTGGCCGACGTACTCGTCGGCCCGGTCTCCGGAGAGGACATCGGCCCCGGCGAACTCACCGTCAGAGGTGTAGCGCATGGGTGCCGCGGTGACCGAGTCGAACAGCCAGAAGTCGCCCACGTCTGCGAGCGGGTTGGCCTGCTCTGTCACGTCCAGGATGAAGAACTCCTCGCCGGCCGTGCTGTTCGTGGTGTATCCCCAGCCCAGTTCATACCGCAGATAGGGCGTGAGCGGCCGGGTGACCACGTGTACGCGGTACATTCTCCGGCCGGCGTCGACATTCTTGCGCACCTCGTCCAGCCAGTCGGTGTTGTAGCCCTCCGGCTTAGGCTTGCCATCGAGGAACAGCCGGTACGCGTCCGCGTTGCCCGAGCGGCCGTAGTCGTCGAGGGTCTCCAGGCGGAATGCCTCCTGCTTGAAGTCGTCGAACAGGTCCCCCAAGGTCTTAGGCACCGAGCTGACCTCCGAAAGCTTCGCGGATTAGCTCCATGGGAATTTCGACAAGGGTTTCGTGGGCCGGAATCGTGAGTCCGTGGTCGGTCGGAGTCTCACCCTGAACGATGATCGTGCCCCGGTCCGTCTTGTAGACCGTCGGGCAGTTCTTCTTCTCGCATGTTGTAGCAAGCACCGTCATCTTCACGGGTGTTCCCCTCTGCCGCTACCGATGTCCCGTCCGATCCTTCCGGTCTGCGACGGGCACGGCAAGAGGTTCCGGTTTCCGGAACGGGAAACTCAAGCCTCTTCACCGATCCGGCTGCCCGAGCCGAACTCCGCGCGGCCCCTCGGACAGTGGGAAGCCCCACCGCACACCTGCGGTGGGGCTTCCCTGCCCGGCCGCCTGCGCGCGGCCGGGCGGCTTTTCAGACCGCGCCGAACTCCCCGGTGCGGACGCCCGCGACGAACGTCGTGAACGCGGTGGCGGGCACCGTGAGGACCGGGCCGGTGGTGGTGTCGTTCTTGGAGTCGCGGACGGGCACGATCCCGTGCGGGGCCGCGAGGTTGGTGGCGACCTCGACGCACGCGCCGCCGTTTTCGCTGTACGAGGACGTGAACCAGCGGGGGGTCTCGGTTGTCACGTGATGCCCTTTCGCAACTGCTTGATGATGTCGACGGAGGCCGCCTGAGAGGGCGCTACCGCCTGCATCCGATGGTAGTCCGTGTGCAGGGGGAGCACAGCGGTCATTTCCCGTTCGACGTAGCCCTGTTGTGCGGATTCGGCGTACGACACGAGCGAGCGGTCCACCATGGTCAGGATGTAGACCGGCAGGCTGAACGGGCGGCGCTCTCCCAGGGCGAACGGGACCACCTGAAGGACGGTGTTGGGCAGTTCGGCGAAGTCGATGAGGTGGTCGAACTGCGCCTTCATGACCTCGGGTCCGCCGACCGGGCGGAGCAGACAGCTCTCGTCCAGCATCGCGAAGACCATCGTCTCCCGGCCCGCGAAGACGGCCGCCTGCCGCTGCGCGGTGACCGCGACGCGCTCCTGAGCCTGCTCGGGAGTGATGGTCCCGCGCCGGACGACACTCTCCGCGAGGACCGTCGCGTACTCCGGGGTCTGGAGCAGGCCCGGGATGACACCGACCTCGTACAGCCGGATCTCCGCCGCCCGGCGCTCCAGGCCGAGGAATTCGGGGAAGCCCGCCAGCAGACTGCCGTGCTTGATCTCCCGCCATTCGCGTTCGAAGGACTCGGGGCTGCCGACCAGGCCGAAGATCTGATCGGCTCTCCGGGAGAAGGGCAGGGTTGCGGATTTGCGGCCAGTTTCCATCGCCGAGATATGCCTGCCGCTGCACCCGGCTTTGTCGCCCAACTCGTCCTGGGTCCAGCCCCTGGTGTCCCGTAACTTGCGCAGACGCGCACCGTACGCCGCCTGAGGGCTGGCCTCGGAATTCAGTTCCTTGCGATACACGAACGTGCCCTCCCGAACCGCCATGTTGAAGACACTTCGACGGTAGGTCACGCTGAGCTTCCCCGGTAGTCGTATGGCTACAGAGAGGAGCCTTTTGGTGTACGGCGAGAACGTGTGCCCGAATCACGAGAGGTGCCCACGCGTCCCTGATCCCGGAACTCTCCTTGTGGACACCAGTCGTGGGGACCGCGTGGGGGAGTTCCGAGGGGTCGCCGGCTTCTACTGGTCGCTGCGGCCGGTGGGCGGCGGCAGCGAGTGGGAGGTGGAGCCCCGCTACGTACGCCCCGCGCTCCTCATGGAGCAGCTCCGCGCCCGTACCGCCCGCCTCAACGCCCGCAGCCGGGGAGAAGTGCTGTGAACCCCGCCCAGGCGCCCGTCCGTTGGTACGTCGCCGAGAGCCGCGCGGGAGATGCCGCCCGGTCCGTCCGGCTCGGCGGGACCGTCGCTCCGACCCGGCGGCTCGCGCTCCGGTGGCTGCGGCGGCAGGCGCGGCGGTTCGCGGACGCGCTGGACCCCGACCCGTACGCCCCGTGGATTCCGGCCGGCGCCCTGCACCCGGTCACCCGCGCTCCGCGCGACGCACCGGCCGAACTCCGCTCCTGGGCAGGCAGCTTGCGCGAGCACGACTACGCGCTGCTGCGGCTCGCCGACGGGCTGCCGTACGAGTTCGTCGCCCGCGACGCCCTGGCCTGGTACGGGCTCGTCGTCCGTCCGGTGGGCCGGTAGCCGGAGAGTCTTCCCCTCCCTCCCCTCCCTCCCCTCAACCACCAAGGAATCATCCACGTGTTGCAGTGCACCGCCTTCGCCGAAGTCCCCGAGATGGGCACGCTCGTCGTGCTCACCGCCATGCACGCCGAACCGGGCCCGACCCCGACCCCGGCCGTGCCCGGAGTGCCGGAACTGCCTGAGCTGGACGACACGCTGCTGTGTGAAACTGGGCGAGCACGACGAGAAGACCGAGCACGCCGCACAGTTCTGGGCGGGCGAGATGGCCGCCACGCGGGACCTGTGGATGTTCTGGACCGACACGGACACCGACACCGGCATGCGCCGCAGCTTCCGGTTCGCCGAACTGCCCCCGTGCCCCGCCGTCATGCGCACGCTGGCCACCGATGAGCGGGAGGTGTGCGTCCTGTTCGACCGGCACTCCGCCCCGCACTCCTGGGACGTGACCGACCCCCTCGCGGACCTGATGGCGGAGCGGATGCGGGAGGAGGTGGAGCGCGAGCGGGGCGGCGGGGGCGGAGGTGCCGACGGGGGTGGGAAGGAGGGGGATGCTGATGAGGGGGGCGCGGGCGTGACGCCCTCCGGTTAGCCGCCCTGCGCGATCTGGATCAGGTTGCCGCACGTGTCGTCCAGGATCGCCGTCGTCACCGGGCCCATCTCCAGCGGCTCTTGGGTGAACCGCACGCCGAGCCCCCGCAGCCGGTCGAACTCCGCCCGTACGTCGTCCACGGCGAAGGCGGCGGCCGGAATGCCGTCCTCGACGAGGGCCGTCTTGTACGGGCCGACCGCGCGGTGGCGGTCCGGCTCCAGCAGGAGTTCGGTGCCGTCAGGGTCCTCCGGCGAGACGACGGTCAGCCAGCGGTCCGGGCCGCCCATCGGCACGTCGTGCTTCGTCACGAACCCCAGAACGCCCGTGTAGAAGCGAAGGGCCTTCTCCTGGTCGTCGACGAAGACGCTGGTCAGGTGGATCTTCATGAGAGTGCTCTCCTGGTCGGTCGCAGTCGGGAGGGTCCTTAAGGAGGGTCCTCAAGGGGGGCTTCTTAAGGGGGGTCTTAAGGGGTCACGCGTGACTTGTATTAGTTCACGCAGAACTCGTTGCCCTCAGGATCCGAGAGTACGAGCCAGCTCCCGCCCGGTTCGTCGACCGCGCGAAGGGTGCGCGCGCCCAGCGCCACCAGCCGTTCCGCCTGCGCGTCGCGCTCGCCGGGGGCCGTGTGCACGTCGATGTGGAGGCGGTTCTTGACCGTCTTCGGTTCCGGGACGCGCTGGAACAGCAGCCGCCGCCCCAACCCCGTACCGCTCGTCTCGTCGTGCGGGTCGTCCGGGTGCCGGGCTGCCGCGAGGTCGAGCCAGGCGCGGCGGCCGTGGGCGTGGGTGGTGATGGCCTCGGGGACGGCTCCGGCGGCGAGCAACTGCTCGACCAGGGCGCTGTTGTCCTCGATCAGATAGCCGAGGGCCTCGGCCCAGAATCCGGCCTGGGCGTGCGGGTCGGCGCTGTCGATGACGAGCTTCCAGGACAGTGTGCGTGTCATGGAAACCGTTTATAGTGGTTACATGAGTACGAGCGCAATGGACACGCCGGGACGGCCGGAGCCGACCGGGATGTTGCTGGTGCATCCGGACGGCAGCTCGTTCCGGTTCGACCCGGGCGCCCTGTGTCTGGAGCTCCTGCCGACCGGTGGACCCGGGCCCCTCGCGTACTTCGAGGTGCTGCACGGCCCCGATGACGTGGTGCGCTGGGCGGGGGAGAGCCGGCTGCCCGGCGGGCTGGACCTTGCCGTGAGCCCGGCCGAGGTGGCGGCCGCGCGCCTCCTGCGCGACGCGCTCTGGCAGCTGACGGAGGCCCAGGTGGCCGGGCTGCCGCCCGCGCCGGACGACCTCGCCACCGTGAACGACGCGGCGGCGCACCCGCCCCTGACCGCCCGGCTGACCGCCGAGGGGGCGCGGGAGTGGGCGGCGGGCGCGACCGGGACCGCGCTGCTCTCCACCGTCGCGCGGGATGCCGTCGACCTGTTCACGGGGGCGTACGCCCACCGGGTCCGTACGTGCGGCGCCGACGACTGCCGCCTGCTGTTTGTCGACACCTCGCGGCCCGGCAAGCGGCGCTGGTGCTCGATGGAGCGGTGCGGCAACCGCCACAAGGTCCGGGCCCACCGCGCCCGGCTGACCGCTGACTGAAGCTGACCACTGACTGAAGCTGACCACTGGCCGACTGAAGCTGACCACTGACTGAAGGGGTGTGCCATGCCTACCGGACTCACTCAGGACGCGGGCTGGGAGATCGGTGTCTCCCGCACGATCCAGCAACCGCCGCAGGACGTCTGGGAGTTCATCACCGGACCGGAGGGCGTCGCCCTCTGGCTCCGCGCCGAGGGGCCGCTCCCGACGGAGAGGGGCGCTCCGTACCGTACGGCGGACGGGGTCGAGGGCGAGATCCGCAGCTATCGCCCGGGCGACCGCGTCCGCCTCACCCACGGCACGTCCACCGTTCAGGTCGCCGTGTCGCCCGGCAGCACCGAGGACCGGGCCGTCCTCCGCTTCCACCAGGAGCGGCTGGCGAGCGCGGAGGAACGGGAGGAGCGGCGTACGTACTGGAAGGGTGTGATGGACCGGGTGGTGGCCGAGCTGAGCTGACCTGAGCTGACCTGACGGGCTTCGGCCGGGTTACCTCACCCGGTGCACCAACTGCGTGCTCAGCTCGTAGCGGGCGCCGACGATCGCCAGCTGTCCCGCGTTCACCTTGGCGGCGAGATCGGCCTCCCGCGACAGCCGCGAGCGGACCAGCCGCACCTGCGCGTCGATCGTCGCGTCCACCCGTGCGGCGCCGTGGTGCGTGTGGTCGATCGCGGGCTTGATCTGGTCGGCTATGTACTGGATGTGGGCGGGCAACTCCGCTCCCGTCTCCTCCGCCTCCACGGCGGCGGCGACCGCCCCGCACGCCTGGTGGCCCAGGACCACGACCAGGGGGATGCCGAGCTCCAGGACGCCGTAGGCGATGCTCCCGAGAACGGCCTCGTCGAGGACCTCACCGGCCGAGCGCACGGTCATCAGGTCGCCGAGCCCCTGGTCGAAGACCAGCTCCGGCGGTACACGGGAATCGATGCAGCCGAGGATCAGGGCGAACGGGTGCTGGCCGGAGACCAGCGACTGGCGCAGCGGGCGCGCCTCGTGCGGGTGCCGCTGGTGCAGGGTGCGCCACCGCCGGTTGCCCGTCGAGAGCTCCGCCAGCGCGGCGGCGGGGGTGTCGGGTCTGGGGGAGGGGCGTCTGAGGGCCGTGGCTCCGGCCGGGGAGGCGCCGGTGACGAGGCCGGTTCCGGCGGCTACCGCGGCGGTGGCCACGGAGGCGCGGAGCAGGGCACGGCGGCTGGTGGCCACCCGGATTTGATCATGTGGGGTCGTTTTCACGCACGGACGGTAACTCCGTTGTCGTTACCGGACTTTCGTGGCGCCCAAGTCTTGGCGAACTCTTGAACTCTCCTTGGCCCTGGGGCACTTGGAGTCGGCCGCCCGTGATCCAGTGGTCGTGCGCCGACGTCAGTCCGTACGCGGTCGGCAGGCGGCGCAGACGTGCTCGTCCGTCGCCGCCAGCAGCCGCGCGGCGGCCTCCCGTACGGACTGGGGCTGGGCCGACGAGGTGCCCGCGGCCAGCCGGGCAGCCGTCGGGCGGCCCTCCGCCACCGCCTCGTGCGCCGCGTGCGTCCACTCGGGGTGCTGGGCGTGGCCGGCGGCGAGGATCGTGGCGAGCAGGTCCAGCACGCCCGCCCGGTCCTTGACCGTCTCCGTCGCCGCCAGCTCCCACAGGAACGGCACCGCGGCCACCGTCGCGTCGAACACGGCCGGGGCGCCGATCCACTGGTCCAGGTCCCTCAGGGCGTCCTCGGCGGTCGGGCCGTCACCCCAGGCGATCCGCGACAGCATGCCGGGAACCTGGGACGCGGAGCCGTGCGCATGCTGCAGCTCGTGCCACCGCACGTTCCTCATCTCGCCCAGGACAGTCCCCATCCGGGCACTCAATCAGCCTTATCGCACCGCGTCCACCATGCCGGGTGCCCCGTGCAGCCGCCGCAGGTACTCCCGTACGGAACCGGGGTCGCCGGCCGGGGCCACGATCCCCACATGATGGTCGGGCCGGATGACGACAAGACCGCTTCCACCTGCGCCGAAGCCGTACGCGGCTGCCGCATGCCCCTGGTCGTCGATCAGCGATCCGGGCTCCGCCGTGCCGTGGTCCTCGTCGGCGGCGTACACCCGGCAGGCGCGGACCCCGGGCCCCTCTCCGTACGTAGCCGCCACCTCCCGCAGTACCGCCGCGCTCGCGGGGCCGAAGCCGAGGACGGTGGTGTGCGGGCCCGCGAAGGTGCCGTACAGATGCGTGCGCTCCCCGGTCGCGGCGTCCCGGCAGGGGGCGTCGGGGGCGCGGTCGCCGGGGTGCGGGCCGGTGGCCGGGGCATCGGGCGCCTTGCCGGCTTCCGTGCCCGCTTCCGTGCCCGCCAGGCTGCTCCACCGGTAGCCGATGCCGAGCCCCGCCGTCTCCGGGGTCATCGCGGAACTCAGGTTCCCGCCCGGTTCGCGGATCGCCTCCAGAGTGGCCCGCAGCCGGTCGGAGGTCAGGTCGAGGGTCCAGGCGGCGACGGGGAGCCGCTCCTCCTCGTACGTGTCCAGCAGCCCCGCGTCCGCCTGCCCGGTGAGCACCTGGCCCAGCTTCCAGCCCAGGTTGAAGGCGTCCTGGATCCCGGTGTTCATCCCGAGCCCGCCCGCGATGGCGTGCACATGGGCCGCGTCCCCGGCGAGGAGGACCCGGCCCACCCGGTAGCGGTCGGCCATACGGACGTTCACCCGGTACGTCGACAGCAGCTCGGCCCGGGTCAGGTGGCGGCCCGGCAGGCCGGTGTGCTGGGTCAACAGCCGCCGGAAGCCGTCGAGGGTGGGCGCGAGCGGCCGGCCGTCCGCGTCCCGCTCGGGCCCGGCCTGGAACCACCACCCCGTCCGCGTACCGGGAATGGGGCAGAGCATGACCGCCCCGTCCGCGTCGAACCACTGGTGCCACCGGTCCCGGCCCAGGTCCTCGTGGTCCAGCTCCACATCGCCGCTGACCATCACCTGGTCTTCGGCGGTCGTCCCGTCGAAGGTGATCCCGAGCAGTTTGCGTACGGGGCTGTGGGCGCCGTCGCACCCGACGACGTACCGCGCGCGTTCCGCCCGGCCGTCCGCGAACGTCACGTCCACGTGGTGCCCGTCGGCCTCCTCCTCCAGGCCCACGACCTCGCGGCCCAGCTCGACGCGGACGCCGTGACCCGCCAGCCGGGCGCGCAGGATCTCCTCCAGCCGCCACTGGGCGATCAGCCACGGCCGGTCGAACCGCGTGGCCGGTGTCGGGGCCGCGTCCGCCCAGGGGTCGGTCTCGGCGACCGGGCGGTGGTCGCGGTACACGCGCATGGGCAGCGGCGCCGAACCGGCGGCCAGCACCTCGTCCACCACCCCCAGGTCCGCCAGGATCTCCAGGGACCGGGGGTTGGGGCCCTTGGCGCGCGAGGTGCGGGGGTGGGCGGGGGACTTGTCCACGATGCGTACGGCGGCGCCCCGCCGGGCCAGGTCGAGGGCCAGGGTGAGGCCGGTGGGGCCCGCGCCCACGATGAGTACGTCGGTCGAGGCGTCGGTCATGGCTGCTGCTCCTCGGTCACGGTTCCGTCGGAGCCACCAGGGAAACGTAACTGAGTAATAAAAGCAACTAGGTAATCTTTTGTTGGGTCGCGGTCTCCGGCGTTGCGGTCTCCGAGGTCACGGCCTCCGGGGTTGCGGCCTCCGGGGTTGCGGCCTCCGGGGTCGCCGGTGCCGGGGCCGCAGCCGCGGTCGCCAGCAGCTTCGCCGCCAGGACCCGGTTGCGGCGGGCGTTGCGCAGCGCGTCCCAGGTCAGCAGGGAGAGGGCCAGCCAGACCAGCGCGAACCCGGCCCACCGCTCGGGCGGCATCTCCTCGTGGAAGTAGACGATGCCGAGGACGAACTGGAAGACCGGCGCCAGGTACTGGAGCAGCCCCAGCGTCGAGAGCGGCACCCGGATCGCCGCCGCGCCGAAGCAGATCAGCGGGACCGCCGTGACGATGCCCGTCGCGGCGAGCAGCGCCCCGTGGCCCAGCCCCGCGTCTCCGGCGGTGAACGTCGACGCGCCGGTGGCCGTCAGCCAGAGCAGGAAGCCGAGCGCGGGCAGGAACAGGATGGCGGTCTCGGCGGCCAGTGACTCCAGGCCGCCCATGTTGACCTTCTTCTTGACCAGGCCGTAGGTGGCGAAGGAGAACGCCAGGATCAGCGAGATCCACGGCGGCCGCCCGTACCCGATCGCCAGCACGAGTACGGCGGCCAGGCCGGTGGCGACCGCGATCCACTGCACCGGCCGCAGCCGCTCGCCGAGCAGCAGGACGCCCATGGCGATGGTGACCAGCGGGTTGATGAAGTAGCCGAGCGAGGCCTCGACCACCTGGCCGTTGTTGACGGCCCAGATGTAGAGGCCCCAGTTGAGGGTGATGGTCGCCGCCGCCACCGATATGAGGCCCAGCTTGCGCGGGTCGCGCACCAACTCGCCGATCCAGGCCCAGCGCCGGACGACGAGGAGGGCGATCCCGACGACGGCCAGGGACCAGACCATGCGGTGGGCGAGGATCTCGATCGCCCCCGACGGCTTCAGGAGCGGCCAGAAGAGGGGGACGAGGCCCCACATCCCGTACGCGCCGACTCCATACAGCAGGCCGGCCCGCTGTTCGTTCTTCCCCTTCACGGGCCCCTCCCGGACTGCCTGTGCCGGCGCGTCTGCCCGACGGGATGACGGTAACGCCGGAAGAGCCTCATGTCATAGCCGTCTCAGGTAAACACTCATGACACTCGCGACACAGGTGGGGGGAGGGGCTGGTGAGGGTCCTGCGGGCAGGAGGTCAGACGGCGGCGAGCGCCGCGCGTACGGTCGTGGCCAGCGGGGTCGTCGGGCGGCCGGTCAGCCGGGCCAGGTCGCCGCTCGTCCCCGCCAGCCGCCCGCGCGCGATGGCCTCGTCCACGTCGGTGAGGATCGCGGCGAACCCCTCGGGCAGGCCCGCGCCGACCAGGATCTCCTGGTGCACGGCGGCCGGGACCTCCTTGTACGCGATCTCCTTGCCGGTCACCTCGGACAGCAGGGCCGCGTACTCGGCGAGCGACCAGGCGGTGTCGCCGCTCAGCTCGTAGGCCTTGCCGAGGTGGCCCTCGCCGGTCACCACGACCGCAGCCGCGGCGGCGTAGTCGGCCCGGGAGGCGGAGGCGATCCTGCCCTCGCCCGCGTTGGCGACGACCGCGCCGTGCTCCAGGACGGGAGCGAGGTTGGCGGTGTAGTTCTCCGTGTACCAACCGTTGCGGAGGAAGGTGTAGGGCAGCCCGGAGTCCAGGATCAGTTGCTCGGTGGCCTTGTGCTCGTCGGCCAGCAGGAAGTCCGCGTCGGGTCCGCCGAGGATGCCGGTGTACGCGAGCTGCGCCACGCCCGCCGCCTTCGCCGCCTCGACGATCGCGGAGTGCTGCGCGACCCGCTTGCCCACCTCGCTGCCGGAGATCAGCAGCACCCGGTCACCGGCCCGGAAGGCCTCGGCGAGGGTCTCGGGATGGTCGTAGTCGGCGATACGGAGCTCCACGCCCCGGGCCGCCAGCGCGGCGGCCTTCTCCTTGTTGCGGACGACCGCGACGATCTCGCCGGCCGGGACCGTGGCCAGCAGTTCGTCGATGACGAGGCGGCCGAGTTCTCCGGTGGCTCCGGTGACGACGATGCTCATGGGGGGCTCCTGCTGTCGGTGATTGCTTTCGTGCTTTCCCGATCCAGCGTAGGGCGAGCACTAACTAATGGAAAGTACCCACTTTGAAGTAAGGTACTGGCATGGGAGTGAGTGAGCGCAGTACGGGAGCGGCCTCGGCGGGTCCGATCGGCCTGGAAGGTCTGCCGAAGCCCGTCCAGGACGTCAACCAGCCGATGTGCCCGTCGCGCGGGGTGCTGGAGCATGTGACGAGCCGCTGGGGTGTCCTCGTCCTGGCGGCTCTGCTGGAGCGCTCGTACCGCTTCAGCGAGCTGCGCCGCACGATCGGCGGGGTCAGCGAGAAGATGCTCGCCCAGACCCTCCAGACCTTGGAGCGCGACGGCTTCGTCCACCGGGACGCGAAGCCGGTGATCCCGCCCCGGGTGGACTACTCGCTCACCCCGCTCGGCACCGAGGCCGCCGAACAGGTGTGGGCGCTCGCCCGCTGGACCGAGCGCCAGGTGGACACGGTGCAGGCGGCGCGCAAGGCGTACGACAAGGCCCGGGCCTGATCCCCCTGGTCGTTCCGGTGGTGCCGGTCGTTCCAGTCGTTCTGGTCGGGGGATCGGGTCCGGGCCGTGGCCGTGACTCCGCGGCGGGTCAGTGACTCCGCGGCGGGCCAGCCGATGGCGGCGGCGGGTCAGCCGATGACGGTCCAGGTGTCGGCCCCGGCGAGGAGCGCGCCGAGGTCGCCCTTGCCGTCGCGCTCCACGGCGGCGTCCACCTGGTCGGACATCAGGGTGTCGTAGACGGGCCGCTGGACGCTGCGCAGCACCCCGATGGGGGTGTGGTGCAGGGTGTCCGCGTCGGCGAGCCGCGACAGCGCGAACGCCGTCGTGGGGGAGTCGGCGTGGGCGTCGTGGACGAGGACCTGGGAACGGTTCTCGTCGGTGACGGCGACGACCTCCAGGTCACCGGTGGCCTGGTTGCGGACCACGCCCTTGGTGCCCTCGGCACCGAAGAGGATCGGCTCCCCGTGTTCGAGGCGGATGACGGCCTCGGCGGCCTGCTCCTTGTCCTTGAGGACCTCGAAGGCGCCGTCGTTGAAGATGTTGCAGTTCTGGTAGATCTCCACCAGTGCCGTGCCCGGGTGCTCGGCCGCCGCGCGCAGCACGCTGGTGAGGTGCTTGCGGTCGGAGTCGACCGTGCGTGCCACGAACGAGGCTTCCGCGCCGAGGGCGAGGGACACCGGGTTGAAGGGCGCGTCGAGCGAACCCATCGGCGTCGACTTGGTGATCTTGCCGACCTCGGAGGTGGGGCTGTACTGGCCCTTGGTCAGCCCGTAGATCCGGTTGTTGAAGAGCAGGATCTTGAGGTTGACGTTGCGGCGCAGGGCGTGGATCAGGTGGTTGCCGCCGATGGAGAGCGCGTCGCCGTCACCCGTGACGACCCAGACCGACAGATCGCGGCGGGAGGTGGCGAGCCCGGTGGCGATGGAGGGGGCGCGGCCGTGGATGGAGTGCATCCCGTACGTGTTCATGTAGTACGGGAAGCGGGAGGAGCAGCCGATGCCGGAGACGAAGGTGATGTTCTCCTTGGCCAGCCCCAGCTCCGGCATGAAGCCCTGCACCGCGGCGAGGACGGCGTAGTCGCCGCAGCCGGGGCACCAGCGCACCTCCTGGTCGGACTTGAAGTCCTTCATGGACTGCTTCGCCTCGGCCTTGGGCACCAGCTGCAGCAGCTCGTTGTGGAGCAGTTCCTGGGTGTCAGGCATCGATGGCCTCCTTGAGCGCTGTGGCGAGCTGCTCGGCCTTGAAGGGCATTCCGTTGACCTGGTTGTAGCTGTGGGCGTCCACCAGGTACTTCGCCCGCAGCAGCATCGCGAGCTGTCCGAGGTTCATCTCCGGGACGACGACCTTGTCGTAGCTCTTCAGCACCTCGCCGAGGTTTCTCGGGAAGGGGTTGAGATGTCTGAGGTGGGCCTGGGCGATGGGCTGCCCGGCGGCGCGGAGCCGGCGGACGGCGGCGGTGATCGGCCCGTACGTCGAACCCCAGCCGAGCACCAGCGTCGCCGCTCCGGCGGGGTCGTCGACGACGAGGTCGGGGACCTCGATGTTGTCGACCTTGGCCTGGCGGGTGCGGACCATCAGGTCGTGGTTGGCGGGGTCGTAGGAGATGTTGCCGGTGCCGTCCTGCTTCTCGATCCCGCCGATGCGGTGTTCGAGGCCGGGGGTGCCGGGGATGGCCCAGGGGCGGGCCAGGGTCTGCGGGTCGCGCTTGTAGGGCCAGAAGACCTCGGTGCCGTCGGCCAGGGTGTGGTTCGGGCCGGTGGCGAAGGGGGTGGTGAGGTCGGGCAGGCTGTCGGTCTCCGGGATGCGCCACGGCTCGGAGCCGTTGGCCAGATAGCCGTCGGAGAGCAGGAACACCGGGGTCCGGTAGGTCAGGGCGATCCGGGCCGCATCGATCGCGGCGTCGAAGCAGTCGGCCGGGGTCTGCGGGGCCACGATCGGCACCGGGGCCTCGCCGTTCCTGCCGTACATCGCCTGGAGCAGGTCGGCCTGCTCGGTCTTGGTCGGCAGGCCGGTGGAGGGCCCGCCGCGCTGGATGTCGATGATCAGCAGCGGCAGCTCCAGGGAGACCGCGAGCCCGATCGTCTCCGACTTCAGCGCCACACCCGGCCCCGAGGTCGTGGTCACCCCCAGCGCCCCGCCGAACGCCGCGCCCAGCGCCGCCCCGATCCCGGCGATCTCGTCCTCCGCCTGGAAGGTGCGCACGCCGAAGTTCTTGTGGCGGGACAGCTCGTGCAGGATGTCCGAGGCCGGGGTGATCGGGTACGAGCCCAGGTAGAGCGGCAGGTCCGCCAGCTGCCCGGCGGCGATCAGGCCGTAGGAGAGGGCGAGGTTCCCCGAGATGTTGCGGTAGGTGCCGGTGGGGAAGGCCTGCGCGGCCGGAGCGACCTCGTAACTGACGGCGAAGTCCTCGGTCGTCTCGCCGAAATTCCACCCGGCCCGGAAGGCGGCCACGTTCGCCTCGGCGATCTGCGGCTTCTTCGCGAACTTCTGCCGCAGGAACGTCTCCGTCCCCTCGGTCGGCCGGTGGTACATCCAGGACAGCAGCCCGAGCGCGAACATGTTCTTCGACCGCTCGGCCTCCTTGCGGGAGAGCCCGAACTCCTTCAGCGCCTCGATCGTCAGCGTCGTCAGCGGCACCGGGTGGACGTTGTACGCCTCCAGCGACCCGTCCTCCAGCGGATTGGTCGCATACCCCACCTTCGCCATCGGGCGCTTGGTGAACTCGTCGGTGTTGACGATGATCTCCGCGCCGCGCGGCACGTCGTCGATGTTCGCCTTCAGGGCGGCGGGGTTCATCGCGACCAGGACGTTGGGTGCGTCGCCGGGCGTGAGGATGTCATGATCGGCAAAGTGGAGCTGGAAGGAAGAAACCCCTGGCAGGGTGCCTGCGGGGGCCCGGATCTCGGCGGGGAAGTTCGGCAGGGTGGAGAGATCGTTCCCGAACGATGCCGTCTCCGAGGTGAACCGGTCACCCGTGAGCTGCATCCCGTCACCCGAGTCACCCGCGAAACGGATGATCACCCGGTCCAGGCGGCGGACCTCTTTCCCGTCGCCTTCGGTGGTTCCCGTCGTTCCTGACAGGGGGGCGCGCTGACCCCCGAGGACGGCGTCGTTGGCCTCATCGGCCTTCTCTGCCGCGCTACTGACCTGGCTCGTCACTGAACTGGACCTCCCTTGGGGCGGCGGTTCGGAACCGTCCGGCCAGCCGGCGGCTCCAGAGGCAACCCTACGTCCGTGCGGTTCGCCCTCCAGGGGCCGATCATATGGTGGACGCTGTTTTGAGACGCTTTTTTAGCCCGTTTTGTCATCTTTCTCAAGCCCCCCGATCGCTGATGGAAGTGCTCTGCTCGTAGGTCTTTGGTGCTAGGTCCTCCCGCCCAGGACTGCCCGGTGGAGGTTCGCCGGACACCCTCGGGGGAGATCCATAGGGTGCACGCCGGGTGCTCACCCGGCGCTCACCGGCGGGTCTGGCGATCGCTGACAGAGTGTCAGATCGCTAGGAGTTCAGGTAGGTCAGCACGGCGAGGACGCGCCGGTGATCGCCGTCGCTGGGCGAGAGCCCGAGCTTCTGGAAGATGTTGCTGACGTGCTTCTCCACCGCCCCGTCGCTCACCACGAGCTGCCGGGCGATCGCCGAGTTCGTCCGGCCCTCGGCCATCAGACCCAGGACCTCCCGCTCGCGCGGCGTCAGGCCCGTCAGCACGTCCTGCTTGCGGCTGCGGCCCAGCAGCTGCGCCACCACCTCCGGGTCCAGCGCCGTCCCCCCGTGCGCCACCCGTACGACCGCGTCCACGAACTCGCGGACCTCCGCCACCCGGTCCTTGAGGAGGTACCCCACGCCCCGGCTGCTGCCCGCCAGCAGCTCGGTGGCGTACTGCTCCTCCACGTACTGCGAGAGGACCAGCACCCCTATCCCCGGGTACTCCTTCCGCAGCCGCACCGCCGCCCGAACGCCCTCGTCGGTGTGGGTCGGAGGCATCCGCACATCGGCCACCACCACATCGGGCAGCGCCTGCTCCGCCCCGAGGTCGGCCACGGTCTTCAGCAGGGCCTCGGCATCGCCCACCCCCGCGACCACGTCGTGCCCGAGGTCGGTGAGCAGGCGGGTGAGCCCTTCCCGCAGCAGGACCGAATCCTCGGCGATGACTACCCGCACTCTGTTCTCCACGTGCTGCACGACGCTGCGTCCCCCGCTGTCCTGAGTCTCTGAGGCGCCGTGCTTCTGTGCGCACCGCGCCCGACACCCCCAGCATCCCAGGCCCGGGGCACGGATGGGGGCCCTGTGGATAACGTGCCCGATCCGGCCACCCAGCGGGAAACTCCGCCACCGGCGCGGAGCCGGCGGCGGGGCCGGCGGCGGGGCTGGCGGTGGAGCGCCGACGGGGCCGGCGGTGGAGCGCCGACGGGGCCGGCGACGCTGCCGCCCACGGCTGCGCGGGCGGTTGCGCGGGTGGTCAGCCGCGCCAGGGCAGCTCCGCGGTGACCGTCGTCGGGCCGCCGGCCGGTGAATGCACCACCAGGACCCCGTCCACCGCGTCCAGGCGCTCCGTCAGCCCGGCCAGACCGCTGCCGGCCGAGGTGGACGCGCCGCCCCGCCCGTTGTCCGTGACCTGGAGCATCAGCCGGTCGGACGTCCGCCACACATCGACCGTGGCCCGGGTCGCCCGCGCGTGCTTGCTGACGTTCTGCAAGAGCTCCGACACGGTGAAGTACGCGATGCCCTCGATGGCCTGCGCGGGCCGGGCGTCCAGGTCCACCTCGACCGTGACGGGGACGGTGCAGCGGGAGGCGATGGCGGAGAGGGCGGCGTCGAGACCGCGGTCGGTGAGGACGGCGGGGTGGATACCCCGGGCGAGGTCGCGCAGTTCCTGGAGGGCCACCTTGACCTCGCCATGGGCCTCGTCCACCATCCGCGCGGCCGCCTCGGGGTCGTCGCTGAGCTTCTCCTTCGCCAGCCCCAGATCCATGGCCAGGGCGACGAGGCGGGCCTGCGCGCCGTCGTGGAGGTCCCGTTCTATCCGGCGCAGGTCGGCGGCGGCGGTGTCCACCACCACGCCCCGGTCCGACTCCAGCTCCGTGACCCGGGCGGAGAGCGCGGACGGGCCCAGCAGGCCGGACACCATCAGCCGGTCCACCGAGAGCAGCCCGCGCACGATCCACGGCGACACCAGCACCAGCACCAGGCCCACCGCGCTCGTCGCCGCCAGCTCGACGGGCGAGTCCAGATACTGCGCGTGGGTACGGTCCCCGTACAGCTGGAGGCCGTCGATGCCCGCGAACACCGGGAAGACCCAGTGCCACAGCGGATACGTCAGCGCCGCCAGGCCGTACGTCCAGAACGTCACCGACACGCAGAACGTGAACACGGCCCAGGGGAAGTGCAGCAGCGCGTAGAGAAGGTGACGCCAGGAGACCCCACTCTTCAGGACGGCACCGATCCACGACATCGGGCCGCCGCTCTTCCCCCGCACCCGCACGGGCTCCGCCACGTCCAGCTTCAGCAGCCCGCGCGCCCGGGCCCGCTCCATCACCCCGAACCCCCGGCAGGCGGCCAGGCCGACGGCCAGCAGCGGGATCCCGATGAAGGTGATGAGCAGGCCCGCGCTGACCGAGGTCATGGTGATCGCGAAGACGAACACCACCGTGCTCAGCGGCAGGCTCAGCACGACATAGAGCAGCTCGCGCCAGCTGCGCGCCTCCAGAGGCGCCCGCAGGGCCGCCGGGAGGAAGTGCTTCACCGGCGCCTGCCCCTGGGGCCCGGCGCCCTGACCTGTGTGGCCGCGTGTGCCCGATCCCTTGTGGTCCCGGGTGTCCGGTCCGTATGCCGTGGCCATGAGTGCCGTCCGTTCCGTCTCTTCTGTCGATCGGCGGGGTGTTCCGCTTCCCTGCTCCGCGATTTCCCTGCTCCGCGGTCGTGTTCGTCCGCCGCGGACCGTGCTGCGTCAAGCCGTGTCACTTCAAGCTCTGCTACTTCAAGCTCTCTGCTACTTCAGGCTCTGCTACTTAGAGCTCTGCTACTTCGAGCTGTGCTCCTTCAAGGGTGCTGGGCCGCCCTCTCCGGCACCATGTGGCCGGTCTCCGTATCGGTACGGGGGTTTTCCCCACCCCCGTACGCCGGCGGAGCGCTCAGGAGGCCCGGCTCTCCGCCGGGACCCGGTCGCGCCAGGGCAGCTCGGCGGTGACGGACGTCGGCCCGCCCACCGGAGAGTCCAGGACGAACAGCCCGTCCACCGCCCCCAGCCGCTCGGCCAGCCCCGCCATCCCCGTACCGCCGTCCATCCGAGCCCCGCCCGAACCGTCGTCCGTGACCTGGATCAGCAACCGCTCCGCCGCACGCCACACCTTGACGGAGGCGGAGCGGGCACCGCTGTGCTTGCTGACGTTCTGAAGGAGCTCCGAGACGGTGAAGTAGGCGATGCCCTCGATCGCCTCCGCCGGGCGCCCCGGCAGATCCACCGACACCGTGACGGGGACGGTGCAGCGGGAGGCGATGGCGGAGAGGGCGGCGTCTAGACCGCGGTCGGTGAGGACGGCGGGGTGGATACCCCGGGCGAGGTCGCGCAACTCCTGGAGGGCCACCTTGACCTCGCCATGGGCCTCCTCCACCATCCGCGCGGCCGCTTCCGGATCGTGCGTCAGCTTCTCCTTCGCCAGCCCCAACCCCATCGCCAGGGCGACGAGCCGGGCCTGCGCGCCGTCGTGGAGGTCCCGCTCGATCCGGCGCAGGTCGGCGGCGGCGGTGTCCACCACCACGCCCCGGTCCGACTCCAGCTCCGCGATCCGCCGCTCCAACTCGTCCGAGGGCGACAACAGCCCCCGCACCATCGCCCGGTCGGCCGTCGTCAGCCCGCGGGCGATGAACGGGAGGACCGGCCACAGCACGAACAGGCTCACCAGCGTCACCGCGAACGTCAGGACCCCCCACGGCAGCCGGATGAACGCGTAGAGCAGGGAACGCCACCCCACCGGGTCCTTCAGCCCCGACCAGAGCCAGGTGAAGACCCCCTCGTCCCCGCGGCCTCGCGGCAACGGGCTCGGCTCCTCGATCCGTACCCCGAGCAACGACCGCGCCCGGCCCCGCTCCACCCGGCCCAGCCACCGCGCGCCCCGCAACCCGCTGACGAGCACCGGCAGTCCGATCACGGTGACGGAGAGGCCCACACCGACGGTGATCACGAGGAGCGCGTAGACGAAACCGGCGATGGCCATCGGCAGATCGGCCAGCAGGTGCGCGATCTCCCGCCAGGTCCACCGGTCGAGGGCGAGGCGGGCGGGCGGCAGCCGGTCGGGGGCCGGCACGGAAGGGCTCATGGTCATGGCACCAGCCTGCCGGGCGGTGTCCGCGCACGCCATGGGGCTCGTAGGTGGCGTGAAGTAGGGATAACCCCACCTGTGTGCGACGCGGCTGCTTACTGTGCGTTTATCAGGGCCTAGACTCCCGTGCGTACAGAGGGGCCTCGGATACGTTCGGGGCGACAACCGGATGACGAGGAACATGGGGTGGACGTGAGGGACGTGGCGTACGTGCCGGAAGTGCCGCACGTGGCGTACGTGCCGGTCCACCAACAGACCACCCTCGCCTCCGAGTACTTCCAGAGCTACTCGGTGGTCGGCCTGCTCGCCCTGGTCGGCGTCCTGTTCGTCGCCGTCGCCTTCGGGGCGGGACGGCTCCTGCGGCCGGTGGTCCCGACGCCGGAGAAGCTCCTGACGTACGAGTGCGGCGTCGACCCGGTCGGCGAGGGCTGGGCCCACACCCAGGTCCGCTACTACGTCTACGCGTTCCTCTACGTCATCTTCGCCGTCGACTCCATCTTCCTGTTCCCGTGGGCCACGGTCTTCGCGGCACCCGGATACGGCGCGACCACGCTGGTGGAAATGTTCATCTTCCTCGGCTTCCTCGCCGTGGGACTGCTCTACGCATGGAAGAAGGGCGTCCTCGCATGGGCCTGACGAGCCGGCCGACCTCCGCAGAGCAGCAGCCGGAACCCTCCGCCGGCCCGCAGGCGGCAACCGGGCCGGAACCGGTGCTCCTCCCGGAACCGAAGCGTCTCGGCATCCTCTCCCGGCTCGCGCCCGAACCGATGAAGGTCGTCCTCAACTGGGGCCGCCGCTACAGCCTCTGGGTCTTCAACTTCGGACTCGCCTGCTGCGCCATCGAGTTCATCGCCGCCTCCATGGCCCGCCACGACTTCATCCGGCTCGGCGTGATCCCCTTCGCCCCCGGCCCCCGCCAGGCGGACCTGATGATCGTCTCCGGCACGGTGACGGACAAGATGGCCCCGGCGGTGAAGCGCCTCTACGAGCAGATGCCCGAACCGAAGTACGTCATCTCCTTCGGCGCCTGCTCCAACTGCGGCGGCCCCTACTGGGACTCGTACTCCGTCACCAAGGGCGTCGACCAGATCATCCCCGTCGATGTGTACGTACCCGGCTGCCCGCCCCGGCCCGAGGCGCTGCTCCAGGGCATTCTCAAGCTCCAGGAGAAGATCGCGCGCGAGTCCCTGGCGGAGCGGTACGCCAACGGCCCCTCCAGCGGCACCCCCTCCACGGCGGCGCTGCGCAGCGGCCTGGTCACCGCACCGGCACCGGCGGCGAAGGCTCCGGGAACGGAACCGGGGGAGGAGCAGCGGTGAGCGAGCGTCAGCATCAGGCCCACCACCCGTACGACCGGCTCCCGGACGCCGTCACAGACCTCTTCGGCGAGGGTGCGACGGCGGAGTCGGCCTACGACCTGCTCACCGTCGACGTCCCCGCCACGGAGTGGATCACCGCGCTGCGGACCGCCCGCGACGACCTCGGCTGCAGCTACTTCGACTGGCTCAGCGCCGTGGACGAGCCGGGCACCGGCTTCCGCGTCTGCGTGCACGTAGCGGCGCTCGGCGACGGCACGGTCCGCCGGCTGATGCTGCGCACGACCGTCCCGCACGACGCGGCCGTCCTGCCCAGCGCCATCGACGTCTACGCGGGCGCGGCCTGGCACGAACGCGAGACGCACGAGATGTTCGGCGTCGCCTTCGAGGACCACCCGGGCCTCGCCCCGCTCCTGCTGCCGGAGGGCTTCGAGGGCCACCCGCTCCGCAAGGACTTCGTCCTGGCCGCGAGGGTCGCCAAGGCCTGGCCCGGAGCGAAGGAGCCCGGCGAGTCCGAACACGGCGGCCCCAAGCGCCGCACGATGCTTCCGCCTGGCGTCCCGGACCCGAACGAATGGGGCCCCCTCAAGGGCCAGCTCCCCCCTGCCACGGCTCGCCCGGGCCGCGCAGCCCGCCCGGCGGCGACGGCCACCGACCGCCCACCCCGCCGCACCCGCTCGGCGACCGAGGGCTCAGCAGCGCAACGCCCGCAGACGGACCCGCCGGCGCCCGGGGGCCCCGCGTCCGGACCGTCGGGCGAGGCCTCGCCGGAGGCCGTACAGCCCCCGCCCGGGTCCACGCCTCCGGGGGGCGCGTCGCCCGGCGACGTACCGGCCGGATCGCCCCGGCCCGACCGCCCGCGCCGCTCCCGCTCGGCGGCCGACGGTTCGGCGAGCCAGCAGCAGGCCCCCGAGGCCGAAGCGCCGCGCCCGCCGCGCCGCTCCCGCTCGGCCTCCCAGGGCTCGGCGAGTCAGCGCACCCGCGCCACGGACGCCCCCTGGCACGACGCCCAGCCGGCGTTCGACGACCCGGATGCCCCTTCTCAGCCCCTCCGACGTTCGAGGAGCGGGGGTTCGGGGGCGGAGCCCCCGGTTCGGGAAGGGGCGGGTAGGGGAGAAGCCCCGCGCAGCGGCCCCACCCCCGACCCCACCGAGCCCGAACCTGAGTCCCAGCCCCAGTCCCAGCCCCAGTCCAAGCCCCAGCCCGACCCCGACCACCCCGACCACCCCGCCGGAGGCGATACCGAGTGAACGACGTGTCCGATGTCGCCCTCCGCCTGGCCATCGTCTTCGTCGTGTTCCTGGTCGCCCCCCTCCTCGTGGGCCAGACCGAACACAAGGTGATGGCCCACATGCAGGGCCGCCTCGGCCCCATGTACGCGGGCGGCTTCCACGGCTGGGCCCAGCTCGTCGCGGACGGCGTGAAGTTCGCGCAGAAAGAGGACGTGGTCCCGGCCGCCGCCGACCGCCGCGTCTTCCAGCTCGCCCCCGCCGTCGCCCTCCTCCCGTACCTCCTCGTCCTCGTGGCCATCCCCGTCGGCCCCGGCGACGGCGCGGTCGGCCAGGTCGTCGACGCGGGCATCTTCTTCGTGCTGGCCGTCATGGGCATCGGCGTCCTCGGCTCGCTCATGGCCGGCTGGGCCTCGGCCAACAAGTTCTCCCTCCTCGGCGGCCTCCGCACCGCCGCCCAGCTCCTCTCCTACGAACTCCCGATGCTCCTCGCCGCCGCCTCCGTCGCCATGGCGGCCGGCACGGTTTCGCTCACCGGCATCCTCGACGCCTTCGCGTGGTGGTGGCTGCCCTGGCAGATCGTCGGCGCCCTGGTCTTCTTCGTCGCCGGCCTCGCCGAACTCCAGCGCCCGCCCTTCGACATGCCGGTCGCCGACTCCGAGATCATCTTCGGCGCGTACACCGAGTACACCGGGCTGCGCTTCGCCCTGTTCCTCCTCGCCGAGTACGCGGGCATCGTCATCCTCTGCGCCCTGACCACCGTCCTCTTCCTCGGCGGCTGGCACGGCCCCTTCGGAGCCGACGGACTCGGCTGGCTCTGGACCCTCCTCAAGACCGCCCTCCTCGCGTTCGTCGTCATCTGGCTGCGCGTCAGCTACCCGCGTCTGCGTGAGGACCAGTTGCAGAAGCTCGCCTGGACCACCCTCGTCCCCCTCGCCCTCGCGCAGATCGCGCTCACCGGCATCGTGAAGGTGGCGATCAACTGATGCCCCCGATCCCCGGTTCAGGCCTCGCCAAGGGCCTCGCCGTCACCCTGCGCACGATGACGAAGAAGACCGTCACCGCGCAGTACCCCGACACCCAGCCCGAACTCCCGCCCCGCTCCCGGGGCGTCATCGGGCTGTTCGAGGAGAACTGCACGGTCTGCATGCTCTGCGCCCGTGAGTGCCCCGACTGGTGCATCTACATCGACTCCCACAAGGAGACGGTGCCGCCTGCCGCGCCCGGCGGGCGCGAACGCAGCCGCAACGTCCTCGACCGCTTCGCCATCGACTTCTCCCTCTGCATGTACTGCGGTATCTGCATCGAGGTCTGCCCCTTCGACGCCCTCTTCTGGTCGCCCGAATTCGAGTACGCGGAGACCGACATCCACGAGCTCACCCATGAGCGGGACAAGCTCCGCGAGTGGATGTGGACCGTGCCGGAGCCGCCCGCGCTCGACCCCGGGGCGGAGGAGCCGAAGGAGATCGCCGCCGCCCGCAAGACGGCCGACAAACTCGCCGCGCAGCAAGCCCCGCAGGCCCCGCAGAGCGAGGAAGGAGGAACCCCATGACGCACTCCATCGCATCGCCCTTGGCCGCAGCCGTCGCCGACCACCCGGGCTTCCTCTCCCCGACCGGTGTCGAGATCGCGTTCGTCCTGGTCGGCCTCGCCACCCTCGGTGCCGCCGTCATCACCGTCACGACCAGGCAGCTGGTGCACGCCGCCCTCTGGCTCGTCGTGGCGCTCGGCGGACTGGCCGTCGAGTACCTCCTGCTCACCGCCGAGTTCATCGCCTGGGTGCAGGTACTGATCTACGTCGGTTCCATCGTCGTCCTCCTTCTCTTCGGCCTGATGCTCACCCGGGCCCCCATCGGCCGCTCCCCGGACGCCGACTCCGGCAACCGGTGGGTCGCCCTGGGCGTCGCCCTCGCCGCGGCGGCGGCGCTCGTCTGGATCGTCGTGGACGCCTTCCGTACGACCTGGATCGACCTCGAAGGACCGGCCCAGGGCTCCACCGCCGTCACCGGAGCCTTCCTCTTCCGGAACTGGGTCCTCCCGTTCGAGGCGCTCTCCGTCCTGCTGCTCGCCGCCCTCGTCGGCGCCATCGTCCTGTCCCGCAAGCACGACACGGACGCGGCGGTCCGGTCCGCCCCGGACACCGCCGCCCGACGCGACCAGGGCCGGAGCAAGGGCGAAGGCCCCGGCAAGGAGGGACAGAGCTGATGCACCTCGCCTATCCCGCCGTACTCGCCGCCCTCCTCTTCTGCACCGGCCTCTACGGCGTCCTCGCCCGCCGCAACGCGATCCTGGTCCTGATGTCCGTCGAGCTGATGCTCAACGCGGTCAACCTCAACCTCGTCGCCTTCGACGTCTGGCTCCGCGACACCCTCCACTCCGGCCAGGCCCTCACCCTCTTCACCATCGCCATCGCCGCCGCCGAGATCGGCATCGGCCTCGCGATCGTCCTCGCCGTCTACCGCAACCGCGGCTCCTCCGACATCGACCGGCTCCGCGACACCGCCGAGACCGACGAGGCCGACGCAGAGATCGACGCGGCCGACGCCGCCGACGCAGCGAGCGTCAGCGCCGACGCCCAGCCCCACCGCCGCGCCGAACCGGCAGGGAAGAGCACGAACGCAGGGACCACCACGAACGCAGAGGCCACCTCGTGACCACGACGACCCTCGCCGCCCTCGTCCCGCTCCTCCCCTTCCTCGGAGCCGTCGCCGGCCTCGCGCTCGGCCGCACGGCCCCCGGCTTCGTCCGCCCCCTGGCGATCCTGCCGACGCTCACCGCGGCCGTCGTCGCCGTGATCGTCGCCGTCCGCCAGGGCGGCGGCCGTGCCATCGACGCCGCGACCCAGCTCACCCCCACCGGGTCGGTCCCCATCGACCTGGCGCTGCACCTGGACGGCTTCGCCGTACTGGTCGCCGTCCTCGTCACCGTCGTCGCCACCTGCGTACAGCTCTACTCCACGGCCTACCTCCGCGACGACGCCCGCTACCCCTCCTACGCGGCCCTGGTCTCCCTCTTCACCTCCGCGATGCTGCTCGTCGTCTACTCCGGCGACCTCATGGTGCTCCTGGTCGGCTGGGAGATCATGGGCATCTGCTCGTACTTCCTGGTCGGCCACTACTGGGAGACGCCCGAAGCCCGCGCCGCGTCCCTGAAGGCGTTCCTCGTCACCAAGCTCGGTGACGTCCCCTTCCTGATCGGGCTGTTCGCCCTGGCCGCCGACACCGGCAGCTTCCGGATCACCAAGATCCTCGCGGCCGTCACCAACGGCGGCCTGGACCACCCCACCCTCATCGCCCTGCTGCTCCTCGCGGGCGTCGCCGGGAAGTCCGCCCAGTTCCCCCTGCACACCTGGCTGCCCGACGCGATGGCCGGTCCCACCCCCGTCTCCGCGCTCATCCACGCCGCGACGATGGTCGCCGCCGGGATCTACTTCGTGGCCCGGCTGCTCCCCGTCTTCGCCGCCTCCGGCGCGGCCCTGGTCGTCCTCGCCGTGATGGCGGCCGTGACGATGATCGGCTCCGGACTCGCCGCCCTCGCCCAGGACGACATCAAACGCGTCCTCGCCTACTCGACGATCGGTCAGCTCGGCTACATGTCCGGCGCCCTGGCCGTCGGCGACCGTGGTGCCGCCGTCTTCCACCTGATCTCGCACGGTGCGTTCAAAGCGGTCCTCTTCCTCGCGGCCGGCGTCGTCATCCATGCCGCCGGCACCAACTCACTCGCCGCCATGTCCCGCATGGGCGGCCTCGCGCGCCGGATCCCCGACGCCTACTGGACGATGACCGTCGCCCTCCTCGCGCTCGCCGCCATCCCGCCGTTCGCCGGCTTCTTCTCCAAGGAAGCCGTCCTCGTCGCCGCCGAGCACACCGCCATGGGGGACCGGACCGTCGCCCCCGCAGCCGCGGGCTGGACGATCCTCGTCGCCGGGCTGCTCGCCGCCGCCCTCACCGCCGCCTACGCCACCCGCTTCTGGCTCCTCGCCTTCAAGGGACGCGGCGCCGAAGTCCCCGACCACGGCCGCCAGCCGCTCGCCATGACCTCCGTCCTGTGGGTCCTGGCCGTCCCCACCATCGCCTTCGGCCTCACCGCGGGCGTGATCGGCGACTGGTTCGACGGACACGCCCTCACCCCGTCCCTCACCACGGCCGTCCTCTCCACCGGCGTCGGCCTCGTCGGCGGCCTTGTCACCTACGGCGCCTGGCGCCACACCACGGCGCTCGCCGCCCGTACCCCCATCGGTGCCGTGGCCGCCCACCCCGGCGCCGAACCCGCCCTCGTCGAAGCCGAGGCCATGACGTCCCACACCGCCGCCTACGGCACCATCGCGGACGCCGCCGACCCGGCCGACCCCGGACGCCTCCTCCTGGGCCCGCTCCACCGCCACGCGGTCACCGGCTTCCACCTCGACGCCCTGTACACGGCGGTGTTCGTCCGGCCCGTCCAGCAGGCCGCCCGTCTCGTGCGCTTCCTGGACCGCACGGTCGTCGACACCTACGTCGACGGATCGGGCGCCGCCACCCGGCTCCTCGGCACCGCCGTACGCCGCGCCCAGACCGGAAACGTGCAGACCTACCTCAGCGTCCTGCTCGCCGGTTCCCTCGTCCTGGCGATCGCCGCCGTCGTCTTCGCCAACGTCAACGCGGGGTCGTGACCGTGATGGATATCAGCCCGTCCGTGATGCAGTTCCTTCTCGCGTTCATCGTCGTCGCCCCGCTCCTGGGCGCCGTCGCGGCGCTGCTCCCCGCCCCGCCCGGGCTCAGGGGCAAGAACCCCGACCAGGCCGTGCTCCGCCACGGCGTGACCGTGACCGGCGCCGTGCTCATCGCCGCGATCGTCCTGGCCACCGGCTTCGACCACGACCAGCCCGCCACGATGCAGGCGACCACCGACATCAGCTGGATCCCGGCGCTCGGCGTCCGCATCCACCTCGGCATCGACGGCATCTCGCTCCCCCTCCTCCTGCTGACCGCGCTGCTGACCTTCCTCTGCGCGCTGTACAGCTACTTCAAGCTGCCTGCGGGCCCCTCACCGAAGGCGTTCATCGCCCTCGTCCTCGTCCTGGAATCCGGCACCCTCGCCACCTTCGCCGTCCTCGACCTGCTGCTCTTCTTCCTCGCCTTCGAGATGGTCCTCATCCCGATGTACTTCCTCATCGCCCGCTGGGGCGGTGACCAACGGCGCGCCGCCGCCTGGAAGTTCATCCTCTACACGCTGCTGGGCTCGGTCGTCATGCTGCTGGGCCTGCTCCTCATCGGGCTGAAGAGCGGCACCTTCGACATGGTGGCACTCGCCACTGACAACGGCCGTGGCCTCACCACATCCGTGCAGGTCATCGCCGTTCTCGCGATCGGCGTCGGGCTCGCCGTGAAGACCCCGATGTGGCCGCTGCACAGCTGGCTCCCCGACGCCCACACCGCCGCGCCCACCGTCGGTTCGGTGCTCCTCGCGGGCGTCCTGCTGAAGATGGGAACGTACGGATTCGTCCGGATCCTGCTCCCCATCGTGCCCGACGGCATGCGCACCTTCGCGCCCTACCTCGCCGCGTTCGCCGTCGTCGGCATCGTCTACGGGTCGCTCGCCTGCCTGGCCCTCGCCCGCAACGGCGCCAAGGGCGACCTCAAGCGGCTCATCGCGTACTCCTCCGTCGGCCACATGGGCTTCGTGCTCCTCGGCATCGCCACCATGACCCCCACCGGGGTCAACGGCGCGCTCTTCGCCAACATCGCCCACGGCCTCATCACCGGCCTGCTGTTCTTCCTGGTCGGTGCCATCAAGGACCGTTACGGCACCGCCGACCTGGACACCCTCGCCGGTGCCACCGGAGCCGCCCTCTACGGCCGGGCGCCCCGCCTCGGCGCCCTGCTGGCCTTCGCCGCAGTCGCCTCGCTCGGCCTGCCCGGACTCGCCGGATTCTGGGGCGAGATGCTCACCCTGTTCGGCGCCTACAGCCCCGCCGAGGGCCTCAGCCGCCCGGCGTTCCGCACCTTCATGGCCATCGGCGCGTTCGGCACCCTGCTCACCGCCGCGTACATGCTCATCGTGGTCCGCCGCGTCTGCATGGGCGAGCACACGCCCCACTCCCAGCTCTCGCCCGACGACCGGACCCCGCCCCCGGCGGACGGCCCCGGGCGGCCCACGGCCGCCGGAAGCCCCCCGCAGCTCGCCGACATCCAGACGTACGAAGCCGCCGCCTGGACCCCGCTCGCCGCCCTCACCGTCCTCGCCGGACTCTGGCCCGCGATCCTCCTCGGCCTCACCGATCCGGCCGTGCAGAAGCTCCTCGCAGGAGGCAAGCCGTGACCGCGGACCTCAGCACCGCCCCGGGCGCCCTCACTGCGGCGGCCGGCACCGCCCCCAGCGTCGTCCAGTCCATCGACTGGCTCGCCATCGCGCCCCCCACCCTCACCGCGCTGGCCGCCCTGCTCGTGCTCGTCGCCGACCTCTTCCTCCCCGGGCACCGCAAGAAGCTCCTCGGCTACGGAACCCTCACCGCGCTCGCCGCCGCCCTCGCCCTCCTCATCCCGCTGCGCGCCGGCGACCGCTCCACCTTCTGCGTCACCACCGGCGCCCAGGCGTGCAGCTACACCGCCGACCACTTCACCCTGGTGATCCAGGCCCTCGTCCTGGGAGGGGCGTTCCTCACCGCGCTGCTCTCCCTCGACGACACGCGGAAGCTCCCGGCGGGCGAGTACTGGTTCCTGCTCCTCGCCTCCGCGGCGGGCGCGGCCCTCCTGCCCGCCTCCCGCGACCTCGCCACCCTCGTCGTCGCCCTGGAAGTCGCCTCGCTGCCCGCCTTCGCCCTGGTGGGCATCAAACGCGGTGACCGGCGCTCCTCCGAGGCCGCGCTCAAGTTCTTCCTCTCCTCCGTCGTCGCCACCGCCGTCATGCTTCTCGGCGTCAGCTTCGTGTACGCGACGACGGGCACCCTGCACCTCACCGAGATCGCCGCCCACCTGGACGACGTACCCCCGGTGCTCGACACCCTCGCCAAGACCGGTGTCGTCCTCACCCTGGTCGGCTTCGCCTTCAAGACCGCCGCGGCCCCCTTCCACTTCTGGGTCCCCGACACCTATGTGGGCGCCCCCCTCCCGATCGCCGCCTATCTCTCCGTCGTCGGGAAGACCGTCGGCTTCTCGGGCCTCATCCTCGTCACCGTCATCGCGTTCCCCTCTTATGCCGACGTCTGGGGCCCGGCGGTAGCCGTCCTGGCCGCCCTCACCATGACCGTCGGCAACGTCGCGGCGCTCCGCCAGAAGGCCGACCGCGCCCGCAGCGCCGTCCGGCTCCTCGCCTGGTCCTCCGTCGCCCAGGCCGGCTATCTGCTCGTCCCGATCGCCGCCGCCGCGTACTCCAGCGACGAACAGATCGGCTCCACCATCGCGTACGCCCTCATGTACGCCGTCGTGAACCTCGGCGCTTTCGCCGTCGCGGCCCTCGTCGCCCGTACGGAACCAGGCAACCGCATCGCCGACTACCGGGCCCTGTACGCCACCCGCCCCCTCGCCGCCCTCGCGCTCGGCTTCTTCCTGCTCTGCCTGGCCGGACTGCCGCCCGGCATCATCGGGCTCTTCGCCAAGGTCACCGTCTTCTCGGCGGCCGTCGACGCGGGGCTCGGCTGGCTCGCCGTCGTCATGGCCGTCAACGTGGTGATCGCCCTCTACTACTACCTCCAGTGGACCGCGATCCTCTTCAGGAGCCCGGAAACCGCGGCCGCGACCACCGGAACACCTGCCTCCGGAACACCGCACCGATTCCGGGCCCCCGCCCCGCTCACCACGGCGATCGTCCTCACCACGGCCGTCGGCATCCTCCTCTCCGGGGCCCCGCAACTGGTCCTGAGGTTCGCCGCCGTCAACCTCTTCTGACGCCCTTCGGAGGCGGAAGATCGGTTTGCCCAGGGCGGCCGCCACAGGGCAAGGTCGTGGCTGCATACGTCACGTACAGGGCGAAGACGTACGAAATCCATAGAGGAGAGAGAGCAGTGCTGAACGGGTTCAAGGACTTCATCCTGCGCGGAAACGTCATCTCGATGGCGATCGGCCTCGCCGTCGGAGCAGCCTTCACCGCCGTCGTCACCGGCTTCAGCACCGCCTTCATCACCCCGCTGATCGGCCTCGCCACCGGCTCGGTCGGAGACTTCAGCACAGCGGAGTTCGCCGTCCAGGGCGCGATCTTCCCGTACGGGAAGTTCCTCGCGGCCGCGATCGCCTTCATCATCACCGCCGCGGTCCTCTACTTCTGCGTCGTCGTCCCCATGGCCAAGGTGCAGAACCGCTTCACCAAGGAGGAGGAGGTCGACATCAAGGCCGCCCTCCGCGACTGCCCGCGCTGCTTCAGCGCGATCCCCGCCGTCGCCTCCCGCTGCGCGCACTGCACCAGCGAGGTCGAACCGGACCCCGAGGCCGTCTCTCTCGCCAAGCTGCCCGTGCAGCGCTGAGCCCTCTGCCCGTCGAGCGCTGACGCACGCACGCCCCGCCACCCGTACGGCCCAGTGCCATGCCGTACGGGCCAGGATCCGGAACCGGCCGGATCACGCCGGAACGGCCCCGCCCTCCGGCCGCACGCACAAGGGAACTAGCTCCCCTCGCCTGGCGTTGACCAGTACGGGAGGCTCCACTGGGGGAGTGGAGCACCACCATGCAAAGGGTTCCCCTGCTGCACCACTTGGAGGGCGTACCGTGCACCGCCGGCACAACGGGCTGAAAACCGCCGTACTCCTCGGGGGCCTGTCCGCACTCATCATCATCATCGGCAGCTTCTTCGGACGTACGGGCCTCGTCATCGCCCTCGTCGTGGCCGTCGGCACCAACGCCTACGCCTACTGGAACAGCGACAAGCTGGCCCTGCGGGCGATGCGGGCCCGCCCCGTCAGCGAATTCGAGGCGCCACAGCTCTACCGGATCGTCCGCGAGCTCTCCACCGCGGCCCGCCAGCCGATGCCCCGCCTGTACATCTCCCCGACCCAGGCGCCCAACGCCTTCGCCACCGGCCGTAATCCGCGCAACGCGGCCGTCTGCTGCACCGAGGGCATCCTCCAGATCCTCGACGAGCGGGAGCTGCGCGGGGTCCTGGGCCACGAGCTCAGCCACGTCTACAACCGGGACATCCTCATCTCCTCCGTCGCCGGAGCCCTCGCCTCCGTCGTCATGTTCCTGGTCAACTTCGCCTGGCTCATCCCCATCGGCCGCTCCAACGACGATGAAGGCCCCGGCCTCCTGGGTATGCTCCTGATCATGATCCTGGGGCCGCTCGCCGCCTCCGTCATCCAGCTCGCGGTCAGCCGTTCCCGCGAGTACGAGGCCGACGCCTCCGGAGCGCAGCTCACCGGGGATCCACTCGCCCTCGCCAGCGCCCTGCGCAAACTCGACGCAGGAACGAAACAGCTCCCGCTGCCCCCGGAGCCCAGGATCGAGACCGCGAGCCACATGATGATCGCGAACCCCTTCCGTCCCGGACAGGGGATGGCCAGGATGTTCTCCACCCATCCGCCGATGGCGGAGCGCATCTCCCGACTGGAACAGATGGCAGGTCGCCGCCCATGAACACCATCCTGAACATCATCTGGCTCGTCCTGTGCGGCCTCTGGATGTTCCTCGGCTATCTCCTCGCAGGCGTTCTGCTCTGCATCACCATCATCGGCATCCCGTTCGGCGTCGCCGCCTTCAGGATCGGGGTGTACGCGCTCTGGCCCTTCGGCTACACCGTCGTCGACCGCAGGGACGCCGGATCGCCCTCCTGCGTCGGCAACGTCCTCTGGCTGGTCCTCGCCGGATGGTGGCTCGCCCTCGGCCACATCACCACCGGCATCGCCCTCTGCATCACGATCATCGGCATCCCCCTGGGCATCGCCAACTTCAAGCTGATCCCGGTCTCGCTCCTGCCCTTCGGCAAGGAGATCGTCCGCACGGACCAGCCGTTCGCCGCTCGCTAGGAGCCGGGAAGCAGCCGGTCAGCAACCGAACACCTGCTCGCTGCGTCTTGTGTCCCAAGACCAGGCAGAGGGTAGGAGCAGCGACATGAGCATTGTCGGTTGGATCATTCTTGGGCTGCTCGCCGGAGTCATAGCCAAAATCCTGCTCCCGGGCCGTGACCCGGGCGGCATCATCGGGACCACCATCATCGGCGTCGCCGGTGCCTTCGTCGGAGGCTGGCTCTCCAGCCAGTTCCTCGACCGTCCCATCAGCAACGACTTCTACGACACCGCGACCTGGATCGCCGCCATCGCCGGCTCCCTGGTCCTGCTGATCCTCTACCGGCTGCTCTTCGGCAACTCCCGCGAACGCCGCTGACCGCGAACGCCGCTCAGCGCAGCCCTGTCTCCCGCAACGTCACATTCAGCCGGCCGGCCCGCATCCCCGCATCCGGGTCGGCCGATCCGGCGTACACCTTCGGCACCCCGTGGAACGCGAAGCGCGACGGGCCGCCGAAGACGAAGAGGTCCCCGGAGACCAACTCCACGTCCGTGTAGGGCTGCCCGCGACTCTCAGGGTTCCCGAAGCGGAACACGCACGTCGCCCCGATGCTCAACGACACGACGGGAGCGCCCGACCGCTCCTCCTTGTCCTGGTGCATGCCCATCCGCGCCGCGTCGTCGTAGAAGTTGATCAGCGCGGTGTCCGGAGTGAACGCCTCCGCCGCACCCTCGTCCTCGTACGCCTCCGCCACCGCCGCACGCCCCAGCGCGACCAGCCACCGCGGCAGCGGGGCCACCGGGGCACCGTTCACATCGTCGGCGGTACGGGTGTAGCGGTACGGCTGCCAGTGCCAGCCCAGGCACACCGTCCGCACCGACATCACGCCGCCGCCCGGCAACACCGTGTGCCGCAGCGGAACCGGCCCCCGCGCCCAATCCCGGCACGCCGACACCAACTCCCGCCGCCGCTCCACCGGGAGCCAGTCCGGTACGTGCACGGCACCCGGCGCGACCACCTGCCGGGGCCGGGGGAACAGCCCGCCCGACGCCGCCGGAACCCCACGCGAGACCATCCGTCACGCCACCTTCAGCCGCCGGCCCGCACACCCGAAGCGCACGCGGCTCCTTCGAGCCCCAGCAACAACTGCTTGCGCTCCAGGCCACCCGCGTACCCCCGCAGCGCCCCGTCCGCGCCGATCACCCGGTGGCACGGCCGCACGACCAGCAGCGGGTTGCGCCCGATCGCCGTCCCCACCGCCCGCACCCCCGCGCCCGAGGCCCCGACCCGCGCGGCGACCTCCCCGTACGACAGGGTCCGCCCGTACGGGATGGACTCGACCACCTCCCAGACGCGCCGCTGGAACTCCGTACCCACGCCCTCCGCGACCGGCACGTCGAACCGCGTCGACCGACCCGCGAAGTACGCCTCCAACTGCGCGACGACCCAGGCGAACAGCTCGGGCGCCCGGAGCCAGCCGTCCTGGACGACGGCGCCGCCCTTCTGCCCGGGCACGGACAGCGACACCAGCCGCAGCCCCTCGGCCGTCCCGTCCGACTCGCCCACCAGCAGCAACTCGCCCAGCGGACTGGCCACCCGCGTGTACACCGTCGTCACGACCGCTCACTTCCCTTACCGACACGGACCGCGGACCTGGCGAACCCGGGCCCGCACCGGCCAGTCTGCTCCGCACCCCGCCCCCACCACCGGCGGTTTTCGGACACGGAGCCAGGCGCACCGGATTCGGGCGCACCCCCATGAACGCGGAGAGGCACCCCGTCGAGATCGCCCCCGACGGCGTGCCCCTTCTCGCTCACGAGTCGTCCTACCGGCTACCGGTAGTTCACGTACTGGATGGCGAAGTCGAGGTCCTTCTCCTTCAGCAGCGCCTGCACGGCCTGAAGGTCGTCCCGGCTCTTCGAGCTGACGCGCAGCTCGTCACCCTGGACCTGGGCCTTGACGCCCTTGGGACCCTCGTCGCGGATGATCTTCGCCACCTTCTTGGCGTTCTCCTGGGAGATGCCCTCCTCGATGGTGGCGAAGATCTTGTACTCCTTGCCGGAGAGCTGCGGCTCACCGGCGTCCAGCGACTTCAGCGAGATGCCCCGCTTGACCAGCTTGGACTGGAAGATGTCGAGGATCGCCTTGACCCGCTCCTCGCCGTTCGCCTCCATCAGGATCTTCTCGCCGGACCACGAGATCGAGGCGCCCGTGCCCTTGAAGTCGTAACGCTGGGAGATCTCCTTGGCGGCCTGGTTGAGGGCGTTGTCGACCTCCTGCCGCTCGACCTTCGAGACGATGTCGAAACTGGAGTCGGCCATGACGTGTGGCTCCTTGCGTCGAATGTGCGTGGGATACAGCGCAAAGCCTAGCCACCGCCGCACCGTCCGGCTGCTGATCAATGAGGTGGCGGAGCACCCCTGGCCATCAGGTATTGTTTACGTCGTCGCCAAGGAGCTCACCAGTGGAGATCCGACGCGTCGTTCGAGGCGGTGTGCCCGAGTGGCCAAAGGGAGCAGACTGTAAATCTGCCGGCTCAGCCTACCCAGGTTCGAACCCTGGCGCCGCCACGCGAACGAAGCCCCCGACCAGTCCTTCTGGTCGGGGGCTTCCTCGTTCACGACAGTTTCCGGCAGTGGTCGGCCGCTCCGTCAGTTGCCCGCGACGTCCTTCACGGCCACCGTGACCGGCACGTTCCCCGAGATGACCTCAAGGGTCAGACCCGCCGTCGCCGGGGTGTCCAGCAGCTCCAGGATCGTCGCCGCGACGTCGTCGCGCGGGATCGGGCCGCGCCCGGTCTTCGCGGCGAGCTGGATCTGTCCGTTGCCCGCGTCGTTGGTGAGCATCCCGGGGCGCAGGATCGTCCAGTCGAGCGCGGAGCGGGAGCGTACGTCGGCGTCCGCCGCGCCCTTCGCCCTCAGGTAGACGTCGAACACCTCGTCGCCGGGGTGGTCGGGGTCGGCGCCCATGGAGGAGACGACGATGTACCGGCGTACGCCCGCGGCTTGGGCCGCGTCGGCGAAGAGGACGGCGGCGCCCCGGTCGACGGTGTCCTTGCGGGCGGTGCCGCTGTTCGGTCCGGCGCCCGCCGCGAAGACGGCCGCGTCGGCCCCGCGCAGCACCTCCGCGGTCTCCTCCACGGAGGCCGATTCGAGGTCCAGCACGGCGGGTTCGGCGCCGATATCGGTGAGGTCCTGACTCTGTTGGGGGTTGCGGATGATCCCGACGGCTTCATCCCCGCGTGCGGCGAGCAGCCGCTCCAGCCGCAGTGCGATCTGTCCGTGTCCACCTGCGATGACAATGCGCATACCTCCGACCGTACGCCCGACGGCCGCCGTGTGCTCAGCTCCCCGGCCCGCCACCGGAGTCGGGTCGCCCCTGGCGGGGGAGATCGGGGCCGGCGATCGCGTCGGGGTCGGAGTCGCAGTACTCGCGTACGGCGCTGGTGCGCGCGACGATCCGGCCGCGATGGATGACGATCCGGCTGTAGGCGAGGGAGAGCGCGGCGGAGAGCTGTTCACCGCGTACGGCGAGGAGTTCGGCCGGGAAGCCCGCCTCCACGCGGACGTCGGGCAGACCGAGGGCGGCGCGGGCGGTGGTGGAGACCGCGGCGTAGGCGTGTTCGGGGCGCAGGCCGTGCTGCGAGGCGAGGAGGTACGCCGCCTCCAGCGGGTCGCCGCGGCCCACGGGGTTGGCCGTGTCGCGCAGTGCGCCGCTGCCCGCCGCCACGCGTACGCCCGCGGAGCGCAGGAGTCGTACGGGGGCGGTCGTGCGGCGTTCTGAGACCGTACAGCTCCCCTGGGGGAGGCAGACGACGGTGACCCCGGCGGCGGCCAGCTGGTCGGCGGCCCGGCTCGCGGTCTCCAGGGGGAGGTGGGCGAGGCCGGCGCAGGGGCCGAGGGTGACGCCGGGGCGCAGGCCCCCGGCCATGGCGGCTAGGCGGGCGAGGCGGGCCGGGTCGTCGCCGTCGGTGTGCAGGTCGACGGGACGGCCGTGTTCGGCGGCGACCTCCAGGACGGCCGCGGTGTAGCCGGTGGGGTCGGGGTCCAGGTCGGGGCAGCCGCCGACGACCGTGGCGCCCATCTTCACGGCGTCGCGGAGCATGGCGAGGCCGTCGGCCCCGGCGATGCCGGTGAGCAGGCGGGGGACGGCGACCGCGGTCAGGTCGGCCAGGCCGCGCAGGGCCCGCCGGGCCTGCAGGACGGCCTCCAGCGCGGCGAGGCCCGGGACGTCGCCGATGCGGACGTGGGCGCGCAGGGCGGTGGCGCCGTGGCCGAGCTGGAGGAGGGCGGCCTCGGTGGCGCGGCGCTGGATGTCCTCGGGGTGGTCGGAGGCGGGTCCGACGCCATCGGCGGTGAGGGCGGTGTCGCCGTGGGCGTGGGGCTCGGCCGGGGCGGGGAGCAGGAGGTAGCCGCGCAGGTCGATGCGGGGGCCCCGGGCGGTGAGGCTGCCCGCGGTGCCGACGGCCTCGATACGGCTGCCGCTCAGGCGTACGTCGACGGCGCGGCCGTCGGTCAGGCGGGCGCCGCTCAGGACGAGGGCGGGGGCGGGGTCGGTGGTGGCCGCTTCGGCGCTGTCGGGTGCGCTGTCGTCGGGCCGCCGCGGCCGGCTGTCGGGCATCGCGCTCCTGGGAGGGGTGCACGGCCGCGCGGAGCGGTCGAGCCTGGAGGTGGTCCCGTCGATCATGACCGGGTCCGCGACGCGTGGCACGGCGGCTTCCGGGAAGAGCCCATTAGTCGTACCGGTACCCCCGCGCCGACGCGGGGAAGGGGCCCGTCCGGAAGCGGACACGGGCTGGATCAAGGCCTGATCAGGGGGTGTGGGCGAGCCCGGACCGGCGGCCGGAGCGTGGGGCCGAAACGGATTTGGGCGATCGGCCGGAGAGCGTGTAATGTCTTCCTCGCTCGCCCCAATAGCTCAGTCGGTAGAGCGTCTCCATGGTAAGGAGAAGGTCTGCGGTTCGATTCCGCATTGGGGCTCTGGTGATCGGGAAACCCCGCTTCGGCGGGGGGACTCATCATCAAAGCGGTGTAGCTCAGTCGGTAGAGCAAGCGGCTCATAATCGCTGTGTCACCGGTTCAAGTCCGGTCACCGCTACTAACGGTAGCCGATTGTTGGGTCGGTCCTTCGATCGGCTACTCTTTTATGCGTTCATCCGTCCATCGTCCGTCCAAGGAGCACTCACGTGGCTGCCACCGACGTCCGCCCGAAGATCACGCTGGCCTGCGTGGAGTGCAAGGAGCGGAACTACATCACCAAGAAGAACCGGCGTAACAACCCGGACCGTCTTGAGATGAAGAAGCACTGCCCGCGCTGCAACTCGCACACCGCGCACCGCGAAACGCGCTGAATCAGGCTCGTACACGAGGCCGTCCCCTCTGGGGGCGGCCTCGTGTCGTTGTCCGGGGTGGTCCCCCGCGCAGGGGCGTGCCCTTATTCGTCATTTCCAGCAGGAGGTAGCGAGCTCATGGCGCTCGACCAGTCCTTCGTGGGCCGGACGTATCCGCCCACCCCGGCGTACGAGGTAGGCCGGGAGAAGATCCGCGAGTTCGCCGAGGCGGTGGGTGACACCCATCCGGCGTACGTCGACGTGGAGGCGGCTCGCGCGCTCGGCCACCCCGATGTGATCGCGCCCCCCACGTTCGTCTTCTCCATCACCTACCGGGCGGCCGGCGAGGTCGTCCAGGACCCGCAGCTGGGCCTGGACTACAGCCGGGTCGTCCACGGCGACCAGAAGTTCTCCTACGTGCGTCCGGTGCGGGCGGGGGACCGGCTGACGGTCACCTCCACGATCGAGACCATCAAGTCCATGGCGGGCAACGACATCGTCGACATCCGCGGCGAGGTGCACGACGAGGCCGGCGAGCTGGTCGTCACGGCGCTCACGAAGCTGGTGGCACGCGCCGCCGAGGAGGCGTGATGACGGCGAAGGTCTCCTACGGGTCGGTCGAGGTCGGTACGGAGCTGCCCGCGCAGTCGTTCCCGGTGACGCGGGCGACGCTCGTGCGGTACGCCGGTGCGTCGGGCGACTTCAACCCGATCCACTGGAACGAGAAGTTCGCGGTCGAGGTCGGGCTGCCGGATGTGATCGCCCACGGCATGTTCACCATGGCCGAGGCGATCCGCGTGGTCACCGACTGGGCCGGGGACCCGGGCGCGGTCGTCGACTACGGGGTGCGGTTCACCAAGCCGGTCGTCGTGCCCAACGACGACAAGGGCGCGCTGATCGAGGTCAGCGGCAAGGTCGCGGCCAAGCTGGAGGACAACCTGGTCCGGGTGGACCTGGTGGCCGTGTGCGACGGCAAGAAGGTGCTGGGCATGTCCCGCGCCGTCGTCCGGCTCGCCTGAGGGCCACGCGCCGGCTGTACGGCTTTCGCGCTCCCCTGTGGGTCACGCGGAAGCTGTCCGGTCCTCGCGCCTGCCTTACAGGTCACGCGGAACCTTGTACGGTCCGTGGCCCCGCCCGAGCGGCGGAGCCACGGACCGTACTCTTGTCCCCGTGCAGGAACTCCACGATGCCCCCCTCGCCCCCCTGACCACCTTCCGGCTCGGCGGCCCCGCCACCCGGCTCCTGACGGCCACCACCGACGCCGAGGTGGTCGCCGCCGTGGCCGAGGCCGACGCGAGCGGCACCCCGCTGCTGGTCATCGGCGGCGGCTCCAACCTGGTCATCGGCGACAAGGGCTTCGACGGCACGGCGCTGCGGATCGCCACCAAGGGGTTCACGCTCTCCGGTACGTCGCTGGAGCTGGCGGCCGGGGAAGTCTGGACCGATGCCGTCGCCCGGACCGTGGAGGCGGGCCTCGCGGGCATCGAGTGCCTGGCCGGCATCCCCGGCTCGGCCGGCGCGACGCCCATCCAGAACGTCGGGGCGTACGGGCAGGAGGTGTCCTCCACCATCACGGAGGTCGTCGCCTACGACCGGCACACCCGGGAGACGGTGACCCTTCCGAACGCGGAGTGCTCCTTCTCGTACCGGCACAGCCGCTTCAAGGCGGAGCCCGACCGCTTCGTGGTGCTCCGGGTCCGCTTCGAGCTGGAGGAGGCGGGCGGCCTCTCCGCGCCCCTCGCGTATCCGGAGACGGCCAGGGCCATGGGCGTCGAGCAGGGCGAGCGCGTCGCCGCATCCGCCGCCCGGGAGACCGTGCTGAAGCTGCGCGCCGGCAAGGGCATGGTGCTGGACCCGGACGACCACGACACCTGGTCCGCGGGCTCCTTCTTCACCAACCCGATCCTCGACGAGGCCGCGTTCCAGGACTTCCTGGCGCGGGTCCACGAGCGCCTCGGCCCGGACGTGACGCCCCCGGCGTTCCCCGCCGGGGACGGCCGCACCAAGACCTCGGCGGCCTGGCTGATCGACCGGGCCGGCTTCACCAAGGGGTACGGCAGCGGCCCGGCCCGGATCTCCACCAAGCACACCCTCGCCCTCACCAACCGCGGCGAGGCCACCACCGAGGACCTCCTCGCGCTGGCCCGTGAGGTCGTCGCCGGGGTCCACGCGGCCTTCGGCGTCACCCTGGTCAACGAGCCGGTGACGGTCGGCGTCGCCCTGTAAGCGTGCGCGCGCCCCTGTAAAGCGTGTACGTGACCCTATAAGCGTGCGCGTGACCTTATGAGGCAGCTCAGTAGGCGATGCCCACGCCCTGCCGCACGGCCGCCGGGTCGTCGATCAGCCCGAGCATCGCGTGCGCCACATCGGCCCGGGAGATGGACCGGCTGCTGACGGGCGCGCCGCCCACCACCGCGCGGTAGACGCCCGTGCACGGCCCGTCCGTCAGCTTCGGAGGCCGTACGGAGGTCCAGTCCGTGGCGCTGCGCTCCAGGGCCGCCTCCATCCGTGCGAGGTCCGCGTACAGGTCCGCCAGAACCGCGCCGATCGCCTTGCGTGCCAGCCGGTCCACCAAGGGCTCACCGGCCGGTACCGGCCCGACCGGGACCGCGCTCACCACCATTAGCCGGCGCACCCCCTCGGCCTCCATCGCGTCGACGATCCGCCCGGTCAGCCGCTCGGCGACCCCGTCCGCCTTCCGGCTGCGCGAGCCGAGCCCCGAGAGCACCGCGTCCCGCCCCGCCACCGCCGCACGCACGGCCGCCGGGTCGTCCAGCGGCACGGCCCCGCCCAGCGCCCGGGCGTCGAACGCCTCCGGGAGCCTCGCCGGGTCGCGGACCACGACCGTCACCTCGTGGCCCGCCGCGAGCGCCTGGCCCACGATCTCCCGGCCGACACCCCCGGTCGCTCCGAACACCGTCAGCCGCATGCGCCCTCCTCAGGTGGGTGGGTGTTCACTCACCTCTAAGGTGAGTGACTGATCATCCACCCGTCAAGCCGCAGGAGAGCCCTTTATGGAGCCGAAGCCGGCCCGCGTGCGCATCGTCGACGCCGCCCACGAACTGATGGGCTCCATCGGCCTCGCCCGGACCACCACCAAGGAGATCGCGCGGGCGGCCGGCTGCTCGGAGGCGGCGCTCTACAAGTACTTCCCCAGCAAGGAGGAGCTCTTCGTGACCGTCCTCAAGGAGCGGCTGCCGAAGCTCGGGGGGCTGCTCGGGGACCTGGTCCCGGGGGAGGGCGGCGTCGAGGCCAACCTCACCGAGGTCGCCCGGCAGGCCGCGCTCTTCTACGAGCAGACGTTCCCCATGGCCGCGTCCCTGTACGCCGAACCGCAGCTCAAGCGGCGCCACGAACAAGGGCTGCGGGAGCTCGGGGCCGGCCCCCACCTGCCCATCCAGGGGCTCGACGCGTACCTCCGCGCCGAACAGCGCGCGGGCCGGGTGCGAGCGGACGCCGACACCTACGCGGCCGCCTCACTCCTGCTCGGCGCCTGCGCCCAGCGGGCCTTCGCCTACGACGCGCTCCCCGGCGGGACGCCCCCGCAGCCACTGGACGCGTTCGCCGCCTCGCTCGCCCGCACCCTGCTGGCCGGAATCAGCTAGCCAGCCAGTCGTCGATCCCGGACAGCAGCTTGTCCCGTACGTCCACGGGCGCCGCCGATCCGCGTACCGACTGGCGGGCCAGCTCGGCCAGCTCCGCGTCGGTGAACCCGTGGTCGCGGCGGACCAGCTCGTACTGCGCGGCCAGCCGGGATCCGAACAGCAGCGGGTCGTCCGCGCCCAGCGCCATCGGCACCCCCGCGTCGAACAGAGTGCGCAAGGGGACATCGGCGGCCTTCTCGTAGACGCCGAGCGCCACATTGGAGGACGGGCAGACCTCGCAGGTCACCTGGCGCTCGGCCAGCCGCTCCAGCAGCCGGGGATCCTCGGCCGCCCGGACCCCGTGGCCGATGCGTGAGGCGTCCAGGTCGTCCAGGCAGTCGCGCACGCTGGAGGCGCCCGCGAGCTCCCCGCCGTGCGGGGCCGCCAGCAGGCCGCCCTCCCGGGCGATGGCGAAGGCCCGGTCGAAGTCACGGGCCATCCCGCGCCGCTCGTCGTTGGAGAGCCCGAAGCCGACGACGCCCCGGTCCGCGTACCGCACGGCCAGCCGCGCCAGGGTCCGGGCGTCCAGCGGGTGCTTCATCCGGTTCGCGGCGATCACCACGCGCATCCCCAGACCGGTGTCCCGGGCGGCGCTGTCCACCGCGTCGAGGATGATCTCGATCGCCGGGATCAGTCCGCCGAGCAGCGGGGCGTACGAGGTGGGGTCGACCTGGATCTCCAGCCAGCCGGAACCGTCCGCGACGTCCTCCTGGGCGCTCTCGCGGACCAGGCGGTGGATGTCCTCGGGGGACCTCAGGCAGGACCGGGCGATGTCGTAGAGCCGCTGGAAGCGGAACCAGCCGCGCTCGTCGGTCGCCCGCAGCTTCGGCGGCTCGCCGCCGGTCAGCGCGTCGGGGAGGTGGACCCCGTACTTGTCGGCGAGTTCGAGCAGGGTGGTGGGCCGCATCGACCCGGTGAAGTGCAGGTGCAGGTGGGCCTTGGGCAACAGACGTACATCACGCTCCATTTGAAGATCCTGCCGCACGGGCGGGCCGGAGCGGAAGCCGCTTTCCTCTTTGGAGTGGGCCTGAGACGAAAAGAGCCCCCGGCCGAGGCGGCCGGGGGCACAATTCGCGGGCTTCTCAGGCCTTGGCCTCGCCCAGCAGCTTCTGGAGCCGGGAGACGCCCTCGATGAGGTCGTCGTCGCCCAGCGCGTAGGAGAGGCGGAGGTAGCCGGGGGTGCCGAAGGCCTCGCCCGGGACGACGGCGACCTCGGCCTCGTCCAGGATGAGGGCGGCGAGCTCGACCGAGTCGGCCGGGCGCTTGCCGCGGATCTCCTTGCCGAGCAGCCCCTTCACCGACGGGTAGGCGTAGAACGCGCCCTCGGGCTCCGGGCAGAGCACGCCGTCGATCTCGTTGAGCATCCGCACGATGAGGTTGCGGCGGCGGTCGAAGGCGGTGCGCATCTCCGCGACGGCGTCCAGTGGGCCGGAGACCGCGGCCAGCGCGGCGACCTGGGCCACGTTGGAGACGTTGGAGGTGGCGTGCGACTGGAGGTTGGTCGCGGCCTTGACGACGTCCTTGGGGCCGATGATCCAGCCCACGCGCCAGCCGGTCATCGCGTACGTCTTGGCGACGCCGTTGACGACGATGCACTTGTCGCGCAGCTCCGGCACGATCGCCGGGAGCGAGGTGAACGTCGCGTCGCCGTAGACGAGGTGCTCGTAGATCTCGTCGGTCATGACCCACAGGCCGTGCTCGACGGCCCAGCGGCCGATCGCCTCGGCGTCGGCCTCGCTGTAGACGGCGCCGGTCGGGTTGGACGGCGAGACGAAGAGGACGACCTTGGTCTTCTCCGTGCGCGCGGCCTCCAGCTGCTCGACCGAGACCCGGTAGCCGGTGGTCTCGTCGGCGACGACCTCGATCGGGACACCGCCGGCGAGCCGGATCGACTCGGGGTAGGTGGTCCAGTACGGGGCGGGGACGATGACCTCGTCGCCCGGGTCGAGGATCGCCGCGAAGGCCTCGTAGATGGCCTGCTTGCCGCCGTTGGTCACCAGGATCTGGCCGGCGTCGACCTCGTAGCCGGAGTCCCGCAGCGTCTTCTCTGCGATGGCGGCCTTGAGCTCGGGGAGCCCGCCGGCCGGGGTGTAGCGGTGGTACTTCGGGTTGCGGCAGGCCTCGACCGCGGCGTCGACGATGTAGCCGGGGGTCGGGAAGTCGGGCTCGCCGGCACCGAAGCCGATCACCGGACGGCCGGCGGCCTTGAGGGCCTTGGCCTTGGCGTCGACGGCGAGGGTCGCGGACTCGGAGATCGCACCGATGCGGGCGGAAACCCGGCGCTCGGACGGAGAAGTTGCAGCGCTCATGGGCCCCATGCTCCCAGACCGGAAAACCCGCCGGCACACGGGTTTCAGGGACCGGACAGGACTCGGACGGGAACCGGGCAGGACCGGTCGGTAGTTGTCTGTTCGACGCAGCGGCCCTGAGCACGTACACTCACCTGTCGTTGGCCTTCACCAGCCACACCGTTTCCGCACTCGGGCACCGGGAAAGATGCGGTAGGTTGGTGGAAACCACCAAGGGTCGTAGCTCAATTGGTAGAGCACTGGTCTCCAAAACCAGCGGTTGGGGGTTCAAGTCCCTCCGGCCCTGCTACACACTCCTTCGCCAGGATGTGTGCGCATGTACGTACTTCATTGCACAGCCGTGCGGCTCCACCGGGCGCGGCACGGCCACGACCCGGAATCAGGTGAGAAGCGTGACGGACGCCGTGGGCTCCATCGACATGCCTGATGCTGAGGATGAATCCCCCGAGTCCAGCAAGAAGACTCGGAAGGGCGGCAAGCGCGGCAAGAAGGGTCCTCTGGGCCGTCTCGCGCTGTTCTACCGCCAGATCGTCGCCGAACTCCGTAAGGTTGTCTGGCCGACTCGCAGCCAGCTGACGACATACACCAGTGTGGTGATTGTGTTCGTCGTTGTCATGATTGGTCTTGTTACCGTTCTTGACATGGGGTTCGCGCGGGTCATCAAGTACGTCTTCGGCTGAGCCGGCGGAAGGCGTCCGACCGGCGCCCCCACCGCATGTTCCACCCCTTTGTATCCAGGAAGAAGCAGCCATCGTGTCTGACCCGAACCTGAACGACGCCGTCGAGCCCGAGGCTGGCGCCTTCGAGTCCGCCAAGGACGAGCTCGGCATCGTTGAGGCTGCTGATTCCGAGAAGGCCGATCAGGCCGAGGCCGACGAGGCCACCGAGACCGCTGTGGACGCCGTCGCCGACGAGACGATCGAGGCCGACGAAGACGCCGAGGTCGCCGAAGAGGCCGTCGAGGCCGAGGCCGACGACGAGAGCGCGGACGAAGCGGACGAGGAAGAGGCCGGGCCGGCCGCCCCCGTCGACCCCGTCACCGCCCTGCGCGACGAGCTGCGCACCCTCCCCGGCGAGTGGTACGTCATCCACACGTACGCCGGTTACGAGAAGCGCGTGAAGGCCAACCTGGAGCAGCGCGCCGTCTCGCTCAACGTGGAGGAGTTCATCTATCAGGCCGAGGTGCCTGAAGAGGAAATCGTCCAGATCAAGAACGGCGAGCGCAAGAACGTCCGGCAGAACAAGCTCCCCGGCTACGTGCTGGTGCGCATGGACCTGACGAACGAGTCCTGGGGCGTCGTGCGGAACACGCCGGGCGTCACCGGCTTCGTGGGCAACGCCTACGACCCGTACCCGCTGACCCTGGACGAGATCGTCAAGATGCTCGCCCCGGAGGCCGAGGAGAAGGCCGCCCGCGAGGCCGCCGAGGCCGAGGGCAAGCCGGCTCCGTCCCGCAAGGTCGAGGTCCAGGTGCTGGACTTCGAGGTGGGCGACTCGGTCACCGTCACCGACGGCCCGTTCGCCACGCTGCAGGCCACGATCAACGAGATCAACGCCGACTCGAAGAAGGTCAAGGGCCTCGTCGAGATCTTCGGCCGCGAGACCCCCGTCGAGCTCAGCTTCGACCAGATCCAGAAGAACTAGCGCTTACGCCGGTTTCTGGACACATGCCTACCCAGCAGGTCAGAGGGGCTTCGCGGCCGCTCTGACCTGCTGGGTTTTTGGTCGCACAGCTATACCCGTTATCGTTGTGCGGTATGCCTCCATCCGGATGACCGGAATTGGCGGCGAAACACTCTCATAGGACCCGGAGAGAGCAATGCCTCCCAAGAAGAAGAAGGTCACGGGGCTTATCAAGCTCCAGATCAACGCCGGTGCGGCGAACCCGGCCCCGCCGGTCGGCCCCGCGCTCGGTCAGCACGGCGTCAACATCATGGAGTTCTGCAAGGCCTACAACGCCGCGACCGAGTCGCAGCGTGGCATGGTCGTGCCGGTGGAGATCACGGTCTACGAGGACCGCTCCTTCACCTTCATCACGAAGACTCCGCCGGCCGCCAAGCTGATCCTCAAGGCCGCGGGTGTGGACAAGGGCTCCGGCGAGCCGCACAAGACCAAGGTCGCCAAGCTGACGGCCGCCCAGGTCCGCGAGATCGCCACGACGAAGCTCCCCGACCTGAACGCCAATGACCTCGACGCCGCGTCGAAGATCATTGCCGGCACCGCCCGTTCCATGGGCATCACGGTCGAAGGCTGATTCAGCCCCGTAGCCCTCAGTGGTAGGACCAAGCGCTGGTCCGCACCACGACTCCACACTCTGAAACCACAGGAGTAGAAGTGAAGCGCAGCAAGAACCTCCGCGCTGCGGACGCCAAGGTCGACCGGGCGCGTACCTACGCCCCGCTCGAGGCCGTCCGTCTCGCCAAGGACACCTCGTCCACGAAGTTCGACGGCACCGTCGAGGTCGCCTTCGCGCTGGGTGTCGACCCGCGCAAGGCCGACCAGATGGTCCGCGGCACCGTGAACCTCCCGCACGGCACCGGCAAGACCGCCCGGGTCCTGGTCTTCGCGACCGGTGACCGTGCTGCGGCCGCGGAAGCCGCCGGAGCCGACATCGTCGGCGCCGACGAGCTCATCGACGAGGTGGCCAAGGGCCGTCTGGACTTCGACGCCGTCGTCGCCACCCCGGACCTCATGGGCAAGGTCGGCCGCCTGGGCCGCGTGCTCGGTCCGCGTGGTCTGATGCCGAACCCGAAGACCGGCACCGTCACCCCCGACGTCGTGAAGGCTGTCAACGACATCAAGGGCGGCAAGATCGAGTTCCGCGTCGACAAGCACTCGAACCTGCACTTCATCATCGGCAAGGTCTCCTTCGACGAGACCAAGCTGGTGGAGAACTACGCAGCGGCGCTGGACGAGATCCTCCGTCTGAAGCCGTCCGCCGCCAAGGGCCGCTACATCAAGAAGGCCACCCTGGCCACCACGATGGGCCCCGGCATCCCGCTGGACGCCAACCGCACCCGCAACCTCCTCGTCGAGGAGGACCCGGCCGCCGTCTGAGCCACCATGCTCACCCGGTAGCCGCGTCGTACGCGTGCACTGTGTGAACGGGCCCCGCAACCTTTCGAGGTGCGGGGCCCGTCCTCGTATCCGGAGGAGATGATCCACGGGGATCACGACGAGGGGTGGGCGGGCCGGATGAGGACGAGCACGTCACGGCGCGTGGGTACGGGGGCCGCCCTGGCGGCCCTGCTGTCGGTGGCGGCCTGCAGCGGCGGAGGCGGCGGCTCCGGTACGGCGGGGAAGCCGACGGGCGCAGGCGTGGCCGACGCCGGCTCGGTGACGGCGCTCCAGCAGATCCGGAAGAGGACCGGCACCGTGCGGTCGGCCCGGATCGAGGGCACCACCGAGATGGGCGACACCGTCTCCATGAAGCAGACGGGGACCGTCGGCTGGTCCGACGGCCTGACGGACTCGCTCACCCTCACGTACACCGGCGGCACCATGGCCAAGGCCCTGAAGCAGGGCGGCGGCGACGGATCGGTGCGGGCCCGCTATCTCCAGGACGAGTACTACGCCGACATGGGCGAGGCCTTCGCGGCGACCGTCGGGGGCAGGCGCTGGGTCCGGTACGCCCACCAGGACCTCGCGGAGCTCGGCGGGCCCGCGGGCGACGCCCTGGAGGAGCGGGTGCAGAACAGCGCCCCGAGCAGGGCCTGAAGGCTCTCCTGGCCGCGGGGGACGTCAGAAAGGCCGGCCAGGAGGACGTACGGGGCGTCCCCGCCGGGCCCTCCTGACCTCTGCCTAAACCTCCCGCACCGGGGTGCGCGTCGCCGGATTTGCCCGGCGCGCCCCCGGTCGCGTACTCTCCACAAGAAGCCAAAGACCGCTGGTCGTCGCTGCGCTCTCGTCAGAGGGACAGTGACCGAAGGTTCCGCTAGATCGGACGACCTGCGCAGGTGACTGTGGAACTGCTCCCGGACTCTGTCCGGTCGAGCCGCGCCCTGGCACTTGTGCTGGGGCGTTTCGTCTTTCCCGGCCCCTTCTGAGCGGTCCTCATCACCCGGAAGGAGGCCGACGCTCATGGCAAGGCCCGACAAGGCTGCCGCGGTAGCCGAGCTCGCGGACCAGTTCCGCAGCTCGAACGCCGCCGTGCTGACCGAGTACCGGGGTCTCACCGTGGCGCAGCTCAAGACGCTGCGTCGTTCGCTCGGTGAGAACGCCCAGTACGCCGTGGTGAAGAACACGCTGACCAAGATTGCGGCCAACGAGGCCGGGATCGACACGCTGGACGACCTGTTCTCGGGTCCGACGGCGGTTGCCTTCGTCACCGGTGACCCGGTGGAGTCGGCGAAGGGTCTTCGTGACTTCGCCAAGGACAACCCCAACCTCATCATCAAGGGCGGTGTCCTTGACGGTAAGGCGCTGTCCGCCGATGAGATCAAGAAGCTCGCGGACCTCGAGTCCCGCGAGGTTCTGCTCTCCAAGCTGGCCGGTGCTTTCAAGGGCAAGCAGACGCAGGCGGCGCAGGTCTTCCAGGCCCTGCCCTCCAAGTTCGTCCGCACCGCGGAAGCTCTTCGTGCCAAGAAGGAAGAGCAGGGCGGTGCCGGTACTCCGGCTCCCGCCGAGGCCGCCGAGTAATTTCGCTCAGCGGTCCAGCGGGCTCCACGTACGCCCGCCGACATATACATCCGGCACCTGCCGAATAGTGGAAGGACGCCTATCATGGCGAAGCTGTCCCAGGACGACCTGCTCGCGCAGTTCGAAGAGATGACCCTCATCGAGCTCTCCGAGTTCGTGAAGGCCTTCGAGGAGAAGTTCGACGTCACCGCCGCCGCGGCCGTCGCCGTCGCCGGTCCGGCCGGCCCGGGCGCCGTTGCCGAGGCCGCTGAGGAGCAGGACGAGTTCGACGTCATCCTCACCGGTGCCGGCGAGAAGAAGATCCAGGTCATCAAGGTCGTGCGTGAGCTGACCTCGCTGGGTCTCAAGGAGGCCAAGGACCTCGTCGACGGCACCCCGAAGCCGGTCCTCGAGAAGGTCGCCAAGGAGGCCGCCGAGAAGGCTGCCGAGTCCCTCAAGGCCGCCGGCGCTTCCGTCGAGGTCAAGTAACACTCCGGGAGTCCGCGGACTCCCCTCGGGCGCGTCACGCGCCCGTACCGAAGGGCGATCACCCATCCGGGTGGTCGCCCTTCGGCGTACCCGTGGCGGCTGCCTTGCTCTTCCGCCGTCGGCGAGTAGGGTGATCTTCGCCGTGCGCCTCTGGAGGGGCGCCCAGGGGCCTCCTGAGGGCTTCCCGGGGGCGGTCGGAGCGAGCCCCTGGGGGCCCGTCCGGACCGGTGGGCCTTGACGAACGGCACGAGGCGCGCAATTCTCAGGACGCGTCATCACTTCGATCCGTATCCGAGGCATGGATCGAGAGTGAAGAGGGCAGTAAAGAAGAGCGCACCCCGCGCGAGGGCCTAACCACACAGGTAGTTGAGAACAGCTGTTGAGAGCAACGTGGGTCTCTGAGAACCCCGACTGGACATCAGTGTGCCGCTTGGCTACACTGACCCTTTGCGCTGCCTGTTAGCTGCCTCCTGCCCGTCACCAGGGGCATACCCACGCTTTGAGCATCGATGACAGATCCTCTCCGAGCCGGCCTTTTGGGGCCGATTCGGGACGGTGTGTCTGGATGTCCAATGTGGGACCGGTACGCGCGTAGTGAGTCCGAGCCCTCGGAAGGACCCCCTCTTGGCCGCCTCGCGCAACGCCTCGACCGCGAATACGAACAACGGTGCCAGCACCGCCCCGCTGCGCATCTCTTTTGCAAAGATCAAGGAGCCCCTCGAGGTTCCGAACCTCCTCGCGCTGCAGACCGAGAGCTTTGACTGGCTCCTCGGCAACGCCGCCTGGAAGGCTCGCGTCGAGGCTGCTCTGGACAGTGGACAAGACGTCCCCACCAAGTCCGGCCTGGAGGAGATCTTCGAGGAGATCTCACCGATCGAGGACTTCTCCGGGTCGATGTCGCTTACGTTCCGCGACCACCGCTTCGAGCCCCCGAAGAACTCGATCGACGAGTGCAAGGAGCGCGACTTCACGTTCGCCGCGCCGCTCTTCGTCACGGCCGAGTTCACCAACAACGAGACCGGCGAGATCAAGTCCCAGACGGTCTTCATGGGCGACTTCCCGCTCATGACCAACAAGGGCACCTTCGTCATCAACGGCACCGAGCGTGTCGTCGTGTCGCAGCTGGTCCGCTCGCCGGGTGTCTACTTCGACTCCTCCATCGACAAGACGTCCGACAAGGACATCTTCTCCGCCAAGATCATCCCTTCCCGGGGTGCCTGGCTGGAGATGGAGATCGACAAGCGCGACATGGTCGGTGTCCGTATCGACCGCAAGCGCAAGCAGTCCGTCACCGTCCTCCTGAAGGCTCTCGGCTGGAGCACCGAGCAGATCCTCGAGGAGTTCGGCGAGTACGAGTCGATGCGCGCCACCCTGGAGAAGGACCACACCCAGGGCCAGGACGACGCGCTGCTCGACATCTACCGCAAGCTGCGCCCGGGCGAGCCGCCCACGCGCGAGGCCGCTCAGACGCTGCTCGAGAACCTCTACTTCAACCCGAAGCGCTACGACCTCGCGAAGGTCGGCCGCTACAAGGTGAACAAGAAGCTCGGCGCCGATGAGCCGCTGGACGCCGGGGTGCTCACCACCGACGACGTCATCGCGACCATCAAGTACCTGGTCAAGCTGCACGCCGGTGAGACCGAGACGATCGGTGAGTCGGGCCGGGAGATCGTCGTCGAGACCGACGACATCGACCACTTCGGCAACCGTCGTCTGCGCAACGTCGGCGAGCTCATCCAGAACCAGGTCCGTACGGGCCTGGCGCGGATGGAGCGCGTCGTGCGTGAGCGCATGACGACCCAGGACGTCGAGGCGATCACCCCGCAGACCCTGATCAACATCCGGCCGGTCGTCGCCTCCATCAAGGAGTTCTTCGGCACCAGCCAGCTGTCGCAGTTCATGGACCAGAACAACCCGCTGTCGGGTCTCACCCACAAGCGCCGTCTGTCGGCTCTTGGCCCGGGTGGTCTCTCCCGTGAGCGGGCCGGCTTCGAGGTCCGTGACGTGCACCCGTCCCACTATGGGCGCATGTGTCCGATCGAGACCCCTGAAGGCCCGAACATCGGCCTGATCGGTTCGCTCGCCTCGTACGGCCGCGTCAACGCGTTCGGCTTCATCGAGACGCCGTACCGCAAGGTCGTCGACGGCCAGGTCACCGACGACGTCGACTACATCACGGCCGACGAGGAGGACCGCTTCGTCATCGCCCAGGCGAACGCGATCCTCTCCGAGGAGCTGCGCTTCACCGAGCCCCGCGTCCTGGTCCGCCGTCGTGGCGGAGAGGTCGACTACGTGCCCGGCACGGACGTCGACTACATGGACGTCTCGCCGCGCCAGATGGTGTCCGTCGCCACCGCGATGATCCCCTTCCTGGAGCACGACGACGCCAACCGTGCCCTCATGGGCGCGAACATGATGCGGCAGGCGGTGCCGCTCATCAAGTCGGAGGCCCCGCTCGTCGGCACCGGCATGGAGTACCGCTGCGCCACCGACGCCGGTGACGTGCTCAAGGCCGAGAAGGACGGTGTGGTCCAGGAGGTCTCCGCGGACTACATCACCGTCACGAACGACGACGGCACGTACACCACGTACCGCATCGCCAAGTTCATGCGCTCCAACCAGGGCACCTCGGTCAACCAGAAGGTCGTCGTCTCCGAGGGCGACCGGATCATCGCCGACCAGGTCCTCGCCGACGGCCCGGCCACCGAGAACGGTGAGATGGCCCTCGGCAAGAACCTCCTCGTGGCGTTCATGCCGTGGGAGGGTCACAACTACGAGGACGCGATCATCCTGTCGCAGCGCCTCGTGCAGGACGACGTCCTCTCCTCGATCCACATCGAGGAGCACGAGGTCGACGCCCGTGACACCAAGCTCGGCCCGGAGGAGATCACCCGGGACATCCCGAACGTCTCCGAAGAGGTCCTCGCCGACCTCGACGAGCGCGGCATCATCCGGATCGGTGCCGAGGTCGTCGCCGGTGACATCCTCGTCGGCAAGGTCACGCCCAAGGGTGAGACCGAGCTGACCCCCGAGGAGCGCCTGCTCCGCGCGATCTTCGGTGAGAAGGCGCGCGAGGTGCGCGACACCTCGCTGAAGGTGCCGCACGGTGAGATCGGCAAGGTCATCGGCGTCCGCGTCTTCGACCGCGAAGAGGGCGACGAGCTGCCGCCGGGCGTGAACCAGCTGGTCCGCGTCTACGTCGCGCAGAAGCGCAAGATCACCGATGGTGACAAGCTCGCCGGCCGTCACGGCAACAAGGGCGTCATCTCGAAGATCCTGCCGATCGAGGACATGCCGTTCCTGGAGGACGGCACCCCGGTCGACATCATCCTCAACCCGCTGGGTGTCCCGTCCCGAATGAACCCGGGACAGGTCCTGGAGATCCACCTCGGCTGGCTCGCCAGCCGCGGCTGGGACGTCTCCGGCCTCGGTGACGAGTGGGCCAAGCGCCTGCAGTCCATCGGCGCCGACCAGGTACCCCCGGGCACCAACGTCGCCACGCCCGTCTTCGACGGTGCGCGCGAGGACGAGATCTCCGGCCTCTTCCAGGCCACGATCCCCAACCGCGACGGCGACCGCCTGGTGCAGCCCTCCGGCAAGGCCCAGCTGTTCGACGGCCGCTCCGGCGAGCCGTTCCCGGACCCGGTCTCGGTCGGGTTCATGTACATCCTCAAGCTCCACCACCTGGTCGACGACAAGCTGCACGCGCGTTCGACCGGTCCGTACTCCATGATCACCCAGCAGCCGCTGGGTGGTAAGGCTCAGTTCGGTGGACAGCGCTTCGGTGAGATGGAGGTGTGGGCGCTGGAGGCATACGGCGCCGCGTACGCCCTCCAGGAGCTGCTGACGATCAAGTCCGACGACGTGACCGGCCGCGTGAAGGTCTACGAGGCCATCGTCAAGGGCGAGAACATCCCCGAGCCGGGCATCCCCGAGTCCTTCAAGGTGCTCATCAAGGAAATGCAGTCGCTCTGCCTCAACGTGGAGGTGCTCTCCTCGGACGGCATGTCCATCGAGATGCGCGACACGGACGAGGACGTCTTCCGCGCAGCGGAGGAGCTCGGTATCGACCTGTCCCGGCGAGAGCCGAGCAGCGTCGAAGAGGTCTGACGGGTTCGCCGGCCGGATCCCTGTGATCCGGCCGGCTCTCCCCGGACCCGTTCAGACCATTGCTGAAGTGCCCCGATTTCTCGCTTCCGAGCGAGGGGGCTCGAACCCCCGAAAGAGGGATTGACGACAAGTGCTCGACGTCAACTTCTTCGACGAGCTGCGGATCGGCCTTGCCACCGCGGACGACATCCGGACCTGGTCCCACGGCGAAGTGAAGAAGCCGGAGACCATCAACTACCGCACGCTCAAGCCCGAAAAGGACGGACTCTTCTGCGAGAAGATCTTCGGTCCGACCCGGGACTGGGAGTGCTACTGCGGCAAGTACAAGCGTGTCCGCTTCAAGGGCATCATCTGTGAGCGCTGCGGCGTCGAGGTCACTCGCGCCAAGGTGCGTCGTGAGCGGATGGGCCACATCGAGCTTGCCGCTCCCGTCACCCACATCTGGTACTTCAAGGGCGTCCCGTCGCGCCTCGGATACCTGCTGGACCTCGCGCCGAAGGACCTCGAAAAGGTCATCTACTTCGCCGCGTACATGATCACGTTCGTGGACGAGGAGCGTCGTACCCGCGACCTGCCGTCCCTGGAGGCGCACGTCTCCGTCGAGCGCCAGCAGACCGAGAACCGCCGCGACTCCGACCTGGAGGCCCGCGCCAAGAAGCTCGAGACCGACCTGGCCGAGCTGGAGGCCGAGGGCGCCAAGGCCGACGTGCGCCGCAAGGTGCGCGAAGGTGCCGAGCGTGAGATGAAGCAGCTGCGCGACCGTGCGCAGCGCGAGATCGACCGCCTCGACGAGGTGTGGAGCCGCTTCAAGAACCTCAAGGTCCAGGACCTGGAGGGCGACGAGCTGCTCTACCGCGAGCTGCGTGACCGCTTCGGCACGTACTTCGACGGCTGCATGGGCGCCGCCGCGCTGCAGAAGCGCCTGGAGTCCTTCGACCTCGACGAGGAGGCCGAGCGCCTCCGCGAGATCATCCGTACCGGCAAGGGCCAGAAGAAGACCCGTGCGCTCAAGCGCCTCAAGGTCGTCTCCGCCTTCCTGCAGACCAGCAACAAGCCCAAGGGCATGGTGCTCGACTGCGTGCCGGTCATCCCGCCGGACCTGCGTCCGATGGTGCAGCTGGACGGTGGCCGCTTCGCGACCTCCGACCTGAACGACCTGTACCGCCGCGTGATCAACCGCAACAACCGCCTGAAGCGCCTTCTCGACCTCGGTGCCCCCGAGATCATCGTGAACAACGAGAAGCGCATGCTCCAGGAGGCCGTCGACGCGCTCTTCGACAACGGCCGTCGTGGTCGCCCGGTCACGGGCCCCGGCAACCGTCCGCTGAAGTCGCTCTCCGACATGCTCAAGGGCAAGCAGGGACGCTTCCGTCAGAACCTCCTCGGCAAGCGTGTGGACTACTCCGCGCGTTCCGTGATCGTCGTCGGTCCGCAGCTCAAGCTGCACCAGTGCGGTCTGCCGAAGGCCATGGCGCTGGAGCTCTTCAAGCCGTTCGTGATGAAGCGCCTGGTGGACCTGAACCACGCGCAGAACATCAAGTCGGCCAAGCGCATGGTCGAGCGTGGCCGCACCGTCGTGTACGACGTCCTCGAAGAGGTCATCGCCGAGCACCCGGTGCTGCTGAACCGTGCGCCCACCCTGCACCGCCTCGGCATCCAGGCCTTCGAGCCGCAGCTGGTCGAGGGCAAGGCCATCCAGATCCACCCGCTCGTCTGCACCGCGTTCAACGCGGACTTCGACGGTGACCAGATGGCCGTGCATCTGCCGCTCTCCGCGGAGGCGCAGGCCGAGGCCCGCATCCTGATGCTGTCCTCGAACAACATCCTGAAGCCGGCCGACGGTCGTCCCGTCACCATGCCGACCCAGGACATGGTGCTGGGGCTGTTCTTCCTCACCACCGACGGCCAGCTCCGTGACACCAAGGGCGAGGGCCGCGCGTTCGGCTCCACGGCCGAGGCGATCATGGCGTTCGACGCCGGTGAGCTGGCGCTCCAGTCCACCGTCGACATCCGCTTCCCGGTGGGCACCATCCCGCCGCGTGGCTGGGTGCCGCCGGTCGCCGAGGAGGGCGAGCCCGAGTACCAGCCGGGTGACACCTTCCGGCTGCGGACGAGCCTCGGCCGCGCGCTCTTCAACGAGCTGCTGCCCGAGGACTACCCGTTCGTCGACTACTCGGTGGGCAAGAAGCAGCTCTCCGAGATCGTCAACGACCTGGCCGAGCGCTACCCCAAGGTCATCGTGGCGGCGACGCTCGACAACCTGAAGGCGGCGGGCTTCCACTGGGCGACCCGTTCGGGCGTCACCGTGGCCATCTCCGACATCGTCGTGCCCGAGGCCAAGAAGGCCATCGTCAAGGGCTACGAGGACCAGGACGAGAAGGTCCAGAAGCAGTACGAGCGCGGTCTGATCACCAAGGACGAGCGCACGCAGGAGCTCATCGCGATCTGGACCAAGGCGACCAACGAGGTTGCCGAGGCGATGAACGCGAACTTCCCCAAGACCAACCCCATCTTCATGATGGTTGACTCGGGTGCCCGAGGAAACATGATGCAGATGCGGCAGATCGCCGGTATGCGTGGTCTGGTGTCGAACGCGAAGAACGAGACCATCCCGCGTCCGATCAAGGCGTCCTTCCGTGAGGGCCTCACCGTTCTGGAGTACTTCATCTCCACGCACGGTGCCCGTAAGGGTCTGGCGGACACCGCCCTGCGTACCGCCGACTCGGGTTACCTGACCCGTCGTCTGGTGGACGTCTCGCAGGACGTGATCATCCGCGAGGAGGACTGCGGCACCGACCGCGGCCTGAAGCTGAAGATCGCCGTCAAGGGCGCCGACGGCGTGCTCCGCAAGACGGAGGACGTCGAGACCTCGGTCTACGCCCGCATGCTCGCCGAGGACGTCGTGGTGGACGGCAAGGTCATCGCGCCTGCCAACGTCGACCTCGGTGACGTCCTGATCGACGCCCTGGTGGGCGCCGGCGTCGAGGAGGTCAAGACCCGCTCGGTCCTGACCTGTGAGTCCGCGGTCGGCACCTGTGCCTTCTGCTACGGACGCTCGCTCGCCACCGGCAAGCTGGTCGACATCGGTGAGGCGGTCGGCATCATCGCCGCCCAGTCCATCGGTGAGCCCGGCACCCAGCTGACGATGCGTACCTTCCACACCGGTGGTGTGGCCGGTGACGACATCACCCAGGGTCTGCCCCGAGTCGTCGAGCTCTTCGAAGCCCGTACGCCGAAGGGTGTCGCCCCGATCTCCGAGGCCAAGGGCCGCGTGCGGATCGAGGAGACCGAGAAGACCAAGAAGCTCGTCGTCACCCCGGACGACGGCAGCGACGAGACGGCGTTCCCGATCTCGAAGCGTGCCCGTCTGCTCGTGGGCGAGGGCGACCCGGTCGAGGTGGGCCAGAAGCTCACCGTCGGTGCGACCAACCCGCACGACGTGCTGCGCATCCTCGGCCAGCGTGCGGTCCAGGTCCACCTGGTCGGCGAAGTCCAGAAGGTCTACAACTCGCAGGGCGTGTCGATCCACGACAAGCACATCGAGATCATCATCCGGCAGATGCTCCGCCGCGTGACGATCATCGAGTCCGGTGACGCGGAGCTGCTTCCGGGCGAGCTGGTCGAGCGGTCGAAGTTCGAGACCGAGAACCGTCGTGTGGTCACCGAGGGCGGTCACCCCGCCTCCGGCCGTCCGCAGCTGATGGGTATCACCAAGGCCTCGCTCGCCACCGAGTCGTGGCTGTCGGCGGCGTCCTTCCAGGAGACGACCAGGGTTCTGACCGACGCGGCGATCAACGCCAAGTCGGACTCCCTGATCGGCCTCAAGGAGAACGTCATCATCGGTAAGCTCATCCCGGCCGGTACGGGTCTGTCCCGCTACCGCAACATCCGGGTCGAGCCGACCGAGGAGGCCAAGGCCGCGATGTACTCGGCCGTCGGCTACGACGACATCGACTACTCGCCGTTCGGCACCGGCTCCGGCCAGGCCGTCCCGCTGGAGGACTACGACTACGGTCCGTACAACCAGTAGGCGCGTGTTCGTCGCTTGAACGCCTGAGGGCGGTCACCCCTGTACGTCAGGGGGTGGCCGCCCTCAGGCGTGTACGGGACCTTCAGGGCGTTCCAGGACGTGCGGGCGGGCCGATGTCGGCCTCCGAGCCCCGGAGCCGGGCTTCCGCTGCCAGGCGGCGTACGAGCGGCGGGCAGCCCCCGCAGGCCCGTGTCATGGCGCCCCGCAGTCGCTGGAATTCGACGCAGGGCGCCGACTCGTTGTTCCACGGTGTCCGCCGGTCGATGAGGCCCTCGAATGTCGCTTTCCCGCCCGGAATGACGTTCACCCCGAAAATTCCTATGCCTTTCGGGGCTGTCCGGATGGCATCAGGGGCGAATGAGATGAGCGTGCTTTCGGCCGCGGAGCTGGCCTCGAGCGCTACCGCGATCTTCCCCAGCGCTTCGCGCGCTTCGCCCGTCACGCTGTCGAGCAGCGGATTCCTGACGGCCCTGGTGAATTCGCCACCCGCGCTCAGCAGGCCCGCCACGGCATCTTTGGCAATTCCTTCGTACGTGTGACCATCTGGTCATTTTCGCCGTGGATAACCTGCGCGAATGATTCTGCTGGTGGCTCTTCTCAGCGGCGTCGCCGACGGCATCCGGCTCATCTGACCCGCTCCCCGGCCGACGGAGGGTTGCAGGGCCGCCGCCCCGACGGCAGGGCGAGCTGAGGGGGCCGGCGGCCCCGGTGCGCCGGGGTGGACAGCATTTGTTTTGACCCAGGTCCGTGAGGTAGGTACGCTCAAGCCTTGTGCCTGGGGTGTGCCTGGGCTCCGGTGCGTGTCCTCAACCGCATCGCGAGCTCGTCAGTAGCCACCGCAATCTGCGCCCCTTCTGCCCCCAGGGCAGGAGCCTGCAGTATTCGACACACCCGACCGCGTGGGTCGGCGATGTTCCAGGTTAGTTTCACGAACGGCACACAGAAACCGGAGAAGTAGTGCCTACGATCCAGCAGCTGGTCCGGAAGGGCCGGCAGGACAAGGTCGAGAAGAACAAGACGCCCGCGCTCGAGGGTTCGCCCCAGCGTCGCGGTGTCTGCACGCGTGTGTTCACGACCACCCCGAAGAAGCCGAACTCGGCGCTCCGTAAGGTCGCGCGTGTGCGTCTGACCTCCGGCATCGAGGTCACGGCCTACATCCCGGGTGAGGGACACAACCTGCAGGAGCACTCCATCGTGCTCGTGCGTGGTGGCCGTGTGAAGGACCTGCCGGGTGTTCGTTACAAGATCATCCGCGGCTCCCTTGACACCCAGGGTGTCAAGAACCGCAAGCAGGCCCGCAGCCGCTACGGCGCCAAGAAGGAGAAGTAAGAATGCCTCGTAAGGGCCCCGCCCCGAAGCGCCCGGTCATCATCGACCCGGTCTACAGCTCTCCTCTTGTCACGTCGCTGATCAACAAGATCCTGCTCGACGGCAAGCGTTCCACCGCCGAGCGGATCGTCTACGGCGCCATGGAAGGCCTCCGCGAGAAGACCGGCAACGACCCGGTCATCACGCTGAAGCGCGCGCTTGAGAACGTCAAGCCCTCGCTCGAGGTCAAGTCCCGCCGTGTCGGTGGCGCCACCTACCAGGTGCCGATCGAGGTCAAGCCCGGTCGCGCCTCCACCCTCGCTCTGCGCTGGCTCGTCGGTTACTCCCGCGCCCGCCGCGAGAAGACCATGACCGAGCGCCTCATGAACGAACTGCTCGACGCCTCCAACGGCCTCGGCGCTTCGGTCAAGAAGCGTGAGGACACCCACAAGATGGCCGAGTCCAACAAGGCCTTCGCGCACTACCGCTGGTAGTCGCTACCCCCATCGAGACCGAGAGAAGATTGAGCCTTATGGCCACCACTTCGCTTGACCTGGCCAAGGTCCGCAACATTGGGATCATGGCCCACATCGACGCGGGGAAGACGACCACCACTGAGCGGATCCTCTTCTACACCGGTGTGAGCTACAAGATCGGTGAAGTCCACGACGGCGCTGCCACGATGGACTGGATGGAGCAGGAGCAGGAGCGCGGCATCACGATCACGTCCGCCGCGACGACCTGTCACTGGCCGCTCAACGATGTTGACCACACCATCAACATCATCGACACCCCGGGTCACGTCGACTTCACCGTCGAGGTGGAGCGTTCGCTCCGCGTCCTCGACGGCGCCGTCACCGTGTTCGACGGTGTGGCCGGCGTCGAGCCGCAGTCCGAGACCGTCTGGCGTCAGGCGGACCGCTACGGCGTCCCGCGTATCTGCTTCGTCAACAAGCTCGACCGCACCGGTGCCGACTTCTTCCGCTGCGTCGAGATGATCGTGGACCGCCTCGGCGCGACCCCGATCGTCATGCAGCTCCCCATCGGCGCCGAAGCGGACTTCACGGGCGTCGTCGACCTCGTGTCGATGAAGGCCTTCGTGTACCCCGAAGAGGCCGCCAAGGGCGAGATGTACAACATCGTCGACATCCCGGAGAACCTCCAGGAGTCCGCCGTCGAGTGGCGCGGGAAGCTCCTCGAGGCCGTCGCCGAGAACGACGACGCCATGATGGAGCTGTACCTGGAGGGCAACGAGCCCACCCAGGAGCAGCTGCACGAGGCGATCCGCCGCATCACCCTGGCCTCCAAGGGCAGCGCCGACTCCGTCACCGTCACCCCGGTGTTCTGTGGCACCGCGTTCAAGAACAAGGGCGTCCAGCCCCTGCTCGACGCGGTCGTGCGCTACCTGCCCTCCCCCCTGGACGTCGAGGCCATCGAGGGCCACGACGTCAAGGACCCGGAGAAGGTCATCGCCCGCAAGCCCTCGGACGACGAGCCGTTCTCCGGCCTGGCGTTCAAGATCGCGAGCGACCCGCACCTGGGCAAGCTCACCTTCGTCCGGATCTACTCCGGTCGCCTGGAGGCCGGCACCGCGGTGCTGAACTCCGTCAAGGGCAAGAAGGAGCGCATCGGCAAGATCTACCGCATGCACGCGAACAAGCGTGAGGAGATCGCGTCGGTGGGCGCCGGCGACATCATCGCCGTCATGGGCCTGAAGCAGACCACCACCGGTGAGACGCTGTGTGACGACAAGAACCCGGTCATCCTGGAGTCCATGGACTTCCCGGCGCCGGTCATCCAGGTCGCCATCGAGCCCAAGTCCAAGGGTGACCAGGAGAAGCTGGGTGTCGCCATCCAGCGCCTCTCGGAGGAGGACCCCTCCTTCCAGGTGCACTCCGACGAGGAGACCGGCCAGACCATCATCGGTGGTATGGGCGAGCTTCACCTCGAGGTGCTCGTCGACCGCATGAAGCGCGAGTTCCGCGTCGAGGCGAACGTCGGCAAGCCCCAGGTCGCGTACCGCGAGACGATCCGCAAGGCCGTCGAGCGCATCGACTACACGCACAAGAAGCAGACTGGTGGTACCGGCCAGTTCGCGAAGGTGCAGATCGCCCTCGAGCCCATCGAGGGTGGCGACGCCTCCTACGAGTTCGTCAACAAGGTCACCGGCGGCCGCATCCCCCGTGAGTACATTCCCTCGGTGGACGCGGGTGCTCAGGAAGCCATGCAGTTCGGCATCCTGGCCGGTTACGAGATGGTCGGCGTCCGCGTCACCCTTCTCGACGGTGGTTACCACGAGGTCGACTCCTCGGAGCTCGCCTTCAAGATCGCCGGTTCGCAGGCGTTCAAGGAGGGTGCCCGCAAGGCCTCTCCCGTGCTCCTCGAGCCGATGATGGCCGTCGAGGTCACCACGCCCGAGGACTACATGGGCGATGTCATCGGCGACCTCAACTCCCGCCGTGGCCAGATCCAGGCCATGGAGGAGCGCAGCGGCGCTCGCGTCGTGAAGGGCCTCGTGCCCCTCTCGGAGATGTTCGGCTACGTCGGAGACCTCCGCAGCAAGACCTCGGGTCGCGCAAGCTACTCGATGCAGTTCGACTCCTACGCCGAGGTTCCGCGGAACGTCGCCGAGGAGATCATCGCGAAGGCCAAGGGCGAGTAACTCTCCCGAGCTCACGCTTTAGGCTTGTCACCGGAGCCGGGCGGGCATGCGGCACAGCGCGCGAGCACTGTGCCGTATGCCCCCGGCGCCGGCACCCCAGCAAAGATCACCTGGCGCCGATGAAGCAAGGCGTACAGATCCACTCAGGAGGACCCCAGTGGCGAAGGCAAAGTTCGAGCGGACTAAGCCGCACGTCAACATCGGCACCATCGGTCACATCGACCACGGTAAGACGACCCTCACGGCCGCCATTACCAAGGTGCTGCACGACGCGTACCCGGACCTGAACGAGGCCTCGGCCTTCGACCAGATCGACAAGGCTCCCGAAGAGCGCCAGCGCGGTATCACCATCTCCATCGCGCACGTCGAGTACCAGACGGAGTCGCGTCACTACGCGCACGTCGACTGCCCGGGTCACGCCGACTACATCAAGAACATGATCACGGGTGCGGCGCAGATGGACGGCGCCATCCTCGTCGTCGCCGCCACCGACGGCCCGATGCCGCAGACCAAGGAGCACGTGCTCCTGGCCCGCCAGGTCGGCGTTCCGTACATCGTCGTCGCCCTGAACAAGGCCGACATGGTGGACGACGAGGAGATCATGGAGCTCGTCGAGCTCGAGGTCCGTGAGCTCCTCTCCGAGTACGAGTTCCCGGGCGACGACCTCCCGGTCGTGCGCGTCTCGGCGCTCAAGGCTCTCGAGGGCGACAAGGAGTGGGGCCAGTCGGTCCTGAACCTGATGGCCGCCGTCGACGAGTCCATCCCGCAGCCCGAGCGTGACGTCGAGAAGCCGTTCCTCATGCCGATCGAGGACGTCTTCACGATCACCGGTCGCGGTACGGTCGTCACCGGCCGCATCGAGCGTGGTGTCCTCAAGGTCAACGAGACCGTCGACATCGTCGGTATCAAGACCGAGAAGACCACCACCACGGTCACCGGCATCGAGATGTTCCGCAAGCTGCTCGACGAGGGCCAGGCCGGTGAGAACGTCGGTCTGCTCCTCCGTGGCATCAAGCGCGAGGACGTCGAGCGCGGCCAGGTCATCATCAAGCCGGGTTCGGTCACGCCGCACACCGAGTTCCAGGCGCAGTCCTACATCCTGTCGAAGGACGAGGGTGGCCGTCACACCCCGTTCTTCAACAACTACCGCCCGCAGTTCTACTTCCGTACCACGGACGTGACGGGCGTTGTGACCCTTCCCGAGGGCACCGAGATGGTCATGCCGGGTGACAACACCCTCATGGACGTCGCGCTGATCCAGCCGGTCGCCATGGAAGAGGGCCTGAAGTTCGCCATCCGTGAGGGTGGCCGGACCGTGGGCGCCGGCCAGGTCACCAAGATCATCAAGTAGTTTCTGCTTGGTCCTTGGACCTGGTGGCTCACTGAGTCGCAAGAAGGGCCCCGCACCTCGTAAGAGGTGCGGGGCCCTTCGCCGTGCCCGGAGCACTCAGGGGTACGCCCCCCCCACATGGATGTAGGGCCCCGGTACCTCAGGGCGGAGAGGTACGGGGGCCCTACGTTTCGAGCGGGACGGCGGGTCGGTCAGGTGCCCGCCGCCCCCAGGGGTGACGGCAGGTCAGACGCCCGCGATGGACTGGATCCAGGAGCGGTACGCGGTGACGTTCGTGTACGCCGTCGTGGTCTGCCGGTCGCTGGTGGAGGCCACGCCGACCTGGATGCCGTTGGCCGTCATCGGGCCGCCGGAGTCGCCGCCGGCGGTGATGCCGTTGCCGCGGCGGGCGCAGATCGCCGAGCCGCCGTACGCGTCACCGCAGCCGCCGGTCACCGTCACGTTGGCGACCTTCAGGTAGCGCGACTGGCAGTTGGCCTCCGAGCCGCACTGCGAGGTGGCGCCCCAGCCCCAGACCTGGACGCTCTGCCCGACGCTCACCGAGCCGGGGTTGCCGAGGCGGGAGTAGGTCGTCTGCACGGAGCGGTCCAGGCGGACCAGGGAGATGTCCGCGCTGTGGTTGTACGTCTGGACGCCGTTGGCCACCACGCCGCCGCTGTGCTGGTCGAGGCTGCCGATGCGGAACGACAGGCCGCCGCCCGTGACACAGTGCCGGGCGGTGAGGATCCAGGTCGGCGCGATGATCGTCGCCGAACAGGTCTCTCTGCCCTGCGAGAAGAGCCGCGCGGCCCAGGGGGCGTTGGACGCCTGGCCGCCGCCGATGATCTGGGTGGTCGGGGGCGGGGCGTCCTGGAGCGGGGGCTGCGGGGCGGCGGTGGCGGCGGGGCTGAGAAGAGCGAGGACGGTGGCCGCGGCGGCGAGGGCAGCGGGAACTAGCCTTGCTATTCGCATGGTTCCTCATTTCGGGGAGCACGCTGAGGGGCGTGTTTGTGGGGGTTGACGGCCCCAGAGTGTCGAAGAACCATTCGGCCGGGTACTAACGCTTTCCCATAACGCCGCGTTATGGCCCGGCGAACGCTAGGTAGCGCCACGGGGCCGTTCCCGCCCCCTAGCCGGCGCTCCCGGGACGCCAGATCCACGGCGCCGCGTCCGGCCCGAACCCCACGACGGTGGGTGCCCCATCCGCCCCGAGGTGGAGCGCGGCCCCGTCCAGTGCCACCGTCCCCCGAGAGCGTACGGCGGTGGATCCGGCGGTACGCAGGCGGAGCGCGCCCTCCGCGTCGCGGCCGAGCAGTACCGGGCCCCGGGGGGTGGGTGCCGCGGCCACCGGACCGTAGCCGTCGAAGTGGGGGGCGGGGGAGTCCGTGCCGGTCACGGCGGTGAGCGCGGCGGCGGCCGCGGCCCGGTAGTAGAGGGCGACCGACCCGTCCGGCGCGGCGACGGCGGCCGGCGCGTGGGAGGGGACCGGGGCCTCGGTGAGCTGGGTACGGGCGGTGACGTCCTGGCCCGGGGCGTCCTGGGTCCAGTGGTGCACGGCATGGTGCCCGGCGGCGTACACGTGCACGCATCCCGCCGCGTCCACCACCGCGGTCAGCCCGTCCTGCACCTCGCCGCCGCCCAGGTCGCGCCACCCGCTCCAGCGCCCGGACCCCGCGTCGCGCACCCGGGTGCTCAGCCCCTTCTCCGCGTTCCGTACGAAGAGGTGGACGCGGCCGTCCGGCGCGGTCACGGCGACCGGCACGCCGATGCGGCGCCCGTGGTCGGGGCCCGTCGCGGGGTTGCCGAGCCCCCGCCACGCGCGGAAGGGGCCGTCCGGCGAGCGCTGCTCCAGCACCACGATCTCGCGCTCGTTGTCCGAGCCGTGCCCGCCGAGCGCCGAGAACCGCAGCCCGAACAGCAGCTGGAGCCCGTCCGCCGTCACCGCCGAGCCCAGCACCGGGGCGAGCGGCCCGCCGCCGAGGTCGTCCGGCGCGTCCCAGACCCCGCTGCCGGGCGCGCTCTCGCGCCACCGCACGGCGCGCAGCCCCAGCACCCCGTACGCGGTGAGCCGGCCGTCCGCCCCCGAGGAGAGGGCCGGGCGGGGGCCCGGGTAGCGGTGGTGGGTGGAGCGGACCCAGCCCTTCCGGTTGGTCAGGGGCCGGTCGCCGCCCACGTTGTAGTCGCCGCAGCCGGACGAGTTGCCGCACTCCCAGTCGGGCGAGCCGCCGTACGGGACGAGGTGGGCGGCCTTCCGCTCCAGCACCTTGGGCGGCAGGTTCTTGGGCCAGTGCCGGTTGTAGTAGCCCCGGAACGAGGAGACCGTGAACCCGGGCACGGGCTCCCCGGCCGCCGTCGCCCGCGCCACCCAGTGGATCAGCGCCGCCCAGGCGAAGCAGCCGGCCGCGGTGTGGTCGGCATGGTCGGAGTACCCGCGCTGCTCACTGTCCCGGCGCCGCTCGTACTCCGAGCTGAACTGGAGGTCCGGATCGGGGTCCAGGGTGTGCACGAGGGTGGGCCGGTACCGCTCCAGCAGCTCGGTGAGGACGTCGACGAGACCGTCGTACGTATACGAACCGGCCCTGTCCAAGGGGGAGTTGTCGGCCACGACGGTAGGCAGCACCAGGCGCCGGTCCTGCCAGAGGCTGGGGAGCCCGAGCCGCCCCCGGCCGGTGTGCATCGCGGTGTTGAGGAAGACCAGCTCGACCCGGCGCTCCCCGTCGGTCAGGACGTCTCTCTCGGCCCGGTGGCCGCCGTGCAGGGGGAGCGCCGACTTCTCCCAGGGCGTGAAGCGGTCGAGGCCGAGGAGCTCGGCGTACGCCTGGCGCAGGCCCTGGTGGCGGGAGGAGGAGTACGCGGCCCGGTCGGGGGCCGGGCGGGGCGCGCCGGGGATCTTGTTGACGCCGTCCGCCTCGCCCGCGGTCAGATACACGCAGACCAGCGGGGTCCCGGCGTCCAGGGCCTGCCGGGTGTCGGGGTTCATGAAGTACAGGTCGTCGTCCGGGTGGGCCAGCAGCTGCATGATCTGCGCCCGCCGGGTGGACGCTATGGCCAGCCCGGGCGCCGGATCCGGCACCGGCCCCCGGCGCCGCGGAGCCGGTACGGCGCATCCGGCGAGCGCGGCGGTCGCGGTGGCCGTCAGGAGGAGCGTGCGCCGGGGCACCCGTATTCGGGACAGGACAGATCGATCCACCACGCCACGCACCCCGTCCGCTCCCGCTTCCCCCGCAGCGGGCGAACGGCCGCCCTGTCCTGCGTACTCCTGGCTCTTCGCACAGGTCAGCGGCTGGTCGGCCGCGCCTGCGGGGGGATAGACGGGGATCGCGGCGGACAGGTTGCCCGGTCAGGGTGTGGGCTTGCGCACCATGAACACGTCGACCGGGTCCTCCCGCTCCAGCGCGAACCCGTGCCGCTGGTACAGCCGCCGGGCGGCGCTCCCTTGCAGCACGTTCAGCCGTACGGGCATCCGCTCGGCGTCCGCCCGGGCCAGGAGCCCGCGCAGCACGGCCGAGCCGATGCCGTGGCCCTGGAGCCCGGGGGAGAGGAGGAAGTTCTCCAGCCACCAGCAGTCCGCGGCCGGCCGCAGCGTGACGCACCCCGCGAAGCCGTCGGGGGTCTCCAGGACCGAGGTGTACGCGGGCACGTACGCGTCCCGCAGCCGCTGCCGTACCCGGTGCTCGTCGTACCGCCCCAGCCGCTCCAGGTCGGGGCGCATGACGACCGCCCGCAGCTCGGCGACGGCCTCGACGTCCTCGGGGAGGGCGGGGCGCAGCTCCCAGCTCGGCAGGGTGTTCGTCGGCATGGCCGGATTCTGTCAGGGGCCCCGGTACCGCCGGATGCGCGCCTGCGTTTGAGCACTCGCTCGCCCGGGGTAGGATTCCCGACTCGATTGGCCAGGCCCGCGCCCCGTATGGCACACTGACCAGGTTGCTCGGTTGAGTGTCAATGCTGCGCGCCTCCCGCCGGGAGGACCGGAAGCGAGTCCCACAGTACTCGTCGGCCCTGTATGGGCCGGACGTACGGGAATCTTCCGGGAAGCAATGCAGGGCGCCGGCCAGGCACCCGGTGGGTGTTCCGCCCCCGGTTCCGCGGTCTCAGGGCCCGCACCCCCTTGGTTGGGATTTCCTTCGGGAGATTTTCGTAGAGGGGATGCGACACGCCCGACCGCGTGGGTCGGAGGAGGAGTCCAGAGAACCCCCGGGTTCCAGAGCGTTACGAGAGACAGGACTACTAGTAGCCATGGCGGGACAGAAGATCCGCATCCGGCTCAAGGCCTACGACCACGAGGTCATCGACTCCTCGGCGAAGAAGATCGTCGAGACGGTGACCCGCACTGGTGCGTCGGTCGCGGGCCCGGTGCCGCTGCCCACTGAGAAGAACGTGTACTGCGTCATCAAGTCGCCGCACAAGTACAAGGACTCTCGCGAGCACTTCGAGATGCGCACGCACAAGCGCCTCATCGACATCCTCGACCCCACGCCGAAGACGGTTGACTCGCTGATGCGCCTCGACCTCCCGGCGGGCGTCGACATCGAGATCAAGCTCTGAGGGGACGGGCCGAGATGAGCAAGAACATCAAGGGCGTCCTGGGCGAGAAGCTCGGCATGACCCAGGTCTGGGACGAGAACAACCGGGTCGTCCCGGTGACCGTCGTCAAGGCCGGGCCGTGCGTCGTGACGCAGGTTCGCACCAACGACAGCGACGGCTACGAAGCGGTCCAGATCGCCTTCGGCGAGATCGACCCGCGCAAGGTGAACAAGCCCCTCAAGGGTCACTTCGCCAAGGCCGACGTCACCCCGCGCCGCCACCTGGTGGAGCTCCGCACCCCTGACGCCAGCGAGTACACGCTGGGCCAGGAGGTCACTGCCGAGGTGTTCGAGTCCGGCGTCAAGGTCGACGTCACGGGCAAGAGCAAGGGCAAGGGCTTCGCCGGTGTCATGAAGCGTCACAACTTCAAGGGCCTCGGCGCCGGGCACGGCACCCAGCGCAAGCACCGTTCCCCCGGTTCCATCGGTGGCTGCGCCACCCCTGGGCGTGTCTTCAAGGGCATGCGCATGGCGGGCCGTATGGGTAACGAGCGCGTCACCACCCAGAACCTGACCATCCACGCGGTTGACGCGGAGAAGGGTCTGCTCCTCATCAAGGGCGCGGTCCCCGGTCCGAACGGCGGCCTCGTCCTGGTCCGTACCGCGGCCAAGGGGGCTTGAGGTAATGAGCACCATTGACATCCTTTCGCCGGCAGGCGACAAGGCCGGTACCGTCGACCTCCCCGCGGAGATCTTCGACGCCAAGACCAGCGTTCCGCTGATCCACCAGGTCGTTGTCGCTCAGCTGGCGGCTGCCCGTCAGGGCACGCACAAGACCAAGCGCCGCGGCGAAGTCCGCGGTGGTGGCAAGAAGCCTTACCGCCAGAAGGGCACCGGCCGCGCCCGTCAGGGTTCGACCCGCGCCCCGCAGTTCGCCGGCGGTGGCGTCGTCCACGGCCCGCAGCCGCGTGACTACGCGCAGCGGACCCCGAAGAAGATGAAGGCCGCCGCCCTGCGCGGTGCCCTCTCGGACCGGGCCCGTCACTCCCGTATCCACGTCGTCACCGGCGTGGTCGAGGGTGCAGCCTCCACGAAGGCCGCCAAGACGCTGCTCGGCAAGATCTCGGAGCGCCAGAACCTGCTCCTGGTCGTCGACCGCGCCGACGAGGCCGCGTGGCTGTCCGCGCGCAACCTGCCCCAGGTGCACATCCTGGAGCCGGGCCAGCTCAACACGTACGACGTGATCGTCTCTGACGACGTGGTCTTCACCCAGGCCGCTTTCGAGTCCTTCGTGTCTGGCCCCCAGACCGCTGAGACCGAAGGGAGCGACGCCTGATGAGCGAGGCGACCGTTACCAGCAAGACGTACTCGGACCCGCGTGACGTTCTCGTCAAGCCCGTGGTCTCCGAGAAGAGCTACGCGCTGCTCGACGAGAACAAGTACACCTTCATCGTCGCGCCGGGCTCCAACAAGACCCAGATCAAGCAGGCCGTGGAAGCGGTCTTCTCGGTCAAGGTCACCGGGGTCAACACGATCAACCGGCAGGGTAAGCGCAAGCGCACCAAGACCGGCTTCGGCAAGCGCTCCGACACGAAGCGCGCCATCGTGACCCTCGCCGAGGGCGACCGTATCGACATCTTCGGCGGCCCGACCTCCTGACGGAGGTCGAGTCGTCCGGAATCGGACGAGGACTGAGAAATGGGTATCCGCAAGTACAAGCCGACGACCCCGGGCCGTCGTGGCTCCAGCGTCGCCGACTTTGTCGAGATCACGCGGTCCACGCCGGAGAAGTCGCTGGTCCGCCCTCTGCACAGCAAGGGCGGCCGTAACAACGCCGGTCGTGTGACCGTTCGCCACCAGGGCGGTGGCCACAAGCGCGCCTACCGAGTGATCGACTTCCGTCGTCACGACAAGGACGGCGTGCCGGCCAAGGTCGCGCACATCGAGTACGACCCGAACCGCACCGCGCGCATCGCGCTGCTGCACTACGCGGACGGCGAGAAGCGTTACATCGTCGCTCCCCGTGGCCTGTCGCAGGGTGACCGTGTCGAGAACGGTCCGGGCGCCGACATCAAGCCGGGCAACAACCTGGCGCTGCGCAACATCCCGGTCGGTACGACCATCCACGCCATCGAGCTGCGGCCCGGCGGCGGCGCGAAGTTCGCCCGTTCCGCGGGTGCCTCCGTGCAGCTGCTGGCGAAGGAGGGCACCATGGCCCACCTTCGTATGCCGTCGGGTGAGATCCGCCTGGTCGACGCGCGCTGCCGCGCGACGATCGGTGAGGTCGGCAACGCCGAGCAGTCGAACATCAACTGGGGCAAGGCCGGCCGCATGCGCTGGAAGGGCGTCCGCCCGACCGTCCGCGGTGTCGCGATGAACCCGGTTGACCACCCGCACGGTGGTGGTGAAGGCAAGACCTCCGGTGGTCGTCACCCGGTCTCGCCGTGGGGTCAGAAGGAGGGTCGTACTCGTTCTCCCAAGAAGGCGAGCAACAAGTACATCGTCCGCCGCCGCAAGACGAACAAGAAGCGCTAGGAGCGGGTTTAGATGCCGCGCAGTCTCAAGAAGGGGCCCTTCGTCGACGGCCACCTCATCAAGAAGGTGGACGTACAGAACGAGGCAGGCACCAAGAACGTCATCAAGACCTGGTCCCGTCGCTCGATGATCGTCCCGGCCATGCTGGGTCACACCATCGCGGTGCACAACGGCAAGATCCACGTCCCGGTGTTCGTCACCGAGTCGATGGTCGGCCACAAGCTCGGTGAGTTCTCGCCGACTCGCACCTTCCGCGGCCACGTCAAGGACGACCGGAAGTCGAAGCGCCGCTAGCGCGGGGTGGAAACGACTATGACTTACACCGAAGGGACAACCATGGAAGCCAGGGCCCAGGCGCGGTACATCCGCGTCACGCCCATGAAGGCCCGCCGAGTGGTGGACCTCATCCGTGGCATGGATGCCACGGAGGCTCAGGCGGTCCTGCGTTTCGCCCCGCAGGCCGCGAGCGTGCCGGTTGGCAAGGTGCTGGACAGCGCCATCGCCAACGCTGCACACAACTACGACCACACCGACGCCTCTTCGCTGGTCATCAGCGAGGCGTACGTGGACGAGGGCCCGACCCTGAAGCGGTTCCGTCCGCGTGCTCAGGGCCGTGCCTACCGGATCCGTAAGCGGACCAGCCACATCACCGTGGTCGTCAGCAGCAAGGAAGGAACCCGGTAATGGGCCAGAAGGTAAACCCGCACGGGTTCCGGCTCGGCATCACCACGGACTTCAAGTCCCGCTGGTACGCCGACAAGCTGTACAAGGACTACGTCAAGGAAGACGTCGCCATTCGTCGCATGATGACGAAGGGCATGGAGCGGGCCGGCATCTCGAAGGTCGAGATCGAGCGCACCCGCGACCGCGTCCGCGTCGACATCCACACCGCCCGTCCGGGCATCGTCATCGGTCGCCGTGGCGCCGAGGCCGATCGCATCCGCGGCGAGCTGGAGAAGCTGACCGGCAAGCAGGTCCAGCTGAACATCCTCGAGGTCAAGAACCCCGAGGTGGACGCTCAGCTGGTGGCCCAGGCCGTCGCCGAGCAGCTCTCCTCCCGCGTCTCCTTCCGTCGGGCCATGCGTAAGAGCATGCAGTCCTCGATGAAGGCCGGCGCCAAGGGCATCAAGATCCAGTGCGGCGGTCGCCTCGGCGGCGCCGAGATGTCCCGCTCGGAGTTCTACCGCGAGGGCCGCGTGCCCCTGCACACGCTCCGCGCGAACGTCGACTACGGCTTCTTCGAGGCCAAGACGACCTTCGGCCGCATCGGCGTGAAGGTCTGGATCTACAAGGGCGACGTCAAGAACATCGCCGAGGTTCGCGCCGAGAACGCCGCGGCCCGCGCCGGCAACCGTCCGGCTCGTGGCGGCACCGACCGCCCGGCCGGCCGTGGTGGCGGCCGTGGTGGCGAGCGTGGCGGTCGCGGCCGTAAGCCGCAGCAGTCGCCGGCAGCCGAGGCCCCCAAGGCCGACGCCCCCGCCGCCGCTGCTCCGGCTGCTGAGAGCACCGGAACGGAGGCCTGACCGAAATGCTGATCCCCCGTAGGGTCAAGCACCGCAAGCAGCACCACCCGAAGCGCAGCGGTATGTCCAAGGGTGGCACGCAGGTTGCGTTCGGCGAGTACGGCATCCAGGCGCTGACCCCGGCGTACGTGACGAACCGTCAGATCGAGTCCGCTCGTATCGCGATGACCCGTCACATCAAGCGTGGCGGCAAGGTCTGGATCAACATCTACCCGGACCGTCCCCTGACGAAGAAGCCTGCCGAGACCCGCATGGGTTCCGGTAAGGGTTCTCCCGAGTGGTGGATCGCGAACGTCAAGCCGGGTCGGGTGATGTTCGAGCTGTCCTACCCGAACGAGAAGATTGCTCGTGAGGCGCTCACCCGCGCTGCTCACAAGCTTCCGATGAAGTGCCGGATCGTTCGGCGCGAGGCAGGTGAGTCGTGATGTCGGCCGGTACCAAGGCGTCCGAGCTGCGCGAGCTGGGCGACGAGGAGCTCCTCAACAAGCTCCGCGAAGCCAAGGAAGAGCTGTTCAACCTCCGCTTCCAGGCGGCGACGGGCCAGCTCGAGAACCACGGCCGGCTCAAGTCCGTCCGTAAGGACATCGCCCGGATCTACACCCTGATGCGCGAGCGCGAGCTGGGCATCGAGACGGTGGAGAGCGTCTGATGAGCGAGAAGACTGTGACTGAGACCAGCAAGATCGACCGCGGCTTCCGCAAGACCCGTGAGGGTCTCGTCGTCAGCGACAAGATGGACAAGACCGTCGTCGTCGCTGTCGAGGACCGCGTCAAGCACGCGCTGTACGGCAAGGTCATCCGCCGTACGAACAAGCTCAAGGCCCACGACGAGCAGAACTCTGCGGGCGTCGGCGACCGCGTCATCATCATGGAGACGCGTCCGCTGTCGGCCTCGAAGCGCTGGCGCATCGTCGAGATCCTCGAGAAGGCCAAGTAATTCCTGAGGGGCATTCCCCTCAGGTCAGTTCCGCCAGGCTCGGTGAGGGTGCTCCGTAAGTCACTTACGGAGCACCCCGCCGGGAACCGGCAGACGATCAGGAGATAGACGTGATCCAGCAGGAGTCGCGACTGCGCGTCGCCGACAACACGGGTGCGAAGGAAATTCTCACCATTCGTGTTCTCGGTGGCTCGGGTCGCCGCTACGCGGGTATCGGTGACGTCATCGTCGCCACCGTCAAGGACGCGATCCCCGGTGGCAACGTGAAGAAGGGTGACGTCGTCAAGGCCGTCATCGTTCGCACCGTCAAGGAGCGTCGTCGTCAGGATGGCTCGTACATCCGCTTCGACGAGAACGCCGCCGTCATTCTGAAGAACGACGGCGACCCCCGCGGCACCCGCATCTTCGGCCCCGTGGGCCGAGAGCTGCGCGAGAAGAAGTTCATGAAGATCATCTCGCTCGCGCCGGAGGTGCTGTAAGCATGAAGATCAAGAAGGGCGACCTGGTTCAGGTCATCACCGGTAAGGACAAGGGCAAGCAGGGCAAGGTCATCGTGGCCTACCCCGCTCAGGACCGCGTCCTCGTCGAGGGTGTCAACCGGGTCAAGAAGCACACCAAGGCCGGTCAGACGGCTCGCGGTTCGCAGACGGGTGGCATTGTCACCACCGAGGCCCCGATCCACGTCAGCAACGTTCAGCTGGTCGTGGAGAAGGACGGCAACAAGGTTGTCACCCGCGTCGGCTACCGCTTTGACGACGAGGGCAACAAGATCCGCGTTGCCAAGCGGACCGGTGAGGACATCTGATGACTGCCACCACTGCGCCGCGTCTCAAGACGCGCTACCGCGAGGAAATCGCCGGCAAGCTGCGTGAGGAGTTCTCGTACGAGAACGTCATGCAGGTTCCCGGTCTGGTCAAGATCGTGGTCAACATGGGTGTGGGCGACGCCGCCCGCGACTCCAAGCTGATCGACGGTGCCGTCAAGGACCTCACCACGATCACCGGTCAGAAGCCGGCCGTCACCAAGGCCCGCAAGTCCATCGCGCAGTTCAAGCTGCGCGAGGGCCAGCCGATCGGCTGCCACGTCACCCTCCGTGGTGACCGGATGTGGGAGTTCCTGGACCGTACGCTGTCGCTCGCGCTGCCGCGTATCCGTGACTTCCGTGGCCTGTCGCCGAAGCAGTTCGACGGCCGTGGCAACTACACCTTCGGTCTCACGGAGCAGGTCATGTTCCACGAGATCGACCAGGACAAGATCGACCGGGTCCGGGGCATGGACATCACCGTGGTCACCACGGCGACCAACGACGACGAGGGTCGTGCCCTCCTTCGTCACCTCGGCTTCCCGTTCAAGGAGAACTGACCGTGGCGAAGAAGGCTCTGATCGCTAAGGCCGCCCGTAAGCCGAAGTTCGGCGTTCGCGGGTACACCCGCTGCCAGCGCTGCGGCCGGCCCCACTCCGTCTACCGCAAGTTCGGCCTGTGCCGCGTGTGCCTTCGTGAGATGGCTCACCGTGGCGAGCTGCCGGGCGTGACCAAGAGCTCCTGGTAACTCTCCTCCGCCCTAGGGCGAAGGGAAGTTCTGGAGACTCTCGGTAAGTATCTGGTCGGCAGGAGCCCCACCTTTCATGCCGTAGGCTAGAAGGGTTGGGCGCCTGCCGCCCACGACCGACTTACTACGCCGTAGGTCCCCGCACCGCACCCGTCCCGCCACTGAGTGGGGAGAGGGATGGCGCATACAGGAAACCCCGGCGAGAGAGGCCGAAGGCCAACTCATGACCATGACTGATCCCATCGCAGACATGCTCACGCGTCTGCGTAACGCGAACTCGGCATATCACGACGATGTCTCGATGCCGCACAGCAAGATCAAGTCGCACATCGCGGAGATCCTCCAGCAGGAGGGCTTCATCACCGGCTGGAAGGTCGAGGACGCCGAGGTCGGCAAGAACCTCGTCCTCGAGCTGAAGTTCGGCCCGAACCGCGAGCGCTCGATCGCCGGCATCAAGCGGATTTCGAAGCCGGGTCTGCGTGTATACGCAAAGTCCACCAACCTGCCGAAGGTCCTCGGCGGTCTGGGCGTGGCGATCATCTCCACGTCCCACGGCCTCCTGACCGGCCAGCAGGCAGGCAAGAAGGGCGTAGGTGGGGAAGTCCTCGCCTACGTCTGGTAGTCGGGAAAGGAAGGAAAGCTCATGTCGCGAATCGGCAAGCTCCCCATCCAGGTTCCCGCCGGTGTGGACGTCACCATCGATGGCCGTACGGTCGCCGTGAAGGGCCCCAAGGGTTCCCTCTCGCACACCGTTGCCGCGCCGATCGAGGTCTCCAAGGGTGAGGACGGCGTTCTCAACGTCACCCGCCCGAACGACGAGCGTCAGAACAAGGCCCTCCACGGCCTGTCCCGCACGCTGGTGGCGAACATGATCACCGGTGTGACCACGGGTTACAGCAAGGCGCTCGAGATCAGCGGTGTCGGTTACCGCGTCCAGGCGAAGGGCTCCAACCTGGAGTTCGCCCTGGGCTACAGCCACCCGATCCTCATCGAGGCTCCGGAAGGCATCACCTTCAAGGTCGAGTCGCCCACGAAGCTCAGCGTCGAGGGCATCGACAAGCAGAAGGTCGGCGAGGTAGCCGCCAACATCCGCAAGCTGCGGAAGCCCGACCCGTACAAGGCCAAGGGCGTCAAGTACGCGGGCGAGGTCATCCGCCGCAAGGTCGGAAAGGCTGGTAAGTAGCCATGGCATACGGTGTGAAGATCGCCAAGGGCGACGCGTACAAGCGTGCCGCTCTCAAGCGCCGCCACATCCGCGTCCGCAAGCACATCTCCGGTTCGCCGGAGCGTCCCCGCTTGGTCGTGACGCGTTCCAACCGCCACATCGTGGCCCAGGTCATCGACGACATCGCGGGCCACACGCTCGCGTCGGCGTCGACCCTGGACACCTCGATCCGTGGTGGCGAGGGTGACAAGAGCGCTCAGGCCCAGCAGGTCGGCGCCCTGGTCGCCGAGCGTGCCAAGGCCGCAGGCGTCGAGGCCGTCGTGTTTGACCGCGGTGGTAACCAGTACGCCGGGCGGATTGCCGCTCTGGCTGACGCCGCCCGTGAAGCCGGGCTGAAGTTCTAAGCCCCGGTTCCTACGCACAGCGGACGTAACAGAGAGAGGTAAATCCAATGGCTGGACCCCAGCGCCGCGGAAGCGGTGCCGGTGGCGGCGAGCGGCGGGACCGGAAGGGCCGTGACGGTGGCGCCAGCGCCGCCGAGAAGACCGCGTACGTCGAGCGCGTCGTCGCGATCAACCGCGTCGCCAAGGTTGTGAAGGGTGGTCGTCGCTTCAGCTTCACCGCGCTGGTCGTGGTGGGCGATGGTGACGGCACCGTCGGTGTCGGATACGGCAAGGCCAAGGAAGTTCCCGCGGCCATCGCCAAGGGTGTCGAAGAGGCCAAGAAGAACTTCTTCAAGGTCCCCCGCATCCAGGGCACCATCCCTCACCCGATCACGGGCGAGAAGGCTGCGGGCGTCGTCCTGCTCAAGCCGGCTTCCCCCGGTACCGGTGTTATCGCCGGTGGCCCGGTGCGTGCCGTGCTCGAGTGCGCCGGCGTTCACGACATCCTGTCGAAGTCGCTTGGCTCGTCCAACGCGATCAACATCGTGCATGCGACCGTGGCGGCCCTCCAGGGCCTGCAGCGTCCCGAGGAGATCGCGGCTCGCCGTGGTCTGCCCCTCGAGGACGTCGCCCCCGCGGCTCTGCTGCGTGCACGTGCGGGAGCGGGTGCGTAATGGCTCGCCTCAAGATCACGCAGACGAAGTCGTACATCGGCAGCAAGCAGAACCACCGCGACACCCTGCGTTCGCTTGGGCTCAAGCGCCTGAACGACTCGGTTGTCAAGGAGGACCGCCCCGAGTTCCGCGGAATGGCCAACACCGTCCGCCACCTCGTGACGGTTGAGGAGGTTGACTGACATGGCGGAGAACAGCCCGCTGAAGGCCCACAACCTCCGGCCTGCCCCGGGCGCCAAGACCGCCAAGACCCGTGTGGGTCGTGGTGAGGCGTCCAAGGGTAAGACCGCAGGCCGTGGTACCAAGGGTACGAAGGCGCGTTACCAGGTTCCGGAGCGCTTCGAGGGTGGCCAGATGCCCCTCCACATGCGTCTCCCGAAGCTCAAGGGCTTCAAGAACCCGTTCCGCACGGAGTACCAGGTCGTGAACCTGGACAAGCTCGCGACGCTCTACCCCGAGGGTGGAGAGGTCACGGTGGCCGACCTGGTCGCCAAGGGCGCTGTGCGCAACAACCACCTCGTCAAGGTCCTCGGACAGGGCGAGATCTCCGTGGCGATCCAGGTTTCGGTTGACGCCGTCTCCGGCTCCGCCAAGGAGAAGATCACCGCCGCCGGCGGTACGGTCACCGAGCTCGTCTGAGCCGCGGGACAGAACTGGGCCTGGTCGGCCGCCTCTTCGGAGGTGGCCGGCCAGGCTTTTTCTTGTTTGTGGCGCTGTACGGGAACCGTAAAGGCTCGGGAAAGGTTGAACGGGTGTCCACCGCGCCGGCGGTGGGGGAGTCCGAGGTCGTTCACGTCCCAATTGGTGTGGCTTGGCCGGTCTTTCACGGCCCGGGGCGGGGAGCAGGCGTTGCACCGGTGTGCAGTGCGTGTTTCCTGCTCAGTCCCGGGCCGGGTAGGGTAGCGCCGTTAATCTTTTGTGGCCTCCTTACGATGTAGGGCTGCCTTGTATCCGAACCCATCCAGTCCCATCCAGACCCGTCGCCTCTGACGCATAGCGCGGGGGTCGCAGGAGGCACCGTGTTCACCGCGTTCGCCCGAGCGTTCAAGACGCCCGACCTGCGCAAGAAGCTGCTCTTCACGCTCGGCATCATCGTGATCTACCGGCTCGGGGCCCACGTCCCGGCACCCGGAGTCGACTACGCGAAGGTGCAGCAGTGCATCGACCAGTCCGATTCGGGTGGACTGCTCGGTCTGATGCAGATGTTCAGCGGTGGCGCCCTGCTGCAGATCACCATCTTCGCGCTCGGCATCATGCCGTACATCACGGCCAGCATCATTCTCCAGCTGCTGACCGTGGTGATCCCCCGGCTGGAAGCCCTCAAGAAGGAGGGGCAGTCCGGCACGGCGAAGATCACGCAGTACACGCGTTATCTGACCATCGCGCTGGCCGTCCTCCAGGGCACCGGCCTCGTCGCCACCGCCCGGAGCGGGGCGCTGTTCCAGAACTGCACCGTGCGGGACCAGATCGTCGCCGACAAGTCGATCTTCACGACCCTGGTGATGGTCATCACCATGACCGCCGGTACGGCCGCCGTCATGTGGCTCGGTGAGCTCATCACCGACAAGGGCATCGGCAACGGCATGTCGATCCTCATGTTCATCTCGATCGCCGCCACGTTCCCCGGCGCCCTGTGGGCCATCAAGGAGAGCGGCAAGCTGGCCGACGGCTGGATCGAGTTCGGCACGGTCATCCTCATCGGCTTCGTGATGGTCGCCCTCGTCGTCTTCGTCGAACAGGCCCAGCGCCGTATCCCGGTGCAGTACGCGAAGCGCATGATCGGGCGCCGTTCCTATGGCGGTACGTCGACGTACATCCCGCTCAAGGTGAACCAGGCGGGTGTGATTCCCGTCATCTTCGCCTCGTCGCTGCTCTTCATCCCGTCGCTGATCGTCCAGTTCTCCGGATCCACCGCAGGGTGGGCCACCTGGATCCAGGACCACTTCGTGACGGGTAACCACCCGTACTACATCTCGGTGTACTTCGTACTCATCGTGTTCTTCGCCTTCTTCTACGTCGCCATTTCGTTCAACCCCGACGAAGTCGCCGACAACATGAAGAAGTATGGTGGCTTCATCCCGGGCATCCGGGCAGGTCGACCTACTGCCGAGTACCTGAGCTACGTGCTCAACAGGATCACTTGGCCGGGCTCGCTGTACCTGGGCCTGATCGCTCTTGTGCCGACGATGGCGTTGGCAGGCTTCGGCGGTGCGAACCAGAACTTCCCGTTCGGCGGGACGAGCATCCTCATCATCGTGGGTGTGGGTCTGGAAACCGTGAAGCAGATCGAGAGTCAGCTCCAGCAGCGCAATTACGAAGGGTTCCTCCGCTGATGCGAATCGTCCTCGTCGGGCCTCCGGGTGCCGGCAAGGGAACGCAGGCTGCGTACCTTGCCGAGAACCTGTCGATTCCGCACATCTCCACGGGCGACCTCTTCCGCGCCAACATCAGCCAGGGCACCGACCTTGGCAAGCAGGCCCGCGCCTACATGGACGCAGGCCAGCTGGTGCCGGACGAAGTCACCATCGGGATGGCCAAGGACCGCATGGCCCAGCCGGACGCCGTGAACGGCTTCCTGCTGGACGGCTTCCCGCGGAACGTGGGCCAGGCCGAAGCCCTTGACGTGATGCTCAAGGACGAGGGCGTGAAGCTGGACGCGGTCCTCGATCTCGAGGTCCCCGAGGACGAGGTCGTGAAGCGGATCGCGGGCCGCCGCATCTGCCGCAACGACAGCGCGCACGTCTTCCACGCGACGTACAACAAGCCGAAGACCGAGGGTGTCTGCGACACCTGCGGCGGCGAGCTGTACCAGCGGGACGACGACAGCGAGGAGACGGTCCGGACGCGGCTGGAGGTCTACCACACGCAGACCGAGCCGATCATCGACTACTACCGGGCCCAGGGCCTGGTGGTGACCATCTCCGCGCTCGGCAAGGTCACCGAGGTGACCGCGCGTGCCATGGCGGCGCTGAAGCAGTCCGACGAGGGCTGAGCCACACCCCGTACCACCGCTGTGCAGCCGGCCGCGGCGCCCCAGGGCGCCGCGGCCGGCTGTTTGCGCCCGTATCGTTGAGGGGACCGCAGCGGGCCCGTGACCCGTCACCCGTAGATGCAGAGAGGCGCCGAGCAATGGTGCAGATCAAGACCCCCGAGCAGATCGCGAAGATGCGCGAGGCGGGGCTGGTGGTCGCTGCCATTCACGCGGCCACCCGTGAGGCGGCCGTGCCCGGCGCCACCACGCACGACCTGGACCAGGTCGCCCGCAAGGTGATCGCCGACCACGGGGCGAAGTCGAACTTCCTCGGGTACGGCGGGTTCCCCGCGACCATCTGCACCTCGGTCAACGAGGTTGTGGTCCACGGCATCCCGGACGAGAAGACGGTCCTCAAGGACGGCGACATCATCTCGATCGACGCCGGCGCCATCGTGGACGGCTGGCACGGCGACGCCGCGTACACCGCCTTCGTGGGCACCGGTCACGCTCCGGAGCTGGTGGAGCTCTCCCGGGTGACCGAGGAGTCGATGTGGGCCGGGATCGCCGCGATGAAGGTGAACAACCGCCTCGTCGACATCTCCAAGGCGATCGAGTCCTACATCCGCCGCCAGCCCCGCCCGGCCACCGGCAAGTACGGGATCATCGAGGATTTCGGCGGCCACGGCATCGGCACCGAGATGCACATGGACCCGCACCTGCTGAACTACGTCTCCCGTAAGCGCGGCAAGGGCATCAAGCTGGTCCCAGGCGTCTGCCTGGCGATCGAGCCCATGGTCTCGCTCGGCACGGCCCGTACGGAGACCCTTGCCGACGACTGGACGGTCATCACGACGGACGGCACCTGGTCCTCGCACTGGGAGCACTCCATCGCCCTGACGGAGCAGGGGCCGCTGGTCCTGACCGCCCCGGACTGCGGAAAGGCGAAACTCGCGGAGTACGGGATCGAGGCCGCGCCCGACCCACTGGCCTGATCCGCCCCCCGCCGACCTGATGCAACCCCTCCGGTAGGTCTAAGGATCACCGGCAGTGGGCAAACTTGACGGATTCGTCTTTTGGAGTCCGCTGACGTAGACTGACTCGTCGGCTCTGGTGCATCCGTGTGTCTGCATGCAATCGCATGTACGGCACAAGATCACGAGAGCCGATCAAGGTAGCCGATTCGAAAGGCGAAGCGTGGCCAAGAAGCAAGGTGCCATCGAGATTGAGGGCACCGTGATCGAGTCCCTCCCGAACGCAATGTTCAAGGTGGAGCTCCAGAACGGTCACAAGGTCCTGGCGCACATCAGCGGCAAGATGCGGATGCACTACATCCGTATCCTCCCGGATGACCGGGTCGTGGTGGAGCTCTCTCCGTACGACCTGACGCGTGGCCGGATCGTCTACCGCTACAAGTAGATCTTGCCCGCACCCCGTTTCGGCGTGGTGATGGCACTGACCCGGAGAACCTGACATCCCATGAAGGTCAAGCCGAGCGTCAAGAAGATCTGCGACAAGTGCAAGGTGATCCGCCGTCACGGTCGGGTCATGGTCATCTGCGACAACCTGCGCCACAAGCAGCGCCAGGGCTGACGCACGACCGCCTGCATCTCGCAGTTCTTCGCGCGACGCACGTAATCACGTACATACGCAGAGCCCGTCCAAGCCACGGCTGACGACACCTCCGGCGGGGGCCGGAGACCCGGACGTACCACCTCTCCCAGCGAGGGGTCGGCGGTCGGGAGTGGCCCTGCGGAAGACCCCCGACATAACAACTGGAGCCATTGAATGGCACGCGTTTCAGGTGTTGACATCCCGCGCGAAAAGCGCGTGGAGGTTGCCCTCACCTACGTCTTCGGTATCGGGCGCACCCGGTCCAAGGAGATCCTCGCCTCGACCGGTGTGAACCCCAACACCCGCGTTCGTGACCTGGCCGAAGAGGACCTGGTCAAGATCCGCGAGTACGTGGACGCCAACCTCCGCACCGAGGGTGACCTCCGCCGTGAGGTCCAGGGTGACATCCGCCGCAAGATCGAGATCGGCTGCTACCAGGGCATTCGTCACCGCCGTGGTCTGCCGGTGCACGGTCAGCGCACCAGCACGAACGCGCGTACCCGCAAGGGCCCGCGTCGCGCCATCGCCGGTAAGAAGAAGCCGGGCAAGAAGTAGTCCTCAGCGGACGCACTGTGCCGACCGGATCTCCGGACCGGCGCAGCAACCAGCGGTCTTCGCTGTAGGACCGATCACCTCCCCTCTCCATCTGGAGTCAAGACATGCCCCCCAAGGGTCGTCAGGGCGCAGCCAAGAAGGTGCGTCGCAAGGAAAAGAAGAACGTCGCTCACGGCCACGCGCACATCAAGAGCACGTTCAACAACACCATCGTCTCGATCACGGACCCCTCGGGCAACGTGATCTCCTGGGCCTCCGCCGGCCACGTCGGCTTCAAGGGCTCGCGCAAGTCCACCCCCTTCGCCGCGCAGATGGCCGCTGAGTCGGCCGCCCGCCGCGCGCAGGAGCACGGCATGCGCAAGGTCGACGTCTTCGTCAAGGGTCCCGGCTCCGGCCGTGAGACCGCGATCCGCTCCCTCCAGGCCACCGGCCTCGAGGTCGGTTCGATCCAGGACGTCACCCCGACGCCGCACAACGGCTGCCGTCCGCCGAAGCGTCGCCGCGTCTGATCCGTCGCGGCCGGTGACGGCCGTGCGTCAGTAGCGTCCGGGTCCGGGCGGTACGCCTCATACGGGGCGTACCGCCCGTACCCTTGTTGCATCTGTCGGGCATCAAATAGTGGGTGCCCACGACTGAAGGACTCTCCCCATGCTTATCGCTCAGCGTCCGTCGCTGACCGAAGAGGTCGTCGACGAATTCCGCTCCCGGTTCGTGATCGAGCCGCTGGAGCCGGGCTTCGGCTACACCCTCGGCAACTCCCTGCGCCGTACCCTCCTCTCCTCGATCCCCGGTGCCGCTGTCACCAGCATCCGGATCGACGGGGTCCTGCACGAGTTCACCACCGTGCCGGGCGTCAAGGAGGACGTCACCGACCTCATCCTCAACATCAAGCAGCTGGTCGTCTCCTCGGAGCACGACGAGCCCGTCGTGATGTACCTGCGCAAGCAGGGCCCGGGTCTGGTCACCGCCGCCGACATCGCGCCCCCGGCCGGTGTCGAGGTGCACAACCCCGACCTCGTTCTCGCCACGCTCAACGGCAAGGGCAAGCTGGAGATGGAGCTGACCGTCGAGCGCGGTCGCGGCTACGTCTCCGCCGTCCAGAACAAGCAGGTCGGCCAGGAGATCGGCCGTATCCCGGTCGACTCCATCTACTCGCCGGTGCTCAAGGTCACGTACAAGGTCGAGGCGACCCGTGTCGAGCAGCGCACCGACTTCGACAAGCTGATTGTCGACGTCGAGACCAAGCAGGCCATGCGTCCCCGTGACGCCATGGCGTCGGCCGGTAAGACCCTGGTCGAGCTGTTCGGTCTGGCGCGCGAGCTCAACATCGACGCCGAGGGCATCGACATGGGCCCGTCCCCGACGGACGCCGCTCTCGCCGCCGATCTGGCTCTGCCGATCGAGGAGCTGGAGCTCACGGTCCGTTCGTACAACTGCCTCAAGCGCGAGGGCATCCACTCCGTGGGTGAGCTCGTGGCCCGTTCCGAGGCGGACCTGCTCGACATCCGCAACTTCGGTGCGAAGTCGATCGACGAGGTCAAGGCGAAGCTGGCCGGTATGGGCCTCGCGCTGAAGGACTCGCCTCCCGGCTTCGACCCGACCGCCGCCGCCGACGCCTTCGGCGCCGACGACGACGCGGACGCCGGTTTCGTGGAGACCGAGCAGTACTGAGTCGCCTCCCGGCTGGGGGTGCCCGGTTTTGAGGGTGCCCCGGGCCGGGGCTGAGGCTTTGTCCTCAATCGCCGGATGGGCTGAATGTGGCTGATGTCCGGCAGCTATGACTTCCGTGAGGCGTCCGCTTCACGGGAACTGACACCGGTACCTGATACGGCCGGTGCAGCACACAAGGAGAATCACCATGCCGCGTCCCGCAAAGGGTGCCCGTCTGGGCGGCAGCGCCGCGCACGAGCGTCTGCTCCTCGCCAACCTGGCGAAGTCGCTGTTCGAGCACGGCCGCATCACGACGACCGAGGCCAAGGCCCGCCGCCTGCGCCCCGTCGCCGAGCGCCTCGTCACCAAGGCGAAGAAGGGCGACATCCACAACCGTCGCCTGGTGCTGCAGACGATCACGGACAAGAGCATCGTCCACACGCTCTTCACCGAGATCGCCCCCCGTTACGAGAACCGCCCCGGTGGTTACACGCGTATCACCAAGATCGGCAACCGTCGTGGCGACAACGCCCCGATGGCGGTCATCGAGCTGGTCGAGGCGCTGACCGTGGCCCAGCAGGCCACCGGTGAGGCCGAGGCCGCGACGAAGCGCGCGGTCAAGGAAGACGCCGCCAAGAAGGACGAGGCCAAGGCCGAGTCCACCGAGGCCGTCGAGGACGCCAAGCCGGTCGAGAAGGCCGACGAGGAGTCCAAGGACGCCTGAGCGTCTTAAGGACCACGGGACGGGCTCGCATCACCCTTCGGGGCGGTGCGGGCCCGTTCTGCTGACCGGAGGGGACAAGGAGATACGGGTGAGTGACGAGGCGGAGCCCGGTTTCGTACGGGTGCGGCTGGACCTGTCGTACGACGGCAAGGACTTCTCCGGCTGGGCGAAGCAGACCAGCCGGCGCACGGTGCAGGGCGAGATCGAGGACGCGCTGCGGACCGTGACCCGCTCGCCGGTGACGTACGACCTGACGGTGGCGGGCCGTACGGACGCCGGGGTGCACGCGCGGGGGCAGGTGGCGCATGTGGACCTGCCGGAGGCGGTGTGGGCGGAGCACGAGGAGAAGCTGCTGCGGCGGCTGGCGGGGCGGCTTCCGCTGGATGTACGTATCTGGCGTGCGGCCCCCGCTCCGGCCGGGTTCAACGCCCGCTTCTCCGCGCTCTGGAGGCGTTACGCCTACCGGGTCGGTGACCGGCCCGGCGGGGTGGATCCGCTGACGCGCGGTCATGTGCTCTGGCACGACCGGCCGTTGGACGTGGACGCGATGAACGAGGCGGCCGCGCTGATGGTGGGCGAGCACGACTTCGCCGCGTACTGCAAGAAGCGCGAGGGCGCCACCACCATCCGTACGCTGCAGAAGCTGAGTTGGGTACGGGACGAGGAGTCCGGCGTCCTCACCGCGACCGTGCAGGCCGACGCGTTCTGCCACAACATGGTGCGGGCGCTGATCGGCGCCGCGCTGTTCGTCGGCGACGGGCGGCGCCCGGCCGCCTGGCCCGCCGAGGTGCTGGCGGCGAAGGTGCGCGACCCCGGGGTGCACGTGGTGCGGCCGCACGGGCTGACGCTGGAGGAAGTGGCTTACCCGGCGGACGCGTTGCTGGCGGCCCGGGCCGAAGAGGCCCGGAACGTCAGGACGTTGCCGGGGGCCGCGGGGTGCTGCTGAGGCCGCGCGTCCTCAACGGCTGCGGCTGTACTCGGCCTTGAAGTGGCGGGCGAAGGCGATGACGCCCCACACGATCAGGACGTTGAGCAGTGCCCCGGCCCCGTGGAGCAGCGGGTCGAGGAGGTTGAACACGGTCTCCCCCAGGAGCGGGTCGTCGCCGAGCAGCACGGCCAGGGGGTAGAGCATGACCAGCAGGACGATGGCGCCCGGCCAGGCGGCCAGGGTCATCGGCGCCTCGCCGGCCTCCGGCTGTCCGGCGATCTCGTAGGCCAGGGCGGCGAGGGTGACCAGGCCGACGTAACCGGCGGCGACGAGGCGCGTCCTGCTGAAGGGGCCGAGGGTGCTCATGGCCCTTATTGAACATGTTCAGTTCTGTGGGGCGTCCACCGGCCCCCTGGGGAGAGGCCGCTACTGCCCGGCCTCCACCGCCTGCGAAGCCTGGACCCGGCCGCGCTGGTGGATCTGGCGGAAGACGAAGTTCGTCAGGTCGTCGCCGACGGCGAACACGTTCTTGTCCTGGGCGGTGACACGGGTGCCGTCGGTGAAGCCGCCGACGGTGAAGTAGGCGTACCGCCCGTAGGAGTTGGTCGTGCGGCGGCAGACCGTACCGCCGCGGCAGAAGGTGGGCACGCCCGCGCCGCTGAGGGAGGCGAGGCCGCCCGAGGCCTCGTCGACCGTCTTCTTCGCGCGGGCCTCGGTGGCGAAGACCGCGATGCCGACGGTGACGGCCACCCCGTCCTTGCGGTACGTCGCGCGGATGAGCTGCTCGCAGCCGTTCTTCGTGAGGACCGCGCCGAGCGCGCCCTGGGTGCCGGTCGCGCAGGCGGTGGTGCGGTTGGTGGCGCCCTTGAGGTGGACGCGGTCACCCATGGCGAGCTTCGTGCCGGGGAAGAAGCCGTCGACGGTGATCGGGGCCTTGTCCTTGGCGGCGCTGGATATGTACTCCTTCGGGTCCGGCGGGGGCGGCGGTGCCACCGACGAGAAGGAGGGCGCGGGCGCCGAGGTGTCCTCGGGGAGCTCGGCCGGGGCGGGCAGTTCGCTCGCGCTGCCGGGCGGATCGCTCTTGCCGCCCGTGGTGACCACGGCGGTCGCCACGATCGCGCCGACCACGGCGGTGGCCAGCACCCCGCCGCCGATCATCAGCCACCGCTTGCGCCGGGTCCGCGCGGCGGACGCCTCGGCGAGCGCGGCCCAGTCCGGAGTTCCGCTGTCCCCCGGAGCCCCGTTGTCCCCTGGCCCCCAGGAGGGCCCCCCTTGCCATGAACTCATGCGCGAATCCTAGGCGGTACGTAATCCGGTTGGGCCATCGGTTCGCTGCCCGTGACAATGCTCTGTATGGGACATCTTGAAGCGGGCCACCTGGAGTACTACCTACCGGACGGGCGGGTGCTGCTCGGCGACGCCTCGTTCCGGGTGGCCGACGGCGCCGTCGTCGCCCTCGTCGGAGCCAACGGGGCGGGCAAGACGACCTTGCTGCGGCTCCTGTCCGGTGAGCTCCAGCCGCACGGCGGCACGGTCTCGGTGAGCGGCGGGCTCGGGGTGATGCCGCAGTTCGTGGGGTCGGTGCGGGACGAGCGGACCGTACGTGACCTGCTGGTGTCCGTGTCGCAGCCCCGGATCAGGGAGGCCGCGCAGGCCGTCGACGCGGCCGAGGAGCGCATTCTCACCGTCGACGACGAGGCCGCGCAGATGGCGTACGCGCAGGCGCTCAGCGACTGGGCCGAGGCGCGCGGGTACGAGGCCGAGACGGTCTGGGACATGTGCACGATGGCCGCGCTGGGTGTCCCGTACGAGAAGGCGCAGTGGCGTGAGGTGCGCACGCTCAGTGGCGGTGAGCAGAAGCGGCTGGTGCTGGAGGCGCTGCTGCGCGGGCCGGACGAGGTGCTGCTGCTGGACGAGCCGGACAACTACCTGGACGTCCCTGGCAAGCGGTGGCTGGAGGAGAAGCTCAAGGAGACCCGTAAGACGGTCCTCTTCGTCTCCCACGACCGGGAGCTGCTGTCCCGGGCCGCCGAGAAGATCGTCAGCGTCGAGCCGAGCGCGGCGGGCAGCGATGTGTGGGTGCACGGTGGAGGCTTCGCCACGTACCACGACGCGCGCAAGGAGCGGTTCGCGCGGTTCGAGGAGCTGCTGCGGCGGTGGCAGGAGGAGCACGCCCGGCTGAAGGCGCTCGTCCTGCGGATGCGGCAGCAGGCGGCGAACAGCCCCGACATGGCCAACCGCTACCACGCGATGCAGACCCGCTTCAAGAAGTTCGAGGAGGCGGGACCGCCGCCGGAGCCGCCGCGCGAGCAGGACATCCGGATGCGGCTGCGCGGCGGGCGGACCGGGGTGCGGGCGGTGACCTGCAAGGGGCTGGAGCTGACCGGGCTGATGAAGTCGTTCGACCTGGAGATCTATTACGGGGAACGGGTCGCCGTCCTCGGCTCCAACGGGTCGGGCAAGTCGCACTTCCTGCGGCTGCTGGCGGGGGAGCCGGTGACGCACACGGGGGAGTGGAAGCTGGGGGCGCGGGTCGTGCCCGGGCACTTCGCCCAGACCCACGCGCACCCGGAGCTGCTGGGGAAGACGCTGGTGGAGATCCTCTGGTCCGAGCACGCGAAGGACCGGGGCGGGGCGATGGGGGTGCTGCGGCGGTACGAGCTGGAGCGGCAGGGGGACCAGGCGTTCGAGCGGCTCTCGGGTGGGCAGCAGGCGCGGTTCCAGATCCTGCTGCTGGAGCTGGCGGGGACGACCGCGCTGCTGCTGGACGAGCCGACGGACAACCTGGACCTGGAGTCGGCGGAGGCGTTGCAGGACGGGCTGGAGGTGTACGACGGGACGGTGATGGCCGTGACGCACGACCGGTGGTTCGCGAAGTCGTTCGACCGGTATCTGGTGTTCGGGTCGGACGGGGTCGTGCGGGAGACGTCTGAGCCGGTGTGGGATGAGCGGCGGGTGGAGCGGGTGCGGTGACCTTGGCGGTCGGCGGCGGTGGGGGGGTGCGGTTTCGGGGGGCCCTGCGGCGCCGTTGCGGGGGCGCTGCCCCCGGGCCCCCGCGCCTCAAACGCCGGCGGGGCTGAACAGATCGCCTCAAACGCCGGTGGGGCTGGGGAGGGTGCGGTGGGACTGGAAGGGGCGCCAGGGTCGTTTTGACCCGGGTGGGGGCTCCCCGGTAGTGTCGAGGTTTGTTATGCGTATCGGCTTCGGCGTTTTCGTACGAGAAGCCCTTACGTAGGTTCTCTGGAGCAGTTACCAGTGGCTCGCATACGGGCGGTGTCCCGGCAGTGTGAGCCCCAGCTGCATGATCGCTTCAGGGGTGCCATGTGTTGTCTGGACCTCATCCACTGAAGAAGCGAAGGCTACGAAGTGCGTACGTACAGCCCCAAGCCCGGAGATGTGACGCGCCAGTGGCACATCATCGACGCTCAGGACATCGTCCTGGGCCGTCTGGCCACCACGGCTGCGAACCTCCTCCGAGGTAAGCACAAGGCGATCTACGCCCCCCACATGGACATGGGCGACTTCGTCATCATCATCAACGCCGACAAGGTTCACCTGTCGGGCAACAAGAAGACCCAGAAGATGGCGTACCGCCACTCGGGCTTCCCGGGCGGTCTCCGTTCGGTGCGCTACGACGAGCTTCTCGCGAAGAACCCCGAGAAGGCCGTCGAGAAGGCCATCCGCGGCATGATCCCCAAGAACACCCTGGGCCGTCAGATGATCTCGAAGCTGAAGGTCTACGCGGGCGACCAGCACCCGCACGCTGCTCAGCAGCCGGTCCCGTTCGAGATCACCCAGGTCGCGCAGTAGTTCCGGCCACCCCCTAAGACATACAGAAAGATCTGAGGAGCATCGTGGCCGAGACCACTGTTGAGACCCCCGTCGAGGGCACCGAGGGCGAGGAGACCTTCGCCGAGGTGACCACCTTCGAGTCCGAGGTCCCCGTCGAGGGTGAGTACACCTCCGAGTCGCTCGCGGGCCGCTTCGGCGACCCGCAGCCCGCGGCCGGCCTGGGTCGTCGCAAGAACGCCATCGCCCGCGTCCGGATCGTTCCGGGCACCGGCAAGTGGAAGATCAACGGTCGCACCCTTGAGGACTACTTCCCCAACAAGGTGCACCAGCAGGAAGTCAACGAGCCCTTCAAGGTGCTCGAGCTCGACGGCCGCTACGACGTCATCGCCCGCATCTCGGGTGGCGGCGTCTCCGGCCAGGCCGGCGCCCTGCGCCTCGGTGTGGCCCGCGCGCTGAACGAGGCGGACGTGGACAACAACCGCGCCACGCTGAAGAAGGCCGGCTTCCTCTCCCGCGACGACCGTGCGGTCGAGCGCAAGAAGGCCGGTCTCAAGAAGGCCCGTAAGGCCCCGCAGTACAGCAAGCGCTAAATCGCCTGCTCGTCTGCATTACACGAACGCCCCGGCGGCACACTCCGTGCTGCTGGGGCGTTCGTTTATCGGGCCCCGCAGGCGTATAACGGCATGAGACGTTCATCGGCCCGCACGCGCGTACCTCTCCCGCCCGGGCCGTGTCATGCCGCCTGCCCGGCCGTTTTGCTGTTTTCGTAGTTGTGGTTGTTTAGTTTCGCTTTGCTTTGGTTTTTGTGGTTTCTGAGCACCTCGGAGGACACCAGTGGGACGACTCTTCGGTACGGACGGAGTGCGCGGTGTCGCCAACGCGGATCTGACGGCCGAGCTCGCGCTCGGGCTCTCGGTCGCGGCGGCGCACGTACTAGCCGAGGCGGGCACCTTCGCGGGCCATCGCCCGACCGCCGTGGTCGGCCGCGACCCCCGGGCCTCCGGAGAGTTCCTGGAAGCCGCCGTCGTGGCCGGTCTGGCCAGCGCGGGCGTGGACGTCCTGCGGGTCGGAGTGCTGCCGACGCCGGCCGTGGCGTACCTCACCGGCTCGCTCGGCGCCGACATCGGCGTGATGCTCTCCGCCAGTCACAACGCCATGCCGGACAACGGCGTCAAGTTCTTCGCGCGCGGCGGCCACAAGCTCGCCGACGAGCTGGAGGACCGGATCGAGACGGTCTACGAGCAGCACCGCACCGGTGAGCCGTGGACCCGCCCGACCGGCGCGGGCGTCGGCCGGGTCACCGACTACACCGAGGGCTTCGACCGGTACGTCGCCCACCTCATCGGCGTCCTCCCCAACCGGCTCGACGGGCTGAAGGTCGTCCTGGACGAGGCGCACGGCGCCGCCGCCCGGGTCTCGCCCGAGGCGTTCGCCCGGGCCGGGGCCGAGGTCGTCACCATCGGTGCGGCGCCGGACGGCCTGAACATCAACGACGGCTGCGGCTCCACCCACCTGGAGCTGCTGCGCGCCGCCGTCGTCGAGCACGGCGCCGACCTCGGCATCGCCCACGACGGCGACGCCGACCGCTGCCTCGCCGTGGACGCGGCGGGCGAGGAGGTCGACGGCGACCAGATCCTCGCCGTCCTGGCCCTCGCCATGCGGGAGGCCGGGCAGCTGCGCAAGGACACCGTCGTCGGCACCGTGATGTCGAACCTCGGCTTCAAGATCGCCATGGAGCGCGAGGGCATCCAGCTCGTCCAGACGGCGGTCGGCGACCGTTACGTCCTGGAGTCGATGAAGGCCGAGGGCTTCGCGCTCGGCGGCGAGCAGTCCGGCCACGTCATCGTCCTGGACCACGCCACGACCGGCGACGGCACGCTGACCGGCCTGATGCTGGCGGCCCGCGTCGCCGCCACCGGCCGGAGCCTCGCCGAGCTGGCCGGGGTCATGCAGCGCCTGCCCCAGGTGCTCATCAACGTCCCCGACGTCGACAAGTCCCGGGTGACCACCTCCTCCGAGCTGGCCACCGCGGTCACCGAGGCGGAGCGCGAGCTCGGCTCCACCGGCCGCGTCCTGCTGCGCCAGTCGGGTACGGAGCCGCTGGTACGGGTCATGGTCGAGGCCGCCGACATCGAGCAGGCGCGCGCGGTCGCGGGCCGGCTGGCCGATGTCGTGAAGTCCGCGCTGGGCTGAGCCGCCGCCTCATCGGCGTACGGAAAGCCTTATCGGCGTACGGAAGCCCCCGGCGTGCTCGCCGGGGGCTTCTGCGTGCGCCGGACCTTCCACAGCGCCTTCTCCAGCAGCAGCGTCAGCGTGCCCGCGAGGACGATCCCGCCGAGGTTGGCGAGCAGCTGCTGGCCCGAGCCGATGGTCTGCTGGTAGTCGGAGTAGCTGAAGGCGACGGCCGCGTTGGCGGCGGCCGGGACCGTCGTCACGGAGATGGCCACGCCGATCAGCGCCCCGGACTTCGCCGAGGTGAGGGAGAGCGTCCCGGCGATGCCCGCCAGGAACGCCACGACGAAGGACATCCAGTCCGGTTGCCAGATGAACCCGGTGATCGGCCTCTCCGCCTCGATCATCGACTTCTCGAACAGCCCGGCCGAGTCCAGCAGCCAGGCGAACCCCGCCGTGATGGCCATCGCCAGCGCGAAGCCGCCGATCAGCGCCCAGAGGGAGCGCGCCACCAGCCGGGGCGCGCGCTGCACGAGGGCCGTGGAGACCCCGGCGAGCGGGCCGAACTCCGGGCCGACCGCCATCGCGCCCACGATCAGCACCGCGTTGTCCAGCATCACTCCGCAGGCGGCGAGCATCGTGGCGAGGGCGAGGAAGGAGACGTACGTGATGGAGAACGTCGACTCCTCGTGGGTCGCCTCCGTCAGCTCCTCCCACAGCACCGCGTCCGCGCCGTCGCCCGGCGCCTCGTGTTCCGCCTTCTCGGCGCGCGCGGAGAGCGTGAGGTCCAGGTGCTCGACGCTGATCGCCCCGGACTCGTCGATGCCCAGGCGCCGGAGCTGCCCGATCAGCTCGTCGCCCGCCTCCCGCGCCACGTCGCACATCACCACGTCCCCGGCCGGGGAGCGGGCCGCGCCGGGCAGGACCACGAGGTGGGCCGTGCCGACGGTGGACTCCAGCAGGGTGACGACCTCGTCGGTGGTCGCGGCGGGCACGATGAGACGCAGATGCAGCACGCGGCACGCCTTCCCCGGAGGTGTCAGAGTTTGCGCAGGGAGAGCTTCTGGACCTTGTGGTCCGGTCCCTTGCGGAGGACCAGGGTGGCACGGCCGCGCGTCGGAGCCACGTTCTCCATCAGATTCGGCTTGTTGATGGTCCGCCACATGGTGCGCGCGTAGTCCAGCGCCTCCTCCTCGGAGACCTGGGTGTACTTGCGGAAGTACGAGGACGGGTCCTGGAACGCCGTGTCGCGCAGCTTGCGGAAGCGGCTGAGGTACCAGGTCTCGATGTCGTCGGCGCGCGCGTCCACGTACACGCTGAAGTCGAAGTAGTCCGCCAGCCCGACCCTGGTCCGCCCGTCGCGGCCCGGCAGCGCGGGCTGGAGGACGTTGAGCCCCTCCACGATGAGGATGTCCGGGCGGCGGACGGTGAGCCGCTCGCCGGGGACGATGTCGTAGATCAGGTGGGAGTAGACGGGCGCGGTCACCTCGTCCTTGCCCGCCTTAATGTCCGCGACGAACCGGGTCAGCGCCCGCCGGTCGTAGGACTCCGGGAACCCTTTGCGCGAGGTCAGCCCGCGCGCCCGCAGCTCCTTCATCGGCAGCAGGAACCCGTCCGTGGTCACCAGCTCGACGCGCGGGTGCTCGGGCCAGCGGGCGAGCAGGGCCTGGAGGATACGGGCGCTGGTGGACTTGCCGACGGCGACACTGCCCGCGACCCCTATGACGAACGGGGTGCCGCGCTGGGCCCCGTGCCCGTTCCCGGCGTCCCCGAGGAAGGTGTTCAGCGCGCCGCGCAGCCCGGACGTGGCCTGGACGTACAGGTTGAGCAGCCGGGAGAGCGGCAGGTAGACGTCCCGCACCTCGTCCAGGTCGATGACGTCCCCGAGCCCCCGCAGCCGCTCCACCTCCTCGGCGGTCAGCGGCAGCGGGGTCTTGTCCCGCAGGGCGCTCCACTCGTCGCGCGAGAGGTCGACGTAGGGGGTCGGCGCATGCTCGGTGCGGCGCTGCGGGCTCCGTGCGGGCGAAGTGATCACCCTTCATTGTTGCGGGAGTTTTAACGGAGTGGGGGGTGGGGTCGGTCACGTGGGTGTCCGTCCGTGTCCGCCCGTGTCCGTACGACGGCCGCGGGCCCGGTGTCCGCTCCCCTGTGCCGGACACCGGGCCCGCGCCCGGGCTTGGTGGGGGCCATGCGGTCAGGGCTTCTCGCCCTCGGCGTCGACGACGGCGGCGTGGGTGCGGGCGATGTCGATGAGGACGTCGCCGGGCTCCCGCTGCTCGGCCGGCTCCTCGTCGTTCCCGACGGTGCCGAACGACTCGACGACGACCTCGCGGGTGCCCGCGTAGCCGTAGTCCACGGGGTCGATCAGGAGATCGGTCCGGGTGAACTCCATGTGCTCCTGCCGGACCACCGCGATGACCTTGGGTCGGTGGATGTCGGTCACCCCTGTTGCCCGCAGCGGCCGAAAAGGTTCACGGGACTTCCGGTCCTGTTTGTAACATCGCGGGCCGCCCGGGCGTGTCTATGACAGGAAGCGGCGGACGGAACGACGGCGGTTCCCGCACGACCTCACCAGCAGGACCTCGATTTAACGACCCCGATTTAACGACCACAGTCAGGATCAGGATGTCGAAGGAAGCTGAGTTCGACGCCTTCTACGCGGCGACGGCCAAACGCCTGGTCGCCACCGTCTACGCGAGATGACCGGCGACCTGGCGGAGTCCGAGGACGCGGTCCAGGAGGCGTACGCACGGGCCTGGCAGCGCTGGGACCGGCTGACGCGCGAGGGCGACCCGCTCCCGTGGGTGCGGACCGTCGCGTCCCGGCTCGCGGTCAGCGCCTGGCGCCGCACCCGCAACCGGCTCCGCGCCCAGCTGCGCCACGGCCCCGTGTCGGACGACCCGGGCCCGTCCGGGGCCTTGGGCGACCGGGCCGCACTGGTGGCGGCCCTGCGCGAGCTGAGACCGGACCAGCGGCGGGCGGTGGTGCTGCACCACCTGCTGGATCTGCCGGTGGAGGAGGTGGCCCGGGAGACGGGCTCCACGAGCGGAGCGGTGCGGACCCGGCTCAGCAGGGCCCGTAAACAACTGGGCGAGCGGCTCGCCGACATGGACACGTACGAGGACGAGGGGATGGCCCGGCATGGCTGACATCGAGGAACTGCTGACCGACACCCCCGTGCGGCTCGCCCCGGCCGCGGCGATCCGCGCCCGCGGCGACCGCCGCCGGACCGGCCGGCGGGCGGCCGTGGCCGTGGTGGCGGTCGTCGCCGCCGGGGCGATGGGCCTCGGTGTGTGGGGGGGGGCCTGGTGCTGCCGGACGAGTCGGGCGGTGCGGACGTGGCCACCGTGGGGCCGAACCCGTTCAAGTCCGACGGGGTGGTGCGCGCCCTGGACCCCTCGGTGCTGCCCGGGCACGAGGTCCTGCGCTGGAAGACCTTCGAGGGGGAGTGGGAGGGCGAGTCCGACACCGCCCCCCTGCCGGAGGCGGGGCTGGGCAGCACGTGCGGGACGTGGTCCGGTGACCTGGACCTGCCGCTCGGAATGCAGTACACCCGCCTGTACGCGGGCAAGGACGGCGCCCGCGCCCGGTACCGCGTCTCCACGTACGGGACCCGGGCCGAAGCCGCCAAAGCCGTGGAGCAGCTGGACAAGACACTCGTCGGCTGCGGGGTGGAGAGGGCCGTGGGGGAGCCGGACGGCGAGTACACCGGGGTGACCGAGGGCACGGGGGACCAGCTCAACGTCACCGTGACGTCCTGGGGGACGTGGGTCGGGGTGGTGGAGGTCCAGCTGCCCGCGGAGAGCCGGGACAACTGACCCGGCGGCCCCGGCCCGGCCCGGGCCGGGGCCGCCGCATGGAGCGGTGGCCACCCGACCGGGGGGCGGGTGGCCACCGTTCTCCTCGTGTCCCGTCGCGTTCCGTCGCGGCGGGACCCCAGGGCTCGCGCAGGGGCACGGTCGCTCAGGAGGCGGTGTTCAGCGTCAGGCCGTAGTAGCGGAGCAGGTCGTCCAGCGGCTGCATCCAGCTGGCGCCGCTGCCGAAGCTGCCGTCGCAGCTGAGGTCGCTGGAGCCGGAGGTCACGCCCTGGGCCTGGCCCTGGTTGGTGATCCAGGCGCCGCCGCTGTCGCCCTTGTGGATGCAGACGGTGGACTTGGCCAGGCCCTTGACCAGGGTCTGCGGCTGGCCCGGGTCGGTGTAGGTGACCGAGTGGTTGTAGCTGCTGATGGTGCCGCAGGTCCACCGGGTGGTCGCGCCGGACTTGCAGACCGTCGAGCCGACGGCGGCCCGCTGGCTCCCCTTCACCGGGGTGTCCGCCACGACGCGCCAGCCGCCGACGGAGGTGGTGACGGAGTTGCCGGAGCTGATGGCGGCGATGCCCATGTCGACGCTGTCGTAGCCGTGCGCGAAGCGGGTGTAGGTCCCCTTGGCGAACTGCGACCCGTTGAAGTACAGGGTGTCCAGGCCCTTGATGCAGTGGCCGGCGGTGGCCAGGTACTGCCGGCCCTGCTGGTCCCGGGCACCGAAGCCGACGGAGCAGTAACCGCCGTTCACATCAGAGGTGTTGATGTTCATCTTGCTGCCGGGCGCGATGGCGGCGGCGGCCTGCGGGGCGCCCTCCGTCGTGGTCTCCACGGTGACGGCCGAGCCGTGGGAACGCGCCGCGGCGACGAAGGCGCGGCTGGTGGCGTCGTCCGTGTCGCGGACGGTGACGACGACCCTGTTGCTCACCGGGTCGACGTGCCACGACTCCACACCGGCCGGGAGCTTCCTCTCGGCGAGCCGGTCGAGTTCCGCTTTGATCCGGTCGAGCGCCGAGGGGGCGCGGGCCGGAATGCGGGCGGCGAGCCCGGCCGCCTTCACCTCGGCGGCCTGCCGTGCGGTGGCGACGTCGACCGTGAGGGTGCCCCGGGCGTCGAAGTACGCGCTCCTGGTGGGCACTCCGGACGTGCCGAGGCGCTCCAGGGTCTTCTGCTGGGCTCTCTGGCGGTCGAGCTTCCGCTCGGCCTCCGCGACGGAGACGCCGAGGGAGTCGGCGAGCGCCTTCACCATGCCGGTGGGCTGTGTACGGGTGGACGGGGCGGGGGTCGGGTCCGTGGTGGCGGGCTGTGCGGCGGCCGCCATGCCTCCGGTCAGGGCCACCGCCGCGACTATCGCGCCGATCGACAGAGTCCTGCTGATCTTGTTCATGTCTTCTCCTGTGGGGGCGGGTCAGTTGCCGGTGGCGGCGGTCAGGGACTTCGTCGCGTCGGCGAGGCCGGCACCGCAGCCGCCGGAGCAGGATCCGGGCAGGCTGCGCGCGTTGTTCTTGACCGTCTGCTCGATCTGGGCGGGGGTGAGGGACGGGGCCTTCTGCTTCAGCAGCGCCGCCAGTCCGGCGATATGGGGAGTGGCCATGCTGGTGCCCTGGTAGGAGGCGTAGCCCTCGCTGCCCACCGAGCGGGTGCCCTTGTTGATCGTCGACCAGATGCCGTCGTCGGCCCGTTGGGCGGTCTCGCCGCCGGGGGCGGTGACGTCGACGGCCGTGCCGTAATTGGAGTAGGCGGCGCGGTTGCCCTCGCGGTCGGAGGCGGCGACGCTGATGACATTCGCGCAGCCGGCGGGGCTGTAGGCGGAGGCGTCGGCGTTGTCGTTGCCCGCGGCCACGACGACGGAGGTTCCCCGGCCCACGGCGGCCTTGATGGCGGTGTTGTAGGCCTGGTCGCAGGTGAACTCGCCGCCGAGGCTCATGTTGATGACCGCCGCGGGGTACTTGTTGGCGGGTACTCCGGACACCGTTCCGCCCGAGGCCCAGGTGATGGCGTCGATGATGTCGGAGGTCGATCCGCCGCACTTGCCCAGGACCCGGATCGGCTGGATGTTCGCCTCATGGGCGACGCCGACCGTGCCGTACCCGTTGGCGGTGGCCGCGATGGTGCCGGCGACATGCGTGCCGTGCCAGGAGTTGTTGGTGTCACGGGCGGGGACCGGGTTGCCGTTGCGGTCCTTGCCGCACTGCCCGCGGTTGACCCAGTCCCCGGTGTCGGAGGGGTCGTTGTCCCGGCCGCCGCCGTCCGTGGCCGTCCAGGAGTCGGAGATGAAGTCGTAGCCCGGCACCAGCCTGGAGCCCAGCTCGGTGTGCTCGGTGATGCCGGTGTCGATGACCGCCACGGTGACGCCCTTGCCGGTGGCCTGCTTCCAGGCCGAGGGCACGTTCATGCCGGCCTGGGACTCGTAGAGGTCCCACTGGTAGCGGTATTCGGCCGGGTCGACCGCGGTGGGGTGTACGCGGCGGTCGGGGACGACGTAGGCCACGTCCGGGTCGGCCCGGAAGGCCGCCATGGCCTCCTGCGTGTCCTGGGGCTTCTCGGTCTCGGGCAGGTCGACGAGGGCGGCGCCGGTGCCCAGCCGGCGTTGGAATGAGATGCGCTCGCCGGTCTCGGCGGCCTTGGCCTTGACGTCCTTCACGAACGCCGTGTTCGAGGTGGCCTCGTCCGCGTGGGACTTGTACCCGACGATGAAGCGCTGGGCCGGCTCGGTGGAGTCGGCGGACGCGGGGGCGGAGGTCTGGGCCGGGCCCGTGGGGTGGGCCGTGCCGGAGGATCCGGCGAAGGCGACGCCGGTGCCCATCACCGCGACGACGGTGGCGAGCGCGACGGATATGCGGAGGGGGGTGAAGCCGTGCACGTCGGTTCCTTTCGGTCCGTTCGGGCAGGCCGCACTGCTCGAACGGTGCATGACAAAAACAGCAAGGGGGGGGTGGCGCATGCGTAAGGACATCGCGGCACTCGCATGCTCAGATCGCGGGACCCCGGTGGGACGGGGGCCCGTCGTGGTACGGCTGATCGCTATGGGGTGCGAGTGATCGACCGATGGGGGAAACCTACGAACGCGGCACCCGCATGACTATCCGGATGCCGCGTATACGGACCCCTATTTAATTCGCCGTCCGTTCACCTTCCTGAAGGCGTCGCAAATTCCGGCGCTCCGGAAATCCTGCCCCGGGTGAAAAAACTGGAACTGTTCACGTGGGCGCAGAGGAAAGCGCGCCGGTAACGTGTGCGGCGCCGCCCCGCATCCGTGCCCGGCATGTTTTCGAAAGTTTCTTGCGTATCCGTGGATCCGCTCCCCGGATGTTCTCCGGAGCAGGGGGGACGTAGGTTCAGGCGTCGGCCGCCCGGCCACGGGTGTGCGGAACGAGCTGCGCGCGTGCTTTCGGAAGTCCCAGCCGAAAGGGCGTCGCGTCCTGCTTTTCGAGCAGTCGGCGGGGCGTACTCCGCTGTCCGCCCCACCGCCGGGAGCTCGTCCGCACACCCGCCCCCGCGCACGCTGACAAAAGGTGTTCAGCCCGCTGTTGTCCGTCGAGGACCAGTGATCTAATTGTTTTTTCCAGGAGGCATGAAAGAGGTCCCGTGGCGCTGTCCGGGCCACCTGGACGCATCCGGGCCACCTGGGACGGACGAGAGCGAGGGCGGCGACGTGATCACGACGGGTGGTTCGGCCCTGCGGTCCCTGGTGCGTGCTCTGCCCGGCCCGGACGCCGATCCGGTGCTGATGTTCGTCGAAGGCGCCGCCGGGGAGGGGAAGAGCCACCTGCTCAAGGAGCTGGCCGACCTCCGGGGGCCGGCCGATCGTCGAGGGCCGGCCGATCCGCCCGGGGTGCCGGACCTGGCCCCCCTGTGGTGGCGGTGCGGAACCGAGGGCGGGCCGCCCGAGGAGGACGAACACCGCCCGGAGCCGGCCCTGTGGCTGGTGGACGACGTGCACCGGGCGGACGAGGACGAGCTGCGGCGGCTGCGCCGGGTGCTGGAGGGGCTGGAGCGGGGCTCGGCGGCCGTGGTGACGTACCGCCCCGAGGAGCTCCCCGTGCCCGGCCTCCCGCTGGGCAGCCCGCCGATGACGTATCCGAACCGGCCGACGGTGCTCAGGAACCGACTGGCGCCCTGGGACGAGGAGCGCGTCCGCAGGGCCGCCGCCGAGGTCCTGGGGGAGAGCGGCGGCTGTACGGACGAGGCCGTGACCAGGGTCCACGAGCGCACCGGTGGAGTGCCCCGGGTGGTCGTCGACCTGCTGGCCATGGTGCGGGGACAGTGGCCGGCCTTCACCGGCACGGCCGCCGAGGTGGACGCGGCCGGGGTGCCGCCCCGGCTGGCGGAGCTGGTCCTGAGCCGCACGCACGCCCTGTCACCGGAGCACCGGCCGGTGGTCTGGGCGGCCGCCGTCCTCGACGGGCCCGTCGGCCGGGAGGAGCTGATCGCGGTGTCGGGGCTCGGGGCCGCGACGGGGAACAGCGCCCTGCTGCGGGCCCTGGAGAGCGCGGCCCTGGCGGAGCCGGCCGAGGGCCGCTACGGCTTCGCCGTCCCGCTGGCCGCCTCCGCCGTACGGGCCACCGTGCCCGGCCCCGTACGCCAGGATCTTCACCGGCGGACGGCGAACGTGCTCAGCCGCAGGCACCCCGTGGCCTGGGCCGCCGTGGCCGGACACCACCGGGCGGCCGGCGACGGCCCCCGATGGCTCAGAGCGGTGGAGAGGGCGGCCGAGTCGGCGGAGGAATCCGGCCGGCACCAGCAGGCGATCACGCTCCTGGAGCGGACGCTGGCCACGCCCGACATCCCCCCGCAGGCCCGCGCCCGGCTGGCGCCGCTGCTGGCCCGCAACGCGGTGACCGGACTCCGCTCGGACCAGACCGTGGACGTGCTCGCGCAGATCGTGCAGGACGCGGCCCTGCCCCCGGCCGTACGGGGAGAGCTGCGGCTCGACCTGGGGCTGATGCTCTGCAACCAGATGGGCCGGTTCCCGGAGGGGTGGCGGGTGCTGGAGATCGCCGCCGCCGAACTGCGCGACGTCCGCTCCGCCCTGGCCGCACGCGCCATGGCCGCACTGGTCCTCCCGTACCACCCCGGGGTCTCCCTCGACGTCCACCAGGGCTGGCTGATCAAGGCCGTGGCCGCCGCGGACGACAGCGGGGACGAGGCCATGCGTACGGCGGTCCTGGCCAACCACGTGGGGCTCGCGATGAGCTGGGCCGACCCCGAGGCGTGGGAGCTGGTGGCGAAGCTGCCCGTGGAGAGCACGGACCCCGCCTGCGCCCGGCAGGCGGCGCGCGGTCTGTGCAACGCCGCGGACTCGGCTGTCTGGCTCGGCTTCTACGGGCGGGTGGACGACCTGCTGACCCGAGGGCGCGAGCTGTCCGCGCGGACCGGCGCGCCGTACACCGAACACAGCGCGCTGGGGACGCTGCTGCTCCAGGCCTGGTGGACCGGCCAGTGGCTGGGCCTGGCCGAGCGGTGCGAGGAGTTCATCACGACCACCGCCGACATGCCGCTCATCGCCTCCGACGCCTACCTCGTACGCGGCCTGCTCGCCGTCGCCCAGGGGGACTGGGGGGAGGCGAAGTCCTGGCTGTTCCAGCGGGGCACGTTCGGGACCGAGAATCTGCCCGTGCCCCTGGGCGCGGCGGCGGCCGGGGCCCTGATCCGCCTGGCGCTGGCCCGGCAGGAAGTGAGCGTCGCGGCGGAGCAGGCGCGGTCGGCCTGGAAGGTGGTGGCCGAGAAGGGAGTCTGGCCCTGGGCCGCGGAACTCGCGCCGTGGGCCGTGGAGGCGCTGGTGCGCGCGGGCGACAGCGGCACGGCCCACACCATGGTCCGGAACTTCGCCCAGGGCCTCGGCCGCTGTGACGCGCCCGCCGCGAGGGCGGCGCTGGTGTGGAGCCGGGCCGTGCTCACCGAGACGGACGCGCCGGCCCGGGAGCGGCGCGAGGGACTGCTGGAGGCCGCGAAGCTGTACGGGGAGGCCGCGGCGGCCTATGCGGCGCTTCCGCGCCCCTACTCCCAGGCACTGGCCACGGAGGGTGCCGCCCGCTGCGTACTCGCGGCGGACACGGAGGGGGCGGGGGGCCCGGCCCCGGAGACGGAGGGGGAGTCGGCGGAGGCCGCCGCTTCGCCGCCCCCCGTATCCGACGACCCCGGCACCCTGGCGGCGCTCACCGACCTGGAGTCCTGCGCCCAGCGCTTCACCGACCTCGGGGCCGTCTGGGACGCCGCCCGGGCCAGGGCCCTGCTGCGTACCCGGCAGCCCGCCAGGAAGGGCCGCCCGCCCGGCCGCCCCTCGCACGCCGACCAGCTGTCGCCCCGCGAGGAAGAGGTGGCGCAGCTCGCGGTCTCCGGCCTCACCAACCGGGAGATCGCCGCGACCCTGCACCTCTCCCCGCGGACCGTGGAGCAGCACATCGCCGGAGCGATGCGCAAGACCGGCGCGCTCTCCCGCCGCGACCTGGGGCGCGGACGGCCCTGATCCGCCGGACCCACCCCGGCTCACCGGCCGGGCCCGATCCCTCCCTGAGCCGGGAAGGTTCCTCCGTGAGCCGGGGAACTCCAGAACGCCCTGTCGTGCTCCCAGACGACCACCGTCGCAGCCTCCCAGTCGAGCACCCAGCCGGAACGCATCCCGCGCGCCCCCCAGCCGTCCGGACGCCGGCGCGGGATCGCGAAGCCGGCCTCGCGTGCGGCGACCGCCGCGTCACAGGCCTCGCGCGCTATGCGCAGGGCGTCCGACTCGGTCTCGGCGGCCCCGGTGAAGACATGCAGGCCGCACCGCTCGGGCTGCACGGAGTTCCTGGTGGGGACATCGACCTGGAAGTAGAGCTTGGTCATGGCGCCATCTCCTCGGGGGTCGCGGTCTTCATGCCCTACCGGAGCGGAGTGCGAGTGACTCGCGCCGGCGGAGCCGCGTTCCCTCGCGTCGGAATCGACCGCTGACGGGTCATTCCAACGTACGGAGCACACCCGGCCCTGAATATCCGGGGCGGGCCGATCACCTATACGTATCCGGGCGGCGGGCAGAGGCGAGGCCGCGCGGTGCGGTGCTATGCGGTGAGGGAATGGTGAAGCCGTATCCGTGATCTCGGCCTACGGATGGAAACACCCACGGGCTGCCCTTAGGTTCCAGCCACCGATGGCACAGCACCCCTGTCATTGCCATGCCCATGGACCAAGGAAGCATGAGCACTTTCATGAAACTCGCCCGTCTCGGAATCGCAGCAGGGTCTTTCGTTCTTCTCTTCACCAGCGGTTGTCAGCTGCCGCAGACGGGAGCCGGGACCGGGGACGAAAGACCGATCGTCATCGGAACGGCCAGCAGCCTGACAAGCCTCGATCCCGCCGGGGTGTACGACAACGGTTCCTGGGCGGTCTTCAGCAACATTTACCAGGGCCTCCTCAGCTTCGGCCCGGGATCACCCGTCCCGAAACCGGACGCGGCCGAGTCCTGCGCATTCACCAGCGCCTCCCTCACCGCCTATCGATGCAAAATGCGGGGCGACCTCACGTTCTCCAGCGGGAATCCCCTCACAGCGGCGGCGGTGAAGCGGTCGTTCGATCGCATTCTGCGCATCCGCGACCCGCTGGGGCCCGCGCCCCTGTTCGCCAACCTCGTCTCCGTGGAGGCCCGGGGCCCCCTCGTGACGTTCCACCTCGCGACCGCCGACGCCACCTGGCCGTCGAAGATCGCCACGGGGGCGGGTTCGATCGTCGACCCGGCGGAGTTCCCGGCAAACCGGCTGCGGGAGGAGAAGAGCGCCTCGGGGTCGGGCCCCTACCTCCTTGCCTCCTACGAGGAGGGGAAGTCCCTCACCCTCGAACCCAACACCGCTTACAGAGGCGCCGTGACCACGAAGGGAGTTCCGGTCGAGGTCCGCTATTTCGAGACCTCGCAGGAGGTCGAAGAGGCGTGGAACGCCCGAACGGTCGACATCGCCTACGCGGGACTTCCGGCCGCCACCCTCGCGGGGATCGACCCCGGCGACGAGGACGTACGCCTCTCCGTCGGAGACAGCGCCGAGGCGCACTATCTCGTGCTGAACCTGAATTCCCCGCGCAAGCCCTTAGGGAATGTCGCGGCCCGCAGAGCCGTCGCCGCCCTCCTCGACCGGGGACATCTGGCGGGCGAGGTCTTCAAACACACGGTGACGCCGCTGTATTCACTCGTTCCGCAAGGCGTCGCCGGACACAGCACGGCATTCTTCGACCGCTACCCGGAGGCCGACCCCGCCTATGCGGCGCAGCGCCTGCGATCCGCCGGAATCACCACTCCGGTACGCATCAAACTGGGCCACCAGCCCGGTATCGCCGCCGTCGAGGCGCGTGAGCTGAAGCAGCAGTTCGAGAAGGACGGTCTGTTCCGGGTCGACCTGGTCGAGGAACGCGACTTCACCGCCTACCAGAAGCGCTGCCTGAAAGGCGAGTTCGATATCCACCTCTACCAATGGGTGCCGGACTTCCCCGACGCGGACACCTTCGTCCAGCCGCTGGTGGGCACCGGGAACGTCCTCGCCAACGGCTACGCATCGGCCGAGGTCGACCACGTCATCAGGGACACGCAGCGGTTCACCGATCGCGGCAGAGCCATGAAGCAGTTCCGGGCGATCCAGGCCACCGTCGCGAAGGACGCCCCGCTGATCCCGGTCTGGCACCGGCAGCGCCAAGTGGTGACGCGCTCAGCGGTCCTGGGCGGGCATCGCCTTGCCGAGGACGCGGTCTGGCGTCTGTGGGAGCTTCGCTGGCTCTGAGGCGTGAGGACGGTCGAAGTTCGGCGGTTCCACCGGGTCGCGGCAGCCGCGACCCGGTGGACCGGGACGCGGCTGGCCGCGACGTGGTGGACCGGGACGCGGCTGGCCGCGACGTGGTGGACCGCGACGAGGTGGACCGCGTCGTGGCCGGCTGCGACGTAAAAGCTTTTGATTACTTGCTTTTGATTACTGGGGAAATAACCCAACCCAACCCTGACGGCCGTCGGCTACCCCTGGACGCGCGAGAGCGCGCGTATGCGCGCGAGGGCGCCGTCACTCACACGGGTGGACTGTGCCAACCGGGCTGGATTTTGGCCCTGTTGGCGGGCATATGCTCACGCTGACCACCACCACAGACATGAGACGGCCCCCGGCCGGGACTGGCATCCCGACCGAAGGCCTGACCACCGAGGAAGATAACGGCTTCCCAATGGGTACCCAGCAGATTAGCGCGCCCCTGCGCGCCCCGTCCTCCGGCGTCGTCCACATCAACATCCGCCTCACCGACGGCTACTCGATCATCTCCAACCGCCTCTCCCAGCACCGTGACCTGTCCCTGCTGGCGATCGGCCTCGGCACCCGCATCCAGTCGCTGCCCGCCGGGAAGCGCATCGGCATCAAGGTGCTCGCCGCGATCTTCCCGGAGAGCGAGGCGGCCATCGCGGCCGGCCTGCGCGAGCTGGAGCGGCACGGATTCCTGCGCCGCACCCGGGAGCGCGTGCGGGGCGGCCGGGTGGCCACGCGCACGGAGTCGTACAACCACCCGGAGGCGGCGGCCCGGCGGGCGGACCCGGCTCCCGTACGAGAGCCTGAGACCGAGCCGGTACCGGAGCCGGAGGCCGAGCCGGTACCGGAGCCTGAGGCCGAGCCGGTACCGGAGCCCGAACCCGTACCGGAGCCTGAGGCCGAACCCGTACCGGAGGAACCCGCCCCCGCGCCGCGGCTCGTGCCGCCGCCCACCGCGCCGAAGCCGCCGCCCCCGCCGTTGCCCGGTCCGTGCCGTCCCACCGAGGCGCTGTACGCGGCGGCGGCCGACCTGCTGGCCGGGCTGCGGCGTACGGCGCCTGTCTTCGTCCTGTCCGAGGAGGACGTGCGGCGGCTCGTTCCCGGCGTCGCGGCCTGGCTGGAGCGGGGGATGCGGCCCGAGGCCGTACGGGAGGCGCTCACCGATGACCCGCCCGTACCCCTCCGGCACCCCGCGAAGCTGCTGCGCCACCGCCTGTCGCGCTTCTCCCGCCGCCGCTGTCCGTCGCGGCGCCGGTCATCCCCCTCCAGAACTGCGAGGACTGCGACCGGGCGTTCCGGTCACCGGTGGCGGGGGTGTGCCGGGGGTGCGGCGACGCCCGTGCGGAGGGGGCCGAGCCGTTCGCCCTGAGCGCGTGAGAGAGAAGAGGAAGTCAGTGATGCCTGCACGTGTGAACCGGGTGGATGCCCGGCGAGGGCCTGTCGATGCCGCCCAGCTTTATCATGGGCTCCGACGGGTCGTGACCGTCACCAGCGGAGAGGTGCATGCCATGAGTTCTGCGGATTCCGAGCAGCCGATCCACCCGCCGGCCCGCCCGCGACAGACGGTCGAGGAACTGTTGGCTGCGAAGGGGACACGACCGATCGCGTCCCTGGACGACCTCACAGCCGAGACTTTCGGGACGGACGAGGAGGTCGAGGAGTTTGTGGCCTTCACCTACTCCGAGCGCCGACGCGACGTCGCCTGAGCCGCCGGTATGCAACCTGTTGTCCTGGATACGGATGTCAGCTCGCTGACCCATAAGGGCAGGCTCACCGGCCCCCTCGCCACACGGCTGATCGGCCGGAGACCCCTCATCACCTTCGTCACCCTCGGCGAGCTGACGCAGTGGGCGGAGATCCGGAACTGGAGCGGCCCGCGCCGCCAGGAGCTTGCCGACTGGATTTCCGCGATTCCCGTCCTGCCCGCTGACGAGGCGGTGGCCGCGACCTGGGGCAGGCTCTCTGCGGCAGGACGCAGAGCCGGGCTGCCCCAGCCGGTCAACGACATGTGGATCGCAGCCTGCTGCCTCACCTACGACCTGCCTCTTGCGACGCTGAACCTGAAGGACTACGCGTATTTCAGGGAGCACCACCGGCTGCGCATTCTTGGTGAGCAGTAAGGGGGTGCCAGGAGTGCCGCAAGGTCCGTGCAGGCCATGTCGCCCCCCGGATCAGTCCGGTCCGGGTGCCGAAAGAAAGTTTCGGGCGGCGTGTCGATCGGGGGCCGTCCCGTTCGTCGTCATCGTGTAAGGCGACCCGCACCCGGCGGGCGCTCCACACAGGTGACAGGAGTCGGACCATGAAGTACATGCTGCTGATCCACAGCGGGGCCGTCGACGAGCAGGGCGGGGCGCCGCAGTGCACCGTCGAGGACTGGATGGCCTACGACAAGGACGTACGCGACGCGGGCATCCTCGTCTCCGGCGAGTCGCTGGCCGATCTGGTCACCGCGACCACCGTGCGGGTCTCGCCGGCGGGGGAGCGGACCGTGACGGACGGGCCGTTCGCGGAGACGCGGGAGCTGCTGGGCGGGTTCCTCGTGATCGACGTGCCGGACCTCGACGCCGCCCTCGACTGGGCGGCCCGCTGTCCCGGTGCACGCGACGGCGGCTCGGTCGTCGTCCGGCCGGTCGCGGACTTCGGGGGCTGAGAGCGGTGGTGGAGGAGGGCGCGGTGCCGGGGGAGGCGCAGGTTGCCGTCGAGGCGGTGTTCCGGGAGGAGCGGGGGCTGCTCCTCGCCTCCCTCGTACGCCGGTTCGGGGATCTCGACCTGGCCGAGGAGGTGACGTCCGAGGCGATCGAGGCGGCCCTGCGCCACTGGCCGGCCGAGGGCGTTCCCGCCCGGCCCGGGGCGTGGCTGCTGACGACCGCGCGGCGCAAGGCGGTGGACCGGTTGCGGCGGGACCAGGCGTACGCCGCGCGGCTCGCCGTCCTCCAGGCCGACGCGGAGCGGGACGAGGCCGTCCCCGCCCCGTCGGGGGCCGGTGAACTGCCGGATGAGCGGCTTCAGTTGTTCTTCACCTGCGCCCACCCCGCCCTCGCCGCCGAGGACCGTACCGCCCTCACCCTGCGCTGCCTCGCCGGGCTCACCACTCCCGAGGTGGCGCGGGCCTTCCTCGTGCCGACGGCGACCATGGCCCAGCGGATCGTGCGGGCGAAGAGGAAGATCCGCGAGGCCCGGATCCCCTTCCGGGTGCCCGGTCCCGACGAGCTGCCGGAGCGGCTGCCCGGGGTGCTCCAGGTCGTCTACTCGGTCTTCACGGAGGGGTACGCGGCCAGCTCCGGCCCCCGTCTCCAGCGGCTCGACCTGGCCGAGGAGGCGGTCCGGCTGGCCCGGATACTGCACCGCCTGCTCCCCGGTGAGCGGGAGGCGGCCGGGCTCCTCGCTCTGCTGCTCCTCGTCCACGCCCGGCGCGGCGCGCGGACCGGCCCTGAGGGGGAGCCGGTGCTCCTGGAGGACCAGGACCGGGGGCTCTGGGACCGGGGGATGATCGAGGAGGGGCGGGCCCTGGTGGTGCGGGCGCTGACCGGGGGGCCGGCCGGGCCGTACGGGGTGCAGGCCGCCGTCGCCGCCCTGCACGACGAGGCGGCGGACGTGGAGTCCACGGACTGGGCGCAGATCGTGGCCCTGTACGACGTGCTGCTCACCCTGACCCCGTCCCCCGTGGTCGCGGTGAACCGTGCCGTGGCGGTCGCGATGCGCGACGGGCCGGGTTCGGGGCTGGCGCTGCTCGACGCGTTGGGCGGTGAGCCCCGGCTGCGGGCGTACGGGCCGTACGCGGTGGCGCGGGGCGATCTGCTGAGCCGCCTGGGGCGGGGCGGGGAGGCGGCCGCGGCCTATCGGGAGGCGCTGGAGCTGGCGGGCACCGAGCCGGAGAGGGCGGCGCTGCGGCGGAAGCTGGGGGAGGGGCGCGAGGGCGGATGACGCTCCCGCACCTCCCGCCCGGGGTGCTTCACGTCGAGTCGACGGGGTTCGCCGTGGAGGTGACCGCCGGCCCCGGGTCGCGCAGGCCGTGAACTCGGCCCTGGGTCGTTGCGCCGGCCCAGGGCCGTGGCTTCAGCCCTGGACCGTGGCCTCAGGCCTGGACCGTGGCCTCAGGCCTTGACCGTGGCCTCAGCCCTTGACCGTGGCCTCAGCTCTTGACCGTGAACCCGGCCGCCTTCGGGGCGAACGTCGTGCCGCCGTTCTCCGCCGAGGCCAGGACACCCACGTGCCACGCGCCGTTCGGTGATTCGGCCGCCTCGGCGCTCGTCACCTTCACCGTGTACGTGCAGAGCGCGGCCTTGTCCCCCGAGGACCCCGACGGCTCGCAGGCGGCCGACTCCACGTGCGCCATGTCGTCCGCGTCCGGGGCGGGCGTCATGCTCGCGGGCCAGGCCAGCACCTTCAGGTTCCGGACCCCGGTGTCATCCGACACCTCGGCGGTGAAGGTGAGCGAGCCGTCCTTGTCCGCGGTCGGTGCGACGTACGCGGCGGAAGCCTTCGTCACCTCGGGCCCGGTGCTCCCGCTGCCCCCGGTCTCCCCGGCGAAGGCGTAGGCGCCCGCTCCCGCCAGCAGGGCGGCACCGGCGAGGGCCGAGATGGTGACGGCACGCTGGGACATGTGAGCTCCTCGGTGAAGTGATGGCCGGTCAGGTCATCGGTTGATCGCTGCGCCGTGTCCATGGTGGAGCGACCGGAGGGCCCGGGCGTGGGTGCGCGTACTCACTCCTCGTACTCAGGGGCGTACGACAGCTCCAGGGAGACGGGCTCGGTCTGCTGGTCGGAGGCGGTCACGTGGGTGGTGTGGCGGGTGAGGCGCAGGCCCATCGCGGCGAGTTCGCCCGGCTCGTGGAGGGCGCAGAGCAGGGCCGCCGCCGCCGGGAGGGTGAGGGGGGTGGTGGGGCTGTGGCCGAGGACGGCGGCGGTGTCGGGGGCGGTGAGGGCGGCCCGTTGGGCGTGGTCGAGGACCTTGCCGGGGTCGTCGACGACGAGTTCCTCGACCTGGATGCGCCGGGTGCGGACGCGGAGGTCCAGGGGGCGCCGGGGGAGCTGCCTCGGCGGGGCGAGGGCGGGGGCGGGGGCGACGGAGGGGCGAGGGTCCGGGTGGGTCAAGTTCGGGCGGTTCATGAGGCGGGCTCCAGAGTGCGGGCGTACGGGACCGTCGAGTTCGGGGCGGGGGCGGGGCCGGGGAGGCAGGGGCCGGGGAGGCCCGGCCAGGCCCGGGGGCGCTCGGGGGCGAGGAAGGAGGCGGCGGGCGAGGAGGGCGCCGGTCGTTCAACTGCGGTCCCGTGGAAAGGTGGTGATGGCGCGGCGGGCGAGGAGGTGGCTGATCCGGGGTGCGCGGGCGTGTGGTCGATCGAGGATCGAGGTGGCCAAAAAGTGCTCCGCGAGGAGTGCGAGAGGCGGTGACAACGCTCCGCCGCGTTGTGGTCGGTGGGGACAGACATACTCACCATGGGAGCGGCGCGCGATCGTCGCAAGGTGCGCTGTGTGCACTGCGCGCAGGCTGCGTGAACTGTCGGATGTCGGGCCGGAGCGGAAGGACGAGCGGTGGCACGTGAAAGGTCGGGCCGGACAGCACAGCACCTGGTCCTGGTGGCGCGGCTGCGGCACCTGCGGGAAGGGGCGGGCCTGTCCGTGCCCCAGGCCGCCAAGCTGCTCGGCTGGCACCCGTCGACGCTGCGGAGGCTGGAGCAGGCGCAGACATCCCTGGACGTGGGGCAGGTGTCCGCGCTGCTCGACCGGTACGGGGCGGGCGCGTCCGAGACCGACGACATCATGGGCCGGCTCAACGCGGCCAACATGCCCGGCTGGTGGCATCCGTGGCGCGATGCGATGGACCCCTGGCTCATGGACCTGATGAGCGTGGAGTCCGCCGCCAGCATCGTGCGCACCTGGGATCCGGCGCTCGTACCGCTGCTGCTGCGGACCCCGGCGTACGCCATGGCCGTGGACGCCGCCCTGCGGCCCGGGCTGGACCCCGCGGTCCGGCGGCGGCGCGCGGATCTGCTGGTGATGCGTCAGCGGCGGCTGCGTGAGCAGCAGGCGCGGGTGTGGGCGGTGCTGCCGGTCACCGCGCTGCGCTGCCGGGTCGGCGACGGCGAGGTGATGCGTGAACAGCTCGCCGCGCTCCAGGAGGCCGCGGAGCGGCGGGATGTGATGGTGCAGCTCCATGCCGAGGACGCACCGCCCCACCCGCTGACCGGGGTTCCGGCACTGAGTCAGTACCGCGTGGAGATCCGGGAGATCGCGGATCACGTGGTGCGCGAGGGCGGGCTGCCGGGAACGGCGGAGGTGTGGGACAGCGGTCCGCCCGTACAGGAATACCAAGCGATGCTGGACGTGTCGTGTGTGATGGCGATGCGTCCGGACCGAACGAGGGAGGTTCTGCAGGATGAGTACGACCGGGAACGGGGCTGAACTGCCCGCGCAGATCGACACGAGCGTCGCGCACTCCGCGCGCGTGTGGAACTACTGGCTCGGCGGGAAGGACAACTTCCCGGCGGACCGGGCCGCGGGCGACGCCTACCGGGAGAAGTACCCGCTGATCGAGACGTTCGCGAAGGAGTCGCGTGACTTCCTGCGCCGTACGGTGACCTACCTCGCCCGGGACGCCGGGATCAGGCAGTTCCTGGACGTCGGCGCGGGCCTGCCGACGGCGAACAACACGCACGAGGTCGCGCAGCGGATAGCCCCGGACGCGAAGATCGTCTACGTCGACCACGACCCGCTGGTGCTGCTGCACGTCCACGCGCTGCTGACCAGCAGCGCCGAGGGCGCGACCGCGTACGTGGAGGCGGACATGCGGGACACGGAGGCGGTTCTGGAGGGCGCGGCGAAGACCCTGGACCTGAACGAGCCCGTCGCCCTCGTCATCTCCGACGTGCTCGGGCACATCGTGGACTGGGACGACGCGCTGTCGCTGGTACGGCGGCTGGTGGCGCGGCTGCCCTCGGGCAGCTATCTGTCCCTGTCCCACTCCACCGCCTCGGACGAGGCCCACCGGGTGGTCCAGGACGAGTACAACAGCAGCGGGGCGATCCCGTACATCTTCCGTGAGCCGGAGACCACCATCGCGTTCTTCGACGGGCTGGAGATGGTGGAGCCGGGGATGGTGTCCTGGCCGAACTGGCGGCCCGACGCGAACACCGGCACCACCACCGGCCGGGCCGGGTGGGGAGCCGTCGCCCGCATTCCCTGACCGTGCCCGTCATCGCCGCGCCGCGCACCCGGACCGCAGGTGCGCGGCGCGCGTTCGTACGCCGAGGGGGCGCGGTATGAGCACCACACACCCGACCGGACCCGACGCCGCGGGCCCGGGGGACTCCCGTACGGTCCGGGAGGCGATGGCTGACCGGCTGCTGCGGGCCGCGACGCGGTCCGGTGCGCAGCTGGTCAGCGAGGCCGCCGTGCTCGTCCAGGGGGCGGCGGTGCTGGCCGACCCGATCGCCGGGGCCGTCTACAGCACGCCCGCCACCGCGGCGGCCGACGGCGTCCACGCCGCGGCCCATCCGCAGGACCACCCGCACCATGTGCAGCGCCCGGCGGCCGGAGCCGTCCTCGTCCTGCATCCGGCGCCCACCATGAACGCCGAACACGTCGGGCTCGTCGCCACCACCACCGCGGCCCTCCTGGAGGTGCGCGGGCAGCGCGCCGCCGAGCTGCGCGCCGAGCAGATGCGGCTGCACAGCACGCTGCTCCGGCTGCTTCTGGCCGGGCACACCACCTCCGTCACCGACACCGTGCGGGCCGGCGGACTCACGCATGTCACGCTCTACCGGCTCACCGGCCCCGACATCCCCACCGCCCACCAGGTCCTCTGGCGGGCCGTCCGCCCGTCCCTGGCCGGACACGGCGGCGCCTGCGCCCTGATCGGCGAGGTGGACGGCGAGCTCCTGGTCGCCGAGCTCCACCACGGCAGCGACGACGGGCGGGTCCTGCGCCTGGTCTCCCGGGTGAGCGAACGCCACAACCTCCTGGCGGGCCTGGCCGGGCCGCTGCCCCTGGCCGAGACGCCCACCGCCCACGCCGACGCGGCGGCGGCCCGGCACAGCGCCACCCCCGCCCACCGCATCGTCCCCGCCGACGCCGTCGGCACCCCTCAGCTGGCCCGCCTGCTCCCCCCTGGCCCGTACACCGCGTGGGCACGATCCGTGCTGAGCCCGTTGACCCCGGACCAACGCCACCTGCTCCTGGTCCGGCTCCGCACCGGCAGCGCCCCCCGCGCCGCCACCGCGCTCGGGCTCTCGCCCGGCACCGTCCGCACCCGGCTCCGCGGCGTGGCCGCCCTGCTGGGCGCGGACCTCGACGACATCACCGTGCAGGCGCATCTGTTGCTGGCGCTCCGCGCGCCCACGCGGGGCGACGGCCAGGGGGAGGGCGAGGGCCGTCCGGAGAGCGACCGCCCGGCCCGGCCGGAGACGCTGCCCGGCGGGATCCTGGACACCGAAGCGGCCCGCACCTGGGCCGTCGGCCTGGTCGGGGGGCTCGAACCCCACCTGCGGATCGCGCTCGCCTGCTGGCTGCGCCACCACGCCAGAACCGCCCCCGCCGCGACCGAACTGCACGTCCACCGCACCACTTTGACGACCTGGCTCACCCGGTGCGCCGAGCGCCTCGGGCAGAACCTCACCGATGCCGCCGTCCGGGCCGAACTGCACCTGGCCCTGGAAGCCACCGCGAAGGACGGGGACGACCCGCGGGCTCTGCCCCGGCGGGGCGGCCGCACCTATCGCCGCCTGTGAGCACCGGCGCGGTGCGGGAGTGGCCGAAAACTCCACCTTGACCCGCTCATGACATAGCTCCATCCTGTGCCCGTCGCACAGCTCCACCCCCCACCCCGACGGACTCAGGAGACTGCCAGCATGCGACTCGCCAACACACGGAAATCCCGCTCGGCGAAGGCCAGAACGAAGACCGGCGCGACCAGGACGAAGGCCAGGCGGAACGCCACCCTCGCCGTCCTGCTCGCCCTCGGCCTCGCCGCCCCGGCGTCCGCCGTGGCCACCGCCGAGCCCGCCGCCCGGAAGACGGTCGTCGCGACGGCCGAGCGGCCGGTCCAGTACGAGATCACCGGGCGCACCACCCCGGCCGTCCGCACCGAGATCCTCCGCGCGGGCGTCACCATCGACGAGGTCCACGACCACGGCATCGTGATCAGCGCCAGCACCGCCCAGGCCAAGCAGCTCCGGGCCAAAGGCCACCTCCTGGAGGCGCTGCCCGCACCGGACGCCCATGCCCACGGCGAGGAAGGCGTCGGCGCGCTCGACTTCCCGCCGGCCGACTCCCGCTACCACAACTACGCCGAGATGACGGCGGCCATCGACGCCCGAATCGCCGCCAACCCCTCGATCATGAGCAAGCGCGTCATCGGCAAGACCTACCAGGGCCGCGACATCGTCGCGATCAAGATCAGCGACAACGTGGCCACCGACGAGGCCGAGCCCGAGGTCCTGTTCACCGCCCACCAGCACGCCCGCGAGCACCTGACCGTCGAGATGTCGCTCTACCTGCTCCGCGAGTTCGCGGCGGGGTACGGGAGCGACTCCCGGATCACCCAGGCGGTCAACGGCCGCGAGCTGTGGATCATCCCGGACATGAACCCGGACGGCGGCGAGTACGACATCGCCTCCGGCTCGTACCGCAGCTGGCGCAAGAACCGGCAGCCCAACTCCGGCTCCACCGCCGTGGGCACCGACCTCAACCGCAACTGGGCCTTCAAGTGGGGCTGCTGCGGCGGCTCCTCCTCCAGCCCGTCCTCGGACACCTACCGGGGCCGGGCCGCCGAGTCCGCGCCCGAGACGAAGGTCGTGGCGGACTTCGTACGCAGCCGGGTGCTCGGCGGGAAGCAGCAGATCACGGCGGCCATCGACTTCCACACGTACAGCGAGCTGGTGCTCTGGCCGTTCGGCTACACGTACAACGACACGGCCCCCGGCATGACGGCCGACGACCGCAACGCGTTCGCGGCGGTGGGCCAGAAGATGGCGGCGAGCAACGGGTACACGGCCGAGCAGTCCAGTGACCTCTACATCACGGACGGCTCGATCGACGACTGGCTGTGGGGCTCGCAGAAGATCTTCGGCTACACCTTCGAGATGTTCCCGCGCTCGGCCTCGGGCGGCGGCTTCTACCCGCCCGACGAGGTCATCGAGCGTGAGACCTCCCGCAACCGGGACGCGGTGCTCCAACTGATCGAGAACGCGGACTGCATGTACCGGTCGATCGGCAAGGAGGCGCAGTACTGCTAGTGACGAGGATGCTCGTCACGGCCTGAACCTGCTCCGGTGCGGAACCCCGCTCGGGCCCGCACCGGAGTTTCAGGCCACGTCGTGCACGCTGTGTTCGCCGAGATCCGGGGCGTGCCGGGCGACCGTACGGTAGTCGAGGTCGTCATGGAGAACCGTCAGGCCGTGATGGGCCGCCGTGGCGGCGATGACGAGATCCACGGCGGAAGCGCTCCGGTGCTGCCCGGCGCGTGCCATGCGGTGCTGGACCGAGGTGATCCAGCGCCCGGCGCTCTTCGGTACGGAGACGTCCGGGTAGAGGTCGGTGAACATCTCGACGATCTCGTCGTACTCGCGTGCGTCGCGGGCGCCGTACAGGAACTCCGCTCGCTGCGGATAGCAGGAGGCGACCGTTCCGGCCTCGATCGCATCGGACCACGCCGACTGCAGGGTGGTGTCGGAGAGCAGCCGTACGAGGCCCGAGGTGTCGAGCAGGTAGATCACTGACCGTCCTTCTCCGCCCGGTGCCGCCGCTCGGCGTCCTCGACCGCGCCCCAGTTGCGTGCACGCTCGAAGTGGCGGCTGATCCGCGCCCCGCGCTCCTGCTGCTCGGCGTAGAAGCGGAGGGCGAGGTTGACGGTCTCCCTCTTCGTCCGGGCCTTGGAGAGAGCCATCGCCCGCTCCAGAGCTTCATCGTCTATGTCGATCTGGGTCACCGACATGTCCGGCCGCCCTTCGTGTGGGTCATGTACAAAGAATTGTATGCCACCAACATTCCTCGCGCGAGCTGAACCAGCGCTCGGCGACGGCCTTGCCGACCGCCCCGGCCTCGGGGGAATCGTGTGTCGTCCGCGTTCCTGACCCGGGGCGGCTTCCGGCCTTAGGGTGCCGCTATGTGCGGAATCGTGGGTTATGTCGGTGGTCAGTCGGCGCAGGACGTCGTCGTCGCGGGACTCAAGCGCCTCGAATACCGGGGCTACGACTCGGCGGGTGTCGCCGTGCTCGCGGACGGCGGGCTCGCCGCCGCGAAGAAGGCGGGCAAGCTCGTCAATCTGGAGAAGGAGCTGGGGGCCCGGCCGCTGCCGGCCGGGCGGACCGGGATCGGGCATACGCGGTGGGCCACGCACGGGGCGCCCAACGACGTGAACGCCCACCCCCACCTGGACAACGCGGGCCGGGTCGCCGTCGTCCACAACGGGATCATCGAGAACTTCGCGGCCCTGCGGCGCGAGCTGACCGGGCGCGGGCACGCCCTGGGGTCGGAGACGGACACCGAGGTCGTCGCGCATCTGCTGGCCGAGGCGTTCTCGGCGGGCGGGGACCTTGCGGACGCCATGCGGCAGGTGTGCCGGCGGCTGGAGGGGGCCTTCACCCTGGTCGCCGTCCACGCGGACCAGCCGGAAGTGGTGGTCGGCGCCCGGCGCAACTCGCCGCTCGTGGTGGGGGTCGGGCAGGACGAGTGGTTCCTGGCCTCCGATGTCGCCGCCTTCATCGCGCACACCCGGTCCGCCATCGAGCTCGGCCAGGACCAGGTCGTCGAGCTGAGCCGCGAGGGCGTCACCGTCACCGGGTTCGACGGGGACCTCGCCGAGGTGCGCGAGTACCACGTCGACTGGGACGCCTCCGCCGCCGAGAAGGGCGGCTACGCCTCCTTCATGCTCAAGGAGATCGCCGACCAGCCCCAGGCCGTCGCCGACACCCTCCTCGGCCGGATCGACGGCGAGGGGTCACTGAGCCTCGACGAGGTGCGCATCCCCGACGCCGAACTCCGCGAGGTCGACAAGGTCGTCATCGTCGCCTGCGGGACCGCCTTCCACGCCGGGATGATCGCCAAGTACGCCATCGAGCACTGGACCCGGCTGCCCTGCGAGACCGAGCTGGCCAGCGAGTTCCGCTACCGCGACCCGATCCTCGACCAGCGCACCCTCGTCGTCGCCATCTCCCAGTCCGGCGAGACCATGGACACCCTGATGGCGCTCCGGCACGCCCGCGAGCAGGGCGCGAAGGTGCTCGCCATCTGCAACACCAACGGCTCGACGATTCCCCGTGAGTCCGACGCCGTCCTCTACACCCATGCCGGGCCCGAGGTCGCCGTCGCCTCCACCAAGGCCTTCCTCACCCAGCTCGTCGCCTGCTATCTCGTCGCCCTGTACCTGGGCCAGTTGCGGGGCACCAAGTGGGGCGACGAGATCCGTACGGTGGTGCGCCAGCTCTCCGCGATCTCCGGCGAGGTCGAACGCGTACTGGAGACCATGGAGCCCGTCCGCGCGCTGGCCCGCTCCCTCGCCCACCACGACACCGTCCTCTTCCTCGGGCGCCACGTCGGCTACCCGGTCGCCCTCGAAGGCGCGCTCAAGCTCAAGGAACTCGCCTACATGCACGCGGAGGGGTTCGCGGCCGGGGAGCTGAAGCACGGGCCCATCGCGCTCATCGAGGAGGGCCTTCCCGTCGTCGTCATCGTGCCCTCGCCGCGCGGGCGTTCCGTCCTCCACGACAAGATCGTCTCCAACATCCAGGAGATCCGGGCCCGGGGCGCGCGCACCATCGTCGTCGCCGAGGAGGGGGACGAGGCCGTCGTCCCGTACGCCGACCACCTCATCACCGTCCCCGCAACGCCTACGCTGCTTCAGCCGCTGGTCGCCACGGTGCCGCTCCAGGTCTTCGCCTGCGAGCTGGCGACGGCCCGTGGCAACGAAGTGGACCAGCCGCGCAATCTGGCGAAGTCCGTGACCGTGGAGTGAGCCGGGGCGCGCGCCCCGGGTGATGAACCGATGGGGATGGCGAGGGTGGGTTCGTGATCATTGGGGTCGGGATCGATGTGGCCGAGATCGAGCGGTTCGGCGCCGCGCTGGAGCGTACGCCCCAGTTGGCCGACCGGCTCTTCGTCGAGAGTGAGCTGACGCTGCCGAGCGGCGAGCGACGCGGCATCGCCTCGCTCGCCGCCCGGTTCGCCGCGAAGGAGGCCCTGGCCAAGGCCCTCGGCGCACCGGGCGGGCTGCTCTGGAGCGACGCGGAGGTCTGGGTCGAGGAGAGCGGGCAGCCCCGGCTGCGGGTGAGCGGCACGGTGGCCGCCCGCGCGGCCGAACTGGGCGTGCGCGGCTGGCACGTCTCGCTCAGCCATGACGCGGGGGTGGCGTCGGCGGTCGTGATCGCGGAGGGGTGAACCGCTTCCGGTCGTGAGTGATCGCGGAGGGGTGAGGGCCGCACAGCGCGTGGGCCTGCGGGGGTGGCGTCAGCCGTCGTGATCGCGGAGGGTGGGCCGTATGCGACGTGCCTACAGCGTGGAGACCGTACGGGCCGCCGAGGCCGCCCTCATGAAGCGGGTGCCCGAAGGCGCCCTGATGCAGCGCGCCGCCGCCGGCCTCGCCGCCGCCTGCGGGGATCTGCTGCGGCGCACCGGCCGGGTGTACGGGTCCCGGGTCCTGCTCCTGGTCGGCAGCGGCGACAACGGGGGCGACGCCCTGTACGCGGGCGCACGCCTCGCCCGGCGGGGCGCCGGAGTGCGCGCCCTCCTCGTCTCGCCCGACCGGGCGCACGCCGGCGGCCTCGCCGCGTTCCTGGCCGCCGGGGGGCAGGTCGCCGACGGGCCGGACGGGCTGGGGAGCCTCGACCTCGTCGTGGACGGCATCACCGGGATCGGCGGGATCGGCGGCCTGCGCGAGGACGCCGTAGCCCTGCTGCGGGCGGTGACCCGGAAGCACGGTCGTACCCCCGTCATCGCCGTTGACCTGCCCAGCGGGGTCGAGGCCGACAGTGGTGAGGTGCACGGGGAGGCCGTCCGCGCCGACGCGACCGTCACCTTCGGCACGTACAAGCCGGGCCACCTGATCGACCCGGCCGCCGAACACGCGGGCGCCCTGCGGCTGGTGGACATCGGGCTCGGTCCTGAGCTGCCGGAGCCGCCGGATCTGGAGGCGCTCCAGTACGCGGACGTGGCGGCGCTGCTGCCGGTCCCGGGGGCCGAGAGCGACAAGTACAGCCGGGGCGTCGTCGGCGTCGTCGCCGGGTCCGAGCGCTACCCGGGCGCGGCGGTCCTCGCGGTCTCGGGCGCCCTGCACGGCGGGGCCGGGGCCGTCCGGTACGTCGGGCCCGGCGCGGACGCGGTCATCGCCCGCTTCCCGGAGACGCTGGTGCACGCCGGGCCGCCGTCGAAGGCCGGACGCGTGCAGGCCTGGGTGATCGGGCCGGGGCTCGGGGACGGGCGGTGGGCGGAGGAGGCCGTCGCCGACGTGCTCGGCGCCGACGTCCCCGTACTGGTCGACGCGGACGGGCTGCGGCTGCTGGAACCCGAGACCGTACGCACCCGGACCGCCGCCACCGTCCTGACCCCGCACGCCGGGGAGGCCGCCGCCCTGCTCGGCGTGGCGCGCGAGGAGGTGGAGGCCGGGCGGCTCGCCGCCGTACGGGAGCTGGCCGCCCGCTACCGCGCCACCGTCCTCCTCAAGGGCTCCACGACCCTGGTCGCGGAGGCCCGCGACACCCCCGTACGGGTCAACCCGACCGGGACCGGCTGGCTCGCCACGGCGGGCAGCGGCGATGTGCTCTCCGGGCTGACCGGGTCGCTGCTCGCGGCCGGACTCGCCCCGCGCGACGCCGCGTCCGTCGGCGCCTACCTGCACGGACTCGCCGCCCGGCACGGCTCCGACGGCGCCCCGGTCTCCGCCCAGGACGTCGCGCACGGCATCCCGGCGGCCTGGCGCGACGTGCGGGCGGGGTGAGGCGCGGCGAAGGTGGAAGCCCCGAAGGCCCCCGAGGCCCCGGCGAAAGGGCGGTTCAGGCCATGGACGACCTCGTACGCGTACGCAGGGTCTACGACCCGCCCGAGGACGGCGACGGCACCCGCGTCCTCGTCGACCGGCTCTGGCCGCGCGGCGTCTCCAAGGAGCGCGCCGCGATCGACGTGTGGCTGAAGGACATCACCCCGTCGGACGAGCTGCGCTCCTGGTACCACCAGGACCGCTCCGGCGCCCGCCACGACACCTTCGTCGACCGCTACCGCACCGAACTGGACGACCCGGCCCACACCGAGGCCGTCGACCGGCTGGCGGGAATCGTGCGCGCGGGCGGTCCCGTCACGCTGATCACCGCCGTGAAGGACGTCGCCGACAGCCATGTGCCCGTCCTGGTCGACCACCTCCAGCATGTGATGAAACGTACATAGGTGTGGATACCGGCGTGCACTGCCGGGGAGGTGGCGGGCGCCTCTGAGAGACTGGGCGCGATGAACGAGACAGCGTCCCTGAGAGCCCGTGCCGAGATCGACCTCGCCGCGCTGCGCGCCAATGTGCGCGCCCTGCGCGAGCGGGCGTCCGGTGCACAGCTCATGGCCGTGGTGAAGTCCGACGGGTACGGGCACGGCGCCGTGCCCTGCGCCCGGGCCGCCCGCGAGGCCGGGGCCACCTGGCTCGGCACCGCGACCCCGCACGAGGCGCTCGCCCTGCGGGCCGCCGGGCTCGACGGCCGGATCATGTGCTGGCTCTGGACGCCGGGCGGGCCCTGGCGCGAGGCCATCGAGGCCGACATCGACGTGTCGGTCAGCGCGCTGTGGGCGCTGCGAGAGGTCGTCGCGGCCGCCACCTCCGCCGACCGCCCGGCCCGCGTCCAGCTCAAGGCCGACACCGGCCTCGGCCGTAACGGCTGCCAGCCCGCCGACTGGCCCGAACTCGTCGCCGAGGCCCGCGCCGCCGAGCGGACCGGCACCATCCGGATCACCGGCCTCTGGTCCCACTTCGCCTGCGCCGACGAGCCCGGCCACCCGGCCAACGCCGCCCAGCTCGCCGCCTTCCGGGACATGGTCGCGTACGCCGAGAAGGAGGGCGTCGACCCCGAGGTGCGCCATCTGGCCAACTCCCCGGCCACGCTGACCCTCCCCGAGGCCCACTTCGACCTCGTACGGACCGGCATCGCGATGTACGGCGTCTCGCCCGCCCCCGAGCTGGGCACCCCCGCCGAGCTGGGGCTCCGCCCGGTGATGACGCTCGCCGCCGCCGTCGCCCTGGTCAAGGACGTCCCGGCCGGGCACGGCGTCAGCTACGGCCACCACTACGCCACCCCCGCCGAGACCACGCTCGGCCTCATCCCCGTCGGGTACGCGGACGGCATCCCGCGCCACGCGTCGGGGCGCGGACCCGTCCTGGTCGGCGGCACGGTCCGTACGGCGGCGGGCCGCGTCGCCATGGACCAGTTCGTCGTCGACCTCGGCGGCGACCGGCCCGAAGCGGGCGCGGAGGCCGTGCTGTTCGGACCGGGCGACCGGGGCGAGCCGAGCGTCGAGGACTGGGCGTTGGCCGCCGACACGATCGGGTACGAGATCGTCACCCGGATCGGCAGCCGGGTACCGAGGGTGTACGTGAACGGGACGGCAGAACCGAGCGGGGGCACGGGACCGTGAGCGAGAGCAGCGTGGGGGCGGCGGCGGGAGAGGTCATGGCGGTGGCCGCCGCGACGGCACCCGGATGGCGCCGGGCGGGCGTCGCCGGGGCCGCGATAGGAGTGCTCGCCGCCGGTGCGGCGGCCGGGGTCGCCGTGGAGCGGCTCACCGTCGGGCGCGGGATGCGCAAGAAGGCCCGCCTCGCGCTGGACGCGACCGGGCCCTACGGCTCGCTGCGCGGGACGCCGGGCCGGGCCGTCGCCGACGACGGGACCGAGCTGTACTACGAGGTCGACGAGGTCGAGCCCGCGCAGCCGGAAGACGGGACCGGCTCCGAAGGCAACCGCCGCCGCCGGCTCTTCGGGCGCAAGGCACCCGCCCCCGTCACCGTCGTCTTCAGCCACGGCTACTGCCTCGGCCAGGACTCCTGGCACTTCCAGCGCGCCGCCCTGCGCGGCCTCGTCCGCGCCGTCTACTGGGACCAGCGCAGCCACGGCCGCTCCGAGCGCGGGCGCGCCCAGGCGGACGGCGTGGCCGTCGGCATCGACCAGCTGGGCCGCGACCTCAAGGCCGTCATCGACGCGGCGGCCCCCGAGGGTCGGATCGTGCTCGTCGGCCACTCCATGGGCGGCATGACGATGATGGCGCTGGCCGACCAGTACCCGGCCCTGATCCGCGACCGGGTCGCCGCCGTGGCGTTCGTCGGCACCTCCAGCGGCAAGCTCGGCGAGGTCAACTTCGGGCTGCCGGTGGCGGGCGTACGCGCGGTGCGCCGGGTGCTGCCGGGGGTGCTGCGGGCGCTGGGGACGCAGGCGGAGCTGGTGGAGAAGGGGCGGCGGGCCACCGCCGACCTCTTCGCCGGGCTGATCAAGCGGTACTCGTTCAGCTCGCGGGACGTGGACCCGGCGGTCGCCCGGTTCGCGGAGCGGCTGATCGAGTCGACCCCGATCGACGTGGTCGCCGAGTTCTACCCGGCCTTCACCGAGCACGACAAGAGCGGCGCGCTGCCCGCCTTCCGGGACGTGCCCGTGCTGATCCTGGCCGGCGAGAAGGACCTGGTCACCCCCAGCTCGCACAGCGAGGCCATCGCGGACGTCCTGCCGGAGGCCGAGCTGATCCTGGTGCCGGACGCCGGGCACCTGGTGATGCTGGAGCACCCCGAGACGGTCACCGACCGGCTGGCCGACCTGCTGGTACGCGGCGGGGCGGTGGCTGCCGCTAACGTTGGCGAGCATGGAAGCACCGCACAGCAGCCCGGCCGCTGAGACCGTTCCGGGCGCCCCCACGGACCTCCCCGAGGCCGTCACCGTGACCGTCACCGTCGAGTCGCCCGAGCAGATGCAGGACCTCGGCCGCCGCCTCGCCCGCGTCCTGGCCCCCGGCGACCTGGTCATGCTCACGGGCGAGCTGGGCGCCGGGAAGACGACGCTCACCCGGGGACTCGGCGAGGGCCTCGGCGTGCGCGGCGCGGTCACCTCGCCCACCTTCGTCATCGCCCGCGTCCACCCCTCCCTGGTGGAAGGGCCGGCCCTGGTCCACGTCGACGCGTACCGCCTGGGCGGCGGGCTCGACGAGATGGAGGACCTGGACCTCGATGTGTCGCTGCCGGAGTCGGTGGTGGTCGTGGAGTGGGGCGACGGCAAGGTGGAGGAGCTCTCCGAGGACCGGCTGCGCGTGCTCATCGACCGCGCGACCGGCGACACGGACGACGAGCGGCGCGAGGTGACCCTGGTGGGCATCGGGGACCGCTGGAAGGGGCTGCGCGAGGACCTGGTGCAGCCGGGGAGTGACGCGGAGGTCGCCTTCCCGACGGGCTGTCGGTAAATTGTTGCGCACGGGACCGTGGTCGTGGTCACATGGGTACGAGACCGGGTTAGGTCTACCTAACCACGACCTCCACCGGAGCCCCCAGGAGGCATCCATGCCGACGCCCGAGCGTGCGGAGCAGCCGCGGCAGCAGCCGACGCCGTCCGCCCTGTCCATGAAGGACCTGCTGGCCGCGAGCGCGGCGGCCACCGCGGTCTCCACCCCACCGAGCGATCCGGACGCGGCCGACGGGGGCGAGGACGGGGACGGGGAGAGCACGCCGGACCGGGCTGTCCGCCGCCGGGCCGCATAGGAACGCGCCGCGCCCCACGGGCTACGGGACGACGACCACCTTGGCGCCGACCGTCGCGAAGGTCCACATCGCGTTGCCGTCCGCCCGCTTCATCCGTACGCCGCCGGTCTTCGACTGCGGGTCCGGGGCCTGCATCGACCCGTCCTGCGCCGCGCTGAAGCCCACCGCGACCTCGCCGACGTTGGCGAAGCGCACCACGTGCTCGATCGGGATGCCGTCCGAGCCCTGGACCGTGCCCGAGCGCGAGGTGACCTGGTAGACGCCCGGCGGCGGGCTCACGGGGCTCGGCATCACCGTGAACGTACGGAGCGCCTTCCCGTTGCCGTCGACCAGCCACACCCGCCGGTCCTTCAGCGCGTAGACGACGCGCTCACCGGTGTCCGAGTCGGCCGGGACCGCGAGGGCGTCCTTCGTGGGCTTCGGCTTCGCGGTGGGCTGAGCGGGGGCGGAGGCCGAGGCCTTCGGGGTGGCCGAGGAGGAGGACGCCACCGAATCGGGAGCGTTCGCCGATGCCTGGTAGGCGAGGACGGCGACCGCGACGACCGCCGCCGCAGTGAGCCCGGCCACCATTCCCGAGCTTCCCCTTGACACCGTGAACTCCCCTTTCGGCGGCCGTCCGCCGCATGTCGTACAAACGTTGCCGTACAAGCGTTGTCGTACAAGCGTTTACGTCGTACCCGTGGATACCCGGTGACGGTAGCAGCAGCGGACGGGCAGGCCGGGACGCCGTACGGACGCCGTACCGCCGTCGGCGGAGCCGTAGGCTGTTTGCGTGCTCTTGCTCGCCATGGATACCGCCACGCCCGCCGTCACCGTCGCCCTGCACGACGGTGCGTCCGTCATCGCCTCCTCCGGCCAGGTCGACGCCCGCAGGCACGGTGAACTGCTGCTGCCCGCCGTCGACCGGGTCCTCGCCGAGGCCGGGGTGAAACTCGACGCCGTGACGGGCGTGGTCGTGGGCGTCGGCCCCGGCCCCTACACCGGGCTGCGGGTCGGCCTGGTCACCGCCGCCACCTTCGGCTCCGCTCTCGCCGTCCCGGTACACGGGATCTGCACGCTGGACGGACTGGCGTACGCCGCCGGGCAGGAAGGCGGCCTGGAAGGGCCCTTCGCCGTGGCGACGGACGCGCGCCGCAAGGAGGTGTACTGGGCGCGGTACGAGGACGCCCGCACCCGTACGGGTGACCCCGCCGTCGACCGGCCCGCCGACATCGCCGAGGCACTCGCCGGGCTCCCCGTGGTCGGCCAGGGCGCGGTGCTCTACCCGGAGGCCTTCCCGGACGCGCGCGGTCCCGAGCACGTGGCCGCCGGGGCGCTCGCCGGGCTCGCCGCCGAACGGCTCGCCGCCGGGCAGGAGCTGCTGGAGCCCCAGCCGCTCTATCTGCGCCGGCCCGACGCGCAGGTCCCGAAGAACTACAAGGTGGTCACCCCGAAGTGAGCGCCGCCACCGCCGCCGTACTGCGCGAGATGCGCTGGTGGGACATTGCCCCGGTGCTGGAGCTCGAACACGCGCTGTTCCCGGACGACGCCTGGTCGCCCGGCATGTTCTGGTCCGAGCTGGCGCACGCCCGCGGCCCCGGCGCCACCCGCCACTACGTCGTCGCCGAGGACCCGGCCACCGGCAGGATCACCGGCTACGCCGGGCTCGCCGCCCTCGGCGACCTCTCCGACGTCCAGACCATCGCGGTCAGCCGCGAGGCCTGGGGCACCGGCCTCGGCTCCGAACTCCTCGCCGACCTGCTGAAGGCCGCGACCGCCTTCGAGTGCGCCACCGTGCTCCTCGAAGTCCGGGTCGACAACCTGCGGGCGCAGAAGCTGTACGAGCGCTTCGGCTTCGAGCCGATCGGCTTCCGGCGCGGCTACTACCAGCCGGGGAACATCGACGCGCTCGTCATGCGCCTCACCATGCACGAACACGTAGCGGAAAACGCACAAGAGACCGGGACTGAATGATGGCTGCCGACGAACCCCTCGTACTCGGCATCGAGACCTCCTGCGACGAGACCGGCGTCGGCATCGTGCGCGGGACGACCCTGCTCGCGGACGCCGTCGCCTCCAGTGTCGACACCCACGCCCGCTTCGGCGGCGTCGTCCCGGAGATCGCCTCCCGCGCCCACCTGGAGGCGATGGTCCCCACCATCGAGCGCGCCCTCAAGGAGGCCGGGGTCAGCGCCCGCGACCTCGACGGGATCGCCGTCACCTCCGGCCCCGGGCTCGCGGGTGCGCTGCTGGTCGGCGTCTCGGCCGCGAAGGCGTACGCGTACGCCCTGGACAAGCCGCTCTACGGGGTCAACCACCTCGCCTCGCACATCTGCGTGGACCAGCTGGAGCACGGCCCGCTGCCCGAGCCGACCATGGCGCTCCTGGTCAGCGGCGGCCACTCCTCGCTCCTGCTGGCCCCCGACATCACCAGCGACGTCCGCCCCCTCGGTGCGACCATCGACGACGCGGCGGGCGAGGCGTTCGACAAGATCGCCCGGGTGCTGAACCTCGGCTTCCCCGGCGGCCCGGTCATCGACCGCTTCGCGAAGGAGGGCGACCCGAAGTCCATCGCCTTCCCGCGCGGTCTGACGGGCCCGCGCGACGCCCCGTACGACTTCTCCTTCTCCGGCCTGAAGACCTCGGTCGCCCGCTGGATCGAGGCGAAGCGCGCGGCGGGCGAGGAGGTGCCGGTACGGGATGTGGCGGCGTCCTTCCAGGAGGCCGTGGTGGACGTGCTCACGCGAAAGGCGGTGCGCGCCTGCAAGGACGAGGGCGTCGACCACCTGATGATCGGCGGCGGGGTGGCGGCCAACTCCCGGCTCCGCGCGCTGGCGCAGGAGCGGTGCGAGCGGGCCGGAATCCGGCTGCGGGTGCCGCGCCCGAAGCTCTGCACGGACAACGGCGCGATGGTCGCGGCGCTCGGCGCGGAGATGGTCGCCCGCAACCGGCGCCCCTCCGACCTGGAGCTGTCGGCGGACTCGTCGCTGCCGGTGACGGAGCCGCACGTACCGGGGAAGCACCAGCACGCGCACGATCACGACCACGTGCACGAGATCAGCAAGGACAACCTGTACTCATGAGCGCCGCGACCATCGTCCTGATGTGGGAGGCGCGCGCCGTGGAGGGCCGCGGCGGCGAGCTCCTGGAGTGGGCCCGCGCCCGGGCCGCCGAGCTGTCGCGCGAGCCGGCCCGCCGCGAACTGCTGCACGCCCCGCAGGACCGGGTGCTGGTCATGACGTGGTGGGAGGAGGCGTCGTACGCCGACGACCTCCCCGAACTCCCCGAGCCCGACGCCGCCCTGATCACCCGGCCGGTGCACCGGTGGCGGTTCGAGGCGGTGGGGTGAGCAGCCAGGTCATGGGGTTCCCCGGCTGATCAGCCCCTCCACGATCGCGTCCAGCTCGGCGGCGGTCTCGTAGTCGGCGGCGTACTCCCGCCAGTGCTCCTTCACCTCGGTGAGCCGGGGCAGCTCCAGCGCGTCCTTCTCCGTGATCATCTCCGGGAAGAACTCCCGGCGGGATGGCTGCTCCGCCCGGCGGGCCGCCGCCCTGCGGAAGACCAGGTCGCCGTAGACGTAACTCCAGATCGTCCGGTACGCCCGCACCGAGCGGGCGGGGGAGAGGCCGCAGGCCAGGGCGCAGTCGATGATCTCCTCGACCATCCACAGCGCGTTGCGGTCGGTCAGCTCGCCCAGCGCCAGGATGTCCAGCACCCAGGGGATGCGGCCGATGATGTCGTGCATGTGCACGGCCACCGCCACCAGCCGCTCGCGCGGGTCCTCCGGCAGCTCGGGGCGCGGGAAGGCGGCCGCGGTGCCGGAGAGGGTGAGCATCAGCAGCTCGTCCTTGTCCTGCACGTAGTGGTAGAGCGCCATCGGCGTGGAGCCCAGCTCCTTCGCCACCCGTCGCATGGACAGCGCGTCCACGCCCTCCTCCTCGACGATGCGGCGCGCGGTGGAGACCATCACGTCGGGGTCCAGCCTGCGGGGGCGGCCCACGGGTTTCTTCTTCTGCTCGGTCTTCCGGCTCTGCTTCTCGGTCTTCTCGCTGCCTGGCACCCGGGCATTCTCCCCTTTCGGGTCCTCCTGCGTACCGGCGGGTTTATTTTCTATACGTGTATGGTAATTCTCCGGTCGAGGGTGGCGAAGGGGAGGGCGCGGCATGGACGGCACGGTGGCAAGCGGGTCGGAGGCGGCGAGGGACGCCGGGGCGCGGCACGCGCGGTGGCTGCTGGTGGTGGCGCTCACCGTGCAGTTCCTCGTGTCGCTGGACATGTCCGTGGTGAACGTCGCCCTGCCCGACATCCGCAGCGACCTCGGCTTCGGCCGGGACGGGCTCCTCTGGGTCGTCAACGCGTACGCCCTCGCCTTCGGCGGGCTCCTCCTGCTCGGCGGCCGGCTCGCCGACCTGGCCGGGCCCCGCCGCGTCCTCACGGCGGGCCTGGTCCTCTTCGGCCTCGCCAGCCTGGCCGGCGGCCTCGCCTGGTCGCCCGGGTCGCTGGTCGCGGCGCGGGCCGTCCAGGGCGTCGGCGCCGCCGCCCTCGCCCCGGTGGCGTTCGCCCTGATCACCCTCGCCTTCCCGGCCGGGCCCGCCCGCTCCCGTGCCCTCGGGCTCTGGGGCATGGCGGGTGCGGCGGGCGGCGCGGTCGGGGTGCTGGCGGGCGGCGTGCTCACCGACGCGGCGGGCTGGCGGGCCGTGATGCTCGTCAACGTGCCGATCGTCGCCTTCGCCCTGGCCGCCGCCGCGCGCACCGGACCGGTCGGCGGGCAGCGGCGGACCGGCGCCCGGCTGGACCTCGCCGGGGCGCTCCTGGCCACGGCCGGGACGACGCTGCTGGTCCTCGGGCTCGTGCGGGCCTCGGACGACGGCTGGTCCTCGGCCGTCACACTGTCCACCCTCGGCGCGGCGGTGCTCCTGCTGACCGCCTTCGTCGCCGTCGAACTCCGTACGGCGTCGCCCCTGCTCCGCCCCGGACTGCTGCGCGGGCGGCCGGTGCTCACGGCCAACCTGTTCTGCCTGCTGCTGGCTTCCGCCCAGTTCGGCGCGTTCTACTTCGTCTCGCTCTACATGCAGCTGGTCCTCGGGTACGGGCCGACCGCCGCCGGATTCGCGTTCCTGCCGTTCTGCGTGGGCGTCGTCGCGGGCGCGATCCTGGCCACCCGCGCGGTCGCGGTGCTCGGCATCCGGCGGCTGATGACCGTGGGCGGCGCGCTGGCGGCGCTCGGGATGGGCTGGTTCGCGGCCACCGCCACGGTCGACGGCTCCTTCCTCGCCTCGATCCTCGGCCCGTCGCTGCTCTGCTCCCTCGGCATCGGCCTCTGCTTCGTCCCGCTCGGCACGGCCGCCACCACCGACGTGGTGCCCGGTGAGACGGGCATGGCCTCCGGGCTGCTCAACAGCTCCCGCCAGGTCGGCGGTTCGCTCGGCCTCGCGGTCCTGGTCACCGTCGCCGCCCGGGTCACGGGCGGCGGCACCGGGGCGAGGGACCTCTCCGCCGGGTACGCGGCCGCCTTCTGGGTCGCGGCCGGGCTCCTGGCGGCCGCGGCTCTGGCGGCGTACGTCCTGCTGCCGGGGGAGGGCCGGGCGGCGGGCGGTCCGGTGGCCGGCGGGCCGGTCGCGGCGGAGCATGAGGAGGACGCCGCCGGCCGATGAGTCCGGGCGCCCGGGGCGGTCTACCTTCCACGAGGCCCGCCCCGAACACGGGGCGGCCGGACGAGGAGACGACCATCATGCAGAAGATCACCCCCTGTCTCTGGTACGACGGCCAGGCGAAGGAGGCGGCCGAGCACTACATCGCGGTCTTCGGCGGCGACTCCCGCATCCTGGACATCAGCTACTACGGCGAAGAGGCCCCCGGCGAGACGGGCTCCGTCCTCACGGTCAGCTTCCGGCTCGCGGGCCAGGAGTACATGGGCCTCAACGGCGGACCGCAGTTCCCCTTCACCGAGGCGATCTCGCTCTCCGTGGACTGCGCCGACCAGGCCGAGGTCGACCGGCTCTGGACCGCGCTCTCCGAGGGCGGCGAGGAGGGGCAGTGCGGCTGGCTCAAGGACCGGTACGGCGTCTCCTGGCAGATCGTCCCGAACGAGCTGCCGAAGCTGCTGGCCGTCCCGGACCCGGCGAAGGCGGAGCGCACGATGAAGGCGATGCTCGGGATGCGGAAGCTGGACATCCGGGCGCTGCGGGACGCCTGAGCTGCCGGGCGCGCTCGTGGCCGCCTCGGCGGTCGGTAGTGTCTGGTCCATGTCATCCCGCCCCACCCTGCCCCCGCCCCCGCCGCCCGCGGAGATCCGGACCTGGCCGGACCGCGAGGCGATGCTCGCCGACCGGGCGTTCATCCTGGACGCGCTGGTCCGGATGCACCTGGGGCCGGCGCGGCTCGGCGTGCTGGTGATGTGGGCCGGGCTCGCCGCCTTCGGCTGGCTGCTGGTGGGGTCCGGACTCGTCATGTTCGAGCAGGCGTCGGCGGACTTCTTCAGCGGGATCGCCGGAATCGTGTCCCTCCTCCTCGGCGCGGGCGCGCTGATACCGGCGGTCGTCCTCGTCTCCTTCCACCTCGCCCGGGACCGGGAGGTCCGCGCGCTGCTCGTGGAGTGGGGTGCGCTGGACCGGGACCCGGAGCGCGACCGGGAGCTGCGGCTGCCCGGGATGAGCCTCGTCTGGCTGCTGCTGTCGTTCGTCCTGGCGGCGGGCGGGCTCGCGCTGTGTGTGATCGGCCCGGCGAGCGCCCGGCCCGGGGATGACACGTACGGCATGGTCGCCCTGATCATGGGCCTCGGCATGGTCGCCTGGCTCACCGGACTCATCGGCGCCGTCAAGGCGTTGGCGCACCGCCGCTGGGTGCTGCGCGTCCTGGCGGCGCCCGCCCCGCTCGACGTTCCTGCCCACCGCTGACACCGTACGTTCCGACCCAGGCCCAGGCCCGCCGCTGACACCGTACGTCCCGCCCCGCCGCTGACGCCGTGCGTTCCGGCCCGCCGGCTCACCCCAGCGGGTGGCCGATCAGCATCGTCGGGGCCCCGGCCACCCGGGTCAGGAACACCGTCGCCGAGTTCGGACCGCTCAGCTTCATCCGGCGGCGCAGCTCCTCCGGTTCGACCGCCGAGCCGCGCTTCTTGACGGTCAGGACGCCCACCTGACGCTCCCGCAGCAGCGCCTTCAGCTTCTTCATGTTGAACGGCAGCTGATCGGTGATCTCGTACCCGGAGACGTACGGCGAGGAGTACGGCACATCGCTCGTGACGTACGCGATCGTCTCGTCCACCAGCCGCCCGCCGCACCGCTCCACGATGTCGGCGACCAGGTGCGCCCGGATCACCGCGCCGTCCGGCTCGTACAGATAGCGCCCGACCGGGCCCACCGGCGGGGCGGGCAACGGGGCCGGGGCGGTGAGGGTGGCCCCGGACGGCAGCAGGGTGGCCCGGAACGCGCCGGGCGCGAAGCCTTCCCCGAACCAGAGCACCGCCTCCTTCACATCGCCGCCGTCCGAGATCCACTCGGCCTCCGCCTCCGGGCCGATCGCCTCGTGCGGGACGCCGGGCGCGATCTTCAGCGCCGCGCGGGGGGCCGTCAGCGCGGCGGCCGTCGCCCAGGACAGCGGCGGTGAGTACGCCTCCGGGTCGAAGATCCTGCCCCGGCCGCCGCGCCGGGCGGGGTCCACGAAGACGGCGTCGTACGGAGAGGTGTCGATCTCCGTGACGTCGGTGCACCGCACCTCGATCAGGTCCGCGAGCCCCAGGGCTTCCGCGTTGGCGCGGGCCACCTCGGCGGTGAGCGGGTCGCGGTCCACGGCGAGTACGGCGATCCCGGCGCGGGCGAGCGCGATGGCGTCGCCGCCGATGCCGCAGCACAGGTCCGCCACGCTGCGCACGCCGAGCGCGGCGAACCGGGCGGCGCGGTGGGTGGCGACCGAGGTGCGGGTGGCCTGCTCGACCCCGTTGGGCGTGAAGTACATCCGGTAGGCGTCCCCGGCCCCGAACTTCGCCACCGCCCGCTGCCGCAGCCGGGCCTGGCCGAGCGCCGCCGACACCAGCTCCGCCGGGTGCGCGCGGCGCAGCCGGGTCGCCGTCGCCAACTCCTGGGCGGGGTCGTGGTCGCGCAGCTCGGCCAGCAGGTGCTCGCCCTCGGGGGTGCGCAGGGCGGCGAAGGCGGCGCGGGCGGGGTCGTCGGCCGGGGAGGCCGAGGGGGTCGATGCGTTCACCCGGTCCATTGTGGCCGGTCGGGGCCGCCCCCTGTCCGCCGGTCGGGCGACGGGCCGGGGGCCCTCGCGGTGTCGGGGCGGGCGGCGGCCGGGTGGCTGGCAGGATGCGGCGCCATGCAGCTAGTACGACAAAAAGGAAAATCACCCATGAAGCGGCACCGGCCGGTCTCCGTCGTGCTGGCGGCCCTCCTGGCCGCCACGGTCACCTCCGCCTGCGCGTCGGAGACGGCCGGCGGTGGCACGGGGGCCCCGGGCGGCCCGGCGAAGCCCGCCGCCGGGCAGCCGAACGAGGCCGCCCCGCAGGCCGGGCCCGCCCGCGCCCTGGACACGTACGCCGAGGCGCTCAAGCGGAAACAGGCCGCACGGGCCGTCGCCGCGAAGAAGTGGGGGCTGGCCAGGACCCCGCTCGCCGCCCCCGAACCGCCGAAGGTGAAGCCGCGCATCACCACCCGTAAGGGGTTCGAGGTCCGGGACGACGAGGGGCTGCCGCCCGTCTTCACCACCGTCCCCACCAAGGAGAAGATCGTCTTCCTCACCATGGACGACGGGGCGGAGAAGGACCCCGCGCTGCTGCGGATGATGACCGAACTGGACATCCCCTACAGCGCCTTCCTGAGCGACTACGTCATCAACGACGACTACGGCTACTTCAGGAAGATGCAGCAGCGCGGGGTGGTCATCAGCAACCACACGCTCAACCACCGCTATCTGCCCGGCCTCTCCTACGCCGAGCAGAAGCGGGAGATCTGCGGCCAGCAGGAGAAGATCCTCAAGCACTACGGGAAGCGGCCCACCCTCTTCCGCCCGCCCTACGGCAACTACAACCGCGACACCCTCGTCGTCGCCAAGACCTGCGGCATCACCGCCGTACCGCTGTGGTCCGCCGAGGCCTTCGCCGACCACATGGAGTGGCGCGAGTGGGACCGGGACCTGCACCCCGGCGACATCGTCCTCACCCACTTCCGGGGCAAGGGCGACTGGAAGGGCACGATGCCCGACATGATCCGCACGGTCATGAAGACCATCACGGACAAGGGGTACGCGGTGGCGAAGCTGGAGGACTACGTCTGACCCCTCCTGTCTGCCCCCGGTACGGCCCCGAATGCGCGCTCAGCCCCCGCTGCGCGCGCATTCGTCGCTGTCGCCCCCGCTGCGGCAGGGCGGGGAGTTCCAGGTGGGGGCGGGGGCCGGGGGTGCGTCGACGTCGGCCCGGGACACGGACGTCAGGGCCGACGTGCACAGGGCCACCGCCACGAGCACCTGGATACCGCCCGCCCAGTACCACCGGCCACGCAGCAGCACGGTGGCGAGGACGACGACCACGAGGGCCAGGGCGCCGAACGCGATGGTGGAGGCCCAGTCGGTCTCCGCTCCGGAGCCGGAGGCCGAGGGCACGCCGCTGTCGACGGGTGCGTGGGACCGTTCCAGGCCGCGCAGCGCCAGCCACAGCACCAGCATGGCGAGGACGGCCGCCTCGGAGATCGTGAGCAGCAGGCCCATGGCGAAATCGGCGCAGCCGCCGGGCCGCTCGTCCAAGGCCCGCTCCGCCGGTCCTCCGGGCAGGTCGCTCTCGGGATGCGTCATCTCCGTACCGTCGTACGGAACGCGAAGCTCCACCCCGGCGTTGTCCGGACGGTGATCCGATGGAGCCCCGACCGAGACGGCGCGCGGGTGGTGAATTGGCACTCCGCTTGACCGAGTGCTAATCGCGGTCATAGTCTCAGGTCTGGCACTCCCCCCTGGAGAGTGCCAGCACCACACTGTGCGACAGGGCAGGTCCGGCACCCGCGACGACGGATCGGTCTGGTCGCCGCCCACTGACTGCTAAACCCCGTGAGATCTCCGAAGGGGGAGACCGGATCGTGTCGACCACCAGCTCCAAGGTTGCGATCAAGCCGCTTGAGGACCGCATTGTGGTCCAGCCGCTCGACGCCGAGCAGACCACGGCTTCCGGCCTGGTCATTCCGGACACCGCGAAGGAGAAGCCCCAGGAGGGCGTCGTCCTCGCCGTGGGCCCGGGCCGCTTCGAGAACGGCGAGCGTCTTCCGCTCGACGTCAAGACCGGCGACGTCGTCCTGTACAGCAAGTACGGCGGCACCGAGGTGAAGTACAACGGCGAGGAGTACCTCGTCCTCTCGGCCCGCGACGTCCTCGCGATCGTCGAGAAGTAATTCACCCACGTTTGCCTGTGTTCTGCGCCCCTGGCCCCCTGCGAAATAACTAGCCGGGCGGCGAGGGGCGCAGTTCATTTTGAGAGGGAAGTACAGCCCATGGCGAAGATTCTGAAGTTCGACGAGGACGCCCGTCGCGCCCTTGAGCGCGGCGTCAACAAGCTTGCCGACACGGTCAAGGTGACGATCGGCCCCAAGGGCCGCAACGTCGTCATCGACAAGAAGTTCGGCGCACCCACCATCACCAACGACGGCGTCACCATCGCGCGCGAGGTCGAGCTCGACGACCCGTACGAGAACCTCGGTGCCCAGCTCGTCAAGGAGGTGGCGACCAAGACCAACGACGTAGCGGGTGACGGCACCACCACCGCGACCGTCCTGGCCCAGGCGCTCGTCCGCGAGGGTCTGCGCAACGTCGCCGCGGGCGCCTCCCCGGCCGCCCTGAAGAAGGGCATCGACGCCGCCGTCAAGGCCGTGTCCGAGGAGCTCCTCGCGACCGCGCGCCCGATCGACGACAAGTCCGACATCGCCGCCGTGGCCGCGCTCTCCGCGCAGGACACCCAGGTCGGCGAGCTCATCGCGGACGCGATGGACAAGGTCGGCAAGGACGGTGTCATCACCGTCGAGGAGTCCAACACCTTCGGTCTGGACCTGGAGTTCACCGAGGGCATGGCCTTCGACAAGGGCTACCTGTCCCCGTACATGGTGACCGACCAGGAGCGTATGGAGGCCGTCCTCGACGACCCGTACATCCTGATCCACCAGGGCAAGATCGGCTCCATCCAGGAGCTGCTCCCGCTGCTGGAGAAGGTCATCCAGTCCGGTGGCTCCAAGCCGCTCCTGATCATCGCCGAGGACGTCGAGGGCGAGGCGCTCTCCACCCTCGTCGTCAACAAGATCCGCGGCACCTTCAACGCCGTCGCGGTGAAGGCCCCGGGCTTCGGCGACCGCCGCAAGGCCATGCTCGGCGACATCGCCACCCTCACCGGTGCGACCGTCATCGCCGAGGAGGTCGGCCTCAAGCTCGACCAGGCCGGTCTGGACGTGCTGGGTACCGCCCGCCGCGTCACCGTCTCCAAGGACGACACGACCATCGTCGACGGCGGGGGCAACTCCGACGACGTCAAGGGCCGCGTCAACCAGATCAAGGCCGAGATCGAGTCCACGGACTCCGACTGGGACCGCGAGAAGCTCCAGGAGCGCCTCGCGAAGCTGGCCGGCGGCGTGTGCGTCATCCGCGTCGGTGCCGCCACCGAGGTGGAGCTCAAGGAGAAGAAGCACCGCCTCGAGGACGCCATCTCCGCCACCCGCGCCGCGGTCGAGGAGGGCATCGTCTCCGGCGGTGGCTCCGCTCTCGTCCACGCCGTGAAGGTCCTGGAGGGCAACCTCGGCAAGACCGGCGACGAGGCCACCGGTGTCGCGGTCGTCCGCCGCGCCGCCGTCGAGCCGCTGCGCTGGATCGCCGAGAACGCCGGCCTGGAGGGTTACGTCATCACCTCCAAGGTCTCCGAGCTCGACAAGGGCCAGGGCTTCAACGCCGCCACCGGCGAGTACGGCGACCTGGTCAAGGCCGGCGTCATCGACCCGGTCAAGGTCACCCGCTCCGCCCTGGAGAACGCCGCGTCCATCGCGTCGCTGCTGCTCACGACCGAGACCCTGGTCGTCGAGAAGCCGGCCGAGGAAGAGGCCGACGCCGGTCACGGCGGCCACGGCCACTCGCACTAGTACCTGCTTCTCTCGGTACGCCTTTCGGTACGCCTGAGGCCCGGTACCCCCGTCGCGGGGGCACCGGGCCTCGGTGCGTCCGCGGGCTACTGGGGCCCGTACTTGCGTCCCGTACGCGAGGTGACCCCGCCGAGCAGACCGCGCGGGGTCACCTTCACCAGCCCCATCAGCGCCTTGTAGCGCGGGTCCGGGATCGACACCGACTTCCCCCGGGCCAGGTCCGCCAGGGCCGAGGCCACCAGCTTGTCCGCGTCCAGCCACATCCAGCCGGGGATGTTGCCGGTGCCCATCCCGGCCCGCTCGTGGAACTCCGTACGGACGAAGCCCGGGCACAGCGCCATCAGCCGCACCCCCGACCCGGCCAGGTCCTTCGCCGCGCCCTGGGTGAACTGCACGACCCACGCCTTGGACGCCCCGTACGTACCGCGCGGTACGAACGCCGCGACCGACGCCACGTTGATCACCCCGCCCCGGCCGCGCTCCTTCATGCCCGCGGTGGCGGCCGAGGTCAGCCGCAGCACCGCCTCGCAGTGCACCTTCAGCATCGTCAGCTCGTCGGCCATGGGCACTTCCAGGTAGCGCCCCTTGTTGCCGAACCCGGCGTTGTTGACCAGCAGATCGACCGGGTGCGTGCGGTCCGCGAGCCGCTTCCCGACCGCCTCGATCCCGGCGTCCGTGGACAGGTCCGCCCGCAGCACCTCGGCCTCGATGCCGTGCCGGTCGTGCAGTTCGGTGGCCTGCTCGTGCAGCCGGGCGGTGTCCCGGGCCACCAGCACCAGGTTGTGCCCCTGGCCCGCGAGCCGCCGCGCGAAGGCCGCCCCGATACCTGCCGTCGCGCCCGTAATCAGTGCAGTCGTCATAGGCGGCACGTTAGTGCCCCGCGGGCCCGGGGAGTTCACCGCCCGCCGCCCCGTCACCGCCGCTCCGACGAGGCGGCGGGCGGTCAGGGCTTGGCGGCAGGGGCGAAGGACAGCATGCGGGCCTGGCGGTCGGTGTCGAGGCCGCTCACCCCCGACGACGTGACGACGACCCGGCCGTCCACATAGGCCAGCCGCCCGCCGCCCATCCTGGTCTCGGCCGCCGCGGCCGCCGCCGGGTGCTTCAGCAGCACCTTCTCCGTGCCCGCACCGCCCGGGCCCATGACGAAGGTCCGGCCGGGCCCGTCCGGCGACGCCGACTCGTAGACCAGCGCGGCCTTGCCCTTCTCCGCGCGCAGGGGATGCAGCGTACGGAGCGGGTCGTCGGACTTGATGCCCCAGACGAACTTCCCGGTGGCCAGGTCGTACACGCCGACCCTGTCGGTACCGCCCAGGACGACGTGGTCCGGGCCGGCCGCCGTGCCCCGGCAGGGCTGGATCTCACCGCCGGACCCGCTTCCGGCGCAGTGCTCGAACCCCTTCTCCCGCGGGTCGATGGTGGTGCGGAGCTTCCCCTTCGGGCCGAGGGCGACGACCCGCCAGTCGGACGTGGTGTCCTCGGCGTTCACGGTGGTGAAGACGACCGGGTCGACCGAGATCAGGCTGCCGAACTGCCGGCCGCGGGAGGTCCGGTGGCGCCACAGGACCTTGCCGGTGCGCGGGTCGATCTCGCGGAGCTGGCTGTAGTTCTTGCTCCGGTCCATGGAGATCGCGCAGTCGGAGCTCACCAGCAGCCGGGACCCGCCCGCCACGTCGTCCGGGTAGCACTTCCCCGGGTTCTCCCACGGGATGTCGTAGAGCTCGGTCCCGTCGGCGACCCGGTAGGCGGTGGCCTTCATGCTCCGGGCGATCGCGAACGTACCGCCGCTGATCGCGCTGTACACGATGAACGAGTTGTCCCCGGAGCCGGTCTCGGGGAGCTGCTTGTGCCAGCCCTGCTTGCCGGTCCTCAGGTCGATCATCTGCAACTGGTTGCACCGGTTCCCCCGCTCGTCGTCCGGCCGCTCCTGGCGGACGATCACGACCTTGCCGTCGGGGGCGGGGTTGGCCGGGGTCTCGCAGACGGCGGTGGGCAGCGGCACGCTCCAGAGTTCGGCACCGTCGGAGAGCCGATAGGCCGCGACCTTACGGTGCAGCGCCTGGACGACGGCGCCGTCGACGGTCCACAGGTCGTGGGCCCGGTGGTTCCCCTGGGGCAGATCCGTCCTGTCGTCGACGATCCACGCCGTCGCGTCCCCCGGCTTCCGCGCGGCGTCGATCTCCGCCGTCGTCGGGATCTTCTGCGGCTGCGGAGTGCGGGCCGCGGGGGCACCGGGCGGGGGCGCCGACGAGGCAGGGGCGGAAGAGGCCGGGCCGGGCGACTCCTTCGCCACCGGCCCGGCGGACCGGCCCCACGTCCCGTCGGTGACGGCGTACACCCCGCCCGCCGCGGCGACGAGCAGGAGCACGACGGCGACGGCGAGGACCGGCGCCCCGCCGAACCGCCGACGGCGCGGCGGCGGTGGCGGTCCGGGCGGCGGCGGCCCGGAGCCTTCCTGCGCGTACGGGTTGCCGGGCACGGGCTGCTGCGGCGGGCCCGGTGTGTACCAGGGCTGGGGCCGGTCGGTCACGAATCTTCCCCCTGAGACGTGCTGTGCTTGAGACGTGCTGCGACTGAGACGTGCCGCGTCCGGGACGTGCTGTGCCTGAGACGTGCCGCGTCCGACATGTGCCGCATCGCTCCGCCGACGGCCCGGCCGAGCGCGGTCACCAGTGGGGGACGCGCCCCACCTCGGCGCAGTTCCCCTCAACGGGGCGCCGCCGTACGGCCGATGGCCCCCGCCACGCGGCCCGGGCGGCGACCTCAGCCCTGGGCCGCCACGTACTCCCGCGCCTTGCGCAGCGCCTCGGGGTGCAGGGCCGACGCGGCGGCCAGCAGGGACGGCAGCAGGGTTCGCTCGGTCGTGACGGCCCGGAACTGCAGTGCCGCGGTGATCTCGTGGTCCGGGCGGTGCACGATCTCGACGGGGTCCCCGGCCCGGATCGTGCCCGGCTCGATCACCCGCAGATACGCGCCGGTCACCGCCTCCTGGGTGAACCGCCGCACCCACTTCTCCTCCTTGACGTGGTCGGCGAACGTCCGGCACGGGATACGTCCGGAGGTCACCTCCAGCAGCAATTCGGCCCCCACCCGCCAGCGCTCACCGATCAGCGCGCCGCTCACATCGACCCCGACGGTGGTCAGGTTCTCGCCGAACGAGCCGTTCGCCAGCTCCCGGCCGCCCAGCTGCCGCTCCCAGGCGTCCAGCTCCTCCCGCGCGAAGGCGTACACGGCCTGGTCGCTGCCGCCGTGGTGGCGCAGATCGCAGACCGCGTCCCCGACGAGCCCGCTGCCGCCCGTCCCCTTGGGCCCGGGGTCCGAGACCCGCACGCTCCCCTCGAACGGCCGCTTGTCGATCCCGCTGAGACCGCCGGGGCCACCGGCGGAGGGGAGAGGGGTGGGGCGGCCGACATTCACGCTCAGCAATCTCATACGGTCACGCTAATGGCTCAACCCTCAAAGGGTCACGCCATTAATTCGCCTCTCACCCAAGAAGCTCTTATGGTGGGGGGCGTGATCGAAGCACGCCACCTCCGCGTCCTCCGCGCCGTCGCCACCACCGGCTCGTTCTCCGCCGCCGCCCGCGAACTCGGCTGCACCCAGCCCGCGGTGAGCCAGCAGATGAAGGCCCTGGAGTCCTCCGCAGGCACCACCCTGCTGATCCGCACCGGCCGCGAGATGCGCCTCACCCAGGCGGGCGAGGCGCTGGTACGGCACGCCTCCGGCATCCTCGCGGGGCTGACCGCGGCGGAGGAGGAGGTCGCCGCCATCGCCGGACTGCGGGCCGGCCGGGTCCGGCTCGTCTCCTTCCCCAGCGGCAGCTCCACCCTGGTCCCCGGCGCGCTGGCGGCCCTGCGGGCCGAGCATCCGGGGACCAGGGTCTCGCTGGTCGAGGCCGAACCGCCGCGCTCGGTCGACCTGTTGCGCGACGGCGACTGCGACATCGCGCTGGCCTTCCGGTACGGCACGACCGGCGGCGAATGGGACGACCTGGTGGTCCGGCCGCTGCTCACCGACCGGCTGATCGGCCTGGTCCCGGACGGGCACCGGCTGGCGGACGCGGAGAGCGTCTCCATCGGTGAGCTGGCGGACGAGTCGTGGATCGCGGGCTGCCCGCGCTGCCGCCGCCAGTTGGTGGAGGTCTGCGAGGCGTCCGGCTTCACGCCCCGGATCGACTTCGCCACCGACGACTACCCGGCGGTGATGGGCCTGGTGGGGGCCGGGCTCGGGGTGGCGGTGCTGCCCGAGCTGGCGGTGGAGTCGGTACGCCCCAAGGGGGCCCGGACCGTGGCGGTGGAGCCCGCGATCGAGCGGGAGATCGTGGCGCTCACGCTGCCGGACCTGGCCCGGGTCCCGGCGGTCGCGGCCACCCTGGACCAGCTGTCCCTGGCGGCCGCGCGCTGAGGGGCGTGCTGTCGGGGGACCTGCTGAGGGGTGGAACTGAGGAAACGTTTCTGCGTTCGACTGGAGCGGTCGGGTGTCAGGTCGGGCGGGAGCCCGTCGTGGCCGTGGTGACGCCTGAGGGCGCCGCGGTGATCAGTCTGGTTCTGGCCCGGCCCATGAGCTCTTCGCGCTCGTCCTCGGTCAGGCCGCCCCACACTCCGTAGGGCTCCCGTACGGCCAGGGCGTGGGCCGCGCACTCGGCGCGTACCGGGCACCGCATGCACACCTCCTTCGCGGAGGTCTCACGAGCGCTGCGGGCGGCGCCGCGCTCACCTTCGGGATGGAAGAACAGGGAACTGTCGACGCCTCGGCAGGCGGCGAGCAGCTGCCAGTCCCACAGGTCTGCGTTGGGTCCGGGAAGGCGGGAGAAATCTGCCATTGCTTGTCCCCTCGAAGCCGTGCTGCGTCGGAAGCGGCATCCTGGACCGCCGGTGAACCGGCGATCCGTGATCGGCGATCGTCTCTTCGGTGACCTGAGTCTCGACCGTACATCTGCGGTGCTAGTAGATGTAAATATGACTGTTTGCGAATCTAGCCACAGACACCCTTAAAAGGGAAGAAATCTCGCCAAATAGGGCAAGCCGGAGAGTGAAGATTCGGTTGACGGGTGAATCACCCGCGTCGCTCTCCTCCGTACACGGGCCCTCACGTAGAGTGCCGAACCCGAAGGTCCGACCCGTAACTCTTTCGAGTGACCATCGTTAAGAGGGCGGATGCGGTTGACGGAGAACGAGCTCGGGCACATGTCCGAAGGGGTCAACCGCACAGGTGACGACTTGTATCAGCCTGGAGGCTCAAGGTGACGCGCATCAGCTGCGGAGGACGGTCATGACATCCGTGCTCGTCTGCGACGATTCCCCGCTTGCCCGAGAAGCGCTCCGTCGCGCGGTGGCCACCGTGCCCGGTGTCGAGCGCGTGACCACGGCGGCCAACGGCGAGGAAGTCCTCCGCCGCTGGGGGGCCGACCGTTCGGATCTGATTCTGATGGACGTACGCATGCCCGGTCTGGGGGGTGTGGAGACGGTCCGGCGGCTGCTCTCCGCCGACCCCGGCGCCCGGATCATCATGCTGACCGTCGCCGAGGACCTGGACGGGGTCGCGCTCGCGGTCGCCGCCGGTGCCCGCGGCTATCTGCACAAGGACGCATCGCGCGCCGAGCTGCGGGCCACCGTCACCCAGGCGCTGGCCGACCCGACGTGGCGGCTGGCCCCGCGCCGGCTGCGGTCCGCCGAGATGGGGGCGGCCCCCACGCTCACCGCGCGCGAGATCCAGGTGCTCGAAGGCATGAGCCACGGCCGTTCCAACGCGGAGATCGGCCGTGAGCTGTTCCTCTCCGAGGACACGGTCAAGACCCACGCCAGGCGGCTGTTCAAGAAGCTCGGGGCCTCGGACCGTGCCCATGCGGTCGCCCTGGGATTCCGCTGGGGGCTGGTCCGCTGACGCCCGGCCCGGACCGCCCCCGTCCGCAGTCCGGCGGACGGGGTGACGGGACGGGTCACCAGCGGTACGACCCCGGATCCGGGCGCCCGCCGGCGGCGCCGTGTGACGCTTCCCGGCCGATGACGCATCCTTGAGTCGTGGAGTTCCTCAGGAACAGTAGGAACGATTCGGTCGAGCGGAAGGGGAGGGCGCAGGACATGACATCCGGCGCACCCGCTCATAACGCTTCGGTGCACAACTCGGGACGCGATGGAGCGGACCGTACGGCATCAGGGCACCATGGTCCGATGCGCGACGACGAGACCACGGCGATCGGTGCCCTCGTGCACCGGGCCGTCGACGGCGACGCGCAGGCCACCCACGATCTGCTGGCCCACGTCCACCCCCTCGCCCTGCGCTACTGCCGCTCCCGGCTGAACCGGCTGCCCGGTGACGCTCGCCACTTCGTGGAGGACCTCGCGCAGGAGGTCTGCGTCGCCGTCCTGATGGCGCTGCCGCGCTACAAGGACACCGGCAGGCCCTTCGAGGCCTTCGTCTTCGCCATCGCCGGCCACAAGGTCGCCGACCTCCAGCGCGCCGCGATGCGCCACCCCGGGTCGACCGCCGTGCCCTCCGACGAGATGCCCGAGCGGCCCGACGACTCCCTCGGCCCGGAGGAGCGCGCCCTGCTCAGCAGCGACGCCGCCTGGGCCAAGAAGCTCCTCGCCAACCTCCCGGAGAGCCAGCGCGAGCTGCTGGTCCTGCGGGTCGCGGTCGGGCTGACCGCCGAGGAGACCGGGCGGATGCTCGGGATGTCCCCGGGCGCGGTCCGGGTCGCCCAGCACCGCGCGCTCAGCCGGCTGCGGGCGCTGGCGGAGCAGTAGGTCACCTCCCGCACGGCGGCCCGTAGGAAGCTACAGAACGCCCAACTGATCTTGATCGTGGAATGAGACACCCGTAGAGCCCGTTAGCATGGACATCCGCACCGATCAAGACCATTTGGGGAAGGTGTCATGACTGCAAACGTCGACGGAGTGCCTGAGAAGTTCGCGACGCTCGGGCTGACATACGACGACGTGCTGCTGCTGCCGGGCGCGTCAGAGGTCCTGCCCAACGCGGTCGACACCTCGTCCCTCATCTCGCGGAACGTACGGGTGAACATCCCCCTGCTGTCGGCCGCCATGGACAAGGTGACCGAGTCCCGGATGGCCATCGCGATGGCCCGTCAGGGCGGCGTCGGCGTGCTGCACCGCAACCTCTCGATCGAGGACCAGGTCAACCAGGTCGACCTGGTCAAGCGGTCCGAGTCCGGGATGGTCACTGACCCGATCACCGTGCACCCCGACGCCACCCTCGGCGAGGCGGACGCGCTCTGTGCCAAGTTCCGCATCAGCGGCGTGCCGGTCACCGACGCCGCGGGCAAGCTGCTCGGCATCGTGACCAACCGCGACATGGCCTTCGAGTCGGACCGCTCGCGCCAGGTGCGCGAGGTCATGACGCCGATGCCGCTCGTCACCGGCAAGGTCGGCATCTCCGGCGTGGAGGCCATGGAGCTGCTGCGCCGCCACAAGATCGAGAAGCTGCCGCTGGTCGACGACGCAGGGATCCTCAAGGGCCTCATCACGGTCAAGGACTTCAAGAAGGCCGAGCAGTACCCGAACGCCGCCAAGGACGCCGAAGGCCGTCTGCTGGTCGGCGCGGCCGTCGGTGCCAGCCCCGAGGCGCTGGACCGCGCCCAGGCGCTCGCCTCCGCCGGGGTCGACTTCCTGATCGTCGACACCTCGCACGGCCACAACAGCAACGCCCTCGACTGGATGGCGAAGATCAAGTCGAGCGTCGGTATCGACGTCATCGGCGGTAACGTCGCCACCCGCGACGGCGCCCAGGCGCTCATCGACGCCGGTGTCGACGGCGTGAAGGTCGGCGTCGGACCCGGCTCCATCTGTACGACCCGCGTGGTCGCCGGTATCGGCGTCCCGCAGGTCACCGCGATCTACGAGGCCGCGCTCGCCGCCCGCGCCGCGGGCGTCCCGGTCATCGGCGACGGCGGCCTCCAGTACAGCGGCGACATCGGTAAGGCGCTCGCCGCCGGCGCCGACAGCGTGATGCTGGGCAGCCTGCTCGCCGGGTGCGAGGAGTCCCCGGGTGAGCTGATGTTCATCAACGGCAAGCAGTTCAAGTCGTACCGCGGCATGGGCTCGCTGGGCGCCATGCAGTCCCGCGGCCAGGGCCGGTCCTACTCCAAGGACCGCTACTTCCAGGCCGAGGTCTCCTCGGACGACAAGCTCGTCCCCGAGGGCATCGAGGGCCAGGTGCCCTACCGGGGCCCGCTGGCCAACGTCCTCCACCAGCTCGTCGGGGGCCTGCGCCAGACCATGGGCTACGTCGGCGCGGAGTCCGTCGACCAGATGGAGAGCAAGGGCCGCTTCGTCCGGATCACCTCGGCGGGCCTCAAGGAGAGCCACCCGCACGACATCCAGATGACGGTGGAAGCACCGAACTACAGCCGGAAGTAACACAGCGGCGCGTGGCTGAGGGGCGGACCGGAGTTCCCGGTACCGCCCCTCAGACACGTGTCGGGGATACTGGTCAGCGCAGACGTAGAGGGAAAGGCCACACATCGTGACTGAGATCGAGATCGGGCGCGGCAAGCGCGGCCGCCGGGCTTACGCATTCGACGACATCGCTGTCGTACCGAGCCGCCGCACCCGGGACCCGAAGGAGGTCTCGATCGCCTGGCAGATCGACGCCTACCGCTTCGAGCTGCCGTTCCTGGCGGCCCCCATGGACTCCGTGGTCTCCCCGCAGCACGCCATCCGCATCGGTGAGCTCGGCGGGCTGGGCGTCCTCAACCTGGAAGGGCTGTGGACCCGGCACGCCGACCCGCAGCCGCTGCTGGACGAGATCGCCGAGATGCCGGTCGAGACCGCGACCCGCCGGCTCCAGGAGATCTACTCCGCCCCCATCCAGGAAGAGCTGATCGGGCAGCGCATCAAGGAGGTGCGCGACTCCGGTGTCGTCACCGCCGCCGCGCTCTCCCCGCAGCGCACCGCCCAGTTCTCCAAGGCCGTCGTCGACGCCGGGGTGGACATCTTCGTCATCCGCGGTACGACGGTCTCCGCCGAGCACGTCTCGGGCGCGGCCGAGCCGCTCAACCTGAAGCAGTTCATCTACGAGCTGGACGTCCCGGTCATCGTCGGCGGCTGCGCCACGTACACCGCCGCCCTGCACCTGATGCGCACCGGCGCGGCCGGTGTCCTCGTCGGCTTCGGCGGCGGCGCCGCGCACACCACGCGCAACGTCTTCGGCATCCAGGTCCCGATGGCCACCGCCGTCGCGGACGTGGCCGGGGCCCGCCGCGACTACATGGACGAGTCCGGCGGCCGGTACGTGCACGTCATCGCGGACGGCGGCGTCGGCTGGTCGGGCGACCTGCCGAAGGCCATCGCCTGCGGTGCGGACGCCGTGATGATGGGCTCCCCGCTGGCCCGCGCGACGGACGCGCCGGGCCGTGGCCGCCACTGGGGCATGGAGGCCGTCCACGAGGACGTGCCGCGCGGCAAGCTGGTCGACCTCGGCCCGGTCGGGACGACCGAGGAGGTCCTCACCGGCCCCTCGCACACCCCGGACGGCTCGATGAACATCTTCGGCGCCCTGCGCCGCGCGATGGCCACCACCGGCTACAGCGACCTCAAGGAGTTCCAGCGCGTCGAGGTGACGGTGGCGGACTCGCAGCACCGCCGCTGACCCGCCCGCCCGTACGTGCGACGGGGAAGGGCCCGGACCGTTTCGACGGTCCGGGCCCTTCCCGTGTTCGTACGAGGTGTCGGTCGAGGTGTCAGTTCGCCTTCTTGGCGCCGCCGATCGCGGCGATCGCGCCGAGGGCGATGAAGAGGTAGCGCATGAAGTCGGCGTCTTCCTTCCAGACCCGGGTCACGGTGTCGAAGTGGTCGAGGAACACCTCGGAGAACGAGACCTGGGCGGCGTCCGCCATCACCATCGCGTAGCCGATGAGCTGGCCGAAGTAGACGGCGCCGACCGAGAAGACGGCCGCCGCGGCGATGGTCACCGGGTTGGCGCCGCCGAGCTTGGCCGCCGCGAAGCCGACCAGGAAGCCGACGCCGACCGCCGCGTAACCGAACTCGCGCTCGATCGACCCCAGGAGTACGCCGTACAGGACGGACGCGACGACCGCCGCGCCGAAGGCGACCAGCACACCGATGGCGAGGCCGTTGCGCACCGGGGAAGCCGGGGGAGCCGGGGCGAAGGGGGCGCCGCCGCCGAACGGGGCGGGCTGACCCTGCGGGTTCCCGAAGGGGTTCCCGGTGGAGGCGGGGGGCTGGTCGCCGTAGGGGTTGCCGGTGGGTGCCGGGGGCTGGTCGCCGTACGGGTTGCCTGTCGGGGCGGCGGGGGCGGAGGCGCCCGGTCCGGCCGCGTACGGATTGCCGTCTGCGGGCTGGCCGCCGTACGGCTGCTGGGGCTGGTTCGGCGGCTGCACGGGCTGGCTCACGGTGGCTCTCCCCTGGGGCGAAATGCGCAGCTGCGGTTCTTGACGCGAACACGTGTGCGCTCTGTGACGCCGCACGGTAGCAGTACGCACCCAAATTGGTCACTAGCTATCCGGTGGCCGATATGCACCCGTGTTGATGGCCGGTTACGCGCCGTCAGAGCCGGTGCGCCGCCCCCGCCGGAGTCGCGCCCCGGGTGTCCAGGAGGAGCTGGGCCTTCACTGCGAGCCCCTGGAGGTCGTACGTGCGGTGCTGCTGGAGCAGTACGGTCAGGTCGGCCGCCGCTGCCGCCTCGTACAGCGAGTCGGCGCGCGGGACGGGGAGTTCGCGCACCCGCCAGTCCAGGACGTGCGGGTCGTGGTAGCCGATCTGGGCGCCCATGTCCATCAGCCGGGTGGCGATCTCGCGGGCGGGCGCGGCCTCCTGGTCGGCGCTGTCCGGCTTGTAGGTGACGCCGAGCAGCAGGACGCGGGCGCCCCGGACGGACTTGCCGTGCTCGTTCAGCAGGGTGGCGCAGCGCTGGATGACGTAGCTGGGCATCCGGTCGTTGATCTCCTGCGCCAGCGAGACCATCCGCAGCGGGTGGCCGGGCGTGCGGCTGCTGTACGGGAGGCAGCCCGGGTCCACCGGGACGCCGTGGCCGCCGACGCCGGGGCCGGGGCGGAAGGGCTGGAAGCCGAAGGGCTTGGTCTCGGCGCACCGGATGACGTCCCACAGGTCCACGCCCAGGTCGTGGCAGGCCACCGCCATCTCGTTGACCAGCGCGATGTTGACGTGCCGGAAGTTGGTCTCCAGCACCTTCGTCATCTCGGCCTCGCGCGGCCCCCGGGCCCGTACGACCTTGTCGGTGAGGCGTCCGTAGAAGGCGGCGGCCGACTCGGTGCAGGCGGAGGTGAGGCCGCCGATGACCTTGGGGGTGGAGGCGTAGGTGTGGGTGCGGTTGCCGGGGTCGAGGCGGCTGGGGGAGCAGGCGAGGTGGAAGTCGCGTCCGGCGGTGAGCCCGGAGCCCTCTTCGAGCAGGGGGCGCAGGAAGTTCTCGGTGGTGCCGGGCGGGACGGCGGACTCCAGCACCACGGTGGTGTGCGGGCGCAGCCGGGCGGCCAGGGCGCGGGCGGCGTCGCCGAGGGCGGTGAGGTCGACCGTGCGGTCGGGGCCGAGGGGGGTGGGGGAGCAGATCACGGCGGTACGGACCCGGCCCAGTTCGGCGGCGCTGGTGGTGGGGCGGAAGCCGCCGGAGAGCATGCGGCGGATCTCGGACGCGGTGAGGGAGCCCTCGACGGGGGTGCGGCCCGCGCGCAGCTCGGCGCAGGGGCGTGGGTCGGTGTCGTAGCCGACGGTGTCGATCCCGGCGGCCACAGCGGCCTGCACGAGGGGGAGGCCGAGGTGGCCGAGTCCGATGACGGCGAGGTCTGCGGGCATGTCGAAGGCCGCCTTCCCTAAGGCCGGAGAGCTGAAAGCGCAACTGCTGTGGACAGTGCAATGTCAGACTAGGCGTAAATATGACCTATATGTCGCATTGCGTGACGCCTGTCGTCCGGGTGTTGTCCACAGGCGGTGGCTGAAGTCGGGGAGCGCGGACAGAATCGAGGGGTGGACACGGGCGGCCGGCCCCTCGGCCGGGTGGCACTCCCGTGTCCGACCACCCCGATCCACCGGGAGGCAGCAGTGAGGACAGCGACACTGGGACCCGCCGAGCGCACCGCCGCGCTCGCCGCCATGGCCGAGCGCGAACTGGACGTGCTGGTCGTGGGGGCGGGCGTCGTCGGCGCGGGCACGGCGCTGGACGCCGCCACCAGAGGACTCTCGACCGGCCTGGTCGAGGCGCGCGACTGGGCGTCCGGCACATCCAGCAGGTCGAGCAAGCTGATCCACGGCGGGCTGCGCTATCTGGAGATGCTGGACTTCGCCCTGGTGCGCGAGGCGCTGAAGGAGCGCGGGCTGCTGCTGGAGCGGCTCGCACCGCACCTGGTGAAGCCGGTGCCCTTCCTCTACCCGTTGCAGCACAAGGGGTGGGAGCGGTTCTACGCGGGCTCCGGCGTCGCGCTCTACGACGCGATGTCGGTCTCCTCGGGACACGGCCGGGGCCTCCCCGTCCACCGCCACCTCACCCGCAAGCACGCCCTGCGCGTCGCCCCCGCGCTGAAGAAGGACGCCCTGGTCGGCGCGTTGCAGTATTACGACGCCCAGATGGACGACGCCCGCTTCGTCACCGAGCTCGTCCGCACCGCCGCCTCCTACGGCGCCCAGGTCGCCAACCGCGCCCGGGTCATCGGCTTCCTCCGCGAGGGCGAGCGGGTGGTCGGCGCGCTCGTGCAGGACGTCGAGGGTGGCAAGGAGTACGAGGTCCGGGCCAAGCAGGTCGTCAACGCGACCGGCGTGTGGACCGACGACACCCAGGGGCTCATCAACGAGCGCGGACAGTTCCACGTCCGGGCCTCCAAGGGCATCCACCTCGTCGTCCCCAAGGACCGCATCCACTCCTCCACCGGCCTCATCCTCCGTACCGAGAAGTCCGTCCTCTTCGTGATCCCCTGGGGCCGGCACTGGATCATCGGCACCACGGACACCGACTGGGACCTGGACAAGGCCCACCCGGCCGCCTCCAGCGCCGATATCGACTACCTGCTCGAACACGTGAACTCCGTCCTCAACACCCCGCTGACCAGGGACGACGTCCAAGGTGTCTACGCCGGGCTGCGCCCGCTGCTGGCCGGTGAGTCGGACGCCACCAGCAAGCTGTCGCGCGAGCACACCGTCGCCCACCCCGCCCCCGGCCTCGTCGTCGTGGCGGGCGGCAAGTACACGACGTACCGGGTCATGGCCAAGGACGCGGTGGACGAGGCGGTGCACGGACTCGACCAGCGGGTCGCCGCCTGCGTCACCGAGGACACCCCGCTGCTCGGCGCCGAGGGATACAAGGCCCTGTGGAACGCGCGGGCCCGGATCGCCGACCGGACCGGCCTCCATGTCGTCCGGGTGGAGCATCTGCTCAACCGGTACGGCTCAATGACGGAAGAAATTCTGGAACTGATCCTGGCCGACCCCACCCTGGGTGAACCGCTGCCCGCCGCCGACGACTATCTCCGCGCCGAGATCGTCTACGCGGCCTCCCACGAGGGCGCCCGGCACCTGGACGACGTCCTGACCCGGCGCACCCGGATCTCCATCGAGACCTTCGACCGGGGCACCCTCAGCGCCCGCCTCTGCGCGGAGCTGATGGCTCCGGTGCTGGGCTGGGACGAAGGCCAGATCGACCGGGAGGTCGAGCACTACGAGAAGCGGGTGGAGGCCGAGCGCGAGTCGCAGCGGCAGCCCGACGACCTCACCGCGGACGCGGCCCGGCTCGGCGCGCCGGACATCGTGCCGATCTAGGGGTGCTCGGCCGATCAGGCCGGATCAGGGAGCGCGTCCAGGCCGCGTTCACCCGGGCGGCCACCGCCCTTCACGTCCGGGCCAGTTGAGGGGGAGGAGCCCGGTCCCGCGGCGGTGGCCGCCCGGTCGGCGCTGGACGGGGAGGCCCGGTTGGTAGGAGGCTGTGGGATATTCCCTCTCCGGCTCGTATCGCGGCGGACCCCGGACCCGGCACCAGGACCGGTCCCGGGGTGAGGGACAATGAACGCTCTGCCAGGGCGGGTTGATCGCAGAGGGGACGCATGTCGGAGGCGGAGCAGGCGCGGGAGCCCCAAGGGGACAAGAACGGTCGTCTCCTCGCGGGGCGCTACCGGCTCGGGGGAGTGCTCGGCCGGGGCGGCATGGGTACGGTCTGGCGCGCCGACGACGAGACCCTCGGCCGCACGGTGGCGGTGAAGGAACTGCGGTTCCCGGGCGCCATCGACGAGGACGAGAAGCGCCGGCTGATCACGCGCACGCTGCGTGAGGCCAAGGCGATCGCACGGATCCGCAACAACGGCGCGGTGACCGTCTACGACGTGGTCGACGAGGACGACCGCCCGTGGATCGTGATGGAGTTGATCGAGGGCAAGTCGCTCGCCGAAGCGATCCGCGAGGACGGCACCCTGACGCCGAGGCGGGCCGCCGAGGTCGGGCTTGCCATCCTCGACGTGCTGCGCTCGGCGCACCGCGAGGGCATCCTGCACCGCGACGTGAAGCCGTCCAACGTGCTGATCGCCGAGGACGGCCGGGTCGTGCTCACCGACTTCGGCATCGCCCAGGTGGAGGGCGACCCCTCGGTCACCTCCACCGGCATGCTCGTCGGCGCCCCCTCGTACATCTCGCCGGAGCGCGCCCGCGGCCACAAGCCCGGACCGCCCGCCGACCTGTGGTCGCTCGGCGGACTGCTGTACGCGAGCGTCGAGGGCTGCCCGCCGTACGACAAGGGCTCCGCCATCGCCACCCTGACGGCCGTGATGACCGAGCCGCTCGACCCGCCGAAGAACGCGGGCCCGCTGACCGAGGTCATCTACGGGCTCCTCGCCCGCGACCCCGACCAGCGGCTCGACGACCGCGGGGCCCGGGCGCTGCTCAACAAGGTGATCAACGCTCCTGAGGTTCCGCCCGCCGACTCCACGCAGGTCATGGCCTTGCCGGTGGTCCCGGCCGACGCCGAACCGGGCGCGGGCCGGCTCACGAAGGCGGCGAAGACCGCCAAGCCGCCGAAGCAGCCCACCGGTGGGTCGAGCGAGTCCGGCTCCGGTGAGGGCGCGCGCGACCGGCTGCGCGGAGCGCTGCGTTCCGTACGCGGCGCGAAGGCGGCGTCCGGTATCGCGGCGGGCGCGGTCGGTGCGGCGGCGGCCTCGGCGTCCCCGGCCTCCGCCGCTCAAGCCCCTGCTTCCCAGGCCTCTCAGGCCTCCGCATCTCAGGCCGCCACCGGCTCGCCGGTCGCTCCGCCCAAGCCCGCCACGCCTCCCGGCACCCCGGGCGGCAAGGCCGCGAAGGCCTCCGGCCCGGCGGTCACCACCGCTCTGGCCACCAGCTCCGGGTCGTCGGCGACGCCGGCGGGTTCCGGGGCCGCGTCCGGCGCGGCCGTACCCCCGCAGCGCCCCCCGACCTCACCGGCCACCACCGCCCGCGCCTCGATCACCGACGTCGTGCCGCGCCGCACGCTCGCGATCATCGCGGGCGTCGTGGTGCTGGCGATCCTCGGCACCGTCCTCGCGCTCACCCTGGGCGACGGCGACGACAAGGCCAACGCCGGTAACGGCAAGGGCGACACCACCGCCTCCGCCGGAGCCGCGGCGGGCGGGTCCGACGGCGAGGGCGACAGCAAGGGCGGGGATTCCGAGGGCGGCCAGAAGGAGGGGCAGGGCACCGAGGACGGCAAGGTGCCCGACGACCCGTCCGGCGATCCGGCGGGGGACGACCCGAAGACGGACGACCCCGGTGCGGACGACCCGGAGACCGGCGACCCGGCCGACGGAGGCCTGCCCGCCGGGTACAAGAAGGTCGCCGACGACCGCTTCCACTTCACCATGGGGATGCCGGACACCTTCCGGCGGACGGCCATAGCGGGCTCCAACTCCGGCGGCATCTACAACGCCGAGCGCGGCGCCTTCCCCCGGGTCCAGGTCGACTTCAACGGCTCGCCCAAGGACGACGCGGCCGCCGCCTGGAGCGGGGCCGTCGCCGGCACCAGGCTCCTCAGCGACAACTACAAGCACATCAGCATAAAAAAGGTCGAGTACAACGGGTATCCGACCGTCGCCGACTGGACGTTCGAGCGCAGCCACAACGGCGTCCGGGTCCGGGTGCTCAACCGCGGCTTCAAGGTCGACGCCCGGCGCGGCTACTCGATCATGATCAGCTGCAAGGTCGACGAGTGGGACGGCGACGCGTGCCGCACGCTGCGCGAGACGGCGTACGCCACCTTCACGCCCACGAAGTGAGCGTCGGCGAGCCGCGCGGGACGTATTGGGCGGGCCGGGTTGGTGCGACCCGGCCCGTCGGCGCGCGTTGCCACGTATCGTAAGACGACGGAGACCGTACGCAGCCGGAACAGTGGGTCAATTGCCCGCCGAATGACCATAATTGACTGAACTGACTGATTCGTACGGAACAGATGGCCGGGGGAACAGCGCGCTCTGGGGAGGCGTCGTGGACGACTACGCGGGTCGGGTGCTTGCCGACCGCTACCGCCTTCCGCTGCCCCCGTCCGACGGGTACGAACTGGTCGAGACCCGGGCGTTCGACACATACAGCGGTCAGGAAGTCCTGGTCCGCCAGGTGCCGTTGCCGGAGATCGTGGACGCCGAGGTGCTCGACGCCGACGGCCGGGCGCCGGTCGGCGGGCGCACCACCGGGCGGGCGGTGCGCCGCAGTACGGACCCCGCGGTCCGGCGGGCGATCGAGGCCGCGCAGGCCGCCGCCCAGGTGCCCGACCACCCCCGGCTCGACCAGGTCTTCGACGTGTTCGCCGAGGCCGGTTCGCTCTGGATAGTCAGCGAGCTCGTCGCGGCCCGCCCGCTCGCCGCCCTCCTCGCCGAACGCCCGCTGAACCCCTACCGGGCCGCCGAGATCGGCTCCGACGTCCTCACCGCCCTGCGGGTGCTCCACGCGCACGGCTGGACCCATCGCAACATCACCGCCCGCACGGTGCTGGTCTGTGACGACGGCCGTGTGATGCTCACCGGCCTCGCGGCGGGCGCCGCCGAGGAGGCGCTCTGCGGGTACGCCCCCGAGCCGCTGCCCGACGACGAGCCGGCGTACGAGGCGTCCGGGGCCCATCAAGCTGCCGGGTCCTACGAGGCGCCCGGATCCTACGAGGCGCCCGGGATCGGCGGGGCCGACGACACGCTCGGGATACCGGTCGTCGAGGCGGTCGACGCCGACGAGCCCGGTGAGCTGCCGGGCACGCGGCCTGGTGCGCGGCCCGGCACGCCGGAGGGCCGTGGCGCCTACTCGCTGCCGCCGGCCGAGGCGTACGACAGCCAGGAGCTCCCGCTCGTACCGCCGTATGTGCGGGCCCAGCCGCCGCAGGACGACGCCTACCGCCCGGACCGGGGCGACGGGCAGGCCCCCAAGGCGCCCGAGGCCCCCGGGACTCCGGAGGCGTACGGCACCCCCGGTGGCCAGGAGCTCGTGCCGCGTCCCGCCACGCCCGCCGTGCCCTACACCCCCGCCCCCCGGCCCCCCGCCGAGCCCGGGGCCGCGAGCGCCGCCCAGCTGCGGGCCGCCCGCGCCGGGGCGATCGCCGCCTACCGGGCCGGTGCGCGCGCCGCCGCCCGGGTCACCGAGGACCGTCAGCAGGCGGCCGGGAGCGCCCCGGCGAACCTCTCCAAGGAGGCGCCCGGCACGGACGAGGACGCCACCGGCATCCTCCCCCCGCCGCGCCCCGAGCCCGACGCCTTCGAACCGGACACCTTCGAGCCGGGCCCCGACGCCCACGGCCCCGACGCCACCGAGCCCGGCCCCGCCTCCGCCGGACTCCCCGGCCCCCGCCTCACCGGCCCCTGGGGCAGCCCGCCCGAGGACCCCTACGACGACGATGACGACGAGGACGATGAGGAGGGCCCCCGCCCGCCCCGCCGCGTCCACCTCGCCGGCACCTGGGACGACGGCCCCGGCGCCGGGCGCTCCGTCCCCGCGGGCGGCTCCGGCGCGGACGCGCTGCGCGCCGACTCCCGCCGCCCCGGCCAGGCGGCCATCGCCCCCGCCACCCGCCTCCCCGCCGAGCGGACCCCCTCCACCACCTGGGAGGAGGCCGTCGCGGGCAGCCGTAGGACCGCCGTCTACCGGGGCCCCGCCACCCCGCTCGCCGCCGAGCGCGCCCGGCAGGCCCGCATCGCGGTCGTCGGACCCGTCACCGAGCGGTGGGCGCCGGAGCAGGCCGGTCCCGTCCACGACAACTGGCAGCTCGCCCCGCCCATCGGCCCCTCCACCGACCTGTGGGCGCTCGGCGCCCTGCTCTACCGCGCGGTCCAGGGCCACGCCCCCTACCCCGAGGAGAGCGCGGCCGAGCTGGTGCAGATGGTCTGCGCCGAGCCGCCCGCCTTCGCCGAGGAGTGCGGCGCGCTGCGGCCCGTCGTCGAGTCGCTGCTGCGCCAGGACCCCACCGAGCGGCCGGACTTCGAGGAGCTGCGCGGCTGGCTGCGCTCGCTCGTGCGGTCCGCCCCCGAGCCCGAGGCGGGCGCCGACGTCGTCCCGCTGCCCGCGCCCGACGCCACCCGGCTCCCCGTCGTACGCCGCCGGGGCGAGCTGGTCCGCAGGCGCCGGGGCCGGTTCGGCGGAGGTTCCGCGCACGGCCGCCACCGGCAGGGCAGGCGGCAGCGGCAGCAGTTGGAGAAGCAGCGTCCCGCCGAACGCCACGACCTGCGGCAGCCACCGCCGCGCCACGAGTCCCTGCTGCCCCCCGAGCCCGCCGGCCACCACCCCGTCGACGCCTGGGAGCCCCGCCCGTCCCGCGCCCCGCGCGAGCCCAAGGGCCCCCGGGTGCTGCGCGAGCCCGCCCGACCGCGCGACGGGCGCTCCCCGCGCCACCTCGGCCGGCTGCTGCTGATCCTGATCCTGCTGCTGATGGCCGCGGCCATCACGTACGCCTTCATGTTCATGCCGAAGCAGGAGCAGGGGACCCAGCAGGGCGCGCCCGGGCGGTCCACGGGCTCCGCCGCACCACCGCCCCCCGCCGCCTCCGGCTCGCCCGCGCCCTCCGAGGGGGCGAGCACCGACCCCGGCTCCCAGCAGCCGCAGACCAGCCGTTCCGCCGTCGCGCTCCCCTCCGGTTACGTGCTCCGCAAGGACGCGGAGGGCTTCGAGGTCGGCGTACCGAAGGACTGGCAGCGCAGCCCCGCCAACACGGACCGTCAGATCCGGTACAGCAGCGACGGGTTCACGCTCCTCGTCGTGCCCGGCCGGGACACCGTGAAGGCGGCGGGCGGCGACCCGCTGGACTACCAGCGCGTCAAGCAGCTCGAACTCCAGCCGTTCCGGGAGTCCAGCTGGGCCACCTCCTCCGGGCTGCGCCGGGTCGACGTGGGCCGTCAGGCCATGGCCGAGGGGCAGTTCACCTGGCAGGAGAGCGGCGGCCGCGAGGTCTACGTCCGCAATCTCGCCATGATCGTCGACGGCCGCTATCACATCGTCCAGGTCATCGGCCCGGAGGACGAGCGCGACAAGGTCACCGAGATCTACCAGCAGGCCATCGCCTCCTACCGGGTGAACGCCTGACCACCTGACCGACCGATCGCCTGACCGCACGTCACCGGGGGCCGGACGGCACGGCCGTTGTCCGGTGCCGACAACCATCACAGTGCGGTCTCGTGGGCGATCCCCCGTTCCGCCCCGCCGCCCGTGCTCCGTAATCTGGCAAGCTGAGGAACGGGGGCGGGTACACACGTGGATCGATCACAGGGCACGGCTGCGGGACTGGTGCTGGCGGGGCGTTACCGGCTGGGCGAGGTGCTGGGCCGCGGCGGCATGGGCAAGGTCTGGCGCGCCCATGACGAGGTGCTGCACCGCACGGTTGCCGTCAAGGAGCTGACCGCCGGGCTGTACGTCGCCGAGGCCGACCGGCTCGTGCTGCACGCCCGCACCCAGAAGGAGGCGCGCGCCGCTGCCCGCATCACCCACCCCGGCGTCGTCACCGTCCACGATGTGATCGAGTACGACAAGCGCCCCTGGATCGTCATGCAGTACGTCGACGGGCCCTCGCTCGCCGACGAGGCCAAGGAGAAGGGCGACATCGCGCCGCGCGAGGCGGCCAGGATCGGCCTCCACGTCCTGAGCGCGCTGCGCGCCGCCCACAGTGCCGGGGTGCTGCACCGCGACGTCAAGCCCGGCAACGTCCTGCTGGCCCGGAGCGGACAGGTGCTCCTCACCGACTTCGGGATCGCCGCGATCGAGGGCGACTCCACGATCACGCGGACCGGTGAACTGGTCGGTTCCATCGACTATCTGGCGCCCGAACGGGTACGCGGCGGCGACCCCGGCCCCGCCTCCGACCTCTGGTCCCTGGGCGCGACCCTGTACACCGCGGTGGAGGGCCGCTCGCCGTTCCGCCGTACGTCCCCGATCTCCACCATGCAGGCCGTCGTCACCGAGGAACCGCCGCCGCCCGTCAACGCCGGTCCCCTCGGCCCCGTCATCACCGCGCTGCTCCGCAAGGACCCGGCCGACCGGCCCACGGCCGCCGAGACCGAGCAGATGCTGCTGGATGCCATGGAGGGCCGGGAGCCGCGTTCGGCGCAGGCGCATGTGCCGACCCAACGGGTGCCGGAGGAGGACCGGTTCGCGTACGCCGGCCCGGACGGCTCCACGGCCCGGCTGCCCGGACCGGTCCCCTCCACGCCGACCCCGACCGCCCCCGTCGCGGGCCACCCCTCCGCTCCCGTCACCCGGCGCGCCGGCTCCCGGCGGTGGCGCACGGTGCTCGTCGTGGTCGTCGCGGCGGCGGTTCTCGGCGGCGCGGGCGGGCTGGCCGCGATGAAGTACGGGCAGGGCGCGTCGGCCGACGGCCGTACGACCACGGCCCCCACCGCGCCCCGGACCACCCCGCCGCCCACCGCCACCGACCCGGGCCCCGCGCCGGAGATACCCGACGGCTGGCGCCGGGTCGACGACCCGGCGGGCTTCAGCCTCGTCGTACCGAAGGACTGGACGCGCGAGGTGAACGAGGGGCAGATCGACTACACCCCGGACGGCGGGGCCCACCGCATCCGGATCAGCGTCGACCCGGACCCGGACTTCGACCATCCGTATCTGCACATGCAGAACATGGAGGAGCAGCTGGCGGACCGGCTGCCCGGCTACCAGCGGATCAGGCTGGAGAAGAACATCTTCCGCGACCGGCCCAGCTCCCTCTGGGAGTTCACCTGGCACGAGACCCAGGACCACGCGGGACCCCGGCACGGGATCGACCAGATGTACTACGGCGGGTCCGGCGGCCCGGAGTACGCCCTGTATCTGACCGCCCCGCAGGAGAGCTGGGAGACCAGCCGCGAGAAGTTCGACATCATGCTGCGCAGCTGGCGGGCGCCGGGCGCGCAGAGCTGAGCGACGCGGCGCGACGGAACTCCCGTACGCGCGGGGCTGAGAATTCATGATCCCGGAGCGCGGCGGGCGGACCGCGGGTGCCCGGTCCGCCGGAACGCCCCTGATCAGCGGTTATGACGCCAGCGATCACTGGCTTGGTCGTGCCGGCGGTCCCGAGCGGGTGGCGGGTCCTGTGAAAAACTGTTACCGACGGGTACCCAAAGGGTGCGGCTGGACATACTCTCGGCCTCATGACGGACTCGCAGGCCCCTGACGCCCCTCTCGGTACGAACCCCGTCGCGGTCGCCCCCGCCGGCGTGCGCACGGCCGCCGATGTGGTCACCCCCGAGGTGATCGCCCAGCTGACCCGCGGCGTCGTCGGATCGGGCCGCACGGCCAACCACACGCCGTTCACCGGGGAGAAGCTGGCCGACCTGCCCGAGTCCACCCCCGAGGACGTCGCCACCGCCTTCGACCGGGCCCGCGCCGCCCAGCCCGCCTGGGCCGCCACCCCCGTACGGCAGCGGGCCGCGATCCTGCTGCGCTTCCACGACCTGGTCCTCAGCCGCCAGTCCGAGGTCCTCGACCTCATCCAGCTGGAGACCGGCAAGGCCCGCCTGCACGCCCACGAGGAGGTGCAGGCCGTCGCCGTCGCCGCCCGCCACTACGGGCGCAAGGCCGTCGCCTACCTCAAGCCGCGCCGCCACACCGGGGTCGTCCCGACCCTCACCAAGGTCACCGAACTGCGCCAGCCGCGCGGGGTCATCGGCCAGATCGCCCCGTGGAACTACCCCTTCGAGCTGTCCGTGGGCGACGCGCTGCCCGCGTTCGTCTCCGGCAACGCCGTCGTGATGAAGCCCGACACGGAGACCGCGCTCACCGCCCTGTGGGCCCGTGACCTGCTCATCGAGGCCGGACTGCCCGCCGAGGTCTTCCAGATCGTGCTGGGCGAGGGACCCGTCGTCGGCCCCGAGGTCGTCAGCCGCGCCGACTACGTCTCCTTCACCGGCTCCACCCGCACCGGCCGCGAGGTCGCGATCGGCGCCGCCTCCCGGCTGGTCGGCGTATCGCTGGAGCTCGGCGGCAAGAACGCCATGCTCGTCCTGAAGGACGCCGACGTGGAGAAGGCCGCCGCGGGCGCCGTCCGCGCCTGCTTCTCCTCCGCCGGACAGCTCTGCATCTCCATCGAGCGGCTGTACGTCCACGAGTCCATCGCCGACGACTTCGTGGAGCGGTTCGCCACCCGGACCAAGGCCATGCGGCTCGGCACCTCCCTCGCGTACGGCGCCGACATGGGCTCCCTCGTCGGGGAACGCCAGCTGGAGACGGTCACCCGGCATGTCGCCGAGGCCGTCGAGAAGGGCGCCACGCTCGTCGCGGGCGGGGTCGCGCGCCCCGACATCGGCCCGCTCTTCTACGAGCCGACCATCCTGGACGGCGTCGAGGCGCCGATGGCCGTCTGCACCGAGGAGACCTTCGGCCCGGTCGTCGCCGTCTACCGGTTCAGCGACGAGGACGAGGTCATCGCGGAGGCCAACGCCACCCCGTACGGCCTCAACTCCAGCGTCTGGACCACCGACTCCAAGCGCGGCCACGAGGTCGCCGCCCGGCTGCGGACCGGCACCGTCAACATCAACGAGGGGTACGCCCCCGCCTACGGCAGTGTCCAGTCCCCGATGGGCGGCATGAAGGATTCCGGCCTCGGCCGGCGGCACGGCTCCGAGGGCATCCTCAAGTACACCGAGGCCCAGACCGTCGCCCAGCAGCGGCTGATCCCGCTCGCGCCCGCCTTCGGCATGGACGACGAGAAGTACGCCGCGTTCATGACCCGCAGCCTCAAGGCGATGAAGGCGTTCCGGCTGCGCTGAGCGCCCGCTGAGACGTCGTAACCCTGCCCTTTTCGTACCGAGGAGCGCCATGTCCCAGGACAGCCCTGCCCAGAAACAGCCCGTGAGCCATGTCCCGGCCGAGGACGACGCCGCGTACGACTACGACGTCCTGATCGTCGGCTCGGGCTTCGGGGGCGCGGTCTCGGCGCTCCGGCTGACGGAGAAGGGCTACCGCGTCGGCGTCCTGGAGGCGGGCCGCCGCTTCACCCCCGGCACGCTCCCCAAGACCTCCTGGGACCTCAAGAACTACCTCTGGGCCCCGGCGCTCGGCCTCTTCGGCATCCAGCGCGTCCACCTGCTCGGCAACGTCATGGTGCTCGCGGGCGCCGGGGTCGGCGGCGGCTCGCTCAACTACGCCAACACGCTGTACGTGCCGCCCGCCCCGTTCTTCCAGGACCGCCAGTGGGCATCGATCACCGACTGGCAGGACGAGCTCAAGCCGTACTACGACCAGGCCCGCCGGATGCTCGGGGTCCGCCTCAACCCGACCATGACCCCCTCCGACATCCACCTCAAGGCCGCCGCCGAGGCGATGGGCGTCGGCGACACCTTCCACCTGGCCCCGGTCGGCGTCTTCTTCGGCGACGGCAAGGACGCCGACGGCACGGCCAAGGCCAAGCCCGGCGACACCGTCCCCGACCCGTACTTCGGCGGCGCCGGACCCGCCCGCAAGGCCTGCACCGAGTGCGGCGAGTGCATGACGGGGTGCCGCCACGGCGCGAAGAACACCCTCAACGAGAACTACCTCCACCTCGCCGAGAAGGCGGGAGCGGTCATCCACCCGATGACCTCCGTCGTCGCCGTCACCGACGACCCCGAGGGCGGCTACCGGGTCCTCACCGTCCCCACCGACCGCCGCCGCAAGGCGAAGCCCACCAGGCTGCGGGCCCGCAAGGTGGTCGTCGCGGCGGGCACGTACGGCACCCAGACCCTGCTCCACACCATGAAGGACAAGGGCCTGCTGCCCCGGCTCTCCGCCAAGCTCGGCGAGCTGACCCGGACCAACTCCGAGGCGCTGGTGGGCTCCCAGACCAGCGACCGCCGTTACCGCAAGAAGCACGGCATCGCGAAGGCCGACTTCTCCCAGGGCGTCGCGATCACCTCCTCGATCCACCCGGACGGCAACACCCACATCGAGCCGGTGCGGTACGGCAAGGGCTCCAACGCCATGGGCGCGATGTCGATCCTCCAGGTCCCCTACGGCGGCCGCCGGGTGCGGGGCTGGCTCGCCAACATGGTCAAGCACCCCACCCTCGCCGTCCGTTCGCTCTCCAACCACCACTGGTCCGAGCGCACGATCATCGGGCTCGTCATGCAGTCGCTGGACAACTCCCTGACGACGTACCGGAAACCGGGCGGCATCGGCAAAGGCCTGCTCACCGCCCGCCAGGGCCACGGCGCGCCCAACCCGACCCAGATCCCGGAGGCCACCCGCAGCGCCACGCTCCTCGCCGAGGAGATCAACGGCTTCGCCGGGTCCAACGTCGGCGAGCTGATGGGCACCCCGCTCACCGCCCACTTCCTCGGCGGCTGCCCGATCGGCGCGAGCGCGGAGGAGGGCGTCATCGACCCGTACCACCGCCTGTACGGCCACCCCGGCATCAGCGTCGTCGACGGCTCGGCGGTCTCCGCCAACCTGGGCGTCAACCCCTCGCTGACCATCACCGCCCAGGCGGAGCGCGCGATGTCCTTCTGGCCCAACAAGGGCGAGGCGGACCCGCGCCCGGAGCAGGACGCGGCCTACGAGCGGCTCACCCCGGTCGAACCGCTCGCGCCCGCCGTGCCGAAGGAGGCGTTCGGCGCGCTGAAGCTGCCGTTCCTGGGGATTCCGGTGGTGCCGCCGAAGGGGACGGCTGAGGCCGGGGCGGGCATCGAGGGCGTGGGGAACACACCCGTACCCAATCCGTGATCTTTCTCCGGGCAACTCTTCGGGGAGCTGCGCGGTCGAACCCGTACTGCCTCACAGCAGTCACACAGCGCCCCCCACGTACCAGAGGTCCCCGATGACACGCTTCTCCCCGAGAGCCGCGCTGTGCCGCGCCGCGGGCTCTCTCGCCGCCGCAGGTCTGCTGGCCGCGGCCTCGCTCGCGGGCGCGGCCGCCCCGGCGCAGGCCGCGGGCCTCCCGGTGCTCGCCATCGGCGGCCCCGCCGAGACCGCGCTGCACCCGTACCCGGAGAGCGGCGAGCCGCTCCACGCCACGCTCGGGATCACCCTCGACAACCCGGGCGCGGACGAGGGGGACGACGACTACGAGACGGAGTTCACCGTCACCTTCGACCTCAGCGGCATCGCGGATGTCGCCCATGTGGCGGTGGAGGACACCTCGGACTGCGAGGTCACCGGTACGAAGGCGGTCTGCACGGACCAGGGCATCTGGCCCGGCCTCCGCGGCATCGACGACCTCCTGCTCACCGCCGCCGAGGGCAGCGAGGAAGGCGACAGCGGCACGATCAGGGTGACCGGACAGTCGAAGGGCGCGACCTTCACCCCGTTCACCACCCGGGTCACCGTCGGCGGCGCCGACCTGGTCATGGAAGAGCTCCCCTTCAAGGAGCGGACGAACCCGGGCGACCGGCAGAAGGCCCCGATCACCTTCGCCAACCGGGGCACCCGCGCCGCCGACGGCGTCCTCCTCGGCCTGGTGTACTCCCGCGGCCTCGACATCCCCGAGCGCTACTCCAACTGCGAGTACACCGAGGGCGGCCCGGGCTCCCGGGGCCCCGGCTGGACCACCGCCCTCTGCTCGGTCGAGGGCTCCTTCGAGGCGGGCGCGACGTACACCCTGGCGACCCCGCTGACCATCGAGGTCACCGACCGCGCCTACTACGACATGTTCGTCTACAGCATCCGCGAGAACAGCGCCGCCCAGCGCACCGCACAGCGCGCGGGCGCCCCCTTCGAGCGCGGCACCGGCGCCGTCCTGAAGGCGGTCCCGGTGAAGGACCCCGCGAAGGGCGCGACCGCCCGGGGCGGGGACCTCAACCCCTGGGACAACTTCCACGAGGCGGACTTCCGTACGGAGAACACGGCCGACTTCGTCGCGTACGGCGACAAGGTGGCCGGGGCCGAGGGCACCACCGTGACGGCGGACATCGGCTTCCGCAACGAGGGCCCGGCCTGGGTCGGCTACGTCCGCTCCGGTGAGCCCGTCGCCACCCTGGACTTCACCGTCCCGCCGGGCACGACCGTCACGGCGAAGCCGGACCGCTGCCGCGCGGTGACCGCGGGCGGCGGATACCGCGAGGACCAGAAGAGCCCCGCACCGCGCTACGTCTGCGACACGTCCATGAGCGTGCTGGACGGCGGCGGCCTGGACCTGCCGTTCGAGTTGCGGATCGACAGGAGCTCGGTCGGCGCGGAGGGCGCGGTCACCGTCCGCGGCCCCTGGCTCCAGAACCCGAAGCTGCCGTTCGACCCGGAGCCGGCCAACAACACCGCGTACCTGATCGTGAACGGTGAGGGCGAGGGCGCCGACTCCGGCGGCACGACGGGCGGCACCGACGGCGGCTCCGGCGAACCGTCCACCCCGCCGACCTCGGCCCCGGCCCCGGACTCGTCGGAGAGCCCGTCCGGCACCACCGGACCCTCGGAGTCCGCCTCGTCCGCCACGTCGGACGGAGGCTCGGCGGGCACGACGGGCGGCGGGGGCGGCCTCGCCGCGACGGGATCGGCCGTCCTGATCGCCTCGGGCACGGCGGCCGCAGCGCTGGCGGCGGGCCTGCTGCTGTTCATGGCCGCCCGGCGACGGGCTGCGGCGCGGCACGCCTGACGGAGGGCGGAGGGGGACCTGACCTGGGCGGCCGGAGGGAGATCCGGCCGGGGGCGGAGGAGGGGAACAGGGCCTCCGCCCGGTACGTTCCGATGCGGCCGATCCGGGCGTCCCCGGGATCGGCCGCACATGGGGTGACCGGGCTGCTGTCCCCTGCGGACCGGTCACTGGCGCCGGGATGTGGTCCCACGACGTACCTGCGGTACGTCACACGTCCCGGCGGAGCCACGCGTGGTTTTCTACCGATGCCGCCCCTGGTTGGCACGGACACCGGGACCAACGAAGGCACGCCGGTCCCGGTCACGCGCCGTACGGGTGAGACGGGCACCGAACGCAGATACGGTCCTGCGGCCGCCGTCCCGTGGGTCACACCCGGCCGCGGCACAGCTCCAGCAGGGTCATCGCCAGAGCGGTACCCGGCTTGCCCAGCGCGTCCCTGTAGTGGCCGAGCACGGCCGTCTCGCGGGAGAGGTTGACCCGCCGGCCGCCGGAGGTGATCCGGGCCTCCTGGATGACCGCCGAGACGGCCATCCGTTCCTGGACGAGGCCGATGATCCGGTCGTCGAGGGTGTCGATGCGCTCCCGGGCGCCGCCGATCAGGGCGGCGGCCTCGTCGGTGCGGGCCCCGGTCTGCTCGGCGGGGGTGGTGGCGGTGCTTCCGGCGGGGCTGGTGGTGGTGCTGCTCATGGTGGTGACTCCTGGTGGGGTGGCGGCCACCCCGGGGCAACGGGCCCGGATACGCAGAACGCCCCGGGCCTGATGGCCCGGGGCGCCTGGAACGTTGCTTGTCAGTAGCTCAAGCAGCACGACCATGGCAGCCGGCGGGCCGGATGCCATAGGTAAAGACGAAGGTCGTGTGCTGACGCATGGGGCACAGTATGGCCCCGGCCCGGCGGGCCCGGCAAAACGGGGCCCGGATCGTGAGACGTGGGCCCGCGTGACCGACCCGGCGGAGGGTTCACGTACGGCCGGTAGAATCGGAAGAACCGACCCCCTTCACCACCGCCGGAAGGCCGCCCCGTGCCAGCAGCACCCCCCGCCGCCCCCGACACCACGGCCGACGTGGTCCTCGTTGTCGACTTCGGCGCGCAGTACGCCCAGCTCATCGCCCGCCGCGTCCGTGAGGCCCGGGTCTACAGCGAGATCGTCCCGTCCACCATGCCGGTGGCGGAGATGCTGGCGAAGAACCCCCGCGCGATCATCCTCTCCGGCGGCCCGTCGTCGGTCTACGCGGAGGGCGCCCCCTCCCTGGACCGCTCGCTGTTCGAGGCCGGGGTCCCCGTCTTCGGCATGTGCTACGGCTTCCAGCTGATGGCGACGACGCTCGGCGGCACGGTCGACGACAACGGGGCGCGTGAGTACGGCCGCACCCCGCTGCACGTCACCAAGGCGGGCTCGACGCTCTTCGAGGGCACGCCCACCGAGCAGCCGGTGTGGATGTCGCACGGCGACGCCTGCTCGGCCGCGCCCGAGGGCTTCACCGTCACCGCCTCCACCGACGTGGTCCCGGTCGCCGCCTTCGAGAACGACGAGAAGAAGCTCTACGGGGTGCAGTACCACCCGGAGGTCATGCACTCCACCCACGGCCAGCAGGTCCTGGAGCACTTCCTCTACCGCGGCGCGGGCATCGAGCCGAACTGGACCACCACCAACGTGGTCGAGGAGCAGATCGCCGCGATCCGCGAGCAGGTCGGCGACAAGCGCGCCATCTGCGGCCTCTCCGGCGGCGTGGACTCCGCGGTCGCGGCCGCGCTCGTCCAGAAGGCCATCGGCTCCCAGCTCACCTGCGTGTACGTCGACCACGGCCTGATGCGCAAGGGCGAGACCGAGCAGGTCGAGAAGGACTTCGTCGCCGCGACCGGCGCGAAGCTGAAGGTGGTCGACGCGGAGAAGCGCTTCCTCGACGCCCTGGCCGGGGTCTCCGACCCGGAGCAGAAGCGGAAGATCATCGGCCGCGAGTTCATCCGCGTCTTCGAGCAGGCCCAGCTGGAGATCCTCCAGGAGGAGGGCCCCGAAGTCGCCTTCCTGGTCCAGGGCACGCTCTACCCGGACGTGGTGGAGTCCGGAGGCGGCACCGGCACCGCCAACATCAAGTCCCACCACAACGTGGGCGGCCTCCCCGACGACATCGAGTTCCAGCTCGTCGAGCCGCTGCGCCAGCTGTTCAAGGACGAGGTCCGGATGGTCGGCCACGAGCTCGGCCTCCCCGAGGAGATCGTCCAGCGCCAGCCGTTCCCCGGCCCCGGCCTCGGCATCCGCATCGTCGGCGAGGTCACCAAGGACCGCCTGGACCTGCTCCGAGAGGCCGACGCCATCGCCCGCGAGGAGCTGACGGCGGCCGGCCTGGACCGCGACATCTGGCAGTGCCCGGTGGTCCTCCTCGCCGACGTCCGCTCGGTCGGCGTCCAGGGTGACGGCCGCACCTACGGCCACCCGATCGTGCTGCGCCCGGTCTCCTCCGAGGACGCCATGACGGCGGACTGGTCGCGCCTGCCGTACGAGACGCTGGCGAAGATCTCCACCCGCATCACCAACGAGGTCGCCGACGTCAACCGCGTCGTCCTCGACGTGACGAGCAAGCCGCCGGGGACGATCGAGTGGGAGTGACCTTCCCGCTCCTGGCCAGCCTGTAGGACATCTCCTGGTCAACGCCGATGCCGTCGCTCATTCGTCTGGGCGGCGGCATTGTCGTTCCCGGCGGCGCCAGCCCGCAGAGGCCGATCATGTCCCCATGGCGACCTCGTACGAGTCGGCCGAGCCCGGCAGCTACCCGGTTCCCCCACCTGACGGGTGGGTCGCCGAGGACCTCGACCGGCTGCGCGGACTTCCTCGGCACACCGAGCTAATCGACGGCGTGCTGGTCTTCCGTAGCCCGCAGCGGAGGTTCCACGCGCGCACCCTGTGGCTGCTGGAGAACTCACTCCTGAAGCAGGCACCGGACGATCTCGACGTGTTCCGTGAGTTCAGCGTCATCCTGGACCGCCGCAACCGGCCCGAGCCGGATGTCGTGGTCGTCCCGCTCGCAGCAGATCCCGGGCTCGACGGGACTTTCCTGAGGGCCGAGGACGTCGTCCTCGCCGTAGAGGTCGTCTCCCCCGACTCCGAGACCAGGGACCGCGAGACCAGGCCCCGTAAGTACGCCGCCGCCAGCATCGTGCACTTCTGGCGCGTAGAGCAGGGCCCCGACGGCCTCCCCGTCGTGTATGTCTACGAGCTGGACCCCGCACTGAAGGCGTACACGCCCACCGGTATCCACCACAACGCCCTGAAACTCGACGTCCCGTTCCCGCTCACGATCGACCTCACCGCGATCAACCAGCGCCGCCCGTAGTCCGTCCCACCCCTTCCCCCTCACCCCCACCCGCCGGTAACTTCCGATCCCGTACGCCCCCGGGAAAGTGAGGAGCCGCCATGTCCGAGCCGCCCGCCGTGCCCGCCCCCGCGCCCATCCCCGTCGAGCAGCTGCACTTCGCGATGCCGCCCGTGCACGCGTCGCCGGACGAGGAGCGGACGTACCGCAGGCAGCGGCTCGCCGGAGCGCTGCGGCTGTTCGGGGAGCACGGGTACGAGGACGGGGTCTCCGGGCACATCACCGTGCGCGATCCGGAGCTGGCCGACTGCTACTGGGTCAACCCGTTCGGGGCGCCCTTCGCCGGTATCGCCCCGCAGGACCTCATCCTCGTCAACGGGGACGGGCAGGTGGTCCAGGGGCGCTTCCACGTCAACCAGGCCGCCTTCGCCGTGCACGCGGCCGTGCACCGGGCCCGGCCGGGGGCCGTCGCCGTCGCGCACACCCACTCCGTGCACGGGCGGGCGCTGGCCGCGCTGGGGGAGCTGATCGAGCCGATCACCCAGGAGGCCTGTGCTTTCTATGAAGACCATGCGTTGTACGACGCGTACACCGGGGTCGTCGTGGACGAGGAGGAGGGGCGGCGGATCGCCGAGGCCCTCGGGCCCCGCAAGGCCGTCATCCTGCGCAACCACGGGCTGCTGACCGTGGGGGACTCGGTCGACGCGGCCGCCTGGTGGTTCCTGACCATGGAGCGCGCTTGCCAGGTGCAGCTGCTCGCACGCGCCGCCGGGAAGCCCGTGCTGATCGACCACCGGGACGCCGTCACCACCCGTGAGCAGCTCGGCAGCGACCTGGTGGCGTGGATCAACTACCAGCCCCTGTGGCAGCGGATCGCTCGAACGTTCTGACGGTATGCGTTCGTGTCCGACCCGATGCGGGGGGCGCCCGTCCCGTACGGCACAATTCGCTGGTATCGCAGGTGAGTTGGCTGTACCGGGGTGGGAAAGGGTGTAAATCTCCGTGGCGTTGGACGAGGCAAGGGTGAGCGGCACGCACGGCGGAGGCTGTACGTGCGGCGACTGCCCGCACGGAGCACGCGAGGGGCACCGGCGCGCGGTCGCCGCATTCCTCGCCAAGCGGGACGAACTGGCCGCAGGAAACGGCCTGCCCGCCGGGGTCGCCCAGTCGCCCTCTGCGTCCCGGCAGTGGGTCTCCGACGAGCTGACCGAGTCCGCCCGCACCGTCGCCGAACGGGGCCGGGCCGCCGGGGACGTCTGGCTGCACCATGTGTGGCGGGGCACCCTGTTCGTCGTGTGGGGCGCGGTCGTCGCCCTGCTCGTCGGCGCGAGCCTCACCGCGATCGGGCCGGGCTGGACCACCGCCCGCACCGCCGCTCTGGTCGCCGCGGTCGTCACCGCCGCCCTGCTGACCGTCGCCGCCCGCTTCCACCGCGCCCGGGGCGGCCTCCTCGCCCCGCTGATCGGCGAGGACAACCGGCTCTCCACCTCCAGGGCCGTCGCCGCCGCGTGGGTGCTGCTCGCCGTCTTCGCCGTTCTCGTCCTCGCCCTCCAGCTGGCGGGCGCCTCGGACCCGGACGACCGGGATGCGCTGATCGAGGGGCTCGACCTGGTGCGGTCCGCCGGGGTGGTGGCCGTGCTCGCGCTGGTGTGCGCGGTCGCCGTCGTCGTACGCCGGGTCGTGACCGTACGGGTGCTGGGGCAGCGGCTCCAGAAGCTGCGCGCCGACCGGCCGCGCGCCGCCGATCTGCTCACCGACGACTCCGGGCGCGGCTCGTTCACCGATGTGCAGTACGTGCTGGTCAGCGCCGTCGCCGTACTGTTCGCCGGGGTCCGGCTGGCCCGCCGCCCCGAGCAGCTGCCCGACCTGCCGTGGGGGCTCGCCCTGCTGGTGGCCGTCTCGGCGGCGACGTACTTCGCCGGGAAGTACGCGGAGGGCGGCCGTCCGGTCGTGCTGTCCGTGGTACGGGCCCGGGAGGCCGGGGACCTGGACGCCCCGATCCGGACCGGCGACGACATCGAGATCCGGGGCGCGGGCTTCGTACCGCCCGGCGCCGGCAGCCCCGACCGGCTGGCCCGGCTCGTCGTACGGATCGGCACGGTCCACGTCCACGTACCGCTGATCCCGGTCGCCGGAGGCTTCGCCAACCCGACCGACACCGTGCTCACCGTGCCCGTCCCGGTCGAGGTCGAGCCCGGCACGGTGGACGTCCAGGTCGTCACCGCCGCCGGGGTGGAGACCAACCGCTGCTCGATCGACGTCACGGACTGACGGTCGTTCTCTTCGGTCGATTGCCCCGCAGCCCTGGTGAGCGGCGCCGTACAGGCGTACGTATGGTCAGGTGACAGGTCTTCGGGAAGCGGGGCAGTGGTGATGAACGGTTACGGCGGCGGTTCGTACGGGCTGAGCGAGCCGAAAGGGCTGCGTGAGCGGGCGGGGCAGTACGCCCTGCTGCCGCTGCGGCTCTTCCTCGGGGTCACCTTCGTCTACGCCGGGCTGGACAAGCTGACGGACAGCGCGTTCCTCTCCGCCACCGGCCCCGGCTCCATCGGCGAGTTGATGAACACGGTCCGCGACTCCTCCGCGGTCCCCGCCCTCGTCGACCTGGCGCTCAAGAGCCCCGAAGGATTCGGTTACGCCATCGCGATCGGCGAACTCCTCGTCGGCCTCGGCACCCTGGTCGGCCTCTGGGCCCGGTTCGCCGCGCTCGGCGGCGCGCTGATCTCGCTGAGCCTGTGGCTGACGGTGAGCTGGCAGTCGACCCCGTACTACTACGGCAACGACCTGCCCTACTTGATGGCGTGGCTGCCCTTGGTGCTCGCGGGCGCCTCCATGTTCTCCGTCGACGCCTTCCTCGCGTCCCGGCGGCGCCGCAGCATGTAAGCGGCCCAGGTGGCCGTGGCGGCCAGCCACAGGCCGCCGAGGAAGACCCCGAGGAAGAAGGTCCACGGCGCCTCCCAGTCTCCGGCCGCGTCACCCGCGTACCCCCCGGCGAGGACCAGCATCGTCAGGCCCGCCACCGCCCGTCCGGGCCGGAACTCATGACGCAGCACGGCTGACCTCCACCTGTCCGACTCCGACTTCCACTTCGAGCTCGATCGTCCCGGCCGGCTTGCTGCCCTGGGGCGGCGGAAGCGTACGCTGCGACGTCTGGTCGCTGTTGATGCGGACCTGGACCCGCTGCCCCTCCTCCAGCCGGATCTCCCCGAGACCGGCCTCGGCCCGGACCTTCACCGTCACGCCCGCCGGGACGACGACGGCCGCCCGGCCCGCCCCGACCTCCAGCCGGGTCCGCACGGTCTCGCCCGGCGGGACCACCACCCCGGACAGGTCCAGCCGGGCGTCCCCGCTGCCCAGCTCGTAACCCTGCTGTACGGCGGCGACCTCGGCCGGGCGCCACTCCTGGCGGGCCCAGTCCGTGCTGATCTCCTTCGGCAGCATCGTCGCGCCCGCCAGCAGCACGGCCGTGACCGTCGCCATCAGCACCGTGCCGAACCCGGTCCGCCCCAGCGCGGAGGAGACCAGCAGGCCGAGCCCGAAGACCGCGAGCGCGGCGACCAGGCCGATCTGCAACGCCGTACCCAGCGGCTGCTGCTCCCAGCTCAGCCCGGTCCCCAGACCGCCCGCCACCAGCGCGGTCAGGAAGACCAGGCCGCCGATCGAGCGCGGGCCCGGCGCGGCGGGCGCCGGGGCAGGCGGCCGGAACGGGGCGTCCGCGCTGGGACGCCCGGCCCGCACCGTCTCCGCCGCCGCGTCCGGGTCGGTGTCCGAGGGGCCCCAGAGATAGCCCGAGCCGACCGGACCCGTCGTCCCGTCCTTCACGATCGGGTCGCGCCACCACGACGGACCGCCCGGCGTCGGCGGCGCCTTCACCTCCGGCGGGGGCGCGCCGAGGCCGCCGGTGTGCGGGTGGGCGGGGGCGGCCGGGGTGCCCGGCGGGGCCGCCGGGTCCTCCGGGGCCGACGTCCTGCGGGACTGCGTCCACACCGAGCAGCCGACCACGGCCACCGTGAGCAGCGCCGCGAACGCCAGCATCCCCCGGTTGCCCAGCATCGACAGGAAGAGCCCGCAGCCGATCAGCGCCAGCAGCAGCGCCACCAGCGACGCCCCGTCGACCCGGCCCGACAGCAGCCGGCGCGCCTCGTTCTCCTCCTCGCCCTCCAGGGGCAGCAGGAGCCAGGCGAAGCCGTAGAAGATCAGGCCGATCCCGCCGGTCGCCGAGAGGACACCGAGCACGATCCGGAAGATCACCGGGTCCACGTCGCAGTACCGGCCGAGTCCGCCGCAGACCCCGGCCACCACCTTCTGCCGCGGGCTGCGCCGCAGCTGCGGTCTGGGCGCGTCGGGGGGCGCGACGCCGGGGGCGGCGTCCGAGGGAGCGGTCATACCTCCATGGTGACGGTCCGGACCGGCCGGCGGGAGCCGCACCGACCCTGGCCGGTCCCTGATTTTGCGCCGGGCCGTCCCGCAGGGGGCGGCAGGGGTTGCGGGGGTAGGGCTGGCCTCAGGGTCGATCAGGGGGACTACCCTGATGCCTCCCGCACCCGCCGCGTGTGACGATCGGGGTATGCCAGCCGCCACCGCCCGAGCCGCGCACAGCTCACTCGCCTCCGACCCGGAGGAGCCGCCGCTGCGCAAGCTGTACCGCAGCGCCGACGGGCGGATGCTGGGCGGCGTCGCGCGCGGGCTCGCCGGACACCTCGGGCTGCCGGTCGCCTGGGTCCGGTTCGTCTTCCTCGGGCTCTTCCTCAGCGACGGCCTGGGCGCCCTGCTGTACGCGGTGTTCTGGATCGTCGTCCCCCTCGGCGTCGGCGGAGTCGGCGGCGTCCACGCCCCGCGCTCGGTCTTCGAGACCGCGGCTGACGGCCGGCGCAAGCTCCGCAAACCGGACCCGGGCCAGGTCTTCGCGCTGGTCGCCCTGCTCATCGGGGCCGTCGTCTTCGTCGCCAACGTCGACATGGGCAGCGAGGCCGACCGCTACATCTGGCCGACGCTCCTCATCGGCGCGGGCTCCGTCCTCGTCTGGCGCCAGGCGGACAACGCGCGGCGCGCCCGCTGGATGGAGGTCGGCCGCCGCCGCCGGCTGCTGCAACTGGCCCGCGCGCTGGCCGGGGTGGCGCTGGTGGGCCTCGGGCTCGCCGTCTTCATGGTGGTGCGCGGCTCGGCCGCCCAGCTGGGCAACGTGCTGACCGCCGCCATCGCCGTCCTCACCGGCATCGCCCTGCTCGCGGGCCCCTACCTGGTCCGGATGGTCCAGGACCTCTCCGAGGAGCGCCTGATGCGCATCCGCGCCCAGGAGCGCGCCGAGGTCGCCGCCCACGTCCACGACTCCGTCCTGCACACCCTCACCCTGATCCAGCGGAACGCGGACGACGGCGGCGAGGTCAGACGCCTGGCCCGCGCCCAGGAGCGCGAGCTGCGGAACTGGCTCTACAACCCCGAGGGCACCGGCAAGGACGAGGACGACGAGCCGGAGACCCTCGCCGAGGCCGTGAAGCGGGCCGCCGCCGAGGTGGAGGACAAGCACGGCGTCCCCCTGGAGGTCGTGGTCGTCGGCGACTGCCCCCTCGACGACAAGCTGGGCGCCCAGATGCAGGCCGCGCGCGAGGCGATGGTCAACGCCGCCAAGTACGGTGGCGAGGGCGGTGCCGTGCAGGTCTTCGCCGAGGTCGAGGGCGCCACGGTCTTCGTCTCCGTGAAGGACCGGGGCCCGGGCTTCGACCTGGACGAGGTTCCCGCCGACCGCATGGGCGTACGAGAATCAATCATCGGCCGGATGCAGCGCAACGGCGGCACGGCCCGGCTGCGTTCGGTGCCCGGCGGGGGCACCGAGGTCGAGCTGGAGATGGAAAGGGCGAGCGAATGACCGAGAACACCGAAGCCACCGGGGGCCCGGAGCGACGGGTACGGGTCGTGCTCGTCGACGACCACCGGATGTTCCGCACCGGGGTGCAGGCCGAGATCGGCCGCACCGAGGAGACCGGCGTCGAAGTGGTCGGCGAGGCCGCCGACGTCGACCAGGCGGTCACCGTCATCACGGCGACCCGCCCCGAGGTCGTCCTCCTCGACGTCCATCTCCCGGGTGGCGGCGGCGTCGAGGTGCTGCGCCGCTGCGCCCCGCTGATGGGCACGGCCGACAACCCGGTCCGCTTCCTCGCGCTCTCCGTCTCGGACGCCGCCGAGGACGTCATCGGCGTGATCCGGGGCGGCGCCCGGGGCTATGTCACCAAGACGATCACCGGCACCGACCTGGTCGACTCCATCTTCCGGGTCCAGGAGGGCGACGCGGTCTTCTCCCCGCGCCTGGCCGGCTTCGTCCTCGACGCCTTCGCCTCCACGGACGCCCCGCCGGTCGACGAGGACATGGACCGCCTCACCCAGCGCGAGCGCGAGGTGCTGCGGCTGATCGCCCGGGGATACGCGTACAAGGAGATCGCGAAGCAGCTGTTCATCTCGGTGAAGACGGTCGAGTCCCATGTCTCGGCGGTGCTGCGCAAGCTCCAGCTCTCCAACCGGCACGAGCTGACGCGGTGGGCGACGGCGCGACGGCTGGTCTGAGCCGAGCCGGGCGGCCCTGTCTTCAGAGAGGTGCCCTGTCCTCAGAGAGGTGCCCTGTCCTCAGAGAGACAGCGAGATGTTGACCTTCTCGCCGATCCGGCGGTAGCCGATGGACGCGTAGATCCGTTCCACGTCGGCGTCGCCCGGCTCCAGCCAGACGGCCCGGCACCCCTGGTCCAGGGCCCGTTCGGTCAGCCAGGCGGAGAGCGCGGCGCCGACGCCCCGGCGGCGGAAGGGGGCGGCGACGGCGAGGCCGACCAGTTCGCTGAGGCCGTCGACCGGGACGGAGCAGCCGCCCGCCCCGGCCGGTGCGCCGTCCAGGACCGCCAGGGCGGCGACCCCGTCACCGGCCGCCGCCGAGCGCAGCCAGGTGGTCGTCCCCGGCTCGGGTTCGCCCGCGCCGCCGAAGCCGTGGTGCTGGATGCGGGCGGCGTCGATGAATTCCGCGTCGGTGGCGGGCACGGCGATGCGGAGGCCGTCGACCGGCTTCGGCGTACGGAGGCCCTCGCGGGCGCAGACGAGCAGCGGTGCCCGGTTCTCCACGGTGAACCCGGCGGCCAGCAGGGCCGGTTCGACGGCCGGGGCCCAGGCGGGCAGGAACTCCAGGCGCGGCAGCCGCTCCCGCTCCCGGAAGGCGTCGATGAGGGCCGCCACGTCGTGCACCGTGGGTTCCGCATCCCGGTCCGGGATCGCGTAGTTGGCGTATTTCAGCTCCCAGCCCGGGTTGTGCCGGACGGTGAACGGGCCCACCCGGTAGTGGGTGGACGAGCGCAGCGTGAGCGTACGGGCGTACTCCTGGACGGCGTTCGCCATCGACATACGGGACGTTCCTTCGGCGGGGGAGAGGTCGGCGCCGGGGACTATGCCACCCGGGTCGCTCCGGCGAAAGGCATCTGGCTGATGGGCGCGATCCGGACCGGGGCTCCGGGTCGCGGGGCGTGGATCATCTGGCCGCCGCCGATGTAGAGGCCGACGTGGCTGACGCCGGAGTAGAAGAAGACCAGGTCGCCGGGGGCCAGTTCGGAGCGGGAGACCCGCTGTCCGGCGTTGATCTGGGTGTAGGTGGTGCGCGGCAGGCTGACGCCCGCCGCCTTCCATGCCGCCTGGGTCAGCCCGGAGCAGTCGAAGGCGTTGGGGCCGGTCGCGCCCCAGACGTACGGCTTGCCGATGGCCCCGTGCGCGAAGGAGACGGCCCGGGCCGCCCGGGAGTTGGGGGCGGCGACCGAGGCGCGGGGGGCCGAGCGGTCGGCGTGGGCGCCCGTGACGGCCCGGTCGGGGCGGGCGGTGGAGCCGTCGGCCGAGGCCGCCGGTCCGCCGCCGTGGGCCGCGTCGGCGGCGCGCTCGTACGCGGCGCGCTCGGCGGCGGTGAGGGTGGCCAGGAGCGTCCGGGCGTCGGCCAGCTTCGTCCGGATCGCGGTGCGGTGCTTGTCCAGCTCGGCGCGGCGGGCGGCGAGCGCCTCGGTCTCCTGGTCGGCGCGGGCCTTGACCCGGGCGATGCCGGAGAGCTGGCGCCGGATGTTGCTGAGCAGGCTCGCCTGCCGGTCGCCCGCCCGGTCCAGGTGGGCGGCGCGCTCCAGGTAGCTGTCGGGGTCAGAGGAGAGCGCCAGCTGTAGGGCGGGGTCGAGGGTGCCGGTGCGGTATTGGGCGGTGGCCATCGAACCGAGCGTGTGGCGGGCGGTGTTGAGGCGGTCGGTACGGCGGGCCGCCTCGTCGGCCAGGGCGTCGACGGCCTTGGTGGCGGCCGCTTCCTTCTCCTTCGCCCCGTTGTACTTCTCGGTGGCGACCTCGGCGTCGTGGTAGAGCCGGTCGACCTTCGCCCGGACCTGGGCGGCGGTGGGAGCGGGCTCGGCGGGTGCGGCGCCGGCCCCGGTGGCCGAGGTGGCGGTGGCGGCCCCGGCGAGCGCCAGGGTGGCGGCGGTGCGGGCAGCAGGGCCGGTGAACGGGCGCTGCTTGGGTTTCCGGTGAGCGGATTTCCGGTGCGCGGCCACGGGGGCGGCATCCTTCCTGTCGGCTGCCCGCCGGGGGATACCGGCAGGTCCGGCAAGGACGCTATGCCGGGCGCACGGAAAAGGTTCGCCATGACAGCTATTGCCCGGATGTGACGTTTCAGCGCTGCCGAATGACCGGGAGGCGTCAAGTCGGAACTGATCATTCCGGCAGGTTCGGGCACGGGGCGCCCAGTTCCGGCGAAGGCGTCGAGGAAGGCTTGCCTCACTGCTGGGTAAAGTTTTGGCCATGGCTAGGCTCCGGAGCCATGGACGTACTCATCAATGTCTTCGTCGCCCTGCACATCATCGGCATCGCCTCCCTGCTGGGCGGCTTCCTGACCCAGATGAAGGCCATGGGCGCGGGCACCGCCCGCTTCGTTCCCGCCATGCTGCACGGCGCGCTGACCATGCTGGTCACGGGCGTCGCCCTGGTCGGGCTCAACCAGGCCGACGACCAGACCGTGAACAACATCAAGATCGGCGTGAAGCTGGCGCTCCTCGTCGTCATCCTCGCGCTCGTCTACGTCAAGCGGGACGAGGAGAGGGTCGAGAAGGGCGCGTTCGCGGCGGTCGGCGGCCTGACGGTCGCCAACATCTTCATCGCCACGCTCTGGACCTGAGACTCTCCCGCTCCGGACCTGAGACTCTCCCGGGGGCGGCCGCCGCTCAGGCGGCCACCCCCGCCCCCGGCACTACGCCGGACGCACGCTGCCGTAGATCGGCATGTAGTAGATCGACTCCTCGCGGACGTTCGCCCCCGGCTTCGGGGCGTGGATCATCATCCCGTCGCCCTTGTAGATGCCGACGTGGCTGATGTCGTCGTAGAAGAAGACCAGGTCCCCGGGCTGGAGGTCGGACGTGGCGACCCGCGTGCCCACCTTCACCTGGTCCCAGGTGGTCCGGGGCAGCGTCACCCCCGCCTCCCGCCAGGCCGCCTGCGTCAGCCCCGAGCAGTCGTACGAGGCCGGGCCCGAGGCCCCCCACACGTACGGCTTCCCGATCTGGGCGCGGGCGAAAGCCAGCACCTTCTCGGCCTTCGCGGCGTAGCTGCCGTCCGTCCCGGTCCCCGTACCCGTGCCCGTACCGGACCCCGGGCTCGTCCCCGTACCCGTACCGCTGCCGGAACCGGAGCCGCTGTCCCCGCCGGACTCCTTCGCGGCCTCCTCGCGGGCCTTCTTCTCCGCCTCCTCGCGCTCCTCGCGCTCCTTGGCCTCGGCGGCCTGGCGGCGGGCCAGCTTCTCCGCCTTCTCCTTGGCCTCGGCCTCCTTCTCGCGCTCCAGCTCCGCCAGCCGCGCCTTCTCCTCGGCGGTCAGCTTCGCGAGCAGGGACCGGGCCTCGGTGAGCTTGTTCTGCACCTTCTGCTTGCTGGAGCGCAGCGTGGTCTGCGTCTCGGTGAGCGACTCCAGGCTCTGCACGGCCTCCGCGCGCTTCTTCGACGCCGCCGCCTGCTGCGTACGGAAGTCGTCGACGGCCTTCTGCTGCCGCTCCGTGGACCGGCTCATCAGCCGGCTCTGGTCGAAGTACGCCTGCGGGTCGTCCGCCAGGAAGAAGGTGGCGGTCGGCGCGATGCCGCCGGTGCGGTACTGCTCGGCGGCGAAGGCGCCCAGCTCCCGGCGGGCCTCGTTGATCTTCTCGGTCCGCTTCGCCACGTCGGAGAGCAGCGTGTCGACCTTGGCGCGCTGGGCGGTGGAGGCGGCCTTCGCCCGGTTGTACTGCTGGGTCGCGCTGCCCGCCTGCCGGTACAGCTCGTCGACCTTCTTCTGGACGTCCTCGATGGCCGGCTTCGGCTCGACGGGGGCGGCGGTCGCGCTCTGCGTGGAGAGCAGCGTCACAGAAGCCAGCGCGGCCGTCGTGAACCCGACGGCGGGGGTGGTCGTGCGCACCTTCGTGCGCGGCTTGCGATGCGATGCCAAGACCGGCATCTCCTTCCGTGGACCGCCTACCGGGTTAGCTGTCGGGTTCGGACGGAACGGAAGGCTGTCCTACGGTCCGTTGTGCGAGGGTACGGACCGATTCACCCCGGTTGTGCGTGTGGGTCCCCGGTTCCGAACTGCCGGGAGGGCAGCACGGATTCGGCAGAGGTGACCGTGAGACGCGGTTCGTCTCAGGGAGATTACGGATCACCTGACCGAGCACGCTAGCCAACCGGTGGCACCGCTGGGAAGGAGGATGAGCGATATGCCCGATACATTTTCGTGACCTTTTCGGATCCCGGGCCCCGCCCCCCTTCCGACCGGGCGTTCCTTCACGGAACGTGGACGTCCGCTCTCCGTGCGTGCGGCTGGGAACGGTCCCTTCCGGGTCGCTTCCGGCCTTCGGCCGAACGTTGTCAGTGCGGCCGCCTAGACTCGGGAGGCGATGAGCAGCCTCTTTGACGACAGTTTCCTGACCGGCCTCCAGTCCACGGAGGACGGCCCGCCGCCGCCCCCCGAGGACCACGCACCCGAAGCGGTGCCGGAGGGGCTCTTCGAGGGCGTCTACGACGCGCCCCCGCCGCCCCGGGACGGGTATTACCGCGACGGTCACCCGCGCCCGGTGATCGACTCCGCCGCGCTGCTCGACGGGCTGAACACCGAGCAGCGCGCCGCCGTCGTGCACGCCGGGTCCCCGCTGCTCATCGTCGCCGGGGCCGGCTCGGGCAAGACCCGGGTGCTCACCCACCGCATCGCCCACCTGCTGGCCGAGCGCGGGGTGCACCCGGGACAGATCCTCGCGATCACCTTCACCAACAAGGCCGCGGGCGAGATGAAGGAGCGCGTCGAGCAGCTCGTCGGCCCGCGCGCCAACGCCATGTGGGTCATGACCTTCCACAGCGCGTGCGTCCGCATCCTGCGCCGCGAGTCGAAGAAGCTCGGCTTCACCTCGTCGTTCTCGATCTACGACGCCGCCGACTCCAAGCGCCTGATGGCCCTGGTCTGCCGCGATCTGGACCTGGACCCCAAGCGCTACCCGCCGAAGTCCTTCACCGCCAAGGTCTCCAACCTCAAGAACGAGCTCATCGACGAGGAGACCTTCGCCGGACAGGCCGCCGACGGGTTCGAGAAGACGCTGGCCCAGGCGTACGCGCTCTACCAGGCCCGTCTGCGCGAGGCCAACGCGCTGGACTTCGACGACATCATCATGACGACGGTCCACCTCCTCCAGGCCTTCCCGGACGTCGCCGAGCACTACCGCCGCCGCTTCCGCCACGTCCTCGTCGACGAGTACCAGGACACCAACCACGCCCAGTACACGCTGGTACGGGAGCTGGTCGGCCCGGCCGGGGAGAGTGACGCCCCCGCCGAGCTGTGCGTCGTCGGTGACGCGGACCAGTCGATCTACGCCTTCCGGGGCGCGACCATCCGCAACATCCTCCAGTTCGAGGAGGACTACCCGAGCGCGAAGACGATCCTTTTGGAGCAGAACTACCGCTCCACGCAGACGATCCTCTCCGCCGCCAACGCGGTCATCGAGCGCAACGAGAGCCGCCGCCCCAAGAACCTGTGGACCAACGCCGGCAGCGGCGCCCGTATCACCGGCTATGTGGCCGACACCGAGCACGACGAGGCGCAGTTCGTCGCCGACGAGATCGACCGGCTCACCGACAAGGGCGACGCGAAGGCGGGCGACGTCGCCGTCTTCTACCGGACCAACGCCCAGTCCCGTGTCTTCGAAGAGATCTTCATCCGCGTCGGCCTGCCCTACAAGGTCGTCGGCGGCGTGCGCTTCTACGAGCGCAAGGAGGTCCGGGACGTCCTGGCCTACCTCCGCGTCCTCGCCAACCCCGAGGACACCGTCCCGCTGCGCCGCATCCTCAACGTGCCCAAGCGCGGCATCGGCGACCGCGCCGAGGCCATGATCGACGCGCTGTCGATGCGCGAGAAGATCTCCTTCCCGCAGGCGCTGCGCCGCGTCGACGAGGCGTACGGCATGGCGGCCCGCTCCTCCAACGCCGTCAAGCGCTTCAACACGCTGATGGAGGAGCTCCGTACGATCGTCGAGTCCGGCGCCGGGCCCGCCGTCGTGCTGGAAGCGGTGCTGGAGCGTACGGGCTATCTCGCCGAGCTCCAGGCCTCCACGGACCCGCAGGACGAGACCCGTATCGAGAACCTCCAGGAACTCGCCGCCGTGGCCCTGGAGTTCGAGCAGGAGCGCGGGGAGGAGGAGGGCGCCGGCACGCTCGCGGAGTTCCTGGAGAAGGTCGCGCTCGTCGCCGACTCGGACCAGATCCCCGACGAGGACGAGGACGGCTCCGGCGTCATCACGCTGATGACCCTGCACACGGCGAAGGGCCTGGAGTTCCCGGTCGTCTTCCTCACCGGCATGGAGGACGGCGTCTTCCCGCACATGCGGGCCCTCGGCCAGACCAAGGAGCTGGAGGAGGAGCGCCGGCTGGCGTACGTCGGCATCACCCGTGCCCGCGAGCGGCTCTACCTGACCCGGGCGGCCATGCGCAGCGCCTGGGGCCAGCCCTCGTACAACCCGCCCTCGCGGTTCCTGGAGGAGATCCCGGAAGCGCACCTGGAGTGGAAGCGCAAGGGCCCGATGGCCGCCCCGGCCGGACCCACCTCGGGCATCACCTCCTCGCTCTCCTCCTCGCGCGCCCGCTCCGGCCCCTCGGGCTTCGCGACCCGGCGCACCACGGAGAAGCCCACGGTCACGCTGGTGGTCGGGGACCGGGTCACGCACGACCAGTTCGGGCTCGGCACGGTGACGGCCGTCGAGGGGTTCGGCGACCAGGCCAAGGCGACGGTGGACTTCGGCGACGAGCGCCCGAAGAAGCTGCTCCTGCGGTACGCGCCGGTCGAGAAGCTGTAGGGCGTACAGGGTTACGGGAGAGGGGCGGGACGGCTTCTGTTGCAGCCGTCCCGCCCCTCTCCCGTACGTTCTCCGTCAGGCGTTCTCCGTCAGGTCGGGTTGACGCCGTGGCTCCGCAGCCACACCAGCGGGTCGATCGACGCGCCGCCGCCGGGCCGGACCTCGAAGTGCAGGTGCGGGCCGGTGGAGTTGCCGGAGCTGCCCGCGTACGCGATGACGTCACCGGCCTTCACCGGGCCGGAGCGGATCTTGGTGCTGCTGAGGTGGCAGTACCAGGTCTCCGTACCGTCGGCCATGGTCACGATCGCCATGTTGCCGTAGGCGCTGTTGTACTGGGTCCGCACGGTGCCGTCGGTCGCGGCCATCACCGGGGAGCCGTATCCGACGGGGAAGTCGATGCCCGTGTGCACGGACATCCAGTTGACGCCCGCCTGGCCGTAGTAGGCGCTCAGCCCGTGCTGCTTGACCGGCATGACGAACTTGGGGCGCAGCGCCTCGCGGCGGGCGGCCTCCTCCTCGCGCTTCTTCTTCTCCTCGACCTGCCGCTGCTTGAGGTCGATGCGCTCCTGGGTGCGGCTCGCGCGCTGGCGGAAGTCGTCGCTGCCCTCGGAGAGCTGCTCCAGCTGGCTGTCGAGCTTGTTGTTCGCGGCGACCGGCTTGACCGTGCTCGGATCGGCGACGGCCAGCGAGGTGGTCTTCTCCGGCTTGTCCTCGTCGCTGATCCCGCTGACGGAGGCGGCCGCGATGCCCGCGACGCTCATCACGCAGGCGGAGGGGACGGCGACGGTGAGGAGAGCGGACCGCTTGGCGGGGCTGCGGCGGCGCGCCCGGCTGCGGGGGGCGGGGGGCCGGACCACGGCGAGCGGCAGAGCTTCGGCGGTGTCGCCGTCGCCGTCGCCGTCGCCGTCGCCGTCGTCGGGGGCGGCTTCGGGGGTGGCGGATTCCGGGGCGAGGCCGGTCGCGTGATCGGTTTCTTCGAGGACGGCGAACTCGGTGGTGCCGGACTCTTCTTCGGGCGTCCGCTGTTCGTACAGCTGATGCGAAGTCTGTTCGGGTTCGTACGCGGCGTCCTCGGGCGTGGCGCCGGAGTTCCAGGCGGTCGCGTCGTAGGCGCCGGTGTCGTACGAACCCGTGTCGTACGCGCTCATGTCGTACGTGCCGGTCGCGCCGGTGTCGTACGCCCCGGTGGTGAAGGCGGTGGTGTCGTACGTGCCGGTCCCGTCGGCGCCGACCGTCCCGTACGCGCCGGTGTCGTAGGTGGTGGTGTCGTACGTACCCGTGGCGTGCGTGCCGGTGGCGTGCGTTCCGGTCTCGTACGCGTCCGTGCCGTACGAGCCGTCGGTGACGTACGCGGTGCCCGTGCCGTACGTGGCGGTGGCGTAGGCGCCGGTGTCGTAGCCGTCCGTCTCGTAGCCGCCGGTGCCGTACGAGGTCGTGCCGTACGCCGCCGTGGTGAACCCGTCCTGGTCGGAGGGCTGCTGCTGCCAGACGGGCGTCGCGCCGGTGTCCCACTGCTGGTGGTCGGCGGTGTGGGCCGGGGCGGCGTACGCGTCGTACGTGACGGTCTGCTGCGCGCCCGTGTCCCAGGCGGAGGAGTCGTACTGGCCGCTGTGGGCACCATAAGAGGTGTCGTAACCGGAAGCCGCGTAATCCGTGGTCTCGGTACCGCCGGGAAGGGAACCGAAGAGCGGGTCGGTGTCGAAGCTGCCGGTCGATCGGGTGTCGTACCCGACGGGCCCGGCGTGGGGGTGCTGGTCGTTCACCAACTTCTCTCTCGCCTCGGCAGCAGGACTGTTCTGGATCCCGGTGAGGGGGGTCCCAGGGGGAAGCAGTGGCCGCGACTGTACCCGGCAGTATGTGAGGACGACAATCTTCGGCAGGTTTTGCGTCCTCAGGAAACGGGCAATCGGCCGTCTTTCGGTGGACGGCAGACAGATGCTTGGCTCTATGTTCGAGAGATGTTCTATTTTAAGCGACAGAAGACGTTCCGGTTGAGGGCGCTGTGCCCTCCCGGGCCTCCTGTGACTCCAGAGCCTCACGGACCGCGGCGGCGACCGCCGGGTGCACCGGCAGCGCGAGATGCCCGATTCCGGTGACGCGTACGTTGACGGCGTCGAGGTCGGGGTGGTCCACGCAGGCCGTCCCGACCGGGACCATCACCTGGTCCAGCTCGCTCCAGAAGCTGACGAACCGGGTCCGGCACCCGGGGGCGGGGAGGCGCAGCTCCTCGATCAGCGGGGAGCCGCCGCGCATCTGCCGCACGATGGGGTGAAGGCCGGCCCCGGGCGCGACGGCGGTGCCGCCGTGCGGGGTGCCGAGCGTGACGAGGGTGCGCACCCGGTGGTCGCCGCCCAGGCGTTGTACGTAATAGCGCGCGATCAGGCCGCCGAGGCTGTGGCCCACGATGTCGACCTCCCGCTGCCCGGTGCGGGCGCAGATCTCCTCCACGTGGCGTCCGAGCAGCTCGGCGGCGGTGCGCAGGTCGCGGGTGAGCGGCGAGTAGTTGAGGGACGCCAGGTGGCGGCGGCCGTGCCGGGCGAGCGCGCGGCGCAGCAGGACGAAGACGGAGCGGTTGTCGATGAACCCGTGCAGCAGGACGACGGGCCGTTCGGCGACGGGGGAGCCGGGCAGGGTGGGCGGGCCCGTCGGCAGGCCCGGGACGGGGCGTTCCGGGGTGCGGCGCTCCTGGGGGGCGCGCTCCTGGGTGAGGCCGAAGGGATAGGCGGCCAGATGGCCGGTGAGGACCACGAGCTCCAGCACGGTGGCGCCGAGCAGCGCGGTGGAGAGCCGGGGGCCCGGCAGCCGGGGGAGGCGGGGCAGTAGGGAGAGAATGGGGAGGACCTTCACGCCGACCTCCTGCACTGGCGCACCGGGAGGCGGCGACGGGCCGTACCACCGTGCCGTGCGGCTGGCGGCACGGTGGTACGGCGACCTCGATAGCGGCTCTCCCCGCGCCGGTCCCCGCGGCGGCCGGATTGCCGCGTTCTACGGGGGACGGCGCCTGGCGAACATGTCCCACGTGTGATTTCCCCCTCCCCGCCTGCCGCGAAACGGCGGCTTGCGGGATGCTGTGGATAACGTTCGTTCACATCCCCGGCCCTTCAGGCACGGGAGACCATGTGGAGGCAGTGATGGGTGTGACCGGTCCGATCCGTGTGGTGGTGGCCAAGCCGGGACTCGACGGCCATGACCGCGGGGCCAAGGTGATCGCGCGGGCGCTGCGGGACGCCGGTATGGAGGTCATCTATACGGGGCTCCACCAGACACCCGAACAGATCGTCGACACGGCGATCCAGGAGGACGCCGACGCCATCGGCCTCTCGATCCTCTCCGGGGCGCACAACACGCTGTTCGCGAAGGTGATCGAGCTGCTGAAGGAGCGGGAGGCGGAGGACATCAAGGTGTTCGGCGGCGGGATCATCCCGGAGGACGACATCGCCCCGCTGAAGCAGCTGGGCGTGGCGGAGCTCTTCACCCCGGGTGCGACGACGACCGAGATCGTCAGCTGGGTGAACGCGAACGTCCGCCAGCCCGCGCAGGCCTGACGCCCCCGGGCCCGGGGGTGCGGGTCGCGGCCGGGGGCGGGCGTCAGGTGCGGTCAGGTGAGCTCCGCCTCCATCGCGGCGCGCAGGCGCAGCGTGGAGACCAGGCGCTGGAACGCCTCCGACCAGTACCCCCCGGCCCCCGGCGACGCCCCCTCCTGCTCGTCCGGGGTGGCCGTGAGGACCTCCAGGCGGTCGGCCTCGGCCGGGTCGAGGCAGCGCTCGGCCAGGCCCATCACCCCGCTGAAGCTCCACGGGTAACTCCCGCCGTCCCGCGCGATGTCGAGTGCGTCGACCACGGCGCGCCCGAGCGGGCCCGACCACGGCACCGTGCAGACCCCGAGCAGCTGGAACGCCTCCGACAGCCCGTGCGCGGCGATGAACGCGGCCACCCAGTCGGCCCGTTCGGCCTCGGACAGCACCGCGAGGAGCTTGGACCGCTCGGCGATCGACGTGGGCCCGGGCGCGCCGGCCGGGGGCGCCGACGGCTCACCCAGCAGGGCCCGCGCCCACTCCGGGTGGCGCTGGCGCACCGCGGCCCGGCACCAGGCGGCGTGCAGCTCGCCCGCCCAGTCGTCGGCGACCGGCAGCGCCACGATCTCCGCCGCCGGGCGCCCGCCGAACCGCTCCTGCCAGACCCCGAGCGGCGTCGCCTCCACCAACTGCCCGAGCCACCAGGACCGCTCGCCCCGGCCCGTCGGCGGATCGGCCACCACCCCGTCGCGCCGCATCCCGGCGTCGCACTCGTGCGGTGCCTCCACGGCGATGGACGCGCCCGCCCCCGTACGGTCGGGGTTGACGCACGACGTCGCACGGGCCGCCATCCGCCCGGCGAACGCCGAGGCGGGCAGGGCGGAGAGCAGCTCGGCCGCCGTGGCGCGCACGTTGCGGCTGCGGTCGGCGAGCGCCTGCTCCAGGAACTCCTCGTCCTCCGCCCCGAGCCCGTTCCGCAGGGAGTCCAGGAACATCAGCCGGTCCTCGGCCCGCTCGGTGGACCAGGTGGTGGTGAGCAGGGCGAGCGCCGCGGCCGGATCCCGCGTCCGTACGGCATCGAGCAGCGCGACCCGCTCCGCGAACAGCCCCTCCTCCCACAGCCGGCCCACCGCCTCCGGATCGCCGGTGTCGGGGACGAGCGAGCCGCCCGCTCCACCGCGCAGGGCGAACTTCCACTCGGGGTTCAGCGCGGCCAGCCACAGGCCGAGCGGCCCGGCGAACGCGAGCGCCTGCGGGCGCAGGTCGGTGCGGGCCCGCGCGGCGTCCAGCAGCGGCGGCACCAGGTCGGCCGGGGCCCGGAACCCGCGCCGGTTGGCGGTGGCCAGCCACTGCGGGATGAGCTCGGTGAGGTCGGGCGCGGCTCCGCGCCGCCCGGAGGCGGCCGGCGCGGCCCGGTCGGCGAGCAGCTGGGCCAGCCGGTGCCGGGCCGCCTCGGGGAGCTGCGGGCGCGGGTCGTGCGGCGCGGGCGCGGGCCTGGCCCCCGGCACGGCGGGCAGCAGCCCGGCCCGCCGCCGCACGGTGTGCAGGGCGGCGGCGTCCAGCAGGGCGGCCGGGCCGTCGGCCGGCACCGGGCCCCCGGGAGCCGCCGGCGGGCGGCGGTCGGTGCCCAGCAGCGCCGAGGTGACCAGCTCCTCCCAGGGGAGGGCGGCGAGGGGGTGGACTGAGGCCGTGGTCGGGCCGGTGGTGGTGGGAGGCATCGGGTCCCCTTCGGTGGCGTTCAGGGCGTTCACGCGGTCGGCGGCGGAGATGGGTGATCGGTGAATGGGGGCGAGTGGGGGAGCGCGGTGGCCCGCACAGGTCAGATGAGCCGTACGGCCCCGTCGGCGACCTCCGCGGCCCCGGACCCGGAACCGTCCCCGAAACCGGAACTGTCCCCGCCCCCCGTACCTCCCGTGTCCCAGGCCGCGAACGGGTCGAAGCCGCGGTGGCCCAGCTCGCCGAAGACCGTGACCGGGCCGCCGCCGGAGAGCGCGACGAGCTTCCACAGCCCCGGACGGGACAGCGCCGCCGAGGAGAGGGGCAGCGCGGACGCGCCCTCCGCGTCGGCCAGTTGCCAGCCGCCCTCGGACGGCACGGGTATGACGTCCCGCAGGGTGACCGGCCAGGCGTCGAGCCAGGGATCGCCCCGCAGCGCCTCCCCGTACGCCGCGAGGGCGGCCGCGGTGGAGCCGCCCGGCGGCGGGGTGTCCGGCACCGGGGTGCCCGGCGCCGCGGCGGGCGGGGCGAACTGCCGCCCCAGATCGGCCCGGAGCCCGCCGCCCGGGTACGGCGTGAGCTCGGCGTCGATCGTGACGCCCACCGGCAGCGCGAGCTCCGGGGCGCGGCCCATCGCGCCGAAGGAGAGCAGCAGGGCCGTGCGGCCCGACTCCCTTCCGTACAGCCAGATCCGCCGGGTGGTGAGCCGGCCGTCCGGCGTGTCGTACTGCGCGAGGACCAGCCAGCGGTCGCGGACCGGCGGGCCCTCGGCGGACACGGGGAGCCCCACCCGCGTACGCACCGTGGCGGCCAGCGGGTCCGGCAGCCGCTCCCGGCCCAGCCAGGCCGTGTCCAGCAGATGGAGCAGGCCGCACTCCTCCAGCAGCCGCACCGGCCAGCCCGGCCCGGAACCGGGTATGGCCCCCAACTCCCGCACCCGGCCCGCCAGCCCGGGCGCCTGCGCGTCGACCATGCGGGCGGCGGTCTCCTCCCACAGGGCGTACCCCGCGCGATCGGCGGTGGCGAGCCCGCCCCGCAGCAGATCCGTCAGGCGCTGCTCCAGCTCCAGCGCCCCTGCGGTGACGCGCTCCGCCCGGCGCTCCGCCCGCTTCCTGGCGGCGGCGTCGCCGGCGGGTCCGGGGGCCGCCTCCCCGCTCGCGGCGGCCTCCTGCTTGGCCTGCTTGGCCTCCGCCCGCCCCCGGCGGGCCGTGAGCCACTGCGCGGCCCAGTCGGCCGGCTCACCCTGCGGGACCGACCCGTCGCCGGACGCCCGGAGCAGCAGCAGGCCCAGCGCGTGCTTGCAGGGGAACTTCCGGCTCGGACAACTGCACGTGTACGCGGGGCCCGTGGTGTCGACCACCGTCTGATACGGCTTGCTCCCGCTCCCCTTGCACAGCCCCCACACCGCCCCCGATCCGTCGAAGCCGGTGCCCGACCAGTGTCCGGCCGTGGCCAGCTTGTTCCCCGCCTTGCGTGATGCGTCGTCAGGAGCCAGGGACAACACCTGCTCCACCGTCCAGCGCGCCACCGATTCCGTGGCGGGCAAGGGTTCTCCCCCGTGAGATAGCAGCATGGGAACGACGGTAGGCGGCACCACTGACAATCCCCCTGACCTGCGATCAGAGCCCTGGTGGGAGCGGTCTGGAGGCCCGTTGTCAGTGGCATGGTGCACGGTGGGAACCACGTCAGGTCGACCGAATCTGTCGACGATCTGGAGGGGGATCCATGACCGTGCCCGAAACCACCGCCACGACTGCAACGACCATCGCCACGACCACCGCCGCCGTCGGCGAGGCGTCCGGTGCCGAGGCCCTGCGCCCGCACGCCGAGGACGCGTTCGCCGATGAGCTGAAGGCGCTCGCCGCCGCCGACGACCGCCCCAGGCCCGCCCGTTGGCGCCTGTCGCCCTGGGCCGTCGCGACCTATCTCCAGGGCGGGACACTGCCCGACGGCACGGTGATCACACCCAAGTACGTGGGCCCGCGCCGGCTGATCGAGGTGGCCGTGACCACCCTGGCCACCGACCGCGCGCTGCTCCTGCTCGGCGTCCCCGGGACCGCCAAGACCTGGGTGTCCGAGCATCTCGCCGCCGCCGTCAGCGGCGACTCCACCCTGCTCGTGCAGGGCACCGCGGGCACCCCGGAGGAAGCCGTCCGCTACGGGTGGAACTACGCCCAGCTGCTCGCCCACGGCCCCAGCCGCGACGCGCTGGTGCCCAGCCCGCTCATGCGGGCCATGTCGGACGGCATGACCGCCCGGGTCGAGGAGCTGACCCGCATCCCCGCCGATGTGCAGGACTCGCTCATCACGATCCTCTCCGAGAAGACCCTCCCCATCCCCGAGCTGGGACAGGAGGTCCAGGCCGTCCGCGGCTTCAACGTCATCGCCACGGCCAACGACCGCGACCGGGGTGTCAACGAGCTCTCCAGCGCGCTGCGCCGCCGGTTCAACACCGTCGTCCTGCCGCTGCCCGCGACGCCCGACGCCGAGGTCGACATCGTCTCCCGGCGCGTGGACCAGATCGGCCGCTCGCTGGACCTGCCCGCCGCCCCCGAGGGGCTCGCCGAGATCCGGCGCGTGGTGACGGTCTTCCGGGAGCTGCGCGACGGCGTCACCACCGACGGGCGCACCAAGCTCAAGTCGCCCTCGGGCACGCTCTCCACGGCCGAGGCGATCTCCGTCGTCACCAACGGCCTCGCTCTCGCCGCCCACTTCGGCGACGGCATCCTGCGCCCCGGCGATGTCGCCGCGGGCATCCTCGGCGCGGTCGTCCGGGACCCGGCCGCGGACCGCGTGGTCTGGCAGGAGTACCTGGAGACCGTGGTGCGCGAGCGGGACGGCTGGAAGGACTTCTACCGCGCCTGCCGTGAGGTCTCCGTATGAGCGGCCGGAACGCCACGGGGGCCGTCGCCGTCGCCGGGCCGCTGCTGCTGGGCGTGCGGCACCACGGCCCCGGTTCGGCCCGCGCGGTCCGCGCCGCGCTGGACGCCGCGCGGCCGGCCGCCGTGCTCATCGAGGGGCCGCCCGAGGGCGACGCACTGCTGCCGCTCGCCGCCGACCCGCAGATGCGCCCGCCCGTCGCGCTGCTCGCCCATGCCGTGGACGACCCGGGGCGGGCCGCGTTCTGGCCGCTGGCCGAGTTCTCGCCGGAGTGGGTGGCGATCCGCTGGGCGCTGGCCCACGACGTCCCGGTGCGTTTCATCGACCTCCCCGCCACCCACTCCCTCGCCCTGAAGGAGCCCCACGGAGACCGGCCGGGCGAGGAGACCGGACCCGCCGAGACTCCTGAGCTCCCTGAGCAGGAAGCCACCCCCCACGTCGACCCGATCCGCGTGCTCGCGGAGACCGCCGGATACGACGACCCCGAGCGCTGGTGGGAGGACGTCGTCGAGCACCGCTCACCAGCCGCCGACGCCACCGCCGACGCGCTCGCCCCGTTCACCGCGCTCGCGGAGGCCATGACGGCCCTGCGCGAGGCGTACGGGGACGGCGGCCACCCCCGGGACGCCGTGCGCGAGGCGTACATGCGGATCCAGCTGCGTACCGCCCGCAAGGAGTTCGGGGACGGCGTCGCCGTCGTCTGCGGCGCCTGGCACGTCCCCGCGCTCGCCGCCCGCACCACCCTCGCCGCCGACCGCGCCCTCCTCAAGGGGCTCCCCAAGGTCAAGGCCGAGATGACATGGGTGCCGTGGACCCACCGCAGGCTGGCCCGGCACAGCGGTTACGGTGCCGGGATCGACTCACCCGGCTGGTACGGGCACCTCTTCGGCGCCGCCGACCGGCCGATCGAGCGCTGGATGACGAAGGTCGCCGGGCTGCTCCGCGAGGAGGACCGGTTCGTCTCCACCGCCCATGTCATCGAGGCCGTCCGGCTCGCCGAGTCGCTCGCCGCGATGCGGGGCCGCCCGCTGGCGGGGCTGAGCGAGACCACCGACGCGGTACGGGCCGTGATGTGCGAGGGCTCCGACGTACCCCTCGCGCTCATCCAGGACCGCCTGGTGGTCGGCGAGACCCTCGGCGAGGTGCCCGACAGCGCCCCCGCCGTCCCGCTCCAACGCGACCTGACCCGCAGCCAGCGCACCCTGAGGCTCAAGCCGGAGGCGCTGGAGCGGGAGCTCGACCTCGACCTGCGCAAGGAGACCGACGCGGCCAGGAGCCGCCTCCTGCACCGGCTGCGCCTCCTCTCCATCGGCTGGGGCGAACCGGCCGAGGGCCGGGGCAGCACCGGCACCTTCCGGGAGAGCTGGCGGCTGCGCTGGGAGCCGGAGCTGCACGTCCGGGTCGCGGAGGCCGGGGTGTGGGGCACCACGGTCGCGACCGCCGCCACGGCGAAGGCCGAGTCCCAAGCCCTCGCGGCGACCGCGCTCTCCGAGGTCACCGCCCTCGCCGAGCACTGCCTGCTGGCCCGACTGCCCGAGGCGCTGCCCGTCGTCATGAAGGCGCTCGCCGACCGCGCCGCACTCGACGCGGACGTCGGCCACCTCGCCGACGCCCTCCCCGCCCTCGCCCGCTCACTCCGCTACGGGGACGTGCGCTCCACCGACACGGCCGCGCTCGCCGAGGTCGCCGCCGGGCTCGCCGAGCGGATCTGCGTCGGCCTGCCCCCGGCCTGCACCGGCCTCGACGCGGACGGGGCCGAGGCGCTGCGCCGCCAGGTCGACGGGGTGCACAGCGCGATCGGGCTCCTCGTCGCGGGCGCCACGCCCGCCGGAGCCGAAGCCACGCCCGCCGAAGGGCTCCGGGACCGCTGGGGCGCCGTCCTGCGCAAGCTGGCCGGCCGGGACACGGTCGCCGGGATCATCCGGGGCCGCGCCACCCGGCTCCTCCTCGACGAGGGGCGGCTGACCGAGGACGAGGCGGCCCTGCTGATGGGCCTGGCCCTCTCGCCCGGCACTCCGCCCACCGACGCGGCGGCCTGGATCGAGGGGTTCGTCGGCGGGGCGTCCGGCGGCGGCATGCTGCTGGTCCACGACGAGCGGCTGCTCTCCCTGGTCGACGCGTGGCTCACCGGCGTCCCCGCCGACACGTTCACCGACGTGCTGCCGCTCCTGCGCCGTACGTTCTCCGCCTACGAACCGGGCGTACGCCGCACCCTCGGCGAGCTGGTCCGGCGCGGCCCCGTCCCCGAGGGCGCCCGGAACGACGGCACGGACCACGCCTACCCGGGCTTCGGCCCCGGCCTCGACCAGGACCGGGCCGATGCGGTGGAGCCGGTACTGCACCTGCTCCTCGGCCGCACCCCCGTACTGGCGGAGGCGACCGCATGACCGCACACGCCACCCGGCACGCGGCACAGGACCACGCGACACAGGACCACGACCGAACGGGGAAGACGGTGGACACGGAGACAGAGCGCACGCACCCCTCGGCGCCTCCCGCCGACGGCGAGCGGATGCGGCGCTGGCGCATGGTGCTCGGCGCGGACAGCGCGGAGAGCACCGGCTGCACGCTCACCGGCCAGGACGCCGCGATGGACGGCGCACTGAACGCGCTGTACGGCGGGGGCGGCGGGAAGAAGCCCGGCGGCCGGGGTGGCGGCGGACGTTCGGCCGGGCTCGGCGCGTCCGCCCCTTCCGTGGCCCGCTGGCTCGGCGACATCCGTACGTACTTCCCCAGCTCCGTCGTCCAGGTCATGCAGCGCGACGCGATCGACCGGCTCGGCCTCTCCGCGCTGCTCCTGGAGCCCGAGATGCTGGAGGCCGTCGAGGCGGACGTCCATCTCGTCGGCACCCTGCTCTCCCTCAACAAGGCCATGCCCGAGACGACCAAGGAGACCGCGCGGGCCGTCGTCCGCAAGGTCGTCGACGACCTGGAGAAGCGGCTGGAGAGCCGCACCCGGGCCACCCTCACCGGGGCCCTGGACCGCTCGGCGCGGATCAGCCGGCCGCGCCACCGGGACATCGACTGGGACCGCACCATCCGGGCCAACCTGAAGAACTACCTGACCATCCCCGGTACGGACGGCGGCCCGGACACCGGCACGGTCGTCCCCGAGCGCCTCATCGGCTACGGCCGCGCCTCACAGTCGGTGAAGAAGGACGTCATCCTCTGCATCGACCAGTCCGGCTCGATGGCCGCCTCCGTCGTCTACGCCTCGGTCTTCGGCGCGGTCCTCGCCTCCATGCGCACCCTCGACACCCGTCTCGTCGTCTTCGACACGGCGGTCGTCGACCTCACCGACCAGCTCGACGACCCGGTCGACGTCCTCTTCGGCACCCAGCTCGGCGGCGGCACCGACATCAACCGGGCGCTCGCCTACTGCCAGTCGAAGATCATCCGCCCCGCGGACACCGTCGTCGTCCTCATCAGCGACCTCTACGAGGGCGGCATCCGCGACGAGATGCTCAAGCGGGTGGCGGCGATGAAGGCGTCCGGGGTGCAGTTCGTGACCCTGCTCGCCCTCTCCGACGAGGGCGCCCCCGCCTACGACCACGAGCACGCGGCAGCACTCGGCGCGCTGGGCGCCCCCGCGTTCGCCTGTACGCCGGACCTCTTCCCGGACATCATGGCCGCCGCGATCGAGAAGCGGCCCCTGCCCATACCGGACAAGGAGACCGGGTCGTAGACGCGGGAAGAGCCGGCCGTGTGACGCACCACGGGACACCCGCGGACACCCCGCAGGACACGCCCGTCCGGCACCCTCTGTGACCGTTATCACCGCTCAGGTGTGATCTGCGATTTAGGGTCACACGGAGTGCGGGGATAACCTGCCGGATGGACATGCCGCGTACTCGGACACCGTGTGCGCCTCCGTAGTGACAGAGCAGTCACGTTGCCCTTCGCGGCACTGCCCACGCAGAAGAACGAACCGCGATACCACTTAAAAGGGACGGACGCGCGTGGACCTGTTCGAGTACCAGGCGAGGGACCTCTTCGCCAAGCACGGTGTACCGGTGCTGGCCGGTGAAGTCATCGACACGCCTGAGGCAGCCCGCGAGGCGACCGAGAAGCTGGGCGGCAAGTCTGTCGTCAAGGCGCAGGTGAAGGTCGGCGGCCGCGGCAAGGCCGGTGGCGTCAAGCTCGCCGCCGACGCCGACGAGGCGGTCGCCCGGGCGACCGACATCCTCGGCATGGACATCAAGGGCCACACGGTCCACAAGGTGATGATCGCCGAGCTGTCGCCGGAGATCGAGGCGGAGTACTACGTCTCGTACCTCCTGGACCGCACCAACCGCACCTTCCTGGCCATGGCCTCGGTGCAGGGCGGCATGGACATCGAGGAGGTCGCGGAGAAGACCCCCGAGGCCCTCGCGAAGGTCCCGGTCGACTCCAACTCCGGTGTGGACATCGTCAAGGCCCGCGAGATCGTGGCCCAGGCGAAGTTCCCGGCCGAGGTGGCCGAGAAGGTCGCCGAGGTCCTGGTCACGCTGTGGGACACCTTCGTCGCCGAGGACGCGCTCCTCGTCGAGGTGAACCCGCTGGTGAAGACCAAGGACGGCCGCATCCTGGCGCTGGACGGCAAGGTCTCGCTCGACGAGAACGCCGACTTCCGCCAGCCGGGCCACGAGGCGCTGGAGGACAAGGCCGCAGCCAACCCGCTCGAGGCTGCCGCCAAGGCCAAGAACCTCAACTACGTCAAGCTCGACGGCGAGGTCGGCATCATCGGTAACGGTGCCGGTCTGGTCATGTCGACCCTGGACGTCGTCGCGTACGCCGGTGAGAACCACGGCAGCGTGAAGCCCGCCAACTTCCTCGACATCGGTGGCGGCGCCTCCGCAGAGGTCATGGCGAACGGCCTGGAGATCATCCTCGGCGACCCGGACGTCAAGTCCGTCTTCGTCAACGTCTTCGGTGGCATCACCGCGTGCGACGAGGTCGCCAACGGCATCGTGCAGGCGCTCGCGCTGCTCGAGTCCAAGGGCGAGAAGGTCGAGAAGCCGCTGGTCGTGCGTCTCGACGGCAACAACGCGGAGCTCGGTCGCAAGATCCTCTCCGACGCCAACCACCCGCTCGTGCAGCGTGTGGACACCATGGACGGCGCGGCCGACAAGGCCGCCGAGCTCGCCGCGGCTGCGAAGTAAGGACGAGGGACTCCACACCATGGCTATCTTCCTCACCAAGGACAGCAAGGTCATCGTCCAGGGGATGACCGGCGCCACGGGCATGAAGCACACCAAGCTCATGCTGGCCGACGGCACCAACATCGTCGGTGGCGTGAACCCGCGCAAGGCGGGCACGTCCGTCGACTTCGACGGCACCGAGGTACCGGTCTTCGGCTCCGTCGCCGAGGCGATCGAGAAGACGGGCGCCAACGTCTCCGTCCTCTTCGTCCCGCCGGCCTTCTCCAAGGCCGCCGTCGTCGAGGCGATCGACGCCGAGATCCCGCTCGCGGTCGTCATCACCGAGGGCATCGCCGTTCACGACTCCGCCGCCTTCTGGGCGTACGCGAACGAGAAGGGCAACAAGACCCGGATCATCGGCCCGAACTGCCCGGGTCTCATCACCCCCGGCCAGTCCAACGCCGGCATCATCCCGGGCGACATCACCAAGCCCGGCCGCATCGGTCTCGTGTCCAAGTCCGGCACGCTGACCTACCAGATGATGTACGAGCTCCGTGACATCGGCTTCTCCTCCGCCGTCGGCATCGGTGGCGACCCGGTCATCGGTACGACGCACATCGACGCCCTCGCGGCGTTCGAGGCGGACCCGGAGACCGACCTCATCGTGATGATCGGCGAGATCGGCGGCGACGCCGAGGAGCGTGCCGCCGACTTCATCGCGAAGAACGTCACGAAGCCGGTCGTCGGTTACGTCGCGGGCTTCACCGCCCCCGAGGGCAAGACCATGGGCCACGCGGGCGCCATCGTCTCCGGCTCCTCCGGCACCGCCCAGGCGAAGAAGGAGGCCCTCGAGGCCGCCGGCGTGAAGGTCGGCAAGACCCCGACCGAGACCGCCAAGCTGGCGCGCGAGATCCTCGGCGCCTGAGCCAGGCAGCCGCACCACGCGTGAACGGCGCGGGCCTGCACCCCCTTCTCGATCAGGGGTGCGGGCCCGCGCCGTTCGGCGTTTCCGCAGGTCGATCCGTAGGTCAAGGAATGCGTGGCACCAGCCGTTCCGGGCCGTGCGCCAGCTGCTCCTTCAGCGACTTCTGCAGCTTCAGGTCCTGCGGGGTCAGCTTCTGCGGACCACCGCGCGGCGGTACGCCCCCGACCCGTTCGGGGGGCGAGAGGGGCTGCTCGTAGTGCGTGGGCGCGGTGTGCAGGGTCAGGGCGGTCGCGCCGATGAGCAGGGCGGCGAAGGCGATGGCGGCCCTGGTCCAGAGCCGCGCCTTGTTCTCGCTGCCGGTGCGCACGTCGCGGGCGGGCGGCGGGGCCGGGACGTGTTCGGCGCGGGCGAGTCCGCCGAGCCGGTCGTGGAGCAGCTCGGACTGTTCGGCGGGCGAGGCGGCGGCCGCCAGTTCGGGCAGCCGCTCGGCGACGGCGGCCCGGGCCACCTCCAGCCGCCCCGCCGCCGCCGGAGTGGACGCCTCCGTCTCGGCGGCGGTCTCCGGCAGGTCCAGGCCGACCCCGTCGTAGAGGAGCAGGGTCCGCCGGTAGGCCGGGGGGAGTTCGAGCAGCGCCTCGAACAGGGCCCGCCGGGCCGGTTCGGAGGGCGGGGCGTCGGGGTGCCGGTGGACGCGGCGCAGCCGGTGCCAGGGGGACATCGCGTACTCGTACGCCGCCGCGCGCACCCAGCCGACCGGATCCCGGTCCACGGCCACCTCGGGCCAGCGGTGCCAGGCCAGTTGGAAGGCCCGCTCGACGGACTCCCGGGCCAGGCTGCGGCGGCCGGTCAGGAGGTAGGTCTGCCGTACGAGGCCGGGGGCGGCGTGGGCGTACAGCGCGTCGAACGCCTCGTCGGGGGAGAGCCGGGGGGTGGCGGGGTCGGGCTCCGGGGGAGGAGGAGGGCTCGTGGGGGCCGGTGGGGCCGGTGGGGGCGCGAGGGCCGCCTCGGGCGCTGGTGCCGCCTCAGGTTCATGCGTCGGCCCAGGCTCAGGTGCGGGGGCCATCTCGGGTGCGGGGGTCGCCTCGGCCTCGTGCACCACCTCAAGCACAGGTGCCACCTCGGGCCCTTTCACGGGAAGGGGCGCGGCAGGCGACTTCGGCTTCCGCTTCGGCCTCGGATCGGGCGCGATGAGCTTCGCGTACAGCGCCCGCTTGCGGCCGCGCGGGGTCGTGCGCCCCGTCTCCCAGGAGCGCACGGTGGCACGTGTCACGCCCACGGCCGCCGCCACCTGCTCCTCGCTCAGCGACTTCGCCTCGCGCAGTCTGCGGCGCTCCTTGGGGGAGGAGGGCAGCGGCGGTGCAGCGGCCTCGTCGGTGGTGCTCCGGGTCATGGACGACCCCCGGCAGCGCTGCACTGGGTGAAAAAGTACATAAACGTATATTGAGCGACACGGCGGCTCTTCGCGCGTTACGCGGGATAAGCGCGTGTCGTTGGGAGCATGGGCGGCGTGACCCAAATGACCGAACGCAGCCCGATGTTGCCGCCCGAACGGACCAGGACCCTCGCCCTGGCCTCCGCCTTTCTGCGAGGCGTGGCCGCCGCCGGGCTGGGTCTCGGTTCGCTGGCCGTGCTGGTGACGGTGCTCTGGATCAGCTCCCCGTACCCGGACAGCGGACCCGGCGGCGCACTGCGCGCGGCGGCCGCGGTCTGGCTCCTCGCGCACGGCGCCGAACTCGTCCGCCCCGACACCCTCAGCGGCATCCCGGCGCCGGTCGGCGTGGTCCCGCTGCTCCTGGTGGCGGGCCCCGTCTGGCTGGCGCACCGGGCGGCGCGCGATGCGGCGGAGCCGGAGGAGGGGCGGCGAAGGCCCTCGCAGGCCGGCGCGTTCTGTGCGGTGACCGCCGGATACCTGCTGGTCGCGGCGGGCGCGGCGGCCTATGCGCGGGACGGGTCGCTGCGCGTCGTGCCGGACACGCTGGCGTTCCCGGTGGCGCTGGTGGTGGCCGGTGCGGCGGCGGCCGGGGTGTGGACGGCGGCGGGGCGCCCGTTCGGGCCGCTGCCGTCCTGGTCGCCCCTGGTGCTCCAGGAGGCCGTCGCCCGGACCCTCTTCCGCGACCGGGCCGAGGCCGCGTGCCGGGCGGCGGCGGTGGGCGCGGCGGTGCTGATCGGCGGGGGTGCGCTGCTGGTGGCGGTGGCCCTGGGGCGGGACATGGCGGCGGCGCAGGAATCCTTCCTGGCACTTGCCGGGGACTGGTCGGGGCGCGTGGCGGTACTGCTGCTCGCCGTTTCGCTGGTGCCGAACGCCGCGCTGTGGGGCGCCGCGTACGGGCTCGGCCCCGGCTTCGCGCTCGGTACCGGCGCCACGGCCACCCCGCTGGGCCTCACCGGGACCCCGGCCGTGCCTCACTTCCCGCTGCTGGCGGCGGCCCCGGACCAGGGCCCGGCCACCCCGCTGAACTGGGCGGCCCTCGCCGTCCCGGCCGTCGCCGCGCTGGCGCTCGCCTGGTGCGTCGTACGCCGGGCGGCCCCCGCCGACGCCCCCCGGGCGCAGGCCTGGAGCCCGCGCGAGACGGTGCTGGTGACCGGGCTGGCCGCGCTGGGGTGCGGAGCGGGTACGGCGCTGCTCACGGCGGTGGCGGGCGGCCCGCTGGGGTCCGGGGCGCTCGCCGCGTTCGGGCCCGTGTGGTGGCTGGCGGGCCCGGCGGCGCTGGGGTGGATGGCGGGCATCGGTGTACCGGCGGCCCTGCTCCTGCGGCTGTGGCGGCTGCGCGAGCGGGGGTGGGCCTGGCGCAGGGACGCGGACGCGCCGGAGGGGACGGAGGACACCGGGGGAGCCGAGGACGCCGAGGACGTACGAGGAGGGACGGCCGGGAACGACGTGGACGCGGTGCCGGAGGCGCCGGAGGAAACCGGGAAGCCCCGCCGCTGGTGGGCGCCCTGGCGCACGGGCGAGCCCAGCGACAGCACCGTCCAGGAGAGCCCGGCCGGGGCGGCGGCCGGGGGCCCGGCCCCGCCAGGCGGTGCGCCCGAGGACGATCCGGGCTTCGAACCGTACGACTTCCTGCCGACGGACCCCTGGCACGAGAAAGAGACGAGGGAGGCCCGGTGGGCCTCCCTCAAGCGGGGCTCCGGCGGACTGATGGCCGACTTCCCCGCACGCATCCCGGCCGCCCTGCGCTCCGAGGAGACATCGGAGCAACCGGCGGACGCCAAGCCCGCCGAAGCCAAGCCCGCCGACGCCGACGGCCGGGGCGCTACTCCTTGACGCCGAAGAGCGGTTCCAGCGGCTTCGGCAGCTGGTCGTTGCAGGCCACCGCGCCGGTCTTGGTCAGGGCGTCGTTCACGCAGGTGTAGTAGTCGCGGTAGACGAGCTGCACCGTGTACGTCGTGATCACGATGATCAGGGCCAGCAGGGCGGTCACCAGACCGCTGATCGCCGCCGTGGTCTGCGGGCGCCCACCGCCCTGGGACGTGGTGGGCGCCGGAGAGGCACCCCCGTCACCGGCGGCCGGAGTCGCGGCCCCCGTGACAGCGCCGACCGTCGTCCGCTCCGTCGCGGCCGGGCTCTTGGGCTGGGCGCGCAGCGCGCTGACGGCCCAGTACACCGAGAGCGCGCCCAGCAGCAGGGCGATCTCCGTGAGGTCGAAGAGGGCGAAGAAGACGGACCAGATACCGCCGAGCAGCGCGTAGCGGGCGCGCCGCTGGATGGGGTCGGTCGGGTCCCAGCGCATTCCGCCGGGGCTGCCGTCGGGCCCGCCCTTACCGCCCGGGCCGTTGGAACCGGAGCGGCCGCCGAAGCCGCCGCCGCCCCGTCCGGGCTGCTTGTTGCTCCACTGGCTGCCCCACGACGAACGGCCGCCGGAGCCCTCGTCGTCGCCGCCGTTCGCCGGGCTGGAGCCCGAGGGGTGGCGCGGCTGCCACGGCTGGTCGGGGCGGCCGGCCGGCGGCGGGGCGAACGGATTGTCTTCGGCGGGCTTCGCCGGTGCGTCCGGCGAAGGGGAATCGGGGGAACCGGAGGCGGGCGAGGAGTCCGGCGACTCCGGGGCGGAGTCCGGCGAAGAGGACTGGCGCTCCCGCATCAGCAGAGCGGCCCGTGCGGGCGACGGGAGGCGGAAGGCGGTGCGACGGCGTCGGTCCGGCATGTGGTGAACGTCTTCCCCATCTCGTCATGTCCGTCCGAAGGACGGTTCGACCGCCCGGTGGACGGCTCGCTGTCCCCTGACGCTACCTCTCGGCCCGGCCCCCGTCCCGTGGGGGCCGCCCGGTGTGCCGGTATCGTTGCTGACGGTCGGCCCGTTCGTAGGGTTCCCCGTATCGGGCGAAGCGATTCTTTCGTACGACCCTACAAAGAGTTCGCCGCACCTGCGTCACCGCGCGGTCATCACGTGAGAAAGGGCCCCGACGTGGCCTCCCCGCCTCCCTCCGCCTCTCCCGCCCGGCTGGTCGTGCTGGTCTCCGGATCCGGCACCAACCTCCAGGCCCTGCTCGACGCCATCGGCGACGACCCGGCGGCTTACGGGGCGCAGGTCGTCGCGGTCGGCGCCGACCGTGACGGGACCGGCGGGGCGGAGCGGGCCGGGCGGGCCGGAATCCCCACGTTCGTGTGCAAGCTCAAGGACCACGCGACGCGTGCGGAGTGGGACGAGGCGCTCACCGCGGCCGTCGCCGAGCACCGCCCGGACCTCGTCGTCTCCGCCGGTTTCATGAAGATCGTGGGCCCCGCGTTCCTCGCCGCCTTCGGCGGCCGGACCGTCAACACCCATCCCGCCCTGCTGCCCAGCTTCCCCGGCGCCCACGGAGTGCGTGACGCACTCGCGTACGGCGTCAAGGTCACGGGCTGCACCGTCCACTTCGTCGACGACGGTGTCGACACCGGTCCGATCATCGCGCAGGGCGTGGTCGAGGTGACCGAGGAGGACACCCCGGAGGGCGAAGCCGCCCTCCATGAACGCATCAAGGAAGTCGAGCGCTCGCTGCTCGTCGAGGCCGTGGGGCGGATCGCCCGTGACGGCCATCGCATTGAGGGACGAAAGGTTCATCTCGGTCATGTCGGTGAATAAGCCCATCCGCCGCGCCCTGGTCAGTGTCTACGACAAGACGGGGCTCGAAGACCTCGCCCGCGGTCTGCACGAGGCGGGCGTCGAACTCGTCTCCACCGGCTCCACCGCCGGGAAGATCGCCGCCGCCGGAGTACCGGTCACCAAGGTCGAGGAGCTCACCGGCTTCCCCGAGTGCCTGGACGGCCGCGTCAAGACGCTCCACCCCCGCGTCCACGCCGGCATCCTCGCCGACCTCCGCCTGGACGCCCACCGCGAGCAGCTCGACGAGCTCGGCTTCGAGCCCTTCGACCTGGTGGTCGTGAACCTCTACCCGTTCAAGGAGACCGTCGCCTCGGGGGCCTCCGACGACGAGTGCGTGGAGCAGATCGACATCGGCGGCCCCTCCATGGTCCGCGCCGCCGCCAAGAACCACCCCTCCGTCGCCGTGGTCACCAGCCCGGAGCGGTACGCGGACGTCCTCGCGGCCGTCAAGGCGGGCGGCTTCGACCTCACCGCCCGCAAGCGGCTCGCCGCCGAGGCGTTCCAGCACACCGCCGCCTACGACGTGGCCGTGGCCTCCTGGTTCGTGGACGGCTACGCGCCCGCCGACGACTCGGGCCTCCCGGAGTTCCTGGGCGACGCCCTCACCCGTAAGAGCGTCCTGCGCTACGGCGAGAACCCGCACCAGCCCGCCGCCCTCTACACCTCGGGCACCGGCGGTCTGGCGGAGGCGGAGCAGCTGCACGGCAAGGAGATGTCGTACAACAACTACACGGACACCGACGCCGCGCGCCGGGCCGCGTACGACCACGACGAGCCGTGCGTCGCGATCATCAAGCACGCCAACCCGTGCGGCATCGCCATCGGTGACGACGTCGCCGAGGCGCACCGCAAGGCGCACGCCTGCGACCCGCTCTCGGCGTTCGGCGGCGTCATCGCCGTCAACCGCCCGGTGACGGTCGAGCTGGCCGAGCAGGTCGCGGAGATCTTCACCGAGGTCATCGTCGCCCCGGCCTACGAGGACGGCGCCGTCGAGGTGCTGGCCCGCAAGAAGAACATCCGCGTGCTGCGCGCCCCCGGGGCCCCGGCCACCACGGTCGAGGTCAAGAACATCGACGGCGGGGCGCTCCTCCAGGTCACCGACCGCCTCCAGGCCGAGGGCGACGACCCGGCCAACTGGACCCTCGCCACCGGCGACGCGCTCTCCGAGGCCGAGCTGAAGGAGCTGGCCTTCGCCTGGAAGGCGTCCCGGGCCGTCAAGTCCAACGCGATCCTGCTCGCCAAGGACGGCGCTTCGGTCGGCGTCGGCATGGGCCAGGTCAACCGCGTCGACTCCGCGAAGCTCGCCGTCGAGCGGGCGGGCGCCGAGCGGGCGGCCGGTGCGTACGCCGCGTCCGACGCCTTCTTCCCGTTCCCGGACGGGCTGGAGATCCTCACCGCCGCCGGCATCAAGGCGGTCGCCCAGCCCGGCGGCTCCGTCCGCGACGAGCTGGTGATCGAGGCCGCGAAGAAGGCGGGCGTCACGATGTACTTCACCGGGACGCGCCACTTCTTCCACTGACCGGCACGCGCACGCCCCGAGGCCGCACCCCCGCGCGGGGTGCGGCCTCGGGGCGTGTCCCGTATCCGGTATCCCGTATCCCCTGTCCCGTGTCCGTCGTACGGAATCGTTTCACCGCTCTGTTCTAATGAACGGCCGTATCCGATGAGCGGCCGTGTCCGAAGAACAGCAGGAAATCCCAGCGGGGGCAGTCACCGTGCTTGAGCTGAACAAGAGTGGAACGGACCTGGTGGAGGAGGCGGGACGGCTGCTGCCCACGCAGCGCACCGGTCCGGACCCCGCCACCGCCGAACGCGTACCCCTGCGGCCGTACCTGATCACCGGCGCCGTCCTGTGCGGGCTCTACTTCCTCTACTCCTACCTCCAGTACAGCCGGTTCGGCTCGCCCTCCTGGGACCTCGGGATCTTCGAGCAGGAGGTCCGGGCGTACGCGGACATCCGTGCCCCGATCGTCGACATCAAGGGCCCCGGCTATCTGATCCTCGGCGACCACTTCTCCCCGATCGTCGCGCTGCTGGCCCCCCTGTACTGGCTCTGGCCCTCCGCCGAGTCCCTGCTCTTCGCGCAGGCCGCGTTCTTCGCGCTGGGCGCGGTCATCGTCGGCCGCACCACGCAGCAGCTCCTCGGCGGCCGCTCGGGGCTCTGCGTCACCGTCGCGTACGGACTGTCCTGGGGCATCCAGGAGGCGGTGAAGTCCGACTTCCACGAGATCGCCTTCGCCGTCCCGCTGCTGGCCCTCGTCTGCCGCGCGCTGCTCCTGCGACGGTGGACGGCCGCGCTCCTCTGGTCGCTGCCGCTGGTCCTGGTCAAGGAGGACCTCGGCGCGACCGTCGCCGTCGTCGGCATCCTGCTCTTCGTGTACGGGCGCCGCCTCCAGGGCGCGCTGCTCGCCGCGTTCGGGGTGGCCGCCTTCGTGGTCACCCTCATGGTCCTCATCCCGGCGGCCAGCAGCGCGGGGACGTACGACTACTGGCAGAAGATCGACAAGAACGGCGAGCAGGACGTCTCGATGCTGGACTCGGTCCTCGGCGTCCTGAACTCCTCCACCAAGATCGAGATGCTGGTCTTCCTGGTCGGCATCACCGCGTTCATGGCGCTGCGCTCGCCGCTGACGCTGCTGATCGTCCCCACGCTCGGCTGGCGGCTGCTCTCCCAGGACAGCAACCACTGGGGCATGGTCTGGCACTACAGCGCCATCCTGATGCCGGTGCTCTTCCTGGCCATGGCCGACGGCGTCCGCCGCAGCCGCGCATCGGACCGCCCCTGGCTCGCCTCGTACGCGAAGACCGTCGTCCCCCTCTCCGTCGCGATCGCCGTGGCCCTGACCCAGCACCTGCCGCTGCGCGACCTGCTGCGCCCGGACTCCTACAGCACCGACGCCCGTACGGAAGCGGCCCGGGCGGCGCTGAAGGCCATCCCGGCCGGGACGCGGGTCGAGACCGACATCACGCTCATGGCCCACCTCACCTCCGACCGGACCGTCTACTGGATCGGCGGAGCCCCCGGCACCGCGCCGGACATCGTCGCCATCAACCTGGACTTCGGCTGGTCACGCCCGATCCAGGACCCGGTGGCGTACGCCGAGCAGCTCCACCCCGAGGCGCGCTACCGGCTCAAGCACCGGGGCGGCAGCTTCGTGGTGATGGAGCGTACGACGCCGGAGCCGGCGGAGATCCCGGGCGTACGGGAGGGCTGAGCCCGGTGCCGTACGCGCGAAGGCCGCACCCGGTGGACGGGTGCGGCCTTCGAAGCGAGCGCGGAGCGGCTCGGGTCACTTGGAGCGGATGACCACCGACGAGCAGACCTTGTCCGCGAACGTCTGCTTCTTCTCGTCCCACAGCGGCCACAGCCAGCCGATGTAGCAGGCGATGCTGTCCAGGAAGTGGGCCAGGCGGCGCACGAAGGCCATACCGAAGCCCAGCGGGCGGCCGTCGGCCTCGCGCAGCACGCGGATGCCCACGGCCTTCTTGCCGATCGTCTGGCCGGTGGTGCCCTCCTGGTACAGCTGCCAGAGGGTGAGGCCGATCATCACGAGGAAGCCGAGCAGGGCGAGTATGCCGCCCGCCGCGTCACCCATGGCGCCGCCGATGCCGACGAGGAGGAGGTACGGCGCGCCGATGATCAGGCCGTCGATGATCAGCCCGCCCGCCCGGAGGCCCCAGTGCGCCAGCTCCGGCATACCGCCGCCGTAGGGCTGGCCGGGCTGCTGCGGGTACCCCGTCTGCGGCGGGTACCCCGGCTGCTGCTGCGGATAGCCGTAGCCCTGCTGCGGGACGCCCTGCGGAGCCTGCTGCGGGTAGCCGTAGCCCGGCTGCCCCTGCGGCGGTCCCTGGGGAGGCTGGCCGGGCTGCTGCCCGTACGGGTTGTTGGGGTCGCCGAAGCTCATATTGGGGTGTTCCTTCAACAGACGTGTGGGGACGGATGGCCACACGGAGGAAGGACGACGTTCAGCGGCCCGCCCCCCGTACAACCGCGGCCTTCATCGTTATAAGCACGACCCGCGTTTGTCCAGCCCGGGGCCCCGGACGTTGTGCAAGTGCAATCTCGGTCAGAGGCGGGGCACAGGCAATTGGTATGCGGGCGGGGTCATCCGCGAGGATGGGTCCATGACTGCCCAGATTCTCGATGGCAAGGCCACCGCTGCCGCGATCAAATCCGATCTGACCGTCCGTGTGGCGGCCCTCAAGGCGCAGGGGATCACCCCCGGCCTCGGAACCCTGCTCGTCGGGGACGACCCGGGCAGCCGCTGGTACGTGAACGGCAAGCACCGCGACTGTGCCGAGGTCGGCATCGGCTCCATCCAGCGCGAACTCCCCGACACCGCCACCCAGGAGGAGATCGAGGACGTCGTACGGGAGCTCAACGCCGACCCGGAGTGCACGGGTTACATCGTCCAGCTGCCGCTGCCCAAGGGCATCGACACCAACCGGGTCCTGGAGCTGATGGACCCGGAGAAGGACGCCGACGGGCTGCACCCGATGAGCCTCGGCCGCCTCGTCCTCAACGAGACCGGCCCGCTGCCGTGCACCCCGCAGGGCGTCGTCCAGCTGCTCCGCGCGCACGGCGTGGAGATCAACGGGGCGCACGTGGTGGTCGTCGGACGCGGTGTCACCATCGGCCGGTCGATCCCGCTGCTGCTGACCCGTAAGTCGGAGAACGCCACGGTGACCCAGTGCCACACCGGCACCCGGGACCTCTCCTCGCACCTGCGCCAGGCCGACATCATCGTCGCCGCCGCCGGGGTGCAGCACCTGATCAAGCCCGAGGACGTCAAGCCGGGCGCGGCCGTGCTCGACGTCGGCGTCAGCCGGGACGAGAACGGCAAGATCGTCGGCGATGTGCACCCGGGGGTCCGCGAGGTGGCGGCCTGGGTCGCCCCGAACCCCGGCGGTGTGGGCCCGATGACCCGCGCCCAGCTGCTGGTCAACGTGGTCGAGGCGGCCGAGCGGACCGCGGCCGAGGCCGCCGACGCGGCTGCCGCGGGCTGACGGCCGGATCCGGAGGGAACCCCATGGGTGCTGGTACGAGTCCGGCCGACCCGGCCCCCGCGGGCCCGGCGGCCGAGGGGGCGCCCGCCGCGGCCGCGGCGGGCGGCACCGCGGAGCCCGCACGCGCGGAGCCGGACGGCGGCACCGCAGAGCCGGACAGTGGCACCGCGGAGCCGGACGGCGGCACCTCGGAACCCGCGCGCGCCGAAGCGGGCAGCGGCTCCACTGCGTCCGGCACCGCCGAGCCGGACAGCGCCTCCGCCGAGCCCGGGAGCCCGGAGCCGGACGGCAAGGCGTCGGCCCCCCGCAAGACCCGGCGGTTCCCGCTCTTCACGCGGGACACCGCCCGCCCCGAGGGCGGCGGCCGCGCCGCCTCGGGCGACGCGCCAGCCCCGGCCCGGCAGTGGCCGCTGCTCACCGTGCTCGGCACGGCGGGCGCCGGTCTGCTGATCGTCGCCCTGGACCCGTTCGCCGAGGCGTTCCGTATCGGCGCCATCCTGATCGGCGCGGCGCTGATCGCCGGAGCGGTGCTGCGCTGGGTGGTGCCGGCGGTCGGCATGCTCGCGGTGCGCTCCCGCTTCACCGACCTGGTGACGTACGGGCTGATGGGCACCCTGATCGTGCTGCTCGCGCTGGTCGCGCAGCCGAATCCGTGGCTGGACGTGCCGATCCTGGAGAACGCGGTCCGCTTCACGATCCGCTAGCGCGGCAGGACCCGGGCCGTCCGTCCCCACCCCCGAGGAGGGACGGACGGCACGGTCCCGTGCTCAAGCGTCATGGACACGGAAGGCCGCTACAAGGCTCGCCTGGGGCCTGTGGCACGGAAGTGACCATTCCGGCACGGTGTGATCGCCGCGCAACGATGGCAGACTGTCACGGCGCTACGGGCTGTCACGGCGCTACGGGCGAAGAGACGAAGACCGGACCGGTCCGGGGGACGCACCGGGGAGAACAGAAAAAGGGGGGCGCGATGCCTCATTGGAAGGCACTACCCGAGGAACTCGACCCGCACATAAGGGAGTTCGCGAGCCAGCTGAGCCTGATCGTGGAACGCAGCGGGCTGAACACCACCGCGCTGGCCGACCGCACCGGGTTCGACGAGACGTCCTGGGAGCGGTACTTGAGCGGCCGGAACCTCCCCCCGCGCCGCGCCGTCGTGGCCCTCGCCGATGCGACGGGCACCCCGCAGCACCACCTCACGGCCATGTGGGAGCTGGCCGAGCGTGTCCACAGCTTCGACGCGTACGGCTCCGACCCGTACCGCCCCGATCCGTACGGCTCCGGCCTCCACCGCCCCGACCCCCACGACTCCGATCCCCACCGCACCGACGGGCGCGCCCCCTTCGTCCCCTCCCGGCGCGGAACCGTCCCCCCGGTCCCGCAGCAGCGCCAGGGCGGACCGCAGGCGGACGCCCGGCGTGGCGGCGGTGTGTCCGGCCGGGCGGCCGGCGGCCGCAGCAATGCGATCACGCTCGCCGTCGGCGCGGCCGGAGCGGTCATCGTCATCGTCGGAGCGCTGATGCTCGCGCCCAGCGGCGACGAGCCCGCCAAGGCCGCCCCGCCGGCCCCGACGGCCGCCCCCACGAGCGAGGCCCCCACCGAGGAGCCCGCCCCCGAACCGCCCGCAGGCGTCGAGTGCCAGGGCGCCGACTGCGCCGGGCAGAACCCCGACGAGATGGGGTGCGGCGGCGACCACGCCCGTACGGTGTCCACCGCCCAGGTCGGCACCGCCCGCGTCGAGGTCCGGTACAGCGAGGTCTGCTCCGCCGCCTGGGCCCGCCTCACCGAGGCGGGGACCGGCGACACCGTGACGATCACCGGGGGCGCGGCGGCGGACGCGCAGAACGGCGCGGTCACGGTCACGGAGGCGTACACGCCGATGGTCGCGGTGCGGAAGGCGGCCGACGCGAAGGCCTGCGCGACGCTCACCGCGGGCACGAAGGGCTGCACCACGTAGCGGGCCTCCCGCATGCGGGGCGTGACCGGTTGTGCGCGGCGCCACAGGGGGCCGGGCGGTCCGCCCCGTCCGGGTCCGATAGCCTGGCCGCCGGATATCTCTTCACGTCAAGATTCGTCGGAAGATTTCGTCGGACGATTCATCGGGGCGCGAAGGGGTCTCCCGCACCAGGGTCCGGCACCAGGGGCCGGGACCCCCACCGCCAGCTGTCTAACGGAGACCGCCATGACCCGCACTCCCGTGAATGTCACCGTGACCGGCGCTGCCGGCCAGATCGGCTACGCGCTGCTCTTCCGCATCGCCTCCGGCCACCTGCTCGGCCCGGACGTGCCGGTCAACCTGCGCCTCCTGGAGATCCCGCAGGGCCTCAAGGCCGCCGAGGGCACCGCGATGGAGCTCGACGACTGCGCCTTCCCGCTGCTGCGCGGCATCGAGATCACCGACGACCCGAACGTCGGCTTCGCCGGTGCGAACGTGGCCCTGCTCGTCGGCGCCCGCCCGCGTACCAAGGGCATGGAGCGCGGCGACCTGCTCGCCGCCAACGGCGGCATCTTCAAGCCGCAGGGCAAGGCCATCAACGACAACGCCGCGGACGACATCAAGGTCCTCGTCGTCGGCAACCCGGCCAACACCAACGCGCTCATCGCGCAGGCCGCCGCCCCGGACGTACCGGCCGAGCGCTTCACCGCGATGACCCGCCTCGACCACAACCGCGCGATCTCGCAGCTGGCCGCCAAGACCGGCGCCGCCGTCTCCGACATCAAGAAGCTGACGATCTGGGGCAACCACTCGGCCACCCAGTACCCGGACATCTTCCACGCGGAGATCGCCGGCAAGAACGCCGCCGTGACCGTCAACGACGAGGTGTGGCTCGCCGACACCTTCATCCCGACCGTCGCCAAGCGCGGCGCCGCGATCATCGAGGCCCGTGGCGCGTCCTCCGCCGCCTCGGCCGCCAACGCCGCCATCGACCACGTGCACACCTGGGTCAACGGCACCGCCGACGGCGACTGGACCTCGATGGGCATCCCGTCGGACGGCTCCTACGGCGTCCCCGAGGGCATCATCTCCTCCTTCCCGGTCACCACGAAGGACGGCAAGTACGAGATCGTCCAGGGCCTGGACATCAACGAGTTCTCCCGCAAGCGCATCGACGCCTCCGTCCAGGAGCTCACCGAGGAGCGCGACGCGGTCCGCGAGCTCGGCCTCATCTGAGCCGCACCCGCACCCGCGGTACGTCGAGCGCCCCCGGCAGCATCCGCTGCCGGGGGCGCTCGCGCGTGGTCAGCTCTTGAAGTCGCCCGGCGTGTAGTGCCCGGGGGTCAGCCGGCCGGTGACGCCGAAGCGGTTCCAGGCGTTGATCACCGTGATGGCGGCGATCAGCTGGGCCAGCTCGTTCTCCTCGAAGTGCCCGGCCGCCTCCGCGTACACCTCGTCCGGGACGAACCCGTCGGTGAGCACCGTGACGGCCTCGGTCAGGGCGAGCGCCGCCAGCTCCTTCTCCGTGTAGAAGTGCCGCGACTCCCGCCAGGCGCTGAGCTGGACGATCCGCTCGACGGACTCGCCCGCCGCGAGCGCGTCCTTGCTGTGCATGTCCAGGCAGAACGCGCACTGGTTGAGCTGCGAGGCCCGGATCTTCACCAGCTCGACCAGGACGGGGTCCAGGCCCTTCCGGGCGGCGATGTCGAGCCGGATCATCGCCTTGTAGACGTCCGGGAGGAGCTGGGAGACGGAGATCCGGGGCGGCTCCTCGGGGGACAGGCCGGCCGGTGCGTGGTGGTGTTCGTGCGTCGAGGTCATGAGGACGACGCTACGGCCCCGATGGCACCCCGGTATGGTCCATTCCCATGACGGATTCCTGGGCCACTTTCGGCGCCGACCTGCACCTGGAACCGGTCGGCGGTACGGGGCTCCGGAGCGGGCTGATGGAGGCCCTGCGGGAGGCGGTGCGCAGCGGGCGGCTGGCCCCCGGCACCCGGCTGCCGTCCTCCCGGGCGCTCGCCGCCGACCTGGGCATCGCCCGCAACACGGTCGCCGACGCCTACGCCGAACTCGTCGCCGAGGGCTGGCTCACCGCCCGCCAGGGCTCGGGGACCCGGGTCGCGCAGCGGTCCGCGCCCCGCCGGGCGGACCCGGTGGCGGCCCGCACCCGGCCGGCCCGCCCGCGTACCGGCCACAGCCTGAAGGCGGGCTCCCCGGACGTGTCGTCCTTCCCGCGCACCGCCTGGCTCCGCGCCGCCCGCAAGGCGCTCACCGCCGCGCCCGACGAGGTGTTCGACTACGGCGACCCGCGCGGGCGCGTCGAACTGCGCACGGTGCTGGCCGAGTACCTGGCCCGCTCGCGCGGGGTCTACGCCGACCCGGAACGCATCGTGATCTGCTCCGGCTTCGTCCACGGGCTGATGCTGCTGGGCACGGTCCTGCGCGGCCGCCGGGTGCGGGAGCTCGCCGTCGAGTCGTACGGGCTCGACCTGCACCGCGACCTCATCACCTCCACCGGTCTCGCCACTCCCTGCCTGGAGCTGGACCACCTCGGCTCGCGGACCGGGGAGCTGGCCGCGATGCGCGGTACGGGGGCGGTCCTGCTCACCCCGGCGCACCAGTTCCCCACCGGCGTGCCCCTCCACCCGGACCGGCGCGCCGCCGCCGTCGACTGGGCCCGCTCCACCGGCGGGCTGGTCCTGGAGGACGACTACGACGGGGAGTTCCGGTACGACAGGCAACCTGTGGGCGCCCTCCAGGGCCTCGACCCCGAGCGGGTCGTCTATTTCGGCACCGCCTCCAAGTCGCTCGCCCCCGCCCTGCGCCTGGGCTGGATGGTGCTGCCCCGGGGCCTGGTGGCGGAGGTCCTGGCGGCGAAGGGCCCGTCGGACTGGATGTCCGGCACCCTCGACCAGCTGACGCTCGCGGAGTTCATCGCCTCGGGGGCGTACGACCGGCATGTGCGCTCCATGCGGCTGCGCTACCGGCGCCGCCGCGACCAGCTCGTCGCGGCGCTCGCCGAACGCGCGCCGGGCATCGAGGTCAGCGGCATCGCGGCCGGGCTGCACGCGGTCCTCGAACTCCCCCCGGGCACCGAGCGTTCGGTGGTCCAGGCGGCGGCCTTCCAGGGCCTGCGCCTTGAGGGCCTCGCCACCTACCGGCACCCCGACGCCCCGGCCGGCCGCGACGCGCTGGTGATCGGCTACGGCTCACCGTCGGAGAGCGCCTGGGCGGGCGCGCTGGACGCGCTGTGCCGGGTGCTGCCGTAACAGGTCCTACAGCTACAGCTACAGCTACAGCTACGGCGACAGCTGCTCCGGCTCGGGCTCCGGCGCCTCACCGAACCGGGCCAGCGCCAGCGACCCCGCCACCGCCACCACGAAGCCGGTGACGGCCAGCCACCCCAGCCCCGCCCGGGTCCCGTCGCCCAGCCAGACCACCCCCACCAGCGCCGGGCCCACCGTCTCCCCGAGCACCATCCCCGCCGTCGCCGTGGTCACCGACCCCTTCTGCAGCGCCGACGTCAGCAGCAGGAACGCCGCCGCCCCGCCCAGCAGCAGCCCGTACGCCGCCGGGTTCCGCACCAGCGCCCCCGGCGACACGTCGTCGACCAGCCGCACCGCCACCTCCACCACCCCGAAGCCGAACCCGGCCCCCAGGCCCAGCGCCAGCGACCGCGCCCGCGTCGGCAGCCGCCCGCCCACCGCGCCCAGCACCAGCACCCCCAGCGCGGCGGCGGGAACCGCCCACGGCAGCAACGAAGGGCCCGGCAGGTCGCCCTCCTGGCCCGAGGCCAGCCCCAGCATCCCGAGCCCGGCGCAGACCACCGCCACCGCCGCCCACTCCGTCGGGCTCAGCCGGACCGCCAGCAGCCGGGCCGCGACCACCGCCGTGACCGCGAGCGACGCGGCGAGCGCCGCCCCCACGGCGTAGATCGGCAGCGCGCGCAGGGCGACGATCTGGAGCACGAAGCCCAGGCCGTCCAGGGCGAGTCCGGCGACGTAACGCCACTGCCGCACCGCCCGCAGCAGCAGCGCGGGGTCCACGCCCGCACCGGAGCCGGGCCGGGTGGCGGCCCGTGCGGCGATCGCCTGGAGGACGGAGGCCGTCCCGTAGCAGAGGGCGGCACCGAGCGCGCAGATCATCCCCAGGAGCACAAAGGGAATGTACCGGGCGGCGGGCGACGGCCCCTCGCCTTCGGCTTCCGAACCGGCGCACCGTACAACTATTCTGACAAGCAGTACGGCGCACGACCAGCACGGCGCACGGGGGAGAACCGAACATGGCCAAGCGAAGGCTGAGGTCGAGCACGGTCGTGCTCGGCGGCATGGGGCTGCTCGCCCTGACGATCACATCCTGCGGATCGGAACCGGACCGGCGCTGCGCCGACCGGTCGACCCGCGAAACCCTGCCCAGTTACGAGTGCCGGGGCTCCAGCGGCGGCTCCGGCGGAAGCGGCGGCCGGGGCTCGTACTACTACGGCGGCTCCACCAGCAGTTACGACGGCAAGGTCCAGGGCGGCAGCTTCGACAAGTCGGCGGTCGACCGGGGCGGCTTCGGCTGCACCAGGTCGGGCGGGGGCTGAGCGCGGTGGAGCGCCGCACCATCGAGCCGCGCCCCGGCTGGCAGGAGACCGTCGAGTCCCAGGGGCTCGTCTATCCGCTCACCCGCTACCCCGACGGTTCGCTGCGCCCCTACTGGGACGAGAGCGCCTACTACGTCTTCTCGCTGCCCGAGGTGGAGGCGCTGGAGGAGACCGTGGAGGAGCTGCACACGATGTGCCTGGCCGCCGCCGCGCACATCGTGGAGCAGGATCGTTTCGCCGAGCTCGGCATCACCGATCCGCGCCTGGCCTCCCTGGTCGCCGAGTCCTGGCGCCGCCGGGACGAACTGCCCTCCCTGTACGGGCGGTTCGACCTGCGCTACGACGGCAGCGGTCCGGCGAAGATGCTGGAGTACAACGCCGACACCCCGACCTCCCTGGTGGAGGCGGCGAGCCCGCAGTGGTTCTGGATGGAGGAGCGGTTCCCCGGCGCCGACCAGTGGAACTCGCTGCACGAGCGGCTGGTCGACGCGTGGAAGCGGCAGGCGCGTCTGCTGCCGCCGGGCCCGCTGCACTTCGCGCACTCGGAGGGCGACGAGGCCGGCGAGGACCTGATGACGGTGGCGTACCTGCGCGAGACCGCTCAGCAGGCCGGGCTCGACACGGAGGCCCTGTCGGTGGAGGACATCGGCTGGGACCGGCTGAGCGGGCGGTTCGTCGACGACCGGCTCCGGTTCCTGCGCAGCTGCTTCAAGCTCTACCCCTGGGAGTGGCTGACCACGGACCGCTTCGGGCCGCAGGTGCTGGACACCCTCGACAACGGCGGCGGCTCCGGCACCACCTGCTGGATCGAGCCCGCCTGGAAGATGCTGCTCTCCAACAAGGCGCTGCTCGCGATCCTGTGGGAGCTGTACCCGGACCACCCGAACCTGCTCCCCGCCTATCTCGACGGCCCCCGCGAGCTGGCCGGGCCCGGCGGGGCGGGGTACGTCTCCAAGCCGCTGCTGGGCCGCGAGGGCGCCGGGGTCGACCTGCACGGGCCCGGCTCCCCGCCCGTCCTCCGCGAGGAGCCGTGCTGCTACCAGGAGCTGGCGCCGCTGCCCGACATCGACGGCAACCGGGTGGTGCTCGGGGCGTGGGTGGTTCAGGACGAGGCGGCGGGGCTCGGCATCCGGGAATCGGCGGGGCCGGTCACGGACGAGTACGCCCGCTTCCTGCCCCACGTCATCCTCTGAGACCTGTACGGGATGAGACCTGTACGGGATGAGACCTGTACGGGAGCGGCTCAGGCGCTGAGCACCGTCCGCAGCCGGTCCAGCCCCCAGTCCAGGTCCTCCTTGGAGATCACCAGCGGCGGCGCGATCCGGATCGTCGAGCCGTGGGTGTCCTTCACCAGCACCCGCTCCTCCATCAGCCGCTCCGAGATCTCCCGGCCGGTGCCGAGGGCGGGCGCGATGTCGACGCCCGCCCACAGCCCCCGGCCGCGTACGGTCTCCACCGCGCCGCCCCCGGCCAGCAGCCCCAGCTCCCGGTGCAGATGGTCGCCCAGCTCGGCGGCCCGCTCCTGGTACTCGCCGGTCCGCAGCATCGCGATCACCTCCAGCGCCACCGCGCACGCCAGCGGGTTCCCGCCGAAGGTGGAGCCGTGCTCGCCCGGCTTGAACACCCCGAGGATGCCCGCCGAGGAGACGACGGCCGACACCGGCACCACCCCGCCGCCGAGCGCCTTGCCCAGCACGTACATGTCCGGGACCACGCCCTCGTGCTCCAGCGCGAACGTCTTCCCGGTACGCCCCAGCCCCGACTGGATCTCGTCCGCGATGAAGAGCACGTTCCGCTCCCGCGTCAGCTCCCGCACCCCGGGCAGATAGCCGGCCCGCGGCACCAGCACGCCAGCCTCACCCTGGATCGGCTCGATCAGCACCGCCACGGTGTTCTCCGTCATCGCCTCCCGGAGCGCGGTGAGATCCCCGTACGGCACGATCTCGAACCCCGGGGTGTACGGGCCGTAGTCGGCCCTCGCCTCCGGGTCCGTGGAGAAGCTGATGATCGTCGTCGTGCGGCCGTGGAAGTTGTCCGAGGCCACGATGATCTTCGCCATCCCGTCCGGGACGCCCTTGACCCGGTAGCCCCACTTCCGGGCGGTCTTCACCGCCGTCTCCACCGCCTCCGCCCCGGTGTTCATCGGGAGCACCATCTCCATGCCGCACAGCGCGGCCAGCTCCGTACAGAAGTCGGCGAACCGGTCGTGGTGGAAGGCCCGGGAGGTCAGCGTCACCCGCTCCAGCTGGGCCCTGGCCGCGTCGATCAGCCGGCGGTTGCCGTGACCGAAGTTGAGCGCCGAGTACCCGGCGAGCAGATCGAGGTAGCGGCGCCCCTCGACATCGGTCATCCAGGCACCCTCCGCCGAGGCCACGACGACCGGCAACGGGTGGTAGTTGTGCGCGCTGTGCGCCTCGGCGGAGGCGATGGCGGTTTCCGTGGCAGACACGGGATCTCCGTTCGTCGTACGGCGTGGGCGGGGGTGGTGCCCACTTTGTATCGTCGGTCGCATCCGGCGCAGGGAAACCTGCACTCTCCGGCGCGCCCGCCCGCGCGCTTCTCCCGTGCCCACCCTCGCGCCCGCCCGCGTACGTCTCCCGTGCCCACCCTCGCGCCCGCCCGCGCGCGCTCCGGCGGCCGGAATGTGCGCTTCGTCTCAGGTCCGCGCTCCCGGGGCGTGAGCGGACCGGCACCCGAGCGGGTGCGCCCCCGCTGCGCCCCGCACCGGCTGCCGGGGATCGCCCCCGCACCTGAGACAATGGGCCCATGGCCTCTGATCGTTCCGCGCTCTCCACCGACCAGCCGCAGACGGGCCGCACCGGCGCGCCCGCCCGGCCCCGTGTGCTCTCCGGGATCCAGCCCACCGCCGGCTCGTTCCACCTCGGCAACTACCTGGGCGCGGTGCGCCAGTGGGTGGCGCTCCAGGAGACGCACGACGCCTTCTACATGGTCGTGGACCTGCACGCGATCACGGTGCCGCAGGACCCCGCCGAGCTGCGGGCCAACACCCGGCTCGCCGTGGCGCAGCTCCTCGCGGCCGGTCTGGACCCCGAGCGGTGCACGCTCTTCGTCCAGAGCCATGTGCCCGAGCACGCGCAGCTCGGCTGGGTGATGAACTGCCTCACCGGCTTCGGCGAGGCCTCCCGGATGACGCAGTTCAAGGACAAGTCCGCCAAGCAGGGCGCCGACCGCGCCACCGTCGGTCTCTTCACCTACCCCGTGCTCCAGGTCGCCGACATCCTCCTCTACCAGGCCAACCAGGTCCCGGTGGGCGAGGACCAGCGCCAGCACATCGAGCTGACCCGCGATCTCGCGGAGCGGTTCAACGGCCGGTTCGGACAGACGTTCACCATCCCCGCGCCGTACATCCTCAAGGAGACGGCGAAGATCTACGACCTCCAGGACCCGGCGGTCAAGATGAGCAAGTCGGCCTCCACGCCGAAGGGGCTCATCAACCTCCTCGACGACCCGAAGGCCACGGCCAAGAAGGTCAAGAGCGCGGTCACCGACACCGACACGGTGATCCGCTTCGACGAGGAGAAGAAGCCGGGCGTCAGCAACCTGCTCACGATCCTCTCCACCCTCTCCGGCAGCACGATCGAGGATCTGGAGGGGAAGTACGCGGGCAAGGGGTACGGGGCACTGAAGACCGACCTGGCCGAGGCCATGGTGGAATTCGTCACCCCCTTCCAGCTCCGCACCCAGGAATATCTGGACGACCCGGAGACGCTGGACTCCATCCTGGCCAAGGGAGCGGAGAAGGCCAGGGCCGTCGCCGCCGAGACCCTGGCGCAGACGTACGACCGGATGGGCTTCCTGCCCGCGAAGCACTGAGTCCAAGGACTCTGGCGAGATCACGGCCCCAGGGGCCACACTTGCGGCGGCAGGTCGCGGCGCAAGGCCGGAAACCGACCATCGACGATTGAGGAGAACGACGTGGGGACCGTAACGCTCGGCGTTTCGATCGCGGTCCCGGAGCCCTACGGCAGCCTGCTCCAGGAGCGGCGCGCCGGCTTCGGGGACCCTGCCGCGTACGGCATTCCCACCCATGTCACCCTCATGCCGCCGACCGAGGCGGAGGCGGCCGACCTGCCGGCGATCGAGGCGCACCTCGACAAGATCGCCACGGCCGGCCGCCCCTTCCCGATGCGGCTCTCCGGCACCGGCACATTCCGGCCGCTCTCGCCGGTGGTCTTCGTCCAGGTCGTGGAGGGCGCCTCGGCCTGCTCCTGGCTCCAGAAGCGGGTCCGGGACGCCTCGGGGCCGCTGGTGCGGGAGCTCCAGTTCCCGTACCACCCGCACGTCACCGTGGCGCACGGCATCTCCGAAGAGGCGATGGACCGGGCGTACGCGGAGCTCGCCGACTACGAGGCGGCCTGGACCTGCGGTTCCTTCGCCCTGTACGAACAGGGCGCGGACGCCGTCTGGCGCAAGCTCCGGGACTTCCCGTTCGGCTCCGGCGGAGGCACCCCCGCCGTCCCGGCCCAGGGCGGCTACTCGGTCGACGCGCCGTCCCTTCGCCCTTGACCCCTGCTGCCGGTCCGACCCCGTCTGCCGGTGATCACAGCGGCAGACGGCGGAACAGCGGGCGTGGCGCGTGCCGCAGCGCCGACATCACCACCCGCAGCGAACCGGGCACCCACACCGTCTCCGAGCGTCGCCGCAGCCCCGTCACGATCGCCCCGGCGACCGCCTCCGGGGTGGTGGAGAGCGGTTGCTCCGGCCGCCCGGCCAGGGCCCGGGTCCGTACGGGGCCGGGGCGCACGACCATCACCTGTACGCCGGTGCCCTGGAGCGCGTCCCCGAGCCCCTGGGCGAAGGTGTCGAGCCCTGCCTTGCTGGAGCCGTAGATGAAGTCGGCCCGCCGGGCGCGCTCCCCGGCGACCGAGGACAGCACCACCAGCGAACCGTGCCCCTGCGCCTGGAGTGCGCCCGCGCACACCAGCCCGGCGGAGACCGCCCCGGTGTAGTTGGTCTGGGCGACCCGGACGGCGGCCAGCGGTTCCTCCTCGTCGCGCGCCTGGTCCCCGGCGATCCCGAACGCCATCAGCACCACATCGATGTCGCCCTCCGCGAAGACCTTGCCCAGCACCTCCTCGTGCGCGCCGGGGTCCAGCGCGTCGAAGGCGACCGTACGGACGTCGGCGCCCCGGTCGCGCAGTTCGACGGCGGCCGCGTCCAGGGCGGGGGAGGGGCGGCCCGCCAGCCAGACCCGGCGGGTGCGCAGGGCGATCAGGCGGCGCGCGGTGGCGAGGGCGATCTCGGAGGTGCCGCCGAGGACGAGCAGGGACTGCGGGGCACCGAAGGCGTCCTTCACGGAACACTCCTGTTCAAGGGGTGGAGGCGAGGTGGGTACGTCACAGGGCGAGCCGGCGGGCCAGGTCCGAGCGGAACGCCCCCGTCGGGTCCAGCTCCGCCCGCAGCTCCCGGAACGCGCCGAGCCCCGGGTACATCGCGGCCGCCGTCTCCGGCCGCATCCGCGCGTCCTGCGCCAGGCAGACCCGGCCGCCGGCGGCCGCCACCTCGTCGTCGAGGCCGTCCAGGAAGCGGGCGAGGCCGGGCAGGGCGGCGGGCAGGTCGACGGCGAGCGTCCAGCCGGGCGCCGGGAACGACAGCAGGCCCGCGCCCGCGGCGCCGAACCGCTGGAGTTCGGCCCGGAACGCGGGGCAGCGCCGCGCCGAGATCCGCCGCACGACGCGGTGCAGCGTCTCCTCCTGCCCGTACCCGACGGTGAACCGGTAGCGCACGAGCCCGGCGCGGCCGTACAGCCGGTTCGCGTCGGGGAGCGCATCCGAGGCGTGGAAGAAGGCGGCGGTGGTGCGTAGCTCGCCGGTCCGGGCGCGGGGCGCACTCCGGTAGCGGACCTCGTTGAGGAGGGCGGTGGCGGTCCGGCCCAGCAGCCCTCCGGGGAGGAGCGGCCCGGTGGGGCGGCGGTCCGGCTCGACCGTGCGCGGGGCGCGCATCGTGCGCCGGGCGTGCGCCGGTAGTACGGAAGAGGGCGCGTGCTCCCCTCGGGTGAGGACCCCGCGTCCGGTCGCCCGGCCCCGGGCGAGCAGGTCGATCCAGGCGGAGGCGTACGGCGACCGATCACTCCCGGCCGCCGTGAAGCGGGCCAGCAGGTCGTCCAGGTCCGTGGCCCGCTCGGTGGAGACGGAGACCAGCGGGGTGGTCACGCGCTTCAGCCGGAGGGCGGCGGAGAGGATCACCCCGGTCAGCCCCAGGCCGCCGGTGGTCGCGTCGAAGAGGGCGGTGCCCGGCGTCACCGTACGCACCTCGCCGTCGGCGGTGAGGAGCTCGAGTGCGTCCACGTGCCGGGCGAGCGAACCGGCCCCCGGGTGGTCCTGGCCGTGCACGTCGGAGCCGATCGCGCCGCCCACCGTGATCCTGCCGGTCCCGGGCACGACCGGCAGGAACAGGCCGCGCGACAGCAGGATCCGCAGCAGCCGGTCCAGGGTCACCCCCGCGTCGCAGCGGACCGTCGCCGCCTCCTCGTCCAGGGCGCGGACCCGGTCCAGGCCGGTCATGTCGAGCACCGAGCCGCCCGCGTTCTGCGCCGCGTCACCGGGCGCCCGCCCGAGCCCCCGGGCCAGGGCGCCCCGGGGCCCGCGGCCGCGGACCACGGCAGCCGCCTCCTCGTACGTACGGGGGCGAAACCGTACGGCGGTGGTCGGGGCGGTGCGGCCCCAGCCGGTCAAGGACACCGTGTCGACGGACATGCCCGTGACCGTAGCCCCGGGCGTATCGTCCGGGAAAACCCATTCGTCACCTTTGTTACAGCACTCACCGGAATGGGTGATGGATCGCGTGTCACCAGGACGAGGGGTAGGCCTTCCGGACGCGTCCGGAAGAGTCCTCGGTGCGACCCGCAGGTTTTCCGGGCGCGGAAGGGTACGCGTACGTTCATGGACTGGCTCAAGAAACTCCCCGTCGTCGGGCCGCTCGTCTCCCGGCTGATGGAGACGCACGCCTGGCGCTCCTACGAGCGGCTGGAGAAGGTCCACTGGGCCAGGCTCGCCGCCGCGATCACCTTCATCAGCTTCCTGGCGCTCTTCCCGCTGATCGCGGTCGGCGCGGCGATCGCGGCCGCGCTGCTGAGCGACAAGCAGCTGGACACCATCAAGGACAAGCTCGCCGAGCAGGTGCCGGGCATCTCCGACCAGCTCGGCATCGACACCCTGGTCGCCAACGCGGGCACGGTCGGTCTGGTGGCCGGTGCGCTGCTGCTGTTCACGGGTGTCGGCTGGATCGGCTCGATGCGGGAGTGCCTGCGCGCGGTCTGGGAGCTGGACGACGTCCAGGAGGCCAACCCGGTCGTCGCCAAGCTCAAGGACGCCGTGCTGCTGGTCGGCCTCGGGGGCGCGGCGCTCGCCACCCTCGCGGTCTCCACCGTAGGGACGACGGCCGTCGGCTGGAGCGCCGACCGGCTCGGCATCTCCCACGGCGGCGTGGGCGGCATCCTGCTCCAGATCGCCGCCCTGGCGGTGGCGGTCCTCGCCGACTTCCTGCTGATCCTCTATCTGCTGTCGCTGCTGCCCGGGGTGGAGCCGCCCCGGCGCCGGCTCGTGGTCGCGGCCCTGATCGGCGCGGTCGGCTTCGAGCTGCTCAAGCTGCTGCTCGGCAGCTATATGAAGGGGGTCGCGGGCAAGAGCATGTACGGCGCGTTCGGCGTGCCGATCGCGCTGCTCCTGTGGATCAACTTCTCCGCCAAGCTGCTGCTGTTCTGCGCCTCGTGGACCGCGACCGGGTCCAAGGAGGAGGAGCTGGGCGAGGGCCGGGCGGAGGACGCGCCGGAGGCCGGGTCGGGGGAGGCCGCCGGCGCAGCGGCGCCGGGCGGCTCCACCCGCGCCTAGGACTTCTTCTCGGCCGGGCCGGTCGCTTCGGTCGCCTGGACCGAAGCCTTCGGCCCGGTGGGCTCAGCGGCTTCGGCGGGCTGGGCGGAGTCGGCGGCCTCGGCGGGCTTGCGGGGCCCTGCCGGCTCAGCGGGCTCCGTGGCCTCGGCCGGCGTGCCGGACTCGGTCGCATCGGCCGAGCCCGGTGCACGGCGGCTCAGCCCCGGCACCGGCCACCGCCGGTTCACCAGGAACACCGCGCACGCCAGGACCACCAGCACGCCGCCGATGACCGCCAGCGCGATCCCGGCCCCGCCGGAGCCCCGTGAGGCCGTTGCCGCGTGCGCGGCCTTCGCCTGGCCGCCCGAGCCCTGGTCCGCCCCGGCGGCCGGCTGGGCGCCCTTGCCACCGTTCGCGTTCCCGGTGTCCACCGACTTCGGCGGCACCAGTTGTCCGACCGGGGTCACCTTCCCGCTCGCGGCGAAGCCCCAGTCCAGGAGGTGGGCGGCCTCCTTGTAGACGGCGTGGCTCTCCTCCGCCGACGGGTTCATGACCGTGACCAGCAGCACCCGGCCGTTGCGCTCGGCGACACCGGTGAAGGTGTTGCCCGCGTGGGTCGTGTAGCCGTTCTTGACGCCCGCGATGCCCTTGTACGGGTCCACCCCGATGTCCCCGGTGATCAGCCGGTTGGTGTTCTGGATCTCGAAGCTCTCGCGCTTCCTCCCTTTCTTCTCACCGGGGAAGTCGGCGGACGCGGTCGCCGCGTACTCGCGGAAGTCCTTCTTCTGCATCCCGCTGCGGGCGATCAGCGTCAGGTCGTAGGCGCTGGAGACCTGGCCCGGCGCGTCGTACCCGTCCGGCGAGACGACCGTGGTGTCCAGCGCCTGGAGCTCCTCGGCGTGCTTCTGCATCGCCGTGACGGTCGCGGGGACCCCCCCGTACATCTCCGACAGCACGTGCACCGCGTCGTTGCCCGACCGCAGGAAGACGCCGAGCCACAGGTCGTGGACCGTGTACGTGTGGTCCTCCTTGATGCCCACCAGGCTGCTGCCCTCGCCGACCCCCGCCAGCTCGCTCTCCTTCACCCTGTGGGTCAGGGAGGTGGGCTGGAGCGCGGGCAGGACCGTGTCCGCGAACAGCATCTTCAGGGTGGAGGCGGGAGGCAGCCGCCAGTGCGCGTTGTGCGCGGCCAGGATGTCGCCGCTCTCCGCGTCCGCGACGACCCAGGAGCGGCCGGACAGCTTCTTCGGCAGCACCGGTGCGCCGGGACCCAGGTTGACCTGGGCACCCGTCTTGGCGAGCTGCTCCCCGCCCAGGCTCGACATCGTGCTCGGCGGCTTGGGCTGCTTGTCGTCCTTCTTGTCCTTGTCGGCCGCGAACGCGGGGGTGAGCGCAAGACCGGACAGCAGGGCGGCGGAGATGACCGTCAAAGCGATCTTTTTCAGAGCTGGCACGGTCGAAAACGTACAGGGCGAAGATGTGGATGAGGACCCGGACCGGCTGACCCGCCGGAGGGATGGCCGGGACTGCCCCTTTCGGACGCCACCCCGGACGAGGGGCCCGGAGGGCGGCGGCGATACTGGACCCATGAAGCTCAGCCGCCCCGTCTCCTGGTTCCTGCTCGTCTTCGGGGTGTGGAGCTGGTTCATCTGGATCTCTTTCGTCAAGAACCTGTGGCAGGACGGCAGTGGGCTCGCGTTCGACGACGCGGGTGAGCCGACCGGCTACTTCTGGGTGCACCTGCTGCTCGCCATCACGTCCTTGTCTCTGGGGACGGTGGTCGGCGCGATCGGGTTGCGTGGTGTCCGGGCTTTGCGCGACGAGCGCGCATGAGAACAGGAACGTAGGGAAGCGCGGATGGCAGCAGTGGTCTTCGTCCTGGTGGCGCTCGTGGTGCTGGCGCTGCTCGCGAGCGTGCACCGCTATGTGTGGCGCCGGTTCGTCGGTGACACGACGGCACCCGGCAGCACGTTGCGCACGGTGGGCACCGTCGCCGCCTTCGTGCTGCCCCTGCTGAGCCTCGGCGCCATGACCTCCGGCCGGATCGGCGCGCCCTTCTGGCTCCAGCAGGTGCTCGCCTGGCCGGGGTTCCTGTGGCTGGCCTGCCTGATGTACCTGACGCTGGCCCTGCTCGTGGGCGAGGTCGTCCGCCCGCTGCTGACCCGGGTGCTCGCCCGGCGCGACGCGGCCGCCGCGGCCCGTGCCACAGCCGGAACCGGAACCTCCGGAACGGCGGTGGACGGAACCCTCCCCGCGACCACGAGCGGAACCCGTCCCCGTACGGAGGAACTCGTCCCGGCGGGCCGGAGCTGCCCCTCCACCTCGGCCGACCCGGCCCCGGCGACCGCACCGGCCGCCGAACCGGAAGCGGAAGCGGTACGCGATACGGAACAGGCAGCACCAGCCGCACCGGCCGAAACGGAACCGGCGGAAGCAGACCCGGCCGCCCCCGCCTCCGCCACCGGCCTCGCCCACCCCTCCCGCCGCCTCTTCGTCTCCCGGGTCGTCGGCGGCGCCGCTGCCGCCGCCGGGCTCGCCACCGTCGGATACGGGACCGCCAACGTGCTGCGCGGGCCGAGCGTCAAGCGCATCACCGTGCCGCTCGCCAAGCTGCCCCGCGCCGCCCACGGCTTCCGGATCGCCGTCGTCAGCGACATCCACATCGGCCCGATCCTCGGCCGCGCCCACACCCGGCGCATCGTCGACACCATCAACTCCACCTCGCCCGACCTCGTCGCCGTCGTCGGTGACCTGGTCGACGGCTCCGTGGCCGACCTCGGCTCCGCCGCCGAACCGCTGGCCGGTCTGCGGGCCCGGCACGGCAGCTTCTTCGTCACCGGCAACCACGAGTACTTCTCCGGTGCGGAGGAGTGGGTGAACCACGTCCGCGAACTGGGGCTGATCCCGCTGGAGAACGCCCGGGTGGAGATGGGCGGGTTCGACCTCGCCGGGGTCAACGACATCGCGGGGGAGACCGAGGGCCAGGGCCCCGACTTCGTCCGCGCGCTCGGCGACCGGGACCGCGGCCGCGCCGCCGTCCTCCTCGCCCACCAGCCCGTCGTCATCCACGACGCCGTCGAGCACGGTGTCGACCTCCAGCTCTCCGGCCACACCCACGGCGGACAGCTCTGGCCGGGGAACTACCTCGCCGAGCTGGCCAACCCGACCGTCGCCGGGCTCGAACAGTACGGCGACACGCAGTTGTTCGTCTCGCGCGGTGCGGGCGCCTGGGGCCCGCCGGTCCGGGTCGGCGCCCCCGCCGACATCACCGTCGTCGAACTCGCCTCGCGCCAGGCCTGAAACGCACTCGGAAACCTGGCCCGAGGCCCGCCTCCCGCCTCTGCGGACGTTGCGGTTGCGATCATGCGATCTTCAACAAAACCGCACCGTAACGTCACCCTCAGCTACGGAAACCCGCAGGTCGGAGGCGGGAAACGGCCTTTTCGGACACGCTGCGTGGAACGTGTCCAACAAAAGGCTGTGAGCGCCCCATTTACTCTTCCAGATGTGAAAATCGTGTGATTGGGTAAGCGCGAACGTGCGGCAGTGTGCGTGTCTGAGCGCAACTGCCGTGGTGGGGCTGGTAAGGGAGAGCACGGCAATGCGGTCGGTCCGGGTACGGATTCTCGCGATTTTCGCGGTTTTGGTCATCGCAGGCGTCGGCGCCTGGCAACTGCTCCCGTCGGGGGAGGCGAAGGCCGACGCGATCACCGTCGGGACATCGGACGTCGTCTCCTCCCTGGACCCGGCCGGTGCGTACGACGCGGGCTCCTGGGCGATCTACAGCAACATCTACCAGTCGCTGATGACCTTCAAGCCCGGGGCCATCGTGCCGGAGCCGGACGCCGCGGAGAGCTGCGCGTTCGTCGGGCAGAAGCTCCAGACGTACCAGTGCAAGCTCCGGGACGACCTGGTCTTCTCCAACGGCCGGAAGATCACCGCCGAGGACGTCAAGTACTCCTTCGACCGGATCTTCACGATCAAGTCGGACGTCGGCCCCGCGGGTCTCTTCCCCACGCTCGACTCGGTGTCGACCGAGGGCCGCACGATCACGTTCAACCTCTCCGGCAAGGACGCGACCTTCCCGCAGAAGCTCGCCACCGGCGCCGCGGCGATCGTCGACCCGACCAAGTACCCCAAGGACGAACTCCGCAAGGGCAACCAGGTCGACGGCTCCGGACCGTACGTCCTCAAGTCGTACGAGCCGGACAACCGCGCCGAGCTGGTGCCGAACCTGAAGTACAAGGGTGCGCTCAAGAAGATCGGCGAAGCGGTCAACATCCGCTACTTCAAGGCGTCCGAGGACCTGGCGACCGCCTGGAACAACGGTGACGTGGACATCGCCCACCGCCAGCTGCCCGCCTCCAAGCTCGCCGAGCTGGACGAGGGCGACCCGGAGCTGCGGGTGACCGAGGCGGCCAGTGCCGAGATCCGCAACATCATCTTCAACACCCGGGAGAGCTCGCCGTTCGGCGAGAAGAAGGTCCGCCAGGCCGTCGCCGCGCTCCTGGACCGGGGCCCGCTGGTCAGCAAGGTCTACCAGGGCACGGTCGAGCCGCTGTACTCGCTGATCCCCACCGGCTACATCGGGCACAGCACCCCCTTCTTCGACGCCTACCCCACCTCCGACCCGGAGCGGGCCAAGAAGCTGCTGGCGGAGGCCGGCGTCGAGACCCCGGTCCCGGTCAACTTCGCCTACCGCGAGGGCGACATGTACACCAAGGAGACCGCCGAGCTCCGGCGCCAGCTCCAGAAGGACGGGCTGTTCAAGGTCTCGGTCAAGGCCGTGGAGTGGACGAAGTACCAGAAGGGCTACGCGGCCGGGGAGTACGACATGTACACCGTCGGCTGGTTCCCGGACTTCCCGGACCCCGACACCTTCAGCCAGCCGCTCGTCGGCACCGGCAACGTCCTGCACAGCGGCTACTCCAGCAAGAAGATGGACCGGCTGATCGCCGCCACGCAGCAGTTCAGCGACCGCGGCCGCACCTCCAACGACTTCAAGGAGATGCAGAAGCTGGTCGGCGAGGACGTGCCGCTGCTGCCGCTCTGGCAGAAGAAGGACTACGTCGTCGCCAAGACGGACGTCGCCGGCTCCCAGTACCTCTCCGACGGCACCGGCTTCTGGCGCCTGTGGGAACTCAGCTGGATCTGACGGGCGTCGTCCCGGCCTCCCCGGCCGGGACGTCGTCGGTCAGCCCGTCGGCCGGCCGGCCGGAGCCGCGGCCGGCCGGGGCTCGGTCCCGGCCGACGCACCCGGCATGAACTCCACCAGCAGCGCGTGAACCTGCCGTACGAGCGGTCGCAGCACGCGGAAGCGGGAGAGCCCGATCGCCCGTGCGGCGATCGGCGCGGTGCGCTCGACGAGCCGCCGGCTGCGCTCCGCGCCCGGGGAACGGTCGTACACCCAGAACAGCACCAGGCCCATCTGCATCAGCCAGAGCAACTCGGGCAGCAGCGGCGCCAGTTCGGGATCGCTCTTGGTGCTCGAACCGGCGAGGGTCTCCCGGTGGATGGAGATCGCCGCCGCCCGGGCCGCCACCGACTCGTCGGAGAACGGGGAGAGCGGGCTCTCCGGGTCGGCGGCGTTCTTGAAGAACTGGGCGGCGAACCGGTGGTACGGCTCCGCCACGTCCAGCCAGGTCAGCAGCACCCCCCGGATCCGGTCGGCCAGCTCCGCCTCGTCGGTGAGGACGGGCCGCACCGCCGCCGCGTGCTCACCGGCGATGCGGTCGTAGAAGCCCTGGACCAGGTGCTCCTTGGAGGAGAAGTAGTAGTAGGCGTTCCCGGTGGAGACGCCCGCCTCCTGCGCGATCGCCCGCATCGTCGTCTTGTCGTAGCCCCGCTCGGCGAAGAGCCGGAGCGCCGTCTCGAGAATCAGCGTGCGGGTCTGCTCGCTCTTCGCGGCCTTGCCGGACGATGCGGCCTTGGCTGCCTTGGCGGGCTTCGCGGCCCCGTTCTCCTGCACGTTCTTCTCTTCCTTCACCACGGCCCCCACACTATCGGGGAGCCCACTGACCACCCGGCGGTACGGGGCACGCCTGCTGCGGCCCGCACCGCGGAGCCGTGACCGACCGGTACTTCGCCGCGGCGAGCACGGTCCCCCGGGCGAAGGGCGCTCCGGCCGGGGTGGTCAGCCAGTGGGCCTTCGAGCGGTACTTCGCCAGCGCCCACAGGCAGACGATCCAGGCCGACGTCCCCTGGTAGACCTGCCCCAGGTCGCCCACCACGGTGATCTCCGCGTAGGTGGCGGCGGGGTCCAGCTCCGGGAACCGCCGCCGCGCCTCGGCCGATCCGGCCGGTACGAGGTCCAGCGGGACCAGCTGGCGCTGGCGGCCGAGCCAGTGCCGCAGGTGGGTGCAGAGCGGGCACTGCGCGTCGTAGAGCACGGTGAGCCGGCGGACGGGAGCGGCGGCGGTCACCGGGCTCACTGCCCCGGCGTCGGGGCGGGCGCGGCCCACGGGCCCGTGGGCCCCGGCTTGGTCCAGCCCTGCGGGGCGACGGGCGGGGTCTGCTCGCGCTCCAGCGCGCTGCGGCGGCGGATGCGGCTGAGCACGTACACATTGCCCAGGTGCATGACGCCGAGGACCAGCAGGACCACGCCGACCTTCACCGAGAGCGCCTCGAACAGCTCGCGGGCGTTCGCCACCCCGTCGGCGTTCTTCAGGTAGAGCGTGACGAACCCGAGGTTGACCAGGTAGAAGCCCACCACCAGCAGGTGGTTGACGGCTTCGGCGAGCTTCTCGTTCCCGTGCAGTACGTCGGCGAGGAAGACCCGCCCGTTACGGCTGAGGGTGCGGGCGACCCAGACGGTGAGCGCCACGCTGATCAGCAGGTAGAGGACGTACGCGACAACAGTGAGGTCCATGCCCCACCCTCCTTTGAACGCGTTCAAAACTGCTCTTGGGCATGACTGTAGACCCCTTCTTGAACATGTTCAAGAAGGGGTTCGCGAGTCAGGGATCGATCAGGGAGTGGTCAGCGCGTCCGCGATCTCCGCGCGCAGCGCCTCACCGTGCAGCGACGGCAGCTCCGCCAGCAGCTCGGCCCACTCCTCGGCAGCGCCGTCCACGCCCTCCCGGAAGCCCCGCTCGACCGGCCTCCGGGCGAGGAGCAGCCCCACCGCCGCGACCGGCCGCAGCAGCCACCGCCCGCGCACGCTCAGCACGACGGAGACCCGCCAGGTGCCGTCCTCGGCCGGGCGCGGGGTCACTGTCAGCCGGGCCTTGCCCAGCCGGTGCTTCGCCGTGCCGACGACCGGGGCGCGGGCGGCCGGCGGCGCCGAGGAGGGCCGGTCCAGCGCCGCCCACCAGGCGTGCAGGTCGGCCCTGGCGCGGCCCGAGAAGCGGTACAGCGAACCGCCCTGCGGGTTGTGCCCGTCGAGGGACACCTCCAGCGCCTTGGGCGTACGGGGCTCGCGCAGCCGCACCCCGACCCGCAGGGACATGCCCTCCTCCGCCACGCGGCTCTCCACCTCGACGGTGCGGGAGGGCCGCCACTCACGCAGGACGGCGGCTTCCGGGGCGGCTTCCGGGGCGTCCTCCCCGGCCTTTCCCTCGGGATCTTCCCCGTACCACGCCCCCGACTGCAGATGACGCCCCTTCAGCAGCCGGAGGCCGTGTATCGGGCGCCCGTCGGGCAGCAGGATCGCGCCGTCCTGCTCCCGGGAGGCGTCGAAGAGGTCCACCGCATGCCCGGCGGCCTCCTCGAACCAGTGGCGGTCCAGGGCGGCGACGGTGACCGTGTGCTCGAAACGTGCCATGACGCCGGCCCGGTGCTCAGGCGCTCATCGAGCGGGCCTGGTTGACCTGGCCCATCACGGCGGGGAAGGTGTGCGGGCCCGTCGCGGGGATCATCGTGCCGTGGTGGCGGCCGCCGCTGGTGACCGTGACCTGGATGAACCCGACGGTCCGCTTCTCCTTCATCAGCAGGAACAGCAGGCCGATCAGGCAGAACAGGGCGAAGACGATCGCCAGCACGATCGCGTGCGCCGGGATCTTCTCCTCGGTACGCGACATGTCGGTCGCCGTCCAGACCGCGCCCTTGAGCGGCATCGTCCCCGAAGGGGTGACGATCGCATCGCTCATGACCGTGATGTCACCGATCGACAGCACCGGGACCCCGCCCTGACCGGGCGCGGGCACGCCCTGCGGTACGGGGAGGTACTGGCCGGGCATCGTCGGCTGCCCCGGGTGCGGATACCCGTACCCGGGCCCTGGCTGGGTCGCCGACTCGGGCAGCGGCTGCGGGTAGCCGTACGCGGGCGCACCGCCCGGCGGCGGATATCCGTACGCCTGGCCCTCGGCGATCGTCGGCGGGTGGCCGGGGTGCTGCGGGTGGCCGGGCTGCTGCTGGGGAGGACCCCACTTGTAGGCGTCGCCAGGTGAAGGAGTCGGCTCGCTCATGGGGATCCCCGTTCTCTGCGTGTGTTCAGCTCCGCACGACCGTACCGCCCGTATCGCCCGGACGCAGCAACGGGCCCCGGCCGCCTCGGTCGTCACGACCGAGGCGGCCGGGGCCCGTGCAGGCCCTCGCTGGGATCAGAAGCGACGCGTGATGAGCGCGCGCTTCACCTCCTGGATCGCCTTGGTGACCTCGATGCCACGGGGGCAGGCGTCCGTGCAGTTGAACGTGGTGCGGCAGCGCCACACGCCGTCACGGTCGTTGAGGATCTCCAGCCGCTGCTCGCCGGCCTCGTCGCGCGAGTCGAAGATGAAGCGGTGCGCGTTGACGATCGCCGCGGGGCCGAAGTACTGGCCGTCGTTCCAGAACACCGGGCACGAGGACGTGCACGCGGCGCACAGGATGCACTTGGTGGTGTCGTCGAACCGCTCGCGGTCCTCGGGGGACTGCAGGCGCTCGCGGGTCGGCTCGTTCCCCTTGGTGATGAGGAAGGGCATGACGTCGTGGTACGCCTGGAAGAACGGGTCCATGTCGACCACGAGGTCCTTGAGGACCGTGAGGCCCTTGATGGCCTCCACCATGATCGGCTTCTCCGGGTTGATGTCCTTGATCAGCGTCTTGCAGGCGAGCCTGTTCTTGCCGTTGATCCGCATCGCGTCGGAACCGCAGATGCCGTGCGCGCAGGAACGGCGGAACGTCAGGGTTCCGTCGAGCTCCCACTTGATCTTGTGAAGGGCGTCGAGGACACGCTCCTTCGGGTCGATCTCGATCTGGAAGTCCTGCCACTGGACCTCGTCCGACACCTCGGGGTTGAAGCGGCGGATGCGGAACGTGGCCGTGATGAACGGGGAGTCGGCGAAGCCGGCTTCGGGCTTCGCGGTCCCGTCGGTCTTGTCCAGGGTGGGGGTAGCCATCAGTACTTACGCTCCATCGGCTGGTAGCGGGTCGTCACGACCGGCTTGTAGTCGAGCCGGATCGACTCGGCGCCGTCGGCGGCCACCTCGCGGTACGCCATGGTGTGGCGCATGAAGTTGACGTCGTCGCGGTTGGGGTAGTCCTCGCGGTAGTGACCGCCGCGGGACTCCTTGCGGGCGAGCGCGGAGACCGCCATGACCTCGGCCAGGTCGAGCAGGTTGCCCAGCTCGATGGCCTCCAGCAGGTCGGTGTTGAACCGCTTGCCCTTGTCCTGGATGGACACGTTCAGGTAGCGCTCGCGCAGCTCGGCGATCTTGGCGACCGCCGTCTTGATGGTCTGCTCGGTGCGGAACACCATCACGTTGGCGTCCATGCACTCCTGCAGCTCCGTGCGCAGTTCCGCGACCCGCTCGGTGCCGGTGGAGTTGCGCAGCCGCTCCACCTGGTCGGCGACGAGCTGGGCCGGGTTCTCGGGAAGCTCGACGAAGTCGTTCTTCACCGCGTACTCGGCGGCGGCGATGCCGGAGCGCTTGCCGAAGACGTTGATGTCGAGCAGCGAGTTGGTGCCGAGGCGGTTGGCGCCGTGCACCGAGACACAGGCGACCTCGCCGGCGGCGTACAGGCCCGGGACGACGGTGGTGTTGTCGGCCAGCACCTCGCCCTCGACGTTGGTCGGGATGCCGCCCATGGCGTAGTGCGCGGTCGGCTGGATCGGGATCGGGTCCGTGTAGGGCTCGATGCCGAGGTACGTCCGCGCGAACTCGGTGATGTCCGGGAGCTTGGCGTCCAGCTGCTCCGGCGGCAAGTGGGTGAGGTCCAGGTAGACGTGGTCGCCGGCGGGACCGCAGCCGCGGCCCTCACGGATCTCCGTGTAGATGGAGCGGGACACGACGTCACGGGACGCGAGGTCCTTCATGACGGGCGCGTACTTCTCCATGAAGCGCTCGCCGTCCTTGTTGCGGAGGATGCCGCCCTCACCACGGGCGCCCTCCGTCAGCAGGATGCCCATGCGCCAGATGCCCGTCGGGTGGAACTGGAAGAACTCCATGTCCTCCAGCGGCAGACCGCGCCGGTAGCAGGCGGCCTGGCCGTCACCGGTCAGGGTGTGCGCGTTCGACGTCACCTTGAAGAACTTGCCGGTGCCGCCGGAGGCGTAGATGACCGACTTCGCCTGGAAGACGTGGATCTCGCCGGTGGCCAGCTCGAACGCGACGACGCCGGCGGACTTCTTTACCCCGTCGACCTCGGTGATCAGCTGGTCCAGGACGTAGAACTCGTTGAAGAACTCCACGCCCTCCTTGACGCAGTTCTGGTACAGCGTCTGGAGGATCATGTGGCCGGTGCGGTCGCCGGAGTAGCAGGCGCGACGGACCGGGGCCTCACCATGGCTACGGGTGTGACCACCGAAGCGCCGCTGGTCGATCCTGCCCTCGGGCGTGCGGCCGAACGGCAGGCCCATCTTCTCCAGGTCGAGGACGGCGTCGATGGCCTCCTTCGCGAGGATCTCGGCGGCGTCCTGGTCGACCAGGTAGTCGCCGCCCTTGATCGTGTCGAAGGTGTGCCACTCCCAGTTGTCCTCCTCCACGTTGGCGAGCGCGGCGGCCATGCCGCCCTGCGCGGCGCCCGTGTGGGAGCGGGTGGGGTAGAGCTTCGTCAGCACGGCGGTACGGCTGCGCTTGGTCGACTCGATGGCCGCGCGCATGCCGGCGCCGCCGGCGCCGACGATGACGGTGTCGTACTTGTGGATCTGCATGGTTTTCCTCTGGTCCCTCTGTCCCGGCGCCTAGCGGATGTTCGGGTCGAAGGTGAAGATCACCAGCGTGCCCAGCAGGACGGTGAACACCGTGGCGGTGTACAGGAGCATCTTCAGCCAGAAGCGGGTGTTGTCCCGTTCGGCGTAGTCGTTGATGACCGTACGGAGGCCGTTGCCGCCGTGGAGCATGGCGAGCCACAGCATGATGAGGTCCCAGGCCTGCCAGAACGGCGAGGCCCAGCGGCCCGCCACGAAGGCGAAGCCGATCTTGGAGACGCCGCCGTCGAGCACCAGCTGGATCAGCAGGTGGCCGATGACGAGGACGACCAGGACGACACCCGAGAGGCGCATGAAGAGCCACGCGTACATCTCGAAGTTGCCGCGCGAAGCCTTGGACGTCTTGCTGGTGCGCTTGCGCGGGGGCTCGATCACCGGGGCCGGGTGGTCGACGTCGTACAGGCTCACGCCTTCGACGTCGCCGATCGCGGCTGCGGAAGAGGTCTCGCTGGACATGGGCCTCAGCTCCCGAACATTTCGCGTACGGCGTGGCCGAGGACGGGGTACAGGGCCCCGACCATCAGCACGATCCAGATGCCCACCACGGTCCAGAGCATCTGCTTCTGCAAGCGTGGGCCCTTGGCCCAGAAGTCCACGGCGATGATCCGGAGACCGTTGAGCGCGTGGAAGAGAATGGCGGCCACGAGGCCGTATTCGAGGAACGCGACAGGCCACGTCTTGTAGGTGGCCACGACTTCGTCGTAGGCCTCCGGAGAGACGCGGACGAGTGCGGTGTCCAGGACATGTACGAACAGGAAGAAGAAAATGAGGACACCGGTGACTCGATGAGCCACCCACGACCACATGCCTTCCCGGCCGCGGTACAGCGTTCCAGCCGGCACGGAAGAACCCTCCGGGAGCGGGGATTGGGGTCGGCCGGCTTGACTGTCGGTCTGACCCGGCCGGGTACGGTCCACCGGCCCCGGCCATCGTAGCGACGCTTTGTCGGTTCGTTCGCGCCGGGGCCTCTGGTGTGATCAAAGTGGCAATCAAACAGGCACGTACGGGCTAGAGCGGCCCTTCCCGGGCACGGTCGGCGGGCGCCCCCCCGGCGGGGCGCCGCCCCGGGTCACCAGCCCTCGGCCACCAGCTCGACCAGCCGGCTCCGGGCGAGTCGCCGCAGCTCGTCGGCGGTCACGGCCCGCTCCTCGTCCACCTCGTGCTCCATCCGGACCCGGATCCCGGCCAGGACCTGGTCCACGTGCTGCGAGGGCGGGAGGGCGTCCAGGCAGATCACGAAGGAATGGCCGAATCTGCTCTCGTACGCCGCGTGGGCGGCCCGCAGCGCCAGGTGCGCTGCGCGCGGCGCGGCGTGGTGCAGGCAGGGGGCGGGCTCGGCGGCGAGGGCCTCCGCGATGTCGCGGGGCGCCAGGTCGTACCCCGCCTCGTCGGAGGCGGCCAGCAGGGACGCCAGGTCGGGGAAGGGGCGGTGGGCGGCCATCCGGTGGGCCCAGCGGCGGCTGCCGCAGCACTCCAGGAGCGCGGCCTCGGCGGTGGTGAAGGGGGCCTCGTTGAACCGGGCGAGCCCGGCCGCCAGGTCGGCGGGGGGTACGCCGAAGCCACCGCCGACCTGCGGCGGGCGGCGGTGCTGCCCGGGTATGACGGAGGGCCCGGCCGGGGGCGTGGACTGCTTGGGCAGGCCGGCGGGGGACTCGCTGGACCTGGACAGCGTGGACTCCTCGAATCAACGACACCTGTGACCCTTGAAGAGGGGCAGAAGGGCAAGAAGGTTGCCCGGTGGGGGCGCAGGCGGGGTGAAGGTGGGGCGCGAGCGGGACGTTCGCGGGGTGGAAGTGAAGGGAGAGACGAATGTGCCGCAACGCTAGCGAGATCGGTCGGCGGCCGCCCGGGGGATCGGCCAAAAATCACCCGAACGGGAGAGTTTCGGAACGTTTGACAGCCGCCTGACCTGCGAGGCCCGGGGTTCTGTACGCTCCGCGATCATTCTCGATGGGCGGATCGTCAGCAAAAATGTCAACCTTTCAGCCTATTCACTCACCCCTGCCCCCTACCTGTCCCCTGGCCCCTATTCCGGAGGAATCTGACCGATGTCGCCCACGCGTGGTGCCCTCGTCACCGGCGCGGCTGTCACGGCCGCGGCCGCCGTCGTCCTCACCGTCGTCGTCTGGCCGGAGGGCTCCGGCAGCCATCCCTCCCGCGACGCGGCGTCCCCGTCCGGGACCTCCGCCACGGCGGCTGCCCCGTCGCCCTCCCGCAGCTACCCGCTCTCCAGCACGCCGAGCACGATCCCGGCGGTCCGCGAGCACACCGCCGAGCGCGGGCCCGGCTGGCAGCCGGGGAAGGGCAGCTCGATCGTCATAGCCAAGGGCAGCCAGGTGCTCGCCGACGAGGCCCAGCTGCTCGCCAAGGAGCTGAAGCTCCCGTACCGGGGAGCCGAGGCGCCCCGCGAGGGGGACGTCGAACTGGCGCTCGGAGCGAAGAGCCAGGGGCCGGCCGAGTCGTACACCCTCACCGTCCGCGACCGGAAGGTGAAGATCACCGGTCCCGACGAGTCGGGCGTGTTCTACGGCACCCGCACCCTCAAGCAGTCCCTCAAGGCCGACAAGACCTTCCCCGAGGGCGTCGTCAACGACCGGCCCGACCGCCCGCAGCGCGGACTCAACCTCGACATCGCGCGCAAGCACTACAGCGCGGAGTGGATCGAGGACCGCATACGCGAGATGGGCGACCTCAAGCTCAACCAGCTCGGCCTGCACTTCTCCGACGACCAGGCCTTCCGGATCGAGTCCGAGAGCCACCCCGAGGTCGTCTCGGACGAGGCCCTCACCCAGGACGAGGTCCGCCGCATCGTCGGCCTCGCCAACAGCCTGCACATCGAGGTCGTCCCCGAGATCGACTCGCCCGGACACCTCGGCGCGGTGCTGCGCGCCCACCCCGACCTCCAGCTCCGCAACACCCAGGGCCGGGAGTCGCGGGGGTCCATCGACATCTCCGAGCCGGGCGCGGCGAAGCTCATCGACGAGCTGCTGGACGAGTACACCGACCTGTTCCCCGGGAAGTACTGGCACCTGGGCGCCGACGAGTACCAGGCGCTGATGGTCAGCGATCCGGCCGCCTCCTACCCGCAGCTCCAGCGGGCCGCCGAGCAGAAGCACGGCTCGGGCGCCACCATCGAGGACCTCGCCACGGGCTGGCTGAACGACCGGGCGGCCGTGGTCGAGCCCAAGGGCCGCACCGCCAAGGCGTGGAACGACGGCCTCTTCCGCGACTCGAAGGTCAAGGCCGACAAGAACATCGAGATCGAGTACTGGACCGGCAAGGAGATCGGCGCCCGGCCCCCGCAGGAGTACCTCGCCGAGGGCTACAAGATGCTCAACCTCAACGACGAGTTCCTGTACTACGTGCTCGGCGAGCCGAACGAGTTCGTCTACCCGACCGGCAAGCGGATCTACGAGCAGTGGACCCCGATGGTCCTGCGCGGCACCGAGCCGGTGGCGCAGCGCTACTCGCCGCAGATCCTCGGCGGCCGGTTCGCCGTCTGGGGCGACCTGCCGAACGCGCAGACCACGCAGCAGGTCGCGGACGGCATCAGGATGCCGCTCGTCGCGACCTCGCAGAAGCTGTGGGACCCGCGGAAGCCCGAGCTGACCTGGGCACAGTTCCAGGAGCTGGCGACCCGGACGGGCAGCGCGGGCTGACGGCGTCCGGAGGCGGCCGGCGGACCGTAAGCCTTGGACGGCCTTTGGACAGCGGCACCGTCCACGGGCTACGGTCCGCCGACCGCGCGCTCCTGGGGAGGGACGTGAGAGGTCACCGACCACGACCACGCCCCGGGGGGAACGCCGCATGCTCTGCACCCGCTGCCGTATCAGAACGGCCGTCACCGACGACGGCCTCTGCACCTTCTGCTCGGGCACCCGGCCCCCGCTGCCCGAGGACATGAAGCCCCGGGCCACCGGCCCCGGCGGCTGGGGCGTCGGCGACTGGCCGCGCTCACCGGTCGGCCTGTCCTGGGCGGTGACCGCCCTGCTCGGTACGGTCATCGCCACCGACCTGGTCGCCATCGTCAGCGGACTCCACCTGCGCGGCGTGTGGAAGGACCTCGCCGCCGGCTTCACGGCAGGCCAGGGCGGCCGGGTCCGGTCGGCCGACCACCTCCACGACACCCTCACGGACGTCCAGTCGACCGTCTTCCTGGTCACCGGCATCCTCTTCATCCTCTGGTTCCACCGGACCCGCCGGAACGCCGAGGTCTTCGACCCGAGCGTGCAGAAGATGGGGCCCGGCTGGGCCGTGGGCGGCTGGTTCGTCCCCGTGGCCAACCTCTGGTTCCCCTACCGGGTGGCCGACGGGATCTGGACGGGCAGCGCCCCGATCGGCCCGGAAGGCGGCCGGACGGCCGTCCCGCGGGCCCTGCTCAACTTCTGGTGGGCCCTGTGGATCGCGACGCTTCTCTCCGACCAGATCACCGCACGCGCGCAGGACACCTCCATGGAGCCGGGGCAGCAGGCGCACGCCCTCGCGCTGGTGGCCGCCGCCGACGCGCTGGAGATCGCGGCCGCGGTTCTGGCCATCCTCTTCGTCCGCGCCCTGACCCGGATGCAGGTGGAACGCGCGACGCAGCCCTTGGTTCCCGCGCCGCCGGTCCCGGGTGCGCACCGCTGACAGCTGCTCAGAAGTGACGCTTTTCGGCCATTCGGCGCAGTACGCGGTAGACCGAGGGAGACGTCGATGAGTCTGCTGGAACTGATCGAACGCGCCGACGAGCGAGCGCTCGCCGCCAGTGCTGTGGCCTGCCTGGACCGCTGCCTGCCACTGCTGGCGGGACCGGACGGGCCCGAACCGCTGCGCCCGCTCTGGGCGAGCTGTGAGGACGGGCGGGAATGGGCCATCCGCCTCGCGGCCGTCCGTACGGCGATGGACGACGAGGCCGTCAGCGACGGACCGGCCGCACGGGTGCGCGCGATGCTGGGGGCCGCCCCCTCCGACTTCGACCCCGCACCCCTGCGGGAGTGGGCCGACGCCTGCTCGCTGGTCGCGCTGGAGATCCACGGCCGGTTCGACGCCCCGGACGGGGAGGCCCCGCAGGACGCGGCCGCCCTGCTGAGGGCGGCGCGCGGTGGCGAGGCGGACGGCGTGGGGCCGCTGGTGGCGGGGGAGCTGGAGCGGCAGGTCCGGATCCTGGAGATCCTCGCGGAGACCGCCGGCACGGCGGGCAGCGGGGCCGGGGTGCGCAAGGCCCTGGACCTGTCCGTCGAGGGGCGCCGGGTGCTGCGTGCGGTCATGTCACGCCGGGCCCGTATCCGGGGGTGACCAGGGCCCTCGCGCGGAGGTGTCCCCCGGAAATAGCGGGCGAACGGCGATAAAATCGGCTATAAGCCGCGAGGTGTGGGTGTCCGGCTTCCGGCCGTCACACCCATGCCCCACTCGACGAGGAGCCGCGCAGATGTCCACCACCACGGAGCACCGCCCCCACTCCGACCACTCCCACCGGCACGCTCCGGGGTGCGGGCATGTCGCCATCCCGCACGAGGACCACGTCGACTACGTCCACGACGACCACCTGCACCGCGTGCACGGCGACCACGTGGACGAATGCGCGAAGTCCGGGCACGCGGTGCACGAGGGCCACGACCACCAGCACGGCCAGGACTGCGGCCATGTCGCGGTCCCGCACGGCGACCACGTGGACTACGTCCACGACGGCCACCGGCACTCGCAGCACGACGGCCACTGGGACGACCACTGAGCCACCGGGCTGTGGCGGACGACCACTGACGGTGGCCGCCGACGGCTGCTGATCTACCGGGTGGCTGCGGACAGGATCACGTCCACGAGCCTCTCCGCAGCGTCCGGGCGGCCGTGCGCCCTGGCCGCCGCGGCCATCGCCTCCCGGCGCGCCGGATCGTCGAGCAGCGGCCCGACCGCCCCGCGCAGGCGCCCACCGCCGACGTCCCCGAGAAGCGCGACCGCCGCCCCGGACTCCTCCAGGTGACGGGCGTTGTGCGCCTGCTCGTTCCCGGCCGCCGAGGCGAGCGGGACGAACACGGCGGGCTTGCCCAGGGCGGTCAGCTCGGCCAGGGTGCCCGCACCGCTGCGGGAGACCACCACATCGGCCAGCGCCAGCACGTCCGGCAGCTCCGGCCCGACGAACGGGGTGAGGTGGTACCGGGCGGCGAGGGCGGCGGGCAGCCCCGCGGCGCGGGCGGACAGTGCCGCGACATGGGCCGGGCCGCACTGGTGCACCACGTTGGCGCGCTCCAGCAGCCACGGCAGTTCGCCGCCGACCACGTCGTTGATCTGCTGCGCCCCCTGCGCCCCGCCGGTGACGTACACCGTCGGAAGGCGCCGGTCGAAGGCGTGGAGGCCGAGCGCCGTCACGGCCTTGTCCGGGTGCCCGGTCAGTACCTCCGGACGTACGGGGTTGCCGGTGACCACCGCCGCCGGCCGCACGCTCTCCGGCAGGAGCGGCAGGGTCGACTCCGAGGACACGGCGATCCGCGCGGCGGAACCGGCCAGCTTCCGGTTGGCGAGGCCGAGGCGGACGGTCTGCTCGTGCAGGACGAGCGGCACCCGGGCCATCCTGGCGGCGAGCCCGGCCGGCACGGCGACGTAACCGCCCGTGGCGAGCACGACGTCCGGCCGGAAGCCGGCGACCGCCTTGCGCGCCTGGACGACCCCGAGCGGCACCCGCGCCATGTCCCGGACATTGGCGGGCGACAGCATCTTCAGCGGGTTCGCGTGGCGCCGGATCTTGCCCGTGGCGACGGTGGTGAAGGGGACACCCTCTAGTGATCGCGCAGGGGTGTGCCTGGTCACAGCACAGGCGGAGGAGGAGCGACGACCGGGGCCGCCACCCCCCACAGGAGAGGCCCCGGCCGTCTTCCACGGGGTCGCAGCACGACCCCGTACTCATCTCAGCGCCGCGCCTGCGTTTTCTGTCACACCGCACCGAGGGCCGCGAATTGTTGCGAGTTGTACAAGTCATGGACGTGACCCCTGCCGACCACGTAGCGTGCTGAGTCGCGCAGAGTGGCGCAGCAGTGGTGACCAGCTGCGATTGAGGACAGCGGGGCGGGTTGAGGGAGTGCTGGGGGACGACGCGGAGCTGACCGCCGCGGTGCTCGCGGCACAGGACGGGGACGAGGACGCCTTCCGTGCTGTGTACCGCGCTGTGCAGCCACGGCTGTTGGGCTACATACGGACGCTGGTGGGCGAGCCGGACGCCGAGGATGTCGCGTCGGAGGCCTGGCTGCAGATAGCGCGCGACCTCGACCGGTTCAGCGGGGATGCCGACCGCTTCCGGGGCTGGGCGGCCCGGATCGCCCGTAACCGCTCGCTCGACCATCTGCGGATGCGCAGCCGCCGCCCCGCGATCGGCGGCGACGAGACCGAGCTGACCGGCCGGCCCGCCGAGTCCGACACGGCCGGTGACGCCATGGAGGCGCTCGACACCGACCGCACGATGTCCCTCATCGCCCAGCTCCCGCAGGACCAGGCCGAGGCCGTCGTGCTGCGCGTGGTCGTCGGGCTCGACGCGAAGAGCGCCGCCCAGACCCTCGGCAAGCGCCCCGGCGCCGTACGGACCGCCGCCCACCGCGGCCTCAAGCGGCTCGCCGAACTCCTCGGTGCCGACCACCCGGACGCGCCCCTCCCCGCCGGTGCGCCCGCTCCCGGCGGCGGCCCCGAAGGGCCGGACCGGTCCTCGGCCCAGGGATCCGGGAGCGACGCAGGTCAGGGCCAGGGCGGCGGTTCGGGGCTCGGTGCCGTACCCTCTCAGCGCCCCGGTAGGGGCGGTCCGGCGGCGCCGGCCGGGGTCACTCCCGGTGTGACGCATTCGCGACCGTGGACGCAGAGGGACATGTGATGGCCGACGAGCAGTACGAGTGGCTCGACAAGGACGCGGCGGAGAAACTGCTCCGCGGCGAGCCGGTCGTACCCCTCGGCGACCAGGCCCGCGACGACGCCTTCCGGCTCGCCGAAGCACTCGGTGCGGCCCGCGCCGTCCGCCGTACCCCGGTCGGTGAACTCCCCGGCGAGGACGCCGTGCTCACCGCGTTCCGGCAGGCCACCCGGGCCGGCGGCGACCGGCTCGCCGGGCGGAGCGCGGGCGCCGCACTCCCCGGGCAGCCCGGAACGCTGCACTCCGTCCACATCGGCGCCGCCCCCGCCGCACCCCTGCGCCGCCCGCGCTGGAGCCGCCCGGTCCGCTTCGGCCTGGCCGTCTCGCTCGCGGGCTGCGCGCTCGGCGGGGTGGCGGTCGCCGCAGGTACGGGGATGCTCCCGGGCCCCTTCGACGGTCAGGGCTCACCCGCGCCCGCCTCCTCCGTATCGGCGGCGACCCCGGAACCCCTGGTGTCCCGGCTGCCCGCCGACGACCGCTCCGCCGAGGCCCTGCCCTCCCCGCCCGACGACCCCGCACCGGTCTCCTCGCCCGAGAGCCGGCGGCCCGGCGCGTCCGAGGAGTCCACGGGATCCGGGACCGGCACAACCGCACCCGTGCCGGACGGCGACGCCACGGGCGGCCGGAACCGCCCGGGCGGACCGGACGGTTCCGGCGGAGCGGGCGGTTCGGGCGGTTCCGGAGGGTCGGGCGGCGGATCCGGGCGCGAGGACGCCTCCAAGGACCCGGCGGGCCGCGACGAGCGCCCCGGCGGCTCCGGCGGCCAGGGCGACCAGGACGGCAACTGGTACGAGAAGTCGGTCAAGGCCTGCAAGGCCTTCCGCGACGGCACCCTCGACGAGCGGAGCCGGCGCCATCTGAGCCAGCTGGCCAAGGGCGAGGAGAACCTGGAGCGCTTCTGCGACCGGCTCCTCGGCGGAGGCGGCTCCGGCGGGTCCGACGGCGGGGGCTCCTCCGGTGGCGGGGACGGCGACGGACCGGGTGGCGGCGGCTCACTGCCGCCCGTCTCCTTCGAGCCCGCCCCGCCCGCCGACGGTGAGCGCCGGGCCGATGTCGGCGTACGGGCGGAGGCCGCGGTTCCGTTGCGGCCGGCGACTCCCGCTCCGAGTGCCCCGGCCGCCGTACTCACCCGCTGACCTGCGCCTTTTCCCTCCGCGCGAAGGTCCGCCGCCCACAAGTGTGACGTTTTTCGGGCGCCGGGCGCAGTACAGAGTGAGCCGACTGGTCATCGGCAGCGCGACGAGCCGGGGTTCCCCCCGTACCTTCGGCTCAGCGCATCGGCGCGGGCGGGACACGTTCCCCCGGTCCCGCCCGCGCCCTCTCCCACCGCCTGGTCACTCACCAGTAGATGACGACCTTGTCGCCGTTCTTCACCTGGTCGAACAGGGCCGCGACCTTCGCCTTGTCCCGGACGTTCACACAGCCGTGCGAGGCGCCGCCGTAGCGGTTGGCCGCGAAGTCGGCCGAGTAGTGGACGGCCTGGCCCCCGCTGAAGAACAGGGCGTACGGCATCGGGGTGTCGTACAGCGTCGACACATGGTCCCGGGACTTCCAGAACACCGGGAACTCGCCCTCGCGGGTGGGCGTGTACTCCGAGCCGAAGCGCACGTCCATCGCGGAGACGACCCGGCCGTCGATCATCCACGCCAGGGTCCGGCTCTTCTTGCTGATGCAGAGCACCCGGCCGGTCAGGCACCGCCGGTCCGGCTCGGCCACCGGCCGCTCGGTCGGCGGGTCCAGCTCGTCGGCCGTCGGCGTACGGGTCATGGCCAGCAGCTTCCGCCAGGTGACCGCGTCGGTGGCGCCGGTCGCCTCCGTACCCCGCTTGGCCTGGAAGGACCGGACGGCCTCGGCGGTGACCGTGCCGTAGTAGCCGGTGGGGTTGCGCCCGAAGTGCCCGATCTGCCGCAGCCTGGCCTGGAGTTCGCGTACCTGAGCCCCCTCGGAGCCGGTCCGCAGGAGGACCCGCGGTGGCGGTGGTGCGGTGCTCGGCCGGGCGGTCGGCGGTGGTGCGGTGACCGGTCCGGCGGGTGGTGCCGAGGGGCTCGCGGGCGGCAGTACCGAAGGGCTCGCGGGCGGGGTGACGTCCCCGGTCGCGCCCTTGCCGTCGTCGGTGGGCGAGGGCGCGGGCGCGGGCGGTGCGGTGGTCGCCCGGGCCGTCGGCTGTCGCAGCGCGTCCGCCCCGGGGTCCTGCGGGCCGCACCCCACCGCCAGGGTGGCCGTCGCGAGCACCCCGGCGGCGGCCACGGTGACCGCCCGCGCGGAGCGCCGGCCGCCACCCCCGCTCCCGTACGCGCCGCGCGCCGTACCCACGTCGCTGTCCGCCATCCCCGCCATCCCCCCAGGGCCGTATCCGGCCCGCCGTCCGATCGATCCGGTGCTTCACCGGTGGTTCACCGGTGCTCCCTGACGGGATGCCCGTCCTGCCCCATGGTCGAATCCCGCACACGACGCTAGTGCCCTCAGGTCACGGCAGGACGGCCGAAAGGTCACGGCGAGACGGCTGGACGAGGCGGCGGACAGATGTGCGAAACTCCGTCCATGCTGGGTGTCACCGACCTTCCGACCTACCTCGCGGGCCTGCTGCTGATCGTTCTTCTGCCGGGCCCGAACTCGCTGTACGTACTCTCCGTCGCCGCCCGGCGCGGGGTACGCACCGGCTACAAAGCCGCCGCCGGAGTGTGGACCGGGGACGCCGTCCTGATGACGCTCTCCGCGCTGGGCGCCGCGTCCCTCCTCCAGACCACGCCCCTGCTGTTCGCCATCGTCAAGTACGCGGGCGCCGGCTATCTGACCTGGCTGGCGATCGGCATGCTGCGGGCGGCGGTGTCCCTGTGGCGCGAACGCCACCAGCGCACCGCCGAACTGGCGGAAACGGCCGAGGCGCCCGCCGCCGGGGCGGAGAATCCGTACCGCCGGGCGCTGGTGGTCAGCCTGATCAACCCGAAGGCGATCCTGTTCCTGATCTCGTTCTTCGTGCAGTTCGTCGACCCCGGCTACGCCTACCCGGCCCTGTCGTTCCTGCTGCTGGGCACGCTGCTCCAGCTCGCCAGCTTCCTGTACCTCTCGACGCTGATCTTCGGCGGCACCCGCCTGGCCGCCGCCTTCCGCCGCCGCAAGCGGCTCTCGGCGGGGGCGACCTCGGCGGCGGGCGTGCTGTTCCTCGGGTTCGCGGCGAAGCTCTCGCTCAGCAGCGTGTAGGCGTACGGAGGCCTCGGCCGGCTCCCTCACTCGTGCCAGGCCCTCCCCCCGACGTTCCGGATCATCCGCTGGAGCACCTTCAGCGCGGCGACGAACTCCTCGTCGGGGATGCCCTCGTGGATCTCCGCGCGGGCCCGCGCGACCCGGGTGAACGCCCGGTCGCGCAGGGCCCGCCCCTCAGGGGTGAGCCGCAGCCGCGCACCGTCGTCCTGGGTGATCAGCTCGCGGTCCAGCAGCTTGTCGACGGCCGCCTCGATGCCGTCCGTCCCGGTGTCGAGGTAGCCGCCGAGGAAGGCGGCCAGCTCGGCGCGGTCGCGGCCGTCCTCCGCCGCGCCGATGAGCTGGTTGATCACCCACCAGGGCGGCTGGGTCAGCCCGTGTTCGGCCAGCGCCGCGCGGATGTGGGTCACCGTCGCCTCGTGCGCGGCCCAGCTCCAGTAACCGATGGGCTGGCGGGCGAGGCCCGCGTCGTCGTGTGAGTAGTCCATGACCGCGACGGTAGGACCTCAAGTCCGCTTGAGATCAAGGGGCACCGGCTCACCCCTGGGAACGCACCCGACGGCTCTGCTCCGTCATCGTCCGCTTCAGCCGCGGCCCGATCGGCTTCTCGACGAACCGGTGCAGCAGATGCGCCAGCACCAGGATCGCGACCACCGTGGCGACGAGGGTCAGCTGCGGCGGCAGGTGCAGGCCGCGGCTCATGACGCGGATCGCGAACCAGCCCAGGTGCTCGTGCAGCAGGTAGAAGGGGTACGTCAGCGCCCCTGCGAACGTCAGCCAGCGCCAGTTCGCCCACCGCAGCCACCCCAGCGCCACGGCGGCCACCGCCACGAAGGCGAGCGTCACGATCAGCTGGATCACATACGGGGAACGGCCGAACTCGCCGCCACCGCCCGGGTGCCACAGGGCGGTCACCGAGTACCGCTGCCCGAGCAGCCAGCTGACCAGGACGATCCCCCAGAGCAGCAGATCGCTCCCGTGCCGGTGGATCAGGTACAGCGCGAGGCCGGCGATGAAGTACGGGGCGTGGTCCCGCATCACCAGGGCGTCGGTCAGCGGGTGGTCGGCGATCCGGGCGAAGGCGCCCGCCAGCGTCCAGCCGCAGCAGAAGACGACCACCCGGCGGTACGTCACCCCGCGCCAGACGACGAACACGGCGAACAGCACGTAGAAGCGGAGCTCCACCCAGAGCGTCCAGCACACCCCCAGCACCCGGTCCACGCCCATCGGCTGCTGGAGCATCGTCAAGTTGACCAGCAGTTCGTCCAGGCGCAGCGGCTCCACCACCACGGGCAGCACGACCGCCGCCGCAGTGACGACGACGATCGCCGCCCAGTACGCCGGGTAGAGCCGGGCCACCCGGGAGCGGAAGAAGTCACCGACGGAACGGCCCCAGCTGCTCATGCAGATGACGAAGCCGCTGATGATGAAGAAGAGCTGCACCCCCAGGCTGCCGTAGGTCGCGAACGACGACAGTGTCGGGAAGAGGTGCGCGGGCGACTGGCCCCAGGACTCGGCGACCGTCCCTTCCTTGCCGGCGTAGTGGTAGAGACAGACCATCAGGGCGGCCACGATGCGCAGCCCGTCCAGGGCCCGCATCCGGTCCCGTTTCCCGGGCCCCGCGACGGCCGGACGCACCGGTTCCGCAGCTCGGACCTCCTGCACCGGCAGCGTCGGCGCACCCGTCCGCGTACTCGTCACGTCCATCCCCCCGCTCATCTCCCTGCTCGTCCCCCGCTCATCCCCGCGCCCTCAGCCGCGCGCGCTGCGGACACCGGGGAGCCGCCGGCCCGCGCCCCGCTTCCAGGCGACGGCCTGCCGGGCGATCCTGCGGACCGTCGCATTGCGCGGGATGAAGTCGAACTGCCCCGGCAGTGCCCCCGGCAGCGCCAGCGAGGTGAGGCGGCGGCGCCGGAAGTACGGGGACGAGGCCGGGGCCGGATGTGCGGCGAGGTACTCCTCGGCGGCGGCGCGCAGCCCCGGGTAGATCTGCGGCTGCATGGCGAAGCCGACGGCCGTGACCAGACCCGACAGCTCCGCGCGCACCCGCTCCTCGCCCGGCAGCCGCCACGAGGTGACCGCCTCCCGGTCCTCCAGGGCGGGCAGCAGGGCGTCGACGATGGTGACCGGGACGCGGTTGCTGTTCTGGTACGGGGTCAGCGCGGCGAGCAGTTCCTCGGTGCCGACCCTCGCGACGGGGATGCCGTAGAACGTGGCGGCGGTGAGCAGCGCGGTGGAGAACGCGCCCACGACGAGCGCGGGGCGGGTCCGCTCGTACACCACCTCGGCGATCACCGGGGAGTCCAGGACGGTGAGTTCGGCGCCGAGCAGCTCGGCCTCCTGCTCCAGGGCGCGCGACCAGCTCACCGGGGCGGCGGGGTGCGGTTTGAAGACGACGCGGGTGTGGCCGAGCGCCACCGTGCCGCGCAGCATCCGCAGATGGAGCTCCTGCTCCTCGTCGGCGGTGAGGACGTCGATGGCGGAGAGGTACTGGCCGAGCAGCAGCGCCGGGGAGTCGGCCGGTGCGGTGAACTCCTCTGCGGAGGCGGCCAGTTCGCCCAGCACCTTCAGGAACTCGATCGTCGGCACGACCTCCGGCTCGACGTCGAACTCGGTCATCAGCAGCGGCCGCAGCCCCGGCACCAGGTCCAGGTGGAGCAGGCGCCGCACCCGGGTGCCGATCAGCGGATCGATCTTGCTGCGGGTGGGCCCGTAACTCATCAGCCCGTCGGCGTAGAGATGGATGGGGCTCTCGCCGAAAATCTTGGCCACCGCGCTGGACGGGTTGGCCTGGATGGACTCGCAGGCGATCTCCACCGGCCCGTCGCCCAGCTCCCAGGCCAGCCGCAGGTACCGCTCCCAGAGCAGCGTGTCCTGCTCGCGCGGGAACCAGCCGGCCGGGTGGAAGGGCCTGATGAACGCGTTCCACGAGTGGACCTCGTCGAACTCCGGCCGGAGCGAGGCGAATCCGGCCATCCGGTCGAGCGGGGTGCCGACCTCGGGGGCGGGCGAGGTGTCGCTGACGACCAGCAGCCGGCGGTGTTCGGCGCGCGGGCCGAACTGCCCTGCCCGGATCGCCGCGGTCACCGTGGCGGCGGCGTACTGGGAGGCCGCGAAGAAGAGCTGGGTGGAACGGATGGCAGGCATCAGGCACGGGCTCCGGTGGCGACGGCAGGTGAGGCGGCGGGCGTGGGTTCGGCGTCGGCGGCGCGGCGCCGCACCCGGCGCAGCAGAGCCGCGCGCCGGTCGCCCAGCGAGAGCAGGGTCTCGTCGAGGAGGTCGCCGGGAAGCCGGTGCAGGGCGGCGGCGCTCATGGAGCGCAGCGTCCGGGCCACGGGCGGTTCGAACCGTTCTATGGAGCCGAGGTGATGGGCCATGACCGCGCAATACGTACGAATGGCCTTCGGCAGCAGAATATCCGCGTCGCGGTCCTGTGATGTCTCCGCGATGACCTGGTCGAATGCCCGGATGAAATCGAGTTGCCGGACATCTCCGATCTGCGTGAGCGAGGAAGCGACTCCCCGCCGGTAGAAGACGCCCAGCAGTCCGACCGCCGCGAAGCTCTCCGCCTCCCGGTGCAGCCGCCAGATCCAGGGCCGGTCCTCGGCGGTGCGCAGACCGTCGGTGAAATGCAGAAGTCCCCGGTCGAGAAGGCGGCGGTGGTAAATACCGGCCCAGGCGTACGGATAGTCCACCGAGGTCGTGCGGTCGGCCGGAAGGATCACCGAGCGGGGGCTGAGCACCACGTTCCGCAGGCCGTGCGGCACTCGGTGCACCGTCCGCGTGCGGCCGGTGACCTGCACATGGTCGGCGCGTACGAAGTCGGACTCCAGCCGCTCGGCCGCGGCGACCAGCTCAGTGAAGTAGCCGGGGGCCAACCAGTCGTCGCCGTCCAGGAAGGTCAGATACTCCCCGCTCGCCGCGTCGAGGCCGGTGTTCCTGGCCGTGGCCAGACCGCCGTTACGCTCATGGACGATCACCTTCGCGCCGGGAATGTCCTTCCTCGCGCGCTGGAGCACGTCAGCCGTCCCGTCGGTCGAACAGTCGTCGACGAGGATGAACTCGAAGTCCTCCCGGGCGTTGGCCCGAAGGCTTCTGAGGGTGTCGGGCGCGTATGTCTGCACGTTGAAGAACGGCACGATGACGGAGAGCTTAACCACCCGCATCACGCTAGTTGGATACCCGGCACTTTCCTTGTCCCGGAAAAGTACTGCGGGTGAACGGTGAATGTCCGAACGGTGAAGCGGACCGAATGGGCCGCCAGTTGACCCTTCCGGTCTGCGTAATCCCCAAGCGTCGGCCGCCTGTTAACCATTTGTTGCCGTCGCGTTGGGCCGCGCATCGAAATGGCTTCCTAACTTCTAGGACGTGCCCCCACGTACCAGCAATACGGCCGATCCGGCCAGAACCCCCGCCGAGCCCCGCCCGGCGCTGCGGGTCGCCGTCCTCGCCGACTCCGACACCCGGTGGAAATGGGGCGCGCTCACCGCGCGCCGCCTGACCGCCGAGGCCGCCGGGGACGGGCGGGACGCGCGCCCCGTCGAGGTGAGCGGGCTGCTGCTGCGCGGCCGGGCCACCCCGACGCCCCGCCAGCTCGCGGAGGTCGGCGAGGTCGGCATCGAGGCGGAGAAGGTCCGCGAGGTCACCGCGGTCGAGTTCCTGCACACCGTGCGCGACGAGCGTTACGACGTCGTCGTCCTCGCCCTCGTCGGCGGCGGCGTCCAGGCCATGCTGCACGGACTGGCCGCACTGGACCTCACCCGCCGGCCCGTCGTCGTCACCGGATACGTCGGCGTCGTCTACGAGAAGCTCGCCGACGGCCTCCTCCTGCGCCACGGAGCCGACGTCGTCCTCGCCAACTCGGCCCACGACGCGGAACGTTTCCGCGCGGTGTACGAGGGAGTGGGCGCCGACGCCTCCGCCGTCACCGAGGCCGCGCTCCCCTTCCTCGGCGGAGCCCCGTACCGCGCCGAAGAGGGCCGCGACACCGTGGTGTTCGCCGCCCAGCCCTCCGTACCGGCCTCCCGCGCCGACCGTACGTACCTGCTCCGCCGGCTCGTCGAGCACGCCCGGCTGCACCCGCGCCGCGAGGTGCTGCTCAAGCTGCGCTCCAAGCCCGGCGAGCACACCACGCACATCGAGGAACTCCCGTACCAGAAGCTCGCGCAGAAGGTGCCCGGCGGGCTGCCGCCCAACTTCCGCCTGGTGTACGGGCACATGGGCGAGGTCCTGGACCGCACCGACCTCCTGGTCACCGTCTCCTCCACCGCCGCCCTGGAGTCCCTGCACCGCCGCATCCCGACCGCGGTCCTCACCGACCTCGGCGTACGCGAGCCCCTCGGCAACCACCACTTCGTCGGCTCCGGGCTCCTCACCTCCTGGGACCGGCTCGACGGCGGGTACCGGCCGCGCCCCGACCGGGAGTGGCTGGCCGGCCAGGGCGTCGCCGCCGACGGCTCGTACTCCACCGCCTACGACACCGCCCGCGCCAAGGTGGCCGAACTGCTGGACGGAAGCCGACTCCCGCCCCTGGCGCCCTACTACACGCCCGCCACCGCCCCCGGCTACCTCCCCGGCATCCTCGCCCGCCACCACCTGGCCCCCGACGGCACGCCCCTGCCCGGCGCCGCCGCGCCGCAGGAGACCGGCCGGGTGCGGGGCGCGGTTCGGGAGACCGTCCGCAACGCGGCGCGCGGCGCCTACCGGCACGGCGTCCAGCGCGTCGCCCCGGTGATCCGCCGGATGGGGGAGCTGTGACCACTACTTCAGGAGCTTCGATGACCCCGACCGTGACTTCAGGGGCCTCGACGACCCCGACCGTCCTCGCCGTGATCCCCGCCCGCGGCGGATCCAAGGGCGTGCCCGCCAAGAACCTCGCCGAGGTCGGCGGCGTCCCGCTGGTCGCCCGCGCCGTCCGCGCCGCGCTCGCGGCCCCCGAGGTCACCGACGTCGTCGTCACCACCGACGACGCGGCCATCGCGGAGGCCGCCCGCACCGCCGCCGCCCACCTCGGCGCCGCCGGCCGGCTGCACTGTGTGGAGCGCCCCGCCGCCATCGCGGGCGACACCGCCACCAGCGAGGCGGCCGTGCTCCACGCGCTGGACACGTACGAGGCCGAGCGCGCCCGCACCGTCGACGTGGTCCTCCTCGTCCAGTGCACCAGCCCGTTCGTCTCCCGCGAGGACATCGACGGCGTGGCCCGGGCGGTCGCCCACGAGGGTGCCGACACGGCCGTCACCGTCGCCCCGTTCCACGGGTTCGTCTGGCGCGACGGGGCCGCGGTCGAGGAGGGCACGTACGGCGTCAACCACGACAAGTCCGTACGCCCCCGCCGCCAGGACCGCCCCCAGGACTACCTGGAGACCGGCGCCGCCTACGCGATGGACGCGGCGGGCTTCCGTACCCACCGCCACCGCTTCTTCGGCCACACCGCGCTCGTCCCCACCGACCCGGCCCGGGTGCTGGAGATCGACGACCCGCACGACCTGGCCCGCGCCCGCGCCCTCGCCCCGCTCCTGGACCCCGCGCCGCTGCCCTCCCTCGCGGACGTGGACGCGGTCGTCCTGGACTTCGACGGCACCCAGACCGACGACCGGGTCATGGTCGACTCCGACGGCCGCGAGACCGTCGCCGTCCACCGGGGCGACGGGCTCGGCATCGCCGCCCTCCGCAAGGCCGGCGTGCCCCTCCTGATCCTCTCCACCGAACAGAACCCGGTCGTCGCCGCCCGCGCCCGCAAGCTGCAGGTGCCCGTCCTGCACGGCATCGACCGCAAGGACGAGGCGCTCAAGCAGTGGTGCGACGAGCAGGACATCGCCCCCGACCGGGTGCTCTACGTCGGCAACGACGTCAACGACCTGGGCTGCTTCGCCCTCGCGGGCTGGCCCGTGGCGGTCGGCAGCGCCCACGACTCGGTACGCGCCGCGGCGCGCGCCGTCACGACCACCCCCGGCGGCTACGGCGCCATCCGCGAGATCGCGGCCTGGCTGCTGGGCCCCACCCTCACGACCACTCCCTCTGTCCCCACCGTCCCCACCAAGTAAGGAAGCACCACCATGAGCAGCACCTCCCGCCTGCGCACGTTCGGCACCCGTACCGCCGGACCCGGCAACCCCGTCTACATCACCGGCGAGATCGGCATCAACCACAACGGTGACCTCGGTAACGCCCTCGCCCTGATCGACGCGGCCGCCGAAGCCGGCTGCGACGCGGTCAAGTTCCAGAAGCGCACCCCGGAGATCTGCACCCCGCGCGACCAGTGGGACATCGAGCGCGACACCCCCTGGGGCCGGATGACGTACATCGACTACCGCCACCGCGTCGAGTTCGGCGAGGAGGAGTACCGCGCCATCTCCGAGCACTGCGCCGAGCGCGGCATCGACTGGTTCGCCTCCCCGTGGGACACCGAGGCCGTCGCCTTCCTGGAGAAGTTCGACGTCCCCGCCCACAAGGTGGCCTCCGCATCGCTCACCGACGACGAGCTGCTCCGCGCCCTGCGCGCCACCGGCCGTACGGTGATCCTCTCCACCGGCATGTCGACCCCGAAGCAGATCCGCCACGCGGTCGAGGTCCTGGGCAGCGACAACATCCTGCTCTGCCACGCCACCTCGACGTACCCGGCCAAGGCCGAGGAGCTCAATCTGCGGGTCATCAACACCCTCCAGCAGGAGTACCCCAACGTCCCGATCGGCTACAGCGGCCACGAGACCGGCCTCCAGACCACCCTGGCCGCCGTCGCCCTCGGCGCCACCTTCGTCGAGCGCCACATCACCCTGGACCGCGCCATGTGGGGCTCCGACCAGGCCGCCTCCGTCGAGCCGCAGGGCCTGACCCGGCTGGTCCGCGACATCCGCACCATCGAGGCCTCCCTCGGCGACGGCGTCAAGAAGGTGTACGAGTCCGAGCTCGGCCCGATGAAGAAGCTCCGCCGGGTCGCGGGCGTCGTCGCCGAGACCGAGAACGCGCCGGCCCCCGAGCCGGCCGCGGTCTGAGCGCCGACCGGTGAACCTCGCCTTCGTCGAGAGCCCGGTCCAGCTCCTGAACGTCCTGGAGTGGACCCACGCCATGGGGGGAGACGATCCGGCCGCCACCACGGTCGTCGTCCTCCCCCCGGTCGACCCGATGTCGCGCGGCCAGCTGCGCAGGATGGCGGAGCTGGCCCGCGACGAGGGCATCACCGTCCGCTGGCAGGAGGCGCGCGGGGACTCCGGCGCGCCCCTCAAGGCCCTGCGCGCCCTGGCCGGGCTGGTCAGGCGGGCGGACCACATCGTGATCGGGGACCCCTTCTCCCGCTATGTGCAGCTCCTGCTGACCCTGGTCCGCGCCGAGCGCCTCACGGTGGTCGACGACGGCACGGCGACCATGGAGTTCGTCACCCAGCTGGCCCGGGGCGAGCGGCTGACCCGCTGGCACCGCAAGGGGCGCGGCGGCCCCCGCGAGCTGCTCCTGGCCCCGGTCACGGCCACCGCGCGGCGCCGCTTCACCCCGACGGTCCGGCACGCGGTGGAGGTCTTCACCGCGATGCCGGTCGAGCCCCCGAAGGGCGTCACCGTCACCGCCAACACCTTCGCCTGGACCCGCGCCCGCTTCGGCCCGCCGAGCGTCGGCCGGGGCGCGGACCTGGTGGGGACGTCCCTGGTGGAGACGGGAGTGGTCGACCCGGTTCCGTACCAGGAGGCGGTCGCGGCCCTGGCCCGCACCCACGGCGCCACCCGCTACTTCGCCCACCGCCGCGAGTCCGCCGAGAAGCTCCACGCCCTGGAAGCCGCCACCGGCCTGGAGATCGTCCGCCCGGACCTCCCCCTGGAACTCATCGCCCGCCGCGGCCCCATCGGCCACACGGTGGTGAGCTTCCCCTCGACGGTGGTCCACACCCTCCCGCTGGCCCTGGCCGGCACGGGCGTCAACGTCGCGGTCTGCGACATCGCCCCGGAGTGGCTGCGTACGACGGCCTCGCCGCGCGCGCAGGGGTTCCTGAGCGGGGTCACGGAGACGGCCCGGGGGGTGCAGCGGCTGACGTCGACGGCGCACGCGTAGCGGGTCCGCTCCGGCACCGAAACCCCGCGTTATACCCACTGTCACGAGCCGTCACACACCTCCACCCCGCCTTTTGTTCGCCTGTGCGGCTGAAGTTTTGTTGATCTGTGGCCAGTTGAGGGGCGAAGGGGCCTACGCTTGACCAGGTGAACCAGTTGAAGTCCCGTGCCTCCCGCCCCGAAGACCTGGTCGACCAGCCGGGAGGAGGTGGGCTGCCCGGCAGGCTCGGTGACGAGCTCCGGGCCGAGCTGATCGCCTTCCGCCGGGATCTCCACATGCACCCCGAGCTGGGCAACCAGGAGTTCCGCACCACGGCCGCCATCAAGGACCGGCTGGAGAAGGCCGGGCTGAAGCCGCGGGTGCTGGACGTGGGGACCGGGCTCGTCTGTGACGTGGGGGAGTGGGACGGCGTCACGCCCATGCTGGCGCTGCGGGCCGACATCGACGCGCTGCCGATCCCGGACACCAAGGTGGACGTCCCCTACCGGTCCACCGTGCCCGACCGGGCCCACGCCTGCGGCCACGACGTCCACACCACCACCGTGCTCGGCGCCGGCCTCGTCCTCGCCGCGCTCGACCGGCAGGGGCTCCTGCCGAACGCGGTGCGCCTGGTCTTCCAGCCCGCCGAGGAGGTCATGCCGGGCGGCGCGCTCAGCGCGATCGAGTCCGGGGTGCTGGAGGGCGTCGGGCGGATCATCGCCGTCCACTGCGACCCCAAGGTGGACGTCGGGACGATCGGGCTGCGCATCGGCCCCATCACCTCCGCCTGCGACCGCCTGGAGATCTCGCTCGACGGCCCCGGCGGCCACACCGCCCGCCCACACCTCACCACCGACCTGGTCACCGCCGCCGCCCGGGTCGCCGTGGACGTCCCCGCGCTGCTCTCCCGCCGCGTCGACGCCCGCTCCGGCCTCGTCCTCACCTGGGGCCGCCTCCACACCGGCCACGCCCCCAACGTCGTCCCGCAGCACGCCGAGCTCTCCGGCACGGTCCGCTGCCTCGACCTGAACGCCTGGCGGGACGCGGCCGACCTGGTGCACGCCGCCGTGGACGAGGTGGCCGGAATGCATCGGGCCAAGAGCGTGATCAATTACGTACGGGGCGTGCCGCCCGTGGTGAACGACGCCGAGTCCGTCGGGCTGCTGGACGCGGCGATGACCGAGCGCCGCGGTTCGTATGCGATCGAGGACACCGAGCAGAGCCTCGGCGGCGAGGACTTCTCCTGGTACCTGGAGCAGGTCCCGGGAGCCATGGCCCGCCTGGGGGTCCGGCCGCCCGGCGACACGCGCGGTCTGGACCTGCACCGCGGCAACTTCGACGTGGACGAGGAAGCCATCACCGTGGGCGTCGAGCTGTTCACGGCCGCCGCGCTGCTGGCCGGACGGTCTTAGAGCCACCTTCACGAACTGTTCGCGGTCCATCCATGGACGTGCGCGACGCCTTCTGTTCGCGACGATCCGATAACGGCTTCCGTACGTGCTCTTATCTGACATCTACGCGCGTTACGATCGCCGCGAAACCAGCGCCGGAAGAGGCGCTTCGGTCAGGTTTGAAGGAGCCTTCCCTTGCGCCGGATCACCAGGATTGCCACCGTGGGTGTCGCGTCAGCGGCCCTCGCGCTCTCCGTCACCGCGTGTGGCGGAAAAACGTCGTCGGACGCAGCGTCCGACGGTGACAAGGCCGCCATCGCGTACGACATCGGTGGCCGCGGCGACCAGTCGTTCAACGACGCCGCCTACGCCGGACTCGCCAAGGCGGAGAAGGACCTCGACATCAACGGCAGCGAGGCCGAGCCCTCCGACGGTGAGAGCGACGCCGACAAGGTGCAGCGCCTCACCGAGCTCGCCCGCGCCGGCAACAACCCGGTGATCGGCGTCGGCTTCGCCTACGCGCCCGCCATCAAGAAGGTCGCGCCGAAGTTCCCGAAGACCACCTTCGGGATCATCGACGACGCCTCGGTGACCGGCAAGAACATCGCCAACATCGTCTTCAACGAGGAGCAGGGCTCCTACCTGGCCGGCGTCGCCGCCGCCAAGGTCACCAAGACGAAGACGGTCGGCTTCATCGGTGGCGTCGAGACCCCGCTGATCAAGAAGTTCGAGGCCGGCTACGCCCAGGGCGTCAAGGACACCGACCCGTCGGTGAAGGTGCTCCCGCAGTACCTGACCCAGCCGCCGAACTTCGACGGCTTCTCCAAGCCCGACCTCGGCAAGGCCGCCGCCCAGGGCCAGCTCGACAAGAACGCCGACGTGATCTACTCGGCCGCCGGTCTGGCCGGCTCCGGTGCCATCGAGGCCGCCTCCAAGGCCAAGAAGTGGAACATCGGCGTCGACTCCGACCAGTACAACCAGGCGGGCCTCGCCAACTACAAGGAGTCCATCCTGACCTCGGTCACGAAGGACATCGAGGACGCGGTCTTCAACCTGATCAAGTCGGTCAAGGACGGCAAGCCGCAGTCCGGTGAGATCCGCTACGGCCTGGACAAGAACGGCGTCGCCCTGTCGATGTCCAACCCGGCCTTCGCCGACATGAAGGACGTCATCGCCGCGGTCGACAAGGCCAAGCAGGACATCATCGACGGCAAGATCACCGTCAAGACCGCCCCGTAACCAGGACGGTTTCCCGGCCCTGTCCGCCCGCCCCGCCGCACACCGGCGGGGCGGGCGGACAGGGCCCGCCGGGCCCTCGCCCCGGCAGTCAGAACAGCTCCACCGCGCAAGATCCGCAGAAGATTCGAAGAAGATCCGCCTCTCGCAGTGCTCTCCCACCGGTCCCGGACCCCGCGTCCGGACTGTGACGTGCGTCTGTGTTTCACGATTCGGCAGCTCTACGCGTGTAGACGGCCCTCCGGCGCGATAACTTCACCCCGCTCACCAGAGCCCCCTCAGCCCCTCCGCCCCCGCTCCTGTCCGGCCAAGGAGAGTGCGTCATCAACGCGTCCAGCAGCCCCCCCGCCGTGGAACTGCACGGCATCACCAAGCGCTTCCCCGGCGTCGTCGCCAACCACGACATCGACATCACGATCGGCAAGGGCACGGTTCACGCCCTCGTCGGCGAGAACGGTGCCGGCAAGTCCACCCTGATGAAGATCCTCTACGGCATGCAGAAGCCGGACGAGGGCACCATCGCCATCAACGGTGAGCAGGTCTCCTTCTCCAACCCGGGCGACGCCATCGAGCGCGGCATCGGCATGGTGCACCAGCACTTCATGCTCGCCGACAACTTCACCGTCCTGGAGAACGTGGTCCTCGGCGGCGAGAAGCTGTACGGCATCGGTGCCGGTGCCCGCAGGAAGATCAAGGAGATCTCCGACGCGTACGGTCTCGGCATCCGCCCCGACGCGCTCGTCGAGGACCTCGGGGTCGCCGACCGGCAGCGCGTGGAGATCCTCAAGGTCCTCTACCGGGGCGCCCGCATCCTGATCCTGGACGAGCCGACCGCGGTCCTCGTGCCGCAGGAGGTCGACGCCCTCTTCGCCAACCTGCGCGAGCTCAAGGCCGAGGGCCTGACCGTCATCTTCATCTCGCACAAGCTGGGCGAGGTGCTCTCGGTAGCCGACGACATCACGGTGATCCGCCGCGGTACGACGGTGGGCACCGCCGACCCGGCCACCACCACGACCAAGCAGCTCGCCGAGCTGATGGTCGGCAGCGAGCTGCCCTCGCCGGAGACCCGCGAGTCCACCGTCACCGACGTGCCCATGCTGCGCGTGCGGGACCTCGCGCTCACGGTCACCGACCCCGACGGCACCGTCCGCGACGTCCTCGCGGGCGTCGGCTTCACCATCCACAAGGGCGAGGTCCTCGGGATCGCGGGCGTCGAGGGCAACGGGCAGACCGAGCTGATCGAGACCCTGATCGGGATGCGCGACCCGGACGGCGGGGTGATCACCCTCGACACCGACGACATCTCGCACGCCCCCACCCGCAAGCGGCGCGAGGCCGGCATCGGCTACATCCCCGAGGACCGGCACCGCCACGGCGTCCTGCTGGACGCCCCGCTCTGGGAGAACCGCATCCTCGGCCACGTCACCGAGAAGCCCAACAGCCGCGGCTGGCTGCTGGACAACAAGGCGGCCCGCACCGACACCGAGCGGATCGTGCGCGAGTACGACGTGCGCACCCCTGGCATCGAGGTCACCGCGGCCTCCCTCTCCGGCGGCAACCAGCAGAAGCTGATCGTCGGCCGCGAGATGAGCCACGCCCCCAAGCTCCTGATCGCCGCCCACCCCACCCGTGGCGTGGACGTCGGCGCGCAGGCGCAGATCTGGGACCAGATCCGTGAGGCCCGCCGCGAAGGACTGGCCGTCCTGCTGATCTCGGCGGACCTGGACGAGCTGATCGGGCTCTCCGACACCCTGCGCGTCATGTACCGCGGCCGGCTGGTCGCCGACGCCGACCCGGCCACCATCACCCCGGAGGAACTGGGCTCGGCCATGACCGGCGCCGCCACCGGTCACCTCGAAGGCTCGGAGGACGAGGCCCGATGAAGAAATTCGACAAGGACCGGCTGATCCTGGGCCTCGCCGGCCCGGTGCTCGCCCTGGTCGTGGCCCTCGCGCTGACGACCGTGGTGCTGCTGGCCTCCGGCCGTAACCCGTTCGAGCCGTACCGGATCATGTTCGACTCGGCGAGCTACGTCGACGTCCAGGTCCTGATCATCAACCAGGCGGGTACGTACTACCTCGCCGCCCTCGCGGTCGCCGTCGGCTTCCGCATGAACCTCTTCAACATCGGCGTCGACGGGCAGTACCGCCTCGCCGCCATGATGGCCGCGCTGGTCGGCGCCAGCGTCACCCTGCCGGGCCCGCTGCACATCGCGCTGATCGTGATCGTCGCGATGCTCGTCGGTGCCTTCTGGGCCGGTATCGCGGGCTTCCTCAAGACCACCCGCGGGGTGAGCGAGGTCGTCTCCACGATCATGCTCAACTCGATCGCCACCGCGCTGGTCGCCTGGCTGATCCTGCCGAAGAACTTCGGTGAGCAGCCGGCCGGCTCCAACAACCTCACCACCGGTGAGATCGCGGAGTCCGGCTGGTTCCCGGGTCTGCCGATGGGCGACGGCGGGGAGATCTACGGCTTCACCTTCGTCGCCGCGGGCTGCGGCCTGCTCTACTGGTTCGGCCTCAACCGCACCCGGTTCGGCTTCGACCTGCGCGCCACGGGCGCCAGCGAGAGCGCCGCCCAGGCCTCCGGCGTGGACGCCAAGAAGATGATCCTCACCTCGATGCTGATCTCCGGTGCGGTGGCGGGCCTCGCGGGCCTGCCGACGCTGCTCGGCGACACCCACACGTACAGCCTCGACTTCCCCACCGGGATCGGCTTCACCGGTATCACCATCGCGCTGCTGGGCCGCAACAACCCGCTCGGCATCGCCTTCAGCGCCCTGCTGATCGCCTTCCTCGACAAGTCGTCGGCCTCGCTCGACCAGTTCGGGTACGAGAAGGAGATCGCCACGATCATGCAGGGCCTGATCGTGATCTCGGTCGTCGTCTCCTACGAACTCGTCCGCCGCTACGGCGTCCGCCGCCAGCAGCAGAAGGTGGGCGAGGAGCTCGCCGCCGGCCACGCCATCAAGACCGAGAAGGAGGCGGCCCTGTGAGCACCAGCAAAGCCATCGCCGCACGCCACGCCCCCAAGAAGGGCGGCCGCCGCAAGCTCACCCTGCCCGTCGTCCTGCTCATCATCGCGGGCGGCCTCGCCCTCGTCTCGCTCGTCCGCCTGATCAGCGGCGCCGACGACATCACCTCGGTCGGCCAGGTCGCCGGCGCGCTCGAACTCGCCGTCCCGATCGGCCTCGCCGGACTCGGCGGCCTGTGGGCCGAGCGCGCGGGCGTCGTCAACATCGGCCTCGAAGGCATGATGATCCTCGGCACCTGGTTCGGTGCCTGGGCCGGATTCCAGTGGGGCCCGTGGATGGGCGTCCTCTTCGGCATCCTCGGCGGCTGCCTCGGCGGCCTCCTCCACGCGATCATCACCGTCACCTTCGGCGTGAACCACATCGTCTCCGGTGTGGCGATCAACATCCTCGCCGTCGGCGTCACCCGCTACCTCTCCAACTTCGCCTTCGACGGCGTGCAGGGCGGCTCCTCCAAGCAGTCCCCGCGCATCGACCCGATCGACAAGATCACCATTCCGGGGCTCTCGGACTGGATGCAGGACCTCCAGCAGCACCACTGGTTCCTGGTCTCCGACATCGCGGGCATCATCGGCGGCCTGGTCACCGGCCTCTCCCTGCTGACCCTGCTCGCGCTGCTGCTGATCCCGGCGACCTGGTGGATCCTGTGGCGCACCTCGTTCGGGCTCCGGCTGCGCTCCTGCGGCGAGTCCCCGGTGGCCGCCGAGACGCTCGGCGTCAACGTGTACAAGTACAAGTACATCGCCGTCACCATCTCCGGCGGTCTGGCAGGCCTCGGCGGCGCGTTCCTCGCGATCGTCGCCACCGGCATCTACCAGGAGGGCCAGACCGGCGGCCGTGGCTACATCGGCCTCGCCGCCATGATCTTCGGCAACTGGATGCCGGGCGGCATGGCGCTGGGCGCCGGGCTCTTCGGCTTCACCGACAGCCTCAAGCTGCGCGGCGGCGCCGAGAACGTCCACGCGATGCTGCTCCTGCTGGCGATCCTGCTGGTCATCGCGGTGTTCTGGCAGCTCTACAAGAAGAAGTACGTCGCCGCGGTGATCTCGGCGGCCGTCTCGGCGCTGCTGTTCACCTGGTACCTGCTGACCGACCAGGTGCCGAGCCAGTTCGTCGACGCGGCTCCGTACGTCACGACGCTGCTGGTCCTCTCGCTCTCCGCGCAGCGCCTACGGATGCCGAAGGCGGACGGCGTGCCCTACCGGAAGGGCGAGGGCAAGTGACCTCGCCCGCCTCCGAAAGCCCCGCCGCTCCCTTCGGCGAGGCCGACTGGGAGGCCCTGCGGGAGGCGGCCCGGGACGCGATGTCCCGGGCGTACGCCCCCTACTCGGGCTTCCCGGTCGGTGTCGCCGCCCGGGTGGACGACGGCCGCACGATCACCGGCTGCAACGTCGAGAACGCCTCCTACGGCCTCTCGCTCTGCGCCGAGTGCGGGCTGGTCTCCACCCTCCAGGCGACCGGCGGCGGCCGGCTGACCCACTTCACCTGCGTGGACGGCACCGGGTCGGTCCTGGTGCCGTGCGGCCGGTGCCGGCAGCTCCTGTACGAGTTCGGCGGCCCCGGACTCCTCCTGGAGACGCCCGACGGGCTGCGCACGCTGGACGCGATGCTGCCGCAGTCGTTCGGCCCGCAGCACCTCGGCTGATCTGAAACCCTGGTGGCCCTTCCCCTCCCGGAAGGGCCACCGCCATTCCCCCTCCCCATCTCTCTATGCGCGTAGAGTCGCCATCGAACTCCTGCGTACGCACCGGCCGGAAGGACTCCCATGGACGCCATCTCCGTCATCCGCACCAAGCGGGACCGAGGCGAGCTGACCCCCGAGCAGATCGACTGGGTCATCGACGCGTACACCCGCGGCGAGGTCGCGGACGAGCAGATGTCCGCCCTCGCCATGGCGATCCTGCTCAACGGCATGAACCGCACCGAGATCGCCCGCTGGACCGCCGCGATGATCGCCTCCGGCGAGCGGATGGACTTCGCCGCGCTCTCCCGCCCCACCACCGACAAGCACTCCACCGGCGGCGTCGGCGACAAGATCACCCTGCCGCTCGCCCCGCTGGTCGCCGCGTGCGGTGCCGCCGTGCCGCAGCTCAGCGGCCGGGGCCTCGGCCACACCGGCGGCACCCTGGACAAGCTGGAGTCCATCCCCGGCTGGCGGGCCCACATCTCCAACGAGGAGATGCTGAACGTTCTGGACACCACCGGCGCGGTCATCTGCGCCGCCGGTGACGGCCTCGCCCCCGCCGACAAGAAGCTGTACGCGCTGCGCGATGTCACCGGCACCGTCGAGGCGATCCCGCTCATCGCCAGCTCGATCATGTCCAAGAAGATCGCCGAGGGCACCGGGGCGCTCGTCCTGGACGTCAAGGTCGGCTCCGGCGCCTTCATGAAGACCATCGAGGACGCCCGCGAGCTGGCCTCCACCATGGTCGCGCTCGGCACCGACAGCGGCGTCCGCACGGTCGCCCTGCTCACCGACATGTCGACTCCGCTCGGCCTCACCGCGGGCAACGCCCTGGAGGTACGGGAGTCCGTCGAGGTCCTCGCAGGCGGCGGCCCGCAGGACGTCATCGACCTCACCCTCGCCCTCGCCCGCGAGATGCTGGACGCGGCCGGCCTCAAGGACGCCGACCCCGAGAAGGCGCTCGCCGACGGCTCCGCGATGGACGTCTGGCGCCGCATGATCTCCGCCCAGGGCGGCGACCCGGACGCTACGCTCCCGACCGCCCGCGAACAGCACGTCGTCACCGCCCGCTCCTCCGGCGTCCTGACCCGCCTGGACGCGTACGACGTCGGCGTGGCCGCCTGGCGCCTGGGCGCCGGCCGTGCCCGCAAGGAGGACCCGGTGCAGGCGGGCGCGGGCGTCGAGCTCCACGCCAAGCCCGGCGACACCGTCACCGAGGGCCAGCCCCTGATGACGCTGCACACGGACACCCCGGAGAAGTTCGACTACGCGCTCAAGGCCCTGCCCGACGCGTACGACATCGCCCCGGCCGGCACGTCCTTCGCGCCGCTCCCGGTGGTGCGGGAACGTATCGCCTGACCTGCGGTTTCCTCGTACGGGTGAACGGGACCGGTGGACTGCCGCCGGTCCCGTTCGGCATGCTGGAGTCGGTGGCGTGCCACCTACAGAGGAGAACGTCATGGGCGTACGCGCCGTCGTCCCCGTGTCGGGCCCTGACCAGGACTGGGAGGATCTGGTCCGGATCTGGGAGGAGACGGACGCGCCCGAGGGCTGCAAGGTGGAGATCATCGAGGAGATCGTCACCGTGGCACCGCCGCCGTCCAACGACCACAGCGCCACCGCTTCCCTGCTTCAGCGCCCGCTCTACACCGTGATCCCGGAGGACTGGGGGATCTACCAGACCCTCGGTGTCCAGCTGCCGGACCGGGGCGGAATCTACATCCCCGACCTCGTGGTCGTGGAGCGAGAGGTGCTCTTAGGGCCGGGCAACCGCGTACCCGCCGCCGAGGCCCGCCTCGTCGTCGAGATCACCTCCCGCGCCAACGCCGACCACGACCGCGTCAGCAAGGTCAACGGCTACGCCGAGGCCGGGGTGGAGCTGTTCCTGCTCCTCGACCCCTGGCACTCCGGCCGCCCGACCGCGACGCTCTACGGGGAGCCGGACAGCGGCACGTACCGGGTGCTGGAGACGGTCGAGTACGGCGGGAAGATCAGCCTTCCCGAACCCTTCGGACTCGACCTGGACACCGGCGTCTTCCCGGTGAGCTGAGGCACAGCACCCCCCCCGGGACACGCGAGCGGCCCGCCGCACGGAGGAGTTCCGTGCGGCGGGCCGCCGTGGTGCGAGGGTGAACTACCCCTCGTGGCAGGTCACTTGCCCAGGTACGCGTTGTAGATCCGCACCGTGGACTTGTTGCCCTTCTTGTCGGTGATGTTGGCGGCGAAGGAGATGGCCTTGTTCTTCGCCGGGTTCTTCACCGTGATCTTGCCCTTCTTCACGGTGACCTTCTTCCAGGTCTTGCCGCCGTTGTAACTGACGTACGTCGCCAGCGACTTGAGGTTCTTCCCGGCGGCAGAACCCTGCACCTTCACCGGCACGGAGACGGTCTTGCCCGCCTTGGCGCGGCCGTCGGTGCTCAGGGCGGGGGTGAAGCGGACCGTGGAGACCGGGAGCTTCGCAGCCCCCTTCTTGGAGCGGAAGGTGAAGCTGACGTCCACCCGGGTGGAGAGGGCGCCGATCTTCGCCGTGTGCTTCACCGACGAGCTGAGCTTGTAGTCGGCGCTGCCCGCCGGGACCGTGAAGTAGTCCCAGCCCTGGAGCGGGTCCTTGGTCTGGGCGTACTTCTTGCCGTTGCGGTGGAGCACCGTGGTGACCGAGGAGAACACCGGCGCGCCGTCGTTGCCCTTGCCGTCCGCCAGCAGCGGGACGAAGCCGGCGATCTCGTTGCCGTCGCGGTAGACGCCGTCGTACCCGGTCAGACGCGGGCCGAAGACTCCGGTGTTCACGGTCTTCGTGTAGGACTTGCCGCCCTTGTAGGCGGCGGGCTCCCCGAGGACGTAGCCCGCCTCGTAGATCAGGCGGCCCTTCTTGTCCTTGCCGCCGATCTGGGCGAACATCAGGCCCCAGCGGGCCTTGTCGCTGGTGGCGACGCGGACCGTGCGGACGCCGGGCAGCGCCTGGTAGGCGGGCGCGCCGTACATCCCGTACCCGCCCGGCAGCTCGGCGACGGGGGCGACCTCGCCGGTCTTCTTCTTGACCGCGCCGACGCCCATGGTGAGCTTCACCGTGGCGAACTGGCTGGCCTTGTACTTACGGCTGACGCCCGTGGCGAACTGCGTGACCTTGCCGCCGAACGCGATGTTGTAGTCGCCCGCCGCGCCCTTGTTCCAGCTGCCGGCCCACCGCTGGGTGAGCGAACCGTCGGTGATCTTCGGGCCGACGTGGGCGGTGCGGAGGGTCCCCTTGCCGCTGACCGCCCAGCCGTAGCCGAGCTCCGTCTGCTTGCTCGCGACCGTGTACTCGGTCTGGATGCCGCGGAGCTTGGTCCCCTTCACCGGCAGGGTGATGCTGGCCGGCTTGGTCTTCCGGGCGTCCAGGGTGATCGTCGTGTTCTTCGTGACGCTCAGCTTCGGCTGGACGAGCCAGTCGACGTCCCACTTCTTCTTCGGGTCCGTGACGAGGCTGCTGTTCAGCACGTAGGTGCCCTTGGGCACCCGCACCTTGGCCACGCCGTTCTTGAAGACCGAGCCGAACGACACGAACCCGGCGCTGCCCAGGTCATCCAGCAGGACGTCTCCGGATGCCGGGACCTTGCCCGTACGGCTGATGCCCTTCAGCGTGACGTCGTACGACTCGCGCTCGCGGTCGACCGCGGCCGCGGTGCGGACGCTCTGGCCGTCGCCGGTGGCCACGACGTACGCGGAGTACGCGCCGACCTCCGCGCCGCCGAGCCGGGTGTCGGCCGTCAGCGCCACCGCGGCGGTGCCGCCCGCGGGCACGGTGACCTGCGGGGCGCCGAGGGTGAAGAAGCCGGCCGGAGCGGGCTTGCCCTTCGGGCCGGTGCCGGCGACCGTCAGGTCCAGCGTGACGTCCGTGGTGCCGAAGTTGCGGTAGGTCACCTGCTGGGAGACCGGGACGTCGTCGGTGTGCGGCCACTGCTGCACACCGAGGTTGACCGAGACCTGCTCGCTCACCACGGTCTGGGTGAGCGCCCGGTCCACCGCGATCCGGCCCGTGCCCTGCTGGAACGGCGTGTACGCGCCCGGCTTGGTGGAGGACGCCAGCACGCTCTTCAGCTGCTTGTACGTCCACTCCGGGTGCTGCTGCTTGAGCAGGGCCGCGGCGCCCGCGACGTGCGGGGTGGCCATCGACGTACCGTCGATCGTGAGGTAGCCGGGCGGGTTCTCGCCGACCTCCAGGGCGATCTCCGAGCCCGCGGCGGAGGCCGCCGTGATGGCGACGCCGGGGGCCGTGACATCGGGCTTGATGCCGCTGTCGCCCACGCGCGGGCCACGGCTGGAGAAGCCCGCCAGCTTGTCGTTCACGTCGACGGCGCCGACGGTCAGCGCCGCCTCCGCGCTGCCCGGGGAGCCGACCGTGCCAGCGCCGCTGCCCTCGTTGCCCGCCGCGATGGCGAACAGGACGCCCTTGGTGGCCGAGAGCTTGTTGACCGCGGCTTCCAGCGCGTCCACCTCGGGGGTGTCCATGCCGCCGAGGCTCAGGTTGACGACGTCGGCGCCCTGGGCGACCGCCCACTCCATCCCGGCCAGGATGCCGGAGTCGTCGCCGAACCCGTCGTCGCCGAGGACCTTGCCCGCCAGGAGCTTGGCGTCGGGGGCCACGCCCTTGAACTTGCCCCCGGACCTGGCGCCGGAGCCCGCGGCCGTCGAGGCGACGTGGGTGCCGTGACCGATGCGGTCCTTGAGGTCGGGCGACGTGGTGAAGTTCTTCGCCGCGACGATCTTGCCCTTGAGGTCGACGTGGGTCCCGTCCACGCCGGTGTCCAGGACCGCGATCTTGACGCCCTTGCCGGTGTAGCCGGCCTTCCAGGCGGTCGGCGCCCCGATCTGGGCGACGCTGCGGTCCAGGGCCACCTTGCGCCTGCCGTCCAGCCAGACCCGGTCGATACCGGCCGCGGTGGTGCGCTGGGCGCCGTCCGCCTGCTCGCTGGTGAGCGCCTGCCACAGGTCCGGGGCGTCCGCCTTCGGCGTCGCGACCGACTGCGCGTTCAGCGACGTCAGGCTTCGGCCGATCCGGGTCGAGCCCGCGTCCCGGACCTCCGCCTTCGCCTGGGCGCTCTGCGCGCCCCGGTAGCTGACGATGAGCCGCAGGTCCTTCTTCTGGGCCCGGCGGTTCTCCGGCCGGTTCAGCTCGGTGATGTCGAACAGCCGCCGGTCGAGCTTGCCCGAGGCGATGAGCCGCTGGGCGTCGCCGGGTATGACGAGCGTGCGCCCGTCACGTATCTGCTGGTGCACCGGGATGCCGGCGCGTCCCTCGGCGGGCTGGAAGCCCACGACCCGGCCCTTGGCGTCCACCGACACCCGGTCGCCGGTGATCAGCGTCAGCTGGTGCGAGACCTTGCCCGTGGAGTCGGCGGCCGCCTTGGCCACGGCTCCGGGCGCGAACGGCTGGGCGGCGGCGGGCGTGGTCGTGCCTGCGGCGAGTGCGACGGCGGCGGCCGCGGCGACCGCCGGGACCCCCGCCCTCTTCACGTGTCTGTGCAACTCTCCCCCTGGAGAATGAGGCGGTTCCTCTGAACCGTTCACTCAACTTAGAGGGAGAAAAACGTGAAGAGGTTCGCAAGAGATGTGTACGAGTTGTGAGTTGGGTCTCTCCGGTCGGAATTCTGCTCCCGGCCCGATGAGTTTCGGTCACCGGACCGGTCCTCCCGTTGTGGCAGCCATGAATCCGATCGTCCTCACCGTCACCGGACACGTCACCCGTGACGCCGTACCGGCCCTCTGCGCGGAGCTGGAGACCCTGCTGAACGCCCCCCGCGGCGCCGGGCCGGTGGAGTGCGACGTGGGCGGCGTGGAGCGGCCGGACCTGGCCCTGGTGGAGGCGGTGGCCCGGCTGGCCCTGGTCGCCCGCCGGGCCGGACGGCAGCTACGGCTGCGCCGGGTCGGGCCCGAACTCCAGGAGCTGCTGGACCTGGTGGGGCTGGCGGATGTGGTGGCGCTGGAGGGGCCGGAGGAGCGGGTGCCGGGGCCGTGACCGACCGGGCCCGGTCAGCCCTCGGGAGTCACCGCCGGGAGCCGCTCGGGCAGGCCGAACAGCGGGAACCAGCGCTCCACGTCCAGGAAGCAGTGCATCCCCGAGACCGCCCCGTCCCGGACGTCGATGACCTGCACCGCCCACGGCACGAAGCCGCCGCCCTCCGGATCGGGCTTGTAGTGCGCGAAGCCCGGCGAGCCGTTGGCGGAGACCGGCACCAACCGGGAGCCCGCGCACGCCGCGCCGATGGTCGTCATGAAGCCCGTGATGTCCGAGGTGCCCTGGAGCCACAGGTCGAACGGCGGCATCGTCATCACCGCGTCCTCGTGGAGCAGCGCGGTCAGGGCGGCCATGTCGTACCCCTCGAACGCCTTCACATAGCGCTCCAGAAGCTTCTGCTGCTCCTCGTCGAGCGGGTCCGCCGCATCCGGGACCCGGCCCTCGTGCTCGGTCAGGGTGGCGCGGGCCCGCTGGAGGGCGCTGTTGACCGAGGCGACGGAGGTCTCCAGCAGCTCGGCGACCTCGGCGGCCTTCCAGGCGAGCACCTCGCGCAGGATCAGCACGGCCCGCTGCTTGGGCGGCAGGTGCTGGAGGGCGGCGACGAACGCCAGGCGCACCGACTCCCGCGCCACGGCGGCCTCCGCCGGATCCTCGACGGTGGGCAGGATGCGGCCGTCCGGCATCGGCTCCAGCCAGACGTTCTCCGGCCGGGGGCTGAGCGCGGCCTGGGCGAGCGGGGTCGGGCCCGTCAGATCGACCGGACGGGCCCGCTTGTTGCCCGCGCTCAGCATGTCCAGGCAGACGTTGGTGGCGATCCGGTAGAGCCAGGAGCGCAGAGAGGAGCGGCCCTCGAACTTGTCGAAGTTGCGCCAGGCCCGCACCAGGGTGTCCTGCACCGCGTCCTCGGCCTCGAACGCCGAGCCGAGCATCCGGTAGCAGTACCCGGTGAGCTCGGTCCGGTGGCCTTCGAGGCGGGCGTCGACACTGCCGTCACCGGCTCCTCCGGCCCCCGCCCCCGCGGCCGTCCTCGTGGTCAGATCGCTCATCGCTCCACCCCTGTCGCGCGGCCGCGCCGCGGCCTCCGTCACCCGGTACGTCGGAAGCTACCGCAGGGCACTGACAACAGGGGTGGAAAGAGGCCTACGGCCCGCGTCGATCAGGTCCCGGGCTTGCGCCCGTAGACGTACACGTCGTCGCCGTTCTTCAGCAGTTTCCAGTATGCCTTCGCGTCGGCGGGGCGCATGTTGACGCAGCCCCCGGAGCCCGGCGGGTTGTACATGGACTTGGTGACCGAGTGGAACGCCTGGCCGCCGTCGAAGAACTGCGCGTGCGGCATCCACACCTTGTAGATCGTCGACCAGTGCTTGATGTTGCGCCAGTAGATCTTCTTCGCGCCGGTCCGGGTCTCGGCGCCGTCCCGCCCGGTCCGCACCGGCACCGGGCCGTACTTCAGCTTCTTGCCGTCCTGGATCCAGCTCAGCTGCCGGGTCAGGTCGACGCAGGCGATGCGCCCCTTGTTCGTAGGACACTTCCCGGCCTTGTTCGGGTTCTTCCCGGCCGCCTTCTGGGCGTTCATCGTGTTCATCGTGCGCCAGGTCAGCGGCCCGGCGTACCCGATGGTCGGGGTGATCCCGTGGGCCTTCTGGAACTTCTGGATCGCCTTGCAGTCGGCCGCCGACTGCTTGCCGTCCACGGGCCGCTTCAGGAACTTCTCGACCTGCTTCTGGTACGGCCCGGTGGAGGTGGAGCAGGAGGCCGCCTGGGCCGCGGTGCCGGTACCCAGGACCAGGGCGGGTGCTGCCACCAGACCGGCCACGGAGAGCGCGACCCCGCGTCGCAGTCGCCCTCCGGATACGTATCCCATCACTCCCATGTGCCCCAACTCCCCTTCGCCCACAGTGGTTTTGTGGTTACGCCTGGTAGACGCGCGAAGGGGAGGGGTGGTTGCACGGGGCAGGTCTCGGTTGCGTCGCGTTCCGGCATAGCCGGAATTACGGCCTCCGGAATGGGCCCCGGAGGGTCACCGCGTCGCCGGCACCAGCGCCCGCCGCTCGGCCCGCGCCACCCGGGTCCCGTACAGGGTGATGGAGACGACGCCGAGGACCGCGAGCAGCCCCAGCGCCACCGTCGCCGCCCAGCCGCCCGCGTGGAAGGCGACCGCGCCCAGCGTGCCGCCCGCGCTGGAGCCCAGGTAGTACGCCGACTGGTACAGCGCCGACGCCTGCGCCCGGCCCGTCGTGGCGGTCCGGCTCACCGAGGACGAGGCGACCGCGTGCCCGGCGAAGAACCCGGCCGTGATCAGCACCAGCCCCAGCAGCACGGCGGCCAGCGACTCCGACAGCGAGAGCAGCAGCCCGGCGGCGGTCGTGGAGACCGCCAGATAGAGCGCGCCCCGGCGGCCGAGCCGGGCCACCAGACGCCCGGCAGCGGCCGAGGAGACCGTACCGACCAGGTAGACCAGGAAGATCGACCCGACGATGCCCTGCGGCAGCGAGAACGGCTCCTCGACCAGCCGGTAGCCGATCACCGTGTAGACCGCGCCGAACACGGTCATGAACAGCGCGCCGATCGCGTACAGCCGCACCAGCAGCGGGTTGCCCAGGTGCGTGGCGACGGTCTTCGCCAGCGCCTTCGGGTTGAGCGTGCCGGGGGTGAAGTTACGGGCCTTGGGGATCAGGAAGTGGAAGGCGACGGCGCACGCCACCGCCAGCAGCCCGACCGCCGCGAGCGCCGCGCGCCAGCCCCAGGCCTGCGCGACCCAGCCGGTGAGGATGCGGCCGCTCATACCGCCGATGCTGTTGCCCGCGACGAACAGCCCGATCGCGGCGATCAGCGCCTTGGGCCGCACCTCTTCGGCGAGATACGCCATCGCGGAGGCCGGAAGTCCGGCGAGCGCCGCGCCCTGGATGGCCCGCAGCGCGATCAGCCAGCCGATCGAGGGGGCGAACGGCACCAGCATCCCGACCAGGACCGCGACCGTCAGCGAGGCCGTCATCATCTGCCGCCGCCCGAACCGCTCCGACAGCGCGCTCAGCGGCAGCACACACAGCGCCAGCGCGCCGGTCGCCGCGGAGACCGTCCAGCTCGCCTGGCCGGCGCTCACACCGTACGAGGCGGAGATCGCGGGCAGCAGGGCCTGGGTGGAGTAGAGGAGGGCGAAGGCCGCGACACCCGCGGCGAAGAGCGCGAAGCTCATCTTCCGGTAGCCCGGGCGGCCGGGCTCCAGGCGCTCGACAGAGGTCGGCGCGGCGGTGCGGGAGGTGATGACGGGGGACGACGGGGCAGAGGCATCCACGACGACGGTGGATGCCCCGGTATCGGCGGGAGGCATACGACGAACGTAGAGCGCCATGTTTCATGCGTCCAATGCACGAAACCGCCATAATCGATCCCATGGCGCATCAACGCAGCTCACAGCCTCGGCTGTCACCGAGCAGTTACGAAGAAGACATCCGGGCCGTCCTCGCGCCCCGTCTCGCGTACTTCGAGGCGGTCGCCCGCCACGAGCATGTGACCCGCGCCGCACACGAGCTCGGCGTCCCTCAGTCCACGCTCTCGCGGGCCATGGTCCGGCTCGAAGCGGACCTGGGCGTCGCCCTGTTCGCCCGCAAGGGCCGTACGGTCTCGCTCACCCCGGCGGGCCGCACCTTCCTCGGCTCGGCCGAACGGGCCCTGGCCGAGGTGGAGAAGGCCGCCGACTCGGTCCGGGCGGACGCCGACCCCACGGCGGGCCGGGTCTCCTTCGGCTTCCTGCACACCATGGGCTCCGAGACCGTGCCCGCCCTGATCCGGGGCTTCCGGGCCGACCACCCGAAGGTCCGCTTCCAGCTCGTCCAGAACTACGGCGAGGCCATGATCGAACGCCTCCGCGCCGGCGGCCTCGACCTCTGCCTCACCTCACCCGTGCCCGACGCCCCCGACCTGGTCACCCGCCGCCTGGACGAACAACGCCTGCGCCTGGTGGTCCCGGACGATCACCGCCTGGCCGTCCGCCGCCGCATCCGCCTCGCGGAGGCCGCCGACGAGACGTTCGTGACCCTCGAACCCGGTTACGGGCTCCGCCGCATCACCGACGACCTCTGCACGGAGGCCGGTTTCACCCCGCGCGTCGCCTTCGAGGGCGAGGAGGCCGAGACCCTGCGCGGCCTGGTCGCCGCCGGGCTGGGAGTGGCCCTGCTGCCACCGCCCGCGGTGGCCCGCCCCGGCGTCGTCGAGCTGACGGTCACCGCCCCGCGCGCGGTCCGCGAGATCGGGGTCGCCTGGCTGGACGGGCACCCGGACACCCCGCCGGTCGCGGCGTTCAAGCGGTTCCTGCTCTCGCGGCGGGGGAACCTGCTGCCGGACTGAGGTACGTACGGAGGCCTGGGAGGAGGGGAGAGGTGACCGGCACGCGAGAATGGCCCGGTGAACCGTTCCTCCTCCTCGCCCTTCTCCTCGCCGTCCGGACGTCCGAGCCTGATGGGTGTCACCTGCGCCGCCATCGTCGGGTCGGTGCTGGTGCTGGTCGCGGCCGTCCTGTTCGCGCTGCTGCCGGGCTCGCTCTCCGAGGCGCGGGACTTCCGGGCCGCGCGGCCGTGCGCGGAGATCGGCGGCTCGGCGGTGGAGAACGGCGACTGCCTCTCCGCGTGGCCCGCCACCGTCGTCTCCACCGAGACCGGCCGGAAGAAGAAGGCCGTCACCTACTGGATCACGCTCGACCCCGGCACCGAGGAACAGCCGTTCCGCATACGGATGCGGGGCGACGGACCCGTGTGGAAGAAGCTCGCGCCCGGTAACCAGGTCACGGTCTCTTCCTGGCGCGATGTGGTGTGGGCCGTGGGCCTCGGTGAGCTGCGCCAGGACACGACCACCAAGCCCGGCTACGCCCCCACCGTCCAACTGGCCGTGGGACTCGCCTTGCTGATCGTCGGAGCCGTCTTCCTGCGAGGATCCGGGTGGCTGCACCGCCGCCGCGCCATCGGCGCCCCGCCCGCCCGCACCTCGCAGATCCTCGTGCCGATGGCGGCGACCTTCGTCGCGGTGGCCGTCGCCGTCACCGCCGCCGTCGCCACGGACCGCCTCTGGCTCGTCCTGCTGCTGACCGCCGCCGGATGTGTGATGGCGTGGACGGCCTCGGTACTGCTGGTGCGGCGACTGGCCGGCGTACGTACGGCCTGACGGCTGAGGCGTGCGGCGTTCAGTGCCGCAGCGACCGCCCGAACCCGGCCGCCAGCGGCATCCGCAGCCCCAGCGGCGGCGGTGCGGCCAGCGCGTCCTTGACCGGGCGGGCGTAGGACCGGGCGAAGAGTGAACCCCGTACGAAGTCGGCGGCCAGCGCCACCACTTCGGAGCGGTGCTGGCGCAGCGCGTGCCCGTCCGAGTGGACCTCGAAGCGGCAGGTGTCCCGGTTGGACTTCTTCGCCCGCTCGGCCAGCCGGTACGACAGCTCCGGGTCCGTACGCTCGTCGTTGGTGCCGTGCACGATCAGCACCCGCCGCCCCACCAGCTGCTTCACCGGCTCCGGTTCGGCGGCGGGGTGCTCCGGCAGCCAGGGGGCCATCGCCAGGACCGAGGTGACCGCCCCGTGCCCGGCGGCCCGCAGCGCCGCCCGCCCGCCCATCCCGTGGCCGACCAGGCACACGGGCACGTCCCCGTACCGCCGCTGGACCTCGTCGGCCGCCCAGGCCGCGTCCTCGGCCGGATGCGCGTCCGTGTCGTTCCAGCCGCGGCAGCGGTAGCGCAGGACGTGCACCGCCAGCCCGTCGCCCTCTCCGGCGCGCGCCAGCGCACGGGCGAACGGCAGCTGTATGGCGTACGAAAGGGAGGAGGGGCGGCGCCGTGAGTCGGGCTCGCCGTCCGGGAGCAGCAGGACCACGCCGCTGACCTCGTAGGGTGCTCCGGCCGTCGTGACGGCCCGTCCCAGCCTGGCGGCAGACAGGGGGAGTGCGCGCTGTGCCATGACAGAACAGTCTCAGAAGAGCAGGTGTACTCCACCCGACTTTCCGGTCACTGTTACGCATCGACGGAAGGCGCCGCCCAGCGCTCTACGCGCGTAGGCGCTAGAGTGCCCAGATGACGAGCCAGACCCCGAATGTCCCTGATTCCGACCAGATCCGGCGCGCCCCCAAGGTGCTGCTCCACGACCACCTCGACGGCGGCCTGCGCCCGGGCACGATCATCGAGCTGGCCCGCGCGCAGGGTTACGACTCCCTCCCCGAGACCGAGGCCGACAAGCTCGGCGTCTGGTTCCGCGAGGCCGCCGACTCCGGTTCGCTTCCCCGGTATCTGGAGACCTTCGCCCACACCTGCGCCGTCATGCAGACCCGTGACGCGCTCTTCCGGGTGGCCGCGGAGTGCGCCGAGGACCTCGCCGAGGACGGCGTCGTCTACGCGGAGATCCGGTACGCCCCCGAGCAGCACCTGGAAGGCGGCCTGACCCTCGAAGAGGTCGTCGAGGCGGTCAACGCGGGCTTCCGCGAGGGCGAGCGCATCGCCCGCGCCAACGGCCACCGCATCCGCGTCGGCGCCCTGCTCACCGCGATGCGGCACGCGGCCCGCGCGCTGGAGATCGCCGAGCTCGCCAACAGCTACCGCGACCAGGGCGTCGTCGGCTTCGACATCGCGGGCGCCGAGGCCGGCTTCCCTCCCACCCGCCACCTCGACGCGTTCGAGTACCTCAAGCGGGAGAACAATCACTTCACGATCCACGCGGGCGAGGCCTTCGGCCTGCCGTCGATCTGGCAGGCCCTCCAGTGGTGCGGCGCCGACCGGCTCGGCCACGGGGTGCGGATCATCGACGACATCGAGGTCGCGGAGGACGGCTCGGTCGCTCTCGGCCGCCTCGCCTCCTACGTACGCGACAAGCGCATCCCGCTGGAGATGTGCCCGACGTCCAACCTCCAGACCGGCGCCGCCACCTCGTACGCCGAGCACCCGATCGGGCTGCTGCGGAAGCTGCATTTCCGCGTCACCGTGAACACGGACAACCGCCTCATGAGCGGGACGAGCATGAGCCGGGAATTCGAGCTGCTGACCGAGGCATTCGGATACACGCTCGACGACATGCAGTGGTTCACCGTCAATGCGATGAAATCAGCTTTCATTCCTTTCGACGAACGTCTGGCGATGATCAACGAGGTCGTCAAGCCCGGTTATGCCGAGCTGAAGTCCGAGTGGCTTTTCCGTCAGACCGCTGTGACCAGCGGTTCTGCCGCTGCCGCGAGCTGACGTTCGGGATGGGGAAGACGGCCGGGAAGCGAATTCCCGGCCGTTTTTCGCGTGTCGGGGTGTTTGCGGACGGGGTGGCGGGATGACTACCGTGCAGAGCCGCTCACATCCCCTTCCCCAAGGATGAATTCTTCATGAAGAAGACCGCTGCCAAGACTCTCGGTGTCGCCGCTCTCGGCGCCGCTTTCGCCGCTGCCGCCGCCGGGAGCGCCTCCGCCGCCCCCTCGCTGCCGCTCGACACCGTGGCCGGTGCGCTCCCCGTCTCCACCATGGCGCTGGAGAGCGTCGCCACGGCGGCCCAGAACGCGCCGGTCCAGGAGACCGTCGGCAAGGTCCTCGGCGGCGACGCCACCGACGCCGCCGCCCCGGTCACCGGCCTGCTCGGCGGACTGCCCACCCAGGGCCTCACCGCCAACGGCATCCCGCTCGGCGGCTGACCCGCACCCGGACACAGCAGTGGGGCGCACACCCTGACCAGGGTGTGCGCCCCACCTGCGTGTACGCGGCCGCCTCGGCCGGCCCCGTCACCAGGCCGTCGCGGACGAGGAGGACTTCTCCGAGGGCAGCAGCGCCCACAGGGCCAGATAGATCAGGAACTGCGGGCCGGGCAGCAGACACGAGACGACGAAGATGACGCGCATCGTGGAGGCCGAGGTGCCGAAGCGCCGTGCCAGCCCCGCGCACACACCGCCGATCATGCGGCCTTCAGTGGGGCGGACCAGTGCGGCCATGGTGGGCTCCTTCGCGAACGTAGCGGCGGGAGCGGACCGGTCGTGGCCTGCTCCACCGGGAAGCCGGGAGCCGGTCTGTGCTGCTCCCGATGTATCCATGGTGCGCCCGCGAAGGGGGACAAAGCATCGCTCTACGGGGCGATGCCGACCCTGGTAATCGTCGGGGTCGAACCCCCAGGGGCCTCGTCCCTGAGACGGGTCTCCTGCCGGTACCGGGGCAGGTCCCGTACGCCCGGCACTCCCCGGCGGCGCAGCCGCGCCCGGCACACCGGGACGACCAGCAGATGGGCCAGGACCACGCCGGCGGTGTTCAGCAGCACCGAGTCGATGTCGACCACCTGGCCCGGCACCCCGGTCTGGCCCAGCTCGATGGCGAGCGAGATCAGCGCCCCGGCCGCCACCGTCCGCAGCAGCGACACCCAGGGCGAGACGAAGATCCGGCCCCCGGCCATCGGCAGCAGCACCCCGAGCGGCGCCAGCAGGAGCAGCGCCCCGCCGATCCGGCGGGCGGCCTCGACCGGGCCGAGCGCGAGGTCGGCCCTGATCGAGGCGAGCGGCTCGAAGTTGGCGGCCGTGATCCAGGGCACGTCCAGCGGGCGCAGCGTCAGCCACCCGACGAGCAGCAGATGCGCGAGGAGGAGAGTGACCCCCGCCGCGCGGAAGTGGATGACGGTCTGACCGTCCGAACCTTGACGCACGTCCACCAAGACGCCACGACCGGCCAGATCGGTTCCGTGACTTCGCCGGGGGCCTGCTGCGGCCCCTCAGCTCCGTGCGGGTCCTCAGTCCGGATCGAGGACGTCCGGCGTGGTCCCGTCCTGCGGCCGCGCCTTCGTCTGCGAGGTGCACAGATAGCCGCGCGGCGGGTACTCCCCGGGGCCGCCCAGGACCACCGAGCCCTTCGTCACCAGCGCCTCGTTCTCCGCGTACGTGCACACCAGCTGGGCCAGCGCCTCCTCCGACAGGTCCTCGGGCTGGCTGCTCAGCCGCAGGGTGCCCGCCGGGTCGCCGGCGCGGGAGGGCTCCACCCGCAGCTCCGCCGGGACCGCCGTGGAGAACCCGGCCCGGCGCTCGCTCTCGGGCGGCGCCTGCCGCACCTGGTCCAGCAGGGCACGGGCGGCCCCCAGCGCACCGGACCCGGACGCGTCCGCCGGCACCGGCCGGTCCACGGTCACCAGCTGCGAGGCGCACACCAGGTACACCGGTGCCGCCACGCTGTCCGGGGACCGGGTCGTGACATCCGCCGATGGCAGCTTGCACGGCACCCGGGACGGCGCGGCCCCGGCGTCCACGGGCACGGACGTCGTCCGGATCCCGCACCCCGAGGCCAGCGTGACGGCCGCCAGGGCGGCGGCCAGCACGGCGACGGCGGCGCGCCGCCGCGGGGCACGCCGGGCACGTGCGGCACGTGAGGCACGCGGCTCAGGCCGGAACGCACCGGTCATGACGCCCCACCGTCCTCACTGTCGTCGTCGTCGTCGCCCCGCCCGCCGGCGCCGTCCGCCCCGCCGCCGGTCAGCTCCGAGGCGTCACGCGGCAGCCGCAGGACGAAGACCGCCCCGCCGTCGGGAGAGTTGGCGGCCGTGATGTCACCGCCGTGGATGTGCGCGTTCTCCATGGCGATGGAGAGCCCGAGCCCGCTGCCCTCCGAACGCGGCCGGGAGGCGCTGGCCTTGTAGAACCGGTCGAAGACGTGCGGCAGCACCTCCTCGGGGATGCCCGGACCGTGGTCCCGTACCTCGATGACCAGCTCCTCGCCCTCGGTCCGCACCCGGACCCCCACCGGCGACCCCCCGTGCTTGAGGGCGTTGCCGATCAGGTTGGCCAGGATCACGTCCAGGCGGCGCGGGTCGAGGCGGACCATCATGCCGCGCTCCGCGTCCAGGTCCACCGCGTCCAGCCAGGCCCGCGCGTCGATGCACGCGGTGACCTGGTCGGCCACGTCCACGTCGTCCAGGACCAGGCGCGCGGTGCCCGCGTCGAAGCGGGTCACCTCCATCAGGTTCTCCACCAGGTCGTTCAGCCGCCGGGTCTCGCTCACCACGAGGTGCACGGCGGGCGCGATCATCGGGTCGAGGCTGTCCGCCTCGTCCTCCAGCACCTCGGCCACCGCCGTGATCGCGGTCAGCGGGGTGCGGAGCTCGTGCGACATGTCGGCGACGAACCGCCGGCTGGACTCCTCCCGCGCGCTCATGTCCGCGACCTTCTTCTCCAGCGAGCTCGCGGTCCGGTTGAACGTACGGGAGAGGTCGGCGAGTTCGTCCGTACCGGAGACCGTGAGCCGGGTGTCGAGCTTGCCCTCGCCCAGCTTGCGGGCCGCGTCACCGAGCCGCTGCACGGGCCGCAGCACCGTCGTCGCGGCCGCCTGCGCCAGCAGCGCCGAACCGATCAGCGCCAGCGTGGTGGCGATCCCCAGCGACCAGGCCAGCGAGTTGAGGTCCTGCCGCTCCTGGTCCAGGGACTTGAGCATGTACCCGGTCGGCCCGCCGCCGATGATCCGCGTACCGGCGACCAGGTACGGGGTGCCCGCGATGCTCGTACGCTGCCAGAACAGGTGGTACTCGTGCTCGTTGTCCGAGTTCAGCGGCTGCTTGCGGGCCACCTGCTTCTGCAACGAGTCCGGCACGTAGTCCAGGGTGAAGTCGTCCAGGTCGGAGAAGCCGGTGATCGGCTTGCCGCGCTCGCGCTCGTCCACCAGCAGCACGTTGTAGCCGGGACCGCCGGAGGCCATCTGCTCGGCGGCCCGCTGGAGGTCGTTGTAGGTGGGCCGCACCGGCAGCGCCGCCGCCGTCTCCTGCATCTGCCGCCGGAAGTCGTCGAGCGCGCTGTCCTGCGTACGGGTCAGCACGGCCTCGCGGTTGAGCCAGTACGCGATCCCCGAGGCGGAGACCGCGGCCGTCAGCGCCACCAGCGCGAACACCACGACGAGCCGCAGCCGCAGACTGGTCCAGCGCAGCCCCGCCCGCAGGGACCGCTTGGCTCTCTCCGTCACTGAGGCGAGTCCAGCCGGTAGCCCACGCCCCGCACCGTACGGATCAGGGTCGGCGAGGACGGTACGTCCTCCACCTTGGCGCGCAGCCGCTGGACACAGGCGTCCACCAGGCGTGAGTCGCCCAGGTAGTCGTGCTCCCACACCAGGCGCAGCAGCTGCTGGCGGGAGAGGGCCTGGCCGGGCCGGCGGCTCAGCTCCAGCAGGAGCCGCAGCTCGGTCGGCGTGAGCTGCAGATCCTCACCGCCCTTGGTGACGGTCATGGCGGAGCGGTCGATGACCACGTTGCCGAAGGTCGCCGAGTCGGTCGACTCGCGCTCACCGCGGCGCAGCACCGCTCGGATCCGGGCGTCCAGCACCCGGCCCTGGACGGGTTTGACCACATAGTCGTCCGCGCCGGACTCCAGTCCCACCACGACGTCGATGTCGTCGCTGCGCGCGGTCAGCAGAATGATCGGCAGCTGGTCGGTGCGCCGGATGCGCCGGCACACCTCGAAACCGTCGATACCGGGCAGCATCACATCCAGCACGACCAGGTCGGGGCGCTGCTCACGCAGCAGCTCCAGGCCGTCCTCTCCCGTCGCCGCGGTGGCCACACGGTGGCCCTGGCGTGACAACGAGAGTTCGAGGGCCGTGCGGATGGCGTCGTCGTCCTCGATCAGCAGCAGGAAAGGCACGAGCGTCATTCTGGCCCATGGTGGCGCTTCAGTTCGACCTGTGGCCCGGTCCGATGTCCGGGCACGGCCGCAACTGCCCCTGTGACAGGCCTGTGACAGTCGGGGGACAGCGCCATGAAACTGCCCCGGCAAGCTCTTGGTCAGCAGGAAAACGCAGGGAACGAACGGACTTCACCGATCTCCACCGATCTCCACCGATTAAGGGGGCGCAAGATGAACGCACTGCACAGCACCAGCTCAAGCGCAGTGGTGACGCGTCTCCACGACGTCGGCCGGTCCGCGGAGAAGTCCGGCGCCACGACGAGCATGCGGGGGTGTGTCCGGGGCGCAGGGCGTCAGCACCTGCCGTCGCCGTCGGCTGCGGAGCAGGCGCGCAAGCCGTACATGACGGTGGTCGACGCCCCCACGGGGGAGAGCACGGGGGAAAACGGGGGAAGCGCGTACGGGGAGGTCACGGGGGACCGCACCCGGACGGAGACCGAGGCCGCCGAAGCGGCGTTCACGGCCTACGTCCAGGAGCGGCGGGCCTCCCTGTACGCAACCGCCTACCACCTGACCGGCGACCGGTTCGAGGCCGAGGACCTGCTGCAGAGCGCCCTCTTCTCGACGTACCGGGCGTGGGACAGGATCAGCGACAAGGCGGCGGTCGGCGGCTATCTGCGCCGCACCATGACCAACCTGCACATCAGCGCCTGGCGCCGGCGCAAGCTGAACGAATACCCGACCGAGGAGCTCCCGGAGACGGTGGGCGACACGGACGCGATGCGCGGCACGGAGCTGCGGGCGGTGCTCTGGCAGGCGCTCGCCCGGCTGCCCGAACTCCAGCGCACGATGCTGGTCCTGCGGTACTACGAGGGCCGCACCGACCCGGAGATCGCGTCGATCCTCGACATCAGTGTCGGCACGGTGAAGTCGAGCATCTGGCGGTCCCTCCGCCGGCTGCGCGAGGACGAGGTCCTCAGCTTCGGACGTGACGAGCAGGAGTCCTTCGGCGAGCTGGTGGCCTGAGGCAGCGGGGGAAACGGGGGAACGGCCACTGCTTCGGGGGAGGCAGGGGCTACGGGGGAGCAGTGAAAACGGGGCCGAGGGGGGCCCGAGGGGAACACGGGGGAAACGGTCCGTCGCTTCGGGGGAGGCGCCGGCCACGGGGGAAACGCAGCGGGGTCGTACGGGCCGGGGGGTCCTGTACGGCCCCGTTCGCCGTGCCGGCAACGGCCGGCCGGCCCTGAGGGCCCGGCTCGTTCCCGTACGGGCATGGCGGAAAAGTGCTTGTTAGTCTGAGCGGATCACGTCAAGTGTGGGCGTTCGAGGAAACTCATGGGGGCCAAGTGAGCAGTCAGGCAGGCGAACGGACAGCGGCGGGCGCGGAGGACGGCGGGTCGGCCTCCATGCAGCTCAACGAGGCCCCCGCGGATCCTTCCCCGCCTCCCGTGTACGGCCCCTTCGCGCCGGGGCAGGGCCCCGACGCCTCGACCCAGGTCCCTTACGCCCCCGGATACGCGCCGCCGTTCGCGCCCTCGCTGGCCACCGACCCGGCGCGCAAGAAGGCAGCGGCCGAGGCCATCCGTACGCACATCAAGCCCCAGACCAAGAGCGCCGGCGAGCACACGGACGAGGAGACCTCGGCCGCCGTCAAGGCGCTCGGCGCCAAGGACGGCGACGGGTGGGTCACCTCCCGTGCGCTGAAGGACGCGCACCAGACGTGGGGCGGGCAGGTGCGGTCCATGCTGGGCCGGCTCGACGCGGACATCAACAGCCTGAACGGCGCCCGCCGGAACCTCTTCGGGGCCGACGTGCAGAGCGGGCTGGGGTTCGGCCGGACCTCGCCGTTCGAGAACTACTGACGGTCACGGAGCGGAAAAGCCGACTCGGCGCGTTCATCAGGCATTCCGGACGACAGCGACACCGGACGACGGGGACAAGGGCATGCCCACCTATCACGAGATCATGACGACGGACCTCTCCGTTCTCACCACGGCCGCGGACAAGTGGACCGGCATGGCAGGCGAGTTCGGCAAGCAGGAGAAGGCGTACGAGAAGGAGGTCCAGGGCATCACGCTGGAGCGGACCTGGATCGGCCAGAGCGCGGACGCCGCCAACGCGCAGTTCCGCGTCATGCTCAACGAGTACCGGGCGGCCCAGACCCAGGCCAAGGCGATCGCCTCGCTGCTGCGGGACGCGCACACCCAGTTCACCGAGTTCAAGAGCAAGCTCCAGACGGTGAAGGCCGACGCTCTCAAGGCCGACATGCTGATCTCCGACGCCGGCAGGGTCACCTTCGACATGTCGAGCCTGAGCGAAAGTTCCCGGACCGTCTACCGCCACGACCCGGACTACCAGAAGTCCGTACGCGACGCGGTCGGCTCGTGGCAGCGGGCGATCGACCGGCTGGTCGCGCAGACGTCGGACGCCGACGCCGGTGTCCAGATCGCGCTGAAGGCGGTGGTGAAGGACACCGACGCCACGGACGGCACCAGGGACGGCTTCAACGGCCAGGCCCTCGGGGACGTCGAGGCGTACGAGCTGCGCAACTCCGAGGAGATAGCCGAGCGCCTGCGCGACGGCAAGAAGGTCTCCGACGCCGACCTCGCCGAGCTGGACCGGGCGATGCGGGACCAGGCCGGCGACAAGGTCTTCGCCCAGGGCCTGCTGAACAAGCTCGGCCCTGAGGGCCTGGTCAAGCTGAGCGATGTCATGTCCGACCGGGAGCGGGACGGCGGCTCCTCCGCAGGCCAGTACACCAAGCTCCTGGGCGGACTGGCGAACACGGTCGCGACGGCCACCCAGGTCCCGGGTTCGATGGCGGACGCGGGGCCCGGCTCGGCGAAGTACGAGTCCTGGCTGAACAGCGCTGACGGCGCGTTCTACAAGAAGTTCACCGAAGGCCTCAAGGAGGCCGGGGCCAAGAACTTCGACTCGAAGACCAACCCGATGTACGGCTACCGCCCGTTCGTCGAGATGATGACCCGCGCCGACCAGCCGTTCGACGACCAGTTCCTCAACCAGCTCGGCCACGACATGATCGCCGCCGAGAAGGACAACCGGGCCATCTTCGAGCAGTGGGGCGGTAACCACCGCGAGGGCCGGGCCGACGCGCTCGACAGCCTGCTCGGCGTGATGAGCAAGAACCCCGACGCCGCCACTGCCTTCTTCGACCCGGAGCTGGACAACGGCCAGGCGCACCTGGACTACCTGGTGGGCAACGGGGACGACGCGCGGGAGTGGCCGCAGCAGCACATCGTGGCCGGATCCACGCTCATCACCAACGACGACCCGCTCAGCCGCCACGGCCTGGGGCTCGCGCTGGAGGCCGGGGCGACGGGGGAGGAGCCGGGCACTCCGCTGGGCAAGCCCGGACCCCACAGCGAGGGGCAGGCCCGGGTCATGCAGGGGATCATCGCCGCGCTGGATCAGGGCACCAAGGGCGACACCGTTCCCGAGGCCCTCAAGCTGCCGCTGGGCCGGGTGCTGAACGACTACACGGCGGACACGCACGCCATCCTCGGCGGGTACGCGCCGGGCAGCCCGAGCGGCCTGGACGACGTCGAAGGATCGGGCGACAGTGCCTCCATCACCAACAGCAAGGCCAGCCTGCTGCGGGTGATGCGTGGCGTGTCGGACGGTGTGGCCGGTGAGGACGCGGACGGGAACCCCATCCGGGTCTTCGATGCGCTATACGAGGCGCAGCGCCAGTACGCGGTGGAGTACCTGGACACGGGCGACCGCGTTCCCCAGAGCAGCTTGACCCAGAATGTGACCGGCTGGGATGTCAGGTCACGTGATGTGGGACAGGCCTTCGGCGGCATGAACGCCATTGCCACGGACATGATCCTCGACGTTCGTGACGCCGAGATCGGGAAGATCAACGACCAGGCGCGTTATGGCTACCACGGTCTCGGAGCGGTGGCCAACATGATTCCTCAGGCCGGCGACATCGCGCAGCGGGCCGTGGACGCCGCCACCTACGAGTGGTCCAAGGGCGCTGCGGATGAGGCGGAGCTGGTGGCGAAGGGCCAGGTCAGCGAGAAAACGGCGTGGGGCATCACCAGCACGAACGGCCTCATTCAGGACTGGGCTGACACCCGTGGGGCCGACAAGGAGAGCAACGCCGTCCGGAACGCCGTCCAGGAGGCGGGACAGAGCTACATCACCGGCCGCGAAGAGGCCTATTCGGCCCTGCGAACCAGGAAGTGAGCACGTGAGCACAGCAGCAGGAGCGGCAGGCCGTTCGCGTCCGGCGTGGAAGGTCTGGGCGGTCGTGGCCGCCGTCGTCGTGGTGATCGCGGGGCTGTTGCACGCCTGGCGCAACACGAATGTGCTGACGGCGGACCGGCTCTGTGGGGACCTGGTCTCGGCGGAGCAGGTGGACGCGGTGCTTCCGGGGTCCGGGCGTCTGGACGCCGAAGGGGACGGTCTGGACGGCGACGACCTGACGGATACGACGTGCAGGGTCGAGAAGTCGTCCGTCGTCCTCGGTTCCGGCGAGAGCGGGCTCAGCGTCCGGCTCTGGGGGGTACGGGGCTACGACCCGCTGACGTTCGACGGGGAGCCCTACCCGCCGGGCGCCTCGTACTTCACCGGTGAGGTGACCGGCGGGGTCGATGCGTACAAGGCGTGGGTCATGCTGCCCGAGAAGTGCTGGACCGACCGGCCGGTGGTCGCAGAGTTCAGCATCAACGAACCGGCTGCGGATCGCACCGCCTTCGCCGCCCTGGCCACCGACACCGCACGGACCATCGCGGCCCGGACCGAATGCGGTGACCTCCCTGAGAAGCCCGGAACGCTCGTGCCTCCCCGCTCCGATGCCGCGCGCCCGGTCTCCGAAGGACAGGTGTGCGGCCTGGACGGTCTGACCGTGGCGGGCCAGGTTCCGGCCGGGACGAAGGTGCTCGAAGAGGGCCAGAAGGCCCCCAGCGACCTGTGGTTCTGCAAGCTGACCCTGGACGGTGAGACGAGTGGCTTCGTCCGTGATGACGGCTTCATGAAGTACACCGCCACCCGGGACCCGCTGCTCATCGCCGCCCTGCGGAAGTTCCCGGGCACGGCCGAGGGCACGGCGCCGGACGGCCGGGAAGCCGAAATCGTCGACAAGGGCGCCGGATTCATCCTGCCCTGCGCCGACGGCGGCCCTCTCTACCTGGCGGCGGAGTCGGGGCAGCAGTACCTGGAGGCGAGCAAGCGCCACGCGGACCTGCCGAAGCGGGACGCGTACTTCGTCCCCTTCACCAAGGCCGCCGCCAAGACCTTCGGCTGCGCCGCCCCCGCCGCCACCGGCTGACGAAGGGCCCTACTCCGGCGCCCCCACCGTCGCCCGGCGGCACCGCCCCGCCGCGGCGGCGGCGAACCGCCCCAGCGCCTCCTCCTTGCCGCACGGGTAGGCCCCCAGCGCCGTCTGGCGGGCCACGATGCGCCGCTCGGCCCGCATCAGGCGCCAGCCGCGCCGCAGCAGGAACGGCACCGACTTGCGGCCCTCGCGCAGGTCCCGGACCAGGCGGCGGCGGAACGTGGTGGACGGGCGGCCGCGCAGGCACAGCGCGTCCGCCAGCAGGCCCAGCTCCTGGCAGCGGCCCACGATGTCCGCCGCGAAGATGCCCTCGGCCACGAAGAGCGGCGAGCGCTCGATGTGGAAGGTCTCGTGGTCCGTACGGGAGCTGGTGGCGATGTCGTACACCGGAACGTCCGTACGGCCCGACCGGCACAGCTCGGCGATGGCCGCCACCGCCGCGTCCGCGTCCCAGGACGCGGCGGAGTCCCAGTCGATGTCCGTGGAGCCGGGGACCCGGGGCAGCGTCGGGTCGTCGTGCTCCTTGTAGAAGTCGTCCAGGCGCAGCACCGGGAGGCCGGTGCGGGCGGCCAGGACGGACTTGCCGGAGCCGGAGGGGCCCGCGAGCAGCACGACGCGGGTCGGGATCGGTTGGGAACGGGAACTCACAGAACAGAAGTGTGAGGCATTGACCCGCGCAGGGGACCACCCGGGCCTCCTGTTGGTATCCAGCATCACACCTCAACTACTCTGCGCGTACGGACGATTACCCGACCAGGTCGATCAGGTGGAAACATGGCACTTCACGCACGCAAGCCCGAACGCCGCGCCCTGCTGCGCGCCGGTCTGACCGTGACCGCGCTGGGAGCGGCCCTGGGGGCCGGTGCGGGCGCCGCCCAGGCGGCCCCCACGCTGCCCCCGGTCGCGGAGATCCCCGAACAGGGCACCGCGGCCGTCCAGGCCGTCACGGAGAGCGCCGGGCCCGCGGTGACCAGCGCGCTCGGGACCTCGCTGACCAACAGCATCCGCCCCATCACCAACCTCCAGCTGCACCCGCTGGCCAAGACCGGGGTGGACCCGCTGGACAACGCGGTGGGCACCCAGGTCGCCGACTTCCAGCCGGTGTCGACGGCGATCCTCACCGACCCCCTCACCAGCGGCGGCGCGATCGCCGACCTGCCGGTGGTGGGGCAGGTGACCCAGCTGATCACCGGTTGACGCTTCCCGCACGCCGGAAGGGGCCGCCCCGGTCGTGGGGCGGCCCCTTCCGCGTACGACGGGAAGAGCGTCAGTACGACGAGCCCGAGGCCCCCAGCGCACCCGTCGGGTGCCAGACCGTCTTGGTCTCCAGGAAGGCCGTCAGCCGGTGCGTGCCGGGCGCGGCCAGCCAGTCGGTGGACGGGTCCGGGCCGTCCGCCTCGGCGGGGAGCGGGCGCAGGACCCGCTTCAGGTTGTCAGCCGCCGCGATCTCCAGCTCCTTGGCCAGTTCCGCGCCGGCGCCGGTGAGGTCGATCGCGTTGACGTCCTGGTGGGCGGCGAGCGGGGCCGCCAGCTCCGCCGTGGCGCCGGACAGGATGTTGACCACGCCGCCGGGGACGTCGGAGGTGGCCAGCACCTCGCCCAGCGAGAGCGCGGGCAGCGGGGCGTCGGCCGAGGCGATGACGACCGCCGTGTTGCCGGTGGCGATGACCGGGGCGATCACCGAGACCAGGCCGAGGAGTGACGACTTCTGCGGCGCGAGGACCGCGACCACACCGGTCGGCTCCGGGGTGGAGAGGTTGAAGAACGGGCCCGCGACCGGGTTCGCCCCGCCGGAGATCTGCCCGATCTTGTCGGTCCAGCCCGCGTACCAGACCCAGCGGTCGATCGCCGCGTCGACGACGGCCGCCGCCTTGGACTTCGACAGCCCCTCGGAGGCCGCCACCTCGCGGGCGAACTGCTCCTTGCGGCCCTCCAGCATCTCCGCGACGCGGTAGAGGACCTGGCCGCGGTTGTACGCGGTCGCGCCCGACCAGCCGCCGAACGCCTTCCGCGCGGCCACGACCGCGTCGCGCGCGTCCTTACGGGAGGATTGCGGCACGTTGGCGAGCCACGCACCCTTGGAGTCGGTCACCTCGTACACCCGGCCGCTCTCGGAGCGGGGGAACTTGCCCCCGACGTACAGCTTGTAGGTCTTGAAGACGCCAAGTCGGTTCTGCTCAGACATCGAGGTACGCCTCCAGGCCGTGGCGGCCGCCCTCGCGGCCGTAGCCCGACTCCTTGTAGCCGCCGAACGGCGACGTCGGGTCGAACTTGTTGAACGTGTTGGCCCAGACGACGCCCGCGCGGAGCTTGTTGGCCACCGCGAGGATGCGGGAGCCCTTCTCCGTCCAGATGCCGGCTGAGAGGCCGTACTGGCTGTTGTTGGCCTTGGCGACCGCCTCGTCCGGGGTGCGGAACGAGAGCACGGAGAGGACCGGGCCGAAGATCTCGTCACGGGCGACCGTGTGGGCCTGGGTGACGTTGGTGAAGAGGGTCGGCGCGAACCAGTACCCCGACGACGGCAGTTCGCAGGGGGCACTCCAGCGCTCCGCGCCCTCCGCCTCGCCGGTCTCCACCAGGGTGGTGATCCGGGCGAGCTGTTCGGCGGAGTTGATCGCGCCGATGTCGGTGTTCTTGTCCAGCGGGTCGCCGAGGCGCAGCGTCGAGAGCCGGCGCTTGAGCGCGTCCAGCACCTCGTCCTGGACCGACTCCTGGACGAGCAGGCGGGAGCCCGCGCAGCAGACCTGGCCCTGGTTGAAGAAGATGCCGGTCACGATGCCCTCGACGGCCTGGTCGATCGGGGCGTCGTCGAAGACGATGTTGGCGCCCTTGCCGCCCAGCTCCAGCGTGACCTTCTTGTCCGTGCCCGCGACCGAGCGCGCGATGGCCTTGCCGACGGCGGTCGAGCCGGTGAAGGCGACCTTGTTGACGTCGGAGTGCGTGACGAGGGCCTCGCCCGCGTCCCCGTAACCGGTCAGGATGTTCACGACACCCTTGGGCAGCCCGGCCTGGCGGCAGATGTCCGCGAAGAACAGCGCGGAGAGCGGAGTCGTCTCGGCGGGCTTCAGCACCACCGTGTTGCCCGTGGCGAGCGCCGGGGCGATCTTCCACGCGAGCATCAGCAGCGGGAAGTTCCACGGAATGACCTGGCCCGCCACACCCAGCGGCCGGGGGTTCGCCCCGTACCCCGCGTGGTCCAGCTTGTCGGCCCAGCCCGCGTAGTAGAAGAAGTGCGCGGCGACCAGCGGGAGGTCCGCGTCGCGGGTCTCCTTGATCGGCTTGCCGTTGTCGAGCGTCTCCAGGACGGCCAGCTCACGGCTGCGCTCCTGGATGATCCGCGCGATCCGGAACAGGTACTTCGCGCGCTCGGAGCCGGGCAGCGCCGACCACTTCTCGAACGCCTTCCGTGCCGCCTTCACGGCCCGGTCCACGTCCGCCGCGCCCGCCTGCGCGACCTCGGAGAGCACCTCCTCGGTGCTCGGCGAGACGGTCTTGAAGACCTTGCCGTCGGCGGCTTCGGTGAACTCACCGTCGATGAACAGCCCGTACGAAGGGGCGATGTCGACGACGGAACGGGACTCCGGCGCCGGTGCGTACTCGAATGCGGATGCCATGGCTTATCAGTCCACCGTCACGTAATCGGGGCCGGAGTAACGGCCGGTGCTGAGCTTCTGGCGCTGCATCAGCAGGTCGTTGAGGAGGCTGGAGGCGCCGAACCGGAACCAGTGGTTGTCCAGCCAGTCCTCACCCGCCGTCTCGTTCACCAGCACCAGGAACTTGACCGCGTCCTTGGTCGTGCGGATCCCGCCGGCCGGCTTCACACCGATCTGTACGCCGGTCTGCGCCCGGAAGTCGCGGACGGCCTCCAGCATCAGCAGCGTGTTGGCGGGGGTGGCGTTGGTGGCCACCTTGCCGGTCGAGGTCTTGATGAAGTCCGCGCCCGCCAGCATCCCGAGCCAGGAGGCCCGGCGGATGTTGTCGTACGTGGCGAGCTCACCGGTCTCGAAGATCACCTTGAGGCGGGCGGTGCCGCACTCGGCCTTCACGGCCAGGATCTCCTCGTAGACCTTCATGAACCGGCCGGAGAGGAAGGCCCCCCGGTCGATCACCATGTCGATCTCGTCGGCCCCGGCCGCCACGGCGTCACGGACATCCGCGAGCTTGACGTCCAGCGCGGCACGGCCGGCCGGGAAGGCGGTCGCCACGGACGCCACCTTCACACCGGAACCGGCGAGCGCGGCGGTGGCGGTCGCCACCATGTCGGGATAGACGCAGACGGCGGCGGTGCGCGGGGTCGTGCGGTCGGTCGGGTCGGGGTGGACGGCCTTGGCGGCGAGAGCCCGGACCTTGCCCGGGGTGTCCGCGCCTTCCAGCGTCGTCAGGTCGATCATCGAGATGGCGAGATCGATGGCGTACGCCTTGGCCGTCGTCTTGATCGAACGGGTTCCGAGGGAGGCGGCGCGCGCTTCGAGGCCGACGGCGTCGACGCCGGGCAGCCCGAAGAGGAAGCGGCGCAGCGCACTGTCGGACGCCGTCGCGTCGGAGAATGCGGGAGCAGTGGTGGGCATGGTCACCAGGGGAGCATATCTACGCGCGTAGCGACCTGTACAGGGGGACGGCCCAACCGTGCGCACCGCCACACATGCGCGTGGGGCAGATGCCCCTCCCCCCGGGGCCGTCAGGCACAATCGGCCCCATGACGAGCCCCACGCCCCCTGATGAGCCGCAGTTCGCCGACCGGATCTACCGCTCCGCGGCCGGGCTGGTCTGCGGGTCGCTGCTCCTTGTGCTGACCGTCCTGCTGGCCGGCGACGCCGTGATCCGGGGCTCGGGGCGGACGCCGTGGCTGGCCCTGGCCGGGCTGCTCACCGCGGTGCCGCTGATCGTGGCGTTCAGTCTGCGGCCCGCCGTGTTCGTGAACGACGACCGCGTCCGGATCCGCAACCCGTTCCGGACGATCCAGCTGCCCTGGGCCGAGGTCGCCAGTGTCCGAGCCGCCTACACCTCCGAGCTGATCTCCGGCGACGGCACGAAGTACCAGCTGTGGGCGGTGCCCGTCTCGCTGCGCGACCGCAAGAAGGCCGCGCGGGCGGCGTCCCGGCCGCCGCGCAAGGGGAGGGGCGCCGGGTTGTCCCTGGGCCCCGGGTTCGGCGCCGACGCCCCGCAGCCCACCGATCCGACCGTCGCCACCGGCGACCAGACGATCAAGGAGCTGCGGGAGCTGGCCGAGCGCGCGGGCGACCCCCAGAGCGACGGCCCCGGCACGGTCACCGTGCGGTGGGCGTACGAGGTGATGGCCCCGGCCGTCGTCGGGGCGGTCCTGCTCGCGGTGCTGTGGGCGACCGGCTGAGGCGTACCGGCGGTGGACCAGGTCGCACAGCGGCCGCCTGAGCCGGACCGCGAGAGCCTGAGCTGGACCGCGACCGCCTGATCTGGACCGCGGCCGCCTGAGCCGGACCGGCGGCGGACCAGGCCGCGTCCGGCGGCCCGGTGAGCCGCCTTCCCGGCCTCCGCGTCAGATCCCGGCGGCCGCCGCCAGGTCCCGCTTGATCCCGGCGAGCAGCTCCGCGCCCCGCGCCCGTGCGGCGGGCAGCCCGGCGGCATCCGCGACCGGGACCACGACCTCCAGGTAGCACTTCAGCTTCGGCTCGGTGCCGCTCGGGCGGACGATCACCCGGGCCCCCTCCAGCTGGTAGCGCAGCCCGTCGGTGGGCGGCAGCGCCTCCGTGCCCTGCGACAGGTCCTCGGCCGAGGTGACCGCGAGGCCCGCGAGGGCGGTAGGCGGCTGCTCGCGGAGGCGGGCCATGGCGTCCGCGATGACCGTCAGGTCCTCCACCCGCACCGAGAGCTGGTCGGTGGCGTGCAGGCCGTGGGCGAGCGCCAGGTCGTCCAGCAGGTCGAGCAGCGTACGGCCCTGCTCCCTGAGTACGGAGGCGAGCTCGGCGACGAGCAGGGCGGCGGTGATGCCGTCCTTGTCGCGGACGCCCTCGGGGTCGACGCAGTAGCCGAGCGCCTCCTCGTACCCGTACCGCAGGCCGTCCACCCGGGCGATCCACTTGAAGCCGGTCAGGGTCTCCTCGTAGCCGAGGCCCGCCTTCTCGGCGATCCGGCCGAGCAGCGACGACGACACGATGGACTCCGCGAACACGCCGGAGACGCCCCGCTCGACCAGGTGCGCGGCGAGCAGCGCGCCCACCTCGTCGCCGCGCAGCATCCGCCAGCCGCCCTCGGTGGCGGTGTCGGGCACGGCGACGGCGCAGCGGTCCGCGTCCGGGTCGTTGGCGATGATCAGGTCCGGCGCCGCCCGGCGTGCGGTGGCGAAGGCGAGATCCATCGCGCCGGGCTCCTCCGGGTTGGGGAAGGCCACGGTGGGGAACGCGGGGTCGGGCTCGGCCTGCTCGGCGACGAGCACAGGCGCGGGGAACCCGGCGCGCTCGAAGGCGGCGGTCAGCACGGAGGTGCCGACGCCGTGCATGGCGGTGTAGACGGTGCGGGCGGTACGGGGGCTGCCGGGGGCCAGGACGGCGTCCGTACGGGCGAGATAGGCGGCCAGGACCTCTTCGCCGAGGGTCTCCCAGCCGTCCTCGGGGCGTACGACGTCCGCCAGCTGGCCGACCGCGGCGATGGCGGCGGCGATCTCGCCGTCGGCCGGGGGCACGATCTGCGAGCCGTCGCCGAGGTAGACCTTGTAGCCGTTGTCGCGGGGCGGGTTGTGGCTGGCGGTGACCTCGACGCCGGCGACGGCGCCAAGGTGCCTTATGGCGTACGCGAGTACGGGGGTGGGGAGCGGGCGGGGGAGGACGGCGGCGCGGAGGCCGGCGCCGGTCATCACGGCCGCGGTGTCGCGGGCGAAGTCCTCCGACTTGTAGCGGGCGTCGTAGCCGATGACGACGAGGCCGCCGGCCTGGCCCTGGGCCTTCAGGTACGCGGCGAGGCCCGCCGCCGCCCGGATCACCACGGACCGGTTCATCCGCATGGGGCCCGCGCCCAGCTCGCCGCGCAGTCCGGCGGTGCCGAACTGGAGCGTGCCCGCGAAACGGTCGGCGAGCTCGGCGGTGTCGCCCGCCTCGATGAGGGCACCCAGCTCGTCGCGCGTCTCGGGGTCGGGGTCCTCGGCCAGCCAGGTCCTGGCCTGCGCGATGAGGTCGTGCTGCACGGGGTCCGCCTTTCGGGGTGTGCGGGTGGGGTGGTGCGGGGTGTCCGGTGGGGCCGGGTGGGGCGGTGCGGCGGGCGGGGGTGGGCGCTGCGCGGGCTGTTCCCCTCCCCGCCCCTTCCCGAAACTGGGGCGCCGCCCCGGACCCCGGTCCTCAAACGCCGGACGGGCTGAAAAGGAAGCCGGACCGGCGCGGCCGGCAGGCCTAGATGCGGTCCAGCACCCGGGCCAGCAGCGCGCCCATCCGGGTCGCCGAGTCGCGGCCCGCCTGGAGGACCTCCTCGTGGTTCAGGGGCTCGCCGGAGAGGCCCGCCGCCAGGTTGGTGACCAGGGAGAGGCCGAGCACCTCGGCGCCCGCCTCGCGGGCCGCGATGGCCTCCAGGACGGTGGACATGCCGACCAGGTCGCCGCCCATGACCCGGACCATGTTGATCTCGGCCGGGGTCTCGTAGTGCGGGCCGGGGAACTGGACGTACACGCCCTCTTCGAGGGTGTCGTCGATCTCCTTGCACAGCGCGCGCAGGCGCGGCGAGTACAGGTCGGTCAGGTCGACGAAGTTGGCGCCGACGATCGGCGAGGTCGCCGTGAGGTTGATGTGGTCGCTGATCAGCACCGGCTGTCCGGGGCGCATGCCCTCGCGCAGGCCGCCGCAGCCGTTGGTCAGGACGACCGTCTTGCAGCCCGCGGCCACCGCCGTACGGACTCCGTGGGCGACGGCGGCGACGCCGCGGCCCTCGTAGTAGTGCGTGCGGCCGAGGAAGACCAGCGCGCGCTTCTCGCCGATCTTGTACGAGCGGATGGTGCCGCCGTGGCCCTCGACCGCGGGCGCCGGGAAGCCGGGGAGCGCGGTGACGGGGAACTCGGCTTCCGGCTCGCCGAGTGCTTCGCCCGCGGGCGCCCAGCCGGAGCCCATGACCAGGGCGACGTCGTGGGTCTCGGCGCCGGTCAGCTCGCGCAGGCGGGCGGCGGCCCCGGCAGCGGCTGCGTACGGGTCGCCCTGGATGTTGTCCGGAATAACTGATGCGTTCACGCGGAAGAGCGTAACCGCTGAATGCCTACGCGCGTAGATGTACCGGTGCAAAGACTCGCCGGTTGGCTTTGTGGCTTCGCACGAAGAGTGGCGGCCGCACCCCGCTCAGCAGGGCCGTTTGCGCAGGCCCATCACGTAGTCGTGCGGGGCGCCGGCGGATTCGGCGGCGTCCGCGATCTCGCCGAGGTAGCGCGCCGAGGGCAGGCCGCCCTCGTACCCGTTCAGCACGTACATCCAGGCCGGCTCCTCGCCGTCCAGAGTGTGCACACGGACGCGCATGCGCCGGTAGATGTCGAGCCCGACGCCCTCCCAGCGGTCCATGGAGTCCTCGTCCATCGGCGCCAGGTCGTACAGCGCGACGAAGACCTGGGAGCGCGGCGCCTCCACCACGGTGGCCAGCGACCCCTCCCAGCCCATCTGCTCCCCGCCGAAGGTCAGCCGCCAGCCGTTGAGCCAGCCGGTGCTGCGCATCGGGGAATGCGGGGCGCGGCGGGTCATGAGCCGCGCGTCGAGGTTGCCGGCGTACGCGGCGTAGAGCGACATGGGTCCGAGGGTACGGGAGGGGGGCGCGGGAGTGCCGGTTCCTGTGACGAAGGCCCCGGTCGGGGGAGTGCCGGGCGGGGGTTCGAAGAGGTGTGCGGGTGGGGCGATTCCGGTACGGCGGCGGCCTCCGCGCCGGTACGCCCGGAGCCCTGGCTCCCGTGCGTCCGGAGCCCCGGCTCCCGTATGGAGGGCCCCGGGGCGAATCCGCTTGGCGCGTGCGGGACAATGGAGTACGTACTGCATTCCCCCGGGGCGATCCCCCGGACCCCCGGCCGGGGCGGCAGACGGCCGTGGGGATGACACCCACGCGAGGCGGACTTTTCGTGACCCGGATCGTGATCATCGGCGGCGGCCCCGGCGGCTACGAGGCGGCTCTGGTGGGCGCCCAGCTCGGCGCGGAGGTGACCGTCGTCGACTGCGACGGCCTCGGCGGAGCCTCGGTACTCACCGACTGCGTGCCATCGAAGACCCTGATCGCGACGGCCGAGGTGATGACGACCTTCGACTCCTCGTACGAGGAGCTGGGGATCATCGTCGCCGACGACACGCCGCACAAGGAGCACGCGGCGAGGGTGGTCGGGGTCGACCTGGGCAAGGTCAACCGCCGCGTCAAGCGCCTGGCGCTCGCCCAGTCCCACGACATCACCGCCTCCGTCACCCGGGCCGGCGCCCGCGTGATGCGCGGCCGCGGCCGGCTCGACGGGCTCCAGGCGGCCGACGGCTCCCGCCAGGTCGTCGTCACCGCCGCCGACGGCACCGAGGAGCGGCTCAGCGCCGACGCCGTGCTGATAGCGACCGGCGGCCACCCCCGCGAGATCCCGGACGCGCAGCCGGACGGCGAGCGCATCCTGAACTGGACCCAGGTCTACGACCTCGACGAACTCCCCGAGGAGCTCATCGTGGTCGGCTCCGGTGTCACCGGCGCCGAGTTCGCCGGGGCGTACCAGGCGCTCGGCTCCCGCGTCACCCTCGTCTCCTCCCGCGACCGGGTGCTGCCGGGTGAGGACCCGGACGCCGCCGCCGTGCTGGAGGACGTCTTCCGGCGCCGCGGCATGAACGTGATGTCCCGCTCCCGCGCCCAGTCGGCCAAGCGGGTCGGCGACCGGGTCGAGGTGACGCTGGCCGACGGCCGGGTCATCACCGGCTCGCACTGCCTGATGGCGGTCGGCGCGATCCCCAACACCGCGGGCATGGGCCTGGAGGAGGCCGGCGTACGGCTGAAGGACTCCGGCCACATCCTGACCGACCGGGTCTCGCGCACCAGCGCCCCCGGCGTCTACGCGGCCGGAGACGTCACCGGGATCTTCGCGCTGGCCTCGGTGGCGGCGATGCAGGGCCGGATCGCGATGTACCACTTCCTCGGCGACGCGGTCGCCCCGCTGAACCTCAAGACGGTCTCCGCCAACGTCTTCACCGACCCGGAGATCGCCACCGTCGGCTACAGCCAGGCGGACGTGGACGCGGGCAAGATCGACGCCCGGGTGGTGAAGCTGCCGCTGCTGCGCAACCCGCGCGCCAAGATGCAGGGCATCCGCGACGGCTTCGTCAAGATCTTCTGCCGTCCCGGTACGGGGATCGTGGTCGGCGGCTGCGTCGTCGCGCCGCGCGCCAGCGAACTGATCCACCCGATCTCGCTCGCGGTCGACAACAACCTGACCGTGGAACAGATCGCAAAGGCGTTCACCGTGTACCCGTCGCTGTCCGGATCGATCGCAGAGGTGGCCCGGCAGCTGCACACCCGCAAGCTGACGGACGAGGGCTGACACCAAGTCAAGACCCGCTGTAGGCCTTGTGGTTGCCGGGGAATTCCGACATTCCCCGGCAACCCCTGTCAGTCCGGGCGAGGGTGCTGACCGCTCGGCGATCACACCCGGACAACAACGAAAGCCCCTATACCACTTCGGTGACCGCCGGATGTACAACTTCCGTTATTCGGCGCAAACTGCTGAAAACTCACCGGCGGCCAGGTTACTGTCAGTTTCGTGTTCGCTGCAGAACGTCGTCAGTTGATCCTCGAAATGGTGCGTGCCAACGGGGCGGTATCGCTCCGTGAGCTCGCCCGCGTCGTCCAGACCTCCGAAGTGACCGTACGGCGGGACGTGCGGGCACTGGAGGCAGAAGGACTCCTCGACCGCCGGCACGGCGGTGCGGTCTTGCCGGGCGGTTTTACGCGGGAGTCCGGCTTTCCGCAGAAATCCCATCTCTCCACCGCGGAGAAGACGGCCATCGCCGACCTGGCGGCCTCGCTGGTCGGTGAGGGCGAGGCCATCGTGGTCGGCGCCGGTACGACCACGCAGGAGCTGGCCCGCCGGCTCGCGCGGGTCCCCGGCCTGACCGTCGTCACCAACTCGCTGCTGGTCGCCCAGGCGTTGGCCCATGCCAACCGGGTGGAGGTCGTCATGACCGGCGGCACCCTGCGCGGCAGCAACTACGCGCTGGTGGGCAGCGGGGCCGAGCAGTCCCTCCAAGGGCTGCGGGTCTCCCGGGCCTTCCTCTCCGGGAGCGGCCTCACGGCGGAGCGTGGCCTGTCCACCTCCAACATGCTCTCGGCCAGCGTGGACCGGGCCCTCGTGCAGGCCGCCGCGGAGGTGGTCGTCCTGGCGGACCACACGAAGCTGGGCGCCGACACGATGTTCCAGACGGTGCCCACGGAACTGATCACCCGCCTGGTGACGGACGAGCCCCCGCTCCACGACGAGCGCGCGGCCGCGGAGCTCCAAGCGCTGGCGGACCAGGGCGTGGAGGTCACGGTGGCGGGCCCGGACGCGGAGACGGGCGAGGCACCCCCCGGGGACCGCCGCCCCCGCCGCGACATGCCGCTCCCGGGCCAGCGCCGGACGACGACGGGCCGGGCCGGAGGCCTGGGACCGCAACTGCGCAGCGCGTCGTCCCTGTCCGACCAGGCATCGTCGTCGGGCGAGCGGGCCCGGGTGGCGGACCTGCGGCGGCGGTAGGCCCGGGCCCCTGTCGGGGGCGCTGCCCCCGAACCCCCGCTCCGCGCCTGTCAGCCCCTCCGGCGTTTGAGGAGCGGGGTCCGGGGCGGAGCCCCGAAACCTCAGCCCGTCCGGCGCTTGAGGACGAAAGGGGTCCGGGGCGGAGCCCCGGTTTCGGGAAGGGGCGGGGCGGGGGGAGGCCCCGCGCAGCGGCCCACCTACCCGCGGCCGCCCACCGACCGCACCCCCTACTTCAACCCCCGCAACGTCAGCCGCAGCAACCGCCCCGCCAGCTCCGGATCATCCGCCGACTGCTCCGCCGCCAGCGCGATCGCGTTCGTCAGCTGCAGCAGATCGTCGATCGAGACATCCGCCCGCACCGACCCGCTCTCTTGCGCCCGCCGCAACAGCCCCGCCCCCGCCTCCCGCAACGGCAGATGGCACTGGGCGAGCGCCGAAGTCTCGTCCTGCGAGGCCGACATGAGCGCGCGGGCCAGCCCGCGGTACTCACCCGCGTGAGCGACGATCGCCCCCAGCCAGTCCACCAGCGCCCGGCACGGAGCCTCGGCGCCCGCCAGCTCGCGGGAGCGGTCCAGGAGGGAGCGCAGGGCGTCCTGGAAGACCGCGTTCATCAGGGCGTGCCGGTGGGGGAAGTGGCGGTACAGAGTGCCGATGCCCACGCCCGCCTGCCGCGCGATGTCCTCCAGCGAGGCATCCGTGCCGTGTTCGGCGAAGGCCGTACGGGCCACGCCGACCAGCCGTTCGTGGTTGCGGCGGGCGTCCGCGCGCATCGGCCGCTCCGGCGGCCGTGCCGTGCCCGGCTCCATCGAGATCGGCCCTGCCATGGCTCCCGCCCTCCCTCGGTCTATAGGGCTGTCGGGATCCAGGATGCCACTGCACGCGAAGGGGCCCGGCCGCGTCTTTGACGACGCCGGCCGGGCCCCTCCGTACGAATCCGTACGGACCCCGAGCCGTCAGTCCTTGATCTCGCAGATCAGGGCGCCGGAGGAGACGGAACCGCCGACCTCCGCCGTGAGCCCCTTGACCGTGCCGGAGCGGTGGGCGTTGAGAGGCTGCTCCATCTTCATGGCCTCCAGGACGACGACGAGGTCGCCTTCCTTGACCTCCTGGCCCTCCTCGACCGCGACCTTGACGATCGTGCCCTGCATCGGGGAGGCGAGGGAGTCGCCGGAGGCCGCGGAGCCGGCCTTCTTCGCCGCGCGGCGCTTCGGCTTGGCGCCGGCCGCGAGGCCCGTACGGGCCAGGCTCATGCCCAGCGAGGAGGGCAGCGAGACCTCCAGGCGCTTGCCGCCGACCTCGACGACCACGGTCTCGCGACCGGCCTCGTCCTCCGCGTGCGACTCCGCCGGGGCGGCGAACGGCTTGATCTCGTTGACGAACTCCGTCTCGATCCAGCGGGTGTGGATGGTGAACGGGTCCGCGGTGAAGGCGGGGTCGGCGACGACGGCGCGGTGGAAGGGGATGGCGGTGGCCATGCCCTCGACCTGGAACTCGGCCAGCGCACGCGCGGCGCGCTGGAGGGCCTGCTCGCGGGTGGCGCCGGTGACGATCAGCTTGGCCAGGAGGGAGTCCCAGGCCGGGCCGATCACGGAGCCGGACTCGACGCCCGCGTCCAGGCGGACACCGGGGCCGGTCGGCGGCGCGAACGTCGTCACCGTGCCGGGGGCGGGGAGGAAGCCGCGGCCGGGGTCCTCGCCGTTGATGCGGAACTCGAAGGAGTGCCCGCGCACGGCCGGGTCGCCGTAACCGAGCTCCTCGCCGTCGGCGATGCGGAACATCTCGCGTACGAGGTCGATGCCGGTGACCTCTTCGGTGACGGGGTGCTCGACCTGGAGGCGGGTGTTGACCTCCAGGAACGAGATCGTCCCGTCGGCCCCGACGAGGAACTCGACCGTGCCCGCGCCGACGTATCCGGCTTCCTTCAGGATCGCCTTGGACGCCGCGTACAGCTCCGCGTTCTGCGCCTCGGAGAGGAAGGGGGCCGGGGCCTCCTCCACCAGCTTCTGGTGGCGGCGCTGGAGCGAGCAGTCACGGGTGGAGACGACGACCACGTTGCCGTGCTGGTCGGCCAGGCACTGGGTCTCCACGTGGCGCGGCTTGTCCAGGTAGCGCTCGACGAAGCACTCGCCCCGCCCGAACGCGGCGACGGCCTCGCGGACGGCGGAGTCGTACAGCTCCGGGATCTCCTCCAGCGTGCGGGCCACCTTCAGCCCGCGCCCGCCACCACCGAAGGCGGCCTTGATCGCGATGGGGAGCCCGTTGGCCTCGGCGAACGCGACGACCTCCGCCGAACCGGCGACCGGGTCGGGGGTGCCGGCCACCAGCGGGGCGCCGGCGCGCTGTGCGATGTGGCGGGCGGCGACCTTGTCACCCAGGTCGCGGATGGCCTGCGGCGGCGGGCCGATCCAGGTGAGTCCGGCGTCCAGGACGGCCTGGGCGAACTCGGCGTTCTCCGACAGGAACCCGTAGCCGGGGTGGATGGCGTCCGCGCCGGAGTCCGCGGCGGCCTGGAGCACCTTGGCCATGTCCAGATAGCTGGCTGCCGGGGTGTCACCGCCCAACGCGAACGCCTCGTCGGCGGCCCGGACGTGCAACGCGTCCCGGTCCGGATCGGCGTAGACCGCGACACTCGCGATCCCCGCGTCCCGGCACGCCCGAGCAACGCGGACAGCGATTTCGCCACGGTTGGCGATGAGCACCTTGCGCACGATGACTCCCTCCTGGAAACAAGCTGAGTTTAGGGACTACCGACACGGCGCTACGACCCGTCCCCAATGGTGAGCTTGCCCACACGGAGTGTGATTCGAGGCTTGCCTCAGTAGGGAAATCCCTTGTGGCACCACGGTACGCCGGGTTCTACAACCGCACAGTAACTACCCGGTGTGGTGCAGGTCTCTGTCCTGAAGGTCAACGCCTCACGGCGTTTCTTTGTGGACTCCCTACGAACGGCCGGGGGATTCTTTGCGTGGCGTACGGACCCCGTGGCCCGAGGAGTCACTCCGGCAGCGGACCCAGCCGGCCGCTCAGCCGCGGATCGTCCGCCTCCGCCGGCTCCGTCAGCCGGATGCCGAAAGCGTTCTCGACGAGCGACAGGACTCCGTGGAGGGGGGCCCGTGCGCCGGGGACGAGCCCCAGCGGACGCATGTGATCGTCCAGACGTGTCGGGTCCTGCCCGGTCGGCTCGATCGCCTGGAGCGTGTGGAAGTCCACGACGACCTCGCCGTCGACCGCGTACGTGAACCAGTACATCGGCTTCTCGTTGTGGTGCAGGACGACGGCCTCGGTCCCGAGGGACACGGCGCTCAGGATGCGCTCGTCGAGCCCGTGCACACCGCCCTGCTCCCACGCCCAGGTCCAGGAGCCGTCGACGCCGGTGGTGACCACCGGCTCCTCGTCGTCGTAGAGGTCGTCGCCGAAGTCGTCCGCGAGGTCCATGCCGTCGCGCAGGGCGAGCCTTTCCGGGTCGGCGCCCGTACGGGAGAGCAGTTCGGCGGGGCTCGTGCCCCGTACGAAGGTCAGTGTGTAGAGGGGGAAGTCGCCCACCCGGAACATCTCCAGGCCGCGGTCCGCATGTGTACCCGTCATGCGGCGGATGCTGTCACGCCCCTCTGGCAGACGGACCGACTCACCGAGCGGCGGCAGCGCACCCCTTGTCCGGAGGAATACCGGTGAGTAAGGTCCGCGACACGCACGTACCGCAAGTAACAGGGGGTGGTGCTTTGCTGCGCAGACCGGTGGCGATCGTGACCGCGCTCGTGCTGTTCGGCGAGGCGGTGGGCATCTTCGCCGTCAACGCCGTCCTCGCCACGGTCACCGAGAACCAGAACATGTCACTGGCCGGGATGGACCCGAAGGCCATGACCGCCGGGACCTGGGTGATGGGCGGGGTCTCCGCCGCGCTGCTGATCGGATGCGGGCTGATCGCGCTGCTGGCCGGGGTCCGGGACCGCGCGCCGGGGCGGTTCGGGCGGATCGCGCTGATCGGCTGCGCGGTGGTGCACGGGGTGCTCGGGGCGGTGACCGTGGGGCTGGTGGGCTGGGCCGCCTTCGCCTTCATGATGGTGGTGCTGGCCCTGCTGGTGTTCACCCTGCTCTCGTACGGGCCCGAGGGCCGTGGCGAGGACCGGGTGAGTGACGAGGTGGCCCCGGCGGCCGTCTGAGCCGCCGCCGGGAACGCCCGGAAGCCGTTTTCAGACCCACAACTCCGTGACCGAGATGTCCAGTTCGGCCAGCAGGCGCCGCAGCAGCGGCAGCGAGAGGCCGATCACGTTGCCGTGGTCGCCCTCGATGGAGTCGACGAACGGTGCCGACCGGCCGTCCAGCGTGAAGGCCCCGGCCACGTGCAGCGGCTCGCCCGACGCCACGTACGCGGCGACCTCGGCGTCGCTCGGCTCGCCGAACCGTACGACGGTGGACGCCGTCGCCGAGGCGTGGCGGCCCGAGGCGGTGTCGATCACGCTATGGCCGGTCTGCAGGATGCCGGAGCGGCCGCGCATCGCCTTCCAGCGGGCGGTGGCCTCCTCGGCGTCGGCCGGCTTGCCGAGCGCCTCGCCGTCCAGTTCGAGGACCGAGTCGCAGCCGATGACCAGGGCCCCGGCCGCCTCGGGGCGCTCCGCGACCGCCGCCGCCTTGGCCCGGGCCAGCAGCAGGGCCAGCTCGGCGGGGGTGGGGGCGCTCAGGGCGTCCTCGTCCACCCCGCTGACGATCACCTCGGGGGCGAAACCCGCCTGGCGCAGCAGGCCGAGGCGGGCGGGGGAGGCGGAGGCGAGGACGAGGCGGCGCTGATCAGTCATACCGGCCATCGTAGAAGGGGCCCGCGCCCTCGATGGACCCTGTTGACCTTGTAAGGGTTCAGCGGGTGCCGAGCACGAACATCGCGACCAGCATCGCCAGTGCGAGCAGGACGCCCGCTCTGCGCATCATGTCCTGGGCGTCGCGCAGTTCCTTCGGCGGCTTGTTCTCGGGGTCGGACCACAGCATGCTTCCGATCCTGCCCGCGCCGGGCGCCGATGCGCCTGAGTACGGGTACTCAAGAGGCAGCGGCGCCCGGTCCCGGCTCAGGCCGGCCAGTACGTCCTGGCCCAGGCCCGGGGGCCCGGCCGCAGGCGGCCCGTACGGGCGATGCGGCCCGGGTCGGACCACTGCTCGGGCGGAACGGGCGCGCCGGACGACACGGCGGCGCTCGCCGCGGCGCGGGCCTGGACCACTGCCAGGGCGGCGGCCAGCTCCTCAGGGGTCGGGTTGCCCCGTACGACTCTGATCATGGGCAGACCTCTCTGTGCGTCTGTGCGTCTGTGCGAGGGCGGGCGGCTACAGCGGGATGTTGCCGTGCTTCTTCGGGGGGAGTGATTCCCGCTTCGTCCGCAGCTGACGCAGCCCCTTCACGATGTGGGCCCGGGTGTCGGACGGCATGATCACCGCGTCGACGTAGCCGCGCTCGGCAGCCACGTACGGGTTGAGCAGCGCGTCCTCGTACGCCGTCATCAGCTCGGCGCGCGTGGCGTCCGGGTCCTCGGCGGCGGCGATGGTGCGGCGGTGCAGGATGTTCACCGCGCCCTGGGCGCCCATGACGGCGATCTGGGCGGTCGGCCAGGCCACGTTCAGGTCGGCACCCAGGTGCTTGGAGCCCATCACGTCGTACGCCCCGCCGAACGCCTTGCGGGTGATGACGGTGATCAGCGGGACCGTCGCCTCCGCGTACGCGTAGATCAGCTTGGCGCCGCGCCGGATGATGCCGCCGTACTCCTGGTCCACACCCGGCAGGAAGCCCGGCACGTCGACGAAGGTGATGACCGGCACGTTGAACGCGTCGCAGGTCCGGACGAAGCGCGCCGCCTTCTCGCTCGCGTCGATGTCCAGGCAGCCGGCGAACTGCATCGGCTGGTTGGCGACGATCCCGACCGGGTGGCCCTCCACCCGCCCGAAGCCGGTGATGATGTTCGGCGCGAACAGGGCCTGGGTCTCCAGGAATTCGGCGTCGTCCAGCACGTGCTCGATCGCGGTGTGCATGTCGTACGGCTGGTTCGCCGAGTCCGGGATGAGGGTGTCCAGCTCCCGGTCCTCGTCGGTGACCGCGAGGTCCGCCTCCTCCGGGAAGGCCGGGGCCTCGGAGAGGTTGTTCGAAGGGAGGTAGGAGAGCAGGGACTTGACGTACTCGATGGCGTCCTTCTCGTCGCCCGCCATGTGGTGCGCCACCCCGGAGGTGGTGTTGTGCGTACGGGCTCCGCCCAGCTCCTCGAAGCCGACGTCCTCGCCGGTGACCGTCTTGATGACGTCGGGGCCGGTGATGAACATGTGCGAGGTCTGGTCGACCATCACCGTGAAGTCGGTGATCGCGGGGGAGTAGACCGCCCCGCCCGCGCACGGGCCGACGATCAGCGAGATCTGCGGGATCACCCCGGAGGCGTGCACATTGCGGCGGAAGATCTCGGCGAAGAGGCCGAGCGCGGCCACACCCTCCTGGATGCGCGCGCCGCCGCCGTCGTTGATGCCGATGACCGGACAGCCGGTCTTCAGCGCGAAGTCCATGACCTTGACGATCTTCTCGCCGTAGACCTCGCCGAGCGAGCCGCCGAAGATGGTGAAGTCCTGCGAGTACACGCAGACCGGGCGGCCGTCGACCGTGCCGTACCCGGTGACGACACCGTCGCCGTACGGGCGGTTCTTCTCGATGCCGAAGTTGGTGGAGCGGTGCCGGGCGAACTCGTCGAGCTCCACGAAGGAGCCCTCGTCCAGCAGGAGATCGACCCGCTCACGGGCCGTCAGCTTGCCCTTGGCGTGCTGCTTCTCGACGGCGCGGGCCGAACCCGCGTGCGTCGCCTCCTCGATACGGCGGCTCAGGTCCGCGAGCTTGCCCGCGGTGGTGTGGATGTCGCTCTGCGGCTCGGACATCGGGGGGCGGCTCCCTGCCTGGTCACGGGGACGACGAACGGTGACGGTCACGGGGGGACGACCGGTCGTCTGTCCGACTCTGCGGCTACTGGCTCGTAACTTCTGATTACGCAAAGCTCGTACGTGGCGTTCGTACGTCACGCTCGTACGCAACTCTCCGGCTACTGACTCGTAGGGTATCGGCGCGCCTCCGGAAAGGCAGTGCGTCCTTTGCCACACCTAGGGTGGCTTGCATGACACCACCGGATGCGCCACAGAACCGCTGGTCGGACCTGGACCGGCCGCCCCTGAACGTGACCGCGCTGCGCCGCGGGCTGCTGCGGCCCGAGTCGCTCTGGAGCGAGCTGGAGGTCGTGGAGACCACCGGATCGACCAACTCCGACCTCGCGGAGCGGGCCCGCTCCGGTGGCCTGGCCGAGGGCACGGTCCTGGTCGCCGAGGAGCAGACCGCCGGGCGCGGCCGGCTGGAGCGGAGCTGGACCGCGCCGCCCCGCTCCGGGCTGTTCTTCTCGGTCTACCTGGAGCCCGGCGACGACGTGCCCGTGGAGCGGTGGGGGTGGGTGCCGCTGCTCGCCGGGGTGGCCGCCGCGACCGGCCTCGCCAAGGCGGCGGGCGTCGACACGGCACTCAAATGGCCCAACGACCTGCTGGTCACTGTGGAGGGTGAGGAGCGCAAGGCCGCCGGCATCCTCGGGGAGTTCGCCGGGGACGGCATCGTGGTCGGCCTCGGCATCAACGTCTCGCTGCGCGCCGACGAGCTGCCCGCCCCCACCGCCGGGTCCCTGGCGCTCGCCGGAGCCGTCTCCACCGACCGGGAGACCCTGCTCCGGGCCGTCCTGCGTTCGCTGGAGCACTGGTACGGGGAGTGGCGGGCCGCGGGCGGGGACGCGGCCGCGAGCGGGCTCCAGGCGGCGTACGCGGCCGGGTGCGCGACCCTGGACCGGACCGTACGGGCCGAGCTGCCGGGCGGGAACTCCCTGGTCGGGCAGGCCGTCGCGATCGACGGCGACGGGCGTCTGGTGCTTTCCACCGAGGACGGGCTCCAGCAGCCGGTCTCGGCCGGGGACATCGTGCACCTGCGGGGCGCGGCGGGCGGGCTGACCTGAGGAGGGCCTGATGAGGAGGGCTTGATGGGGAGGGCCTGAGACGGTGTGGATACGCGTCATCAGTAACGGTGTGGATACCGCGTAATCAGTAGATGTCACGCGCGACGCACCCGTATCGGGCAACCAAGGACGTGAGCTAGGGCACACCTGCCGTATTGTTGAGGCGATCCAGCGACAGATCACTGTTGGGGCGATCAGCGACAGATCGGCAGGCAGTGCGCAGGGAACGGGCAGGAGGCGGCTGGTGACCGTCGGCGACACGACGTCCGGCGCGGGCGAGGAGCCCCCGTCGGACTCCTCGGTCCATGCCACCCCGCATCACGAGGTCGACCACACGGCCGAACCGACCGACGACCCCCTCGCGATCCGCCTCGAAGCGCTGATCCTCGGGGCCGACCGCCGCTACACCCCCTTCCAGGCCGCCCGCACCGCCGGTGTCTCCATGGACCTGGCCTCCCGCTTCTGGCGGGCCATGGGCTTCGCCGACATCGGCCAGGCCAAGGCGCTCACCGAGGCTGACGTGCTGGCGCTGCGGCGGCTCGCCGGTCTGGTGGAGGCGGGGCTGCTCAGCGAGCCGATGGCGATCCAGGTGGCCCGCTCCACCGGGCAGACCACCGCACGGCTGGCGGAGTGGCAGATCGACTCGTTCCTGGAGGGGCTCACCGAGCCGCCCGAGCCGGGGATGACCCGTACGGAAGTCACGTATCCGCTGGTCGAGCTGTTGCTGCCGGAGCTCCAGGAGTTCCTCGTCTACGTGTGGCGGCGCCAGCTGGCCGCCGCGACCGGGCGGGTCGTGCAGGCGGCGGACGACGACGAGATGGTCGACCGGCGCCTGGCCGTCGGCTTCGCGGACCTCGTCGGCTTCACCCGGCTGACCCGGCGGCTTGAGGAGGAGGAGCTCGGCGAGCTGGTCGAGTCCTTCGAGACGACCGCCGCCGACCTGGTCGCCGCGCACGGCGGACGGCTCATCAAGACCCTCGGCGACGAAGTCCTCTTCGCCGCCGACGACGCGGGCACGGCGTCCGAGATAGCGCTCCGGCTGATCGAGGCCATGTCCCAGGACGAGGCGATGCCCGCCCTGCGCGTCGGGATCGCCTTCGGCACGGTCACCACGCGCATGGGCGATGTCTTCGGCACCACGGTGAACCTCGCCAGCCGGCTCACCTCGATAGCTCCGAAGGACGCCGTCCTCGTGGACGGGGCGTTCGCCAAGGAGCTGGTCCGGCACGGGGACGCCCCGGAGTCGGAGGCCCAGGCCGCCGAGGAGGTCGCGGCCGCCGCCGAGCGGGCCCGGCTGGCCGAGAAGGAGGGCCGCGAGGTGGTCGAGGAGCCGCCCCTGCCCACGTACCGCTTCGGGCTCCAGCCGATGTGGCAGCGGCCCGTGCGCGGGCTGGGTGTCGTGGAGCCGTGGCTGCTGGCGCGGCGGGGGAAGACGGGGTCCTGAGCCGTACCGCTCCACGGGCTCGCCCTGTCGGTTTCCGGTGCGCCCTGTCTAGGATCCCTGTCGACAACGCCGGTTAACCGGCGTTCACCGGCAGTCGACCGACAGGGGTGCAGGCATGACCGTCACGTCCGAGCAGCGGTTCGGGGAGTTCGTCGCCGTACGGCGCCACGCGGGCCAGGAGCATGTGGCCGAGCTGGTCCTCGACCGGCCGAAGGCCATGAACGCCGTCTCCACCGACATGGCCCGCTCCATCGCCGCCGCCTGCGAGGCCCTCGGTGCCGACCGGGACGTCCGCGTCACCGTCCTCACCTCCAGTCATGAGCGGGCCTTCTGTGTGGGCGCCGACCTCAAGGAGCGGAACTCCTTCACGGACGCCGAACTGGTACGCCAGCGGCCCACCGCCCGCGCCGCCTACACCGGCGTCCTGGAGCTGCCGATGCCGACGATCGCCGCCGTGCACGGCTTCGCCCTCGGCGGCGGCTTCGAGCTGGCCCTCGCCTGCGATGTGATCGTGGCCGACGCCACCGCCGTGGTCGGCCTGCCCGAGGTGTCCGTGGGCGTCATCCCGGGCGGCGGCGGTACGCAGCTGCTGCCGCGCCGGGTGGGGGCGGCCCGCGCCGCCGAGCTGGTCTTCACCGCGCGCCGGGTGGAGGCGGCCGAGGCGCGGGAGCTGGGTCTGGTGGACGAGCTGGTGGAGGCGGGGCGGGACCGGGAGGGGGCCCTCGCGCTGGGTGCCCGGATGGCCGCCAACTCGCCGGTCGGGCTGCGGGCGGCCAAGAAGGCGCTCCGGCTGGGGCACGGGCTCGACCTGCGGGCGGGCCTGGAGGTGGAGGACGCCGCCTGGCGGTCGGTGGCCTTCTCCGGGGACCGGGCGGAGGGCGTGGCCGCCTTCAACGAGAAGCGGAGCCCGCAGTGGCCGGGGGAGTGATCACGCCCGCATGCCGTGAGGCGCCCGCCGCGTGACGCCGAAAATTAGTTGCGCATCAAACTGATCAAAAGGGAACAAATCTACATAAGCTGGATAAATGGGTGAAGACGATGCTCGGCTGCGGGCCGTGGTTTCGCTGGCGCAGACGATGGCCGCGGCCTACACGCCGCGCGATTCGTGGCGGGCGGCCGCGCTGGGGGCCTGCGAGGCGCTGGGCGGCAGCTTCGCCGCACTCTCGGTGTGGGAGCGGGACCGGGGCAGGCTGCGGGTCCTGGTCAACGCGGGGCAGCGGGCCGAGGGGGAGGAGGAGTTCCCCGAGGAGGAGGCCTACCCGGTCCACGAGTTCCCGGAGATCACCGAGTTCCTGCACGAACGCTGGGCCGGCGGCGGTGAGCCCGACGCCTGGGTGGAGACCGCCGACGGCCTGCCCGGCGCGGGCGGCCCGGCGCGCGGCGCCCGCCCGTACTGCCACCAGCGGGTGGCGGCGCTGCGGCGGCGCGGCCGGGGCTGCTGTGTGGTCGCGCCGATCGTGCTGCACGGGCGGGCCTGGGGCGAGCTGTACGTGGCGCGGCCGGCCGGGAAGCCGGTGTTCGACCGGGACGACGCCAACTTCGCCACCGTGCTCGCCGCCGTCGTGGCCTCCGGGATCGCCCAGACCGAACGGCTGGAGGAGGTCCGCAAGCTGGCCTTCACCGACCCGCTGACCGGCCTCGCCAACCGCCGGGCCGTCGACATCCGCCTGGACGAGGCGGTTGAGGCGCACCGCACGGCCGGGGTCGTCGTCAGCCTCGTCGTCTGCGACCTCAACGGCCTGAAAGCGGTGAACGACACGCACGGACACGCCGTCGGCGACCGTCTGCTGGAACGTTTCGGCTCGGTGCTCTCCCTCTGCGGGGCGATGCTCCCGGACGCGCTCGCCGCCCGGCTCGGCGGCGACGAATTCTGCCTGGTGGCGGACGGACCCGAGGCGGACGACGTGGTCGGGGTGGCCACCGAGCTCTGCGACCGGGCGGCGGTGATCGAGCTGGGCAACGGGGTGGCCTGCGGGGTCGCGTCGACGGGCGACCCGATCGGCCCGGTGCGCTCGGCCCGCCGGCTGTTCCGGCTGGCGGACGCCGCCCAGTACCGGGCCAAGGCCGCCCGTTCGCTGCGGCCGGTGGTGGCCGGGCGGGACGGCGAGGTCATCCGGCTCGCGGACTCCCCGCCGAAGTCGGCGCACGACCGCCGCAGGCTGCGCGGCAACCGGCCGTGATCACCGGCGGCAGAGCGGTAAGGGTCCCTCTGCTCAACCACTAGTGACATAGCGGGTTTCAATCCGTACGCTGCTGAATATGGATATGCACACTGTCGTGGTGGGGACGTCCGGAACCACCGCCGAGGACGTCGTCGCCGTGGCCCGCCACGGCGCCCAGGTGGAGCTCTCCGCCGCCGCCGTGGACGCGCTGGCCGCCTCCCGCCTCATCGTGGACGCGCTCGCCGCCAAGCCCGAGCCGGTCTACGGCGTCTCCACCGGCTTCGGCGCCCTGGCCAGCCGCCACATCAGTACGGAGCTGCGCGCCCAGCTCCAGCGCAACATCGTCCGCTCGCACGCGGCGGGCATGGGCCCCCGCGTGGAGCGCGAGGTCGTGCGCGCGCTGATGTTCCTCCGGCTCAAGACGGTCGCCTCCGGCCACACCGGCGTACGCCCCGAGGTCGCGCAGACCATGGCGGACGTGCTCAACGCGGGGATCACCCCCGTCGTCCACGAGTACGGCTCGCTCGGCTGCTCCGGCGACCTCGCCCCGCTCTCCCACTGCGCGCTCACCCTGATGGGCGAGGGCGACGCGGAGGGCCCCGACGGCACGGTCCGCCCGGCGGGCGAGCTGCTCGCCGCGCACGGGATCACCCCGGTGGAGCTGCGCGAGAAGGAGGGCCTGGCCCTCCTCAACGGCACGGACGGGATGCTCGGCATGCTCGTCATGGCCCTCGCCGACCTGCGTAACCTCTACACCTCCGCCGACATCACCGCCGCCCTCTCGCTGGAGGCGCTGCTCGGCACGGACAAGGTCCTCGCCCCCGAGCTGCACGCCATCCGCCCGCACCCCGGCCAGGGCGTCAGCGCGGACAACATGCTGCGGGTGCTGGCCGGTTCGGGCCTGACGGGCCATCACCAGGACGACGCGCCCCGCGTGCAGGACGCCTACTCCGTACGCTGCGCCCCCCAGGTCAACGGCGCGGGCCGCGACACCCTGGACTACGCGGCGGTGGTCGCGGGCCGCGAACTGGCCTCGTCCGTGGACAACCCGGTGGTCCTGCCCGACGGCCGCGTCGAGTCCAACGGCAACTTCCACGGCGCGCCCGTCGCGTACGTCCTGGACTTCCTCGCCATCGTCGCCGCCGACCTCGGCTCGATCTGCGAGCGCCGCACCGACCGGCTGCTCGACAAGAACCGCTCGCACGGGCTGCCGCCGTTCCTCGCGGACGACGCAGGGGTGGACTCGGGCCTGATGATCGCCCAGTACACCCAGGCCGCCCTGGTCAGCGAGATGAAGCGGCTCGCGGTCCCCGCCTCCGCCGACTCCATCCCGTCCTCCGCGATGCAGGAGGACCACGTCTCCATGGGCTGGTCGGCCGCGCGGAAGCTCCGTACCGCCGTGGACAACCTCGCCAGGATCGTCGCCGTCGAGCTGTACGCGGCGGCCCGCGCCGTGGAGATCCGGGCCGCCGAGGGCCTGGCCCCGGCCCCCGCCTCGCAGGCCGCCGTGGCCGCGCTGCGGGCCGCCGGCGCCGAGGGCCCGGGCCCGGACCGCTTCCTGGCGCCGGACCTGGCCGCCGCGGACACGTTCGTACGGGAGGGGCGTCTGATCGCGGCCGTGGAGCCGGTCACGGGGCCGCTGGCCTGAGGGGCCGGTCCCGTACGCGTACGAAGGGCTGCCGCACCGGGGGGTGCGGCAGCCCTTTTACGTATGCGGGTACGGGGTCAGAGCGCCGGGCGGGCTCCGCCTCCGCCTCCGGAACGGCGTACGGAGTAGGTCACGAAGCCGGCGCCGAGGCCCAGCAGCGCTGTGCCGCCGATCAGATACGGGGTGGTGTCCACCCCGGGCCCGGTCTCGGCCAGTTGGGGCGCGGGGTCGGCCTCTTCGGCGGCCGGTGCCGCACCCTGGCCGGACGCGGTGGTTATGCCGCCCCGCGAGGCGGTTTCGACGGTCGCGTTGGCCGACGGGACGAACCAGAGAGCGGCCAGCAGCGTTCCCGCGGCGGTGGCGGTCAGGAGTGTGCGACGAGTGACGGACACAGTTTCGATCCCCTTGCGACAACCATGAGTTAGCCCCGTGGGCCGATGCTAAGCAAAGCAGCGGGTCGGAGGAAAGTCGTGGCCGGGATGGGCCATACGCTCCGGAGTATGAGCACAGAAGAGACATCCAGGTTCGTTCGCGTTCGGGTGGAAATGGTGCTGGAGGTCACCGACCTCGACGCCCTCACCGGCACCGCCCTCGAATCCATCGCTGCCGAATACGGGGAACCGGTATCGGGTATCACCGAGAGCGACACCGCCGAGGAGCGGATGCATGCCGAGGCCACCGTCCGGGCAGACGGAGCAGAGGCCCTCGCCTCGCTGATCGACCCGTTCGACCTGGTCAGCGAGGTGCCCGGGGTCGAGCTCGCGCAGGCCTCCTGGAGCAGCGAGAGCGTCGAGTACGACCCCGATGCGGAGGGCTGGGACGACGACGAGGACGACGAGGACGGCCCGTTCGTGGCCGAGATCGAGGACGACGAGGAGGGGTACGGCGACGCGGTCGCGCACAATGGGAGGAATGACGGCGAGGACGGTGACCTCGCGCAGCGGGTCTGACGTGTGAGAACACCGGCCCCGGCCCCGCTTCACCGCGGACCGGGGCCATGCTGTGCGGCGGTTCCGTATCCGGGCCCGACAGCGGGAACCACCGCAGGCGCAGCCGCGTCGATGAGTGGTGTTCCCCACATCCCTGGCGGATGTGGAACGGAGCACCCGTTCCGGGTGTTCTTGGAACATTGACGGGGAATCGCCGTCTGGCAGCCCCGTTCGGGGATTTTGGGGAATCGGCAACGATGGAGAAGCGTGTGATGACGGACAGCAAGCGGCGCAGGGGCCTCGCGGCCGTGTCCGCACTGCTCGGCGGCGTGCTGGTGCTTTCGGCCTGTACCGACGACGGCGGCGAGAAGAAGGCGGGCGCCGGCAGCTCGGAGTCGTCGCAGGCGCAGGAGGTGGACAAGGCCGCGGCCGAGGACGCGTCCGAGGCGCAGATAGCGATCAAGCCCGAGAACGGTGCCACCAACGCGAGCATCAACAACGCCGCCCAGGTCTCCGTCACCAAGGGCAAGCTGACCGAGGTCGTCATGACCACGGCGGACGGCAAGACGGTCGAGGGCACGCTGGCGGCCGACGGCTCCAGCTGGAAGCCCGCCGGACAGCTCGAACGCTCCACCACGTACAAGATCGACGCCACGGCGGAGGACGCGAAGGGCCGCAAGGCCCACGAGAACAGCTCCTTCACCACCGTCTCGCCCGACAACAGCTTCATCGGGAACTTCACCCCCGAGGACGGCTCCACCGTCGGCGTCGGGATGCCCGTCTCGATCAACTTCAACAAGCCGATCACGGACAAGAAGGCCGTCCAGGACGGCATCACCGTGTCCTCCAGCAGCGGCCAGGAGGTCGTGGGCCACTGGTTCAACGGCCAGCGCCTGGACTTCCGCCCGGAGGACTACTGGCAGGGCGGCTCCACCGTCACCCTGAAGCTCGCGCTGGACGGCGTCGAGGGCGCCGATGGCGTCTTCGGTGTGCAGCAGAAGACCGTGACGTTCAAGGTCGGCCGCAACCAGGTCTCGACCGTCGACGCGAAGACCAAGATGATGACGGTCACCCGCGACGGCAAGACGATCAAGACCATCCCGATCTCCGCGGGCGCGCCCGAGAACCCCACGTACAACGGTGAGATGGTGATCTCCGAGAAGCACAAGGAGACCCGGATGAACGGCGCCACCGTCGGCTTCACCGATGACGACGGCAAGGGCGAGTACGACATCAAGGACGTGCCGCACGCGATGCGCCTGTCCACCTCGGGCACCTTCATCCACGGCAACTACTGGGGCAAGGGCATCTTCGGCAAGGCCAACACCAGCCACGGCTGCGTGGGCCTGGCCGACGTGAAGGGCGCCAACGACCCCAACGCCCCCGGCGCCTGGTTCTACGACAACTCCATGGTCGGCGACGTGGTCATCGTCAAGAACTCCCCGGACAAGACGATCACCCCGGACAACGGCCTCAACGGCTGGAACATGGACTGGGCCCAGTGGAAGGCCGGCTCCGCCGCCTGACCCTGCCCCTGACCCCCGCTTCACCCCCGTCCCCATCCTGAAGGCGGCGGCCCCCCCGGAACGCTCGGGGGGCCGCCGCCTTCGGCGTGCGCGGGGCCTCTACAGCGCCGCATCCAGCCCCACCAGCATTGCTCGGCTCAAAGCACGCGCTGGTAGCGGAGCTCAGTGAGCGTGATCCCGTCGTAGACGTCGTCCTGAGCCGCGCCGTCAGCCTGGTAGCCGGCCCGCTCGTAGAAGCGCTGGGCTCGTTGGTTGTCACAGAGAACCCACAAGGCTGACGCCTCGAAACCCTGGCCCTTCATTTGGGAATGAGCCTCACCCAGGAGGATCCGGCCGATGCCCTGGCCGATCAGATCCGGTGAGACGTAGAGGGCGTAGACCTCACCGACCCGTCCCGGACCGGGTATCTCACTTCGGCACGGCCCGAAGCAGATCCACCCCACCAGGCCACGGTCACCGAGCGCCACAAGATCTCGTGACTTTCGTCCGGGCCGAGAGAACCACTGCCGCCGTTGGCCGGCATCACCTTCCACTGTCATGGCGTCCAAATACGTCTGGGGAACGATGCCGGCGTACGCCGCCTGCCATCCTCGGACTCGGATCGTCGAAACGGCCTCGATGTCGTCCGCATTCATCTCCCGCACGTGCACCATCGCGCCACCGTGCCAGTTGTCGCGGCCGGGCGTTTCACCGTACGGCCCGCCGTCATGACCTCCGGGGTAATCGACGCCCTCCGCCCCGCCCGGCAGCATCGGAGGCGTACCGAAGGACCATGCCACGCCGCACCCCGGAGGACCGGACCATGACCGCGTACGCCCTTGCCCACCTGCGTCCCGCCGACGGCCCCGTCCCGGACGAGGTGCTGAGCTACATCGAGCGCATCCAGGCCACCATGGAGCCCTACGGAGGCCGCTTCCTGGTGCATGGGGCCGAGGTGGAGGTGGTGGAGGGGGAGTGGCCCGGGGCGCTGGTCGTCATCGTTTTCCCCGGCACCGAGGAGATCCGCGCCTGGTACGCGTCCCCCGCCTACCAGGAGATCCTGCCCCTGCGCACCCGGCACATCGACGGTGACGTGGTGATCGTCCCGGGCGTCGGGCCGGAGTACGACGCGTCGGCCACGGCTGCGGCGATGCGGGTGGCGGGGGAGCGGGCGGCGGGATGACTCCCGTGGGCGTGGGCCGTTTCACCCCGCCCGCCCCTCCACCGCCTTCCGGTAGTACCGCAGGTCGCTGCGGTGGACCTGGCGGACCCCCGCCAGGTCCGTGTGCGGGGCGGCCGGGGGGCCGCCGCCCAGGCGTTCGCGGGGCGGTGGCTCGGCGGTGGCTCCCCGGCGGAGGTGGTGCCAGGGCTGGAGGGGGAGCCAGAACAGGCCGTACAGCCAGCGCAGGACCAGGCGGCGGAACTCCGGGCGGCCCGCGTCGGGCAGACGGATCACCCGTACGCCCATGATCAGCTTTCCGGCGCTCGCCCGTACCGCCATCGTGAGCAGTACCTGGTTGGCGAAGGACAGCACGGTGAGGTGGCCTATCAGGACTGCGGCCGTCGTGCCTGCCCCCGCGCCCGCCGGGCCCAGGCAGGAGTGCACCAGCAGGCCGACCACCAGCAGGCACAGATAGCAGTCGAGCCCGACCGCCAGGTAGCGGCGCGTCTCCCCGGTGCCCTTGGGGAGACGGGGCGGCCGCCCGGATGCTCCGTACGGCGGTGGCTGCGGCCGCGCAGGAGCGGCGGCGGTCCGGCCGGATCCGTACAACAACCTTGGCTGATAAGGAGATTGCGCTCTCCGACGCCCCCGCGGCTTCGTCATGGGGAGCATCATGACTGATCGTCAGGCGAGGTGTCGTGGTTCCTGACGGGTAACCCCCTTGCCCCGGCCGGCCTTCACCAATCCCTTACCGTGACGGGAACAGACGCACGAGTACGCACGGGGGCGGCGATGGGATGCGACGGCACCATATGGAGGCTGCGGCGCGGCACGGAACTCGTCGGGGAGATCGTCGTCGACGACCTCGATTTCCCCTGGCTGCACGGCCGGTTCATCCCCGGTCCGGCCTTCGATGCCGGGACCCGCGAGCTCTTCGACCGTGAGCTGGCCCTCATGGAGCGGCTGGACGAGGACGAGAGCGACGAGAGCGCGGAGGCGTGGGAGGGGGTCTGCTGCGAGGTGAACTCCACGCTCGTCCTGACCGGTCCGGAGGGGAAGGCCGTCGCCGAGTTCCTGCTGCACATCCAGGGCGACCGGGCCTGGTTCCGGTGGAGCGACACCCCGTTCTCCGAGGAGGGGCTCTAGGGAGGGCTCCAGGAGGGGCTCCAGGGGACCTCCAGGGGCCCGGGCGGCCAGCATGTGGATGGGTGTCGAAGATCATCGGGCGACGCGGGACAATCAGGGCGTCGGTGCCCTCCGGGACGGGGGCGCCGGCGCGCACGAGCCGACCCACGGAAGGGCTTGATCAGATGCCGCTCACCCCCGACTCCGCCCGCGACTCCGTTCACGCGCACGATGCGGCGAACCGGGTCATCGAGCCGCTCTACGCCGAGATCCTGCGGCGCAACCAGGGCGAGAAGGAGTTCCACCAGGCGGTCCGCGAGGTCCTGGAGACGCTCGGTCCCGTGCTGACGCAGCGCCCCGAGTTCGTGGACGCCCGCATCATCGAGCGCATATGCGAGCCGGAGCGCCAGCTGATCTTCCGGGTGCCGTGGGCGGACGACTCCGGCGACATCCACGTCAACCGGGGCTTCCGGGTCGAGTTCTCCAGCTCGCTCGGCCCCTACAAGGGCGGCCTGCGCTTCCACCCCTCCGTCAACCTCGGCATCGTGAAGTTCCTCGGCTTCGAGCAGATCTTCAAGAACGCCCTCACCGGCATGCCCATCGGCGGCGGCAAGGGCGGCGCGGACTTCGACCCCAAGGGCCGCTCCGACGCCGAGATCATGCGGTTCTGCCAGTCCTTCATGACCGAGCTCCACCGCCACCTGGGCGAGTACACCGACGTCCCCGCCGGCGACATCGGCGTCGGCGGCCGCGAGATCGGCTACCTCTTCGGCCAGTACAAGCGGATCACCAACCGGTACGAGTCCGGCGTCCTCACCGGCAAGGGCCTCGGCTGGGGCGGCGCCCAGGCCCGTACGGAGGCCACCGGCTACGGCACGGTCCTGTTCACCGCCGAGATGCTGCGCAGCCGGGGCGAGTCGCTGGAGGGCCAGACCATCGCGGTCTCCGGCTCCGGCAACGTGGCCGTCTACGCCATCGAGAAGTCCCAGCAGCTCGGCGCGACCGTCATCACCTGCTCGGACTCCGGCGGCTACGTCGTCGACGAGAAGGGCATCGACCTCGCCCTCCTCAAGGAGATCAAGGAGGCGGGCCGCGGCCGGGTCTCCGAGTACGCCGAGCGGCGCGGCGCGCACGCCCGGTTCGTGGCCGGTACGGGGGTGTGGTCGGTCCCCGTGGACGTCGCCCTGCCCTGCGCCACCCAGAACGAGCTCCACGAAGCCGACGCGCTCGAACTCGTACGCAACGGGGTCAAGGCGGTCGCCGAAGGTGCCAACATGCCCACCACTCCGGAAGCGGTCCAGGTCTTCCAGAGTGCGGGCGTCGCCTTCGCGCCCGGCAAGGCCGCCAACGCGGGCGGGGTCGCGACGAGCGCCCTGGAGATGCAGCAGAACGCCTCCCGGGACTCCTGGACCTTCTCGCACACCGAGGAGCGCCTCGGCGAGATCATGCGCCACATCCACGACTCCTGCTACACGACCGCCGAGCGGTACGGCAGCCCGGGCAACTACGTGGTGGGCGCGAACATCGCGGGCTTCGAGCTGGTGGCGGACGCGATGCTGGCGCAGGGGCTGATCTGACGACTGACGGTCGTACGGTCGTGGGCGTCACCGGTCCGGTCGGGGGTTTCCCGCCGGACCGGTGACGCCCCCGTCTGTCACGTACCTTCGCCCTCAGCAGATCCGCCCGGAGCGCAACGCCCGGGCCGTGCCTGCCGGGCACCCTGCTCCTAGGCTGGAGCGGTGACCCTCCGAGCGACGAACCAAGCCCGCATCGTCCCGCTGCACCCGTTCCCGCCCGGGCCCGCCCCGGCCCGGGAGCCGCTCTGGCGCGACCTCGTCGGGGACGTACTGCGGTCTGAACGGCTGGCCCAGGGCCGTACGTTGAAAGACGTGTCCGACGCCGCGCGGATCTCCATGGCCTACCTCTCCGAGGTGGAGCGCGGTCGCAAGGAGGCCTCGTCAGAGGTGCTGGCGGCTGCCGCGCGGGCGCTCGGGCTGAGCCTGGCCGATGTCCTCGCGCTGGCTCAGGGCGAGTTGCTCCGGCTCTCCGGGGCACGGCCCCGGGCCACCGGTCAGCCCAGCCGCCCGGCGGGCCCGATGGGCACCGTACGGCTGGCCGCCTGACCCCGATCGCGGCCGGTGACCGCTTCACTTCGCGGTCCGGGGGTACGGTCCTGGACATGGACTCTCGCACCACAGTTGAGCGCGCTCAGCGCCTCAAGCAACTGCACGCCGACCACCAGCCGCTCGTGCTGCCGACCGTCTGGGACGCCTGGTCGGCCCGGACGGCGGCCGCCGCCGGGTTCCCCGCGCTGACCGTCGGCAGTCACCCGCTCGCCGACTCCCGGGGGGCCGAGGACCAGGAGGGGCAGACCTTCGAGGAGGTGCTGGCCGCCGTCAGGCCGATCATCGCGTCGGTCGACGTCCCCGTCTCCGTGGACCTGGAGGCCGGGTACGGGCAGAAGCCCGCGGACCTCATCGCCGGGCTCATCAAGGTCGGCGGCGTCGGTCTCAACATCGAGGACACCGTCCACTCCGAGGGCGGACGGGTGCGCACCACCCAGGAGCACGCGAACTACATCGCGGGCCTGCGCGCGGCGGCCGACGACGCGGGCGTCCCGGTATGGATCAACGGACGGACGGATCTCTTCCTGCACGCGGAGGATGCCGCCTCCGTCCTCGACGAGGCGATCGAGCGGCTGCGAGCCCTGGAGCAGGCCGGGGCGGACAGCGTCTACCCGGTGAAGATCCAGGACAACGACGAGCTGCTCGCGGCGGTGACGGCCGCCGTCTCCGTACCCGTCAACTCCACGGCCCACCCGGTCAAGCACGACCTTGAGCGCTTCCGCCGCCTCGGTGTCGGCCGGATCACCTACGGCCCGCTGCTCCAGATGGCGTTGACGGACGCGATGAAGGGCATGCTCGGCCCCTGGGCGGAGTAGGGCGACACCAGCCGTCGGCGCAGGGCCCGGAAAGGCCCTGCGCCGACGGCACGCGCATCAGTCGAGGCAGAACTCGTTGCCCTCGATGTCCTGCATCACGATGCAGGACTCGTTCTCCTCGTCGGCGACCATCACTCGCTCGCACACCGCACCGAGCGCCACCAGCCGGTCGCGCTCGGCCTCCAGCGTGGCGAGCCGCTCCGCACCTACGAGCCCGGTGCCGGTCCGTACACAGAGATGGACCCGGTTCTTGACGACCTTGCCCTCCGGAACGCGCTGGAAGTACAGGCGCGGGCCGACCCCCGACGGATCGGCGCAGGCGAACGACCTGTCCTGATCCTCCGGAGGCAGCGAGCGGTTGTAGTCCTCCCAGGTCGCGAACCCTTCGGGCGCCGCAGGGACTTCGTAACCCAGCACCTCGCACCAGAAGCGGGCGAGGCGCTGGGGCTGCGCGCAGTCGAAGGTGACCTGGACCTTTCTGAATGTTGCCATCCGGGCACCGTAGTGGCGCGTGCCACCCCTCGGCATCCGCTTTTCCCGCCCGACGGTCGCGGCGGCCACGCTTGCCCGGCCCGTGACTACCCGCACCTCTACGGGCGTCCGCCCACCCTCGCCCGGTCCGCGAGCGCCCGCACCTCCGCCGCGACCGCCGCGTGGCGCTCGCGCGGGATGTCGTGGCCGACGCCGGGCTGGAGTACGAGCCCGGCGTCGCGGATCGCCGCGGCGGTGGCCCGTCCCGCGGAGGGCTTGAGCAGCGGGTCGTCCGTACCGTGCAACACCAGGGTGGGGACGCGCAGTTCGGACAAGGGCGGGCCGCTCCAGCGGGCGCCGATCTGACGGGACTGCGCGTCCGGGTCGGCGATGCCGGTGTCCACGTCGGCGGTGATCCGGTCCAGAGCCTCCGCCTCGTCGAACGGGTAGCCCGGCGACGCGCAGAGCCGCGCCACCGCGAGCCCCGCCGCGATCCGGCCCTCCCGGTCCCCGGCGGGCTTGACGCGGGCGAACTTCGCGAGGGTGAGCAGGCGCAGATGGCGCAACGTGCCGAGCCCGCCGACGTCGCTCGGCAGCGCGGCGGACGACGTGAGCGTGCGCACCCGGTCCGGATGGCGCAGCGCGACCCGCTGGGCGACGACCCCGCCGAGCGAGTGCCCGAAGAGGTGCGCCGACTCCCAGCCGAGCGCGTCCAGGACGGCGACGGCGTCGTCGGCCATGTCCTCTGCGGTGTAGGCGGCACCACGGCCGGCGGCCAGGGCGGCGAAGGGGTTGCCCCGGGCGGCGGGCTTCGGCAGCCGGGTGGACTCGCCCGCGTCGCGCTGGTCGTAGCGGGCGACGGCGAACCCGGCGTCGGCGAAGGCCGCGCACAGCTCCCCGGGCCACCAGTGCCGGGAGACGGCCAGCCCCATCACCAGGAGCAGCGGCTCGCCGTCCGTGCCCTCCTGAAGCCGGTCGTGGGCGAGCTCGACCGCACCGTTGCGGGCGAAGCTGCGTTCGGTCCAGGTCATGGCGGGCTCCTTTGGCGGCCTAATACTGCGATCGATGTTCGCAGTATTAGACTACAGCCGTCCGAAGAGCTGACGAGCTGAGGTGCGAGGGAAGGTGGTGGGGCGTGGCCGACCGTGAGACCCGGCCGACAACCGTGTGGTCACGCCCCGAGCGGGGCGCGCGTGGACCCGCGCCCGAGCGGAGCCGGTACGAGATCACCGCCGCCGCTCTCGCCCTGGCGGACGCCGAAGGGCTGGCGGCCGTGTCGATGCGCGCGGTCGCGCAGCGGCTCGGCACCGGGCCCGCCTCGCTCTACCGGTATGTGGGGAGCCGCGAGGAGCTGCTGGACCTCATGGCCGACGCGGTCGCGGGCGAGCTGGACCTCTCCGCCGCTCCCAGCGGCGACTGGCTCGGCGACCTCGTCGGCCTGGCCCTCCAGTCCAAGGCCGCCCACACCCGCCACCCCTGGCTCCCGGAGCTGAACGACCGCCGGGGCGAGGTGCTCGGCCCGCACGCGATCGACTACCTGGACCACGCCCTGGCGGTGCTGGCCCCCGCACCCGGTACGAGCCGGCAGAAGCTGGAGGCGATCGGCCTCCTGGGCGGCCTGGCCACGCTGTTCGCCCGCCGCGAGGCCATGGCAGCCGCAGGCGAGGACTCCGGCGCCGGCGACCCGCCCGCCCAGGCGGCCCACCTGGCCGCCGTCGCAGCCGAGGGCCGCCATCCGCACCTGCTGGCCGCCCTCACGGCGGCGGGGCCGCCACCTGTGGCGGGCCCGGCCGAGCGGGACGCCCTGTTCGAGCGCTTGCTGCGCCGGCTGCTGCCCTCGATGCTCGGCTGAGGTCCGCGCGTCAGCCGGCCGCCACCCCGAGGGGCACAGTCGGCCGCCGCCCCGACGGGTACGGTCGGCCGTCGCCCCGACGGGAAAGGGCCGCTCAGCCCTCGACCGGAGCCACCCCGATCGGGCAGGACACCCCCGTACCGCCGATCCCGCAGTAGCCGCCCGGGTTCTTGTCCAGGTACTGCTGGTGGTACGCCTCCGCAGGCCAGAACGGGCGGCCCTCGGCCGGGAGGATCTCCGTGGTGATCTCCTTGTGGCCCGAGGCCGTCAGGACCTTCTGGTACGCCTCGCGGGAGGCGTCCGCCGCCGCTGCCTGGGCGGGGGAGTGGGTGTAGACCGCCGAGCGGTACTGGGTGCCCACGTCGTTGCCCTGGCGGAAGCCCTGGGTCGGGTTGTGGGACTCCCAGAACAGCTTCAGCAGCTCCTCGTACGACACCACAGCCGGGTCGAAGACGACGCGGACGGCCTCCGTGTGGCCGGTCAGGCCCGAGCAGGCCTCCTCGTACGTCGGGTTCTCCGTGTAGCCGCCCTGGTAGCCGACCAGCGTCGTCCAGACGCCCTCGGTCTGCCAGAACTTGCGCTCCGCGCCCCAGAAGCAGCCGAGCGCGAAGTCCGCCACCTCCAGACCCTCCGGGTACGGGCCCACCAGCGGGTTGCCCAGGACCGTGTGGCGGGAGGGGACGGTGAATTCGGGGGCGGGGCGGCCGCGCAGGGCCTGCTCCGGGGTGGGGAGCTCGGGGGTGCGGCGGTTCAGGAACATGCGGGGGCTCCTCCGGGTCGGTCGGGGTTCGGTACGTACAACAAGACAACGGCCGCCCGGATTCCGCGGTGCCGGCGTCGGCGGGCCGCTCACCCCGCGTCGGCGACGGCCGCGAGGGCCTGGGAGAAGGCGCGGGTCCGGGCGGTCTCGTGGTGGCGGTGCCATACGAGGGCGAGCGAGGAGTCCGGGAGGCCGGTGACGGGGACGAAGGTGACCGCGCGGCGGCCGTAGTAGTCGGCGGTGGGGTGGCAGAGCAGCATCGCGCCACGGTCCGCCTGGACCAGTGCCAGGCCCTCCTGGAGGGTGCTCACCGAGGGGCCGGTGGAGATGGGGGCGCCCCCGGGGGTGGCGGCGGGAGCCTGGGCGCGGCGCCAGTACTCCGGGGCCGCGCCGTGGACGCCGATGAGCGAGCAGGCCGCCAGGTCCTCGGCGTCCAGGGCATCGCGCCTCGCGAAGGGGTGCCGGGCGGACACGGCGAGCGACTGCGGCTGGCGGGAGAAGACCTGGCCCACCACCAGCTCGCTCTCCTGGACCGGCATCAGCACCACCGCCGTGTCGACCTCCCGCCGCCGCACCGGGCCGAAGGGGTCGGAGAAGGGGATCTCCACGATCTCCGTGGCGCAGTCCGGATACCGGCTCTGGAAGAGCGCGACGGCGTTCAGGATCTGGTCGTCGGCCGTGCCCTGGAAGCCGATCCGGAGCAGCCCCCCGACACCCCGCGCCACCTCCCGTACCTCGTCGAGCGTCTCCACGATGGCGTCGAAGGCCGGGCGCAGCCCGGCGAGGAGCTGCTCGCCGAGCGGCGTGAGCCGGACCCGGCGGCTGGTGCGGTCGACGAGCCGGGCGCCGACCTTGCTCTCCAGGGACCGCAGCAGTTGGCTGACGCGGCTCTGCGAGACGTACAGGCGTTCCCCCGCCCGCCCGAAGTGGAGTACGTCGGCCAGCGCGAGGAAGGCCTCCAGCTCGCGGGCGTCCAGACTGCTCATGTGTCCCCCTCAAAAAAAGGTTGCGGCAGCACCGGTGTTCGCGGGTGGCCGGTCCATCGATGAGCTCCGCTCATAGAAGGATGAGAGGTCGGCCGTTGTTCCCCCGCCCTGTGGCCCGTTGGCTGGAGGCATGACACAGGTCGAGGAATCCACCGCCACACCGTCCGCCTGCCAGAGGTCACCGCGCGGCGGCTGGGCGGGCGTGGCGGCCCTGGCGCTGGGCACGTTCACGGTGGTCACGTCCGAAATGCTGCCCGTCGGGCTGCTGACCCCGATGGGAGCGTCGCTCGGGGTCTCCGAGGGGGTGGCCGGCCTCACGCTGACGATCACCGGGCTGGTCGCGGCCGTCTCGGCCCCGGTGCTCGTCCCGATGCTGGGCAGGGCCGACCGCCGGACGGCGCTCTGTGTGCTGGTCGCCGTGCTGGTGATCGGCAACCTGGGCGCGGCCTGGGCTCCGGACTTCGGGTTCATGGTCGCGGCCCGCGTCCTGGTCGGCATCGGCATGGGCGGCGTCTGGGCCGTCGCGGCCGGCCTCGCCGTGCGGCTGGTGCCGGCGAAGTCGGCCGGCCCCGCCACCTCGCTGGTCTTCAGCGGCATCGCCGTGGCGTCCGTACTGGGCGTTCCGGCCGGGACGTACCTGGGAGCGGCGGCCGACTGGCGGTCCGCGTTCCTCGCGGCCGCCGGGCTCGGACTGGTGGTGCTGGTCGCGGCGGCGGTCCTGCTGCCCCGGCTGCCGGCGGAGCGCGCGATTCCGCTCGGCGGGGTGATGGGGCTGTCCGGCGATGTCCGGGTGCGTACGGGGCTCGTCGTCGTCGGCTTCGTGGTGACCGGTCACTTCGCCGCGTACACCTACATCAGGCCGGTGCTGGAGGACGTCTCCGGCGTGGGCGCGGGAACGGTCGGCACGCTGCTCCTGGTGTACGGGGCCGCCGGTGTGGCCGGGAACTTCCTGGCCGGGGCCGGGGCGGCCCGCTCGCCGCGCAGGACGCTGCTGGTGATCACCGCGGTCCTGGCGGCCACCGTGACCGTCCTGCCGTGGCTGGGCGGGTCGGTGGCCCTCGCCGCCGTGCTGATGGCGGTCTGGGGCCTGAGCTACGGAGGTGTCTCGGTCAGCACCCAGACCTGGATCCTGCTCGCCTCCCCGGACGCCCGCGAGGCGGCCTCCTCGCTGTTCGTCGGGGTGTTCAACGGAGCCATCGCCCTGGGCGCGCTGGTCGGCGGGCTCGCGGCGGACGGCATCGGCACCACGGCGGTGATGTGGGTGGGCGGAGCACTCGCGGTGGGCGCGTGGGTGACCACGGCCGTCGGCCGGTCGCCTGCGGCGGCCGTCGAGGCCTGACCGGCCGGGCGTACGGGGAGCCACCGGGCCCCCGTACATGAAGGGCCCGGTGGCGGGCACGGTCCCCGGTCCGCGTTACAGCCCGCCGGCCGGGCCCCCGGCGACGGGCAGGGCGGTGAGGAACTTCGTCATCGCGTCGGCCCACGCCTCCGGGCGCTCCGCGGCGATGGCGTGGCCGCAGTCCAGCGTGACCAGCTCGGCGTGCGGGATGCCGTCGGCGAGCTCCCGTGAGTGACGGGGGGTGGCGATCAGGTCCGCCGAGGGGGAGACCACGAGGGTGGGAACGGTGATCGAGCGGAGATTTTCCCGCACGTCGATGTGGTCGAACAGCGCCAGCTGTGCGTCGGCCCCGGCCGGCATCCCGGTGGCGAACTGGGCCAGCTGGTCCTCGATCTCTTCCGGGGTGCGCTCGTCGAGCCACTGCGGGCCGCCCACGACGAGGGAGAGATAGGACGCGAGGGTCCTGGAATTCCCGGTGTCCCGGAGGAGCGCGCGCCAGGTGTCGATGACGAGGCGGAGCCGGGAATCAGGACGGGCGAACCCCGCTGACAGGATGAGTCCGGTGACCCGTTCGGGATGGCGGGTGGCGGCTCGCACGGCCACGGCCGTCCCCAGGGAGAATCCGGATATCGCGAAGGATTCGACGCCTGCGCGCACCGCGCTCGCCACCAGGTGATCCGCTGTTCCGTCGAGTGTGAGCGGGCCCTGCGGTAAGGGGCAGTTCCCGGACCCGGGGAGATCGGGGCCGACCACGGTGCTGACCGCGGCGAGCCGCTCGATCACCGGCCCGTAACTGTCCTGGATGTCGCTCCCCGCACCATGTGCGAGGAGGAGACCTGGTCCTTGGCCGAGTTTCAGTGGAGCGGGAATCGCGTCTGCGTGAAAGTCCATGCCGAGATCCTAGGAAGCCCCAGGGAACGGGAGTGAAGCGCCGGCGAGAACTCCTGCGGAAGCACCCCTCACCGCGGCAGCGTCGCCGGGGAGCCGCCGTTCGCCTCGTAGCCGGCGACCGCCAGCGCCCGGTAGACCGTGTACTGCGCGGCCGGGTCCGGGTCCGCCGTCCACGGCAGCGCGCCCACGTGGCCGTCGATGAGGACCAGCTGGTGCATCGCCTCCGACCAGCGCTCCATGTGGACCAGGAACAGCACCAGCAGGTGGCGTACGTGGGCGAGCATCGGGTCGTCCGGGCGGGCCGCGTGGACCGCGAACATCGCGCCCTCGACCGCCCTGGTCACCACCTGGCTGCGGTAGAAGCCCTGCACCAGGTTGACCTCCGGCAGGTGCTCGTACACCGCGAACAGCGGCAGCGCGGCCAGCAGCGAGCCCTGCGGGGCGCGGGCGGCGGCGGCCGTGGCGAAGGCGTCGGCGTCCTTGCGGGAGCCGTGCCACTTCTCGCAGTGGAAGTGCAGCGCCGCGATGTGCGCGCCCATGTGCGCCGGGGCCCGGTCGATGATCTTCGCCCAGAGCTGGTCGAACTGCTCGGGGGTGTAGTTCAGGCCGCGGGCCACCGCCAGCTCCACGATGTACGGCACCGGGTCGCCGGGAGCGAGCAGCGCCGCCTCGCCGCAGACCGTACGGGCCTCCTCCAGGATGATCCGGAAGTCGTCGGTCCCCGCCGACGAGGAGCGCCAGGCCTGCTGCACCAGGAACTCCGCGTGCACCGCCGCCCCGCCCGCGTCCTTCGGGGCCTCCGCCCGCCAGGCGCGCAGCCATGAGCCGCCCTTGCCCGGCTGCCGGGCCAGCTCCAGCGAGGCCGCGCCCGCGAAGGCCTGCACCCGCTGCCAGCGGACCTCGCCCTCCTTCGGCGTACCGGAAAGCAGCTGGGATGCGGCCCGCCAGTCCTGGGTGGCCTGGACGACGTCGAGGACGTCCAGGAGGTCCTGGTCCGGGCCCGGCATCCGGACGTCCAGCTCCTCCTGGCGGGCGAAGCCGTACGTGTCGGGGTCGGCCGCGTCCGGCGAGCCCGGGGCGACCTGGCGGATACCGCCCCGCCGCCGCATCACCCACGGGCCGATGATCGCGGCGAGCATGCACATCGCGAGCAGGAACAACAGAATCTCCATGGACCCATTGTCCCCGGAGCGGCGAGTGGCCGGTAAGGCCCCTCGCGACGAACTACGCTCGGGACCATGAGCGACCAGCACAGCTTCGAGACCCTCGCGATCCACGCGGGGAACACCGCCGACCCCCTCACCGGCGCGGTGGTTCCGCCCATCTACCAGGTGTCCACGTACAAGCAGGACGGCGTGGGCGGACTGCGCGGCGGTTACGAGTACAGCCGCAGCGCCAACCCGACCCGTACCGCCCTGGAGGAGAACCTCGCGGCCCTCGAAGGCGGCCGACGCGGTCTCGCCTTCGCCTCCGGCCTCGCCGCCGAGGACTGCCTCCTGCGTACGCTGCTGACCCCCGGTGACCACGTGGTCATCCCGAACGACGCCTACGGCGGCACCTTCCGGCTGTTCGCGAAGGTCGCCGCGCGCTGGGGCGTGGAGTTCTCGGTCGCCGACACCTCGGACGTGGCGGCGGTGCGGGCGGCGATCACCCCGCGCACCAAGGCGGTCTGGGTGGAGACCCCTTCCAACCCGCTGCTCAACATCACCGACATCGCCGCCGTCGCCCAGGTCGCGCACCAGGCCGGGGCGCGCCTCGTCGTCGACAACACCTTCGCCTCGCCCTACCTCCAGCAGCCGCTCGCGCTCGGCGCGGACGTCATCGTGCACTCCACCACCAAGTACATGGGCGGCCACTCCGACGTCGTCGGCGGCGCGCTCGTCGTCAGCGACCCGGAGCTGGCCGAGGAGCTGGCGTTCCACCAGAACGCCATGGGCGCGGTCTCCGGCCCCTTCGACGCCTGGCTCGTGCTGCGCGGCATCAAGACCCTCGCCGTCCGCATGGACCGCCACACCGAGAACGCCACCAAGGTCGCCGACCTGCTGACCCGGCACCCCAAGGTCTCCCAGGTCCTCTACCCGGGGCTCCCCGAGCACCCCGGCCACGAGGTCGCCGCCAAGCAGATGAAGTCCTTCGGCGGCATGGTCTCCTTCCGCGTCGCGGGCGGCGAGGAGGCGGCGGTCGAGGTCTGCAACCGGGCCAAGCTCTTCACGCTGGGTGAGTCCCTCGGCGGTGTCGAGTCGCTGATCGAGCACCCCGGCCGGATGACGCACGCCTCCGTCGCGGGCTCCCTGCTGGAGGTCCCGGCCGACCTGGTCCGCCTCTCCGTCGGCATCGAGAACGGCGACGACCTGCTCGCCGACCTCACCCAGGCCCTGGGCTGACCGGGGAACAGAACCCCGGGGGCCCGCTCGGCGCAGGGCGGGCCCCCGGCACCTTTCACCGCTCCTCCAGCTGGAGGGCGAGCAGCGCGATGTCGTCCTCCTTGTCCTCGCCGAACGAGCCGAGGAGCGCGTCGCAGAGCGCCTCCAGTTCCCGGGGGCCCTCCAGCGTCGCGGAGCGGAACGCCTCCAGGCTGTCGTCGAGGTTCTGGGTGCGCAACTCCACCAGGCCGTCGGTGATCAGCAGGACGCGGGTGTCCGGGACGACCGGGTGGACGCGCGCGGGCGGGTGCGGGAGGCGGAGGCCCAGCAGCGGGCCGTGCTCGTGCAGGTAGCGGCCGCCGCCCTCGGGGTCGAGGAGCAGGGGCGGGATGTGGCCCGCGTTGGCGACGTGGATCCGGCTGCCGTCCGGGTCGACCAGGACGAGGCAGAGCGTCACGGTGAGGCCGGGCCGGGTGTGGGCGAGGAGGGCGTCGAGCCGCTCCAGCACGTGGTGCGGCGGGTGGCCCTCCAGCGCGTAGGCGCGCAGCGCGTGCCGGATCTCGCCCATGACCGTCGCGGCCACCAGCGAGTGCCCGGCCACGTCCCCGATGGCCAGGAGCAGCCCGTCCGGGGTCTCCAGGGCCTCGTAGAAGTCGCCGCCGATCTCCGCGTGGTCGGAGGCCGGGAGGTAGCGCACGGCGAGGGAGACGCCCGGCACGGACGGCAGCCGGTCCGGCAGGAAGGTGCGCTGGAGTGCGAGCGCGAGGGCGTGCTCCTCGTTGAAGGTGCGCAGCGCCTCCAGGGCCAGCGCGCAGGCGTTGACGAGCTGCTGGAGGAGCTCGCGCTCGTCGGTGCCGATGGCCGCGCCGGCGGGTACGGCGACGCAGACGGGCGGCCGGTTGCGCTTGGTCCGGGCCACCACCAGGACGACGTCCCCCTCGATCGGGTCGAGGGGCAGCAGCGCCTTCCACTGGCTGTGCGGCATCACCCGCACCTCGGCCCCGGTGTCGCCGCCGAGGGTGTACGAGGCCAGCCGGTCCAGCAGTTCGGAGCGGGCGGGCAAGGAGCGCGGGGGTGTGTCCGGTCCGGTGGCGTGGCTGTGGACCGGCTGCCTCTGGGGGCTCAGGAAGATCGCGGTGGCGGGGGAGGACATGAGGGCGGCCGCGCCCCCGGTCGCGGCGGCGGCGAAGGAGTGGAAGCCGACGGCCCGGTAGACGTCCAGGGTTGCCCGGTTGAGGGCGGCCAGCCGCAGGGTGAGGCGTTCCGCCCGGCGCCGGGCCCGGACGTACCGCAGGGCGGCTGTGACGGTGGCGAGGAACTCCTCCGGGTCGACGGGCTGGTCGAGATAGGCGTCCGCGCCCCGGCTCAGCCCCTCGGTGTGGTCCTCCGCGCTCATGGCGACGGCGGAGACATGGATGACCGGCAGCGAGGCGGTGCTCGGGTCGGCCTTGATCCGTTCGCACACCTCGAACCCGGTCATGTCGGGGAGCTGGACGTCGATGACCGCGGCCTCGGGCAGGGGGGTGTCGTGCGCGCGGATCAGGGCCAGGCCCTGGGCTCCGTCGGCGGCGTCGATCACCGTGTGCCCGGCCCGCCGGAGCCAGCTGGTCAGGACGTAGCGGTTGGTCTCGTCGTCGTCGATCACCAGGATCGTTCCCGGCGCGCTGTCGCGACGTGCTGTCTCGGTCACGCGTCGGCCTCCGGGGCGGGGGGTGCGGGAAGGTGCGGCAGCCGGACCTCGACGCGGGTGCCGACACCGGGGGTGCTGGACAACCGCAGGGTGCCGCCCAGGAGTTCGGCGAGGGTACGGGCGTAGGGGAGCCCGAGGCCGGTGCCGCGGTGGGTGCGCTGGAGCGGTCCGCGTACCTGGTAGAACTCCTCGAAGACCCGGGGCAGTTCGGACTCGGGGATGCCCACCCCGGTGTCCGTCACGGTGAAGGTCATCCACTGCCCGGCGGCGTCCGGGTCCACCGCGAACCCCAGCCGGACCTCGCCCTTCTCCGTGAACTTCAGGGCGTTCGACAGCAGGTTGCGCAGGATGCGGGTCAGCAGCGCCTCGTCGGTCACCGTGACCGGGAGCGTGCCGGGGTCGGGTGTCAGCAGGACGACGTCGCCCGGCACCCCGGTGGAGCGCATCACCGCTCCGAGCTGGCCCACCAGCGCCCGCAGGTCGACCGGCGCGGAGACGATCTCCAGCTGGCCCGCCTCCGCCTTCGCCATGTCCAGCAGATCGTTGACCAGGGAGAACAGGGTCTGCCCCGAGGCGTCGACGAGGGAGATCTGACGGCGCTGCTCCTCGGTGAGCGGATCGGAGCCCGCCGCCAGCAGCAGCCGGGAGAGCGCGACCACCGCGTTCACCGGGGTGCGCAGCTCATGGCTGATGTTGGTCCAGAAGCGCGTCTTGGCCTCGCTGGTCTCGCGCAGCCGGTTCGACTTCTCCTCCAGCTCGGCGTGGAGGGCGACGACCCCGCTGTTGGTCTCCTCCAGCTCCTGGGACAGCTCGGTGTAGAGCGCCAGGACGCCCCGGTTGGTCTCCTCCAGCTCGTCGTTGAGCCGGCGCAGTTCCTCGCGCTGGGCCCGGGTCTCCTCCAGGGTGGCGATCAGGTCGCGGGTCTGGGCCCGCAGGTCGTCGGCGAGCGTCAGGGGCGCGTGGCGGCGCAGGGCCTCCCGCACTTCCAGCCGGGCGGCCGGGGTGTCGGGCCAGGCGGCGGGCAGCGGGTGTTCGGCGACGATCCGCTCCCGGGCGCCGTCGTTCTCGTGGCGGACCCGGTTCAGGAGGCGGGAGGCCGGTTCGAGATCGGGGTCCGCCTTCGTACCGCCGTCCCACTCGAAGACGACGGCGAGGACGCGTTCCCGGCCGGCGGGCAGGCTGAAGGCCACCGTCAGCCCGTCGCAGCCGAGCCGGTCGCGGCCGAGTTCGCTGAGCGCGGTGGCGATGCGCACCTGGTCCTGGCGGTCCATGCCCAGGGCCTCGGCCGCGCTCTGGCCGATCCGGCGCAGGGCGAAGACGTCCTGCGCCGTGGCCAGGTCGAACGCGGAGAGGGAGGCTGATCGCGCGGCCGGCACCGTCACCAGGCCCCCTTGACGACCACGATCCCGGCGTCGTCGCGGCGGACCCCGGCCTCGCGCAGCAGCTGGCCCGCCATCACGGCCGGGGTGTGCCGGAGCAGCCCGGGCACATCGTCCGCCTTCCAGCGCTCCGTCAGCCCGTCGGAGTGCATGACCAGCGCCCCGCCCGGCTTCAGCGGCAGCTCGAACGTCCGCAGACTCCGCATCTGCTGCCCGACGATGCCCGGCGCCGAGAGCAGACCGTTACGCGAGTCGGGGCCCAGCAGGACGCCGCTCACGTTGCCGATCCCGCAGTAGAGGAGGCGCTGCGTGCCGGGTTCGATGCGGGCCACCGCGACCGCGCCGCCCCGGGTGCCGCGCAGCGCCGTGTGGATGTCGCGCAGCAGGCCCTCCGGGTGGCGGGCGGTGCTCCCCCGGAACGCCTTGACCGCGGCCTCACCGGCGAGTGCGGCCATCGGCCCGTGGCCCAGCCCGTCGCAGAGCATGACGAGGATCGCCGGCTCCGGCGAGGAGCCGGACGGGGTGGCGCCGGAGCGCGGATCGTGGTCGGTGCCGGGGTCCACGCGTACGGCCCAGGCGTCACCGCACGTCGTCTCGCCGCTGATCGGCCGGGTCAGGCCCGAGGCCACGGAGGGCTCCGGACCGGCCGGACCGGCCGTCTCCGCCACGGCCCCACGGGCCCAGAACTGCGCGGCGATGACCGTGCCCCGGCCCGGCACCGAGTGGATGTCGAAGACATCGGCGAGCCGGGCGACCGCCCCGAGCCCGATGCCGAGCGTCCCCGCGGTGGACGTGCCGTCCGCGAGGGCGGCCTCCACATCGGCGATACCGGGGCCGGTGTCCACGGTGACGAACTCGACGCCGGCCCGGTCCGGGGTGCGCAGGACCCGCAGCAGCAGCGCCCCGTCGGTGGCGTGCCGCTGGAGGTTGGTCGCGGCCTCGGTGACGGCCAGCGCCACCTCCGAGGCCCGGTGGCCCTCCAGGCCGATGCGGCGCGCCAGTGTCGCCGCCGCGCCCCGGGCCGCCGAGGGCATCTCGGGATCGGCCCGGAACCAGGCGATGTCCTCGCAGTCGAGGACCCTGAGGGAGGTCATCGCGCCCACTTCACGATCGACACCGTGGTGCCCCGGCCCGCCTCGGTGTCGAGGTCGAACTCGTCCACCAGCCGGCGCGCCCCGCTGAGCCCGAGGCCGAGCCCGCCACCCGAGGTCCAGCCGTCGGTCAGGGCGAGTTCGACGTCGGGGATCCCGGGACCGGAGTCCTCGAAGACCGCCGCGACACCGCGCCGCCCGTCCCGCTCCACCAGGCCCGCCCGCATCTGCCCGCCGCCGCCGTACACCAGGGTGTTGCGGGCGAGTTCGCTGGCGGCGGTGATGAACTTCGTCTGGTCGACCAGGGACAGCCGGCACTGCTGCGCGTACGTGCGGACCTGCTGGCGGGCCCGTACGACGTCGTCGTTCTGGGCGATGCCCTGCTCCCGGGGCTCCTGTCCCGCAGCCCAGGGAACGTTCATCGCCGGTCCGTGTCGGCGGCGGACCGGCGCAGCAGCGCGAGCCCCTTCTCCAGGTCGAGTGCGGTACGGACCCCGCCCAGCGAAAGCCCCAGCTCGACGAGGGTGATGGCGACGGCGGGCCGCATGCCCACCACCACGGTCTCGGCGTCGAGCAGCCGGGATATGGACGCGATCGTGGCCAGCATGCGGCCGACGAACGAGTCGACGATCTCGACCGCGGTGATGTCGATGACCACGCCGCGGGCCGCGCGCGAGACGATCTGCTCCGCCAGGTCCTCCTGGAGGTTCAGCACCGTCTGGTCCTCCAGGTCCACCTGGATGGAGACGAGGAGGACGTCACCGATCCGCAGGACCGGAACCCGCTCGGTCATCGCCCGCCGCCCTGGTGCGCGACGAGGTCGATACCGGACTTCTTCAGCGCGAGCTGGAGGGCGTCGGCGAGCGTCGCCTTGGTGACGATGTCACCGAACTCGATGCCCAGGGCCACGATGGTCTGCGCGATCTGCGGGCGGATGCCGGAGACCGTGCACTCCGCGCCCATCAGCCGGGCCGCCACGATCGTCTTGAGCAGGTGCTGGGCGACCTGGGTGTCGACGGCGGGCACGCCCGTGATGTCGATGATGGCCTGCTCGGAGCCGGTGTCCACCAGCGCCTGGAGGAGCTTCTCCATCACCACCTGGGTGCGGGCCGAGTCCAGGGTGCCCACGAGGGGCACGGCGATGACGCCGTCCCAGAGCTTGACCACGGGGGTCGACAGCTCCATGAGCTGGGCGGCCTGCGAGCTGATGATCTCCTCGCGGGTGCGGGTGTACGTCTCGATGGTGAAAAGGGCCAGGTCGTCGAGGATCCGGCTCAGCCGCAGGTACCGGTCGGTGTCCTCGGCCGTTCCGTCCCGCAGCGCCGGTTCGAACGCCTTCTTGAGCGCGAGCACGCTGATCGCCGTCTCGCCGGGCGTGAAGCCCTGCCGGGCCCGGTTGCGCGACAGCTCGGTCAGCAGCGCCCGGGTCTCGGAGAGGTTGTCACCGCGGGCGTCCTCCCCGCCTGCGGCGAGGGCCTCCACGAGCGCGGCGTACAGCTCGCGCAGCTCCCGGTCTACCTCGGCCTTGCTGATGCGGCCCTTGAGCGATCCGACGACGCTGTCGATCCACTGGTCCACGACTCTCTCGCGGTCGGCGGACAACAGTCCCGCCAGATCGTTCTTGCTGTCCTGCTTCGCCATCGGTCGGTGCCCCTTAGAGGTAAAAAGTATCCATCTGGAAACTCTTTGCGAAGCGTACGGCAAGGCCCCTGCCGCCCGGCGGGGACAGGGGCCTAAGGGTGCGTGCGGAGTGGGTCAGTCGCTCTGCGGCGGCTGGTACGCGGCCTGCCGGGCGGCCAGCGAACCGTTGAACCGGGTGAGCAGCGCACAGAAGGTGTCCCGCTCCTCCTGCGTCCAGCCGTCCGTCACCTGCGACATCAGCTCGCGCCGTGAGGCGCGGACCTCCTCCAGGCGGGCCTGGCCGCGCGGGGAGAGCTGGAGCACGACGGCCCGGCCGTCCTCCGGGTGCGAGGTCCGCTTGACCAGCCCGGTGTCCACGAGCGGGGCCACCTGCCGGGTCACGGTCGAGGAGTCGATCCCCATCCCGGCCGCCAGCGCCTTGACGCCCATCGGGCCTTCCTTGTCCAGCCGGTTCAGCAGCAGGTACGCCGCCCGGTCCATCGAGTTGCGGACCTGGCCGACACCGCCGAGGCGGGTCTGCTCGGCACGGCGGGCGAAGACCGCCACCTGGTGCTGGAGGGAGTCCAGCAGTCGGTCGGGACCCGGGTGTTCGGGGGCGGCGCCCCCGGAAGGAGACGCAGCAGTCGTCATGTCCTGAGGGGGCATGGCCGGGGGCTCTCTTCGTGCGGTGTCGGATGGGTGGGGGACAGAGTACGCGGCCCCGGGGCAACGCGTACCAGGGCCGCACAAACCTGCGGACACCACCGCAGGCCGCCATGAGACAAGTCTGCCGCGACCGCTCCGAGCTGCAAGACTTGCGGGCATGATGTTCCGCGCGACCGCCCGACACCCGGCCCTGATCCTCGACGATGTCCGGGGCGCGCAGAAAATGCTGTCCGGGGTGGCCAGAGTGACCGCCCTGGAGGGCAGCCGGCACCTGAGCGAGCTGGTCGGCGCCCCCGTCCACCTCAAGTGCGAGAACCTCCAGCGCACCGGCTCCTTCAAACTGCGCGGAGCGTACGTCCGTATCTCCGGCCTCTCCCCGGTGGAGCGGGCGGCCGGGGTGGTCGCCGCCAGCGCCGGGAACCACGCCCAGGGCGTCGCCCTCGCCTCCTCCCTTCTCGGCGTACGCTCCACCGTCTTCATGCCCGTCGGCGCTCCGCTCCCCAAGGTCGCCGCGACCCAGGAGTACGGGGCCGAGGTGCGGCTGCACGGACAGGTCGTCGACGAGACACTGGCCGCCGCCCAGGAGTACGCGGAGCGGACCGGCGCGGTCTTCATCCACCCCTTCGACCACCCCGACATCATCGCGGGCCAGGGCACGGTGGGCCTGGAGATCCTGGAGCAGTGCCCGGAGGTCCGCACCATCGTCGTCGGCCTCGGCGGCGGAGGCCTCGCGGCCGGGATCGCCGTCGCGGTGAAGGCGCTGCGCCCCGACATCCGGATCGTCGGCGTCCAGGCCGAGGGCGCCGCCGCCTACCCGCCCTCGCTCGCCGCCGGCCACCCGGTCTCCCTGGACAACCCGGTCACCATGGCCGACGGCATCAAGGTGGGGCGCCCCGGCGACGTCCCGTTCGCGGTGATCGAGGAGCTGGTCGACGAGGTCCGCACGGTCACCGAGAACGAGCTCTCCAGCGCCCTGCTGCTCTGCCTGGAGCGGGCCAAGCTCGTGGTGGAACCGGCCGGGGCGAGCCCGGTGGCCGCACTGCTCAGCGCCCCGGAGGCGTTCCGGGGGCCGGTGGTGGCGGTGCTGTCGGGCGGCAACGTGGACCCGCTGCTCATGCAGCGCGTCCTGCGCCACGGCATGTCCGCCGCCGGCCGCTACCTCAGCCTGCGGCTGCGGCTCACCGACCGGCCGGGGGCGCTCGCCACCCTGCTGGCGGCACTGACCGTCGCCGACGCCAATGTGCTGGATATCGGCCATGTGCGCACCGACCCGCGCCTCGGCCTGACCGAGGTGGAGGTCGACCTCCACCTGGAGACCAAGGGCCCCCGCCACTGCGAAGAGGTCGAGGCGGCGCTGCGCGCGGAGGGGTACCGGGTCATCGGCTGACCGTCCGGTTCCCGACGCGTGGCCGGATCTCGATATTCACCGCGCGGTGAGGCCCCGCCGATCCTAGGATCGCTCCCGAAACCACGTACCGAGCACGTACCGCGAGCGAGCGACGGGGGAGTCCCTCTATGCCAGGTGCCATCCATGCCGAAGGTCTGGTGAAGACCTTCGGTGACGTACGAGCCCTGGACGGAGTCGACCTCGATGTCCCCGAGGGCACCGTCCTCGGGCTGCTGGGACCCAACGGCGCGGGCAAGACGACCGCCGTACGGGTCCTCACCACCCTCCTGCGCCCCGACAGCGGCAGCGCCTTCGTGGCCGGGATCGACGTCCTGAAGAAGCCCAACGAAGTACGCCGCTCCATCGGGCTCTCCGGACAGTTCGCCGCCGTCGACGAGTATCTGACCGGCCGCGAGAACCTCCAGATGGTGGGGCAGCTCTACCAGATGAGCGCCCGCGACGCGAAGGCCAGGGCGGGCGTCCTGCTGGAGCGGTTCAACCTCGCCGACGCCGCCGACCGTACGGCCAAGACGTACTCCGGCGGCATGCGCCGCCGCCTCGACCTCGCGGCCGCCCTGGTCGTCTCGCCGCCCGTGATGTTCATGGACGAGCCGACGACCGGCCTCGACCCGCGCAACCGGCAGCAGCTCTGGGACGTCATCGAGGACCTGGTGGCCGGCGGTACGACCCTGCTGCTGACCACGCAGTACCTGGAGGAGGCCGACCGCCTCGCCAACGACATCTGCGTCATCGACCACGGCAAGGTCATCGCCCGCGGCACCTCCGACGAGCTCAAGGCCCGCACCGGCGGCGAGCGCGTCGAGGTCGTCGTGCACCGCCCGGACGAGATCGAGCGCGCCCGGTCCGTGCTGACCACCCTCGGCAAGGGTGAGGTCACCGTCGTACGGCTCTCCCGCAAGCTGACCGTCCCGGTGAGCGGCGGGGCCAAGCTGCTCGCCGAGATCATCCGCGAGCTGGACGGCAGCGGCGTGGAGATCGACGACATCGCTTTGCGCCGCCCGACCCTGGACGACGTCTTCCTCTCGCTCACCGGCCACGCGGCCGAGGCGGACGAGCAGGACAAGGAGGAGACCCCGTGAGCGCCACCACCAAGGACGCCCCCGTCCTGGCCCCCCGCCCCTCCGGCGGCGTGGTCCAGTCGGTCAAGGACTCGCTCGTCGTCGCCAAGCGGAACCTGATCCGGATGGCCCGGATCCCCGAGATGGTGATCTTCGGGCTGATCCAGCCGATCATGTTCGTGGTGCTGTTCACCTACGTCTTCGGCGGCTCGATCAGCATCGGCGGCTCCACCGACCCGCAGCTGTACAAGGAGTTCCTGATGGCGGGCATCTTCGCCCAGACCGTCACCTTCGCCACCGCGGGCGCCGGCGCGGGCATCGCCGACGACATGCACAAGGGGCTCATCGACCGTTTCCGGTCGCTGCCGATGGCCCGGGGCGCCGTCCTCACCGGACGGACGCTCGCCGACCTCGTCCAGACCACGCTCACGCTCGTCGTCCTCGCGGGTGTCGCGCTGCTCGTCGGCTGGCGGACCCACGAGAACCTCGGCAAGGTGATCGGCGGCTTCCTGCTGCTGCTCCTGCTCGGCTACGCGTTCTCCTGGATCGGCGCGCTGATCGGCCTCTCCGTACGGACCCCGGAGGCGGCCACCTCCGGCGGGCTGATCTGGCTCTTCCCGCTGACGTTCATCTCGAACGCCTTCGTGCCGGTCAACAACATGCCGACGTTCCTCCAGCACGTCGCCGAGTGGAACCCCTTCAGCGCCACGGTGGCGGGCGCCCGTGAGCTCTTCGGGAACACCATGCCCGGCGTGCCGAAGTCGGTCACCGGCGCGTGGCCGATGGAGCACCCGGTCCTCGCCTCGGTCCTCTGGTCGATCCTGATCATCGTGGTCTTCCGGACGCTGGCGGTCCGCAAGTACCGCTCGGCGACCGCCTGAGGCGCCGAGGACCGAGCACCGACGGAGCGACACACGGGAGCCCCGGCCTTCTCGATGAAGGCCGGGGCTCCCGTGTGTCGCTCCGTCGTGGTGGGCCGGACGTCAGCCCGTGTACGGCTTCGCCGCCAGGATCTTCACCGTGGCCGTCTTGCCGTTCGGCAGCTCGTACTCCGCGTTGTCGCCGGTCCGCTTGCCGTTCACGCCGATACCGAGCGGGGACTGCGGGGAGTACGTCTCGATGTCCCCGCTGGCGTACTCGCGGGAGGCGAGCAGGAACGTCGTCGTGTCGTCCTCGTCGCCGTCGAAGGCGATCGTCACGACCATGCCGGGCTCGACCACGCCGTCGTCGGCCGGCGCCTCGCCGACCTTCGCGTGCTCCAGGAGCTGGGTGAGCTGGCGTACGCGCAGCTCCATCTTGCCCTGCTCCTCCTTGGCCGCGTGGTACCCGCCGTTCTCCCGGAGGTCACCCTCCTCACGGGCCGCCGCGATCTTGACGGCGATCTCCGTGCGCGCGGGACCAGACAGGTACTCCAGCTCGGCCTTGAGCTGGTTGTACGCCTCCTGCGTGAGCCAGGTGACGTTTTCGCTGGTCTGGGTCACAGGTGCTCCTCGTCGGTGCTGGGAATACAAAGCATCGCCCTACCCGGAAGCATGTGCTTCCTCGGGTGGGCGAAACCACGAGCCTAACAATTCCCCAGGAAAAGGGGGAGAAGGTAAACCGTCACACGTCCGGGTGGGCCGCATCGGCGCCGTAGGAGCGCAGGTCGGAGCGGGTGCGGAGGGGAGAGACGCGGAAAGAAGTCAGCCGGCGGGAGAGTCGCCGGCCGTGCAGCCGGTGAGCTCGACGGCGGTGGCCCGGTCCCGGGTCCGCATCACCACCAGCTCGTCGATCCGGCTCGCGCCCGGGGCGAAGCGGGTCTCCTTGCGGCCGACCTCGCTGCCGTCCTTGCTCAGCGCCCGTACGGTGCAGTAGCCGTCGGTCTCGCTGCCCTTGCGTACTTCGAGGTGGGCCTCGGTCCGCGTGTCGGAGACGATGTCGAACTTGATCAGCTCGGCGCTGATGCCCTGGCCGGTGACGTATCCGTAGCCGATCCAGCCGACCACACCGAGCAGCGCGACGCCCAGCACCGAACCGACGATCTTCAGCTTGCGGTCCGCCCGCTGATCATCGCTCCTGCCGTACCGCCCCTCGGGCGTGGCTTCGCGAACCGCCGTCATGATCTTTCCCTCCGGTCCGGGCAACGAGGAATTTTCCACCTTCCCGTTCGGTCACTATAGAAGTCGCCCGTGCGTCATCCGACCGCGCCCCACATCGCGACCACATCACTGAGGATCGAGCTTTGACTGAGCAGCTGCGACTGATGGCCGTTCACGCCCACCCCGACGACGAGTCGAGCAAGGGCGCGGCCACCATGGCCAAGTACGTGTCCGAGGGGGTGGACGTGCTGGTCGTGACCTGCACGGGAGGCGAGCGCGGCTCCATCCTCAACCCGAAGCTCCAGGGCGACGCGTACATCGAGAAGAACATCCACGAGGTGCGCAAGAAGGAGATGGACGAGGCCCGGGAGATCCTGGGCGTCCAGCAGGAGTGGCTCGGCTTCGTCGACTCCGGGCTCCCGGAGGGCGACCCGCTGCCGCCGCTGCCCGAGGGCTGCTTCGCCCTGGAGGACCCGCAGGTCGGGGCGGGCCGGCTGGTGGCGAAGATCCGCGCGTTCCGGCCGCAGGTCATCACCACGTACGACGAGAACGGCGGCTACCCGCACCCCGACCACATCATGACGCACACGATCTCGATGATCGCCTTCGACGGTGCGGCCGACGCGGAGGCCTTCCCGGAGGACGAGTTCGGCCCGGTCTGGACGCCGCAGAAGCTCTACTACAACCAGGGCTTCAACCGGCCGCGCACCGTCGCGCTGCACGAGGCGCTGCTCGCGCGGGGGCTGGAGTCGCCGTACGGGGAGTGGCTGGAGCGGTGGAAGGAGTTCGAGCGGGTCGAGCGCACGCTGACCACGCACGTTCCCTGCGACGAGTTCTTCGAGATCCGTGACAAGGCGCTGATCGCGCACGCCACGCAGATCGATCCGGAGGGCGGCTGGTTCCGCGTTCCGATGGAGGTCCAGCGGGAGGTCTGGCCGACCGAGGAGTACGAGCTGGCGAAGTCTCTGGTCGATACCTCCCTCCCCGAGAGCGACCTCTTCGCGGGCATCCGCGACAATGCCTGATATGTACGCGACCCAGGCACTGACGCACGTCGTCCCGCTCGCCGCCGAGCTCGACAAGAACAAGGTCACCCCCGGTGTTCTCGGCTTCCTCGTCTTCGCGGCCCTCGCCGTCGGCGTGTGGCAGCTGATGAAGTCGATGAACCGGCACATGGGGCGGGTGAACTTCGAGGAGGCGCCTGAGCCGGGGGCGGCCTCGGCCGCCGAAGGCACCCCGGGGGCTTCGGCCAAGAAGTAGCCCGGGGCCCCCGTGCGCGGGCTTCCGTCCTCAAACGCCGGACGGGCTGGAATGGTCCCCGGACCGGCTGGGGTGGCCGATCACCTCGCGGGAGTGGCGGGTGGGGGTCAGGCCCAGGCGCCAGGCCTGCCAGCCGTCCTCCAGGTCCACGCCCCGGCCCAGGACCACCGCGAACGCCTCCGCGCACCGCTCAAGACCGGGGTCCCGGGACGGGTGGTGGGCGGCGGCGAGCTCCGTCAGTTCCTGCTGCGCCACCACCGTGCCCACCTCGCTGCCGCCCGGTGAGGCGTACGGCAGCAGCGTGCACCGCAGGAACCGGGCCCAGTCGCGCCCGCGCTCGTCCCCGTACGAGGCGAACAGCTCCGCCGCCTCGCCGCACAGCGCGAGCGCCTGGGCCGCCCGGCCGTTGCCCGCGTCGATCAGCGCCAGCTCCAGGCAGGCCCACGCCTCCCCGTGCGCCACCCCGATCCGCCGGAAGTCCGCCCGCGCGTCCATCAGGAGCTGCCGGGCGAAGCCGGAGTTCCGCAGGTTCCCCGTCTGCGCGGCCCGCTGGTCGCGGGTGACCCGGCCCGAGTGGTGGCGGGCGCAGGCCAGCCCGTACACGTCCCGCATCCGGGAGAACATCGTCCGGGCCCGCTCCAGCTCCCGTACCGCCTCCACCGCGTCGCCGTACTCCTCCAGCGCCTGGCCCAGGTAGTACAGCGTCCACGCCTCACCGCGCGCGTCCTCGTTGTCCCGGTGCCGGGCCAGCGCGTCGCGGAGCTGCTCCAGGGCGGCCCCCGGGTCGCCGTCCAGCAGCCGGGCGCGGGCGAGCTGGGTGATGGCCCACGCCTCGCCGCGGCCGTCGCGGGTGCGGCCGTACAGCTCCAGGGCGGTGGAGAGGGCCTCCTCGGCCGCCGCCACCTCTCCCGTACGCAGGCGGACCTGGCCGAGCTGGAAGCGCGTCCACGCCTCGCCGTGCAGCGACTCGCCCTCCCGGTGCAGGGTGAGCGCGGTGTCCAGCAGGGTGAGGGCGCGGGCCAGGTTGCCCCGGTCGCGTTCGACGGCCGCCAGGGCGTGCAGGGTCCAGGCCCGGTCCTCGGCCTGCGCGTCGGAGGCCTGGAGCTCCAGCGCCTCGCCGAGCCGGGCGGCGGCCTCGGTGAGGTTGCCCTGGTGGTGCAGGGTGATGCCGAGCGAGCAGAGGGCGAGCGCCGCGCCCGCGTCGTTGTGCGCCTCCTGGTAGAGGCCGACCACCGAGGAGAGCGTGGTGCGGGCCTTGTCCAGCTCACCGAGCTGCCGGGCCGCGATCCCCGTACGCCACTGCACCGACCGCTCAAGCAGCCCTTGGTCGACGGAGCGGGTCAGCTCGCTGATCTCGCCCAGGCGGTAGAGGTCGCCGCGCAGCAGGCAGTAGTCGCACAGGGCGCCCAGGAGGTTCAGTACGGTGGACTGGTCGACGCCCTCGCTGTGGCGCAGCGCGGAGGTGATGAAGCTGGACTCGTCGTCCAGCCAGCGCAGCGCCGAGTCCAGCGAACCGAATCCGTGCGCGCCGAACTGGCCGGCCCGGGTCGACATCTTCCCGTCGACCATGCGGATCACGGCGTTCGCCAGCTCGGCGTAGTTGGTCAGCAGCCGCTCATGGGCGGCGGCCCGCTCGGCGGGCTCCTCCTCGTCGAGCAGCCGGGCCAGGGCGAAGCCGCGGACGAGGTCGTGGAGCCGGTAGCGCGAGCCCCGTACGTGGGTGAGCAGCCCGGCCCGGGTCAGCTCCTCCAGCCGCCGCCCGGCCTCCTGCTCGTCGGCCGCCAGCAGGGCGGCGGCGGCCGCGGCGCCGAGGCTGGCCCGGCCCGCCAGCGCGAGCCGCCGCAGCAGCCGGCGGGCCGCCTCGTGCTGGTCGGTGTAGCGCAGCCACAGGGCCCGGTCCACCGGGGAGACCGGACCGTAGGCGCGCAGATCCTCCGCCAGCGTGCTGCGCGTACGCTCCCCGAGCGAGGACGCCGCCACCCGCAGCGCCAGCGGCAGCCCGCCGCACAGCTCCACGACGGCGTCGGTGGCCGGGTAGTCGTACGGCCCCGCCTCCTCGCCCCCGGCCACCTCGCGCAGCAGCTCCTCGGCGCCCGCCGCGTCCAGCGGGCCGACCGGCAGATGGTGGACCCAGGCCGGGACGTCCTCCGGCAGCTCCAGCGGCTCCCGGGCGGTGACGATGACGAGGCTGTCGGAACGCTCCGGGATCAGGGTGCGGACCTGCTCGGCGTCGGTCGCGTCGTCGAGGACGATCGTGACGGGGGTCCCGGTGAGGTGCTGGTGGTACAGCTCGCCGAGGCGCCGCACATGCTGCTCGGCCGCGGACTTCCCGTACGGCTGCGTACCGCCGGCGGCTCCCGGGGTGGTCCCGTCCCGGAAGAGCAGCTGCTCGCGGGGGGCGCCCAGGCGGTTGAGGAGGTGCAGCAGGGCGTCCCGGGTCGGCAGCGGGCTCTCCCCGCCGACCTGGCCCCGCAGGTCCACCACGCAGGCGCCCCGGAACTGGTCCTTGAGCGCGTGCGCCGCCCGCACCGCGAGCGTGGTGCGCCCGGACCCCGGCTCGCCGTGCAGTACGACGACGACCGGCCGGGTCTGCGTGGCGGCGCGGGCGGCGTGCACCCACTGGGCGACCTTGGCGAGTTCGGCCCGGCGCCCGGTGAACGGCCCTTCCGCGCTGGGTAGTTGACCGAAGGACTGTTCCAGCACCACCCGGGTCCGGGCCGCCGCACTGCGGTCACCGCCGCGCAACTGCCTTACCACCGGGGCTGCTTGCTTCTTCGGGGTGCGGGCGGCGGGGGTCAGCATCCGCTGCTGGTCGAGGTACGGGCGGATGCCCCGTACCTCCAGCGCGGTCAGCCACTGGAGGCGCAACTGCTCGGCGCCGCCCGGCTGTCCGGCCGCCGCGGCGCGGCGGTGGGCGGCGGGCCAGTGCGAGGCGGTCACCTTCGCCACGGTCGTCGCTGCGCCGGCCACCGCGACGACCGCGCCCGCGCCGAGGGCGGGACCGGTGGCCGTCCCGAACGCCAGGTCCGCCCCGAACGCGGCGACGGCGGCAACTACCGTCACCAGCAGGGGCGTCGACAGGTTCTCCCGGCTGAGCCGCTCCGCCAGGGGCCGGTCACCGGCCGCCGCCGCGTCGAGCGCCTGCGTGTACGCGGCGTACTCCTCGCCCGCGCCCGCCGCGATGGTGTCGAACGCCGCCCGCGCCCGCGCCAGCAGCACACCGGAGTCCGTCCGGCCACCCGTGCGCCGCGCCTCCTCCTCCACGGCCCGCACCAACAGCCTTTCGGCGTCCGCCCGATGGCTGTCCCGCATATGTGTCCCCCTCCGAGAGCTGCGCCTGAAGTCGTCCGGCGCCGGAGGTCGGTGACCCCGGCGGCAGGACCAAGTGTCCTGCGTACGACGCTTCGGCGCGAGAGCCACCGTGCAAGGGGACGGTCAAGGAAGGAGGCGCGGGCTCGGTCCGCGTCCCGGCTCTCGGTCCGCGTCCCGGCTCTCAGTCCGTGTCCCGGCTTCCCGAGCGGGGCGGCAGCACGGCGGTGTCGAGGAAGAAGGCGTCGATCTCCTGGACGGACTTGATGAAGGCGTCCAGGTTGACCGGCTTGGTGACGTACGCGTTGGCGTGCCGGCGGTAGGCGTCCTCGATGTCGTCGGGGGCGGAGGACGTGGTGAGCACCACGACGGGGATGTTGCTCAGGGCGTCGTCATCCTTGAGCACGGCCAGCAGTTCGCGGCCGTTCATGCGCGGCATGTTCAGGTCCAGGACGATGAGGTCGGGCCGCTCCCTGCCGGGGTCGCGGAGGTACTGGAGGGCGGCCACACCATCGGTGACCTGGTCGATGGTGCGGGCCATGCCGCGATCCACCAGAGCCTCCTCGATGAGCAGGGCGTCCGCCGGATCGTCCTCGACGAGGAGGACGTTGTAGGGGCGGTTCGTGGTGAAGGCGTTCACGTCATGGCTCCGGTGATGGCGGGTGGGAAGAGGACGGCTGGGAGGCTCCGCGGTGAAGACCAGACCCGGCCAGCGCCTGCGGGCGCCCTGCCGGCTGATCCCCCACGCCGCCCCCAGCTGGGGGTAGTTCGCGCCCGCTCTGGCCGCCGCCTCGGCCTCGGCCTGGGCCTGTCGGCTGACCGCTCTGCCGAGGTGGGCCAGGACACGGAGGCGGGCCAGCGGGTCGACGCGCCCGTGGCCGGCGCCCGGCTCGGCGGCCTGCTCCGCTCCGGGGTGCGCCGGGCCGTCGTGCAACGCCTGCTCGGCCAGCCGCTGGGCCAGCTCCCGCAGCGCGTTGTCGGCGAGTACATCCAGCATCTCGGCATGGTCGAAGGTGCTGAGGTCGTGGCCCATGGGCGTCAGCGTAGGTGCTCGGACGGAGCCGTGACAACAAACGTTGTCGGCGGCGGTATTCTGTCCCGGCTCGGAGCGCTCCGGGCCTCTCACCGAGGAGAACACGCCGTGGGCCAGGGCAATGCCGTGCCGACCGGGAAGCCGGAGAGACCCGTGACCGCCGGGTGGACGACGAAACGCTGGCTGGCGGTCACGGCCGCCGCCGCGTTGTCCCTGCTGCTCGCGCTCATGCTGTTCGGGGGCTGGATCCTCGCCCGGTCCACCGCCATCAACACGCGTCTCATCGACCACTCCACACCCGCGCTCATCGCGGCGGTCCGGCTGGAGAGCGCCCTGGTCGACCAGGAGACCGGAATCCGCGGTTACGGCGTGACCGGGCAGGACAGCTTCCTCGCCCCCTACCGCGAGGGCCTGCGGCAGCAGGAGAAGGCCATGACCGACCTGCGTACGGCGACCGGCGGCGACCGAGCGGCCGAGCGGGACCTGGCCGAGGTGGTCAGGAGAGCCGGGCAGTGGCAGACCCGTATCGCCCGGCCCGTGGCCGCGGCCGCCGACCCGAAGGCCGCCGCCGCCGAGGGGGCCGTCGAGGGGAAGGCCCTCTTCGACTCCGTACGCTCGGCCGCCTCCGCCCAGCAGGAGCGGCTGGCGGCGGACCGGGCCGGGGCCCGCGCCGACCTCCGGGAGGCGCGCACCCTGCGCAACTGGTCCTTCAGTGCCATCGCGCTGGCCATCCTCGCCCTCACCGCGTCGGTGTTCGTCGGCCTCCGCCGTGGCGTGACCGATCACCTGGACCGCCTTTCCGGCCATGTGCGTACGGTCGCGGCCGGCGAATTCGGCCATCCGGTCGCCGGCACCGGCCCCGCCGACCTGCGGCTCCTCGCGGCGGACGTCGAGAGCATGCGCGCCCGCCTGGCCGACGAGCTCGCCCACCGCGACGTGGCGCGGGCGAACCTGGCCGCCCAGGCCGAGGAGCTGCGCCGCTCCAACGCCGAACTGGAACAGTTCGCGTACGTCGCCTCCCACGACCTCCAGGAACCCCTCCGCAAGGTCGCCAGCTTCTGCCAGCTGCTGGAGCGGCGCTACGCCGAGAACCTCGACGAGCGGGCCCGGCAGTACATCGCCTTCGCCGTCGACGGGGCGACCCGGATGCAGAGCCTCATCAACGACCTGCTGGACTTCTCCCGCGTCGGCCGGCTGGCGACCGAGCACCAGAGCGTCGATCTCGACGAGAAGTTCGAGCGGACCCTCACCTCGCTCAGCCTGGCGGTCGAGGAGTCGGACGCGGTCGTCACCCATGACCCGCTGCCCGTGCTGGAGGGGGAGCCCGGCCAGTTGGGCATGCTGTTCCAGAACCTCCTCACCAACGCGATCAAGTTCCGCTCCCCGGACCGCGCACCCGTCGTCCATCTCGGCTGCCGGCCCGTGGACGACGGCTGGGAGTTCGCCGTCACCGACAACGGCATCGGTATCGAGGCGGAGTTCGCCGACCGGGTCTTCGTCGTCTTCCAGCGGTTGCACACCCGCGAGCAGTACGCGGGCAACGGCATCGGCCTCGCCCTCTGCAAGAAGATCGTGGAGTACCACGGGGGGACCATCGCCGTCGATCCCGCCCACTCGCCCGGCACCCGGATCGTGTTCACGCTGCGGAAGGCGCCTCCGCGCGTACCGCTGCCGCGGCCGCTCGACGGCGAGCGCGGCCCGGCCGGCGCGCTCACCGGGTGAGGGGCGCTCACCGGGTGAGGGGCGCGGGCCGGGTGAGGGGTGCGGACCCGGTGAGGGGCGCGGGCCGGGCGGTCAGGGCGGCCGGGGCACGTCGTCCGCGCGGAACGCGATGACGGCGATGTCGTCCGTGGCCTCACCGGGCGGCGGCAGCAGCGCCGCGACGAGTTCGGAGAGAGGGCGGCCAGGGCCGCGCAGCCCGGCGGCGCGCTCGGCGAGCTGCCGCACACCGTCGGAGATATCGGCGCCGGGCCGCTCCACGAGGCCGTCCGTGTAGAACAACAGGGTGTCACCGGGGGCGAGTTCGTGGTGCCAGTCGTGGCGCTCCACCCCGGCCGCCACACACAGGGGCGGGTCGGGGGCCTCAGGGCCGTACAGGCAGCGGGGCCGCCCCGAGGCGGGGATCAGCAGCGGCGGCGGGTGCCCCGCGTTGGACAGGGTGACGTCCCAGCGGTGGCCCCCGGCCGGCCTGAGCACGGCGTGCAGCGCCGTGACGAGAGCGACATCGCTGACGCCCTGGGTCACCTCGTCCAGCCGGCTCAGCGTGTGCGCGGGGCCGGACGGGCCGCCGGCGTAGGCGAACGCGCGCAGCATGCTGCTGACCTTGGTCATCTCCGTCGCCGCCCGGAGGTCGTGGCCGACGACATCGCCGATGGAGAGCGCGACGGCTCCGTCGGGCAGGACGATCGCGTCGTACCAGTCGCCGCCGATCTCCGCCGTCGTGCTGGCCGGGTGGTAGACGGCGGCCAGCTCCGCGCCCTCCACCCGCGGCGGTGTGATCAGGAAGGACCGCTGGAGGACCAGAGCGGTGTCGCGGACGCTCTGGAGCTCCAGGGTGCGCCGCAACGGGTCCCGGACGCTGACGAGGACCTCCTCCAGCAGGCCGAGCTCGGCGTCGCCGGGCGGCGGGTTGCCGAGGCAGCTCGACACGGAGGCCAGGGCCACGGTCCGGTCGTCGATGACGACGGGCACGATCGCCAGGCTGGTGGCCCGGGCCCGGACCATCCAGTCGGCGGACGGGCCGGACACCAGCTCCTTGGGCGGTTCGCCGGGAGGAAAGGCCAGCAGCCTCGTCCGTCGGCTCTCGATCACCTGTCGTGCCAGGGCGCCGAGCGCGAAGTCGTCCGTGATCGGCGGGAGCGGCGGTACGCCGGTGGCGAGCGCAGTCCGCGCCCTGGTGGCGTACAGGGCCTCGGTGCCGGACCGGGCCCGGTCGGGGCGCCGGAGCTGGAAGACGACGAAGGCGTCGGCGAGATCGGGCACCACGGCGGAGGCGGTGGCGGCGAAGGCCTCCGGCAGGTCGCGTGCCGAGGAGACCGCCGAGGCGCGCTCCAGCAGCCGGTCCCGGGTCCGTACCCGCCACTGGTCCTCGGCGTCCGTCACCGTACCGATCCATTCGAGGACCTCGCCGTCGCGGAGGACGGGCACCGCGACGATCTTGATGTGCCGGTAGCGGACCGGGTCTCCGGCCTGCCGGATCCGCACCACGGCGTCGAGCAGCGCGTCGCCCCGGGCGGTGGCCGCCCACTTCCCGGCGAACCCGTCCCGGTCCTTCGGGTGGACGGCGTCCATCCAGGGAAGGCCGGAGCGGCCGGGGTGCCACAGGCCGCCGCCGGTCTCGCCGAGGCGGCCGACCAGCGCCGAGACGACTCCCTCGGGGGTCATCCGCCAGACGACTTGCGGCACCGCCGAGAGCAGGGCCTCGTACCGCGCCAGGTCCGTACCGTGGTCCGCCGGAACGTGCGGGCGCACGGCCGCGTCCACCGCAGGCCCGTCCGGCACCCGGACGGCGAGCAGCAGCACCGACGCCCCGTGCCGCGAGATCACCGGCAGGCAGCTCACCACCCACAGCCGCGGCCCGGACGGCCCGTCGGGTGTGGTCAGCGGTACGTCGACGAGGGGCGCCGACCGGTCGGTACGGGCCAGGTCCAGGGCCCGGAGGACGGGGCGCAGTCCGGGGCCGGTCAGGGCGACGCCCGCCTCCTGGCCGGGTCGCCAGGAGGCGAAGAGCTCCCGGAAGGACCGGTTGTGCTGGACGAGCCGGTGCCGGGGGCCGGTCACCAGTGCGGCGGCGACGGCGGCCTCTTCGAGGCTCTCGATCTCGAACATCCGACCGCCTCTCCCGACCGCCCTTCCCGACCGCCGAACCGGCACCCGTCGATGATCTCCCGGAAGCGGTCCGCACGCCCGGCGGCGGGGCACACCCCTGGCTCCGCTGGCGATCACCGGCGGTACGGGCGCACGGTGGGAGGACGGCGCGACCACGACGTGGGAGGCGGAACATGACGGAACCATCCGACCGCGACATCGACGTGACGGTGGGCCCGAGCGGGCCGGGGTGCGCGGAGTGCCTCGCCGGTGAGGGCCCCGGCTGGTGGGTGCACCTGAGACGCTGCGCTGCCTGCGGGCACGTGGGGTGCTGCGACTCCTCACCGTCCCAGCACGCCAGCGGGCATGCCGATGCTTCCGGGCACCCGGTGCTGACGAGCTTCGAGCCGGGGGAGGACTGGTTCTACGACGTGCGTACGGGTGCGTTCCTCGACGGCCCCGCGCTCGCCGCGCCCACCGCACATCCGGCCTCGCAGCCCGTACCGGGACCTGCCGGAGCCGTGCCGGAGGACTGGCGGGAGCTCGTACGCTGACGCCTGCGCCGCGGGGCTGCTCGCTTCCCTACACGACCCCAAGATCGACCGAGACGGAGAAGGGCACGGTGGCCTTCACCGTGCCGGTGAACATCTCCCCGTTCCGGTAAGTCTTGGTAGCGGGGTCGAGGACGTAGGTGTAGACGATCGGGACCCCGGTGGCGGCCTGTTCGATGCGCCAGTAGAAGGGGATGCCGGCCTTGGCGTACTGGTCGACCTTCACGATCCGGTCCGTGGTCTCCGAGCCGGGCGACACCACCTCGACGACCAGGAGCACGTGCTCGGGGCGGGTGGGCGTGAGGTCGATGGTCTCCGCCCGGTAGACGATGACATCAGGGCGGCGGTTGGTGAGCGGAACGTCCTGCAGGCGGACGTCGAAGTCCGTGTCGGCGTTCCAGTCCGGGCCCGCGGCGGCGTCCAGGGCGTTGGCCAGAATGCGGGCCAGCCGGTTGTGGCGCTTGGAGGCGTTCGGGCTCGCGATGACCATCCCGTCCACGATCTCGATGCCGGCGCACTGTTCCTCGGACCAGGAGTCGTACTGCTCCGCGCTGATCTGCGTACGCATCCACGCGGGCACCACGATCTCGGCGGTCACGGTGTACCTCCATCGAGGAGCCTCAGCAGTCCCGGTGCTGCTGGAGCCAGCCTACTGTCCGCCGAGGCCGGGCCGCCCGGTATCGGCAGCCCCCACCCGTCCCACCTGCCCCTTCGCACCCCGCCCCGTGGCGCACGGGTGTCGTGGGGGAGGGTGCGCGAGGATGGGGTGTATGGCCAACCGACTTGCGCAGACCACCTCCCCGTACCTGCTCCAGCACGCCGACAATCCCGTCGACTGGTGGCCCTGGTCGCCCGAGGCGTTCGAGGAGGCCAGGAAGCGGGATGTTCCCGTGCTGCTCAGCGTCGGGTATGCCAGCTGCCACTGGTGCCACGTCATGGCCCACGAGTCTTTCGAGGACGAGAGCGTCGCCGCCTACCTCAACGAGCGCTTCGTCGCCGTGAAGGTCGACCGGGAGGAGCGGCCCGACGTCGACGCCGTGTACATGGAGGCCGTTCAGGCGGCCACCGGGCACGGGGGGTGGCCGATGACCGTGTTTCTCACGCCGGACGCCGAACCCTTCTACTTCGGGACCTACTTCCCGCCCGAGCCCCGGCACGGGTCTCCCTCCTTCCAGCAGGTGCTCGAAGGGGTGAGTGCCGCGTGGACCGACCGGCGTGAGGAGGTCGCCGAGGTGGCCGGGCGGATCGTCGCCGATCTGGCCGGGCGGTCGCTGGCCCACGGGGGCGAGGGGGTGCCGGGGGAGGCGGAGATCGCGCAGGCGCTGCTCGGGCTGACCCGGGAGTACGACGAGCAGCACGGCGGGTTCGGGGGCGCGCCCAAGTTCCCGCCGGCCATGGTGGTGGAGTTCCTGTTGCGGCATTACGCCCGTACCGGGTCCGAGGGGGCCCTGCAGATGGCCGCCGACACCTGCTCGGCGATGGCCCGCGGCGGGATCTACGACCAGCTCGGCGGCGGGTTCGCCCGCTACTCCGTGGACCGGGAGTGGGTTGTCCCGCACTTCGAGAAGATGCTGTACGACAACGCGCTGTTGTGCCGGGTCTATGCCCATCTCTGGCGCACCACCGGGTCCGCCGAGGCCCGCCGCATCGCCCTGGAGACCGCCGACTTCATGGTGCGGGAGCTCCGGACCGCCGAGGGCGGCTTCGCCTCCGCGCTCGACGCCGACAGTGAGGACCGGCAAGGGAAGCATGTCGAGGGTGCTTTCTATGTGTGGACTCCTGCGCAGCTGCGTGAGGTGCTCGGTGAGGAGGACGGCGCCTTCGCCGCCGCGTACTTCGGTGTGACGGAGGAGGGGACCTTCGAGGAGGGCGCCTCTGTTCTCCAGCTCTCCGGTGAGGCGCGGCCGGTGGACGCCGGGCGCGTCGCCGACGTACGGGCGCGGCTGCTGGCGGCACGTGAGGAGCGGCCGCGTCCGGGGCGGGACGACAAGGTGGTCGCCGCCTGGAACGGGCTCGCCATCGCCGCCCTCGCCGAGACCGGGGCCTATTTCGACCGTCCGGATCTGGTCGAGCGGGCCACCGAGGCCGCCGATCTGCTGGTCCGGGTGCATCTGGGCGAAGTGGCCCGGCTGACCCGTACCTCCAAGGACGGGCGCGCCGGCACCAACGCCGGGGTGCTGGAGGACTACGGCGATGTCGCCGAAGGGTTTCTTGCGCTGGCCGCTGTGACGGGGGAAGGGGCCTGGCTGGAATTCGCCGGGTTCCTGCTCGATGTCGTGCTGGAGCAGTTCACCGGTGAAGGCGGGCAGCTCTACGACACCGCGCATGAGGCGGAGAAGCTGATCCGGCGGCCGCAGGATCCGACCGACAGTGCCACACCGGCCGGGTGGACGGCGGCGGCGGGGGCCCTGCTCTCGTACGCCGCCTATACCGGGTCCGAGGCTCATCGCACCGCCGCCGAAGGGGCGCTCGGTGTGGTGAAGGCGCTGGCCCCGCGTGCGCCCCGGTTCATCGGCTGGGGGCTCGCCGTCGCCGAGGCGCTGCTGGACGGGCCGCGTGAAGTGGCCGTGGCCGGGCCGGTCGGCGGTGAGCTGCACCGTACGGCGTTGCTGGGCCGGGCCCCGGGTGCGGTCGTCGCGGCGGGTGAAGGGCCGGGCGCGGGCGCCGAGTTCCCGTTGCTGGTGGACCGGCCGCTGGTGGGCGGGGAGCCGACCGCGTATGTCTGCCGGCACTTCGTCTGTGACGCGCCGACCACCGATGCGGGGGAGTTGGCGGGGAAGCTGGGCGGCTGAGCACCCCCAGGGCGATGAGAAGGGGGCCGGTCACGTGAAGCGACCGGCCCCCTTTCCCGTACCCGTACGGACTTATCCGTGCTGGTACGCCACCAGCGAGATGCCCACGTAGTGCGCCACGAACGCCGCCAGCGTCAGGGAGTGGAAGACCTCGTGGAAGCCGAACCAGCGCGGCGACGGGTTCGGCCGCTTGATGCCGTAGATCACGCCGCCCGCGCTGTAGAGCAGCCCGCCCACGACGACCAGCACCAGGACCGCGATGCCGCCCGTCCGCATGAAGTCGGGCAGGAAGAAGACCGCCGCCCAGCCCATCGCGATGTAGCACGGCGTGTAGAGCCAGCGCGGGGCGCCGACCCAGAAGACCCGGAACGCGATGCCCGCGGCGGCGGCCGCCCAGACCGCCCAGAGCAGGGGCCGTCCGGTGGATTCGGGCAGAAGCAGCAGGGTCAGCGGGGTATAGGTCCCCGCGATGATCAGGAAGATGTTGGCGTGGTCCAGGCGGCGCAGCACCGCCTCCCCGCGCGGGCCCCAGGTGCCGCGGTGGTAGACCGCGCTCACGCCGAAGAGCAGGCAGGCCGTCGCGATGTAGATGGCGCACGCGATCCGGCCGCGGGTGCTGTCGGTCAGGGCGATCAGGGTGATCCCGGCGATCAGCACCGCGGGGAACATGCCGGCGTGCAGCCAGCCGCGCATCCGGGGCTTGACGGGGACGGGGTCGAGTTCGACGGGGCCTGTGGTCGCCCCGGTCGGACCTGGAGTCGCCCCGACCGGGCTGGGGGTCGCGGCGGCAACAGCGGCGTCAGTCATATCCGCATGCTACCTACGCAACCGTAGGTAACGGATATGAGTGGCGATGCTCACGTGTGAGGCCCCCTGGACATATGGGCGAATCGGTCGGATGATCAAATGAGTGCGGTCGGCACCGGATGAGCGCCAGGGGATCGAAGGGTACGAAGCATCCGGGTCGCAGCCCCCACGGGGCACCTGACAACACCCACCCTCATCAAGGAGCGATCGTGGCGCGCGACATCGCGGCTCCCCTCACTGTCCCCACCCACCACCAGGAGCTGATCTCCTGGGTCGACGAGATCGCAGCGATCACCCAGCCGGACCGGGTGGTCTGGTGCGACGGCTCCGAGGCCGAGTACGAGCGCCTGTGCGGGGAGCTCGTCGCCAAGGGCACGTTCACCAAGCTGGACGAGATCAAGCGGCCGAACTCGTACTACGCCGCGTCCGACCCGAGCGATGTCGCCCGCGTCGAGGACCGTACGTTCATCTGCTCCAAGGAGGAGAAGGACGCGGGGCCCACGAACCACTGGAAGGACCCCGCCGAGATGCGGGCCATCTTCACCGGTGAGGACGGTGTGTTCCGCGGGTCCATGCGCGGCCGCACCATGTACGTCGTCCCCTTCTGCATGGGGCCCGTCGGCTCGCCCCTCTCCGCCATCGGCGTCGAGATCACCGACTCGGCGTACGTCGCCGTCTCCATGCGCACCATGACCCGCATGGGCCAGGCGGTCCTGGACGAGCTGGGCACCGACGGCTTCTTCGTGAAGGCCGTCCACACCCTGGGCGCACCCCTGGAGGAGGGCCAGGAGGACGTCCCGTGGCCCTGCAACACCACCAAGTACATCTCGCACTTCCCCGAGGACCGCGAGATCTGGTCGTACGGCTCCGGCTACGGCGGCAACGCCCTGCTCGGCAAGAAGTGTTACGCGCTCCGCATCGCCTCCGTCATGGCCCGCGACGAGGGCTGGCTCGCCGAGCACATGCTCATCCTCAAGCTCACGCCGCCGCGCGGGGAGAGCAAGTACGTCGCTGCCGCCTTCCCGTCCGCCTGCGGCAAGACCAACCTCGCCATGCTGGAGCCCACCATCCCCGGCTGGACCGTGGAGACCATCGGCGACGACATCGCCTGGATGCGGTTCGGCGAGGACGGCCGGCTCTACGCGATCAACCCCGAGGCCGGGTTCTTCGGCGTCGCGCCCGGCACCGGCGAGCACACCAACGCCAACGCCATGAAGACCATGTGGGGCAACTCCGTCTTCACCAACGTGGCGCTGACGGACGACGGTGATGTGTGGTGGGAGGGCATGACCGAGGAGGCGCCCGCCCACCTCACGGACTGGAAGGGCAACGACTGGACGCCCGCGTCCGAGACGCCCGCCGCCCACCCCAACGCCCGCTTCACCGTCCCGGCCGGGCAGTGCCCGATCATCGCGCCCGAGTGGGAGGACCCCAAGGGCGTGCCGATCTCGGCGATCCTCTTCGGCGGCCGCCGCGCCTCCGCCGTACCGCTGGTCACCGAGTCCTTCGACTGGCAGCACGGTGTCTTCCTCGGAGCCAACGTCGCCTCCGAGAAGACCGCCGCCGCCGAGGGCAAGGTCGGCGAGCTGCGCCGCGACCCGTTCGCCATGCTGCCGTTCTGCGGCTACAACATGGGCGACTACATGAACCACTGGGTCAAGGTGGGTGCGGACAAGGCCGACCAGTCCAAGCTCCCGAAGATCTACTACGTGAACTGGTTCCGCAAGAACGACGCGGGCAAGTTCGTGTGGCCCGGCTTCGGCGAGAACAGCCGCGTGCTCAAGTGGATCGTGGAGCGCCTGGAGGGCAAGGGCGAGGGCGTGGAGACCCCGATCGGCATCCTGCCGGCCAAGGGTGCGCTCGACACCGACGGCCTGGACCTGTCCGAGGCCGACCTCGACTTCCTGCTCACGGTCGACAAGGAGGTCTGGCGCGAGGAGGCCGCACTGGTCCCTGAGCACCTCAACACCTTCGGCGACCACACGCCCAAGGAGCTGTGGGACGAGTACCGCGCGCTGGTGGAGCGGCTGGGCTGAGCCCGTATGCCGTATGCCGTACGCCCGCTCGATCTGCTGAACTCCGCGGCCGGGTCCATCGAAGATCCGCCCTGACCTGTGGAATCGACGATCCGCCGCGGTACGGGGCCTGTCGTCGCCGACAGCCCCGGGGCCGTCCCCGACCAAGGACAGCCCCTCCGGCCCCCGGAACCCCTCACGGTTCCGGGGGCCGCCCTCGTTCCCGGGCGTTCCCGGGGGACGTCGTGGCACCCGGTCCGCGCGCCGAGGCGGCACGCGGACCGGGGCCGTCAGTGGGCGCCGACCAGATGTCCGGAAGGCGCGGCGGCGGCGAGGGCCTCCGTGTGGGCGTCCATCCGCTGCGCGGAGAGGATGGCGGCGGTGGTGTCGGCGCGGGACGCGGCCACCACGAGCGCGCGGCCCGCGAGAGCGTGGGCGCGGCGGTGCAGGGACGCCGGGGCGGCGTCGGTCAGGGCGGCGTGCCGGGCGGGCGGGGCGCCGCGCAGCCGTGCCACCTGTTCGGCGATGCGGTCGCCCGCCGGGCCGAGGCCGAGTTCGTCGGTGACCGCGAGGAGGGCGGCGAGGTGCCCCGCCAGCTGGATGTCCAGCTCCTCCTCGCGGCTGCGGTGCGGAAAGTCCGCTTCGTCGGCGGGGCTGTGGACCGATGGGGTGCGGATCGGCTCGTACATGGATGGCCTCCCGGTGATGCTGGGTATCCATCCTACATTGGATCGAGTCTAAGTTTGTGCCCGATCCGGGCCCCGGTGCGCGGTGCGGTGGCCTACGGCTGTCCGTAGCCGTCCAGGAACGAGCCGATCCGGGTCATGGCGTCGGTCAGCTCCTCCGTCGCCGGCAGCGTCACGATGCGGAAGTGGTCGGGCTCCGGCCAGTTGAACCCCGTCCCCTGCACGACCATGATCTTCTCGGCCCGCAGCAGGTCCAGGACCATCTGCCGGTCGTCCTTGATCTTGTAGACCTTGGGGTCGAGCCGGGGGAAGAGGTACAGCGCCCCCTTCGGCTTCACGCAGGTCACGCCGGGGATCGAGGTCAGCAGGTCGTACGCCGTGTCCCGCTGCTCCAGGATCCGGCCGCCCGGCAGCACCAGGTCCTCGATCGACTGCCGCCCACCGAGCGCGGTGGCCACCGCGTGCTGGGAGGGCATGTTGGCGCAGAGCCGCATGTTGGCCAGGATCGTGAGCCCCTCGATGTACGAGGTGGCGTGCGCCTTCGGGCCGCAGACCGCCAGCCAGCCGGAGCGGAAGCCGGCCACCCGGTAGTTCTTGGAGAGGCCGTTGAAGGTCAGCACCATCAAGTCTGGCGCCAGTGCGGCCGTGGGGGTGTGGGTGGCGCCGTCGTACAGGATCCGGTCGTAGATCTCGTCGGAGCAGACGATCAGGTTGTGGCGCCGGGCGATCTCGGTGAGACCGCGCAGCATCTCGTCGTCGTACACCGCACCGGTCGGGTTGTTCGGGTTGATGATCACCAGGGCCTTGGTGCGGTCGGTGATCTTCCGCTCGATGTCCGCCAGGTCCGGCATCCAGTCGGCCTGCTCGTCGCACCGGTAGTGCACGGCCGTCCCGCCGGCCAGTGAGACCGACGCCGTCCACAGGGGGTAGTCCGGGGCCGGTACGAGCACCTCGTCGCCGTCGTCGAGCAGCGCCTGCATCGACATCTGGATCAGCTCGGAGACCCCGTTGCCCAGGTAGATGTCCTCGACGTCGAGGTCGGGGATCCCCTTGGTCTGGTAGTGCTGCACCACTGCTCGCCGCGCCGAGAGCAGGCCCTTCGCGTCCCCGTAGCCGTGCGCCCCGGCGAGGTTGCGCAGGATGTCCTCGAGGATCTCCGGCGGGCACTCGAACCCGAACGCGGCCGGGTTGCCCGTGTTGAGCTTGAGGATGCGCTGACCGGCCGCTTCGAGTCGCATCGCTTCCTCGAGGACGGGGCCCCGGATCTCGTAACAGACATTGGCGAGCTTGGTGGACTGGATGACCTGCATGTCCGCGAGCTTACGGCCGCGTTTCGCGCGGTGCGCGGAGATTGCGCCGTCCTCGCGACCCCGGCCCCGCCCGCCGCCGCGCCCCGGCTTCCATCGGCAAGGCCGCCCCGGCCCCGGACCGTGGGATCGGCCGGTCCGGGCGGCGTCGCGGCTTGGAAGGCTTGGAAATGGGGCGTGAGCCGCCCGGCCGGGTGAGATGCGCCACGCGGCGAACGGCCCGGGTGACGGAGAGCCGGGTGACGGGACCTCCGGATGCGGGGACGGTCCGTCACCCGGCGGACTCACGGCTCTGTCACCCGGCGGGTTCAGGCAGGCAGCTCGGCGCCCTCGGGGACGTGGATGCCGAAGCTGTCCTTCAGCACCTCGCGGAGCTCGTCGGGGCCGGACAGCAGCCGCTCCCTGATCGTGCCGTCCCCGGCCGTCTCGACCAGGTCGAGCCCGGCGAGCGACCGGTGGGAGGAGTCGGGCAGGGCGCGCTGCGCGTACACCGCCTGCCGGAACGGTGAGTGGGGACCGGTCGCGATGTACCAGTTGATCATCTCGACGTCCACGCCCTCGAACGGCTCCGCCGTGAAGGCGTACTGCGCCTCCCAGCTCCCGCCCTTCTCCGCCTGCACCTCCCACATCTCCAGCGGCCCGTCGTGCGCCACCGTGACGAGCCGGTGATGGCGCGGAGCGTCGTACAGCTCCGCCCCCGTCACGAGCTCGATGGGTTCCAGCAGCGCGCCGATGCTCCCGAACCCGACATCGGCCACGTAGGACGGGCCCACCACGTCCGGGACGTCCACCCGCAGCAGTATGTGGCTGCGCGGGCGGATGTCGCCCGGCGCCGCCCCCAGCGTCACCCGGGCGGTCAGCAGGGTCACGGTGAAGCCCAGCTGCCGCAGGACGGCGGCGAGGAGGGTGTTCTGCTCGTAGCAGTAGCCGCCGCGCCCGCCGTGGACGAGCTTGGCCTCCAGATCGGCCGGGTCCAGAGAGGGCACCGAGCCGAGCACCGGGTCCAGGTTCTCGAACGGGATCCCCAGGGCGTGCGCGCGGTGCAGGGACCGCAGCACCTCCACCGTCGGGCGGGGCTCCCCGGTCCAGCCGATCCTGGCGAAATAGGCGTCGAGGTCGAGTTTCATGCCCCCGACCGTACGCAGCCGAGGCAGCCGTGGCTGGAAGTGGCCCCTTGTGATGACCTGACGTTTGGGGAACCATGCGCATGTCAAAAGCCGGAAGATCTCCGGTCCTTGGCATCACTGGAGGGGACCCCCCACATGAACAAGCCTCTCATCGGTGCGTTTTTTGCTGCCCTGCTCCTGGGAGCGGGCATCACGCCCGCCGTCGCGGCCGAGTCCGCACAGGCGCAGGAATCGGCCACCGAGACCGCCACCGAGACCGCCACCGAGACCGCTCCCGCAGTGAAGGCCGTGACCTTCGCCGGGACCGTCGCACTCAGCAACTGCTCGGGCTCCGTGGTCCGTTCGCCCGACTCCCAGCCCACCGACCCCGCCCTCGTGCTCTCCAACGGGCACTGTCTGGAGACCGGCTTCCCGGGCCCGGGCGAGGTGCTCGTCGACCGGCCGTCCACGCGGACGTTCACCCTGCTCAACGCCTCGGGTGCCGGCGTCGGCACGCTGAAGGCGAGCAAGATCGCGTACGGCACCATGACCGACACCGACCTCTCGCTCTACGAACTGACCTCCACCTACGAGCAGATCGAGACCAGCTACGGGATCAAGGCGCTGGAGCTGGAGACCGCGCACCCGGTGGCGGGCACCGCCATCACCGTGGCCTCCGGCTACTGGAAGCGCACCTACAGCTGCGACATCGACGGCTTCGTCCACCAGCTCAAGGAGGGCCGGTGGACCTGGAAGGACTCCGTCCGCTACACCCCGGAGTGCCAGACCATCGGCGGTACGTCGGGTTCGCCGGTGATCGACGACGTCACCGGCAAGGTGGTCGCCGTCAACAACACCGGTAACGAGAGCGGCCAGGAGTGCACGGACAACAACCCGTGCGAGGTCGACGAGAACGGCGAGGTGACCGTCCGCGAGGGCATCAACTACGCCCAGCAGACGTACAACATGGTCCCGTGCATCGGTACCGGCAACAAGATCGACCTGGACCGGGAGGGCTGCGGGCTGCCCAAGCCGTAGCCCTGGTTGTAGCTGTAGCTGTGGGCGTAGCCGTACTGGTCGCGTAGGCGCGCCGGGTGGTCCTGACCCTCAGGATCGCCCGGCGCGTGCCGCCTCGATCCCGTCCAGCAGGACCCCGAGCCCCACCCGGAACGTCTCCCGGGCCTCCCGCTCCGGATACGGCATGGCGTCCCGGTCGTCATGTGTGCGATACGGCTCCGGCGCTCCCTCCCGCTCCAGCCGGATCACCGCCGGGAAGCGCTCCGCGAAGTCCGGGACCAACTCCGTCAGGGCCGCCGAGCGGGCCGCCCACCACTCCTCGTCGGAGCTCCCGGTCGCCGTCGCGGCCCTGCGCGCGTCCGCCACCGTCCGCGCCGAGCCCTGCACCAGCGGGAACAGCGTCCCCACCAGCCGCCGCACCGTCCCCGCCTCCAGCCCCGTCGCCCCGAGCAGCCGGACGAGCGTGTCCAGGTTCGCGTACTCGTGCGGCCCCAGCACCGGCCGGGCCTGTGACACCTGGAGCACCCAGGGGTGGCGGACGTAGAGCTCCAGGACCTCCCCGGCCCAGGCGGTGAGCGGTGCCCGCCAGTCGTCCGACTCCGGGTAGGAGGTGGGGAGTTCGGCGTGGACCGCGTCGTACATCAGGTCCAGCAGCTCGCTCTTGCCGGGTACGTGGGTGTAGAGCGCCATCGCGGTCCGCCCGAGCCGGTCCCCGACCGCCCGCATCGACAGGGCCGCCATGCCCTCCTCGTCCGCGACCGCGATCGCCGCCGTCACGATGGCGTCCACGCTCAGCCGGGGCTTGGGCCCGGGGCCGGTGCGCGGCGGGGCGGCGACCTCGGCGCGCCAGAGCAGGGAGAGGGAGCGGCGGGCGTCACCCTGCCCGGCAAAGACCACCACTTGCGACTCCTTACGCCATAAAGTAACTTCGGCCGGGCAATCCGGGGATTGTTTACGCCGTAAAGGTATCAGGGAAAGGGGCGCCGAATCATGGGTCAGGCCATGCCGGTCAGCTATGTACGGGTCACCGGGGTCGAGCGGATCACCCCGCGCACCGCCCGGATCACCTTCACCGGGGACGCGCTGCCCGGCCTCATGGAGGACCGCCCCGACCAGCAGATGAAGCTCTGCCTGCCGCGCGAGGGGCGGAGCGTGGCGGAGGGGCTGCTGCCGGAGCAGGATGCCGAGGACACGTACGGCATGCGCTGGTACGAGGCGTTCCTCGCGATCCCGGAGGCGCGACGGCCCTGGCTGCGCGGCTTCACTGTCCGCTCCTACGACCGCCAACTCAACGCGATGGCCGTGGACTTCGTGCTCCACGGCGACGGCGGGCCCGCCTCGCGCTGGGGCGCCGCCGCCCGCCCCGGTGACGTCCTCGGCATGGTCGGCCCGTCGTCCCTCTACGCCCGCCCGCTGCCGGAGGCGGAGCGGATGCTGCTGGCCGGGGACGAGACGGCGCTCCCGGCCATCGCCACGGTGCTGGAGGCGCTGCCGGGCACGACCAGCGCCCTCGTGTACGCCGAGATCGCGGACGCGGGGGAGGAGGTGGAGCTGCCGGCCGCCGCCGGAGGGGTGGAGGTGCGCTGGGTGCACCGGGACCGGGGCGGCTCGCTCGTGGCGGCGGTACGGGGTGCCGGGGCGGGCCTCGACGGGGTGGGCGCGGCCTGGGTGGCGGGTGAGGCGTCGGCGGTCCGGGCGCTCCGCCGCCATCTGGTGGGGGAGCGGGGGCTGCCCAAGGGGGCCGTGGAGTTCAGCGGCTACTGGCGGCGCGCGCTCACCCAGGACGACGCCCCGACCGAGGAGGACCTCGCCTGGGCGGCGGAGCGCGCCGCCGACGCCTCGTAACGGTGCTCAGGGCGCTCAGGCGGCCCCCGTGCCCCGGACCGCCCGGCCTGCCAGGACCGACGTGCGCCGGCCGTCCTCGATGACGAACCGGCCGTCGATCAGGACGTGCGGGATGCCCACCGGCAGCGTGCGCGGCTCCTCGAACGTGGAGCCCGCCGCCACCGTCTCCGGGTCGAAGAGCACCAGGTCCGCGCGGTAGCCCTCGCGCACCAGGCCCCGGTCCGCGAGCCGCAGCCGGGCGGCTGGGCGCGAGGTCAGGTGGGCCACGCACTCCTCCAGCGAGAGGATGCCCAACTCCCGTGCGTACCGTCCCAGATACTGCGGGAACGTGCCGTACGCCCTCGGGTGCGGCTTGTCGCCCTGGAGGATGCCGTCGCTGCCGCCGGTGTGCACCGGGTGACGCATGATCTGCCGGACGTTCTCCTCGTGGCCCACGTGCTGGAGGATCGTCGTCCCGAGCCGGTCCTCGGTGAGCAGCCGCCGCGCGGTCACCCAGGGCTCCTCGCCGAGCAGTTGGGCCGACCGGGCCACCGTACGGCCCACGTACTCGGCCAGGTGCGGGGCGCTGACGCCGGAGATCTCGATGGTGTCCCACTCGATCGGCACCCCGTGGCAGCCGTCCGAGCCGAGCACTTCCAGGTGGTGCCGTATCTTCTCCGCGCTCGAAGGGTCCGCGAGCCGGGTGAGGACCGACTCCGGTCCGCCCTCGCCCGCCCAGCTGGGCAGCATGGCCACCAGTGTTGTGCAGCCGGGGGTGTACGGGTAGGTGTCGAGCGAGATGTCGGAACCGGCGGCCAGTGCGCCGTCCAGCAGGGCGAGGAGGTCGGGCGCCTTGCCCTTGTTGACGCCGAAGTTCATGGTGGCGTGGGCGAGATGGAGGGCGCAGCCGGCGCTCTGGGTCAGCTGCACCATCTCCTCGTACGCTTCGAGCGCGCCCGCGCCGTAACTGCGGTGGTGCGGGCAGTAGTAGCCGCCGTGGCGGGCCACCACCCGGCAGAGTTCGGTGAGTTCGGCGTCGTCCGCGTACATGCCGGGGGTGTAGGTCAGCCCGGACGACATGCCGACCGCGCCCTCGCGCATGCCCTGGTCCACCAGCTCCTTCATCCGGGCCAGTTCGGCGTCGGTGGCCGGGCGGTCGTCCCAGCCGACGGCGAACATCCGGACCGTGCCCTGCGGGATCAGGTAGGCCGCGTTGACGGCGATGCCCTCGCCGCCGAAGTTGCGGTCCAGCCGGTCCAGATAGCCGCCGACCGTGCGCCAGTCGAAGTCGATGTCGGAGCCGTCGCCGTTCCAGCCGGTGATGGAGCGGCGGACCTCGGCGAGCGTACGGTCGTCGACCGGGGCGTACGACAGGCCGTCCTGGCCGAGGACTTCGAGGGTGACGCCCTGCGCCGCCTTTGCGCTGTGGTCCGGGTCGCGCAGCAGCGCCAGATCGCTGTGGGCGTGCATGTCGATGAAGCCGGGGGCCAGCGCGAGGCCGTCGGCGTCGACCGTGCGGGTGGCGGTGGGGCGGGGGCCGGGGGAGCCCTCGGGGTGGATCTCGGCGATCCGGCCGCCGTCGACCGCCACATCGGCGCGGTAGGACGGCTCGCCGGTGCCGTCGACGACGAGCGCGTCGCGCAGGACCAGGTCCATGGGTGACCTTTCAGGGGCGGGGGAGGGGAGGGGGTGGCGGCTACGGCTGCTCAGAGGAACGTGCGGATGCTGCTCAGAAGAACGTGCGGATGTAGTCGCTGACCGTGCCGTCCGCCTCCACCAGCGGGATCAGCTGCCACTTGTCGAAGCTGGTGCACGGGTGCGAGAGGCCCATGCCGACCCAGTCGCCCACCTCCAGCTCGGCCCCCGCCTCCGTACGCACCCAGGTGTGCTGGTCGGAGAGGCCGGTGACCGTGATCCCGGTGGCCGGGCGGACCGAGCCGTCCCGGGCGGAGCGGACCACCTGTGCCTCGGGCAGGTCGAGGTCGTACGCCGCGTCCCGCTTGCCCGCGTTCAGGAACGCCTGCTCGCCGGTCGGGCGGGAGACGACCTGGGCCCAGAGGCGGAAGGCAGGCTCCAGGGCGCCTTCCTCGGGGACCCGGTTGAAGGGGGTGAGGTGCTTGTAGTGGCCGTCGTCGTGGGAGACGTACGCGCCGGAGCGGAGCAACTTCAGTACGGGCGAGCTGAGTTCGGGGACCTCCGCGAAGACGTCCGCCACCGCGTCGAACCAGGCGCTGCCGCCCGCGCTGATGACGATCTCCTCTGCGCCGGTGAACCGCTTCTCGGCGTCGAAGGTGGCCGCGAGCGCGACGAGCCGCCGCAGCCACGCCCGTACGCGCTCCGGGTCCGCGTCCGGCACCTCGCCCTCGTACCCGGCCATGCCCACCAGCCGCAGCGACCCGGCCGCCGCCACCGCGTCGGCCACCGCCGCGCAGTCGGCCTCGGTCCGGGAGCCGGTGCGCGCGCCCTCGCCCGCGCCGAGCTCCACGACCACGTCGACGGGGCGGGTGGCGCCCGCCGCGCTCAGGGCCTCCTCCATCAGCTCGACCCCGCGCACGGAGTCGACGTAACAGATGAAGCGGAACTCCGGGTCGGCGCTCATCTCGCCGGCCAGCCAGCGCAGCGCGACCGGGTCGACCAGCTCGTTGGCGAGGAAGATGCGCCCGATCCCGTACGCGCGGTAGACCCGGGCCTGGTGCGGCACGGCGGCGGTGATGCCCCAGGCGCCGCGCTTCAGCTGGTCCGCGAAGAGCTGCGGGGACATGGAGGTCTTGCCGTGCGGGGCGAAGGCGAGGCCGTGGCGCTCCGCGTACGTCTCCAGCAGGGCGAGGTTGTGCTCCACCGACTCGGCGGAGAGGGCGAGGACGGGGGTGGTGAACCCGCCGGTGAAGAGGTTGCGGCGCTCGGCGGCGAGGGTGGCGACGGTCAGGCCCTCGGCGTCGGGCGGGAGCGCCTTGAAGCGGTGGTCGACGCGTTCTTCGGCGAGGCCGGCGGCCAGCTGCTCGGCTCGGGCGGTGAGGCTTTCGGCTGCCAAGGGAAGCTCCTCGAAGTACGTTGCATCATATGCAACACCCATTGCGCATATCGCTCAACGCTGTCTAACATCCGAGCCGATGCCCGGTCAATGGTGACCACCGGCCCGCACGCCGATCAGCGAGGAGCCTTCAGTGTCCGGACCCGCAGCAGGGACGGCCCGCGCCGACGCGACCACCGATGTCGTCTGTCTCGGTGAGTCCATGGTGACGTTCCTGCCCTCGCAGCCCGGCCGCCTCGCCGACGTACCGTCCTTCGGGCGGGGGATCGGGGGCGCCGAGTCCAACGTGGCCTGCGCGCTCGCCGCCGCCGGGCACCGGGCGGCCTGGGTGGGGCGGGTCGGGGCGGACGGCTTCGGTGACCACCTGGTCGAGACAATCGGGGGGTACGGGGTCGACACGTCGGCCGTGCGGCGGGATCCGGTGCGTCCGACGGGGATCTACTTCCGTACGGCGACGGATCGCGGGGCGGGGGCGCACGAGGTGGCCTACTACCGGGCCGGGTCGGCGGCCTCGGCGATGTCGCCGGCGAATGTGCCGTACGAGGAAGTCTTCGCGGGGCGTGTGCTGCACCTGTCCGGGATCACGGCTGCGCTGTCGGCGGACTGTCTGGAGCTGCTGCGGAACCTCACCGCGCCCCGGCCCGGCCGCCCGCTGGTGTCGTTCGACGTGAACCACCGGCCGCATCTGTGGCGGGGCGGTGATGCCACCGTGCTGCTGGAGCTGGCCCGCCGCTGTGACCTGGTGTTCGTCGGGGAGGACGAGGCGGAGGAGGCGTGGGGGATCGTGGGCGCGGAGGCGATCCGGGCGGCGCTGCCGGAGCCGGGCGTGGTGGTCGTGAAGCGGGGGAGCGCGGGCGCAACGGTGTTCTCGGGGCTCCGCCCCGGACCCCGCTCCTCAAACGCCGGAGGGGCTGAAAACACCCCGGCCTCGCGCTCCACGGAAGGCGCCGGGGCTGAAAATGCCCCGGCCTCGCGCTCCGGGGAGGGCGGAGAGGCTGAGGTGGTCACCCAGGTCCCCGCCCTCCGCGTAGACGTCGTCGCCGCCGTCGGGGCCGGGGATGCCTTTGCCGCCGGGTTTCTCTCCGCCACCCTGCGCGGGCTCCCCGTCCGCGACCGGGTCCGGCACGGGCATCTCATGGCCGCCGCCGTCCTCACCGTCCCCGGTGACCTCACCGAGCCGCCCGCCCGCGACCACGCCGACCGCCTCGTCGCCCTCGACGACGAGGCCTGGGGGAGACTTCGTCTCGGCCCCGGCTGGACCGCAGCCGACCGGGCCCCCGAGGAGGTACGTACGCCATGAGCCAGACCGTCGACCGGGCACTCAGCATCCTGCCGCTGCTCGCCCAGGGACCCGCCGACCTCGGCCAGGTCGCCGAGCGGCTCGGCGTCCACAAGTCCACGGCGCTGCGCCTGCTGCGTACGCTCCACGAGCACGGGCTCGTCTACCGCCAGCAGGACCAGCGCTACCGCCTCGGCGCCCGCCTCTTCGCGCTCGCGCAGGAGGCCGTCGAGAACCTCGACGTACGCGAGATCGCCCATCCGCATCTGGTCGAGCTGAACGACCGGTGCGGGCACACCGTGCACCTCGCCGTCTACGAGGAGCAGGAAGTCCTCTACATCGACAAGGTCGAGAGCCGCTACCCGGTCCGGATGTACTCGCGGATCGGCAAGCCCGTCGCGATCACCGTCGCGGCCGTGGCCAAACTGCTGCTCGCCGACCTCACCGAGCCCGAGCGGCGCGCGATCGCCGAGAAGCTCGACTACCCCATGTACACGTCCCGTTCGACGCCGAATGCGGCCGCCTTCCTCAAGGAGCTGGCCGTCGTGCGCGAACAGGGCTGGGCCACCGACCTCGGTGGCCACGAGGAGTCCATCAACTGCATCGGCGCCCCCATCCGCGGCGCGGACGGCCGGGTCGTCGCGGCCATGTCGGTGTCCGCACCGAACGTGGTCGTCACGGCCGAGGAACTCCTCACCCTGCTCCCGCTGGTCCGGCGCACCGCCGAGACCATCAGCCGGGAGTATTCCGGCACCAACCGACCCAAGAAAGTCTGATCAGCCATGACCGAGAAGACCGCCCTCACCCCCTCCACCCACACCACCCCGCCGGCGAAGTTCTCGCACGGCGTGCGGAAGGGGAACATCCTCCAGGTCGCCGGCCAGGTCGGCTTCCTCCCCGCCGTCGAGGGCCAGGCCCCGACGCCCGCCGGCCCCACCCTGCGCGAGCAGACCCTCCAGACCTTCGCCAACGTCAAGGCGATCCTGGAGGAGGGCGGCGCGAGCTGGGACGACGTGATGATGATGCGCGTCTACCTCACGGACGTGGACCACTTCGCGGAGATGAACGAGATCTACAACGCGTACTTCGCCGAGCAGAACCTCAAGGAGGCCCCCTCGGCCCGTACGACGGTCTACGTCGGCCTGCCCAAGGGCCTGCTGATCGAGATCGACGCGCTCGCGGTGCTCAGCTGACGGTCCCGGCTCAGCTGACCGTTCCTGCTTCACCGAAGGTCCTGCCGCACTGATCGCCGTGCTCCACCCGCAGCAACGCTCCACCTCGCCGTCCGGCACGGCGTCCCGTCCCCCGGGGGCGCCGTGCCGCGCTCCCCCCTGCCCTCCTCCAGCACCACCGGAGTCCCCTTGTTTCTCGCCGCCACCCCACCGCCGGTCGAGACGCCACCGCACACCGGTGGCCTGCTCCTCCTGATCGACGGCACCGCCGGTCTGCTGACCGTCGCCGCCCTCGGTATCGCGCTCCTCCTCTTCCTGATCATCAAGGTCAGGCTCCAGCCGTTCGTCGCCCTGCTCGCGGTCTCCATAGCCGTCGGCCTCGGCGCCGGGCTCTCGGTCACCGAACTCTTCGGCACCGTGCAGAAATCCGCCGCCGTCTCGGTCATCGAGTCCGGCATGGGCGGCATCCTCGGCCATGTCGCGATCATCATCGGGCTCGGTACGATGCTCGGCGCGATCCTCGAAGTGTCGGGCGGCGCCGAGGTGCTGAGCGCCCGCCTGCTGAACGCCTTCGGTGAGAAGCGGGCCCCGCTCGCCATGGGGATGACGGGCCTCGTCTTCGGTATCCCGGTCTTCTTCGACGTCGGTATCTTCGTCCTCGCGCCGATCGTGTACGCGGCCGCCAAGCGCTCCGGAAAATCGATTCTGCTCTATGCCATGCCGCTGCTGGCGGGGCTGTCGATGACTCATGCGTTCCTGCCCCCGCACCCGGGGCCGGTGGCCGCCGCCGGACTCTTCAACGTGTCGCTGGGCTGGGTCATCCTGATGGGCGTCGTGGTCGGCGTCCCGTCCGTCATCGCCGCCTGGGCGTACGCCGCCTGGATCGGCAAGCGGATCTTCGTCGACGTACCGCAGGACATGGTGGAGGCAGCCGCCGAGGCCAAGGAGGCCGTCGCCGCCGAGCAGCGCGCCGCCGGAGTCACCCCGCACGAGAAGCCGGTCCCGCTCGCCACGGTCCTCGCGATCATCGGGACCCCGCTGATCCTGATCCTCGCCGCGACGTTCTCCTCCATCGCGCTGGACCCCTCCACCCTCCGCTCGGTGATCGAGTTCTTCGGCAACCCGTTCGTCGCCCTGACGATCGCCCTGTTCCTCGCGTACTACCTGCTCGGCATCCGCCGCGGCTGGTCCCGCAAGTCGCTGGAGTCCGTCTCCACGTCGTCGCTGAAGCCCGTCGGCAACATCCTGCTGGTGGTCGGCGCGGGCGGCATCTTCGGTGCCGTACTCAAGGGCAGCGGCATCGCGGACGCGCTGGCCGACACGTTCAACGACGTGGGCCTGCCGGTCATCCTGCTCGCCTGGCTGATCTCGGTCGTCCTGCGCGTCGCCCAGGGCTCGGCCACCGTCGCGATCGTCACCACGGCCGGGATCGTGGTCCCGCTGGTCGAGGGCCAGGACCTGTCCCAGGCCCACCTCGCGCTGATCATCATGGCGATCTCGGCGGGCTCGATCTTCGCCTCGCACGTGAACGACGGCGGCTTCTGGATGGTGTCGAAGTACTTCGGCATCTCGGAACGCGACACGCTGAAGTCCTGGACGGTGCTGGAGACGGTGCTGTCGGTGGCCGGCTTCGTGGTCGCGGCGCTGCTCAGCCTGGTGATCTAGCGCGTCTCGTCCGGGGCGGCCCGGATCAGACGGCCATGACCGGGACGTCGTACTGCGGGCTCCACTTGTCGCGGGTGACGATGGTCATGCCTTCGCTCTGCGCCTTGGGCGACCAGTATCCGGTCGAAGGGGTCGCGGTGCAGCGCGGGCAGCCCGCTCGCCCGAACCCCGTGTCCCGCGGTGATCGGCAGTGAGGTGAACCGGCTGTCGCGTACGCGCTCCGCCAGGTCGTCCGGGCCGTCCAGCTTCTCCAGGGACTGCTTGACGGCGACTCCCACGCGGAGACCGCGCTGAGGTGGACGGAGGGTTCCGTGTCGAGGAGATCCTTCACCTGGTCGGAGAGCTCGTCGGAGTCCCCGGAGCCACCAGAGGATCACATGGGTGTCGAGCAGGAGACGCATCAGCGCATCCCGCAGGCGTCGGCGATGTCGTCGGGCAGCTCGTCGAAGTCGTCCGCGATGTGGGTGCGTCCCGCCAGCGACCCGCGTCCGGTCCTCCTCACCTTCGGGCGAAGGGGCACCACCTTGGCGACCGGCTCGCCGGCCTCGCTGATGACGACCTCCTCACCGGTGGCGACCTGCTCCAGGATTCGGGAGAGGTGAGTTTTGGCCTCGTGCACGTTGTACTGCCGGGCTGCTTCCACGGCTGCCTCACCAGAGGAGTAGGGGTTGACCAAGTGCCGGACCAACTAAGTCCACCTCAGGCTAATAGGAGCTGACTTGGGCTTCCCCCTGAGTTGCCTGGGGCCACCCCCGTGGCGCCACTCCCGCCCACCGATCCGTGCACGCCCCCTTGTGCCGCCCCGCCGATTGCGCTTCCTTGATCGGCATGGCGGAGACAAGCGCAACCACAGAGACAGGGGAGCCGGCCTCCCGACCACGTAAATCCAGCTGGAAGTACATCGGCCCCGGCATCGTCGTCGCGGCGACCGGGGTCGGGGCCGGGGATCTGGTCGCGACGCTGATCGCGGGCAGCAAGTTCGGGTACACCCTGATGTGGGCGGCGGTGATCGGGTGCGTCGTCAAGATCTCGCTCGCCGAGGCGGCCGGCCGCTGGCATCTGGCGACCGGGCGCACGCTCTTCGACGGGTGGCGCAGCATCGGGGCGTGGACGACCGTCTACTTCGCGATCTACGTCGTCGTCTGGGGCTTCATCTACGGGGCCACGGCCATGTCCTCCAGCGCCCTGCCCATCGTGGCGCTCTTCCCGGACGGGCCGGGGCTGAAGTTCTGGGCGATCGTCACCGGGCTGATCGGACTGGCCTTCGTCTGGTTCAACCGGTACGCCGTCTTCGAGAAGGTCATGACGGTCCTGATCGGCATCATGTTCGTGGTGGTCGTGTACGTGGCCGCCCGGGTCGCGCCGGATGTGGGGGCCTCGTTCGCCGGGCTCGTCCCCGTACTGCCGGACGGTTCGCTGCTCTACACGCTCGGGCTGATCGGCGGCGTCGGCGGTACGATCACCATGGCGGCGTACGGGTACTGGGTCAACGCCAAGGGGTGGAGCAACTCCTCCTGGATGAAGGTGATGCGGCTCGACAACCGGGTCGCCTACGTCACCACCGGGATCTTCGTCGTGGCGATGCTCATCGTCGGTGCCGAGCTGCTGCACGCCTCGCAGATCGCCCTCACCTCCGGCGACCGCGGGCTGATCGACCTGGGCAAGGTGCTGGAGGACCGGTTCGGGGCGGGCACCGCGAAGCTCTTCCTGGTCGGCTTCTTCGCCACGTCGTTCTCGTCGCTGATCGGGGTCTGGCACGGGGTGAGCCTGATGTTCGCCGACTTCGTGGAGCGGTTCCGGGCGCCCGTGGATCCGGACGAGCAGCACGCCGGGCCCGCCGTCGTCGACCGGCAGCAGCGCTCGCTGCCGTTCCGCGCGTACCTGCTCTGGCTGACCTTCCCGCCGATGACCCTGCTCTGGCTGGACGAGCCGTTCGGCCTGGTCATCGCGTACGGGGTGCTCGGCGCGTTCTTCATGCCCTTCCTCGCCCTGACCCTGCTCTGGCTGCTCAACTCCGCCCGTACGCCCAGGCAATGGCGCAACGGCTGGGTCAGTAACGGGATGCTGGCCCTGGCCGGGCTGCTGTTCATCGTGCTGTGTGTGCAGCAGGTGCGTGAACTGCCCTGGTGAAGCAGGGAGCTTACGGAACACCGCAGCGCCGCCGGGGGAGCGGCGGCGCTGCAGGTTTCGGGGTGGTGCTACCGGTTGCGGTTACGGCAGGCTGCGGACGTGCGGGCCGACCGCCTTCGACCAGGCGAACCCGGCCGTCGCGTCCCAGTTGGTCGACCAGGTCATCGCGCCACGGAGCGACGGGTAGGTCTTCGAGGGCTTGAACGAACCGCAGTTGGTGCCCTTGGTCAGGCAGTCCAGGGCGGCGTTCACGATCGACGGGGCGACGTAGCCGCTGCCCGCGCCGCGGGTGGAGGCCGGGACACCGATGCCGACCTGGCTCGGGTCGAGGCCGCCCTCCAGCTGGATGCAGGCGAGCGCGGTGAGGAAGTCCACCGAGCCCTGCGAGTACACCTTGCCGTCGCAGCCGAGCATCGAACCGCTGTTGTAGTACTGCATGTTGACGACGGTCAGGATGTCCTTGATGTTGAGTGCCGTCTTGAAGTACTCACCGGACGTCGACTGCATGTCGATGGTCTGCGGCGCCATCGTGATGACGAGCCCGCTGCCCGCCTTCGCCGACAGCTGGCGCAGTGCCTTCGTCATGTAGGTCGCGTTGAGGCCGTTCTCCAGGTCGATGTCGACCCCGTTGAAGCCGTAGTCCTGCATCAGCGCGTACACCGAGTTGGCGAAGGCGGTGGCGGAGGCGTCGTTGTCGATCCGGACCGTGCCGAGCTCGCCGCCGATCGAGATGATGACGTTCTTGCCCTGCGCCTGCTTCGTCTTGATGTCCGCGCGGAACTGGGCGTCGGTGTAGCCGCCGAGGCCGGCGCTGTCCAGCTTGAAGGTGACCGCGCCCGGCGTCGGCGTGGCGTCCGCGAAGGAGACCGCGATGATGTCGTAGTCGGCCGGGACGTCGGTGAGCTTCTGGACGGCCGCTCCGTTGTTGAAGTTCTGCCAGTAGCCGGTCACCGCGTGCTTGGGCACCGAGGGGCCGGGACCGCCCGAACCGGGCTTGGCCGTACGGGCGCTGACGGCGGCGGACTTGACCGACTCACCGGCCGCGTTGGTGGCGCTCACCGTGAACTGGTACGCGGTGTCGGCGGCCAGCCCCGTGACGGTCGCCGAGGTCCCGGTGGAGGTGGTGGCCTGCGCACCGTCCCGGTAGACCTTGTAGCCCGTGGCGCCGGAGACCGCGTTCCAGGACAGGGCGACGGAGGAGGTCGTCGTGGCGCCCGCGGTGAGACCGGCGGGGGCCGCCGGGATGACCGGGCCGGGGCCGTCCCCGCCGCCACCACCGTCGGGGCCGGTGACCTCGACGTCGTCGGCGAAGTAGGCGGACTGCCCGTACCAGCCGTGGGTGTAGACGGTCACCGACGTGGTGTTGGCGCCCGTCTTGAAGCTCGTGGACAGCTTGGTCCAGGTGGTGGAGCCCGGCGTCCAGGTGGAGACGTCGGTCGTTCCGCTGCCGGTCACCCCGAGGTAGGCGTAACCGCCCTGCACCCAGGAGCTCAGCGCGTACGTCGAGTTGGGCTTCACGGCCACGGTCTGCGTGCACTTGGCGTGGTCCTGGCCGGCCGGGGTGGCCTTCAGCGCGGACGTGCCGCTGCGCACGGGGGTGGAGACGGTGGCGCCGCTCCCGGCGGAACAGGACCAGTTGGCGAGCCCCGACTCGAAGCCCGCGTTCTTGGCGTTGTTGACGTCGGCGGCCTGGGCGGTGGAGACGAGGCCGGTGACGGTCAGGGCGCCCGCCGCGATGACGGCCATGGCGCCGCCGAGGAACGGACGGGAGGTGTTCCTTCTGCGTCTTCTGCTGCCTGCGGAGCGTTGCACGTGGGCCTCCGGTGGGGAGTTGGTGGTGCGTGGCGGGGGTGGTGCGGCGGTGCGGGCGTGCCGGACGGACGGGTGCACGGCGGCGGGGATGGGGAAGGCCGTGCGGGTGGAGCGGAAGCGGTCGTCACCGCTGGCGGATAAACTGGTCCAGACCAATCAAGTTGTCAAGACCTCTGGCAGTGAAAGGGGCTTCCGGAGGGGGCGGCGGCCGCTCGCGCGGGAGGTCCGGAGGAGTGCCCGCGAGGTGCTCGGTGAAGCGTCCCGGGCCGGAATTTCTTTGCCGGACGGCACCCCCGCGCCCGTACCGCGTTACCCCCACGGGTGATCTTGCCGAAGGCCTTCGTACCGTGACGAAACCGCCCGCCGAAATGATCCGGAACGCGCCCCTATCCGCCCTGACGTGCGGGAATGAAAGCGCGCCCGGATTCCGGATGACGGGTTCGGTAACGCTCCGCAGTGGTGGAGAAGTTGACCGGAATCGATTTCATCCCGTTTAGCACCCGACCCCCGTACGAACGGTGTTCGCATGATGACGCACTGGTCTCCGATAACTGTTCTCTGCCTGGTGAGACGTGGCTAAAGTGCTGGGGCAGGAGCACGGAGCAGGAGCGATTGCGGCCGACGTCTCGACGGCGGCCGGAGCCGAACGGGGAAGAGCGTGCCGACCGCAATAGCAGTGACGAGTGCAGATCTGGTGCTGCCGCCCACCGATCAGCAGACACCGACCGCGGCCCTGCTCCAGGCCCCCGAAGCCCAGGTCCTGGAGCTGGCGATCGGCGACATGCATCTGCTGCTCGAACAGCACGGATATGTGATCGCCCTCTACCCCTCCGGCATCCGGCCCGAGCACGAACGCCGGCTCCACTCCATCCGCTCGGTCCTGGAGAGCGACCGGATCGCCCTGGTCAAGGTCGACCTGCCGCCCCTCGGCGTGGCCGTACTCGTCCGCCAGCTCCGGCAGTTGTCCATCTGCGACTTCAGCCCCGGCGTCGTCGCCTCCGCCGCCCGGCTGCTGTCGCACTACATCTACGCCGGCGCCCTGCTCAACTCGGTCGCCAAGCTCGACCGGGTCCCGGTCAGCCTCAAGAGCCATGCCAGGTCCTGGGTGCCCGGCTCCCAGTTCGCCGTACTCGCCGGCCCCGAACCGCAGCTGATCAAGGTGGGCCCGGCCGCCGAACCCCTGGCCGGACCGGAATTCCGTACGCATCTTCTCGTCGCCCAGGGGCAGTTGCAGTCGGACTGGGTACAGGAGACCCTCGCGCCCGCCTGGAAGGTCCAGGCCGTACACGACACGCGCCTTCCCGCCGACTCCGCGCGCTGGTGGGGCACGGGACGGCTGGTGGAGTTCGCCGCCCATCTCCCGGACCTCTCCGTGCTGTACCAGCTGGTCTCCTCCGTCCGCCGGGAGCGGTGCCACTGGTGCGAGATGGAACTCATCGGCGACCGCTGCGCCTTCTGTTCCGCACCGCTCGCCGCCCCCGAGAACCGCAGGCCGTCCGGCGGTGTCCTTCAGCTGGAAGCCGGAGAGCGTTCCGGACCCTAGGCCCGCCCGGCCCAGGTGCCCGGTCCCCGGCCCGTACCGCCTCACCGCGCATCCCTCTCTGTCCGCTGCCCCACGCATCCGATTCGAACGAGGTTGTCCGGCCATGAACTCCCGCCAGCGCCGCGGCGTGATACTCCTGCTCCTGTCGGTCCTGTGTGCCTTCGGTGCCTTCGCCGGCGTGCTCTCGGTGATCAGCGATGTGAACTCCAAGGTCGGCCCCGAGGTGACGGCCTACCAGCTGAAATCCGACGTGGCCCCGTACACGGCGCTGAACAGCGGCCAGTTCGAGAAGATCGCGATGCCCAAGCGCTGGCTGTCGGAGAACGCCGTGACCGACCTGCGGGAGGTCGAGGGGAAGATCGCCGTCACCGAGCTCCGCGGCGGCTCGCTCCTCCAGTCGGACATGATGGTGCGCAAACCCGAACTCCGCGCCGGTGAGCAGGAGATCGCCATCATGATCGACGCCGCCACCGGCGTCGCCGGCAAGATCACACCGGGCGCCACGGTCAACATCTACGCCACCTTCGCGGGCGAGCAGCAGCAGGAGAACGCCGAACCCGCCCAGTCCAAGGTCATCGTCTCCAACGCCAAGGTGCTGGAGGTCGGCAAGCTCACCGCGCTCAACCCGAGCGGCGACGACCGGCGCACCCAGATGACCGAGGCCGTGCCGATCACCTTCGCCCTGAACACGCTGGACACCCAGCGCATCGCCTACGCCGAGTCCTTCGCGGAGCACGTACGTCTCGCACTCGTCGCCCCCGGCAGCGACGGCACCATCCGCCCGGGCGACCGCACCTACACCCTCGACAAGGACAAGTGAGGGACCGGATGACCACCAGAATCCTCCCGGCCGTGGCCGACCCCGACGCGGCCCGCGCCCTCACCACCCTGCTCAGCCAGCTGCCCGACGCCGAACCGGCGGCCCCGGTCACCGACTCGACCCAGCTGATCGACACCCTGGCCCGCCTCGCGGGCGAGGCCCTGGACGAGCTGCCCGAAGTGGTGCTGGTGCACGAGCGGATCGGCCCGGTCCCGGCCCTGGAGCTGATCCGGGAGGTGTCCCTGCGGTTCCCTTCCGTCGGGGTCGTCATGATCACCACGGACGCCAGTCCCCACCTCTTCGCCGACGCGATGGACTCCGGCGCCCGCGGTCTGGTCACCCTGCCGGTGGGGTACGAGGAGCTCGCCAACCGGGTCCAGGCCGCGGCCCAGTGGTCCACCGGCGTACGCCGCCACCTCTCCTCCGCGGGCGACGTCTTCACCGGCCCCGGGGGCACAGTCGTCACCGTCACCGGCGCCAAGGGCGGCGTCGGCGCCACCGTCACCGCCATCCAGCTCGCCCTGGCCGCCCAGGCGTCCGGCCACACCGTCGCCCTGGTCGACATGGACCTCCAGACCGGCGACATCGCCTCCTTCCTCGACGTACAGTTCCGGCGCTCGCTCGTCGACCTCGCCCTGATCACCGACATCTCGCCCCGGGTCCTCGCCGACGCCGTCTTCTCCCACTCCACCGGCCTCGCCCTGCTGCTCGCCCCCGGCGAGGGCGAACGCGGCGAGGAGGTGAGCGACCGCTCGGCCCGCCAGATCGTCAGCGCCCTGCGCTCCCGGTACGAGATCGTCGTCATCGACTGCGGCGGCCAGATGAACGGGGCCAACGCGGCGGCCATCGAGATGGCGGACACGGCCCTGCTGGTGACGACCCCGGACGTGGTCGCGGTGCGCGGCGCCAAACGCGTCGTACGGATGTGGGAACGGCTCCAGATCCGCAAGGCCGAGGAGACCGTCACCCTGGTCAACCGCTTCACCCGCAACACCGAGATCCAGCCGCCCCTGATCCAGAAGATCACCGGCACCCGGGTCGCCTCCGCGGCGGTCCCCGCCAACTTCAAGGAGCTCCAGGCCGCCGTCGACTCCGGCCGCCTGCACGAACTGGACGCCAAGAGCACGGTCAAGCAGGCCCTGTGGGGGCTGGCCGGAGAGCTGGGCATCGTCAAGCCGAGCGTGACCGCCAAGAAGTCCGGCGGCGTTCTGGCCAAGAGGAACAGCGGCACCTTCAAGAACGACCGGGGCTCGACCGGAAGCCCGCGCCGCCGGCGCGGCGGGCCCGCCGACGCTGAGGGGACACGTTGAGCGATGACGACCACCACGAGGACGGCCCGCACCGGCATACGGGGGCTCAGGGACCTCCGGGAGCGCCCCGGCCCCGGGCGGCTCCGGCACCCCCGCCCCGGGCCCAGGAGGCTTCGGCGCCCCAGCCCCGGCCCCGGGCGGCTCCGGCGTCCGCGGGGAGGTGACCGGGGGCAGACCTCGGTCGAGTTCCTGGGGATGACCCCCTTCATCATCCTGATCATGCTCGTGCTCTGGGAGTGCGCCCTGATCGGCTACACCTTCAGCCTCGCGGGCAACGCGGCGGACGTCGGCGCGCGCAAGGGGAGCGGCGCGGAGTACGGGGCGGACGCGGCGTGCCGGGCGGGCGCGCTGAAGGACCTGCCCGACGCCTGGTCGGGCGCGGCCCGGGTGGACTGCGGCCGGGGCTCGGGTCTCTACGAGGCGACGGTGACGCTCAAGGTGCCGGTGCTGGTGCCCGGCCTCTTCGACCTGGACATCGACATCGACGGCGAAGCCGGATCGGCGCTGGAGGACTGAGCGATGACGACGACCCTGCCGTACAGCGGACGCATCAGGGCGGGACGGTCCGGAGGGCCCGGGCGGGCCGCGAAGGGCCGTGACCGGGGCCGTGACCGGGGCCAGGTCGCCCTGGAGTACCTCGGCTTCCTCCCTCTCCTGCTCCTCGTCGCCATGGGGGCCCTCCAGCTCGGCCTCGCCGCGTACGCCGCCAACCAGGCGGGCACGGCCGCACGCGCCGGAGCCCGTACGGCGGCCAGCTACGACGCTCACGGCGACCCGCGGTCGACGGCCCGCAGCGCGGTGAGCGGCTGGCTGGGCGACGGCGGGTTCCGGTACAGCCAGCGCGGCGGCCGGGACATCACCGCCACGGTCCAGGTCAAGGTCCCCTCCGTCGTCCCCGGCCTGGACGGCTGGTGGGCGAAGCGGAGCGCCACGATGCCGCGCGAGTAGCGCCCCTCACCAGGCCGGATGGATCCCGCAACACTCGCAACACTCGCAATACCCGCAACACCCGCTACACCGAGGAGAGTTGGGCAGATGAGCCTGCGGGCACGCATGACCGCCCCGGACGAGCACGGCGGCGCACGGGAGGACGGCCACATGGTGGCCACCTACCGGGCCAAGCTGCTGGAGGAGATCGACCTCGCGGAGATGTCCTCGCTGGCCGCCGCCGACCGGCGGGCCCGTCTGGAGCGCGTACTCGGCCACATCATCAGCCGCGAGGGCCCCGTCCTCTCCACCGTCGAGCGATCGCAGCTCATCCGGCGCGTCGTGGACGAGGCGCTGGGCCTCGGCATCCTGGAACCGCTCCTGGAGGACGCGTCGATCACCGAGATCATGGTGAACGGCCCGGACCAGATCTTCGTCGAGCGCGGCGGCAAGGTCGAGCAGCTCCCGATGCGCTTCGGCTCGCACGAGCAGCTGATGCAGACCATCGAACGCATCGTGTCGACCGTCAACCGCCGTGTGGACGAGTCGAATCCGATGGTCGACGCCCGCCTCCCCAGCGGCGAACGTGTCAACGTGATCATCCCGCCGCTCTCGCTGACCGGCGCCACGCTCACCATCCGCCGCTTCCCGCGCTCCTTCACCCTCCAGGAGATGATCGGCTTCGGATCGCTGGACGAGCAGATGCTGATCCTGCTCGCCGGGCTCGTCCAGGCCAAGTTCAACATCATCGTCTCCGGTGCCACCGGCACCGGGAAGACGACGCTCCTCAACGCGCTCTCCGGGCTTATCCCGAACACCGAGCGCATCGTCACCATCGAGGACTCCGCCGAACTCCAGCTCCAGCAGAACCATGTGATCCGGCTGGAGTCCCGCCCGGCCAACGTCGAGGGCAAGGGCCAGATCACCATCCGCGACCTGGTCCGCAACTCCCTGCGTATGCGCCCCGACCGCATCGTCGTCGGTGAGGTCCGCGGCGGCGAGTCCCTCGACATGCTCCAGGCGATGTCCACCGGCCACGACGGCTCACTCGCCACCGTCCACGCCAACAACGCCGAGGACGCGCTGATGAGGCTCCAGACCCTCGCCTCGATGTCCGAGGTGGAGATCCCCTTCGAGGCGCTGCACGACCAGATCAACAGCGCCGTCGACGTGATCGTCCAGCTCACCCGGCACGCCGACGGCACCAGGAAGATCACCGAGATCGCGGTGCTGGACTCGCACGGCCGCGACCCGTACCGGATCGTCACGGTGGCCCGGTTCAACGGGCAGCCGATGGCGGCGGACGGCCGCATCTACGGCCGCTTCCAGTACCTGCCGCTGCCCCGCAGGGTCGCCGACCGGCTCTACATGGCGAGCCAGCCCATCCCGCAGGCGTTCGGCATCGCGGAGAGCGCCGAACAGCTCGCCACCCGAGAGGCCAACTAGGTACCGCGCCATGGACAACGTCAACCTCCCCCTGGTCACCGTCGGCGTCACCCTGCTCGCCTGTGTGCTGGGCGTGATGGGCCTGTACGCCTACTCCGGCGGCAAGGCCGACCGCGACGCGCTCGTGGAGCGGCTCTCCCACGTCGGCCAGATCCCCGAGACGGGCCGGCACCGCCGGTTCAAGGGCCTGGACCGGCGGCTGAGGGCCACCGCGCTCGGCCGGAAGCTGGAGCTGAAGCTCGCCGCGACCGGCATGGAACTCACCCCCGGCGAGTTCTTCGTCTACGCGCTCCTCGCGATGGCCGGGCTGTGGATGATCGCCTCCTCCATGCTCGCGGCCTTCTTCGGCCCGGTCGCCGCGCTGATCGGCCTCTGGGGCACCAACGCCTTCCTCAACTGGCAGCGTACGAAGCGCACCGAGCGCTTCATCAACCAACTGCCCGAGCTCTCCCGCATCCTGGCCAACGCCACCCAGGCGGGCCTGGCCCTGCGCACCGCACTCTCGATGGCGGCGGAGGAGCTGGAGGACCCGGCGGGCGAGGAACTGGCACGCGTGGCACGGCGGTTGGCGGTCGGCGAATCCCTGGACGAAGCGCTGAGCGAGCTGACGGACCGGCTCCCCTCCCGCGAACTCGTGGTCCTGGTCACGACGTTGGTCCTCTCCAACCGGGCGGGTGGTACGGTCGTCAGCTCGCTGCGCAACCTCACCGAGACGCTGGAGGAGCGCAAGGAGACCCGCCGCGAGGTCAAGACCCAGCTCTCCCAGGTCACCGTCACCGCCTACGCCGTACCGGCCTTCGGCATCGGCGCGATGCTCCTGATGAACGCGGTCATGCCCGGCGCCCTGGACCGCATGACCGGCGCCTTCATCGGCCAGGCCGCGGTGGTCGTGGCCATCGCCCTGTACGCGATCGGGTTCGTGGTCATCCGCCGCCTGTCCCGTATCGACGTCTGACCGGCTGGGAGAAGAACGCCATGGACCTGCTGCTTGCCCTGGTCGTCGGCCTCGCCGTCTACGGGGCCATCCACGGCATCCGGATGTACCGGGCCGATGCCAAGCTCCCCGGCGACCTCGCGGTCGCCCTCGAATCCGGCTCCTCGCGCACCGGCGCGGTGGGCTCCGGCATCGACCGGCTCGGCATCCGCTGGGCCCCGATGGTGCTGCGGATGATGGGTCCGAAGGCGGTCAACAAGAAGCGCCGCCAGATCGACCTGGCCGGAAACCCCGGCGGCCTCACCATCGACCGCTACGCGGCCCGCCGCGCGGTCTACGGAGCGCTGGGCCTGCTGGGCGCCTTCTCCATGCTCCTCCAGGGCCAGCTCTTCCTGGCGCTCCTCATGATCGCGTTCGGCCTGTTCTGGGTGGAGGCGGGGATCTGGTCGGCGATCCGGGTCCGCCGCGAGCACATCGAGCGCACCCTGCCGGACTTCCTCGACGTCCTCGCCGTCGTCGTCTCCGCCGGACTCGGCTTCCGGCAGGCGCTGGACCGGGTGGCGGAGAAGTACGAGGGCCCCTGGTCCGACGAACTCCGCATCACCCTGCGCCAGATGGACATGGGCGTCAGCCGCCGCCAGGCCTTCGAGGAGCTGCGCCGCCGCAACGACTCGGAGCAGGTCGCGATGTTCGTCACCACGCTCCAGCAGGGCGAGGAGCTGGGCGCGCCCATCGTCGAGACGCTCATCCAGATCGCCAACGACATGCGCCGCACCGACGCCCAGAACGCCCGCCGCAAGGCGGCCAAGGCGGTCCCGAAGGCGACGTTCGCGGTGACGTCGTTCCTGCTGCCCGGCACGCTCGTTCTCCTCACGGTCGGGTTCGTGTACGGGGCCGACGTCGACTTCTCGTTTCTCACGGGCGGCTGACATGAACGGCGGGAGGGATGGGGACGACGGGGGCAGCGGACTCTTACGGAGTCCTACGGAGCAGAACTCCTATGGGCCGTGCGGAGTCCTGCGGAGCACGAGACGGAGGTGACAGGAACATGGCATACCAACTGAGCGGTACCCAGCCGGGCCTCACCGCCGACCTGACCCGGGCCCACGCCGGCACCCCGGCCGCCCCCGCCTTCGCCATCCAGGTCAACGCCCTCCAGGCCATGTGCCGCCAGGTGTTCGGCTTCCGCCTGGCGATGATCGCGATAGCCACCCCGTACGCCATCGGCCACACCGCCCCCGGCCTGCCCACCTGGTTCATCGGCTCGGCGGTCCTGGTCACCTTCATGGGCTCGTACGTCCTGTTCCGCGACTGGGAACGCTTCGGCCCCGTCCTCCTGCGCCACCCCTGGCTCCTCGCCGTCGACGCGGCCTTCGGCTCGCTCCTGCTGATCACGGCGACCCCCGAGTCGACCCTCGCGTACGTCACCGTCTGCACCCCGCTGCTGGCCGGCCTGGTCCAGGGCTGGCGCGGGGCGGCGGTGTTCGCGGCGCTCCAGGTGGTGATCGTCTTCGGCGTGTACGCGAGCGTGCCGAAGCTGGAGGCGGGCGGCGCGACCGGTCTCCTCCTCCCCGGCTTCTGCGTGATCGCCGGAGCGGTCGGGGTCACCCTGCGCAACCTGCTCCTCCGCTTCGGGACGGCCACCCAGGCGCTCACCGAGACCCGGGCGCGGCTGGCGGTGAACGAGGCGGTGGAGGGCGAACGCACGCGCCTGGCGCGGGAGATGCACGACTCGGTCGCCAAGACCCTGCACGGCCTGGCCCTGGCCGCCGACGGCCTGGCCTGCTCGGCCGACCGGATGGACCCGCCGACCGTACGGCACCAGGCGGAACTGGTCGCCCGGGCCGCGCGCCGGGCCGCCGCCGAGTCCAGGGAACTGCTCACGGACCTGCGCCGCGAACAGGGCCTGGAGGGCGGCGTGGACTTGGTTGCCGAACTGGTCGCCCAGGCAGCAGACTTCACCGCCCGCCACCCGGTGACGGCCACGTTCCGCCGCCTCGCCGAGGACACCCCGGTGCCCCCCGTCCCCCAGGCGGTGGCCCGCCAGCTCCTCACGGTCGCCTCGGAGGCCCTGGAGAACGCGCACCGCCACGCGGGCCCCACGTACCTGGTCGTCCTGGCCGGGGTGAAGGGCGATGTGCTGCGGGTGAGCGTGTACGACGACGGCCGCGGCCTCCCCGCCGGAACCACCCTGGAGGGCCTGCGCCGGGCGGGCCACTTCGGCCTGGTCGGCATGGTGGAGCGGGCGGCGTCGATCGGGGCCCGTATCCGGATCGGCCGGGGGAGGGCGGAGCGGGGGACGGAGGTACGGGTGGAACTCCCACTGGCGGCGCTGGCACCCCCGCCGACACCGCCACCGCCGTTCACGCCCGCGCCGGACCGGGCAGCGGCCCCGGCCGCCACGGCCACCCCCCACCTGTCCTCCCCGTAACCCCCCCCCACGGCTTTGTGATCCCGACCCAGAGAGGAGGCCGCAGTATGCCGGACGACGCCTTCGAACCAGGCCCCCCGCACCCCGCGACCGGACCCCCCACCCTGCCCCCCGCTCCCGCTACGGCCCGGCTCCGGGTGGTGGTGGCCGACGACAACCCCGTGGTCCGGGCCGGCCTGGGCGTCCTCCTCTCGGGCCGGGCCGACATCCAGGTCGTCGCGGAGGCGGCGGACGGCCGGGAGGCGTACGAGAAGACGCTGCACCACCGCCCGGACGTGGTCCTGCTGGACGTCCGTATGCCCGGCGTGGACGGCATCTCGGCGCTGCCGCACCTGGTGGGCATCGCCCCCGTACTGATGCTGACGTACAGCCGCGAGAGCGAGATCGTGCACGAGGCCCTGCGCCTGGGCGCGGGCGGCTACCTGGTGCACGGCGAGTTCACGGCGGACCAGCTGGTGCAGGCGGTACGGGACACGAGGAACGGCCGCGCCAACTTCACCGCCACGGCCGCCGACGCCCTGCTGGCCCACATGCGCCACGGCACAGCCCCGAACCGCGCCGCCCTGCCCGACGGCCTGGGCGCGGCACTCACGGGGGCGCCGGTCCGGACGCCCGTCCACGAGCCCTCACCGCATCGCGAACATTCCGAAAGCCTTTCGCAACTGCAACCTCTTGTGGGACAGTCTTCTGTATCCGGGGGGTCGGTCTCGCCCCCCAACAGGCAGCAGTACGGGCTGAGTTCGAGGGAGGTGGAGGTCATGGAGCTGATTGCGTCCGGAATGAGTAATCAGCAGATCGCCGCCACCTGCTTCATCAGCGAGAAGACCGTCAAGAACCACATCAACCGCATCTTCACCAAGCTCCACAGCACCAGCCGAAGCGAGGCGATCGCCCGCTGGCTCGGCACGGCCCCCCGGGACCCCGGACGGCACCCATGACCGGCGGGATGCCCGACGGCGGGGCCCAGAAGACTTTTTGGGCCCGGGAATGGGCCCACGGACCCTCTGAGCGTGCGGCGTTTCCCTCCTATGTTTCTCCCGTCGCCCCCGGCACCGGCCAGGAGGAAGCCGGAACCGGGGACGCCACCGCAGAATCGCCCGAGTCGGCCGGCAGACGGTCGGCCGAACCAGGAGGGGAACACCATGTCGGACATCACCCTGAAGACCGCCGTCCGCGTCAACGGATGGGCCAACACGGCCGTCAGCGCCATCCAGAAGCGTTACGCGGCGAAGGACCGGGGGCAGACGGCGTTCGAGTACCTGGGCATCGTCCTGGTGGTCGTGGCGATCATCGGTGCGATCGCCGCCGCGGGTATCGGCGGGAACATCTCGAACCGCATCGACGGTCTGGTGACCTCCATCACCTCTGGCTGATGCGTACGCGTCTACGCGGCGACGCAGGGCAGGCCTTCCCCATCTACGTCGTGATGGTGGCGGGTCTGCTCTTCCTCGCGTTCGCCTTCTTCGCTGTGGGCAAGGCGTCGGCTTTGCGCAACGGCTCCCAGGGGGCCGCAGACGCGGCCGCCCTGGCTGCCGCGCAGGCTGCTCGCGAGGACATGGAGACCGGGTTCATCGCCTCCCTCCCGCTGGAGACGCTGGACCTGTTCCTGAAGAAGCCCTTCGCGCGCTACCGCCCCTGCGCCGAGGCGGGACGACTGGCAGACGTCAACGGGAACGACCAGCGGTCCTGTGCGGTGGAGTACGGATACCACCGCTACAAGGTCACCGTGGGGGTCGAGGGACGCAAGCCCGTCGACTCGCCGGTCCTCCCCGGGTCCGGGCGTACGCTCGCGAAGGCCACGGCGACGGCCCTCATCGAGTTCCGATGCACGTGGCAGGCCTTCGACACCACCAATGACGGCATCAAGGACCTGTACATCTTCACGTGCGGAAACGGCGCGGTCTTCAAGATCTCCACAAGCAGTCGGCCCGACTGGTCCCGTGTGAGCAAAGATCTCTTCGATGTGCGGTTGGTCGACCAGTGACAGCGAACGACGAGTAGAGGAATCGGACCATGAGCATGCGGCGGACCACGATGACCAGAAGGGCGATGACGGCCGTGACGGTCACGGCTGCCCTGGCCCTCGCCCTCACCGGCTGTGGTGACGACGGAGGCGAGGATCCTCAGAGCACGGGATCCACAGCTCCGTCCGCCCCGGCCAGCCCTTCGGTACCGGAGGACAAGGGCGAGCCGCAGCAGGAGGACACGGCGGTGGGCGAGAACGTGGACCCGGACGTGAAGCTTGCGGAGACCCGCGGGCAGGGTGGCCTCGTCCTGGTCATCAACGAGGTCAAGCGGGACACCGGCGGATTCCTCACGGTCCAGGGAGCAATCACCAACGAGGGGGACCAGGCGCGGGCCACATCGGCCTGGTCCGGTGCCGAGGTCAACATCGTCAACAAGAACCCCAATTCGGTTGCCGGGGCGACGCTCGTCGACAAGGCGGGCAAGAAGCGCTACTACGTGCTCAGGGACACGGACTCCCGGTGCCTGTGCACCACGGCGATCACTTCGCTGGCCCCGGGTAAGACAGCCCCGATCTTCATGCAGTTCCCTGCGCCGCCGCAGACCACCACCGAAGTCGACTTCGCCCTTCCGACCTTCGCCACCACCTCGCTGAAGATTTCTGGGTGAGTGCGGACATGAAGACCACCCACCGCCCAAGAGTGGTGCGCAACGTAGGACAAGCCGTCGCGGTTGTCGTGCTGATCGCCGGCACCACGCTGCTCGGGGCGTCACCGTCGTACGCCGACGACGGGCCGAGCGTCCCGCCCGGAACGCAGGCGACATCGGAGCCGCCCGTCCCGGTCGACCCGAACGACCCCGACCTCAAGATGCCGGAAGGCGGCACCCTCGCCCCCGGCCGGGTCCTCGACATCGTCCAGGTGGTAGAAGACCTGGGCGGCGAGGAGCGCCGTGAGGACAGCAACGCCGACATCAAGTTCGCGCTCCAGGCCGAAGTCCTCTTCGGCAAGGACAGCGCGAAGCTGAGCTCCGCCGCCAACGCCCGTATCGCCGCCATCGCCGACGAGATCAAGAAGCAGAACGCCACCAAGGTCCGCGTCTTCGGCTTCACCGACAACCTCGGCTCCTCCGCCCACGGCGACGTGCTCTCCAAGAAGCGCGCCGACGCCGTGCACGGGGTGCTCTCCAAGGCGCTCGGCCCCACCATCACTTACGAGATCCGGGGCTACGGCGAGCAGTACCCGATCGCCAGCAACAGCAACGAAGAAGGCCGGAAGAAGAACCGCCGCGTGGAGGTCTCCTTCCCGCGCGGCGAGGGCTCCTGACCCCGGCCGGAAACGCGCACGGCAAAGGGCCGGCACCGCGAACACGTCGCGGCGCCGGCCCCTCGGCCGCCCATCACGCCAACTGCCGCCGCACCAGCTCGTGCAGCCGGCCCCCCGCCCTCGCCAACAACTCAGCAGGCCGCCCCCGTTCGACGACTGCTGGTTGTCCGGGTTCCGCGGCTCCTGGTCCGCCCGTACGTGCTGGCGATCGCCCCACCGAGGCACGAAACTGCCCGGGGCCACGGCATAGTCCTGCCCCGCCCCGCTCGCCGCCACCCACACCGGTCACCCCCGCCTGCGCGGGGACCACCACCGACCGGCCCCAGACCGAGGGAGAGGAACCTTCGGAAGTGCTTTGACCTGCGGCAACTTCTGCGAAGGGGGTGCCTGGTGGGTAAGCCGGTCAAGGTCGCCGACACCTTCTTCTCGTGGCCGGAGGAAGAGGTGGGGTGTGCGGTGCTGGCCGTGGGAACGCGCTCAGCGACTCCCGCAGCCGTGACCCGGCGATACCGCAGCCACCGGCCAGCCGTCACCCTCTAGGCACCACTCGTTCAACCTCAGTGGGTGTACCCACCCCCGGCCACACGTTGGCCGCATCGTCGGAGTAGGGCGAGACTCACGGATCAGGCTTGACCCTCACGTTGCGTGAGGCTGGAAGGTGGCCTGCATGAGCGACTACTACAACGCCTTTGAGATGAGTCCTGTGCCTGCTCCCGGCCCGGGTGCGGTTCCGCCGGAGCCGTTCCGTGGCATCTATGGAATGCCCGCGTTCGTGACGATCCCCACGAGCGATCTGGCGGCGTCGGTGGACTTCTGGATTCGTGGGCTCGGGTTCTTCGAACTGTTCAGCGTCCCCGGCACGGTTGTGCATCTGCGCAGGTGGGCGTTCCAGGACGTACTCCTCGTCTCGGCGGCGAGCGTTCCGGAGCAGCCACCAGCGATGAGCTTCAGCTTTTCGGGCGTACTCAGCCAGGTCGATTTTCTTGCCGAGGCATGTCGTGCGTTGCGCCCGGACTCGGTCGACGGTCCACGGGACACTCCCTGGAATACCCGCGATGTGGAGGTGATCACCCCCGAGAACGTACGGGTCGTTTTCACCGCGGCGAAGCCCTTCGACCCGGCCAGCCAGGAAGCGCGGAACCTCGAAGCCATGGGGATCACTCCACCGGGCGCCGATGGCGGAGACAATGGGGAGCATGCCTGATGCCACTGAAGCCGAAGGCCTGACCGTCGGTCAGGTCTCGGCGCGCCTGAGCGTGACAGTCCGCGCGCTGCACCATTGGGACGAGATCGGTCTGGCGCGACCGTCGCTGCGCACCGCTGCCGGGTATCGGCTCTACACCGCTGGTGATTTGGAACGCCTGCACCGTATCGTCGTCTACCGTGAGGTCGGTCTCGGCCTGGACAGGGTTCGGGCCATCTTGGACGACTCAGCCGCAGACGTGCCCGGCGCACTGCGTGCGCAGCGCAATCAGGTTGCTGAACGGATCGACCGCCTCCAGCAGCTGAGCGCCGGACTGGATCGGATGATCGACGCCCACGAGCGCGGCTTGCTGCTGACCGTCGAGCAGCAGGCCGCGGTCTTCGGCCTCCGGTGGAACCCGGACTGGCCCGCCCAAGCCCGTCAGCGTTACGGAGACACGACGCAATGGCTGCAGTACGCCGAGGGCTCAGCCTCTCGGGGTCCGAAGGAATGGCAGGACGTCTCCGACGCCGTAGCCGAGTTCGACCGCGCTCTCGGGGATGCGCTGGACGTCGGCGTCACACCCGGTAGCCCAGAAGCGAATCAACTCGTCCAGTGGCACCGCGAAGTCTTTGCTTCTTACTTTCCCCTCACCCGGCAGATGCAGGTCTGTCTCGGCCGCAAGTTTGAGACCGATCCGGGATTTGCTGCTCACTACGACGGCATCCGCCCCGGCCTTGCCGCGTGGTTCCGTCGAATCATCGACGCCAGCGCGCGCGCCCACGGTGTCGACCCAGACACGGCGACCTGGCAGTAGAGCGCAGTGGTCCGGAAGCCTGCAACCGGCGCGGGCGTCCGATGAGACTCGTACGGGGCTCCGGCCAGGCCCTCGGTTCGGCAGGCCCCGGAGGAACCCGAGCCCGCTTCGGCACCGTTTTGAACGCACCACCCGTCGAAGCTGCGTACCGCTCACACGGAAGCGACCCCCCGGCATTGCCTGCCGGGGGGTCGCTTCCATGAGACGCCTGGTCAGGGCCCGGCGATGAGCCGGGGGTTCAACGCGGCGTCCAGGTCGGCGTCGAACCGGTATGGGCCGCCATCGCCTGTGGGTCGCACCGCAGGAGGACCCGGTGCCGGTAGGCCTGGGTGATCTCGCGGACGCGGGCCAGGTCGTCCAAGGCCGCGTCCGCCAGCACCCTCTCGAACACCTGGAGGTCTCCCGGAATCTTCCAGATACGCAGGGCGTCGCGCAGCTCGGCGAGCGTGCGCATCGGGGGTGCGATGTCGTGGTGGTCGGGTGTGCGGTCACTGCCCCTCCTCGGGTCTGTCGTCCGAGTGTCCTGCGCCGCGCGGCCCCGTGTACGCGATGAAGCCCTACCCGTAGCGCAGACGGACCGCGCCTGCCCGCACTGAGGTCCAGTGGGCTCAGCGCGGGGAGCTGCGGGTGAGCGGGCGGCCGTGGTGAGACGGGTGATGGCCTCGCTGCCGCCCGAGCCGGTGGCCCTGCTGCTCTACGGCACTCTGCCCGAGCACAACCGGCGCCAGGTGCTGGAGGCGGTGGCCGGCGGGCCACCCAGCAGGTGATCGAGCGTGCCGCGCTGCGTTGGGTGGAGTACGGATATGCCGACACATGCAACTCGGCCGGCGGCGAGGGCATCGGCAGCGCCGTGGCGCTGCTCGGGAACGGTCGGGCTCGCCTCGTAGCCTGGGGGCGCCTCTGAAATCCGATGTATCTGGACTCCGGTGAATGACGGGTGTCGGGACTGTGGCTCACGATCCGGCGCTGTGGGGGCGACGGAAAACGAAAAGGACTTGCCATAGGCAGCAAGCGCCAGGGGATCATGCGTGTATGCGCGTTGGTGTGATCGGGCTGAGGATGGGGCTGTTCCTGGCGGGCTGGTGCCGTCGGGTGGGCATGGATGTGGTGGCTGCCTGCGATCTGGACGCCGCGCGGCGGAAGGCCGCGCGGGAGGAGCTGCCGGGAGCGGTGCTCACCGACCGGTGGGAGGACCTGCTGGACCTGCGCCTGGACGGGGTTGTGCTGGCCAACGACTTCGACGCGCACGCGCCGCTGGCTATCGCGTTCCTGGAGCGGGGCGTGCACGTGCTGTCCGAGTGCGCGGCCTGCGTGGACGCGGACGAGGGAAGGCTGCTTATCGCGGCGGCGGAGCGGTCCACCGCCACTTACTCCTTCGCCGAGAACTACGTCTGTCACCCGCACGTCCGCCTGGTCCAGCAGGCGGTCGAGGCCGGAGAACTCGGCCGGGTCTGCCTGATCGAGGCCGACTACCTGCACGGTATGTCACCGGCGCACGTCGCCGCGCTGATCGGCGACCCTGACAGCTGGCGCGGTCGCATCCCCGCGACGGCCTATTGCACGCACACTGTCTCGCCGGTGCTGGCCGTCACGGGTGCCTGGCCGCTGGAGGTGGTCGCGTTTCAAGCGCACGAGGCAGACCCGGGCCAGGCTGTCGTCATGACCGTCCGGCTGTCCACCGGCGCCCTGGCCGTGACCCGCCACGGCTTCCTCCAGGGCGAGCCCGAGAGCCACTGGAGCTGGCTGTCCGTCCGCGGTACCCGGGCACTGGCCGAGTCCGTGCGCGCGTTGGGCGAGCGGGCCTGGTCCGTCCGCGTCCGGGCAGAGGGCTGGACGCGGTCCGACGGCGTCACCCACGAGGAGGAACGGGTCGCGCCACCCCTCACTCTGGACGGGGGTCCGGTGGAGCGGCAGGCCGAGGGGACGGTGCGAGTCCTCCAGGGATTCCGGGCCACGGTGGAGCACGGGGAGCCGCCGCTGGTCCCGGTGCGGCCCGCGGTGGCCGCGTCACTGGTCGGTGTGGCAGGCGCGGAGTCGTTGAGGAACGGTTCGCGGCCGGTGCGAGTGCCGGACGTCTCGGGTTGACGGACGCCGGTCGCGTCGCGAACTCCCCGGAGCAGGCAGGCTCTGAGCCGTCCTCCTGACCGCCAAGCCGGGCACCTGAGCCAAAGCGTCCGTGGCGGACTTGGTTCCTGCCTCCGGCGCATCGCCCAACGTCCCCGCCACCGAGCAAGGCATCGACGCGGGCAAGAAGAACGTCGGCCGCAAGCGGAGCATCGTCATCGACACCGTCGGACTCCTCCTCGGCGTACTGGGCACCGCGGCCAGGTGCAGGGCTCGACCGCCCGCCGAACCCTCATCGAGCGGATCGCCGCCGAGCATCCCACCATCCGCAAAGCCTGGGTCGACGGCGGCTACCGCCAGCACCTCGTCGAGCACGCCGCCACCCTCGGCATCGACATGCACATCGTCCGCCGCGACCTCACCACCAGGGGTTTCACCGTTCTGCCCCGCCGCTGGACCGTCGAGCGGACTCTGGGATGGCTCACGAACCACCGGCGCCTGGCCCGCGACTACGAAGCCCACCCACACCGGCCCGAAGCCGTGATCCACCTTGCGATGATCAACCTCATGACCCGCAGACTCACCGCCGAGTCCACCCCAACATGGCGGGACGCATAAACTATGCACACCACAGCAATTCAGCATGAAACGACGGGACGAAACACGCTCTCAGCTTGACTCTGTCGGGGATCTTGGAATTCCTCGGTGCAGCAGCATGATCAACGGGCATGCTCGGGCAGTTCCGCCCGACCGATGCAGCTGTCGAGTTGCCCGTTGTCCCTTCGCCGCCCATCCGGTGAGCAAGTCCCTTCTCCGACCGCGCAGATCGCGCGGGCGAGCAATCCGGGCGGTACGACGGCGATATGGGTACGCGACCGCCTCGATGGTGGACACGATCCCCGTGGGACAGCGGTAGCGGCACTGACACCCCAGCGCCCCCAGTGCTCCCCGCAGCGCCTGAACGGACCCCGGTCCGCCCCCCAACCGCCCCCTACTTCACCGTGATCGTCCCCACGAAGGCGTCCAGATCCTCCCCGTCCACCGCCCCCTTCACCGCGTTCAGCCGCACCACGAACGGCACGCCCCCCGAGTCCACCCCCGCCACCAGGACCCCCGTCATCGGGGTCCCCCGGGTCGGGGTGTCCTCCTTGCCGTCGGCCGTGAAGTCGTAGTCGATGCGGCGGGCGTCACGGGCGGTCGAAGGGCCTGCCAGGCGGACGTCCTCCGTTGCCTTGCGGGTGGAGCCCAGGCCGATTCCGGCGCCTGCCGCGGCCGCCGCCTCGGCCGCGTCGCTCACGCCCGTGGCGAAGTTCAGCTGGACGGAGACCATGCCCGTGCGGATGCCGTCCTCCACCTTCAGCGCCACCGCCGCGTTGCTCCTGCTCCGCTCGGCCGCCGGCTGCTCCGCGTACCCCTGGTCCTTCGGGTAGCCGACGCTCAGGCTGTCCGTGTCCAGCGTGGACCAGCCCTCGGGGATCGAGGCCTTGCCGTCGGTGGTGGTGTCGTCGCCGCAGCCGGCCAGTGCCAGGAGGAGGGACAGGCCCAGGGCGGTCGCCGCGGCCCGCCTGCTTCTTGCGTGGGACCTCTTCGTCATCGTCATCCCTCGTCAGTTCGCGCAGTAGCTGTACGGAAGATACGTGCGGCCGTCACCCCGCGGCGCCCCCAGGAACCGCGCGTCCGTCAGCGTCTCCTTCTTCTGTTCGTCGGAGAGCGAGAACCCGAGGCTCATCCCGAGCGAGATCTCGAAGCCGAACTCCTGCGCGTCCGTCTCCCCGAGGTAGCGCATCGTGCTGGACAGGCCGTCCTCGAACATGAGCTGCTCGAAAGGGTCGTTGCCCGTCGGGCGTGTCTCCATGCCTCGGTCGCCGAAGAGGTAGGCGAAGGGGGCCGTGTTGTTGCCGGAGCCGTCCAGCCACTGTTCGGCCACCGCCCGCTTCGCCTCCGTGGCCGCGTCGGTCTCCTTGCCGAACACGATCGAGTTGGTCACCACGTCGATGCCGCTCTCGCCCGAGGGGTCCGACACGCTGCCCTTGCCCCCGCGCTTGTCGGCCCCCGTCTCGCCGTTGTCGCCGCCCACTTCGACCTTGCCCGAGGGCGAGCCGGTCTCCACCGTCTGCGTCATGTCGATGCGGACGATCTTCCCGGTCTTCTGGTCGCGGGTGACGGTGATGGCGCCGGTGCGGTTCTGCTTGCCGCTCAGCGTGCCCTTGACCGGGCCCGTGTTTCCGCTGAGCTTGCCTTCCAGTTCGAGCTTGGCGGTGTACGTGTAGGACTCGTTGCCGCTCACGTCGTCCTTGGTGATCGTCACCTCGGGCGAGAACGTGGCCTTGCCGCCGAGCTTGGCGCCGAGTTCGTCCTCGTCGCCGCCCTTCACCGAAAGACCGCCGTCGGCATAGGCGTTGAGGGCGACCGTCGAGTACGAGATCTTCTTGTCGCCGATCTTCCGCTCGATGTCTTCCTTCTTCTCCGCCCACTTCATGCCGGAGTACCAGTTGCCCCCGTACCCGCCGCCGTGCTTGGTGGCGGTCTCCCACATCTTCATCTCCTCGATGTCGTCCCGCATCTTCTGCGCCTCTTCCTCGCTCGCGAAGATCCAGGTGTCACCGTTGGTGATCTTGATGCCGCCGCCGATGTCGATGTCCGCCTTGCCGAGCTTCCCCAGCTTCGCGCCCGGCGTACTGGCCGTGACCCCGGCGGAGGCCGCGTCGGTGAACGTCATGGAGACGACCTTGTCGTTCCCGTCGACCTTGCCGTCCCCGTTGACGTCGGTGTTGGCCTGGGAGACCTTCTGCTGGAAGCCGTACTCCTCGCCCCACTCGAACCAGCCGATCTTCACCTTGCCGCCCGCCTTGTCCGAGACGGACGAGATCTGGCACATCTTCGGCTCGTAGTCGGCGTCCGTCTTCGGCTGCGCCTCAGCGTCCCCGCCGCCCGTGGCGCACGACCCGCCGCCCCCGCCCGCAGCCATCGCGCTGATCGCGCAGCGGATACGTTCCCCGATCTGCCCGCCCACCCCCGCCATCGCCATCGCGCCGACCAGCGTCACGACGAGGACCACGACGCCCAGGTACTCCGTCGCCGTGGCGCCGCTGTCACGCCAGTTGTACGAGTACGTCGGCGGGGGAGCGGGCCGGGTGGCGCGCTCCTCCAGGAGCCGGTCGACGGCCAGGCCCGACGCCGCGCCCGTGGCCAGCGCCACCACGGGCATCAGGACGCCCTCGATCCCCACGGCCTCCCACGAGACCGCGAAGCCGTACGCCAGACCGGCCAGCGGTACGGCCAGTGCGGCGAGCAGGTAGAGGGCGCGGGAGTCGCGGTGCTCGTCGGGGAGCATGCGGGCGGCGGCCAGGACGGTGAGCAGGGTGACGGCGAGCGCGGGGATGTGCAGCAGGGGCAGCCGCCACCCGAACGACTCCAACCGCGCCTCGCTGCCCAGTAGTTCGAGCAGCACCCGGCTCGTCAGGAATCCGGCGCCGAGATACACCAGCGCGCCCGTCGCCCAGCTGCGGGTCAACGCGAAGAAACGGCCGCCCGGTTCGGTGCCTGCCAGGGCGCCGGAGCCCCCTGCACCCCGGCGTCCTGGCGGTATGTGGCCCGCGCCCCTGTCTCCCATGCCCCCGCCCCCGTCACCGCCACCGTTCACGGTGCACCCTCTCTCCGAACCCGCAACTCGGCGGCCTGGAAGGCCGCGTGGGCTGCCTGTCGGCCGTGAGCGTAAGGCCGGCACACGTCCCCGGCGCGGGTCCCCGGCCCCAAAGTCGGGCCCAAGCCGGCAGGGTGCCGCCTCCCGCCTCGCTCTTTGGGCCGCCCGTGGGTCCGTGGGCCCACGCCGCACCCGCCAGCTGCTCGGTACGCTCGGAGGTGCCGGTGACCCCCTCCTCTTGAATTTGCGCACGCGAATTATTAGATTCATGTCGTGATGAGGGTGGAGGGGATCGGATGGGGGTGGGGGCGTCGATGAGTACCGGGTTCTTCCACTCGTACCACCTGGGCTGGACTCGGCTGGATGCTGCAACGCTCCTGGGTGACCTGGAGGTGGAAGGGCTTCGCCCGGGACATCCGGTGACCGGGCGGGCCGTGCTCGTCAGCCTGGACCACCCCTCGTCCGGCGCCCGTTCGCCGGTGACGCGCGAGCAGCTTCTCTCCCTTTCCGGTCTGCAAAGGCTCCAGGAGGTCGGCTTCCGGCTGTGGATGGACGGGGGTCCCGACCTCCTCGTACGCATACGGCGTGCGCGCGGCGGTGTCGTCGCCGTCGAGTTCTCCGTGGGAGAGCTGCCGCCGGTGGAGCGGGAGCGGGCGGTGAGCGCCATCCGGCGGACCGTCGGCCGGGCCTCCGTGCTCTGCATCGGCTTCGTCGTCGACCGGAGCGGCGCGACGGCCGGCACCGACTGGGACGGGGTCGTCATCGAGGGCTCGGCGCCCCTCGACTCCTGGCCGGACGCCGTCGCCGTACGGGAGGAAATCGCCCACCGGCACCCGCTGTTGACCGTGATGGACTCCGTCGCGATCTCACCCTGGAAGGTGTTCGGGAGCGCGGTCCCCAGCCTGTGAGCGTGGCGGCCGCATGTGCCCCGGGCATGGGTCCTCGGACCCAAGACGCCTACCGGTGGCAGGAGTTAGCGTCTGCCGTCGTAACCGATCAAGGAAATCGATCGAGGAAGGTGACGGCAGACGTGCAGACGGCGGAGCAACTGACGCTGACCGACGAGGAGTCCCGGCTCCTGCAACTGGGCCTGATCGAGTGGTGCGGCCCGGCGCGCTCCACGGAGGAGTTCGCCGTGGCCATGGGCTTCGACGGTACGGAGGATCTCCACTACCGGTCGCTCCGGATCCGGGCCGCCCTGATCGCCCGGGAGGCGCTGGAGCCGATGGACTGGGCACGGGCGCTCCTCGCCACCGAGCTGGCCTTCGCGAGCGATGTGGTCGGCTCGGGCTACGAGTGGTCCACCACGACCGGCTGGTCCGACGAGACGACCGTACGTGTCTTACGGTCCACCCAGCTGAAGCTGATCCGCACGGTCGCCCCGCTCGTCGGCCACGGCCTCGGCACCCGCCCGGCCCTCCGCCCGGCGATCGGCTGACCCGACTGCCACCGAGGTACGGCCGACCCGACCGCCACCGGGGTACGGAGGTCGGGACCGCCCGGCCCGGAGGAGATAATCGGCAATATGTCCGATCACCAGCTCCGTACCCGGATGCCCGGCGCCCCGGTCCCGCACCCCCGCGACCCCGGCCCCCGCACGGCCGCCGCACTCCGGGCCGCCGCTCCCGCGCTCGCGGTCTACGCCGCCGTCCGGGCCCTGGGGCTCCTGGGGCTCTGGGCGGCCGCCCAAGCCTCCGGCAAGGACCCCCTCGCGCGGCTCACCGGGCGCTGGGACTCCGTCTGGTACCAGCGCATCGCCGAGAACGGCTACGGCTACACCGTCACCCTCCCCGACGGCGCACTCCACTCCGACCTGGCCTTCTTCCCCCTCCTCCCGGCCCTGGAGCGCGGGATCTCCGAGGTGACCCCGCTCACCCTCGGCGGCGCCGGTCTCCTGGTCGCCTGGACGGCCGGGCTGCTCGCCGCCTGGGGCATCTTCGCGGTCGGGGCGGAGCTGTACGGGCGGCGTACGGGGGTGGTGCTGGCCGCACTGTGGGGCGTGTACCCGACGGCGTTCGTCCAGTCGATGGCGTACACGGAGACGCTCTTCACCGCCCTGGCCGCCTGGGCGCTGTACGCCGTCCTCAAGGACCGCTGGCTGGTGGCGGGCGCCCTCTGCGTCCTGGCGGGGCTCACCCGGCCCTCCGCCGCCGCCCTCATCGCGGCCCTGGCGATCACGGCCGGGGTCACGTTCGTACGGGAGTTCCGTGCCGACAGCCGCCTCGGGCCGGTGCTCCGCCGCAACGCCCGCATGATCACCGGGGTGGCGCTCGCCCCGCTGGGCTGGCTGGCGTACGTGGTGTTCGTCGCCGTGCGTGAGGGCGGCCCGTTCGCGTACTTCGACGTCCAGGCGCAGTGGGGCAACAGCATCGACGGCGGCCGCGCGCTCGCCGCCTTCATCGCCGGGCTGCCGCTGCCCGCCGCCCTCGGGCTCTGCGCGGCGCTCGGGCTGCTCGGCTGGTTGGTGGTGCTCTGCGTACGGCAGCGGCAGCCGTTGCCCCTCCTCGTCTACGGCATCGCGATCGTCGTCATCTCGCTGATCGGGGCCGGGTACTTCGGCTCCCGGCCCCGCCTGATGATGCCCGCGTTCCCGCTGCTCCTCCCGCCCGCCGCCGCCCTCGTACGGCTGCGGAGCACGGGACGCACGGCCGCCGTCATCGCCGCACTGGCCTGCGCCTCGGCGGCCTACGGAGCCTGGACGCTGCTCGGCGCGGGCCCTCCGTAAGCCCTCCGCAGTCCTTACGGGGGCACCGGGCGCACGCACTACGGGGCGCCGGGCGCGGGCTTCCCCCAGGATGTGCCCAGCGCCCGCAGCTCCAAGCGGACGCCCGGCCGCACCCCCCACCGCTCCATCGCCCCCGCCTCCGCCTCCACCACATGGCGGGACCGCAGCCGGGGCAGACCGAGGCGGCCGGGCTCCATCGTGCGGACCGCCAGCACGGTGAACTTCCGGTCCAGGTACGCCACGTCGATGGCGAACCGCATCCGGAAGGTGTGCACGCTCCCGGCCGGCGTGAGCAGCAACGCCCCCTCGATCCCGTCCCGCCCCAGCAGCCCGCGCGTACGGGACCGGTACGAGGCCGCTATCCGCAGCGGCACCTCCCGGGCCCCCGCGTCCCCGCCGACCGTCAGCGTCCCGTCGCCATCACGCCAAGTCCTCATGGGCACCGACCGTAACCCCCGGAGCCCACCCCTGGGTCCCGAACGGTGAGGAGTGGGCCCCAGGACCCAAGCCCCTTGTCCGCGCGGCCGATTAGGGTCGTGGCGTGGACCTCGTGCTGCTCGCCGTCGCCGCTGTCTGGGGTGGTGCCACCGGACTGCTGATCCCGCGCGCCGCGTACCGGTTCGCCGTCCAACCCGAGGAGCCCTGGCGCACCGCCTGCCCCGCCGGGCACGCGTTCACGGGCCCGCTCGGCGGCTGGTGGGGCCGGGCCCGCTGTACGCCTTGCGCATCCCGCGTACAGACCTCCGTACGGTACGGAGACGAGGCGGAAGCCCCTGTGGCGTACGGGGAGGAAACGGAGCCCCCCGCCCCCCTCCCGTACGCCTACGCCCCCGGCGCCCTCGCTCCCCTCATCACCGCCCTCGCCTGCGTCACGCTTGCCGCCGCCACGGGGCCCCGGCCCGAGCTTGCCGCGTGGCTGCTCCTCGCCCCGCCCGCCGTCCTCCTCGCCACCGTCGACCGCCGCGTCCACCGGCTGCCCGACCCGCTCACCCTTCCCCTGGCCGCTGCGGCCGTCCTCCTCCTCGGCGGGGCCGCCCTGCTCCCCGGACACGCCGGATCCTGGGCCTCCGGGCTCCTCGGCGGGCTGGTGCTCGGCGGCTTCTACCTCCTGCTCTTCCTCATCAACCCGAACGGCATGGGCTTCGGCGACGTGAAGCTGGCCCTCGCCCTGGGCGTCGCCCTCGGCTGGTACGGCTGGGAGGTGCTGTTCCTGGGCGGGTTCGCCGGGTTCCTGTTCGGCGCGGCGTACGGACTCGGGCTCGTCCTGCTCCGGCGCGCGGGGCGCAAGACCGGCATCCCGTTCGGCCCGTTCATGATCGCGGGGGCGCTGGTCGGTGTGCTGCTGGGAGCCCTGGCGGCCTGAGCCCGGGACCGGGACCGGGCCCGGCAGGTGAACCACCCGTACGTCCCGGAATCCATTCGCGCCACCCGCCCCCGGCCTGACACGATCCCCGTATGTCCGAACAGTCCCCTCCGCCCCCTCCGCCCCCGCACTCCGTACCGGCCTTCTCCTCCGCCGCCTCCCGCGACCGGTTCGAGGCCCTCGTCGCCGAGGCCGACTCCGTCTCCGTGGACGGATGGGACTTCTCCTGGCTGGAGGGCCGGGCCACCGAGCAGCGCCCCTCCTGGGGGTACGCCCGCGCCATGGCCGGCCGGCTCGGTGAGGCCCGTGCCGCGCTCGACATCCAGACCGGCGGCGGCGAGGTGCTCGCCGCCGCGCCGAAGCTCCCGCCGGTCACCGTGGCCACCGAGTCCTGGCCGCCGAACATCGCCCGCGCCACCGCGCTCCTGCACCCCCTCGGCGCCGTCGTCGTCGCGGACGCGGACGAGCCGCCGCTGCCCTTCGGGGACGCGGCCTTCGACCTGGTGGTCAGCCGGCATCCGGTGACCACCTGGTGGGAGGAGATCGCCCGGGTGCTCGCCCCCGGCGGTACGTACTTCTCGCAGCAGGTCGGCCCGGCGAGCGTCTTCGAGCTCGTCGAGTTCTTCCTCGGCCCGCAGCCGCCCGAGGTGCGCCGCGGCCGCGACCCCGAGGACGCGCGCGCCGCCGCCGAGGCGGCCGGTCTTGAGGTCGTCGACGTGCGCCTGGAGCGGCTGCGCACCGAGTTCTTCGACATCGGCGCGGTGGTCTACTTCCTCCGCAAGGTGATCTGGATGGTGCCCGGATTCACCGTCGAGCGGTACCGGCCCCAACTGGCCGCACTCCACCGGAAGATCGAGGAGGAAGGGCCGTTCCTCGCCCACACCACCCGCTTCCTGATTGAGGCCCGTAAGCCCCTGTGACGTATCAACGAGTGTCAACCTGCTGACGCCGGACGCCAGTTCAGCCTTGCCCGCCAGGCAACGCGATCGTGCGAGCCGCCGTCCTACACGGTGGGAGCAGGCCCAGCGAGGGAGACGGGGAGTGGCCATGACGGTGGAGAGGGAAGAGTACGGCGGCCCGGTCGGGCGCCCCCGGAGTCCTCGGAGCCCCCGGAGCGGCAACTCCGACTGGCTCACGGGTTCCCGGATCACCGCCGTGCAGGGGGTCTTCTACCGGCCCGAGGGGCGCGCGGGCGAGCCGGAGGCCGTGGAGTTCGTGATCGACCGGGGCGAGTCCGTCCTGCTGACCTGCACCTCCGACTGGACGTTATGCGTCACCCCGGGCGCCTGGCCGCTGCTGCCCGACTGGTGCGTACCGGCGAACCAGTGGCAGCACGCCCCGCTGACGCAGCTGCCGCCGGTGCCGTACGAGGGTGGCTGGACGGTCGTCGGCACGCTGGAGCGCAGGGACGGGTGCGGCGAGGTCCATGAGGCGGTGATCCGCTGCCAGGAAGGCGACTTCGTGGTCGCGGCGGGGGACACCCTGGCGGTCCGCTTCCACCCGCACTGAGGGCGCCCCGTCGAGGCGCCCCGCCGAAAGCCCCCGCCCCCTACGCGTGCGGCCCCACCGACACTGCCCCCACCGTCAGCTCCGCCCGCCCCTCCATGATCGCGCCCACCCGCTCCACCTCGTCCTCCAACTCCCGCAGCCGCCCCGCCGACAAGGGCTCCGACGACTCCAGCGGCTCCACCGTCACCGTGATCCGCTTCCCCGAACGGCGCTGGTGCCAGACGCCCGCGACCGCGCCGTCCACCAGCAGCACCGGGTAGTTCCCCGCCTGCCCGCCCCCGAGCGCCCGCTCGAAGGCCCGGCCGGGGAAGAGCCGCTCGCGGGGCTGCGAGGCGATGGCGAACGCGTCGAAGTAGGGGAGCAGTCGCACCCCCCGTACAGGACCGGCCGGGAAGTCCGTGTCGCCCGCCACCACCCAGGCGGGCCCGGCGTCCTCGAACGCCACCTCCTCGATCGCCCCGGAACCGGAGCCGGAGCCGGAACCGGAGCCGGAACCGGAGCCGGAACTGGGATCGGAGCCCGACCCCGCACCGGCCAGCGAGGCGAACAGCCCCTCCGCCCACCGCTTCGGCGCGGCGAGCCACCGGGCGAAGTGGGCCGGGGTGGCCGGACCGTACGCGTACAGGTACCGCTTCACCAGCTCCGCCTGCGCCTCCGGCCCGGGCAGCGGGGTGTACCCGGGGTTCGTGTAGGTCGCCCGGCGGCCCCGGTTCGGGGCGTAGGCCAGCACGCCCCGGTGTCCCGCCAGGTGAAGGACCTGCCGCCAGCGCGGCCACATCTCCTGGAAGCCGGGCATCACCAGGTCCCCGGCCCACGGCCCGGTCCGGGCGACGACCTCCTCGGAGAGCTCGTCGACCGTGAGCTCCGCCCCGGTCAGCGCCGCCCCGATCGCGGCCACGACCTCCTCCACCTGCTCCGGGGTCATCCGGGCGTCCTTGGGGAACGGGTTCGGGCCCGTCGGTAGGGCGGAGAGCGCGCCGGTCCACAGCGGCAGGTCCGCCGCCGGCAGGAGGTGGACCGTGCCGCGCGGCCCGAACGTCTTGACCAGGGTCCGCCGGGCCGCGTCCTCGGTCCACAGGGCGGTACGCACATCCGTCCGCGTCAGGCCCGCGCCGCGCAGCCCCACCGAGAGCTCGGCCGCCGACAGCACCTGGGCGTGCGTACCGAGCATCGCGCCGACCGCGTCGGCGGGGGAGAGGCCGGGCACCGGGCCCGACAGGTGCTGGCGGGCCAGCCTCCGGGCGTTCGCCTCGGGCCAGGTCACGGTCGCGTATCCACGGGCGCGGGTCGTCATGGCACGAACCTAGAACGCCTTCAGGCCAACTTCGGTCCTCAAGGGGTCCACTCGGCGTCAAGCCCGCGCCGTTCCGCACCCCCTCGATACCGGGGACGAATCCCGGCCCGGAAGCCCCGTCCGACGGGTCTCCTCCTGGCCCGTTACGGAGTCCGGCGTATCCGGAGCGTAGTTGTGGAGTGGCGCGGCACGCGCCGGGACTTACGAAGGGTTATGGTGGAAACCCCCCCTCGGGCCGGTCCGTATCCCCCCCCACGGACCGGCCCGTTTTTTCTGCCCGGACCAGGGCGGGGCCCCGCCGACCCCCGCGCGACCGACCGTCAGCCGCGTCCAGACGTCAGCTGCGTCCAGACGTCAGCCGCGTCCAGACGTCAGCCGCGTCCAGACGTCAGCCGCGTCCCGCCCAGATGTTGGTGCCCTCGGTGTCCACGGCGAAGGCGTCGATCTCCTTCAGCTCCGCGGCCGTCAGCGCCGGTCCGGCCAGCGCCGCCACGTTCTCCTCCAACTGCTTCACGCTCGACGCGCCGATCAGCGCCGACGTCATACGGCTGTCGCGGAGCACCCACGCGATGGCCAGCTGGGCGAGCGACTGGCCGCGGCCCTGCGCGATGTCGTTCAGGCCGCGCAGCCGGCGCAGGACCTCGTCCGAGAGCAGGCCCGGGTCCAGCGACTTGCCCTGGGTGGCGCGCGAGCCCTCCGGGATGCCCTTCAGGTACTTGTTCGTGAGGAGCCCCTGCGCGAGCGGCACGAAGGAGATGCAGCCCATCCCGGCCGTCTCCAGGGTGTCGAGCAGGCCGTCGTCCTCGATCCAGCGGTTGATCATGGAGTAGGACGGCTGGTGGATGAGGGCCGGGACGCCCATCTCCTTCAGCAGCCGGGCCGCCTGCGCCGTCTGCTCCGCGTTGTACGAGGAGACGCCGACGTACAGCGCCTTGCCCTGCTGGACGGCGGACGCCAGCGCGCCCATCGTCTCCTCCAGCGGGGTGTGCGGGTCGAAGCGGTGCGAGTAGAAGATGTCGACGTACTCCAGGCCCATCCGCTTCAGCGAGGCGTCGAGCGAGGACAGCAGATACTTCCGCGAGCCCCACTCGCCGTACGGGCCGGGGCGCATCAGGTAGCCGGCCTTGGTGGAGACGACCAGCTCGTCCCGGTACGGGGCGAAATCCTGCGCGAACAGCCTGCCGAAGTTCAGCTCGGCCGAGCCGGGCGGCGGCCCGTAGTTGTTGGCCAGGTCGAAGTGGGTGACCCCGAGATCGAAGGCGCGGCGCAGGATCGCCCGCTGGGAGTCCAGCGAACGGTCGTCACCGAAGTTGTGCCACAGGCCCAGCGAGAGGGCGGGCAGCTTGAGCCCGCTGCGGCCGGTGCGGCGGTATTCCATGGTGTCGTAGCGCGTGTCGGCAGCGCGGTAGAGGAGGTCGGGGGAGAGGTAATCAGTCACTTTCCCTCCTTATCACGGAGTTGTGACAGACCGGGTTGGGCCCCCGTGACCCGATCGCAGTAATGTGGCGGCTTCGGGGAAAGCCGACGTGCGGCGCGGCTCATACCCGCGCGGGTCCGTGCGGACCGCGCGGCGTTTCCCCTGCGGGGGCTGACCCCGGACGACCCCCGGCGACGGGGAGGGCGGGCCCCGGGCCCGTACGGAACCGAGAGGGTGAACTCAGTGAACTTCCGCGACCTGGTGTACAGGCTCTACGCGCGCCGGGTGGAAGGCCGCCTGGACCATGACCAGGTGCCGAAGCACATCGGGGTCATCCTCGACGGCAACCGCCGGTGGGCGAAGGCGTCCGGCGGCTCGGCCGTGCAGGGCCACCAGGCGGGCGCGGACAAGATCTCCGAGCTGCTCGGCTGGTGCAGCGAGACCGATGTCGAGGTCGTCACCCTCTGGATGCTCTCCACGGACAACTTCGACCGGCCCGAGCACGAGCTCAAGCCGCTCCTGGGCATCATCGAGAACACCGTGCGCAACCTCGCCGCCGACGGCCGGTGGCGCGTCCACCACGTCGGCACCCTCGACCTGCTGCCCGCCGAGACCCAGACGGTGCTCAAGGAGGCCGAGCAGTCGACGTCCCATGTCGACGGGATAATCGTCAACGTCGCTGTCGGCTACGGCGGCCGCCAGGAGATCGCGGACGCCGTGCGCTCGCTGCTCCTGGAGCACTCGGAGCGGGGCACGACCTTCGAGGAACTGGCCGAGATCGTCTCCACCGACCTGATCTCCGAGCACCTCTACACCCGCGGCCAGCCCGACCCCGACCTGGTGATCCGGACGAGCGGCGAGCAGCGCCTGTCGGGCTTCATGCTCTGGCAGAGCGCCCATTCGGAGTACTACTTCTGCGAGGTCTTCTGGCCGGCCTTCCGCAAGGTCGACTTCCTGCGGGCGCTGCGCGACTACGCCGCCCGCCACCGGCGCTACGGGGCCTGAACGGCCCCCTTCACCCGTACGGCCCGATGACTCCTCCATATAGGGGAGTCATCGCGCATGCAGGGGCGCGTATGGAGGCGTCATCGCGCGTCCACCGGGACTTCTCCACACCGTGTCATATGCAGCGGCATGGCTTCGGGCCGAACAGGGAATACCCCTGACAGGTCGACATCCGGTCACCAACCAGGCGGATGTCGCATCCAAGTGAGCGGCACCCAGTCCGCTCGCCCGGGAGGCCCTTTGCACACGAAGGACCGTAGACGCAGTCAGCCTGCGGCCGACGCGGAGGCCGTGGTCCGGCCCGCGCACAGGGGCCCGATCCCGGTCCGTCCTCTCCCTTCGGGAAGCCCAGCGACCGTTCGTCGCACTCCCCGACCTCGTCCGAGGGGGTACGTCCTTCCGTGGTGACCAGTAGCAAGCGCCGCATGCCCGACAGGCGCACATACGTTCTCGACACCAGCGTCCTGCTGGCCGATCCCGGAGCCATGGCCCGCTTCGACGAGCACGAAGTCGTGCTGCCGATCGTGGTGGTCACGGAGCTGGAGGCCAAACGGCACCATCCGGAGCTCGGATACTTCGCCCGGCAGGCCCTGCGCCTGCTGGACGACTTCCGGATCCGGTACGGCCGGCTGGACGCCCCGATCCCGCTCGGGGATCTGGGCGGGACGCTCCGCGTCGAGCTCAACCACTCCGACCCCGGAGTCCTGCCCGCCGGATACCGGCTGGGGGACAACGACTCACGGATTCTCGCGGTCGCGCGCAACCTCCAGGCGGAGGGGTACGACGTCACGGTCGTCTCCAAGGACCTGCCCCTGCGGATCAAGGCCTCCTCGGTCGGCCTCCTCGCCGAGGAGTACCGCGCCGAGCTCGCCATCACCGACTCCGGCTGGACCGGGATGACCGAGCTGTCCCTCTCGGGGGAGCAGGTCGACCTGCTCTTCACCGAGGAGACGCTGTACGTCCCCGAGGCCGCCGAGCTGCCCGTCCACACCGGGCTGGTCCTCCAGTCCGAGCGCGGCAAGGCGCTCGGCCGGGTGACCGCCGAAGGCAATGTGCGGCTCGTGCGGGGCGACCGGGAGGCCTTCGGCATCCACGGCCGCAGCGCCGAGCAGCGGATCGCCCTCGACCTGCTGCTCGACCCGGACGTCGGCATCGTCTCGCTGGGCGGCCGGGCCGGCACCGGCAAGTCGGCGCTCGCGCTCTGCGCCGGTCTCGAGGCGGTGCTGGAGCGGCAGCAGCACAAGAAGGTGATGGTCTTCCGCCCGCTGTACGCGGTGGGCGGCCAGGAGCTCGGCTACCTCCCCGGCAGCGAGGCCGAGAAGATGAGCCCCTGGGCGCAGGCGGTCTTCGACACGCTCTCGGCGGTCGCCGGGCGCGAGGTCATCGAGGAGGTGCTGGGGCGCGGGATGCTGGAGGTCCTGCCGCTCACCCACATCCGCGGCCGCTCGCTCCACGACGCGTTCGTGATCGTGGACGAGGCGCAGTCCCTCGAACGGAACGTCCTGCTGACCGTGTTGTCCCGGATCGGGGCGAATTCCCGTGTGGTGCTCACCCATGACGTGGCCCAGCGGGACAACCTCCGGGTCGGCCGGTACGACGGAGTCGTCGCCGTGGTCGAGAAGCTGAAGGGTCATCCGCTCTTCGCCCATGTGACGCTCACGCGTTCGGAGCGTTCCCAGATCGCCGCACTGGTGACCGAAATGCTGGAGGAAGGCCACATCTGACCTGCATGTCCTTGTTCGTGCCGCCCGGCGAGCCAAAGAGCTTAGCCGGGCGGCATCGTGTTGCGCCGTCATTTCCGTAAAACGGATGGCCCAAACGGGGTGTGACCTTTCCCACGCAACACAGAATTGCCCCCTGGCATCCCCGTCCGGCAGAGTCTTGCTTCCGTCAGGCCCCGCATACGACACTTGGGCACCTCCAGAGGCGCCACGCACCACACAACTCCACACGTAACCGTCGTATGCCGCCCGCGAGCACCACGCGGCGACCCCTCCACCGGGATCGCCCAACGGGCCCGTGCCTCCCGTGACCCACGCAGTAGGGAGGCCAGAGCCAGGGGCACGAACGCGCCCGCGAGGTCACCTAAGCGGACGATGCTGGAAGGACACCATGTGAGCCGGATCTCGGTCCGGGGGTTCGCCGTGGCATCTGCCACTGCGGTCACCACCGTTGGCGCCGTCGTAGGCGTTGCTGCGGGCGGCGCACCTGCCGCCGACGACAACAACTTCGAGGCTGCCGCAGCCGACACCACGCTGCTCGCAGACATCCCCGCGGGCCAGCAGGCCCAGGTCCAGACCGCTTCGCTGACGCAGCAGGCCGATGCCCAGGCATCCGCGGCCGACTCCGCCGCGAAGAAGTCGGCCGAGGAGTCCGCCCGTCTCCAGGCCGCCAAGGACGCCAAGTCCAAGAAGGCGGCGGCCGAGGCGAAGGCCGAGGCCGAGCGGCTGGCCGAGGAGAAGGCGGAGAAGGAGAAGAAGGAAGCGGCCGAGCGTGCCAGCCGGTCCTCCGTCCGCGACGCCTCCTCGTTCTCCGCGCAGGGCTCGTACACCGTGGCCCAGGTGCAGGCGATGGCCCGTCAGATGGTCCCCGCGGACCAGTTCCAGTGCTTCAGCAACATCGTGAACCACGAGTCGACCTGGAACTACCGCGCGACCAACCCGTCCTCCGGCGCGTACGGACTGATGCAGGCCCTCCCGGGCCACAAGATGTCCTCCGCCGGCGCCGACTGGCAGACCAACCCGGCCACCCAGATCAAGTGGGGCCTCAGCTACATGGACAGCCGCTACGGCTCCCCGTGCGGCGCCTGGTCCTTCTGGCAGGCCAACAACTGGTACTAGAGCTTCAAGCTCCCCCGAGGCCCCTCACCGCGAACGCGGTGGGGGGCCTCGCGCGTGTACGGTCGCATCCGGCGATCCATGGCAGCGCTGGGGAGCGAAGATGGGGGAAGGGAAAGAGACATGTCGAAACTACCGGGCTGGCTGGGCCGCTTCGGGTCCGAACTGACGGAGCTGGGCGCACGCCTGGAAGAGCGCCGGGAGCGCGCCGCCGCCGATGACGACCCCCTCGGGGTGACGGGGGCGGCCGACGCCGCCCCGGACGACCCCGGGCAGGTTCCCGCGCCCCCCACGTACGCCCCCTCCGTCGCCGCCAAGCCCGATCCCGTCGCCGCGATCCCGTGGGGGATGCGGGTCGCGGCCGAGGCCGGGTGGCGGCTGCTCGTCCTCGCGGGGACCCTCTGGGTGCTGATGCAGATCATCACCGCCGTACAGCTCGTCGTCCTGGCCTTCTCCGCCGCCCTGCTCATCACGGCGATGCTCCAGCCGACCGTCGTACGGCTCAAGCGGTTCGGGCTGCCGCACGGGCTCGCCACCGCGGTGACCGCGGTGCTCGGGTTCGTCATCATCGGCCTGGTCGGCTGGTTCGTGGTGTGGCAGGTCATGGAGAACCTCGACACGCTCTCCGACCGGGTCCGCGACGGCATCGACGAGTTGAAGCGCTGGCTGCTGGACAGCCCCTTCCACGTCACCGAGTCGCAGATCAACGACATCGCCAAGAACCTCAACGACACCATCGGCACCAACACGGAGGAGATCACCTCCGCCGGGCTCCAGGGCGTCACCTTCATGGTGGAGTTCCTTACCGGCCTGCTGCTGGCGATGTTCTCCACGCTCTTCCTGCTCTACGACGGCCGGCGCATCTGGGAGTGGTCGCTGAAGCTGGTGCCCGCCCAGGCCCGCCCCGGGGTCGCGGGGGCCGGGCCGCGCGCCTGGCGGACCCTGACCGCCTACGTGCGCGGCACGGTGCTGGTCGCCCTGATCGACGCCATCTTCATCGGCCTCGGCCTCTACTTCCTCAATGTGCCGCTCGCAGTGCCGCTGGCCGTGTTCATCTTCCTGTTCGCCTTCATCCCGCTGCTGGGTGCCGTGGTCTCCGGGGCGCTGGCGGTGGTCGTCGCGCTGGTCACCGAGGGCGTGTTCACCGCGCTGATGGTGCTGGTGGTGGTGCTCGCGGTGCAGCAGATCGAGGGCCACATCCTCCAGCCGTTCATCCTCGGCCGGGCGGTGCGGGTGCACCCGCTGGCCGTGGTCCTCGCGGTGGCGACGGGCGGCCTGGTCGCGGGCATCGGCGGCGCGGTGGTCGCCGTACCGCTGGTCGCCGTGGTCAACACGGTGGTCGGCTATCTGCGGTCGTACGCGACCCCCGCCCCGGTCGGCGGACAGCACGGGGCCACCGCGCTGGGGGTCGCCCCGACGCCGCCGCCCGCCGCACCGCAGCCGCAGCCGCAGCCGGTGGCGGACGAGCCGGGCGACGGGCCCGTCACCACCGCCGAGCCCACGGAGCCGCCCGGGAGCGAACCGCCGGAGAAGTAGGCGTACATACGGAAAGAGCCCCGGGGACGGTCGGTCGTCCTCGGGGCTCTTCCTCGTATCAGGGGTGGTGCGGGTGACTACTCGGCGAGTACGGCCTCGGCGTCGAGGGTCACACCGACCGCCTGGATCACCGAGGCGACCTTGACGGCCTCCTGGATGGTCTCGCGGTCCACGCCGGCCTTGCGGAGCACCTGCTCGTGGGAGTCCAGGCACTGGCCGCAGCCGTTGATCGCGGAGACGGCGAGCGACCACAGCTCGAAGTCGACCTTCTCCACGCCCGGGTTGCCGATGACGTTCATCCGCAGGCCCGCGCGGAGCGTGCCGTACTCCGGGTCCGACAGCAGGTGCCGGGTCCGGTAGAAGACGTTGTTCATCGCCATGATGGCGGCCGCCGACTTCGCCGCGGTGTACGCCTCGGCGGAGAGGTTGGCCTTCGCCTCGGGCTCCAGCTCACGCAGCACCTTCGGCGAGCGCGAGGCGATCGCGCAGGCCAGCACGGTGCCCCAGAGCTGCTGCTTCGGGAGGTCGCTGTTGCCGATGACCGAACCGAGGTTCAGCTTCAGGTCCTTGGCGAAGTCCGGTATGGCGGACTTGAGTTCATCGAGAGCCATGGGTATCAGCTCACTCGCCCGAGAGGAGCGCGACCGGGTCGAGGGTGTTCTCGCCCTTGGTCCAGTTGCACGGGCACAGCTCGTCGGTCTGCAGGGCGTCGAGGACCCGCAGGACCTCCTTGGGGTTACGGCCCACGGAACCGGCGGTCACCATCGTGAACTGGATCTCGTTGTTCTGGTCGACGATGAAGACGGCGCGCTGCGCGAAGCCGTCCTCGCCCTCGATGCCGAGGTCACGCATGAGCTCGTGCTTCGAGTCGGCCAGCATCGGGAAGGGCAGGTCGGTCAGGTCCGGGTGGTCCTTGCGCCAGGCGTGGTGCACGAACTCGGAGTCACCGGAGAAGCCGAGGACCTGGGCGTCCCGGTCGGCGAACTCCTCGTTCAGCTTGCCGAAGGCGGCGATCTCGGTGGGGCACACGAAGGTGAAGTCCTTCGGCCACGCGAAGACGATCTTCCACTTGCCCTCGTAGGTCTTGTGGTTGATCTGCTCGAACTCCTTGCCGCTCTCCAGCGAAACACAAGCAGTCAGGTCGAACTCGGGGAACTTGTCACCGACAGTGAGCACGCGCTCTCCTTGCAGCGTTAGGAAATTCCCCTTTGGGGAGATTTCCTGAGGGTTGGACGAGATCCACCTTGGCACAGAGTGCATTGATCAGGGAAATAGCTACACTCGGTCGTGATGATCGGAGGTGCCTATCAGTGGGCCAGGGGAAACCGGGCATACGCCCTCAGAAGCCAGCCAGGCAGTCCGCCAAGCAGCCCAGCCTGTCGCAGCTCCGCGCCTTCGCGGCGGTGGCGGAACATCTGCACTTCCGGGACGCGGCGGCAGCAATCGGGATGAGTCAGCCGGCACTCTCCGGAGCCGTCTCCACCCTGGAGGAGGCACTGGGTGTCCAGCTCATCGAGCGTACGACGCGCAAGGTGCTGCTCTCGCCCGCCGGGGAGCGGCTCGCGGCGCGGACCGGTGTCGTGCTGGAGGCCGTCGCCGCGCTGATGGAGGAGGCGGAGGCCGCCCGGGCGCCGTTCACCGGGGTGCTCCGGCTCGGTGTGATCCCGACCGTCGCCCCGTATCTGCTGCCCACCGTGCTCCGGCTCGTCCACGACCGCTACCCGGACCTCGACCTCCAGGTCCATGAGGAGCAGACCTCCTCGCTGCTGGAGGGGCTCGCCGCCGGACGCCTGGACCTGCTGCTCCTCGCCGTGCCGCTCGGGGTCCCCGGAGTGAGCGAGATCCCGCTCTTCGACGAGGACTTCGTGCTGGTCATGGAGCAGGACCACTGGCTCGGCGGCCGCGCCGACATCCCGCGCGACGCGCTGCGGGAGCTGCCGCTGCTCCTCCTGGACGAGGGCCACTGCCTGCGCGACCAGGCCCTCGACATCTGCCGGGAGGCCGGGCGTACGGAGGGGGCGCCGGTCACCACGACCGCCGCCGGGCTCTCCACCCTCGTCCAGCTGGTCGCGGGCGGGCTCGGGGTGACGCTGCTGCCGCGCACCGCCGTCACGGTGGAGACCGCGCGCAACGACGCCCTGGCCACCGGGTACTTCGCCCACCCGGCCCCCACCCGGCGGGTGGCGCTGGCGATGCGGACCGGGTCGGCGCGGGGCGGCGAGTTCGAGGAGTTCGCCGCAGCGCTGCGCGGGGCGATGGAGCCGCTGCCGGTACGTCTCGTATGAGCGGAAGGGCCGGTGCGGGCAGGAGAGTTCCTCCTGGCCGCACCGGCCCGCTCCCGCTGCTCCCGCTACTCCGTCCGCAGCCCGTCCGGCCGCATCAGCCGCCACAGCGAGGGCAGCGACAACGCCGTCACCAGCAGGATCAGCCCCGCCCCGGCCCCCGTCAGCGGCAGGAAGAGCCACCAGTCGGAGACGCTCTTGTGGATCATCCAGGCGAGTGTCGCGCCCAGCCCCAGTCCGCCCGCGACCGCCACCGCCAGGCCGAGGACGACGGGGACGGCGGTCTGCCAGAGGACCGACCAGCTCAGCGTCGTACGCCGGGTGCCGAAGGCGACCAGCACCGACAGCAGCCGCTTCCGCTCGCGCAACTGCTCCAGCTGGGAGACCAGCATCGAGGCGGCGATCAGCAGCAGCACCACACTCGCGCCGACCTGGAGGCCGGTCTGGATGCTGGCGTACTGCCGGTCGCGCTCCACCGAGTCGAGGGTGACGAAGCGCATGCCGGGATCGATCCGGGCCGCCGTGTTCCGTACGTGCTCGGCGACGTCCGGCACGCTCTTGTCGACCCGGATCTGGGCGGTGATCTGCGCGCCGGGCAGCGTGCTCGCGTCGATCGCGCCGGTGGTGGCCATGATCCCGTAGTGCGTGTCGCCCATCGGGTCCTTGCGGCCCTGCACGGTCGGGGAGTCGGCGGGCAGCGTCCACCGCAGCGGCTTGCCGTACCCGGAGCCGATCTCGACCACCTTGCCCTTGCGGGCGGCCTGGTCGACCCATTGGGACATGTCCTTGTCGCCCGGCGGGTGGACGACGAAGGTGTCCCCGTCCTGACAGGCGCCGATCCGGGCCAGCTCGCGCAGGGTTTCACAGGTGCCGACGGTGACGGAGGTGGTGGGCGGGACGTCGTCCTCGGCGTAGACGCCCGGCTTGGACGCGTACGCCTGCACGGAACCGATCACCACCTCCACCCCCTCGGTGGCGCGGAACTGCTCGATGGCCGCGGTGGCCGCCTCGCCCGTGACGTCCTCGGAGTACCCGGCGAACTGGGCCCGCGAGGGGTCCTGGCCGGTCATCCGGTTGAAGTCGGCGTTCATCGCGGCGAACATCATCTGGAGGGCGATCGCTCCCGCCACCGCCACCGTGACCCCGCTGACCGCGCGGGACGCGGCCCCGCTGCTCGACTGGAGCCTGCGGGTGGCGAGCTGCCAGGGCACCGGGCCGCCGCGCAGCCGGTTCACGCAGGCCTCGACCAGCCACGGCAGCAGCAGGGCGAGCCCGACCAGCACCAGCACGGCGCCCGTCGCGATCAGGTACGGATTGACGGGGGCGTAGGTGTACTCGTCGACCCGGCCCGTGAAGCCGAGCACCGCCAGACCCGCGGCCGGCATCAGCAGGCGCCACCAGAGCCGGCGGCCCCGGTCACGCCCACGCCGTACGACGCCGAGCGGTTCGATCACCACCGAGCGCATCGCGACCAGCGTGACGAGCACGGCGGTGAGCGGCACGGCGACGGTGATCAGCACACCGAGCAGAGGGTCGGGCACCAGGTCCGCCGGGAACGCGCTGACGTCCCAGATCTCCACCGCGCCGACGAACTGCCGCCCCACCAGGAAGAAGCCCAGCCCGATCAGCAGCCCGAGGACCGCGCCGAACAGCGCCTCCCCGGCGGCGATGCGCCGGGTCGAGCGGATGTCGGCGCCGACCAGGCGCAGCGCGGCGAGCCTGCGGTCGCGCCGGTCGCCGCCGAACCGTACGGCGGTGGCGATGAAGATCGCGACCGGCACCAGCAGCACGACACAGACCATGACGGTCAGCACGATCAGCAGCGGCGGCAGCGGATCGCCCGCGCGGGTGTCCCCGTACCCGGCGATCCGGTGGCCGCCCGAGGCGGGCGTCAGGGTGTCGCTGCCCGCGTAGTAGAGGAGTTCACCGGGCGAGCGCAGCCCGGCGTCTCGAATCGTGCCCGTGATCTCGTACGGCAGCCGCTCGCGCAGCAGCTCGTTCCCGGGGGCGGCGAGCAGCTCCTTCAGCGCGGGGGAGACCGCCATCTCGTCCGCCGCGGGGAAGCGGTCGAGGCCCGGCGGGCGGACAGGCGCCGTGCCGTCGGCGCGCATCAGATAGCCCTCGATGGTGCGGTCGTGGTACTCGGTGGTCGTGTTGATCCGGACCACCGAGGTGTCGGACTTCGGCGCGTTCGTGTCCGGTGAGCCGGAGATCCGCGTCTCGCTGCGCGCCTGGTCCCGCGCGGAGCGTTCGTCCAGCATGTGCGGTACGGAGGAGGCGAGCAGCAGCAGCGCGACCCCGAGGCCGACGCCGACCGCCGTCAGCAGCGTACGGATCCAGCCCTCGCGGCCCCCGGCGGCGGCGAACCGGATGCCGAGGCCGAGGTCCCGGAGGGTGGCCGCGCCCCGCGAGGGCGGCTGCGGGCGGTCCTGCCCGGCGGCCGGAGCGGTACGGGAGTCGAGCAGCGTCATACGGCGTGCTCCAGGTCACGGGCCCGGCCGTCGCGCACGGTGACGTCACGGTCGGAGTAGGCGGCGACCCGGGCCTCGTGGGTGACCAGGACGACCGCGACGTTGGAGGAGCGGGCGGCCTCGGTGAGCAGCTCCATCACCCGCTCGCCGTTGAGGGAGTCCAGGGCGCCGGTCGGCTCGTCCGCGAAGATCACCTTCGGGGAGGCCGCCAGGGCGCGGGCCACGGCGACGCGCTGGCCCTGGCCGCCGGAGACCTCGCCGGGGCGCTTGCCGGCGGTGTCCTCGACCTCCAGGCGCTCCATCCACTCCCGGGCGGTGCGCTCGGCGGCCTTGCGCTTCACCCCGTTGAGCCGCAGCGGCAGCGCGACGTTCTCCACGCAGGTCAGCTCCGGCACGAGCTGGCCGAACTGGAAGACGAAGCCGAAGTCGCTGCGGCGCAGGGCGCTGCGCTCGGCGTCCGACATCGCGGAGAGCTCGCGGCCGGCGTAGGTGATGGTGCCGGAGTCCGGGGTGATGATCCCGGCCAGACAGTGCAGCAGGGTCGACTTGCCGGAGCCGGAGGGGCCCATCACGGCGACGACCTCTCCTGGGTGCACGGAGAACGAGGCGCCGTCCAGGGCGGGCGTCGCGCCGTAGGTCTTGCGCAGGTCGTGCGCGGCGAGCAGGGAGCCTTCGGGGATCACGGGGCCACCACCTTGGCGAGCTGGCCGAGGCGGGCGGCGGTCAGTTCCAGCCATCGCAGATCGGCTTCCAGGTGAAACAGGGCGTGGTCGCAGATCAGCTGGTCGGCGAGGTCGCCCTTGCGCTTGCGGTCGGTGAGGATGCGCATCATCCGCAGGTGCTCCGAACGCTGGGAGTCCAGCAGGTCGGAGGCGCTGCGGTCGGTGAGGAGCGCCAGGACGACCTTGGTGTAGAGGGTCGACTGGAGGTACGGCTCCGGCTTCTCGGGCTGCATGAGCCAGCGCGAGACATCGGTGATCCCGGCGTCCGTGATGGCGTACCGCTTGCGCTCGGGCCCTCCTTCGCTCTCGACGCCGTCGACCTCGACGAGTCCGTTCTTCAGGAGGCGGGACATCGTCGAGTAGACCTGGCCGTAGTGGAGGGGGCGGTCCTGGCCGAACTTCTCGTCGAAGGTCCGCTTCAGGTCGTAGCCGTGGCGGGGGCCGGACTCCAGGAGCCCGAGGAGGGTGTGACCGATAGACATGGGGAGCACTGTACACGGGGTGTATACCCGGCATGTATACACGTCCGAAAGGTGCCCCTGGCCTGCGGTGCCGGTCTCCAGGGCGCCTCTGGCTTGCGGCGTGGGTCTCCGGGGCGCCTCCGGCATGCGGTGCGGGGTCTCTAGGGCTCCTCCGGCGGCCGCTTCGGAGGCCGGCCCCGGCGGGCGATCGGCGCCGCCGACCCCGGCAGCCGCCCCGCCTCCTTCAGCGCCCGGCGCAGCAGGAACTCGATCTGCGCGTTGGCGCTGCGCAGCTCGTCGGAGGCCCAGCGGGCCAGCGCGTCGTGCACCGCGGGGTCCAGCCGCAGCAGCATCTGCTTGCGCTGCTGCGGCCGGGAGGCCGGCGTCCGCCGGGGCGGCGTCTGGTCCGTCACTGGTAGAGGCTGCCCGTGTTGAGGACCGGCTGGGCCGCGCGGTCACCGCACAGCACCACCATCAGATTGCTGACCATGGCCGCCTTCCGCTCGGAGTCCAGCTCCACGATGCCCTGCTCGGCGATCCGGTCCAGGGCCATCTCGACCATGCCCACCGCGCCCTCGACGATCTGCTTGCGGGCGGCGACGACCGCGCCGGCCTGCTGGCGCTGGAGCATGGCGGAGGCGATCTCGGGGGCGTACGCGAGGTGGCTGAAGCGGGACTCGATGATCAGGACGCCCGCCGCCTTCACCCGGGCGGTCAGCTCGACGGCCAGCTTCTCGGTGATCTCCTCCGCGTTGCCGCGCAGCGAGAGGCCCTCCTCCTCGTGGGCGTCGTACGGGTACTCGATCGCGATGTGCCGGACCGCCGCCTCGGTCTGGGTGGCGACGAACTCCAGGAAGTCGTCGACCTCGAAGAGGGCCTGGGCGGTGTCCTCGACCTTCCAGACGACGATCGCGGCCAGTTCGATCGGGTTGCCGTAGGCGTCGTTGACCTTGAGGACGGCGGTCTCGTGGTTGCGGATCCGGGTGGAGATCTTCTGGCTGGAGGTCAGCGGGTTGATCCAACGCAGCCCGTCGGCGCGGATGGTGCCGACGTACCGGCCGAAGAGCTGTATCACCCGGGCCTCGCCCGGAGCGACCATCTTCACACCGCTCATGCAGAAGAACGAGGTGATCACCAGGAGCACCCCGAGGATGAGGAGCGGGACGCCGACGGCGTTGTTGCCGCCCGCCCCGATCACCCCGCCGACGATGGCGAGGCCGACCCCGGCGAACACCCCGAACACCGTCAGCAGCAGCCCCAGGCCGCCCGGGATCGAATGGGCGGTGACCTCCGTGACCTGCGGCTCGGGCATGTCGGGGGCGTCGATGTCGAGGGCGGCCGCCGATGCGTCCGGGTGGTGGCCGTCGTGCTGTGCGGTCATGGGTTCCCCCGTTCCGTGCGGCTCGTGCCGCGCTATCAATGTGATTTCACATTAACGGTTCTCGCAACCTTGCGCACCCCTGGGGAGTCGGTTCCCTAGGGAACGGGTGCTGATTGTCACGTCCGGAAAAGACCGGATCGCTTGCCTTTCGTCTCTGCCGACGGTGTTAGCTGGCAGGTCTGAACGGAATCGGGTGAACCGAGCGAGCCGGTCGAGCAGAGAAGCGGGAGCAACACAGCAATGGGTCGAGCGGATGCGCGACGAGCCCAGGCGCGAGGGTCGCGCCGGGCTGCGAAGAGCGGCGGCATACGCAGACTCTTCACGTGGAAGAAGCTGCTGGGTACGTTCTTCGGGATCGTCCTGCTGGGCATGGGCGCCTTCGGCGCGCTCTACCTGTACGTCGACGTCCCCGCCCCCAACGAGCTGGCCGAGCGGCAGAGCAACGTCTACCAGTACAGCGACGGCACCGTGCTCGCCCGGTCCAACAGCGGCGTCAACCGGCAGATCGTCGACCTGGCCCAGGTGCCCAAGGAGGTGCAGCACACCTTCGTCGCCGCGGAGAACAAGACCTTCTACGAGGACGACGGCATCGACCTCAAGGGCACGACCCGCGCGCTGCTCAACACGCTCAGCGGCAAGGGCAAGCAGGGTGGCTCGACCATCACCCAGCAGTACGTGAAGAACTACTACCTGACGCAGGACCCGACGATCACCCGCAAGCTCCAGGAGCTGGTGATCTCGCTCAAGGTCGACCAGGACCAGTCCAAGGGCCAGATCCTCGCCGGGTACATCAACACCGCCTACTACGGACGCGGCGCCAGCGGCATCCAGGCGGCCGCCCAGGCGTACTACGGCATCGACGCCAAGGACCTGAACGTCTCCCAGGGCGCCTACCTCGCCTCGCTCCTCCAGGCCCCCAGCCAGTACGACTGGGCCACCGCCACTCCCACCGGCAAGCGCCTGGTCAAGGACCGCTGGGCCTACACGCTGAAGAACATGGTCGAGATGGGCTGGCTCAGCGAGGCCGAGCGCGCGAAGCAGGAGTTCCCCAAGCCGCAGAAGCCCAAGCCCGCCCAGGGCATGGAGGGCCAGACCGGCTATCTCGTCGAGGCGGTCAACAAGGAGCTCGACAAGCAGGGCATCTCCGCCGAGGACCGTGAGGCCGGCGGCTGGACGTTCACCCTCACCGTCGACAAGAAGCGCCAGCAGCAGCTGGAGAAGTCGGTGGAGAAGGAGCTGGAGTCCAAGCTGGACCGGAAGGGCAGCAAGATCGACGCCACCGTCCAGGCCGGCGCGACCTCCGTCGACCCGAAGACCGGCAAGGTCGTCGCGCTGTACGGCGGCGAGGACTACGTCAAGCACTACATCAGCAACGCCACCCGCCAGGACTACCAGCCGGCCTCCACCTTCAAGCCGCTGGTGCTCGCAGCGGCCCTGGAGAACGAGTCGAAGACCCAGAACGGCAACCTGATCGGGCTCAACACCATCTACGACGGCACCAGCAAGCGGCCCGTCGTCGGCAGCGACACCCCCTTCGCCCCGCAGAACGAGGACGACCGGAGCTACGGCCCGATCTCCGTCCAGAAGGCCATGAACAGCTCGGTCAACTCCGTCTTCGCGCAGATGATCGTGGACGTGACGCCCGCCGCCACCAAGCGGACCGCGCTGGACCTCGGCGTACCGGACAAGAACTTCCCCGAGCGCCCCGCCGTCACCCTCGGCACCATGAACGCCTCCACCTGGGACATGGCCGGGGTCTACGCGACCCTCGACAACCACGGCCGCAAGGTCACCCCGCACATCCTCCAGTCCGCCGAGCACCGCGACCGTACGGTGAAGCCGGAGGCGCCCAAGAAGGAGCAGGTGATCAGCCGCGCGTCGGCCGACACCGTGACCTCAGCGCTCACCGGCGTCGTGAAGTCGGGCTCCGGCAGCGCGGCCAACACCTCCGCCTACCAGGCGGCGGGCAAGACGGGCACGTCGGAGGAGAACAAGTCGGCCTGGTTCGCCGGGTACACCCCCGAACTGACCACGGTCGTCGCCCTGTTCGGCGAGGGCGACGGCGGCCGCAAGCAGGTCTCCCTCACCGGTACGGCCAACTCCGGCCGGGCCAACGGCGGTGGCTTCCCGGCCCGGATCTGGGCGGACTACACCCTCGGTGCCCTGGGCGGCGGCTCGGACGCGCAGTTCGACCTCCAGGACGTGGAGCGCGGCGAGGTCCCGCCGCCGCCCACCCCGTCGAAGACGCCGTCCGAGGAGCCCACCCCGTCCGAGGAGCCCACCCCGTCGAAGACGCCGTCCAAGACCCCGAGCGAGACGCCCAGCGAGACTCCTCCGTCGTCGCCGCCGACCCCTTCGGCCCCGCCGACCATCACGCCGCCCACCGTCCCGCCGACCAAGAGCCCCGAGCTGCCGCCGCAGCCCGGGGAGAGCGACGGGCAGCCGGGCGAGCGGCCCGGCGGCGGCGGACTCCTCGGGGAGTGACCGCGCGCGTATGACCCGCGTATGACGGAGAGGGGCGGTGCCGACATCGGCACCGCCCCTCTCCACATTCATACGCGTCAGCTGCGCGTCGCCATCTCGAACCAGACGACCTTGCCCGTCGACAGCCGCGTCGCGCCCCACCGCCGGGCCAGCCGGTTCACCAGGAACAGCCCGCGCCCGCCCTCGTCCGTCTCCCGCGCCCGGCGCTGCCGGGGCAGCTGCGGGGAGTCGTCGCCCACCTCGCAGCGCAGGATGTCCGTCCGCAGCAGCCGCAGCGTCACCGGCCGCTCCGCATAGCGCACCGCGTTGGTGACGACCTCGCTGACCAGCAGCTCCACCTCGTCGGACATCTCCTCCAGGCCCCACCGGGCGAGCGCCCGCCGCGCCAGCCTGCGGGCCCGGCCCGGAGCCGCGTCCTCCGGCTCCAGATACCAGTACGCCACGTCGCTCGGCGCGATCCCGTCGAAGCGGGCGGCGAGCAGCGCGATGTCGTCGTCCCGGTCGCCCGGGCCCAGCATGTCGAGCACGTCGTCGCAGAGGGCCTCCAGCGGCGGGGAGTGATCGTCCCCGGTGAGCTGGGCGGTCGCCGCCAGGCGCTCCCGCAGCTGCTCGATCCCCGTCCACACGTCCCGCAGCCGGGACTCGACCAGCCCGTCGGTGTACAGCAGCAGCGTGGCACCGGCCGGGGCGTCCAGCTCCACGGCCTCGAAGTCGACCCCGCCCACCCCGATCGGGGCGCCCGGCGGCACCCGCAGCACCTCGGCCCGGCCGCCCAGGTGGAGCAGGACGGGCGGCGGGTGGCCGGCGTTGGCGATGGTGATCCGGTGCGCGACCGGGTCGTAGACCGCGTACAGGCAGGTCGCCATGCGGTCGCTGCCGAGGCGTTGCGCCTGCTCGTCCAGGTGGTGCAGCACCTCCTGCGGCGGCAGGTCGAGCTGGGCGAGGGTCTGGGCGGTCGTCCTCAGCTGGCCCATGATCGCGGCGGAGGTCATGGAGTGGCCCATCACATCCCCGACGACCAGCGCGACCCGGCTGCCGGGCAGCGGGATCGCGTCGTACCAGTCCCCGCCGACCCGGGCCGTCTCGGCCGCCGGGAGGTAGCGCGAGGCGAGGCGTACGCCGGTGGGCTGCGGGAGCGAGTCGGGGAGCATCGTGCGCTGGAGCTCGTCCGCGATGTAGGCCTCGCGCCCGTACAGCACGGCCTTGTCGATGCCGAGCGCGGTGTGCGTCGCCAACTGCGCGGCCACCAGCAGGTCACTGGCCTCGAACGCGGCCCGCTCGGTGGACCGTACGAAGACCGCCGCGCCGATCACCCGGCGTCTGCCGCGCAGCGGGGCGAGGATCGCCCGGTGGCCGGTGGGGACCGGACGCCCGGCGCCCAGCAGCTCGGGCAGCGCCGCCCGGGCCGCCGCCGAGTCACCGAAGACCGGCCGCACCCCGCGCAGCACCTCGGCCAGCGCTCCGCCCGCCCGCACCTCGCACAGCTCGGCGGCGGGCATCAGGTCGGCTGTCGGGTCGCTGAGCAGCGGCCGCAGCCGCTCGCTCTCCGGGCCCGCCTCGCCGCCCTCCTCGTCGGTGTGCCGGAGCCGGTCGGAGCGGCGCAGCCGCAGCACGAACGGGCTCACCGGCCGCTCGTCGCCGACCGGCAGCGGGTCGCGCAGGTAGACCAGGATCGCGTCGGAGAACGTCGGCACGCTCGCCCGGCACAGGCCCAGCACGATCTCGTCCAGGTCTATGCCGCGGGCGATGCGCCGGGTCGCGGCCCCGACGAAGCGCAGCCGGTCGCCCTCGCGGCGGGTGGCCGCCTGCGCCTCGGCGACGGCGGCCGGCCCGGGCCCGGGGTTCGGCGCGGCGGCCGGCGACGGGATCGCGGCAGCGGCGGCCGCGGCCGCCGCGTCCTGCTGCCGGGGCCGGGTGCGCTCCTGCTGCCGTGCCGCGAGAGGCTGCCGGCCTTCGTGGGAGGTGGGGTGCTCCGTCACGCGTGGGATTCCGTCCGTCCGGGCCGGTTGTATGAGGCAGTCGCCTCGTGGGGCGCCACTGTGCCCCGGCGACCGCGATGAGGACAACGGCTGTCTGCGGATGCCCTCGCACGCGGGGCCGAAACCGTGCGTCCGCGAGATGGCCGGAGGACGACGTTCCGCGCGGGCGCCGGTCTGGTCGCGGTGAGGCGGCAGCGGGCAGCGAACACGTCTCCACCCCCTCGTGGTGGTCCTGCGACCGGGCGGTCCGTCCGGGTCCGTGGCCCGTGGTGCCGCACGACCGGTGCGATGACTTGTGGTCAGATCCGGTGTGTCCCTCAGGGAGCCGGGCCTGCCGACCGGGCCCCCGGGGGGTGCGTCCAGGGTCTCACGACGGCATATGGGCAGGGGTGCGGTCCCAGTCATCCGGCAGCGGCGGAACCTGCCACCGCGGATCGGGCCGCCAGTGCTCCCAGCCGTCCCGGAACGGCGAGCCCCACCCGGTGATCACCTCGACCGCCGCCCGGCCCGCCTCCCGGACGCCCGCGGCGGTCTCCCGGTCCATCAGGCCGACGTGCTGCGCCTGCGCGAACTCGTCCTCGTCGAGCCACTTCCAGCTCCGGTCCGGGTTCACGGAGATGTCGAGAAAGTGATCCTCGGAATCCACCCCTCCGGCCCACCGCAGGTGCGGCTCCTCCAGATTCACGTACCAGTTCCGGAAGAGCCAGCCCCGGTCCCAGAACAGCCAGACCGACCAGGGGTCCCCGGGCCTGGCCAGCTTCAGCACCCCCGTGCCGAACCAGGTGGAGCGCGCGGTGGTGCGCGGCGCGGTGTAGCGGGTGGCGAGCGGCTCGGCGTGCACCTGCGTGCCGTTGGCCAGCACGGGCCGTACGCATTCGGTGCCGGGTGCCATCCAGACGGCGAGCAGCTCGGCGGTGTCCTGGACGACGGTCACCGGGCGGCAGATGTGCACGGGCGGGGCTCCGGGCGCCCGCTGGGCCCGGCCGTTGTCGCGGTAGCGCCAGAGGATCTGGTCCCCCGGCGCCCAGCGTGCGCACTCTCCCGTACCTGTCATAGATGGATCTTACGGAGCGTCCGCGCCCGCCCGCTGCGACTCAGGTCACCCGGTGTGCCCGGGCGGCCCGGGGTGGGTCACCCGGGTGCCCCCACGGGCCCCGGGTGACCCAGGCGTCACGGCCGTGTCATCCGCAACACGTCCAGCGCCTCGTCCAGTTGCTCCACGGTGAGGTCGCCGCGCTCGACATAGCCCGAGGCCAGGACGGTCTCGCGGATCGTCGTGCCGTCCTTGAGGGACTGCTTGGCGACCTTCGCCGCCTCCTCGTACCCGATGTACTTGTTGAGCGGGGTGACCACCGAGGGGGAGGACTCCGCGTAGGCGCGGGCCCGCTCCACGTTGGCGGTGATGCCGTCCACCGTGCGGTCGGCCAGCAGCCGGGAGGCGTTGGCGAGCAGCCGTACGGACTCCAGCAGGTTCTTCGCGATGACCGGGAGCATCACGTTCAGCTCGAAGTTGCCGGCCGCGCCCGCCGTGGCGACCGTGGCGTCGTTCCCGGTGACCTGGGCGGCGACCATGAGGACGGCCTCCGGGATGACCGGGTTGACCTTGCCGGGCATGATCGACGAGCCGGGCTGGAGGTCGGGGAGGTTGATCTCGGCGAGGCCGGTGCGCGGGCCGGAGGCCATCCAGCGCAGGTCGTTGGAGATCTTCGTCAGCGAGACCGCGATCGTCCGGAGCTGGCCGGAGGTCTCCACAAGACCGTCCCGGGTGCCCTGCGCCTCGAAGTGGTCGCGGGCCTCGGTCAGCGGCAGCCCGGTGGCCGAGGCGACCTCGGCGATCACGGCGGCGGAGAAGCCGGGCGGGGTGTTGATGCCGGTGCCCACCGCCGTACCGCCCAGGGGGAGTTCGGCGAGGCGGGGGAGGGAGGCCTGCAGCCGCGCCACTCCGTAGCGGATCTGGGCCGCGTAGCCGCCGAACTCCTGGCCGAGGGTGACCGGGGTGGCGTCCATCAGATGCGTACGGCCGGACTTCACGACCTCCGCGAACTCGGCCGATTTCCGCCCCAGGGATTCCGCCAGGTGGTCCAGGGCGGGGATCAGGTCGGCTGTGACGGCGGCGGTGGCCGCGATGTGGATGGAGGAGGGGAAGACGTCGTTGGACGACTGGGAGGCGTTCACATGGTCGTTGGGGTGGACCTCGCGGCCCAGGCGCTCGGTGGCGAGGGTGGCGATGACCTCGTTGGTGTTCATGTTGGACGAGGTGCCGGAGCCCGTCTGGAACACGTCCACCGGGAAGTGCTCGTCCCAGCGGCCCGACGCGACCTCCGCGGCGGCCTCCTGGATCGCGTCCGCGATGTCCGGATCCACCACCTTCAGCTCGGCGTTGACCTTGGCGGCCGCGCCCTTGATCCGGGCCAGCGCCTCGATGTGCGCCCGCTCCAGACGCTGCCCGGAGATGGGGAAGTTCTCCACCGCCCGCTGGGTCTGCGCCCGCCACTTGGCGTGGGCGGGGACCTTCACCTCACCCATCGAGTCGTGTTCGATCCGGAACCGGTCAGAGCCGGACGTATCTGCCGACGTGTCGGTCATCGTGTTTAAACCTCCTGCAAAAGATGAGCACGTGTCTTGTTCTATGTATTCCCAAGTCGCCTACCGGCCAGTAAATACCCGGGGTAACCACTCACCCGGGAGGCGCAATGAGGCGCACCAGGCTCAGACTTCGAGGGCTCCGCAGCCTTCGCCGGCTCCGCTGTACGGCCGCTGTCACCGCCGCGCTCGCGGTGGCCGCCACCACGATGGCGGTCGCCGGACCGGCCGGCGCGGCCGAGTCGGGTACCGGCACCAGCACTATCGCATCGACTCCTCTCCCGCCCGCGCTGGAAACGGTCCGAGCGGCCGAAGCCACCCGGCTGTACGGCAGCCCGGCCGAACGGCCGCTCGCCGAACGCAAGACCGGGCTGATCTCCCTGGGCGACAGCGAGATCTCCGGCGAGGGCGTCGGCACCTACGACCCCGGCACCAACGGACCGGACAACTGGTGCCACCGCTCGCCGGAGGCCGCCATCCACCGCACGGGCATCGCGGCGGACGTCACGTACAACGTCTCCTGCTCCGGCGCCTATACCGGGAACATCAAGATCGGCGGAAACAAGCAGTACGCCGACGAGCTGGTCCAGAGCGACAGCCTCGCGATCAAGGCCCGCAACACCCGGATCAAGATGGTCGTCCTGGTCGCGGGAGCCAACGACGACCTCCAGTTCGGCCCGGTCATGACGGACTGTGTGGTCCGCTACATCAGCCTCCAGGGCCCGTGCGAGCCCAAGTACGCGGGCGGCTGGCAGGCCCGCGTCGACGCCCTGGTCCCCAAAGTCGAGGCGACCGTCCGTGACCTGCGTACGGTGATGACCGACGCCGGGTACGACAACAGCGACTACAAGCTCGTCCTGATGGGCTACCCGAGCCCGATCGGCCCGGACTTCTACGACAACCCGAAGTTCCCCGGCAAGCTGATCTGCGGGGGCCTGGGCTACGACTCCGACACCGTCTGGGGCCGCAACACCGCCGTGCCCGCCTTCCAGGCCGGCATGCGCAAGGCGGCCGCCTCCACCGGAGCCGCCTACCTCGACAACTCCCGCCTCTTCCACGGCCACGAGGTGTGCAGCGAGGCCCCCTGGGCGCGCGGGCTCTACATCGACCTGAGCAAGCCCGGACTCCCGGACGAGAACTCCGTACGCCAGTCCTTCCACCCCAACGCGGCGGGCCACCGGGCCTTCGCCTCCTGCCTCACCCAGATGTACGACTCCGGGCTCCGCGAGGCGAGCTGCGCCGACCCGGCCAGCACGGGGAACCCGGTGCTGCAACGGGCGGCCTGGGACGACGTGTTCACCCCGGTGAAGAACGAGGCCACCGGCACCTGTGTGGACGTCCCCGCCTCGGTGACCCGTAACGGCACCGCGATCGGCGGCTGGGACTGCCACGGCGGCCGCAACCAGAACTGGTGGTACGACGGCGGTACGCAGACCCTGCGCACCGCGCTCAGCCACGACCGGTGCCTGGACGTGTCGGGCGCCAAGTACAACCCGGGCGCCACGCTCATCGTGTGGGACTGCGCGGGCGCGGCCAACCAGAAGTTCGTCCGCCAGGCGGGCACCATCCGCCCGGCCGCCGCTACCGGGCTCTGTCTGACGCTGGCGGGGGCCAAGGACCCGCTGAAGCTCCAGACGTGCGACGGCAGCGCGAAGCAGCGCTTCGTGTAGGAGGGCTCCGGTGGTGGGTGGCGGGTCCTCCGCCACCCACCGTCCGTCGTCAGCCGCCCGTCATCACCGCGCCCAGGATCGCCGCCAGATACGCCGGGTCCTTCACCCCGCACAGCTCGCGCGCCGAGTGCATCGAGAGGCCCGGCACCCCCACGTCCACCGTGGTGACGCCGAGGCGGGCGGCGGTGAGCGGGCCGATCGACGTGCCGCAGGGCATCGCGTTGTTGGAGACGAACGGCTGCCAGGGGGCGCCCGCCCGCTCGCAGGCGGCCGTGAACAGGGCGATGCCGGTGGAGTCGGTGGCGTACCGCTGGTTGACGTTCACCTTGACCGTCGGGCCGCAGTTGGGCAGCGGGCGGTGGTCGGGGTCGTGGCGCTCCGCGTAGTTGGGGTGCACCGCGTGCGCCATGTCGGCGGAGACGCAGAACGCCCCCGACAGCGCCCGCGACCAGTCCTCGTCGCTGCCGCCCCGGGCCGCGACCGAACGCGAGAGCACCCGCTCCAGCAGCGGGCTCTGGGCCCCCGTCTCGGAACCGCTGCCGACCTCCTCGTGGTCGAAGGCGGCCAACACCGGGACGAAGGACGGCTCGGTGACCCCGGTCGCCGCGTCGACCAGCGCGGTCACCCCGGCGTGCACGGAGACCTGGTTGTCCAGCCGGGACGCGACGACGAACTCCCGCTCGGCGCCCAGGTATCCGGGCGGCTGGACGTCGTGCAGCATCAGGTCCCAGCCCAGCACGTCCGCCGGGTCCTCCCCGGCCGCCGCCGCGACCAGCCGCAGCAGTTCGCCCTCGCGCGGGTCGCCCAGCGCCCAGATCGGGGCGATGTGGCGCTGCCGGTCCAGCGCCACCCCGTCGTTGACCGTGCGGTCCAGGTGGATGGCCAACTGCGGTACGCGGAGCAGCGGTTCGTCGATCTGTACGAGGCGGCTGCGCGGGGTGCCGTCCGGGCCGCCGCGCAGGGCGAGCCGGCCGGAGATGCCGAGGTCCCGGTCGAGCCAGGTGTTCAGCGGGACCCCGCCGTAGATCTCCACCCCGATCTGCCGCCACCCCGAACTGCCGGTGTCCGGTGCGGGCTTGATGCGCAGGTTCGGCGAGTCGGTGTGGGTGCCGACGATCCGGAACGGGGTGTGCGCGGGCGCGCCCTCGGGGACGTACCAGGCGATCAGCGCACCGGCCCGGCTGACGAAGCAGCCGCCGGTCGCCCCGGTCCAGTCGTCCGTGCCGAGCAGCTCGCGGAATCCGGCCTTCTCCAGCCGCTGGGCGGCGCTCGCGACCACGTGGTACGGCGAGGGGCTGGCGGCGATGAAGGCGAGCAGGTCGTCGGTGTGGCTGCGGTGGGGGGCCGGAGTCATTCGGCGTCCGCCTTTCCGGAGTTCGGCAGTGGCTGCGCGGCGAAAGGCCGCAGGGCGCCGTGGGGCGCCCTGCGGATCAGGCCGGTGCAGTCGGGCCGATGGAGATTGTCAGGAACGTTCGATAACCCTTCGCGGTTGCCCCCGCGCGGCGCAAGCCCGGAAGGCGGCGGGCTGCGGGAAAGCGGCGGTGCAGGACTGGCCATCCGCCCGGCGCGGGGGCGGGGGCGCGCGGCGCCTTTGGCGCGGGATGTTCCCTAACGCCTTTTCGTACGGTGTCCGTTCGGGCGAGCTGAAAGCGCCCGGCCCGTGGCGCCCGCATGACCTTCGCGACGGGCGGCAGGCGTGCGATGGAGGCCGTCGCGCCTGTTCCGGGCCCGGTCGGGCAGGTGGTGTCCGCTGTCGCGAGATTGGCTTGATATCGACGTACGGGGGTGCCCGTTGTACGGGAGAGGGGGCGCCCGTTCGGACGCCCCCTCCGCACCGTCTGCTGCCGCCGCCGGTCAGCCCAGGCCGGGGCCCCGGACCGGAATGCTGGTGAACGTGGGCGCCGGGGCGGGCTCGGTGAAGAAGTCGTTGCCCTTGTCGTCGACCACGATGAACGCGGGGAAGTCCTCGACCTCGATCCGCCAGACCGCCTCCATGCCGAGCTCCTCGTACTCGACGACCTCGACCTTCTTGATGCAGTCCTGCGCCAGACGGGCCGCCGGGCCGCCGATCGAGCCGAGGTAGAAGCCGCCGTGCGAGCCGCAGGCGTCGGTGACCTGTTTGCTGCGGTTGCCCTTGGCGAGCATCACCTTGGAGCCGCCCGCCGCCTGGAACTGCTCGACGTACGAGTCCATGCGGCCGGCCGTCGTCGGGCCGAAGGAGCCGGAGGCGTACCCCTCGGGCGTCTTCGCCGGACCCGCGTAGTACACCGGGTGGTCCTTGAGGTACTGCGGCATCTCCTCGCCCGCGTCCAGGCGCTCCTTGATCTTGGCGTGCGCGATGTCGCGCGCCACGACCAGCGGGCCGGTCAGCGAGAGCCGGGTCTTGACCGGGTACTTGGTCAGCTCGGCCAGCACCTCGTCCATCGGCCGGTTGAGGTCGATCTCCACGACGTCCCCGCCGGCCCCGTCGAGGTGCTCGTCGGTGGTGTCCGGGAGGAAGCGCGCCGGGTCCTTCTCCAGCTGCTCCAGGAAGACGCCCTCGGCGGTGATCTTCGCGGTGGCCTGGCGGTCGGCCGAGCAGGAGACGGCGATGGCGACGGGCAGCGAGGCGCCGTGCCGGGGGAGGCGCACCACGCGCACGTCGTGGCAGAAGTACTTGCCGCCGAACTGCGCGCCGATCCCGATCTTCTGCGTCAGCTCGAAGACCTTCTCCTCCAGCTCCTTGTCCCGGAAGCCGTGCCCCGTGGGGGAGCCCTCGGCGGGCAGCTCGTCCAGATAGTGCGCGGAGGCGTACTTGGCGGTCTTCAGCGCGAACTCCGCCGAGGTGCCGCCGACCACGATCGCCAGGTGGTACGGCGGGCAGGCCGCAGTCCCGAGCGAACGGATCTTCTCCTCCAGGAACTTCATCATGGAGGCCTCGTTGAGGACGGCCTTCGTCTCCTGGTAGAGGAACGACTTGTTGGCCGAGCCGCCCCCCTTTGCCATGAACAGGAACTTGTACGCGCCGCCGTCGGTGGCGTACAGCTCGATCTGGGCCGGGAGGTTGGAGCCGGTGTTCTTCTCGTCCCACATGGTCAGCGGGGCCATCTGCGAGTAGCGCAGGTTGAGCTTGGTGTACGCGTCGAAGATCCCGTGCGACAGGGCCTCCTCGTCACCGCCCTCGGTCAGCACGTTCTGCCCGCGCTTGCCCATGACGATCGCGGTCCCGGTGTCCTGGCACATCGGCAGGACGCCCGCGGCGGCGATGTTCGCGTTCTTCAGGAGGTCCAGCGCCACGAACTTGTCGTTGGAGGAGGCCTCCGGGTCGTCCACGATCCGCCGCAGCTGCGCCAGGTGGGCCGGGCGCAGATAGTGCGAGATGTCGTGCATCGCCTCGGCGGCCAGCGTGCGCAGCGCCTCCGGCTCGACCTTGAGGAACGTACGGCCGTCGGCCTCGAAGGTGGAGACACCCTCGGCGGTCACCAGACGGTACGGCGTGGTGTCCTCTCCCAGGGGGAGCAGATCGGAGTACGCAAACTCTGGCATTACGGCCATTCCTCACTCGGCGACAGCGGCTGACCTCCCTTGGGCAGCGCATCAACCAGGGTAGAACGCGCCTCCTCGGCCGATCCTGTGAGGTAAGGCTCACCTCGAGACCGGGCCTTCCGCCTCGGGCGCGCCGTTTCTCCCCCCGGGCGCGCCGCCCGGAGGGGTAGTCGCGATCTATCGCGTTTGGGTACGCTGGGCCGGTGGACCTAGAGAAGCAGCCCCAGCAGCCCGCCCGGCCGGCCGCCCCGCCCGCCCAGGTCTCGCCCGCCGAGGCCGCGCCCGGCGACTCGATCCGCGCCTCCGACGCCGACCGCGACCGGATCGCGGACATCCTGCGCGAGGCGATGGCCGAGGGGCGCCTGACGGCGGACGAGCACGCGGAGCGGGTCGACCTCGTCTACCGGGCCAAGACCGTCGGTGAACTCCAGCCGCTGGTCCGCGATCTGCCCGCCGCCTCCTCCGGAGCCGCCCCGGGTCGGGGACCGCAGCCGTACGCCTACGGCCCCGAACCGCAGGACGGCCCGACGGACAACCTCGTCGCGATCTTCAGCAGCGCCACCCGCAAGGGCCGTTGGCGCGTCGGCCCCCGGACGAACGCCTTCTCGCTCTTCGGCAGCGTGGAGATCGATCTGACCGAGGCGCTTTTCAGCCAACGACTCACCGTCATCAACGCCACGGCCATCTTCGGCAGTGTCGAGATCCGGGTGCCGGAGAACGTCACCCTGCGCGGCAGCGGAACGGGCGTCCTCGGCGACTTCGACGTCCGCACCCTGGAGTCGATGGACCCGGAGGCCCCGGTCGTGGTCGTGAACGGCTACGCGGTGCTCGGCAGCGTGGAGGCGAAGCCCAAGCGGGGCAAGTTCGTCACGGACCTCCAGCGGCGGCTGCGCAAGCACCTCGGGCACTGAGAACGGCTCGAACGGCTCGGCGGACGCACGTTCGGGAATCAGCCAGAACACCTCCCGGAGCCCTTGTCGCGCGCCGTGCGCCGGTGCCGCTGCGTGCATAGGCGTACACGCAACGGGTATGGACTGCTGCATCGTCTCTCGCTCGCGAAGCCGTAGCCGTCGTCAGGAGTAGACCGTGCTGCAACCGCCGCATCAGCCTCTGCAGGTCGCCGCCGTTCCTGCCCAGCGGACCCCCGCCCGGGAGGACGAGGCGGGCCCCTGGCACTCGGAGGCGGTGTGCCGCCGGGACGAAGCCGGGCTGTTCTTCGCCCCGTCGAAGGAGCCGACCGCCGCCCGACTGGCCCGTGAGGAGGCCGCCAAGCGCGTCTGCGCCCGCTGCCCGGTGATGGTGGCGTGCCGGGAGCACGCACTGATGCAGCCCGAGCCGTACGGGGTGTGGGGCGGGCTGACCGCCGCCGAGCGCCGGGTGGCGCTGGCCCGCAGGCGCCGGCGCGACATCGAGCTGACCGCCGCCGCACCGGCGGAGCGCATAGCCGCGGCCGGCTGAGACTTCGAAGGAAGCTTCAAAGGAGGAGGGGGCGCGGGGACCATGGCCCCCGCGCCCCCTCCTTCTGTCTGTCGCTCCGCTACTTCGCGCGGTCGAAGTCGATGGCGCTGTAGGCGCGCAGCTTCGACAGCCGGTGGGTCGAGGAGATCGTCCGGATCGTGCCGGACTTGGAGCGCATCACGATCGACTCGGTGGTGGCCGTCTCCGCGCGGTACCGCACACCGCGCATCAGCTCACCGTCGGTGATCCCCGTCGCCACGAAGAACACGTTGTCGCCGCTGACCAGGTCGTCGGTGGACAGGACCCGGTCCAGATCGTGGCCCGCGTCCAGCGCCTTCTGCCGCTCCGCCTCGTCCTTGGGCCAGAGCTTGCCCTGGATGACACCGCCGAGGCACTTTATGGCGCACGCCGAGATGATGCCCTCGGGGGTGCCGCCGATGCCCATCAGCAGGTCGACGCCGGTGCCCTCACGGGCGGCCATGATGGAGCCCGCCACGTCGCCGTCGGAGATGAACTTGATGCGTGCGCCGGTCTCCCGGATCTCCTTGACGATGCCCTCGTGGCGGGGGCGGTCCAGGATGACGACGGTGACGTCCTCGGGCGTGGAGTTCTTCGCCCGCGCGACGCGCCGGATGTTCACCGCCACGGGCGCGTTGATGTCGACGAAGTCGGCGGCCTCGGGACCCGTGACCAGCTTGTCCATGTAGAAGACCGCGGACGGGTCGAACATCGCCCCGCGGTCGGCGGCCGCCAGCACGGCGATCGCGTTCGGCATGCCCTTGGCGTTGAGCGTGGTGCCGTCGATCGGGTCGACCGCGATGTCGACCTCGGCGCCGGTGCCGTCGCCGACCCGCTCGCCGTTGAACAGCATGGGGGCTTCGTCCTTCTCGCCCTCCCCGATGACGACGACGCCGTTCATCGAGACGGTCGAGACGAGGGTGCGCATGGCCTTCACGGCGGCGCCGTCGGCGCCGATCTTGTCGCCGCGGCCCACCCAGCGCCCGGCGGCCATCGCGGCGGCCTCGGTGACCCGGACCAACTCCAGGGCCAGGTTGCGGTCGGGGGCCTCCGGGGAGACCTCCAATTGGGACGGCAGATGATGCTCGGACATCGGAGCGCACCTTTCTGTACGGCGACGACCGGATATGAGGGTGCTGTGACTCTATCGGTAGGTCGATAAAATGAGCAGTGCGGGTCACGCATGAGCACCCCGGTCCGTGTCCCCGCCGCCACCCACGGTCAGCGCCCACGCCGGGCCCCACCCTGCGGCCGGGCGTGCCGGGCCGCGTGCCACCATGGATGCCGTGGCAGAGAGCAAGCGAGGCAAGCAGACCGCCAGGAACATGTTCCTGTCGACCATGGTGACCGCCGCCTGTGCGGGCGTCATCTACATCTTCGTTCCGCACGACGAGAACCTCGACCCCGTCAAGGCCGTCGACTTCACCGTGGAACTGGCGACGGTGCGGACCACCGCGCCCTACCCGGTCGCCGCGCCGGAGGGCCTGCCGGAGAAGTGGAAGCCGACCTCCGTCTCGTACGACGCCACCGCCGGCAAGGCCTGGCACATCGGCTTCCTCGACCCGGACGGCAAGTACGTCGCGGTCGAGCAGTCCACGGCCGCCGCGCGGACGTACGTGCCCCAGGTCAGCCAGAAGGCCAAGGACACCGGGACCACCGCGAAGGTCGCGGGCCGCGAATGGCAGGTCTGGGAGGGCGAGAAGTACGACGCCCTCGTCCTGCCGGAGAAGGGCCACACCACCGTGGTGACCGGCTCGGCCCCCAGGGAGCGGCTGGTGGAGATGGCCGAGGCGCTGAAGACGGAGCCGGTCGGGGGCCCGGTGCCGTCGGCCTCTCCGACCGCCTCCTGAGCCTTCGCAGTTGTGCGTAGGTGAAGGGGCCCCGGAACACCAGGTGTTCCGGGGCCCCTTCACGTAGGCGCGTGGCCGCTCAGACGGTCTTGATGACCTCGTCGTAGGAGAGGCGCGGGCTGCGCGGGAACCAGGCGTCCTCGCCCGGCTTGCCGATGTTGACGACCATCAGCGGGGTGTGGTCGTCGTCCAGGAACTCCTTCTGGATGCCGGCGGCGTCGTAGCCGGTCATCGGTCCGGCGGCCAGGCCGGCGGCGCGGACGCCGATGATGAAGTAGGCGGCCTGGAGCGCGGCGTTGAGGCCGGCGGCCGACTCACGGACCGGGCGCTCGGCGAAGAACATGTCCTTGGCCTGCGGGAAGTGCGGCAGCAGCGCCGGGAGCTCCTCGTGGAACTCGTTGTCGGCGGCCAGGATGGCGACCAGCGGGGCGGTGGCGGTCTTCGGGCGGTTGCCCTCGGCCATGTGCTGCACGAGGCGCTCGCGGCCCTCGGCGGAGCGGACCAGGACGACGCGCAGCGGCGACTGGTTGAAGGCGGTCGGGCCGAACTTGACCAGGTCGTAGATCGCCTGGACCTGCTCGTCGGTCACCGGCTCGTCGGTGAAGGTGTTGGCGGTGCGGGCCTCGCGGAAGAGGAGGTCCTGGGCGGCGGGGTCGAGAACGAGGGACATGCGAGGGCAAACCTTCCGAAAGGGCGCGGGGGGAGTAACGCATCGACCGTAACGGAGAGGTAGGTTAACTTTCAACTAAAACCGGAGGGGAGTGATCCACTCCACAGCTTCCCGGGTCTCGCCCCGCCGCGCGATCAGCCGTCGGAGGCCGTGCCGGGCTCGCTCTCCGGCCGGGCCAGCGCCGCGTCCAGCCGGGCCCGGGCACCCTCCAGCCAGTGGCGGCAGATCTTCGCCAGCTCCTCGCCCCGCTCCCACAGGGCCAGCGACTCCTCCAGCGTCGTGCCGCCCGCCTCCAGCCGGCGTACGACCTCGATCAGCTCGTCCCGCGCCTGCTCGTACCCGAGCGTGCTCGTCGCGGCAGCCGCCGCCGTACCGTCGTCCGTCATGTGAACCACCCTAGTTCCGAGCTGCAACGTCATCGCGGGGTCCGTCCCCGTCCACCCGCACCGTGAACTCGCCCTCCGAGACCCGCGCCCGCAGCGGCTCACCGGGCGCCCCGGCCTCGTCGGGGGAGCGCACCACATGGCCGTCAGGCCGCTGGAGCACCGCGTACCCCCGCTCCAGCGTGGCGGCGGGCGACAGCGATACCACTCGGGCCCGGGTGTGCGCGAGCTCCGAATCGGCCCGGTCCAGCAGATGGCCCAGCACCCGGCGGCTCCGCCCGACGAGCGCGTCCACCTCGGCCTCGCGCTCGTCCACCAGCCGCTGCGGCCGCTCCATCGCGGGTCGGCCCAGCGCGTGCGCGAGCCCCCGCTCCTCGCGGTCGAGGATCCCCCGTACGGTCCGCAGCGCCCGGTCCCGGAGCTGCCGCACCTTCTCCAGCTCCTCGCCCACGTCCGGTACGACCTTCTTGGCCGCGTCCGTGGGCGTGGAGGCGCGCAGGTCGGCCACCAGGTCCAGCAGCGGGGAGTCGGGCTCGTGGCCGATCGCGGAGACCACCGGCGTACGGCACGCGGCGACGGCCCGGATCAGCTGCTCGTCGGAGAACGGCAGCAGGTCCTCCACGCTGCCGCCGCCCCGCGCCACCACGATCACGTCCACCTCGGGCAGCGCGTCCAGCTCCTCGATGGCCTGGACCACCTGGCTGACCGCGTTCACCCCCTGCACGGCGGCGTTGCGGACCTCGAAGCGCACGGCGGGCCAGCGGCGGCGGGCGTTCTCCAGGACATCGCGCTCGGCAGCGGAGGCCCGCCCGCTGACCAGCCCGATGAGCTGCGGCAGGAAGGGGAGCGGCTTCTTCCGGGCCGGCGCGAAGAGCCCCTCGGCGGCCAGCGACTTCTTCAGCTGCTCCAGCCGCACCAGCAGCTCGCCGATGCCCACCGGCCGTATGTCAGTGGCCCGCAGCGACAGCTGCCCCCGGGGCGCGTACCACTCGGGCTTGGCGAGGACGACGACCCGCGCGCCCTCGCTGACCACGTCGGCGATCCGGTCGAAGACCTGCCGGAAGCAGGTCACGCTCACCGAGATGTCGTGGGACGGGTCGCGCAGGGTCAGGAAGACGACCCCGGCACCCGGCCGCCGCGAAAGCTGGGTGATCTGCCCCTCCACCCAGATGGCACCGAGCCGGTCGATCCACCCCCCGATCAGGCGCGACACCTCACCGACGGGCAGCGGCGCTTCCGCGGACGTGTTGAGAGCCATGCGCCCGAGCGTATCGGGACGCACCGACAACGACGGCGGTCCGGGAAGGGCAACCCCTTACCGAGACGCGTACCGAGGCCCTTACTGCGGCCCTTACTGAGGACGCTCCATCCCGCGCCCGCCCGCCCCCTGCACCGCGAGCACCACGAACCCCACCGCCAGCCAGCACACCCCCACCACCTGGGCGCTCGTCGTCGCCTCCACGATCACGGCGACCAGCACCCCCGCCCCGACCACCGGGAACAGCACGTGCTTCCACCAGACGGGCGGCCCCGACATCCGGCGTACGACGAACCAGCCGACCACCGACGCGTGCAGCAGCACGAACGCGGTCAGCGCCCCGATGTCCACCACCGACACCAGATGGTCGAGACCGTCGTCGCGCCGGGCCGCCCACACGGCGGCCACCAGCGTCACGATCGCCGCACCCAGGATCGCCAGCCGCGGCACGCCCGACTTCGGGTCGACCTTCGCGAGGAGGTGCGGCAGCCGCCGCTCCCGGGCCATCGCGAAGACCAGCCGCCCGGCCGCCGCCTGCCCCGCCAGCGCCGCGAACGCCGCCCCGATCGCCTTGCTCACCGCCACCAGGTCGTGCAGCCAGGTCCCGACGGAGGCGTCGACCGCGTCGTAGAAGGCCGACCCCTGCGCCGCCGGATCCGCCGCCAGCTCGGCCGAGCTCATCGGCTCCAGCAACGCGGCCAGATAGGTCTGCACGATGAACAGGGAACCCGCGAGCACCAGACAGAACAGCACCGCCCGCGCCACCTTCTGCGACCCGCCCGTCACCTCCTCCGCGAACGAGGCGATGGCGTCGAACCCCAGATACGACAGCACCGCCACCGACACCGCGCCCAGCACCGCCGCCATGGAGAACGCCGCGTCCCCGGTCAGCGGTGTCAGCCACCCGCGCTGCGCCCCGTCCCGTACGAGGACGACCACGGCCGACACCACGAAGACCAGCAGCACCACGATCTCCATGGCCAGCACGGCGAACCCGACCCGCGCCGCCGCCCGCACCCCCCACAGATTGAGCAGCGTGGTCACGAGGACGGCGATCGCGGTCCACACCCACCGCGACACCTCCGGGACCAGCGCGTTCATCGCGATCCCGGAGAAGAGGTAGGCGACGGCGGGGATCAGCAGGTAGTCGAGCATCGCCATCCACCCCGCGATGAACCCGGGCCCTTCCCCGAGCCCCTTGCGGGCATACGTGAAGACCGAGCCGGCGAAGGGGGCGACCCGCACCATCTGGGCGTAACTGAAGGCGGTGAACCCCATGACGACGGTGGCCACGATGTAGACGAGGGCGACCGACCCGCCGGACTTGGCGTCGAGCGTGCCGAAGATGCCGACGGGGGCCATGGGGGCGATGAACAGCAGCCCGTAGACGACGAGGTCCCGGAAGCCGAGGGTCCGCCGCAGCTTCCCCTCCTCGACGCTGCTTCCGCTGTCGCTTCCCGGGACCGACGTCATGAACCCTCCACAGTCACTGTCCGCCACAGATCGTTCCCCCAGGTACCGCCATCAGTCTCCCGACCCGGCCGTCGAGGCGCCCGCTGGGTACGGCCTTACGATGGGACGCATGACTGCAAAGCCTGCCCGCCGTGTCCTGCTCGCCGCACCCCGTGGCTACTGCGCGGGCGTGGACCGCGCCGTGATCGCCGTCGAGAAGGCCCTGGAGCAGTACGGGGCCCCGATCTACGTCCGCCACGAGATCGTGCACAACAAGTACGTCGTGCAGACCCTGGAGAAGAAGGGTGCGATCTTCGTGGACGTCACCGCGGAGGTCCCCGAGGGCTCCATCGTGATGTTCTCCGCGCACGGAGTCGCGCCCACCGTCCACGCGGAGGCCGCCGAGCGCAGGCTCGCGACCATCGACGCGACCTGCCCGCTGGTCACCAAGGTCCACAAGGAAGCCGTCCGGTACGCCAAGGAGGACTACGACATCCTCCTGATCGGCCACGAGGGCCACGAGGAGGTCATCGGCACCTCCGGCGAGGCCCCCGACCACATCCAGCTGGTCGACGGCCCCGAGGACGTGGCGAACATCGAGGTCCGCGACGAGTCCAAGGTCGTCTGGCTCTCCCAGACCACCCTCTCCGTCGACGAGACGATGGAGACGGTGGGCGCGCTCAAGTCGAAGTTCCCCAACCTCCTCTCGCCGCCCAGCGACGACATCTGCTACGCCACGCAGAACCGCCAGATCGCGGTGAAGAAGCTGGCCGAGGACGCCGAGCTGGTCATCGTGGTCGGCTCCAAGAACTCCTCGAACTCCATCCGCATGGTCGAGGTCGCCCTCGACGCCGGAGCCGACGCCGCGTACCTGGTCGACTTCGCGAGCGAGATCGACGAGGCGTGGCTGGAGGGCGTGTCCACGGTCGGCCTGACCTCCGGTGCCTCGGTCCCCGACGTCCTGGTCGACGGGGTCCTGGAGTGGCTCGCCGAGCGTGGCTACGAGGACGTGGAGACGGTCAAGACGGCCGACGAGTCGATCACCTTCTCCCTCCCCAAGGAGCTCCGCCGCGACCTGCGCGCCGAGGCGGCGGCCCTCTCCGCCGAGTAGGCGCGGGCAGACACCGAGTAGGCGGAGTAGCAGGGCACGGCGCCCTGCCTCCCCGTACGGTGTTTCCATGGAGATCTTCGGCGTGGACATCGGCGGTTCAGGGATCAAGGGCGCTCCCGTGGACCTGGACCGAGGGGACCTGGCGCAGGAGCGCCACAAAGTGCTGACACCGCATCCGGCCACGCCCGACCGCGTGGCCGACTGCGTGGCCGAGGTCGTCGGCCACTTCGACTGGCAGGGCCCCATCGGGATCACGTTCCCGGGCGTCGTCACGGACGGCGTCACGCGCACGGCGGCCAATGTCGACAAGGGCTGGATCGACACGGACGCCCGCGCCCTGCTGGGCGAGCGGGTCGGCCAGCCGGTGACGATCCTGAACGACGCGGACGCGGCGGGGGTCGCGGAGATGACGTTCGGCGCGGGCCGGGGCCGTAAGGGCACGGTCATCATGCTGACCCTGGGTACGGGCATCGGCAGCGCGCTCTTCGTCGACGGCCGCCTCGTCCCCAACACCGAGCTGGGCCACCTGGAGCTGCACGGCCACGACGCGGAGAAGCGCGCCTCCACGAAGGCCAAGGAGGACGAGGACCTCAGCTGGCAGCACTGGGCGCACCGGGTGCAGAAGTATCTGCTGCACGTGGAGATGCTGTTCTCGCCCGAGCTGTTCATCATCGGCGGCGGAGTGAGCCGCAAGGCGGAGAAGTTCCTGCCGCTGATCGAGAAGGTCCGCGCGGAGATGGTCCCGGCGGAGCTGCAGAACAACGCGGGGATCGTCGGCGCGGCGATGGCGGCGGCGGGGAAGTAGGCGTCGGCGCTACCGGCTGGCGCGGGGCCGTTCGGCCCGCCCGGCCGGCGCGCCCGCCCCGGCCACCTTCTTCGGCACCCGGCCCGCCGCGGGCCGCGGGGCCTTCTCCGCTCCTCCCGTACGCCCCTGGGCCAGCAGATACCGCTGCCTGGCCCGCATGTGCAGAACCTTGCGTACGGAGGCGATGAGACCGGCGATCAGCGTTCCGCCGTACAGCCAGCCGGCGTGCACGGCGAGCGCGGTGACCAGGGCCATGGTCTGCCCGCCGAATCCTTCCGACCCCCCGGAGATCGGGAAGACCCCGACGGCGAAGGCGATGGGCACGCTGATCGGCGCGGTGACGAGGTCGGCGGGCCGGACCCAGAGCGCGGTGAGCGCGCTGACCGGCAGGAACAGCAGCCCGTAGACGAGTTCGGAGCTGTCGAACAGCAGCCGGTCCAGACAGGCGAGCACGAACATGGTCAGCGCGGCGAACAGCCCGGCCCCGATCCCGGTGAGCCGGGGGTTGGGGAACCGCCGCAGGGCGAGCAGCACGGGAGGCACGGCACGCACCCGCCCGCCGCTGCCACCCGCCCGGTAGACGGTGGCGGACTCGCCGAAGGCACCCTGCACGGGCGGGACGGGAGGGGCGGACGCGGCCTGCGGGGCCGGCCTGCGCTGCGGGGGACGTGTCCTGTGCTGCTCCACGGGGACAACGTAGGTCGCGGGGCGGGAGGAATCAGGCGTTGGACACGCGCTTTGGCCGACCTTGGCGTTGCGTTCGATGCCACACGGCCGAAACGGACCTGTTCGGCGGTGTACGTACGGCCTGCGGCGGACCCGTGCGGGGCCGCGCGCCCCCGCCCGTAAACTGGAGAATCGGTCCACTCCGTGACCCGGCCCGAACCGCTGAGCCGGCCCCGGACGCCCCTGACCCCCTCCTCACTCCAGGAAGTCGCCAAAGTGTCGCTCACGATCGGAATCGTCGGTCTGCCGAATGTCGGCAAGTCGACCCTGTTCAACGCCCTGACCAAGAACGACGTGCTGGCGGCCAACTACCCGTTCGCCACGATCGAGCCGAACGTCGGTGTGGTCGGCGTCCCGGACCCGCGCCTGAACAAGCTCGCGGAGATCTTCAACTCCCAGAAGCTCCTGCCGGCCACGGTGGACTTCGTCGACATCGCCGGCATCGTCCGGGGCGCGTCGGAGGGTGAGGGCCTGGGCAACAAGTTCCTCGCGAACATCCGGGAGTCCGACGCGATCTGCCAGGTCATCCGCGCCTTCAAGGACGAGAACGTCGTCCACGTCGACGGCAAGGTCTCGCCGAAGGACGACATCGAGACGATCAACACCGAGCTGATCCTCGCCGACCTCCAGTCCGTCGAGAAGGCCGTCCCGCGCCTGACGAAGGAGTCCCGCCTCCAGAAGGACAAGATCGCGGTGCTCGCCGCGGTCGAGGACGCGCAGAAGATCCTGGAGTCCGGCCAGACCCTCTTCTCGGCCGGCATCACGGCCGCCACGGAGAAGGGCAAGCTCCTCCACGAGCTGCACCTGCTCACCGTCAAGCCGTTCCTCTACGTCTTCAACGTCGACGAGGACGAGCTGGTCGACGAGGACTTCAAGAACGAGCAGCGCGCCCTGGTCGCCCCCGCCGAGGCGATCTTCCTCAACGCCAAGATCGAGTCCGAGCTCATCGAGCTCGACGACGACGAGGCCCTGGAGCTCCTCCAGTCCATGGGCCAGGAGGAGCCCGGCCTCGCCACCCTCGGCCGCGTCGGCTTCGACACCCTGGGCCTCCAGACCTACCTCACGGCAGGCCCGAAGGAAGCCCGCGCCTGGACCATCAAGAAGGGCGCCACGGCCCCGGAGGCGGCCGGTGTGATCCACACCGACTTCCAGAAGGGCTTCATCAAGGCGGAGATCATCTCCTTCGACGACCTGGTCGAAACGGGCTCGGTCGCCGAGGCCCGCGCCAAGGGCAAGGCGCGCATGGAGGGCAAGGAGTACGTGATGCAGGACGGGGACGTCGTGGAATTCCGCTTCAACGTGTAGCCGTACCGATACTTTGCGTCAGGCGATTCGTCGGGCGTGCATGCAGGAAGGGGCCCGCCTCCCTCGGAGGCGGGCCCCTTGTGCGCTGATGTCATGGTATGCACTAACCTCCATGTTGCTAACATCGGCGTTAGTATCATGCTTGGAGGTCGACAGGCGTGGTGGATTTCGTAGGCCGTCGGCAGGAGCTGGCGACGCTGGAGCGAGAGCTGCAGAAGGTGGCGGCAGGGGTCGGCGGGGAGCGGCCCGGTCGGTGCGTGATGCTGCGGGGGCGGCGCCGGGTGGGCAAGTCGCGCTTGGTCGAGCGGTTCGCGGAGCGCTCCGGAGCTCCGTTCCTGTTCTACGCGGCGACCGGTGCGGCCCCCAGGGATGAACTGGCGCGGTTGGCCCGGGACGCCCAGGCGTCGACGCTGCCGTTGGCGGGGCTGGTGGCCGCCGCACGGCCGGAGAACTGGGATGCCGCGTTCGATGTGCTGGCTGCGGCGCTGCCCGCCGACCGGACGAGCGTGCTGGTCATCGACGAGGCGCCGTACCTGATGGACGCCGATGGCGCCTTTGAGGGGATGCTGCAACGGGCCTGGGACCGGGTGCTGGAGACGAAGCCGGTGCTGTTGGTCCTCATCGGTTCCGATCTGTCGATGATGGAGGCTCTGAACAGCTATGACCGCCCCTTCCATCAGCGCGGCCGGGAGATGGTGCTCGGACCGCTGAACCCCGCCGAGGTGGGGCGGATGCTCGGGCTGGATCCGGCGGAAGCCTTCGATGCGGCGCTGGTCACCGGCGGACTGCCGCTGATCTGCGCGGAGTGGCCGCGGGGCGCAGGGCTGTGGGACTTCCTCGGTGAGGCGCTGAACGACCCGGTCTCGGCCCTGCTGGTGTCGGCCGAACGCTCGCTGGCTGCCGAATTTCCCCCACAGGCTCAGGCGCGTACGGTGCTCGCGGCCATCGGCAGTGGTGAACGGAGCTTCACCAACATCGCTCGTGCGGCCGGCGGTATCGGGGCCACGCCGCTGCAACGAGCGCTGGAGCTGCTCACGGACAAACGGATCGTCGCTGCGGAGCTGCCCGTGTCGCTGCGTCCGTCGAAGGATCGCCGCTACCGGGTGGCAGATCCCTACCTGCGGTTCTGGCTGCACCTGCTCGGCCCCTCCATGGAGGAGATCGAGCGAGGGCGGGGCGATCTGACCTTGGCGCGGATCCGGGAGAGCTGGACCAGCTGGCGTGGCCGGGCGGTCGAGCCGCTCATCCGCGAGGCGCTCGCCCGGACACTGCCCGACGATCAGCTCCCCGCAGCCCCCGCGGTGGGCGGCTACTGGACCCGCACCAACGACGTCGAGATCGACATCGTGGGGGCGGACCGCGCCCCCATCGCCAAGGAGCTGTTCTTCGTCGGCTCGATCAAGTGGCTGGAGCGGTCCCCCTTCGACCGGCACGACCTGGCGGCTCTCCATCGACACCGGGCCGCCCTCACCGACGAACCCGTTCCCGTCGTGGCGGTCTCGCGCAGCGGCGTCGGACCTCCGGGCCTCGACGCAGCCTACGGCCCCGGTGACTTGCTGACCGCTTGGCCGCTGTGAGTGGCGGATCGCAGGCGAGGCGCGGGAGTTCGTGAGCGCGATGGTGCCCCAAGTGCTGATGGGGCCCCCAGTGTTGCGGAGAAGCCCCTCGGGCCCCGGCCCTTGTCGGCGCTGTTGTGCGGCGTCGGCGATCCTGGGCCCTCTCGTATCCATGTCGTGAATCCCGGCACCCGTGCTGATATTGCGCCACATTTCGGTCACGCAGCCACCCAGGGGGAACTCCGCCGAATGTGTGAACTCCGCCACACCGGCGCGCTCTTGACTGCCCGGCAACGGCACTCCGGTGCGGTCGCGCCCGGCAATGCTTTGCGTGTCGGTGTCGTTACTTTCTGACACCACCTACCTGGCGCCGCCCTCGCCTTTCATCGCGCCTCGCCCTGAAGTGGGAAAAGCCTGGATGTCACATGTACGTAACCAAGATGCGAACTCGCCGACGGCATCGTTCAAGCAGGTCGGAGGTGGAGATGAGAGGGTTCTGCGGGGGTCCCGACGGGTGCGCTCGACCGCAGTCCTGGGGGGCTCCGGCCCCCGCCCTTGGTTTGGGGTGGGCGTGACCCCGTACGCTATGCTCCGATAACCGTCTCACCTGGCGCTGGCAGGCTTCGTAGCCGTCGCGCACGCCTCGGAACGAAGGCACGACGGATCACGAATGGAAGGACGACGATGGCGCGTTGCTCAATTGCGGCCATATCCTGGGAGCGCGTGCATCTCACTCTCAATGTGGCGGTCTCCGACTTCACTGGAGATCCTAGTGCTCTGCGCTTCCTGATAGTTGACAACGGGCGAGAATTCCCGGTGAACTCTCAGCAAATCGACGCCGAACACCACCGCTTGGACATCAACGTCACCAACTTCCGGGACCGGCGCCAGGTGCCCAACGGTACGTGGCGGATCGTCCCGGTGATCGATGACGAGCGACTGCCTGAGGCGACCTTCGACCTCAAGACCGCGGACCGGCTCGACTCCGACTCCCGTACCTTCCTGTACGACCAGAACCGGTCCGTATACGTGATCGCGTTCGGGATCTCGGACGACGAGGACCACCCCGCGTTCCTCATGCGGACGTACCAGCTGTTCCGCGGTGCCGGGGCGAAGAAGCCGGCGAAGAAGAAGCCGCTCGGCAAGCGAATATCGCTGAAGGTGTTCCCGCGGGCCCGGCGCCGGAAGATGGCCAACAAGTTCTACCGGACGGCCCGTCGGCTGAACCCGCCGAAGGGGAACCGGATCCTGTTCGCCTCGGAGATGCGCACCGGTCTCGGTGGCAACCTGGCGCGCGTCCACGACCGGATGATCGAGCGCGGTCTCGACAAGAAGCACACGTTCAATTATTCGTTCCGTGTGCCGGCGACGGCGAACAAGTGGAGCACGCTCCGCCTGATCTACCGGCTGGCGACGTCGGACACCGTCCTGATGGACGACTACTTCGGTCTTCTCGCGAACCTCAACATCTCGCCGGACACCAAGATCATTCAGCTCTGGCACGCCGGCAGTGGCTTCAAGGCCGTCGGTTACAGCCGGTTCGGCAAGTACGGTTCGCCGAAGCTGTCCAACGCCCACCGCAAGTACACCTACGTCATCACCGGGTCCAAGCACCTGGTGCCGGTGTACGCCGAGGCGTTCGGTATCGAGGAGTCGGCGGTCGTCCCGACGGGTCTGCCCCGCATCGACACCTTCCTGAACGAGGACCACTCGCGGAAGGTCAAGGACGACTTCTTCGCCTCCTACCCGCACCTCAAGGGCAAGAAGATCGTGCTGTTCGCGCCGACCTTCCGCGGGAAGAGCATCGGGGACGCGCACTACGACTACGACCGCATCGACTTCGAGAAGCTCCACGAGGTCTGCGGCGACAAGTACGTCGTCCTCTTCCGGATGCACCACTTCATCTCGGAGGAGCCGCCGATCCCGGCCGAGTACGCGGACCGGCTGATCAACTTCGCGGAGTTCCCGGACACGAACGACCTGCTGCACGTCACCGACGTGCTCGTCACGGACTACTCGTCCGTCATCTACGAGTACACGCTGCTCGACAAGCCGATCCTGTTCTACGCGTACGACAAGGACACGTATTCCGTGGTCCGCGGATTCCACCGCGACTACGACGCCGTTGCCCCCGGCAAGGTGTGCGTGACCTTCGATGAACTGCTCAAGTCCCTGCAGGACGAGGACTTCGACCTTTCCAAGGTCGAGGAATTCCGGCGGGACAACTTCGACTACGTCGACACGAATTCGGCGGACCGCGTGATCGACTGGCTGGTCGTCGGAGATCACGGCAATGAGACCGGCGGATTCCAGCCGTGGCTCGCACCCGTCCCGGACGATACCGCGGTGGGAGACCAGCCGCTCAGTGACCAGTCGGAGGAATAAAACATGAACGTCGCCCTGCTTTTCGCCGGAGGCATCGGCTCCCGGATGAACAGCCGTGCCCTTCCCAAGCAGTTCCTGGAAGTCCACGGCAAGCCCGTCATCATCCACACCCTTCAGCACTTCGAGGCGCACCCCGAGATAGACGCGATAGCCATCGCGATCCTCCCGGAGTACCGCGAGCACATGATGAAGCTGCTGACGCGCTATGAGATCCAGAAGGTCAAGTGGGTCATCGACGGCGGCAAGACCGGTCAGGAGTCGCGGCACAACGCGCTCAAGACCGTCGCCGCCGAGTGTCCCGAGGACACCGTCGTGCTCGTCCACGACGGCGTGCGGCCGCTGATCGACGCCAAGCTGATCAGCTCCAACATCGCGACGGTGCTGGAGCACGGCTCGGCCATCACCTGCACCAAGTTCAACGAGACCGTGGTGTCGAGTGAGCACGACCACATCGACGACGTGATCCCGCGCGACCACATCTACGCCGCCCAGGCCCCGCAGAGCTTCCGGCTCGGCGAGATCCTCTCGCTGTACGACCGGGCGGTCGAGGAGGGCGAGCACGACAGCATCGACTCGTGCTCCCTGATGCACCGGTACGGCCGCAAGATCTACCGGGTCGTCGGCCCCCGCTCGAACATCAAGATCACGACGGCCGAGGACTTCTACCTCTGCCGGACGTACTTCGAGATCCTCGAGAACCAGCAGATCGTAGGGCTGTGAGCTCCATGACCACCGTTTCCAGCCCGGTCGTGGCGCGCGACCTCGAAGAGATCCTCGACCGTGACCTGCCGTGGGGCGAGCTGTCCGGCACCACCGTGCTCGTCACCGGTGCGAGCGGCATGCTGCCGTCGTACGTCGTCTACACCCTGCTCGCACTGAACGACCGGCACGGCGCGGGCATCACCGTGCACGGCCTGGTGCGGAACGAGGAGAAGGCCCGGCGGCTGCTCGCGGACGTGCTCGACCGCCCGGACTTCCACCTGGTCGTCCAGGACGTGTCGGCTCCCCTGGAGCTGCCCGGCCCCGTCGACTACGTGATCCACGGGGCGAGCGCCGCACGGCCCGCCCTGCACGGCAGCCAGCCGGTCCTGACGATCAAGGCGAACCTGCTCGGCACGTTCAACCTGCTCGACCTCTGTGTGGAGAAGGCCAGCCGCGGCTTCCTGCTGATGTCCTCGGCGGAGGTCTACGGTGCCCAGGCCCCGGAGACCGAGCTCATCGACGAGCAGAGCTACGGCGGGTTCGACATCCTCAACCCGCGGGCCTGCTACGCCGAGGGGAAGCGCGCCGCGGAGACGATCGGCGCGACCTACCAGGCGCAGTACGGCATCCGCAGCCACGTCGTCCGGTTCGGCCACGTCTACGGGCCGGGCATGGCGCTCGACGACGGCCGGGTGCAGGCCGACTTCGCGGCGAACGTGGTGGCCGGCAAGGACATCGTCCTCAACAGCGACGGTTCCGGCGTCCGGACCTACACCTACGTGGCCGACGCCATCGCCGGGCTGTTCTACGCGCTGCTCCGCGGTGACGAGGCGGCCTACAACGTCGCGGACCCGGCCGGTCTGGTCTCGATCCGCCGGCTGGCCGAGCTCTTCACCGAGGTGCGCCCGGAGCGCGGGCAGCAGCTCCGGTTCACCAACGAGGCCGACGCGCGCGCGTACAGCATGAGCAAGAAGCAGGGCCTGGACAGCGCCCGGCTCGCGGCGCTCGGCTGGAGCGCGGTGGTCGATCTGCCGACCGGTCTGGACCGGATGGTGACCCACCTGGAGTCGACGGTCGCGGGCGGCGCCTAGAGCGTCTCCCCGCACTGAACAACGGCCTCGGGCCCGGACGGAAGTCCGGGCCCGAGGCCGTTGTTCAGTGGCTGCCGATGAGCCGCCGGAGGCAGGCGGTTCAGGAGGAGCGCAGCTTCCTCGCCAGTCGCTTCACCGGAGCCGGAGCGTAGGAGGCGAGCCGCCGCTTCTTCGGCTGCGGCCGCACGATCACCTTCTCCTGGGCACCACTGCCACCGTCGTCGTCGGTGAGGTTCCAGTACTGCTCGGACTTCTCCCCCTTGCGCGGGAACTCCTCACCGGGCAGGCGGGTGACGACCTCGGGACGCTCCCAGGCGATGTTCCGCTTGACCACCTTTGCCGGGGCCCCCACAGCAACGCAGTTGTTGGGGATGGCTTTGGTGACGATGGAACGGAAGCCGATCACCGAGCCGTTGCCGATGGTGGCGCCGCCCATCACGACCGCGTGCTTCGCGATCCAGACGTGCTCGCCCACGACGATCGACTGGGACGGGTTCGCGCGCTTCCCGCTGCGCACGTCGAAGATCGGGTGGGTGTCGTCGCCGCGCACCTCGATGTTCTTGGCGAACATCACGTCGGCGCCGATCGTCACCGAGACGCCCTCGACGGCGGATATGAAGGTACGGCCGGCGCAGCCGACGTTCTCACCGATCCGGATCGTGGACTCGTGCCCGCAGCGCAGTTCGAAGCGCAGACCCGCACGCCGCTTGGTGGTGCGCCCGATATCGATCCGCCCGTTGTTCCCGGTGAAGATGACGAGCAGGTCCTTGATGTCCGCTTCAGGGCTGATGACGAGCTTGTTGTTCGCCCCCTTGAACCGGATATCGATCTTTTCTTCCCGGACCTCGCCGTCGTAGACGATCTCGTTTCCTTGATCGTCCTTGTAGCGCTCCAGCTTGCGCACTTGCAGCATCGCGATCTGAGGGGTGGTCTCGACCTCGACCTTGACCGGTCAGGGGTCGGGCCTGCCCCTCGTACCTCCGTTCCGGCATGGGATTCCGGCTCAATTTATCAGACGAGACTATTGCCGAATTGGCGTGATCGAACCGGGACAAGCGGTTCCCGTCGGCGCCTGAAGGGTAGATTTGATGGAAGAAGTCCCCTTAGGGAGGCTGATCCGATGCCGTGGCTCGCATGGTTGCTCGCCGCCGCGGCGCTTGGCGTCGCGGAGTTCTTCACCCTGACGCTGGTCTTCGGGCTGCTGGCCGGCGCCGCGATGGTCGCCGCCGTGGTGGCGGGTGTGGGAATCGGCCTGCTGGGTCAGCTCGTGGCGCTCGCCTTGGCGGCGGCTGCCGGACTCGTTCTCGTACGTCCGGTCGCTCTGCGGGCCCTCGCCAACTCGCCCATCACCCGTGAGGGCAGCGACGCGTTGATCGGCAAGCGGGCCGAGGTCATGCAGGAGGTGACCGCCACCCACGGCCTGGTCAAGGTCTCCGGTGAGGAGTGGTCCGCCCGGGCTCTCGACGAGACCCATGTGATCCCGGTGGGAGCGCTGGTGGACGTCATGGAGATCGAAGGCGCCACAGCCGTCGTGTACCCGCGCGAGCTTCTTCCGTGAACGTGAACGGCTGAACACGTAGCGCATCTAGCGAGGGAGGACGCATGGATCCGGTGGTCATCCCGATTCTCGTGGCGGCGATCGTCGTGGTGTTCCTCGTGGCCGCGACCGTGCGGATCGTTCCGCAGGCGCGCCGCTACAACATCGAGCGGTTCGGCCGGTACCGCCGGACCCTGCAGCCAGGCCTGAACTTCGTCCTGCCGGTGGCGGACCGGGTCAACACCAAACTCGACGTGCGTGAACAGGTCTACTCGTCCGACCCCAAGCCGGTGATCACCGAGGACAACCTCGTGGTGAACATCGACACCGTGCTCTACTACCAGATCACCGACCCGCGGGCGGCGGCCTACGAGGTCGCCGACTATCTGCAGGCGATCGACCAGCTCACCGTGACCACGCTGCGTAACGTCATCGGCAGTATGGACCTGGAGGGGACGCTCACCTCGCGTGAGGAGATCAACGCCCGGCTCCGCGCCGTCCTCGACGACGCGACCGGCAAGTGGGGGATCCGCGTCAACCGGGTCGAGATCAAGGCCATCGATCCGCCGAACACCATCAAAGAGGCGATGGAGAAGCAGATGCGGGCCGAGCGCGACAAGCGCGCGGCCATCCTGCACGCCGAGGGGGAGCGGCAGGCCAAGATCCTCACCGCGGAGGGTACGAAGCAGAAGGACATCCTGGAGGCGCAGGGTACGCAGCAGGCCATGATCCTGCGGGCGGACGGCGAGTCCAAGGCGGTGGAGCTCGTCTTCCAGTCGGTCCACCGCAACAACGCCGACGCCAAGGTCCTCGCCTACAAGTACCTGGAGACCCTCCCGCATCTGGCGCAGAGCGAGAACAACACGTTCTGGGTGATCCCGGGCGAGCTGACCGAGGCGGTCCGCGCCGTCACCAGCGCGTTCGGCGACCGGTCGGAGATGGGAGCCCCGGTCACCGCGCAGCGCGAGGAAGCGGCCGACGACGACGGTACGCCGGAGGGCGACGGAGCCCCGGAGATCGAGGGGGACCCGACGCTCGCGCTGGACGCCGCCGCGGCCGCCGACGAGGCCGCGAAGCAGGCCGCCGTCGCGGTGAGCGACGCGAAGGCCGAGGCGGAGGCGGCGGGGGAGGTCCAGCGGCCGGGGCGGGGGCCGGTGTAGGTGCAGGTGCGGGTGGCCGGCGGCTGAGCTGGGGGGCAGGCGGCCCTTGCGTCGGTTCTTGGGGGCGGCAATAGTTGGCCGACTGTTGCCGACTCGGGGTGCGGAGCGTAGGACGTACACCCACCCATGAAGGAGTGAGGACCCGTGCGCGCCGTCCTGCTGAAGGACTTCGGCCCCCCCGACCGGCTGGCCGTCGCAGAGGTGCCCGACCCGCGGCCCGGCCCCGGCGAGGTGACAGTCCGCGTGAGCGCCGTCGGCATCCAGTTCCTGGAGACCCAGATCCGCGCCGGGCTGATGCGGGACGCGCCGGGGCAGGCGCCCCTGCCCCTGGTGCTGGGCAAGGAGGTCGCGGGTGAGGTCGTGGCGACCGGTCCCGGTGCCGGTGAGGCGGTCCTCGGCAGCCGGGTGCTCGCCACGACCGCCGCCGTCGGCGGATACGCCGAACTCGCCGTCGTACCGGCCGATTCGCTCATCCCCGTGCCGGAGGCCCTGGACACGGGGGCGGCCGTCGCGCTCTACCGGCACGGTGCCACCGCCGAGGCCCTGATCCGGGCGGCCCGCGTGGCCCCCGGCGACCGGGTCCTCGTCCAGGCCGCCGCCGGAGCCGTCGGCACGATCCTCGTGCAGCTGCTCAAGCGGCGCGGCGCCACGGTCATCGGTACGGCCGGAGGCGGGCAGAAGCTGACCCTCGTCAAGGAGCTGGGCGCCGACCACGCCGTCGACCACGCGCTGCCCGACTGGGCGGACCGCGTACGGGAGGTCGCCGGGGGCGGCGTCGACGTCGTCCTCGACCACATCGGCGGCACCCTCGGCCGCGAGGCGTTCGGGCTGCTCGCCTCCGAGACCGGCCGGCAGGTGGTCTTCGGCTTCTCCGGCGGGGCGCCGCTCGACGTGAAGCCGCTGGAGCTGCTCAGCCGCAACCTGACGCTCACCGGCTTCAGCGCACGCGCCCTCTGGAGCCGGCCGGACCAGGCCCGCGAGCTGGTCATCGGCATCCTCGACCTCGCCGTCGAGGGGGCGATCAGGCCCGTCGTCGGTCAGACCTTCCCCTTGGAGGAGGCGGCCGCGGCACACGCCGCCGTGGAGGCGCGCACCACCGTCGGCAAGACCCTGCTCGTCCCCTGAGGCCGCGCGTCACACGGCCAACGGCACCGCGTGGATCTCGTCGGCCGTGTGACCCGCCCGCTCGTGGATGCGCTGGACCGCGTCGGCGGACGGGGCGGTGGAGAGACAGTAGACGGTGCCGGATTCCGGGTCCGCCCAGGCGTGTTCGAAGTGGACGCCTTCTTCCTTCTCGATCGCCGTGTCGGCCTCGTGCGCTTCCTTCAGCTGCGCCGCCGTGATGCCTTTCATGCCCCGGTGGACATCCATGTACATGGTCATGGTCCGCACACCTCCGATGGTCGGATCCGGTCCCCTTTCCATGGTGCATCCGATGGAGCGCCGGGGCTTGCCGCACGGGAGGGGCGGACCGCTGTCTACCGTCCCGCCTCCACCCTCAGCTCCGCCACCCCCGCCGGCTTCTCCGGGTCCTGGGACCGCACCGTCACCCGCACTTTCCGTGCCGTTTCGCCTGCCAGGTACGGGCGCCAGAAGCGGCCGTCGACGGAGGTCTCCACCGTGTGGGAGGCCGGCGGTACGTCGCTCCAGCGCGGGGTCACCGAGGTGATGCGCAGGGGGTGCGGCCCCAGGTCCACCGTCAGGGCCCCCGTCGCCCCGTCCGGGGACCAGGAGGTCGTCGGGGAGCCGTCCACCGCCGCCTCCGCGTAGAGGCCGGGGGCCTGGGAGGTGGCCGTCACCGGGCGGCAGCGCGCCGCGTCGGCCGTCGGGGTCAGGTCGGGGCGGCGGGTGGGGAGGGTCAGGGCGGAGGAGAGGCGGCGCGGGCCGGACGCCGTGTGGACCGTGAAGGGCGTGCCCGACGTCAGGCGGACCGTGCTCGTCCGGGCGCCGATCTCGACCTCGTACGTCGCATCCCGGTACCGCAGCCCCGTCAGCCGCACGCCCTCACCCAGCTGGGGCGGCAGCAGCGGGTCCAGGTGCACACCGTCCTCAAGCAGGCGCAGGCCCGTCAGGCCGTGCGTGAAGACCTGGAGGAAGCCGCCCTTCCCGGTCAGGAAGTCCTCGGCCGGGAAGCCCGAGAGAGGGTCCTCGGCGCCGGACTTCTCGCCCTTCGCCTCGGAGAACAGGTCGTACGGTCCGCGCATGAACGGCCGTACCGCGCGCTGGAGATACGTGTACGTCGAGCAGCCCGGCTCCCCGATCGCCGCCGCGTCGATCGCGTGCACCGAGTCCGTCATCGCCGGGCCGTCCGGGTCGGTGCGGGCCGCGTAGTAGTCCAGGGTGGCGGCAGCGGCGCCCGGCTCCATCGGCCACTCCAGCGGGTACATCAGCAGGACCGTGTCCGCCTGCTTGATCGTGGAGCCCTTGTAGCCCGCGTACTGGAGGAAGACCTTCCGGCCGGAGTCGTACGGAATGCGGAGGCCGTCCGCCACCCGGTTCCAGCCCGTCGGCGGGCGGTGGCCCAGCAGTTGAGCCGCCCGGGTCGCGTTGCGCAGGGCCGTGGCCGCGACCGCGTTGGTGAAGACGCCGTCGTCGACGCCGTTGCTGTATTCGTCGGGCCCGGCCACGTTCTTGATGGAGTAGCTGCCGTCCGGGTTCGCCGTGGCGCGGGACTGCCAGAAGTCCGCGATCCCGCGAAGGAGCGGCCAGCCCTTCGCCGCCAGCCAGTCGCGGTCTCCGGTGGCGAGGTAGTACTGCCAGACGGCGAGGGACACATCGCCCTGGAGGTGGTTCTGGGTCAGGCAGTGCGGCGGGTCCCAGCTCTGGCACTCGGAGTCGATACGGCCCCGGCTCGCGCTGGTCCAGGGGTAGAACAGGCCCCGGTGGCCGTACTTCTCGGCGTTCGCGCGGGCCGCGTCCCGGGTGCGGTAGCGGTACTCGACGACCGAGCGCGCCAGCTCCGGGCGGGTGGCGAGCAGCCCCGGGAACATCCACGTCTCCGCGTCCCAGAAGATCATGCCCGCGTAGTTGTCGCTGGTCAGACCGGCCGGGGCGATGCTGTCGGAGGAGCCGCGCCGGGTGTTGGCCAGCAGCCCGTACTGGGTCGAGCGCAGCCAGCGTTGCAGCTCCGGGCGGCCGGGGACCAGGACATCGGCGGACCACGCCTCGCGCCAGGCCGCCTCGTTCGACGCGAAGATCCGGTCCCAGCCGCGCCGGGCCGCCCGGTGCGCCGCCTCGCGGGCGTCGTCGGCGGGGGCGGGCGAGGTGAGGGCGGTGTCGACGCCGACGTACTTCTCGAAGGTGTACGTCCGCCCCTCGCGGACCGGCGTCGGCCTCGGGGCCGTACGCGACTCGGGGCGCAGCGTCTCCACGACGCCCGAGCCCCGGCGCATCGTCTGCGCCACCGCGCCCTCCACGCCGGTGCCGAGCGTCCTGAACGTGCCGTCCTTGCGCAGGGTGATCCGGCGTGCGCCCCGGTCGTCCAGCCGACCGGTGACCGTCGCCGTACCGCTCCAGCGCGGGGTCATCCGCAGGCGTACGGCGCCGGTGTGGACGTCGGACCGGTCGGCCAGGACGTCGTACGTCAGGTCCGTGGCGCGGCCGTCCGCCGTCGTCCACCGCAGCGAGGTGCGGACGAGGCCGCAGTTGAGGAAGACCGTCTGCCGGTAGTGCGAGATCCGGCCGGCCGGTGTGTCCGTGCCGAACTTCTCGTTGCCGACGCCCACCTCGATCGTCGTCCAGCTCGGCAGCGCGGCGATCACCTCGCGGCCTTCGGAGACGGCCTTGTCCCGGGCGTACAGGCCGGAGACGAACGCGCCGTCGTAGCGGGGGGTGTAGAGCGGCCAGCCGGTCTTCTCGCCGGTGGCCGCGTAACCGGTGCCGGTGGCGGGGATCCGGTGGCCCAGATAGCCGTTGCCCACGTACGGGTCGTAGCCGTCCGACTCCCCGAACCGGGTGGACGACAGGGCCCAGGCGGGGTCCTGACCGCCCGTCCGGCCGCAGGCGGGGACGGCCGGGGACGACGACGGCGGCGGCGGGGTGGCGGTGGCCGAGGAGAGGGGCGGCAGCGGTGCGATCAGGGCGACCGCGACCAGGGGTGCGAGGACGGAGATACGCGAGAGGCTCACGGTACGAAGGTAGGGAGGCGGCGGCGGGGGCGCGCGGAACGGCACGCCCGGCCCCGGAACGTGGCGTGAACGCGCCCGCCGGATGGCCCCCTTCCGGCTTCAGCTCTGCGCGAGGTCCCTGACGAAGATCAGGCCGTCCGTCTCCGCCAGATGCGCCGGGTCCAGGCCGAAGTAGCCGAACCAGGGGGAGACGCGGGGCGCCGGGAGCGCGTCGCCGAGCGTGGCGGCCAGGCGGCGTGCGTCGACGAGGAGGCGGTCCTCGGGGAGCGCGTACAGCAGGCCCTCCACGGTCTCCGGCGGCGGCGCGTCCACCCCCTGGTGCCGGATCGTGCCGAGGGCCGTCGCGAGGAAGGCGTACTCCTGGCCCAGCCGGGCGCTCACGAGTGAGCCGGCGCTCCACCACTCCAGCCGCTCACCGCCCAGCCGCATCGAACTCTTCGCCCGCTGGAGGTGGCTGTTGTGGGCGAAGGCCAGGACCGGGCCGCGTGCGGCGAGGGCGAGCAGGTTCTCGGCCATCATCCGGTCCCGCACGCCGAGCAGCCGCGTCATCCGGCCGGGTGAGGTGTCGGCCATCCAGGAGTGGTAGCGCAGCAGGCCGGTCGCGGTGCGGCCGTACAGCCGGGCGCGGTCCCAGCTCTCCCGCCCGGCCGCCGCGATCAGGTGCGGGGCCCGCTCGTCGAGCAGGGAGACCAGGTCGGCTGCGAGGAGGTGGAGTTCGGCGGCCTCGGGGGAGCGGCCGAAGGACCGGAAGGGGTCCATCATCGCCGCCGGTTCGGTCCACCGGTCGTCGGGGCCGAGGAGGTGGTCGAGCGTGGCGGCGGTGCAGGGCAGCAGGTGGTCCGCGTCCAGCCAGGAGGCGAGGAAGGTATGGAGCGCGGTCAGGGCCTCCCGGGGGCTCGCGGCGCCCGTGATCTCCAGCGGGCCGTCGAAACCGGTGAGGTGGAGCTGGTCGGAGGCCGGGCGTCCGGTGTTGAACTCCCGCGCCCAGCTCACGAGTTCGCGGTTGGCGGCGGACGCGCCGAACCCATGGCTGAATCCGTGCCGCATGGCCTCGTCGAGGGAGCCCGTGCCCGCGGTGACGTAGGCGTCCACGACGAGGCCCATCAGGCAGTCGCTCTCGATCGCGATCATCCGGTAACCCTCCTGCTCGACGAGGTGCCGGAAGAGTTCGTTGCGTACGTCGAGCAACGTGTCCTCGCCGTGGGTGGGCTCGCCCAGGGCGAGCAGCCGGGGGCGGGACGGGAGCAGCCTCAGGACGGCGGCGGCGTCGACGGCATGGGCGGTGTGCGAGATGTCAGTGGCCATGGATTCAACGGTATCGTTGAACATTCGGTGGAGACTTTTGCGCGCGATCACCGTGATTCAGGGGTTGGTGTGGGAGAAAACCTTCAAAGCGGTATGCGGCTCCGGCCGGTCGATCTGGCCCGCCCGCACGGTCTGTCCACGCAGGCCGTGCGCAACTACGAGGAGGCCGGCATCCTCCCGGCCGCCGAGCGCACGGAGAGCGGCTACCGCACCTACACCCCGCTCCACGCACGCGCCCTGGCCACCTTCCTGGCCCTGCTGCCCGGCCACGGCCACCGGACGGCGACGGGCATCATGCGGGCGGTGAACCGGGGCGCGGCCGACGAGGCGTTCCTCCTCATCGACGAGAGCCACGCCCAGCTCCTTGAAGACCGGCGGACCCTGCGGGCGGTGGAGAGCGCCCTGCGTGATCTGGGGCCGGAGACGGGGGAGTCCGGGCCGCCCGGAAGCCCCGCCGCCACCGCCACCGCCACCTTCATCGGGCCCCTGGCGGACCGGCTCTCCATCCGGCCCGCCACCCTGCGCAAGTGGGAGGCGGCCGGGCTGGTCCGCCCGCGCCGCGATCCGCTGACCGGCTACCGCGTGTACGGCGAGGCCGACGTGCGGGACGCCCGGCTGGTCCACCAACTCCGGCGCGGTGGCTACCTGCTGGAGCAGATCGCCCCGCTGATCGGCCAGGTCCGTACGGTCGGCGGCCTCGCGCCCCTGGAGGCCGCCCTCACCGATTGGCGGGCCCGGCTCTCCGCCCGCGGCCGTGCGCTGCTGACGGGAGCCGCGGAGCTGGACGCGTACCTGCGGAAGCGGGAAGAGACGCAGGCCCACCCGCCCGAGCTCAGCACACCCGACGGCAGCCCCTAACCCGCCATCCCCGTCTTCACCCCCGCCCCGCACAACGGCACCACCACGCTCCCCGGCCCGCGTGCCGCGCCGTCCCGTACCGCCGCCCAGCACGCCACCCCCGTCGTCTCGACGTAGAACCCGCGCGCCGCCAGGTCCCGCTGGGCGTCGCGGATCTCGTCCTCCGACACCGTCAGGAACGTGCCGCCCGACCCCCGTACCGCCGCCAGGATCTGCCGGGCGCGCGGCGGACGCGGGATCGCGATGCCCTCCGCGAGGGTCGGGGCGGGGGCACCGGACCCGGCCGGCAGCAGGTCCTCCGCCCCCGCCCGGAACGCCTCCGCCAGCGGCGACACCGCCTCCGCCTGTACGGCCACCAGCCGCGGCCGGTCCGCGATCAGGCCCAGGGCGTGCAGCTCGGCGGTCGCCAGGGCCGCGCCCAGGAGCAGCGTGCCGTTACCGACCGGGACCACCAGAGTGTCCGGGAGGCGGCCGCCCAGGTCCTCCCAGAGCTCGTACACGTACGTCTTCGTGCCGTGCAGGAAGTACGGGTTGAAGACATGTGAGGCGTAGAAGACGCCCGGTTCGTCCGCCGCCGCGCGGGCCGCCAGGGCTGTCGCCTCCCGGCCGCCGGGGACGGCCACCAACACCGCCCCGTGGGCCCGGATCTGCTCGGTCTTCTTGGGCGATGTGCCCTCGGGGACGTACACCGTGCAGGGCAGTGCCGCCCGCGCGCAGTACGCGGCGATCGACGTGCCCGCGTTGCCGCTGCTGTCGGCCACCACCCGGTCCGGGGCCAGCCGCCGGGCCAGCTCCGCGAGCATCACCGCGCCCCGGTCCTTGAAGGAGAGCGTCGGCATCAGGTAGTCGAGTTTGGCCGAGACGGTGTCCGTGAGCGGGACGAGCGGGGTGCGGCCCTCGCCGAGGGAGACCTCGGGGGCGGTGAGCGGCAAGATCTCTTCGTAACGCCAGAGTGAATTGGCACGTCCGGGAAGCACATGCGGGGTGAGCCCGGGCGCGGCTCGGAAGTCCAGGTCCCACGGGCCCCGGCAGACCGGACAGCACCAGGTCAGGGCGGAAATGGGGGACCGGGTTCCGTCCTGGGGGCAGTGATAGGTGGTCATGGTCGCCAGGATGTCAGGCATATGGCAGGTGAATGGCGTGCGTATGGCGTGGCTCAAGGCACCCTTGTGGGTTTGCCATGGATCGGTCAATCTTTCGCTGGCAGCAGGGCATGCCGGTCACGGACGACGCAGAAAACGGGGCGTTCGGACGGTTGATTTGTCATGCCCCTGCCGGGAGTCTCGCGCGGCTCCGGCACCACCCCCCACCAGCGCACCGCCTATGAGGAGGACCCCTCACATGTCAGTGATGCGTCACACCCCCCATGCACGTCGAAGACTCGCCGCGGCGACCGTCATAGCCACCGCAGCCGCCGTCGCCCTCGCCACCGCCGGCACCCTCCCGGCGACCGCGGCCGAGAGCGCACCCGAAGGCGTGATTCTCAACGCGGGCGCTCCGGGCGCCGTCAGCGACAGCTACATCGTCACCCTGAAGGACTCGGCCGCCAGGTCCGACTCCGCCCAGGGCAAGGCGCTCGCGAACAAGTACGGCGCGAGCATCGAACGGACCTACCGCTCGGCCCTCAACGGCTACGCGGTCGAGGCCACCGCCGCGGAGGCGAAGAAGTTCGCCGCCGACCCGGCCGTCGCGTCCGTCTCGCAGAACCGCACCTTCACGGTCTCCGCCACCCAGAACAACCCGCCGTCCTGGGGTCTGGACCGGATCGACCAGCGCAACCTCCCGCTGGACCAGCGCTACACCTACCCCGACAAGGCCGGCGAGGGCGTCACCGCCTACATCATCGACACCGGGGTCCGGATCAGCCACAGCGACTTCGGCGGCCGGGCGTTCAACGGCTACGACGCCGTGGACAACGACAACGTCTCGCAGGACGGCAACGGCCACGGCACGCACGTGGCGGGCACCGTGGCGGGCGCCGCGTACGGCGTCGCCAAGAAGGCCAGGATCGTCGGCGTCCGGGTGCTGAACAACAGCGGCTCGGGCACCACCGCCGGGGTCGTCGCGGGCATCGACTGGGTGACGGCCAACGCCGTCAAGCCCGCCGTCGCCAACATGAGCCTCGGCGGCGGCGCGGACTCGGTCCTCGACGCGGCCGTCCGGCGCTCCATCGCCTCCGGCATCACCTACGCCGTCGCCGCGGGCAACGAGACGACCGACGCCTCCACCAAGTCGCCGGCGCGTGTCGCCGAGGCCATCACGGTGGGCTCGACGACCAACACCGACGCCCGCTCCAGCTTCTCCAACTACGGCTCGATCGTGGACATCTTCGCGCCCGGTTCCTCGATCACCTCGTCGTGGCACACGAGCGACAGCGCCACGAACACCATCTCCGGTACGTCGATGGCCAGCCCGCACGTCGCCGGCGCGGCCGCCATCTACCTCGCCGACAACCCGGGCTCGACCCCCGCCCAGGTCTCCGCCGGTCTCGTCGCGGCCTCCACGCCGAACGTCGTCGGCAACCCGGGCACCGGCTCGCCCAACCGCCTCCTGTACGTCGGAGCGGGCGGCACCACCCCGCCGGACCCGGACCCGGGCAAGAAGTTCGAGAACACCACCGGCTACCCGATCAACGACAACGCCACGGTCGAGTCGCCGGTCACCGTCACCGGGATCACCGGCAACGCCCCGTCGGCGCTGAAGGTTCCGGTCAACATCTCGCACACCTACATCGGTGACCTGAAGATCGACCTCGTCGCTCCCAACGGCACGGTCTTCAACCTGAAGGCGTTCGGCTCCGGCGGCAGCAGCGACAACGTGGTCACCACGTACACGGTCAACGCCTCCTCCGTCGCCGCCAACGGCACCTGGAAGCTCCGGGTCGCCGACAACTATGCGGCCGACACCGGCCGGATCAACAGCTGGGGTCTGCACTTCTGATCCCCGCGCGGCGGTACTGAGCCGATGACATGAGGTCGGGGCGGTCGCGGACAGCGACCGCCCCGACCTCTCCGTGTCTAGCGGCGGTTGAGGCCGCGGTCCACGGTGGTCACCAGCTCACCGTCGTCCGTGTCCCCGTCCAGCGACCAGAACATCGCGCCGCCCAGGCCCTTGTCCCGGATGTACGAGGTCTTGGCGCGCAGCACCTGCGGGTCGTCGTACGTCCACAGCGTGGTGCCGTCGAAGAGCCAGGCGTGGCCGTTCTTCGTGTCGCGGTGGACCTTGAACGTGCCGGAGGCGGCCAGCTTCTTGAGGACCTTGTAGTCCTCGTAGCCGTTCGCCCAGGTCGCCGGCGCCGGGCCGGTGGCCGGCTGGCCGAGGCCCTTGCCGCCGCCGCTCACTCCCGTCCACCCCTGGCCGTACGTCGGCATGCCGACCACGAGCTTGTGCTTGGGGGCGCCGCGCTTGATCCAGTCCCGGACCGTCTGGTCCACGCTGAAGTCGTTCTTCGCGTAGAGCGCCGACTGCTGGGCCGTCTTCTTCTCGCCCGACACGTGGTAGTCGTAGCCCTGAAGGTTGACGAAGTCGAAGTCCTTCATGAGGCGCTTCACGTCGAAGCCCGCGTCGATCGCCTTCGGGTTGGCCGGGACGTAGGCCGACAGGTCGTAGTGCTTGGGCTTCGGCTTGTGGTGCCCGTGGCCCTTGCCCTGCGCGGACTTGGCCGCCTTCGCCTTCGCCCGGCTCTTCGCGTACGCGTCGAGCTGGGTGCGGAACTCGCTGATCAGGGCGGTGAAGTTCTTCTTGTCCTCCGGGCGGAAGACCGTGCCCTCGTTGGCCGCCGAGCCGGGCCACTCCCAGTCGACGTCGATGCCGTCGAAGACGCCGGCCGCCGCGCCCTGGCCGCCGCGCACTCCGTCCTGGGGCAGGTTGCCCTTGATGTAGAGGTCGATGCAGGAGGCGACGAGCGCCTTGCGGGAGGCCGCCGTGCGCACCGAGTCGGAGAAGTGGGTGGACCAGCTCCAGCCGCCGAGCGAGATCATGACCTTGAGGCCGGGGTTCTTGGCCTTCAGCTTGCGGAGCTGGTTGAAGTTGCCCGCGAGCGGCTGGGTGTCGGTGTCGGCGACGCCGTCCACCGAGTTCGCCGCGTCGAGCGGGCGGGCGTAGTCCGCCCAGGCGTCGGCCTGGCCGGCGATGTTGCCGGTGAAGCACTTGCCCTCGGCGCTGACGTTGCCGAAGGCGTAGTTGATGTGGGTCAGCTTGGCCGCGGACCCGCTGGTCTGCAGGTCGGCGACCTGGAAGTCGCGCCCGTAGACGCCCCACTGGGTGAAGTAGCCGATGTTCTTGTACGCGGGCCGGTGGTGGCCCTTGGAGCGGTCGCCGCCGCTGCTCTGGCCGCGGTCCGGGCCGGCCACGGCGGCCGGGGCGGCACTCGCCAGCAGGGCGAAGGTGACGCCCGCGATGGTCAGTCGGGACAGGTTTCTTCGGGGCATGAGGCTCGTTCCTGTGCGTGATCCGGTGGGGAGGGACATGCGGAGCTGCGGAGCCGTGCTGTGCACAGGAAGGTATTGGTCTGGACCAAAAACGGTCAAGGGGTGGGGAGTTGCGGCTCCCGGCCGTGGTGTCGATCCCCGGGATCCGGGGCAGATTCGAGGCGGCTCCGGTCCGGGGGAATGTCCGGGAAGCGCTCTGGTGCCGGAGGTCGATCCATGCATGATCCGTCGCACTGTCATCACATTGAGTGAAACTCTGGCCCATGCTTGCGGTGTACAACCCACGGTTGTCAGGCTGTTGCAGACTGTCAACCTGTTGGGAGTGGCCTGTGACTTTCGGTGAGCAGCCCGCCTATCTGCGCGTGGCGAGCGATCTGCGGGAGAAGATCGTGAACGGCGCGCTGCCGCCCCATACCCGCCTGCCGTCGCAGGCCCGCATCCGGGAGGAGTACGGGGTCTCGGACACCGTCGCCCTGGAGGCGCGCAAGGTCCTGATGGCCGAGGGGCTGGTCGAGGGCCGCTCCGGCTCCGGCACGTATGTGCGCGAGCGCCCCGTCCCCCGCATGATCGCCCGCTCCGGGTATCGGCCGGAGAAGGGCGCCAGCCCCTTCCGCCAGGAGCAGACCGCCGACGGGGTGCGCGGGACCTGGGAGTCCCGCAGCGAGCAGGAGGGGGCCAGTGCCGAGGTCGCCGAGCGGCTCGGCATCGAGCCGGGCGACCGGGTCATGCGGACGCATTACGTGTTCCGCGAGGCGGGCGAACCGATCATGCTCTCCACCTCCTGGGAGCCCCTCTCTGTCACCGGGCGTACGCCGGTGATGCTCCCCGAGGAGGGTCCGCTGGGCGGCTGCGGGGTGGTCGACCGGATGGCGGCGATCGACATCGTCGTGGACAACGTGGCCGAGGAGGTCGGCGCACGCCCGGGTCTCGCGGAGGAGCTTCTGGCGCTCGGCGGGGTGCCGGGCCATGTGGTCATCGTGATCGGGCGTACGTACTACGCCTCGGGGCGCGCGGTGGAGACCGCCGACGTGGTGGTGCCCGCCGACCGCTACCGGATCGCTTATCACTTGCCGGTCAGATGAGTTGACGCCCCGTCGGGCCCCGCCGCTCCTTCGCGAGCAGGGGCGATGGGGGCGGGAAGGGGGCGCATCCAGCGGATGCGCCCCCTTCGTCATGGCCGGATGTGTATCTCTTTGTACAAAGACGCCTGCGCTGAGTGAAGGTCAGGCGTACGCTCGGGCATATGCGCACTGCGGTTTCCTGGGGATCCTTAGAGACGTGCACGCCGGTGTCGTGCACGCTGGCGGAAAGAGGGGCGACATGCGGGGGAGCGACACGATGAGCGACAGCGGTGCCGTGCTCCCGTGGCTGGTGATACGGCAGGACGACAGCGGCAACCGCTACCGGATCGGCAGATACGCCACACAGGCCGAGGCGCAGAAGGTCGCCGACGGCCTCGACGACCGCAAGCACCGCCAGGTCTACCGGGTGGAGCGCGTCGGTCAGGGCGGCGGCCGGCCCTGAGGGCCTGGGGTTCTGAAGCACCCCCGCCGGGTTCCGGGACCCTGCCGCGCAGGCGGTAGGGTCCCGCCCGTCCGGTAGAGCGTCCCGGACGCGGCGAGCGAGGGCGGAGCGGTGATGTCGGTGCTGATCGACACGGTGGCATGGGTGCGGATCGAGGGCGGCAGGATCCTCTGTGCCCGCCCCAAGGGCAAGGACGTCTTCTACATCCCGGGCGGCAAGCGCGAAGGCGCCGAGACCGACCTGGAGACCCTCCTGCGGGAGATCGAGGAGGAGCTGACGGTCGGCCTGATCCCGGAGACCGTCGTCCACGCCGGTACGTACGAGGCGCACGCCCATGACGGTCCGGGCGCCCCCCTCGTCACGATGAGCTGCTACTACGCCGACTACCGGGGGACCCTGGCCGCGAGCAGCGAGATCGAGGAGGTGGCGTGGTTCTCCTACGCCGACCGCCCCCTCGTGCCGCCGGTCGACCAGCTCCTCTTCGACGACCTCGCGGCGGCGGGCGAGCTGCGCTGATCCGCGGTGCCGGGACGGGCTGAGCCGGTACGGCCGTCTGCACCAAACCCAGGGGTCTGCGGTAGTAAGCGATAAATGGTGGGTATGGGCTGTTTAGTCCCCATTTACCTGTGGGGTGAGCCCGTGGCCGGCCCTGGGAAGTGATCGGCGTGATCGATACCGAAGGCGACTGTGCCGAGTGGAGCTTCCCGGCCGAACCGGGTTCCGTGCGCAGCGCCCGGCACGCCGTCCGCGACGCCCTGGACTGCTGGGGCCTGGACGTGGCGGTCGGCGACCTGACCGTTCTGCTGGTCAGCGAGCTGGTCACCAACTCCCTCCGGTACGCCTCCGGCCCCATCGGCGTACGGCTGGAACGCTCGCACCCGGACGCCGGGAGCAACGGGTCCGGCGAGCTGACCGGAGACTTCTCCACCGACCTCCGGCTCGACACCGACCGCCCTCCCGCCACCCCGGGACTCCTGGTGGAAGTCTCCGATCCGCTTCCGGATCCACCCACCGAACGCAGTGCGGGACCCGACGACGAGGGCGGCCGCGGACTGCAGCTCGTGGCTTGTTCCGCACGCCGCTGGGGGACTCGCCGCGGAAAAAGCGGCAAGACGGTGTGGTTCGAGCTCGCTCTCCCTGGTTAGGAGTGGGGAGGGACGCACAGCGATCACCAGAGGTCGGGCAAGACCTGGCTGAAAGGGACTGAGACCTTGCTGTGATCGTGAACGCCGTGTCGGTCGGGGCCGTAGTGCTGAATACTGCGGGCAGGACCGGTCCGGTGTGTGAGCTGGAGGGGACGGTCGCGTGAGCGAAATACCTGGGACAACGGGCGACGTCGTGTGGCAGAGCAGTCCGCCCGGCTCGATCTACGACTACATCAGGGTCGCCTCCTTCTCGATCGGGGCCGACGGTCTGATCGAGCAGTGGAGCCGCCGGGCCGCCGGCCTCTTCGGCATGGCCGCCGACGAGGCGATAGGCCGTGACCCGGTCGAGGCCTTCATGCCCGCCGAGCTGCGCTCGGACGGCCACCGGAGAGTCGGCGAGATCCTCGACGGCAAGGAGTGGACGGGCCTCGTCCCGTTCCGGATGCCGGGCGAGGGCGGGGCGCACGGGCTCGCCGAGGTCTATGTGATGCCCAGTGAGACGGCGGACGGTGAGCGGGCCGCACTCTGCATCGTCGTGGACGTCCGGGCGTTGCGGAGGATCGAGACGGACCTCGCCGCCTCGCAGGCCATATTCGGCCAATCTCCCTTCGGCTTCGTGCTGTTCGGTACGGACTTCACCGTCGTCCGCGCCAACCAGCGTTTCGCCACCGTCTTCGGCGGCGCCGCCGACGACCACCGGGGCCGCACGGTCGACGACTACCTCCCCGGCCCGGAGGCCGACCGGCTGGCCGCCACGCTCAAACGCGTCCTGGAGACCGGCGAGTCCGTCACCGACCTCCAGCTGGTCGGCCCCACCCCCGGCGGGACCGGCCGCCGCCACTGGTCCATGAACCTCTACCGGGTGCACAGCGGAGCCGGCCGCCCCGTCGGCGTCGCGGGCCTCGCCACCGACGTCACCCGCCGCCACATCGCCGCCCGCGAGGCCGCCAGCGCCCGCCGCAACCTGGCCCTCCTCAACGAGGCCAGCGCCCGCATCGGCAACTCCCTCGACCTGGAGACCACCGCCCGCGAACTCCTCGACGTGGCCGTCCCGGGCTTCTGCGACCTGGCCACCGTCGACCTCTACCAGGGCCTCCTCACCGGCGAGGAGGCCGCGCCCGGCTCCTGGGCGCCCGCCCACCGCGAGTCCGCCGGCGGTTCGGCGGAGCTGCGCCGGGTCGCCCACGCCAGCGCCGTCGCCGACGCCCTGCCGACCGCCGTGGCGGGCAGCGGCGCACCGGGCCCCGACGACCTGCCGCCCCCGCTCGGCTCCGTCCACCGCTTCCCGTTCGGCTCGCCCTGCGCGATCGCCCTGCGCTCGGGCCACGTCGAGGCGGTGCCCGGCGACGACATGGGGTTCGTGCAGTCGACGCTCGCCGTGCCGATGGTCGCCCACGACACCGTCGTCGGCCTCGTCCAGTTCTCCCGTACGAAGGGGAGCGAGCCCTTCGGGGAGCGGGACCGGGTCCTCGCCACGGAGCTGGCCGCCCGCGCCGCCGTCTGTATCGACAACGCCCGCCTCTACCGCCGCGAGCACGAACGCGCCCTGATCCTCCAGCGCAGCCTGCTGCCCCCCGGCGACCCCGAGGCCGCCGGGCTCGACATCGCCTGCCGCTACCTCCCCGGCAACACCGCCACCGAGGTCGGCGGCGACTGGTTCGACGTCATCGAGCTGCCGGGCCACCGCACCGCCCTGGTCGTCGGCGACGTCATGGGCCGGGGCCTGCGGGCCGCCGTCGCCATGGGCGAACTCCGCACCGCCGTCAGGACGCTGGCCCTCCTCGACCTGGAGCCCGCCGAGGTGCTCTCCGCCCTGGACGAGGTCGCACGCGGCCTCGGCTCCCCGGGCGGCGGCGAGCGCAGCGAGGGGCTCGGCGGCAGCGGGGGAGCCCAGTGGCCCTCCCGCGCCGCGCAGAAGTCGCGGGAGGCCGACCTCTCCGAGGTGTACCTCGCCACCTGTGTGTACGCGGTCTACGACCCGGTCACCCGACGCTGTACGTTCGCCAACGCCGGGCACCTCCCCCCGGCCGTCGTCGAGCCCGGCCGGCCCGCCCGGCTCATCGACGTACCGCCGGGGATGCCGCTCGGCGTCGGCGGCGAACCGTTCGAGGAGGTGGAGGTGGAGCTCGCCGAGAACGCCCTGCTCACCCTCTACACCGACGGGCTCGTGGAATCCCGCGACCAGCCGCTCGACGAGGGCCTGGACGCCCTGCGCGCCGTGCTGACCGGACCGCAGATGCCGCTGGAGGACGCCTGCGACTTCGTCCTCTCCACGCTCGACACCCGGCACGGCGAGGACGACATCGCCCTGCTGATGGCCCGTATCCAAGGGCTGCCCGGGGAGGCGGTCGGGGACTGGACGCTGCCGCGCGAACCCCGCTCGGTGGGCCGCGCCCGCGAACTGGCCCGCTCCCAGCTCATGGCCTGGGACCTCGACGACCTGGTCGACACCACCGAACTCCTCGTCAGCGAGCTGGTCACCAACGCCCTGCGCTACGGCGAGGGCGAGATCCGGCTGCGGCTGCTGCGCGACCGCACCCTGGTCTGCGAGGTGTGGGACGCCGGACTCGTCCAGCCGCGCCGCCGCCGGGCCCGCGACACCGACGAGGGCGGGCGCGGGCTGCAACTGGTCGGCCTGCTCAGCGCGGCCTGGGGCTCGCGCCGCACCCCGCGCGGCAAGACCGTCTGGTTCGAACTGGCCCTGCCGACCGGGGCCCCGGCCGCCGAACTCTCCGTGGAGCAACTGCTGAGCATGTACTGAGCCCGTCGTTACGCGGAACCCGCCTTCAGGGCCGCCAGCCGGGCCTCCACCTCCGCGCTGGCGCCCAGGCTGTCCAGCTGCTCGAACTGCGCGTCCAGCGAGGAGGCGGCCAGCTCCTGCTTGCCCAGCGCCCGGGCCTCCTCGCGCCGCACCTTGTCCTCGAAGCGGCTCAGCTCGCTCGTCGGGTCCAGCACGTCGATGCTCTTCACGGCGTCCATCATCTGGTTCTGCGCCTGCGCCGACTTGGCGCGCGCCACCAGCTCGTCGCGCTTGGCCTTCAGCTCGGAGAGCTTGGCCTTCATCTGGTCCAGCCCCGTCCTGAGCTTGTCCACCACCTCGGTCTGGGAGGCGATCGTCGGCATGGCCGTCTTCGCCTCCTGCTCGGACTGGAGCTGACGGCCCAGCGCCACCTTGGCCAGGTTGTCGAACTTGTCGGCCTCCGCCCCCGACCCGGCCCCGCGCAGTTCGTCGGCCTTCCGGCTGGCCGCCAGCGCCTTGGAGCCCCACTCGGCCGCCGTCTCCACGTCCTCCTTGTGGTCCTGCTCCATCAGCCGCAGGTTGCCGATGGTGGCGGCGACCGCCTGCTCGGCCTCGGCGATGTTGCTGGTGTAGTCGCGGATCAGCTGGTCCAGCATCTTCTGCGGGTCCTCCGCCTGGTCCAGCAGGGCGTTGATGTTGGCCTTCGCCAGCTGGGTGACGCGGCCGAGGATGGTCTGCTTGGTCATGGCACGGCTCCTTGGGTGTCGGGACAGCTGAGATGCTGGGATGTGTGGGTTGTGCCGGTCGTTCAGAAGCGCCCGCCACCGCCCCGGCGCCCCCGCGTGCCGCCCCCGCCGAAACTGCCGGGCCCGCCGCCGAACCCCCCGGAGCGCCCGCCTCCGCCCCCGAACCCCCCACCGAAGCCGCCGCCCATGCCGCCCCGGCCACCCCCGCCGAACAGCCCGCCGAGGATGATCCCGCCGAGCACCGCCCCGCCCATCCCGCCGCCCCGCGATCCGCCGCCCCCGCCGAAGCCTCCCGGACCCCCCGGCCCCTGGAACCCGCGTACGTCCTGCTCGGCAAGGCCCTGTGCCTGCCGGGCCAGCGCGTCCGCCTGCTGCGCCTGAGCCAGGGCGCCCTGCGCGTCGCCGTCGGCCAGCTGCCGGGCCTGCTCCCACCGCCGCTGCGCCTCCGCCAGGCGGGTGCGGGCCGGGGCGCCGACCGCGCCCCGGTGGGTGGTGATGTAGTCGGTCGCCGCCGCGATCGCGGAGCGGGCGGTGAGCATCGCCTGGTCGAGGAGCGAGCGGGCCCGCCGGCCGCCCGCCTCCTGCTCCCGCGCCCCGGCGAGCGCCTCGTCCAGCGCCGCGTCGGCCTCCTCCATCCGGCGCAGCGCGTCGACCGGGTCGTACGGGCCTGCCGCCATCGCCTCCCGTACGTCGGTGAGTACGGCCTCCGCGCGGGCGATCCGGCCCCGCAGGTCGGCGGTGGAGGTGGCCTGGGTGGTGCCTTCGAGGAGGCCGCGCGCGTCGGCGAGGTCGGTCTCCGTCTCGGTGAGGGCGGCGGGCAGCTTCCCGGCCGCCTCGGCCAGCTCGGCCGCGCGCCGGTCCACCGAGTCGATGAGGGTGCCCGCCTGGCCGACCGCGCCCTCGGCGGCCCGGATGTAGACGGCGGCCCGCGCGTGGTCGGCGGTCCCGACCGCCTGGCGGGCCTGGTCCAGGGCGGAGCCGGCGAAGGCGAGCCGGTCCTCCGCCTGGTCGAGGTCGCCCGCGACAGGGGCGGCGGCCCCGTCCCCGTACCGCTCGCGCATCCCCGTGACCGTCGCCTCGGCCCCCGAGACGCGCCCGGTGAGCGTGGCGAACGTGGTCTCCAGGGTGGCCAGGGCCTCCGGGGCGTCGCGCTCCAGGGCGCGCAGCCGGTCGAAGTCCTCCGCCACCGCGTCGAGCCCCTCGTCGGCGGCCGTGCACCGGGCCAGGATCTCCTCCAGCATCCGGCGGCGGGTCGCGTCGTCCTCGGGGAAGGCGTCGTCGAGCTGCTGGCGCAACCGGAACGACCGGGTCAGCTCGTCCTTGGCCCGCGCGAGCGCCTTGGTGAAAGGTTTCGCCGCCTCCTCGCCGAACTGGGCGGTCGCGAAGCCGAGTTCCTCCTCGCTGGTGCGGACCGCGTCATCGGTGTCCACCAGCACCTGCTTCGCCCGCGCGTCCAGCTCCTCCAGCGGGACCGGCGCGTCCGCCGCCTCCTGGGGCCGCCCCCAGCCGGTCGCGGCCGGGGTGTTGCGGGTCGTGGAGCGCCGCTTGCGCCGGGTGAACGCGAACAGGGCGAGCGCCCCCGCGCCCCCGACGACGACCACCGGCAGGAGGAAGTCACCCGCACCGGAGGAGGGGCCGGACGCACCGGAGCCGGGGTCGGCCGGGCCCGGGGTGATGGCCGGGGCGGTCACCGGGCGTCCGTCCAGGACGGAGACATAGCCGTCCGCAGCCCCGATCGCCGCCCCTGCCCAGTCGTTCTCCCGCAGGGCCGGCTCGATCGCGGTGGACGCCACCTCGCGCAACTGCTCGTCGGTCAGCTCGGAGCCGGCGTCCACGGAGTAGGCGTACTGCCGGTCGTGGGTGGCGACGGAGAGCAGCACGTCGTCCTGGCCGAGCCCGTTGCGGTCGGCGGTCTCGTCGCTCCAGGTCTGCCCGGAGCGCCCGGAGAAATCGCGTACGTACACCACGAAGAGCTGGATGCGCCGCTCCGCGTACAGCCGGTCGAGGGCGTCCTCCACCGCGTCCGCACGGTCCTGGAGCGCGCCGACCCGGTCGGTGATCTGGCCGTCCCGGGAGAGCTCCACCGGGTCCTCCGCGCGGGCGTCCACCGCCGCGGGCCCGGCGAGCCAGCACACGGCGACGAGCGTGGCGAGCAGGCCGGTCAGCATGCCGCTGGGCAGGGCCCTGCCGGGTGCGGAGCTCCGGATACGGTCCACGGATGGCGTCACGTTGGTGAGGCTATGTCCGGCTTCCGGGGCCCGCGACCGGAGCTTCGGCGCCCCCGGCGGCGGCTCCGGCGGCGGCCCTCGGGCGGTCTGCGCTGTTCGAATGAAAGGGCGGGGCGGTCCGCGCGTCCGGAGCGGGAAGGCACGGTCTCCCTCACCGAATGGGCAAACCTAGAGAAAAATGCACAAAACGTTCCTACGTTTTACAGGTGACCGGCCGCCGAAGCGAAGTCCGGAGGATCCCCATGAACGGCCTTCAGCTCTCCGTCGTCGTGCCGTGCTTCAACGAGGCCGAGGTGCTCGACACCTTCCACACCGCCCTGCTCACCGTCCTCGAATCCACCGGCATCCCCTTCGAGATCTGCTACGTGGACGACGGCAGCGGCGACGCCACCCGCCGGCTCCTCGCCGCCCTCGCCCTGCGCGACGAGCGCGTCCACTACACCGCCTTCAGCCGCAACTTCGGCAAGGAGGCCGCCATGCTCGCCGGTCTGCGCATGTCGCGCGGCGCGGCGGTGGTCATCATGGACGCCGACCTCCAGCACCCGCCCGAGCTGATCCCCCGCATGCTCGAACTGCACCGGCACGGCTACGACCAGGTCATCCCGCGCCGCGACCGGGCGGGCGAGGGCGTGGTGCGCTCGACACTCAGCCACACGTACTACGCCCTGGTGCGGCGGTGCATGGACGTCGAGCTGATCGACGGCTCGGGCGACTTCCGGCTGCTGTCGCGGCGGGCCGTGGAGAGCGTCCTCTCCCTCCCCGAGAGCAACCGCTTCTCCAAGGGGATCTTCTCCTGGATCGGCTTCGACACCGTCAGCTTCCGCTACCGCAACAGCGAGCGCGTGGCGGGCCGGTCGAAGTGGGGGAGCAGACGGCTGCTGAACTACGGCATCGACGGCCTGCTCTCCTTCAACAACCGTCCCCTCCGCCTCGCCATCTACACCGGCTTCTGGGTCTTCGTCTCCGCCCTGGCGTACGCGCTGTGGACGGTGATCACCGTCGTCCTGCACGGTGCGGACACCCCGGGGTACGCGACCCTCCTCACCGCCGTCGTCGCGCTGAGCGGCATCCAGCTGGTCACCCTCGGCGTCATCGGGGAGTACGTGGGCCGCATCTACCACGAGGCGAAGCACCGCCCGCCCTATGTGGTGCGGGAGACCGACGTGACGTCCCGGACCCGGCCGGAGCGCCGGCTGCCGACCGGCCCCCTGGTCATCGGGGAGCCGGGGGAGCCCGCCGCTCAGGAGAGGCACGGCACCCGGTCCCGTACGGCACGCCAGTTCGGCAGCTTCGTCCTCATCGGCTGCGTCAACACCGCCGTCTACCTGGGCGTCTACGCCTCACTGAACCGCTGGATCCCCTACCTCGCGGCCCATGTGCTGGGCTACGCGGTCGGCATCGTCTGCTCGTTCCTCCTCAACTCCTACGTGACCTGCCGGACGAAGCCGACCTGGCACGCGTTCGTCCGCTATCCGGTCTCCACCCTGGTCAACCTGGTGGCGTCCGGAGCACTGCTCTACGGCGCGGTCAGTGGTCTCGGCATGGACAAGAACCTCGCCGCGCTGGCGGCCGGCGTCATCGTCACGCCGGTCTCGTTCCTGCTGGCCCGGTGGGCGATCATGTCGGGCCGCCCCGCCGAGGTCTCCGTACCGGAGCGGGCGACGCGGGCCCTGCCCGGCGGAGGCCCGGTGCCGGAGGTGCCCCTCTCCGTCCGGACCTCCGCGCGCTCCTCCGAGGACCGGTGAACAGGTAAACAGCTAAATAGGTGAACAGGTAAACAGGTGAACAAAGGATCGTGATGACCGACGGTGCCCGGGAAACTGCTGTGTCGGACGACCCGGCGGGGAGCGGGCGAGCCCCGCAGAGGGGGCGAGCCCCGGGGAGGAGACCGGAACCCGGTCACGGGCCCCGGACCGCCCTCTGGGTGAGCGGCCTCGCGCTCCCGCCCCTCGCCCTGCTCGCCGCCGCCTCCTGGTTCGGCCGCTGGGTGCGGCCCAGCGCCGACGACTGGTGCTTCCTCCCCGCCGTACGGGACGACGGCATCACGGGCCTCGTCGGAAAGTTCTACTTCGACGACAACGGACGCGTCGCCAACGCGATGCTGGTCGGCGCCTACGCGAAGTTCCAGGTCGCCGGGCACCAGTGGTTCCCGGCAGTGAGCGGCCTCCTGATCCTCGCGGTCCTGTGGGCGGTGACGGTGGCGGCGCTGCGCCGGGGCGGAATCACCGTGCCGCGCGGGCTGCCGCTGCTGGTCGCGGCGATGGTGACCGCGCTCTTCCTGTTCGTCACGCCGAACACGTACAAGACGTTCTACTGGCCCGCCGCCTCGGTCTCCCACACCCTGCCACCGGTCCTGGCCTGCGCCGCCCTGATCCCGCTGCTGCTCGCCCGTACCCGCCGGGGCCGGGGGTTCGCCCTTGCCGTCGCGCTGCTCGCGGGCGCCTTCATCGCCACCCTCTCGGAGGAGACGGCGGTCGTGATGGTGCTGGTGCTGCTGGCCACGCTGCTCCTGAGCAGTCGTCTCATCCCGCCCTACGCCAGGGTGTTCGCACGTTGGTGGTGTGTGGCAGGTCTGGCCGGAACGTTGGCGGGTGGACTCGTCCTGATCACCTCACCCGGCTCGATCCGCCGCCGCGAACGGTTCGGGGCGGAGACGACGTCGCTGCTCGCCCCCGACTCGCTCGCCGCCTCCCTGCGGCACTTCGCGGAGATCACCGTCCAGACGGTCACGACGTGGCAGTACGTCGGCGCGGTCGCGGTCGGCGTCCTGCTGGGCCTCCTCGCCGAACGCCGGGACGGCCGTACGCCGCGCCCTCCGGCTCACTGGCCGCTGCTCGCCTGGACCGGCCTGCTGACCCTCCTGCTCTCGGGCTACCTGTGCACGGTGATCGCGTACCCGGTGTTCCAGGACCGGGTGAGCGACCCGAGCGCCAACCGGCTCTGGAACGACTACCTCCTGCTGTACGTGGTCCTCCTCACCGCGGCCGGGGCGCTCCTGGGTCTCGCGGTGCGGCAGCACGTACGGCGTACGGCCCCGGCGAAGGCCGTGTGCGCCGCGCTCTGCGTGCTGGTCTGCGCCGGCCCGGCCGTCTCGCTGCTCAACCTGGACACCGACATGCGGGCGAGGGCGGAGAAGTGGGACGCGCAGGACCGGCGGCTGAGGGAGGGGGCGGCGGACGGCGAGCGGGTGATGCCGTACGAACGGCTCGTCGTCAGCGCCATGCTGGAGCCGTTCGGCCGGGGCGGCGCCACCTACTGGCCGGGCGGGTGCGTGGCGGACTTCTACGGGCTGGAGCGGGTGACGGACGGGGCGCGGACGCGCTGAGCGCGGATTCCTGACGGATGATCACCTCACTGGCACCGGTTTCGCCCGGTGGGCTACGTTGGCGGCGATGACCACCGGGACGGCCTCGCGCCACTCACCGAACGGCTACCCGGCGCCGCTCTGAGCGCCGCGCGGGCCCCGCCTCCTGTCGTGCCGACCGCAGCTCACGACGTCAGCCACGACAGGAGAGAACGCATGCCCATCCAGACCAGGACTCTGCACATCCCCACCGCGGAGGGCCGGGCCGACGCCTTCGCCGCCTTCCCCGACACCGAGGGCCGGCACCCAGGGGTGCTGATGTATCCGGACGGCTTCGGTATCCGGCCCGTACTGCGGGAGCTGGCCGCCGAACTGGCCGGGCACGGGTACTACGTGCTCGTCCCCAACGTCTTCCACCGGCACGGCCCCACGCCGGTGATCGACCTCCCCGCGTACATCGGGGGCGAGGAACGGTCCGCCGTCCTCGACCGGCTGATGCCCCTGATCCGGGAGCACACCGCCGAACGCACCCTGCGTGACGCCGACGCCTTCCTCCGGTTCCTCGCCACCCGGTCCGAGGTCGCCGCCGGACCGGTCGCGGTCACCGGCTACTGCTTCGGCGGCCTCCTGGCGGTGCGCACCGCGGCGGCCCACCCCGACCAGGTGGCCGCCCTCGCCGCGTTCCACGCCCCCGTGGGCGCCGACGGGCCCGACGCCCTCGCCGGGATCACCGCCCGGGCCCACTTCGGCCACGCCGCGAGCGACCTGACGCCCGAGGCCCTGCGCGAGCTGAACAAGACCCTGGACGCGGCGGGCGTCGACCACACCTCCGAGATCTACCCCGGCACCGTCCACGGGTTCACCATGTCCGACACCGACGCCTTCGACCCCGCCGGGCTGAAGCTGCACTGGGACCGCCTGCTCCCCCTCCTCGGCCGCACCCGGGAAAGCAGCTGACCACGCGTCACCGTCCCCGGACGCTGTTGAGGCGGGCCGCCTGGCGGGTCAGGTGGTCGCGTTCGGCGAGGTTCGGGGCCTTGCGGGCGGCCTCGGCGTAGAGCTGGGCCGCCCGCTCCAGGTCGCCGTCGCGCTCGTGGAGGTACGCCGCCACCGCCGCGTACCGGGGCAGCGCGCCGTCCAGCTCCGCGAGGGCGGCGAGCCCGGCGCGCGGCCCGTCCGCCTCACCGAGGGCCACGGCGCGGTTGAGCCGGACGACCGGGCTGTCGGTCAGGCCCGCGAGCTCGTCGTACCACTCGACGATCTGCACCCAGTCGGTCTCCGAGGCGGTCGTCGCGTCGGCGTGGAGCGCGGCGACGGCGGCCTGGGCCTGGTACTCGCCCAGCCGGTCCCGGGCGAGGGCCGCCTGGAGGATCCGGACCCCCTCGGCGATCGCGGTGGTGTCCCACAGCGCCCGGTCCTGCTCGGCGAGCGGCACCAGGCTGCCGTCGGGCGCGGTGCGGGCGGCGCGCCGGGCGTGGTGGAGCAGCATGAGGGCGAGGAGCCCCGCCACCTCCGGGTGGTCGATCGCGGCCGCGAGCTGCCGGGTCAGCCGGATGGCCTCGGCGGCGAGGTCGAGGTCGCCGGAGTAGCCCTCGTTGAAGACCAGGTAGAGGACGCGCAGCACGGTGGAGACATCGCCGGGCCGGTCGAACGGCACACCGGAGACCGTGCGCTTGGCCCGGCTGATGCGCTGGGCCATGGTCGCCTCGGGCACCAGGTAGGCCTGGGCGATCTGGCGGGTGGTCAGCCCGCCGATGGCGCGCAGGGTGAGCGCGACGGCGGACGAGGGCGTCAGGGAGGGGTGGGCGCAGAGGAAGTAGAGCTGGAGGGTGTCGTCGGTGCCGGGTACGGGACCGGGCGCCGGCACCTCCTCCACGACGTCCTCGCGCCGGCGCCGGGCGGCATCGGCCCGGGTCGCGTCGAGGAACCGCCGCCAGGCCACGGTGACCAGCCACGCCTTCGGGTCGCGCGGAGGACCGTCGGGCCAGACCCGGACCGCCTCGATCAGCGCCTCCTGTACGGCGTCCTCGGCCGCCGCGAAGTCGGCTCCGCGGCGGACGAGGACCCCGAGCACGCCCGGGACGATGCTCCGGAGCAGCACCTCGTCCACGGGCATGGGCATGGGCATCGGCATCGCTGAGGTCACTCCGCGATGGTGGGCGGCGCGGTGAGGAACGGGCGGAGCTCCAGCCACTCGTGGATCGGCTTGCCGCCCGCGCCCGGGGCGGCCGACAGCTCACCGGCCAGCTCGACGGCACGCTCGTACGAGTCCACGTCGATGATCATCCACCCGGCGATCAGGTCCTTGGTCTCGGCGAACGGCCCGTCGGTGACCGGCGGCCGCCCCTCCCCGTCGTACCGGACCCACGCCCCCTCGGGCGCGAGCGCCTGCCCGTCGACGAACTCCCCGCTCTTCTCCAGCCGGGCGGCGAAGTCGTTCATGTACTGGATGTGCGCGGAGACCTCTTCCGGCGTCCAGCGGTCCATGGGAACGTCGTTGACGGCCTCGGGGGCGCCGCGGTAGTGCTTGAGCATCAGGTACTTGGCCATGGGGTTCTCCTCGGTGCGGGGCGACCCGTTATGGCCGCCTTCACCCGGGAGACGGAGCGGGACGCGGGTTCTCGACATGGTCGCTGAATCTCTTCGCGGATTTCTTCAGCGGGCCAGGAGTGTCGGGCGATTCCCGGAGGTCCGGGTGCGGCCTTCGGGGCAGGTCGGAGGCCCCTGCCGTCTTCTCTTCGCCTCTCCTGGAGAATCACGGCAACGCCACATCGCGTGAACCGAGATTTCATGAACGGAAAGGAGGGGCCGGATGCCAGGAAGACGCTGGTGGCTGCTCATCGTCCTGATCGAGACGCTCATCTTCTGCACCATCGGCTACAACCTCAATGGTGGTACACCGAGCATCCCTTGGGCTCTTGCGGGCCTGGCCTGCGGCGGGCTCACGGTCCTGGTGATCATCGAAGCCCAGAAGAAGCAGAGCGGCCGGACGAAGTAGAGCGGCCGGACCAAGTAGAGCGGCCGGACGAAGCGGAGAAGGCGCGGTGCGGCCACCCTGACGCGCAGGGCGGCCGCACTGATGTGTCGGGTGGCGACAGAGCAGCTGGCATCCTGTTCGGACCGGCCGCCGTCACCTCCCGCACGGTCCGGATACCCGGATACTCAGTACCCGTAGATCATCTTGTAAGCGACCTCCGGCAGGAACTGCCCTGCCGCCGAACCGCCGCCGACCCCGCAGTTGCCGTCGGACTCCCCGGGGGTCTTCAGCCAGAGCAGCATCTCGGCGCCGCCGCCGCCACCGCCGCCCGTCTGACTGACGGCTCCGATCCGGCGTCCGCCCGGGTTGCACCACTGACCGTTGGAGCCGTTGCCGTTGCGGCTGGTGTCGACGACGTACGTCTTCGTGTAGCCGTACGACGAGGAGAGCGCCGAGTTGATGGCGTTGCCGTAGGCGGTGTTCTCGCCGGTGGTGAGGTAATTCGAGATGTTCAGCGAGAAGCCGTGCGCGTCGCGGGCACCGGCGCCGTCGAGGTGCTGGGCCATGGTGGCCGCGCCGATCCAGGCCGGGTTTCCGGCGTCCAGGTAGGTCCAGGTGTTGGGCGCGCGGTCGCGGAACTGGGCAAGGGCGCCCCGGAGCATCCCGTTGCGCTCAGCGATCTGGGCCTGGCTCAGGCAGCTGAAGTCGCCGAGCGAATCGGGCTCGATCACCACGAGTGCGGGGCGCGAGCCGATGGCCGAGGCGAAGGCGGAGATCCAGGACCGGTACGCGGCCGGGGTGCCCGCGCCACCGCCGGAGTGACCGCCGCAGGCGTCGCGGCCGGGGATGTTGTACGCGATGAGCACGGGCAGCTTGTCGGCGGCGTCGGCGGCACCCACGTACGAGCCGACCGCCGCCCCGATGTCCCCGCTCCAGGCGCCGAACCAGCGGGCCATGGGGCGGGATGCGATGTTGTCCCGGATGGCGGCGGCGCGCCCGTCACCGGGGTTGGCGGCGGCCCAGGCGGCGGGGCCGGAGGAGGGGTCGGTGTAGAAACCGCTGGTCATGCCGATGGGGCTCGCCTGGACCGAGGTGGTCGTGGCGCTGCCCGGGGCGGCGCTGAGTGGCAGGAGCAGACAGGCGAAGGCTGAGGCGGCGAGCGTACGAAGAAGTCGTCTCACGAGTGCGGCCCTTCTCTGGGAGCGCTCCCACTCGACGGCGGCCGAGCGGTGGGGGAGGGAGGCGCGGGGTGGGGGTGGGGGATGCGCGCGGTGGACCCTGGGTCCCCTCGGGGTCCGGGTCCGGGAACTGCCGCCGTCAGTCGAGACGGTGACAGGGTGGCACCTCGCTGTCAATGAGTCGGGCACGCCCCGGCGTTGGAGGCAGGCCTCCTTCCCGGGCGTTGCTGATGGGCATCTAGGGTGGCGGGTTATGCGGATGAAGCGTGTTGCGGTGACTGTCGGTGCGGCCTGTCTCCTGGTCAGCGGGTGCGGGGGAGGGGGCGACGAGGCCTCGGACAAGGCGGCGGCTCCGGCTCCCTCGCTCCTCTCGCAGAAGCTGACCCCGCCCGAGGGGAAGGTGCCGGAGTACCCGGAGGCGCCCGACGGCCTCCCGTTCACCGAGATCGTCGCCCACGAAATGGAGCGCAAGACGCTGAGCCTGGCCAACGCCACCGGGAAGCCGGCCGGGACATGTCCCGACGAGGTCAGCTCCAAGGCCGGGACGCAGGTGACCTGCACCGTCTCCTTCAAGGGCGTGGACGTCGAGTGGAACGTCACGATCGGGGACAAGGGCTGGTCCGACAGTGTCGTCGAGTATCAGGCCGTCCCGCAGACGGGCCTGCTCACGCGCGAAGGAGTGGCGCGGATCATCTTCGGCAACAACCACGAGATCGACTACGCCCTCTGCAACGACATCCCCGAGGCCATGGCCGTCCCTTTCGGTGAGACGACGTACGAGTGCGAGGAGGTCTGGAAGGGCAAGGAGCCGACCGGCTACAACCAGAAGGTGCATCTCACCGACGCCGGACCTCGCGTGTACTGAGCCCCTGCCCTCCTCGTTGCCCGGTCCTCGTCGTCCTCGTCGTCCTCGTTCCCCGGTCCTCGTCATGACATCTGTCATCGACGCCGGTGACAGCGCGCACCGCGCCGCCCCGCCCCGCCGTGGATAGCGTGGCCGAAAGGCCCCTATCCGACGGTGGGAAGAGACATGCCGAGCAAGCTGCTGATCGTCGAAGACCTGACCTTGCTGCTGATGGACGACGCCTCCGGCGCGATCCCGACGGCGGGCACGCTCTACTACACGCAGGGCGGTGCGGTCCTGGTGGAGCTGGGGCTCGCCGGTCATGTCCGGGTCGATGAGGGCGACCAGGGGCTGACCGGCATCCGCGTGCACGCCGTCGTCGGCCGGCCGCCGGAGGACCCGCTGCTGCGCGACGCGTACAAGAAGGTCTCCGAGAAGGTACGAGGCGTCCAGACGCTCCTGATCGAGATCGGCACCGGGCTGCGCGAGCCCGTGTTCGACCGGCTCGTCGAGCGGGGCACACTGCGCCGGGAGACGAAGAAGACGCTGGGCCTTTTCCGTACGACGTCGCACACGATCGCGGACAGCGCGTACAAGAAGGTGCTCCTGGAGCAGGTCCGGGCCGTCCTGATCGACGGCGCGGAACCCGATTCCCGTACGGCTTCGCTGATCGGCCTGCTCTCCGCGAGCGGGTCCCTGCCGAACCTGCACCGCACCGTCCCGTGGTCCGGCAAGGTCTACCACCGGGCGAAGGAGCTGGAGCGGGCCAGCTGGGGTGCGGAGGCGGTCAACGCCGCCGTGCTGCGGACCGTGGCGGCGATCGCGGCCGGGTCCGCGGCTGCCGTGAGCAGCTAGGAGGGCATCGGGTCCGGGTCGCTATCAGGTCCGGGTCGGTATCAGGGGTGTGCGACCAGAGGCGTACCCCCCATATGCCTCATAGTCTGACTTTTTCCGGCCATACGGCTAGGAAAATGGACGTAAGCGAGCAAGGGCGTTCCCCCGGCTCGCGGCAGACGAAGCGGATACCGGCAGAGGAGAGAAGCGAAGATGCGTGGCGTTCTGATAGGTGCCCTGGGTGGCGTGGTGGTTCTCGGCATCACGGCCGCGGTGGTCGTGCCCGAGGCCAGGGAGTGGTACGACGGCCGCCACGAGCAGACCTCCTCCTACGCCACCGGCAAGGCGGCGAAGGCCGACCGTGACTCCGTGCCCAGCTGGCTCCCCGACGGCGCCGCGTCCGTCGAGTACGCCATGCGCACCACCGGCGGCGAGCGCATCCTCAAGGCCACGCTCAACGGCGACCAGCTCCCCGGCTCCTGCGAGCCGCTCCGGGGGAAGAAGGCCCCGGACCCGGAGATCAGCGCCTCCTGGTTCCCCTCGGACCGGGCGGGCGAGGCGCGGGGCCGCTGCGGCTCCTACTACGTCTCGCTGGAGGACCACACGCTGTACGCCTGGCAGACGAACGGGGACTGGATGCAGGAGAACCGTCGGTCGTCCTCCGCGGAGTAGGACACCTCCCCCGGGCCCCCGGCTCCCGGGCCCCCGGCTCCCGGGCCCACCGGCTCCCGGGCCCACCGGCTCCCGGCCCTCCGGCTCCCGGCCCCTCCCGCCTCCGCGCGGCCGACGCATCCGAGGTCACCTGTGATCGCCTTCGTACCGACAGCAGTCTTCTTCCTCTGGTTCTGCTGGGGCGTCCGGCAGGACCGCCGGCAGTTCCGCAACGCGGTCCTGCTCGGACTGACCGTGCTGTGCCTGTCCTTCGCCCTGCTGACGCAGGTGGACCGGCTGCCGGGCAATCTGGCCGTCCTGGTGTACTCGCTGGTCTTCTTCGTGCCCGCGCTGGCGGTGGTGCTCCTGGGCGGTTTCCTCATCGGCAATGGACTGACCATGGTCCGCAAGGAGGGCCGCCGCCCGGCCAACCTCCTGTCGGGGCTGGCGGGTGTGGGCATCTTCGCCGTCCTGGCGCTGGTGCTCTCCGCCGACTACCTGGGAGGCTCGCGCGCGTACCAGTCGTTCCTCCTGGCTGTTGTGCTCGTCACCGGCTATGTGGCCTTCCTCTTCCTGTGCTTCCTCGCGTACGCCTTCCTGTACGGCCGTATCCGGGTGCGCGGCGACGTGGACTTCGTGGTGGTGCTGGGCTCGGGCCTCATCGGAGGCGAGCGGGTCCCCCCGCTGCTCGCCTCGCGGTTGCGGTCCGGCCTCGCCGTCCAGCGGAAGCAGGCGGACCGGGGTGCGGAGCCGCCGGTGCTGCTGGTCTCCGGCGGGCAGGGGCCGGACGAGAAGCTGCCCGAGGCGGAGGCGATGGGGCGCTGGCTGGTCGCGGAGGAGCCGACCCGGCGCTCGTCCGGCGGGAGTCGCGCTCCCGTACGACCACCGAGAACCTGCGCTTCAGCCGCCGGATGATGGAGGAGGCCGACGGCCGTTACGTCTGTGTCGTGGTGACCAACAACTTCCACGCGTTCCGGGCGGCGATGACCGCCCGCCGGGAAGGTGTGCGCGGCCAGGTGATCGGGTCGCCGACCGCCGCGTACTTCTGGCCGAGCGCCACCATCCGGGAGTTCGTCGCGGTGTTCTGGGAGAACCGGGTCGTCAACGGCGTCCTGTGCGGACTGCTGGTGGCCTTGGCGGTGGTGGTGGGGATGCGCTGGTAGCCGTCCCGACGGGGGGGGGAGAGAGAGACGGCGGTGTGCGGGCGTCCGGGCTTCTACGGACACGGCGGTACGCGGGTTCCTCCGGCCCGCCGACCGGAGGAACCCGCACGCCGTGACGGGTCTCAGATGCCGCAGCTGGGCGCCGACCAGAAGCGGCCGCTGCCGCCGGCGACGTGGGTGTGGTCGTTGTGGCCCGGGTAGCCCGGGCCGAGGATCTCGGTGAAGCCGTGGTTGCGCGCCGCCTGGGCGAGGGCGCAGAAGCCCTGCGGCCCGGCCCCGAGGTCTGCCGCGTGCCCGTACATGTGGCGGCTGTTGGCGGCGCCGCCGACCGCGCTGTTGCAGGAGACGCTGCGGAATCCGCCGTTGACGGTGATCGGCCGGTCGCCCATGGCGTGCCGCATGGCCTGGAGCTTCCACATGGTCACCAGGGCGTTGGCGCGCGCGGTGGCGGCGCTGACCTTGCCGCCGGACCAGTCGGAGTTGCAGCGGTTCAGCTCGGCGTAGGTGAAGTTGACCGGGGTGCAGTCGTTGTCCTGGAGCTGGTAGATCTTGTTGAAGGTCGCGGGACCCGCGATGCCGTCGGCGGCCAGCCCGTACGCCGCCTGGAAGCGGGTCACCGCCGCCTTGGTGGCCGGGCCGAACGCCCCGTCGATGGCGATTTGGTTTCCGGTGCCCGGGTAGCCGGCGACACGGATCTGGAGCTGGCGTACGGCCTCGCCGCTGGAACCCTCGCGGAGGGTGCCGCCCCAGGTGTAGCAGGCGTCGGCCGTTCCGATGTCGCCGGACGCGGTGGCTGTACGAGCCGTGGGGGCGGTGGGGGTGGCGGCGTCGGGGGACGCGGAGGCGGGGGAGACGCCGCCGAGGGCGAACGTCGCGCCCGCGAGGGTGGCGAGCAGGAATCCGATGGGGCGTGAGCGCATGAGAGTGCACCTCTTCGTCGTCAGGCTGTCCATGGGAGCGGGGGGTTCCGAGCCTGTTGTGCGGCACGCCCGTACGTCAAGTGCATGACAACTTTCTGCAAGTTCCTCGGATCCGTTCGTAGTTCGGACGCGGTGCGAGCCCGCGAGCTGTCCAGAACCTGCCAATCTCCATCCGTGACGGCCCGGGTGATCCTTTGGGTACTGATGCCACGGAACGGCTGTCGTCGTCCTCCTACTGCGAGTGCGAAGGAACCGCCTCCGCCCCGGCAACCGCCTCCGTCCACCGGAACCGCCTCCGCCCCGCCGCGCGCTGGGCACGGTGGGGCGGAGGCGGTGCAGGACCGGTCGGCCGTCGGTCAGACGGTGCCGAAGTCTCCGGCCCGGACGCCCGCGACGAAGCTGGAGAACGCGGCGGCGGGGAAGCCGAGCACCGGGCCGGCCGTGTTCTTCGAGTCGCGCACGGGGACGATGCCGGTGGCGGTCGCGGTGGCCGGGGCCCACTCGACGCAGGTGCCGCCGTTGTCGCTGTAGGAGGACTTGACCCACTGCTGGGTCGTCGGTTCGGTCGTCACGGGCTGCCCTTCCGATGCTGGTGGATCGAGTCCACGGAATCTGTCTGCGACAGAGACACGTTCTGCAACTGATGGTAGGCCCTCACCAGCGGAATGACAGAGCTGAGTTCGCGGTCCAAGTGCCCCTGCGTCTCGGACTCGACGTACGAGACCACGGACCGGTCCTGGAGGGTCAGCAGGTTCACCGCTCGGTTGAAGGGTCGGCGCTCGCCGATGCTGAAGGGGGCTAGCTGGAGCGTGGTGTGAGGCTGCGCGGCGAAGTCGATCAGATACTGCAACTGCGCCTTCATGACGTCCGGACTGCCGACCGGCCGGAGGATGCAGCTCTCGTCCAGCACGGCGATCAGCACGGGCGGCACGTCCCGCAGCAGCGCGGCCTGTCGCGTCATGAGGAACGCGACGCGTTCATCGGCCTGTTCAGGCGTGATGATCCCTCGGTCGACCGCTCCGTCGGCCAGTGCCTGCGCGTACTCGCGCGTCTGCAACAGACCGGGAACGACGCCCACCTCGAACAGCCTGATCTCCGCCGCCCGGCCCTCCAGGTCCAGGTACTCGGGGAAGCCCTGCAACAGCACCCCGTGCTCGATCCTCTGCCACTCGCGCTCGAACGACTCCGCCGCTCCCACGAACCCCAGTGCGACATCAACAGCGATCGAGAATTTGCGAGTTGGGGACTTGTGACAAGTTTCCACCCCGGATACATGGCGCCCGGTGTACCCGATCCGCCCGGCGAGGTCGTCCTGCCTCCACCCCCGCGCCTCGCGCTCACCGCGCAGGCGCGCTCCGTAGGCCGCTTCCGGGCTGGCGTCCGGGTTCAATGGCTTGAGGTTGACCAACGTTCTCTCCACCCCTGAAACGTTGAAGGTGATCCAGCGTTAGGACACGCTGAGCCGCCCCGGTAGTCATTCAGCTACAGAGAGGAACTATCGGTGTACGGCGAGAACGCGCGTCCGAATACCCAGGAGCCTCCTGAACTCCCCGCGCCCGGCGCGCTCTTGGTCGATATGAGTCGCGGTGACCGCGTGGGTGAGTTCCGAGGCGTCGCCGGCCCGCGCTGGTCCCTCCGCCCCGTGGGCGGCGGCATCGAGTGGGAGGCCGAGCCCCGCCATGTACGCCCCGCCCTCCTGATAGAGCAACTCCGGGCCCGTACCGCACGCCTCAACGCCCGTAGCCGGGGTGAGGTGCTGTGAGGGCACCCGGCAGGCCAACTCCCGTGCGGCGCACATGCTTCCGGGTGACCCGCCCGCGTCGCCCGAACGGCCTGGGTGACGGCTCCGGTGCCGGCGGGCGTGCCGTATGAGGGACCTGGAGTACGTGGCCGCCGTCACCGCCACGACCGGCGGAGGCGGCGCCCTGTGGCTCGGCGGAATCGCCGTGCCCCATCGCCGGCTCGTCCTCCGGTGGCTCCGCAGGCAGGCGCTGCGTCTGGCGGACGGCCACGGGCGGGACCTGCCGCCCGCCTCCCCGTGGCTCAGGGCGAGGGACGTCCGGCAGATCACCTTCCACGGCTCGGACGCCCCGGAAGGGCTGCGGGCGTGGGCGGGCGACGAGGGCCGCCAGGACGGGGCCTTGGGTGCCCTGGAGTCCGGGCGCCCGACCTTGCTCACGGTGGTCGACCCCGCCGTCGGGCTGCGCCTCACCCTCGCCGGATGGCCGGTCGGCCCGGACCGGCCGCTCGCCACCCCCATACCGCACAAGGAACCGACAACGCAGGGGAGGGATCTGACGCCGTGCTGCAGTGCACCGCCGTGACCGACGTGCCGTACCACGAGGCGCTTCTCGCGCTCGCCACCATGGAGGGCGGCCCCGAGCACGCGCCCGATGTGCTCGCCCCGGACGAGTTCCTGCTCTGCGAGCTGGGCGAGCACGACGAGTCCGTCGAGCACGCCGCGTACCTCTGGGCGGCCGAGACCCCGGAGGTGGACCAGGACCTTTGGCTGCTGTGGACCGGCGCGGGCGCGCACCGCGTCTACCGCCTGGCCGTCCTGCCGGTCTGCCCCGCCCGCCTCCGTGAACTGGCCACGCGGACGGTCACCCCGTGCGCGTACTTCGACCACCACCCCGCCCCACACTCCTTCCACGTGACCGACCCGCTCGGCGACCTGATCGCGCCGCCCACCGGCAACGACGAGCTCTGACGGCCGACCGGAGGCCCCATGAAGCAATGCACCGCCGTGGCCCTGCTGCCACCGCCGGACCACGTGGTGCGCCTGGCCGCGCCCGGGAACCCGCCGCAGGCCGGGTACGTCCTGTGCGAACTCGGCGAGGCCCACGACGACGGCCACGCGTGCCTGCTGTGGGAGGACGACGCGAACCGTGAGGCCGTCTGGGTGCGGTGGAACGGGGACAGGGCCCGGCTGGCGGGGCTCGCCTGGTGCCCCGTGACCGACGCGCGGAGCGGAGACGCGTGCGGGCTGTTCGCCGGGCACCCCTCCGTACACGACTGGGACGTCGAGGACCCCACGATGGCGGCGTTGGACGCCTACGCCGGCGGGTGGCCGGACCCCGCGGCGCCCCGGCCCGACTCGCCGGACGGGCCGTAGGGGGACCACTCGCGCTGGTGAGCGTACGGCGGTGTCAGGCGGGCATCCCCGTATCCGGCCCGGCCGCGTGCTAGGGATAGCAGCAAGATTTCCTAAATGGGAGGTATGCCACGATGCGCACGACCCTTATCCGTGTGACGACCGCGCTCGGTGCCGCCGCCGCTCTGGCCCTCTGCGGCGCCGGTACGGCGAGCGCCGACAGCGTGGGCAGCTCCGGCATCGGCAACACGGGCGTCGGGAGCGCGGGCCTCTACAACGGCGGCGCCGGCAACGCGGGCATCGCCAACTGGGGCCTGGGCAACGCCGGGATCGAGAACTCCGGCATCGGCAACGCGGGCATCGCCAACTCAGGTCTGGGCAACGCCGGGATCGCCAACTGGGGTCTGGGCAACGCGGGCATCGAGAACGGCGGCATCGGCAACGCCGGCCTCGGCAACACGGGCCTCGGGAGCCACGGCATCGGCAACTCGGGCGTGGGCAGCTCCGGCATCGGTAACTGACCCCGCGCGGTCGGATGAGGAAGGGGCCGGGAGCTTGAGCTCCCGGCCCCTTCGGCCGTTCAGCTCGCCGCTGTGCCGACCCGCAGGGCCTGGGCACCCGCGTACTGCGCACTGTCGCCCAACTGCTGCTCGATGCGGATGAGTTGGTTGTACTTGGCGGTGCGGTCGGAGCGGGACAGCGAACCGGTCTTGATCTGACCGCAGCCGGTGGCCACCGCCAGGTCCGCGATGGTCGTGTCCTCGGTCTCTCCCGACCTGTGGGACATGACGACGGTGTAGCAGGCCCGGTGGGCGGCGTTGACGGTGGCCAGGGCTTCGGTGAGGGTGCCGATCTGATTGACCTTCACCAGCACGGAGTTGGCGACGCCGGAGCCGATGCCCTCGCGCAGGATGGCCTCGTTGGTGCAGAAGACGTCGTCACCGGTGAGCTGGCAGCGCGCGCCGACGCGGGCGGTCAGCTCCCGCCACCCCGGGAGGTCGTCCTCGGCCATCGGGTCCTCGATCGACACGATGGGGTAGGCGTCGATCAACTTGACGAGGTAGCCGGCCTGTTCGGCGGGCGTGCGGCGGACGCCCTCCCCGGTGTAGTCGTAGACACCGTCGCGGAAGAACTCGGACGTGGCGGGGTCCATGACCAGGCCGATGTCCGTGCCCGGCCGGTAACCGGTGCGCTCGACGGCGGCTACGACGAAGTCGAGGGCCTCCTCAGCGGTACGCAGGGCGGGCGCGAAGCCGCCCTCGTCGCCGACGCCGGTGGAGTGCCCGGCGGCGAGGAGGTCGCGGCGCAGGGTGTGGAAGACCTCCGACCCCATGCGTACGGCCTCGGCGAACGTCGACGCGCCGATCGGGGCGATCATGAACTCCTGGAAGTCCAGCGGATTGTCGGCGTGCGCGCCCCCGTTGACGATGTTCATCATCGGTACGGGCAGGAGCCGGGCGTCGGAGCCGCCGAGGTAGCGGTAGAGCGGCAGGCGGTGGGCGGCGGCCGCGGCCTTCGCGGCGGCCAGGGAGACCCCGAGGACCGCGTTGGCGCCGAGCCGGGACTTGGCGGGGGTGCCGTCGACCGCGATGAGCGCCGCGTCGAGCCCGGCCTGGTCCTCGGCCTCGCGCCCGGCGACTGCGGCGGCCAGCTCCGTGTTCACGTTGCGTACGGCCTGGTCGACGCCCTTGCCGTGCCAGCGGGCGGGGTCTCCGTCGCGGAGCTCGACGGCCTCGCGGGCGCCGGTGGAGGCGCCGGAGGGGACTGCGGCCCGGCCGATGGACCCGTCGGCCAGTTCGACGTCCACTTCGACGGTGGGGTTGCCCCGGCTGTCGAGGACGGTGCGGCCGGTGACGGAGGTGATGGCGGTCATGGGATGCCCTTCCCGTTGTCGCATGGTGCGTATCGCATGTCGCATGCGTTCCGCCGGGATCGGCTGCGGCGACGGTGGCGCGGTACCCGGCTCCGTAGACTCTACAGCAATGCTGTGTAGTTGTGCTGTTTAGTTTGGCTGTACAGGTCTGCTGCGCAGTTCCGCTGTGTGACGGGGGCGGCTGCTCGCCCCGCCCGCGTTAAAATTCGGTATGTCCCTTCCGGAATCCACCGCCATCGCGGCCGAACTGCGCACCGCGATGGGCAAGCTCACGCGCCGCGTGAAGCTGGAGGACCAGATGCCGCTCGGCCAGGTGGCCGTCCTCGGCGCCCTGGACCGCAGCGGTGCGATGACCACCAGCGAACTCGCCGCCGACCAGCGCGTCCGCCCGCAGTCCATGGCCCGGGCCGTCGGCCTGCTCATGGACCAGGGCCTGATCACCCGCCGCGCCCACCCGACCGACGGCCGCAAGAGCCTGGTCGAACTCTCCACCGCCGGGCAGGCGCTGCTGGAGGAGGAGCGGGGGCGCCGGACGGACTGGCTCGCCCGGGCCATCGAGTCGGAGCTGACGGGCGAGGAGCGAGAGCTGCTGGCGCGGGGGATCGGGCTGGTGGAGAGGCTGGCGGCGCACTGAGGTGGAAGAGGTTCCGCCGCCCCGTCCGTGGGGTGCGATGAGTACAGATACTCCTTCCGGCCGGGAGGACGAGGCGTTCCGCGCGTGGCTCCGCACCCTGTCGGAAGTCCTCGATACCGATCTCGAAGACTCCCTCGCCTCCCAGGGTGCCCGCGCGTTCCTCTGGGCGGTGTTCGGGGAGAACGGTGCGATGCCGCCCTCGTACTTCGCGCCTCTGCTCGGCCCGCACCGCCAGGCACATGCCCAGCAGGCGGTCACCGCGCTGCTCACGCAGGTCCACGCGGAAACCGGGCGGCGACCCGACGTACCCGTGCGGTACTCCCCGCCCACTGAGTGTGAGCCGGAAGGTTCCGTCCGCGTCGGACATGAAACCGTGCAGGGCATCGACCCGAGCGACATCCACGTTGAGGCGGCGGAGGGCCTGCAATGCCTTCTCGCGGACCGGAGCCGCCTGGTCTGGCCGCTCTGCCCCGACCACCGCGTCGGGCTGCACGCCACGCGCGCGGTGTCCGGCGCTGTCTGGGTGTGCTCGATAGGCGACCACACCGTACGACGCATCATTTAGGAGAGAGCGGAGTCGACGGCTTTCGCTAGGAGGCTGCGGGCAGCCGCTCCGTACACCGCCATGCGGGACAGCTCCACGAACGCTCTCAGGTAGCGCCCGACAATGAGGTCCACCACGGCACCGGCACCTTGTAGGAGGAGACATGGCCCAGGAGGCTTCCGAGGAACGGCATCCCCGTGAAGGGCGCCCACTCGACCGGGAGGAGATCGGCGAACGCCCGTACGTCGTCAGCTACTCCACGTCCACCTCCACCGCCCGCCGCCTCTGGTGGAAGGCGCGGTCTGTTCTGCGACGGCCGGTGAAGGGCACGCGACGCCAGAGGTAGGCCGTTGGTTGGGCTCCGCATGCGGTAGCAAAGCCGACAAGCCTCGCCCGGCGCCTCAGATCGAGAACCGCTCCCGCTCCAGCAGTGGCTGCACCCGGGACCGGAACCCACCAGTGCGGAAGGGCCGTTGCAGCAGACCCGGGCGCAACTCCTGTGCCAGCGCTGCGATGACCATCCCCTGGTCCAGCGCGAGCATGAAGTCGCTGACCCGGCCCGTGGACACGTTCACCGAATCCCGGAAGCCGAGCCCCTCCTCGTACACGCCGAAGTCCCGTTCCAGAGCACGCAGGTTGGCCACCGCTTCGCGGCCCGCGTACGGCAGGGCCAGGAACGAGGCGTGCGGGGTGACCACTCCGTTGGTGAAGGCCGAAGGTGGGGGGAGCGGGGCGCCGTCCGTCGTGTGGGTGCGGTCCGTGTTGGAGGCGTAGCCGTCGACCGCGAGGCCCAGGGCGTCGACCCCGTACTCCTGGTAGCCGCCCTCCGGAACATTGGAGGGTGAGAAGCCCCAGTAGCCGTACTGCGCCTCCCGCAGGCCGTGGTCGATCTGGCCGCGTACGTAACGGTGGTGGGTCAGGCCCCAGGCGCGCGGCGACCACTGTGGCTCCGGCACGAACAGCGGCACCATCAGCGCCTCGAACATCGAGCCGCCCCAGGTGGGGATCAGCTTCCGGCTGCGATGGGTGTAGTGGCCGTTCCATACGCGGATGCCGTCGACGGTTGCGTAACCGCCGCCGGGGCTCTGCTCCTGCTCGTGCTCCGGCAGCATCGTCCGCAGCAGGTGCCAGTAGTGGTCGCCCGGGAGTGAGCCGTCGGCTATGCCCAGGTAACTGGCCATGCGCGGTTCGGTGTTGAGGGCGCCGTAGTGGTGGCTGGTCGGCTCGTCCGTGTCCGTCCAGACGCCGCCGCGCAACTGGCCGGGGCCGGCCACCGGGTCCGCCGGGTCGTACGGCGTGTAGAAGTACGACCAGTCCGCTGTCGCCAGGACGCGGTTGATGCGGGGGCGCAAGGTCGGGGCCGCGTCGGCGGCTATCCGTAGGCCTGTCACCAGCCATGCGTTGTCCACCGAGGACAGGAACGGGCGGACCGGGTCACCCGTGCCCGGCCACTCCGTCAGCACCGAACCGTCGTGTGCGTCGTACCAGTTGAGCCAGAAGCCGTGGTGGCGCTCCAGCTTCTCCACGGCCGCGACCGTACGGGTCAGGGACCGGAGCATCGCGCTCTCGCCGATCACCCCGAGACCTGCGGCGGCCACCGTCGACCAGAGGCCGCAGCCGATGTTGGTGGGTGAGGTCTGGGTGGACTGGGCGGGGGCTCCGGGCGCGCTCAGGTCGATCTTGTCGGTGACCAGGCCGAAGTCCGTCGTCATGGCCTCCAGCGAGCGGTACGTGTCGCGGAACCAGTGGTGCAGGAGGCGTGGGTCGGGCGGGGCCGTCGCTTGTGCGGACGGGGCGGATACGGCTCCGAGCGACAGGGCCGCGGCCCCGGTCCCTGCGGCGGTGAGAAACGTGCGACGGTCCATCGGTCCGGCTCCTGGTGGCAGAAGGGGGAGGGGGAACGGTGCTCGTGCGGGCGGCTCGGGAGCCGGCGGTCGTCAGGTTCCGCCGGCTCCCGAGCCGGAGGGAGCCGTCAGGTGGCTCCCCGTATCGGGGACGTCCCCTGCGTCGAGGGGAGCGCCGGAATTACGCTGCCGTGCGCGGGAGTTCGCGCGTGCGGCCCAGTGAGCCCAGCCACTTCGCCGAGTCGCGCGGCGTGCGCTCGAAGGTCTGCCAGTCCACCGCGATCAGGCCGAACGTCGGCGTGAACGAGCCCCACTCGTAGTTGTCCAGGGCGCTCCACGCCAGGTAGCCCCGGATGTCGATGCCGTCTGCCAGCGCGGAGGCGACCTCGTTCAGCGCGCCCGCGTAGTAGTCCGCGCGGCGGGTGTCGTCGGCGGTGGCGATGCCGTTCTCCGTGACGATCAGCGGGACGTCTCCGGCCACCTCGGCCGTGTGGCGCAGCGCCTCGCCGACCGCGCCCGGGTAGTACTCCCACTGGGTCAGGGTCCGCTCGACGTCGTCGGGCGCCGGGATCGGGCCGTCCGGGCCGATCCGCGTACGGGTGTAGGACTGCACACCGATCCAGTCGTCGCCGCGCGCCGCCTCGATGAAAACGTCCTCGCGCGGGTGGCGGTAGGCGGCCGTCACGTCCTCCGCGCCCGGGAGCGCCTGGTAGACCTGGTTGGCGATGGTCCAGCCGACCTGGATGCCCGCGTCCAGCGCCCGGACCTCCTTGACGGCCGCGTGGTGGGCGGCGATGACCGCCTGGGTCGTCTCGTCGTCGGGGGTGGGCAGGCCGGCGGGCGGGAAGCCGATGTCGCCGCGCTTGGCCTGGCCCGCCATCACGGCGATCATGTTCGGCTCGTTGATCGTGCAGACGTGCCGTACGCCTTCCGAGATGACCGGGGCGCAGGCCGCCACGTACCGGGCGAAGAGTTCCGTCGCGCCCTCGGCCGTCCAGCCGCCGCGCGCCTCGAACCACTGCGGCACCGTGAAGTGGTGCAGCGTCACCATCGGGCGCAGGCCGCGGGCGATCGCGCCCTCCACCATCCGCCGGTAGTGGGCGAGTTCGGCTCGCGAGAAGGAGCCCTCGACCGGTTCGATGCGGGCCCACTCGATGGAGAACCGGTAGTCGGTGAAGCCGAGCGAGGCCAGCAGGTCCATGTCCTCGGGCCAGCGGTGGTAGCTGTCGCAGGCGTCCAGGCTCGGCTCCTGGATGTGGGTGCCGACGGTGTGCTCCTTGATCCACCAGTCGCTGTTGGTGTTGTTGCCCTCGATCTGGTGCGCGGCCGTCGAGGCGCCCCAGAGGAAGCCCTCGGGGAACGGGACGGGAGCAGGGGTGTTCGTCATCGCGACATGTCTTTCTGGTGGGGGTGGTGAGGGGTGCGGCCGCGTCGGTGTATCGGGGTGCGGCCTCGTCCGTACGTGAACTGGACTTAGGGCAGCGCTACTTCATGCCCGCCGTGGCGATGCCCTGCGTGAAGTGCCGTTGCAGGGCGATGAAGACGATCAGTACCGGCAGCACGATCAGGAACGCCCCGGCCATCAGCATCCCGTTGGAGCCGCCGGCCTTGTTGGGGTCCGTGGCGAAGGTCGCCAGTGCCACCGGGAGCGTGTACTTGTCGGGGTCGTTGGTCGCGATCAGCGGCCAGACGAAGTTGTTCCAGGAGCCCAGGAACGTGAAGATCGAGAGCGTCGCGAGGGCGGGCTTCACCAGCGGCATCACGATCCGCCAGAAGATGTACCACTCGCTCGCCCCGTCCATCCGGGCCGCCTCCAGCAGCTCGTCCGGGATCGACTGCATGAACTGCCGCATCAGGAAGACCCCGAAGGCCCCGGCGGCGAACGGCAGCACCAGACCCGCGTAGCTGTCGATCAGCTGGAGCTTGCTCATCAGCACGAACAGCGGCAGCAGCATCAGGTTGCCGGGCACCATCAGCGCGCCGAGCACCAGGCCGAAGACCTTGTTGCGGCCGACGAAGTTCAGCTTGGCCAGGGCGTAGCCGAGCATCGAGCAGAAGACCAGGTTCGAGACGGTCACCAGGACCGCCACGATCACCGAGTTCATGAAGTACAGCGGCAGGTCCAGCTTGTCGAGCAGCTGCCGGAAGTTGGTCAGGGTCCACTCGGTCGGGATCCATACCGGCGGGCTGGCCGACAGCTCGCTCTGCGTCTTGAAGGCGGAGATCCCCATCCAGAGGAAGGGCGCCGACATGACCAGCAGGCCGAGGGAGAGCAGGACGTAGACCAGGGGGCGGGAGGCGCTCCGCCTCTTCCTCTCCGGCGTCCGGGTGGCGGGTGCGTGGCTGCTGGTGGCGCTCATTTCGTGTTGTCCTTCAGCAGTCGGAGCTGGAGCACCGTGATGGCCATGATCACCACGAAGAGGACGTACGCCATGGCGCTCGCGTAGCCCATGTGGAAGAAGTTGAACCCCTCGCGGTACATGTTCAGCGAGACGGTGAGCGTCGAGTCGGACGGGCCGCCCTGGGTCATCACGAACGGTTCCTCGAAGACGTTGAGGTAGCCGATCGTCGTGATCACCGTGGCGTAGAGGAGCGTCGGGCGCAGGAGCGGGACCGTGATCCTGCGGAACTCCTGCCAGACGCTCGCCCCGTCCAGCTTCGCCGCCTCCCGTACCTCGGTGGGCACGGCCTGGAGGCCCGCGATGAAGAGGACCATCACCGTTCCGACGTTCCGCCAGACCGCCATCACGATCAGCGACGGCATCGCCAGGGTCTCGGAGCCGAGGAAGTCCGGTGCGCTCCAGCCCACTTCGGAGAAGAGGCCGGCGATCAGACCGTCGCTCGGGTCGAGCACGAACCGCCAGACGACGGCGACCGCGACGATGGTGGTGACCACCGGGGCGTAGAAGCCGACCCGGAAGAAGGTCCGCGCCCGGTCGATGCCGTTGTTCAGCAGGACGGCGGTGACCAGCCCGATCCCGATGGTCAGAGGGACGCCGACCACCACGAAGTACCCGGTGTTGAAGAGGGACTTGAGAAACTTCTCGTCGCCGAAGAGCTTCACGTAGTTCTCGAACCCGATGAACTCCGCTTCCCAGGGGCGCGTCACATTGCGCAGCCCGAAGTCCGTGAAGCTCATCACCAGCGTGGCGAGGATCGGGAACGCCATGAAGACGGTGAACAGGACGAGGAACGGGGTGGAGAACAGCCAGCCCGCCGCGTTCTGCACGCCCATCGACGGCTTGCGGACCCGCCGGCCCGCAGGGGCCGGAGGTGGTGCGATCCGCCGCGCGGCTGCCTTCTCGGTCGTGGTGCTCATGGCTACTGCTTCACGAGGCCTTCGATCTCGGACTGCGCCTGCTTCAGCGCGTCCTCGGCGGACGCCTTGCCCTGCGTCACCTTGGCGATGGCCTGGTCGACCTTGTCGGTGATCTCGGTCCACTGCGCCAGGGACGGCGAGGACTTGGCGGTGTCCATCTGCTTCTTGAAGACCTGGAGGTCGGCGTCGTCGGCGAGCTTGCCGGACTCCCAGGCGGAGGTGTTGGCGGGCAGGTCCTTGGTCCGCTCGTACCAGTCGGCCTGGCCCTCGGTGTCGGTGAGGTACTCGATGAACTCCGTTGCCGCTGCCTTGTGCTCGCTGTCCTTGGAGATGACGAGCGAGGAGCCGCCGGCCATGGAGGTGGAGGAGGCGTCGGCCGGGACGGGCGCGATGGCCCACTTGCCCTTGATCTGGGGCTGGCCCTCGTTGAGGAGCGTCACGTGCCAGGGGCCGCCGAAGAACATCGGAACCCTGCCGTTGCCGAAGTCCTTCACCACGTCGTAGCCGGGCGGAACGGACTTGTTGGACAGGCCCTTGTCGAAGTAACTGCCGTACTCCTTCAGTGCCTTGACGGCCGCCGGGCTGTCGATGACCGCCTCGCCTTCTGCGTCGACGATCTCGCCGCCCGCCGAGTAGAGGAAGGAGTAGAAGTTCTGCACGGTGTCCAGGCCGCTCGGCTGGATGGACAGCCCCCACTTCGTACCGGCCTTCTTCTGGTACGCGGTGGCCAGGTCCTGGAGCTCCTTCCAGTTCGTCGGAGCCTTCGTGACGCCCGCCTTCTCGGCCAGGTCCGTGCGGTAGTAGAGGACGCGGGTGTCGACGTACCACGGCACGCCGTACGCGGTGCCGTCCACCTCGCCCTGCTCCCAGCCCGCCGGGAAGAAGTCCTTCTTGTCGAAGACCTTGGTGTCGACCGGCTCCAGCACGCCCAGTTCGGCGAACTCGCCCATGTAGCTCCCGCCCATCTGCGCGACATCGGGCAGCGTGCCCGCCGCGGCGGCCGAGACGAGCTTCTGGTGGGCCACGTCCCAGCCGACCGGAGTCACCTTGACGGTGATGTTCGGGTTGGCCTTCTCGTACACCTTCGCCACCTCCGCGAGCTTCTCGCCCTCGGCGCCCATGGCCCAGACGGTGAGCGTCTGCTTCTCGTCCGCGGCGACATCTCCGCCGGAGGAGCCGCAGGCGGAGAGGGTGACGGCGAGCGCGAGCGCGAGGCCGGCGGGGGCGGTTCTGGCGATGCGGGACATGGAGGGCTCCTCCTTGAGCAATCCGAGCAATCCTGATGCGGCGCGATGTATGCGCTGCCTGTAAGCGCATACATCACTCTGCGCCAGGCGTTCCGGAATCCGCAAGAGGGTGCTGGGTCACACTCGTGCAACGTGACCGACACCTGGCCGCCTTGTCGTTGAACCGTAAACGCGGCGTTTGTGGAACAACAGGCGATGTGACCCATTCGTCGCCCCCGCACCTGTCGGGCTGGGACGGTGAGGCGGCGTCTACCCTCGCCGCATGGCCTCACCTGTCGCCTTCGCCCACGACTTCCCGTTCGACCCGGCCCACGGGTACACCGCCCCCGACCAGCTGCTCCAGGTCCCGGCCCCGCCCGCCCCCGCGGACTTCGAGGCGTTCTGGCGCGACCGGTACGCCCGGGCCCGCGCGGTCGACACGCGGCCCGTCCTCGGCCCGGTGGAGGAGGAGCGCGACGGCGTACGGATCCAGGGCATCACGTACACCTCCGTGGGCGGCGTCCGGCTCGGCGGCTGGCTCGCCCTGCCCGCCGAGGGACCGGTGCGGTACGGATTCGTCGTCGGCCACGGGTACGGCGGCCGCCAGGAACCGGGCCGGGACCTCCCGCCGCCGCTGCCCGGGGCCGCCGCGATCCTGCCGTGCGTACGGGGGATGGGGGAGCGGGGCCGGGTGGACGGCATCCCGGACCTGGCCGACGAGCATGTGCTGTACGGAATCGGCTCCCGCGAGTCGTACGTCATCGGGGAGTGCGTGGCCGACCTCTGGTGCGCCGCCTCGGCCCTCACGGAGGCCGTCCCGGAACTGGCGGGCGCGGGGCACCCCGGCGGGCCGCGCCTCGGCTACCTCGGGGAGAGCTTCGGCGGCGGGCTCGGAGCCCTCGCGCTGCCCTGGGAGAGCCGCTTCGGCGCCGCCCAGCTCACCGTCCCCACCTTCGGCAACCACCCGCTGCGGCTGACGCTGCCCTGCACCGGCAGCGGCGAGGCGGTGCGGGCGCACCACCGCGCGCACCCCGAAGTCACCGGCGTACTGCGCTACTTCGACGCGGCGACGGCGGCCGGCCGGCTGGAGCTGCCGACGCTGGTCGCGGCGGCGCTGTTCGACCCGGCGGTGCCGCCGCCGGGCCAGTTCGCCGTGTACAACGCGCTGGCCGGGGAGCGGGAGCTCCAGGTGCTGAGCGCGGGGCACTTCCCGTACCGGGGGATGACGGCCGAGGCGGCGGAGCTGGACGCGAACCGGACGCGCTTCTTCGGGGAGTGGCTGGTCCCGGCCGGCTGAGGGGTCCGGCCGCGCGGGCTCAGGGGTGCGGGTGGTGGCCGTTCTCGCTCCGGGGGCCCTTCCAGTCCAGGCACAGGACCGTGGCGTCGTCCTTGGGCGGGTTGCCGCCGTAGGCGTCGGCGACGGCGTTGACCATCGCGCGGACGACCTCACGCGGATGCTCGGCGGCGGTCCGGAGCAGGAGCCCGGGCAGGTCGACCGTGGCCGCCTCGCGTTCCTGCACGCCGTCGGTGAACAGCAGGAGACGGTCGCCGGGACGCAGATCGAGATCCTGTACCTGGTAGGAACCCTGCGGGGGGAAGCCGAAAGGCATGTCGACCCGCAGGGCGATCTCCTCGACCGCCCCGTCGCGCAGCCGGAGCGGCCCGGGGTGGCCGGCGTTGACGAGCTGGGCGCGGCTGCCGTCCAGGGCGATGCGGAGCACCTGGCCGGTGGCGAAGGTGTTGCTCCCGTGGTCGAGCAGCGCCTGATGCATCTGGCGGGCCTGCTCGGCGAGATCCGCTCCGGCCCGGCGGGCGCCGCGCGAGGCGTTCACGACGAGGGTGGCGATCAGGGAGGCGTTGACGTCGTGGCCCATGGCGTCGGTGACGGACAGGTGCAGGGCGCTGCTGTCGAGGCTGTAGTCATAGGTGTCCCCGGCGATGTCGGAGGCCGGTACCAGGGCTCCGGCGAGGGTGAACTCGGCCGCGTCGCAGGAGGGGGCGGAGGGCAGGAGCTGGCGCTGGATCTCCGCCGCCAGGCTGACCGGCGTGGTGCGGTTGCCCCAGTGGTAGAGGTCGGTGAAGCGGCGGTCGGTGACGATGATGTACGCCAGCGCGTGCGCGGCCTCCTCGATCTGCGCCAGCACGTCCTCGGTGGCGGTGTCGAGGAACAGCTCCAGCACGCCGATGACGTCACCGCGGTTGGTCACGGGGGCGAGGACGCGCTGCCCCTGCCCGTCCTGCTCCACCCTCTGGGACCGCAGCACCTTGTCGTAGATGCCGCTGCCGGCCAGCGGAACGCGCTCGGTCCGGTTCTCCTGGGAGGTGCCGGCCATGTCGTTGACCCGTAGCAGGTGACCGCCGACCACGTCCACGAAGAGGAACGACACGTACCGCGCCCCGAACCGGGCGCGCAGGTCGCGCGCCACGACATCGAGCGAATTCACCGGTGCGGCATCCCTCGCGGCCGACAGCACTGCGGCCAGCCCCGTCCTGTCACTCGTCACCACAGCCTCCTCGGGTAGGAAGTGCTTATGCCCTCCCAGCCCCGGATCAGCGCCACGTACGAGTGATCCGGCTCAGCCGCAGCCGCAGCTGGCCCTCCGTGTCACCGAGACCGGCAGCTCCAGCGAGACCGGGGCGCGGCCCGGGTCGGCCAGGCGTTGGACCAGCAACTCCACCGCCTGCTCGCCCAGTTGGCGGATCGGCTGCCGGACCGTGGTCAGGGGCGGGCGGACGATCCGGCTGAGCGGGATGCCGTCGAAGCCGGTCACCGCGATGTCCTCGGGCACCCGCACCCCGCGCTGCTCCAGTGCCTGGAGGGCGCCCATCGCCATCTGGTCGTTGACGAAGAGCATCGCCTCCGGCCGCTCGACCCCCGTACCCTCCGACCGGTCCAGCAGGGCCGCCGCCGCCCGGGCGCCCTCCGCCTGCGTCAGGGTGCCGGTGCTCAGTTCGGGGCGGGAGGGGACGGGGAGCCCGGCCTCCTGGCATGCCTGCCGGAAGCCGTGGAAGCGGGCGACGGCGTCCGGTGAGTCGTCCTCGCCGCCGATGAACGCGAGGCGGCGCAGCCCGTGGTCCTCGATGAGGTGGCGGGTCAGGGCGCGCTGGCCGTCGGCGTTGGCGACCACGATGTGGTCCAGGTGGTCGATCTCGCGGGGCCCGGCGAGCATCACCACGGGCAGCCGGCGCGATATGACCTCCAGGTCCTCGGTCGGCACGGTCCGGGCCAGTACGGCGAACCCGTCGACCCTCCCCGCGACCTTGGCCACCAGGCTCTCCGGCCCGCCGTCCAGCGAGGCGGCGATGAGCAGGGCGTACCCGTGGCGCCTCGCCGCCCGCTCCATGCCCCGGATGATCTGGTCGGAGTAGAGCATGACGGCCTGGTCGTCGTCCGCGTCGTTGAGCGCGGCGGCGCTCTCGGCGTCCGGGTCGGCGTAGTCGGGGAAGCAGAGGCCGAGCACGCCGGTGGTACGGCTGGCCAGGCCCCTGGCGCTGCCGCTGGGTACGTAACCGAGCTCGCGGGCCGCCTCCAGGACCCGCTCGCGGGTCTGGGCGCGTACGGAGTCGGGGTTGCGGTAGACCCGGGAGACCGTGGCAATGGAGACGCCCGACCGCTCGGCGACGTCGTACACCGTGGGGGCGCTCACTCGACCGACCGTCCGCTTCTTCTGACTCCTGGGCAGCTGGTGCCGACCCTTCTGGCTCGTGAAAGCGCATTCACCCTAGATCCTGGGCCGCCGGGGGAGCAAGACAGGGCGATCCGGGACGTCCGGGACCGGGGCGGAGGCAGGGCAAAACGTTCCTCCGGGCGGGTGAGCTTGTCGTTCCCCTCGGCCGTGTCGGCGCCCCCTCCCGCGCGGAGGCGCCTTCAGTGGGTGGCAGGAATCAGTGTGATCAACTGCAAATGCCACCAAACAAGCACTATCCGGTCCATTCCGGTACGGGGTGGTCCGGGCCGGCCCCGGAGGTATCAGCCATGTCCCACGTCGGCGTCCCGCGCGGGACGGTACGAAAGCGCCGCTCGCTCGCGCTCCTCACGGCGGGGGTGCTCACGATCCCCGCGCTGGCGGGGTGCAGCTCCGACTCCGAGGAGACCTCCCGGGGGGTCCCGCAGGACATCGCCCCCGCCGCCCGCGACCGGGTCGCCGACGGATCGACGGTGAACTGGGCCGTCGACGCGATGCCCACCACCCTCAACGCCTTCCAGGCGGACGCGGACAGCGCCACCACCAAGATCACCGGGGCCCTGTTGCCCACGCTCTTCCCGATGGACGCGGCCGGGCAGCCGAAGCTCAACCCGGACTACCTGGAGTCCGCCAAGATCATCGAGCGCGAGCCGAAGCAGGTCGTGCTCTACAAGCTCAACCAGCAGGCGGTCTGGAGCGACGGCCGCGAGATCGGCGCCCCCGACTTCGTCGCCCAGTGGCGGGCGCTCAGCGGCAAGGACTCGGCCTTCTGGACGGCCCGCAACGCCGGCTACGAGCGGATCGAGAAGATCGAGCGCGGCGCCGACGACCTCCAGGTCAGGGTCACGTTCGCCAAGCCGTACGCGGACTGGCGCTCGCTCTTCTCGCCGCTCTACCCGAAGGAGATCACCGGCTCCCCGGACACCTTCAACGACGGCGCGCGCACCGCCCTGAAGAACACCGCGGGCCCCTTCCAGCTCAAGAGCGTGAGCAAGGCCAAGGGGACCGTCACCCTCGTCCGCAGCCCCCGCTGGTGGGGCGACAAGGCCAAGCTGGACACCCTCGTCTTCCGGGCCGTCGCCCCCAAGGACCGCACCAAGGCCCTCGCCGACGGCACCGTGCACATCACCGACGTCGACGCCACCACCGCCGACCGCATCGCTCTCGCCCTCCGCGACGGCAGCAACGGCCAGCCGCTCGCCCACGGCCCCGGCGCCGACCTCACGCCGGCCGCCGCCCTGCGCTCCTGGGCCCTGGCCCACGGCTCCGACGAGGAACAGGCGGAGATCGCCCAGGCGGCCCGGGAGAAGAACCGCAAGGCCGTCGTCGCGTACGGGGCGGAGCAGAAGGCCCTGCGCGGATACGCCGTACGCAAGTCCCTGGAGCCCGCCTACACCCAGCTCGCGCTGAACGGCGAGTCCGGCCCGCTCGCGGACGACCGGGTCCGCCGGGCGGTGGCCCGCGCCCTGGACCGCCAGGAGCTCGCCGAGACCGTACTGAAGCCGCTCGGGCTCCCCGCGAAGCCGCTCGGCAGCCACCTGGCCCTGGCCGGACAGCCCGGGTACAAGGACGGCAGCGGGGCGCTCGGCGACCAGAACACCAAGGAGGCCCAGGCCCTCCTGGCCGACGCGGGGTGGACCCAGGGCGGTGCGGCCGAGAAGCCGAAGGACACCAAGGCGGGCAGCGAGGCGGAGAAGAAGGCCGACAAGGACGAGGCGGACAAGAAGAAGGACGCGGAAGGCAAGGCGGACAGGGAGGACAAGGAGGGCACGGAGAAGACCGAGGCCGAGGAGAAGACGACCGACAAGGACGAGGCGGAGGACAAGGAGAAGGCCGACAAGACCGACAAGGACGAGGAGAAGGCCGACCGGGCCGCCGTCGGCTCCGACGACAGCGCCGCCTCCCGTGCCGAAGGCCTCTACATCGTCGGCCAGGACGACAAGCCGGGCGCCGGACCCGTCCAGGCCCCCGACGCCTCCACCGCCACCCACGTTCTCGCCCCGTCCCGGGCCGCCGCCGCCCAGAGCCTCGCCCTGCTCCGCCAGGCGAGCGCCGTGAGCGCCGTGAGCGAGGACGGCACCACCGCCGAAGCCGCCTCGAAGGCCACCGCCCAGGACAAGGCCACCGCCCAGGACAAGCAGCCCGGTGGCGCGGCCGGCGCGTACGCCCCTCTGGGCACCGCCGCCCCCGCCCCCGCCTCGGTCAAGGGGCCGCTCGGCAAGGACGGCAAGACGCTGACCCTGCGCTTCGTGCTCCCCTCCGGCCCCGGCTCGCAGTCGCTGCGCGGGGTGGGCGAGCGGATCGCGGCGATGCTGGAGAAGATCGGGATCGGTACGGAGATCACCAAGGTCCCCGACGAGAGCTACTTCAAGGACCACATCGCCTCCGGCGACTACGACCTGGCGCTCTACTCCTGGCCCGCCACCGCCTACCCGGCCACCGACGGACGCCCGATCTACGCCAAGCCGGAGCCGGCCACCGACGGGTCCCTCCTCGTCGAGCAGAACTACACCCGGGTCGGCACCGACCACATCGACCAGCTCTTCGACCAGGCGGTCGCCGAGCTCGACGAGAAGGCCGCACGGGAGCTGATGAAGCAGGCGGACGCCCGGATCTGGGCGGCTGCCGGATCGATTCCGCTCTTCCAGCGCCCGCAGCTCGTCGCCGTGGACAAGAAGCTCGCGAACGTCGGCGCCTTCGGATTCGCGGCCCCCCGTTACCAGGACATCGGGTTCACGGACCGGCAAGCGGCAGGTTCCCCCGCAGACCGCAAGAAGTAGCCAGGTCACCGGAGCTATCGGCCGGTCACCGGAAGAACCAGCAGGTCATCGGAGAAAACAGCAGGTCAACGGTTTGCACAAGCTCAGATGCTGCTCAAAACCCTTGCCCGTCGGAGACCCCGGCGGGCAAGGTGGTATCCGCCCCGACCCGGGCCGTTCGACCTCCTCACACCCTCCTGGCACCTCCCCCACGCGGCTCCTCCTCAGCCGCCGCCGCTTCTTGACATGAGCTGAATATCGGCTGAATCACACGGGAAGACCGCCTGCGCGGATCGGCCCGGGAAGCCCGGCACGCGCAAGGCCCGTACCATGGGACGAGCCGTGGCGTGCCGCCCGGCGGGCGTACGAGGACTCGAAGACCGACTGAGACGCCTGATCCCACGATCCGAGAGAAGCGCAAGCCACCCATGCCCACGCGCCACGACATCCGTAACGTAGCCATCGTCGCCCACGTCGACCACGGCAAGACCACGCTGGTCGACGCCATGCTCAAGCAGGCCGGAGCGTTCGCCGCCCACGCCGCCGAGCACCTCGACGATCGCATGATGGACTCGAACGACCTGGAGCGTGAGAAGGGCATCACGATCCTCGCCAAGAACACGGCGGTGAAGTACCACCCCAAGGACGGCGGGGACCCGATCACGATCAACATCATCGACACCCCCGGCCACGCCGACTTCGGCGGCGAGGTCGAGCGCGGTCTGTCGATGGTGGACGCGGTCGTGCTGCTCGTCGACGCCTCCGAGGGCCCGCTGCCCCAGACCCGCTTCGTGCTGCGCAAGGCGCTGGCCGCGAAGATGCCGGTCATCCTGTGCATCAACAAGACCGACCGGCCCGACTCCCGGATCGCCGAGGTCGTCGACGAGACGTACGACCTGTTCCTGGACCTGGACGCGGACGAGGACCAGATCGAGTTCCCGATCGTCTACGCCTGCGCCCGTGACGGCGTCGCCTCGCTGACCAAGCCCGAGGACGGCACCGTCCCGCAGGACAGCGAGAACCTGGAGCCGTTCTTCTCCACGATCCTCAGCCACGTCCCGGCCCCGGAGTTCGACGAGGACGCGCCGCTCCAGGCCCACGTCACCAACCTGGACGCCGACAACTTCCTCGGCCGCATCGCGCTCTGCCGCGTCGAGCAGGGCGAGCTGCGCAAGGGCCAGACCGTCACCTGGATCAAGCGTGACGGCACCATGTCCAACGTCCGCATCACCGAGCTGATGATGACCGAGGCGCTCACCCGCAAGCCGGCCGAGGTGGCGGGCCCGGGTGACATCTGCGCGGTCGCCGGATTCCCGGACATCATGATCGGCGAGACCCTGGCCGACCCCGAGAACCCGATCGCGCTGCCGCTGATCACGGTCGACGAGCCGGCCATCTCGATGACCATCGGCACCAACACCTCGCCGCTCGTCGGCAAGGGCGGCAAGGGCCACAAGGTCACCGCCCGTCAGGTGAAGGACCGCCTCGACCGCGAGCTGATCGGTAACGTCTCGCTCCGCGTCCTGGACACCGAGCGCCCCGACGCCTGGGAGGTCCAGGGCCGTGGTGAGCTCGCGCTCGCCATCCTGGTCGAGCAGATGCGCCGCGAGGGCTTCGAGCTGACCGTCGGCAAGCCCGAGGTGGTCACCAAGCAGATCGACGGCAAGACGCACGAGCCGATCGAGCGCATGACGATCGACTCCCCCGAGGAGCACCTCGGCGCCATCACCCAGCTCATGGCGACCCGCAAGGGCCGTATGGAGACCATGACGAACCACGGCTCCGGCTGGGTCCGCATGGAGTGGATCGTGCCGTCCCGCGGCCTCATCGGCTTCCGTACGGAGTTCCTCACCCAGACCCGCGGTACGGGCATCGCGCACTCCATCTTCGAGGGCCACGAGCCGTGGTTCGGCGAGCTGCGCACCCGTCACAACGGCTCGCTGGTGGCGGACCGTTCGGGTTCGGTGACCCCGTTCGCGATGGTCAACCTCCAGGAGCGCGGTGTCATCTTCACCGAGGCCGGCACCGAGGTCTACGAGGGCATGATCGTCGGCGAGAACTCCCGCGCCGACGACATGGACGTGAACATCACCAAGGAGAAGAAGCTCACCAACATGCGCGCGGCCTCCGCGGACACCACGGAGAACGTGGTCCCGGCCCGCAAGCTCTCGCTGGAGCAGTCCCTGGAGTTCTGCCGCGAGGACGAGTGCATCGAGGTGACCCCCGAGACCGTGCGTATCCGCAAGGTCGTCCTGGACGCGAAGGAGCGCGGCCGCGCCGCCTCCCGCGCCAAGCGCTGACGTAGCGCCGTAGTCCCGTCATCGCCCGGCTCCCCGAGGAAGGGGGGCCGGGCGCTTTCGTGTCCTGTGCGCTGGGCCGCCTCCGCCCCCGTCAGGCACCCTGACCACCGTGTCGCGCCACGAGGCCCGTCGAAGCGCGCACAGGCGCCGTTACGGTGCGGTTCTGTGCCGGAGAGGTCCGGAAGCGGGCTTTCCTGTTCCGAACGAGGATGTTGTGTCGACATCGGGAACCGGGGCTGTGTGTTCCGGATCCTCTCCTTAGGCTGACGACGGTGCCAAGGCCGCCGCAGACTGGCAGTCAGGGGCCCGGAAGGCAACCGGATATCGGCGACGAACCGTCCGACTATCGGGCATCGCTCTCCGGAACATGTGTTAACGGTCCGTTTCGGCCGTGTCTGTCTGGTATCGCTTTGTCCGAATTTCGGGTCTACGCGCACGGTTGATGTTGTCAAACCGAGACCCTATAAGTGTGGTTTACGGCTCGGCCGTACTTAATAGTTGGCTCCATTGAGCTCGGGTCAATGAGTCACACACTGTGGGGAGTGTCGACTCACGAGCGCACGGGGTACCGCTCTTTCCGTCTGCAGGGGTGTCGACGGACGGCGGGTACCAGAACTGTTTACGTGGACTCACGAGGAGGAACCCATGCGCGGTGCGCTGAGCACCTGTGGGGGTGCGACGTCCTGGACGATGTGCCAGGCCGGTTTCGTTCATCGAGTATCGCCCGGCCCCGCCGTCAGCTTCGTTTGACGTTCCTCGGCCCGTCCGAACCGCTCAACTCGCGTTCCTGGGAGTGCAATCCACTCCTGTCGGCGCTCCTTCCCGGCTGTACCGCCTGAGGTGATCTCCATCAGGCGGCGGGCCATGCCGTCGCGGTCATCCACTGGGTGATCCATGGCATCGGGGACCGCCATGCATCAGGCGAGGCGCGCCGAGCGCAGTCAGCTCGACCGTCGCGACCCGATACGGAGCGCCGGTACCCGACATCTGTGAATGGACACATCATGACCAGTCCAATTGAGGCCGAGGACGCCACGGCCTCTGTCGCCTTGGACGAGAAGCCCGCGGCGAAGACCACCGCCGCGGATGCGGAGGCCCCCGTCGGCCGCTCTCCGGGGCAGCTGATGTGGATGCGCTTCAAGCGTGACCGTACCGGCGTGGTCTCGGCGATCGTGGTGATCCTGTACTTCGTCATCGCCCTGCTCGCTCCGGTGATCGCGTCGCTCTACGGCAAGAACCCGTACACGCTGTACGCGCAGGAGCCGGAGTACCCCTTCCTGCTGGACGACTTCGCCATGCCCACGGGCTCCTTCGGCGGGGTCTCCGGCGAGTTCTGGTTCGGTGTCGAACCCACCCTGGGCCGCGACGTGTTCACGATGCTGCTCTACGGCATGCGCACCTCGCTCTACATGGCGGTCGCCCTGACGGTCCTGAGCGTGGGCACCGGCGTCGTCATCGGCATGGTGAGCGGCTACTTCGGCGGCAAGGTCGACTACTGGCTCGGCCGGATCACCGACTTCTTCCTCGCCTTCCCGAGCCAGCTGTTCTTCATCGCCTTCATGCCGGTCGTGACGGCGCTCTTCGTCTCGCCCACGGACGAGACGCCGACCTACCTGCGTGCCGTCGCCATCATCCTGGTGATGTGGTTCCTCGGCTGGATGGGTATGGCGCGTCTGGTGCGAAGCTCCGTACTCTCCCTGCGTGAGCGGGAGTTCGTGGAAGCGGCGAAGGTCTCCGGCGCCTCGCGCTGGCGGATCGTCCGCAAGGAGATCCTGCCGAACATCGTGACCCCGATCCTGGTGCAGGGCACGTACATGCTGCCGAGCGCCATCCTCTCCATCGCCTTCCTCTCGTTCGTCGGTGTCGGCTTCGTCGAGCCGACACCGGACTGGGGCCGGATGTTCGCCATCGGCGCCAAGATCTACGAGCAGGACCCGGCGTTCATGCTCTTCCCGGGCCTCGCTCTGGTGATCTTCGTCCTGGCCTTCAACCTTCTCGGTGACTCGGTCCGCGACGCGTTCGACCCCAAGACCGGACGATGACGTCCACGTGCGGGGACGGCTGCCGCCCCCGCGCCGGGCAACCGGCTGGTCAGGCAGCACTTCTGGATATCAACCGACAGGCAGGTACACGAGTCTCATGAAGTCCATCAGAACGCGCTCCGCACGCGCAGCGATCGTCGCCCTCGCGGCCGGCTCGCTGGTGCTCACCGGCTGCTCCGGCGACAACGGCAACAAGAACACCAAGGACCAGTCCAAGTCCAAGGAAGACGCCGCCGCCCAGTCGAAGCCGGTCCAGTACGCCGACGCGGCCGGCTCCACCGGACCCGCGAAGGACGTCAAGGGCGCCACCCCCGGCGGCACCATCAACGTCTACCTCCAGTCGGACCTGACCCACCTCGACCCGGGCCAGATCTACGTCAGCGACGCCGGTCAGTTCTCGAACCTGATCCACCGCAAGCTGACGAACTACCAGGAGGACGCCGAGGGCAACCTGACGGTCGTCGGTGACATCGCCACCGACTCCGGCAAGTCCTCCGACGGCGGCAAGACCTGGACCTACACGCTGAAGGACGGCGTCAAGGACGAGGACGGCAACGTCATCACGTCCGCCGACGTCCGCCACACCATCGAGCGCCTCTACTCGAAGGTCATCTTCGACGGCCCGTCGTTCGTCCAGACCTGGCTCTCCGGCTCCGACTACCGCAAGGCGCTGCCGGACGGCCCGTACAAGGGCAAGCACCTCCCGGACACCGTCCTGGAGACGCCGGACGAGAAGACGGTCGTCTTCCGCTTCAAGAAGGCCCAGCCGGACCTCCCGCAGGCGCTGGCCATGGCCGGCTACGCCATCGTGCCCGAGAAGCAGGACACGAAGGAGAAGTACGACAAGGCGCCCAAGGCCCTCGGTCCGTACAAGCTGGTCGAGTACAAGGCCGGCAAGTCCATGAAGCTGGTGAAGAACACCAACTGGGACCCGAAGACCGACGCCGTGCGCCACCAGTACGTGGACGGCTACGACTTCTCCAGCACGGTCGAGCAGGCCAGCCAGACCAAGCGTCTGATCGCCGACCAGGGCGAGGCCAAGAACGCGATCCAGTTCACGACCTCCGTCGACCCGGCCCAGATCCAGGACGTCGTCAGCGACCCCAAGGTCAACGCGCGCACCATCAAGGGCTACCAGCCCTACGTGTGGCAGCTGAACTTCAACATGGACCGCGTCAAGGACAAGAAGATCCGTGACGCCATCACCTACGCGCTTCCGAACGCGGCCATCGTCCAGACCGACGGTGGTAAGTACGGCGGTGAGATCGCCGGTGGTCTGATGGCCCCGACGCTGCCCGGCTACGACCCGAACTACGACCCGTTCGGCAAGCAGAAGAAGCCCAACGGTGACCTGGCCAAGGCCAAGGAGCTCGTCAAGGAAGCCGGCGTCAAGCCGGGCACCAAGATCAGCTACGCCTACTCCAACACGCCGCGTGGCCAGAAGCAGCAGGTCATCATCAAGGACACGCTGGGCAAGCTCGGCTTCGACGTCCAGGCCAAGGAGATCGACTCCGCGAGCTTCTACGAGCAGATCGGCAAGCTCAACAACGGCTTCGACCTCTACGCCACCGGCTGGGGCCAGGACTGGTCCTCGCCGTCCACGGTGATCACGCCCGTCTACGACGGCTCGCTGATCGCCGACGGCGCGTCGAACTACTCCCACATCAACGACGCCAAGGTCAACGAGCTCATCCAGAAGGCCCTCACCGAGGAGCCCGAGCAGGCCGCGAAGACGTGGGAAGAGGCGCACCACCGCATCGTCGAGGAGATCAACCCGGCGGCTCCGATGTACTACTCGAAGCAGCTCCAGCTCTTCGGTTCCAACGTCGGCGGCGCCCGGTACAGCACCAACTCCAGCTACATCAACATCAACGACCTGTTCCTGAAGAAGCCGTAACCAGGAACCAGGCCTGATCCCGTGGGGGCGCGCGCCAGGCGGAGCGCGCCCCCACGGGCTTCCACCCCTCACTACCCGCCGCTTCCGAAGAGAGCAGCCTCCCGCGATGCTTCAGTTCCTCATCCGCAGGTTGACCGGCGCAGTCGTCATCATGTTCCTGATCGGCGCCTTCACGTTCTTCCTGTTCTACACAATCCCTCAGGACTTCGCCCAGCTCTCCTGCGGCAAGAACTGTTCGCCGGAGAACATTGCGGTCATCCGCGAGAACCTCGGCCTCGACAAGCCGATCACCGCGCAGTTCTGGGACTTCATGTCCGGCATCATCGTCGGCCGGGACTTCGCGACCGGACACTGCTCGGCACCGTGCCTGGGCCAGTCCTTCAGCACCGGTGACTTCGTGTGGGACTCGATCATGGACCGCTTCCCGCTGACGCTGTCGCTCACCGTCGGCGGCCTGGTCATCTTCCTGATCCTGGGTCTCGGCTCCGGCCTGCTCGCCGCCTGGAAGCGCGGCACCGCGATCGACAAGACCGTCAGCGGTGCGTCGATGCTGCTCAGCTCGTTCCAGATCTACTTCCTCGGTCCGATCGCCCTCGGCATCTTCGTCTACAGCACCGGCTGGATGGAGAACCCGAAGTACATCCCGTTCACCGAGAATCCGGTCGGTTGGGCCGTCGGCCTTCTGCTGCCCTGGGCCGTCATGGCGACCATCTTCACCGCGCAGTACACTCGAATGTCGCGCTCCACGATGATCGAGCAGCTCCAGGAGGAGCACGTCCGCACGGCCCGTGCCAAGGGCATGCCGGCCAGATACGTGTTCTTCCGGTACGCCTGGCGCGGTTCGCTCGCGCCGATCGTCACCATCCTCGGCATGGACCTCAGCGGACTTCTCGCCGGCGGTGTGGTCACCGAGTTCACCTTCGACCTCGCAGGCATCGGACGCCTGGCAGTGGAGTCCTCGCTGACCAAGGACCTTCCGCTGACCATGGGCGTGATGCTGTTCGGAGCCTTCTTCATCCTGCTCCTGAACATCGTCGTGGACCTCGCCTACGCCTACATCGACCCGCGCGTGCGCCTCGCCTAGGAGAACGACCGTGACCACACTCACCAAGACCGAGGACAAGCCGGCCCCGACCGGGCCCGAGGGCTTCCTCTCGGTACGCGACCTGCGGGTGCGGTTCTCCACCGAGGACGGCATCGTCAAGGCGGTCGACGGACTCTCCTTCGACGTCGAACGCGGCAAGACGCTCGGCATCGTCGGAGAATCGGGCTCCGGCAAGTCCGTGACCAACCTCGCCGTCCTGGGGCTGCACAACCCGCAGAGCTCCCAGGTCGAGGGGGAGATCCTGCTGGAGGGCAAGGACCTCCTGAAGTCCTCCGAGAAGGAGATGGAGAGGCTTCGCGGCAACAAAGTCGCGATGATCTTCCAGGACCCGCTGACCGCGATGTCGCCGTACTACACGGTGGGCCGCCAGCTCTCCGAGCCGTTCCGCAAGCACATGGGCGCCTCCAAGAAGGAGGCGAAGGCCCGTGCCATCGAGATGCTCACCAAGGTCGGCATCCCGCAGCCCGCGACGCGCTTCGACGACTACCCGCACCAGTTCTCCGGCGGTATGCGCCAGCGCGCGATGATCGCCATGGCGCTGATGTGCGACCCCGACCTGCTGATCGCCGACGAGCCGACCACCGCGCTCGACGTGACCGTGCAGGCGCAGATCCTGGACCTGCTCAAGGACCTCCAGCAGGAGTTCGGCTCCGCGATCATCTTCATCACGCACGACCTCGGCGTCATCGCCAACATGGCGGACGACCTGCTCGTGATGTACGCCGGCCGGGCCGTGGAGCGCGGCAGCGTCAGCGAGGTCCTCCAGGCCCCGCAGCACCCCTACACCTGGGGTCTGCTGAGCTCGATGCCCCGCCTGGCGGGCGACATCAGCGAGGAACTCGTGCCGATCCCCGGATCGCCGCCGAGCCTCCTCAACCGGCCGACGGGCTGCCCCTTCCACCCGCGGTGCTCGTTCACCGACCGCGTCGAGGACTCGCTGTGCAGCGGCGAGAGGCCTCTGCTCCCCGAAGGCAGAGGCGCCGCGTGCCACCTCACCCAGGGGGAGAAGCAGTCCATCTTCATCGACCAGATCAAGCCTCGGCTCGGCTAGGGAGACGCAGAGACATGAGTAACAACGTCGCCCTGCCGGATCAGCAGGGCACCACGGAGAAGACCGGCGAGCGCCGCGAGCTGCTCACCGTCGAGAAGATGGCCATGCACTTCCCGATCTACGGGGGGTTCCCGATCAAGCGCAAGGTCGGCGCCGTGAAGGCGGTCGACGGCATCGACCTCACGGTGTACGAGGGCGAGAGCCTGGGCCTCGTGGGCGAGTCGGGCTGCGGCAAGTCGACCACCGGCCGCATGATGACCCGGCTGCTGGAGCCCACCGGCGGGAAGATCACCTATCAGGGCCAGGACATCACGCACGCCAGCCGCAAGGAACTCGCGCCCATCCGGTCCGAGATCCAGATGATCTTCCAGGACCCGTACTCCTCGCTCAACCCGCGGCAGACCGTCGGCACCATCATCAAGAGCCCGATGGAGGTCAACGGCATCAAGCCTCCGGGGGGCCGTGAGGCCCGGGTGCGGGAGCTGCTGGAGCTCGTCGGTCTGAACCCCGAGCACTACAACCGCTTCCCGCACGAGTTCTCCGGCGGCCAGCGCCAGCGCATCGGCGTGGCCCGGGCCCTCGCACTCCAGCCGAAGCTGATCATCGCCGACGAGCCGGTCTCGGCCCTGGACGTCTCGATCCAGGCCCAGGTGGTCAACCTTCTCCAGAAGGTCCAGCGGGAGATGGGCATCGCGTTCGTCTTCATCGCGCACGACCTGGCGATCGTCCGGCACTTCTCCGAGCGCGTCGCCGTGATGTACCTGGGCAAGGTGGTGGAGGTCGCCGACCGCGACTCCCTGTACAACCGCCCCCGGCACCCGTACACCCACGCCCTGCTCTCGGCCGTGCCCGAGGCGAACGTCGACACCGGGGCCAAGGAGCGCATCCGGCTCGAGGGCGACGTGCCCTCCCCGATCATGCCGCCCTCCGGCTGCCGCTTCCGCACGCGCTGCTGGAAGGCGCAGGACAAGTGCGCGACGGAGGAGCCCCCGCTCGTCCAGATCGGCGGCAACCGGGCCGGTCACCTCACGGCCTGCCACTTCCCCGAGGACCCGACCACGGAGCCCCGGGACGAGGACGTGGTCATGGACCCGGCCCTCGTCGCGCTGGAGGAGGAGCAGGAAGCGAAGCACTGAGGCGGACGGCGCTTCGGCGCGTCGCCCCGCACGACCGCCCGGTCACCTCTGTGGTGACCGGGCGGTCGTGCGTTCTCGCGCTCGTTCTCCGAGTTTCTCAAGGCTCTGAGTTTCTCAAGGCCGGACAGCACTTCGCCCCGCCGGGTGAATTCCGGCGGGGCGAAGCGAGCAGAAATCCGGGCCGGTCAGAATTCCGATCCAGTCAGAATTCTTGAAACCGTAGCCGCTCCGGAGGAAATCAGGCGTACTGGATGCCCCACAGGTTCTGCCGGTCCTTCTTCACCGGGGCCGTGATCTTCTTCTTGTAGACCGTCTTTGTCTTGCAGGTGCCCCCGGCGCCGGTGAACACCTTGTACTTGTGTGCGGTGAACTGCTTGGCCTCGTGCTGCATCATCAGGCGGCCCCGGGTCTTGCCCTTCTTCTTCTTGACCGTGGCCGAGTAGCTCCAGGTGTCGCCCTTGGTCCAGCTCTTGCCGACCGTGACGCCGAACGACGCACTCGCCTTGGCGAAGATCACTCCGGCGTCGGCGCCGACCTCGGCCGTTCCCGAGGCGCTCAGTGTGGCCGACTTGGTCTTGTCGTACCTGAGGGTGACGCCGGGCTTGCCCCAGTCGCTGTGGAGGTTGGTGTTCTTCCACACGGTCTTCTTGTTGATGATGGAGAACTTCGTACCCGTGTCGTCGCAGGCGGCGCTGGCGGGAGACGCCAGGGCGACGAAGCCGCCGCTGAGTACGGCAGTGGAGAGGGCGATGCTGATGACGCGTCTCATGCGTGAAACTCCCCGTGAGTTGGCCGGCCGTTCAGTGGCCTGGCCTGTCTGCGATAACTCTGGTCCGAACTGCGCTGTCATGGGGAGAAGTTGAGCAAGAATTGAGCTAACTTCTTTTCTCTCAACGGAAATTGCCGGAGCGGCTCGCGGAATGCTTTGTTCCGTATTCGGTAAGGGGATGAAGCGTCCATTCTGAGAATGAGCACTCCCGTCGGGTGCCCCCGGCCGGCAGGCGTGCCGCTCGGGCGTCCGCGGCGCCCGGTCGCCCGGACGGGCGCTCCACGGACGGGGTAAGCCCACATGCGGTATGTGGCGGTATGGGGTGATATGAGGCATTGAGCTACTCGATGACTCTAGGAGGCACTTCATGCGCGGAGCCACACGGACCAGGTGGGCCGCATGTGCGGTGGCCGTCGCCCTCGCCGCGACGGCCTGCGGCGGCGGAGGCGACGACAGCGGCGGCAGCGGCGCCGACGGGATCGTCAGCTCCTCCTGGGGCGACCCGCAGAACCCGCTGGAGCCCGCGAACACCAACGAGGTGCAGGGCGGCAAGGTCCTCGACATGGTCTTCCGGGGGCTCATCCGGTACGACCCCAAGACCGGCGAGGCCCAGAACATGCTCGCCGAGTCCATCGACTCCAGCGACGCCCAGAACTTCACGATCAAGCTCAAGGACGGCTGGACCTTCTCCAACGGCGAGAAGGTCACCGCCAAGTCCTTCGTGGACGCCTGGAACTACGGCGCGGCGCTGAAGAACAACCAGAAGAACGCCTACTTCTTCCAGTACATCGAGGGGTACGACAAGGTCCACCCCGAGTCCGGCTCGGCCTCCGCCGAAACCCTCTCGGGCCTCAAGGTCGTCGACGACCTGACCTTCACCGCCAAGCTCAGCCAGAAGTTCTCCCTCTGGCCCGACACCCTCGGCTACTCCGCCTTCGTACCGCTGCCCAAGGCGTTCTACGACGACCACGACGCCTGGCTCTCCAAGCCCATCGGCAACGGCCCGTACACCATCGACTCGTACGCCAAGGGCTCGTCGATGAACCTCCGCCGCTGGGACGACTACCCGGGCGACGACAAGGCGAAGAACGGCGGCGTCGACCTCAAGGTCTTCACCGACAACAACACCGCCTACACCTCCCTGACCTCGGGCAACCTCGACCTCGTCGACGACGTGCCCGCCTCCCAGCTCCGGAACGTGGAGCAGGACCTCGGCGACCGGTACATCAACACCCCCGCCGGCATCATCCAGACCCTCTCCTTCCCGTTCTACGACAAGGAGTGGGACACCGACAACGCCCGCAAGGTCCGCCAGGGCCTCTCCATGGCGATCAACCGGGCGCAGATCACCGACCAGATCTTCCAGAAGACCCGCACCCCCGCGTCCGACTGGACCTCCCCGGTCCTCGGCGAGGACGGCGGCTTCAAGGAAGGGCTCTGCGGCAAGGAGTGCACGTACAACAAGGCCGAGGCCAAGAAGCTGATCGACGAGGGCGGCGGCATCCCCGGCGGCCAGCTGAAGATCTCGTACAACGCGGACACCGGCTCCCACAAGGAGTGGGTCGACGCCGTCTGCAACAGCATCAACAACGTCATGGGCAACAACCAGGCCTGCGTCGGCGGCGCGGTCGGCACCTTCGCCGACTTCCGCAACCAGGTCTCGACCCAGAAGATGACGGGCCCCTGGCGCGCGGGCTGGCAGATGGACTACCCGCTGATCCAGAACTTCCTGCAGCCGCTCTACTACACCAACGCCCCGTCCAACGACGGCAAGTGGACCAACAAGGACTTCGACGACCTGGTCGACAAGGCCAACGCCGAGACCGACAAGGCGAAGGCCATCACCACCTTCCAGGACGCGGAGAAGGTCCTCGTCGAGCAGATGCCCTCCATCCCGCTCTGGTACCAGAACGGCAGCGCGGGCTACTCGGAGCGCGTCAGCAACGTGGAGCTGAACCCGTTCAGCGTGCCGGTCTACACGGAGATCACGGTCAACTGACCCGCTGAGGCAGGGGGCCGGGGCGCTCGAAGCGCCCCGGCCCTCAAGCCCATCCGCCCGTCCGGCCTGACCGACAAGGCACCCCCCGACCCCCGGAGCCCCTCATGGGACGTTATGTGATCCGGCGGCTGCTGCAGATGATCCCCGTCTTCTTCGGCACCACGCTGCTGATCTTCCTCATGGTGAACGTGATGGGCGACCCCATCGCGGGCCTCTGCGGCGACCGCCAGTGCGATCCGGCCACCGCCGCCCAGCTGCGCTCCGAGTTCGGCCTCGACAAGCCGGTCTGGCAGCAATACCTCACCTACATGGGGAACCTGTTCACCGGCGACTTCGGCACCGCGTTCAACGGGCAGAAGGTCACCGAGCTGATGGCCACCGCCTTCCCCATCACGATCCGGCTCACCATCGTCGCGATCGTCTTCGAGATCGTCATCGGCATCAGCCTCGGCGTCGTCACCGGCCTGCGGCGCGGCCGCCCCGTCGACACCACGGTCCTCATCCTGACCCTGGTCGTCATCGCCGTCCCGACCTTCGTCACCGGCCTGCTGCTCCAGCTCCTCCTCGGCGTCAAGTGGGGCATCATCAAGCCCTCGGTCTCCCCGGACCCCACCTTCGACGAACTCCTCGTCCCCGGCCTCGTCCTCGCCTCGGTCTCACTCGCCTACGTCACCCGGCTCACCCGGACCTCGATCGCCGAGAACGCCCGCGCCGACTACGTACGCACCGCCGTCGCCAAGGGCCTGCCCCGGCGCCGGGTCGTCGTCCGCCACCTGCTGCGCAACTCCCTGATCCCCGTCGTCACCTTCATCGGTACGGACGTGGGCGCCCTGATGGGCGGAGCCATCGTCACCGAGCGGATCTTCAACATTCACGGGGTCGGCTACCAGCTCTACCAGGGCATCCTGCGCCAGAACTCCCAGACCGTCGTCGGGTTCGTCACCATCCTGGTCCTCGTCTTCCTGGCGGCCAACCTGATCGTCGACCTCCTGTACGCCGTACTCGACCCGAGGATCCGCTATGCCTGAGCCGCAGACCCCGGACGAAGCGATCTCCCAGGCGGGCGCCGGCGGCGCGACGGACCTCGCCATGGAGGAGGGCACCAGCCTGGAGAAGACCCCGGGCGGGCCCGAGGGCACCGGACCGGCCGGAAAACCGCGCAGCCTCTGGTCGGACGCCTGGCGCGACCTGCGGCGCAACCCCGTCTTCATCATCTCCTCGCTGGTCATCCTCTTCCTGGTGATCATCTCGATCTGGCCCTCGCTGATCGCGAGCGGCGACCCGCTCCAGGCCAACCTGGACGACGCCCAGAAGGGCTCCGAGCCCGGCCACCCCTTCGGCTTCGACCCGCAGGGCCGCGACGTCTACACCCGGGTCGTCTACGGCACCCGCACCTCGGTCACCGTCGGCGTCTGCGCCACCCTCGGCGTCGCCCTCCTCGGCTCCCTGCTCGGCGGGCTCGCGGGCTTCTTCGGCGGCTGGTGGGACTCGATCCTCTCCCGCCTCACCGACGTCTTCTTCGGCATCCCCGTCGTCCTCGGCGGCCTGGTCTTCCTCTCCGTCGTCACCAGCTCCACCGTCTGGCCCGTCGTCGGCTTCATCATCCTGCTCGGCTGGCCGCAGATCGCCCGTATCGCCCGCGGCTCGGTGATCACCGCCAAACAGAACGACTACGTCCAGGCGGCCCGCGCGCTCGGCGCCTCCAACTCCCGGATGCTGCTGCGCCACATCACCCCGAACGCCATCGCGCCCGTCATCGTCGTGGCGACCATCGCGCTCGGTACGTACATCTCGCTGGAGGCGACCCTGTCCTTCCTCGGGGTCGGCCTGAAGGACCCGGCCGTCTCCTGGGGCATCGACATCTCCGCCGCCGCCAACTACATCCGCAACGCCCCGCACATGCTGCTCTGGCCCGCCGGGGCGCTGGCGATCACCGTGCTCGCCTTCATCATGCTCGGCGACGCGGTGCGCGACGCCCTCGACCCCAAGCTGCGCTGAGGAGCCGGTTGCCATGTTGCTCGAAGTGCGCGATCTGCACGTGGAGTTCCACACCCGCGAGGGTGTGGCCAAGGCCGTCAACGGGGTCAACTACTCGGTGGCCGAGGGTGAGACGCTCGCCGTCCTCGGCGAGTCCGGCTCCGGCAAGTCCGTCACCGCCCAGGCCGTCATGGGCATCCTCGACATGCCGCCCGGGAAGATCTCCGGCGGCGAGATCGTCTTCAAGGGCCAGGACCTGCTGAAGCTCAAGGGGGAGGAGCGGCGCAAGATCCGCGGCCAGGAGATGGCCATGATCTTCCAGGATGCGCTCTCCTCGCTGAACCCGGTCCTCACCGTGGGCGAACAGCTCGGCGAGATGTACGTCGTCCACCGCGGGATGTCCCGCAAGGACGCCCGGGCCAAGTCGGTCGAGCTGATGGACCGGGTGCGCATCCCGGCGGCGAAGGAGCGGGTCGGCCAGTATCCCCACCAGTTCTCCGGCGGTATGCGCCAGCGCATCATGATCGCCATGGCGCTGGCCCTGGAGCCGTCCCTGATCATCGCGGACGAGCCCACCACCGCCCTCGACGTCACCGTCCAGGCCCAGGTCATGGACCTGCTCGCCGAGCTCCAGCGCGAGCTGAACATGGGCCTCATCCTGATCACCCACGACCTCGGCGTCGTCGCGGACGTCGCCGACAAGATCGCGGTGATGTACGCGGGCCGGATCGTGGAGACCGCCCCCGTCCACGAGATCTACAAGGCGCCCGCCCACCCGTACACCAAGGGCCTCCTCCAGTCGATCCCGCGCCTGGACCAGAAGGGGCAGGAGCTGTACGCGATCAAGGGCCTGCCGCCCAACCTGCTGCACATCCCGCCCGGCTGCGCGTTCAACCCCCGCTGCCCGATGGCGCAGGACGTGTGCCGCACCGATGTGCCGCCGCTCTACGAGGTGGACGAACAGCGCCGGAGCGCCTGCCACTTCTGGAAGGAGACGCTCGATGGACGCTGACCGGACGGGGAACGCGGCCGGCTCGACCCTGCTGTCCAAGGCGGGGGAGGGCACACGGCCGTACGTCGAGGGCGAGCCGATCCTCGAAGTGCGGGATCTCGCCAAGCACTACCCGCTGACCCAGGGCATCCTCTTCAAGAAGCAGGTCGGCGCGGTCCGGGCCGTCGACGGCGTCGACTTCGACCTGCACGCGGGCGAGACGCTCGGCATCGTGGGCGAGTCCGGCTGCGGCAAGTCCACGGTCGCGCGCATGCTCGTCCACCTGGAGAGGCCCACCGCCGGGGCCATCCGCTACAAGGGCGAGGACATCGCGAAGCTCTCCGGCCGGGCCCTGAAGGCCGTACGCCGCAACATCCAGATGGTGTTCCAGGACCCCTACACCTCGCTGAACCCGCGCATGACGGTCGGCGACATCATCGGGGAGCCGTACGAGATCCACCCCGAGGTCGCTCCCAAGGGCAGCCGCCGGCAGCGGGTGCAGGACCTGCTGGACGTCGTCGGGCTCAACCCGGAGTACATCAACCGGTACCCGCACCAGTTCTCCGGCGGCCAGCGCCAGCGCATCGGGATCGCCCGCGGCCTCGCGCTCAACCCGGAGATCATCGTCGCCGACGAACCGGTCTCGGCACTCGACGTCTCCGTACAGGCCCAGGTCGTCAACCTGCTGGACCGGCTCCAGGCGGAGTTCAGCCTGAGCTTCGTCTTCATCGCCCACGACCTCTCCATCGTCCGGCACATCTCCGACCGGGTCGGCGTGATGTACCTCGGCCGGATCGTGGAGATCGGCTCCGACGCGGAGATCTACGACCACCCGACCCACCCGTACACGCAGGCGCTGCTCTCCGCCGTCCCGGTCCCGGACCCGGAGGCCCGCGCGCACCGGGAGCGGATCATCCTGCACGGCGATGTGCCCTCACCCGCCAACATCCCGTCGGGCTGCCGCTTCCGGACCCGCTGCTGGAAGGCGCAGGAGCGGTGCGAGCTGGAGGTGCCGCTGCTGGCGGTCCCGGCGGAGTTCCGGCTGGTGGACACCCCGGCCCGGCACGACTCGGCGTGCCACTTCGCGGAGGAGAAGCAGGTGGTGCCGCAGGAGGGCGAGCTGGGGACGCCGGGACGTACCCAGGGGCCGGATGTCGAGGCGCCCGGGACGACGACGCGTGGCCGGCGGGTGGAGGACGTGGGGGAGCCGGGGCCGGACGTGGGTAAGACGGGGGAGGAGCCGGGCGGGGCCGGGCCGGGCGCGGGTGGGCCTGGAAAGGGCCTGGGCGGGCCCGGGGAGGGCCTGGGCGGGCCGGAGGGGCCGCGGAAGGTCTGAGGCGCGGCCCCCGGGCCCGCTTGCTCTCCGGGGTCTCCGGGATCAGCTCTCGGCGGCGGCGCAGGGCTCGCGGACCTCGATGGACTTCACGGCCGGGCCGAGCGCCGAGAGCACGGCCGAGGCGTCGGTGGTCTCGTTGCGGAGCCGGACCTGGACGGCGGGGTCGCGGCCCTGGGTGGAGAACATCTTCGCGGTCCGGTCGTCCGCCGGCGGCTGGGCGACCCAGTCGACGCCGCCCTCGTCGAAGCAGTCACCACCGGCCTCGGGCTCGGGCATCCCGCAGTAGACGATGACGTCGCCGTCCCCCCAGGCGGCGGCGCCGGTCACATCCGATCTCTCCAGGTCGAAGCCGCCCAACTGGGCGGGGAGTTCGCCGGTGAGCGTGTCGCACGCCGGACTGCCCGAGAAGGGAGGTGTGGAGAGGTTGTAGCCGCCGCCACCGCAGCCGGCGAGGAGGGCCGTACAGGCGGTCAGGGCGGCGGCGAGGCGCAGCGGCCCATGGATGTTCCTGGTCAAGGTGTTCCCCCGTGCGGGTGATGTGGTGATCAGTGCAGAAACCTATCGCCCGGCACGCCCCGAACCACCGCCGGATCCGTTAACAGGCAGGCAACTTGACCGTCGTCACACCGATATACGGACGCCGCATGCTGGACAACGTACGGCCGTGCGGGTGCCGTGGACCGGCCGGGGCGTCGTCTTGTCGCCCCGGCCGGTTGGGGTCTCAGGCGCCGGTCAGCCCCAGCGACCGCTTGAGGAAGTCCACCTGGAGCAGCAGCAGGTTCTCCGCCACCTGCTCCTGGGGCGTCATGTGCGTCACCCCGCTCAGCGGCAGCACCTCGTGCGGCCGTCCGGCCGCCAGCAGCGCCGAGGAGAGCCGCAGCGCGTGCGCGACCACCACGTTGTCGTCCGCGAGCCCGTGCACGATCATCATCGGCCGCACCTGCTCGGCGGCCTCGGAGAGACCGTCGTCCGTGATCAGCGAGTTGTACGCGTACACCTCGGGCTGCTGGGCCGGGTCGCCGAGATAGCGCTCGGTGTAGTGGGTGTCGTAGAGCCGCTGGTCCGTCACCGGAGCCCCCACGACCGCCGCGTGGAAGACGTCGGGCCGCCGCAGCACGGCGAGCCCCGCCAGATAGCCGCCGAAGGACCAGCCGCGGATCGCCACCCGGGACAGGTCGAGCGGGAACCGGTCCGCCAGCCCGTGCAACGCCTCGACCTGGTCCTCCATGGTCAGCACCAGGTTGTCCCGTACGGCCTTCTCCCAGGCGGGCGAACGGCCCGGCGCGCCGCGCCCGTCCGCCACGATCACCGCGAAGCCCTGGTCGGCGAACCACTGCGAGGTGAGGTGCGCGTTGTGGGCGGCGACCACCCGGCGGCCGTGCGGTCCACCGTACGGATCCATCAGGACCGGAAGCGGACCGTCCGATTCCTGATAGTCCGACGGAAGCAGCACGGCGCACGGAATCCGCCGTGCGCCCCCCTCGGTGAGCGTGACCCGCGGAGCGATCGCCGGCTCCTGGGCGTGGCTCGCGATCCGGACCAGCCGCTTGCCGTCCCGGACGACCCAGGCGGCCGATCCGGGCTCGTCCAGGGTGGCCGAGACCAGTACGGTCAGGTCGCCCGAGCGGACGGCGGAGTGCACACCCACCCCTTCGGAAATCCGCTCGATTCCCAGCTCGTTGACCCGGTAGACATGGCTCTCGCCGGTCTCCGGCGCCGCCGCCTCCTCGCCCGCCACGGCGGAGACGAGGATGTCGGAGTCACCGATGTCCAGCACCGCCTGGATGTGCAACTGCGCCCCGGTCAGCGGCCGGTCGCCGACCGCCAGCACCCGCGCGCCGCCCTCGTCCGCGATCCGTACGAGCCGCCCGTCCGGCGCCCACGCGGGCACCCCGCCGAACAGATCCAGCCACACCGGGTCCTCGTCGACATGGACGATCCGGGTCTCACCGGACTCCGGGTCCACCGCCAGATACCGCTGGCTGCGCTGGTCACGGGCCTGCACGAGCAGCAGCGGAGCGCCCGCGGAGGACCAGTGCACCTGCGCCAGGTACGGGAATGCCGCCCGGTCCCAGACCACCTCCGTACGGGCCCCCTCCAGGTCCGTCACGAAGAGCCGCACCTCGGCGTTGGGCGTCCCGGCCGCCGGATAGGCCACCTCGGCCGGCTTGCGCTCCGGGTGCGCGGGATCGGCGATGAACCACCGCTGTACGGGGCTGTCATCGGCCCGCGCCACCAGCAGCCGGTCCGACTCCGGCGACCACCAGAAGCCCCGGAAGCGGTGCATCTCCTCGGCGGCGATGAACTCGGCCAGACCGTAGGTGACATGAGGGTCCTCCGGCTCCGCCAGCGCCCGGTCGTCCTCGCCCTCGGCGCCCACGACCCGCAGCGCGCCCTTGGAGACGTACGCGATGAGGCGCCCGTCGGGGGAGGGCCGCGGGTCGATCACCGGACCCGGCACCGGCAGCGCCCGCGCCGTACCGGCCCGCAGCTCGGCCACGTACACCTTTCCGGACAGGGCGAACGCGGCCAGCTCGGCCGCCGCGTCCACCGCGTAGGACACGATTCCGGCCGACCCCTCACGGGTCCGCTCGCGCCGGGCCCGCTCCTGCGGCGACAGCCGCTCAGCCGAACCGCCCAGCAGCGCCTCCGGATCGGCGACCAGCCGCTCCTCGCCGGAGGCCGGATCGAGCACCCACAGCCGGTTGGTCCGGTCGGTGCCCGAGGTCGAGCGCAGGAAGATCACCCGCGTCTCATCCGGTGAGACGGTGAAGGCGCGCGGTGCGCCGAGAGTGAACCGCTGGGTCCGTGCGTGCTGGCGGGGAAAGGACAGCTTCGGTGAGGTCATGGCCCCGAACTTAGCCCGACCGGCAAATGGAGGGCGGCGTCGCGGGGCTGGGCACGCGCATCTGCGGCGTTGTCGTCAATCACCATGGCTCCGCCATGCCTCAATCCTCCGCCTTGCAGCTGCACGCACCCAGCCCCGCTCCTTCTCCCACCCTCCATTTGCCGGTCGGTCTTAGCCTCGCGCAGCGGTCCGTGCGCCCCTCGTGCTGCTGTGCCCCGATCAATGCGTTGGCACGGATAGTTATGATCCGTAGCGCTCGGTGGGTAAGAACCCATCGGCTCTGGATATCCCCGTGTCCCCGTCCCGACCGTACTGATGGAGGTGAACCGCCGTGGCGCTCTCGATTTCGGCGGTGGTGCTGCTGGCGATCATCGTCTTCCTGCTGATCCGGAAATCCGGACTGAAGGGCGGACACGCGGTGGTCTGCATGCTGCTGGGGTTCTACATCGCGAGTTCGTCCGTGGCGCCGACCATCTCGGACCTGACGTCCAACGTGGCGGGGATGATCGGGAGCATCAAGTTCTGACCGTGTGTGCGCGCCTTCCGACCGCTTGTACCCGCTTTCCGGCCCGGTACGCCCGCCGTTGACGCGGTCGGCGGGGAGCGGGGGACACCGGGGTCCGCCGGGCTCGTAGGGTGGTCCCCATGAAGGACCTCCCCGCCCGCCGTCTGCTGCTGGTGCACGCGCACCCGGACGACGAGTCGATCAACAACGGCGCCACCATGGCCAGGTACGCGGCCGAGGGCGCCCACGTCACGCTGGTGACGTGCACGCTGGGCGAGGAGGGCGAGGTCATCCCGCCCGCCCTCGCCCACCTCGCCGCCGACCGCGACGACGTCCTCGGCCCCCACCGCGTGGGCGAGCTGGCGGCGGCGATGAAGGAGCTCGGCGTCACCGACCACCGCTTCCTCGGCGGCGCGGGCCGGTTCCGGGACTCCGGGATGATGGGCACCGAGCAGAACGAGCGCCCCGGCGCCTTCTGGGCCACCCCGGTGGACGAGGCGGCCGCCCCCCTCGTGGAGGTCATCCGGGAGGTCCGCCCCCAGGTCCTGGTCACCTACGACCCCGACGGCGGCTACGGCCACCCCGACCACATCCAGGCCCACCGGGTCGCGATGCGCGCCGCCGACCTGGCCGCCGACCCGGCGTACGGGACCGGCGCCCCGCACACCATCGCCAAGATCTACTGGAACCGGGTGGAGCGGACCGTCCTGGAGGCCGCCTTCGACCACCTGCGCACCACGGCACCGGACACCTTCCCGGGCATCGCGGCGGTGGACGACGTCCCGGGCGTGGTCGACGGCGACGAGATCACCGCGGAGATCGACGGCTCGGCGTACGCCGCGGCGAAGGCGGCGGCGATGCGCGCCCACGCGACCCAGATCGCGGTGGACGGCGAGGACGCCTTCTTCGCCCTCTCCAACGACCTGGGCCAGCCGCTGCTGACGGCGGAGTGCTACCAGCTGGTGCGGGGCGTCCCGGGGGCCGGCGGGGGAGTGCGGGAGGACGACCTGTTCGCGGGGTTGCCGGAGGCGGGGCCGGATGCCGTACGGGACGGGGCTTCCGGTTCCGCTTCGGGCGCCGGGCCGGATTCCGCATCGGAGGCGGGCGCATGAGCACGAACCCCGGCAAGGGCCGTGACCGCGCCCGGGCGCCGCGCACCGACGGGCCACGCGCCGGCGCACGCGGTAAGGCCTCCGGCACTGCCTCCAGCAGCAACGCACCACGTACCAACGCCCCGCCCCGGGTGCCCGAGTCCACCGGCTTCACCGCGCGGCCGAACCCGGCCCGGATCGCGGCCTACTTCGGGCTCGCGGTGCTCGGCGCCCTCGTCGCGCTCGCCGGGACGCTCATCCAAGCGGCCTGGTTCCCGGGCGGGTTGATCATCGCGCTGGCCGGGTCGGCGGGCCTCTTCTACGGCGGCCGGATCCTGACCGGCACCCAGATCGGCGCACTCGCGCCCGCGGTCGGCTGGTTCATCACCGTGTTCCTCCTGCTGTCCGGCCGGCCGGAAGGCGACTACGTCTTCGGCGACGAACTCGGCCTGGTGCTCTTCATGCTCGGCGGAACCGCCGTCGCTGTGATGTGCGCCACCACCTCCAAAGTGCCGCAATCAGCCACCCGTAACGGCCGGTCCGGTATCTGAAGTGCTAAGTCCGCGCCCGGAATGCCCCCCACAGGTGTGATGCCGAGGTGGAGGTTTCTCCCGGTCGCGGAGTGTCCTACGGCGGCGGCCAGTATGGTGGTGCGCGCGCCGAGCCGTCCCCTGGCCTGCGGCATGGGGGAAGTACGGGCGGCGGAGCCAATCGGGAGAACCTGCTTTGAGTCGTGAAACTGACAGTTCGTCCTCCGGGCCCCAGGGGCGCGGTGGAGCCGCGTACCCGTCGGGTACGCCGCCGTACGGATCCCGCCAGTATTCGTCGCCGGCCGGCTCGGACGAGACCCCGGAATCCGTCGATCCGCCCCGGCCCGAAGAGCCGAAGACCGAGACGACGCTGACGACGCGCATCCGGATCAACATCCCCGGGTCGCGTCCCATCCCGCCGGTCGTGATGCGTACGCCGATGGCCGAGAGCGACATCGCCACCGGCCGCCCCGACGCGGAGCGCACCGGCAGCACTCCGCGCCCCGGCACGCCACCGTCCGCGCCGTCGGGCCTGACGGCCGGCGCGTCGGCCGGAACCGGTGCGTCCGGCGGCCCGGCCTCCCCGCCTCCCGCGCAGCCCCGGGACGGCGGCAGCTCCACCGAGCCGTCCTCCGCCTCCGCGGACGAGCCGGCCAAGGCGAAGAGCGGCAGCGACTGGTTCGCCCCGCGCAAGAGCCCGGCACCGGCGCCCGCACCCGCTTCCGGTACGGGCGGTGCGCCGGGTTCCGGTGGGGCGCCCGGTGCGGGTTCGGCCGGCCCGGGTGGCGGGTCCGACGACGCCGGCCGGCCGCGTCCCGACCTGCCGTACTTCTCGGACGCCGCGCCGCGCCCCGGTGACGGCCCCGGCCCTTCCGGTTCCGGTTTCCCCGGCCCCGGAGGCTCCGGCAGCGCCCTGGACGGCTACAGCACGGAGCCCCCCGGCGCGGGCCCGCGCTCCACGCCCGACTCCGGGATCCGTACGCCCGGTACGCCCGGCCCGTCCGGCCCCACGACGGGCCCGGTCACCGGCACCTCGGCCCTGACCCCCAACCTCGACGGCGTCCCCGGACTCGGCGGCCCCGGCTCGATGGTCCCGGGCGCCCCCGGCGGCGTACCGCCCCGGCTCTCCGACGACACCGCGATCCTGACGCCGCAGTCCCCGGCGCCCGACTCCGGCCCCGGCGGTCATGTCTCGGGCGACACGCTGACCAGCGGCATCCCCGTGGTGCCCAGTGAGCCCCGCTCGACGTTCCCGGGCAGGCCGGGCGGCCCGGGCGGCCCCGGCGGCCCGTTCCCGGCCGGTCCCTTCCCCGGCGGCCCGGGCGGCCCGGGTGCCTCCGGCGGCTCCGGTGATCCGTTCGCCGGCGGCCCCGACGGACCCGGCGGCCCGGGTGCGCCCGTGCCCGGCCGCTCCGCCGCGCGCCCCGCGCCGACGCCTCCCGCACCCGCCCCCGCGAAGAAGGGCCGCTCCAAGCTGGTCCTCCTCGGCGTGGCCGCGATCGTGCTGCTCGGCATCGCCTACGGCGCCGGGCTCCTGCTGAACCACTCCGAGGTCCCCAAGGGCACCACGGTGCTCGGCGTCGACATCGGCGGCGGCACGAAGGAGGAGGCGGTCACCAAGCTGGAGGCCGCTCTCGGCGAGCGTTCCCAGGCGCCGCTGACGCTGTCGGTGGACGGCAAGGAGCAGAAGCTGGACCCGGCAAAGGCCGGTCTGGTCCTGGACAGCCAGGAGACCGTGCGCGGCGCCGCGGGCAGCGACTACAACCCGGTCTCCGTGATCGGCTCGCTGTTCGGCGGGGCGCGCACGGCCGACCCGGTGATCCCGGTCGACGAGGAGAAGCTCGGCGTCGCGCTGACCGATCTGGCGGGTGTTGCCGGTTCGTCCCAGGACGGCACGGTCCGGTTCGAGCCGAACAAGGCGGTCGCGGTGCCGGGCAAGCCCGGCAAGACCCTCGACGTCGGCCAGTCGCTGATCTCCGTCCGCGACGCCTACCGTGCCCAGGTGCAGACCGGTCAGGCGCGGGTGGTCGAACTGCCCGTCGCCACCCGGGAGCCCACCATCACCCAGGCCGAACTGACCCGGGCGATGAAGGAGTTCGCGGAGCCCGCGATGTCCGACCTGATCACCATCAAGGCGGGCCCGAAGCAGATCCAGTTCGGCCCGGCGCGTTCGCTGCCGCAGATCCTCTCCATGAAGGCCGTCGACGGCCGGCTGGTCGACGTCTACGACAAGGAAGCGATCAACACCCTCCTGGACGGTGTCTTCGACGGCATCGAGGCGGTCAAGGCCGACGGCACGAAGCACCAGGTCGACGCCGACGACGTGGCCCAGGCGATGAAGACGGCGCTGACCGGCAAGACCCCGGCGGAGCGCACGGTCACCATCAACCTGACCGGCGAGGGCTGAGCCTCCCGGCCATGAACACCCTCGACGGCCCCCGCCCGGACACCCCGGGCGGGGGCCGCGGCCGTTCCTCGCCGACGCCAGCGAGGGGTTCACCCCCGCCGACATCAAGCAGGCCGCCCGGACCGTCGCCCAGGCCGTCTTCGAGCGCACCCTCGACACCGGGACCCGGGCGCAGCCCACCACCGAGGACTTCCTGCGCACCATCAGCCGCACCCGGCCCACCGTCACCAAGTTCGCCGATCACACCATCCGGTACGGACGGACCTGAGGGCACGGGGGGAGGCGCGGCGGAGCGGGGCCCGGCGCTCATCAGCAGCCGGACCCCGCTCCCGTACATGTCCCGCACAGGTCCCGCGATTACGGGAAGTTCACCACCTGCGAGGGGGTGGTCTCCGTGCCGGACGTCGGGGATCCGGTCTCGTTGATCACGTGCTCGTACTGGCCGTTGCCGCCCAGCGAGACCACGATCAGGCTGTGGAACTTCACTCCGGGCTTCACCGGTGCCTTGAAGCCGTGCCCCTGCACGATGGGTGTTCGACGAACAGCCCGGTCGCCAGCACGTCGTCACCGTTGACGCGGACGCCGTAGTCGGCCCGGTTGGTCTCCCAGCCCCAGCCCTCGCCGTGGTCCGCGCGCCACACCCAGGTGTGGTCGATGATCACGTCGTCGCTGTTGACGACGATGCTCGTGGTCGCCTTGCCGGGGCCCGCGCCGCCGATCCGTACGAACACGTCCTGGAGCGAGGTGGGGTCGGCCGCGTGGTCGGCCGAGGCGTTCTCCGGGCCGACCTCGATCAGCGTCTCGGAGTTCACCGGGCCCGCGTCGACCAGGAGGCCCGCGAGCTTCACACCGGATACGTCACCGACCTTGATCGCCGTCACCCCGTTGTCCGGGATGATCGTCGCGAGGCCGATGCCGAGGGCCACCGTGTCGGGGCGGTCGATGTTGATGGTCTCGTCGATGTGGTAGACGCCGGGTGTGAAGAGCAGGTGCAGGCCTTGTTCCACGGCCGCGTTGATGGTGGCGGCGTCCGCCCCCTCCTTCACCACGTAGAACTGGTCCAGCGGGATCGACTCGCCCGCCGGCGTGCCGTTCGCCCAGGACGTGCCGCGGGCGTTCTCCCGCTTCTCCGGGACAAAGACCTTGTAGTCGGCACCGTCGAGGTAGAGGAAGGGCTTCTCGCGGGAGATGGGGGTGGTGTCGAGCGTCGTGTACGGCGGCTCCGGGAAGCTGTTGGCCGGGGCGCCCTCGACGCCGGAGAACGTCATGTTCCAGACGCCGTTGCCCCAGCCGCCCACCGAGCTGTCGCGGGTGTACCACTGCTGCTGGGAGTACGGCCCGACCTGGCCGTCGATCCTGCTGTCCGCGATGTAGCCGCCGCTGGCCCAGCCGTACCCGTCGGGCGCCAGGTTCAGCCCGCCCTTGACGTGCATCCGGCGGAAGGGCGCGGCCTGGGAGACCGCCCAGCGGTTGGTGCCGGAGACCGGGTTCAGCGTCAGGTTCTCCGCCGAGCGCCAGAAGTTCTGCGTGGCGTTCCCGTCGAACCAGCCCGCGTCGACCGTCACATCGCCGTTGAACGTGGTGTCGTTCGGGTTGAGCCCGAGGCCCGCGATCGAGGTGTAGAACCCGATCTGCGCGTTGATGTTGTCGTACGTGCCCGGCTTGAACAGCAGCGCGTAGCGGTCGAGGCCGAACTGCGCGGACTCCTGCTTCTTGAAGATCTCGTCGACCTTGCCCTGGATGTCGGGCGTGGACGGGTCGAAGACGTGGACGTTGGGTCCGAGGTCACCGCCGCCGGGGACGGCGGCCTGGACCTTTCTGTCCTTCTGGGACTCTTCGCCGAACGCTGTCTGGGCGGTGGGGACGGCCATGAGCAGTGATACGGCGAGCGCGGCGAACCCGAGAGCTCTGGAGCGGCGGTGCCTGCGGGGTGCGGAGCGCGGTGCGGTGGGGGGAGCATGCATGAAGGTACGTCTCCTGGGTCGTGGTACGCGTGCACGACGGACGGGCGGGAGAGCGCCTGTGGGGAGAATGCGAGAGAGCGCTCTCTCGTTACGGTGATGTTTCCCCGGTGGGCCTGTACGCGTCAAGAGTTGTGCGTGATGCGTCTCGCGCGAGGGGCCTGTTTCGCAACAACTGACGTCAGCGGTGCGGCGATTGACCGATTTCGCGGGCAGTTGGGGCGCTCGTTGACTTCATGAACTGATGTCCCGCGTGGGTGCCGTGGCCCCGGCGGCGCGGTGCCGGACGAGCGGGTGTCCGGCGCAGGGGGGACCATGGGGCCATGAGCTCGCCCGACGCCGGTCCGCCGCGCCCGTCCCGAGACGAGCGCCCGCCCCGCGATGAGCGCCCGTCTCCTGACGCCGGCCGGCGGATCAAGGTCTGGTTCCGCTTCGTCCCGCGCGAGGACTGGCTGCCGTACGAGACCGAGGGGCTGTGGGCGACCCGGCTGAGCGCCGACACCGCCCGGGTCGACAACGTGCCCTTCCTCCAGGACGGGGTCGCCGAGGGCGAGACCGTACGGTTCACGACCGACGCGGACGGGGTGCACTGGTCCACCGGACGGGTGGCCGACTCGGGGAACTGCACGGTACGGGTGCTGCCCCTGCCGGACGGTCCGCTCGGGCGGGACGCCCGCGCCGTGCACGAGCGGCTCGCTCCGTTCGGGCTGGGTGGCGAGGTCTTCAGCGCGGACTTCCCGCTGGTCGCGTTCACCGTGCCGGGCGGTGCGGACCTCCGGGCGATCAAGGAGCTGCTCGTCCGGGGCGAGGAGGAGGGGTGGTGGCACTTCGAGGTCTCGTGCGCCACGGAGGCTTGGCGGGCGGCTTAGGGGCCCGGGGTCGTGGACCCGGCTCGGTCCGGCCCGGTCCACGACTCCGGCTTTACGGTTACGAAGCCCCCGGCCCCGCCTCCGTCCCCTCGCCGATCTTCCGGATCACCCGGGCCGGATTGCCCACCGCGACCACGTTCGCCGGCAGGTCCTTCGCGACCACCGCGCCCGCCCCGACCACCGTGTTCTCCCCGATGGACACCCCCGGGCAGACGATCGCCCCGCCGCCCAGCCACACGTTGTCCCCGATCGTGATCGGCTGCGCGGCCTCCCACTTGGCGCGGCGCGGTTCCGGGTCGATGGGGTGGGTCGGGGTGAGGAGCTGGACGTTCGGGCCCATCTGGACGTCGGCGCCGATCGTGATGCGGGCGACGTCCAGGAACACCGCCCCGAAGTTCACGAACGTGCGCGGGCCCACCGTGGTCCGGTGCCCGTAGTCCACCCGCAGCGGCGGGCGGATCTCGGCGCCCTCGCCCAGCTCGCCCAGCAGCTCGGCCAGCGCGGCGCGGCGGGCCTCGGGGTCGCCGGCCGACGTGGCGTTGAAGCGCTCGTTCAGCAGCGCCGAGCGCAGGGCGTCCGCCGCGATCTCCGGGTCGTCGGCGAGGTAGAGCTCGCCCGCGAGCATGGCCTCGCGCTGGCTGCGCGGCGTCTTCTTCGCTGCGTTCTCGGGGGAGTTGGGGGTGTCCTGGCTGGTCACGAGGTCGTCGTCTCCTTCGTTTCCTTCGTACGGGGTGGTGCGTCGGGTGTTCCGTCGGGTGATCCGTCCCCCTGCAGTCTGCCTGCCGCCTCCGGCCCGCGTCCCGCCCGCAGCCCCGGCGCCAGGGCCACCGTCACCGCCAGCGAGAGCACCGCGACCGCCGCCATCCCGGTCCCGGGCGAGGTCAGCTGGGCGACGGACCCCGCGAGGGCCGCGCCCACGCCCTGCATCGCCAGCATCCCCGAGGAGCTCAGCCCCAGCGCGTGCCCGCTCAGCTCCTCCGGTGTCAGGGCCATCAGCCGTTCCTGGAGCAGCAGGCTCGCGCTGAACCCGACGCTCGCCAGCACCACCGCGACCACCGCCGCCGGCACCCCGGGGTCCAGGGCGAACAGCAGGTACGGGGCGGCCAGCAGCAGCCGCAGCGGAGCGCCGAGCCGGGCGCGCCACCGCCCCGGTACGAACCGGCCCACCAGCGTGTCCCCGGCCAGCATCCCCAGGGCCCCGCAGGCGAAGAGGAGCCCCGCGTGCCCGGGCGCGTAGGCGATGTAGAGGGACTCGCATCCCACCACCAGCCCGTTGGGCACCCACAGGGCGAGGTAGACGGAGCGGCGGGGTGCGGACGACCAGAGGAGCGCGTTGGTCCGCCAGGTCTCCCGGACCGAGGCCCGGCCGGTGGCGCGGGGCGGCCGGGCGGTGAGCCCGAAGCGGGCGAGGGCGGCCGCGACGACGTACAGCCCCGCCCCCACCAGCAGCGTGCCGCGTGCCGAGAGCGCGGTCACCAGCACCCCGCCCACCGCGAACCCGGCGATCTGCATGGTGCCGACGGACATGTTGAGCACCGAGCGGCCGAGCAGGAAGCCGTGCCGGGGCAGGATCTCGTTGAGCAGCCCGTACCGCACCCCGCCGCCCAGCGAGGAGGCCACCCCGAGGGTCAGCAGGACCGCGAAGGCGGCCCACAGCGGCAGCCCGGGGACGGCCTGTACGCCGGTGCCGAGCGCGAACAGCAGCGCCAGGCCGGTCAGCGTGGCGCGCGGCGGCAGCCGGTCCGCCGCCGACAGCAGCGTGAGCGCCCCGGCGACCTGCGCCAGGGACGGGCCGAACATGGCCAGCGCCGACAGCAGCGGTGAGCCGGTCGAGGCGTACACGAGGGTGCCGAGGGCGAGGCCGGTCGCGGTCTGCGCCGCCACCTGCACGGAGACGGTCGTGAAGAAGGGGAGGAACTCCGGGGTGCGGAAGAGTTCGCGGTAGGTGCGCATCAGCGGAGTGTGCGGGGGCGCTCTCCGGGCTCGTTACTCTTTCGCGAGCAGGCGAAACATCACTCTTTCGCGGGCAGGCGAAACACCGAGGATCCGGGGGCGGGCCGTGGGCTGGTGGCAGATCAGCACGGACACCCTCGCCACCAGCCGCTTCGTCGTCTCGCCGCTGGCCGAGACGGTGGCGAGCCTGCGCACCCTGGAGCGGGCCGTCGCCGCGCATCCGCGCGAGCGCGCCTGGCTGGAGCGGTGGCTGCCCGCCTACCGGCGCCGGCAGTCCGAGGAGCCGCTCTCCGCCCGGATCGTCCGCGCCGCCCTCACCCCCCGCTGGAGCGCCGACTTCCTCACCCCCGCCCCCGTGCCCCCGCCCGCCGGACAGGAGCCGGACACCTTCGCCCAGGAGCTGGCGCGGGTCCGGGCGACCCCGCCCGAGCGGGCCCGCGCCGAGCTCGCCGTGGCGCTGCGCCGGCCGCTGCCCGCCGCGCTGGACCGGGACGACCTGGCGGGGCGCAGCGCCGATGTCCTGGAGTGGGTGTGGACGCGTGCCGTGGAGCCGGAGTGGCCCGCCCGGCGCCGGGTCCTGGAGGCCGATGTGATCGCCCGGGCCGCCCAGTTGAGCCGGGGCGGCTGGGCGCAGGCGCTCGACGGGATGCGGCCGGGGATGCGGTGGCTGGGGGAGAGCCGGCTCCAGATCAACACGTACGACAACCCGCCGCGCGAACTGGGCGGCGCCCAGCTGGTGTTCACCCCCGTCACCGCCGACGTGGGCTGGGTCTGCTGGGACATCCCGCACCGCTACGGCGTCGTCTACCCGTGCGCGGGCGTGCTCGCCGACACCGGGCGTGCCCCCGTACCGCAGGCGCTCGGCGCGCTGATCGGCCCGGCGCGGGCGGGCGTCCTGGTCCTGCTGGCCTCGCCGCTCAACACGACCCAGCTCGTGGCGCTGACCGGCCAGGGGCTGGGGTCCGTCGGGCGCCACCTGCGGGTTCTGCTGGACGCGGGACTGGTGCGCCGCCGCAGGGACGGACGGTCCGTGCTCTATTTCCGTACCGCCGCGGGGGACGGGCTGGTGCGCGCGGCAGGCTGATTCCGTACCTGGACGGGGACGGGCTGTTGTGCGCCGCGGGCCGAACACGCCCCGCGCGCGCCCCTGCCCGCACCAGGGAAATCACCGATCGGCGGTGCGGTCCGCATGGATCGCGCGCATGTATGAGTCATGACATCGGTGACTATTGGCGATGCTCATCGTTGTGACAATTTCTCTCTCGCCAGCAACGACCGAGCGGGGGGAATGTCGTGAATCCGGAGTACGCCGCGTACTGCCAGGCGGACCGCCGCTTCTACGACGCCCCCCACCGCTCCCTTCAGGACGGCGCTGAGGAGGGTTCGTTCTACGCACCGGTCCGGGGCGCCGCCCCCCAGGGGTGGACCCGCTCCCGGCGCGGTGACTGGCTCTCCTTCAGTCCGGACGGGCTCCGGCTGCCGGCCCAGGGCTGGAAGATCCACATATCGGCCGCCGCCGACAACGCCGCGTCCGTGCTGGAGCGGGTCGCCGGACACTGTCTGGACCACCGGCTGCCCTTCAAGTGCGTACCGTCGCCCGGCCTGTTGAACCTGCGGAACGCCAAGTACGCGGACCGGGCGGGGAGCGGCAAGTTCATCACCGTCTACCCGCACTCCGAGGACACGTTCCCCGAGGTGTGCGCCGCGCTGATGAAGCTGCTGGAGGGCGAGCACGGCCCGTACATCCTCAGCGATCTGCGCTGCGGGAACGGTCCGGTGCACACCCGGTACGGGGCGTTCGCCGCCCGCTTCTGTACGGGCCCCGACGGGCGGCCCGTGCCCGCCGTCGCCGACCCGCAGGGGCGCCTGGTCCCCGACGACCGGGGCCCGGCCTTCCGGATACCCGCCTGGGTGACGCCGCCCGACTTCCTGCGCCCGCACCTCGAAGCCCGCGCCGCCGTCGGCCTCGGCGATGTGCCGTACACCGTCGAGAAGGCGCTGCACTTCTCCAACGGCGGCGGGGTCTACCTCGGCCGCGACACCCGTACCGGCGAGCAGGTCGTCCTGAAGGAGGCCCGCCCCTACGCCGGGCTCGCCGCCGACGGGGCCGACGCCGTGGCCCGGCTGGAGCGGGAGCGGGCCGCGCTGGAGCAGCTGGCCGGACTCGACTGCGTACCGGCCGTGCACGACGCGTTCGAGGTCGGCGGCCACCACTTCCTCGTCCTCCAGTACCTTCCGGGCACCACCCTCAACACCGTCTTCGCCCGCCGCTTCCCGCTCGCCCGGCAGAACCCGGCCCCCGAACTGCTCGCCGAACACGCGGCATGGGCCGAGGAGTTGTACGGAAAGGTCGAGCGCGCCGTCGGGGCCGTCCACGGCCGTGGCATCGTCATCAGCGACCTGCACATGAGCAACGTCATGGTCGACGAGGAGACCTCCCGGATCTTCCTCCTCGACTTCGAGGCCGCCTCCCCAGCCGGTGACCGGCGCCGCCAGATCGTCGCCAACCCGGCCTTCGTGGCCCCGTCCGACCGGCGCGGCACCGAGATCGACCGGTACGCGCTGGCCTGTCTGCGGCTCGCCCTGTATCTGCCGCTCACCACGCTGTTCGGCATCGACCGCTCGAAGGCCGCCGGTCTCGCCCGCGAGATCGCCCGCGTCTTCCCGGTGGCGGAGGAGAGCCTGCGGCCGGCGGTGGAGGAGATCCGGCGGGGGTCGGAGGAGATCCGGCGGGGTGCGGAACCGCTTGCCGCCCCGGTGCCCGATCCCGGTGACTGGCCGGAGAGCCGCGCCGCGATGGCCCGCGCCATCGCCGCCTCCTGTACGCCCGACCGCGAGGACCGATGTTTCCCGGGCGACATCGCCCAGTTCGCCACGGCGACCGGCGGCCAGTCCTTCGCCTACGGGGCGGCCGGCGTGCTCTACGCCCTGCACGAGACCGGCGCCCCGCGCTGCGAGCCGGCCGAGGAATGGCTGCTGCGGCAGGCCAAGGCCCCGGCCTCCGGCTCCCCCCTCGGCTTCTACGACGGCCTCACCGGCATCGCCTGGACGCTCCACAGGACCGGCCGCACCGCCGAGGCCGCCGACCTCATCCGGATCGTCCTCGACCAGCCCCTGGAGGGCCTGACACCGGGCCTGCACAGCGGGTACGCCGGTATCGGCCTCGCCCTCGACGACCTGGCCCGCACCGCCTCCGCCACCGAAGCCCCGGCGCTCGCCGCAGCCGCGGGCCGGGCCACCGCCCTCGCCGTACGCGCCCTGGTCGACGGCCCGCCGTCACCCCGCACCGGCTTCCTGCACGGTGCGACCGGCGTCGCCCTGCTGCTGGTCCGCCGGTACGAGACCACCGGCGACCCCGCCCTCCTCGACCTGGCGGCCGCCGCGCTGCGGCGCGACCTGGACCGGTGCCGGGCGGGCGACGACGGCGAACTCCTCGTCGTCGAGGGCAAGCGGCTGATGCCCTACCTCGGAGCGGGCAGCGCCGGCATCGCGGCCGTCATCGACGCCTACCTGGCCCACCGCCCCGATCCCGACCTGGAGGCCAAGGGCCGCGCCCTGCTCCCGGCCGCGCTCTCCGCCTTCTACGTCCAGCCCGGACTGCTGCGCGGCTCGGCCGGACTCCTCATGCACCTGGCGGCCACGCCCCTGTGCGACGAGGAGACCCGGCAGCGGGCCGTCCGTCTCCACACCCGCCTCCTGGCCGGCCACGCACTCGCGTACGAGGGCGGACTCGCCTTCGCCGGTGAGCAGTTGATGCGGATGTCGATGGACCTGGCCACCGGGACCGCCGGCTGCCTGCTCGCCCTGGGCGGCGCGCTGGACACCGCGCCGGGCCCGCCCACCACACTTCCCTTCCTCGCCGCCGCTCCACGGGCGGCGCACCCCGGCCGCGCGAGCGGCCCCACGGACCGGCTCCTTCAGGAGTCGTAGCACCACAACCGCTCAACACCCAGCCGGAGCAACGGGTTCCGGTTACCGTCCCAGAAAGGAAACACCATCATGGCGCTTCTTGACCTTCAGGCGATGGAGACCCCGGCCGAGGAGAACTTCGGCGAGCTCGCCACGGGCAGCCAGGTCTCGCTGCTGGTCTGTGAGTTCAGCTCGCTGAGCGTGGTCCTCTGCACCCCGTGACGCCTCGCCGCCCGCTCCGCCGGTGACCGTACCGGCGGACCGGGCGGCCCGTCCGCCGGTCCCGCGCGGTTCGTCCGCCCGGGACCGGCGGCGTCCGTACGTCCGCCCGGAACCCGGGCGTCCGTACCTCCGTACGCGAACGACCCTCCGTACGCGAACGACCCTGCGTACGCGAACGCCCCTCTGTACGCGATCGACGCGGGTCCGGAAAGGGAGACCACGTGCGGACCGACCGCCGCGAGCCGAAAGGCAGGAACACGTGCGGCTGAAACCCCGCCCCCCGACCGCAGCCGGCACCCGGCGGCTCGCCCGCCGCCACCCCGCCGCCCTCCTGGCCCTGTTCCTCTGCTCCACCGGCGGCGCGCTCGCCGCCCTCGCCCTGCCCGCCGCCCTCGGCCACACCGTCGACGGGCTCATCGACGACGGGCCCGTGCCCTGGTCCGGGCTGCTGCTCTGCGCCGTACTGACCCTCGCCGAGACCGGGTTCGACGCCGGCGCGGCCGTCCTCGGCACCAGCACCACCGCCCGGCTCACCGCCCACCTGCGCACCCGCACCACCGCCCGGGTCCTGGCCGCCGAACCGCGCGACGCCCTCGCCGTACCGACCGGCGACCTCACCGCCCGGCTCACCGCCCGCACCGCAGACGCGGCGGCCGCACCCGTCACCGCCGCCGGAGCCGTCGCGGGCGTCCTGCTGCCGCTCGGCGCGGTCACCGGCCTCTTCCTCATCGACCCGTGGACAGCGGCCGCGTTCCTGCTCGGCGCGCCCCTCCTCGTCGCCCTCCTGCACACCTTCACCCGCCGCACCGCCGACGCCGGGGCCGACTACCAGCGCGCCCAGTCCGTCATCGCCCACCGCCTCACCGAGGCCCTCGACGGCGCCGACACCATCCGCGCCGCCCGCACCGGAGCCCGCGAGTACCGCCGCATCCTCGAACCGCTCGGCACCCTGGCCGACCACGGCCGCCGCACCTGGACCGTGTACGGGCGGGCCGCCGGCCAGAGCGCCCTCCTGCTGCCCCTCCTCATGCTGCTGGTCCTCGCGGTCGCCGGACTCCGGCTCCACGCGGGCGCGATCGGCGTCGGCGACCTCGTCGCCGCCTCCCGGTACGCGGCCCTCGCCGTCGGCATCGGCGCCCTCACCGGAGCCCTCGGCGCCCTCGCCCGCAGCCGCGCCGCCGCCCGCACCCTGGACCCGCTCCTCACCCTGGACCCGCTGCCGCACGAAGGCCTCGGCCCGCTCCCCGGCGGCCCCGGCCACCTCGAACTCCGGGACGTGGGCGTCGTACAGGACGGGCAGCCGCTCCTCACCGGCGTACGCCTGACCGTCCCCGGCGGCACGTCACTCGCCGTCGTCGGCCGCTCGGGCTCGGGCAAGTCGGTGTTCGCATCGGTGGCCGGACGGCTGCTCGACCCGGACACCGGGACCGTCCTGCTGGACGGCGTCCCGCTCACCGCGATGGACCCCGCCCTCCTGCGCCCCGAGGTCGCCTACGCCTTCGCCCGCCCCGCCCTGCCCGGCACCACGGTCGAGGACACGATCGCCTTCGGGCCGTGGACCGCGGACCCCGAGGCGGTACGGGCCGCCGCCCGGGCCGCCCGCGCCGACGGGTTCATCGGGCTCCTCCCGTACGGCTACGCCACCCCGCTCACCGACGCCCCGCTCTCCGGCGGCGAACGGCAACGCCTGGGCCTGGCCCGCGCGTTCGCCCACCCCGGCCGCCTGCTGATCCTGGACGACGCGCTCTCCGGCCTCGACACCGTCACCGAGCACCACGTCCGCCGCGCCCTCGACGAGCGGGCCGGGCGCTGCACCCGGGTGATCGTGGCCCACCGGCTCTCCTCGGCCGCCCGCGCGGACCGGGTCCTCTGGCTGGAGGACGGCCGGGTCCGGGCGACGGGGCCGCACGAGGAGCTCTGGACGGATCCGGAGTACCGGGCGGTGTTCCGTACGGAGGCGGCGGAGGTGGCGGAGACGGGGGCGCTTCCCCCGGCCCGTACGGAGGTGGAGGCCCGGTGAAAGCACCCCGCACGGCCCGCCGCGACGGCGCCCTCACCCGCGTCACGCACGACGCCCGCCCCTTCCTCCGCGCCCGCACCGGAACCGTCCTGCGGCTGGCCGGCTGGTCCCTGCTGGAGTTCGTCCAGACCTTCCTGGGCGGATTCGGCGTCGCCAGGGCGCTGGACCACGGCTTCCTCGCCGGACGCCCGCTCACCGGCCTCCTCTGGCTGGCCGTCGCCGCCGTCGCCGTACTCCCCGCCCAGCTCGCCACCCGCGGGGTCTTCGGACGCCTCGCGGACCTGGTGGAGCCGCTGCGCGACGGACTCGTGCGGCGCGCCGTCTCCCGCGCGCTGTCCGGCGCCCTCGCGCACCCCGCCGGCACCACCGCCCGCTCCCTCTCCCAGGTCACCCATCAGAGTGAGATCGCCCGGGACGGCTGGGCCGGACTCGTCCTGACGCTGCGGTCGTTCGTATTCACGGTGGCCGGGGCGGTGGCGGGGCTGCTGGCCCTGGAGCCGAGGCTCCTGCTGATCGTCCTGCCCCCGCTGATCCTGGGCGCCGCCCTCTTCCTGGCCACCCTGCTGCCGATGGCCGCCCGCCAGCGCGACTACCTCACCGCCGACGAGGCGTACGCGGCCCACGCGGGCAAGGCCGCCGCCGATCTGCGGGACCTCGCCGCCGCCGGGGCCGCCGACCGCACGGTGGCGGACTCCCGGGACCTGGCCGACGACCAGGTCCGCGCGGCCCGTTCACTGGCCCGCTGGTCCGGCGTACGGGTGGTGGCCCTGGCGGTCTGCGGCCGCTTCCCGCCCCTGCTGCTGCTCCTCGGCGCTCCCTGGCTGCTCCGCAACGGCCTCACACCCGGCGCCCTGGTGGGCGCGCTGACGTATCTCACCCAGGCGCTCGCCCCGGCGGTCCAGGCGCTGATGACCATGCTCTCCACGGTCGGCGGCCGCCTGCTGGTGGTCCTGGACCGCTTCACGGACGCGCCGCCGCCACCGGCCGAGGACGAGAGCGGCAGCCAGGGACCACCCCCGCGGGACCACGCCCTTGTCGCCGAACTCCGCGCCGTCACCTTCGCGTACGGGCCCGCCGCGCACCCCGTCCTGGACCGGCTCTCCCTCTCTGTCGCCCCCGGCGAGCACCTGGTCGTCGTCGGGCCGAGCGGCAGCGGCAAATCGACGCTCGCCGCCGTCCTCGCCGGGGTGGAGGCGCCCACCGGAGGCACGGTGCTGTGGCGCGGGCGGCCGGTGCGCGGGGCCGACGCCACCTCCGTACGCGTCCTGCTGCCCCAGCACGCCTACGTGTTCACCGGCTCGCTGCGCGACAACCTCCGCTACCTCCGCCCCGACGCGAGCGACCGGTCCATCGCCACCATGATCGACGCGCTCGGCCTGGACCCCCTGCTCTCCCGGCTCGGATCGCTCGACGCGACCCTGGAACCGGACCGGCTCTCGCAGGGGGAGCGCCAGTTGGTCGCCCTCGGCCGCGCCTACCTGGCGGCCCCGCCCCTCACCGTCCTCGACGAGGCGACCAGCCGCCTCGATCCGGCCGCCGAGACCCGCGCCGAACGCGCCTTCGCCGCGCTGCCCGGCGCCCTGGTGGTCGTCGCCCACCGCCTCAGCTCGGCCCGACGCGCCGACCGGATCCTGGTGATGGACGGCCCCCGCACCCGCTGCGGCACCTCCGCCGAGCTGCTGCGCACCTCGGCCCTCTACCGGGACCTGGCCGGACTCTGGGAACCGGATGAGGAGCCCCACCGTGAGAACGGTGAACCGGACCAGGAGCCCCACAAGAGCGGCCGTGGGAACGGGGTCATATCCACCCCGCCTCCTTCGCTCTTCTGATCGCATCGACCCGATTGCGCGCCCCCGACTTCCGAATGGCGGCGGCGAGGTAATTGCGCACCGTCCCCGGCGTCAGATGCAGCCGCTGCGCGATTCCGGAGACGGTTTCCCCGCCCTCGGCAAGGGAGAGCACACTCAATTCCCTGGGAGATAAGGGCATGTCGGCCACCTGTAACAGGCTGAAGGCAAGTGACTCGTCGATATGCCGCCCGCCGTCGGCCAGTTTGTGCATGACTTCGGAGAGGTCGTCCACCGGCCGGTACTTGTCGATATAGCCGCGGGCGCCCGCCTCGTAGGCCCGGCGCAGCCCGCGCGGCCGGTCGCTGCGGGTGAGAACCGCCAGCGGACAGCCCCTGCCGTGCGGTTCGGCCAGCGACCTCACCTCCTCCAGGACGTCCAGCGCGTCCGGACAGTCGAGGTCGGTGAGCAGCACATCCGGTCCTGGTCCCGGCCCGATGCCGGCGAGCGCCGAACGTATCGCGCCCCGGTCGGCGGTCGTCACGTCTATTCCCTGCCCCGCACCGAGCAGGGAGGCCAGCGAAGCGCGCCACAGCGGCACGGTGTGGACCAGCAGAACGGTTGTCATCAAGCTGCCCTCGGCATTTCTCTCCTGGCGCGCGCACTACAGGCGTATCGCAGAATGCGATGGTGTGTGCGCGTCGGGTGACGGGTCTCCAGTGGAGCGCATGAGCATTCGGGTACGCCGACGAATTGGCGGATTCCCGTGCCTGATGGGCGCGGATGGGGGCGTTCGGATGTACAGCGGGAGCGCACGGCCTGGCGGAATGGCCGGATCCGGCTCAGTTCAGCAGGGCCCGGGCCGCCTGGGCCTTGTGCCGGATCGCCTCGGCCGTGGTCGGCTCGATGGCGTCGAGCACCTCCGCGTACTCCTCCATCTCCGCCGCCCCGCGCTGGAACTCCCCTCGCTGGACCAGGAGTTGGGCCCGCTCGTAGCGCAGCCGCGCCGGGTGCGAGGGCAGCAGCAGCGAGAGCTCCACCGCCCAGAGGGCGACATCCGTGCGCTCGGGGCGGGCGGCGGCCCAGGCCCTGATGTTGTTCAGGATCCGCAGCACGATCTCCAGCGGCCGCGCGGGCGTCAGCATGGACGGCTCCAGCGGCGCCCCCGTCGCCGCGGTGACCAGGAGGTCCGCGTCCTGGCCGGTCAGCGGCCCGCCCCCGGTGAACGGATCGACGAGCACCGGCTGTGCCGGGTCCCCGAAGCCGACCACGAAGTGGCCGGGCAGCGCCACCCCGAACACCGGGGCGCCGGCCCGCCGGGCGACCTCGATCCAGACCACCGAGAGCAGGATCGGCAGCCCCCGGCGGCGCCGCAGCACCTGCTGGAGGAGCGAGGACTCCAGCCGTTGGTAGTCCGCCGACGACCCGCAGAACTCGTGCCGCTCACCGAGCAGTTCGGCCAGCGCCGAGGCCCAGGCGACGGGGGAGCGGGCGCCGTAGGGCAACAGCCCGGCGAGCCGGTCCAGTTCGATCTGCGCCGCGTCGATCCCGTACGGGTCGGGGGAGGTCTCCGCCGGATCGACCGGGCGCGGTTCCTCGGGGCCGACCGGGCCTGCCTCCGCACCCACCAGCAGGCAGAGCAGCGCCAGATCCGGCCGCTCGGACCGGGCCTCATCGGCGAACTGCCGCCGGCGGTCGGCCGTACCGGAATCCTGCGCGCTCATATGTGACCCATGCCCCTGCTCGTCCCTGCTGCCGGCTGCACCCGCCCGGCCGGCGGGTCCGGACTCCGCTACGCGGGCCGGAAGTGGTGGTAGCGGTGGTGCGCCGCGAACCCCATGCCGTCGTACAGCGCCCGCGCCCCTTCATTGTCCTCCTCCACCTGGAGCCAGGCCGCCGAGGCGCCCTCCTCCAAAGCCTGCCGGGCCAGGGCCGCCATCACCGAGGTGGCCAGCCCGCGCCGCCGGTGCTCGGGGGCGACCTCGACGGCCATGAACCCGGCCCACCGCCCGTCCACGACACACCGGCCGATCGCCGCGGGCGCCTCCCCGCCGGCCTCCCCGTCGCCCGCGCCCGCCACCGTGGCGAACCAGACCGACGGGCCGCCGCCCAGCACCCGCAGCACATGGGGGCCGGGGGTGGAGAAGCGCTGGTAGCGCGAGAGCCACGCCTCGTCCGGCGCACGGCTCAGCCGCACCGCCGACACGTCCGCGTCCAGGTCACCGACCGGCGCCAGCGCGGCGATCCGCACTTCCGCGGTGACCTCGCGCCGCCAGCCGTGCCGCTCCAGCTCCGCGCAGAGGGCCTCCTGCGTCCCCTCGGCCCCGGTCGCCGTCTGGATGTACGGGGGCAGGCCCCGCTCCTCGTACCAGCGCTCGACCCGCCCGAACGCCTCGCCGAGCGGTAGACCCGGATCGCCGAGCGGCAGCGCGGAGTTGGCGCGCCGGGTGAAACCGCCGGCGGCGCGCAGCCGCCACTCGCCGAGCGGCTCGCTCTCCACCGGCTGCCAGGCGCGGGCGGTGACGGCGGCCAGCTCCGGGAAGGAGGCCGCCGGGCCCCTCCTGCGGGCCGGGGCGGCGGGGACGACCTTGCCCGCGACCAGGGCGGATTCCACGATGTGGACGGACTCCCCGCTCTTCGGTGTGATCGCCACCACACCGTCGTCCCATGATGTGAGAACACCGACCGTATCGGTGAACTCCACGCCCGCGCCGCCCCCTGCGGAGCGCCGTCGCACGGAGACGCGTTTGCCCACGTCAGCCGGTGTGATGCGGACCTCCAGCCGTCCGCCCATGGTGAATTCCACAGCTCAGTTCGCCCCTCCTGTTCGGATCGTGCCCGAGAACGGAGATACTAGGGGCGGGCATCGACGACGCCGCGCTCCCGCGCGAGAGCCAACGCCCTACCGAGGAGGAACGACAGCGTGACCTACGTCATCGCGCAGCCTTGTGTCGACGTGAAGGACAAGGCCTGCATCGAAGAGTGCCCCGTCGACTGCATCTACGAGGGCCAGCGGTCCTTGTACATCCACCCGGACGAATGCGTCGACTGCGGAGCCTGTGAGCCGGTCTGCCCGGTCGAGGCCATCTTCTACGAGGACGACACTCCGGAGGAGTGGAAGGACTACTACAAGGCGAACGTCGAGTTCTTCGACGACCTCGGCTCCCCGGGTGGTGCTTCGAAGCTCGGTCTCATCGAGCGCGACCACGCGTTCGTCGCCGGACTGCCGCCGCAGAACCAGTAAGCGGCAGCGGCACCCTGTGCGCAGCCCGGTCCCGTACGGCTTGTCGCCGTGCGGGACCGAGGCGTTTCCCCGTACCGCTGCCGGTGACCGAACAGTCCGAGAAAGCCCTGAGAAAGCCCCGAGAAAGCAGAGCTCCGTGTCCGCAGTCTCCTCCCGCCTCCCGGTCTTCCCCTGGGACAGGCTCACGCCGTACAAGACGACGGCCCAGGCCCACCCGGACGGCATCGTGGACCTCTCCGTCGGTACGCCGGTCGACCCGGTGCCCGAGGTGATCCGGCGGGCGCTCGTCGCCGCCGCCGACAGCCCCGGCTATCCGACGGTGTGGGGCACCGAGGCCCTGCGCGACGCGCTCACCGGCTGGGTGGAGGGCCGCCTCGGCGCGGTCGGCGTGACCCACGCCAACGTGCTGCCGGTCGTCGGCTCCAAGGAGCTGGTGGCCTGGCTGCCGACGCAGCTCGGGCTCGGCCCGGGCGACAAGGTCGCCTACCCGCGGCTCGCCTACCCGACGTACGAGGTCGGCGCCCGGCTCTGCGGCGCGGAGCCCGTCGTCTACGACGACCCGACCGAGCTGGACCCGGCCGGGCTGAAGCTGCTCTGGCTCAACTCGCCGTCCAACCCGACCGGCAAGGTGCTGTCCCAGGACGAGCTGACCCGGATCGTCGCCTGGGCCCGCGAGCACGGCGTCCTCGTCTTCAGCGACGAGTGCTACCTGGAGCTGGGCTGGGAGGCCGAGCCGGTCTCCGTGCTCCACCCGGACGTCTGCGGCGGCCACTACGACGGGATCGTGGCCGTCCACTCGCTCTCCAAGCGCTCCAACCTGGCCGGCTACCGGGCCGCCTTCATCGCGGGCGACGCGGCCGTCCTCGGCGAGCTGCTGCTGATCCGCAAGCACGGCGGGATGATGACGCCCGCCCCCGTCCAGGCCGCCGCCGTCGCCGCCCTCGGCGACGACGTGCACGTGGCCGAGCAGCGCGCCCGGTACGCGGACCGCCGGCTGGCCCTGCGCGCCGCTCTGGAGGCGCACGGCTTCCGCATCGAGCACAGCGAGGCGAGCCTCTACCTCTGGGCGACCCGCGACGAGCCCTGCTGGGAGACCGTGGCGTACCTGGCCCAGCTGGGCATCCTGGTGGCGCCCGGCGACTTCTACGGCCCGGCGGGCGAGCGCTTCGTCCGGGTGGCCTTCACCGCGACCGACGAGCGGGTGGCGGCGGCGGTCAAGCGCCTGTCCTGATCTCCTGATGTGAACGTACGGGAGGGCCCGGGGAGTGCGCACTCCCCGGGCCCCCCGCATGTACGGCGTACGGCGGTGGGTCAGCCGATCGGCAGACCGCCCAGCGGCAGGCCACCGGTGGGCAGGCCGCCCGCGAGCGCGTCGGTCGGCAGGCCGCCACCGGCCGCACCGGCGATGCCGCCGACGGCCTCGCCCGCGCTGCCCGCGGTCTGGCCCGCGGTGTCCTGGACGGCCGGGGCGGCCACCTTGGCGGTCTGGCCCACGGTCTTGCCCGCGGCCGGAAGCGCGGTGCCGACGAGACGGCCGCCGGTCTCACCGGCAGCCTGGGTGCCCTGCTGGGCGGCGCTGTCCACGGTGTTGCCGAGACCGGCACCGTCCAGCGCGGTCAGACCGCCGAGGTCCGGGGTCTGCGGGAGCTCTGCGGCGCTCGCGGCGCCGGCCGCACCGACCACGGGGGCCGCACCCGCGGCGATCAGCAGCGCGGTACGAGCGATCCGACGGGTCAGGGGGAGGGACATGGTGCTCCTTCGACGGGATGGTCAGTGATCCGGATCCGGTGAGCCGGACGCACTGACAACAGGGCCGAGGGGAGGGAAAGTTGCGGCGAGCAAAGGTAAAGAGTGAGCAATGCGTCCGATAATCCGCAGTGGAGGAACCCGGGCAAACGATCCATTCCGGAGCCGTTCGATGAACCGTCACTTCCCTTGAGCGGCAAGGGAAGCGGTGCGGGATGAACGGACCGGCGAAGAGGCGGCCCGGGAGCCCCGGAGCGGCAGGCTCCAGGGTCCGTACGGGTGACGGGCCGAACTACTGGACGACCCGGATTCCGACGGCGGTCGTGTCCGGTTCCTTATCCTTCGTACGTTCCGTCCGCCAGCCGGAACCGGCCTCCCACACCCGGTCGGCATAGCTCACGCGCTCGATCAGCAGCTCATCGGAGTGCGCGACCGCCCAGGCCGCCAGCTCCCAGCCGCGCTGCGGCGCGCGGTCCTCCGCCGAGGCCCGGGCCGACGCCGGCACGGGCACCGAGACGGTGGCGGCGGCCGACGCGCCCGCCGCCTTCGTCGCGGGCAGGACGTCCTTGCCGAAGGTGCGGATCAGCTCGGCCCGCACCTGCGCCGCGTCCCCCGGGCTCCCGGCGGTCCTCTTCGGCGGCGTGCAGTTCAGCGAGGCGGGCTCGCGCCCGGTCAGCGCGGCGGCCAGCAGTGCGGCGTCCGGCTCGTGCTTCGCGTACGCCTGCGGGAAGCCGCTGCGCTGCACGCGCTGCGCCGCCACGGTCAGCGGCAGCCGCGAGTAGCCCGGGACCTTGGCCAGATGGTCGTAGAACTCCCCGGCCGAGTACACCGGGTCCATGATCTCCGCCACGGTGCCCCAGCCCTGCGAGGGCCGCTGCTGGAACAGGCCCACCGAGTCCCGGTCCCCGTAGTCGATGTTGCGGAGCGTGGACTCCTGGATCGCCGTCGCGATCGCGATGGTCACCGCCCGCTCCGGCATCCCGCGGGTGGTCCCCACGGCGGAGATCGTCGCCGCGTTCGCCGCCTGGTGCAGGCTCATCTCGTAGGTGTGGTCCCCCTCGGGGGCCCGGACCACGCAGCGTGGCGCGGACTCGGTGGTGGAGGAGTCGTACTGAACGGCCAGATAACCGCCCAGCGCGGCGAGCACGGTGAAGCCGGCCGCGTAGCGGAGAAGGCGGCTGCGGCGGCGACGGGCGGGGCTGGCTGTCCGGGACACGGGGCCCACCGTACTGGAGGGTACGGCCGGGGGCCGATACCCAGGTGCCCCGGGACCGATGCCCGGGTCCTGGGGCACCGATGCTCAGGCCCTCCGGGACCGGCGCCCGGGTCCCCCGGGGGCGCTACCAGCCCCTCACCTCGGTCCTCTAGGGTCGTGGCCATGTCCGACAGCACGCTTGACCTGACCCTGGACGGCCCGGCGCTCACCGCCCGGCTCGTCGACATCCCCTCGGTCAGCGGGGAGGAGAAGGCACTCGCCGACGCGATCGAGACAGCGCTGCGCGGCCTGCCCCATCTCACCGTCGACCGCCACGGCAACAACGTCGTCGCCCGCACGGACCTCGGCCGCGCCGAGCGTGTCGTCCTCGCCGGGCACATCGACACCGTGCCGATCGCCGACAACGTCCCCTCCCGCCTCGACGCGGACGGCATCCTCTGGGGCTGCGGGACCACCGACATGAAGGCCGGCGTCGCCGTCCAGCTCCGGATCGCCGCGACGGTCCCCGAGCCCAACCGCGACCTGACCTTCATCTTCTACGACAACGAAGAGGTCGCCGCCGACCTCAACGGCCTCGGCCACATCGCCACCGCCCACCCCGACTGGCTCGCCGGAGACTTCGCCGTCCTCCTGGAGCCCTCCGACGGCGAGGTGGAGGGCGGCTGCCAGGGCACGCTCCGGGTCCACCTCCGTACGGCAGGGGAGCGGGCGCACTCCGCGCGCAGCTGGATGGGGTCCAACGCCGTCCACGCGGCCGCCCCGATCCTGGCGAAGCTGGCGGCGTACGAGCCCCGCCGCCCGGTCATCGACGGCCTCGAATACCACGAGGGGCTCAACGCCGTCGGCATCGAGGGCGGCGTCGCCACCAACGTCATCCCGGACGCCTGCACCGTCGTCGTCAACTACCGGTACGCCCCCGACCGCACCGAAGAGGAGGCCGTCGCCCACGTCCGCGAGGTCTTCGCCGACTGCGGGGTGGCCGAGATGATCATCGACGACCACTCCGGCGCGGCCATGCCCGGCCTCTCCCACCCCGCCGCGAAGGCCTTCATGGAGGCGGTCGGCGGCACCGCCCGGCCCAAGTTCGGCTGGACCGACGTCTCCCGCTTCGGCGGCCTCGGCGTCCCCGCGGTGAACTACGGCCCCGGCGACCCGATCTACGCCCACAAGCGCGACGAGCACGTGGTCGTCGAGAAGATCACCCACTGTGAGGACCGCCTCCGCTCCTGGCTGACCGCCTGACCTCCCGACCGCCCGACGCACGGCATTCCCCCGTACGTAACCTCCGTCGATCTACGCTGGCCGGACGCAGCACGACACAGCCCGGCCCAGGACGACGCGGGTCGGTGGAGGGAGCGGAACATGGGCAACGCCGAGGACGCACGAATCCCTGAGGGTGCGGAGGTCCCCGAGGGCGCGGTCGCCCCGGAGGAACAGTGGCTGGGTCCGGTGGTCCGCCGCAGGGAGCAGGTCCAGCCCGGCACGACCGATCAGCGGCTGCTGGACTCCGAGGGCGACTCCGAGTGGGTGCACACCGACCCGTGGCGGGTCATGCGCATCCAGTCGGAGTTCGTCGAGGGCTTCGGAGCCCTCGCGGAGCTGCCGAGCGCGATCAGCGTCTTCGGCTCGGCCCGCACCCCGGCCGGATCGGCGGAGTACGAGGCCGGCGTCCGGATCGGCAAGGCACTGGTCGACGCGGGCTTCGCGGTGATCACCGGCGGCGGCCCGGGCGCGATGGAGGCCGCCAACAAGGGGGCCCGGGAGGCGAAGGGCGTCTCGGTCGGCCTCGGCATCGAGCTGCCCTTCGAGTCGGGGCTGAACCCGCACGTCGACATCGGCGTCAACTTCCGCTACTTCTTCGTCCGCAAGACGATGTTCGTGAAGTACGCGCAGGGCTTCGTGGTCCTGCCCGGCGGCCTCGGCACCCTGGACGAGCTCTTCGAGGCGCTCACCCTCGTCCAGACCGGCAAGGTCACCCGCTTCCCGATCGTCCTCTTCGGCACCGCCTACTGGGGCGGCCTGGTCGACTGGCTCCGCGAAACGGTGGTCGCGGGCGGCAAGGCCTCGGAGAAGGACCTGCTGCTGTTCCACGTGACGGACGACGTGGACGAAGCGGTGACCCTGGTGACGAAGGAGGTCGGGCGCTAGCCGATCGAGCCCGTCCGGCACAATCCAGCCCGTCCGGCGTTTGAGGACATCTTTTCCGGCCGGACCGGCCGCACTCAGCCCCTCCGGCGCTTGAGGAGCGGGGCCCGGGGGCAGCGCCCCAGGCCCCGCCCGCCGGGCAGGCGGCAGAACTACGCCAGCCCCCGCCGCGCCACGGCCGGAGGCCGATGCCCGGCGATCGACGCCACCATGTCCAGAACCTGCCGCGTCTCCGCCACCTCGTGCACCCGGTACACCCGCGCCCCCAGCCACGCCGACACCGCCGTCGTGGCCAGCGTCCCGATGACCCGCTCCTTCACCGGCCGGTCCAGCGTCTCGCCCACGAAGTCCTTGTTGGACAGGGACACCAGCACCGGCCACCCCGTCTCCGCCATCTCCTCAAGACGACGCGTCGCCTCAAGAGAGTGCCGCGTGTTCTTACCGAAGTCGTGACCCGGATCGATCATGATCCCGTCCGTCCGTACCCCGAGCGCCACCGCCCGCTCCGCCAGCCCCACCGTCACCCGCAGGATGTCCGCCATCACATCCTCGTACGCGATCCGGTGCGGCCGCGTCCGCGGCTCCGCGCCTCCCGCGTGCGTACACACGAGCCCCGCCCCGTACCGCGCGGCGACCTCCGCCAGCTTCGGGTCGACCCCGCCCCACGCGTCGTTCAGGACGTCCGCCCCGGCCTCGCAGACCGCCTCGCCCACGTCGTGCCGCCAGGTGTCCACGCTGATCACCACATCCGGGTGGCGGCGGCGGACCTCGGCGACGAACCCGACCGTGCGGCGCGCCTCCTCCTCGGCGCTCACCTCCTCGCCGGGGCCGGCCTTCACCCCGCCGATGTCGATGATCGCGGCGCCCTCGGCCACCGCCTGCTCGACCCGGGCGAGCGCCGGCTCGTCCCTGAAGGTGGCGCCCTGGTCGTAGAAGGAGTCCGGGGTCCGGTTCACGATCGCCATGATCACCGGCTCGTGCGGACCGAATTCCCGCCGCCCCAGCCTGAGTGCACCGCTTCGCATCCCGTGTTTCCTCCTCGATAGCCCGCCTGCGACCCTAACGTCCCCGCCCTGACTGTCCGTGCCGCATGGCACCATCGGAGCCGGTCGAGGTTTCCACCCCCGGGGAGATGCGCGTGTTCTGGTTCTTGCTGCTCACGATGGTCGTGGTCGTCACGGCGGTCACCCTCGCGGTGGTCGGCGGTGGCGGGAGCGCCGTGCTCCAGGATGTGGAGCCCCAGCGGTTCACCGACCCCCTGCCCACGACCCGCCCGGTCGGCCGGGCGGACGTCGAGGCGCTGCGCCTGCCGATGGCCGCCCGGGGCTACCGGATGGCGGACGTCGACGAGGCGCTGTCCCGGCTCGGCGCGGAGCTGGCCGAGCGTGACGCCCGGATCGCGGAGCTGGAGTCCGCCCTCGCCGGGGCGCAGGCGTCCGCGGTGACGACCGGGACCGACCTCTTCAAGCAGCCCGGGGACCGGCCCACCGGGCCCGGTGACCGGCAGACCGGCGGCCCGGCCCGCGGCGAGGACGACGGCCGATGAGCGGCGGAGCCGTGGCCGCCCCCGACGGCGGGCTGCGCTGCCCCTGGGGCCTGTCCACCGAGGACTACCTCACCTACCACGACACCGAGTGGGGCCGCCCGGTCCACGGGGACGACGCCCTCTTCGAGCGGCTCTGCCTGGAGGCGTTCCAGTCCGGGCTCTCCTGGCTGACGATCCTGCGCCGCCGCGAGACCTTCCGTACGGCGTTCGCCGGGTTCGAGATCGCCGCGGTCGCGAAGTTCACCGACGCCGACCGGGAGCGGCTCCTCGCCGACCCCGGCATCATCCGCAACCGGGCCAAGGTCGACGCCACCCTCGCCAACGCGAAGGTGCTCGCCGACTGGCCGGCCGGGGAGCTGGACGAGCTGATCTGGTCCTACGCCCCCGACCCGGCCGGCCGGACCGCCCCGCGCGAGCTGGGCGATGTCCCCGCCGTCACCCCGGAGTCCACCGCGCTGGCCAAGGAGCTGAAGAAGCGCTCGATCCGCTTCGTCGGCCCGACCACGGCCTACGCCCTGATGCAGGCGTGCGGCCTCGTCGACGACCACCTCGCGGACTGCGTGGCCCGGGGCGATGCCACCGTCGCGTGAGCGGCTACTTCCCCAGGTAGACCGGCTTCTCCTTCGCGAGGAACGCCTCCACCGCGATGGTGTGGTCCTGCGACGCGCCCGCCCGGGTCTGGAGTTCGTCCTCCTTCTCCAGCGTCTCGGCGAGCGTGTGCCCGGCGCCGTACGCCAGGGACTCCTTCAGCGCCGCGTACGCCACCGTCGGACCGTCGGCCAGCGCCCGGGCCACCGCGGCGGCCTCCTCGGCCAGCTTGTCCGCCGGGACCACCCGGTTGACCAGGCCCAGCTCCAGGGCGTCCTGCGCGGAGATCGAGCGCGGGAAGAACAGCAGATCGGCGGCGCGGCTCGGGCCGATCAGCCGCGGCAGCGTCCAGGAGACGCCCGAGTCGGCGGTCAGGGCGACGCCCGCGAACGAGGTGTTGAACGAGGCCGTCTCGGCGACCACCCGGTAGTCGGCCGCCAGCGCGAAACCGAACCCGGCCCCGGCCGCGACGCCGTTCACCCCGGCGACGACCGGCTTGGCCATCTCCGTGATGGCCCGCACGATCGGGTTGTAGTGCTCCCGTACCGTGCTCAGCGCGTTGCCGTCGCCCGCCTCACGCGTCGCCGTCAGCGTGGCGACATGCTCCTTGAGGTCCTGGCCGACACAGAAGGCGCGCCCGGTGGCCGTGAGCAGAACCGCCCGTACGGCGGGGTCCGCGGCCGCCGCCCGCAGGGAGTCCCGGAGCGCGACCTTCGCCGCGGTGTTCATGGCGTTCATCGCGTCGGGTCGGTTGATCGTGATCGTCGCGAGACCCTCGCTGACGTCGTACAGCACGGTGTTCGCCGGCTCGTCGGCCATTGCTGTCCATCCCCTCACTGCTCGGGCATCGTTGCCCCTGGAGGCAAGCATGGCCGACGCGGCGCGGGGCATGGATGTGACCTGCGTCTAACAATTGGCTCTCACCTGGGGCCCCGGGGCGGCGCAGTATCGCAGCCGGATCGCCGAATTAGACGGTTTTGGGGGAGCGCGTTGCGCAAGCGATGCAGAGCGATGTTGGTCATCGGGGTCCCTGATGCGGGATAATGGCGAAGAAGCAATGTGTTCGATGCCGGTGAGGCAGCGCCTGTCATGGGGCCGCCGGTTGCGATGAGCTGGTTTCAGGAAGGGGAACGAGCATGGCGGCCATGAAGCCGCGGACGGGCGACGGCCCGCTCGAGGTGACAAAGGAGGGGCGGGGCATCGTCATGCGCGTTCCGCTCGAAGGCGGCGGTCGGCTTGTTGTCGAGCTGACTCCGGACGAGGCCGATGCCCTCGGCGACGCGCTGAAGAAGGTCGTCGGCTGACGCGGAACGCCCATCACCTTCACCACTGCCCGGTACGGATCTCCGTGCCGGGCAGTGGTGCGTTCACCGGCGTTGTTACGGGTACGGGCTCAGCCGCGCCGGACCGCGCAGAGCAGCCCGTCGCCGACCGGCAGCAGCGTCGGCATCAGCTCCTGGCTCTCGCGCACCGCCCGCAGCAGCTCCCGCAGCCGCAGCACCTCGGCGGGCTGCGCGGCGGAGTCGACGGTACGGCCGTCGGCGAAGACGCCCTCGAAGCAGACCAGCCCGCCGGGGCGCAGCAGGCGCAACGATTCAGCGAGGCAGTCCAGGCTCTCCAGCCGGTCGCCGTCGCAGAAGACGAGGTCGTAACCGCCGTCCGCGAGCCGGGGCAGCACGTCCAGCGCGCGGCCGGGGATGAAGCGGGACCGGTTGGAGGCGAAGCCCGCCTCGCGGAACGCCTCGCGGGCGAACTGCTGGCGCTCGGGCTCCGGGTCCACCGTGGTCAGCACACCGTCGGCACGCATCCCGTGCAGCAGATAGATGCCGGACACGCCCGTGCCCGTGCCGATCTCCGCCACCGCCTTGGCATCTGCCGCGCCGGCCAGCAGGCGCAGCGCGGCACCGGTGCCCGGGGAGACCGAGCGGATCCCCAGCTCACGGGAGTGCTCCCTGGCCCGGTGCAGAGCTTCGTCCTCGGCGACAAAGGCGTCGGCGAGGCCCCAGCTCGTCTGCCGGTTGGCGGTAATGACCCTCTCCTGTCCCCGTAGTTGGCGCAACGGTGACTGTATCCGCTGGACCCGGGAACCCGCAGATGGGACCGGGCGTTGTGCAAGGAGTGGGGAAAGCGCAGTGCCCCGGCCCGCGGATCGGACCGGTGAGCTGCGAGGACGTCCCGGGCGACGCCCGGCCCCAGCAGGGAAAAGTCTTATCCGGAGCTAACGGGCGAGGTGGCTATGGTAGGGGCTCCACTGGACACCACCAGAGCCGATAGGGGAGGTGCGGCTGCGCCTGTGGATCGGGGCGGGGTGCTGCGGCGCCTTCTCAGGTCGGCCGGTGAGCCGAAATCCGTGACCAACATTGCTGACCGTTCTTCCGAAAACTCCGCACCGACCGCGACCTTCGCCTCCGATGCGGACCAGGCGTGGACCCCGCCCTCATGGGAAGAGATCGTCAGCACGCACAGCGGTCGCGTGTACCGCCTTGCCTACCGGCTGACGGGTAACCAGCACGACGCCGAGGACCTCACGCAGGAGGTCTTCGTCAGAGTCTTCCGCTCGCTGTCGACGTACACGCCCGGCACCTTCGAGGGCTGGCTGCACCGCATCACCACCAATCTCTTCCTGGACATGGTCCGGCGCAAGCAGCGGATCCGCTTCGACTCGCTCGGCGACGACGCGGCCGAGCGGCTGCCCAGCCGGGAGCCGTCCCCGCAGCAGGTCTTCAACGACACCCACTTCGACGCCGACGTGCAGCAGGCGCTGGACACCCTCGCGCCCGAGTTCCGCGCCGCCGTCGTCCTCTGCGACATCGAGGGCCTCAGCTACGAGGAGATCGCCGCCACCCTCGGCGTGAAGCTCGGCACCGTGCGCAGCCGCATCCACCGCGGCCGCTCGCACCTGCGCAAGGCGCTCAAGCACCGTTCGCCCGAAGCCCGCGCCGAGCAGCGCTCCCTGGCGGACGCGGTCCTCGCAGGGGAGGGCGGAACGGCGTGAGCGGCACAGGTCTGACCGGTCCCACCCCTGCCGAAGCGCACCTGGGGGACCGGCTCGCCGCGCTGGTCGACGGCGAGCTGAATCATGACGCCCGCGAGCGGGTGCTGGCCCATCTGGCGACCTGCTCCCGGTGCAAGGTCGAGGCCGACGCCCAGCGCCGCCTCAAGAGCGCCTTCGCCATGTCCGCCGCACCCTCGCCCTCCGAGGGGTTCCTGGCCCGCCTGCAGGGCCTTCCCGGGGGTCCTGGCGGCGACGACACCGGCGCCGGCAGACCGTTCGGCTCCGGCGGCCCGTTCGCCGACGAGTTCTTCCCCCCGCTGCGGTCCTCCGGCGCCACCCGCCGCGACCCCGCCGCGTCCCCCGCCCCGCTGGACGACTTCGGGTACTTCCCCGCGGCCCACGGCTCCACCGCCGTCCTCCCCGGCGGCTCCCGCTCCGCCTTCCGCATCCACGAGGTGGCCCGGGACGCCGAGCGCTCGCCCTGGCGCGGCCGGCGCTTCGCCTTCGCCGCGGCCGGCGCCGTGTCCCTGGCGGCCATCGCGCTCGGCGGCACCCTGCCGCTGGACTCAGGCCCCGACCCCCTCCTGCGCGCCGAGGGCAGCGGCAACAGCGTGACGCCGCTCGACGCGGAGACCCGCGCCGGGGGCTCCGAGACGGCGGTCAGCCGCCGCGGCGGCGCCCAGTCGGTGGGCAGTGACCGCCTCGCCGTCAACCGGTCGGCGGCCGATGTGTCCTCGACCGGTGCGCACCGGCCCTCGCCCGCGCTCACCGCACCCCCGGCATCCGCCGCTCCCGTGGTGAAGCCACCCCTGTCCCTGCGGCCGCAGACGACGGCCCCGCCGCTGTTCTCCACCTCGGCCCTGGGCGGACACCCCTTCACGTTCCCCGCGCTGAACGTGTCCGTGCCGCCGCTGATACGCCCGGCCGGTGGCTCCACGCCGCTGCTCGCGGCCGTGCTGGGCAGCGGCTCGACGACGAAGGCGCTCACCCCGCCGACGCCCTCGGGGCCGGGGCGGCCCGCCCCGACCAACGACCTGGCGAGCCCGCTCTCCCCCCGGCGCTGACGGGAATCCGGCCGAACCCCGGCCGGACCCGGACCCTGGCCGAACCACGACGGGACCCCTGCGCGGGGATTCGCAAACCTGGTTGAATCCGGGGAGGGACGCCCCCGGTGGGGCGTGCAGAGGCCAGTGGCGGGGAGAGCATGGACGACGGTAGGCAGGCGAAGTGGTGGAGCCGCCCCGCGACGGGGCGGCCCGGCCGCGACGAGCCGGAGAGCCGGGGCGGCGGCGAGGGCGACGCCCCCTCGGTGCGGCCCGACAGCCCGGCCCCGACCGGTGGAGCCGCGCCCGCGGACGGCCCCGCGCCCCTCGTCGGCCAGGAGCCGCAGGAGCCCGCCCCGACCCGCCCGGCCGGGCCGCCGCTGCACGAGCCCGATGTGTACAGCACCCCGCCGTACGGCGGCCCCGGACCGTGGGCGCCCGCGCCGCCGGTCCAGCGGCCGACCCCGGCCCACGGCACCCCCGTACCGCCGCAAGCCGTACCCCCGCAGGCCGTACCCTTGCCGCCGCAGCCGTCCCCGGTGACCCCGCAGGCCACCCCCGTACCCTCCTCGTCCTCGCAGTGGCTCCAGTACGACCCCTGGGGCGCGCCGGGGCAGCCGCTGACCCAGGTCGGGCCGCCGGCCGGCACCGAGCCGGGGAGCCGGAAGAACCGCCGCGGCGGCGCCTTCGCCGGAATGCTGCTGCTGGCCCTGGTCGCCAGCGGCATCGGCGGCGGCGTCGGCGCGTACGTCGAGCGCACCGGCGGCCTGACCACCGTCGAGCTGCCCCAGGCGAGCCACGACAACGGCGACCGGGCCCCCGAGAGCGTCGCGGGCATCGCCGCCAGCGCCCTGCCCAGCGTGGTCACCCTGCACGTCAGCGGCACCGCCGAGTCCGGCACCGGCACCGGCTTCGTCCTCGACGCCCGGGGCCACATCCTCACCAACAACCACGTCGTCGCCCCGGCCGGATCCAGCGGCGACATCACCGTGACGTTCAGCAGCGGTGAGACGGCCGCCGCCGAACTCGTCGGCAAGGACAGCGGCTACGACCTCGCCGTCGTCCGGGTCAAGGGCGTCTCGGGCCTCAAGCCCCTGCCGCTCGGCAACTCCGACAACGTCCGGGTGGGCGACCCGGTGGTGGCCATCGGCGCCCCCTTCGACCTGTCCAACACGGTCACCTCCGGCATCATCAGCGCCAAGCAGCGCCCGATCACCGCGGGCGGCGAGAAGGGCGACGGCAGCGACATCAGCTATGTCGACGCCCTCCAGACCGACGCCCCGATCAACCCCGGCAACTCCGGCGGCCCGCTCGTCGACACCCAGGCTCATGTCATCGGCATCAACAGCGCCATCCGCGCCGCCGACAGCGGCAAGGGCACCGAGCGCGGCGGCCAGTCCGGCTCCATCGGCCTCGGCTTCGCGATACCGATCAACCAGGGCAAGCGCGTCGCCGAGGAGCTGATCAACACCGGCAAGGCCACCCACCCGGTGATCGGCGTCACGCTGGACATGAAGTTCACCGGCGACGGCGCCAAGGTCGGCGAGAAGGGCCCCGAGGACGGGCCTGCGGTCACCAAGGGCGGCCCGGCCGCCAAGGCGGGCATCAGGTCCGGCGACGTGATCACCGAGGTCCAGGGCCAGCGCGTGCACAGCGGGGAGGAGCTGATCGTGAAGATCCGCGCCCACCGTCCCGGCGACCGGCTGGAGCTGCGGCTGACCCGAGGTGGCGAGGAGCGGTCCGTCACGTTGACGCTCGGCTCGGCGAGCGGCACGTGAGCGACACGGCAAGGTACCGCCCGGACAGGTCGGCCAGGTACCGTTGACGGGTCCGCGCACCCGTCCCACCTGGCCGGGCCGGGCGGAGAAGCCGGGGATCGGTCCGGGACCAGTCGGGATCAGGCGGAGAACACGAGGAGCAGCTAGGTGTTCAATGACATAGGCGCACTGGAGCTGCTGACGCTCGGGGTGCTGGCCGTGCTGGTCTTCGGCCCCGACAAGCTGCCCAAGCTCATCCAGGACGTCACGCGCACCATCCGCAAGATCCGTGAGTTCTCGGACAGCGCCAAGGAAGACATCCGTACGGAGCTCGGCCCGCAGTTCAAGGACTTCGAGTTCGAGGACCTCAACCCCAAGACGTTCGTCCGTAAGCAGCTGATGGACGGCAACGACGACCTGGGGCTGAAGGAGATCCGCGAGAGCTTCGATCTGCGCAAGGAGATCGCCGACGTCACCGACGCGGTCAACGGGCGCACGCCGGCGCCCGATTCCGCCGACAGTGCGGCGAACGGGTCGGCGGGCGCGCCGGGCACCACCACCTCGCCCAGCCTCACCAAGACCGGCGACACCACCCCTGACCTGCTGAAGAAGACCCCGCAGCAGGCGCAGCCCGAGCGTCCGCCGTTCGACGCCGACGCCACCTGACGCCAGGTCAATCCCGACTCGTCCGGACGGTATGGCTATTCTCCATCTGTCCGGTTGCGAGGACGCCCACGCCCGCGGGGGGCGGGCCGCTCCGGATCAGGACTGATCGAGGAGGCGGCCGCTCAGATGGAGACGACGAGTCGGGTGGATACGGACGGTGCCCCTGGCACGGTCACGGCGGAGGAGGTGCCGGCGGCCCGGCGGCGTACCGTCGACGGCTACCTGGAGGCCTCTTTCCCCTGGTACGGGCTGGACGAGGCCTTCACGGGCCCGCGCTGGCTGATGCAGGTCGGCACGGCGGCGGACGGCACCGTGCAGCACGGCTCCACCGGACACGGTGACGAGCCCTCGGTGAAGACGGACGGTTCCGCCGCCGAGAAGGAACGGTTCGCGGCCGTCATCACGGTCGCCGCCAGCCCCGTCAGACGCAGCGGAGACGGTACGGGGGTGCTGGACGCCACCACGGTCTCCTCGGCCGCCTGGCTGGCCGGCTCGGGCCTGCTGGCGTACACGTGGCCGCCGCAGATGGACCACACCCTGCGCGACGACTGGCTCGACCAGCAGACCGAGACGGCGTTCACCCTCGCCGACGACCTCGGCTCCGCGCCCTGGTCGACGCTCTCGCTGCCGGTGGACGGGGTCCCGGTGGAGTTCCACTACCGGGAGTCCGAGTTCGGCTGGGTGCTGGCCGGGTCCGCGCACGAGGGCGTGCACATCGGGGCGTACGGGCGGGGGATGAGCGCGTACGGGCTGGGGTTCGCGGTGATCAAGGACATCACGACGTACGAGTAGGGCCGGGGGCGTCCGGCGGGCCGCCTTCGTCCTCAGGCGCCGGACGGGCTGGAATTGCCCGGCCTCGTCCGGCGCCGGGGACGGGAAAGATGTCCTCAAGCGCCGGACGGGCTGGTCCTGTCTGTCAGAACTTGTTGCGCGGGGTGATCCCCAGCGACATGCCCGACAGGCCGCGCTGGCGGCCGCCCAGCTTCTCCGCGATTCCGCGCAGCGCCTTGCCGGCCGGGGAGTCCGGGTCCGACAGGACCACCGGCTTGCCCTCGTCGCCGCCCTCGCGCAGCCGTACGTCGATCGGGATCGAGCCCAGCACCGGCACCTCGGCGCCGACCGTCCGGGTCAGGCCCTCGGCGACCCGGGCGCCGCCGCCCGAGCCGAAGACGTCGACCATCTCGTCGCAGTGCGGACACGGCATGCCCGACATGTTCTCCACGACGCCGACGATCTTCTGGTGGGTCTGTACGGCGATGGAACCGGCCCGCTCGGCCACCTCGGCCGCCGCTTGCTGCGGGGTCGTGACGACCAGGATCTCCGCGTTCGGCACGAGCTGCGCCACGGAGATCGCGATGTCACCGGTGCCCGGCGGCAGGTCCAGGAGCAGGACGTCCAGGTCACCCCAGTACACATCGGCGAGGAACTGCTGGAGTGCCCGGTGCAGCATCGGGCCGCGCCAGACCACGGGCGCGTTGCCCGGGGTGAACATGCCGATGGAGATGACCTTCACGCCGTGTGCGGACGGCGGCATGATCATGTTCTCGACCTGGGTGGGCTTGCCGTCCGCGCCGAGCATCCGGGGCACGCTGTGCCCGTAGATGTCCGCGTCCACGACGCCCACCTTCAGCCCGTCGGCCGCCATCGCCGCCGCGAGGTTGACCGTCACCGACGACTTGCCGACGCCGCCCTTGCCGGAGGCGACCGCGTACACCCGGGTCAGCGAGCCGGGCTTGGCGAAGGGCACCTCGCGCTCGGCGGTGCCGCCGCGCAGCGAGCTCGCCAGCTCCTTGCGCTGCTCGTCGCTCATGACGTCGAGGGTGACCTCCACGCGGGAGACGCCCTCCACCCGGGAGACGGCCTCCGTCACGTTCCTGGTGATCGTGTCGCGCATCGGGCAGCCGGAGACCGTGAGATACACCGTGACAGCGACTACACCGTCAGGATCGATCTCGACCGATTTCACCATGCCCAGCTCGGTGATCGGGCGGTGGATCTCCGGGTCGTTCACTGTCGCCAGTGCCTCAAGCACCGCGTCTTCCGTAGCCATACAGACGATGTTACGGCGCCGGGCCCTACGGGCGGGTAGCGCGTCAGCGGTCGCCTTCGTCACTCTCGGACGTGAGGAGGATCCGGCGGTCCTCCATGTCTCTCACCATGTCCTGGAGTTCCGAGCGGATCCAGTCCCGGGTGGCGACCTCGCCGAGGCCCATCCGCAGCGCCGCGATCTCCCGGCTGAGGTACTCGGTGTCGGCGATGGAGCGCTCGTTCTGCTTGCGGTCCTGCTCGTGGGTGACCCGGTCCCGGTCGTCCTGCCGGTTCTGGGCCAGCAGGATCAGCGGGGCCGCGTACGAGGCCTGGAGCGAGAGCATCAGGGTCAGGAAGATGAACGGGTACTCGTCCCAGCGCAGATCCTTGGGTGCGTAGATGTTCCACAGCACCCAGACGATGATGATCAGCGTCATCCAGACGATGAACCGTCCGGTCCCCAGGAACCGCGCGATCCGCTCGGAGAACCGGCCGAACGCCTCCGGGTCGTACTCCGGCAGCAGCCGGCGCCGCGGCGACTTCGGCTGGTCGAGCCGGGTGCGCGGCGGGCGCATCAGCCCGGAGGCGCCCGTGGAGGCGGCCTTCGACCGCTCCTCCCGGTCAGCGGCCATGGCGGATACCCCCCTCGCCGTGGAAGTCGGTCTCGCGCCAGTCGTCGGGCAGCAGGTGGTCCAGGACGTCGTCCACGGTCACCGCGCCCAGCAGGGACCCGCTCTCGTCCACCACGGGCGCGGAGACCAGGTTGTACGCGGCCAGATAGCTGGTCACGGTCGGCAGCGGGGTGTCCGGCGGCAGCGGCACCAAGTCGCTGTCGACGATGGAGCTGACCAGCGTGAACGGCGGATCGCGCAGCAGCCGCTGGAAGTGCACGGTGCCCAGGTACTTGCCGGTCGGCGTCTCGTCGGGCGAGCGGCACACGTACACCTGTGCGGCGAGGGCGGGGGAGAGGTCCGACTGACGGACCCGGGCGAGCGCGTCGGCCACCGTGGCGTCCGGGCGCAGCACGATCGGCTCGGTCGTCATCAGACCGCCCGCCGTCCGCTCCTCGTACGCCATCAGACGCCGTACGTCGGCGGCGTCGTCCGGCCGCATCAGGGTCAGCAGCCGCTCCTTGTCCTCCTCGGGCAGCTCCGAGAGCAGGTCGGCCGCGTCGTCCGGGTCCATCGCCTCCAGGACGTCGGCGGCCCGCTCCTCCTTGAGCTTGCCGAGGATCTCCACCTGGTCGTCCTCGGGCAGCTCCTCCAGGACGTCGGCCAGCCGGTCGTCGTCCAGCGCGGCGGCCACCTCGACGCGGCGCTTGGGGGAGAGGTGGTGCAGGGCGTTGGCGACGTCGGCGGGGCGGAGCCGTTCGAAGGTGGCGACCAGGTTCTCGGCGCCCTGCCCGTGCTCCTCCAGCGAGAAGCCGCTGACCGCCGACCACTCCACCGTCAACGTCTCGCCCTTGCGGCGCAGCGCACCGCCGCGCCCCTTGCGGACGAAGTACTTGTCGATCTCCCAGTCCCGGCGGGCGGGCAGCTGCTGGATCGCCACGTCCAGGACGGTGACCTCCTCGTCGCTCTCCACCAGCCGCACGCGCCGGTCGAGGAACTCGCCGAGGACGAGCCGCTCGGTGGGCCGCTGTTCGAAGCGCCGCATGTTGACCACGCCGGTCGTGATGACCTGGCCGGACTCGACGCCCGTCACCCGGGTCATCGGTAGGAAGATCCGCCGTCGGCTGACCACCTCGACGACCAGACCCAGGATGCGCGGCGGCCGTCCGCCGACCCGCAACATCGCCACCAGGTCACGGACCCGGCCGACCTGGTCCCCGTTCGGGTCGAACACGGGCACCCCGGACAGGTGCGAGACGAAGACCCTGGGGGCTCCTGCCGCCATGCTCCGCCTCCTTCCGTGAACAGCCGTACGCCATGATCAGGCTAGCCCCTGCCGTGGTGGCGCGCCCCGGCGGACCCGTCCGTACGGCTGGCTGCCGGACGGTGCGCGGAGCCCGGGTACGCTGCGCTCTGCCCCCCGATCGCAGTTGAGAGGCAGTACGCCCGTGACGTCTTTTGCCCCGGCCGTCCGGAATCATCGCCGGACCGCGCTCGCCGTCGTGCTCTGCGGCGGGCTCATCGCGGCCCTCACCGCCTGCGCGGGCGAGGACCCGGACAAGGGGACCAACGGGGTCGGCAAACTCTCGGCCGAGCAGATCGACACGAAGACCAGAGCGGCGGCCGACAGCGCCGACGGTGTACGGCTGGCGGGCACCCTGGTCAGCAAGGGCGGCACCTACATGCTGAACATGAAGCTCAGCGACAAGGGCGGCACGGGGTCGGTCTCCTCCAAGAAGCGCAGCTTCGTGCTCCTGCGGATCGAGGACGAGCTCTTCATCAAGGCCGACGCCGACTTCTGGCTGCACGAGGAGGACGGCAGGGCGGGCCGCTCCGACCAGGAGGCCGCCGAGAAGCTGGGCGGCAAGTACGTGAAGGTCCCCGAGGACGATCCCAGCTACCGCCAGCTGCGCGGCTTCACCGACAAGAAGGTCCTGCTGGACGGCCTGCTGACGCTGCACGGCACCCTCAACAAGGGCGCCCGGGACACCGTCACCGGCCGCCGCACCATCCAGCTCCTCGGCGGCAAGGGCGAGGGCGGCGCGCTGGACGTGTCGCTGGAAGGCAAGCCGTACCCGGTGCGGGTGGCCCGCGGCGGCGGCGGAGGCACCGTCACCCTGGCCGACTGGGGACGCGCGGTCGCGCTGGAGGCCCCGCAGGACGACGACACCGTCGACTACGGCGGCCAGCTCCCGAAGTCCTCCGGCTGACCCTTTTACGGACCGGCCTCAGCGAGTTTACGGACCGGCCTCAGCGAGCCCGCCGCCTGCTCAGCCCTTCCGCCGCCGCTTCAGCAGCAGCCGGGGAAGCCCGGCCGGTACGGGCTGCCGCGTGGTCGCCCCGGTCGGCAGCGGGGCGGCGGCCAGCGAGGTGTCCGGCAGCTCCGTGCTGACCGCCTCGGGCGTCAGGCGCACCACCGCGCACTCCCGCGCCCACCGCTCCGTCACCACCTCGGCGTCCGGCGCGTTCAGCCGCTTGCCCTTCAGCTCGGCGACGGCCGCCTCCCACTCATCGGAGTGCGGCGCCAGCACCCGTACCGCCGCCGTCCAGGCGACGAGCCGGCCGCCCTTGTCCTTGCTGCGTACGGTGACCTCGGCGCTCCCGCCGTCGGTCAGGCCCTCGGGCAGCGGCTGCTCGCCCGGGCCGTCCCCGACGAGGTGGGCCGCGCCCTCGTGCCAGACGTGCCACACCGCGCGGGCGGGCCCGGCGGCCCGGACCCAGATGAGGCCGGACTTCTTCGTTGCCTCCTCGACGAGGGCCTTCTCCAGCAGGGCGGCGGCAGCATCAGTCATGGGCGGGAGCTTAGACCGGCCGCCGACGCTCAGAGCCAGCCGTTGCGCTTCAGGATGCGGTGGATGGAGAAACAGACCGCGCCGATGAGGCCGAGCACCAGCGGATAGCCGTACTTCCACTCCAGCTCCGGCATGTAGTCGAAGTTCATGCCGTAGACCCCGCAGATCATCGTGGGAACGGCGATGATCGCCGCCCAGGAGGTGATCTTGCGCATGTCCTCGTTCTGGGTGACGGTCGCCTGCGCCAGATTGGCCTGGAGGATCGAGTTCAGCAGCTCGTCGAAGCCGATGACCTCCTCCTGGACCCGGGCGAGGTGGTCGGCGACGTCCCGGAAGTACTTCTGGATGTCGGGGTCGATCAGCCGCATCGGCCGCTCGCTGAGCAGCTGCATCGGGCGCAGCAGGGGCGAGACGGCCCGCTTGAACTCCAGCACCTCACGCTTGAGCTGGTAGATCCGCCCCGCGTCCGAACCGCGCCGGCCGCCCTTGGCCGGGGTGGAGAAGACATCGATCTCCACCTCGTCGATGTCGTCCTGTACCGCCTCCGCCACCGCGATGTACCCGTCGACCACATGGTCGGCGATGGCGTGCAGCACGGCGGACGGGCCCTTGGCGAGCAGCTCCGGATCGTCCTGAAGGCGGTGGCGCAGCGCGCGCAGCGAACCCTGCCCGCCGTGCCGGACGGTGATGACGAAGTCCCGGCCGGTGAAGCACATCACCTCGCCGGTCTCCACGACCTCGCTGGTCGCGGTCAGCTCGGCGTGCTCCACGTAGTGGATGGTCTTGAAGACGGTGAACAGCGTGTCGTCGTACCGCTCCAGCTTCGGCCGCTGGTGGGCGTGGACGGCGTCCTCCACGGCGAGCGGGTGGAGCCCGAACTCCCGGGCGATGCCCGCGAACTCCTCCTCCGTCGGCTCGTGCAGGCCGATCCAGGCGAAGCCGCCCTTCTCGCGCACCTCCAGCATCGCCTCGTGCGGCGTCGGGGTCGCGGACCCCTCCAGGCGGCTGCCGTCGCGGTAGACCGCGCAGTCGACGACGGCGCTGGAGGCGGACGGGTCACGGGTGGTGTCGTACGCGTTGTGGGGGGCGCTGTTCTTACGGAGGGAGGGACGCAGGGAGGGGCGCACGGCAGCGCGCAGGTCACGGATCATCGACATGGCTGGCTCCTTCACGGAGGGCCGTCGGCGAGGGCGTGGAACAGCCCGGAATGGGGACGTGCGCTCACGTCCGCAAAGCGGGCTCCACCGCGCGGGCGCGATGACGGCGTTCGCAACAGACAGGCAAGAGAACGGGAGACTCTTCCGCGGATTCCTGGTGCTCTTCCGGGGGCGAACGACCGTCAGGAGGCCATCCGTGATGGCCGACGAGGCGTCAGTTCAGCGGGAAGTTCAGTGGGAACAACGGTGCGCGGAAGGGTGATCGGTACTGCACGGTCGACTTGGATCCATAGCAGTCCCCACCTCCTCCGGCCGGTCCCCCGTGGGGGACGACGTGTCGTCGGGACGAAGAGAGCGACGCTTCTGCGTGCTGTCCCGACCGGCGGCCAGGCTATCAGCCGTCCCGGACCGAATCCCTTACTTTGCCCACTCCACACGCACTCTATGCTCGCCGGATGGCAGAAATTCTCGCTCTGGTCGAAGCCCGGCTCCGCTCGGCCCTCGGGGAACCGGACGCCCGCGCCGATGTGACGTTCCTCGGTACGGACCGTATCGAGGTGCTCCGCTTCCTCGACGGCGACGTGGTGCGCTACGCCACGCTCGGCATGTCCGGGCAGCCGATGGCCGACCCCACCTCGCCGCTCGCCGACCCGGTGAAGGGCCCCCGCGCCGAGCTGGTCCTCTCGGTACGGGTGGGGCTCGCCGACACCGACCAGGTGCTGCGCCCCCTCGCCGTGCTGGCCGCCTCCCCGCAGGTCGAGGGGCTCATCGTGGCGCCGGGGGCCTCACTGGACCTGGGCGATCCGCTGTGGCCCGGCGCGCCGTTCACCTCGGTGCTGGTGGCGGAGTCCGGGGGTCTGGTGGAGGACCTGGAGCTGGACGAGCCGATGGACCCGGTCCGCTTCCTGCCGCTGCTGCCGATGACCCCCAACGAGGCCGCCTGGAAGCGGGTGCGCGGGGCGCAGGAGCTCCAGGAGCGGTGGCTCACGCACGGCACGGACCTGCGCGACCCGCTGCGCACATCCGTACCGCTGGACTGAGCCCCTTTCCTGCCGGCCCTCACCGGTCGGCGAAGACGCTCACGCTGTCCTCCAGGGCGTGGACCGGCTCCAGCTCCTCGGCCTCGTGGGTCAGCGCCGTACGCCGTACGCCCACGACGGCCGCTCCGACCAGGGCGGCGAGCGCGGCCACCACGAACGGGATGTGGATGTCGGTCCACTCCTCGATCTTCGGGGCGAGGAAGGGGGCGGCCGCCGCGGCGAACCAGCGGACGAAGTTGTATCCGGCGCTCGCCACCGGGCGCGGCGCGTCCGAGACGCCGAGGGCCAGCTCGGTGTAGAGGGTGTTGTTCATACCGATGAAGGCACCGGAGACGATCGTGGCGACGACCGCCGTGGTGTGGTTCCCGTACCCGAGGACCAGCAGGTCGACGGCGAGCAGGACGAGCGAGGCCCCGAGCACCTTGAGCGAGCCGAAGCGGCGCTGGAGGCGCGGGGCGACCAACACGGAGAAGACCGCGAGCAGCAGGCCCCAGGCGAAGAAGACCGCGCCGGACTTGTACGGGGTCATGTCCAGCACGAACGGCGTGAACGCCAGGATCGTGAAGAAGGCGTAGTTGTAGAAGAAGGCCGAGGCCGCCACCGAGGCCAGTCCGCCGTGGCCGAGCGCCTTCACCGGGTCCAGCAGCGAGGTCTTACGGGCGGGCTTCGGCTGCTCCTTGAGGAACGCGGCGATGCAGAGGAAGCCGATCGCCATCAGCGCCGCCGTACCGAAGAACGGGTAGCGCCAGCTGGCGTTCCCGAGGAGCGCGCCGAGCAGCGGCCCGCACGCCATGCCGAGGCCGAGCGCCGACTCGTACAGCAGGATCGCGGCGGAGCTGCCGCCCGCCGCCGCTCCGACGATCACCGCGAGCGCGGTGGAGACGAAGAGGGCGTTGCCCAGGCCCCAGCCCGCCCGGAAGCCGACGAGTTCGGCGACGGAGGACGAGGTGCCGGAGAGCGCGGCGAAGACGACCACGAGCGCGAGGCCGGCGAGCAGGGTCCTGCGGCCGCCGATGCGGCTGGAGACGAAGCCGGTGACGAGCATGGCGACGGCGGTGATCAGGAAGTACGAGGTGAACAGCAGCGACACCTGACTGGGTGTGGCGTCCAGACCCTGGGCGATGGACGGCAGGATCGGGTCCACCAGGCCGATCCCCATGAAGGCGACCACCGAGGCGCCCGCCGTGGCCCAGACGGCCTTCGGCTGGCGCAGGATGCTGGTGGCCGTGGCCCCTTCGTCGAACGGGTCCTCTCCTGGCATGGGTGCTGGCATGGGCCGACTCCTTCTCTCCTCCAGATCGATGTGTCCTCCACAGATTAAGTTAGACGAACTAATAAATGCAAGTTACATCTATTTTCCGGGATGATGGCCACGCTGCGGACGGGTGATCGTCCTTGACGCGGCGACCGGCGGGGAGGACCGTTGGGCTCTATGAGGGGCGAACCCAGTTGCCCGAAGTGCGGTGGCCGGGTCAGGGCGCCCGGTCTCTTCGCCGACGCCTGGCAGTGCTCCGTGCACGGCCAGGTGCACCCGATGCAGCCGGTCGTTCCGCCGAGCGTCGAGGCGCTCGGCGTCGTGGTGCACCGCTCGCAGGTGCCCGTCTGGATGCCCTGGCCACTCCCCGTGGGCTGGCTGTTCACCGGGGTGGCCGGCGCGGGTGACGACCGCAGCGGCGGCCGCGCGACCGTCGTCGCCTGCTCGGGTCCCGGACCGCTGGGCGGCATGGGTGAGCTGCTGCTCGTCGCCGAGGAGCTCGGTGTCGGACTCGGTGCCCGGTACGCCGGGATCGACGGCCTCGACCCCGGCCCCCACCTGAACGTCGACTCCGCCCCCGACGCCAAGGTCCACGCGGCCGGCCGCCCCACCCCGCTCTGGCACGTCCGCAACGCCCCGGAGGACCGGGCCGTCTTCGCGGGCGAGGCGCGCGGCCTGTGGCTGTGGGCGATCCTGTGGCCCGAGCAGTCGGGGCTGCTGATGTACGACGAGCTGGTCCTGACCGACCTGCGCGACGCCGGGGGAGAGGTGGACCTCGTACCGTGCGGGGCCCTGACTCCGCGCCTGCTCGCAGCCCCGGATGCGCCGCCCCGGCAGGCGACGGGCGAGCGCTAGATCACGCCGGACGGGGCGTGATCCCGGCCGGGGGCCTGGTGTGCGGCGGTTATCCTTGAGCGGTCCCCCGTCCGCCCGCGAGCCCTGGAGTCACGCGTCGTGCGCATCGACCTGCACACCCACTCCACCGCATCGGACGGTACGGACACCCCCGCCGAGCTGGTCGCCAACGCCGTCGCCGCGGGCCTGGACGTCGTCGCGCTCACCGACCACGACACCGTCGGCGGCCACAAGCAGGCCATCGACGCGCTGCCCGAAGGGCTGACCCTCGTCACGGGCGCCGAGCTCTCCTGCCGGGTCGACGGCGTGAGCATGCACATGCTGGCGTACCTCTTCGACCCCGCCGACGCCGAGTTCGAGCGCGCCCGGGAACTGGTCCGCGACGACCGGGTGCCGCGCGCCCAGGAGATGGTCCGCAAGCTCCGCGCCCTCGACGTCCCCATCACCTGGGAGCAGGTCGCCCGGATCGCCGGGGACGGCTCGGTCGGCCGCCCGCACGTCGCCGCCGCCCTCGTCGAGCTGGGCGTCGTGGACACGGTCTCCGACGCCTTCACGCCCGACTGGCTGGGCAACGGCGGACGGGCCTTCGCCGCGAAGCACGAGTTCGACCCCTTCGAGGCGGTCCGGCTCGTCAAGGCGGCGGGCGGCGTCACCGTCTTCGCCCACCCGGCCGCCTCGAAGCGCGGTGCAACGGTCCCCGAGGCCACGATCGCCGCGCTCGCCGCCGCGGGCCTGGACGGCATCGAGGTCGACCACATGGACCACGACGAGCCGACCAGGGCCCGGCTGCGCGGTCTCGCCCGGGAGCTGGGGCTCCTGCCCACCGGCTCCAGCGACTACCACGGCAGCCGAAAAACCGTCGGGCTCGGCGAGTACACCACCGACCCCGAGATCTACGGCGAGATCACCCGGCGCGCCACGGGAGCCTTCCCGGTGCCGGGCGCGGGCGGAACCGGCCGCCGCTAGGGCCTGGCCTCCTCGCCTCCACCGCCTCACCGTTCCACTCCTCGCGCCCCTTCACCCCTGCCGTCGTGCGCCGACGGCAGACCGACCGGGCCCGCGCGCCCCCGTACCGCCCGCTCATCTCTCGCAAGGCTCACTGTGTTCGACGTCGCTGTCTTCGGATCCCTTTTTCTCACCCTTTTTGTGATTATGGACCCGCCCGGGATCACCCCGATCTTCCTGGCCCTCACCGCGGGCCGCCCTGCCAAGGTGCAGCGCAGGATGGCGCTCCAGGCCGTCGCGGTCGCCTTCGGCGTGATCGCCGTCTTCGGTCTGCTCGGCCAGCAGATCCTCGACTACCTGCATGTCTCCGTGCCCGCCCTGATGATCGCGGGCGGTCTCCTGCTGCTGCTCATCGCACTGGACCTGCTGACCGGCAAGACCGACGAGCCGACGCAGACCAAGGACGTCAACGTAGCGCTCGTACCGCTGGGCATGCCGCTGCTGGCCGGTCCCGGCGCGATCGTCTCGGTCATCCTGGCCGTGCAGCACGCCGACGGCTTCGGCGGCCAGCTCTCGGTGTGGTCGGCGATCGCGGCCATGCACGTGGTGCTCTGGCTGGCGATGCGCTATTCGCTGGTGATCATCCGCATCATCAAGGACGGCGGGGTGGTCCTGGTGACCCGGCTCGCCGGAATGATGCTCTCGGCCATCGCCGTACAGCAGATCATCAACGGCGTCACCCAGGTCATCCAGACCTCCTGACCCGCGCGGGTGCCCTCCGGACACCACAGCGCCCCCGCACGGTCCTTCCGTGCGGGGGCGCTTCGTCTTTAGCGGCGCAATGCGTGATCAGGCGTCAGTTCACCGAAGCCAAGACCCTTGAAGCGTTACGAAGCCGAGCTGTCGGCCGGCCGGATGTAGATGCGCTGGCCTATGGCTGCGGCCTGCTGCACGATCCGGTTGACGGAGGCGGCGTCCACGACGGTGCTGTCCACGGCGGTACCGTCGACGTCGTCGAGTCGCATGATCTCGAAGCGCATATGGCTTCCCTTCGTCTGATCCTCCTGCTGGAGAACTACTGGCGCGGGCGATACGGCCTACCCGCGAGGATAGGAACGCGAGGCTTCCCTCGCGTTCCACGAGTGTTACAACGGCTTGCCCGGTACAAACATTCCCTACGCTAAGGAAATTTTTTGGATGTCTAAGTACCCGGCGGATATCGTTGAGCGTCTGGACCGCACCAACGAGCTGCTCCAGCGCGTGCTCGGGGAGGTCTCCAAGACCCCTTCCACGCACGCGATCTTCGTGGACGCGGGCTATGTGTACGCCGCGGCCGGGCTGCTCGTCACCGGTACCGAGGACCGCCGCTCGTTCGACCTCGACGCCGAAGGGCTGATCGAGGCCTTCATCGACAAGGCCCGCACGATCTTCGCGGACAGCCGGCTGCTGCGCGTGTACTGGTACGACGGGGCCAGGCGCCGCATCCACACCACCGAGCAGCAGGCCATCGCCGAACTCCCCGACGTCAAGGTGCGGCTCGGCAACCTCAACGCCAACAATCAGCAGAAGGGCGTCGACTCCCTCATCCGCACCGACCTCGAATCGCTGGCCCGGCACCGCGCCATCAGCGACGCGGCCCTCATCGGCGGCGACGAGGACCTGGTCTCGGCGGTCGAGGCGGCCCAGGGCTACGGGGCGCGCGTCCACCTCTGGGGCATCGAGGCCGGCGAGGGCCGCAACCAGGCCGAACCGCTGCTCTGGGAGGTCGACAGCCAGCGCACCTTCGACCTGGACTTCTGCCGCCCGTACGTCACCCGGCGCCCGGTCACCACGTACGAGGACGACACCCCGGCCCCCTCCCGGGAGGACGTCCGCTTCGTCGGCGCCCAGATCGCCGCCGCCTGGCTCGCCGCCCGAGGCCGCGAGTCCCTCGCCGACCTGCTGCCCGGCCACCCCTATCTGCCGGGCTCGGTCGACCAGGACCTGCTGGTGGAGGCCGAACGCCTGCTCCAGCACTCGCTGCGCGGCCACGCGCACCTGCGCCGGGCGCTGCGGGACGGGTTCTGGCAGCACCTTCAGTCGCAGTACTGATCCCTAGAGGGTGACGGTGTCCCAGAACGCGGCGAGCGCCTCGGCGGTCTCGTGCGGGCGGGCGGTGTTGGGGGAGTGCTCGGCCCCGGCGATCGTGGTGCGGTGGGCGCCGAGCCGCCGGGCCATCGCGTCGAACCGCTCCACCGGCCATACGTCGTCGCGCTCGCCGGACAGGACGTGGACGGGCAGCCCGAGGGCGGCCAGCTCGTCCACCCGGTCCGGTTCGGCGGAGAGCTGGGCGCCGGTGGCGATCAGCTGTGCCGGGTTATGGCGCAGCCAGCGGCGGCGCATGTCCTCGCCGTCGCCGGTGTCCGCGTCCTGCGGCGGGTCCAGGGCCCGCATCGCCTCCCACACCTCGTCCATGGTGAGCACGGAGAGCGCGTCGCTCAGCATCTTCACCTTGTCCCGCTGGGCGGCGACGACCTCGGCGGGGCCGGAGGACATCAGCGTCAGCGAGCGGAACGGGGTGGCGTCGAGCAGGACGGCGGCGCGGGCGATCTGGCCGCCGAGCGAGTGCCCGAGCAGGTGCAGCGTCCCCTCACCACCGGTCAGGGCCGCCGCCTGGGCGAGCACATCGCGGGCCAACTCCCCCTGGGCGTAAGCCTCTTGGCGGTCCGTTCCCTCCGACTCGTACTGCCCGCGGCCGTCGACGGCGACCACCCGGTACCCGGCCGCGCACAGCGGTTCGAGCAGCGCGACGAAGTCCTCCTTGCTGCCGGTGTACCCGGGCAGCAGGAGGGCGGTGGCGCGTGCGGGAGCGTTCGCCGGTACGGCGTCCAGGACGGCGAAGTCGCCGCGCGCGGTGTGCAGGACGCGGGAGGTGGCGCAGGCGGGCGGCGTGAAGGTGGGCGGGCGGCTCATGGGCCCGAGGCTATCGCCGGGACGGGGCGGGGGCATCACCGGGCAGCGAGAAGGCCCCGGCCCTCGCATCTGCGGGGGCCGGGGCCTGATGGGTCTCGCGGGACCGTCAGCTCTCGGTCGTCACCGTGGCCTGGCCCGCGGCGCGGGTGGCGCGGCGGCGGCGGGGCTTCGCCTCGGCGGCGGCCTCGCTCACCACGGCCTCGGCCTCGGAGACCACAGCGGCCTCCTGGGTCGCGGTCGAGGTGACGCTGCGGGTCGCCCGGCGGCGGCGCGGCTTGGCCTCGGCCTCCACGGCGGCGGGAGCCTCCGGCGCGACGGCCTCGGCGGGGGCCGCGGCCTTCGCCCTCGATGCCCTCTTCGGCTTGGTCTCGGCCTTGGGCGTCGACTCGGCAGCCGTAGCGGCGTCGGCCTTGGGCCGGGTCACCGTCTTCGGCTTGGTCTCGGCCTTGGGCTTCGACTCCGCCTTCGGCCGGCTCGTGGCGCGGGCCGGGCGGCGGGTCTTCGACTGCGGCTCCGGCTCGGAGGCCGGGGCGATCTGGAAGTCCACCTCGTCGGCGGGCTTCACGATCCGGGTGCGGCGGCGCGGCTTGGTCGGGGCCGGCTCGGCGGCCGGCTCCGCGATGCCCGCGGCGACGGCCACGGTCTGGAACCCGGCCTCGACCGGCGCGGCGACGGGAACCTGCGCCACGGCCTCGGCCACCGGCTTGGCGGCGGCGCGGCTGCGACGGCGGCGCGGCTTGGTCTCCGCGACGGCCTCGGCGACCGGCTCGGCCTCGACGACGGCCACGGTCTCGGCGACGGCAGCCACCGGGGCAGCGGCCGGAGCCTCGGCGACCGCCACGGCGGCCGTCTCGGTCACGGCGTCGGCAGCGCTGACCCGCGTACGGCGACGGCGGCGCGGCGTACGGGGACCCTCGGGGGCCTCGTCACCGGCCGGAGTGACCGGCGTGGCCTCCTTAGCGGGTGCGGGCACCGTCGCGGCGCCGCCCTCCTCGGAGGTCCCGCCACGGGTGCGGCGGCGCTGACGCGGCGTACGCGTCCGGGGCTCGCGCTCCTCACGGGCCGGGGCCGGGGCGGCGGACTTGCGGCCGCGACCGCCGGTCTCGCCGAGGTCCTCGACCTCCTCCGCGCGCAGACCGGCACGGGTCCGCTCGCCCCGCGGCAGCACACCCTTGGTGCCCGCCGGGATGCCGAGCTCCTCGAAGAGGTGCGGCGAGGTGGAGTACGTCTCCGGCGGGTCCGGGAACTTCAGGTCCAGCGCCTTGTTGATCAGCTGCCAGCGCGGGATGTCGTCCCAGTCGACCAGCGTGATCGCGATGCCCTTGGCGCCCGCGCGGCCGGTGCGGCCGATGCGGTGGAGGTAGGTCTTCTCGTCCTCCGGCGACTGGTAGTTGATGACGTGGGTCACACCCTCGACGTCGATGCCGCGCGCGGCGACATCGGTGCAGACGAGGACGTCGACCTTGCCGTTGCGGAAGGCGCGCAGCGCCTGCTCGCGGGCGCCCTGGCCGAGGTCGCCGTGGACCGCGCCGGAGGCGAAGCCGCGCTTCTCCAGCTGCTCGGCGATGTCGGCGGCCGTCCGCTTCGTACGGCAGAAGATCATCGCGAGCCCGCGGCCCTCGGCCTGGAGGATGCGGGAGAGCATCTCCGGCTTGTCCATGTTGTGCGCGCGGTAGACGTGCTGGACCGTGTTCTTCACGGTCGTGCCCTCGTCGTCGGGCGAGGTGGCGTTGATGTGCGTCGGCTGCGACATGTAGCGGCGGGCGAGGCTGATGACGGCACCGGGCATGGTGGCCGAGAACAGCATCGTCTGGCGCTTGGGCGGCAGCATCGTGATGATGCGCTCGACGTCGGGCAGGAAGCCCAGGTCCAGCATCTCGTCGGCCTCGTCCAGGACGAGCCCGCGGATGTGGGAGAGGTCGAGCTTGCGCTGGCCCGCCAGGTCCAGCAGACGGCCCGGGGTGCCGACGATCACGTCGACGCCCTTCTTGAGGGCCTCGACCTGGGGCTCGTAGGCCCGGCCGCCGTAGATCGCGAGAACGCGGACGTTACGGACCTTGCCGGCGGTCAGGAGGTCGTTGGTGACCTGCTGGCACAGCTCACGGGTGGGGACGACGACGAGCGCCTGCGGCGCGTCGGTCAGCTGCTCGGGCGTGGCGCGCCCCGCCTCGACGTCGGCGGGGACGGTCACGCGCTCCAGGAGGGGGAGTCCGAAGCCGAGCGTCTTGCCGGTGCCGGTCTTGGCCTGGCCGATGACGTCGGAGCCGGAGAGCGCCACGGGGAGCGTCAGCTCCTGGATGGGGAAGGGGGACATGATGCCGACTGCCTCAAGGGCTTCGGCCGTCTCGGAAAGAATGCCGAGGTCTCGGAACGTAGTCAGGGTGCTGCCTCTTCTGTGAGACGCGGTCCGAGGCGAACGCTGGGGGTCGTACCGTGCCGGGGTTGGTCATCCGGCCGTGGATGGGCCGGGTGGCGCGGGACCACTGCCGTCGCTCGAGCGCTCGTGCCGCTGAGGGGGCCCCTCATCTGCAGTCGTACGTGTCGTACGCACCGCGTGGAGGGCTGTCGGGTCGGAGCCGATCGGGCCACCGACCGGGCATCCTCATTCAAAGGACGCGCCCCTGGCACAGGAAAATGCTCAGTAAGCGCAATACCACTGTACCCCGGATTCGCGCATGTGTGTTGGACGAATTCATCGGAACGGTGTGATGTCCCCTCCCCACCGGACCCTTCCGCCCCTCGTCGGGCGGGCTATTGTGCGGTTCATGGAGACGCCTGACAACGCCACTGACCACCCCGAAGAAGCGCCCGGAGCGACCGGAATCGCCGCCCAGGACTGGGCCACCGCCTCCGCGGAGCCGCAGTACCGTGCCGCCGTCGTGGACCTGCTGGGCGCCCTCGCCTACGGCGAGCTGGCGGCCTTCGAGCGCCTCGCCGAGGACGCGAAACTCGCGCCGACCCTCGGGGACAAGGCGGCCCTGGCGAAGATGGCCTCCGCCGAGTTCCACCACTTCGAGCAGCTGTCCGACCGGCTCGCGGCGATCGACGAGGACCCGACCGCCGCGATGGAACCGTTCGCCAAGGCGCTCGACGACTTCCACCGCCAGACGGCGCCGTCCGACTGGCTGGAAGGCCTGGTCAAGGCGTACGTCGGCGACTCGATCGCCAGTGACTTCTACCGGGAGGTCGCGGCCCGGCTCGACACCGACACCCGCTCCCTGGTCCTCGCCGTGCTCGACGACACGGGCCACGGGAACTTCGCGGTGGAGAAGGTGCGCGCCGCGATCGAGGCCGACCCCCGGCTCGGCGGGCGGCTCGCGCTCTGGGCCCGCCGGCTGATGGGCGAGGCGCTGTCGCAGGCCCAGCGGGTGGTCGCCGACCGCGACGCGCTCTCGACGATGCTGGTGGGCGGCGTCGCGGACGGCTTCGACCTGGCGGAGGTGGGCCGGATGTTCTCCCGGATCACCGAGGCCCACACCAAGCGCATGGCCGCGCTGGGGCTGGCCGCGTAACACCGCGGGACTGCGGGCCACCGGGCTACTGGGCCGCCGCCGACCTCGTGAGGCGGCGGCCGCGCGGGCGGATCAGCAGGGACAGCGTCACCGCCCCGACGGAGACGGCGCCGATCAGGGTGGCCACGCCGTGGCCGGGGCCCAGCGCGGAATGCGTGAGGAACGCTCCGAACAGCGCTCCCAGCGTGCCGGTGAGATAAACAGCACGGGCGGAGGGGAGCCGGTCGGCCAGTGAGCGGACCGCCGCCCAGGACAGGGCGAGTCCGAGCACGGTGGCGCCGAAGGATTCCCAGATCACTAAGTCACCTCGCTGGGGTGTGCGGGGCGGGCAAATCGGTCGTTGCGGTACTACCCCCGGCCCACGCCGTACAACCCTCCGCCGAGCTGGGGAAACTCTTACGGGTACGGCTTCGCGCCGCACGGCATACGGGAGCGGCCCGGCGGGAAGATCCCGCCGGGCCGCTCCCGTGCTCACCGCGTCCGAGGACTACAGCGCGCCGAACCCCACACGCCGTGTGGTCGGCTCACCGATCTCCACGTACGCGATCCGGTCGGCCGGCACCAGGACCTTGCGGCCCTTGTCGTCCGTGAGGCTCAGCAGCTCCGCCTTGCCGCCCAGTGCGGCGGCGACCGCGCTCTCGACGTCCTCGGCGGAAAGCCCGCTCTCCAGAACGATCTCGCGGGGCGAGTGCTGCACCCCGATCTTGACCTCCACGGCTATGTCCCTCCGACGGTCAGTCCCTGCGCGGCGAACCGCGCCGTACGCAGCCACATTAGCCCGGTGGGACCACGCCTCACGGCCCGACCGGCAACGCCCGCAGCGAACACGCTCCGGGACGCGGCCGCGACAGGGTGTCCACGCCGCCCGGAGGGCTCAGTGCTGCTGGTCGACGCCGTGCAGCGGGAAGCCCGCGATACCCCGCCAGGCCAGCGAGGTGAGCAGCTGCACCGCCGTGTCCCGGGGGATGCTGGAGCCGCTGGAGAGCCAGTAGCGCGCCACCACCTGCGACACCCCGCCGAGGCCCACCGCGAGGAGCATGGACTCGTCCTTGGACAGGCCCGTGTCCCCGGCGATCACGTCGGAGATCGCCTCGGCGCACTGGAGGGAGACCCGGTCGACCCGCTCGCGTACGGCGGGCTCGTTGGTCAGGTCGGACTCGAAGACCAGCCGGAAGGCGCCGCCCTCGTCCTCCACGTACGCGAAGTAGGCGTCCATCGTCGCCTCGACGCGCAGCTTGTTGTCGGTCGTCGACGCCAGCGCCGTCACGACGGCCTGGAGCAGCGACTCGCAGTGCTGGTCGAGGAGGGCGAGGTAGAGCTCCAGCTTGCCGGGGAAGTGCTGATAGAGCACCGGCTTGCTCACGCCGGCCCGCTCGGCGATGTCGTCCATCGCGGCGGAGTGGTAGCCCTGTGCGACAAAGACCTCCTGCGCGGCGCCCAGCAGCTGATTGCGTCGGGCGCGGCGGGGAAGGCGTGTGCCCCGCGGGCGCGCTGCCTCTGTCTGCTCGATGGCGCTCACGCCGCCTCCCAAATGTGTGTTCCAGTACAGCCGATCCGTACACGCTGCGCCGTACAGCCATCGTACTTTTGGGTAACCCCGGTGCGCGCGGCGCGGACGCAGAATTTCACGGACCGGACGCGGGTGGAAGCCACAGTTCTCCGGGGCCCGGGACAAAGCGGGGCGGTCTACCGGTAATCGTCCTCGTCCAGTGGGATCACCCTGCGCTGTTCCGCCGCATCGGCCTCGTTGGCGGTGGCCGGGTCGACGCTCTCCGCCGGTTCGTCCTTCTCCGGCCGGATCTCCGTCCGCTGCTCGGCGGCATCCGCCTCCGGGGCCTCCGGGCCGGGTGCGTCCGGCTCGGTGCTCTCGAAGGTGTCCGGGTCGCTCGGGTCGACCGTCATGGTCACTCCTTTTCTTCCCCTGTAGCCGCTTCCTCTGAAGCGTAGGAGCAACACACCTACCCCGCGATGCGGCCTGTGACCGCGAACACATGAACGGGGGCGTGATCGTCTCGTAACATTGCCGCATGTCTTCGACCGAGCTGCCGGGTACCCAAGCCATCGCCGCCGCGGTGGCTCCCACGGTCAGCGCCGTCCGGGTCGCCGAGGGCGAGCGGCTGCGTTCGGTGGCCCTGCCGGGGCTCACGCTGACCGTCCGTTCGCGGCCCGCCGACCGGACGGGACTGCCGCCCGCGCTCTTCGTGCACGGGCTCGGCGGGTCCTCGCAGAACTGGTCGGCCCTCATGCCGCTGCTGGCGGACGTGGTCGACCCCGACGCCGTCGACCTGCCCGGATTCGGTGACTCGCCGCCCCCGGACGACGGCAACTACTCGATCACCGGGCACGCCCGTGCGGTGATCCGGCTGCTCGACGCGGGGGGGCGCGGACCCGTCCATCTTTTCGGCAACTCCCTGGGCGGCGCGGTCGCCGTCCGGGTCGCCGCCGTCCGCCCCGACCTCGTGCGCACCCTCACCCTGATCTCGCCCGCACTGCCCGAGTGGCGGGTGCAGCGGCCCGCCGTACCGACCGGCCTGCTGGCGGTGCCGGGGGTCGCTCCCCTGTTCGCCCGGCTCACGAAGGGCTGGACGGCGGAGCAGCGGACGCGCGGAGTCATGGCACTCTGTTACGGCGATCCGGCACGGATCTCCGACGAGGCCTTCCGCCATGCGGTGGCCGAGATGGAGCGCCGGCTGGAGCTGCCGTACTTCTGGGACGCGATGACGCGTTCGGCCCGGGGCATCGTGGACGCGTACACCCTGGGCGGCCAGCACGGACTGTGGCGCCAGGCCGAGCGGGTGCTCGCACCGACCCAGCTCGTGTACGGCGGACGGGACCAGCTCGTCTCGTACCGGATGGCACGCAGGGCGTCCGCGGCCTTCCGCGACGCCCGGCTGCTGACCCTGCCCGACGCGGGGCACGTGGCGATGATGGAGTACCCGGAGGCGGTCGCCCAGGCGTTCCGGGAACTGCTCGACGATGGCGGCGGGAGCTGATCCGGGGCGTGGGACGACACAGCCGAAAGGGCGCAGAGGCCACCCGCCCGGACGCCGCAGCGGCGGATCCGGGCGCCTTCCGCGCCGTACCCCGCCCCGCCTCCTCCGGCGGCGGCCGGCGCAGGCGCCAGGGGCCCGTACCCCCCGCCGACACGCACGCACCGCACCCGGACACCGCGTTCCTGAACGCCCCCTACCCGGCCGCGCCCTTCCAGGACGCCCCCCAGGTGCGCGGCGGCCACCCGGAGCAGCATGAGCCGGGCGGCGGCTGGGGCACCGGTCCGCAGCAGACCTACGGCGGCCCCCGGGCCGCCGGGCAGCAGTATTACGGCGCCGCGGCCTCCGGCGGCCCGGCGTACGCGCAGCCGTACGGGGCGCCGGGCCGCCCGGACCAGGACGCCGCGCGTGAAGACGCCGCCCGGGAACAGGCCGTGGCGCGTCAGGTGTACGCCCAGCAGGCCGCCCAGCGCGCCGCCGACGGGCGGACGGGGCGTCAGCAGGCCGCCGCCGGCCCCGAGACGATGCCGGGCCCCCGCCGGGAGTTCGTCGACGCCTTCGACGCCGATGCGCCCGCACCGGCCGACGCGCCGGACACCGGCTCCGGCGCCGAAGCCGCCGGACCTCCGGAGGAGCCGGGCGACGCGCCGGATGCGGAGCCCGCCGAGCGCCATGGGCCCAAGGGCGGCAAGGGGCGCGCCTTCACCGGGATCGCCGCGGCCGCGGTGACGACCGTGCTCGCGGTCGTGGTGGCCGGACAGGTCGCCGAGGACTCCGCCGGCCGGACGGCGGCGGAGCGGGCGGCCGGTGTGGAGCGGGACGGCGGCGAGGGCGCCTCGCGCTCGGACGCCCGCCCGACCCCCGAGCACCCCGCGACGCGGGCCCCCGAGGTCAAGCCCCTGTCGTACGGCGAGAAGATGGCGCAGCCCTTCACGCTCGCCGCGGACCTGAAGGCGACCGGAAAATTCGAGGCCGTCCCCGGACTGGCGAAGGCGCCCGGCAAGGGCCAGAAGTACCGCTACCGGATCGATGTCGAGAAGGGCCTCTCCCTCGACGCCGGGCTTTTCGCCGAAGCCGTCCAGAAGACGCTGAACGACGACCGGAGTTGGGCGCACAATGGTGCGATGACCTTCGAGCGGATCTCTTCCGGGAGCCCGGACTTCGTGATCACGCTCGCCAGCCCCGGGACGACCGGTGAATGGTGTGCGAAATCCGGTCTGGACACGACGATCGACAATGTCTCGTGCGATTCGGCCTCGACCGACCGCGTGATGATCAATGCCTATCGCTGGGCACAGGGTTCCGCCACCTTCGGTCCGAAGAAGCTGCTGCCCTATCGACAGATGCTCATCAATCACGAGGTCGGCCACCGGCTCGGCTACAACCATGTGAGCTGCCGCACGCCCGGCGCCCTGGCCCCGGTGATGCAGCAGCAGACCAAATCCCTGGACATCGACGGGATCAAGTGCAAGCCCAACCCCTGGGTGCACCCCGGTAGTTGACGACGCGTGTCCGCATACCGAGACGGCCGTCCTGTTCCGCTTTGACAGCGGTCAAGGCGGTCGTTCATATTTCTCGGCATGTCACGCAGCCCCGCACCTTCCGAGATCGCCGCCCTTGAGCTGGCGCTTCTCGGCGTGACCGGGCACTGCGTAGCCGACATTCTCTGTCGCTGACGCCTGTCCGAGCGCGCAGCCGGCTTTCTCTTTTCGCGTGACCCGTCCGTGAGCCCCTGAACGGCTCCGACGGCCCCGTGACCGCCGCGCCTGGACTTTCACTCCGTCCGCAGGCGCGGCAATTCCTTTCCCGGTCGGCCCTCTTTCATGCTTTTCAGGCCGGGGGCCTTTCTCGTGCTGTCGCCTGCGCGGATTTCTCATTCCCCTTCCGCGTAGTTTCGCAGTACATCCGAGAGGTCATCTTCCGATGCGTCAACCGTCCGTCATATCGCGCCGCGTGGCTGCGGCCACCGTCACCCTCGTCCTCGCCGCGGGTGCCGCGGCCTGCGGTCCCGGGGACAGCAAGGGCGGCGACAGCGGCTCCGGCGCCGAGGGCACGCCGCAGAAGGGCGGCACCCTCACCGTCCTGAACCGCAACACCCAGCAGGACTTCGACCCCGCCCGCCTCTACACCTCCGGCGGCGGCAACATCCCCTCCCTCGTCTTCCGCACCCTCACCACCCGCAACCGTGAGGACGGCGCCGACGGCGCGCAGGTCGTCCCCGACCTCGCCACCGACCTGGGCAAGCCCAACAAGGACGCCACGGTGTGGACGTACACCCTCAAGGAGGGGCTGAAGTACGAGGACGGCACCGCGATCACCTCGGCCGACATCAAGTACGGCATCGAGCGCTCCTTCGCCCCCGAACTCTCCGGCGGCGCCCCCTACCTGCGGGACTGGCTGATCGGCGGCGCCGACTACCAGGGCCCGTACAAGGACAAGAAGGGCCTCGACTCCATCGAGGTGCCCGACGACCGGACCATCGTGTTCCGGCTGAACAAGCCCGAGGGCGAGTTCCCCTTCCTGGCGACGCAGACCCAGACCACCCCGGTGCCGAAGGCCAAGGACACCGGCACCAAGTACGAGGAGCACCCCGTCTCCTCGGGCCCGTACAAGGTCGTCACCAACGAGAACGACGGCGAGCGCCTCGTCCTGGAGCGCAACCCGCACTGGTCGGCCAAGACCGACGAGGAGCGCAAGGCCTACCCCGACCGGATCGACGTCCGCTCCGGCCTCGACGCCGCCGTCATCAACCAGCGGCTCTCCGCCTCCCAGGGCCCCGACGCCGCCGCCGTCACCACCGACACCAACCTCGGCCCGGCCGAACTCGCCAAGGTCAGCAGCGACAAGAAGCTCGCCGCCCGCGTCGGCACCGGCCACTTCGGCTACACCAACTACATCGCCTTCAACCCGAAGGTGAAGCCCTTCGACAACCCGAAGGTGCGTCAGGCGATCTCGTACGCCGTCGACCGCTCCTCGGTCATCAACGCGGCCGGCGGCTCCTCGCTCGCCGAGCCCGCCACCACCTTCCTCCCCGAGCGGGACTCCTTCGGCCACGCGCCCTACGACCACTTCCCGGCCGGGAAGACCGGTGACGCGGCGAAGGCGAAGGAGCTGCTGAAGGAGGCCGGGTACGACAAGGGCCTGACCGTCACCCTCACCCACTCCAACGCCAAGGACTTCGAGACCAGCCCGGAGATCGCCACCGCGCTCCAGGCCGCCCTCAAGAAGGCCGGCATCACCGTCAAGCTCCAGGGCCTTGAGGACAACGACTACTCCGACACCATCCACGACGCCAAGAAGGAGCCCGGCTTCTTCCTCGCCCACTGGGGTGCCGACTGGCCCTCCGGCGGTCCGTTCCTCGCCCCGATCTTCGACGGCCGGCAGATCGTCGAGAACGGTGCCAACTACAACACCGGCTTCCTGAACGACCCCGAGGTCAACAAGGAGATCGACGAGATCAACAAGCTGACCGACCTGAAGGCCGCCGCCGCCCGCTGGGGCGCGCTCGACAAGAAGATCGGTGAGAAGGCGCTGACCGTGCCGCTGTTCCACCCCGTCTACAAGCGCCTGTACGGCCAGGACGTCAAGAACATCGTCATCAGCGACTGGACCGGCGTCCTCGACGTCTCCCAGGTCGCGGTCAAGTAGCGGGTCGCGGTCACCTCACCATGTCCGAAGCCCTGCTGGTCCAGGAGGCGGGAGCGGCGCCGGCCGTCGCCCCCGCCTCCGGGGCCCGGCTGTTCCGGCGGAGGCTGCGCGCCCAGCGCGCCGCCTTCGCCGCGGCCCTTGTCGTCCTCCTGCTCGTCCTGGTCGCACTCGCCGCGCCGCTGCTCACCGCAGTGGCGGGCCAGGATCCGAACACCTACCACCCCGATCTCGTCGACTCGGCGGCCGGCGGCGTCCCCATCGGCCCCTTCGGCGGCATCAGCGCCGACCACTGGCTCGGCGTCGAACCGCAGACCGGCCGCGACCTGTTCGCCCGGATCGTCTACGGCGCCCGGGTCTCGCTCGGCGTCGCCCTCTTCGCCACCGTCCTCCAGATCACCCTCGGCCTGGTCATCGGCCTCACCGCCGCGCTCGGCAGCCGTTGGGTCGACCAGCTCCTCAGCCGGATCACCGACATCAACGTGGCCCTGCCGATCATGGTCATCGCCCTGGCGCTGCTGGCGATCGTCCCCGAGACCTTCCCCCGGCCCGTCCTGATCGCCCTGGTCATCGGGGGCATCAACTGGGCCGGTACGTCGAAGATCGTGCGGGCCCAGGCGCTGACCCTGAAGTCCCTCGACTTCGTCTCGGCGGCCCGGCTCAGCGGACGCGGGAAGTGGTCCATCGCCCGTCGCGAGCTGCTGCCCTCGCTCGCCGCCCCTGTGATCACGTACGCCGCCCTGGCCTTCCCCACCAACATCATCGTGGAGGCGGCCCTCTCCTTCCTCGGCGTCGGCATCAAACCGCCGACCCCGTCCTGGGGCCAGATGCTCACCGAGGCCGACACCTGGTACCAGGCGGCCCCGACCTATCTCCTGCTCCCGGCCGGGCTCCTGTTCGTGACCGTCCTCGCGCTCACCGTCCTCGGCGAAGGCGTCCGTACGGCACTCGACCCGCGCGCCGCCTCCCGGCTGCGCGTGGGCACAAAGCGGACCCGCGCCGGCACCAAGCAGACCCGCGTCGGCACGAAGCGGACCAAGGAGGACGCGGCATGACCGGCTTTCTCATCCGGCGGCTCGGCGGGGCCGTCCTCGTCCTGTTCGCCCTGACCGCCATCCTGTACGGCATCTTCTACGTCGCCCCCGGCGATGTCGCCCAGCTCGTCTGCGGCCCGCGCTGCTCACCCGCCCAAGTCGCCCAGGTCACCGAGCAACTGCGGCTGAACGACCCGCTGTACGTGCAGTACGGGCACTTCCTCCAGGGCATCGTCGCCGGGCGCGACTTCTCCACCGGCACCGGTGTGGAGCACTGCTCGGCGCCCTGCCTCGGCGTCTCCTACCAGTCCGACCAGCAGGTCACCCAGCTCATCCTGGCCAAGCTCCCGGTCACCGGATCGCTCGTGATCGGAGCGTTCGCGGGCTGGCTGCTGCTGGGTGTGGGCACCGGCGTGCTCTCCGCCTGGCGGCGCGGCCGGCTCACCGAACGCGTCCTGACCTGGCTGACGCTGGCGGGCTCGGCCACGCCCGTCTTCGTGATCGGGCTGCTGCTCATCATCGTGTTCTGCTCCACCCTCCAGTGGCTCCCCGCCCCTTCGTACGTCCCGTTCTCGGAGGACCCCGAACAGTGGGCGTGGGGGCTGCTGCTGCCCTGGGTGTCGCTGGCGCTGATCGAGTCCGCGAAGTACGCGCGGCTCACCCGCAGCGCCATGCTGGAGACCCTCGCCGAGGACCATGTGCGCACCTTCCGCGCGTACGGGGTCGGGGAGCGGGCCATCATCGGCCGGCACGCGCTCCGGGGCGCGGTGGCGCCCGTCATCGCCCTCAGCGCACTGGACTTCGGCACGATGTTCGGCGGCGCCGTGCTCACCGAGTCCCTCTTCGGCATCCCGGGCATCGGGCGCGAACTGGTCAACGCGGTGAAGGTCGTCGACCTGCCCGTGGTGGTCGGCATGGTGCTGGTGACCGGGTTCTTCGTCGTCCTCGCCAATGCCGCCGCGGACCTGCTGTACGCGCTGGCCGACCGACGGGTGGTCCTTTCATGACGACGCGTGAGCTACTGGTCGACGTTTCCGACCTCACCGTCGACTTCGGTTCCGTACGGGCCGTCGACGGGCTCTCCTTCACCCTGGAGGCGGGCGGCGCCCTCGGCGTGGTGGGGGAGTCCGGCTCCGGCAAGTCCGCCTCCGCCTACGCCCTGCTCGGCCTCCACCGGGGGACGGGCGCCCGGGTCGGCGGCACGGTCAAGGTCGCCGGTACGGATGTGAACGCGGCCGACGACGCCGGTCTCAGGGCGCTGCGGGGCGCGAAGGCCGCCATGGTCTTCCAGGACCCGCTCTCCTCCCTCGACCCGTACCACCCGGTGGCCGACCAGATCGCCGAGGTCTACCGGGTCCACCACCGCGCCTCCCGCAAGGCCGCCCGCGCCCGGGCCGTCGAGGTGCTGGACCGGGTCGGCATCCCGGACGCGGCCCGCCGCTCCCGGCTGCGGCCGCACGAGTTCTCCGGCGGGATGCGGCAGCGGGCGCTGATCGCGATGGCCCTGGCCTGCGAGCCCCGGCTGATCGTGGCGGACGAGCCGACGACCGCGCTCGACGTCACCGTCCAGGCCCAGATCCTCGACCTGCTGCACACCCTGCGCCAGGAGACCGGCATGGGGCTGCTGCTGGTCACCCATGATGTGGGCGTGGCCGCCGAGAGCGTGGACGACGTGCTCGTCATGCGGGAGGGCCGCGAGGTGGAGCGCGGACCGGTGGCACGGGTGCTCGGGTCGCCGCGTGAGGCGTACACGAAGGAGCTGCTGGCGGCGGTGCCGAGGGTGGAGACGCGGCGGGTGGTGCCTTCGCAGCGTGTTGCGGAGGACGTGACTCCGCTGCTCGAAGCCGTCGACCTGCGGCGCGAGTTCGGCCGGGGGAGCGGCAAGGTCGCCGCCGTGGGCGGGGTCTCGCTCACCGTGCACGCCGGGCAGACGCTCGGCATCGTCGGCGAGAGCGGCAGCGGCAAGACCACGCTCGGGCGGATGCTGGTCCGCCTCCTGGACCCGACGGCGGGCCGGCTCCGTTACGGGGGTACGGAGATCGGCTCGCTGTCGGAGAAGGAGCTGCGGCCCTTCCGGCGCGAGCTCCAGATGGTGTTCCAGGACCCGGTCGCCTCGCTCAACCCGCGCCGCTCGGTCGGCGAGTCCGTGGCCGACCCGCTGCGGGCCGCCGGGGAGCGCGACGAGGGGCGCGTACGGGACCGGGTGGGCGCACTCCTGGAGCGCGTCGGGCTCGACCCGGCGCACTTCGAGCGCTACCCGCACGAGTTCAGCGGCGGACAGCGCCAGCGCATCGGGATCGCCCGCGCCCTGGCCGCCGAGCCGAAGGTCATCGTCTGCGACGAACCGGTCTCCGCGCTCGACGTCACCACCCAGGCCCAGGTCGTCGCGCTGCTCGCCGAACTCCAGCGCGAGCTGGGCATCGGCCTGGTCTTCATCGCCCACGACCTCGCCGTGGTCCGGCAGGTCAGCGACCGGGTCGCGGTGATGCGCGGCGGCCTGATCGTCGAACAGGGCAGCGCCGACGAGGTGTACGGAGACCCCCAGGACCCGTACACGAAGCAGCTGCTGGCGGCTGTTCCGGCGCTCGATCCCGGGCTGGCGGCGGCGCGCCGGGCGGCCCGCAGGGAACTGGCCGCAGCCTGACCCTCCGTAACAACCGACCGTCGTACCGCGACGGAACGCGACCGGCGCGGGAAAGTTACGACGGTTCACCCCTTTCGGTGGTGCGACGGACAACCGTCCGTCGCACCACCGGCGTATCCGCTTACGGTCGTCCCGCTGCGAGTCGCCGTTCCAACGGCGGCCGCCCACAAGGGAGATCGGGGGTGTACTCGTGCGGATCGGACTGCTCACCGACGGTGGCTATCCGTATGCGACCGGTGAGTCCAGGCTCTGGTGCGACCGGCTGGTGCGCGGGCTGCCGCAGCACGAGTTCGACCTCTTCGCCTTGAGCCGCTCCGCCCACCAGGAGGACCAGGGCTGGGTCAGGCTGCCGCACCACGTCAGCCGGGTGCGCACCGCGCCCCTCTGGACCCCTGAGGACGGCGCCCTGCGCGGCAGCGGTGAACCCCGCCTGCTCGCCAGGCTGGTGACCGGCGGGGGCGTCTCCTACGGACGGCGCGACCGCAAGCGCTTCGCCGCCCATGTGAAGGCGCTGGCCACCGCGATCTGCGCCACCGAGGACACCGGCACGGACCCCGCCGACAGCGCCGGGCTCTTCGCCGAAGGGTTCTACGGGCTCGCCGAGCTGGCCAGGGAGCGCGGCGGACTCCACCTCGCCCTGCGCTCCGAGGCCACCGTCCGGATCCTGGAGGCCGCCTCCCGCGCCCCGGGCGCCGGCCGGACCGTGCAGAGCGCCACCGTCGTGGACCACCTCGCCTTCGCCGCCGAACTGGAGCGCGTCCTGCGCCCGCTCTCGCTCGACTGGTACGAGCCGGAGAGCCTCGGCGCCGTCGACCTCTGCCACGCGGCGTCCGGCGGAGCGGCCGCCATCCCGGGGCTGCTGGCCAAACGCTTCTTCGGTGTGCCGCTGCTCGTCACCGAGCACGGCGTGCCGCTCCGTACGCACTACCTGGCCGCGCCGGACGCCTCCTTCGGCGCTCCCGTCCGTGCCCTCCTCGCCCACTTCCACATGCTGCTGGCCGCCGAGGTCTACCGGCAGGCCGCGCTCGTCACCGCCGGCAACACCCACGTACGCCGCTGGCAGCAGCGGTGCGGCGCCGACCCCGCCCGGCAGCGCACGGTCTACCCGGGCATGGCCGCCGAGCGCTTCTCCGCCGTCGGCGAGGACGACGACGCGGGCGGTCCGGACACCCTGGTCCGGGTCGGCCGGATCGAGCCCGCCAAGGACCTGATCGCCCTGCTCCACGCCTTCGCCGAGGTCCGCCGCGCCGAACCGGACGCCCGGCTGCGGATCTTCGGCGCCCCGGCGGACGGGGACGAGGCCACCACGTACCTCGCGCACTGCCGGGCACTGGCCGCCCAGCTCTTCCCCGATGAGGCCACCGGCGCCCACACCGAAGGCGTCAGCCCGGTCACCTTCGAGGAGATCGGCGGCCCCGAGGTCCCCGGCCTCGCCGAGGCCTACGCGGCGGGCGGCGTGATCGTGCTCTCCAGCGTGGTCGAGGGCTTCCCGATCAGCCTTGTCGAGTCGATGTTCTGCGGCCGGGCCACCGTCTCCACCGACGTCGGAGCGGTCGTCGAAGTCATCGGCGGCACCGGCCTGGTGGTGCCCCCGCGCAACCCCCGGGCGCTCGCGGACGCCTGTATCGCGTTGCTGCGCGACCCCGAGCGCCGGGCGCGACTGGGGGCGGCGGCGCGGGCCCGCGCGCTCGAACTCTTCACCGTCGAACAGAACCTCGCGGCATTTCGCGGCATTTACCTGGAGCTGATCTCGCACGCCCCGGTGCGCCGGGAGGCCGACGCCGTGGACGCCGACGGCGAGCCGCTGCTCTTCGCCGCCCCGGCGGAGGCCCGGCTGCTCGGCCCCTGGACCCAGCCGCAGCCCGCGGCCGTCGGAGCCCGGGCCCGGAGCTGGGCCGCCGCCGGGGCGGAGTCGGAGGGGGAGTCGGAGGGGGAGCCGGGGTGCCTCTGCGCGACGGCCTGCGGACCGGGGGACGGCGATGCGTGACCACCCGATCCGGCCCGACCACGGAGAAGACCCCCCGATGCCCCGCCCTGCCGAGACCCCGTCGAGTGCCGCGGAGATCCCGTCCCGCGCCGCCGAGATCCCGTCGCGCCCCGTCGAGATTCCTGCGCGCCCCGTCGAGACTCCTGCGCGTGCCGCCGAGCTTCCTGCGCGCCCCGAGCGGCGCAGGCCCGCCGCCCCCGCGCGCCGGGGCCCCGCCGACCCCGTGAAGTCCCTCATGCACGACCACCGCGACCTGTGCGAACGGGCCGTCAGCCCGCTGGAGATCGCCGCCGGTCTGGAGGCCCACGGCCTCACCGACCGCACCGCCGCCCGCTACCGCCACCGCGACGTGTTCGCCCTCGCCGAGGAGCTGTACGCCCGCACCCCGGCCCGGCCCGCCGGGCCCGCCGTGGCCGCGCCCCCGCCGCCGGGCCCCGACACCGAGGCCCGCGCCGGGTGGACGCTGCTCGCACTGCTCCCCGGCGCCGCCTGCCTCGCCACCGCCGGGCTGCTCCGGGTCACCGAAGAGGTGCTCGGCGGGGGAGCGCGCGCCGCCGTGACGGTCACCGGCGCACTCCTCGCGTGCCTGGCGCTCCGGCTCTGCCTCGGCCGGGGCCCGCTGCGCGCCCCCGAAGGAGCGGGCCGCGCCGGGATGTACGCCTGCTGGCTACTGAGCTTCGCGGTGTACGGGGAGGGGCTGCTCGCCCAGGTCGTCAGCGGCGGCCCGGACGGCCTCTGGGAGGCCGCCCCCGCCCCGCTGCTCGGGCTCACCGCGGCACTCGCCCCAGCGGCCTGGTGCGCGCACCTCTTCACCGTGCGCGCCCACCGCAAACTCACCGGGAGCCGCGCACTGGAGGAGTTCGGTGCGGGAGTGCGGCCCCTCCTCCTGGCGGCCGTCGCGCTCTTCGTCTGCGCCCTGCTGCCCCTGCTGTTCCTGGCCGACCTCGGCTTCGGCGGCGACGGCATGCCGGTCGCGGCCGCCGCCCTCGGCGTGCTGTTCTTCCTGGCCCGGCTGCTCGCCGCGCACGGACTGCCCGAGCCGGGCACTGTCGCCCTCGCCGCCGCCTGCGCCATGGAGGCCGCCGCCCCCGCCCTCGTCCTCGCCGGACGGCTGCCCGGCCTCGACCCCTTGGCCCGGCCCGTCCACGCCCTCGTCGCGGCGGGCGGCACCGGAGCCGTGCCCGCCCTCGCCTGCGGGGCGGCGGCGCTCGGACTCCTGGTCCACGCCTCCGCCGCGCTCTCCCGGGCCTCGGCCCACACCAGGGCGTGACCGACCCCCGTACCCCCGGAACCTCCACCCCCCGAACCGCACCACCTCACCACCGCACCACCCCGCGGAGCCGACGCCGCGGGCCCTGTCCGACACCCGCACCAACCAGCGAACCGACCCACCAAGGAGAAACCCGCCATGACCCCCCAATCCCCCGCACCGGCAGCCCGCCGTCGGCACCGAGGCGGTGCGCGATGAGGGTGCTGCTGCTCGGAGCCAACGGATTCCTCGGCCGCTTCGTCGCCGACCGGCTGCTCGCCGACCCCGCTGTCCACCTCACGGCCCTCGGCCGCGGCGACGACGCCGACGTCCGGTTCGACCTCGCCGGCGGCAGCCCGGGAGCGCTCACCCGCTTCCTGGACGCCGTCCACCCCGGAGTCGTCGTCAACTGCGCGGGCGCCACCCGCGGCGGCGCCCGTGACCTCACCCGCCACAACACCGTCGCCGTCGCCACCGTCTGCGAGGCCCTGCGCCGCAGCGGCTGCGGGGCCCGGCTCGTCCAGGTCGGCTGCGCCTCCGAGTACGGCCCCTCGCAGCCCGGCTCCTCCACCGCCGAGGACGCCATCCCGCGCCCCGGCGGCCCGTACGGCGTCAGCAAGCTCGCCGCCACCGAACTGGTCCTCGGCTCGGGCCTCGACGCCGTCGTGCTCCGGGTCTTCTCACCCGTCGGCCCCGGCACCCCGGCGGGCTCCCCGCTCGGCCGGCTCGCCGAGGCGATGCGCCGGGCCATGCAGTCCGGCGACGGTGAGCTCAAGCTCAGCGGCCTCGGCGTGCAGCGGGACTTCGTCGACGTACGGGATGTGGCGCGGGCCGTGCACGCCGCCTCGCTCTCCGCCGCCCAGGGCGTCGTCAACATCGGCACCGGGCGCGCCGTCCGCCTCCGCGACGCCGCCGCCGTCCTGGCGCGGGTCGCCGGATACGCGGGCGCGCTCCACGAGCTGGACTCCCCGCCCCCGCGCCTGCCCATCGGCGCCCCGCGCACCTCCGCCGAGTCGGTCATGGAGCACCTCTCGGCGACCCCGTCCCCGTACCCGGACGGCTGCGGGGTCTGGCAGCAGGCCGACGTCCGCACCGCGCGGGACCGGCTCGGCTGGCGCCCCCGGATCAACCTGGAGGAGTCCCTCGCGGACATCTGGATGGAGGCGGCGTGCCGCATCTGACCGCTCCCGCCGACGCCCGCAGGACCGCGGGCGGCGAGCAGCTCGGCTTCGGCGTCCCCGGTTACGCCCACCCGCTGCTCGCCCCCGCCGAATGGGCCGAGCTGATCCGCCCCGGCACCCCGCTGCACTGGGCCGTCCTCAACATCGCGGAGGGCCCCGGCACCCGCCCCGACCCGCACTGCCTGGAAGTGGCCGGCAGGCTCCGTAACGCCCGGGAACGCGCCCTGCACGGCGAGGCCCCGGACGACTCCGTACGCGCCTGCGGCGGCCGGCTCCTCGGCCACCTCGATCTCGCCTACGGCAACCGGCCGTTCGACGAACTGATCGCGGACGCCCGGGCCTTCATCGACTGGTACCGGGTCGGCGGCTTCTACCTCGCCCGCTGCCCCGCCGAGCGGGCCGAACTCCCCGGCGTACGCCGTCTCACCGGCACCCTCCACGCGCTCCTCGCCGAGAGCGACAGCGCGGACGACGGCGGCCGCCTGGTGCTGGGCCACGGCACCCACCCGTACCCCGGGTACGCGGAGGCGGCCGACCAACTGGTCACCTTCCAGGGCCCGTGGACCGACTACCGCTGGTCACAGGTGGCCGAGTGGACGGCGGACTACCCGCCGGAGCGGTTCGCGCACTTCGTCCACGGGGTGCCGCGCACCCATCTCGACGAGGCGATGCGCATCGCCCGCTGGCAGGGCGCCGGGACGATCTTCTTCACGGACCGGGGCGGGCGGAGCGGCGACGGACGGAACGGCGACGGCCGAGGCGACGACGGACGGACCGGACAAACCGATCCATTCGCGGCGCTGCCCAGGTACTGGGACGAAATCGTCTCGCGGATCGGACCCGGTATCTCGGAATGAGAAGGGGCGTGGCAGTGTTACCGGAAGAACAACCGTACGTAGTCGATGTACGCACAGTCGACGTACGTAAATCCGACCACCTGCATTGTTGAGGTTCCTGTGTCGCTGCCACCCCTGGTCGAGCCGGCCGCCGAGCTCACCGTCGACGAGGTCCGCAGGTACTCCCGCCACCTGATCATCCCGGATGTCGGGATGGACGGGCAGAAGCGCCTGAAGAACGCCAAGGTGCTCTGTGTGGGCGCCGGCGGCCTCGGCTCCCCGGCCCTGATGTACCTGGCCGCGGCCGGGGTCGGCACGCTGGGCATCGTGGAGTTCGACGAGGTCGACGAGTCGAACCTGCAGCGCCAGATCATCCACAGCCAGGCCGACATCGGCCGGTCCAAGGCGCAGTCCGCCAAGGACTCCGTGCTGGGGATCAACCCGTATGTCAACGTGGTCCTTCACGAGGAGCGGCTCGAAGCCGAGAACGTGAAGGAGATCTTCGCCCAGTACGACCTGATCGTGGACGGCACGGACAACTTCGCCACCCGCTATCTGGTCAACGACGCGGCCGTGCTGCTGAACAAGCCGTACGTATGGGGCTCGATCTACCGCTTCGACGGCCAGGCCTCCGTGTTCTGGTCCGAGCACGGCCCCTGCTACCGCTGCCTCTACCCGGAGCCCCCGCCGCCGGGCATGGTCCCCTCCTGCGCCGAGGGCGGCGTGCTGGGCGTGCTGTGCGCGTCGGTGGGCTCGATCCAGGTGACCGAGGCGATCAAGCTGCTCGCCGGCATCGGTGACCCGCTGGTCGGCCGTCTGATGATCTACGACGCCCTGGAGATGCAGTACCGCCAGGTCAAGGTCCGCAAGGACCCCGACTGCGCGGTCTGCGGCGAGAACCCGACCGTCACCGAGCTCATCGACTACGAGGCCTTCTGCGGCGTCGTGTCCGAGGAGGCCCAGGAGGCGGCGGCCGGCTCCACGATCACTCCCAAGCAGCTCAAGGAGTGGATCGACGGCGACGAGAAGATCGAGATCATCGACGTCCGCGAGCCGAACGAGTACGAGATCGTCTCGATCCCCGGCGCCAAGCTGATCCCGAAGAACGAGTTCCTCATGGGCAACGCCCTCCAGGACCTCCCGCAGGACCGCCGTATCGTCCTGCACTGCAAGACGGGTGTCCGCAGCGCCGAGGTCCTCGCGGTCCTCAAGTCGGCGGGCTTCGCCGACTCGGTGCACGTCGGCGGCGGCGTGATCGGCTGGGTCAACCAGATCGAGCCCGAGAAGCCGATCTACTAGAGAGTCACGCGGTACCTATGGAGAAGGGGCCGGACCACCTCGGGTGGACCGGCCCCTTTCCCGTGCGCGTCAGCCGCAGGTCGTGCCGTCCTGCGGGACCTTCCCGTCCAGGAAGTAGCCGTCCACCGCCGCGGTCACACAGTCGCCCTCGCCGTACGCCCCGTGCCCCTCACCCTTGTTGGTGAGCATGATGCCGACGCCCTTGCCCAGCTCGTCCGCCATCCGCTGCGCCCCCTCGTACGGGGTGGCCGGGTCCCCGGTCGTCCCGATCACCAGGATCGGGCCCGCGCCCGGCGCACTGGTCTCGGGCGTCTCGTGCTCCCCGTCGACCGGCCACTGGGCGCACCAGCCGGCCGTGTCCCAGGCCAGGAACGGCCCGAACACCGGGGAGAGCTTGCGGAACTCCGGCAGCAGCGCGCGGGCCTCGTCCACCGTGGGGCGGGCCTTGGAGTCGGCGCAGGAGATGGCTCGCTGGGAGTGCGCCTGGGTGTCGTAACGCCCGTCCTCGTCCCGCCCGTTGTACGAGTCGGCGAGCTGGATCAGCCCGTCGCCCGTGCCCTTGTTCTCCGCCTCGTCCAGGGCGGCCGTCAGCGCGGGCCAGCCGGACTGCGAGTAGAGCGGGGTGACGATGCCGGTGACGGCGAGGGACTCCGTCAGCTCGCGGCCGGACGCGGTCGGCAGCGGCTTCCGGTCGATCCGGGCCAGCATCCGGGCGATGCGCTCGGAGCCCGCCTTCGGGTTCTCGCCGCGGTCCTTGAGGTAGTTCTCCAGGGCGCGCTGGAAGCCGGTCGCCTGGTTGCGTGCGTGCCCTATGCCGTCGGCCGTCGGGTCGACGACCGCGTCCAGGACGGTGCGGCCCACGTTCTGCGGGAAGAGGTGCGCGTACGTGCCGCCCAGCTCCGTACCGTAGGAGAAGCCGAAGTACGACAGCTTGTCGTCGCCGAGGACCTCGCGGATCAGGTCCAGGTCACGGGCGGCGTTGGACGTGCCGACGTGCGGGAGGACCTTGCCGGAGCGGCGCTGGCAGCCCGCGCCGAAGTCCGCGCCGTCCTTGATGAACGCCGCCTCCTCGGCCGCCGTGTCCGGGGTCAGGTCGACGCTCCGGAGGGCCTGTTCCTGCTCCTCGTCGGTGCGGCAGTTCACCCCGGAGCTGGCGGCGACCCCGCGCGGATCGAAACCCACCAGGTCGTAGCGGGAGTTGAGCTTCTCGTACGAGGAGGCCGCGCGCGGCAGTATCTCCACGCCCGAACCGCCCGGGCCGCCGAAGTTGAACAGCATCGAGCCGAGCCGGCGGTCCTTGTCCCGGGCCTGCTTGCGGATCAGCGCGACGGCGAGGGTCTCGCCGGACGGCTTCGCGTAGTCCAGGGGCACCTTGACGCTCGTACAGCGCCAGTCGGAGCCGGGCGCGCTGCCGCCGCTCGGGGCCGTACAGCGCTTCCAGTCGGGGCGCTGGGAGGTGAGGGCGGCGGGCAGGGGCGGGGTCTTCGGCGTCTCCTTCAGGCCCGGTGAGGGAGAGGCGGAGGTGTCACCAGGGCGGCCGTCCGCCCGGTCGCTCGACTCCGGTTCCGTGGACAGCAGGCCGCAGCCGGCGAGCAGTCCCGCCGTCAGGAGGGCCGCTCCGGTCCGGAGAACCCCTTGGTGCGCACGCATGATCCGGCATCCCTCCCCGTGGCCCGAAGCCGGTGATGACGACGCGTCGGGCGCGTGTGATGTCCCGTCATGCTAAAGGCTGCCGTCCGGTGGGCGGATCACTCGCAGACGGTGCCCGACTTCGGCACCGTACCGTTCAGGAGATAGCCGTCGACGGCCCCCTGAACACACGTGTTCTTACTGTTGTACGCGCCGTGGCCCTCGCCCTTGTAGGTCAGCTCGACGCCTACTCCCTTGCCGAGTTTGTCCACCATCGCCTTCGCGCCCGCGTACGGGGTCGCCGGGTCGCCGGTGTTGCCGATGACCAGGATCGGGGCGGATCCGGGAGCGCTGACGTCGGGGGTCACCCAGGCGCCCGCGACCGGCCAGCCGGTGCAGCCCATCAGGCCCCAGCCCAGGTACTCGCCGAACATCGGGGAGGCCTTGCGGAAGGCGGGCAGGGCGGCCTTCGTCTGCTCCAGGGTGAAGCGCTGCTTGTTGTCGGCGCAGTTGATCGCGATGTTGGCCGCGTTGGAGTTGTCGTACCGCCCGTCCTCCGAGCGGCCGTTCAGCGAGTCGGCCAGCGCGAGCAGCAGGGCGCCGGAGCCGCCGTCGGCCTCGTCCAGGCCCTGCTCCAGCAGCGGCCAGGTCTCCTTGGAGTAGAGCGCGGAGGCGATGCCGGTGGTGGCCAGCGTCTGCGTCAGCGCCCGGTCGCCGAGCCCGTCGATCGGCTCCTTCTCCAGCTTCGCCAGGAGGTCGGCGATCCACTTCTCGACCTCGGCCCCGGTGGAGCCGGGCAGGGCGCACTTGTCGCCGCGGTCCGCGCAGTCCTTGGTGAAGTTGTCGAAGGCGAGCTGGAACCCCTGGGCCTGGCCGAGGGATGACTGCTCGGCGTCCTTGGTGGGGTCGACCACCGCGTCGAAGACCGCCCGGCCCACCTTGTCCGGGTAGAGGTGGGCGTAGACGCCGCCGAGCTCGGTGCCGTAGGAGATGCCGAAGTAGTGCAGCTTGTCGTCGCCGAGCACCGTGCGCATCAGGTCCATGTCGCGGGCGGCGTTCGTGGTGCCCACATAGGGCAGTTCGGGGCCCGAGTTCTCCTTACAGGTGGCGATGAAGTCCTTCTGGCCCTCGACGAACTCCTTCTCCTCGGCCGCGTCGTCCGGCGTGGAGTCCTCCTGGTACATCGCGTCCAGCTGGGCGTCGTCCGCGCACTCCACGCCCTCGCTGCGCCCCACCCCGCGCGGGTCGAAGCTCACCAGGTCGTACCGGGTGCGGAGCCGGTCGTAGTCCGCGCCGAAGGCCGGCAGGGTCGCGACACCGGAGGCGCCGGGCCCGCCGAAGTTGAAGACGAGCGAACCGATCCGCCGCTGCTGGTCCTTGGCCTTCCCCCGGATCAGCGCCAGCTCGATCGTCCGGCCGTCCGGATCGGCGTAATCCAGCGGTACGTCCATGAAGGAGCACTCCCAGACCGCGCCGCCGGGCAGGGGCGAGGGCGACTCACCACCGCCCTGCGCCACGTTCGGCGCCGGACACGGCGACCAGTCCAGCTTCTGCGACGCCAGTTCCTCTGAGGTGGCGGTGGGGGAGGCGGTCGAGGCCCCGGAGGGCGTGGAGCGGCCCTCTCCGCCCCCGCCGCCGCCCGAGCAGCCCGCCAGGGGCAGCAGCACGGTGGCGGCGAGGGCGGCGGCACGCAGAGCGGGGGAAGTCCTCATGGGCTCCATCGTGCGGCGGTGCGCCGGGGAGCGCGCTGGGGCGCGGTCCATGCGGGTGGTGCGCCCCTCGGATACCTAGAGCTCGCCCTTCCGGGTCAGCTGGTTGAAGGCGATCCACCCCGGCAGCACCGGCAGCCACAGCGTCATCACGCGGTACAGCAGCACCGCCGGCGCCGCGACCTCCATCGGCAGCCCGACCGCGATCAGGCCCAGCGTCAGGGCGCCCTCGACCGCGCCCATGCCGCCCGGGGTGGGCGCGGCGGAGCCGAGCGCGTTGCCCGCGAGGAAGACCACCGCGATGCTCGCGTAGCTCAGCTGGGTCACGTCCGGGCCGCTGAACGCCCGGATCGACGCATCCAGGCAGAGCACGAACAGGCCGGTCAGCAGCAGCATCCCGCCGATCCCGGTGACCAGCTTCTGCGGCCGCTGCACCACGTCCAGCATGCGCGGCACGACCCCGGCGAAGAGCGAGCGCACCCGTGTCACCACGAACTTCCGCAGGAACGGGATGGCCGTCACCACCAGCACCAGCACCGCGACGGTCAGCAGACCGGCGATCACGGTACGGGAGGGGGTGAGGGAGTCCGGGGTCTTCTCCGTGCCCGTGAGATAGCCGAAGAGGGCCAGCAGCAGGATGTGGCAGCCGAGCCCGAAGAGCTGCGAGGCCCCGACGCTCGCCACGGCCAGACCGGGGCGCACTCCGGCGCGTTGCAGGAAGCGGGTGTTCAGCGCCACACCGCCGACGGCGGCCGGGGCGACGATCTTCACGAACGAGCCGGCCACCTGCGCCTGCACGGTCTTCAGGAACGGCACCCGCTCCGGCACGAAGCCCAGCAGGCTCATCGCCGCCGCCACGTAGCTGAGCCCGGAGAAGCCGAGCGCGGCGGCCACCCAGCCCCACTCAGCCTGCTCCACGAGCACCCCGAAGTCGGCCTGGGTGACCTGCGAGATCAGGAAGTACGCGGCGATGGCCCCGGCGATGAAGCTGAAGAGGGTGCGCGGCTTGATCCGCTCCAGGCGGACCGGCTCGACCGGTGCCTGCGGGCGGATCAGCAGCACCTGGCGGCGGATCTGGGCGAGCAGGTCCCCCTCCCGGGCTTCCTCCATCGCGTCGTCCACGGCCCGCTTCTCGGCCTGCTTCTCCGTCCGCAGCGACTTGCGCTCGGCCTTGTGGCCGGGCCTGGGCTCGGCCTGGGCCTCGGCCCCCGCCTGCGCGGCCTTCTCCGCCGCGTCCTGGGCCCGCGCCTCCTTGGCCGCCCGCGACGCCTCCAGCACCGCGTCCCGCTCCTGCTGCGACCGCTCCCGCGCGAGCCGGCGCAGCGTCGCCCGGGTGGACCGGCTCAGCGCGATCGGCTGGAGCAGCGGCAGGCAGTCCGCGACGGCGTCCGGGCCGAGCACGGCCAGGGCGCCGGAGACCGAACGCTCGGCCCCCACCCGCAGCCCCAGGGTGGTCAGCAGCTGCGCCACGTCCATCCGGAGCACCAGGTCACCGGCGGCGATCTCACCGCCGCGCAGGTCCGTCACGAACGCCTTGCCGGAACGATCCACCAGCAGCGCGTCACCGGTCAGCCTGCGGTGCGCGATCCGGCGCGACTGGAGGGCCTTCACCTGACGCCAGGCGCCGCGCACCAGGTCGTCGGTGATCTCCTCGTCCTCCATCTGGTCCAGCGACCGGCCGCCGATGTGCTCGTAGACGAGCATCACCGCGTCCGGGCCCAGCTCGGAGGTGGCGATCAGCTTCGGCGCGTTCGCCCCGGCGGCGATCGCCGCGTACGCGAGCAGTGCCTCCTGCTCCAGCGCCTGCCGCAGCGACTGGATCGAGCGGCGCTGGGTGATGCCGCGCAGCGTGAGGCGGCGCCAGGCCCGGTAGAAGAACCCCTGCGCCTGCTGCTCCCGGTCGACGACCGTCACATCCAGCGGGGGCCCGTCCTCCAGGGTGACCAGATACCGCCGTCCCCGGTCGTTCTGGTCGGTGTTGTCGTTGTCGGGGGCGTCCTCGGTGCGCATCGCGGCGACCGGCCGGAAGCCGACGTGCCGCAGCCCCGCCATCAGGTGCTGGCCGGTGGGGCGGACGTTGGGGGAGCCGACCGCGTACAGCGTTCCGTACGCCACGGTCCAGCCGATCAGGACCGTCAGGATGATCGAGAACGGGGTGGTGTACCCGCCGACCAGCATCGCGAAGGCGTCCAGCAGCAGCACCGCCCAGAGCACGACCCGCCAGCGCGGCCGTCTCGCCATTCCGACGGCGGTCATGTACGCGATCACGGGGGCGAGGTAGCCGTGCACCGGGTCGGTCAGTCCGGCGCCCGGCTGGGGCTGGGTCAGCGCCTCCTGGATGGTGCCGGGCGCGGAGCGCGATACCCAGAGGTCGGTGGCGAGGGTGACCCCGTGGGCGAGCACGGCGGCCAGGACGCCGTCGGCGATGCGCAGCCCGTCCCGCTTGATCAGCCGCTCGATGGCGAAGGCGACCGGCACGAGCAGCACGGCGATGCTGGAGACCAGCCCGGCGATCTTGATCAGCAGATCGGGCGCCTGCTCGGTGCCCTTGGAGATGTCGTCCTCGAGGCCGGTGGTGGTGCCCTGGGCGAACGCGGCGATCGCGAACAGCACGGCGATGGCGGCGATGCCGATGAGCAGCCGCATCAGGTCGGAGGGCCGGTGCACCCGGGCGGGGAGCAGCGGCTCGTCGCCGGAGACCCGGTCGCTCAGGGCGGCCTCGGCCGAGGCGAGCGTGGAGCCGGTGAGGTGGCCGCTGGTGGACGCGGTGGCCGCGGCGGGAGCGTCGGTACGGATCGCCTCGGCGCGCGCCGGAGCGTTCGGCGCGTGCTCCCCGGCGGGCTCCGGCGCACTCGCCGCGCGCTGCCCGGCGGGCTCAGGCGTACGCTCCGCGCGCTCCTCGGCGGCCTCCGGCGCACTCGGTGGGCGCTCTCCGGCATCGGAGGCGTCCGCCGCCTTCGGTGGCTGCACGCCCTGCTCCTTCGTCGCCTCTGGTTCGTCTTCGTGGTCTCGTATCACCGGTCACCGCCCGGATGATGGTGGCACGGCCCGGAGACGGAGGGGGGCATCAGGGTGCGTCGCCCGGGCGCGGGATGCGCAACATACGCCCCTTTGCACCTGCGCGCACGCTCGGTGACCGTACCGAGACGGTTCCGGCCGGGCTGTCGGTGGCGTACGGCAGGATGGGGCGGATGAGCCAGGACGAGACGGACGCGACGGGCGACGGGGCGCAGCCGGCCGAGCTGCCGGAGTACGCGGAGCGGGTCCTCGACGTCGCCGACCTGATCCCGCCGGGCCGGGTCATGACGTACGGCGATGTCGCGGAGTGGCTGGGGGACGGCGGCCCCCGGCAGGTCGGCCGGGTCATGGCGCTGTACGGCTCCGCCGTGCCCTGGTGGCGTGTGGTGCGGGCGGACGGGGCGCTGCTCCCGGGCCACGAGCTGCGGGCGCTGGACCACTACCGCGCGGAGGGGACCCCGCTGCGCGAGGCGTCGCGACAGGCGGACGGCCACCTTCCGCGGCTCGACATGCGCCGTGCGCGCTGGGACGGCGGTCCCGCCGGCGGTCAGGGCGAGGAAACTCACAGGTGACGGCGGACACCGCCGCCCCCGTCCGGCAGGGCGCGGCCGGATACGTGACGAGAGACGCAGCGCACCCGCCGCCTTCCGCGCCTCCGCTGGCGTAGCGTCGTCACCGCGCTCCACGCGCGCCCCCTCTCCTCGTCCCGTCTGGATGACCTTTTTCGGTCTGTATGACCTGTACGACCCGTAACCCCACCAGGACCGGCGATCCACGTGAGCTCCTCCTCTTCCACCCGGCACAGTCCGCACCGTGAGTCACGGCCGCGGACCACGGGCGCGTACCGACTGGTGCGCACCCCGCCGGGTTCCGTGGAGCCTCCTCTCCTGGACGCAGGCCAGCGCGCTGTGGTTGATCACGCCGACGGACCGCTGCTCGTCCTCGCGGGTCCCGGCACCGGCAAGACCACCACGCTCGTGGAGTCCGTGGCGGCCCGGGTGAACCGGGGCGCCGACCCCGCCCGCATCCTCGTCCTCACCTTCAGCCGCAAGGCCGCCGTCGAGCTGCGCGACCGGATGGCGGCCCGGCTCGGCGCGGCGCGCGGCCCGCAGGCCACCACCTTCCATTCGTACTGCTACGCCCTGGTCCGCGCCCACCAGGACGCCGATCTCTTCGCCGATCCGCTGCGGCTGCTCTCCGGGCCCGAGCAGGACGTCACCGTCCGCGACCTGCTCGCCGGCCAGCTCGACCTGGAGAAGGCGGGCCTGGCCCACGTCCGCTGGCCCGACGAGCTGCGCGCCTGCCTGACCACCCGCGGCTTCGCCGACGAGGTGCGCGCCGTGCTCGCCCGCAGCCGTGAACTGGGCCTCGGGCCGGACGCGCTCGCCGCCTTCGCCCGCCGCACGGGCCGGCCGGACTGGAGCGCGGCGGCCCAGTTCCTCGCCGAGTACCTGGACGTGCTCGACGCCCAGGGCGTGCTGGACTACGCGGAGCTGGTCCACCGCGCGGTGCTGCTCGCGGAGCGCCCGGAGGTCTCGGCGCAGCTGGCGGGGGCGTACGACGCGGTGTACGTCGACGAGTACCAGGACACCGACCCGGCCCAGGTACGCCTGCTGCACGCGCTGGCCGGGAACCGGGGACGCGGCACGGACGCGGGGGGCGGGCGCACGCTGGTGGCCTTCGGCGACCCGGACCAGTCGATCTACACGTTCCGGGGCGCCGACGTGAACGGCATCCTCGAATTCCCCGACACCTTCCGGCGGGCCGACGGCACCCCCGCCCCCGTCGGCGTCCTCACCACCTCCCGCCGCTCCGGCTCCGAACTGCTCGCCGCGACCCGGCTGCTCACCCGCCGGATGCCGCTGACCCGGCTGCCCGCCGACACCGTCCGCGCCCACCGCGAGCTGCACGCCGTCCGGGAGGGCGGCCGGGTGGAGACGTACACCTACCCGACCGCCTCCACGGAGCTGGACAACATCGCGGACCTGCTGCGCCGCGCCCACCTGGAGGACGGGGTCCCGTGGCGCGAGATGGCCGTGCTGGTACGGGCCGGAGGCCGCTCGCTGCCCGCCGTCCGGCGCGCCCTCACCTCTGCCGGCGTCCCCCTGGAGGTCGACGGCGACGACCTCCCGCTCCGCCACGAACCGGCCGTCGCCCCGCTGCTGACGGCCCTGCGGACGGTGGCGACGGCGGCGCTGCACACAGGCCGGGCCGACGAGGGGCAGGGCGAGGACGGGCAGGAGGCAGCCCGCGTCACCGCCCCCTGGCTCACCACCGAGACCGCCCTCACCCTCCTCGCCTCCCCCCTCGGCTCCATGGACGCCGCCGACCTGCGCCGTCTCGGCCGGGCCCTGCGCGACGAGGAGCGCGCCGCCGGAATCCGGGTCCCCGCCCCCTCCGACGAGCTGCTCGCCCGCGCCCTCGCCGAGCCCGAACGCCTGGTCACCCACGATCCGGCGTACGCCCACGGCGCCCAGCGCCTCGGCGCGCTCCTGCGCAAGGCCCGCGAGCTCCTGGAAGGCGGCGGAACCGCCGAGGAGGCCTTGTGGACCCTGTGGAACGGCACCCCCTGGCCGGGCAGGCTGGAGCGGGCCGCGCTGCGCGGCGGGACGGGCGGGCGCAACGCCGACCGGGATCTCGACGCGGTGTGCGCCCTCTTCGAGACGGCGGCGCGCGCCGAGGAGCGCACCGGCGGACGCGGGGCGCTCAACTTCCTGGAGGAGGTGGACGCCCAGGACATCGCCGCCGACACCCTCTCCCGGCGGACCGCCAGGCCCGACGCCGTACGCCTGATGACCGCGCACCGCTCCAAGGGCCTGGAGTGGCGGTTCGTCGTCGTCGCCGGGGTCCAGGAAGGGCTCTGGCCCGACCTGCGCCGCCGGGGCTCCCTCCTGGAGGCGGACCGGATCGGCCGCGACGGGCTCGCCGAACCCCTCACGCCCGGCGCCCTCCTGGCCGAGGAGCGCCGCCTCTTCTACGTCGCCGCCACCCGCGCCCGCGAGCGCCTCGTCGTCACCGCCGTGAAGGCCCCTGCCGACGACGGCGACCAGCCCTCCCGCTTCCTGACCGAGCTGGGCGTCGAACCCCGCGACGTCACCGGCCGCCCGCGCCGCCCCCTCGCCGTCGCCGCCCTCGTCGCCGAGCTGCGCGCCACCACCGTCGACCCGGCGGCCTCCGACGCCCTGCGCGACGCCGCCGCCCACCGCCTCGCCCGGCTCGCCGCGCTCACCGACGACGAGGGCCAGGCGCTCGTGCCCGCCGCCCACCCGTCCCGCTGGTGGGGCCTGGACGAACCGACCCGCTCCGCCGTCCCGCTGCGCGACCGCGACCAGCCCGTCACCCTCTCCGGCTCCGCCCTGGACCAGCTCGCCAACACCTGCGCCCTCCAGTGGTTCCTGGGCCGCGAGGTGAAGGCCGACGCCCCGGCCACCGCCGCCCAGGGGTTCGGGAACGTCGTCCACGTACTCGCCGATGAGGTCGCCTCCAGCCGTACGCCCGCCGACCTCGATGTCCTCATGGAGCGCCTGGACTCCGTCTGGAACGGCCTCGCCTTCGACGCCCCCTGGAAGTCCGAGCAGGAGAAGGACCAGGCCCGCGCCGCCCTGGAACGCTTCCTCAAGTGGCACGTCCTGGACCGCGGCGGCCGCACCCCCACCGCGAGCGAGCACGACTTCGACGTGACCCTGGAGGCAGGCGAGTACGCCGTCCGCATACGGGGCTCCATGGACCGGGTCGAACAGGACGCCGAAGGAAGGGCGTACGTCGTCGACTTCAAGACCGGCAAGAGCGCGCCCACCAGGGACGAGGTGGCCGCCCACCCCCAGCTCGCCGTCTACCAGCTGGCGGTCCGCGAGGGTGCGGTCGACGAGGTCTTCGACGGCCGGCGGCCCGAACCCGGCGGCGCCGAACTGGTCCAGCTCCGCCAGCCCGCCCCCAAGAAGGAGGGCGGCGACGCCTTCCCCAAGGTCCAGGCCCAGGAACCGCTGGCCGGGGAGTGGGTCTCCGACCTCCTCGCCACGGCCGCCGGAAAAGTCCTGGACGAACGGTTCACGCCCACCACCGGCACCCACTGCACCCACTGCACGTTCCGCGCCTCGTGCAGCGCGCAGCCGGAGGGGCGGCAGGTGGTGGAGTAGGGCTTTCGTGGGCATCGGCCCGGGTTGTCAGTGGCTCCGGTTACCGTTTCCCCCGTGTCCTCACGCATCACCGATCCCGAGCAGCTCAAGGAGCTCCTCGGGATCCCCTTCACCCCGGAGCAGACGGTCTGCATCACCGCGCCGCCCGCCCCGCAGGTGATCGTGGCCGGAGCCGGGTCGGGGAAGACCACGGTGATGGCCGCCCGCGTGGTCTGGCTGGTCGGCACCGGCCAGGTCGCCCCCGAGCAGGTCCTCGGCCTCACCTTCACCAACAAGGCGGCGGGCGAGCTGGCCGAGCGCGTCCGCAAAGCGCTGGTCGCCGCCGGGGTCACCGACCCCGAGGTCATCGACCCGGACAACCCGCCGGGCGAGCCCACCATCTCCACGTACCACGCGTTCGCCGGCCGCCTCCTCACCGAGCACGGCCTGCGCATCGGCCTGGAGCCGTCCACGCGCCTCCTCGCCGACGCCACGCGCTACCAGCTGGCAGCAAAGGTGCTGCGGGAGGCCCCGGGCCCGTATCCGGCGCTCACCCGCTCGTTCCCCACCCTCGTCAGCGACCTCCTGGCGCTCGACGGGGAGCTGTCCGAACATCTCGTACGGCCCGGGAAGCTGGAGGCGTACGACACCGAGCTGCTGCGCGAGCTGGAGACGGCCAAGCTCAGCAACGCCGACCTGCGCAAGATCCCCGAGACCGCCGAGGCCCGCCTCTCCCTGCTCTCTCTCACCGAGCGGTACCGGACCGCCAAGCGGAGCCGGGACCTCCTGGACTTCGGCGACCAGATCGCCCTCTCCGCCGAGCTGGCCCTGACCCGGCCGGAGGTGGGGGAGATCCTGCGGGACGAGTTCCGGGTGGTGCTGCTGGACGAGTACCAGGACACGTCGGTCGCCCAGCGGCTGCTGCTGTCGGCGCTGTTCGGCAGCGGAAGCGGCAGTAGTACGGAGTCGCAGCCCACCGGCCACGCGGTGACCGCCGTCGGCGACCCCTGCCAGGCGATCTACGGCTGGCGCGGTGCGTCCGTCGCCAACCTGGACGACTTCCCCGAGCACTTCCCGCACGCCGACGGCACCCCCGCCACCCGCTACAGCCTCAGCGAGAACCGGCGCAGCGGCGGCCGCCTCCTCCACCTCGCCAACGGCCTCGCGGAACCCCTGCGCGCGATGCACGAGGGAGTGGAGGCGCTGCGCCCGGCGCCGGGGGCCGAGCGCGACGGCCTGGTCCGGTGCGCCCTGCTGTCCACCCACACCGAGGAGATCGACTGGCTCGCGGACTCCCTCGCCCACCTCGTGCGCACCGGCACCCCGCCGGGCGAGATCGCCGTCCTGTGCCGCACCGCGGGGGACTTCGGGCAGATCCAGGCGGCCCTGGTCGCCCGGGACATCCCGGTCGAGGTGGTCGGCCTGGCCGGGCTGCTCCACCTGCCCGAGGTGGCCGACCTGGTCGCCGTCTGCGAGGTCCTCCAGGACCCGGGCGCCAACGCGTCCCTGGTCCGCCTCCTCACCGGCCCGCGCTGGCGCATCGGCCCCCGTGACCTCGCGCTCCTGGGCCGCCGCGCCCGCCTCCTCGTCCACCGGGCCGCCCAGGGGGACGGTGCCGACCCGGACCGGCGGCTCGCGGAGGCCGTCGAGGGCACCGACCCGGCCGAGGTGATATCGCTCGCCGACGCCCTGGACACCTTCCTGATCGCGGGGGACGCGGCGGACGACGGGCTGCCGTTCTCGGCGGAGGCGCGGGTGCGCTTCGCCCGGCTCGCCCGCGAGCTGCGCGACCTGCGCCGCTCGCTCGCGGACCCCCTGATGGACGTCCTGCACCGGGTCCTGGCCACCACCGGCCTGGAGGTCGAGCTGTCCGCCTCCCCGCAGGCGCTGGCCGCCCGCCGCCGCGAGACCCTCGCCAACTTCCTCGACATAGCGGCCTCCTTCGCCTCCCTCGACGGCGAGGCGTCGCTCCTCGCCTTTCTGGGCTTCCTGCGGACGGCCGCGCAGTACGAGAAGGGGCTCGACAACGCGCTGCCCGGCGGCGAGAACACCGTCAAGGTCCTCACCGCGCACAAGTCCAAGGGCCTGGAGTGGGACGTGGTCGCCGTGCCCGGACTGGTCACCGGCCAGTTCCCCAGCGACCGGGCCCGGGACGCCTGGACCGCCCAGGCCAAGGTGCTCCCGCACGCCCTGCGCGGCGACGCGGCGACGCTCCCGGAAGTGGACACGTTCGACGCCAAGGGCATGAAGGCGTTCAAGGAGGAGATGAAGGAGCACCAGCACACGGAGGAGCTGCGCCTGGGTTACGTCACCTTCACCCGGCCCCGCTCCCTCCTCCTCGGCTCCGGCCACTGGTGGGGCCCGTCCCAGAAGAGGACGCGCGGCCCGTCCGCCTTCCTGGAGGCGCTGTACGAGCACTGCGTGGCGGGCCACGGAGAGATCGAGGCCTGGGCGGACGAGCCCGCCGAGGACGAGGAGAACCCGGCCCTCGCGGCGCCCGACTCCGATCTGGCCTGGCCGCTCCCGCTGGACGCCACGGCCCTCACCCGCCGCCGCGCCGCCCGGGACACGGTGCTGGCCCACCTGGAGGGCCTGGCCCTCCACGGGGACGAGCAGCCACCGGCGTACGCCCCCGGACCCGACGACGTACCTCTCGATGAGGCACCGCCGGACGAGCCACCGTTCGACGAGGACTGGGACTGGGACGCGCTCCCCACCGAACGCCCTGCCGGTACGCCGGACACCCGGGACGACCCGCAGCCCGTACGGGACACCACACCTGACGCATCCCCCCACATCCCCGCCGCCCGCCACCCGCAGGAGGAACCGGCGGACCACCTCACCCCCGAGGAGGCCCGCACCCTCGCCTCCTGGGACCGGGATCTCGACGCGCTGGCCGGGGAGCTCCGCCGCGCCCGCGCCACCGTGCACGACGTCCTCGTCCCCGCCGCGCTCTCCGCCACCCAGCTGCTCCGACTGGCCGAGGACCCCGACGCCTTCGCCAAGGAGCTGGCCCGGCCCATGCCCCGGCCACCGCAGCCCGCCGCCCGCCGGGGCACCCGGTTCCACGCCTGGGTGGAGTCCCGGTACGAGGAGCTGCCGCTGCCCATGCTCGGCCCCGACGAGCTGCCCGGGGGTGATGAGAGCGACGCGGAGATCGCCGACGAGCGGGACCTGGCCGAGCTGAAGGAGGCGTTCGAGCGCACCGCGTATGCGCGGCGCACGCCGTACCGGGTGGAGACCCCGTTCCAGATCACCCTGGCCGGCCGGGTGATCCGGGGCCGGATCGACGCCGTGTACCGCACGGGTGACACCTACGAGATCGTCGACTGGAAGACCACCCGCCACCGCACCGCCGACCCGCTCCAGCTCGCCGTCTACCGGCTCGCCTGGGCCGAGCTGCACGGCCTGCCCCTCGACGCGGTCACCGCCACCTTCCTCTACGTACGCACCGGGGAGACCGCCCATCCCCAAGGGCTGCCCGGCCGGGCCGAGCTGGAGCGGATCCTGCTGGACGAGCCGGCCCCCGAGGACGGATAGGCTCAAGAGCATGAGCGAGACCCCGGACAGCGCCGTCCGTACGTACACCGAACAGCACCGCGCAGCCTTCCTCGACGACCTCGCCGAGTGGCTGCGCATCCCGTCCGTATCCGCGCAGCCGGAGCACGACGGGGACGTACGGCGCAGCGCCGAGTGGCTGGCCGCCAAGCTCAAGGAGACCGGTTTCCCGGTCACCGAGATCTGGGAGACGCCCGGCGCCCCGGCGGTCTTCGCCGAGTGGCCCAGCGAGGACCCGGACGCCCCGACGGTCCTGGTCTACGGCCACCACGACGTGCAGCCCGCCGCCCACGAGGACGGCTGGGCCACCGACCCGTTCGAGCCGGTGATCCGGGACGGCCGGATGTACGGACGCGGCGCCGCCGACGACAAGGGCCAGGTGCTCTTCCACACCCTCGGCGTCCGCGCCCACCTCGCCGCCACCGGCCGTACGACTCCGGCCGTCACCCTCAAGCTGCTGATCGAGGGCGAGGAGGAGTCGGGCTCCCCAAACTTCCGCGCCCTGGCCGAACAGCACGCCGCCCGCCTCGCCGCCGACGCCGTGATCGTCTCGGACACCGGCATGTGGGACGAGGAGACGCCGACCGTCTGCACCGGCATGCGCGGCCTCGCCGAGTGCGAGATCGAGCTGTACGGCCCCGCCCAGGACATCCACTCCGGATCGTTCGGGGGAGCCGTCCCCAACCCGGCCACCGAGATCGCCCGCTTGGTCGCCGCCCTCCACGACGAGGACGGCCGCGTCGCGATCCCCGGGTTCTACGAGGGGGTCACCGACCTCACCGACACCGAGCGGGCCCTCTTCGCCCAGCTCCCCTTCGACGAGGCCACCTGGCTGCGTACGGCGAAGTCGCAGGCGGCCTCCGGCGAGGCCGGGTACTCCACGCTGGAGCGCGTCTGGGCCCGCCCCACCGCCGAGGTCAACGGGATCGGCGGCGGCTACCAGGGCGCCGGCAGCAAGACGATCATCCCGTCCTCGGCCCTGGTGAAGATCAGCTTCCGTCTGGTCGACGGCCAGGACCCCGACCGCGTACAGGAGAGCGTCCGCGCCTGGGTGGAGTCCCGCGTTCCGGCAGGCATCCGGCACCGGATCGCCTTCCAGCCCGCCACCCGCCCCTGTCTGACCCCGCTGGACCACCCCGCCCTCCAGGCGGTGGCCCGGGCGATGGGCCGCGCCTTCGGCAAGAAGATCCTCTTCACCCGCGAGGGAGGCTCAGGACCGGCCGCCGACCTCCGGGACGTCCTCGGCGCCCCCGTCCTCTTCCTCGGCATCTCCGTACCCTCCGACGGCTGGCACGCCCCCGACGAGAAGGTCGAGCTGGACCTGCTGCTGAAGGGCGTGGAGACGACCGCGTACCTGTGGGGCGAGATGGCCACGGCACTCTGAGTCCTCTGCACACCGAGTCCTCTGCACACCTCCACGAACCTGTGCACACCCGATCCACCCAGGGGGAGTAGGAAGCACCTGTGAGCACCTTCGACAACGCCACCGCAGACCGCCCGATCGGCCTCACCGCGCCCAGCGGCATCGACCGCGCGGCGCACCACCGCCTCGACGAGGCGTGGCTGGCCGTGGCGTGGAGCCACCCGACGACCCGCGTCTTCGTCGTCTCCGGCGGGCAGGTGCTGATCGACGACACCCCCGAAGGCGGCACCTCCATCGTGATGACCCCGGCCTTCGAGGCCCCGGTCACCGAGACCCACCGCTACTTCCTCGGCACCGACGAGGAGGGCGTCAGCTACTTCGCGCTCCAGAAGGACTCGCTGCCCGGCCGCATGGACCAGTCGGCCCGCCCGGCCGGACTGCGCGAGGCGGGCCTGCTGCTCGGCCCCCGCGACGCGGGCCTGATGGTGCACGCGGTCGCCCTGGAGAACTGGCAGCGCCTGCACCGCTTCTGCTCCCGCTGCGGCGAGCGCACCGTCATCGCGGCGGCCGGGCACATCCGCCGCTGCCAGGCCTGCGGCGCCGAGCACTACCCGCGCACCGACCCGGCGGTCATCATGCTCGTCACCGACGACCAGGACCGCGCGCTGCTCGGCCGCCAGGTGCACTGGCCCGAGGGCCGCTTCTCCACGCTCGCCGGGTTCGTCGAGCCGGGGGAGTCGATCGAGCAGTCCGTGGTCCGCGAGGTGTACGAGGAGGCGGGCGTCACCGTCGGCGAGGTCGAGTACATCGCCAGCCAGCCGTGGCCCTTCCCCTCCAGCCTGATGCTGGGCTTCATGGCCCGGGCGACCTCCTCGGAGATCACCGTCGACGGCGAGGAGATCGAGGAGGCCCGCTGGTTCTCCCGCGAGGACCTCACCGCCGCCTTCGAGTCCGGCGAGGTCATGCCCCCGTTCGGCATCTCGATCGCCGCCCGGCTGATCGAGCTCTGGTACGGGAAGCCGCTGCCGAGGCCGGGCAGCCTGAACCGCACGAACTGAACGGGACATACGAAGGCCCCCGGCATCCGCCGGGGGCCTTCGTGGAAGCTCGGGGCGTCAGGCGGCCAGGGCCTGCTTCACCTGGGCGAGCGACGGGTTCGTCATCACGGACTCGGTGCCGGCTTCGGAAACGATCAGCAGCGTCGGGACCGTCTGGTTTCCGCCATTCGCCTTCTCGACGAACGCCGCCGAGTCCGCGTCGTGCTCGATGTTGACCTCGTTGTACGCGATGCCCTCGCGGTCCATCTGGCCCTTGAGCCGACGGCAGTAGCCGCACCAGGTCGTGCTGTACATCGTCACAGTGCCCGCCATGTCGGTGGCGCTCCCTTGTCTCGTCCGTCCCGCTGCGCGGCCGGCAGCGTCACATGCGGCCCGGCGGCCTGCGCCGCCTTCCCGCACCGAGTGGAACGTACGGGAGGCGGCCACCATTCCCACCACCGCACCGGAGCCGTCGTCCCCGCGTCCCCGGATCAGTACGTCCCCGCATCAGTACGACGAATACCTCACCCCTGTGGACAACCGCCGCATCCGTCCCTCGGGACCTGGCAGCATGGCGGGGTGACAGCAGCAACGCACTCCACCCTCTTCCCGCAGGTTCCCGAGACCCCGGACGCCGTGCTCGACGGGCTCGACCCCGAGCAGCGCGAGGTGGCTCTCGCCCTGCACGGACCGGTGTGCGTGCTGGCCGGAGCGGGCACGGGCAAGACCCGCGCGATCACCCATCGCATCGCGTACGGGGTGCGGGCGGGCATCCTCCAGCCCGCCACGATCCTCGCCGTCACCTTCACCAACCGGGCCGCCGGCGAGATGCGCGGACGGCTCCGGCAGCTCGGCGCGACCGGGGTCCAGGCGCGGACCTTCCACTCCGCGGCGCTCCGGCAGCTCCAGTATTTCTGGCCGAAAGCAGTCGGTGGTGAGCTGCCCCGGCTGCTGGAGCGGAAGGTGCAGCTGGTCGCCGAGGCCGCCGCCCGCTGCGAGCTCCGGCTCGACCGCAACGAGCTGCGGGACGTCACCAGCGAGATCGAGTGGGCCAAGGTCACCCAGACCGTGCCCGCCGACTATCCGGCCGCCGTCGCCAAGACCCAGCGGGACGCCCCGCGCGACCCGGCGGTGCTCTCCCAGATCTACTCCACGTACGAGCAGCTCAAGCGCGACCGGTCGGTGATCGACTTCGAGGACGTGCTGCTGCTCACCGTCGGCATCCTCCAGGACCGGCACGACATCGCCGACCACGTGCGCGGCCAGTACCAGCACTTCGTGGTCGACGAGTACCAGGACGTGAGCCCGCTCCAGCAGCGGCTGCTCGACCTCTGGGTGGGGGACCGGGACAACCTCTGCGTGGTCGGGGACGCCAGCCAGACGATCTACTCCTTCACCGGTGCCACCCCCGACCACCTGCTGAACTTCCGCACCCGCCACCCCGGCGCGACGGTGGTCAAGCTGGTGCGGGACTACCGCTCCACCCCCCAGGTCGTCCACCTCGCCAACGGCCTGCTGAGCCAGGCCCGCGGCAAGGCCGCCGACCACCGTCTTGAGCTGGTCTCGCAGCGCGACAAGGGCCCCGAGCCGGTCTACGCGGAGTATCCCGACGAGCCCCACGAGGCCGAGGCCACCGCCCGCCGCATCCGCGACCTGATCGCGGCAGGCGTCCCGGCCGGCGAGATCGCCGTCCTCTACCGGGTCAACTCCCAGTCGGAGGTCTACGAGCAAGCCCTCGCCGACGCGGGCGTGGCCTACCAGCTGCGCGGCGCCGAACGGTTCTTCGAGCGGGCCGAGGTCCGGGAGGCGGGCACCGCCCTGCGCGGCGCCGCCCGCGCCGGGCGCAACGACTCCCTGCTCGACGGAGCGGAGGGACTGCCCTCCCAGGTGCGGGCGGTGCTCTCCACGAAGGGCTGGACCACCCGCCCGCCCGCCGGGTCGGGGGCGGTGCGCGACCGCTGGGAGTCGCTGGCCGCGCTGGTGCGGCTGGCGGAGGACTTCGAGGCGGCCAAGCCCGGGGCGACCCTCACCGACCTGGTCCGGGAGCTGGACGAGCGGGCCGCCGCCCAGCACGCCCCGACGGTCCAGGGCGTCACGCTGGCCTCGCTGCACTCGGCGAAGGGCCTGGAGTGGGACGCGGTGTTCCTGGTCGGGCTGACCGAGGGCATGATGCCGATCGCGTACGCCAAGACCGACGAGCAGGTCGAGGAGGAGCGCCGCCTGCTGTACGTCGGCGTCACCCGCGCCCGCCTCCACCTCTCGCTCTCCTGGTCCCTGGCGCGCTCCCCCGGCGGACGGGCGAGCCGCAGGCCCACCCGGTTCCTGAACGGGCTGCGCCCGGGCTCGGCGGCGCTCGGCGCCCGGGGAGGGGCCGGAGGCGGCGGGGGGATCGACCGGGGCACCGGCCGGGCCCCGGCGGCGGCCGCGGGGCGGACCGAGGCCGTCGAGCCCAGGACCCGGCAGACGGCGCGGTGCCGGGTCTGCCGCCGGCCCCTCACCGACGCGGGCGAGATGAAGCTGATGCGGTGCGAGGAGTGCCCGTCCGACATGGACGAGGCGCTGTACGGCCGGCTGCTGGACTGGCGCGCCGGCCAGGCGGCCCGGCTCAGCCAGCCGGACTACTGCGTCTTCACCGAGAAGACGCTGATGGCCATCGCCGAGGCGGTGCCGTCCACCGAGGGGGAGCTGGTCGTCATCGCCGGCGTCGGGAACCGGAAGCTGACCCGTTTCGGAGCCGACGTACTCGCCATCTGCGCAGGTGAGACGGTCGGTGAGGAGCCCGAGGAGGGCGACGGAGAGGGCTGAGAAAAACTCGTCCAGAAAATAGTTTGCGCCCGCACCAGTCGTCACCATAGGTTCTTAACCACGGGAACAGCGACTTCTCTGAAGCCCTGACTCCGTGCTGTACTTATCCGAATACGCGCGACCGGCTCCGGCCGGTCACCCTAGACGCCGAGAGGAGGCGATTGAAGTGATCAGCATCATCGAAACCCAGAAAATGACCGGTCTTTCGGTCGTCTCCGCCTGCTCGCTCGGCCTCACCCGCTCCTCGGTCGCTTCGCTCCGCGCCACCGGTCTGTCCGGCATCTCCGCCGTCAGCCAGCTGTCCCTGGCGAGCCTCCCCGTGATGCGGGAGCGCAATGAGCGACCGATCGAGGCACCGGCGGCAGCAGTAGCGAAGGATGCACAGGCTCAGGCCTATGCCTTTGCGGCAGCCGGTGCCGGAGCCAAGAAGCAGACGCAGCACCACCACACGATGTGGGCCTTCCGTGGGCCTGAACCCTGGAGCGATCCAGCCTGATGCAGCATCAGGCCGGCGCCTCAGGGCCGCGGAACCCCACTCGGGATCCGCGGCCCTTTTGTTTTGTCCGAACGGACGGGACACCCCGAAGGCGCCTCGGGCCAGCAGTACCAGCCGCCAACCGGCCAACAGGCCGGCACGACCAGACGAGGACACCACCCACCGTGCAACTCGAAGCGCACGCCCCGTCAGTACCGCAGTCCGACTCGATCTCCCCGCCCGGCTCCACGGAGGACTCCACCTTGCTCCCCCTCACCGCGCTCACCGCGCTCGACGACGCCATCGAGAACCTCGGCGTACCCGTCCCCTGCCGCTCGTACGACCCGGAGGTCTTCTTCGCCGAGTCCCCGGCCGACGTCGAGTACGCCAAGTCCCTCTGCCGTACCTGCCCGCTCGTCGAGGCCTGCCTCGCCGGTGCCAAGGAGCGGCGCGAGCCGTGGGGCGTCTGGGGCGGCGAGCTCTTCGTCCAGGGTGTCGTCGTGGCCCGCAAGCGGCCGCGTGGCCGTCCGCGCAAGAACCCGGTCGCAGCGTGACCGCCGAATGCGGCGCCCCCGCCCCCACGCGGTGGCTGCGCCTGGGAACCATCGACCGTCCGCAGACCCATGACCCCCGGAATCAGGCACCAATGATCACCCCCACGAAGGAGCCCGTCGGCTCCGCCACCCCCGACGTCACCATCATCGGCGCGAACGACTCGCGTCAGAACAGGACCCGCGAGATGCAACTCATCCCAGAAGCCCTGGCCCGTGCGCATATGCACGACCGTCTGCGGGAGGCCCAGGTGGACCGCCAAGCGGTGCGCCTCGTCGCCGCCCGCAGGATGCAGCGCCGAGCGGAGCGCGCCTCGCTGCGCGCCCGCCGGGCGCTGGCCATGGCCGTCATGCACTGATGGCCGGTACGCACTGAGAGGCCCCGCCTCTCCGCTCCACGCCGGAGCACCACACCCGACCGCGGGGCCGTCCGAACGAGGACGGCCCCGCGGTGCGTTGTGCTGCCGGGGCCTGGGCGCGGGGATATCGTCACCAGGTGGACGAGGACACGCATCCCCCCGAACAACCGCCTGCCGGACCGGTGGTCTGTTCCCGCTGCGGCACCGCCGCCGAAGGCGACACGGCCCCGGTGACCTGGCTCTCCTCCGTGGAGGACGGCCGCCGCCTCCACTTCTGCGAGACCTGCGCCCGCCTCCACATCAGAGCGATCGAGAGCCGCCTCGACTCCCTCTGGTGGTGACCCCGGCCTACGCGCCGCCCTCCGGGACCGACTCCGGCTCCGGCTCCCGGCTCTCCGGCGTGAACACCGGCTCCTCGGACTCCGCCACGAACCCCGGCAGCCACGCTTCGAGTTCGTCCCGCAGCCGGACCGCCGCGCCGAGCTGGCACAGCACCCCGATCGTGCTGAGCGTGACCCGGTGTATCAGAAGGTAGGAGGGAGGGAGGTTCAGCTGCCTGCCGAGCTGGTGGGCGGGGGAACGCGGATCGGCTATCCGGGCCGCCTGGTCCCGCAGCCAGCCCCGGGAGAAGGCGAACTCCTCCACCTGCGCCGGTTCGATGATCGGGAGCAGATAGTCGAGGACCTCGTCCGGCTCCAGGTCGATCGACTCCTTCACGAACCCCTCGGCGCGCAACAGCCCGTACACCCCGGCCGCGTCGCCCTCCAGCGTCATCCGCAGTGACTCACCGATGGTCCCCGGCAGCCCGCCCGGCAGCCGGTCCACCGTGCCGAAGTCCAGCACCCCCAGCCGCCACTCACCGGCCTCGGCACCCTCTTCGTCCGAGCCGTCCGGGTTCTCCGGGGCCTCCTCCTGGGCCTCCGCCGGGGACAGCAGCCGGAAGTTGCCCGGGTGCGGGTCGGCGTGGAGCAGGCCGGTGCGGGCCGGGCCCGAGAAGAGGAAGCGCGCCAGCAGCTGCCCGGCCCGGTCCCGCTGCTCCGCCGTACCCTCCGCGATGACGTCGGCCAGCGGCACCCCGTCCATCCACTCGGTCACCAGCACCTGGTCGGACTGGTGCACCACCCCGGGGATCACCACATCGGGGTCGTCCGCGAACTCCTCCGCGTGGACCCGCTGGGCCTCCGCCTCCAGCTCGTAGTCCAGCTCCTCCGACACCCGGTCGCGCATCTCCTTGATGAGCGGCTTGATGTCCATCCCCGGGACCAGCGGGCCGAGCAGCCGGGCGAAGCGGCTGAGCTGGGTGAGGTCCGAGAGCAGCGCCTCGCCCGCCCCGGGATACTGCACCTTCACGGCGACCTCCCGGCCGTCGTGCCACACCCCCCGGTGCACCTGCCCGATCGAGGCGGCGGCCGACGGCTTGTCCTCGAACTCCAGGAAGTACTCCCGCCAGTCCTCGCCGATCCGCTCGGCGAGCACCGCGTGGACCGTGGCGGCGGGCAGCGGCGGCGCGGCCTCCTGGAGTTTGGTCAGCGCGGCCCGGTAGGGGCCCGCGATCTCCTCGGGCAGCGCCGACTCGAAGACGGAGAGGGCCTGGCCCAGCTTCATGGCCCCGCCCTTCAGCTCGCCCAGGGTCTTGAACAGCTGGTCCGCCGTGCGCTGCTGCACCTCGCGGGCGACCAGCTCGGCGGATCTGCCGCCGATCCGCTTGCCCAGACCCCAGGTGGCACGGCCGGCGAAGCCGAGCGGGAGCGCGGCCAGCTTGGCCGTACGCGTAACCGCCTTCCGGGGAAGATCAGACATGTGCCCCTCCAGTTCCCAGACTGCCGTGCCGCTGGGGCCGCCGGTGTCTCTCCGGCGGCGGCGGTCACCCGGCCATTGTGTCCTGCGCCGGAACGGAGCCGGAGGCCCCTTCCCCCTCGGCGTGCTCGGCCGCCCCGCACGAGCAGTCGGCATGGGGGCCGATCCGCTCGCTCCGCCAGTCCAGCAGGGGCAGCGCGGCCTCCCAGCGCGCCCCGGTGCTGGCCGGCAGCTCCCCGTCCAGGAAGGACAGGGCATGGGCCGCGGCGAGCCCGGCGACCGCTGTGGCCAGCCCCAGATCGCAGGCGGGCACCACACCCCGCCGCCCCGAGCGCCACTGCGCCAGCATCCGGGGCCACTGCGAATCCCGGTCCGCGCGGTGCAGCTCCAGACACCCCGCGCAGCCGGTGCCGCCCGGAAGCACGAGCGGGCCGACCACCCCGGTGGCCTCGATGACTCCCGCATAGAGATGAGGCGTGCCCGACGCGATCCAGGGAGCCGCGGTGTCCGGGACCGGCGCGTACACCGAGAGGCCGTCCCGGGGCGCGACGATGATCAGCGACAGACCGGGCTGCCCGTCGCCCGCACCCCGCTCCGCCCCCGCCGACCGGGGCGCGGGCCCGGCGGCGGCCCGGCGGACGAGCCGGCGGGCCGCCGTGTCCCGCCGTTCCCCCACGGCCGCCGCCGGAAGTCCGGCCGGCGCCACGTCCCCCGGCTCGGCCCGGCCCCCGTCCAGCACCTCCACCTGGCCCACCCCCGAGCCGGACAGCACCGCGGCGATCGACGCGCCGACCCGGCCCGCGCCCCGCACCTGGACCCGCATCGCCCGCCGGGCCGCCATCCGGCGCAGTCCCTCGCCCGGCCCGGGGTGGACGACGGAGAGCGAGGCGACATCGGGGCGTTGACGCTCCATCACCTCGGCCCGGTGGCGCAGGACATCCGCCTGGGGGCCCGCGGCCCGCGGATCGTCGAGAAGGCCCGCCTCCGCCAGCCGCCGGACCAGGACGTCCACATGACGGTCCGACAGGTCCAGGGTCCGGGCCTCCTCCCGCAGCAGCGGCAGGCCGCGTGTCCCGTCGAGCAGCTCCAGAAAGCTCCCCGTCGCGATGTCCACCGGGCCGAGCGTCACGGCGTGGGCGGGGGTCACCCCGAATTGCACGGTGTTCCGTCCGCGCCATGCCCGGCGCAGCGCGGGCTTCAACATCGGATGCAGGACTTCTCCCCGGACTTCTCCCCGGACTTCTCCACCGAGACGCACGGCTTTCCCCCGATCGGTGTCGTGACCGCGAGCTCGGGAGGATTCCCGGCCGCGTCGAGCCATTGCCAGTCGAACCATTGCCAGAATGCGCGCCCGCGACGAAGCGTGCTCGGAGTTGTCCACAGGTAGCGGGATCAGTCATTCAATAGTGCGGCTCATGGTGCGAAGCGAGGTGCGGGGAGTGGAGAGGATCGGTGGCGAACGGACCCGGAGGCGGGACTTCCCCCACTGACAGCGGGTAACGTCGGGGCGTGCCCGCAGACCCGTCACCCGGCGTCGCCGGGGAGACCCCCATGCGCAGCGCCGTGAGCCCTCAGCCCGGCGCGGCCGCCCGTGCGCCCCGCGCCCCGGTGGCGAGCGCGGTCGAGGTCCGCAGGAGCACCCGGCGCAGGAAGTCGGTTTCCGCGTACCGGGAGGGCGGCCGCACGATCGTGCTCATCCCCGCCCGGATGTCGGAGGCGGAGGAGCGGCGCTGGGTGGGCGTGATGCTCGACAAGCTCGCCGCCCAGGAGAGCAAGCGGGTCCTCGGGGACACCGAGCTCACGGAGCGGGCGGAGCGGCTGTCCGCCCAGTATTTCGACGGCAGGGCCCAGCCCGCTTCGGTTCGCTGGGTGACCAACCAGAACACCCGCTGGGGCTCGTGCACCCCCACCGAGGGCAGCATCCGGCTCTCGCACCGGCTCCAGGGCATGCCGGAGTACGTCGTCGACTACGTACTCCTCCATGAGCTGGCCCATCTGCTCGTCCCCGGCCACGGCCCGGGGTTCTGGCGGCTGCTGGAGGCGTATCCCCGCACCGAGCGGGCCCGCGGCTACCTCGAAGGAGTGGTGGCGGCCGACCAGCTGCCCCAGCCGCCCGCCGCACCCGAGGAGTGAGACCGGCGCACGCGGCGCTTCCGATGAGCCGTGTTCGGCGATTCTGTACCGGGTCTGTACCGGCTTGGCCGGATGTCGCGGTTTGCGGTTAGCCTGACGCGACGCATTCACCTTCGGGATGGGGGACGGTCGTTACGTATGGCCAGGGAATTCCAACGAGGCCACAAGGCCAAGATCAGTGATCTCACACCGGGGACAGATCTGTACGTAGGTGTGCAGATCGCCGCCCCTGGACTGACCTTCGACATCAGTTGCTTCGGCCTGGATGCCGACGAAAAGCTCTCGGACGACCGGTATTTCATCTTCTTCAACCAGCCGAAATCGCCCGAGGAGTCGATTCAGCTCCTCGGCCCGCAGTCCGGCGACACCGAGTCCTTCCGCGTCACGCTCGACCGCATCCCGGCCACCATCCACAAGCTCTCCTTCACCGCCACCCTCGACGGTGCCGGACAGATGTCGCAGGTCGGCCCCGGGTACATCCGGATCGTCGCGGGCGGCGAGGAAGTGGTCAGATACGCCTTCACCGGGTCGGAGTTCACCACCGAGCGCGCGGTGATGCTCGGTGACTTCTACCTGAAGGACGTCTGGCGCTTCGCCGCCGTCGGCCAGGGCTTCGACGGCGGTCTCGACGCGCTCCTGAAGAACTTCGGCGGCGAGGTCGCCGAGGAGGAAGAGGCGCCGGCCGCCCCGCAGGCGGCCCCGGGCTTCGCCCCGCCGGCCCAGGCCACCGCGCCCCCGGCTTTCGCCGCCCCGCCCGCACCTCCCGCCCCCCAGGCCCCGCAGCCCGCGCCGTCCTTCGGAGCCCCGCCCGCGCCCGCCCCCGCACCGCAGCAGCCGATGCACGCCGCGCCCACGATCGCGGCGCCGCTCACCCCGCAGGCGCCCCCGGCCCCGGCCCCGTACGGCCAGCCCGCTCACCAGCCCCCGCCGCCCCCGCAGCCGCAGTTCGGCCAGGTCCCAGGCCAGGTCCCAGGCCAGGTCCCCGGCCAGGGCACGCCGCCTTACGGCCAGCCCGCGCCCGCTCCCTACGGCCAGCCGGCCCCGGCCCCGTACGGCCAGCCCGCCCCCTTCGGGCAGCAGCCCCCCGGCGGGCCGCAAGGCGTGCCCCAGGGCCCTCCGGCCGCCGGGGCCGGGCTCCACGCGGCCCTCCAGCTGTACAAGGAGACGCCCACCGGGCAGCGGTGGACCCCGCAGAACAAGCAGCTCATGCGGGTCGACCTGACCATGGGCGGGGCCGGTGTGCTGGCCCGCCAGGGCAGCATGGTGATGTACCAGGGCAAGGTCGACTTCGGCTACAAGAGCGCCGGCTTCGTCGGACGGGCCGTCGGCAACGCAACCGGCCAGGAGATGCAGCTGATGCGCTGTACCGGCCGAGGCCAGGTCTTCCTCGCCGAGGAGGGCTCGTACCTGCACCCCATCGAGCTCCAGGGCGACGCCATCTGCGTCTCCGCCGAGAGCGTCCTCGCCTTCGACGAGTCCCTCCAGTACGAGGTCCGCCGGGTCGAGGGGCACGGCATCCCCGGCGGCGCCCTGTTCACCATGCAGTTCCAGGGCACCGGCACCGTGATCATCAAGACCCACGGCACCCCGGTCGTCCTGCCGGTCACCCCCACCACGTTCGCCGACTGCAACGCGGTGGTGGCCTGGTCGGCCGCCTCCCAGGTGATCGTCTCCAGCCAGGTCCGGCTGCGCCGCAACGCGTACCCGGGACACAGCGGGGAGACCGTGAACCTCCAGTTCCGGGGAGCCCCCGGCAACTTCATCGTCGTCCAGCCCTACGAGGTCTGAGGGAGCCCGTCATGAACCAGCAACTCGCGGGCTTCGCCCCGACCCCCGTCACGGCCCGGATGGAGAACCACGGCTCGGCCATGCTCAAGGTCGCCATGGCCTCCGGGCAGGACCTCTACGCGCGCACCGGCTCGATGGTGGCGTACGAGGGGTTCATCCAGTACGAGCCCAACCCGCCCGCCGCCCGGCAGATCGCCTCGCAGTGGATCACCGGTGAGGGCGCACCCGTCATGAAGTGCTCCGGCGACGGACTGCTCTATCTCGCCGACTACGGCGCCGACGTGGTCGTCATCAACCTGAACAACGAGGCCATCTCGGTCAACGGCACCAACCTCCTCGCCTTCGACGCGCACCTCACCTGGGGCGTCGAGAAGGTCAAGGGGATGGCCAAGTTCGCCGGACAGGGGCTGTGGAACGTCGTCGTCCAGGGCACAGGCTGGGTGGCCATCACCTCCCGGGGCACCCCGATCGTCGTCGACTGCGGACGCGGTGACGACGAGACGTACGTCGACCCGGACGCCCTCGTCGCCTGGTCCACGAACCTCAAGGTGAAGGGCAAGCGCAGCTTCAAGGCCGGCGCGCTGATCGGCCGCGGCAGCGGCGAGGCGTACCAGATGGCCTTCTCCGGAGAGGGCATCGTCGTCGTCCAGCCGAGCGAGGACAGTACGGACCGCCTGCGGATCCGGAACTGAGGGGAGGGGAACACACCATGCAGAGTCCGCTTTTCAACTACACCGAGCAGCAGTCCCAGGACCGGTACACGATCCAGAACCCGCAGCTCCTGCGGGTGGCGCTGACCGGGCAGGACGACATCCTGGCCCGTAAGGGCGCCATGGTCGCCTACCAGGGACTGATGGACTTCGACGGCGAGTACCAGTCGCAGGGCCAGCGGCGCGCCCGCGCGCACACCGGTGAGGGCCTCGACCTGATGCGGGTCTCCGGCCGGGGCACGGTCTACTTCGCCAACCTCGCCCAGTACATCCACGTCGTGGACGTCGACCGGGAGGGGATGACCGTGGACAGCTCCTACGTCCTCGCGCTCGACTCCTCGCTGCACACCGAGGTCATCGCGGTGGACAGCCAGTACGGGATCTCCGGCAGCGGCAAGTACCAGCTCAACATCACAGGCACCGGCAAGGTCGCCCTCATGACCTCCGGCCAGCCGCTGATGATGCAGGTCACGCCCGACAAGTACGTCAACGTGGACGCCGACGCCATCGTGGCCTGGTCCAGCGCCCTGCGGGTGCAGATGCAGGCCCAGACGCACTCCAGCGGCGTCTTCCGGCGCCGTGGCAACACCGGCGAGGGCTGGGAGCTCAGCTTCCTCGGACAGGGCTTCGCCCTGGTCCAGCCGAGTGAGGTCATGCCCCCGCAGAACGCCCAGATCGGCCAGGGCGCCCGCGCCCAGTTCGGCATGGGCCAGCAGGGATCCCACGGCCAGAACCAGAACAACGCCTGGAACTGACCGGCACCGACCGGACACAGCGGTAAGGGGCGGCCTCCACAGAGGCCGCCCCTTACGCACATCTACCTGCTACAGCCGGGACCGCGTCGCCTCCAGCAGCCGTACGACGGAGGCGTCGGCCACCGACGCCACGTCCTCGTAGCCGAACCAGCGCAGCTCCAGGGACTCCTCGCTGATCCGCTCCGCCGCTCCGGCCGGGGCCAGCGCGGCGTACTGGACGTCGAGGTGCCAGTTGCAGGGGGACGGGATGGGGTGCCGGTCCAGCCGGACCGGCCCGCCCGGCAGCAGAGTGAGTCCCGTGATCCCGGACTCCTCCGTCGCCTCACGGAGCGCCGCCGCCTCCAGGGTGGCGTCCTGCTCCTCGCAGTGCCCGCCCATCTGGAGCCACATCCGCAGCTTGCGGTGCAGGGTGAGCAGCACCTTCCCCCGCTCCGGATCGATCACCAGGGCGCTGGCCGTCAGATGCCCGGCCCCGCACGCCTTCCACATGCCGTCCTGGTGGTGCGCCAGGTGGTCGAGGTAGGCCTGACGCAGCTCAGCCTGGTCACCGCCTGCCTCGCCTTCGGGGGCGTAACCCTTCAGTACGAGGGTGGCGTCGTCGTGCAGGGTCACTGGTCGCGGCCGTCCTTGCCGTCTTCCGAGTCGTCGCCGGTGTCCTTGTCCGGGGCGTCTTTCTCCGCGGCGGGCTTCTGCGGGCCCTTCGCGGCCTCGCCGAGCATCTTGTCCAGCTCGGAGAAGTCGGCCTGCTCGTGGTGGACGAAGCCGTCCGGGTCGTCCAGGTCGTGCGCCGTCGGCAGCATGTCCGGGTGCGCCCACAGGGCGTCGCGCCCTTCCAGGCCCCGGGCGTCGGTGAGCGAGGCCCACAGGCGCGAGGCGTCCCGCAGCCGGCGCGGGCGCAGCTGGAGACCGATGAGCGTGGCGAACGTCTGCTCGGCCGGGCCACCGGAGGCACGGCGCCGGCGCATCGTCTCGCGCAGGGCGTCCGACGAGGTCAGCCGGGACTTCGCGGCCTCGTGGACCACCGCGTCCACCCAGCCCTCGACGAGCGCCAGAGCCGTCTCCAGACGGGCCAGGGAGGCCTTCTGCTCGGGCGTGTCCTCGGGCTGGAACATGCCCTGCTGAAGGGCGTCCTGCAGCTGCTCGGGGTTCGAGGGGTCGAACTGGCCGACGACGTCCTCCAGCTTGCTGGTGTCGACCTTGATCCCGCGTGCGTACGCCTCGACGGCACCGAACAGATGCGAGCGCAGCCACGGCACATGGGCGAAGAGCCGCTGGTGGGCGGCCTCGCGCAGCGCCAGATACAGCCGCACCTCGTCCTGCGGGACGCTGAGGTCCTTGCCGAACTGCGCCACGTTCAGCGGGAGCAGCGCGGCCTTGCCCGCCGGACCCAGCGGCAGCCCGATGTCCGTCGACCCGACCACCTCACCGGCCAGCGTGCCCACGGCCTGCCCGATCTGCTGGCCGAACATGGCGCCGCCCATCGACCGCATCATGCCGATCAGCGGGCCCGCCATGGCCTGCATCTCCTCGGGCAGCACATCGCCCATCGCCAGGCCCACCCGCTCGGCCACCGGGTCGACCAGCTGCTGCCAGGCCGGCAGCGAGGCCTCGACCCACTCCGCACGGCTCCACGCCACGGTGGAGAGCGAACCGGAGGGCATCGACGTCACACCGTCCAGCCAGAGGTCGGCCAGCCGCAGCGCCTCGTCGACCGCCGTCCGCTCGGAGGCGCCGACGCTCGCGTCCTTGGTGCCGTCGGCCGTCCCCTGCGAGACGGTCTGCCGGGCGATCTGCTTGGCCATGTCCCAGTTCACGGGACCGCCCTCGTAGCTCAGCATCTGGCCGAGCTGCTGGAAGGCCGCACCGAGATCGTTCGGGTTCATCGAGCCGAACATCGCGGCGAACGGGTTGTCCCCGCCCGCCCCCGGCCCGAATCCGAACGGGCCTCCGGGCCCGCCCGCGCTCTGCCCACCTTCGGTGGGGTCCTTCTTCTTGCCCTCGTCGCCGTTCTCCGGCTCCTCCGGCGGAAGGCCGAATCCGAATGGGGTGTCACTCACGGGTTTCCTCGGCTCGTAGGGCCGCCGGCTCGAACCGGCGGCGACTGCCCGACATCACCATCCAGCGTAGACACCACGCCCGCTTCGGGCCTCAGTGCTCCGCCGACTCCCGGCCTGCGGCAGGATGGACGCCACCTGGTACGTACGCGTCATTCGGGTACGTACTGAAGACAACCGCTGGAGACGCCCGGTGAGTTCCCCAGATCCGCAGGTTCGCGCAGCGCGAAACCTGACCGACCCCCCGCCCGAAAGCACGCCCGAGAAGAAACGCCCCAGGTCCCCCCGGAACCGGGGCCCCGTCGTCGCGGTCACCGGTGCCGCGACCGGCGTCGGCGAGCTGCTGACCGCCCGCCTCGCCGCATCCGACGAGGTCAAGCAGGTCATCGCGATCGACGAACGCCGCGGAGAGGTCTCCGAGGCGACCTGGCACATCCTGGACGTCCGTGATCCGGCCATCGCGGAGAAGCTGCGCGGCGCGGACGTCGTCGTGCACCTGGCGCTCGACCTCGACCTGGAGACCGACCCCGCCGCCCGTACCGCGTACAACGTCCGGGGCACCCAGACCGTGCTCACCGCCGCGGCCGCCGCCGGGGTCCACCGGGTCGTGCTCTGCACCTCGGCCATGGTCTACGGGGCGCTGCCCGACAACGACGTCCCCCTCTCCGAGGACGCCGAGCTGCGCGCCACCGCCGAGGCCACCGGCGTCGGCGACCTCCTGGAGATCGAACGGCTCGGCCGCCGCGCGCCCCGCGCCCACCCCGGGCTCAACGTCACCGTCGTACGCCCCACCGTCCTGGTCGGCGGCACCGACACCGCGCTGACCCGCTACTTCGAGTCACCGCGTCTCCTGGTTGTCGCCGGTTCCCGCCCCACCTGGCAGTTCTGCCATGTCGACGACCTGGTGACGGCCCTGGAGTACGCCGCCCTGGAGAAGATCGACGGCGAGTTCGCGGTCGGCTGCGACGGCTGGCTCGAACAGGAGGAGGTCGAGGAGCTCAGCGGCGTACGCCGGATGGAGCTGCCCTCCGCCGTCGCCCTGGGGGCGGCCGCCCGGCTGCACCGCATCGGGCTCACCCCGTCCCCGGCCGGTGACCTGGCGTACACGATGCACCCCTGGGTGGTCAGCGTGAGCCGGCTGCACGACGTGGGATGGCGGCCGCAGTGGACCAACGAGGAGGTCCTGGGCGCGCTCCTGGAAGAGGTCGAGGGACGCCACACCGTCGCCGGGCGCCGTCTCGGGCGCAAGGACGCCACCGCCGTCTCCGCCACCGCCGCCGGAGCCACCGTCGCCCTGCTCGGTACGGCCGCCCTCGTCCGCCGCGCCCGCAAGGCCCGACGCCGCATCTGACCGCGCTCGCGGGGCGTCGGCAGCCGTCTGTAGGAGGCTCCAACGCGGCCGTGCGTCCGCCGGTCGAACAGGCAATTCCGCGATGTCGGTGCCGTACGGCACGATGGGGGCATGGCACGCACCCAGGACCACCCCGGCGAGCAGGCGGCTTCGGACCCCATCCGGCTGCTGGCGATCCGGGAGAGCGAACTCTCCGTCGACGAGGTCTTCCGTGCCGTCGGGGACGACGCCGCGGGCGGCATCGCCCTCTTCGTCGGCACCGTGCGCAATCACGACGCCGGACAGGACGTCGGTGCGCTCGGCTACTCCTGCCATCCCTCGGCCGAGGACGAGCTGCGCCGAGTGGCGGAGAAGGTCGTCGCCGACTTCCCGGTCCGCGGCCTCGCCGCTGTCCACCGGGTGGGTGAACTGGAGGTGGGCGATCTGGCGGTCGTCGTTGCCGTCGCCTGTCCGCACCGCGCGGAGGCCTTCGCCGCCTGCCGCAAGCTCATCGACGACCTCAAGCACGAGGTTCCGATCTGGAAGCACCAGCGTTTCTCCGACGGTACGGAGGAGTGGGTCGGGGCCTGCTGAGCGCAAACCGGACCGGAGCGCATCAGCCCCGATTTGCGTAACCGCACCCCTGCCGTGAGCGTTGGTCTTCCGGATCGTTAATCTGCAGATCGATCACTCGGTCGCTCACGGGGTAGGGAGGTCGTGATGGCGGCACTCGCTTGGCTGTTGATTCCACTTTTCGCTGCTGTCGGCGGTGCGATATGGGCTTCTTGGGCTGCTCGCAATCGCACGACCGGCGATGTCACCGAACTCGCCGGGTACGCCAGGTTCCGTGACGCGATGGAGAAATCGCACTCCGGTTCCGAGGCTCTCTGAGGCCGTCGAACGCCGCGTGACCACCTTTCCGCCGCGCTCCGGCCGATCCCCGGACGGACCGGCCCCGAGGGTGGACGGGCAGGCCCTTCCCGTACTGTCGTTCCATGCCACGCCGCACCGCGACGATGCTCGCCTCCGCCCTCATCCTCATCGTGCTGTTCTGCGCAGGCCTGCTCATCAAAGTCCCGTATTCGGAGATGTCTCCCGGACCGACGGTGAACACCCTGGGCGATGCGCGTGGCGAACCGGTCCTGCGGATCACCGGCCGCAAGACCTACCCGACCTCCGGGCACCTCAACATGACGACGGTCCGCGTCACCGGGGCGGACTACCGGATGAACCTGGGCCAGGCCGTCTGGGGCTGGCTGGCCCACGACAGCGTCGTCGTACCGCACGACACGCTCTATCCGGACGGCAAGACCGAGGAGCAGTCGACCCAGGAGAACGCCGAGGAGTTCAGCCAGTCCCAGGAGAGCGCCAAGGTCGCCGCCCTGAAGGAGCTGGACATCCCGGTCGCCACTCAGGTCGTGGTCTCCACCGTCGTCAAGGGCAGCCCTTCCGAGGGCAAGCTGCACGCGGGTGACGTGATCAAGGCCGTGGACGGCACCGTGGTCGAGGAGCCCGGTGACGTCGCCGAGCTCGTCACCAAGCACCAGCCCGGCGAGAACGTCACCTTCACCATCGTCCCGGCGAAGGAGGCGGCCGCCGCCGAGAAGGCCGGCCGGGCCCCCGAGGGCGGCCGGAAGATCACCATCACCACCGAGAAGGCGCCCCCCGCGGAGGAGGGCGGCAAGGAGCGGGCTGTCGTCGGGATCAGGGCCGGGACCGACCACACGTTCCCGTTCGAGATCGACATCGAGCTCGCGGACGTCGGCGGCCCCAGTGCCGGGCTGATGTTCTCCCTGGGCATCATCGACAAGCTCACCCCGGGCAATCTGACCGGCGGAAAGTTCGTCGCGGGCACCGGAACCATCGACGACGCGGGCAAGGTCGGCCCGATCGGCGGGATCAACATGAAGCTCGTCGGGGCCCGCGAGGCGGGCGCCCGCTACTTCCTCACGCCCGACGACAACTGCGCGGCGGCCGCCTCGGACACCCCGGACGGGCTGACCCTGGTCCGGGTCAAGACCCTCGACGACGCCAGGAAGTCGCTGGAGCGGATCAGCGCCGGGAAGACCGACGCGCTGCCGAGCTGCTCGGCAGGCTGACAGCGCGTCGGGAGGCGGACGGCGGGCCCGGTCAGGACTCGGACTTCCGGCCGGCCAGGACTCGTAAGCCGACCCGGTCAGGACTCGAACATCAGGCCGGTCAGGACTCGAACGTCGCCGCGAGGGCCTCGGCCAGCCCCGGCACCAGACCCGCACCGGTCAGCACCTCCGTGGGGGAGTCCTTCTCGCGCAGCCGCACGGCGGACTCACGCGCCCCGTCCCGCAGCACGGCCACCGTCATCCGCACCTCCTGCCGGTCGGGGTGCTTGGCGACCCACTGGGTCAGCTGCTTGTCGCTGAGCCCCTCCGGTACGGAGGCCTCGGCGGACGGCGGCAGCATCAGCCGCTCCACGGTCATGGCGCAGCCGGCCACGGAGTCGGGCCAGGCGATGGTGCCGAGGAAGTCGTCCAGGGCGGTACCGGCGGGCAGCTCCTCCTGCTCGATCGGTGTGAGGGAAGCGGTCGTGGAGGCGGCGTCGTCCAGCCCGAGCTGAGCGGCGAGACCCGGCTCCTGGACCCGCAGCCGGGCGGTGTCGACCAGGGCGAACAGCCGGGCGGGCTGGTCCCAGCCGAGGGTGGAGGCATAGGCGTCGATTTCGAGGACGGCGACGGTGAGCGGGCTCGCTGCCATCGGGGGTCCTGCGGGGGAAACGTTGGGCATGGGCAATATCCTGCCTCCTTCGGCCCCGGTATCGGGAACTAGGTAAAGCTTCAGTAAGTTGCATAGGTGGGTTCTAGGACCGCTGGGCCCGCTCCACACGACCGCGAACTTCGAGGTGCGCACGTTGGCTTTCCAGATGCCGGACCGCGGCGGAGGCCCGACCGGGCCACGGATCAGTGTCGGCCGCCCGTCCCGGCGCGTCCGCACCCTGCTCATGACCTTGGGGGTCCTGGCGGTTCTCGCCATGGCCTTCGTCATGTTCGCCGGGTTCTGGACGGACTGGCTCTGGTACCGGTCGGTCGCGTATTCCTCCGTCTTCACCACCACCCTGTGGACCAAGATCGGACTGTTCCTCGTCTTCGGGCTGCTGATGGCCCTGGCCATCGGCGTGAACATCTGGCTCGCGCACCGGCTGAGGCCGCCGCTGAGCGCGATGTCGCTGGAACAGCAGAGCCTGGACCGCTACCGGATGAGCGTCGCCCCCTTCAAGAAGTGGGTGCTGCTCGCCGTCACCGCGCTCATCGGACTGATCGCCGGAGCATCCGCCTCCGGCCAGTGGCGCACCTGGCTGATGTACGTCAACGGGGTGCCGTTCGGCACGAAGGACCCCCAGTTCAAGCTGGACGTCGCCTTCTACGCCTTCGACCTGCCGTGGTACCGCTTCCTGCTGGGCTTCGGCTTCGCGGCGACCGTGCTCTCGCTGATCGCCGCCGCCCTGACCCACTATCTGTACGGCGGGCTGCGCATCACCAGCCCCGGCGCCCGCGCCACCGCCGCGGCCACCGGTCATCTCTCGGTGCTGCTCGGCATCTTCGTCTCCCTGAAGGCCGTGGCCTACTGGCTCGACCGGTACGGCCTCGCGGTGAAGTCCAGTGACTTCAAGGCCGCGGACAACTGGACCGGCCTGCGGTTCGTCGACGCGAACGCCTATCTCCCGGCGAAGACCATCCTGTTCTTCATCGCGGCGATCTGTGCCGTGCTGTTCTTCGCGACGCTGTGGCGCCGCACCTGGCAGCTGCCGGTCATCGGCTTCGGCCTGATGGTGCTCTCGGCGATCCTGATCGGCGGGCTCTACCCGGCGATCGTGCAGAAGTTCCAGGTCCAGCCGAACGAGCAGGCCAAGGAAGCGCCCTTCATCCAGAAGAACATCGACGCGACACGCGATGCGTACGACATCGACGACGCGGTGATGGAGGACTACTCGGGCCAGGCCACCACGGGCGACGACACCAAGCTGAGGGCCGCCGCCAACACGGCCGCCAGCTACCGCGTGATGGACCCCAACGTCGTCTCCCCGGCCTTCCAGCAGCTCCAGCAGCGCAGGAACTACTACCAGTTCCCCAAGACGCTGGACGTCGACCGCTACAAGGGCGAGGACGGCAAGGAGCAGGACACCGTCATCGGTCTGCGTGAGCTGAACATCCAGGGCCTGCCCAAGCGGAACTGGATCAACGACCACTTCACGTACACCCACGGCTACGGCGCCATCGCGGCCCGCGGCACCACCACCGGCACCAACCCGACGGGGTCCCCGGACTTCACCGAGTCGGGTCTGCCGTCCACCGGTGAGTTCGGGAAGTACGAGCAGCGGATCTACTACGGCGAGAAGACCGAGCAGTACTCCATCGTCGGCGGGCCCCAGAAGGAGCTCGACTACGAGGAGGACGGCGAGAAGACCACCAGCTACGAGGGCGACAGCGGGGTCAGCCTCTCCAACACCTTCAACCGCGCCGCGTACGCGGTCTCGTTCAGCGAGCCGCAGATCATGTACTCGGGAGCCATCGGTGACGGCTCGCGCATCCTGTACAACCGCACGCCCAAGGAGCGCGTCGAGGCGGTCGCCCCGTGGCTGACCATCGACGGCGACGCCTACCCGGCGGTCGTCGACGGCCGGATCCAGTGGATCGTCGACGCCTACACCACGACGAACGGCTACCCGTACGCGTCCCGGACGACGCTCGGCGACACCACGGCCGACTCGCTGACCACCAACCAGCGCGCGGTCGTCGCCCAGCAGAACCAGGTCAACTACATCCGCAACTCCGTGAAGGCCACCGTCGACGCGTACGACGGCAAGGTCAAGCTCTACGAGTGGGACACCAAGGACCCGGTCCTCAAGACCTGGCGCAAGGCGTTCCCGGGCACGGTGGAGGACCGTTCGAAGATCCCGCAGACGCTCATGGACCACCTGCGGTACCCGCAGGACCTCTTCAAGGTCCAGCGCGAGCTGCTCACCCGCTACCACGTCGAGGACCCCGCGCAGTTCTACAGCGGCTCCGACGCGTGGCAGGTGCCGGACGACCCGACCAACAAGGAGCCGGGTTCCGTTCCGCCGTACTACCTGTCCATGAAGATGCCGGGCCAGGACCAGCAGGCGTTCTCGCTGACCACCACGTTCACCCCGAGGGGGCGCCCGAACCTCGGCGCCTTCATGGCGGTGAACGCGGACGCGGCCAGCAAGGACTACGGCACGATGAGACTGCTCCGGGTCACCTCCACGGTGAAGGGCCCGGGCCAGGTACAGAGTGAGCTCAACGGCAACGACGACGTCGCCGAGTTCGTGAGGAACCTCAAGGGCACGGACTCCGACATCGAGTACGGCAACCTGCTGACGGTGCCGCTCGAAGGTGGCTTCCTCTACATCGAGCCGGTCTACACGCGCGGTGGCACGCAGAACTACCCGCTGCTGCGCAAGGTGGCCGCCTCGTACGGTTCGAAGATCGTCTTCGAGAACAACCTGGGAGACGCCCTCAACGCGGTCTTCGGGGTCGACGGCGACGCCGACACCACACCGCCCGACCCCAGTGAGCCGCCGGGTGACACCACCAAGCCGCCGGCCACCGGCAGTGACGCGCTCAAGAAGGCCATCGCGGACGCCCAGAAGGCGTACGAGGACGGTGAGGCGGCGCTGAAGGAGCAGGACTGGCCCGCCTACGGCAAGGCCCAGGACGCGCTCCAGGAGGCTCTGGAGCGGGCGGCCCAGGCACAGCCCACGGGCGGTGCCGAGGGCGACAAGGCCGGCACTCCGGAGAAGGACGACGGCGACGCGGGGTGGAGCAGCTCGGTAGCTCGCTGGGCTCATAACCCAGAGGTCGCAGGTTCAAATCCTGTCCCCGCTACTGAAGAACGAAGGCCCGGATCCTATGGGATCCGGGCCTTCGTCATGTCGTCGTGTCTTTCTTGTTCCGTGGGCGTGAAGTGCGGTTCGCTGGGCACCAGTTGGGTTCCGGCGTGTTTGACTTGTCTCTCTGTGGGCATGTCGACAAAACGCTGAAGTGACCTCACTGACCGCGATATACCAGGTGTACGCGGGTTACAGGTGGTGCGACGATGGTATTTATGGGGGACAGGGCAACTCTGTTGGAGACAGGGCGGTTTGTGCAGCGGCGCGGCCAGAAGGCGGACAAGGTGGCAGATGCGGCCTTCGCTGCCGTCATCGCCGGGGCGGCCGGAGCGAGCGCGAGCACACCCGGACCACGGGACGCCACCACCGCCGGTGAGGTGGGACATGTGGACGCGGACGCAGTGCACGCCACCGGCGCCGCGGGCGCCACGCGCGTGACCACGCCGGGCGCCGTCACCCCGGACGCCGACGCGGGCACCACGGACGCCGTCGACGCGGCGGACAGTGCGGAGGCGGAGGCGCGCCACCGCCGGGCCGCCGAGGCCGGGGACACCGCTTCCATGAGCGTGCTGGGCGCGCTGCTGCTGCGCCGGGGCGAGCTGGACGGCGCCGAGACCTACCTGCGCGCCGCCACCGCCGACGGCGACCGGGCCGCCGCCAACAACCTGGGCGTCCTGCTGCACCAGCGCGGCTACCCGGACGAGGCCGCCGGCTGGTGGCGCATCGCCGCGGTGGCCGGTTCCGCCGCGGCCGCGCACGCCCTGGGCCGCCACTTCCGCGAGCGCGGGGACGAGCCGGGCGCGGAGTACTGGCTGCGCCAGTCCGCCGAGCAGGGCCACGCGCTGGGCGCCTACGCGCTGGCCGACCTTCTGGAGCACCGCGGCGACATCGGCGCCGAGCGCTGGCTGCGCGCCGCCGCCGAGCAGGGCCACCGGGAGGCCGCCTACCGGCTGGCCCGCACCCTGGAGCGGAACGCCGTCGAGGACCCGCACGACGCCTTCGGCCTGGGCCGGGGCGCCGGCCGGAGCGGTCTGGGCCTGTCTGCCGACCCGGCCGTCCCCGACGCCCTGAAGAAGAGCGAGCAGGGCACCGGGGAGAACAAGGGCGGAGCCGCCGGCGACAGCCCCGTGGCCGGTCCCGCAGCGGGCCGGGTCGGCGAGGCCGAGCAGTGGTACCGCCGGGCCGCCGCCCGGGGGCACCGGCGCGCGGCCCTGCACCTCGGCGCGATCCTGGAACAGCGCGGCGAGCTCAAGGAGGCGGGCCGCTGGTACCTCACCGCCGCCAAGGACGGCGAGGCCCGCGCCGCCTGCGCGCTGGGCTTCCTGCTGCGCGACGCGGGCGACGAGGAGAGCGCCGCCGTGTGGTGGCTGCGCGCCGCCCAGGACGGCGACGGCAACGCGGCCAACGCGCTGGGCGCCCTGCACGCGGCGCGCGGCGAGCAGCAGACCGCCGAGCGCTGGTACCGGGCCGCCATGGACGCCGGTGACGTCAACGGCGCGTACAACCTCGGGCTGCTCTGCGCCGCCCAGGACCGTACGCCGCAGGCCGAGCAGTGGTACCGCCGCGCCGCCTACGCAGGGCACCGCGAGGCCGCCAACGCGCTCGCCGTGCTGCTCCTCCAGGCCGGGGACCACACCGGCGCCGAGCCCTGGTTCTCCAAGGCGGCCGAGGCGGGCAGTGTGGACGCCGCCTTCAACCTCGGCATCCTGCACGCCGGGCGCGACGAGGACCGTACGGCGCTGGGCTGGTACCAGCGTGCGGCGGCGGCCGGGCACACCGACGCCGCGCTCCAGGTCGCCATGGCCCTGCTGCGCGACGGCGAGGACCGGGAGGCCGAGCGCCATCTGCGCTGCGCGGCGGGCGGCGGCAGCGCAGAGGCGGCGTTCCGGCTGGCCGGGGTGCTCGACGCCCGCCAGCCGCCGCCGGGTCCGCCCGCGCTGGGCGAGCCGATGCCGGAGAAGACGGAGTGCGAGGAGTGGTACGAGCGGGCCGCCCAGCAGGGCCACCGCCGCGCCCAGGTCCGGGTCGGCATGCTCGCCGCCGCGCGCGGGGACGTGGAGAGCGCCGCCCACTGGTACCGGGAGGCCGCCGAGGCGGGCAGCCGCAACGGCGCCTTCAACCTGGGGCTGCTCCTGGCCCGTGAAGGCAGCGAGCGCGAGGCCGCCCTCTGGTGGAGCCGCGCCGCCAACGCCGGTCACGGGCGGGCCGCGCTGCGCCTCGCCCTGCTCGCCGCGCGCCGGGGCGAGCTCACCGAGGGCCAGCGCTGGTGCGCGCGGGCCGTGGAGCTGGGCCCGGCCGAGGTGGCCGACGACGCGGGGTGGAGCAGCTCGGTAGCTCGCTGGGCTCATAACCCAGAGGTCGCAGGTTCAAATCCTGTCCCCGCTACTGAAGAACGAAGGCCCGGATCTCGATCAGAGATCCGGGCCTTCGTCATGTCCGCAAGCGCGTAAGAAGCCGGGTCCGTCTGTTCGAACAGACGGACCCGGCACAGGTTCACGCGGCAGCGGCGCAGCTCGGACAGAGCCCCCGGTACGTCACCTCGACGCCGGAGACCGTGAAGCCGTAGCGCTCCTCCGCCGGCAGGTCCGCCAGCGGGTTGCCCGCCGGGTGCACATCGCGGATGGCGCCGCACCGGCCGCAGATCAGGTGGTGGTGCGGGCGGTGCGCGTTCGGGTCGTACCGCTTCGCGCGGCGGTCGGTGGAGACCTCCAGCACCTCACCGAGGGACACCATCTCGCCGAGGGTGTTGTAGACGGTGGCGCGTGAGATCTCGGGCAGCTTGTCGACGGCCCTCGCGTGGACCTCGTCAGCCGTCAGGTGCACGTGGTCCCCGTCGAGGACCTCGGCCACGACACGCCGCTGCGCCGTCATGCGCCAGCCGCGTCCACGGAGTCGTTCCAGCAGGTCGCTCATGGAGCCCAGCCTAACAGTGGAGGGAACGAGTCCCGATCGGGTGTGACTTTGGATGCTCGCTTGACTTAGACATTGTCCATTGTAGGATTGGCAACGGCATTAGCCAAGGGACAGGGCTGTACAGGAAACAGAAGGCTGTACAGGACATGACGCAGGAGGCGCACGTGACGCAGGGACCGCTCACCACGGAGGCCGGGGCTCCGGTCGCGGACAACCAGAACAGCGAGACCGCGGGCGTCGGCGGTCCGGTTCTCGTCCAGGACCAGGCGCTGCTGGAGAAGCTCGCCCACTTCAACCGCGAGCGCATCCCGGAGCGCGTCGTGCACGCCCGCGGCGCCGGCGCGTACGGCACCTTCACCCTGACCCACGATGTGTCGCAGTGGACCCGGGCGAAGTTCCTCTCCGAGGTCGGCAAGCAGACCGAGACGTTCCTGCGCTTCTCCACCGTCGCCGGCAACCTCGGCTCCGCCGACGCCGTGCGCGACCCGCGGGGTTTCGCGCTGAAGTTCTACACCGAGGAGGGCAACTACGACCTCGTCGGCAACAACACCCCGGTGTTCTTCATCAAGGACGCCATCAAGTTCCCCGACTTCATCCACACCCAGAAGCGCGACCCGTACACCGGCTCGCAGGAGGCGGACAACGTCTGGGACTTCTGGGGGCTGTCGCCCGAGTCGACGCACCAGGTGACCTGGCTCTTCGGCGACCGGGGCATCCCGGCGACCCTGCGCCACATGAACGGGTACGGCTCGCACACCTTCCAGTGGAACAACGAGGCCGGTGAGGTCTTCTGGGTCAAGTACCACTTCAAGACCGACCAGGGCATCAAGAACCTCACCACCGAGGAGGCCGTCCGGCTCTCCGGCGTCGACCCCGACAGCCACCAGCGCGACCTGCGCGAGGCGATCGAGCGCGGTGACTTCCCGTCCTGGACGGTGCAGGTCCAGATCATGCCGGCGGCGGACGCGGCGACGTACCGCTTCAACCCGTTCGACCTCACCAAGGTGTGGCCGCACGCGGATTACCCGCCGATCGAGATCGGCAAGCTGGAGCTCAACCGCAACCCGGAGAACATCTTCGCCGAGGTCGAGCAGTCGATCTTCAGCCCCGCCCACTTCGTGCCGGGCATCGGCCCGTCCCCGGACAAGATGCTCCAGGGTCGGCTCTTCGCGTACGGCGACGCCCACCGCTACCGGGTCGGCATCAACGCCGACCACCTGCCGGTCAACCGCCCGCACGCCACCGAGGCCCGCACCAACAGCCGGGACGGCTACCTCTACGACGGCCGCCACCGGGGCGCCAAGAATTACGAGCCGAACAGCTTCGGCGGCCCCGTCCAGACGGACCGGCCGCTCTGGCAGCCCGTGCCGGTCAGCGGCACCACCGGCAACACCGAGGCTCCCGGCCACGCCGAGGACAACGACTTCGTGCAGGCCGGCGACCTCTACCGGCTGATGTCGGAGGACGAGAAGGCCCGGCTGATCGACAACCTCGCCGGGTTCATCTCCCAGGTCTCGCGCGACGAGATCGCCGCGCGCGCGATCGACAACTTCCGCCAGGCGGACGGTGACTTCGGCAAGCGGCTGGAAGCCGCGGTCCAGGCCCTTCGCGGCTGACCGGTCGCTTGCCGTCGACGGTGGGCCGGCTCCCCTCGCGGGGATCCGGCCCATCGGGCCTTCGCAGGCTCCCCCTACCGGAAGGGCGCCTTTACGCCGACCCGGCGGCCGCCACCGTACGGCGACGGGTCGGCGCCCAGCAGCGGATGATGTCGCGCACCGACACGATGCCCACCGGTCCGTTGCCGTCCAGCACGATCAGGTGCCGGAACCCGCCGTGCGTCATGGCTTCCGCGGCCTCCTCCAGGGTCCAGGCCGGGGCGGCGAACACCACGTCGGTGGTGGTGTGGGCCGACGCGGTCTCCCGATCGGGGTTCTGGCCCGATCCGATCGCGTTGAGGATGTCGCGCTCGGTGATGATCCCGAGCCCGCAGGTGTCCGGGTCGTGGACGACGGCCGCCCCGATGCGGCGGGCCGACATCAGCCGGGCCGCCTGGCGGAGCGTATGGGTGGGGCCGATGGTGAGGACCACCGTGCTCATGGCGTCACGGACGAGCATGAAACGAGCCACCTCCTCGGTGCGCCGACTCTGTGAGTCGATTCACAAGTTCACAAGTGGGGGGACTCTCAGAGTTGCACCCTTGGGGCGGGCCGACAAGGGGTGGACCGGGCGCACACCGGGGGAGTGCGCGATCACGCGCCGCACTCCCCGGCGGGCAGAGGTCTCAGTAACGCTGGTTGAGGTAGCCCAGCAGCTCGTCGTGGAGCAGACCGTTCGACGCGGCCCCGTTGGCGCCGCCGGGCCCGTCGGTCCCCTCCAGGTCGGTGAACCGGCCGCCCGCCTCCTGGACGATGATCGCGTTCGCCGCCATGTCCCAGAGCGAGAGCTCCGGCTCGGCGCAGATGTCCACGGATCCCTCGGCCACCATCATGTACGGCCAGAAGTCCCCGTACCCCCGCGTCCGCCAGCAGGCCCGGGTCAGGTCGAGGAAGCCGTCCAGGCGGCCCTGCTCCTCCCAGCCGCTCAGCGAGGAGAACGCGAACGAGGAGTCCGCGATGGTCTCCACCTTCGAGACGTGCAGCCGGGTCGCGGAGGTGAGGCTGCGCCCGGAGTACGCGCCGGCGCCCTTCGCCGCCCACCAGCGCCGGTTCAGCGCCGGAGCGGAGACGACCCCGACCACCGGCTGGAACCCGTTCTCTCCCGCCTCCATCAGCGAGATCAGCGTCGCCCACACCGGCACACCGCGGACGTAGTTCTTGGTGCCGTCGATCGGGTCGATCACCCAGCGTCGCGGCCCGGTGCCCTCGACCCCGTACTCCTCGCCCAGAATCGCGTCGCGCGGGCGGGCCCGGTGCAGATGGCCCCGGATCAGCTCCTCGGCGGCTTTGTCGGCCTCGCTCACCGGGGTCATGTCCGGCTTGGTCTCCACCTTCAGGTCGAGAGCCTTGAACCGGTCCATGGTCGCCGCGTCGGCGGCGTCCGCCAGTACATGGGCGAGGCGCAGATCATCGTGGTAGTCGGGCATGCCGTCACAGTATCCAGCGGTACGGGGGAGGAGCCACCGGCCCCTGCGCGAACCCGGCCGGTACGCGGACCCTTGACAGTCGCCATGAGCGCATCAACTCTGAACCGCAGGCCCCCGGCACGGCCGCGGGCGTGGGAGGCGGCGATGCCGACAGCGCGAGAAGCCCTGCTGGATGCCGCCCTCAGAGCGCTCGCCGACCGCCCCTGGCGCACGGTGCGGATGGTCGACGTCGCCGCGCTGGCCGGTGTCTCGCGGCAGACCCTCTACAACGAGTTCGGCACCAAGGGCGGCCTGGCCGCCGCCCTGTTACGCCAGGCCGCCGACGGCTATCTGACCGGCGTGGACCGCGCACTGACGGCGCCCGCGCCGGAGCGCCCGGCCGCGGTGGCGCGCTGGACCGTACGGGCCGCCGACGCGGATCCGCTGGTCAAGGGGCTGCTCACCGGGGTCTGGGGCGAGCGGCTGCCCCGGCCCGGCCGCGATGTACCGGGCCGCGACGTGCCGGGCCCGGCCGAACTGCTCGGGCTGGCCAGGGACCGCATGGCGGCCGCGTCGCACCCGATGCCGCCGGTGCGCTGCGAGAGGGCCCTCCGGCTCGCGCTCTCGTACGTGATCGTGCCGTGCCCGCCCGGTGGCGCCGGGACTCAGTGGGCGGAGCCGGACAGCTGGAGTCCGATCACTCCGATGATGACCAGCGAGATCGACACCAGCTTCAGCGTCGAGACCACGTCACCGAGGAAGACCATGCCGTAGATCGCCGTCCCCGCCGCGCCGATGCCGGTCCACACCGCGTACGCCGGTCCGACGTCCAGCTTCTTCAGAGCCATCGTCAGAAGGCCGAAACTGCCCAGGGCGAAAGCGGCGAACGCGATGGTCGGCCAGAGCCGGGTGAAACCGTGCGAGAGCTTCAGACAGACGGCGAAACCGGTCTCCAGCAGCCCGGCGACCACGACCAGCAGCCATGCCATCGTCCGTTGCCTCCTGCGTGGGTGACGGGTCGGACCGATCGGTCCCGCACGGTGCGATTATGCCTTTACCAATCGTTGAATCCGGCAAACATGCCCGGGGCGCACGATCCGAGTGTGCTCCGGGTCAGTCGCCCTCGCGCCGTTCGCGGGTCGAGAGCAGCCGGCGCAGGGAGTCCAGCCGCGCCGGGTCCGCGTGCCCCTCGGCCACCCAGGCGTCCAGCGCGCACTCCGGCTGGTCCGCGTCGTGGGTGCAGCCGCGCGGGCAGTTCTCGGTGCCCGGCTGGAGGTCGGGGAAGGCGTTGATGACGCGCGACGGGTCGACGTGGTGCAGCCCGAACGACCGTACGCCGGGGGTGTCGACGACCCAGCCACGGCCGTCGGGCAGCGGCAGGGCGAGCGCGGAGGTGGTGGTGTGCCGGCCGCGGCCGGTGACCGCGTTGACGATGCCGGTGGTCCGCCGCCGGTCCTTCGGGACCAGCGCGTTGACCAGCGTCGTCTTGCCGACGCCGGAGTGCCCGACGAAGGCGGTGATCTTGCCGTCCAGCTGCTCGCGCACCCGGTCCGCCGCGCCGCCGTTCTCCAGCTCCTCGCGGTTGGTCACGATGTACGGGACGCCGAGCGGGGTGTACGCCTCCAGCAGCTTGTCCGGCGACGCCAGGTCGGACTTGGTCAGCACCAGCAGCGGGGTGAGGCCGCCGTCGTACGCCGCCACCAGACAGCGGTCGATCATGCGCGGGCGCGGCTCCGGGTCGGCCAGCGCGGTGACGATCGCGAGCTGGTCGGCGTTGGCGACGACCACGCGCTCGTACGGATCGTCGTCGTCGGCCGTGCGGCGCAGCACCGTACGGCGCGAGGCGATGCGCACGATCCGGGCCAGGGTGTCCTTCTCGCCGGACAGGTCCCCGACGATGGAGACGGTGTCGCCGACCACGGCGGCCTTGCGGCCCAGCTCGCGGGCCTTCATCGCCACCACGGTCCGGCCGTCGACGAGGCAGGTGAGCCGGCCCCGGTCGACGGTGAGGACCATGCCGTCCTCGGCGTCCTCGTGCTTGGGCCGGATGTGCGTACGCGGCCGGTTGCCCTTGCGGTTGGGGCGGACGCGGATGTCGTCCTCGTCGGGGTTCTTCCCGTAGCGGCGCATGTTCTAGACCCCGAGCATTCCGGTCCACATGTCCGGGAAGTCCGGCAGGGTCTTGGCGGTCGTGCCCACGTTCTCGATCTCCACGCCCTTGACCGCGAGGCCGATGATCGCCCCGGCGGTGGCCATGCGGTGGTCGTCGTACGTGTGGAAGACGCCGCCGTGCAGCGGGCGCGGGCGGATGTGCAGCCCGTCGGCCGTCTCGGTGACGTCGCCGCCCAGCTCGTTGATCTCCTTGGTGAGCGCGGCCAGCCGGTCCGTCTCGTGGAGCCGGAGGTGGGCGACGCCGCTCAGCGTGGAGGGGGAGTCGGCCAGCGCCGCGACCGCCGCGATGCCCGGGGTCAGCTCGCCGACCTCGCCGAGGTCCACGTCGATGCCGTGGATCCGGCCCGTGCCGGTGAAGGTCAGACCGCGCTCGGTCAGCTCGCAGCTGCCGCCCATCGCGGTGAAGATCTCGCGCAGCGCGTCACCCGGCTGGGTGGTCCGCTCGGGCCAGTCGGGGATGGTGACCTTGCCGCCGGTCACCAGCGCGGCGGCCAGGAACGGCTGGGCGTTGGAGAGGTCCGGCTCGATCGTCAGGTCCCGGCCGAGCAGCGCGGAGGGGGAGACCCGCCACACGTTCGGCTCGCCGCCCGTCTCCGGCTCGTCCACCTGCGCGCCGACGGCCCGCAGCATGTCGACGGTCATCCGGATGTGCGGCATCGAGGGGAGGACGGAGCCGGTGTGCCGGACCTCCACGCCCTGGTTGAAGCGCGGCCCCGACAGCAGCAGCGCCGAGACGAACTGCGAGGACGACGACGCGTCGATCGCCACCGGGCCGCCGTCCAGCGCCCCGCCGCCGTGCACGGTCAGGGGCAGCGCCCCGCGCCCGTCGTCCTCGATCCGCGCGCCCAGCGCCCGCAGCCCCTCGATCACGCCGGTCAGCGGCCGCTCGTAGGAGCGGGGGTCGCCGTCGAAGTGGACCGGGCCGTCGGCCAGCGTGGCGACGGGCGGCAGGAAGCGCATGACGGTGCCGGCGTTGCCGACGTCGACGGTGACCGGGCCGTGCAGCCCCGCCGGGATGACCCGCCAGGCCTCGCCGGAGCCGCCGGGCTCGCCCGCCACGGTGGAGCTGGAGGAGATGGTCTCCTCGATACGGACGCCCATGGCGCGCAGCGCCCCGGCCATCAGGAGGGTGTCGCGGGAGCGCAGCGGGCGGCGGAGCCAGCCCGGCTCGGAGGCCAGCGAAGCCAGCACGAGCGCCCGGTTGGTGACCGATTTCGATCCGGGCACGGTGACGGTCGCGTCGACGGCTCCACTCGCGTGAGGTGCGGGCCAGAGGGCGGGGTGCACGGAACTCTCGGTCATGGCCCTTACTTTAGTGGCTCCCTGCCCGGCCCGGTTCGTCAACAAAAGGGCGGAAACCGTCGCGTAACGAAACAATGGTACGGACCGGAGCCCACCCCCTCCGGAGCGGCTCCGAGTCCCCTCCGGCTCTCACCAGCCCAGCAGCCAGCGCCCGCCGCCGATCAGCGAGCACAGCGACACCGCGTGGAAGAGGAAGAGCCACAGCACCGCCGGGGCGTGGGTCAGCCGGGCCAGCTGGTCCGCGTCGGAGTCCGGGGCGCCGCCGAAGCGCCGCTTGGACTGGAGCTCGAAGGGCGGCCGCACCCCGCCCAGCAGCAGGAACCAGACCACCGTGTACGCGAACGCCGACTGCACGTCCGACGAGGTCAGCCAGGACACCAGCAGGAACGCCGTACCGGTCAGGATGACGGTGAGCGCCCCGTACACATTGCGGATCATCACCAGCATCGCGGCGAGCAGCGCGGTGGAGATCCACAGGAGCAGCGTGATCCGGCCGTTGGTCAGCAGCCAGGCGCCGCCCAGACCCAGCAGCGAGGGGGCCGTGTAGCCGGCCGCGGCGGTGAGGATCATGCCGATCCCGGTCGGCTTGCCGCGGCTCACGGTCAGCCCGCTGGTGTCCGAGTGCAGCCGGATGCCCGACAGCTGGCGCCCGGTGAGCAGGGCCACCAGGCCGTGGCCGCCCTCGTGCGCGATGGTGATGGTGTTGCGCGCGAGGCGCCATATCGGATTCGGCACGACGGCGATGAGCGCCAGGGCGGCCGTCACCACCACCAGCCACTGCTCGGGGGCGGGCTGCGTGCCGGTGAGGCGATCCCACAGATCACCCAGTTCGGTGCTGTTCATCGGCCGGGCGACTCCTTGCGGCAGGGGTGGGCGGTCGTGGCAGTCTGGCACTTATGTGCGGACGGTATGCAGCGAGTCGGCGGCCCGAGGACCTGACCGGACTTTTCGGGGTCGAGAAGTGGGAACCCACCGAGACCCTGGAGCAGGACTGGAACGTGGCGCCGACCAAAGAGGTCTACGCGGTACTGGAGCGTCCTGTTAAGGACGCGGACGACCAGCGTCCGGTTCGCCAGCTGCGGACCCTCAAATGGGGACTCGTCCCCTCCTGGTCCAAGACCCCCGAGGGCGCCGCCCGGATGATCAACGCGCGCGCGGAGACCGTCCACGAGAAGCCCTCCTTCCGTAACGCCTTCGCCCAGCGCCGCTGCATCCTGCCCGCCGACGGCTACTACGAGTGGGTCACCGGGGCGGAGGAGCGGCAGCTGGAGGAGAAGAAGGGCAAGAAGCGGGCGCGCAAGCAGCCCTACTTCGTGACCCCCGCCGACGGCTCGGTCTTCGCGATGGCCGGACTGTACGAGTTCTGGCGCGACCCGACCCTCCCCGGCGACCACGAGAACGCCTGGTGGGTGACGTGCTCGGTGATCACCACCGAGGCCGAGACCACCCCCCTGGCCGTCGCCCCCGCCGAGGGCCCCGGCGCGCTCGCCGACATCCACCCCCGGATGCCGCTGATGCTCACCCCGGACCGTTGGGACACCTGGCTGGACCCCACGCACACCGGCCTGGACGAGCTGCGCGCGCTGCTGGAGCCGCCGCCCGGCGGGCTGATGCGCGCCTACCCGGTCGCCACCGCCGTCAGCAACGTCCGCAACAACGGGCCGGAGCTGCTGGAGGAGCTGGCCGCGCCGGAGGAGGCGACCCTCTTCTGAGGGGCGCGCGGCTGTTCTGAGGGGCGCGCGGGGGAGGATGTCCGCGTGAGCCGTGAACCACGTACGCAGAACGTCCCCACCGACGCCGGTGAGGCCCGGATCACCTGGGTCCCCGCCGCGACCGCCACGACCGCACCCGCACCCGCGCCCCGCCTCGTGCTCGCCGTGAGCCACGGGGCGGGCGGCGGCATCGAGGCCCGCGACCTGAAGGCCCTGGCCGCCGCCCTGCCCGCCCACGGGGTCACCGTCGCCCTGGTGGAGCAGCCCTGGCGGGTGGCCGGCAAGAAGGTGGCCCCCGCCCCGAAGACCCTGGACACCGGATGGCGCGGGCTGTGGCCCGCCCTGGCCGCACCCGGACTGCCCGTCGTCGCCGGAGGCCGCAGCGCCGGGGCCCGGGTCGCCTGCCGGACCGCCGCCGAGCTGGGCGCGGCGGCCGTCCTCGCCCTCAGCTTCCCGCTGCACCCGCCGGGCAAGCCGGAGAAGTCCCGGGCCGAGGAGCTGCTCGGCCCGGGCGTGCCCACCCTGGTCGTCCAGGGCGGCAACGACCCGTTCGGGCGACCGGAGGAGTTCCCGCCCGGCGCGTACGAGCTGGCTCAGGTGCCGTACGGCGACCACGGCTTCGCCGTACCGAAGAGGTCCGGCCTGACCGAGGCCCGGGCGTTGGAGGTTCTCACCGGGGCGGTCACCGGATGGCTCACCTCCCTCGGGTGACACGCACCACGGGAATGCGGCGTACGGGGGCGCTGTTGTTCGGGACGTCGGTACAACAACGTCGTACGTGGAGAGGGAGTCCGTCGCATGGGTTCGACCATCTGCCCCAGCCGCTCGAACGCCGCTGACCTGGAGTGGACCGTGCTGCCCGCGGCGAAGACCACTCGTGAGCGGCCGACGGGCGGCGCCGATCGACAGCCCGTCTCGAAGCAAGGTCGACTATTCTCCGAGGCGAGCGGGTCCGGTTTCGGCTCCGCCACATCGTTGGAGGAGGTGGGTCCGGTCACTGGGACCGACACAGGGACCGACGACGGCCGTGCACCGGAGACGACCGCCGAGCGCAACGCGCGCTTCGAGCGGGACGCCCTCGGCTTTCTCGACCAGATGTACTCGGCCGCGCTGCGCATGACGCGTAACCCCGCCGATGCCGAGGACCTGGTCCAGGAGACCTACGCGAAGGCGTACGGCTCCTTCCACCAGTTCCGTGAGGGCACGAACCTCAAGGCGTGGATGTACCGCATCCTCACCAACACCTTCATCAACTCGTACCGCAAGAAGCAGCGTGAGCCCCAGCGCAGCGCCGCCGAGGAGATCGAGGACTGGCAGCTGGCGCGCGCGGAGTCGCACATGTCGACCGGTCTGCGCTCCGCCGAGTCCCAGGCCCTCGACCACCTGCCGGACTCCGACGTGAAGTCGGCGCTCCAGGCGATTCCCGAAGAGTTCCGCATCGCCGTCTATCTCGCCGACGTAGAGGGCTTTGCCTACAAGGAGATCGCGGACATCATGGGGACACCCATCGGTACGGTGATGTCCCGGCTGCACCGCGGCCGCCGTCAGCTGCGCGGCATGCTGGAGGACTACGCCCGTGAGCGCGGGCTCGTCGCGGCCGGTGCCGGTGACTCGGACGATCGGAAGGGCTCGACCTCATGAGCTGCGGAGAGCCGCACGAGACGGATTGCTCGGAGGTCCTCGACCATCTCTACGAGTTCCTCGACCGGGAGATGCCCGAGGGCGACTGCACCAAGTTCGAGGTGCACTTCGAGGAGTGCTCCCCGTGCCTGGAGAAGTATGGCCTGGAGCAGGCCGTGAAGAAGCTGGTCAAGCGCTGCTGCGGTCAGGACGAGGTCCCGACCGACCTGCGCTCCAAGGTGATGGGCCGGATCGACCTGATCAGGGCCGGCGAGGCCGTGCCCGAGCAGGACATCACCGTCGGCGGCACGGATCAGGCCGCGACGGCGCGCGAGTAGCCACCGCACGCGCATAGCCACCGCACGCGCATAGCCACCGCACGCGAGTAGCCACCGCACGCGATTGAGCACCGGGCCGAAGGCGGCATCCCGCCCGCCTTCACGCTCGCCCGCGCCCCCGTTACGTCCTCGCCCGCCGCTGGTCGCCGAGATCCTTGCGAGAGTCCTCCCCCGGGCCGGTCTGACCCGGGCCGGGGCTGGGTAACCCATGGGTAATGAGCGGGCGTCCGGCCGGGCATGGTTGGATGCGAAGGAGAGCGGAAAACGAGGGTGTCCAGTCGGGACAGGCGGGAATCGTGAGGATCTTCGGGAAGGTACGGCATCGGCCGTCCGCCTCTTGGCGGCAGGCCACGGACCGCGCGTTCACGCTGATCGGCGACGGCCGGTACGAGGACGCGGGGGCGCTGCTGACGCGCGCGGCGGATCTGGAGCCCTGGCTCTCGGAGTCCTGGTTCAATCTCGCGCTGCTGCACAAGTTCCGGCACGACTGGGAACAGGCGCGCGCGGCGGGCCTGCGGGCGGTCGCGCTGCTGGACCGTGAGTCCGGCGCCCCGGACTGGTGGAACGTCGGCATCGCGGCCACCGCCCTCCAGGACTGGCCGCTGGCGCGCCGGGCCTGGCAGGCGTACGGCCTCAAGGTGCCCGGCTCCGGGCTGAACAGCGCGGCCACCACCGAGCCCACCGGCATGGAGCTGGGCAGCGCCGCTGTCCGGCTCTCGCCCGAGGGCGAGGCCGAGGTGGTCTGGGGGCGTCGGCTCGACCCGGCCCGGATGGAGGTCCTCTCCATCCCGCTGCCGTCCTCCGGGCGGCGCTGGGGCGAGGTCGTGCTGCACGACGGAGTGCCCAACGGCGAGCGGGTCACCGCCGCCGGACCCTCGTATCCGGTCTTCGACGAGATCGAGCTGTGGGCGCCCTCCCCGGTGCCGACCTGGGTGGTGCTGCTGGAGGCGGCCACCGAGGAGGACCGGGACGCGCTGGAGAAGCTCGCCTCGGACGCCGGGTTCGCCGCCGAGGACTGGTCCTCCTCCGTACGGCTGCTGTGCCGGGCCTGTTCGGAGAGCCGGATGGAGAGCGACGAGGGCGACGGGGAGCACCTGGACCCGCACGACCACAGCGAGCCGGGCCACCCGGGACCGCTCGGCCACCGCACCGCCGGGGCCGGCGACCTCTGGGTACCCGAGCGCGAATGCGGTCTCGCCGCTCCCGCCGGGCTGGTGCGCGGGCTGCTGGACGGCTGGGTCGCCGACAGCCCGGACAGCCGCGAGTGGCGGGATCTCGAAGAAGTCTGCTGACCGCTGCCCGTAGGCTGTAGGCGCACCGATCGCGGTGCGGTTCCCCAGGTTTTGCAGGAAGGCGTACGGCGGACATGTCGCAGCAGGAGACGGACGGGCGGATCGACGTGGACGACGAGGGGTTCGTCGTCGACACCGAGGACTGTGAGGAGCGCGAGGCGGCCTACCGCGCGCGCGGCACCTCGCGTCCGATCACGGTCGTGGGCAACCCGGTGCTGCACAAGGAGTGCAAGGACGTCACCGAGTTCGGCGACGAGCTGGCCCAGCTGATCGACGACATGTTCGCCAGCCAGAAGACGGCCGAGGGCGTGGGCCTGGCGGCCAACCAGATCGGCGTGGACCTGAAGGTCTTTGTCTACGACTGCCCGGACGACGACGGCGTCCGGCACACCGGCGTGGTCTGCAACCCGGTCCTGGAGGAGCTGGCCCCCGAGGCGCGGGTGCTGGACGACTCCAACGAGGGCTGCCTCTCGGTCCCGACCGCGTACGCCTCGCTCGCCCGCCCCGACTACGCGGTGGTGCGCGGCCAGGACGCCCAGGGCAACCCGATCAAGGTGCGCGGCAGCGGCTACTTCGCGCGCTGCCTCCAGCACGAGACGGACCACCTGTACGGCTACCTGTACATCGACCGGCTCTCCAAGCGCGACCGCAAGGACGCGCTGCGGCAGATGGAAGAGGGCACGCCGCGCTACGAGACCGTCCCCAACAGCTGAGGTCTCTCAGGCGACGCCGGACACAGCGCCCGCCGGCCCCCGGAAGGTCCGGCGGTAGGCGTTCGGCGTCGTCCCGAGCGTGCGCACGAACTGGTGGCGCAGGGTCGCCGCCGTACCGAACCCCGTCTGCCCCGCGATCGTGTCGATCGTCCGGTCGGAGGTCTCCAGCAGGTGCTGGGCCAGCAGCACCCGCTGCCGCAGCAGCCAGCGGTACGGCGTGGTCCCGGTCTCCTGCTGGAAGCGGCGGGCGAAGGTGCGCGGCGACATGTGCGCCAGCACCGCCAGCTGCTCCACCGACATCTCCTGGTCCAGGTGGTGCTCCATCCACGCCAGCGTGGAGCCGACGGTGTCGCAGGCGTTCCGGGGCAGCGGGCGGCTGATGTACTGCGCCTGGCCGCCGTCCCGGTGCGGCGGCACCACCATGCGCCGGGCGATCGTGTTGGCCGTGTCCTGGCCGTACTCCTGGCGGACCAGGTGGAGGCAGGCGTCGATGCCCGAGGCGGTCCCGGCCGAGGTGATGACGGACCCCTCGTCCACGTACAGCACGTCCGGCTCCACGATGGCCTTCGGGTAGCGCCGGGCCAGCTCCGCCGCGTGGCGCCAGTGCGTGGTGCAACGGCGCCCGTCCAGCAGGCCCGCCGCCCCGAGGACGTATGCCCCGGAGCAGACGCTCAGCACCCGCGCCCCGCGCTCCACGGCCCGGCGCAGCGCCTCCAGGACCTCTTCCGGATACTCCCGCTCCATGAAGTTGCTGCCCGCCGGTACGGCGATGAGGTCGGCCTCCTCCAGCCGGTCCAGGCCGTGTTCGGTACGGATGGTGAAGCCGGCGTGGGTGCGCAGTTCGGGGCCCTCGGCGGAGACGACCGCGAAGTCGTGGACCGGCAGGCCCTCTTCGCTCCGGTCCAGTCCGAAGACCTCGCTCAGCACGCCGAGTTCGAAGGGGTGGACCTCGTCGAGCAGCAGGACGGCGACGTTCTTCAGCATGGCGTCAGTGTGGCACGAGTGTGGCAGTAATTCGATGCTGTGTGGCAGTGCTGCCACTGACGAATGTGGGCCTGGCGGACGACAGTGGAGCCATGAACCTCTTCCTGAACTACCTGACCGTGGCCGCCCTCTTCGCCTTCGTGGCGCTCCCGGCCGCCATCGGCCTGGTGCGCGAGCGCCGCATCGACCGCCAGCTGCGCGATGCGGAACGGGGGGAGGTGGCACGTACGGAACCGAGGGGCACCGCGCGACCCTATAAGGTCACGCGGCGCTCCTACCCGAAGGGTTGGGCGAAGGCCTAGGCCGTGTTTGAAAGTGGGCTTCGTCCTTCGTCCCACATCGTGATGATCTAGGTGTGGGGCGAGGGGATCTTTCTGACGAGCCGTGGGCGGCGCTGGCGCCGTTGTTGCCAGTGATGGTGTTAGGCAGGCCGCCGGTGGACCGACGGAAGCTGATCGACGGCATCCGCTGGCGGGTGCGGACTGGTGCTCCGTGGCGGGATCTGCCGCGGGAGTACGGGCCGTGGCAGACCGTCTACGGGCTTTTCCGTCGCTGGCAGCGGGACGGCACATGGCCGATGCTGCTGACCAGGCTGCAAGCCCGGGAGGACGCGGCCGGGCTCATCACGTGGGAGGTGAACGTCGACTCCACGATCTGCCGGGCCCATCAGCACGCAGCAGGCGCCCGCCGCGACGGAAGCGCCCAGAAGGAGCCGCCGGGCGGTGTCCACGTCGAGCCGGAGGACCACGGCCTGGGCCGGTCCCGAGGAGGCTTTACCACCAAGATCCACCTGGCCTGCGAACAAGGCCAGCGGCCGCTGTCCGTGCTTGTCACCGCCGGACAGCTCGGCGACAGCCCCCAGTTGGCAGCCGTTCTGGAACGTATCCGAGTCCCGCGCATCGGGCCGGGCCGTCCCCGTGTCCGGCCACTGCGTGTGCGGGGCGACAAGGCGTATTCATCCCGCGCCAACCGGGTCTACCTGCGAAAGCGCGGGATCCGCTGCACCATACCCGAGCCGGCCGACCAGGTCGGCAACCGCAAGCGCCGAGGGAAGGGCGGCGGGCGGCCTCCCACCTTCGACCGCCAGGACTACAAGGCCCGGCACGCAGTCGAGTGCGGGATCAACCGGCTCAAGCGCAACCGGGCGGTGGCCACACGGTTCGACAAACTCGCCCTCCGCTTCGAGGCCACCGTCCTGATCGCCGCGATCGGCGAGTGGCTGTGACTGCCGAAGGGTGTCGGCCTCGCATGCCATGCTGGCCGCGACCAGGTTGAACGGGGCGGGGGGAGATCGCACAGATGGGGGCTCGGTACTACGGCGCCGACAGCGAGAACGGCGACCGCATCGACGACCCGTCCGAGGACGCGCTGTTCATGATGATCAGCGACCTCAACGACTCCGACAACACCTTCGTGGTCGTCCAGCCCGATGAGGACGACCCCGTCTGGTTCGCCTCAGTGTCCGTGCTGGACGAACGCGGCTACGAGATCGTCCGCCGCGACACCACCCGAAACGAGCACGAGGTCACCACCTCGACCAGCATCAACGACATCGCCCGCGACCTCACCATCTGGATGGCCACCCGCAGAATCAGCGCTCGCTAGCCCCGATCTCACCCCGGCGTCGGACCTCTGCGGCCTGCTCCCGCGCCGCGGTTGCCTCTGCTCTGGCCCTGGCCCGGTCCTCCTTGAAGACCAGCACACCAGCCAACGCGTCCAGGGCCTCAGCGATCCTCTCCCGCCAGTCAGCGAACTCGACGGAGTCGGCATCGGAAGGCTGCTGCGACTGCACGAAGCGGAGGTGGCACAGGGCGTGCTTCACCACGGGGTCAACCACGAGGCTTCTTTCGATCGGTACGCGGTCGACCCCATCGTGCACCACTTTCAAAACACGGCCTAGGAGGGCGCCTTTCCGGTCCGCCGTCCCGAAGGTGCTGCCTGATCAGCCGACGACGGAGAAGAAGACCGAGGTGTCCTCGGCCCACCAGAAGGAGCCTTCACCATCGGCCCATTCGGAGTACCAGCCGTCCAGGGCCCCTATCAGCTCCTTCAGTTCGTACCTGAGGTCGGGGTCTATCCGGTCCAGCACCTCGCGGTAGGCCTTGATGGCGGGCCCGGCCTGCTGCATCGGCCAGCACCCGATCTCCGGTGAGCCTTCCAAGGGCCGGGGGATGCGGAACGCGATCTCGGACGGCGGCCCGCTGAAGATGTACTGACTGGGCAGCAGGTCGGCGGCGACGCCGGCCGTGCTCAGTTGGTCGTCCAGCGTGGTGAAGACGGTGATGGGGCTGCGGTAGCTCGCCAGCGTGGACATGTCGCTGCCGTTGTGGTCGATGACGATCTGGAGAGCCGCGTAATAGGCGCTTCCGGCCCATTCGGCGGTGGAGTCGGCACGTCCGGAGACGAGCTGCTCCAGAGCGTCCTGCACCGGCAGGCCCCAGTCCACGTCCTGGCGGTCCAGATCGTCCTGGCGAGCTCGGGCCACCGCCCGCATCTTGTCCAGCAGCTGTATGTCGTCGGCGGTCAGATCCTGTGCGGGAAGGAAGCGCGCGATCTTTCCGCGGTTGGCCATGCTGTAGTTCACGATCTTGCTCATGGGCGCATTCTCCCAAGAGACGTCAGTTTCCGTCCGTGTCCCGGTACTCGGGGAACAGGTGCGGGTGCTGCTTCGCGAGCAACCGGGTGATCGCTTCGTGGGTGGGGTCGGTGATGCCCCAGCTGTGTGCGGAAGGGTGTGCGGCGAAGAGTTCGCATGCTTCATTACGGGGGTCGAGCACGGGACACCGGAGCTTGGCGAGCCCTGAGCCCTTCCACCGGACCCAGACGGCGCTTCCGGGCCGTCCGCCTTCATCCCAGAGCATCGCGGCGTGCTGGTCGTCATGTTCTCCGCCGAGTTCGCAGAGGACGTGCCCGGCTTCGGGACGGTGTCCGGCGGGCGACAGGGCGATGAGGTGGTCCGGAGGCGGGAGAAGAGCGACAGCGGTGCACTGGTTCATGGTTGGGGCCGCTCCCGTGGATCGTCGGAGGCGTCGTCGGTGCTGAGTGGTCCGGCGATGAGGTCCCCGAGCGGGTCGGTGACGTCCCAGGAGTGCCCTGTGGTGTGGTCGTTGAAGAACGAGCACCGTAAGAGGACGTCGGTGTCGAAGTTACGGAGGGTGGCGGGGCACCGGGGCTCGGCCTGGATGCGGTGGGTGCGGTCGGTGCCGGTGCCGCTCCAGAAGAACCAGAGGGCGGGCCGGTCGGGTTCGTCGGCGGCGCTGAGGAGTGCGGCGTGATCGGTGAGGGTGTCGTGTTCGCCGAGTTCACACAGGACGTAGTGGTCGAGGGTCAAGTCGTCGGGAGGGGCGCCGGGTCCGCCGGCCATGGTGACGAGGGCGACGGTCACCTCGCCGAGAGGAATCCGGGTCACGGCGGTGCACTGAAGCACGTGAGGTCTCCTCTGTGGAGGGGCTACGGGCGGTGGGCCGGGGAGGTGTGCCACCCGGCGAGGGTGAGGCTGAGCCCGACGGCGGGGTCGAGGACGGTGAACTGAAGGGGGAAGCCCGCTTCCAGGGTCCGTATCGCGTCGTCCTGGCGGTGGTGGTCGGTGGCCCAGAAGCGCAGCCCTTCGGGAGCGTCGGAGCCGTGGAAGAGGACGGACCGGACGTCGCCGGGTGACTCGTCCCGCACGCCGCTGCCGTGTCCGTCGGCGAGGCGGAGGGCCTGCCTGCGGAGCCACAGCAGGACGAGCCGTCGGTTGCGTACGCTGACCCGGCCGAGCGAGGCGAACCGCTGCCCGGCGGCCAGGGTCACCTCGGCGGCGTAACCGGCGCGCATCATGCGGCACGCCCGTGGTCGCCGCGCTGGACGAGGTCCCGGAGCTGTTCGGCCGCCGCCTCGATCTCCGCCACGACGGCGGTCCGGGTGGCCAGTCGGCCGTGGAGCGTCGCGTCCAACTCGACGCAGAACAGGGCCCGGTAGGCGGGGTCGGATTCGATGCGTACGAGTTCGGCGAAGGGTGCGGTGGGGGTGGCCGGGCGCCGGGTGAGCGCGTACATGAGGCGGGGGAGGCGGAGCCGTAGGTGGATCTCGGCGGCCCCCAGGGCGAGGGTGAGCCGGACCCGTAACCGGGTGAGGGGGCGCGGCGTCACAGCACCTCACCCCGACTGCGGGCGTTGGCCCGGGCGGTACGGGCGCGGAGCTGCTCTATGGGCAGCGCGGGGCGTACGTGCCGGGGCTCGACCTCCCACGTGCGCCCGCCGCCGACGGGGCGGAGGGACCAGTAGAGGCCGGCGGTCCCTCGGAACTCGCCCACGCGGTTGTCGCGGCTGGTGTCGACCAGGAGCGCACCGGCGGTGGGTAGCAGCGACTCCATTTCCACTCGCATTTGTTCCCTTCTCAATGTGGGTATGTCGAACGCCGGTACAAGATCGGTCACGGGGCCGCCGGAGGCCGTACTCGTAGCACGGCCCTTCGCGGGCCGGTGCCCGGTCAGCCTTGGGGTGCTGTCACGTCCGATGGAACGTGGTCAGGCCTTCTTGTACGCGGTGTCGTCGGCCGTGATGAACTGATTCGTTCCGAGGGGCACGGCGACGACCTGACAGGCGCCCAGAACGACGGGAGCGCTGTACTCGTGGGCGTTCTGGCCCATGACGACGACCTCCTGGTCGCGATCTCCGGACGCTCGGATCTGAGCGCTGGCTCGGCTCAGCCGGGCGACGTGTCCGCGGAACTCACTTGCGGGGCGGTCACCTTGCGTGATGAACAGTCAACCCGCAGTAGGGGTATGGCGGTACGGTGACGGGGAGGCCATGCGGTATCACGGGTATCACGGGGGCGGGAATGACCATGAGCGCACCTAACCAGCGGTTGCGGGATCTCATCTCCGAGTCGGGTCTCACCTATGAAGCGCTCGCCAAGGCCGTCCGGCGTGTCGCTGCCGAGTGCGGCGTCGAGTTGGCCACGAACAAAGGCATGATCCGGCACTGGCTCAACGGTGTCGTACCGCAGGAGACGACCGCTCGGTTCTTGGCCGCCGCCCTGTCTCGGCACCTCGGCCGTCTGCTCACGTCGGCCGACCTGGGCCTACCGAGCCCGGATGCGGCAGAGGATGACACCATGGGCCTGTCCCTCGGGGAGGACCCGATCGATGCCCTGGTGCCGATGTGGAGGGCCGAATTGGACCGGCGAACCTTCCTGACCAGCTCCGCCTACTCCGTGGCCGCCGCCGCACTGCCTCTCGACTACGTGCAGGAGGTGGCCGACAGGTCGGCTGCCGCCCGAACCGGACACATCGTCGGAATGGCCGAGGTGCGTGCGGTGAGGGACATGGTCAGGATGTTTTCCGAGATGGACGAACGCCACGGTGGTCGGCACGGGCGCTCCGCCCTTGTCCAGTACCTCCGTGACGACGTCGCACCGCTGTGCCGTGCCCGCTTCCACAACGAGGAGATGCGTCGGTCCATGCTCTCCGCCGCCAGCCGGGGTGTGCACCTCCTGGGCTGGAAGTCCTACGACGCGGGACAGCAGGGACTGGCCCAGCGTTACTACCTTCAGTCCTACGCACTGGCTGTTGAGTCCGGCATCACCGGGCAGGACGGGTTCGTCATGCGCACCATGGCCATGCAGGGTTTGAAGCTTCACCGCCCCGAGCACTGCCAGGGCCTCGCGGAAACCGGACTGAACCGAGCCAAGGGCAAGGTCGACAACGCGACCATGGCTCTGTTCCGTGTCGTCCACGCCCACACCCTCGCCAAGAGCGGGCAACGGCGAGCCGCTGTCGCCGAGGCCGACCGCGCTCGTGAACTCCTCGCCGCCGACAAGGGCGACGAGACTCCTTTCTGGGCCCTGGCCTGGGGGCCACCCGCCGCCTCCGTCTACTCCCGGACGGCCAAGGTGTACGAGACGCTGGGGGACTTCAGCGCCGCTGCGGGCCAGTACGCCCGGGCGGCGACCGCCCGCCCTGCCACGACCTATGCGCGGATCGTCTCGCTCGACCTCGTGGCCGGCGCGGAGATGCAGCTCAAGCGTGGCCGGATCGAGGAGGCGTGTGCGACCTGGAACCGGGCCATCGACCATATGGATGGCGTGCAGTCGATGCGTACACGTAGAGCTGTCAAGAACATGCGGAAGGACCTTGCGCGGTTCCGCGCTCGCGGGGTGCGCTGTGCGGCGGAACTCGATGAGCGCGCGCTCGACTTCCTCGGTCGATGAGTAGAAGCTCGACGGTCGCTGCACGCACGCCGAGCGACATAGGAAAGCTCTTGTGGTGAGGATGTCACTCACCGGACATCCTCACCACAAGAGCTGAGCCGGGGCCTAGAAGTCGTCGTCGAACCCGACCGAGCCCTCGACCGCCACCTGGTAGGCGGACGGGCGGCGCTCGAAGAAGTTCGTCAGCTCCTGGACGCCCTGGAGCTCCATGAAGGAGAACGGGTTCTCCGAGCCGTACACCGTCGGGAAGCCCAGGCGGGCGAGGCGCTGGTCGGCGACGCACTCCAGGTACTGGCGCATCGACTCGGTGTTCATGCCCGGCAGGCCCTCGCCGCACAGGTCGCGGCCGAACTGGAGCTCCGCCTCGACGGCCTCCTTCAGCATGTCGGTGACCTGCTGCTGGAGCGCGTCGTCGAAGAGCTCCGGCTCCTCCTTGCGGACGGTGTCCACGACCTCGAACGCGAAGTTCATGTGCATCGTCTCGTCGCGGAACACCCAGTTGGTGCCCGTGGCGAGGCCGTGCAGCAGGCCGCGCGAGCGGAACCAGTACACGTACGCGAAGGCGCCGTAGAAGAACAGCCCCTCGATGCACGCCGCGAAGCAGATCAGGTTCAGCAGGAAGCGGCGGCGGTCGGCCTTCGTCTCCAGCCGGTCGATCTTCTCGACCGAGTCCATCCACTTGAAGCAGAACTGGGCCTTCTCACGGATCGAGGGGATCTCCTCGACCGCGTCGAACGCCGCCGCCCGGTCGTCCGGGTCGGGCAGATAGGTGTCCAGCAGCGTCAGATAGAACTGGACGTGCACGGCCTCCTCGAAGAGCTGCCGCGACAGGTACAGCCGCGCCTCGGGGGAGTTGATGTGCTTGTACAGCGTCAGCACGAGGTTGTTCGAGACGATCGAGTCGCCCGTCGCGAAGAAGGCGACGAGGCGGCCGATCATGTGCTGCTCACCCGGCGACAGCTTCGCGAGGTCGGCGACGTCCGAGTGGAGGTCGACCTCCTCGACGGTCCAGGTGTTCTTGATCGCGTCCCGGTAGCGCTCGTAGAAGTCCGGGTAGCGCATGGGACGCAGGGTCAGCTCGAATCCCGGGTCGAGCAGGTTCTTCTCTTCGTTGGTGGTGCTCATTACTGGCAGGCCTCGCAGGACTCGGGGTTCTCAAGGGAGCAGGCGATGGCGTCCGCGTCGGGAGCCGACGCCTGCTGTACGGGAATGGGGGCGGCGGCCGACGCCTGGCCGGACGCGGCACGGGCGATCCGGGTCGCCGGGCGCGAACGCAGGTAGTACGTCGTCTTCAGCCCCTGCTTCCAGGCGTACGCGTACATCGAGGAGAGCTTGCCGATCGTCGGCGTCTCCAGGAACAGGTTGAGCGACTGGCTCTGGTCGAGGAACGGCGTACGGGCCGCCGCCATGTCGATCAGGCCGCGCTGCGGGATCTCCCACGCCGTGCGGTACAGCGCCCGCACGTCGTCGGGGATCCAGGCGAAGCCCTGCACGGAGCCGCTGGCCTCGCGCAGCGCCTCACGGGTGCGGGCGTCCCACACGCCGAGCTTCTTCAGCTCGTCCACCAGGTAGGCGTTCACCTGGAGGAACTCACCGCTGAGCGTCTCGCGCTTGAACAGGTTGGAGACCTGCGGCTCGATGCACTCGTACACGCCGGCGATCGAGGCGATCGTCGCGGTCGGCGCGATGGCGAGCAGCAGCGAGTTACGCATGCCGGTCTTCGCGACCCGGGCGCGCAGCGCGTCCCAGCGCTCCGGCCAGTTCAGCTCGGTGTCGTAGTGGTCCGGGTGCAGCACACCGCGCGCGGCACGCGTCTCGGACCACGCGGGCAGCGGGCCCGAACGCTCGGCGAGGTCGCAGGACGCCTCGTACGCGGCGAGCATGATGCGCTCGGAGATCTTCGTGGAGAGCGCGCGGGCCTCGGGGGAGTCGAAGGGCAGGCGCAGCTGGAAGAAGACGTCCTGGAGGCCCATGGCGCCGAGGCCGACCGGCCGCCAGCGGGAGTTGGAGTTCCCGGCCTGCTCGGTCGGGTAGAAGTTGATGTCGACGACCCGGTCGAGGAAGGTGACCGCGGTGCGGACGGTGGAGTCCAGGCGGTCCCAGTCGATCGAGCCGTTCGCCACGAAGGCGCCCAGGTTGACCGAGCCGAGGTTGCAGACGGCCGTCTCGCCGTCGTCGGTGACCTCCAGGATCTCCGTGCACAGGTTCGAGGAGTGCACGACCCGGCCCGGCTCGGCGGTCTGGTTGGCGGTCCGGTTGGAGGCGTCCTTGAACGTCATCCAGCCCTGGCCGGTCTGCGCGAGGGTCCGCATCATCCGGCCGTACAGCTCACGCGCCGGGATCGACTTGCGGGCCAGGCCCTTGGCCTCGGCGGCGCGGTACGCGGCGTCGAACTCGTCGCCCCACAGGTCGACCAGCTCGGGGACCTCGGCGGGGGAGAAGAGCGACCAGTCGGTGTCCGCGTCGACGCGGCGCATGAACTCGTCCGGGATCCAGTGCGCCAGGTTCAGGTTGTGCGTACGCCGCTGGTCTTCACCGGTGTTGTCGCGGAGCTCCAGGAACTCCTCGATGTCCGCGTGCCAGGTCTCCAGGTAGACCGCGGCCGCGCCCTTGCGCCGGCCGCCCTGGTTCACCGCCGCCACCGAGGCGTCCAGCGTCTTGAGGAACGGCACGATGCCGTTGGAGTGCCCGTTGGTGCCCCGGATCAGCGAACCACGGGCGCGGATGCGGGAGTACGAGAGGCCGATGCCGCCCGCGTGCTTCGAGAGGCGCGCCACCTGGTGGTAGCGGTCGTAGATCGAGTCCAGCTCGTCCTTGGGGGAGTCCAGCAGGTAGCAGGAGGACATCTGCGGGTGCCGGGTGCCGGAGTTGAAGAGCGTGGGGGAGGAGGGGAGGTAGTCCAGCTTGCTCATCAGCCCGTAGAGCGCGGCGACCTCGTCCAGCGCGCGCACCGACTCATCCTCGGCCAGACCGGCGGCCACGCGCAGCATGAAGTGCTGCGGGGTCTCGATGACCTGGCGGGTGATCGGGTGGCGCAGCAGGTAGCGGCTGTGCAGCGTACGGAGACCGAAGTAGCCGAAGCGGTCGTCCGCGCCCTCGGCCAGCGTCCGCTCGACCAGCTCGTCCAGCGCCTTGGAGTGCAGTTCCACGAAGGCGGCGGTGCGGTCCGCGATCAGGCCCTCGCGGTGGCCGACGGCGACCGAGGCGGAGAAGGACGTGGCGCCCTGGCCCGCGGCCTCGTCGGCGATCGTACGGGTCAGCAGCCGGGCGGCGAGTTTGGAGTACGCCGGGTCCTCGGAGATCAGGCCCGCCGCCGCCTCGGTGGCCAGCGAGCGCAGCTCGGCCTCGTCGGAGCGGGCGTTGCGCCCGCGCAGCGCGGAGGCGGCGACCCGTCCGGGGTCGGTGTCGGGCAGATCGACGGTGAGGTCGGTCAGGGTCCGCAGCAGGGCGGTCCCGGGTCCGTCGTTCGTGCCTTCGCCGGACGTGGTGGAGGCGGCGGATTCGGTGGCTGAAACCGGATCGGCGGGCGCGATGGTCACTGGGCTTTCCCTCGCTCGGCTGGGGGCCGGCGGCGAGCGGGGAGCCGGGCAGCACAATGCCCGTGAGGGCAGCACTGCTCACGGCGTCCACCGGCCCATCCGCGAGGCCCGGACGTCTGGCGTCCGGTTCGGTCGAGCCGGACGCGCTGTCGACAGGTCTTCGGACTTCGGGTGTGCAAAAGCACACTGATCACACCGTTGCGGGACAGTTCCGGATTCGCACCGGATTCCCCTGCGGCGACAGCGAGGTCGAGCATACATGTGGGGGGCGCTCGTTGAGGAAGCCCCCACATGTTGTGTCGGCGTGAACAGATGTCGGTATGGCGGTCTGGCTTCTTCGCCCGGTTTTCTCCGGATCGGACAGGTGCGGACAGCCCTGTGCGAGGGCGCGAAAAGGGGCCGCCGCGCCCCTGGGAGGGGTGCGACGGCCCCGATCGGCCGGTGGGGGTCAGCAGCAGCGGAAGCCCTCGCGGGGGTCCGCCTCGCGGGCGTCCGTGCGGCTGTGTTCGAAGGCGCGGCGGTCCATCACCGGAGTGTCCGGATCGTGGGCCCTCGCGTGCGCCACATAGCGGTCGTACGTCGACTCGCCGGTCAGTTCCCGGACGTACCAGCGGATCCGTCCCGCCACCCGCCGTACGTCCGCGAGGGTCATGTCCGGCTCCCCGTTCCCGCCGTCTCCTTGCGGATGCCGCCCTCGGGGCCGACGCCGGCGGCGGCCAGTTCGGCCTTCTCCTCCTTGGTGGCGAAGATCGAGGCCGGGGCGACGAGCTTGGACTCCACGTAAGGCGTCTCGTGGAGCTTCACGCTCTCCGGGTCGCGGATGGCGTTGAAGCAGACCCGGCCGGCGTCCACGAGCACCACGATGATGAGGAGCGCGAAGAGGGCGCACAGCACGCCGTCGACGGTGGAGTTGGTGACGACGGTCTGCATGTCGTCCATGTTCTTGGCCGGCGGCAGCACCTCGCCCGCGTCGATGCCCGCCTGGTACTTGTCGCGCTGGGCGAAGAAGCCGACCTTCACGTCCGGCGAGAAGATCTTCTGCCAGCTCGCGGTGAGGGTGACCGCCACGTCCCAGGCGAGCGGGACGGCGGTGACCCACGCCCACTTCAGCCGGCCGGACTTGACGAGCAGGGTGGTGCAGACGGCCAGCGCGACGGCGGCCAGCAGCTGGTTGGCGATGCCGAAGAGCGGGAAGAGCTGGTTGATGCCGCCCAGCGGGTCGTGCACGCCGACCCAGAGGAAGTAGCCCCAGCCGCCGACCACGACGGCGCTGGCGAACCAGACGCCCGGCTTCCAGCTGACCTCGCGGAACGGCTTGTAGGCGTTGCCCAGCATGTCCTGGAGCATGAAGCGCCCGACGCGGGTGCCGGCGTCCACGGTGGTGAGGATGAAGAGCGCCTCGAACATGATGGCGAAGTGGTACCAGAACGCCTTCATCGCGGTTCCGCCGATCACCGCGGAGAAGATCTCCGCCATGCCGAGCGCGAAGGTCGGCGCACCGCCGGTCCGGGAGAGCAGACTCGTCTCCTCGACGTCCTTGGCGGCCTGCGCCAGGGCGTCCGGGGTGATGGTGAAGCCGAAGTGGGCCACGGCCTCGGAGGCGGACTGGACGCTGTCGCCGATGACTCCGACGGGCGCGTTGATGGCGAAGTAGAGGCCGGGGTCGATGATGCAGGCCGCGATCATCGCCATGATCGCCACGAACGACTCGACCAGCATGGCGCCGTAGCCGATCATCCGGATCTGCGTCTCCTTCTGGACCATCTTCGGCGTGGTGCCGGAGGAGACCAGGGAGTGGAAGCCGGAGAGCGCGCCGCAGGCGATGGTGATGAAGACGAACGGGAACATCGAGCCGGCGAAGACCGGTCCCGAGCCGCTGGAGGCGAAGTCGGTGACCGCGGGCATCTTCAGGGTCGGCAGCGCGACGATGACGCCGAGGGCCAGCAGCCCGATCGTGCCGACCTTCATGAAGGTGGAGAGGTAGTCGCGCGGGGCCAGCAGCAGCCACACGGGGAGCACGGAGGCGAGGAACCCGTACACGATCATCCAGATGACCAGCGTGCCCGGCTCCAGCGTGAAGAAGTCCGCCCACGACGACTCGGCGACCCAGCCGCCCGAGACGATCGCCAGGAGCAGCAGCGCGACGCCGATGAGGGAGACCTCACTGACCTTGCCGGGCCGCAGGATGCGCAGATAGACGCCCATGAAGAGGGCGATCGGGATCGTCATGCCGATGGAGAAGACGCCCCACGGCGAGTGGGCGAGCGCGTTCACGATGACCAGCGCGAGGACCGCGAGCAGAATGATCATGATGATGAAGACGGCGATCAGCGCGGCGATCCCGCCGACCGGACCTATCTCGTCGCGCGCCATCTGGCCGAGGGAGCGGCCGTTGCGGCGGGTGGAGAAGAAGAGCGTCACCATGTCCTGGACGGCACCGGCGAAGATGACGCCGACGACGAGCCAGATCGTGCCGGGCAGATAGCCCATCTGCGCGGCGAGCACCGGGCCGACCAGCGGCCCCGCCCCCGCGATGGCGGCGAAGTGGTGGCCGAACAGGACCCGGCGGTCGGTGGGGTGGAAGTCCACACCGTTGTCCAGCCGTTCGGCCGGCGTCGCGCGGTTCTTGTCCGCCTTCAGGACCCGGTTGGCGATGAACCGGGAGTAGAAGCGGTAGGCGATGGCGTACGAGCCCAGCGCCGCCGCCAGCATCCAGGCGGCGGAGACCTCCTCACCCCGCGAGAGCGCGAGGGTGGCCCAGCCGATCGCGCCGACCAGGCCGACCAGGCTCCAGACGGCTATGGACTTCGGGGATAGCGCCCGCCGTCCCGGTGCTTGTGGAACCGGTGGTGCTGGTGTGGGCGATTCCGGCATATCGATCCGTCCCCTCGCGTGATCACTGTCGTAACGTGCGCGAAATCTAGGGGCTCGTGGGCGCTCTCCGGAACCCCTGTCCGCATTCCGGTCAGGTGTCACCGGTGTCGCGCGGCCCCGCACCGCCGTGGTTTCGCGGTTGGGGCACGGATGGTGAGGGGGATCGGTTCACGCGTGACCGGAGGAAATTCACGCGATCCTCAAGGATGTTCACGTGATCCAAGTGGGGAGAGGGGGCCGGGCGTCAGACCCAGCCCCGGCGGGCCGCCTCCGCACCGGCCTGGAAGCGGCTGCGGGCGTCCATGCGGGCGGTCAGCTCCGCGTTCATCCGGCGGACGGTCCGCAGCGAGACCCCCAGGCGGCGGGCGGCGGTGGCGTCCGTGTGCCCCTGGGCCAGGAGGGAGAGCAGTTCGCCCTCCTGCGGGGTCAGGCCGTCGCTGTCCACGGGCGGCCGGGCGCCGAGCGGGGTGGCGGCGGTCCAGAGGCTCTCGAACAGCAGCCGGGCGACCAGGACGGCCCCCTTGCTGCGCAGCTCCAGCGCGCCGGCCCGGCCGTCGTCGGGGTCGAGCGGAACGAGGGCCACCTCGGCGTCGACCACGACCATGATGAGCGGCAGCGTGGGTAACGTACGGCTCTCGGCGCCGAGTCCGCCGATCCAGTTCACGTACCGCAGGGTGTCCGGGTCGTTGCGGAAGCTGTCCTGGTAGATCGAGCGGATGCGGACGCCGCGCTCCAGGGCCTGCTGGTCGAGCGGCTTGCTGGCCGCCAGGGTGTCGGGGGCCTGGGCGCCGCCGGGCAGCAGGGAGAGGCACTCGGTCCTGGCCAGTTCGGCGAGTTCGGTCAGCCGCTCCCGTACGGCGTCGAGCCCCTCCAGCCGCTTGATGACGTCGAACCCGCGCCGCACCCCCCGGCCGCTGTGGGCGGCGAGCGCGGAGACCGCGTCCCGGGCGACCTCCAGGCCCCGCTGCTGGCGCGCCAGTTCGGCTTCCCGCCGGGAGAGCAGGAAGGGCAGGCTGGCGGCCGGGTCCAGGGCGCGGAAGACCGGCGGATCGCCGGCGGCGGAGCGGTCGTCGCGGTTGTCCAGCAGGCAGAGTTCGGCGAGCCGGTCGAGGGCGTCGCGCACGTCCTGCTCGCTGCGGCCCAGCCGCGCGACGATCTGGTCGAGCCGCAGCTCCGGTTCCTCCAGGACGAGCCGATACACGAGCTCCGTCCGTGCGTCCAACCCCAGTACCTGAAACATCTCTGGCTCCCCCGCCGATGTCACGCCGCACCTGAACGCCGCTGCCGGGCCGGGTCCCCGCATCGGCACCGGCGCGAGTTTAAGCCGCAAGGGCCGGACAGGTATAGACCAAGTCCATGGGATGGAATGCGCCATGCGGTCGGGCGGGCACTGTCCGGAGTGTGAACATCCCGTGGTGAAGGTGTGGCCTCTTGGTGCCTGGCCACCGGCTGCCAGCGAGGCGTCGCCGCAGGTGACGGGGGCATGTGCGGCGCGGCGGGCGCTGGCAGCCTGCTGCCGGTAACTCCCGGCCACCGGCAGGGCGTGACCCCCGGACCCCCGCGACGCCATGCTCAGGCCGTGCTCAGACATGCACCCGCTGTTGTCGAGAAGGAGCCCCACATGCAGGCATTCCGTACGCTCTCCCTCCGCATCGCCCTGGCCTGTGCCCTGGCCCCGGTGCTCCTGGCCACGGTCGGCCCCGCCACCCGGAGCGGCTTCTCCTGGGGGTGACCCGGGGAGAAGGGAACCTCCTCCGTGTACCTGGTGACCGCGCTGCTGGTGCGGACCGAGTCCCCGGAGCCCGCCGCCTGGACCGCCCGCGAGCTGGCCCGTCGGCTGCGGGCCTCCTGCACCGGAGCGAGGACGCGGCGACCTGGCCCGGACGGTCCGCGCCCGGCCCACCTGTACGCCGCCTCGTACCTCGGCCGGACCGTCCGCGCCGCTCTCTACATGGAGGACTCCGACCCCCTCCACGCCGAACTGGCCGCCCTGGATTTTCTCCTCGCCTCCCTGGCCGCCGACCCCGGCGCCAGGGGATGGCACCTGGCGGTCCTCGGCCGCCCGGACCTGCACCGCCTGCCCGAACGGAAAGGACCCGACCCGCCATGTCACGGGAGCACCCCACCGTGTCCGTGATCATCCCGAACCACAACTACGAGAAGACCCTGAGGGCCTGTCTGGAATCCGTCTTCGCCCAGACCCTGCGCCCGCTGGACGTGGTGGTCGTGGACGACGCCAGCACCGACTCCTCCCGCGACATCGCCCGGGAATTCCCCTGCGTCCTCGTGGCCCGCCCCGACAACGGGGGCGTCTCCGCCGCCCGCAACCTCGGCGTCGCCGCCTCGCGCGGCGAGATCCTGTTCTTCCTCGACTCCGACATCGCGCTGGCCCCCGACGCGATCGAGAACGCGGTCGCCCTGCTGGGCGCCGACCCGGAGACCGGCTGCGTCCACGGGGTGCTCGACCCCGAACCGCTCTTCGACGACGGGCCGGTGGAGGTCTACCACTGCCTGCACGCCCACTTCTGGCGGCTGCGCAGCACCGGGATCGTGGGCACCGCCTTCTTCGCCCTGGCCGCGATCGAACGCCGCGTCTTCGAGGCCACCGGGCCCTTCGACGAGAACCTGCGGGACTCCGAGGACGTGGAGTACAGCGACCGCCTCGCCGCCACCCACCGCATCCGCCTTAGCGAGCGGGTCACCGGCCGCCACGACGACGTGGACCGGCTGCTGCCGATGCTCGCCGAGCAGTTCCGCCGCTCCCAGCTGCTCGTCCCGGTCGCCGCTGTCGAGCGCCGCCGGGGCGGCGGGCTGCGGGCCAACCGCACGGGCGGGGTCCTGGCCGCCGCCCTGGTCCCCGCCACGCTCCCGCTCGCGCTGCTGACGCCCTGGCTGCTCCTGGTGCCCCTGGCCTGCGCGCTGGCCTTCGCCCTGGCGGACGTGGAGCTCTCCCGCTTCGTGGCCCGCCGCGAGGGGTGGCCCTTCCTCCTCCGCTTCACCGCCCTGCACTTCGCGGTGCACCTGGCCCTGGTCCTCGGCGCGGTCCTCGGGGGCGTCCGCTGGCTGGTGGACCCGGGCTTCGGCCCCTCCGTCCGGCGCCGCGGGGACCGGCGGTCGGCGGTGGTCGCGCCATGAGCACGGCGACGCGGGACGAGGGTGCGGCCGGGACCGCTGAGGCCGCCGAGGCCGTCCCGAGTGGCGGTGCCGCCGAGGCCGTCCCGGGCGCCGTTGTGCCCGAAGCCGCCACCGTACGGCCGTCCCGGCGGGCCCGGTTCCTCCGGCTCACCGCCGCGCTCGTCCTGATCGTGGCGACCTGCTTCGCCGTGGGTGGTTCGCTGCGCGGAGCCGGTACGGAGATGGCGCAGGCGGCCGGACGGCCCGGGGGCGTGCTGCTGCTGACGGCCGCCCTCCTCGCCAACGCGGCCGGACTCGTCCTGTCGATGCTCTCCTGGCGGGTCCTCGTCGTGGACGAGGGAGCGGAGGCGGGCGGCAAGGGCGCGAAGGCCCGTACCTCCGACATCGCGCGGATTTTCTTCATCGGCGTCATCAGCAAGTTCGTCCCCGGCCGGATCTGGGGCGTCCTCGCCCACGTCCAGCTCGGCAAGGCCCTCGGCATCGCCCCCGAGCGGATGATCGCGGCCTTCGGGCTCGGCCTCGTCATCGGCATGACCACCGGCGCCGCCGCCGGACTCCTGGTCGCCCCGGCGGTGTTCGGCGCCCACGCGTGGGTCTTCGCCCCCCTCGTCCTGCTCGCCGCCGCGGCCGTCGTCCGGCCCGGCTGGGTGGGCCGGCTGGTCGCGTGGACCATGCGGCTGGCCCGGCGCCCCGCCCAGGCCGCCGCGTCCTCCCCCCGGGCCCTGCGCGCCTCCATCGGCTGGGCCAGCGCCTCCTGGGCGGTCTCCGGGCTCCACCTGTGGGCCATCGCCGTCCTCCTCGGCGCCCCGCCGCTCCTCTCCCTGCCCGTCTGCGTCGGCGGCTTCGCCCTCGCCACCGTCGCCGGAAGCCTCGCCTTCGTCCTGCCCGACGGCTGGGGCGCCCGCGAACTCGTCCTGCTCGGCCCCCTCAGCGCCGTCATGCCGCTCTCCGCCGCGGCTGCCGCCGTCATCGCCAGCCGGCTGGTCTGCGTGCTGAGCGAAGTCGCCGCCACCGGCGGAGCGCTGCTCTGGGCCCGCGCCGCGGGCCCCCTCCCCACACCCCGACCCGCGCTCCCGGAAGGAGCCGCATGACCACCGCCGCAACACCCCCGCCCTCCGACACCACGCTCCCGCCCTCCGACACCACGCCCCCGGTCACCGGTCTGCCACCGCTGATCACCGTGGACGACTGCGAGGAGATGCCGCTGCGCCGGGTGCACGACCTCTACCGGTCGCACGTCAACAAGAGCCAGGTCTCCCTGATGACCTCCTTCGGCTTCGGCCGGGAGCTCGTCAGCCACGCCGAGGGCTCCTGGATCCACACCCGCGACGGCCGCCGCGTCCTCGACTTCACCGGAGGTGTCGGCGTCCTCAACCACGGCCACAACCACCCCCGCATCCTCGCCGCCCGCCGCCGCTTCCAGGAGCAGCGCCGGATGGAGGTGCACAAGACCTACTTCTCGCCCTACATCGCGGCCCTCGGCCACAACCTCGCCCAACTCCTCCCCGGCGACCTGGACATGTCGTTCTTCCCCAACTCGGGCGCCGAGGCGGTCGAGGGCGCGGTGAAACTCGCGTACAAGTACCACGGCGGCAAGCGGCAGCGGATCCTGCACGCCGACATCAGCTTCCACGGCAAGCTGCTGGGCTCCGGGAGCCTCACCGGCAGCGCGCAGACCGCCTTCGCATTCCCCGGCATCCCCGGCGTCTCCGCCTTCCGCTACGGCGACCTCGACTCCGTACGCGAGAGCGTCGCGGCGGCCCGGAACGCCAAGGGGCGCTGCGATGTGTACGCGATCCTCATCGAGCCGTTCTCCGCCTCGACCATGACGGAGTGCTCGGAGGAGTTCCTGCGCGGGCTGCGGGAGCTGTGCACCGCCGAGGACATCGTGCTGATCTTCGACGAGATCTACACCGGCTGGGGCAAGACCGGCAGCCTCTTCCACTTCATGCGCTACCCCGGGCTCGTCCCGGACGTCGTGACCACCTCGAAGTCCTTCGGCGGCGGCAAGTCCTCCATCTCCGCCTTCGTCGCCCGCGAACCCGTCTTCCGCCAGGCGTACGACAGCCTCGGGGACGCGATGCTCCAGTCGACCAGCACCACCTACTACGGCTTCGGCGAGGAGACCGCCACCGCGCTGGAGGCCGTCAACATCGCGGTGGAGGACGACTATCCGGCCCGCGCCCGCGCCATCGAACGCGTCCTCGCCCCCGGCCTGGAGCGGCTGCGCAAGCAGTACCCCGACATCATCGCGGACGTCCGGGGCGCCGGAGCGCTCTATGGGGTCTTCCTCGACGGCGGCCCCAAGATGCTCGACCTCGCCGCCAAACTCGCCCCCGGAGGGCTGGCGCGCGATCCTCTTCTGCGGACGAAGGTCATCACCTGCGCGGTCGTCAACGCGATGTACCAAGAACACAACGTGTATATGTACTACACGCTCAACGGGCGCAGCCCGCTCGTCGCGGCTCCCTCCCTGGTCGCCGGGGCCGAAGAGGTGGAGATCTTCCTCGACGCCTTCGACAAGACCCTCGCCCGGGGCATGAACCGGCTCCTCGCCGCGTTCCTGAAGGACAAGGCGGTGTCCCGATGGGCCGCCTGACCATCGCCGTCACCGGAGCGGCCGGCATGCTCGGCTCGCACCTGGTGACCCGGCTCGCCGCCGACGGGCACGACGTCATCGGCATCGACCTGCGCGACGACCCCCAACCGCCCCCGGGCGCCCGGCACGTGGTCGCCGACATCCGGGACGGCGCGGTGCTCGGCCGGGCCTTCGCCGGGGCCGACGCACTGGTGCATTGTGCGGCCGCGCTGCCCAGCTACCCCGTGGACCAGATCCGCTCGATCACCGTCGACGGCACCCGTACGGTCCTGACCGCCGCCCACCGGGCCCGGGTGCCGCGCGTCGTGCACATCTCCTCCACCGCCGTCTACGGGCTCCCCAAGCGGGTCCCCACCCCGGAGGACCACCCGCGCGAGCCCGTCGACCCGTACAGCAGGGCCAAGGCCGAGGCGGAGGAGGTCTGCGAGGAATTCCGGGCACGGGGGATGTGCCTGCCGGTGCTCCGCCCCAAGACCTTCCTCGGGCCGGGCCGGATGGGCCTGTTCGCGATGCTCTTCGAATGGGCCGAGGAGCGGCGCAACTTCCCCGTCCTGGGCCGGGGGGACGTCCGCATCCAGATGTTCGGCATGGCCGACCTGGTCGACGCGGTGGTGCTCGCCCTGCACGCCGAACCGGAGATCGCCAACGACGTGTACAACCTGGGCGCCGCCGAGTTCGGCACCCTGCGCGAGGACTTCCAGGCCGTCCTGGACGCCGCCGGACACGGCAAGCGGGTCGTCCCGCTGCCCGCCGCGCCCGCCCTCGGCGTCCTGCGCCTGCTGGAGCGCACCAAGCTCTCCCCTGTCTACGGGCGGCTGCTCTTCAAGCTCCTCGACGACTCGTACGTGGACATCAGCCGCGCCACCGAACGGCTCGGCTTCCGTCCCCAGCTCTCCAACCAGGACGCCATCCTCGGTACGTACGCCTGGTGGCGCACCCAACGGCAGGGCAGCGCACCCGCTGCCGGGGCCGGCCGGACCAGCCGGGACCCGTGGCGCCAGGGCGCGCTGGGCCTCGCCAAGGTCTTCTTCTAGGACCCGGGAGCCCTGCCGTGGACATCACCCGGTCCTCGCCTGCGCCGATGCGCGTGGTGACCGCACCGCCCGAAGCCCCGGACCTCACCGTCCTGCCCGCCGCCGTTCCCCTGCCGGAGCCGCTGGAAACCGTTCTGCCGGCGACCGTCCCGCTGCCGGAGCCGCCGGAGATCGTCCTGCCGGCCGTCGGCCCGCTGCCGGGGCCGCCGGAAGCCGCCGCGCCCGGCCCCGTCCCGCTCAGCGCTCCGCCGCCCGCCGACGGCCGTGGCCTCCTCCGCGACCTCCTCGCCCTCGTGCGCCCCGGCCAGTGGGTGAAGAACCTCGCGGTGGTGCCGCTGGCCCTCCTGGACGTCCGGCCCTGGCACCTCGGCGCGTTCTGGCAGATCGGGTGGGCCGTGCTCGGCTTCACCCTGGCCTCCGCCCTCGTCTACGTCGTCAACGACCTCGCCGACCGCGAGCGGGACCGGCTGCACCCGGTCAAGCGGAACCGCCCGATCGCCTCCGGCCGGGTCTCCACCACCGCGGCCACCGTCCTGGCCGGCCTCATCGCCGCCTCGCTCACCTGCTGGGCGGTGGCCGGGCCCGCCTGGCAGTGGTGGCCCACCGCGCTCTACCTCGCGCTCTCCGTCGCGTACAGCCAGGGCCTCAAACACGTACCGCTGGTGGACGCGTTCATCGTGGCGAGCGGGTTCGTCCTGCGGCTCGTCCAGGGCGCGCTCCTGGTGGGCGGCCGGATCTCCGAATGGCTCGCGCTCTGCGTCTTCGCGCTCTGCCTGATGCTGGCCCTCGGCAAACGGCGGCACGAGATGACGGCGGCCGGCCGCGCCCACCGTCCCGCTCTGCGCGGCTACACGCTCGCCTTCCTGGACCACCTCGTCGTCCTGGTCGCCGTGCTGACGGCCGTCTCCTACGTGCTCTACCTCCGCGACGACGCCGCCCTGGCCGCCGGAGCCTCCTTCGTCACCCTGCTCTCCGCCCCCTGCGCGGTCTTCGGGCTGGCCCGCTATCTGCAACTCCTCCTGGTGGAGGAGGGCGGCGCCAACCCGGTCCATGTCCTCTTCCGGGACCGCGCGACGCTCGTCAACGCGACGCTGTGGGCCGTGCTCGTCTCCGTAGCCCTCCTCCTCTCCCGACTGTGACCGGCCCGACCATGACCGTCTCCCCCTCCGACCCGTCCGAAGGTGCGGCCCCATGAACCAGAAGAAGACACCGTTCGTCTCCGTCGTCATCCCCAACTACAACTACGGCCGGGCCCTGGAGCTCTGCCTGCGCGCCGCACTCGCCCAGACCTACGCCCCCATGGAGGTGCTGCTGATCGACGACTGCTCCACCGACGACTCCGTCGCCGTCGCCGAGGCGTGCGGGGTGCGGGTGATCTCCACCGGGGTCAACAGCGGGGTCGCCACCACCCGCAACACCGGGGCCGCCCACGCACGCGGAGACATCGTCGTCTTCGTCGACTCGGACGTGGCGATGGAACCGGACGCCGTCGCCAACGCCGTCGCCCTGCTCTCCTCCGACCCGAAGATCGGCGCCGTCTGCGGTACGTACGACGCCGAACCCCTCATCAGGGACAGCCTGATCGAGGAGTACCGCTGCCTCCACCAGTACTACTGGCTCGCCGAGACGGAAGGCCGCATCGGCACCCTGCATACCGCGATCTGCGCCATGCCCGCCGACGTCTTCGCCGAGATCGGGCCCTTCAACCCCCGGCTGCGCCACACCGAGGACGGCGACTACGCGGCCAGGATCTGCCGGAGCTACGAGGTCCACAGCTCCACCACCGTGCGCGGGCGCCACGACCACGACGACACCTGGCGTGTCGTGCTCCGCAAGGTCTTCCACCGCACCCGGCTGCACATCCCGCTGTACGTGCGCCGGGGCGACCTCCCCGGCGGCATCGCCACCGGCCCCCGCGCGGGCGCCAGCGTCGCGGCCCTGCTCGCCGTGCTGACCCTGCCGCTGGGCTTCGCCGCCGCGCCCTGGCTGCTGCTTCCCGCCGCCCTGCTCGCCTTCGCCCTGCTGGCCGACACCGCCCTCTACCGCTTCGTCCTGCGCCGCCGGGGCCCCCTCTTCACGGCCTACTTCGCCTTCGTGCACTCGGTGGTCAACGCGGTCATCGCGGCGGGCGCGGGCGTCGGCGTCCTCCAGTGGCTCGCCTCCCGGCGCTTCCGCGGGCTCTACGAGCCGGGGGAGCACCTCACCGCCGTACGGGCCACGACGTGACCCGGACTGCCGTCCTGGACGCCCCTGAGGCCACGCGCGACGCCCCCAGGGTGTGGCCCGGCCGCCTCCTGCTCGCCGTCGCCCTCCTCTGGGCGCTGTTCGTCGCGGCGCGCGCGGTCCTCAGCGGCCGGTGGTGGGGCTGGAACGGCATCGGCCTGGCCCCGCCGGTCGCCCATCTGCTGGTCCCGCTCGCCCTGTTGATCCCCGCCGCGCTGATCCGGCGGGGCAGACGCCTCGCCGTGGGCGTCGTCCTGGCCTCGCTGCTCCTCGGCTCCTGGCAGACGGGACTGCATCCCGGGGCGCTGCTGCGCGGGCAGCCGGCCGTACCCGCCGACGCCCTCAAGGTGGTCAACTGGAACACCTTCTTCTGGGACGAGGACAGCGACACCGACGACTTCTACGCCTATCTGAAGAGCCACTCCGCCGATGTCTACCTCCTTCAGGAGTACCAGAACCGCCGGGGACACGAACCCGCGCCCATCGACGACCTCGCCAGGCTCCGGGCCGAGTTCCCCGGCTACCACCTCGCCACCGAGGGGGAGTTCCTCACCCTGTCGCGCTACCCCATCACCGCCGTAAGGGCGTTGCGGCCGTCAGGGCTCTCCCCGCCGGACACCTCCTGGGCCGACTACTGGAACATCCGCGTCCTGCGCACGGACATCGATGTGGACGGCCGGACGCTCTCCCTCTACAACACCCACCTGCCCGACCTGCTGAACGTCGACCGCAACCCCCTCACCCCCGTCTACCACCGCTCGGTGAAGCAGCTCTCCGACCGGCGGGACATCCACTTCCGGGCCCTGCGCGAGGACCTGGACGCCAACGAGCACCCCGTGGTCCTCGCGGGAGATCTCAACGTGCTGCCCGGCACCGGGGACCTGCGCTGGTTCGACGGGCTCCGGGACACCGCCGAGCTCGCGGGCCCGGTCCACCCGGCCACCTTCCCGGTCCGGGGGCCGGCGCTCTGGCGGCTGGACTGGGCGTTCGTCTCGCCCTCCGTCCAGCTGCACCGGCAGTCCGTCGAGGACCCGCCCGCCGAGCACTCCACCCACAAGCTGATCGACCTCCGCCTCTCCCTGCCCACCGAGAAGGACCGGCCATGACCAGGCGCGCCGCGCCCCCGCCCCGCTTCGACGTGGCGATCGTCCTCACCTACTACCTCCCCTACACCAGCGGCCTCACCGAGGTCGCCCGCACGGTCGCCGAGGGGCTGGCCGCCCGGGGCCGCCGGGTCGCCGTCGTCGCCTCCCGCCACGACCCCGCCCATCCCGCGCGGGAGACCGTCAACGGCGTCGAGGTGTTCCGCGCCCCGGTGGCGGCCCGGATCGGACGCGGAGTGCTCAGCCCCGGGTTCGCCCCGCTCGCCGGGCGCGTCGCCCGTGCCTCCCGGGTGGTCAACATCCATCTGCCGATGCTGGAGGCCGGGGCCGTCGCCCGGCTCGCCGGGGACACCCCCGTGGTGAGCACCCACCACGACGACGTCTGGCTGCCGCCCGGCCGGTTCGCCCCGCTCCAGGTGAAGGTCGTCGACGCCTCGGTGGGCGCGGCCCTGCGCCGCTCGGCCGCCGTCGTCGTCAACAACGTGGACCACGCGCAGCACTCGCGCCACTGGCCCCTCATGCGCGAGCGCAGGCTCCTGGCCATCTCCCCGCCCTGCCGTCGGCGCGAACCCGCCCCCGCCACGTTCCGCGAGACAGCCGGCCCCCACTTCGGCTTCCTCGGCCGGATCGCCCACGAGAAGGGCCTGCACCACCTGGTGGACGCCTTCCGCACGCTCCCCGACCCCGAGGCCCGGCTGCTCATCGCGGGGGACTACTCCAAGGTGGCGGGCGGCAGCGTCGTCGGGGCGCTGCGCACCCGGGCCGGCGGCGACACCCGGATCCGCTTCACCGGCTTCCTCGACGACGCCCGGGTCCCGGAGTTCTACGCCTCGCTGGACGCCTTCGCCCTGCCGTCCGTGGCCGAGGAGTCCTTCGGCATCTCCCAGGCCGAGGCCATGATGCTCGGTGTCCCCTCCGTCGCCAGTGACGCCCCCGGCATGCGGGTGCCCGTCTCCGAGACCGGCTTCGGGCGCCTCTTCCCGCCCGGCGACGCCCACGCCCTGGCCGCCGCCCTGACGGAGGCCGCCGCGTTCCCGCCCGAGCGGCGCGCGGAGGGGGCGCGCGCGACGAGTGCCCGGTACGGGACGGACGCCTGCCTCGACGCGTACGACGCCCTCTTCCGGGAGACCGGGGCCGCTCGCGGGGGCACGGCGTGACCGGGGGGCCGGTGCTGTGGGCCGCCGTGGCCTGGGCGGCCTTCCTCGCCGCCCACCTGGCCCTCAACGGCCGCTGGTGGCTGTGGCTGCTGCCCTCGCTGCTCCCGCCGCCCCTGTTCGCCGTGGTCCCCGCCGCCGTGCTGGTGCTCGCCTGCGCGGTGGGGGACGTGGCCGCCGGGGCGGTGGCGGGGACCGCGCTGCTGATCGGGGCCCGCCAGTGCGGCCTGGTGCCCGGCGCACTCGTCCGCCGGCCGGCCCTGCCGCCCGAGGAGGGCACCGTACGCGTCGTGGCGTGGAACACCCAGCACTGGTGCCAGTCCACCGACCCCGACCCGTTCTACGCCTTCCTGCGTGAGCTGGACGCCGACGTCTACCTCCTCCAGGAGTACCACCACGACGAGTTCGACGGCACCTACCGCCTGATCGACGACGAACGGCGGCTGCGCGCCACGTTCCCCGGCCACCGGGTCGTCATCGCCCGGGGGCTGATCACCCTCTCCCGGCTGCCGGTGGCCGCCGTCGTGGAGACCGCCGCCCGCCGGACCCTGCGGGTGGACCTGGAACTGCCCGGCGGCCGGGGGCGGCTGGCCACCTTCAACGTCCACATCCCGGTGCAGCTGCGGCTCATCAGCCCGCTGCGCGCCGACTTCTACCGCGCGGTGCGTACCCGGGCCGGGGACCGGGCACGCGAGTACGCCGGACTTGCCCGCGATGTGGCAGGCTGCACCCACCCCGCCCTGATCGCGGGGGACTTCAACACCACGGCGGCGATCGGTGACGCCCGGCGGATCGCCCGGCTGGGCGCCGACGCCGTACCCCTGACCGGCCGGCTCTGCCCCACCTCCTGGCAGCCACGCCCCGGCATGCGCTGGTGGCGCCTGGACTGGGTGCTCACGACCCCCGGTGCCCGGGTGCACAGCTACCGCTTCCGCGACCCGCGCGGACTCTCCGACCACAGCGTCCAGGAGGTGACCGTGTCCCTCACCGGACCGGACTCCCGGACGTCCGCAGACATCCGTCCCCGACACCGCAGCGAAGGAATCTGACCATGCGCTACCGCTATCTCGGAAAGACCGGCCTCAGGGTCAGCGAACTCTGCCTGGGCGCCATGACGTTCGGCCGCGAGGCCGACGAGCGGACCAGCCACGCCCTGCTGGACCGCTTCACGGAGGCGGGCGGCACCTTCGTCGACACCGCCGACATCTACTCGGCCGGAGCCTCCGAGGAGATCCTCGGGCGCTGGCTGAAGGGGCAGCGCCGCGACGACGTCGTGGTCGCGACCAAGGTCCGGTACGGCACCGGGGAGGGCCCCAACGACCGGGGGCTGGGCCGCAACCACCTGATCGCCGGGGTGGAGGCGAGCCTGCGCCGCCTGGGCACCGACCACATCGACCTCTACCAGGTGCACGCCTGGGACCCGGGCACCCCGTTGGAGGAGACCCTCGCCACGCTGGACGCCCTCGTCACCTCCGGGAAGGTCCGCTACATCGGGGCGAGCAACTTCTCCGGCTGGCAGCTCCAGAAGGCGGTGGACCTCAGCCGGGCGCACGGCTGGGAGCCGTTCACCGCCCTCCAGCCGCTCTACAACCTGCTGGACCGCTCCGCCGAGTGGGAGCTGATGGAGGTCAGCCGCAACGAGGGCCTCGGCGTGATCCCGTGGAGCCCGCTGCGCGGCGGCTGGCTGAGCGGAGCGATCCGGCGCGGCACGACGGCACCGCCCTCCGGTACCCGGGTGGAGACCGCCGAGCGGCTCGGGTGGGGTGAGTCGTGGAGCGCGTACGAAGGCGATGCGCGGACCTGGCGGGTGCTGGACACCCTGCACGAGGTGTCCGGGCGCACCGGCCTCGCGGTGCCCGTCCTCGCCCTCGCCTGGCTGCTCGGCCGGCCGGGCGTGACGGCCCCGATCGTGGGCGCCCGCACCCTGGAGCAGCTGGAGACCAACCTGGGCGCCGCCGACCTGGACCTCGACCCGGCCGACGCGGAGCTGCTCACGGAGGCGAGCCGGCAGGTGCTCCCGTACCCGTACAGCGTCATCGAGACGGACCCGGAGCTGCGCTGACACGGGCCGGCCGGACCGGTGGCCCGAACAGTCGCCCTACCGGTGACGCGACCGTGATCCATAGGGGTGTTCGGCCGAGGTTCTGACCGGAAACAGCCGGTGGCCAGGGGGCAATCCCCCCGGGCCACCGGCTGTCGGCGTTCCTGCGTCCCTCCGTACGTGTCGGTACGTCGGTACGTCCCTCAGTCCACCGGCCGCTTCAGGCGGGCCACGAACTTGTACCGGTCGCCCCGGTACACCGATCGCACCCACTCCACGGGTTCGCCCTGGCCATCGATGGAATGGCGGGAGAGCATCAGCATCGGCAGCCCCACGTCCGTCCCCAGCAGACCGGCCTCGCGCGGGGTGGCGAGCGAGGTCTCGATGGTCTCCTCGGCCTCGGCGAGGCGGACGTCGTACACCTCGGCGAGCGCGGTGTAGAGCGAGGTGTACTTCACCAGCGAGCGGCGCAGCGCCGGGAAGCGTTTGGCCGAAAGATGCGTGGTCTCGATCGCCATCGGCTCGCCGCTGGCGAGGCGCAGCCGCTCGATGCGCAGCACGCGGCCGCCCGTCGAGATGTCCAGCAGCCCGGCGAGCGTGTCGTCCGCCGTGACATAGCCGATGTCGAGCAGCTGGGACGTCGGCTCCAGGCCCTGGGCGCGCATGTCCTCGGTGTACGAGGTCAGCTGGAGCGCCTGGGAGACCTTGGGCTTGGCGACGAACGTCCCCTTGCCCTGGATGCGTTCGAGCCGGCCCTCGACGACCAGCTCCTGAAGGGCCTGGCGCACGGTGGTGCGCGAGGTGTCGAACTCGGCCGCCAGGGTGCGCTCGGGCGGCACCGGGGTGCCGGGCGGCAAGGTATCGGTCATGTCGAGGAGATGCCGCTTGAGCCGGTAGTACTTCGGTACGCGCGCGGTGCGCGTACCGTTGCCGGTCTCGCTCCCCGAACTGCCCCCGTCGGCACCCATGGCCCGCCTCTCCGACGCTTGCGTTGCTGCCGTCACCGGCTCCTCCGTCTGTCGCGGCTCACATGGTGGCACGGTCCGGTCACGGGTCGTCGCCCTCCCTTAGGTGTCGGTCCTATAACGGACGCGAGTGCACTTCTTATACACCCTTGACACCCCTAAAGGTCTAGGCCAAGCTCCCGGTACTGGTCTAAACCATTAAAGACCAGGTCCAGCCCCAGCAGAACTCGTCGAATGTCTTCGCGGTGGGTGGGGTTGCAGCATCCCTGAGGAGGGTTTGACGTGAAGCGCAAGCTCATCGCGGCTATCGGTGTCGCGGGCATGTTGGTTTCGGTCGCGGCGTGTGGTTCCGACGACAAGGCATCGTCGCAGGACCCGAAGGACCGCAAGGAGACCCTGACCGTCTGGCTGATGGGCGAGGCCCAGTCGACCTGGCCCGAGCTGGTCAAGGACACCAACGCCGAGTTCAAGAAGAAGTACCCCGGCGTCACGGTCAAGGTTCAGTACCAGCAGTGGGCCGACAAGGTCAAGAAGCTTGACACCTCCCTCGGTGGCGACAAATTCCCGGACGTTGTCGAACTCGGCAACACCGAGACCATGCAGTACATCCTCAATGGTGCACTCGGGGAAATCGACCCCAAGAAGTACGAGAACTCGGACACCTGGATCAAGGGTCTGAAGGACACCTGCACCTTCGAGGGCAAGACGTACTGCGTTCCTTACTACGCCAGTGCCCGTCTGGCCGTCTACAACAAGGACATGCTGAAGGCCGGCACCGGCAGCGACGAGCTCCCGCAGACCGAGGACGAGTTCCTCAAGGCGATGGACAAGGTCTCCACCTCCCTCGCCAAGAAGGACAAGCGCGCCTCCTCGCTCTACTTCCCGGGCCGCTACTGGTACGCCGCGATGTCCTACGTCGCCGCCTACGGTGGCCAGATAGCCACCTACGACGAGGGCGCCAAGGAGTGGAAGGGCTCGCTCTCCTCCCCCGAGTCGCAGAAGGGCCTCGAGCACTTCGTCAACCTGGTCAAGAAGTACAACAAGGCCGACCAGACGAAGGACGAGCAGGACCACGCCAACGTCATGGCCAACGAGAAGGCCGCCGTGATCTACGGCCAGGCCTGGGAGGCCGGCAGCGTCACGGGTGGCGAGAACGGCAACCCGAAGCTCGAGGGCAAGATCGCCACGGCCGGTATCCCCGGCCCCGAGGGCAAGGCCCTCCCGTCCTTCATCGGCGGCTCGGACCTCGCGACGATCTCCAAGTCCAAGGTCCAGGACCTCGGCCAGGACTGGATCGCCCTCTTCACCAACGCCAAGGGCGGCGACGTCCTCGCGTCGAAGAACGTCCTCCCGAACAACGAGAAGCAGCTCGAGCCGCTGAAGACGAAGCCGGAGACCGCCGCCATCGCCAACGCGGTGCCGGACGCCTGGTTCACGCCGATCGCCCCGGGCTGGGCCTCCGTCGAGAAGGAGGAGATCCTGGAGAACGTCCTCCTGGAGATCCTCAAGGGTGCCTCCGTCGCCGACGCCTCCAAGAAGGCCGACGACAAGATCAACGCCCTGATCAACAAGAAGTCCTGACCTTCCGGTCGCCAGGCGGGGGCCCGGCATCGCTGCCGGGCCCCCGCCCTCTTCCCGCAAGTGAACGCCGTGAATTCCGGGGCCCGCCTCGGACCCGCGATGGAAGGTCAGCCACGTGTCTGCCGCTGATACCAAGGCCGTCGGGCCGCCGGTCCCCGTACCACCCGACCCGCAGCCGACCGGGAAGTCGTCCTCCGACGGCGATGCGCCCCGGGTACAGAAGAGGAAGCGGAAGAAGGGCGAACTCCTCCCCTACTTCCTGATCCTCCCGGCGATCGTGGCGATCGCCGCCGTCTACCTCTACCCGCTCGGCAAGACGGTCGTCATGTCCTTCCAGGACATGGGCCGACGTGAACTGTGGTCCGGAGAGCCCGCCCCCTGGGTGGGCTTCGAACAGTTCACCAACATCCTCGGCGACTCCGAGTTCTGGTGGGTCACCTTCCGCACGGTCGTCTTCATGGCCATCTGCGTGACGCTGACGATGGGCATCGGGCTGCTGGTCGCCCTGCTCATGCGCAAGCTCTCCACCTGGGTCCGGCTCGTCCTGACGGTGGCCCTGATCGCCGCCTGGTCGATGCCGCTGATGGTCGCCGCCTCGATCTTCCGGTTCATGGCCGACTCCGACTACGGGCTGATCAACACGCTGATCGCCAAGGTCGTCGGCGAGGACTGGCTCGGACACAACTGGTACCTCAACCCGATCCAGGGCTTCGGCATCATCACCCTGCTGGTCGTCTGGGGCGCCATCCCGTTCGTCGTCGTCACCCTGTACGCCGCCCTCACCCAGGTCCCCCAGGAACTGGAAGAGGCAGCGGCACTCGACGGCGCCAGCGCCTACGGCATCTACAAGTTCGTCACCTGGCCGGTCATCAAGCCGGTCTTCACCATGGTCGCCACCCTCTCGGTGATCTGGGACTTCAACGTCTTCGGCCAGATCTGGCTGCTGCGCGGCAACAAGCCCGAGCCGGAGTACGAGACCCTCGGCCTCTACTCCTACTCCAAGGCGTTCGAGTCCACCTCCTTCAGCCAGGGCACCGCGATCGCCCTCATCACGGTGGTGTTGCTGTCCGGCGTGGCCGTGTACTACCTGCGCCAGCTCATGAAGACGGGAGAGGTCGAATGAGCAGCACGACCAAAACACAGGCGCTGCGTCCGGACCGGAAGAAGAGCCGGCTCCACCTGGACATCCTCGGCCTCGGCATCGCCGTCGTCATGATCTTCCCGGTCTACTGGCTGGTCATCAGCTCCCTGCGGCCCAACCGCGAGATCCGCAGCTACAACCAGACGCTGTGGCCCACGTCGATCACCTTCGACAACTTCGCGCGCGCCGTCGACCAGCCGAACTTCACCACCGCCATCCAGTCCAGCCTGATCGTCGCCGTCACCGCGGTGGTCGGCGGCATGATCATCGCGACCCTGGCGGCCCTGGCGATCGGCCGGTTCCGCTTCTTCGGCCGCAAGCCGCTGCTCCTGATCATGATCCTGGTGCAGATGCTGCCGCCCACGGCGATGCTCATCCCGATCTACGCCCAGCTCAACGCCATGGGCGGGATCGACGAGTACTGGGGCCTGATCGTCGTCTACCTGGTCGCCACGCTGCCCTTCGCCACCATCATGATCCGCGGCTTCGTCGTGAACATCCCGGTGGAGCTGGAGGAGTCCGCGATGGTCGACGGCCTCACCCGCTTCGGGGCCTTCCGCAAGGTGGTCTTCCCGCTGCTCGCCCCCGGGCTCGCCGCCGCGTCGATCTTCGCCCTGGTGAACGCGTGGAACGAGTACCTCTTCGCGTACATCCTGATCAACGACAACTCCAAGTACACGCTCAACGTGTGGCTGATGACCTTCACCACCGAGCGTGGAACGGACTACGGCGCACTCATGGCGGCCTCCACCATGATCGCCCTGCCCGTCGTCATCTTCTTCATGATCATCCAGAAGAAGATGGCCGCAGGCCTCACCTCCGGCGCTGTGAAGGGATAGTGCGGGCCCATGACCACCCTCGTTTCCACCACGGACACCCTGACGCGCGACGCGCTCGCGGTGCTCCAGCCCGGATTCACCGGAACCACCGCACCGGACTGGCTGCTGCGCCGCGTCGGTGAAGGGCTCACCTCCGTCGGGCTGTTCGGCCGCAACATCGAGTCGCCCGAGCAGCTCGCCGCCCTCACCGCGCGGCTGCGCTCCGAGCGGGACGATGTCCTCGTCGCCATCGACGAGGAGGGCGGGGACGTGACCCGCCTGGAGGTCAGGGACGGCTCCTCGTTCCCGGGCAACTTCGCCCTCGGCTCCGTCGACGACACCGGCCTGACCCGGGCCGTCGCCCACGAGCTCGGCCGCCGGCTTGCCGTGTGCGGCGTCAACCTCAACTGGGCGCCGTCCGCGGACGTCAACTCCAACCCGGACAACCCGGTCATCGGCGTACGCTCCTTCGGCGCCGACACGGCGCTGGTGGCCCGGCACACCGCCGCGTACATCGAGGGGCTCCAGGCCGCCGGTGTCGCCGCCTGCACCAAGCACTTCCCCGGCCACGGCGACACCGCGGTCGACTCGCACCTGGCGACGCCCCGCATCGATGTGGATCTCGACACCCTGCACGCCCGTGAGCTGCTGCCTTTCCGGGCGGCCATCGCAGCGGGTTCCAAATCGGTGATGAGCGCGCATATCCTGCTTCCCGCACTCGACCCGGACCGCCCGGCCACCCTGAGTCCGCGGATCCTCACCGGTCTGCTCCGTCAGGAACTGGGCTACGACGGCCTGATCGTCACCGACGGCGTGGAGATGGAAGCCATCTCCAGGACCTACGGCATCGAGCGCGGATCGGTCCTCGCGATCGCCGCGGGCGCCGACGCGATCTGCGTCGGCGGCGGGCTGGCCGACGAGGAGACGGTGCTGCGTCTGCGCGACGCCCTGGTGGCGGCCGTGCACAGCGGAGACCTGGCCGAGGAGCGGCTCGCGGATGCGGCCGCCCGTGTACGAGCCCTCGCGTCCTGGACGCAGGGGGCCCGGGGGGACGTCCCGGAGCCGGGCGCGGAAGTGCAGGAGGGGACCGCGCCCGGCACCGGAGTCAGCTCCGACATCGGCCTGGTGGCCGCCCGCCGCGCGCTGAAGATCACCGGCACCGGCGACCGGCTGACCGAGCCGGGTTACGTCGCGGAGTTCTCCGCGGTGGCGAACATCGCGGTCGGCGACGAGACCCCCTGGGGCATCGCCGCCGGACTCACCCGGCTCCTGCCGGGCACGGAGTCGGGCCGGTACACCAGCGAGAGCGCCGACCCGGTGGCCGAGGCGGTCACGGCGGCGGGGGATCGGCGCATCGTCGCCGTCGTCCGCGACGAACACCGCCACGCCTGGATGGGCGCGGCGCTGGACGCCCTGCTGGCGGCCCGCCCGGACACGATCGTGGTCGAGATGGGCGTCCCGGAGTCCACCCCCCGGGGAGCGCTCCACATAGCCACCCACGGCGCGTCGAGGGTCTGCGGCCAGGCGGCGGCGGAAGCGGTGACTTCCAGCCCGTCCGGCGTCTGAGGGCGAGGCCGCAAGGCCGAAAATCGAGCCCGTCCGGCGATTGAGGACAAAGCCTCTCGCCGGACGGGCGGCACAACGGGAAGGGCCAGGACGCCTCACGGTGTCCTGGCCCTTCCCGCACGTACAGGCGTACGGCCTACAACCCCTGCCACGCCGGCTTAGCCGCATACGTGGCGCGGAAGTAGTCCGCCAGCTTCAGCTTCGACGCCGCCGCCTCGTCCACCACCACCGTCGCATGCGGATGCAGCTGCAGCGCCGAGGCCGGCACGATCGAGGCGACCGGCCCCTCCACGGTCTGGGCGACGGCCTCCGCCTTGCCCTCACCGGTGGCCAGCAGGATCGGGTGCCGGGCGTCCAGGATCGTCCCGATGCCCTGGGTGATCACGTGGTGCGGCACCTGGTCGATGTCGTCGTCGAAGAAGCGCGCGTTGTCCACCCGGGTCTGCTCGGTCAGCGTCTTGATCCGGGTGCGCGAGGCGAGCGACGAGCACGGCTCGTTGAAGCCGATGTGCCCGTCGGTGCCGATGCCGAGCAGCTGGAGGTCGACCCCGCCGGCCTCCGCCAGCGCCCGGTCGTACGCCTCACAGGCCGCCTGGACGTCCTCGGCCGAGCCGTCCGGGCCCATGAAGGACGCCTCGGAGAGCCCGAGCGGCTCGACGACCTCACGCAGGACCACGGAGCGGTACGACTCCGGGTGGCCCACGGGCAGCCCGACGTACTCGTCCAGCTGGCAGATCCGGGCGCGCGAGGCGTCGACGGCCCCGGCGGCGACCTTGGCCGCCAGCGCGCGGTAGATGGGCAGCGGGGTAGAGCCGGTGGCAACGCCGAGCAGGGCGTCGGGCTTGCGGCTGAGCAGGGAGGCGATGGCCTCCGCGATCAGTTCGCCGCCTGCCGTGGCGTCCGGGACGATGACAACTTCCACGCTGTGCCTGCCGATCTGATGAGTGGAACCCTGTGGTATAGACCAATCAAAGGCCCAATCTAGCAGAATCGGCCGTCTGTGCGGTGAACGGGCCACGGTTCGGTCCACCCGCGCCGCCCGCTGGCGGACCCCGCGTTTGCCTGGTCGACTTGTCCGGTACGACACCGCATCGGGAGGCACCCTTCATGTCAGCCACCCCTCCGCCCGGCCCCGACGACCAGCGCGATGTGCCCGGCCGCATCATGTCCGGCGAGATGGCCGAGCAGCCCGCGATGCTGCGGCGCATCCTCGACCAAGGCGCGCCCCGCATCCGCGAGGTGGCCGCCGAGATCGCCGCCAGGAAGCCCCGTTTCGTCCTGCTCACCGCGCGCGGCACCTCCGACAACGCGGCGCTCTACGCGAAGTACCTGCTGGAGATCCGGCTCGGCCTGCCCTGCGGCCTCGCCTCCATGTCCACCACGACGGCGTACGGGGCCAAGCCCGATCTGCGGGACGTCCTGGTCGTCACCGTCAGTCAGTCGGGCGGCTCACCGGACCTGGTGGCCTCCACGAGGGCCGCCCGGGAGGCCGGTGCGGTCACCCTCGCCGTCACCAACAACCCGGACTCCGCGCTCGCCGCCGTATCCGAGTTCCACATCGACATCCTGGCGGGCCCGGAGAAGGCGCTGCCGGCCACCAAGACGTACACGGCCTCCCTGCTCTCCCTGTACCTCTTCGTGGAGGGCCTGGCGGGCGTCGACGGTACGGAGGCGGCGTCGGCCCTGCCCGACCTGGCGGGCGCGATCCTGGGCCGCCGGGCCGAGGTCAAGGCGCTGGCCGCCCGCTACCGCTTCGCCGAGCGCATGGTGATCACCTCGCGCGGCTACGGCTACCCCACGGCCAAGGAAGCCGCCCTGAAGCTCATGGAGACCAGCTACATCCCCGCTCTCTCCTACTCGGGCGCCGACCTCCTGCACGGCCCGCTGGCGATGGTCGACAACATCTCCCCGGTGATCGCCGTGGTCACCGACGGCCGGGGCGGCGAGGCCCTCCAGCCGGTGCTGGACCGGCTGCGCGGACGTGGCGCGGACCTCTTTGTGGTCGGACCGAAGGCTCAGGTGGAAGCGGCGTCGGCGGGCTTCTCGCTGCCGACGTCGGGGGTGCCCGAGGAGTTGCAGCCGATCCTGGAGATCCTGCCGCTCCAGATGCTCGCGTACGAGGTCACCATCGCGCGGGGCCAGGACCCGGACTCGCCGCGCGCCCTGGCGAAGGTCACGGAGACCAGCTGAGAAGTGGACCGTACGGCCCGGAAACGTACGGCCCCGGAAACACCCGCGGGCCGCGGCGCCAGGGCGGGACCCTCAGCCCGCCCGGCACCGCAGCCCGGAGCTACCTGGCCGGCGGTGTGCGGTGCCCCCGGCCACAGGAGGCACCGTGGCGCGGTCAGGGCAGAGAGCGCCGGGTGCCTCGGTCCACTCTCCTGTGCGGGGAGAGTGGAGGTCTTGGTGAACTCATTGTGGACTAGACCAATTGCCTGTGTCCATCCATGTGCGCGACATTCTCGGGCCGTACACCGCGCCCTGTCCATCGACATCCCGTCCAACACGGGCGCCTATCCCTGAGGCACGGCTCCCGGCGCCGATCGGTTCGAACACCGCTGTTAACCCCGGGTACGCTCCACAGGTGCCCTCCATGAACGATCTCGTCCGCCAGCACACCGCTCTGAGCGACACCGACCTCGAGTGGCTCCATCTGCTGGTCTCGGAGTGGCAGCTGCTCTCCGACCTGTCCTTCGCCGACCTCGTGCTCTGGGTCCCCACCCGCGACGGCACGCGGTACGTCTCGGTCGCCCAGATGCGGCCCAACACCGGCCCCACCTCCTACCAGGACGACATGGTCGGCCATCTGGTGCCGCGCGGCCGCCGCCCGCTGCTGGACGCGGCCCTGGACGAGGGCCGGATCGTGCGCGAGGGCGACCCGGAGTGGCGCGAGGAGGTTCCCGTACGGGTCGAGTCCATCCCCGTACGCCGTGAGGGCCGGGTCCTCGGCGTCATCGCCCGCAACACCAACCTGCTCACCGTGCGCACCCCCTCCCGGCTGGAGCTCACCTACCTCCAGTCCGCCTCCGACCTGGCCCAGATGATCGCCGCCGGGTCCTTCCCCTTCCCCGGCCAGCAGGTCGACATGGACGCCTCCCCGCGCGTCGGCGACGGCCTGATCCGGCTGGACGCGGACGGGGTCGTGCAGTACGCCAGCCCCAACGGCCTCTCCGCCTACCACCGCCTCGGCCTCGCCTCCGACCTGGTCGGCCACCACCTCGGCACCACCACCGCCGAACTGGCGCCCTCCCGGGGCCCGGTGGACGAAGCCCTGGTCAAGGTGGCCAGCGGGTACGCGCCGCGCGAGTTCGAGGTGGAGGGGGAGGGCGGGGTGATCCAGCTGCGGGCCATCCCGCTCAAGCCCAAGGGCGTCCGCATCGGCTCGCTGGTCCTGCTCCGGGACGTCACCGAACTCCGTCGCCGCGAACGCGAGTTGATCACCAAGGACGCGACCATCCGGGAGATCCACCACCGGGTGAAGAACAACCTCCAGACGGTGGCCGCCCTGTTGCGCCTCCAGGCGCGCCGGATGGACTCCGAACAGGGGCGCGAGGCGCTCAACGAGGCGGTGCGGCGCGTCGGTTCGATCGCGATCGTCCACGAGACGCTCTCGCAGAACCTGGACGAGCGCGTCGAGTTCGACGAGATCGCCGACCGGGTCATCGCGATGGTCTCCGAGATCTCGCCCGGCAAGGTGACCTGCCGGCGCACCGGCCGCTTCGGCATCCTGGACGCCGAGGTCGCCACCCCGCTCTCCATGGTGCTGACCGAGGTCATGCAGAACGCCCTGGAACACGCGTTCGCGGTGGGGGATCAGGGCACGGTGGAGGTCTCCGCCGTGCGCGGCGGCTCACCGACCGAGGGCCGGCTGCTGATCACCGTCACCGACGACGGGCGCGGTCTGCCCGAGGGATTCGACCCGCAGCGGGCCGGCAATCTGGGGCTCCAGATCGTACGGACGCTGGTCGAGGGGGAGTTGGGCGGCACGTTCGGCATGGTCCCGGCGCCGGAGCGCGGCACCCAGGTGGTGCTGGACCTCCCGGTGCGCGGTGACAAATAACTGACGGGACACAACAGAGCGGGCCCGGACCGTGGTGACGGTCCGGGCCCGCTCCGCGATGCTCACGTTGCGATGCGCTCCGGGGTACTGCGCGCTGCGACTCGAAGGCGGGGCTGTGCGCACGCTCTGTACGCGCCGCCTGGCTGAGGCGTGTTCGTGGGGGGCGTCGGTCAGGCGCTGGCGTTACGCGCCCGGTTGCGAGCGGCACGGCGCTTCATCGCGCGGCGCTCGTCCTCGCTGAGGCCACCCCAGACGCCGGAGTCCTGGCCGGACTCGAGCGCCCACTGCAGGCACTGCTCCATGACGGGGCAGCGACGGCAGACGGCCTTGGCTTCCTCGATCTGCAGCAGCGCAGGACCGGTGTTGCCGATGGGGAAGAACAGCTCGGGGTCTTCCTCACGACAAACGGCGTTGTGACGCCAGTCCATGGCTGCTACCTCTCCTTGGTATTACACGCTTGTTGCTTGTGAATGTGAACGCTTTCACGAATCCCCCCACAGATGACGGGCCGACTCCCAGAAGCACTGGGTGTGGTCTGTGATGGTGAGGAGGGGTTCTGGCTCTCAGTGGAGGCCGGTGTTGCGGGCCGTCCCGATCGCCATGTAGAGATTCGCAAACCTCGGCGGCGGATACAACCCCTTCTGGAAAGTTTTTTTTGATTCCTCGGTGTCGACTAGGTCACAGCCGCACTTCTAAGGGGTGGGGGCCAGGCCAAACGTTCGAGTTAAAGGACTTTCGGCCCTTCCACTCACACAATCACACGCAGTGCACGGCGTACGCCTGTGAACGTCACGCTCGTACGCAGTCCCAGGTGGTCGCCGTCCATCTGGAAGGGCAGTGGGACCTTTGAATGCAAGGTGAAGTCCGTGAGGTCATGCAGTGAAACAGCGTGCTTCCCGCGCGGCCCTCTGTCAGGGCTCGAAGTGAGCAGCTGGGTGCCGTAGAGGGCCACCGCCGAGGTCGACAGACGCTTCAGTCCGAGGACGTCCAGAGCGGTGTCGAAGGAGGCCTTCGGAGAGGCGTACACCGGACGATTCCCCAGGTAGGTCCAGGGGGCGGTGTTGCAGATTATGGAGAGCGCGAGGTCGGTGACGGGCTCCTGGCCGGGCACGTCGAGCGTGATCGTCCCGTGTCTGCGGTGGGCCTCGTTCAGGAACTGCCGGACCACCTGGCGCACGTACAGCGCATGCGTCGACCGCTTGCCGTGCTCGCGCTTCTGTTCGACCCGGCCGACCACTCCGGCGTCGAAACCGAGACCGGCACAGAAAGTGAACCAGCGTTCGGGTACGGACTCGTCCTCGGTGCCCGGGGTGCCGGCCGCGAGCCCCAGGCCGACCGTGCGCTCCCTCCGGTGCTCCAGGGCGTCCAGGATCGCGCCCGTCGCCTCCACGGCGTCGTTGGGCAGCCCCAGGGCGCGTGCGAAGACGTTGGTGGAGCCGCCGGGGACCACGGCGAGCTTCGGGACGCGGTCCACGTCCGGGCCCCGGTGCAGCAGCCCGTTCACGACCTCGTTCACCGTGCCGTCGCCGCCAAGGGCGACCACCAGGCCGATGTCGTCGCTGTCGGCCGCCCGTCGCCCCAGGTCCCGTGCGTGACCCCGGTACTCCGTGGTCACCGCCTCCAGCTTCATCTCGCTGGCCAGGGCGTGGATGAGGACGTCACGGGTGCGTGCACTGGTGGTGGTGGCTGCCGGGTTGACCACGAGGAGTGCGCGCATGCCCGCCAGAGTACCTACCGGGTGGTTCGGTACCGAAGTCGCGGTTCGCTCAGCTCAGGACCGGTCACGTTCCGTGACGCCCACCCGGTCGGCGTTCTCCACCCCGGCTTCACTTCCGGAGCCCGGGGATGCCAACCTGAACGGTGTGAGCACTGAAGCGACCCCCTCCACCCCCTCGCCCGCCGCGACGGAGCGCCCGCGAAGGATCACCGCCCTCGCCGGGATCAACGGCCTCGAAGGCGCCGCGCTCGCGGTCAGCGGGCTCTACCTGCTGGTCATGGGGGTGCTCGGGCGCCCCGAGAGTCCGCAGCAGGCGGAGACGGTCGGCATCACGCTGATCGCGCTGGGCGCCATCCCGCTCATCGCCGCCCGCGGCCTGATGCTGTTGCGGAGCTGGAGCCGGGGTCCGGCACTGATCACCCAGATCATGGCGCTGCCGGTGGCGTGGACGCTGCTGCGCTCCCAGGGCGCGCTGATCCCGGCCGGGATCGTCCTGGCGGCGGTCGCCGTGACCGGTCTGGTGTTCGTCCTGAACCCGGCGACCACCCGGATCCTGGGCCTGCGCAGGGGCGCCGGAGCGGACCCGGAAGCCTGAGCCCCGGGACCCGGTGGCGCCCTGCGGAGGGCCGGTCGGCCGTTCTACTCCTCGACGAGCAGGCGCTCGCGGAGCTGGGCCAGCGTGCGGGCCAGCAGCCGGGAGACGTGCATCTGCGAGATGCCGACCTCCTGGGCGATCTGCGACTGGGTCATGTTGCCGAAGAACCGCAGCAGCAGGATGCGCTTCTCGCGCGGCGGCAGGTCCTCCAGGAGCGGCTTGAGCGACTCCCGGTACTCCACGCCCTCCAGTGCCTCGTCCTCGGAGCCCAGCGTGTCCGCGACGGCGGGGGACTCGTCGTCCGTGTCCGGCACGTCCAGCGAGAGCGTGCTGTACGCGTTGGCCGACTCCAGGCCCTCCAGCACCTCCTCCTCGGAGATGCCGAGCCGCTCGGCCAGCTCGTGCACGGTCGGCGAGCGGCCGTGCTGCTGGGAGAGCTCGGCGGTGGCCGTGGTCAGCGAGAGCCGCAGCTCCTGGAGGCGGCGGGGCACCCGCACCGCCCAGCCCTTGTCCCGGAAGTGGCGCTTGATCTCGCCGACGACCGTGGGGGTCGCGTACGTCGAGAACTCCACGCCCCGGTCCGGGTCGAACCGGTCCACGGACTTGATCAGCCCGATCGTGGCGACCTGCGTCAGGTCGTCCAGCGGCTCCCCGCGGTTGCGGAAGCGCCGGGCCAGGTGCTCCACCAGCGGCAGATGCATCCGGACCAGCCGGTTGCGCAGCTCCGCCTTCTCCGCGGAGCCGTCGGGAAGCTCCCGCAACTCGATGAACAGGGCCCGGGCCCCGCTGCGGTCGTGTGGATCGTGGTGCCCGTGCTCGCTCATCTGGCCCGCCCGCTCCTGCGACTGCTCCACCGCGACGTTGAGCCCCTGGGGCCCGTCCGCTCCGTCCACCGGATGCGGCCGGGCCTGTTGCTCCGGGATGCCTGCTGGGCGCACCACCCCGGGTCGGATCGTCTCGTCCCGCACAGGACCGTCCCCGTTCCCGTCGCTCACGCCGGCCCGGGGCCCGCGCCGCGCTGTTTGTAGAGGCTGATGGTGACCGTACGGTCGTCGGCGACCGTCGACTCGACCTTGCCGGCCAGTGCGGAGAGCACCGTCCAGGCGAAGGTGTCCCGCTCGGGTGCGCGGCCGTCCGTCGTGGGGGCCGACACCGTCACCTCGAGAGAGTCGTCGATGAGCCGGAACACGCAGCTGAGGACGGAGCCGGGCACGGCCTGCTGAAGCAGGATCGCGCAGGCCTCGTCGACCGCGATACGGAGATCCTCGATCTCGTCGAGAGTGAAGTCCAAACGCGCTGCGAGACCGGCCGTGGCCGTTCGCAGCACCGACAGGTAGGCACCCGCAGCGGGCAGCCGGACCTCTACGAAGTCCTGATTCCCGGGCTCGCCTGCGATCTGGGACACCCTCACCTCCAAGGTGGCACAAACTCTTTCGAGGTTCCGGGAAGGGTGGCCCGGAGCCATGTGGTCGGTCGACGGTTCTCAGCTCGGCGACGCTATCGGATCCATGATGCAGTGTCGCCCGCACCCCATCCCCCGGCCATCACTCATAGTAAACCCATGAGTACACACAGTGGCTAGGGGTCTGCGGCGTCCAATTACGAAGAACCGGCGCCGGATTGACGTACCCAGACGTCAGACGATCGAACCGTCCTCGAAGCACCAGCGCCAGCTCTCGCCCGGCTCGAAGCTCCGCATCACCGGGTGACCGGTCTCCCGGAAGTGCCCGGTGGCGTGCCGCAGGGGTGAGGAATCGCAGCAGCCGACGTGCCCGCAGGTCAGGCAGAGCCGCAGCTGCACGGGATGGGTTCCCGCGGCCAGGCACTCGGGGCAGGTCTCCCCGAGCGGTACGGGCTCGGGGCGTGGCAGATCCGCTACATGCGCACACTCGCTCATGATGGGCAGGTTACGACGGATCCGAGGACGGTGAGATGGACGCGCTGCCGCTGGTGGCACTGGTCGCGGCCAGTGCGGCGGTCGCCGGGGCGGCGCGCCGCACGCCCGTTCCCGCGCCGCTCGTCCTGGTGGCGGTCGGCCTGATCGCGGGCCTGGTGCCGGGCGTTCCGACGTACCACCTGGACGCGCACATCGTGCTCCCGCTGCTGCTTCCCCCGCTGCTCTACACGGCCGCCGTCGACAGCTCCTACCTCGATCTGCGGGCCAACATCCGGCCGGTCGCGCTGCTCTCCGTGGGCTACACGCTCTTCGCCACCCTCGCCGTGGGCTGGCTGGCGTACCTCGTGATCCCCGAGCTGCCGCTGACGGCCGCACTGGTCCTCGGGGCCGTGGTCGCGCCGCCGGACGCCGTGACGGCCGCCGCGATCGCCCGCCGGGTCGGGCTGCCCGCCCGGGTGACGACCATCCTCCAGGGCGAGTCGCTGGTGAACGACGCCACCGCGATCACCGCCTTCCGGGTGGCGCTGGCCGCGGCGGTGGGGGAGGGGATGACATGGGCCGCCGGGATCGCCGAGTTCCTGCTGGCCGCGGTCGGCGGGGTCGGGGTCGGACTGCTGCTGATGGTGCCGCTGCACTGGTTGCGCACGCACCTGAAGGAGGCCCTTCTCCAGAACACGCTCTCTCTTCTGATCCCGTTCGTGGCGTACGCGGCGGCCGAGCGGGTGCACGCCTCCGGGGTCCTCGCCGTGGTCGTCGTCGCCCTCTATCTGGGACACCGTTCCTGGCAGGTCGACTTCGCCACCCGCCTCCAGGAGGCCGCGGTCTGGAAGATGGTCGCCTTCATCCTGGAGTCCACGGTCTTCGCTCTCATCGGGCTCCAGCTGCCCTTCGTCCTCAAGGGGCTCGAAGCGGGCGGCGCGACCGAGGCGCTCGGCTACGCGGCGATCATCTTCGTCGCGGTCGTCGTGGTCCGCTTCATCTGGGTCTATCCGGCCACCTACCTGCCCCGATGGCTGTCGAAGCGGGTACGGGAGCGGGAGCCCGGCACCGACTGGACCGCGCCCCTGATCGTCGGCTGGGCGGGCATGCGCGGGGTCGTCTCGCTCGCCGTCGCCTTCTCCATCCCGCTGGCCACGCACGACGGCGAGCCGTTCCCGGCCCGCAACCTGGTGCTGTTCCTGACCTTCACCACCGTCATCGCCACGCTGGTGATCCAGGGGCTGACCCTGCCTGTCCTCGTCCGCGTACTGAAGCTTCCGGGACGTGACCCGCAGAAGGAGACGCTCATCGAGGCGCAGGCCCAGAGCGAGGCGTCGGTGGCCGCCGAGGCCCGCCTGGAGGAGCTGCTCGCCGACCCGCACAACAGCCTGCCGCCCCCGCTGGCCGACCGGCTGCGCAACGTGCTGGAGCGGCGCCGCAACTCCGTCTGGGAACGGCTGGGGGCGGCGGACCCGGTCACGGGCGAGTCGGCGGACGACACCTACCGGCGGCTCTCCCGCGAGATGATCGAGGCCGAACGCGAGGTCTTCGTCCGGCTCCGGGACGAGCGGCGGATCGACGACGAGATGATGCGTACGCTGCTGCGCCGGCTGGACCTGGAGGAGGCGGCCGCCTACCGGGAGACGGACGACTCCTGAGGACCCGGCGCATCGGGCGTGCCGGTGATCACCGCGCTCACCCGGGTGCCCGGCGCGAACGCCCCCTCCTCGGCCAGGGCCGTCAGCGCGAACAGCAGCTTGGCCACGTAGACCCGCTCCACCGGCAGCCCGTGCCGGTCCTCGAAGTCCGCGGCGAAGGCGTCCAGTTCCGGGGTCGTACGGGCGTAGCCGCCGAAGGTGAAGCGCTCGTCCAGCGACCAGTCCCCGGCCGGACCGCCGAACGCCTCGTCCTGGAGCGCGGTCACGGCCGCCCCGAGGAAGCCGCCGCGCAGCACCGGTACGCCCAGGGCGCGCTGCCCGCTGGCCAGCCCCGCCGCGAGCCCGGCCAGGGTGCCGCCGGTCCCGCAGGCCACGGCCGCCACATCGGTGTGCCCGCGCAACTCGCGCCCCAGCGCTGCGCAGCCCTGTGCGGCCAGGGCGTTGCTGCCGCCCTCCGGGATCACCTCCACGTCCCCGAACAGCCTCAGCAGCCCCTCCAGGACCTCGGGTGAGGCCTTCGCCCGGTAGGTCGTACGGTCCACGAAGTGCAGCCGCATGCCGTCGGCGGCGCACCGGGCGAGCGAGGGGTTGAGCGGGCGGTGCGCCAGCTCGTCGCCGCGTACGACTCCGACGGTGGGAAAGCCCAGCAGCCGGCCGGCCGCGGCGGTGGCCCGGAGGTGGTTGGAGTAGGCGCCGCCGAACGTCAGCACGGGCCGCCCGGCGGCCGCCTCCAGGTTGAGGGCGAGCTTGCGCCACTTGTTGCCCGGCAGATCGGGGTGGATCAGGTCGTCCCGCTTGAGGAGGAGTGTGGTCCCGTGCCGGGCGAAGCGGTCGTCCCGGACCTCCTGGAGCGGGGACGGCACCCGGGGGCGCAGGAGGGTCTCGGGGCGGTTCACGTGCCTATTGTGGCCCGCCCCGGCGGCACTCTCCTTTCTGCTTATGCGCTCGCCAGCCAGAGGTCCGGGCCGAACACCTCGTAGTGGATGTCGGCCGGGCGCACCCCGGCCTCCAGCAGCCGGGTGCGGACCGTGCGCATGAAGGGGAGCGGGCCGCACAGATAGGCGTGGGTGCCCGGCAGCACGGTGATGCCGTTCAGGTCGACGAGGCCGGTCCGGTGGGCGGGGTGGCCGGCCTCCGGGGACTCGTACCAGAAGTGCGGCTCGGCGGCCGGGAGCCTCTCCGTCAGCCGGACGTGGTGGGCGCGCAGGGCGTGGTCGGCGGGGGAACAGTCGCCGTGCACGACGGTGACCGGGCGGTCGTGGCCCTGCTCGGCCAGGTACTCCAGCATCGACAGCACGGGCGTGCAGCCGATCCCCGCCGAGGCCAGCAGCAGGGGCGCGTCCAGGTGGTCGAGGACCAGGTCCCCGTAGGGGACGGAGACGCGCAGCCGGTCGCCCGCGCGGGTGTGCTCGTGGAGGTGGCGGGAGACCTCGCCGTCGGGGAACTCCTGCCCGCGCACCCGCTTCACGGTGATGGAGCGCAGCCGGGAGCCGGGGGAGGAACAGAGGCTGTACTGGCGTATCTGCCGGGCCCCGTCCGCCAGTTCGACCTGAATGGAGACGTACTGGCCGGGCCGGAAGGCGGGCGCGTCACCGCCGTCCGCGGGGCGGAGGTGGAAGGTGGCGACGTCCTCGGTCTCCTCGACCCGTGCGGCGACCTCCCACTCCCGCCACACGTCGCCCGCCACGACGCCCTGCTGGGCGTAGAGGCGCGCCTCGATGGTGATGAGGGCGTTCGCCATCAGCCAGTAGACCTCGTCCCAGGCCGCGGCGACCTCAGGGGTGACCGCGTCACCCAGTACGTCGGCGATCGCGGCGAAGAGGTGGGTGTGCACCACCTCGTACTGCTCGGGGGTCACCCCCAGCGAGGCGTGCTTGTGGGCGATCCGGTTCAGCATCACGTCGGGCCGGGTGCCGGGGTGCTCGACCAGCGCGGTGGCGAACGCGGCGATGGACCCGGCCAGGGCTGTGCGCTGGTCGCCGGAGGCCTGGTTGCCCCGGTTGAACAGATCGCGCAGCAGCTCCGGGTGGGCCTGGAAGAGCTTCTTGTAGAAGAGGTCGGCGATGTCCCCGATGGCCGCGCCGACGGCGGGAAGGGTGGCACGGACAGTGGCGGTGGACCGGTCGGAGAGCATGCGGAGGGGCTCCTCTGTGTTAATTGGTATCTTGGGTGCTTATTTTTGGGCACGGTGATGCCCGGCCTGGGCCGGTGGGCGTGCTGGACAGGCGGCGGGGCCGGGCTCAGTCCGGTGGTGGCCCGCTGCCGATGCCGAGCAGCAGGGGGCCGGTGGGGGAGGCGACGAGGTCGGTGACGGTGATCGGGTCGAGCGAGGCGTAGAAGGCCTCCTGTGCCCGCCGCAGGGCGCCGCGCAGCCGGCAGCCGGAGCGCAGCGGGCAGGGGGTGTCGCCCTCGCACTCCACGACGTCGTCCGTGCCCTCCAGCTCCCGCACGAGAGTGCCGATCGAGGCGGAGTGCCCGGCGGTGGTGAGGGTGAGGCCGCCTCCCCGGCCGCGGCGGGCGTCGAGCAGGCCCAGGTGCTGGAGGCGGGCGACGACCTTGGCCGTGTGCGTGTAGGGCACCCGCATGGTGTCCGCCACCTCGCGCGTGGTCGGCGGGTCCGCGCCCTCCGCGACCGCCAGCCGCATGAGCACGCGGAGCGCCACATCGGTGAATCTGGTCAGCCGCATGGCTCCACCCTAGATAAATTGCATCTTGGATGCAACTTATGCGGTCCGCGGGGCGACGGGGAGCAACGTGCCCCGACCGAAGGCCGATTAGTCACACTCTTTTGTGTAATGGCGGGCGGCGTCCTCTGCTGAAAGGCTTCTCCAGCAGGTCAGCCCATGATTGAAAGGACGTCAGATGTCCGTTGGTGAAGAGGTTCGCGACACGCAGGCGCCGCCGCAGCAGAGTCTGGGGACGGCGGCTGCGCGGAACCTCGCGACGACCACCAAATCCGCGCCGCAGATGCAGGAGATCACCTCACGGTGGCTGCTGAAGATGCTGCCGTGGGTGCAGGTACAGGGCGGTACGTACCGGGTGAACCGTCGGCTCAGCTATTCGGTCGGTGACGGCCGGGTGACGTTCGTTCAGACCGGGGACCGGGTGTCCGTGATCCCCGCCGAGCTGGGAGAGCTGCCCGCTCTGCGCAACTTCGAGGACGAGGAGGTCCTCACCGAGCTCGCCCGCAGGTGCGAGCAGCGGGACGTGGCCGCGGGGGAGGTGCTCGCCGCGGCGGGGGACGCGGCGGACCGGGTCTTCCTGCTGGCGCACGGCAAGGTCGAGAAGATCGGCTCCGGTCTCTACGGGGACGAGACCGAGCTCGAAGTCCTCGCCGACGGGGCGTACTTCGGTGATCAGAGCCTGGTCGACGGCGACGCCGTCTGGGAGTACACCGCCCGGGCCGTCACCGCGTGCACGCTGCTGACGCTCAGCCGCGCGGACGTGTTCAACCTCGCGGAGCGCGCCGAGCCGCTCCGCGCCCACCTCGCCGGTCTGCTCTCCATCCCGCATCAGCGGACCAACAAGTACGGCGAGGCGGCGATCGACCTCTCCGCCGGCCATGTCGGCGAGGCCGTCGTCCCGCACACCTTCGTCGACTACGACGCCGCGCCCCGCGAGTACGAGCTGAGCGTCGCGCAGACCGTCCTCAAGGTGCACAGCCGGGTCGCCGACCTCTACAACCAGCCGATGAACCAGACCGAGCAGCAGTTGCGGCTCACGGTCGAGGCGCTGCGCGAGCGCCAGGAGCACGAGCTCATCAACAACCGGGAGTTCGGCCTCCTCAACAACTGCGACTACGGCCAGCGGCTCCAGCCGCACGACGGGGTGCCCAGCCCCGACGACATGGACGAGCTGCTCTCGCGGCGGCGCGGATCGAAGCTCTTCCTCGCCCACCCGCGCGCCATCGCCGCCTTCGGCCGCGAGTGCAACCGGCGCGGACTGGTCCCCGAGAGCGTGGACATCGGCGGTCATCACGTGCCGGCCTGGCGCGGCGTGCCGATCTTCCCGTCCAACAAGATCCCGGTCACCGACGCCCGCACCACCTCCATCATCTGCATGAGGACCGGCGAGGCCGAGCAGGGCGTCATCGGCCTCCAGCAGACCGGGATCCCGGACGAGATCGAGCCGAGCCTCTCGGTCCGCTTCATGGGCATCGACGAGCAGGCGATCATTTCCTACCTCGTGACTGCGTACTACTCCGCCGCCATCCTGGTACCGGACGCCCTCGGCGTGCTGGAGAACGTGGAGGTGAGCCGCTGGCGCTGACCCCGTGTCACCCCCGGCGGCCCGGTAGGCCGACACCGGCCGGGCCGCCGGGGCCCCGCCCCATCGCACCGCCCCAGGGAGTGACCGTGACCATGACCAGTACGGACGCAGCGACGGAAGGGCACGAGGCCGCGGCGCTGCTGGAGCGCACCCGCGCCATCGTCGACCCGCATCTGCGATCGGCCGTGGAATCGCTGCCCGGTGGCATACGCCGGATCGCGATGTACCACTTCGGCTGGGAGAACGCCGACGGAACGCCCGCTGCCGGACAGGCGGGCAAGGCCATCCGGCCGGCCCTCGTGCTGGCGGCGGCCCGGGCGCTGGGCGGCGATCCGGAACGCGCCGTGCGCGCCGCCGTCGCCGTCGAGCTGGCCCACAACTTCACCCTCCTCCATGACGACGTCATCGACGAGGACACCACCCGCAGACACCGGCCCACCGCCTGGGCCGTCTTCGGCGTCCCGGACGCGATCATCACCGGCGACGCCATGCTGGCCCTCGCCCAGCGCCTGCTGGCCGAGGACACCCACCCGGCCGCACAGCGGGCATCGGCCCGCCTCTCCTCCTGCGTCATCGAGCTCTGCGCGGGCCAGCAGGCCGACTGCGCCTTCGAGGAGCGCGGCCCGGACGAGGTCACGCTGGACGAATGCCTGACCATGGCGACCGCCAAGACCGGCGCCCTGCTCGGCTGTGCCTGCGCGCTCGGCGCCCTCTGCGCCGGGGCGGAGGACCGGGCGGTCCGCGCCATGGACGGCTTCGGACGGGAGGCCGGCCTGTCGTTCCAGCTCATCGACGACCTGATCGGCATCTGGGGCGACCCGGCCCGCACAGGCAAGCCCGTCGGCGCCGACCTGGCCGCCCACAAGAAGTCGCTGCCCGTCGTGGCGGCCCTGACCTCCGGAACCCCGGCCGCCGCCGAACTCGCCGCGCTCTACCGAGGACCCATGACCACCGCCGCGGAGGTGGACCGCGCCGCCGACGCCGTGGACCGGGCCGGCGGCCGGGACTGGGCCCAGGTCTGCGCGGCCGACCGGATGGCCCGGGCGGTGCACCACCTCTCCCGGGCGGTCCCCGACCCCGACGGAGCCGGTGACCTGCTGGCCCTGGCCGAATTCGTCACCCGCCGCACCAGCTGACCGTCCTCACCGGCCCAGCCCCAGCCCGTCAACTCTAGTATTCCGGAGGTTGGTTGAGAGCAGAGCGTCGAGAGCAGCGGGCGAAGGGGTGGAAGCCGGTCATGGGCATACGGATTCAGCAGGCGGGCCAGGACGACAGGGGACTGGTCGTATCGGTCCTGGAGGAGGCCTTCCACCACGACCCGGTCAGCAGCTGGGTCTTCCCCGACGAGGCGCACCGGCGGGCGGTGCACGGCAAGTTCCTCGGCGTCTTCGCCGACATCACCCTCGCCGAAGGCCGTATCGATGTGGCCGAAGACGGCGCGGCCGTGGCCCTGTGGCTTCCGGTGCCCGCCGGTGCGCCCGAGGAGGAGGACCCCACGCCCGCCCTGATGCGGCAGACCGCCGACCCCGACAACGAGCGGTGCGAACTGGTCGGAAGGCTGACCGGGCAGGTGCACCCGCACGACCGCGCCCACTCCTACCTGCTCATGATCGGTGTCTCCCCGCAGCGCCAGGGCGAGGGTGTCGGGGCCGAGCTCATCCGGGCGGAGCTGGACCGCTGCGACCGCGACGGTGTACCCGCCTATCTGGAGGCGAGCAGCGCCCGCAGCCGTACGCTCTACGAGCGGCTCGGCTTCCGCTTCCTGGGCCGGGCCGTCGAACTGCCGGACGGCCCGTTCATGTGGCCCATGTGGCGTGATCCGCAAGCGGGTTGAGGCCTCGCCAGGCCGCGCCGTGTAGGGAGGAGGGCGGCACCGGAGCCGTACCGGGCAGGGGCTACAGTCCCTGCTCATGACAGATGAGTCGTGGGCCGGCTGGTACCGGGACCGCAACGGTTCCGATTCCGTCGTTCTCACCACGGACGGACAGCAGCTCCGGCTCCGGATCCGAGGGGTCGACTTCGAGGGTGAGAGCTTCGACGACCTGGCGCCGGTGTCGGGCACGCCCCCGGAGAGCGGGATGTTCGCCCTGGCGGACGGCGCCCTCACCGACTGCGTACTGGAGTGGGACCTCCCGCTGCCCGTCCTCGTCGACGGCGCCCTGCGCCAGGCCACCCTCGGCTGCCTGCTCTCCCTGCGCCGGGTCGACCCGGACCTCTACCTCACCCTCCATCTGGACGGCGCGGCCTACGAATCGGCCCGGGCCGAGAGCGACTTCGCCGCCGCGCTGACGGCGATCCAGCGCATCCTCCCGGACGGCATCCAGCTCCAGACCTGTATCGCCTGCGCCTTCTCCGACTACTTCCCGGCCCCCGGCCGCGGCCTCTCCGGCAGCCTCGCCTGCTTCCGCGGCGCCAAGGACGCCTACCGGGGTGTGGAGGGCGAGGACGCGGTGCTGGACCTGTGGGACCGGCGGACCGGCTTCGTCCAGGAGATCTGGAGCTGCAAGGAGTTCGAGGTGCGCCCGTCCCGGGGTGCCGGAACCGGCCACCGGGGAGCCTTCCCCTTGGAGCCCTTGGAGCCCTTGGAGCCCTTGGAGCCCCTGGAACCTCGGGAATCCCTGGGGCCTGTTGGGCCCCTCGAACGCGCCTGACGGTCACCCCGTTCCTGACGGACGCCTCCTCTGCCCCGTACCGCAACTCCGGTACGGGGCAGAGCTGTTCCCGGAACCTGAGTGCCGGTACCGCATTGCCCTTCCTCTAGTTGTTCTACTAACATGCGAACAACGGAGGTTTTCCATGACACGCAAGAACCTTGGCCGCGCCACGCTCGCGGCCCTGCCCTTTGTCCTCGCCTTCCTCGTCGACCTGATCCTCTTCCTCGTCCTCAAGGACCGTCTTCCCACCCGGCTGGCCGGCCACTTCGACGTCTCCGGAGACGTGAACGGCTATGTCGACCGCACCACCTACGTCCTGGTCACCGCCCCGGTGCTGCCCGTGCTCGGCGCCCTGTGGGTACTCATGGTGGTCGGCGGAAGGTTCTACGGGCGGGCCCACCGTCTGCTCATCGGCGGCGGCTGGGCCGTGGCCGCCTTCCTCCAGTACGTGCTGGGCGCCGCCCTGATCGTCAACCTGGACACCCCCGACGGGGCCGCGGCCGGCCGCTTCCCGCTGTGGCACCTCGCCATGGCCCTCGGGGCGGCCGTCCTCGCCGGCGGGATCGGGCTGCTGCTGGCCCGGCTGGTCCCGGCACCGGAGGACCCCCGCGCCGGGAAGAGCCCCGCCGACCGCGAGCGGATCGCGCTCGCCGACGGCGAGGTGGCCGGCTGGGCCCGCACCACCGGCTCCTGGTGGCTGCCGCTGAGCGCCCTGGTGATCGTGGCCACCGGAACGGGCCTCGGCTACGGGGTCAACTGGTTCCTCGGCGTACCTCTCCTGGTCATCGCCGTGCCGGCGATCACCTTCAGCCGCGCCCACGTCACCGTGGACCGGCGCGGCCTCACCGTCTCCGGCCTGCTGCCCTGGCCCCGGTTCCAGCTCCCGCTGGAGCGCATCGAGGCGGCGGACAGTCGGCGGGTCGACGCGGTCGCGGAGTTCGGCGGCTGGGGGTACCGCATCCGCCCGGGCCGCACCGGCTTCATCGTCCGCTCGGGCGAGGCCATCGTGGCCCGGCAGCGCGGTGGCCGTGAATTCGCGGTCACCGTGGAGGACTCCGGCACCGGGGCCGCCCTGCTCAACACCCTCGTCGACCGGAACCGGGCGGGGCGCTGACCATGCTCTTCCGGGTCGACCCCACCTCCACCGTGCCGCTCGGCGACCAGATCGCGGCCTCGGTGCGCCGCGCGGTCGCCGACGGCGCGGTGACCCCGGGCGAGCGGCTCCCCGCCGCCCGGGTGCTCGCCGACTCCCTCGGGGTGAACGTCCACACGGTGCTGCGCGGCTACCAGCGGCTCCGCGAGGAGGGGCTGATCGAGCTGCGCCGCGGCCGTGGTGCGGTGGTCACCGAAGGCGCCTCCCCTCGCCGGGCCCAACTCCTGGAGCGGGTCCGCGAAGTGGTCGCGGACGCCCGGGAACTGGGCCTGACGGAGGAGGAGCTGCTGACGCTGGTCCGCGCCGAACTGGGGGCCTGAGGCCGCCGCCACCGGCGTACGACAATGGCTCCACCCGCCACGGAGGGCCGTTCCGCGTCCGGAACGGCCCTCTTCATGCGGCGATGCGGGTGGCGATGCGGGTCAGGAGGCGGTGCCCGCCAGAGCGGCGGCGAAGCCGTTCTGCCAGAGGTAGTTCACCCGGGCCCGCTCGTTGGCGTCGGGCTGGGCGTTGGTGCAGGACGGGCCGGGGCCGCCGCCGGACATCAGCTGGCTGCACGGACCGGAGTAGGTGTCCGGCAGGCCGAGCACGTGCCCGGTCTCGTGCGTGGTGACGCGGGTCGAGTTGTACTGCTGGTTCTGCCGGTAGTCCAGGAAGATGAAGCCCCGGCCGTGCCCGTTGGTCGAGGCGTACGAACCGCGCGGGTCGTTGCCCTCGCGGTAGGTGAAGTCGGCGTTGGAGCCTTCCTGGAGCCGGACGTTGCTGACCGAGCTGTTCCAGATCCGGGTGCTGTTGGCTATCTGGGTGCGGAAGCTCGGAGCGGAGGCGGCGCTGTACGTCACCGTGACGGCCAGGGCGCGCGGGTTGGCGGCCCGCTTCTCGGCGACTGACTTCATCACCGCGTCGAAGAAGGCCCGGTTCGCGGCGGCGTTCTCGCCCGACCCGTTGTACGCGGCGATGGAGGCGGGGGTGGAGACGGCAGGGGCAGGAGCGGCGGAGACCGCGGGCGCCGTGCCGAGCGCGGCGACGAGGCCGAGACCGGCGATGGCGGAGGCGATGGCGGTCCTGAGGTGTCTCATGGGGGATTTCTCCTACGGTCCGGTGAACCCGCGCCGTGGGGGTTGTCCGCTGAACGGACGGGGCGCGGGGCGGTACGGGGAGAGTGTGGGGGAGCGGACGGCCGTCGGGGATGATGCCAACCGGGGATAACGCGGCCCTATCCCCCGCCTGCCCCCCCCCCGCGCCCGCCTCCGCGCCACCCGCCGCCCGGCAGGGCCGCGCCACCCTGTCACCGCCACCTGACGCTCCGCCCAACACCCGCTGAATTAATGCCCTTTGATGGGGTTGCGGCCGCTGGTGTCAGGGGCATGACCGGTCGTAGTCTCCGCTTCATGGAGCTTGAGGTGAGGCACCTCAGGGCGCTGTGCGCCATCGCCGACGCGGGCAGTCTGCACCAGGCCGCCCGTCGTCTCGGCGTGAGCCAGCCCTCCCTGACCACCCAGCTGCGGCGGATCGAGAACTCGCTCGGCGCCGAGCTGTTCCGCCGCGAACGCACCGGCTGCCGGCCGACCCCGCTCGGCCGGGCGGTGCTCAGCCGGGCCCGGCCGCTCGTCGACGGGATGAGCGCCCTGGTCACCCACGCCCTCGCGGAGGCCGACGCGTCCCGGGGGCCCCGGCTGCGCGTCGGCTCCACCGCGAGCCGGGTCGTCGGGAGCTGGCTCCGCCGGTTGCGGGACGCCCTGCCCGGTACGGAGATCTCCCTGCGGGTCGACGTCTCGGCCCACGCCCTCCTGCGCTCGGTCGAGGCGGGCCGGCTGGACGTCGCCTTCGTGCACGAGGTGGAGGGCTCCCCGCTGACCCTCCCCGACGGCCTGGTCCAGCGGGTACTCCTGGACCGTGAACCGCAGTTCATCTCCCTCTCCCGGGACCATCCCGCCGCCCGCCGCCGGGTCGTGGAGCTCGGGGACCTGGCCGGTGACCGGTGGATGGTCGATCCGACGGTGGACGGCGAGTGGGACGGGGTGCGCCGGGTGCTGGGCGCGGCCGGGATCGACCCGCCGGTCCTGCACGGGGACTACCTCACCGCCGCCTCCCTCGTCGTGCTCGGCGAGGCCGTCGCGCCCTGCCAGCCCACCTCGGGGCCGCGCGACGACATGGCGATCCGCCCGCTGCGTGGCGACCCCCTGGCGGTGCGGCTGCTCCTGGCCTCCCGGCCGGAGACGGACACCTCGGTGGTGTACGGGGAGCTGGAGGCGGCCTATGTGGAGGCGGCCCGGCGCTCCAGCGGCTACTACGCCTGGCTGCTGCGCCACCGCAGCCCCCTCGCGCGCACGCCCTGAACCCGGCCGGCCCTCTCGCGCGCACGCCCTGAGCCCGGCCGGGAGTTCCCCGTTCTGCTGACAGCGTGCGGGTGTTCCCGGGGGCGGCCGGAGCGGGCAGGCTCGGCCCATGAAGCTATTGATGCTGGGCGGTACGGAGTTCGTCGGACGGGCCGTCACCGAGGCCGCGCTGGAGCGGGACTGGGAGGTCACCGTCTTCCACCGGGGCCACCACGCGCCGCCGCCGGGCGTGCGCGCGCTGACAGGCGACCGTACGGGAGGGGAGCGGGGCCTCGCGGCGCTGGCGGACCACGCGGGCGACTGGGACCTGGTGGTCGACACCTGGAGCGGGGTGCCCACCGCCGTACGCGACGCCGCCCGGCTGCTGGCGGACCGCGCGGGCCACTACACGTACGTCTCCAGCCGTTCCGTGTACGCCTACCCGGCACCCGCCGGCCTGGACGAGGACGGGCCGCTGGTGGGCGGCGCCTCTCCCGACGAGGAAGGGGACGTGCCGTACGACCGGGCCAAGCGCGGCGGCGAGCTGGCGGCCCTCGACGCCTTCGGTGACCGGGCCCTGCTGGCGCGGGCGGGGCTGATCATGGGCCCCGGCGAGAACATCGGGCGGCTGCCCTGGTGGCTCACCCGGATCGCCCGCGGGGGCCCGGTGATCGCCCCCGGCCCGCGTACCGCTCAGCTCCAGTACGTCGACGCCCGCGACCTGGCGAGCTGGATCCTGGACGCCGCGGCGGCCGGGCTGCACGGCCCGTACAACACCGTCAGCCGCCCCGGCCACACCACCATGGGCGAACTGCTGGACGCCTGTGTCCGGGTCACCGGCTCCGGTGCCGAGCTGCGCTGGACGGACCCGGACACGCTGCTGGCCGCCGGGGTCGAGCCCTGGAGCGGGCTGCCGGTCTGGCTGCCGGAGGGGGAGCTGTACGACGCGCTGCACCAGGGTGGCCATGCCCGGGCCGAGGCCGCCGGACTGCGCTGCCGGCCGGTCGGCGAGACCGTCGCGGACACCTGGACCTGGCTGCGCGAGCGCGGCGGCACCGCGCCTCAGCGCCCGGACCGGCCGGCGGTCGGGCTCGATCCCCAGCTGGAGGAGAAGCTGCTGGCCCTCTGAGCGTCCCCCGGGCCGGCACCTGCCTTCGCCGACATCCGCCCTCAGGCCGACACCCGCCTATAGGTCGACGCATAGGGGTAAATCCGGCGTGTCATAACAAATGACTAGCATTAAAGATGCATATTGCGCGGCATGGAACAACAGGCGCGCAGGCGCGGCAACGCAATCCGGGCAGCAGTGACAGTGGCCACGGCCGCGGCGATGGTGGGCATGCTGGCCCCGGCCGTCGCCGCAGATCCGTTGCCGGGCGGGCTGGGCCCCTGCCTCGGCAGCCAGTGCCCGGACGTGTGGAACGAACCCAACAGCGGGCCGGTCACCGGTTACGACGAGAACATCAACATCTACGTCGGCGGAGACTTCCTGGTCCGGGAGGCCGCCGCCGAGGCCGAGGGGAAGATCGTCACCCTCGGCCGGTTCGACATGGACAAGCGGGCCGAAGCCTCGCAGATCTACAACGTCGGTGTCGCGGGCGTCGGTTCACGGGTCCCGCCGCCGGACGGCTCCGACTACCTGACGGTGGGCGGGGACATCCTCATCGCCCCCGGCAAGCGTCTTCTCGCGGAGGAGGGCGCCCACTCGGGCCGGGTCGCCTACGCGGGGAGCCTCACCGGCACGGTCAACCCGCTGACGGCCCCGCGCCCCGATCCGGCGGCCACCGCCCCGTTCACCGGCCTGCGCCCGCAGCTCACCGAGGCCAGCCGGTGCTACGCGTACGACGGTGACGCGCACCGCGCGACGACCGGCAGCTGGACGCGGGCCGGTGACACGTTCACCTTCACCGGGGACGACACCTCGCCGATCCAGGTCTTCGACGTGGACGCGGACCTGGTCTCCTCGACGGGCGGCAACGCCGGGTTCACCTTCACCGGCATCCCTGCCGGGGCGACCGTCCTCGTCAACGTCTACGGGGACGCCCGCACGGTCGCCACGTTCATGGGTACCCTCCCCAACCCGGGGCTCCGCGAGCGCCTGCTGTGGAACTTCCCGGACGCGACGGATCTGACGCTGACCGGGCCGGCCCAGTTCCAGGGCAGCGTGCTGATCGGGCAGCCGGCCAGCACGACCACGCTCACCATGAGCGGTACCAACGGCCGCTTCTACACCGTCGGTTCGCTCACCCACACCTCGTCGGGCGCTTCGGGCGGCCAGGAGATCCACTCGTACCCGTTCGACGGCGACCTCCCGACCTGCGGCCCTGACCCGACGCCGACGCCGACGGATCCGACGCCGACGCCGACGGATCCCACTCCCACGCCGACGGACCCGACGCCGACGCCGACGGATCCCACTCCCACGCCGACGGACCCGACGCCAACTCCCACGGATCCGACCCCGACGCCGACGGACCCGACGCCGACCCCCACGGACCCGACGCCCACGCCGACGGATCCCACCCCGACGCCTACGGATCCGACGCCGACCCCCACCGACCCCACTCCCACCCCCACGGACCCGACCCCCACTCCCACCGACCCCACGCCGGATCCCACCGACCCCACACCGACGTGGAAGCCGACCCCCTCCCCGTCCCACCCGGGTGAACTGCCCGACACCGGATCGCGCGGCGGCGAGTGGATCATCGGCTCCATCGCGGCGGCGCTGGTGGCCGCCGGCGGTACGGTCCTCGTCGCCACCCGCCGGGCGCGCCGCCGCACCTACTAGCAGCGCCCGCTAGCGTGGTGCGATGACCGAACCGCTGCTGCACCTCGCCGAAGCACCCCTCTGGGAGGCGGCCCGCGGGACAGGGACGTACGAGATGTCCACCCGCGGCCGCACCCTCCAGGAGGAGGGCTTCATCCACCTCTCCCTGCCCCACCAACTCCCGGGCGTGGCACGGATGCTGTACGGGGACGGGGACGGGGACGGCGGCGGGGGCGGGAGCGAGGGCGGGGCCGGCGGCCATGACCTGGTGGTCCTGGTCGTCGACCCCGCCCGTCTCACCGCCCCCGTGCGGTACGAGGAGATGAAGCCCGGCGGCGAGGAGTTCCCGCACCTGTACGGACCGCTTCCGGTGGACGCGGTCGTGGAGGTACGGCGCCTCGACGACTGGTACCACGACCGACGAGAGGAAGACGAACCCCAGTGAACGGCCCCCTCACCGCGGTGACCGGAGCGAGCGGAGCCGTCGGCGGCCGGGTCGCCGGGCGCCTCGCCCGCGCCGGAGCCCCCGTACGCCTCCTGGGCCGCGACCCGGCCCGCCTGCCCGACCTGCCCGGTGCCGACCGCGCGCCCGCCGCCCCCTACGGCGACGGGGAGGCGATGCGCCGGGCCCTGGACGGGGCGCACACCCTGTTCCTGGTCTCCGCCCACGAGAGCCCCTACCGGGTGCGCGACCACATCACCGCCGTGGACGCGGCCGTGGCGGTGGGCGTGGAGCGGATCGTGTACGTGTCCTTCCAGGGCGCCGCGCCCGACGCCACGTTCACCTTCGCCCGCGACCACTGGCACACCGAGGCCCACATCCGCACGGCCGACGTGCGCCACACGTTCCTGCGGGACAACTGGTACCTGGCGGGGCTGCCCGCGATGACCGGCGCCGACGGCATGTTGCGCGGTCCGGGCGGTGACGGCCGGGTCGCCGCCGTCGCCCATGAGGACATCGCGGACGCGGCGGCCGCCGTACTGCTGGACGAATCGCCCGCCCACGACGACCGCGGCTACGACCTCACCGGCCCCGAGGCGTTCACCCTCGCCGAGGCGGCCGAGGAGCTGAGCCGGGTCACCGGACGCCCGCTCCGCTACGTCCCCGAGACCGTCGAGGAGGCCTACGCGTCCCGGGCCGGATACGGGGCCGAGGAGTGGGAGGTGGCCGGCTGGGTCACCTCGTACGAGGCGATCGCGGCCGGCGAACTGGCCGCCGTCTCCGACGCCGTGCCCACCCTCACCGGCCACCCGGCCAAGAGCTTCGCCGCGTTCCTCGCGGAGAACCCGGACAGCTACCGCCATCTGCTGCCCGGCGTCTGACCGGGGGTCTGGGACCTCCATTCACCGCCACGGGATGTGGCGCCACGGACTGCCCTCGCTCTCCGCCAGCAGGCGGTGGGCGATGACGTTCTGTTCGTAGAACGGGCCGTAGGACTCACCGTCGAACCGCAGCACCCGCCCCAGCGCGTACGAGGCCGAGAACTCCTCCCACGACCGGTACGCCGACTTGCTCAGCGCCCCGGCGTAGACGATCGCCTGCTCGGCCTCGGCCGGGGCGCAGTAGCGGGCCGACAGCCCCCACCGCGCCAGGTTCACCGCCCGCCCGTAGTCGTAGGCGACCGTGGTGCGCACCCGGCCGTCCGGCTCCAGCAGCCCGTCCGCGCGGAACCGGGCCTCGTACCGCATGATCCGGCGTACGAGGTCCTCGATGCCCTTCACCGTGCCCGCGTCGGCCCCGAGGTCCTGGGCGTGACCGGCGGCTGTCTCCCGCCACAGGTCGGCGGATGGCAGCTCACCGAGGCCGGCCGCCAGCTGTTCGCGGGCGCGCAGGACGAAGTCCGGCTCCGGAGGGCTGTTGCGGGCGTCGAGGAGGATGTCCAGCTGCCTGCGCCACCCGGCGTGGCCGGTGATGCCCCAGGAGTCGCGGAGCTGCGCGCGCTCACTCTCGTACTCGCGGTAGACCGTGCCGACCTCGTTCCACGGGACCGCGGCCACGATCGCCAGGTGCGCCCCGCAGGCCAGCCCGTACGCCAGCGGTCCGTGCAGCGCGCCGTGGCGCAGCGCGAGGAGCCGGTTCTCCTGGAGGCGGTCGTTCTCCGCGTACGCCCGCTGCCACAGCGCCCGTTCGGTAGGAGTTGCCGGCAGCAGCAGCTGGCCGGGCGTCCCCACGTTCACGCCCAGGAACATCCCCGCCTCCGGCCAGCCGATCTCGGCGACCCAGCGCAGCGAGACCCCGTGGAAGACCCAGTCCGCGTGCCAGGCGGGCAGCATGCCCCGGGTGAGCACGGGCCGGCAGACGAAGCCCGACGGGTCGTGGTGCGTGCGCCAGGTGACGTTGTCCGGCCTGGCGTCCACCTCGGCGCGCGGGGCCGGGATGTACAGCTCGGCCCCGGCCAGCGCGGCCAGTTGGGCCCGCGCGTCACCGCGCAGCGTCGCCTCGTGGAGGAGCTGCTCGGTCTCGCCGGGCGGGATCCAGGGGGCCGGGACGGGAAAGGCGGCCGTGGGGTGGTTCGGGTGGGGGATCGGGTTCATGACCAGGGGATGTTCCGGTAGGGGCTGGTGGGGTCCTGGGTGAGGATGCGGTGCTCGGCGAGCGACTGCCGGTACGTGGGCTCCGCCGCCTCCGGGCCGTCGTCCTCGGCCCGGTGGACGATGCGGGCCATGAGGTAGCCGAGGGAGAAGTCCGCCCATGAGGTGTAGGCCCCCCGGGCGAGTTCGCCGAGCCGCAGGAGGTCCTGCTCGGCCTCGTGCGGATCGCCGTACCGGGCGCCGAGCGCGAGCCGTACGACGTTGACCGCCCGGCCGAGGTCGAAGGCGGCCAGGGTGTCGACGCGACCGTCCGGGGCGAGCGCGCCGTCGGCGCGGAGCCTGTTCTCGTACAGGGCGATGTAGTGCAGCGACCGGTCGGCGAGCGCCCGGTCGTCGGCGTCGCGCGCGGCGAAGGCACGGGCCACCGCCTCGGCCCACTCCTCACGCGTCGGCGTACGTCCCAGCCGGGTGGCCAGGGTGTGCCGGGTGCGCAGGACGGCTTCCTGGACGCGCCCGACCAGCTGGTTCTTCATCAGCGACGCGAGGCGGTCGCGGTACTCGGCGCGGTACGGGATGCCCCACGGGCTGCGCAGCCGGGCCCGGTCGGTGGCGTAGTCCTCGTAGGCGGCGCCGAGCCGGTTCCAGATGAGGCCGTTGGTGACGGCCAGGTGGGCGCCGAGGGCCAGCCCGTGGGCGAGCGGGCCGTACAGCGGGCCGCCGCTGTCGGTGAGCAGCACGCGGTGCTCGGGCCCGCCGGAGTGCTCGTCGGCCCTGAGCCAGGCCTTGAGGTGCTTGGGCCGGGCGTCGACCATCGCCGCGTACGGCGTGCCGTGGTTCACCGCGAGCCGCCGCACGTCGTACGGCCAGGTCCGGGCCAGCTCACCGAGGCTCACCTCCCGGAACACCCACTCCGGGTGCCAGGGCGGCAGCATCCCCGGGGTCAGCACCGGGACGCAGGTCCGCCGGGAGGCCTCGTCGCGGATCGTGGGCAGCGGGGCCGTCCAGCCGGGGATGTCCGCGTGCAGCCGGGCGACGAGCACGTACATCCGGGTCCGCGCGAGCACCTCCACCACCGCGTCGCCGCCACCGCCCGCGACGGCGGCCTCCAGCGCGCGCTCGATCCCGGTGGGCGGCGCGGGGGGCGGATACGCCGGCGGATTCCCCGCGTACGCCACCCGATTCCCTCCGTACGCCGGTGGTTGCGTCCGGTACGCCCCGTCCGGCGGCGCCACCGCACCGCCGCCCTCTGTTCCCGCCCCGTTCCCCGTGGTCACGGAGCCGATCCTACGAAACGGGCCCCGCGCCCGCCCCGGGTGGTCGGCCCCCGCACCCGGCCCGGGTGGTCAGAGGCCGCCCGGGCGGACCAGCCCCGACTCGTACGCGAAGACCGCCGCCTGGGTCCGGTCGCGGACGCCCAACTTGACCAGGATGCGGCCCACATGGGTCTTCACCGTCTGCTCCGCGAGGATCAGCTGTCCGGCGATCTCCGCGTTCGACAGCCCGGCCGCCACCAGGGACAGCACCTCCGTCTCCCGCTCCGTCAGATCCCCGATGCGCTCCTTCAGCGGGGCGCGCGGGGCCCCGGCCGTCCGCGAGAACTCCGTGATCAGCCGCTTGGTGATGTTGGGCGAGAGCAGTGCGTCACCCGCCGCCACCACCCGTACCGCGTGGGCGAGTTCGTCGGCCGAGGCGTCCTTCAGCAGGAAGCCGGAGGCGCCCGCGCGCAGTGCCTCGTACACGTATTCATCGAGGTCGAAGGTGGTCAGCACGAGCACCTTCACCGTCGAGCCCTCGCATGCGGTGATCCGGCGGGTCGCCTCGATGCCGCCGAGCTCGGGCATCCGGATGTCCATCAGCACGACGTCCGGAGCGAGTTCGCCGGCCTGGGCCACGGCGTCGAGACCGTTGACGGCCTGCCCTACGACCTCGATGTCCGGAGCGGCGTTCAGCAGGACCGTGAAGCCCTGGCGGACCATCATCTGGTCGTCGGCGATCACTGCGCGGATGGGCGGTGTCATGGCAGGTCCTCGGTGTCTCCGGTGACGGGCAGGATGGCGGTGACTTCCCAGCCGCCGCCGGGGGCGGGGCCGGTGGCCAGGTCGCCGCCGAGCATCGTCGTGCGCTCGCGCATCCCGAGCAGCCCGTGCCGGACCCCGTGGGAGGTGTGGGCGGGGCGCAGCGGCGCGGTGTTGGTGACGCGGACGGTCAGCCCGGCGGCCCGATGACCGATCTCGACCCGCGCACTCGCCCCGGGGGCATGCCGCATCACGTTGCTCAGCGCCTCCTGCACGATGCGGTACGCCGACAGCTCGACGCCCGGTGGCAGCGGGCGCGGCTCGCCGGTGGTGGAGAGGGTGACGGCCAGACCGGCGGAGCGCACGGAGGCGACGAGCGCGCCGAGCCGGTCGAGGCTGGGCTGCGGGGTGTGCCGGGCGCTCTGCGAGGGCGCCTCCTCCGAGCGCAGGACGCCCAGCACCCTGCGCAGCTCGGCGAGGGCCTCCAGGGCGTTCTCGCGGATGCCGGTGAGGTTCTCCTTGAGCTCGTCCGGGGGATCCCGCACCAGGTGCGGGGCCACCTGCGCCTGGATGGAGATCACCGACATGTGATGGGCCACCACGTCGTGCAGCTCGCGGGCTATCCGGTGGCGCTCCTCCAGCAGGGTCCGCCGGGCCCGCTCGTCGGCGGTCAGCTCGACCTGGTCGACCAGGTCCTGACGGGCCAGCCGCAAGCTGCGCAGCGCGGTACCGAGCACGAGCGCCGTGGAGAACACGAGCACGGACGCGGCCAGGCCGATATGAGGCACCGGTGGCGTGCGCAGGGCCAGGAAGAGGGCCAGGGCCATCGAGAGCACCAGCGCGGCCACCGCCCGGCGGGGCCGCACCCGCAGCGCCAGCAGGAACAGGGCACCGCCTTGCAGCGCCGCCCCCGCGAAGGGGGAGGGGTAGAGGACTTGGGGACTCAACGGCACCATGCTCACCAGCGGGTACGGCAGTTCGGACGGAGCTCCGGCCACGACGACCAGCACCGACACGACGGTCAGCGCGGTCGCCGCCCACCACGCCCCCACCGGACGGCCCATACCGGCCACCAGCACCGCGGACTGCGCGACGGCCACCAGCACCGCCAGCCCGCTGATCGTCGCTCCGTGCGGAACGAGTTCGACGGTACGGATCACCGTGACGCCGACCGCGGTGATCACCAGCATCACCAGGAACACCGGCCGCCACACCGGGGCACCGGCCTCGCCCATGCGCGGCACCCGGTCGGCGGGCGCCGCCCACAGGTCCTCGTACAGGGCGCGCGGAGCCCGGCGCACCGCGGCCCGCAGCCGCACGCCCCACGCTGCCTTCACGTCCCCCACCGCACCTGCTGCCCCCATGCCCCCCACTGCCCCTCCGGTCTCACCCGCGTTCAGATTAGGCACGACGCACCTCCTGCTTCCGCCCGGGGGAGGACCCGGGGGACGACTCCCGTACGAGGAGGGAGCGCGTGCCCTCCCGCCGCCCGCCCTGCTCATGACCCCGGAACGCCGCCCAGCACACGACCAGCGCCAGCGCGAACACCGGCAGCCAGAGCAGCCGGGCGACCACCCAGCCGGCGCTGTCGGGCACGGTGTGCAGTCCCGGCAGCGGGCCACCGGCGACCAGCAGCGCGCTCGCCGTGACGACGATCATCGCGGTCTGGTGCCAGAGGAACACGGTCATCGCCGCCAGGTTCACCATGGCCACCGCCGCCCAGGCCGCGGGTCTGCGCAGTGCCCGGCGCAGCGGCCCGAGCAGCAGCAGCGCCGCCCCGCACTGCGCCAGTCCGAAGGCCACGGCGGCCAGGCTCGGCGGGTCCAGATTGGAGATCCGGCCGCCCGGAACGCCGACCATGGCCCCCGGATACCCGGCCCACAAGACCAGCGCGACAGCCGCCGCACCCCCGCAGACCAACAGCGCCCACCGATTCCCCCGGCCACGCAGCCCGCCCCGGGCGACCAACGCCCCCAGGCAGTACGGCACCAGCCACCCCGCGATCACGTTGATCCACCCCAGCTCCCGCGGACCGCCCAGCACGAACCGTACGAGGTCGACGTGCAGCACCACCACGAGCGGCCACAGCGGGTGGAGCCGGGCCACCAGCGGCGTCAGCGCGGTCAGCGCGGCGAAGACGAGCAGAAACCACAGCGGCGACCAGACCAGCTTGGCCAGCGCCGACACCGTCGGCTCACCCACCCCGGCCACCAGCATCACGCCCGCCGCGAGCGACCACACCACGACCACCGCCGCCACCGGCCGGAACAGCCGCGTCAGCCGGCCGCCCACCCACCGCCCGTACGGCACACCCCGCTCACGCGCCGAGGCCCAACTCCGGGCCGCCACCTGCCCGCCCACCAGGAAGAACACCGCCAAGGTCTGGAACACCCAGGAGACGGGGGTGAGTTCCGGCAGATGCGTCAACGGGCTCGCCCCGCGCACGGTGCCGCTGTCGGCGACCAGCGCGGTCACCAGCCAGTGGCCGCCCACCACGCCCAGGATGGCCAGGGCCCGCAGGGCGTCCACGGCCCGGTCGCGGCCGGGCGGGGTGGCGGCCTCGATGCGTGCGACGAAGCGCCGCGCCGGTCCACGTACGTCAGTCACGACCGGCCTCCGACGGGGCGCGGCCGGAGGCTATCCGGGCCAGGTTCGTCAGAGAACGCGACCGGGGCAGCAGATAGTCGCTGTGGCCCCCGCCGCCCGCGTCGAACACCTCGGCCCCGAACCGGTCCGCCACCGGGTCCGTCCCGAACCCCACGGCCCCCACGAACGGCACCCGCACCCGGACATGGGGCACCCGGGCGATCCAGTCGCCGCCACCCCGCCCGGCCCACACCCGCGCCCCGGTCCGCAGGGCGGCGACATCCTCGGCGCCGGTCCCCGGGCTGCCGTAGAACACGATGGCGTCGGCCCGGGTCCCGGAGGCGGCCCGGGCGCAGATCACGGAGCCGTAGGAGTGGCAGAGCAGCGTGACCCTGGCCCCCGGCAGCACGGCACCCAGCCGGTCCACCAGCTGCCGCAGCCTCGGCGCGGCCTCGGCGGCGCGGCCGTCGGTCACCGAGGCCGGGCTGAGGGTGGCGGGCGACCGGTACCCCAGCCAGACGACGACCGCTCCGCCCTCCCCCAACTCCCTCTGCAACGCCACCGCCCCGCGCCGCAGCCGCCCGTACGCGTCGAGCCCGACACCGGCCCCCGGCACCAGCACCGCGACGCGGCGGGCCCCGGACAGCTCCCCGAGGACCTCCACGCTCCGCCCCCCGTCCCGCCCGTCGAAGGAGAGGAACTGCCGCCCGGGCGCGGCCATCGCCCGCAGGGAGGCCGCCCGCTTGAGGTCCCCGTGCCCGGAGGCCGCCCGCCCGGCCGCCCGGATATCGGCCCGGCTCACCCCGTACCGCTCCTCCAACGCCGCCGCGCTCGCCTCCCGCAGCGGCCCGAGCACGGTCGGCGCGGGGGCGGGCACAGCGGCGGGCCGGGCCGCCCCGGACACCGGAACGGCCACCGAGAAGGTGACGAGAGCGGTGAGCAGGGTGCGGCGCAGACGGCGTCTGGGCGGGCGGTGCGCCATGAGGGTGGGGTCCTTCCGTACCGGATGTTCTGCCTGTGTCCGATACAGAAGTTACGGAGAGCGACGGATAGTTGCCGTCCCGCTGGAGAGTGGATCTTCGGGGTAGCTCTCAGGTATGACGCGGCGTACGCGAAGCGGCGTCAGCCCCGCCCGGTGCGGTCCGCCCGCCCAGTCCGGTCCGTCCGCCCGGTGTGTTCCAGGATCGCGCCGGCGAGCGGTGCGTGCACCTCGCGGGGCAGGGCATGCCCCATCCCGGGAATCTCGACGAGCCGCGCGCCTCGGACCGCCTGGGCGATGTGACGGGCGTGGGGCGGCGGGTAGACGGGTTCGGCGGGCGCGGAGACGACCAGGGTGGGGACCTCGGTCCGTGCCAGGGCTTCCGTCCGGTCCATCCCGGAGGTGTCGGCCCGGGCGTGCGCGGTACCGGCATGGTGGTGCCCGGTGTGCGCGATGATCCGGCGCTCCTGCTCGCGGGCGTAGGAGGCGTCGAAGGGAATCCGGTCGCCACCGAGGGCCCGCGAGTGCTCGACCCGCCGCTCCAGCTCCGCCTCCGGCCCGTGGTCCTCGACGGGCCGGCTCCACAGCTCCAGGAGGGCGGGCAAGGCGCCGGGCAGCTCCTCCGCCGGGATCCTGGTCCCGTCCGGACGCTCGTACGGTACGGAGCTGAGCGCACCGGTCCCGATCAGCGTCGCGCTGAGCACCCGCTCGGGCCGGTCCGCGACGGCGAGCTGGACCAGCATTCCGCCGAGCGACATCCCCACCAGATGCGCCCGTTCGACCCCGAGGGCGTCCAGCACCCGCACGCTGTCCTCGGCAAGTGCGGTGAGCGGATAGGGCTGCTCGTCGAAGGACCAGGTGGAGCGCCCGGTGTCGCGATGGTCGTAGCGGATCACGCGGTGCCGTTCGGCGAGCGACTCCACCAGCTCGTCCGGCCACCCGAGCCCGGACGCCAGCGCGCCCATGACCAGCAGGAGGGCGGGGGCGTCGGGGGCGCCGCGTTCCTCCACCCAGAGGCGGACACCGGGGGCGACATCGACGAAGCGTTCCATGGTGAACCTCACCGCTTATGAGACGAGACGTATCGTTTCGTGTTCATGGTAGCGGGCCTGCGGACGGCAGGCGAGGGGAAACGACAGGTGGAGCGGTGCCCCCTACTCGGCCAGCACCTCGCGGCGCCGCACCGGCGAGCGTTCCTCCCCCTCGGCCGCGGTGGACGGGCCGTGACAGTCGTGGGCGGCCGCGCTGCCCTGGTCGACGATGTCCTCGTACACCGCCGCCTTGAACCTGATCAGGTCCAGCGACTCGGTGAGCCTGCCGATCCGGCCGGTGACGCGCGCCTCGTGCTCACGCATCAGCGCGAGCCGCTCCTCCTCGTTGCCCGTGCCTTCCCTGACGAGGCCGGCGTACCGGCGCAGCTCGGGCAGGGGCATGTCCGATGCGCGCAGGATGATGCAGACGGTCAGCCAGGCCACGTCGTCCTCGCTGTAGACGCGGCGGCCGTCGGCTCCGCGGCGTACGGGGGTGAGGAAGAGGCCCTCGTTCTCGTAGAAGCGCAGCGCGTGCACGCTCAGGCCGGTGCGTTCGGCGACCTGTCCGATGCTCAGACGTGGGGTGATCTCGACCATGGCGGCCAGCGTAGACGGGAGTTGACCTAGAGCCGGGTCTAGCTCCTAGGGTCCCCGTGCCGGCCGAATCCTCCGTCGCCCGGCATCCACGGTCACTCGGCAAGGGGCATCACCATGCGCTATCGCACGCTCGGCGGAACCGGTATCGAGGTCAGTACCCACTGCCTCGGGACCATGATGTTCCAGGCGGGCTTCAACCCCGATCACGACGACTGCGCCCGCATCGTCCACGCGGCCCTGGACCACGGGATCAACTTCGTCGACACCGCAGACATGTACGGGCAGGGCGAGTCCGAGGAGATCGTGGGAAAGGCACTGCGGGGGCGCCGTGACGACGTCGTACTCGCCACCAAGGTGCACTTCGCGATGGGCGAAGGCCCCAACCGCGGCGGCAACTCGCGGCGCTGGATCCTCAAGGCGGTCGAGGACAGCCTCCGGCGCCTGGACACGGAGTGGATCGACCTGTATCAGGTCCACTTCCCCGACCACACCACCGACATCGAGGAGACGCTCTCGGTCCTCGGCGACCTCGTGCGGGACGGGAAGATCCGCGCCTTCGGCTGCTCGAACTTCCAGGCCGACGAGATCGTCGAGGCGCACCACGTCTCCGAGCGTCGCGCTCTCGGCCGCTTCCGTACCGCCCAGCCGCCCTACTCGATCCTGGCCCGCGGGGTCGAGGCCTCGCTGCTGCCCGCCTGCGAGCGCTACGGGATGGGCGTCCTGGTCTGGAGCCCTCTCGCCTTCGGATTCCTCACCGGCAAGCACCGCAAGGGCCGGCCCATCGACCTGGAGGCCGGCCGGGCCGCGATCCGGCCGGCGTTCTTCGACCCCGCGATCGCCGAGAACGCGGCCAAGCTCGACGCGGTGGAACAGCTCGTCGAACTCGCGACGAGCATCGGCTGCACCCTGCCGCAGCTCGCCGTGGCCTTCACGGTGGCCCACCCCGCCGTCACCTCGGCGATCATCGGGCCGCGGACCATGGAACAGCTGGAGGGACTGCTCCAGGGCGCCCCGGTCACCCTGGACGACGCGACCCTCGACCGGATCGACGAGATCGTCCGGCCCGGGGTGAACCTCTACAACCCCGCCGCCGCGCTCCCTCCGCGGTCCCTGACCGAGACCGCCCTGCGCCGCCGCCCGCTCGCCGAACGCGCGGCCGCCTGAACGACTGCCCCTGGGCGCCCCGGCTTCGGAAAGCCCGGGCGTCCCGAAGAAGAACCCCGGTGACCCGGCGCGAACGACCGCACCCGGCCCGCCATGGACGCCGTTGTCGGCGGCCTGCGGACCGGGTGCGGTCGTGCGGGCTGTCCGGACGCGCGCGAGCGCGGGCCGGGCGGCCCGGGGAAGATCAAGCCTTCTTCGTCTCCCAGAAGATCCGGTCGACCTCGGCGATCAGGTCCAGAGCCTTCTGACCCGTCTTCGGGTCGTTCGAGCCCTTGGCCGCGGAGAGCGCCTTCAGGGTGTCGTTGATGAGCTGGTGCAGCTCCGGGTACTTCTCGAAGTGCGGGGGCTTGAAGTAGTCGCTCCAGAGCACCGACACGTGGTGCTTCGCGAGCTCGGCGCGCTGTTCCTTGATCAGAATCGCGCGGGTGCGGAAGTCCGCGTCCTCGTTGGCCTGGTACTTCTCCTGGACGGCCTTGACCGACTCGGCCTCGATGCGGGCCTGGGCCGGGTCGTAGACGCCGCAGGGCAGGTCGCAGTGGGCGCTGACCTTCACCTTGGGGGCAAACAGGCGGGAAAGCATGGAGCTGTCCTCCTCGTGATCGTCTTCTCAGGTGGGACATTACTCCGTGGAGCGCCGCTTTCCGTGGCTGCCCCAGGGGCTTAGGTCAAAAGTCCGGGGTGGGATTCGGGCCGTCGGCCGAATGTACGGAGCGGAACGCGGTACGCGGGACGGTGTGCCGGAGGAGGACCGGGAGGTGGCCGAGGTGCCGGAGTGGGGACGGGTGTCCGGAGGCGGACGGGCCGGGCGGCGGCGGCCGTTGCGGGTGGTGGAGGTGACGGGGCCTTCGATGGTGCCCACGCTCTACCACGGGGACCTGCTGCTGGTGCAGTACGGCGCTCCGGTGCGCCCCGGTGACGTGGTGATCCTGCGTCACCCCTTCCAGCAGGACCTGCTGGTGGTGAAGCGGGCGGTCGAACAGCGGCCGGGCGGCTGGTGGGTGCGCGGCGACAACACGTTCGCGGGCGGGGACAGCACGGATTACGGGGTCGTACCCGAGGAGCTCGTACTGGCCCGGGTGCGGGCCCGCTACCGGCCGTTGCCGAAGGGGCCGACGAGTGCGAAGGGTCAGCGGTCGGTGACCGAGCTGCTCGGCTGGGCGGTCTCGGCGGTGAGGCCGGTCCGGTCCGCCTCCGCGCGCTTGCGGGCCCGGTAGGCGGCCACGTTGGCCCGGGTCGCGCAGCGGTCCGAGCAGTAGCGCCGGGACCTGTTGGTGGAGGTGTCGAGGTAGGCGTTGCGGCACGGGGCCGCCTCGCACAGGCCGAGCCGGTCCACGCCGTGCGAGGTCAGATGGAAGGCGAGGCCCATCGCCGCGATGGCCGCGTATCCGGCCGTCGCGTTCGACGGGTGGTCGGCCAGATGCATGTGCCAGTCCGGCCTGCCGTCCTCGTCCCGGGTGTCGTGGCCGGAGATCTGCGGGCTCACCGGGAACTCCAGCAGCAGCGAGTTCAGCAGGTCGACCGCGAGCGTCTCGTCACCGCCGTCGGCCGCCTCGAAGACCGCGCGCAGCCGGGCCCGTACGGAACGGAAGCGGGTCACGTCCGCCTCCGCCGTCCGCCGTGCCGCCTGCTGGTTGGCGCCGAACAGCTCCCGTACCGCCTCGACCGAGGTGAGGGCGTCCTTGTTACGGGCCGGCTCCTCGGTGTTGACCAAGCGCACGGCGTAGTCCGAGTAATAGGCCAGTTCCACTTGTAGTCCTTACCGGGTCGGTCTAGGGTCGGGGTGTCGGTCAGTGTAATAGGTGGCCGACATTCATGAGGCTTACTTGGAGGTTGGCGTGACGGAGACGGGGACGAGCACCGACTGGCAGTCCTGGCAGGAGAGCTGGGACCGGCAGCAGGAGTGGTACATGCCCGACCGCGAGGAGCGGTTCCGGGTGATGCTGGACATGGTCGAGGCGGTCGTCGGCCCCGCGCCCCGGGTCCTGGACCTCGCGTGCGGTACGGGAAGTATTACGGACCGGCTCCTCAAGCGGTTCCCGGACGCCACGAGCACCGGCGTCGACCTCGACCCCGCGCTGCTGGCCATAGCCCGCGGCACCTTCGAGGGCGACGACCGGGTCACTTTCGTCACCGCCGACCTCAAGGACCCGGACTGGACGACCGGGCTGCCCCACACCTCGTACGACGCCGTCCTCACCGCCACCGCCCTGCACTGGTTCCACAGCGAGCCGCTGGCCGTGCTGTACGGGCAGCTCGGCGGGCTCGTCCGGGACGGCGGCGTCTTCATGAACGCCGACCGCACCATCGACCCGGACACTCCGCGCATCAACGCCGCCGAACGCGCCCACCGGCACGCCGCGATGGACCGCGCCAAGGCCGCGGGCGCCCTGGACTGGGCCGAGTGGTGGGCCGTCGCCGCCAAGGACCCGGTCCTCGCCGGACCCACCGCCGAACGGTTCGCCATCTACGGCGAGCACGCGGACGGCGACATGCCCTCCGCCGCCTGGCACGCCCGCACCCTGCTCGCCTCCGGCTTCGGCGAGGCCCGCGCGGTCTGGTCCTCGCCCTCGGACAGCCTGATCCTCGCCGTGAAGTAGGCGGAGGCGCGGAAGGGGGAGATGCAGGAGGCGGAGACGCGGAGGGCGCAGGGGCGGTACGGGTCGGTCATCGGCCCGTACCGCCCTTTCGTGTCGCGCTGCAACCTGCCCGGTTCCCCGACGCACTGGAAGGGTGAGACGGTCCGCATCGGCGGGCCCGGGGGAGAGGGGGCGGTCCATGCGGATCCGGGAATGGGGCCGGGATGCGGACCGATGACGACGCCGCGCTGCACGACTTCGTGGAGGGCAGACGCACCGCGTTGTTCCGTAGCGCCTATCTGCTGTGCGGCGACCGGCACGAGGCCGAGGACCTGGTCCAGAGCGCGCTGGTCAAAGTCGTCCTCGGCGGCCGCCGGTACGGGCGGCTCGACAACATCGAGGCGTACGCCCGCAAGACGCTGGTCAACACCTTCATCGCGAGCCGCCGGAGGTTCTGGCGGCGCGAACAGGCGTACGGCGAGTTGCCCGACCGCCAGGGGCCCGTGTCCGACACGGAGACCGGCCTGGTGGTCCGGGCGGCTCTCGCCCGGCTCTCGCCCAGGCAACGAGCGGTGCTGGTCCTGCGCTACTGGGAGGACCTGAGCGTGGAGGCCACGGCCGAGGCGCTGGGGATGCGGACGAACACGGTCAAGAGCCACGCGGCTCGGGGCCTGGCGGCGCTGCGCGCCGGGATGGCGGAGGAACTCGTATGAACGACGTCCACGAACTGCTCGGCCGCGCCGCCGACGACGCGGGCACCCCCGCGCTCTCCACCGGCACGGTGTACGCGAGGGCCGCCCGGATACGCCGGCGCCGCCGGGCCCTCGTCTCGGCGGCGGCACTCACCGTGGTCGCGGCCGGGGCGCTCACGGTGGCCCGGGCCGGTGAGCAGGGGGACACCGCCCACTCCTCGGTGGCGACGACGCCCCGGCCGACCGGCTCCCCGGCGACGAGCGCCGCCCCGGCCCCCGCGCTCACCAAGACCGAGCGGCTGGCCGCCCTGCTGCCCCCGGACGTGGGGGAGATCGAAGAGGTCCTGCTGCTCGCCCTCATCAAGGGGAGCCCGCCCGAGCACGCGCAGGGGCCCCTCCTCGGGCCGCTGGACGGGCAGTACGCGTTCCGCAAGGACGGCGGCGTGGGCTATCTCGTCCTCACCTACGAGGACCGGGAGGCCGTGACGGCGAAGGAGGGCCGACCGGCCGATCCGGACACCGACCTCTGCCCCGAGCCGGGCCAGGAGACGAGCCGTACGGAGTGCGTACGGGAGGCGCTCCCCGACGGCCGGGTGCTGACCCTGTGGAAGAGCGCGATGCCGTTCCGGGGCGGGGACGAGGTCCGCTGGGGTCCCGAGCTGACCGGGCAGCTCGTCCAGCGCGACGGCTCCCAGCTCCTCGTCCGCTCCAGCACCGGCTTCGAGAGCACCGGCACCCAGGGGCCGCTGCTCGATGAGCCCCCGGTCTCCCGCGAGCAGCTGAAGGCGCTGCTGACCGGTCCGGAGGTGCTGCCGGAGAAGCCCTGAACACGCCCCGGACGCGCGGGAGGGCGGCACGGACGTCGTGTCCGTACCGCCCCCTCCGAACCACTCTCTCAGTACCGCCCTCTCGGACAGGAGGAGCTCAGGTCGAGCAGGAAGAGCTCAGGTCGAGCCGGCTACAGCACCTTCGACAGGAACGACTTCGTCCGGTCCTGCTGCGGGTTGCCCAGCACGTCGCGCGGGTGGCCGGACTCGACCACCACGCCGTCGTCCATGAAGACCAGCGCGTCACCGACCTCGCGGGCGAAGCCCATCTCGTGGGTGACGACGATCATCGTCATGCCGTCCTCGGCCAGACCGCGCATGACGTCCAGGACGTCACCCACGAGCTCCGGGTCGAGCGCCGAGGTCGGCTCGTCGAAGAGCATCAGCTTCGGCTCCATCGCCAGCGCGCGGGCGATGGCGACACGCTGCTGCTGACCGCCGGAGAGCTGGGTGGGGTAGTTCTTCGCCTTGTCGGCGAGGCCCACCCGGTCCAGCAGCTTCTCGGCGCGGGCCCGGGCCACGGCCTTGGCCTCGCCCTTGACCTGGATTGGCGCCTCCATGACGTTCTCGAGCGCCGTCATGTGCGGGAACAGGTTGAAGCGCTGGAAGACCATGCCGATCTCGCGGCGCTGGAGGGCGACCTCGCTGTCCTTGAGCTCGTAGAGCTTGTCGCCCTTCTGCCGGTAGCCGACCAGCTCGCCGTCGACCGAGAGCCGGCCGGCGTTGATCTGCTCCAGGTGGTTGATGCACCGCAGGAAGGTGGACTTGCCGGAGCCGGACGGGCCGATCAGGCAGAACACCTCACGCGGGGCGACCTCCAGGTCGATGCCCTTGAGGATGTGGGCGGCGCCGAAGGACTTGTGGACGCCCTCGGCCTTCACCATGGGGGTGGTCATGCGGAGACACCTCCGGAGGGCCGGTTGCTGAAGGAGGCGAGGTTCACCTTGATGCGCTGCAGCGGCGTGAGCGGCAGCGAGCGCAGCGAGCCGCGGGCGTAGCGGCGCTCCAGGTAGTACTGGCCGACGCTGAACACGCTGGTCATCACGATGTACCAGATGGACGCGACGAACAGCATCTCCATGACCGCGTACGACGTGGAGCCGATCTGCGAGGTGGAGCGGAGCAGCTCGTTGTAGGTGACCGCGTAGACCAGCGAGGAGGTCTTCAGCATGTTGATGAACTCGTTGCCGGTCGGCGGGATGATCACCCGCAGCGCCTGCGGCAGGACCACGCGGCGCATGGTCTTCGCCTGGGTCATACCGAGCGCGTGCGACGCCTCGGTCTGGCCCTCGTCCACCGACTGGATGCCGGCGCGGCAGATCTCCGCCATGTAGGCGGCCTCGTTCAGGGCGAGCCCCAGCAGGGCGCACATGAACGGGGTCATGACGTCCGTCATCTCGTCCTTGTAGATGAACGGGATGTTCAGGACCGGGAAGATCAGCGCCAGGTTGAACCAGAGCAGCAGCTGGACGTAGACCGGGGTGCCCCGGAAGAACCAGATGTACAGCCAGGCGACCCAGCTGGTGACCGGGTTCTTCGAGAGGCGCATCACGGCCAGGATCACACCGAGGATCACGCCGAGCACCATGGCCAGGACGCTGATCAGCAGGGTGCGGCCGGCTCCGGCGACGACGTTCTTGTCGAACAGCTTGTCGCCGACGGCCTGCCACTGGATGTTGCCCTGCGAGAAGGCGTACCCGAGGGCCACGAGGAGGCCGATGACCACGATGCCGCTGATCCAGCGGCCGACGTGGCGGACCGGGATGGCCTTGATGTTCTCCGGGGCCGTGGTGGCGCCCTTGGAGACCGACACCTGGCCGGCCGGTGAGCCGGGGGGTGTCTTGTCGAACTTGTCAGTCATGGTGACTGCCCTTCGGTGAAGCGTCCGGTCACTTGCCGCCGTTGATGGCGGCCTTGTCGATCGCTCCCGTGCCGGCGCCCCACTTGTCGAGCACCTTCTTGTACGAACCGTCGGCGATGATCGCGTCGACGGCTTCCTTCAGGGCGTCCCGGAGACCGGTGTTGTCCTTCTTGACGGCGATGCCGAACGGGCCGGCGTCGATCTGCTCGCCGACGACCTCGAAGGCGTTGCCGCCGTCGGCCTTGCGGGCCAGGTCGACCGCGACCGGGTAGTCGTTGACACCGGCGACCGCACCGCCGGACTTGACCCGGGTCTGGGCCTCGGTGTCGTTCTCGAACGACTCGATCTTGACTGCCTTCTTGCCGCCGTCCGTACACGCCTTGGACTGCTTCTTGAGGGCTTCCTCGTAGGTGGTGCCGCGCTGGACGGCGGCGGTCTTCCCGCAGAGGTCCTCGATGGACTTGATGTTCTGCGGGTTGCCCTTCTTCGTGTACACGGCGGTGCCGGCCAGGAAGTAGTCGACGAAGTCGACGCCCTCGCCCAGCTTCTTGCCGGAGTCGTCCAGGCCCTCCTGGCGCTGCTTGTTGTCCGTGATGGACGACATGGCGATGTCGTGGCGGCCGGAGTTCAGGGCGGTGATCAGCCCGTCGAAGGAGCCGGAGGTGAACTCGAACTTCACGCCCAGCTGCTTGCCGAGGGCCTCGGCGATGTCGGGGTCGACGCCCACGATCTTGCCGTTCTCGACGGACTCCATCGGGGCGTACTCGGCGTTCGTGCCGACCTTGATGACACCCGACTTCTGGTACTTCGCCGGCAGCTTGGCGAAGAGCGGGGCGCCGGCCTTGGTGGCCGTGCTGTCGCCGCCCTCCGAGGAGGCGCTCTCGGTCTGGTCGCCGCAGGCGGTGAGCAGCAGAGTGCCGGCGACCGCGATGGCGCCGACCGCCGCAATCCGGGACTTCGCGGTCTTACGACGCATGATGCTTGCGGTCATGTCGGGATCCTCCGGCAGGTGAGGGTGAGGGTGCTTTCGGGGAGGCTTGGCACGCACCTTCGAGTGTCGTCACCTCGTTTGATGACGGCATCCTGCCATTTGGACAGGCCTATTCAGGGGCCCAGCCATGTCAAAATCGGATAACGGGCGACACCCGAACTCGCGCGGCCGGTACCTCGGGGCCGGACCATCTGTCGCGAACCCTCCATGCCACCGGAGAATCTCCGGCGCGCCATGAGAGAGGGTGGCATTTATGCCGGTTTGCCGACTTGTCCAGATATTCGACTATGAGTCACGTCACCGCATCGGAATGGACTCGTGCGTAACAGGGTTGGTCCGGTAAGAAAGACGTTTACACCCCTCATCCGGGGCTCAGGGCGCGTGTGCGGCGCGCCCGCGCGTATGTACCTCTCCCTGCCAGGGCGGGCCAACCGCTCGGCGCAGGGCACGTACGCGGTGCCCGCCCACCCCTCCTCAACCAGGAGTGGCCACCCTCAAACGATGAAGACTTAAGGGGTCAACACCATGGCAGCGGAGATCGTCAATCCTCGCAGCGACAGCACCACCGACAGTGGCATCCAGCGCACGAGCGCAGCGGACACCGGGGCCGACGAGCCCTTCGATCCGGCCTTCGCCCTCCACCGGGGAGGGAAGATGGCCGTGCAGTCCACCGTCCCGATCCGGGACAAGGACGACCTTTCCCTGGCCTACACGCCCGGCGTGGCCAAAGTGTGCAGCGCCATCGCCGACAACCCTGAGCTCGTCCACGACTACACCTGGAAGTCCCAGGTCGTGGCCGTCGTGACGGACGGCACCGCCGTGCTCGGCCTCGGTGACATCGGGCCCGAGGCGTCCCTCCCCGTGATGGAGGGCAAGGCCATCCTCTTCAAGCAGTTCGGCGGCGTGGACGCGGTGCCGATCGCGCTCGCGACCACGAGTGTGGACGAGATCGTCGACACCGTCGTCCGGCTCGCCCCCTCCTTCGGTGGGGTGAACCTGGAGGACATCTCGGCCCCCCGGTGCTTCGAGATCGAGCGCAAGCTTCAGGAGCGGCTGGACATCCCGGTCTTCCACGACGACCAGCACGGCACCGCCGTCGTCACCCTCGCCGCCCTGCGCAACGCCGCCAAGCTCTCCGGGCGGACGCTCGGTGACCTGCGCGGCGTCATCTCCGGCGCGGGCGCGGCGGGCGTGGCCATCGCCAAGTTCCTGCTGGAGGCCGGCATCGGCGATGTCGCGGTGGCGGACCGCAAGGGCATCGTCAGCCGGGACCGGGACGACCTGACCGACGTCAAGCGCGAGCTGGCCGAGCTCACCAACCGGGCCGGGATCTCCGGGTCGCTGGAGAAGGCGCTCGCCGGTGCGGACGTCTTCATCGGTGTCTCCGGCGGTACGGTTCCGGAGGCGGCGGTGGCGTCGATGGCGCCGGGCGCGTACGTCTTCGCCATGGCCAACCCGAATCCGGAGGTCCACCCCGAGGTCGCGCACAAGTACGCGGCCGTGGTGGCGACCGGGCGCTCGGACTTCCCGAACCAGATCAACAACGTGCTGGCGTTCCCGGGGATCCCGCGGGGGGGGGGGGGGGGGGGGCCGGGGGCCCCCCCCGGGGGGCTCTGCCCCCAGACCCCCGCTCCTCAATCGCCGGAGGGGCTCGATTGGTTCGGGCCTCCGCTGCTCAAACGCCGCAGGGGCTTGATTGGCGCGCCGGAGGTGCTGGAAAGGGCCCCGACGGGGGAGGGCGGCGCGCAGCGGCTGTATCTGGCCGACGTAGGAGCACTTGGTGTGCGTCACATGCGCTTTCGGTTACGTCGTCGGTCCGGCCCGCCTATCGTCTAGCCATGTTCGCCGCCTACGCAGCCCGCATCGACCCCGACCAGCCCCTCGACGGCCTTGAGCTGGGCGAACGCCCGGCCCCGGAAAAGCGCCCCGGGTGGAGCACCATCACCGTCCGGGCCGCCTCCCTCAACCATCACGACCTCTGGTCGCTGCGGGGCGTGGGGCTCTCGCAGGACCGGCTCCCGATGATCCTCGGCTGTGACGCCGCCGGTATCGACGAGGACGGCAACGAGGTCGTCCTGCACTCCGTGATCGGCCAGTCCGGGCACGGGGTCGGGCCGAAGGAGCCGCGCTCCATCCTCACCGAGCGCTACCAGGGCACCTTCGCCGAGCAGGTCACCGTGCCCACCTGGAACGTGCTGCCCAAGCCGGAGGAGCTCTCCTTCGAGGAGGCCGCCTGCCTGCCGACCGCCTGGCTCACCGCGTACCGGATGCTCTTCACCAACGCCGGGGTCCGGCCCGGCGACTCGGTGCTCGTCCAGGGCGCGGGCGGCGGGGTCGCCACCGCCGCGATCGTCCTCGGGAAGGCCGCCGGGCTCCGGGTCTTCGCCACCAGCCGCGACGAGACCCGGCGCAAGCGGGCCGTGGAGCTCGGCGCGCTCGCCGCGTACGAGCCCGGCGCGCGGCTCCCGCAGCGGGTGGACGCCGTCATCGAGACCGTCGGCGCCGCCACCTGGTCCCACTCCGTGAAGTCGCTGCGCCCCGGCGGCACCCTCGTGATCTCCGGGGCCACCAGCGGCGACCGGCCCTCGCACGCCGAGCTGACCCGGATCTTCTTCCTGGAGCTCAAGGTCGTCGGCTCCACCATGGGGACCAAGGACGAGCTGGAGGACCTGCTCGCGTTCTGCGCGACCACCGGCGTCCGCCCGGTCATCGACGAGGTGCTGCCGCTGGACCGGGCCCGTGAGGGGTTCCAGCGGCTGGCCGACGGGGAGCAGTTCGGGAAGATCGTGCTCCGGCCGACCGAGTAGTCCCGCAGAACTCGTCGCCGCACCATACTTGAACAAGTGTCAGCTTTGCTGATGGGATGCCGCCCATGCGTATGGGCAGAGCACTCATAGCACTTGTCGTCGCGTCCGTCCTGGCGGCGGGAGCCCTCGCTCCCGCCGCCTCCGCGCGCCCGGCATCCACCCAGGTCCCCGCCCCGTCGACGTACGAACACGCCATCCCGCCCCTCACCGACAGCCGGGGCCGCGCCCTCACCCTGCGCGGCTGGAACGTCGAGGACAAGGCGAACCGGGGCGAGGCCGCACTGAGCGCCATCACCGAACGCCACTTCCGCGACCTGCGGGCGAACGGCTTCAACTTCGCCCGGCTGCTGGTCTTCTGGGACGACCTGGAGCCCCGGCGCGGCCGGTACAGCGAGCGCTACCTCCGGAAGATCGAGCGCATCCTGGGCTGGGCCCACCAGCACCGCGTCCAGGTCCTCATCGACGCCCACCAGGACGTCTTCGGGCCCGCCTTCGGCCACCGGGGCATCCCGGAATGGGCCACCAGGACCGACGGGCTGCCGTTCACCCCGAACCCCGACGACTGGTTCTCCGAGTATTTCCAGCCCGCCGTCCAGCGGGCCTTCACCCACCTCTACGAGGACCCCGACCTGCGCCGCGCCCAGGCGGCCATGTGGCAGGTCCTCGCCGAACGGTTCCGCGGCCACCCGGCCGTCATCGGCTACGACCTGATCAACGAGCCGATGGGGGAGCTGCGCGAAGGCGAGGACCTGCCCACCGCCGCCCGCCGTATCGAGGCCCAGCACCTCACCCCGATGTGCAACCGGCTCGCCCGCGCCATCCGCGCGAAGGACCGTTCCACCTGGCTCTTCGTCGAGCCGACCCCCATCGTCGGCGAAGGCGTGCCCACCGGGCTCGGCCGGATCCACGACGGCCGGACCGTCTACGCGCCGCACTTCTACAACACCGCCATGGAGGCGGGCGCGGACTACGACCCGTCGGCCGGCTGGATCGAGGCGTACGAGGCCGCCGTCACCGCCTACCCGGCCCGCCACCGGATGCCCGTGGTCGTCGGTGAATGGGGGCCGCTCAACAACTCCCTCCCCAACATGGGGCGCTTCTACCGCGAGGCCGTCGCCTCCCTCAACCGCTACAGCTCGGGCTGGGCCGGATACGTCTGGTGCTACGGCGGCGGCTACTGCGCGGTGGACGAGCGCGGCCGCTTCCGTACGAACAAGGAGCAGACGGCGACCCCGTACGCCCCCGCCGTCGCCGGCACGGTCCGCTCCGACACGTACGACGCCACCACCCGCTCCTACCGGCTCGCCTACCGTGCGGCCACCCGCCCCGGTCTCACGGAGCTGTCCCTGCCGCCCTCCTCCCGGAGCTGGCGCGTCTCCGTCACCGGCCGGGCCGCCCGCGTCCTCGGCAAGGCGCCGTACGGGGGCCGCCTGACCGTGGTGGCGTGGCCCGGGGCGGAGGTGGTGGTGACCGTGCGGGAGGCTGGCCCGTATGGACGAACTGACCGCCCCTGAAGGGTTTCTGCTGCGCCCCTGGCTCCCCGCCGACGCCTCCGCCGTACTCCGCGCCTTCGCCCCGGCCGAGATGGACCGCCAGAGCGACCGGCCCGTCTCCGACCGGGCCGATGCGCTGGCCTGGATCGCGGACCGTACGCGGGAGTGGGGAGCCAGGACCGGCTACTCCTGGGCCGTCGTGGGGGAGGAGGGCGAGGCGCTCGGCTGCGTGGCCGTCCGCGCCGTCAATCGGGCCCATGACACGGGCTGGGTCTCCTACTGGACCACCGAGGCGGCGCGCGGCCGGGGCGTCGCCCCCGCCGGAGTGCGGGCGCTGGCGCGCTGGGCGTTCGGCGAACTCGGCCTGTACCGGCTGGAGCTGGGCCACCGCACCGACAACCCCGCCTCCTGCCGGGTCGCCGTACGGGCCGGGTTCGCGCCCGAGGGGATCGAGCGGGGCAAGCTGCGCTACGGCGACGTGCGGTACGACGTCGAGCGGCACGCCCGGCTCGCGGACGATGTTGTCAACTTTGATTGACGGCACTCGCGTGTCAATGTACGTTGACATCATGACCGAAGCAACGGATCTGGCCGCACGCGCCGGTGACCGCGACCCGCGCGTCGGGCTGCGGGCAGTGGCAGCGCTGCGGCGGCTGCTGGAGCAGCTCGAAGCCGTACAGGTACGCAGTGCCCGCGTCCAGGGATGGTCGTGGCAGGAGATCGCCGCCGAGCTGGGTGTCAGCCGGCAGGCCGTGCACAAGAAGTACGGGAGGCGCTGATGTTCGAACGGTTCACCCGAGGAGCCCGCGCGACCGTCAAGGGAGCCGTGGCGCAGGCGGAGCGCACCGGGGCCGGATCGGTCACGGAGGAACATCTGCTGCTCGCCCTGCTGGAACAGGAGGGGAGCCGGGCCTCCTTCGCCCTCGCCGCCCTCGGGCTGAGCGGCCGCCGCGCCTCCCTCGACGCCTCCTTCGCCGAGGCCCGCCGCCGGGGCGGGCTGACGAAGGCCGACACCGAGGCCCTCGCGGGGATCGGGATCGACGTCGACGCCATCGTGGGCCGGGTCGAAGGGGCTCACGGCGCGGGCGCTCTCGACGCCGGCCGGGGCAGCCGCCGGTGGTGGTCGGGCCACCGCCCCTTCACCCCGGGGGCGAAGGGCATCCTGGAGAAGTCGCTGCGGGTCGCCCTGGGGCGCGGCGACCGCTTCATCGGCGAGGAACACCTGCTCCTGGCGCTCACGGCGGCCCCCGGGACCGTCGCCGACGTCCTCGCCGAGCACGGGGCGACGTACGCGACCGTGCACCGCGCGCTGTACGGGCCCGAGGCCGACGGGCAGGGGCACGCCAAGGCGGGGTGAGGACGCGGGGGCGGGGGGCTGCACATGCCCCCCGCCCCCGTCCGCCCTCTCCCCTCAGCCCTTCTCGTCGCCCGCCGGCCTCAGCAGTGCCTCGATCCGTGCCGCCGCCGCGCCCAGGTGGCCGCGGGCCTCGGCCAGCTGGTCCCCCGTCACCCCATGGTCGCGGGCGGTGTCCCGTACGGTGTCGCGGAACCGGTCCAGCAGGCGGTCCAGGTCGCGGGCCGGGTCATCCGTGACCGGGACGTCCGTGCCCCAGTCGGAGGCGGACGCGGACTCATGGGCCTCGGTGGCCTCAGCGGTCTCGGTGGCCTCGGACGGTCCGGGCCTGCCGAACGAGGACCAGCCGCCCGCCCGCGCGAAGCCGCCGAGCTGCCCGGTGATCTCGGCCAGCCCCTCCCGTACGCCGGCGGGCCAGTCGCCCCGGGCGAAGTGCTCCTGCACCTGGCGGGCGGCGTTCTGCATCTGCTCGCGGGCCCTGTCCTGCGCCTCCTTGGCCTGGCGGCGGGCCTGCTGCGCCTCCTCGCGGGCGCGGCGGGACTCGTCCTTCGCCCGGCGCGCCTGCTCCTGCCACTCCTCCTTGGCCCGGCGCGCCTCCTCCTTGGCCGCGCGCCACGCCTTGCCGTCCGTGAGGTCGCCCAGGTTGCCGAAGTCCCCGAAGTCGCCCAGGTCCCCGAAGGGGGAGGACTGCTTGCCCTGGTCCGTACGGGACTCGGAGGCGGCGGCCCGCATGTCGCTGCGGAGCCGGCCCGCGGCCCCGCGCACGTCGTCGCGGATCTCGGCGGCCAGCTCGGCGAGGGAGTCGCGGATCTCCAGCTCCAGGTCGGCCAGTTCGCCGCTGCGGCCCGCCAGCTCGGCGCGTCCGGCGTCCGTGATCGAGTAGACCTTGCGGCCGCCCTCGGTGGCGTGGGTGACCAGGCCCTCGGCCTCCAGCTTGGCCAGCCGGGGGTAGACGGTGCCCGCGGAGGGGGCGTACAGGCCCTGGAACCGCTCCTCCAGGAGCCGGATCACCTCGTAGCCGTGGCGCGGGGCCTCGTCCAGGAGCTTGAGCAGATACAGGCGCAGTCGGCCGTGGGCGAATACGGGGGCCATGTCAGAGAACCTTTCCGGTCGGCTCGGCACCGTGCGTGTCGTCCTCGGCCGGGGGCCTGCGCAGCAGGGCGATCGAACCGGACACGGTCGTCGCCCGCAGGGTCCCCGTGCCGGCGCCGAGCGTGCCGGTGATCTTCTTCGCGCCCCACTGCCCGCCGACCCGGAGGTCCTCGAAGGCGTTGGAGACGGTCCCGCTCGCGGTGTTCGCCTCGACCCGGGCGTCCGCCGGGTGCGGCAGCCGGATCGCGATCGCGCCGGAGACCGTGGTCAGCCGGATGTCGGTGGGCTTCCCCGACGGGTCGACGTCCAGCACCATGTCCCCGCTGATCGACTCGGCCCGGACCGAGGCGCCCGCCCCGTCCACCACCGTCAGATCACCGGCCACGGAGTGGAAGCGCAGGTCCCCGGTGACGCTCTGGGCCTCCAGGCTGCCCGAGACGGAGTCCCCGCGGACGGTGCCGGTCAGGCCGACGAGCGCGATGTCACCGGTGATGCCGCGTACGTCGGTGCGGCCGCCGATCCCGGAGACGACGGCCCCGGCGCCGACCACGCCGACCTCCACCGAGGCGGCGGCCGGCACGACGAGCGAGACGACCGCGCTGCGGCGGCGCCCCTGGGGGTCGAGCCAGCGCAGGAGGTCCTGCCAGGGGAGGTCCTCGTACGCCACCGTCAGGCGGCCGTCCTCATGGGTGACGAGGAGCGGCGGCCCCTCGATGGCGGAGACCTCCAGCCGGGCGCCCGGCTCGTCGGTGCCGACCACGTTGACCGTGCCGCCGACGACGCGGACGTGGAGCGAGGTCACCGGGTCGTCGAACGTGAGCTTCTGCGGCTCGGCGACGGTCCGCTTCGACACAGCCATGGACAGGACCTCCCGGAGAGAACAGCAACGCAACATATCGCGTCTCGTAAGGAACACGATATATCGCGGATTGGGGAAGTCAAGCGCCACCCCATGGGCGCCTCAGGTGGCGAAAAGAGGAACAAAAGCCATCAGGATGGGGCAAATTCGCCTAGCGTGTGGCCCATGAACGCGACATCCACGGGGGCGCTCCTGCTGTGCCGCGCCGACCCCGAGACCGTACGGCCGCTCGCCCACCTGCTGCGCGAGCAGATGCTGCTGACGCGCGCGGGCGAGGAGTGGAGCGTTCTCGTTCCGGAGGGAAAGCCCTGGCGGGTCACCGGCCCCTCCGGCGGCGGTGACCCCGAGCCGGTCGACCGGGTCCTCGGCGGCTGGGCCACCGCCCTGGCCGTCGGCTCCAGCTGGCCGGTGCTCGCCCTGTGGTGGGACGCCGACCGGGCCGGCTACACCCTCGCCGCCGGATTCCGCCGCCCCGTCGGCTACGTCTGGCTGACCGACGGCACACCCGTGGGCGAGGACGAGGCGATGCGCACCTTCGCGGCCCGGCTCGGCCTCGATCCCGTACTGGACCTCCAGGAGCTGGAGGAGCTGACCCGGCCCGACCCGGAGTCGGACGCCGAGGCCCGGCTGCGCGGCCTGCTCGCGGTCCTGACCCGTACGGGACTCACCCTGCCGACGGGGCTCGGCCCGGGCGAGAGCGCCGACCGGCTGCGCAGTGTGGCGGCGGTGCAGCGCGGGGTGGAGCGCGTCGAGTGGGCCGGGTGGCGCGATGCCGTACGGGTCGAACTCGACGCGGTGGAGAGCAGCAGCCTCGGCCCCTGGGTGCGCGGCCCGCGGGCCCGGGCCATCGCCGCGGCCCAGCTCGCGGCCGGGCTCCCGCTGCTGCTGTGGGGCGCCCGCCGCCGCAGCGGGGGATGGGCGGCCGCCGGAGCCGTACTCCTGGCGCAGGGCGCGCTGGGGCTCGCCTACCACCGGGCCCGGGCGGGGGTCTCCTGAGCGGCTCGCGGGTTACGCGTCCTCGTCGTCCTCGTCGTCCAGCCGGGCCAGCCAGGTCGCGAGGCGCTCGACCGGCACCTCGAAGTCGGGGTTGAGATCGACGAACGTCCGCAGCTGCTCGGCGAGCCACTCGAAGGTGACCTCCTCCTCGCCGCGCCGCTTCTCCAGTTCCTCGATGCCACGGTCCGTGAAGTACATGCGCACAGGATAACGAGGCTCAGGCAGCCCCCGGAACGCCGGAGGCCCGGCCCCGCGACAAGCGCGGGACCGGGCCTCGGTGACGTACGAACAGGTCGTACAGCCGTGACGGTCCTCAGGCCTCGAAGACCTCGTTGACCAGCTGCGCCTGCTCCGCCTGGTGACGCTTGGCCGAGCCGACCGCCGGGGACGAGCCGTGCGGCCGCGAGATGCGGCGCAGCCGCTCGCCGTGCGGCACGTCCGCGCCGACGGCCAGGTCCAGGTGGTCGATCAGGTTGAGCGCGATGAACGGCCACGCACCCTGGTTGGCCGGCTCCTCCTGGGCCCAGAGGTACTTCTCGGCGTTCGGGTACTTGGCGATCTCGGCCTGGATCTCCGCGCCCGGCAGCGGGTACAGGCGCTCCAGGCGGATGATCGCGGTCTCCGTGTCGCCGCGCTTCTCCCGCTCGGCGTCCAGGTCGTAGTAGAGCTTGCCCGAGACGAACACGACCTTGCGGACGTTCTCCGCCTTGACGCTGTCGTCACCGATCACCGGGCGGAAGCCGCCGACGGTGAACTCCTCGATCTTCGACGCCGCGGCCTTCAGACGCAGCATCGACTTCGGGGTGAAGACGATCAGCGGCTTGTGGTGCGGGTTGTGCACCTGCCAGCGCAGCAGGTGGAAGTAGTTCGACGGCAGGGTCGGCATCGCGACCGTCATGTTGTCCTGCGCGCACATCTGGAGGAAGCGCTCCGGGCGGGCGGAGCTGTGGTCCGGGCCCTGGCCCTCGTAGCCGTGCGGCAGCAGCAGCGTGACGCCGGAGGTCTGGCCCCACTTCTGCTCGGCCGAGGAGATGAACTCGTCCACGACGGTCTGGGCGCCGTTGACGAAGTCACCGAACTGGGCCTCCCAGATGACCAGCGACTCCGGGCGGGCCAGCGAGTAGCCGTACTCGAAGCCCATCGCCGCGTACTCGCTGAGCAGCGAGTCGTAGACGTTGTAACGGGCCTGGTCCTCGGTGAGGTACAGCAGCGGGGTGTAGTCCTCGCCGGTGACCTGGTCCACCAGGACCGCGTGGCGCTGGCCGAACGTGCCGCGGCGGGTGTCCTGGCCGGCGAGCCGGACCGGGGTGCCCTCCATCAGCAGCGAACCGATGGCCAGGGTCTCGCCCATGCCCCAGTCGATCGTGCCGTTCTCCACCGAGGCCGCGCGACGCTGCATCTGCGGCATCAGACGGGGGTGGACGGTGATCGACTCGGGGATGTTGACCTGGGACTCGGCGATCCGCTTCACGACCTCGGCGGAGACCGCGGTCTCCACGGCGACCGGGAACGCGGCCTGCGGCTCCGGGATGTGCGGGGCGGCCGGCTGCGAGGTGGCCTCGCGAACCTCGGCGAAGACCTTCTCCAGCTGACCCTGGAAGTCCTGGAGCGCCTGCTCCGCCTCTTCCAGCGTGATGTCGCCGCGACCGATGAGGGACTCGGTGTAGAGCTTGCGCACCGAGCGCTTCTTGTCGATCAGGGTGTACATCTGCGGGTTGGTGAACTCCGGGTTGTCGCCCTCGTTGTGACCGCGGCGGCGGTAGCAGATGAGGTCGATCACGACGTCCTTGTTGAACGCCTGCCGGAACTCGAAGGCGAGCCGCGCGACGCGGACCACGGCCTCCGGGTCGTCACCGTTGACGTGGATGATCGGCGCCTCGATCATGCGCGCCACGTCGGTGGCGTACATCGAGGAGCGCGAGGACTCCGGGGCGGCGGTGAAGCCGACCTGGTTGTTGATCACCACGTGCACGGTGCCGCCGGTGCGGTAGCCGCGCAGCTGCGACATGTTGAGCGTCTCGGCGACGACGCCCTGGCCCGCGAAGGCCGCGTCGCCGTGGAGCGCGATCGGCAGGACCGTGAAGTCCGTGCCGCCCTTGTTGATGATGTCCTGCTTGGCGCGGGCGATGCCCTCCAGGACCGGGTCGACCGCCTCCAGGTGCGAGGGGTTGGCGGCCAGCGAGACCTTGATCTGCTCGCCGTCCAGACCGGTGAAGGTGCCCTCGGCGCCCAGGTGGTACTTGACGTCGCCGGAGCCGTGCATCGAGCGCGGGTCGAGGTTGCCCTCGAACTCGCGGAAGATCTGCGCGTACGACTTGCCGACGATGTTCGCCAGCACGTTCAGCCGGCCGCGGTGGGCCATGCCGATGACGACCTCGTCGAGGCGGGCCTCGGCGGCGGAGTCGATGACCGCGTCGAGCAGCGGGATGACGGACTCGCCGCCCTCCAGCGAGAACCGCTTCTGACCGACGTACTTGGTCTGCAGGAACGTCTCGAACGCCTCGGCCGCGTTCAGCCGGCGCAGGATGCGCAGCTGCTCCTCGCGCTCGGGCTGCTGGGTGCGGGGCCGCTCCACGCGGTCCTGGAGCCACTTGCGCTGCTTCGGGTCCTGGATGTGCATGAACTCGATGCCGGTGGTGCGGCAGTACGACTCACGCAGCACACCGAGGATGTCGCGGAGCTTCATCATCGACTTGCCGGCGAACCCGCCGACCGCGAAGTCCCGCTCCAGGTCCCACAGGGTGAGGCCGTGCTCGGTGATGTCGAGGTCGGGGTGCTTGCGCTGGCGGTACTCCAGCGGGTCGGTGTCGGCCATGACGTGGCCGCGGACCCGGTAGGAGTGGATCAGCTCGAATACCCGCGCGGCCTTCGTCACGTCGTTGTCGTGCGACGCGTCGATGTCCGTGAGCCAGCGGACCGGCTCGTACGGGATGCGCAGGGCCTTGAAGATCTCGTCGTAGAAGTCGTTCTGGCCGAGCAGCAGCTGGCTCAGGACCCGCAGGAACTCGCCGGAGGCGGCGCCCTGGATGACCCGGTGGTCGTAGGTCGACGTGAGCGTCATGACCTTCGAGATGCCGAGCTTGTTCAGGGTGTCCTGGGAGGTGCCCTGGAACTCCGCCGGGTAGTCCATCGCGCCGACGCCCATGATGAGGCCCTGTCCGGGCATCAGGCGGGGCACCGAGTGGACGGTGCCGATCCCGCCGGGGTTGGTCAGCGAGGCGGTGACGCCGGAGAAGTCGTCCATGCCGAGCTTGCCGATGCGGGCGCGCCGGACGATGTCCTCGTACGCCTGCCAGAACTCGAAGAAGTTGAGCGTCTCGGCCTTCTTGATGGCCGCGACGACCAGCTGGCGGTCGCCGTTCGGCTTCACCAGGTCGATGGCGAGACCGAGGTTGACGTGCTCCGGCTTGACCAGGGTCGGCTTGCCGTCCTTCACCGCGAAGGAGTAGTTCATCGACGGCATGGCCTTGAGGGCCTGCACCATCGCGTACCCGATGAGGTGCGTGAAGGAGATCTTCCCGCCGCGGGCGCGCTTGAGGTGGTTGTTGATGACGATGCGGTTGTCGAAGAGCAGCTTCACCGGGACCGCGCGGACGGACGTGGCCGTCGGCAGCTCCAGCGAGGCGTTCATGTTCTTCGCGACGGCGGCCGAGGGGCCGCGCAGCGTCACGTACTCGGGGCCGGCCGGGGCCTCGGTGGACTCGTCGGCCTTCGGCTTGGCCTTGGCGGGCGCGGCGGCGGGCTTCGCCGGGGCCGGAGCCGGGGCGGCCTTGGCCTCGGCGGGCTTCGCCTCGGCCGGCTGGGCCTGCGCCGGGGCCGCCTTCGCCGGAGCCGGAGCGGCTGCGGTGGTGGCCGGGGCCACGGGCTGCGCCGGTGCGGCGGCGGCCGGGGTCTCGGTTGCCGCAGCCCCCGAGGCTGCGGCGCCGGGAACGGGCTTGTCCGCCGTGCCGGAGGAACCCGGCTTGTAGTCGGCGAAGAAGTCCCACCAGGCGCGATCGACCGAACTGGGATCCTGGAGGTACTGCTGGTAGATCTCGTCGACGAGCCACTCATTGGCGCCGAAAGCGGCGGCCGGGTTGGTGCCCGGGCTGGCTTGGTCGGTCGAGATGCTCGAGTTACTGGGGGACTGAGACGACACGGCGGCAACCGCCCTCTTCCGCTTCACAAGGTGATGGACAGCGGAAATCAAGGCTACGCCCCCCAAACCGTTCCTTGCAGACCGGGCCGGTGCTTCGTCGTGCACATCACATCGCAACGCGGGTTTCGGCGCAGGAAATGGCGGGAAACAAGCGAGGTTCCACTGCACTTCGGGTACGCAGGACCGTGGATACGGTCGTCTGACCGTATCCCCTTGAGATCCCCTTCGGGCTGGACACGGAGAACGTGCCCTTCCGGTTCGACCTTATGTCAACGACGGTCGGCCGTGTCGTCAACCGCGTCGCTCGGACAACCCCGGGAGGGTGACCTGGATGCGGCAGCCCCGAGCGGATTCGGCCACTCCGATCCGGCCGCCGTGCAGATCCACCGCCCAGTGGGCGATCGCGAGCCCCAGCCCCGTACCGCCGTCGCTGCCCGGACCGTGGGGTGAGGGGGCCTGGCCCCGGTTGAACCGTTCGAAGACCCGGTACCGCTCCGCCTCCGGGATGCCGGGCCCCTCGTCGATGACCTCCAGCTCCAGCGACTCCGGGTACGCCCCGCGCCGCGCCAGGACCGTCACCCGGCCGTGCGGCGGGCTGTGCTTGACCGCGTTGTCGATGAGGTTGGCCACCACCTGGTGCAGCCGCTCGGCGTCCGCGTGCGCGGTGAGTTCCGGCGGCGAGACGTCCAGATGGAGGTGGACGTCCGTACGGGAGTGGTTGCCCGACCCCGACGACAGGCGTCGCTGGGACGCGGCGAGATTGGCTTCTTTCAGTACGCCCGAGAGATACGGCCACACCTCGAAGCGGCTCGCCCTGAGCGTCACCACCCCGTTGTCCAGCCGGGACAGGTCCAGCAGCGTCTCCACCAGCCGGCCGAGCCGCTCCGTCTGCTTCAGCGCCGTACGCATCGTCTCGGGATCGGCGGCCGAGACCCCGTCCACCACGTTCTCCAGCACGGCCCGCAGCGCCGCGATGGGGGTGCGCAGCTCGTGGGAGACGTTGGCGACCAGCTCCTTACGGTGCCGGTCCTCCGCCTCCAGGTCGTCCGCCATGCGGTTGATCGTCTGGGCCAGGTCGCCCAGCTCGTCCCGCCGCCCGGCGCCGCTCACCCGGCGCGTGTAGTCGCCGTGCGAGATCGACCGGGCCACCGCCCGCATCTCGTCCAGCGGCGCGGTCAGCCCGTGCGCCACGAACTGGGTGATCAGCAGCGTCGCGATCACCGAGAACACGGTGATGAACTGGAACTCGGTCCGGGTCCGCAGCGCCACGATCAGCAGACCGGTCGTGATGAAGACCGAGACCACCACGAGCGTGCCGAGCTTGGCCTTGATGGAGAAGGGCCGCATTCCCGACCCTGGCCGGGTCATGGGGCCGGGGTCTCCAGGGCATAGCCCACGCCGTGCACCGTACGGATCCGCTCGGCGCCGATCTTGCGGCGCAGCGCCTTGATGTGGCTGTCGACCGTACGGGTGCCCGAGGCGTCCGCCCAGTCCCAGACCTCGGCCAGCAGCTGCTCCCGGGAGAGCACCGCGCGCGGGGTGTTCGCCAGGCAGACCAGCAGGTCGAACTCGGTCGGCGTGAGGTGGACGTCCTCGGCGCGCACCCGGACCCGGCGCTGCGCGTGATCGATCTCCAGCTCGCCGAGGCGCAGTATCCCGCTGCGCGGGGTGACGGCGGCCAGCGCGGCCCGCTCCACCCGCCGCAGCAGGACGTGCACCCGGGCGGCCAGCTCCCGCATGGAGAACGGCTTGGTCATGTAGTCGTCGGCGCCGACCCCGAGCCCGACCAGCATGTCGGTCTCGTCGTCGCGCGCGGTGAGCATCAGCACCGGCACCGGGCGCGTCGCCTGCACCCGGCGGCAGACCTCCAGGCCGTCGAAGCCGGGAAGCATGATGTCGAGCACCATCAGATCGGGCTGCCATGCCTCGGCCGCGTCGACGGCCGCGGGCCCGTCCAGCGCGGTCTGCACCAGAAAGCCCTCCGCCCGCAGCCGGGCGGCAATGGCGTCGACGATCGTGGCGTCGTCCTCGACCACCAGCACCCGGCGTTGAGCCCCTGGGGTGGCCGCGACGCCGTTGTGGGTGGTGTGTGTCTGTTCCATCGCCCCGCCCCTGCCCGTTCTCGCGGGGGGCGAACCCCCGCAAGGCACGGTCTTCGCTCGTGGATTTCGTGGGTGATCCCTATGTGCCGGTCAGCAGCGTAAAGGCAGCGGAGGGCTCCCGGCTACGCAGGGTGTTGTCCCAGGGGTTTGAGTTCGGCTCCGGCGGGGCGGCGGATCGTCGGCCTTGTGAAGGTTGCCCCGTCTCCTACCGGACCCGTACATACCGGGAGGGGGCTTTCAGGGCCCTTGAGCGGCCCCTCAGAGACTCCTCGATGCGAGATGGACCACGTCCGGCACACCTCGGGCAACAGCCACTTCTTCGGTCCTAACCCTGGTGAACCCGGCATTCCGCAACGCCTGTTCGAAGGCCGGGGACGGCTGCGCGGACCAGACGGCGAGCACTCCGCCCGGGGTCAGCCGGTCGTGGCAGTGGGCCAGGCCGGTGGGGGAGTAGAGGCTCCCGTTGTCCTCCGTGACGGTCCAGTCGGGCCCGTTGTCGATGTCCAGGCAGAGCGCGTCGTAACGCTCCGTGGCGGTACGGAGGTGGGCGACCAGATCCGTGTGCACGACCTCGGTCCGGGGGTCGGCCAGCGCCGCCCCGGAGATCCGGTCCAGCGGGCCCTGCCGGTGCCAGTCGACGATGGCCTGCTCCCGCTCCACGACCACGATCCGCCCCCAGCGCTCCTCCTCGGCGGCCCGCACCAGCGAGAAACCCACCCCGAGCCCGCCGATCAGCACCGAGGGGCCGGTCCGGCCGGCGGGCAGGGAGCGCAGGGCGGCGTCGATCAGCAGCCGCTCGGAGCGCCCGTCGGAGGTGTCCATCAGGAAGCAGCCGTTGGCGATGATCTCGAAGTGCTCCCCGCGCTCCCGCAGGACGACCTCGCCGAAGGGGCCTTCGCGGCGGTCCAGGGTGAGGGGGGCGGGGGGAGTCGTGGCGCGGGGGTAGGTCTGGGTGTCGGGCTCCATGGACCGGATTCTAGGAGGGCCGCCCGCTTCCGTGGTCGCGGTCCGGGCGCGGGCCGCGCAGTGCCAGGAGCGCCGCCCCCGCCACGTACGCCGTCCCGGCCATCACCCAGGCCGCCACCTCCGGCCCCGGCTGCATCGGCCACGCCCAGTACGCCGCCGCCCCGCCCGGCGTCCGGGGCGCGGCCAGGTAGACCGCGCCCCCGTAGACCGTCATCGGCAGCCAGCTCGCCCGGGCCCCCAGGAGCGCGGCCGCCGCTGCCGTCACCCCCGTCGCCCCCACCACGTTGCGGACCATCGCCGGGGCGCCGAACTGCTCCGGATGACCCGGCACGGCCAGCGCCAGGGCCCCGGCGGTGAGCGCGGTGAGGACCAGCAGGTACGTCAGCCGCCGGGGCCACCAGCGGCGTACGGCCGTGCGGTCCAGCTCCTCGGTGTGCGAGAGGAGCCCGGTGCCGATCGCGGCGGCGGCGAGCAGCGGGGCGAGCGCGAGGACCGGGACGCGGGCCGTGTGGTCGAACTCCGGCCGGTCCTGGAGCCGGTCGGCCGCCCACGCGGCGAGCACGGCGATGGCCGCCAGCGCGGCCAGGGTCGCCGGCAGGGCCCGGGAGCGCAGGTAGAGCACGGGCAGCCCCAGTCGTACGGTCGTCACAGCGCCGGCACCGCCTTCGGGTCGCAACTCGTACGGGTGGCCAGATAGCGGCCCAGCCAGGCCCGGCGCTCGGTGTCGCCCATGGCGGTGAGCCGGTTCAGATACACCGCGCCCTGGGCGGGGTCGAGCCGCGAACTGCCCCAGGGGGCCAGCCAGTGCACCACGGCGTCGTCGGTCTCCCGCATGCGTACGGTGGCAGGGTCTTCCTCCACCTCCTCCGTCACGGACTCCGGACAGTCGCGTTCGGTGAGGAAGTGCGCCGTCTCCCAGGCGTACCCGGCGGGATCGGCGATCCGGTCACGCACCACCGTCCAGCCGCGGGACGTGTAGGGCAGCCGGGAGGTGTCCGGCGGGAGCCGCCGGCTGTCGGAGGTCTGGACGTACCGCACGGGCGCACCCGGTACCCCCTCCAGTCGGGAGACCAGCCCGGTCAGGGCGTCGGACGCCGGGGACAGCAGCGGGCCGTCGAGCCCGCCCACACAGACCTGCGGCACCGCCTCCGTACAGATCAGCCTCTCCGCCACCGGGTCCTCCCGGAACAGGTCCTCACCGCTGCTCACGATCAGGGGCGCGACGAGGGCGGCAACCGCCAGGGGGACGAGCGCGAGGAACCGGCGCCGCACGGCGTAGCCGGTGACCAGGGCGAGCACCGGAGCGCCCGTCCAGAGGACCATCACGGGCACGAACCACGCCACCGGCACCCGGTCGGTCAGGTAGTACTGCTCGGCCGGGTTCAGGAAGCGGAGGTCGGAGGAGGTGTACGTCGGGGCGCCCAGGACGAGGTACGTGGCCGCCGCGAGCACCGGCGCGGCCAGCCGCCACCGGCACACGCGACCCACCACGAACCCGGTGAACACGGCACACACCGGGAACCAGGCATCCAGGACGATCATGCCCACCGAGGGGCCGCCGGCCCCGGCGTACGGCCAGCTGGCGGCCAGCACCCCCGCCACGGCCACCAGGTGGCCGACGACCGCCCACACCGCGACCGGCAGCGCGGCCATCACCAGCTGCGCCGCCCGCGAGCGAGGCACCGAGAGGCTCAGCCCGACGGTTCTGCGCCGGTGCTCCCGGCCGCCCTGCCAGCACCCGGCGGCCGCAGCCAGCGGGCCGCCGATCAAGGTGGTCAGCGAATGCAGCAGCCCCTGCGTCTCGCCCCAGCTGCCCTGCCACTGAGCGGCCTTGGTGATCATCGGCACGGCGATGGTGAGAGCCATGGCGGGTGCGATCCAGGGAGCGATCCCGTGCCGCAGCTCGGCCCGGAACGCTCCACGCGCCGGATGGCCGATTCGGGGCGGGGAGGCGGCCGGGGCGGTGGGCTCCGGCGGGCTCAACGTGTCCGTCATGCCCCCACCGCCGTACGGTGGGCGCGCAGGGCGGCGGTGTAGCCGCGCTCGATCGGGTTGCCGCCGAGCTCGTCCGCCGCGTCGCCCAGTTCGATCAGTTCGGCGGTGGTGCCCCGGTAGGCGATCCGGCCCGCCTCGATCAGGGTCACATCGGAGCAGGCCGCCGCGACGTCCTCGACCAGATGCGTGGAGACGATCACCGTGGAGGTCCGGCCCACCTCCCGCAGCAGGGCCCGGAACTCCACGCGCTGCTCCGGGTCGAGACCGGCGGTCGGCTCGTCCAGCAGCAGGAGCGCGGGTTCGTTGACGATCGCCTGGGCGATGCCGACCCGCCGCACCATGCCGCCGGAGAGCGTCTTCACCTTGGCGTCGATCCGCTCGCCGAGCCCGACCCGGTCCACGGCCCGTTCCACCGCCGCCGCGACCTGCGCCCCGTCCATCTCCTTGAGCCAGGCCACGTAGCCGACGAACTCGCGGACGGTGAACCCCGGGTAGTAGCCAAATACCTGCGGCAGATAGCCGAGCCGGCGCCGTACGGAGGCGCGCTCGCGGTGATCGGCTCCCCGGCCGACCTCGGTGCCGAGCAGCTCCACCTGCCCGGCGTCCGGGGGCGAGACCGTGGCCAGCACCCGGATCAGGGAGGTCTTGCCCGCCCCGTTGGGCCCGAGCAGCCCGTGCACGCCCGGAGCGAAGTCCAGATCCACGGCATCCAGGGCGGTGTTCCTGCGGTGCCGGACGGTCAGCCCGGTCACTTTGGCGCTCACGGTGTCTCCAGATGGTCGAAGGATCGGCGGCGGGCGGCGAGCAGCAGCGCGCACGCCACGGCCCCGGCGGCCCAGCCGCTCTGGACGGCGGGGCCGGCGAAGTAGGGGGAGGCCCCCGCCATCAGCGCGGCCCCGGCCGGCCCGCCGGCGGCGGCGGGGGCGACGACGAACGCCAGCCAGGCGGCCCCGACGGCGGCCGCCCCCCGGCGGCCGCCGACGAAACTGCCCAGCGCGAGCGCGGCGAGCGTCAGCGCCAGCCCCGGCAGCAGCCAGGCGGCCGCCCCCGGGCCGCCCGCCGCGACCGGCAGCACGGCCCCGGCCAGGGTCAGCGCCGGGACGCTCACCGCGAGGACGGCGGCGGCCCGGGTCAGCAGCAGCCGGAGCCCGCCGGCCGGGGTCGAGGTGGCGATCTCGTACAGCGGATCGGCGTGCAGCCCGTAGGACAGGGCCACCCCGGCGAGCGGCAGCACCGGCGCCGTCACCAGCAGCAACGGCCGCACCGAGGCCCCGAGCCCGGCCCCGTACGACAGGGCGACGGCCCCGAGGGCGACGATGACGAGCGCCACCAGCCAGGCCCCCCGCAGGGCGGGCCCGGCGGCCCACACGACCCGGGCGGCCCGTGACAGGCGCGGGGGCACCCCCGTGGTCCCCGCGCCTGTCACGGTGGTCGTGCTGGTTGCCGCGCCTGTCACGGTGGTCGTGCTGGTTCCCGCGCCTGTCACGGTGGTGCCGATGGCCGGGCCGGTGCCGTTGTTGGCGTACGCCCGGGAGCCGACGCTCTCGCGCGGTTCCTGGACAGCCCGCTCCAGCACCGCCGCCCGGATGCCTGCAAGCAGCGGGCCCGTCTCCGGCCCCGCCCGGACGGCCGACGAGACCACGGCCGCGCAGGCGCCGCACGCCTCGACGTGCTTCTCCAGCGACCACGCTTCGCTCTCGGCAGCCGTACCGGCGGCGTACCGCGCGGCCAGCTCCCCGCCCACGTGCCAGTCCGGTCCCAGGCCGGAACGTTCCCGCCTCATGCCGTACCTCCCAGCGCTTCGCCGTCCGGCGTCAGCCGTTCCAGTGCGGCCCGCAGCTCACGCCGGGCCCGCATCGCGCGGGTCTTGACCGTGCCCTCGGGGATGCCGAGCAGCGCGGCCGCCTCCCTCGTCGACAGCCCGTCCACGACCGTGGCGCGCAGGACCTCGCGCAGCTCCGGCGAGATCCCGGCCAGCGCGGTGCCCACGTCCCCGTACTCCAGGCCCGCCAGCACCCGGTCCTCGGCGGAGGGGGCGGCGGTCTCCGGTACCGGGCCCGGTGCCCGGTCGGCGCGGGCGCCCGCCCGCAGGGTGTCGACGAGCCGGCGCGAGGCGATCACCCACAGCCACCCGCCGACCTGCGCGCCCCGGTGCGAGCCGGCGGAGCGCCACACGGTCACGAAGGTGTCCTGGAGCACTTCGCGCACGGTCTCCGCGTCCGCGCACCGCCGGGCGAGCCGGGCGTGCAGCCACCCGGCGTGCCGGTCGTAGAGCGCGCCCAGCGCCTCCGCGTCCCCGCCCGCGACGGCGCGCACCAACGCCGCGTCGTCGCTCTCCGTCTCCGTACCGTCATTCCGGTCTCCCCCCGCAGGGCGCAACAGCCTCACACCCTCCCTATCGACGGCCGGACGCTATCCGGTTCACGGGTTCACGGGTTCGCGGGCTGACGGGCTGACGGGCTCACCAGGAGATTCACCCAGGGCGGGAGAGCGGCCCGGGGAATAGCCGTTCCGCGCCCGACGCTCCCGTGGACAGGGGGCTCACCAGGCTCCCGGGTCTTGATCGCTCACAGCGAACACCGCTCGGGGAACATTCGGCGGCTCACAAGCATTGAGTCCACATAGCTCAACTTGCCTGCCGAAGGGGAGATCATGACTACCGAGTCCAAGGCGTTCACACCGATCGACCTGCCCGTGCTGCCGCTCGACGACGAGGTCGTCCTGCCCGGCATGGTGGTGCCGCTGGACCTGTCCGACACCGAGGTGCGCGCCGCCGTCGAGGCCGCGCAGGCCGCCGCCGGTCCCGGCGGCGGGAAGCCCGAGGTGCTGCTGGTCCCGCGGATCGACGGGACGTACACGGGGACCGGTGTCCTCGGGACCATCGAGCAGGTCGGACGCCTGAGCGACGGTGACCCGGGGGCGCTCATCCGGGCCCGTGACCGGGTCCGGATCGGGGCCGGGACCAGTGGGCCGGGGCGGGCGCTGTGGGTCGAGGGGACCGTGCTCGACGTCGTCGTGCCCGAGCCGCTGCCCGGTTCCGCCGCCGAGCTCGTCAAGGAGTACAAGGCGCTCGCCACCAGCTGGCTGAAGAAGCGCGGCGCCTGGCAGGTCGTGGACCGGGTCCAGCAGATCGACGACATCTCCGCGCTCGCCGACAACTCCGGATACTCGCCGTTCGTCACCACCGCGCAGAAGGTCCAGCTCCTGGAGACCGTGGACCCGGTCGCGCGGTTGAAGCTCGCCACCCAGTGGCTGAGCGAGCACCTCGCCGAGCAGGATGTCGCCGAGTCCATCGCCAAGGATGTCCAGGAGGGCGTGGACAAGCAGCAGCGCGAGTTCCTGCTGCGCCGCCAGCTGGACGCCGTACGCAAGGAGCTCTCCGAGCTCAACGGCGACCCGGAGGACGAGTCCGACGACTACCGGGCCCGCGTCGAGGCCGCCGACCTGCCCGAGCACGTCCGGACGGCCGCGCTCAAGGAGGTCGAGAAGCTGGAGCGGTCCAGCGACCAGTCCCCTGAGGGGTCGTGGATCCGCACCTGGCTGGACACCGTCCTCGAACTGCCGTGGACCGAGCGCACCGAGGACGCCTACGACATCCGCGGCGCCCAGGAGGTCCTGGACGCCGAGCACGCCGGCCTCGCCGATGTGAAGGAGCGGATCACCGAGTACCTCGCTGTGCGCAAGCGGCGTGCCGACCGGGGGCTGGGGGTCGTGGGCGGCCGCCGTGGCGGTGCCGTGCTCGCCCTCGTGGGCCCGCCCGGCGTCGGCAAGACCTCGCTCGGGGAGTCCGTCGCGCACGCCATGGGCCGTAAGTTCGTCCGCGTCGCGCTCGGCGGTGTCCGGGACGAGGCGGAGATCCGGGGCCACCGGCGTACGTACGTGGGCGCGCTCCCCGGACGGATCGTGCGGGCGATCAAGGAGGCCGGTTCGATGAACCCGGTCGTCCTGCTCGACGAGATCGACAAGGTCGGCTCCGACTTCCGGGGCGACCCGGCCGCCGCCCTCCTCGAAGTCCTCGACCCCGCGCAGAACCACACCTTCCGCGACCACTACCTGGAGGTCGAGCTCGACCTCAGCGACGTCGTCTTCCTGGCCACCGCCAACGTCCTCGAAGCCATCCCCGAGGCCCTGCTCGACCGCATGGAGCTGGTCCGGCTCGACGGCTACACCGAGGACGAGAAGGTCGTCATCGCCCGGGACCACCTGCTCCCGCGCCAGCTGGAGCGGGCGGGTCTGGAGAAGGACGAGGTCGCCCTGGAGGAGTCGGCGCTGCGCAAACTGGCCGGCGAGTACACCCGTGAGGCGGGCGTACGGAATCTGGAGCGGTCCGTCGCCCGGCTGCTCCGCAAGGTCGCTGCCCAGCACGAACTGGGCGACCGCGAGCTGCCGTTCACGGTGACCGACGCGGACCTGCGCGGCCTGATCGGGCGCCCGCACCACGTGCCCGAGTCCGCCCAGGACCCGGCCGAGCGCCGCACCGCGGTGCCGGGTGTGGCCACCGGGCTCGCGGTGACCGGGGCGGGCGGTGACGTCCTCTTCGTCGAGGCGTCGCTCGCCGACCCGGAGACCGGGGCGTCCGGACTGACCCTGACCGGTCAGCTCGGGGACGTCATGAAGGAGTCGGCGCAGATCGCGCTGAGCTTCCTGCGGTCGCACGGCGCGGAGCTGGAGCTGCCGGTCGCGGACCTCAAGGACCGGGGCGTGCACATCCACTTCCCGGCCGGCGCGGTCCCGAAGGACGGCCCGAGCGCGGGTATCACGCTCACGACCGCCCTGGCCTCGCTGCTCTCCGGACGCCTCGTCCGTACGGATGTGGCGATGACCGGTGAGGTGTCCCTGACCGGGCGCGTCCTGCCGATCGGCGGCCTGAAGCAGAAGCTGCTGGCCGCCCACCGTGCGGGCATCACCACCGTGGTGATCCCCCAGCGCAACGAGGCCGACCTGGACGACGTCCCGGCCGAGGTGCTGGAGAAGCTGGACGTCCACCCGGTCACCGACGTCCGCCAGGTGCTGGAGATCGCCCTCGCCCCGGCCTCGGCCCCGGCGGAAAGGATCCCGGCCGCGGCCTGACCGCCACGCAGTGACGGGCGCGGCATCAGGTGCACGGCCGGTACGGACGGCCCGCTTCCCGAGTCAACGGGGGCGGGCCGTTCCGCGTGCACGGCGGCAGGGTGCTCGGCGGCGGCCCGTTCCGCTCTTCCCGGGAGCGCTCAGGGGCGGTAGATCGTGCCCGGCTCCGGCACCGCCGGGGCCATCAGCTCAGGGACGGTCACGAAGGTGTAGCCGTCCTTCTGGAGCGTGTCGATGATCCCCGGCACGGCGGGCACGGTGCCCTGGTAGATGTCGTGCAGCAGGATGATGCCGTCCTTGCTCGCCTGGTCCACGATCCGCTTCGTGATCAGCGCCGAGTCGTTCGTCGAGTAGTCCTTGGCGGTGGCGCTCCACAACACCTGGGAGAGCCCCAGCTCCTTGCTGATCCCGGAGACCTTGTCGTCGGTGCGGCCCTGCGGCGGGCGCATCAGCCGGGGCTTCTTCCCCGTCACCTTCTCGATCGCCACCTGGGTCTTCTCCAGCTCGGCCCGTATCGCGTCCGGCTCCTCGTCGGTGAGGATCTTGTGCGTCCAGGTGTGGTTGGCCACCTCGTGGCCCTCGTCCTGGATGCGCCGCACGGTGTCCGGGTGCTTGAGGACGTGGTGCTTGCCCAGCAGGAAGAAGGTCGCGTGGACCTTCTTCTCCTTCAGGATGTCCAGCAGCTCCGGGGTGTCCTTGCCCGGCCCCGCGTCGAACGTGAGGGCGATGCACTTCGCCTTGCGGCAGTCCGCCCGCCCGAAGGAGCCCTTGGCGTCGGGCGCCGCGTCCTGCCGCGCCGAGCCCGGAGCCGTCGTCTCCATCGAGCACCCGCTGAGCGCCAGTGTGAGCGTCGTCACCAGCGCGGCGGCCAACCCGCCGCCGAACACGGTCATCTTCTTCGACACGGCACACCACTCCTCTGCGCGGAAATATCCGCACAGGTGTGCGGTACGCCGAGGACTATACATAGTGTGTATACGTTGAGTGCATAGCGGGGTGCGGGGCAGCGCGAAGCCCCGGTGACCTGCGAAGAGGTGACCGGGGCCGGTTCAGGTGGGGTCAGCCGTTGGCCAGCGCCTGTACGCGGTCGAGCGCGCCGTTGAAGCGGTTGTGGTCGCCGACCGTGGGGCCGGTCGAGGTGTACTGCCACATCGTGTGGACGGGCCAGCCGGCCGGCAGTTCGCCGACCGTCGTGTTGTACCGGGCCACCCAGAGCGGGTTGACGGCGCCGAAGCCCGCGTTGTTGCCGGTGCAGTCCTTCCACCAGCTGGTCGCGGTGTAGATGACCGCGTCCCGGCCGGTGCGCGCCCGGTAGGTGGTGGTGAAGTCCCGGATCCAGTTCACCATTGCGGCCTGGCTGAGGCCGTAGCACTGGGCGCCGTACGGGTTCCACTCGATGTCGAGCACCCCCGGCAGGGTCCGCCCGTCCCGGGACCAGCCGCCGCCGTTGTCCACGAAGTAGTTCGCCTGCGCGGCGCCGCTCGCCGTGTTCGGGGTGGCGAAGTGGTACGCGCCACGGATCATGCCGACGTTGTACGAGCCGTTGTACTGCTGCGCGAAGTACGGGTTCTTGTAGTACGTCCCCTCGGTGGCCTTCACGTAGGCCCACTTCACGCCGCTGTTCCACAGGGTCTGCCAGGCGACGTTGGACTGGTGGCTGCTGACGTCCACGCCCTCGGTCTGGACGACCCGGGGATCGCGGGGCAGTCCGCCCTGGCCGTCGTGCTCGATGACGCCCTGGCCCATCCTGGCGGTGCCGCGGGCGGGCGGGGCGTCGGCGGTGTCCGGGCCGGCGGTGGCGGCGCCCGGCAGGGCGAGGAGGAGGGCGAGGGCGGCCAGGAGGGCTCCGCCGACGGTGAGGCGCGAGCGGTGGGAGGTGCCGGATCTGTGACGGTGCAGGGGCATGGGTGTGCCTCCGGGGTGGGGTGGTGGCTGTCCACAGTCATGGCGTGCTCATGTCATGCGTACGATCCGGTGACGACGCTACGCACGTAGACCCGGGGTGCGGAAGAGGGCCTGGCCGCCGCCGTTGGTCTACGCCTGCGAAATACTGGCCGAGCTGCGGCGTTGACCGGCCGTGGAAGAAACTTTCATCGGCAGGAAACCGTACGAGGGGTGCTGACGTGCACGGGAGCGAGAGGGCGCGGGAGCCGCGCGCGACTGCCGGGACTGGTGTGGACCACGAATTCCTGGCGCTGGAGCGCGAGCTGGCGGTCTTCCTGCGCCGCGCCCGGGCCAGTTCGGGCGAGATGGCCCGCGAGGTCCACCCCGAACTGGAGCCCGCCGCCTACGGCTTGCTCGTCCGCCTGGAGTCGGCCGGCCGGCAGCGGGCCACCGAGCTGGCCGCCTACTTCGGCGTCGGCAAGGCCACCATGAGCCGTCAGCTGCGGGCCCTGGAGGAGCTCGGTCTGGTCGCCCGCGAACCCGACCCGGCCGACGGCCGCGCCTGGCTCGTCCGGCTCACCGACGAGGGCCTCGCCCGCTTCCGCAGCGTCCGCGACGCCCGGCGCGGGCAGTACGTCCGCAAGCTGGCCGACTGGGACCGGGCCGAGGTGGCGGAGCTGGCCCGGCTGCTGCACCAGCTGAACACCCGCGCGGAGGAGTGACGGCCCGCGCCCCCGCCCCTTACAGCTCCACGAACACCGCCGTCGCGTCGTCGTGGGTCTTGCCCCGCCGCAGCCGTACGCGCCCGGCGGCCGCGTCGGCCCTCTCCAGCTCCCGTACCCGGTCGATCAGCCCCTGGGGCCCCGCCTTGCGCACCAGCTCCAGCAGGGCCGCCCAGTCGCCCTCGCGGAACACCTCCGCCCACCGGCTCGCCCCGTCCGTCAGCGCGGCCAGTGAGCGGACCCGGTCCGCCGGGACGGTGCCGGTCACCGCGCGTGCGGCCACCGCGGGGTCGGCGGCGGCGGTGAAGAAGCCGCCCTCCTTGTTGCGCAGCCGGGCGTCGACCGTCGCCACCGAGGCCAGCGAGCCCGGCGGCAGGCGGTCGAGCCGGTCGTCGAGGACCGCCCGGACCGCGCCGTCCGCCCCCTCCAGCAGGAGCACCGCGTCGGAGAGCACCAGATACTCGATCGCGTGTTCGTTCCAACGCGCCAGGGCCACGGTCGCCTGAGGCGTCCGCACGTGAGAAAGGTCACAGGTCGACCGGTGGGCGTCGGCGGTGCGCCGGATGGACTCCGACAGGATCTCGGCCAGGTCCATATCTCGCCGTGAACCCGACAGTTCCACCAGTGCGCCGCCCAACCGGGCGGTGAACCAGGGGACGGAGTGCACACAACCGTCGTCCCCCTCCGGTGGCGTGACACCGTCCAGCACCACCACCACTCCCCCCTGGCCGGACGCGGGGACGGCGGCCGATGCCCAGTCCTCGTCGGGGCGTTCGGGATCGCCGGGGACGGTGACGAGTTCGCAGCGCATGACGCCAGTCTGCACGAGGTCTTCACGCGCCCCGCACGGGAGCGGTTTCCGGCCGTACCAGCAGGTCAAGGCGGGCCTCGTACGCGGAGGGCAGGGCTCCGGGGGAGTGCGGGCGGGCATCCTGCCAAAGGCGGCGCCGAAGTTCCACCCCGCGCCCTATGCATGGTCAGGGGCGCCTCTGGGGAGACTTGTTCGCCAACTCAAGAGTGATGTTCACTCGTTCGAGTGGCGGAGCGGTTGTTGCGCGCCCCCCTCTCAAAAGCACTGGAATGGTCAGAAGCCGTACCAGGAGCGGGGGGTCCTTCTACGTGACCGAGCGTCACCTCTGCTTCAAGGGTGGACGAGTCAAGATTGCGAGCACCGGTGCAGAAGAAGCGGCCGCGGAGCCAGGGCAGCACGCGCGACGGTTCCGGGGCGACGCCTCCGGCTCCGGTCGCCACCAAGCGGACCGTACGGGTACGGAGCCGGCTGGTCGCCGGTGTCGCCGTCGTCGGGGTCATCGTCCTCGCGGCGGGCGCTCCCGCCGCGCTGAGCGCCTCCTCCGATCTGGCCGAGTCCCAGCGGCTGGTGACCCTCTCCGAGCTGAACCAGCGGGCCGTCACCCTGGCGCACTCCCTCGCCGACGAGCGCGACGCCGTCACCGCGTACATCGCGGGCGGCCGCGCCGATGACGGCCAGGCCGGTGCCCAGAGCCGCCTCACCCGCACCACCCGCGTCGACCAGCAGATCGACGAGATCCACGAGCCGGCCCCCGCCGCCCTGCGGCGCGACCTCTCCACCGTGCCCTCGCTGCGCCGGGACGCCCTCACCGGCAAGGGCTCGGCACTGGAGGCCCACCAGGCGTACTCCGAGGTCATCGCCAAGCTGCACGGCATCGCCGCCGAGCTGGCCGACAAGACGCCGCCGCGCGCCGCCGACGCCACCCGCGCCCCGCTCGCCCTCGGCGGAGCCGTCGAGCAGGCCTCCGCCACCCGCGGGCTCCTCCTCGCCGCCCTCGCCGTACCGGCCCCCGAGCCCACCACTCCGCAGATCGACCCCTTCACCGGGCTGCCGGTCGAGGGCCAGGACGACGCGACCAAACGGGCCGACCGCGACCGGGACGAGCTGAGCGCCGCCGCCCAGCAGGCCCGGGTCCGGGAGCTGGCCTCGCTCGCCGAGTTCGACCAGGCAGCCAACCCCGTCGCCCGCGACAAGCTCTCCGCCACCGTCACCGGCCCCGAGGTCAACAGCGCGGAGAAGTACCTCGCCCGCCTCACCGACCGTCCCGAGCTCTCCGAGAGCGAGCGCACCACCAACGCCAAGAAGCTGGAGTCCGCGCTCTCCGCCCGGGTCGACCGGATGCGCGGTGTCGAGTCGGCCCTCGCCACCACCCAGGTCCAGCGCCTGGAAGGGTTCCGCGACGACGACGTCACCGCCCTCGAACTGAGCATCGCCCTGCTCGGCGGCTGCTTCCTGCTCGCCGTCGGCGTCTCCACCGCCGTCGCCCGCACCCTCACCCAGCCGCTCGCCGTCCTGCGCATCGGCGCCGCCCGCCTCGCGGACGAGCCCGCCACCGCCGAACCGGTCCGCTACACCGGCCGCAACGACGAGTTCGCCCAGGTCGTCCGGTCGATGAACACCCTGCACGCCAAGCTCACCGGCCTCCAGCAGGAGTTCACCGGCCGCTTCGAGAACCTCAACGCCGAGCGCGCCGAACTGATCGCGGGCCGCGAGGCCCTCACCCTCCAGCGCGCCGAACTCCAGGTCCGGGCCGCCGAGCTCGCCACCCAGCTGGAGCGGCTGAAGAACACCGTCCACCACACCTTCGTCAACCTCTCGCTGCGCAACCTCGGCCTCGTGGAGCGCCAGCTCGGCGTCATCGAGAGCCTGGAGGAGCGCGAGCAGGACCCGGAGCGCCTCGCCACCCTGTTCAAGCTGGACCACATGGCCACGGTCATGCGCCGGCACAGCGAGAACATGCTCGTCCTCGCGGGCGCCGAGCACGGCCACGGCCACGCGGGCCCGATCCCGCTGGTCGACGTGGCCCGCGCGGCCGTCAGCGAGATCGAGCGGTACGAGCGGGTCACCATCCAGTCCCTGCCGCCGCACGCCCAGATCGCCGGGTTCGCCGCCGACGACCTCAGCCACCTCCTCGCCGAACTCCTGGAGAACGCCACCTCCTTCTCCCCGCCGGACTCCCATGTCGAGCTCTCCGGCTGGCTGCTGGAGACCGGCGAGGTGATGCTCTCCGTGCAGGACGAGGGCATCGGCATGTCGAGCGTCCGGATGAGCGAGCTCAATGCGAGGCTGGCCGACCCGGCCTCCTTCGAGGCGGGGGAGCAGAACGCCGACGGCGCCGGACTCGGCCTCCAGGTCACCTCGTTGCTGGCCGCCCGGCACGGTGTGCGGGTCCAGCTGCGCGAGCAGAAGGGGAGTGGAGTGACGGCCGTCGTCGTCCTGCCGCAGACCCTGCTGCCCAACACCCTCCCCGCCTCCTCGCCGCCCGCCGTGCAGCTGCCCGGTGAGGCGCCGACGCTCAACCTGCCGGGCTCGGTGGCCGAGGCCAACTCCAACGCCCTGCCGAGCCGTACGCCGATCCTGCCGCCGGTGACCGCCGAGCCGACGCCGCCCGCGTCCGGGGCGCCTGCCGAGGGGGCCTCCGGGGCGGCTTCCGCGCAGACGCCCGGTGCGACGAGCGAGCCCGAGCCGGCCGTGGAGCCCGAGCCTGCATCTGCCGCTGAACCCATCGCTGAACCCGCCGCCGAGCCCGCCGTCGACCCGATGATCGCCGCCGCCGAGCGCGCGATCCACGAGGCCGGCACGCAGGAGCAGGCGCCCGCCGGGGGCGCCGAGACGCCGGAGGACCCCGAAGCCACCGCCGTACCGCAGCAGAGGCCCGAAGCGGACGCACCCGCCGAGTCGGACTCCGAGGTCACGATGCAGGTCCGGCTGCCGATGCCCCCGGCAGATCCGGCACCTCCGACAGCTCCGGCATCCCCGGCTGTGACCCCCGAGACCCCGCAGCCCTCCGACCCGTACGCCATCGGCCCCGACCGTCACGAGCGTCCGGCCGAGAGTACCCCGGGCGGCCAGGAGCCGGACGGCCCCGAGTTCCGCCCGACCCCCCGTGCCGAGGCCGCCGCCGACACTGTGCCCGGCCCCCGGCGGCCGCAGGCCGAGCGGGTCACCGACAAGGGGCTGCCCAAGCGCACCCCCAAGGTGGTCCGGCCCGAGGGCGCCCCCACCACCGGACGCACCGGCAGCCTCGACAAGGACGACCTGCGGCGCAGGCTCGGCAGCTTCCACCAGGCGGCGAAGGAGGGCCGGCGCGATGTCGAGGCCGAGATCGCCGAGTCCACCGGCTCCGTCGCCCTCGCCGACCACGAGGGCGTAGCCACCGGCCGTACCGGGCACGAGACCACCACCGCACCCGTCACGGGCACCGCACACGACACAGGGACCACCGAGCAGACCGGCGGCCGCACGGACCGCCGGAACGGAGAGACGGGGGACACAGTCGAGGAGGCACGCAGTTGACTGCGCCCAGCACGTTCGGGCTGAGTACCGAGGCCCGGAACCTTCACTGGTTGCTGAGCAATCTCGTGGAGGAGGTGCCAGGGGTCCACTCGGTCACCGTCGTCTCGTCCGACGGGCTGATGCTGCTCTCCTCCGACCCCGGCCATCACCGGGCGAAGGAGGCAGGACCGTCGGACGGCCCCAGGGGCTCCAGCGCCGACCTGGCCACCATCGTCTCCGGCATCGGCTCGCTGACTGTCGGAGCCGCGAAGCTGATGGACGGCGGCGGCGTCAAACAGACGATGGTCGCCATGGACGAGGGCAGCGTCTTCGTCATGTCGATCAGCGACGGCTCCCTCCTCGGCGTCCACGCCACCCCTGACTGCGACATGAGCGTCGTCGCGTACCACATGGCCCTCTTCGTCGGCCGGGCCGGACACGTCCTCACCCCCGAACTCCGCAGCGAGCTGCGCACATCGATGGAGAGCGCCCAGTGACGACCGCCGCAGCCGAGCCCTCCCCCCGCCTCCCCGTCCGCGGCGCCGACAGGCGCCCGGCCAGGGTCCGCCCGTACTCCCTCACCGGAGGCCGCACCCGGTTCGGGCACGTCCTGCTCGTCGAGACGTTCGTCGCCGCCCTCGAAGCACCCGAGGAGCGCCGCGAGCTGACCAACGGCAACCTGGCCTCGCGCGTCATGCCGGAGCTCCAGGCCATCGTCGAAATCTGCCGCCGGATGCGTACGGTCGCGGAGATCTCGGCCCTGTTGAAGATGCCGCTCGGAGTCGTCCGGGTGCTGCTCAGCGACTTGGCCGACCAGGGAAAGATCCGCGTGTACGGAACCGGTCACGGCACCGGTCAGCCCGACCGCGCACTGCTCGAAAGGGTGCTCAATGGACTCCGCCGTCTCTGAGGCGCCGCTCTTCGCCCCGCGCCAGCCGGGGCCCCGGGACGACCAGCCGTCCCGGCCCCAGGACCAGGCCGAGGAATCCCTCCAGGCCTGGCAGCTCGACCACACCCGCGCCCCCACCGCGACCAAGATCGTGGTGGCGGGCGGCTTCGGCGTGGGCAAGACGACCTTCGTCGGCTCGGTCTCCGAGATCACGCCGCTGAAGACCGAAGCGCTGATGACCCAGGCCAGCGAGGAGACCGACGACCTCTCCGCGACGCCCGAGAAGACCACCACGACGGTGGCCATGGACTTCGGCCGCCTCACCCTCGACGACGACCTCGTGCTGTACGTCTTCGGCACGCCCGGCCAGCAGCGCTTCTGGTTCATGTGGGACGACCTGGTGCGCGGGGCGATCGGCGCGGTCGTCCTCGCCGACACCCGGCGCCTGGAGGACTGCTTCCCGGCGCTCGACTACTTCGAGAGCTGCGGGCTCCCGTACATCGTGGCGGTCAACCACTTCGAGGGGACGCCCGGTTACGAGGCGGAGGACGTCAGGGAGGCCCTGACCGTACCGCCGCAGGTGCCGATAGTGATCATGGACGCGCGTAACAGGATCACGGTCGTCGAGTCGCTGCTGGCCCTCGTCGGCCATGCTCTCGACGTCACGCCTGCCTAGACCTCCTCGATCACACACAACGGAGAGCCGCGATGCGGAAGATACTCATAGTCGGAGCCGGACAGTCCGGGCTCCAGCTGGCCCTGGGGCTCCAGTCCAAGGGCTACGAAGTCACCCTGATGTCCAACCGCACCGCCGACGAGATCCGCACCGGCCGGGTCATGTCGACGCAGTGCATGTTCCACACCGCGCTCCAGCACGAGCGGGACTACCAGCTGAACTTCTGGGAGTCCCAGGCCCCGAAGATCGAGGGCCTCGGCGTCTCCGTCGCCGCCCCCGACTCCTCCCGGGCGATCGACTGGGTCGGCAAGCTGGACGGGTACGCCCAGTCCGTCGACCAGCGGGTGAAGATGGCCGGCTGGATGGAGACCTTCGCCCAGCGCGGCGGGCAGCTAGTGATCCACGGGGCGGCCGTCTCCGACCTGGACTACTTCTCGCGTACGTACGACCTGGTGATGGTCTCGGCCGGCAAGGGCGAGCTGGTCTCCATGTTCGGCCGGGACGCGGCGCGTTCGCCGTTCGACGCCCCGCAGCGCGCGCTGGCCGTCGCGTACGTCCACGGGATGGGGCCGCGCCCCGAGCACCCGGAGTTCGACGCGGTCCGCTGCAATCTGGTGCCGGGCGTCGGCGAGCTGTTCGTGATGCCGACCCTGACCACCTCCGGCCGCGCCGACATCCTCTTCTGGGAGGGCATCCCGGGTGGCCCGCTGGACGCGTTCCAGGGCATCAAGGACCCCTCCGAGCACCTGGCGAAGACGCTGGAGCTGATGGAGAAGTTCACGCCGTGGGAGTACGCCCGCGCCACCAAGGTCGAGCTGACCGACGCCAACGGCACCCTCGCCGGCCGGTACGCCCCCACGGTCCGCAAGCCGATCGGCCGGCTCCCCGGCGGCGGTCTGGTCCTCGGCGTCGCGGACGTGGTCGTGGCCAACGACCCGATCACCGGCCAGGGCTCCAACTCGGCCTCCAAGTGCGCCAACTCCTACCTGGACTCGATCCTGGCCCACGGCGACAAGGAGTTCGACGCGGCGTGGATGCAGTCCACCTTCGACCGCTACTGGGAGACCGCCCAGCACGTCACGAAGTGGACCAACGCGATGCTCGGCGTCCCGCCGGAGCACGTCCTGAACCTGATCGGCGCCGCCGGCCAGCTCCAGCCCGTCGCGGACCGCTTCGCCAACGGGTTCAACGACCCGGCGGACTTCGACAACTTCTTCTTCGAGCCGGAGAAGACGAACGCGTACCTGGCCTCGGTCTCCGGCGCCTGAGCGACCTGTCGTCCTGGTGGCCGTTGCTTCGGCCACCAGGACTACTCCGGCGCCCGGTCCACGCCGTACCCCGTGTCCGAGCCGTCGCGGGCGCCCTCGGGGAGCTCCGGGCGGGTGTACGTGGACAGGGGTGCGGCGTCGGGGTCGGGGCGGACGGCGCCCAGCAGCGGGTTGGACGCCACCGGGGAGACCTTCACCTTGGTGCCGGGGCGAGGGGCCTGCACCACCAGGCCGTCGCCGATGTACAGCGCCACGTGGGTCGCCTTCGGGAAGTAGATCACCAGGTCGCCGGGGCGCAGTGAGGAGACCGGCACCTTCGGGAGCTGCTTCCACTGTTCCTGTGAGGTGCGGGGGATCGGCCGGCCTGCCGCCGCCCAGGCCTGGGAGGTCAGGCCGGAGCAGTCGAACGAGTCGGGGCCCTCGGCGCCCCAGACGTACGGCTTGCCGATCTGCTCGATCGCGTACGTGATGGCGTCACCGCCCTGCCGGGTCGGCGGCCGGGTGGAGCTGAGCGCGCCGGAGGCGGCCAGTTCGCGCTGGGCCGCCTCCACGCCCCGCTGTTCGAGCCCGGCCAGCTGGGCCAGCTGCTCGGCGGAGAGCGTGGCCAGCAGCGTCTCCACCTCCTCCAGCTTGCCGCGCACGGTGTCGCGCTGTTTCTTCTGCCGCGCGGCCAGCTTCTTCTGCTCGTCGACCGCCTTACGGGAGGCCGCCGCCAGGGCGTCGGCGCGGCGGGCGTCGGCGGTCAGCCGTTCCACCGTCGCCGCGCGGCCCGCCGCCACCCGCTCGACGACATGGCTCTGGTCCAGGGCGCGCAGCGGGTCCCGGGCCAGCAGGAGCTGGAGGTAGGCGGAGAACTCGGTGCGCCCCTGGTACTGCTCCCGGGCCAGCCGCCCGGCGTCCCCCCGGCTGAGCTCCAGCGCGGCCCGGGCCTTCGCCAGCTCGGCGTTCACCTTCTTCGCCTGCGCGGTCCGCTGCTTCAGCTTCTCGGCGGTGGCGTTGTAGGTCTCGCTCGCCTCCTCGGCCGCCTGGTAGCGCGTCTGGAGGTCGCGGAGGAGCGTGGTGATGGCCTGGGGAGCGGCCCCGGCTTCGGGGGCTGCGAGGGCGGTCTCCGCGTCCACCTCTGCCGCGTCGTCCCCGTCGGGGCGTACGGGCTCCTCGGACGGTACGGGTACGGGTACGGGGTCCGGCTCGGCCGGGGCGGCGGTGGCGGGGGAGACCGCGAGGGCCGTGGCGAGTGCGGTCGCGCAGACCGCGCGCAGGAGCCTGCCTGACACGACATCACCTCCGTGACGGAGGGACGGGACCCGGAAGATGCGGGCTCGTCCACAAGTGAGCGAGCTGATCCGATTAATCCGGTCATCCGGTGTCAGGTGATGCAAGCACCGCAGGGCGTGCCGTCCGGGGGATGCCCCGGACGGCGGAATCAGCGTGGTCGCCTCAGGCTCAGGCCACCGGGAAGGCGTAGAAGGCCCGGTCCCGCTGGACGATGATGTGCGCGCCGACGGCGAGGGTCCGGTACGGGGCGCTGACCGTCGCCCCCTTCGGTTCGGCCGCCCCGATGTCCTGGAACTTCCACAGCCGCTCCCCGTCGGCCGCCGAGAACGCGGTGACCTGGGTGGCGTCGGAGGCGAGCAGGGTCTTTCCGCTGCTGCTCAGGGTGAGGGCGGGCGCGCTTCCGATGCCGGGCACCTCCGTCGAGCGCCGCCAGACCAGGCGCCCGCTCTCCCGTTCCACCGCGCCGACCTGCCGGCTGCGCTCGGTGGTGTGGAGGACCGGACCGGCCACGAGCGGGGTGCCGAAGGCCGAGCCAGCCGTGCCGTCGACCCGCCACAGCGGCTTGCCGGTGTCCGCGTCGAACGACTGGAGGTGGACGCCGGCCCCGGCGTACAGGATCCCGTCCTCGTCACCCGTGACTGCAGCCTCGGGGCCGGCCGTGCCGTACTGCTTGGTCCACCGCAGCTTGCCGGTCTGCTGGTCGAAGGAGCGGATGGAGCCCTTCCCCTTGGCCGCCTTGACCTCGGCCGCCGTCAGGGTGACCGCGTCCTGCCGGACGAGGAGATCGGCCGAGCGTTCCGCGACCACCCGGTAGAGGGGCGTGCCGGGGGCGCGGCCCGCCGGTACCTGCGTACGCCAGACCTCGGCGCGCCGGACGATGTCGTACGCGAAGAAGTACGCCTGGACGACCCGCTTGTCCGCCGCCTTCTTCTTGCCCTTCTTCGGCTTGGGGGCCTTCACGGTGACCGTGCGCGAGCCGGTGAACCAGATCACCGTCCCGGAGTGGCCCGCCAGCCGTCCCACCTGAAGGTCCGGCAGGTCGGTGAAGCCGTCCGCGTACCGCACGCGGTGCACGACCGTGCCGTCCTTCGGCGCGAGCCAGAGGAACTCCGTCGGGCTCGCCACGAAGCACAGGTCACCGGCGACCACCGCCGCCTGGCCCTTGGCGGCGTCGGCGCGCTGCCAGACCCGCTTGCCGGTGCTCACGTCGACGGCGCTGGCCTGGCTCTCGCTGGTCACCACCAGCAGCCGGTCCCGCCAGAGCGCGGTGGTCAGCGGGGCGGACTCGGAGGCCGGGTGGGAGTAGCTCCAGCGCGGCTCGGGGGGCTGGCCGGGGAGCGTGCGGCGCGGCTTCGGCGCCGGGGGCTTGGCGTCCGTGGCGGCCGCGGTCTCCCCGCCGCCGATCGCGGCGACCGCGCCGCCGCCCACGACGAGCCCGCCGACCGCCGCCGCCGCGATGGCGATCAGGGTCCGGCGGCTGGTGGCGGAGCCCTCCGGAGGGGCGGGCGCGGGCGGGAGGGGCAGCGCCACCATGGGGCCGTTGCCGTTGCCGTTGTTGCCTTGGGCTGTGGTCGCGGAGGGCGGGAGTGCCGCTGCCGGATAGGGGGCGGGGCTGCCGTAGGTGTGGTGGTGGGACGGTGCCGGGAGCTGTCTCTTATACACATCTGACGCTGCCGACGAAGGCTTAGG